>CBDCDO010000001.1:0-1635588 GCA_965215375.1 Dehalococcoidia bacterium
AGCTCGAGTGCACTCTCCATGAGTGGCAAGTCATGTGTCACGACGGTGAACTGGGGATCGTGGCCTAGGTTCTGAAACTGTGTTCCCAGGCGAGAACGGACTTCTGAACTGGCCCGCGAAAAGTGAGCCAGTGTTTCACTGAGGACCCCGTGCGACGTGACCAAGTGTTGTTGGGGATGCAGTTCGTCAGCCGCTGCTTGTGCGGCGTCTTTCCAGTTGTCCCTGGTCGAGTTCAGTGCGATGAAGAACACACTGTCGACGAAGAACGATTCAATCGGAACCATGCCGCCCAACCGGAGTTCCAAACTGATCGAGGTACGTCTTGATGTCCGCCCGGACATCGTTCGGCAAGTCCCCGGGCTCAACGAGGACTTGCAACCTCTTTAGTAGCTCCTGCGCCGTTGGACCGTCTTCGTCGATAGGCGGAATTGGCACGTACCACGAAGGGCGAGCTCTCTCGCCGTCGTAGTCGGTGCCGTTCCTTGCTGATTTCCTGGACATTGGTCTCTCCAGGCTCAACGATATCCGGTTCGTCTATCCGCGGGGCAAGCCGAGACCGCGCGTGGCGATGATGTTTCGCTGGATCTCCGATGTGCCGCCCTCGATCGTGTTGGCGATGCTGCGCACGAAGGCATACGAGTGTCGCCCGCGCCGAGGCGCGTTCTTGCCCTGCAGTTGACCGTGCAGACCGAGCACCTTGATTGCGGTGCTCTGAATGCGCTGGTTGAGCTCCATCGCGAACAGTTTTGCCATCGATGCTTCGTGGTTGGGGATTAGACCTTGATTCTGCATCGAGACGATCCGGTACGAGATCATCCGCGCGGTCTGAGTCTCGATGTAGCGGTCGGTGAGGGCGAGCTGCGTCTCGCGCTTGTCGACCGTCGAGATGCCGCTGCCGCGGTTTTCTTTGGCGTATCGAATGATGTCCTCGACCGACTGCTGCATCCCCACCGCTGAGCCGATGCTCGAGCGCTCGAAGTCCAGCGTCGTGACCGCGCCGTACCAGCCCCGATTGACCTCGCCGAGCACGTTTCGCTGAGGAATGCGGACGTCCTCGAAGAACACCTCGTTGAACTCGTGGGTGCCGGCCATGTTGACCAGCGGTCGCACGGAGACGCCTGGTGAATGCATGTCGAGCACGAAGTAGGTGATCCCCTTGTGCTTGGGCGCGTCAGGGTCGGTGCGAGCGAGCAGGATCATCCAATCGGCTCGGTGCGCGCCCGAGGTCCAGATTTTCTGCCCATTGACGACGAAGTCGTCACCATCCTTGACCGCGCGAGTCTGCAACGACGCCAGGTCAGAGCCAGAGCCGGGCTCGGAGTAGCCCTGACACCAGATCGCCTCGCCGCTGAGAATCGGTGGCAGGTGCTCTTCTTGTTGATCCTCGGTCCCGATCGTGATGATCGTGGGACCAGCCATGCCGATCGCGATCCCGCCCGGACGCGGTGCTCGGGCTTCAGCCATCTCCTCGTTGAAGATGAACTGCTGCATCACCGAGAGTCCTGCGCCGCCGTACTGCTCGGGCCATGCCGGAGCAATCCAGCCGCGGTCAGCGAGCTCCTTCTCCCATGCCCGCTGGGTCGGTGGTCGGTCGAACGGCTGCGCCGCTCGCGCCTCATCGCGCATCTGATTCCGTCTCGGCTGGAACTCGTTCTCAATGAACGACTTCACCTCGGTGCGGAAGGTCGCTTCTTCGCTGTTGTCGTGAAAGTCCACCATGGTCCATCTCCATCTCAAGACATCTCTCGCAGCCTACCCCACCTGACCGCGATCGAGGACTAGACTGAACCCTATGGTACGCAAACGAATGCTCGAAGACGACGCCCGACGGCTGCTTGGCGGATCGCCGGTAGCCATTGTCAGCACGAACTGGCGAGGTGTCGGCAACGCCGCGCCGATCGCGTGGTCGATGCCGGTCTCTGTCAATCCACCGCTGATCGCGATCGCCGTGCATCCGTCTCGGCGCACACACGACATGATCAAGTTTGGCGAAGAGTTCGCAATCAACGTTCCCTCCAAGGTGCTGCTCAATCACACGCAGTGGTTAGGCATGGTCTCGAACACGATCGGCGACAAGATTGAAGCCTCGCGAGTGCCCACGTTTAAGGGCAAGGAGATTGATTCGCCACTTCTAGAAGGCTGCATCGGCTGGATCGAATGCACGTTGCACGACTTCTACACCATGGGCGATCACACGCTGTTCATTGGCAAGGTCGTATCCGCGCAAGCTGACACCGAGGGTTTCGACTTCAACACCGGCACGTGGACCCTCGACGACGACGAATACAAGCCGCTCATGTATCTCGGCGGACGGAGCTACAGCATCCTGGACGACGGATTTGATGCATCGGTCGAACAACGACCGGTCGAGCAGATGCTAGAAGAGGGCATCGGCCAGGAGCTTGAAGCTGCCGAGTCGGAGCGCCGGATCAAGCGAGAAGAAGCCGCAGAACGTCGGGAAGAGGCAGAACGACGCGGCGCGGCCGAACCTGACGACTCCAGCCTCCCGCGAGAGCTCCCCGAAGCCTGATGTCGGAGTCCTCGGGCAGGATCGTCGAAGGGGACAACCTGCCGATCCTCCAGTCGTTACCCAACGACAGCGTGCAGCTCGTCTACACCGATCCGCCGTTCAACACTGGCAATGTGCGGACCTACCAGCGCGTTCGCACCTCGCAGGACGCCGATGGCGATCGCACCGGCTTCGGCGGCCGACGATATCGCAGCGAGCCGACGTCGAGCCAGTCCTATGGCGATGCATTTGAGGCATACATCGATTTCCTCGCTCCCAGACTGCGAGAGGTCTGGCGTGTGCTGCGCTCGGACGGCACGCTGTATCTGCACCTCGACGCTCGCGAGGTTCACTACGTCAAAGTGCTGCTCGACAGTATCTTCGGTCGCGACTGCTTTCTGAATGAAATCATCTGGGCGTACGATTTCGGTGGCCGACCCAAGCGTCGCTGGCCCGCGAAGCACGACAACATCCTCGTCTATGTCAAAGACCGCGATCAGTACGTGTTTAACCGCGACGAGATCGACCGCATCCCGTATCTCGCACCGGGACTTGTTGGTCCCGAGAAGGCGGAGCGCGGGAAGCTCCCCACCGACGTGTGGTGGCACACGATCGTGGGGACGAACGCTAAGGAACGCACGGGCTACCCAACTCAGAAGCCGATTGCGCTTGCTGAGCGGATCATTCGCGCCTCCAGCGACCGTGGCGAACTCGTGCTCGATCCCTTTGCGGGCAGCGGGACGGTTGGCGCGGCGGCCGCGCGACTGGGACGTCGGTACCTATTGATCGATGAGAACCCAGCCGCGATCGATGTGATGCAGCAACGGCTGCCCGAGGCCGAGGTCGTGAGAGCGGCTACACAGCCTGAACTGTGATGTTGGGCGCGCATTCCTTCATGAACAGGCTCATCGACTTGGTGACCTGCTCATGCGGGACGATTCCGCCTGCGTTGCACCAGGTGAGGAAGTGTCCGACACCGTATCGCTCGCCGAGCGCTGAGAGCTTGGCGGTGACCTCGTCTGGATTGCCCACCGCGCACAACTGATCGATCGCGTCTTCGAAGCTCATGTTGCGATTCCGCGCTAGGAGCGCTGGCAGCTCGCTCGGATCGCCTCCACGTCTCGTCCAGCTACGCAGACCGGTATCGGTGACCACCTTGAAGTAACTCATCAGACTGGTTCGGAGTTCCTCTTTGGCCGTCTCCGAGGACTCATGCACGTGGACCGGCAGCAGCAAGCCAGCGTCCGACGCCGGCGCTTGTGGTCGAGCCCGGTGGTACATCGCGAACCGACGGTCGAGGTCTTCGGCGAAGGCGGTGATCGGACTGGCGAAGACTCGCCAACCTTCGTGCGCTGCACGTACGAACGACTCGTCGCTGTTGGCTGCCATTCGCAGCGGCGGGCCGGGACGCTGAATCGGCTTCGGTACGACACGCACGTCGCGATACTGGAAGTGCTGGCCGCTGAAATTGACCGGCTCGTCCGACCAAGCCTGCTGGATCACTGTGAGCACTTCGTTGAATCGCTGTTCGCGGTCGGACATGCGAACGTTGAAACCGGCGAAATGCTCGCCGATGCTTCCTCGTCCGATGCCGTACTCCAGTCGCCCGCCGGAGATGATGTCAACGGTCGCGGCATCCTCGGCCGCGCGGATGGGGTCTGCGAGCGCCAATAGCGCTACACCCGTGCCGAGTCGGATCTGCTCTGTCTGGGAGGCCGCCGCAGCCATCGTGACCATCGGCGAAGGCAGCACGGAGAACTCGCGGACGAAGTGCATCTCGGCGAGCCATGCCGCGTCCCAGCCGATTCGATCGCCGTGGACAATCTGGGCGATGGTGTCTCGGTACCGCTGGGGAACATCCTGCCCATCGGCTTGGGGCAGCTGGAAGAAGAGTCCAAACTCAGCTGGTTCTGCACGTTCGGTTGCCATTCGCGCAGTCCCTCTCCCGCTGGTTCGCCCGCTTGTGAGGTCAGGCTAACCGACGGCAACGCGGAACGTGCTCCAGACCTATACTCAACGCGAAACGAAGCGCACTTTGAAGGGGTCAACCGATGACCACGGCAACCTACACCCTGCAAGATTTTGTCCTGGAGGCGCAGCGCGTCGCCGACCGCGGCGATTCGGCAGAGCAGCAGATCGCCCAGATTGCGGCGCCGCTCGAGCGGATCATCCAACGACGCGAATGCCTGCTCGACCTGCCGGACAACGACGAGGCCGATCCCGACAAGGGATTTGTCATTCACCGCTCCGACAATCTCACCGTGATGGCGGTGGTCTGGCCTGAGGGCTCGAGCGCGCCAGTCCACAACCATAACGGCTGGGCAATGGAGGGTGTGATCTCGGGCGTGGAGTTCAACCGCAACTATCAGCGGGTCGATGACGGTTCGACCCCGTGGTACGCGGAGCTCGAGGAAATGGAGCCGACTCGGGTGCCAACCGGCACGACGACGGTGATATCCGAGCCCCCAGCAGACATCCACGCGGTCGAGATTCGCGAGGGCAAGACGGTGGCGATCCACGTCTACGGACTCGATCTGCTGCGTCAGTGGCGCTACCGATTCAATCTCGAAACCGGCGAGGTCGAACCGTTCGCCATGCGAACGCGTCGTGAGCTAAAGAGTGCGTAACAGAGGGCAGAGGACGAGAGCGTGGCACCAGCCATTGCCCAAGCCCTGCTCTCCGTCTCCTAGAGACTGACGAAAAGAACCCGTTCCTCCCCCTCGCAGGGGGAGGTGCCGAAGGCGGAGGGGGTGCGCCCCGCCAACGCAAGTGCCAGCACACGTCGTGACGACAGAAAGACAACCGAAGACATCGACAGTCGAGAGGATCCATGATGGGCAAGCTTGATGGACAGGTCGCGCTGATTTCTGGCGGCGCGCGCGGACAAGGTGAGGCACAAGCTCGACTGTTCGCGCGCGAGGGCGCCGCAGTCGCCCTCGGCGACGTGCTCGAGGAAGACGGCCAGCGTGTCGCCGAGAGCATCAACGACACCGGCGGCCAAGCCATGTTCCAAAGGCTCGATGTGACCGAAGTGTCGAGTTGGAGCTCGATGGTCGACGAGACACTGTCGCAGTTCGGTCGGCTCGACATCGTGATCAACAATGCCGGCATCGCGCGACTGAAGTTGATTGAGGAATCGTCGCTCGAGGATTATCTCGAGGTCATTCGGATCAATCAGGTCGGTGTCTGGCTGGGAATCCAGGCCGCGATTCCCGCGCTTCGCGACGCAGGCAGCGGCTGCATTATCAATACGTCCTCCGTCGCGGGGCTCGCAGGAGCGCCCGGACTCGGCGCGTATACGTCGTCGAAGTTTGCTGTGCGAGGGATGACCAAGGTCGCCGCGCAGGAGCTCGGCCGCTACAACATCCGCGTGAACTCGGTCCATCCGGGACCGATCGACACGCCGATGATCCGCGATCCACAAATCCGACGCGATGCCAGCCAGGACGGCGCGCTCAATCGGGAACTGCCGATCCCTCGTGCTGGTCACGTGGACGAAGTGGCGAAGATGATGCTGTTCATCGCCGCCGATGCGACCTACAGCACGGGCTCCGAGTTCGTGATCGACGGCGGCATGATGTCGGGATTCTAAGCAGATACCAGCGACGACAGAGGAGAATTGACATGGGCAAGCTTGATGGACAGGTCGCGTTAATCTCGGGTGGCGCACGCGGTCAGGGCGAGGCGCAGGCGCGACTATTCGCGCGAGAAGGCGCCGCCGTCGCGATCGGCGATGTGCTGGAGGAAGATGGCAATCGCGTCGCCGAGAGCATCATCGACACCGGCGGCCAGGCGATGTTCCACAAGCTGGACGTCTCCGATCAGTCCAACTGGGCTGAGATGGTCGACGCGACGACCGAGCAGTTCGGCAAACTGAGCTTGATGATCAACAACGCCGGCATCCTGCGCGGCGGCCTGATCGAGCGCTCGACGGTTCAGGAATACCTGGAAGTGATCAAGATCAACCAGGTCGGAGTCTGGCTCGGAATTCGCGCGGCGATCAACCGATGCGGGAAGCCGGCGGCGGTTGCATCATCAACACGTCCTCGACCGCTGGTCTGGAAGGCTATCCCGGCGCGAGCGCGTATGTGGCGTCGAAGTTCGCCGTGCGCGGACTGACGAAGGTGGCAGCGCTCGAGCTGGCCGCCTACAACATTCGCGTCAACTCGGTCCATCCGGGACCGATCGACACGCCGATGATCGTCAATCCTGATACGCCAAGGCGGGCCGACGGCGATGTCGGCACCAACACGGCGATTCCCAGGCTGGGCCGCGCGGATGAGGTCGCCAAGATGATGCTCTTCATCGCCGCCGACGCGACCTACAGCACAGGCTCAGAATTCGTGATCGACGGTGGCCTCACATCGGGTCGGTCGATTCAGATCGGCGACTAACGACTCGCTCGTTGCCTCTCGACAAGACGAGGGAGCTCAGAGCGGCTTCGCGAATGAGTTCTCGTGGCCGTCCGGATCGACGATGTGGAAGTAACGCTCGCGCCACGGCGCGTCCCGAGGTTCGAACGACGGTTGCAAGCCAGAGGCTACGGCGTTGGCGTAGAACGCATCGACATCGTCGACATACCAGATCGTGCGACCCCATATCTTGTCCGGGACGGACTCGGTCAGCTGCAGATTGAGATAGCTAACGCCGACGCGGTAGGACGTGAAGCCCGACTCTGGGCCGCCGTAGAGTCTCTCGAAACCGAGCGCTTCGTAGAAGGCAACGCTGCGCGCCATGTCGGTGACTGCGAGCGTGACCGCGCTGAGTGAGGTGACCTGCGACATGGCGACGTTAGCTGATCTCAACTGAGATCAGTGAAGGGGTTGTAGGCGAGCTCCCAGAGGTAACCGTCGGGATCGCTGAAGTATCCGCTGTAGCCGCCCCAGAAGACTTCCTCGGGCTGTTTGACCAGCGTGGCGCCGGCGTTGACGGCTTCGCTCATGGCTGCGTCGACGGCCTCTGCCGAGGGCAGATTGTGAGCGAGCGTGATCGTCGGTGTGCCTGCTGAGGGAGGGGCGAAATCGACGTCGGCCTCGTCGGGAAACTTCTCGCGCCGGTAGAGCGACAGCCAGGTTCCCTCCATCTCGAGGAAGCAGATGTCGTCGCCGTCGTTGTAGTTCGGCGCGGGGAATCCGAGTCCGTCGCGATAGAAGCTCACAGATGCTGGAAGGTCGGCGACACCGAGCGTGATGATGCTGACTTTAGGTTTCATGGAGTTAGCGTGACGGCGACTCAGGGAGTCGCGTCTTCGACAGAGTTCACAATCCCTGAGAAGGATATGCCGGCATTATCCCCATTGACCAGAACTCGCGGGCCGTGACTGATGCCGATTGCTCGCGCGGCATTGAGGTCATCACTCACTTGTTGGCGCGTCGCTGGGTCGTCGTAGCACGGCGTGAAGCTTTCCGTGTCTAGTCCGATTTCGGTCGCGAAACTGATCAGTTCTGCGCGTCGATGGGCATTGCTGCCGTCGACCAAGAAGCGATCATAGAACGCCCAGAATGCGGCTCCGCTTTCCTGTGCTGCACATGTCATCGCGTAGCCCACTCGGTCAGATTGCGGGCCGATGTAGGACAGAAACTTGAACTCGTATCGGGCTTGTCCAGTCTGAACTAGCTCTTCGATCAGTTGCGGCTCAACCTGAGCTGCAAAACGCCGACAACCTGGTCAAAACGGGTCGCCGTACTCGGAGATCAGGACGGCGGCGTCGGGATCGCCGATGATGGTGTCGACCACGATCAGACCGTCGCGGTGACCGCCGTCGATTCGCTCGAAGCTGCTGTCGTCCGTTTCGCTCTCCGAGTCGCCGGGCTCGTCTGTTTCAGGCGTTGGCTCTGACTCCGAGGGAGGCGTGCTTTCAGGTTCGGTCTCGGGCTCCGTTGTCGCTTCTTCCTCGTGCTCATGTTCTGGGGCAGGGATCAGCAGCGGTGAGCTGGAGTAGGTCCTACCGACGATGGCGTCGCTGGGGAACTTGTTGACCGTCGGCAGCAGTTGGCGCCGCGGTTGTTCGATGCGGATGCCGAACTCCAGCCGAGTGGTCTCACCGCGTCGAGCGATGATCCGGATCGACGTGCCGTTGTCGAGCTCTAACACTGAGCTGCGTTTCCACTGACCATCTCGGACGCTGGCGGGGAAGAATCGCAGGGCGGGATACACTTCCTCGCCGTTGGTGCGGATTCCAAACTCTACCGAACCAGACGCGCGCAAGCTGGCGATGATCCTGACGGTTTGTCCGTCGTTAGGATCGTGTCCGCTGACCGAGTCCACGGTCCAAAGGACCGCGCAGAGTCCCAGGATCGCCGCGACGATAGGAATGGCGAGCAGGCGTGTCATCGTGCTCCGGATACAACACGGGGCGGAACCTGTTGGCCCCGCCCCGTTGGTGTGCTCGTTGCTGGCTGACGCTAGAAGGCGAGCTCGGCCGGCTTGGCCTGGCCACCCTCGAGGCCCTGCGGCCACCAGTGGTCTTCCCAACCTTCGTCGTCCCAGATGTGCTTGAGATTGGGGAGCACCTGCTGGGCGGTCATTTCGATGTTGGGGATCGCCAGTTCCTTCGGAATCGAGCCGAACTGGTTGAGGATCATCAAGTGACCGACGTGGAGTGTCTTGATCACTTCCTCGAGCTGCTCGGTGACCTGGCTCGGCGTGCCGGCGACGATGTTGCCCTCGCGGATCAGGTCGGCCCATGTGATCTCTGAGTTGGCCTTGGACTCGACCATTTTCTCGGCGGTCTTTTCGCCTTCGAACTTCTTCGAGTCGCCGAAGACGGGCTTGAGGCCCTGGCTGCGAGTGAAGCCCTGCTCGATGGTGCGGACGGTGCGGTAGCCGGGCGGGTCGGCGTAGCGCGGGTCGATGTGGAGCATCTTGTTGTAGAAGTACTCGGCGTGCGGCCCGAACTTGTCGGCGACTTCCTGCTCGCTCTCGCCGACGGCGACGAGCTGGAGGAAACCGGCGTGGTACGGGTTGAGCGGCTTTTCGCGCTGCTGCATCGTTCGCCAGAAGCCGTCCACGTTCTTTTGACCGGCCTTGTAGCCACCGTAGGAGAGGTAGCAGTAGACGTAGTTGTGGTCTGCGCACCATTCCCACGTCTCAACCGAGCCTCCACCGGGGATCCAGACCGGCGGGTGCGGGTCCTGGAGCGGTCGCGGCCAGATGTTGACGTAACGGAGCTGGTTGTAGCGACCGTTGTAGGAGAACATCTCGGGGCGCGTCCAGGCCTGGGTGATCAGGTCGGCGGCCTCGTAGTACTTGTCGCGCAGGTGCGACGGGTTGGCGCCGTAGCAGAAGCAGTCGTCCATCGGCGTGCCGACAGGGAAGCCGGCAACGAGGCGACCGCCCGAGATGCAGTCAAGCATCGCGAACTCTTCCGCCACACGGGTCGGCGGGTTGTAGAGCGCGATCGAGTTGCCGAGCACGACGATGGCGACATCCTTGGTGCGTCGGCAGAGGTTGGCAGCCATCAGGTTCGGCGACGGCATCAGGCCGTAGGCGTTCTGGTGGTGCTCGTTGATGCAGATGCCGTCGTAGCCGGCAGCAGCGGCGGCCTCGAGCTCATCGAGTCCGTCGTTGTACATCTGGTGCGCCTTCTTCGGGTCGAAGAGGTGCGATGGCACGTCAACCCACACCGAGTTGTTAGTCTCGGCGAAGTCAGCGGGCAAATCCCGATATGGCATCAGGTGGAAGAACTCAAACTTCACGGTGGTCTCCGTTCATGTCCGTCTCGACGGCAGCACCCTCAAGCGGCGCGCTTCTTGGCAAGGTATTGAACAACCCCTAGCAGTGTCAATCGCCGCTGGCCGGCGCTCGCGCCACAGACCCATCATTTGCGCGCAAGGAGGCGGAAGGGGGTCGTGAAGGCAGTCGTCATAACCATGTTGCGCTCGGCTCACAGCGGGCGGATGCTCAGCGATGCTGACTCGCCGTCCAGGTTGCCGAATGTCTCTTGCAGCTTCCTCGCGCGGAAATGGAAGATGCGTCTTAGCTGAGGCACCACCGCGAGCTGGGCCATGGGCGAAGACAGCGGATCAAACGGCAGCGACCAGTGCACTTGGTCGGTGGCGATGATTCCACCATCGACCTCCTGGAAATGATGCTCGTGATGCCAGAGCGCGTAGGGACCTGCAACCTGCACGTCCGAGAAAAAGTAGGGTCGCGCCACTTGCGTGATCTCTGTCGCCCACGAGACGCGCAACGGCACGATCGGCAGGGGCGTCAATCGGTAGGTGATGATCAGTCCCTGATGCACCGCCGACGGCGGATCGCCGGTGATCTCGAAGCGCATCTCGGGCGGTGTAATCACGGCGAGATTTTGTGGGTCGGAGAAGAACTCCCAGGCGGTGTCGAGGTCGGTCGCCAAGGTCTGTGAGGCATCAAGTCGGTAGATGGGCATCTCATGCTCCGAGCGATAATCTGGCTTCAGCGTAGATCGGAAGGGAAGGAGGGACGCATGGCAAGCATCAATCGGCGTCGGTTCGTCGATATTCTGTCACCGTCGTTGGGTGCAGAGGCGTCTAGGGAATTCGCGGAAGCGCTTCAGGACGAGATGGAACCGGTAGTTGGTGAAGAGTCGATGCGGCTGATGCTCGCAGAAATCGATAAGCGCTTCGCGCAGATGGAAGCGCGGATGTGGCGTTGGGCACTCGGTATTGTCGGAATTAACTTGACAGCGATTGGAACCGCGACTGCGATCCTGATCGCCGTACTCGGCTAAATCGTCGCAAGGACTGCGCCGAGGCCGATCAGTGCTCCGAGGAGCAGGTGCAGTTGCGCTGTTCGCTTCAGCATGGGATTGAGCGCCGCGCCGCTCCGACCGCTGACGATCTCACGAGTGAGCCAGACTGCGCCCGGTGTGGCGGCGAGAGCGATCAGGCAGAACTCAGGCAGTAATCCCACTCCGACAAAGATCGCGACACTGACGAATGCGCCGATCGTCAGCACTGCGTACTCGATCCGCGTCGCGTGTTCTCCGATGGCGACCGCGAGCGTTCGTTTGTCGCTGGCGCGGTCGGTGTGGATGTCGCGGAGGTTGTTGACGATGAGGATCGCGGTCACGGTGCAGCCGAGCGGAACGGAAGCCGCGGCGAGCTCCCAGGTCAGTTCCTCAATCTGGACATAACCAGCACCCATCACCGCGACGAAGCCGAAGAAGAGGAAGCAGATCGCATCGCCCAGTCCGACGTAGCCGTAGGGCAGCGGTCCGCCGGTGTACGTGACCGCGGCCACCAGTGACGCTGCACCGATCAGCAGGATTGGCCAGCCGACGATGATCGTGAGGACGATTCCGACGACCATCGCCGCGGCAGTGACGATGGCGATGCCGATCGTCATCTCGCGTTGGGTGAGCCAACCCTGCGCAACAGCGCGTGGCGGACCGAGCCGGTCGGGTGTGTCGGCGCCGCGTCGGAAGTCGGATAGATCGTTGGCGAAGTTGACGACGATCTGAATGAGCACGGCGCCGATCATCGCCAGGGCGAATCGGCCGACATCGAAGCTGCCATCGACCGCCGCGACACCAGTCCCAGCCAGCACGGGCGCGATCGCCGCCGGCAGCGTTGGTGGTCGGACGGCGAGCAGCCAGGCTCGACGTTTGGGTGGTGGTGGAATTGCTGATGCCATTCAAGACCTCACGACCAGCGATGTTCCCTCTCGCTATGCGAACCGTGCATCATCCTCTTTACCTCCCCCTTGCAGGGGGAGGTGGGAGGTGCCGTAGGCGGAGGAGGGGGGGGGGTCCCGTCTGCCGCCAATGGTCTGACAGCCACGTCCGAGGACCCCCTCAGTCACTACGTGACAGCTCCCCCTGCGAGGGGGAGCAAGCTTTCGAAGTGACACTCCCCTTGGCAAAGGGGAGGAAAGAGGATTACGCACAGGCATCTACGGGAAGCGTGGGTACTTGGAGAAGTCGGGACGACGCTTCTCGAGGAATGCGTTCTTGCCTTCCTTCGCCTCCTCCGAGAGGTAGTAGAGCAGCGTCGAGTCGCCCGCGAACATCTGCATGCCAGAGAGTCCGTCGGTGTCGGCGACGAGGGCGCGCTTGATGAATCGCAGCGCGGTCGGCGACATACAGAGAATCTCGCGGCAGCGATTGACGACCTCGAGCTCGAGATCGTCGACCGGGAAGACGTCGCAGGCGAGTCCCATGTCGACGGCTTCCTGTCCGCTGTACTGACGGCACTGCATCCAGATCTCAGCGGCCTTCTTGTGGCCGACAAGTCGGGCGAGGAGCATGGTCCCGTAGCCGGCGTCGAAGGAGCCGACCTTGGGTCCCGTCTGGCCGAACCAGGCGTTGTCGGCGGCGTAGGTCAGATCGCAGACTGTGGCCAGGACGTTGCCGCCACCGATTGCATAACCCGCGACCATCGCGATCACCGGCTTGGGGATCGAGCGCATGTAGCGATGCAAGTCGAGCACGTTGAGTCGTGGCACGCCGTCATCGCCGACATATCCGCCGTCGCCGCGGATGCGCTGGTCGCCGCCCGAGCAGAAGGCCTCCTTGCCCTCACCGGTCAGGATGATTGCGCCGACCGACATGTCCTCGTGCGCACGCTTGAAGGCGTCGAGCAGTTCGAACAGCGTCTGAGGCCGGAACGCATTGCGGACTTCGGGTCGGGCGATGGTGATCTTGGCGATCCCTTCGGCGACGTCGTAGTGGATGTCGCCGTAATCGCCGGAGCGTTCCCAATCGGGCAAGCCGGTTCCCGCGGGGGAGACGGTTGGTCGAGACATCGTTGTTACTCCTTCGGTGGTTGTGTCGGTGAATGCGAATCAGAGACAGGGGTCGGCGGCACGCCCGCGCTTCGCATGAGCAGCCTTCGCAATTCGGGATAGATTTGCTCGATCGGTGTGGGCACTCGTCCGGCTGCCCACGCGGTGAGCGTCGATTGCACCATCCCGACCCAAGCGCGAGCGGTGAGGTCCGGATCGATCGGAGCGTCGAGCAGGCTCAATCGTCCATCCGCGAGGGCCGACCGTAGCTCAGCCGCGATGAGTTCGACGAAGTCATCCTCAATCGCGGCAATCCGTTCTCGAGCAGCGGGTGAGCCACCGAGCGTCTCGCTGGACAGCACACGCGCGAGTGAACGGTGCTGCGAGAATGTCTCAATCAGGGTTGCGAGCGCTGCCTCGGCACGAGCGACCGGGTCTGAGCCGGCCTCTGCCATCGAGGTGCGTACGCGTCGGCCGAGTGCGTCGCCCGCGCGTCCGATCACAGCGGCGAGCAGAGCTTCCTTGTTCGGGAAGTGGAAGTAGAGCCCGCCTTTGGACGTGTTTGCTGCCGATGCGATTTCGTCGACCTGCGCGTCGGCGTACCCTCGTTGGGCGAAGACCTGCGCAGCAGCATCGAGTAGGAGTTCACGCCGCTCGATCGCACGAGCCTGACGTGGCGGCGACGAGACCATGCGTATCCCTCAACAGCGTTAATCCGACTCATCAGTCGGTTTCTGTACTGTACACCAGAGGTCTCGTTGCACGGCGTCGGAGGGCATCACAAGGAGTTGCAGCTCACCATGGCAGATTCGCGCATTCCAGGGGATCAAGGCGAACCGTCGGCTGACATGCCGAACGAACAGCGCACTCGTGTGATCGCGCAGATGTTCAGCCAGCTCGTCCCTCAGTACGACCGCATGAATCGACTGATGACCGCGGGCCGCGACGGTCGTTGGCGCACGCTCGCGGTGCGAGCGTCGAGGCCGCAGCAGGCGACCGTTCTCGATCTCGGCGCTGGCACCGGCGACCTGAGCGCGGAGTTCCGTCGGCAAGGGGCGAAGCACGTGGTGGCGCTCGACGTCTCGCAGGCGATGCTGAGCCGGGCCCACGAGAAGTACGGGCGGCGTGACATCGACTGGCTTCAGGGAGATGCGCACCGATTGCCATTCGCCGATGCGTCGTTCGACGTGGTGGCGTCCGCGTTCGTGTTGCGAAATCTGCCCGATCTCGCCGCAGCCCTGGCCGAGATGTCGCGAGTGCTCAAGCCTGGAGGTCGGCTGATCGGCCTCGATATCACGCATCCGCCCGACACCGCCTTCGGCAAGGTCCTGAGGGTGGGCTTTGAGCAAGGCGTGACCCGAGTCGCAGGCTTAGTCTCCGGCGATCGCTCGGCCTATCGGTACCTGCCCAACTCGCTCGAGGGCTACCCAACGGCAGATGAACTGTCAACGATGATGGAGTCGGCGGGAACAGAAGAAGTCACATATCGGAGGCTATCAATGGGAGCAGTCGCATTGCACGTGGGTCGGAAGGGCCGATAGAGTACGCTTCGCGGGACAGGAGAATGACGTATGAGGAAACTCGCCTTTTGGCTGATGTTAGCAACGATCGCGGCAGTAATGTGGTCAAGCTTGGGTACTGCTGGAGCTGTTGATTCAGTCGGCACCGATGAAGTACGGATCCAGGCCCGCAAGTTAGAAGACGGCAAAATCGAGTTCGGTCTACAACAACGCACCGATGGCGGACAATGGGCTGAGCGAGCTCTACCGTCCGGAAGATTTTTTCCCACTGAGGCTCGAGTAGATCGATGGCTATCGTCGACACCGCTAACCACGGTCGTAAGGCTTGATCGGCCGAGCCGGTTCACATATACGCAAGGCTGGCGTGAGTACGCAGACAATGAACGGATTCGTTTTCGGACTCAACGTGAGCCCGGATTCGATGGAGCCAATACTCACTTGGTAATCGATGGCAGAAGCGACAGCCGGGAGTTTCCTGAGGCGCGCCTGATAATCTCATGTCGACACGGGAACAGCCAGCGTCCAAGTGAGCTTTGGATGACCGCTGCGGCATATCGAGGTGACTCCAGCCCGATTAGACCGAGTGATACGGCACCAGTCGCTACGGTCGACGAATCGAGTCCGGTAGCCTACTACCGAATCGAGCCGTGGCGAGCAGTAACAGCAAATGGGGTCAACGCAGGTTGGATACGGTTTGATCAAGCTGAGAGTTTGCTTGATGGTATCATCTCGGCGTCGTCTGCGGAAGTTGTTCCACCTACGCTCGAGATTGAAGCAAATCTATCTCCTGGTAACCGAATCAAGATGTCTTTCTGGTCTGAAGATATCACCACAGGTCATTGGTGGGCGCTTTTGGGTCAGCTCCAGCAGTGCGAGAAGGACCGTTTCGATAGCGATGTACGAATCACCGCACGCAAACTGGAGAATGGAGAAGTAGAATTTGCTCTGCAACAACGTACCTCGACTGGCTGGACCGAACAGCTACTGCCTTCCAGACGTAGGTTCCCGGTGAATGCGCCTGTTGGGCGTTGGCTGTCATCGTCGCCACTGGAGTTGGCGACACCGGATAACTTTAGAGAGCAACCGCGGCCGATGGATGGTGTGGTCGACGGTGTGACTCATTACTCTTTCGGTGGGGCAGAGTTGGTACCATCGGTAACACTGTACGGTGAAACAGATCATGCGGAGCACAGCTTGGCGGAATTTACGATCGGCTGTGACGGTACACCGTTCGATGGTCGGCTGACAATGCGGTCGGTGCTGCTGTCTACTACGACCTCAGAGTGGCTACCAAGGGATCCATATGAGTTGCAATACCCCAGCTCCGATCAATGGTACACGACGAATGCCTATCCAGTCGCGCTTGGCCGCGCTCGTTGGCCGCTTAACAGCGATCGACGGAATGTGTCACCAGCAAGTTCGCATTGGCACAACAGAGGCACGCATTTTCATCCGGAGAATCCTGGAGTCGAGAAACATGCTATTGGGCAACTCCAGCGAGGCGGCGAGTTGTCCCTTCAGTTCCAGTTCCCCGACGAGGATGATGTCATTACTTCAATGCTTGATATATCGAGCGTCTTCGACACTCCGATACAAGAGTGGTTAGATTGGTGTATCGCCTGGCCCTATCTGGAAGTCACTGAGTGAGACGAATGGAGGGTACTTAAGGGCATACCCAAGGTGTCTTCGATGTGAAACGCGGAGAATTGCGGTATCGTTTGTGCGGTCGGCGATGTGCCCTGCCTCGCGAAGCACGAGTTGGGACCGCCGAGAGATATGCGATTCAAGCAGCAATCGGAGCGGCATCGCTGTGTAGTCGCGCTTCAAATTGAACCGCTGCCTTCACTTGCGTTGTCCTCAGGTTGTATTCTTCGGCGATCTCGGCTAGCGACATCCCAGCAGCTTTGATGCCGCTAATGAAGGCTGTTTCAATGCGAGTGCCCCGAATGACAGGCGCACCGCCGTGTTTCGTGGGACTTACTTCAATGGACTCTGAGAATTCACTGAGCCGGCCGAGAGGCTCTGCTGAAACCCACGCTGTCAAGACAACGCGGAGATCGAGTCCATCCGGTACATACCGCTGAAGTCGCGACGCAATCAACTCAGTGTCCAGCTGGGTTTAGTCAAGGATCGACCAGCTGACTCCTTGTGTATGTCGCTCGGCAGTCTGCGCTTCACCCGTCGGGAGTTGAATGGCGGGTCGCTGTTCAATGACCGTGAGACTTGTGTAAAAGGCAGGGTCGACGACTGAACAGAATTCATTCATGACTCCGCGGAGCCGTCGAGGAGATAGCCCGTGTGCTAGGAGTTGCTCAGCTAACTGAACCTTGCGGTAGTCGTCCCAGGTGTATATCGCGCCGACGCCGCGGCGTCCGGGAATGAGCGTCGCTGGCAGTATTCCTGCTCGATGCCAAGCCGCCAAGCGCCCCACCGACAGGCCGGTCAAGGCCGCAATCAGCCGACGGGGAAGCCAGCCACAGGAAGTGAGATCGATCTCTGGCTGTTCGGACATTTCTCCACTCTCAAGCTCAGTATAGTCCGAGATGACTCAACGCATCGCGTCGATGCTGATCATTCGTCGCCCGCTTCCCCCGACCAGCCGACCTACTAGGTCCCAGGTCGTTGGTGGTGCTTCCTCGGCTGATAGCCAATGCGATCGCGGGATCCGAATGTTGGCCTGCACCGGTGGCTCCTTGAAGGATTCGGCCATTCTTGCAGCCATAGGCTCCGCTGTTCCTGGGACACGCCAGGTGAGACAGATACCAAGCGGAACAACAATGCCCCCAATCGCCGTGGTGGACTGGGAAGATGCTGTTCATGATCACACTCACTGCGGTTCAGCGACTGCCGAGTCGTACCTGGGTCAATCATACTACACTAACCGCCTTACGTCGGTAGAACTATCTGGGTAGCTTTCATTGCCTTACTTGACCGAAGAGTGAGTCGTTGACGCGAACTTGTTTGGTTGTACTGAGAACCAAACCCCACTGGTCTTCGATGTGAAACGCGGTGAATTGCGTTATCGTTTCTCTGAGGAGATTCGACATGGCGATCATGAATCCGGTCTTGCGGCTGCGGCGAGTGTTTCGCTCGATGGCCCGTCCAGAGCCACGTACTGAGGCCCAGGCCGATGAGGTCGCCGACGAAGCCACTGAGGCCATCACCGATTACGCCTACAGCAGAGAGGAGTCCGATTGGCGCTTTGAGGGGATGTTGGCTGAAATGAGCAAGCAAACTGCCGAGATACGCCAACACACCGCCGAGATTCGGCAGCAGGCAGCCGAGATGCGCCAGGCGATGGCTGAGTTTCGGACACAGGTGTTGCTGGCGATCTTCGTTGCGGCGGGACTGATCATCACCGCGGTTGGGTTGATGATGACGTTCATTGACTGACGGCCTGCGACCCTCAACGCATCGCGTCGACGCCGATCATTCGCCGGCCGCTCCCTTTCACCAGCCGACCTCCCCACTTCGTGGGTGGTGCCTCCTCGGCCGTTAGCCATTCCGATCGCGTGATCCGAAACTCGGCCGTACCCAACGTCTCTTTGAGCGATTTGACTACTCCCGCTGGCGTGGGTTGATCGAAGCCGTCGGGCACTGCTTCCGCGTTGAGGATGATGCTCAGTCTCGCTCTTGGTCCGGCGAGCCCGCCAACGATTCGACCGATCTGCTCCTCGCCCTTGAGGATCAGTTGGAGCAGGGCCGACCACGGGAAGTAGATCGTGACCCAGTCGGCGGCGCCGCTGAGCTCTGCGGGCAGATGTTCCGCGCTCGCCGCCACGTAGAGCGCGTTGGGCGCGCCGCCTCGGGCGGGTTTGCGTTCGGCCATCTTGGCGGCCTCGCCGAGTGCGCGGCGGTCGGAATCGACGCCGACTGCCAGGATGGTGCCGTGCTCGCGAGCAAATCGCCGAGGCCAGGCTCCGTCGCCTGTCCCGAGATCGACCAGGGTCGATGAAAATCGACCGCGCAGAAGGTCAAACTCGGCCTGTTCCATGTGTCGTGGCCCGCGGCGGGTGATGATTTCCATGCGTCTCCCTCATTGGGCAGATTAGAATCTCTGAAGACAACGATTGCATTGACTGCACAACCGAAGGAACTTCCCATGCCGACACCTGCGCGCGTGATCTTTCTGCCCGAAGCCGACGAGCCCCTGGCCATTGAACGCGTCGAGTTGCCAGACCCGACCGACTTTCAGGTCGTCGTCCGACAGTTTGCCTCGGGAATCTGCCATTCGCAGTTGCACCAGATGCACAACCCTCGCAACGGCGACCAGATTCTCGGTCACGAGGCCACGGGCGAGGTGATCAAGGTCGGCTCCCAGGTGACCAACGTGCAGGTCGGCGACATTGTCTTCGTCACCTGGGTGCCGCGCAATGCCGAGACCGCCACGCGTGAGGTCGACGCCATCGTGGTCGAGCGACCGAACGGCAGGACCGCCACAACACGCAACGTCTTTACCTGGGCCGACACGACGATCGCTGACGAGAAGTACGTCGTCAAAGTGCCACAAGACACTCGCCGCGACGTGACCTCGATCATTGGCTGCGCCGTGCTGACCGGCTCGGGTGCGGTGTACAACACCGCCGCCGTTCGCGAGGGCGACGCCGTCGCGATCTTTGGTGTCGGTGGTGTGGGACTCTCGGCAGTGGTCGCGGCGTCGGTGGTCAACGCTGACCCGATCATCGCGGTCGACCTCGACGAGGAGAAGCTGGAGTTTGCCAAGCGCTTCGGTGCGACGATCGGCGTCAACGCCTCAAGCGGTGATGCGATCGAACAGATCCACGAACTGACGCAGCGCGGTGAAGTGACCAGCTTCGGCGAGCCTGTCTCAGGTGTCGATTTCGCATTCGACTGCATCGGTCGCGAGATCACAATGAACCAGATTCTGCGCGCCGTGCGTCCAGGAATCCTCGGTGCCGAGACCGGTGGCACCGCCGTGTTGGTCGGCGTGCCCCAGTCGGGTGTGAGTTTCACCGAGGTCGACATGCGAGGCATGCTGATCAACGAGAAGAAGTACATCGGCTCAATCGGCGGTAGCTGTCGACCGGACCGAGACTTCCCAATGTTCCTGGCCTGGGCTGAGGATGGCGCGCTCGACCTCGACGCGATGGTCACCGAGCGCTTCAAGATCGGACAGATCAACGAAGCCACGGCCGCCCTCGAACACGGCGAGATCTTCGGTCGGGCGATCATGGAGTTCGACGACTAGTCGGCGGCTGCGATTCCATCGTTGGCGCAGTCCTCACAGAAGAGGGATTGCTGCCCTTGAGTTGCGGCAGGCAACTCCAAGGGATCTCCTGCCACGATCAGTTCTGCAAGTTGGCGTCGATGCTCCGGTGCAGTGCTGCGGCCACGGAGTCGAGTTCTGAGGACGAAATCCAGAAATTCATACGTGTCAGCATCTGGATACGCAATCGTTTCTTCAAGCTCGGATCGAAACCACTCAACGACCTGGTCCCAGGGCCATTCGATGGGTTCATCGTCGAGTAGCTCCATACCGCCAGGGAACCCTCCTGGTCCGGAGATGCCGTCGACCAAGTCTTGTATGGCTTCTTCTGTGCGGCCAGCGCGCTTCGCAATCTCGCCAAGAGTCACGAACGACGTGTCGACAATGCCAACGACCTTCACACCGCCGATGCTCTCGACCTGCTGAATGCCGACGAGAACGGCGTGCTCAAGGCAAGTTGCCTCTCTCATTAGTCCTGCGTACTGCATCCCGTCTCGCCAGTGTGGCGATATGTCGTCGTTCGTCGACTCAGACGCGTGATAGAGCGCGTTCATGGCGTCCACATCCGTAATGTCACGCCCTTCTACGACCAAGTCGAAGCAAAATAGGGTCATGTTGAATCCTCGCCTGAGTGCGGACAGCGTCGAATTGCTCGTAAGAGCGTTGCAGCGTGCGCTCCCGGAGTTTCGCGGGGTCGAATGCACTGCCTCACGGCATCCTGCACGGCTCGTTTCCATGCACAGCATCTGTCCCCAGTTATGCGACCGCGGGGCACGGACGACTCGCTAGCCAGCTCGTTCAGCTCGGCGCAACACGCGCTCAATCTCCTTGTTCGGGTGGCGCTCCCTCACTCGTCAACACTACCTGAACACACCCTAAGCTAGGAGCAGCGGGATCTCCATCTCTTCAGGTCGGAGGCCAGCGTGATGCCCGATGAGTTTGCCCTGCGGGTTGCCGACTTCTCCGTAGGTGATGATCTTGGCCTGCTCCGAGAGCGCGATGTGACTGCCGATCCGACTCGCGGAGCGTTCCGAGATCGTTCCTGGCCCGAATAGTTCGAGCGCTTCGAACTCCTGTCGATTGAGCAGCGCCCAGTCGCGCCCCCATCGCTCGCGGAAGCCCCACTCGAACAGTGATTCTGCGCCAGGCCTGACGCAGAACATCGGCACGCGCGTCTCGCCGAAGGGAGGCGTGTGTAAGTCGTCAAGCAACGGATCGTCGGGCAACAGGACTGACTTGTCGCGCTCGGCGATGTGGAGCTCGCCGTGGTCTGGCGTGACGGCGATTCGAGCGAGGCCATCGAGCCGATCTCGGAGCGTCGTCAAGGCTCCATCCACCGCCTCCAGTGCCAGTTGGGTGTCGCGTCCGTCCGGCCCTGTGCGATGAGCAGCGGCATCGACCATCGGCAGGTACAGATAGTGCACTCCCGATTCGCGTTCCCGCACCATACGGTGCGCGACCGCATCGACCGCATCGTTGAGGTGTTCGTATGGGTCGGTTGGCCAATGGCCCCGACCGTAGCTGGTGAACTCGCTGTCGGCGATGTTCTCCGGGTGGTAGGTTCGCAAACCGGTGCGAATGCTTGCCAACCGCGATGGATAGGCGAACGCCTGCGAGGGTCGAATGCCAAACTCACGGAGCGACCGCTCCGAGCTTCGCTCGACGTAGGGCAGAATCGTGGCGGTCAGATTCTGGTCGTGCAGATGGGTGTTCCATGCCGGAATCCCATGCTGCGACGGCCAGGCGCCCGTGGCGACCGTCGTGAGGGCGGCTGCTGTCGTGGATGGGAACACGGCCCGGAGCTGAAGATGCTCGGCTGTGGCCAGAAATCCGTCTGGTCGGGTCCGACCATCGAATATGCAGCCCAATCCATCGACCAAGACAAACAGCAGCGGCCGATCGCCGCCGAGCCGCTCAGCGAGCTCGTGCGCACGAACTTCATCCCGGTCGAGGGGGACACCGCCGACATGCGCGATCGCTCGCGCGAGATCGACGGTTGATGGCGGCGCCTCGCCGCGAAACGGGTGCAGCAAGGCGCCAGAACTGAACCAGTCCTCGACGCGATCTAGGTCGGCATTGGGCACAGTCGCCTTCGGTCTAGAGGTCTAGAACTACCTAGATCTGGGAATAGCCCGAGCCCGGAGACGTGACGCCGGTGCCGGCTGGCTCTTTGTCGCCCATGTCCCAGCCGAACTCTTTGAGGATCTCCTGCGAGTACGTCACCCGCCCTGAGACCTTGTCGATCGGCTCAGTTGCGAGCAGCAGCGCGGCCTGGGCCATGATCTCGACCGACTCAGCATCGTTCGGGTCGCGACCTTCCATCAATCGGTGATGGACGACGCCAGGGGTTGGCACGATCTGTGACGGGCTGTAGCAGGTCACCGAGATGCCGTACTGATGTACCTCGGACGCGAGTCCTTGGGTGAATCGCTCGAGGGCCGCCTTTTCCGCGCCGTAGAGCGTTCCGCCGCCGCCGTCACCCTCGTACGGGCCACGACCTGGACCGATCGCCGCTGCCGAGGAGACGTTCACGATCGCGCCCGAGCCGCGTTCGATCATTCCACCTTCGTTCAGGCAGAGCTGGCTCATGTAGAAGGGACCGTGGAAGTTGACCGCGGTCGAACGGAGCCAACGATTGACCGGGAAGTCCTTGACGGGGATGAAGTACGTCAGCGCCGCGTTGTTGACGAGGACATCGGGTTGGCCGTAGGTGTCGATGCAGGTCTGCACGATCCCTGCGCACTCCTCGTACTCCGAGACGTTGCCAGCCACCGCGGTCGCTTCGCCACCGGCGTCGCGGATGTTCTTGATGGTCATCTCTAGCGACCCCGGCAGGGGGTGTGTGCCCTCTTGGAGCGTTCGCGCGGTGGCGATCACTTTGGCGCCTTCAGCCGCGAAACACTCGGCGATCGCGGCGCCGATGCCGCGGCTCGCGCCCGTGACGATGGCCACCTGGCCGTCCATCTTGCCCATGTTGTTCTCCCATTCGATGGTTCGGTACGATTTCTTGCTATCGCAGTGCATCATAGCGAAGGATCGCTCAACGCCCTCGGCTGGACCCTGAGTTTGGTGTGGAAAGGGGATAGTCTCCTCACATGGAGCGAATCGTCATCGTCGGAGCATCGTTGGCTGGACTCAACGCGGCGGAGGCCCTCCGCGATGAGGGCTTCGATGGCGTCATCACGCTGATCGGCGACGAACCACACTTCCCGTACGACCGACCACCCTTGTCGAAACAGCTGCTGACCGGCGAGTGGGGCATCGACCGACTCGCGCTGCGCACTCAGGACGAGTTCGAGTCGCTCGGCCTGGAGTTTCTCAGTGGCCGCTCCGCTCGCGGGCTCGATACGGTTAATCAGGTCGTGCTGCTCGAGAGCGACACGGAGATGGAACGCGTCCCGTATGACGGCGTGATCGTCGCGACGGGTGCGAGAGCGCTCTCGCTGCCGTTTGGGCAAGATCTCGAGGGTGTGCAAACCCTTCGCAATCGAGCAGACTCCCTGCGCCTGCGCGAGGACTTGGCACAAGGTGGCAAGATCGTTGTGATCGGCGCCGGGTTTATCGGGGCTGAGGTGGCGTCGTCGGCGCGAGCTCGGGGTCTCGACGTGGCCATGGTCGAGGCGCTGGCGGCGCCCATGCTCGGGCCGCTCGGCGACGAGCTCGCCGCTTGGGCCGCCGACCTCCACCGCGATCACGGCGTCGACCTGCACTGCAACGCCCGTGTGTCCGACCTGCTTGGCAACGGCCGCGTCGAGGCGGTCGAGCTTGAAGACGGCACGAGGATTCCCGCCGATACCGTGGTCGTCGGCATCGGGGTCCGACCGAACGTCGAGTGGCTGTCCGACTCTGGGCTCACCATCGGCGACGGCGTGATCTGCGACCAATACTGTCGCGCCGCTCCAGGGGTGTTTGCGGCCGGGGATGTCGCCCGATGGCCGAACGGACTCTTCGGACCGTTCGCCTATTCCGAGCCACAGCGAACGATGCGCATTGAGCATTGGACCAACGCAATTGAGCAAGGCATGGCCGCTGCGCAGAATCTCCTCCGAGAACATCGAGGCGAGCCGATGGAGCCATTCTCGCCGGTGCCGTATTTCTGGTCCGACCAGCATGGCGTGAGCATCATGGCCTCAGGGATTACCGCGCCACGAGACCAGTTCCAGCTCGTCCACGGGACGCTGGAGTCTAACCGCTTCGCCGCGATCTACGGACTGCGCGGCTACCTGAGTGGGGTCGTCGCCGTCGGTTGGCCAAGAATGCTGAGGCGCTACCAGGCAATGATCCGCAAACGGGTCACGTGGGAAGAGGCACTTCAGTCGGCGGAGTGAACCAGTGGCTGAGTTGCGACAGCCTCGCGCTCACCTGTTGCCCGCGTACGGTCGAGACCCTCGACGTTCTCCGGCCGTATCAATCGGAACAGCTCGGCGACACGGACCACGGCTGCACTCAGGCGGAGAACCGACTCGGCCAGCTCGGATTGATCATCGACGGTGATCTCTAGTTCCACACCATTGATATCGACTCGCTGTGCGTAGGCAATGTCAGCCATGTGTGCGCGAACCAAGTCCGGTACCGGAGATACCCCTGTTTCCATCTTGATCCACAAGAATGCTGTGGCGTAGTCAGAGATCACCAGTCTGCCATCGCGCTCGAAGACAAACAGGGAGAAGTAATCGCAATCGGGTAGGAGGAATGGCGTGCTCACGCGTATGTCACCGCGTTCGCGTGGGGTGGTCGAAAAGAGGCAGGGCAGACCCTCACCGAGGGCACGTTCCAACGTTTGGAGGCTCATTGGCTCCCCCTTCTTTCGGCGACCGGCACCGCCATTGTACCCAAATGTCGGATGTTTAGAGTTTCGCAGAAGTAGCTCCATACCTGGAGCGGCAGATCCCAACTCAGCGCTGTTTGTTCCTCGTCTTCAACCCACTTCGTGCCACCTCGCTGGCGCCAGCGGTGCCAATGATTCCGATGACGTCGCGCCCGATCGGGATCTCTGTGACCATCGAATCCAACACACAAGCCGGCGATCCTCGCATAGTCAGGATGAACAAGCACGAGGAACATGTCTTCGTGTTGAGGTCGCCAAGTGACGTGCACAAAGAGGCCAGGAGACACGCTCGACTCAATCGTTGCTCGGAACTCTTTGGTCGGCAAATGATCCTGGTCGTCTGACCAGACAATGTCCCCGACGATCCGCTTTGTCGGATCGGACATGATCTGCTCGAACTCGGTGTCGGACAGCGGCATCCGACCGCCTATTGCCAGCCGGCCGTGGTGCGTCCTCGACGCTCTGCTAGTCCTGCCGCCGCTTCAACGAGCACTTTCGCTGGCCCCAAGCGACTCTGAAAGCCGCGATACGTCGCCTCGCCGCGCACAATCCGACAGAATGCCGTCCAGTAGCGCTGCGAGTAGCGGAGCATCTGCACATACGGCCATGGAGTCGCGTGAAACAGTGCCTGCAACTGGCGCGCGACTCGGAGCTCGGACTCAATCTCGCGCTCGACCGACTCGGCGTACTCAGCCATATCGGTGCGACGTCCCGCGATGAGCTCCAGCGACGCTCCCGCGGCTAGCTGCCCGCTACGGATCGCGTGACCGATTCCCTCGCCCGACAGCGGATCGACCAGGCCGGCTGCGTCGCCCACGAATGCCACTCGACCAGTGAAGAGCGCGCTGTCGGGATCGCGCAGCGGCAAATGGTGTGCGCGTCGTTGGCTCAGCTCGTCGCCCGGAAACGACTCGCTGTCTGCGTACGCATTCAGCTCGGACTTCAGCGACGTCGCCGCTGCTGGATAGCCACCGATTCCCAGATTGCAGTGATCGCCCTTGGGGAAGACCCAGCCGTAGCCACCTGGCATTGAGCCCAGCTCGAGGCCGACCGCGTCGGTCCAACGCGCAGATTCGTGCTGTTCGCGCGACGCGTTGCCCTCCATCGCCACCGCCGATCGCAACCGTGGCAGCCCGAACGCTCGGCGGACGATCCCGTTGGCGCCGTCCGCCGCGATGATTGCATCAGCTTCATGAACGTCGCCGTTGGCCAGGTGGACTGTGGTGCCCTCGATGCTTCGCACAGGCGAGCCATCACGGAAGTCCGTGCCGAGTTCCTGCGCCTGCTCGACCATGAACGCGTCGAGACGTGAGCGCTGCGTCATCAGCGCCAGGGGCAGGTGATACCGATGCTCAACCTCCCACGAGCGTTTGTAGCGGATCCGAAATGCGGTGATCGTTTGCTCGGTCACTGGTTCGAGGGAGTACGGAATCAGTCTGGCGGCAGAGATCAGCACGCCACCACCGCATGGCTTGTCGCGCGGGAAGTCGGCACGATCGAGCAGCAGCACCTCGGCGCCCGCTTGTGCGAGCTCAAAGGCCGCGGTCGAGCCGCCTGGCCCTGCGCCGACGACTATGGTGTCCCAGCGTCGCGCCATTTGTCCCACGCTGTCTTGATCCCCGCTGCGATTGGTGCAGCGAAGCAGAAAATGATGGACTCGATCGGTTCGCCGAAGGCGATCGCCAGGAACGGCAGTGGCGCCGCGACCAGGAGAATGCCGACTTCGGCGACTCGTGTAACCAGATATGTCAGTCCACCGACCACGAACGTGACGCCAAACTGCCACGGCAGAAATGCTCCGGCTGCGCCGAGTCCGGTCGCTGCGGCACGGCCGCCGTTGAAGCGGAGGAACACGGGCCACATGTGACCGACCATGACTAGTCCTCCGGCAGCCATCCACCAACCGAGCTCGAGTCCCCACCACCGCGCCACCGATACCGCGAGGAGACCCTTGCCGATGTCGAGCACGATGATCGCGGCGCCAAAGAGGTGCCCTGCACCCTCTCGCGCGGCGTTCGCGGCGCCGACGTTGCCGTCGCCGACGAGCCGTAAGTCCTGTCCGGTTTGCCAACGGAAGACGATCCAGGCAACGGGAACCGAGCCCAACAGGTACGCAATGATGAGCGTGACCGCCTCGGGCATGTCGATTCCTATGGCGGCTCCCTCGGACTAGCCGGTCGCAGCGTCCGTGTAAATCGGCGTCAGCCAGTGCGCGTACGAGTCGCGATTGCCGATAATCGCGTCGAAGTAGAGACGCTCGAGCTGAGCGGTGATCGGTCCCGTCTCACCGCCGTTGATCTCGCGTCGGTCGACCGATGCGATCGGCGTGACGTGTGCCGCGGTGCCGGTCATGAAGACTTCGTCTGCCAGCCACAGCTCCGAGCGGTCGAGCGTGCGTTCGACCGTGGGAATGCCGAGCTCTTGCTCGGCGAGCTCGACCACGGTATTCCGCGTAATCCCGACGAGGATGTTGTCGCTGCTGGGCGGGGTGTAAATCACGCCGTCGTTGATGATGAAGATGTTCTCGCCCGAGCCCTCGGAGACGTGACCGTCTTCGTTGAGCATGATTGCTTCGTCGAAGCCTGCGGTCTCTGCCTCGGTTTTGGCCAGGGCCGAGTTGATGTACGCCCCGGTCACTTTGGCGCGCACGGGGATCGATTGGTCCTCAGTCCGTCGCCAGGACGAGGTGACCACATGCACGCCGCCCGTGGTGTCGAGGTAGGCACCCCACGGAATCAGGAAGCAGAGGAAGTCGTCGTCGATGCCGTGCAAGCGAACGCCGAGCTGCTCGGCTGCTTTGTAGACCATCGGTCGGATGTAGACGTCTTGGCGGAAGCCGCTGCGGCGGACCAGGTCAATGGTGATCTCGCAGAGCTCATCGTCCGAGAGCGGCAGCTCCATCATCAGCGCATGGGCCGACTTCCGCAGTCGCTCGTAGTGCTCGCGCATGCGGAAGAGATAGAGCTGCTCGTGTTCGGCGTTCCAGTTCGCACGGATGCCTTCGAATACGGCGGTGCCGTAGTGCAAGGCGTGGGTCATGATGCTGATTTTGGCCTCGGAGAGGGGCAAGATCTCGCCCCGGAGGTAAGCCATTTCGGTACCGGACATCGCGCGCTCCCAGATTGCTCGGTGCAGGTGAGGTCAGTGCTGAGCCATTACCCGTCACGATACACGCGACCGACCGATTCGAAATGAACAGAAATCAGCTCAGGCGCTACAGCGCATGCTGCGGGCTGACGGCCTCGATCGGGGAGTCTCGGTAGTCCCGAAGATTTCTGGTGACGATAAAGTCAGCCCCGCATGCTCGAGCAGCGGCGACTTGCATCGCGTCCTCGAAATCGACCATGGGCAGCGAAAGTGCATACGCAAGATCGCTGCTGCTGGTCTGCGACACCGAAACCGTGCGATGAATGCGTGAGACGATGTCACGCGCCGCGCTGACGCTCAGTTGCCTTCGCACCACATAGTAGAGATTCGCAGCCGTGTGCCAAGCGATCGCTGCCCGATCGAAGCCAGCTTCGATTGCGGCCAGGATGCGCTCTGAGTCAAGAAGGTATGGCTGTCTGGAGAGCGCTACATCAATGAGCACATCCGAGTCGACCAGAATCACGCTCTGTTCGTTTCCTTGAGGTACTCGTATCGGGCCTCACGATCTTCCGCTTTGTGCGCCGCAGCGATGTCCGCCATCGTGGGTGGACGATCGATCGCGAGTTTCTGTCGCCAAGCATCGAGCCAAGCTCTTCGACCGGGCTTTGCTAGGAATTCGTCAATCTGCCGCTGTTCTTCCGGCAGAGGATCTTCTCCTAGCTGGATTCTCAGACCATTGGCGATGTAGCGCTCAACAGTCAATCCCTTGGCCCGTGCATGCTCTTCGGCGCGCTCGACGATGAACGCCTCGAGCTTGACAGACCGCATAGGAATCTTGTGCGGGGAGGGAAGTTTGTTGTTCGGCTGCGACGTCGTGCTCATGACCTCAGAGTATCGCGACCTGGGACGCGACCGCTACAGCACCATCTGCGTCTGCGTCACCTGTGCGACGAGCTTGCCCTCGGGATTGAGAATCGTCGTCTGCCAGACCTGCGTGCGCCGACCTCGGTGCATCGGCCGACACTCACCCCGCAGCGTCGTGCCCTCGATGCCGCCGCGGAAGAAGTTGGTCTTCGACTCGATCGTGGTCGTCCCAGCGCTTGGCGGTAGGTTCGCGCTCGTGCCGACGGCGCCCAGCGTGTCGGCGAACGCCATGATTGCGCCTCCGTGCATGAGGCCAGGCGCGGTGCAGAGATGTCGGACGACATCGATTTCGCCAACCACCAGCTCCGGCGCGACCGAGATCAGGCGGATGCCAAGATGCTCGGGCAGCAACCCTTCGAATCCGCGCTGAAACGGATCTGCGCTGGGCATCGGTCCGTTGGACATCAGAAGTTCCTTCCCCTGCCGAGCGTTGGTCGGCTGACACTGTTCCAAGCGGCGGTTGGTGATAACGTCACGCCATGAGCGCTACGCCAATCTATCGGGTCGGATCGCGCGAGGTGCGCGTGCTCTCGGACGGAGTGGTCTGGCTCGACGCCGGCGCCGTCTTCGGTCTGGTGCCCAAAATCATGTGGTCGCGGGTGACGGGTGAGACCAACGATCTCAACCAGATTCCATTGGCCCTGAACTGTCTGTTGCTCGAATCGGACGGCAAGACGGTCCTGATCGAGACCGGGCAAGGCAACAAAGACTTCGAGCAAACGCGGCGTCGCGGCTGGGAACCCGACCACGGCAAACTGCTCGACGACCTCGCCCGCAACGGCGTCCAGCCCGCCGATGTCGACATCGTGATTAACACACATTTGCACAACGACCACACCGGCTGGAACACCATCGCCGATGGCGACGGTGGCCACGCGGTCACCTTCCCCAACGCTCGCTACTACATCCAGCGCGGCGAGTGGGAAGAAGCGATGCATCCCAACGAACGCACTCGCGCCACCTACCTGCCCGAGAACCTGCAGCCCGTTGAGGCGGCCGATCAGATCGATTTCATCGACGGCGAGACGCAGATCACGTCAGACATCACCGTGATCGAGACGCCCGGGCACACCGCCGAACATGCTTCCGTCGTGATCGCCAATGGGGGCGAGTCGGCCATCTATCTGGGCGACATGATCCAGCATCAGGTGCAGCTCGAGCGAGTCGCATGGCTCTCGGCGTTTGATGTGTTGCCGCTCGTCAATCTGGAGACCAAGAAACGGCTGATCGCGGATGCGATCAAGAATCGATCACTGCTGGTCGCGGTACATAACCCGTTCCCAGGCGTCGGACGGATGAGCGCGGGTGAGCGCGGGCGCAACGTGTGGACATCGGAAGAGCCACATGCGATCGCGGAGGCTCACGAGTCCGTCCATTCCGACTAAGCAGCCGACTAAGCAGACAGACCACAGAACAAGAACACGCAAGAGGGCGAGAACATGGCATTCGGTGAACATCCGCTCGGCGGCGGTATGGAGATGGACCCCGCCGAAGTAATGAAGCACATCCCGAAGCCGCGTCGCAAGATCTGGCGACAGGAGAAGCTGGTCGACGACGTCTACCTGCAGTACCGCGACCAGACCGACGAGCTTCCTGAGCCCGATCTCGTTGAGCGCATCTTCCTGATTGTGATGCGTGGCGAGCGATGTCTCGCCGTGCGCAATGGCGATCGGCATCAGCCTTGGGAGCTGCCGATCATCGAGATCCCCATTGACCCGAGGCCCGAGCCGCTCGATCCGGAACTCGACCAGGACGCGCGGAAAGCTGCCTTGACCCAAACGATTCGTAGCCTCGTTGCGGACACCTGGCAGGTGCCGATTCTCGAGTGGTGGCAACACACACGTGTCCAAATGACCGCGAAAGAGCTCCAGGACCAGGTCGAGGTCGGCGCTCGCCGTTACGAGATGATCGTGAGAGCCGAGGCTGGCGAACCGGACGACCTCGTGGAAGGAACAGACTGGGCGCGTCGCTTCTTCCCGCCGCGGGACATGAACAAACTGCTCCGCGAGCGTTACTACGACTACCCCGAGGTCGAGCAGGCCTACGAGGTCCAACTCATTGAAGGCGCCAAGTCCCAAGTGTGACGGGCGCGTCACCCCGTCACGCCCGCTCGACGACCGTGGCGACTCCCGCTCGACGACCACTGTTACGGCGGCTCGATCAGCTCCGCCATACCTGCACGACCATCTCCATAACTCCGGTCGCCTATACGCCGCAGTTACCGCGCCCCCAACGTCACTCCCGCACCCCACCCGTCATACCTGCGCCCCCAACCGTCATTCCCGCGTAGGGAGACCTTTGCATAATCTCTTTCCTCCCCCTGCAGAGGGAGGTGACGAAGGCGGAGGGGGTCCTGCTCCACCAAGTCCTATCTGGTACCCGCGCCGGCAGGACCCCCTCAGTCGCTCCGCGACAGCTCCCCCTGCGAGGGGGAGCAAATCAATCAATGGCCTCCGTAGGCGGGAATCTCGCTCCGAGCGGCGAGGCCGATGTGTCGCCGAACACGCATTAGCAGCGTTGACGTCGGAGCTGGCCTCGGCGAGATATCCTCGGCGAGATACCCGCGGCCTCGCACGGCTATGACGGCCATTCCTCTTGCGGGAATACGGCTATTCCTCAGGAGGGCATCGGGATGGTTGGAGTTGGCTCAGTTTTCGTGGGTGGCCTTGGTGGTTGACATGTCATTGGGCCGAGCTTGTACGCTAGGAGCGATGACGCATTTGACGTGGACCCTCGCCGTGAATCGGGTAGCGGTCGCTGTACCGGGCGGCCGCGTGTTCCGCGTCTGAGCGATCGGCGTCGAGAACAGGCAGGAACCTGCGCCGCCGCCACACCTGACGAGATCGCCTGCTCACCACCTCCCAACAATCGCTCGACCGTATTTGGGTACTTGACATTCGGCAGACTCGCCGAACCATGTTTGAGGAGACCACCATGCGTCTGACTGGCGCCCGAATCCTAATGGAATGCCTAAAGGCCGAAGGAGTCGAAGTCTTCTTCGGATATCCCGGCGGCGTCGTCCTGCCGCTGTACAACACACTGGGCGAGTATCCCGACGTCAAGCACGTCCTCGTCCGACACGAACAGGCAGCCGCCCACGCCGCCGACGGCTACGCCCGCGTCGCGGGACGCACGGGCGTTTGTCTGGCCACCTCGGGTCCTGGCGCGACCAACCTCGTCACCGGGATTACGACCGCCTACATGGACTCCGTGCCGATGGTCGTTTTGACCGGTAACGTGGCGCGCGACTTGATTGGCCGCGATGGCTTCCAGGAAGCCGACATCACCGGGATCACCTTGCCGATCACCAAGCACAACTACCTACTCATGCGAGCCTCGGAGATCGCGCCTGCGGTCAAGGAGGCGTTCCATATCGCCTCGACCGGTCGCAAGGGTCCCGTGTTGGTCGATATCCCTAAGGACGTCTTCGTTGAAGAGGCCGAGTGGGACGGCTATCCGCAGGGCGTTTCGTTGCGCGGATATCCGATCATGGATGTCCCGCGCGAGGAAGAGGTCGACAAAGCGGCCGAGATCATCAATGCCGCCAAGAAGCCGATCGTGATCGCTGGACACGGCGTCGTGCAGTCGGAGGCGCAAGAGGAACTGATCGAGTTCGCCGAGCGCTCCGACACGCCAGTGTTGACCACGTTGCTCGGCATCTCGGGTATGCCCGAGGACCATGACCTGTCATACGGCTTCCTCGGGATGCACGGCCACTTTTACGCCAACATGGCTGCCGACCGCGCCGATGTCGTGATCGGCATCGGCATGCGATTCGACGACCGCGCGATGGGTCGATTCAGCGACTTCAACCCAGGTGCCAAGATTGTCCACATCGACATCGACCCTGCCGAGATCGGCAAGAACTTCACCACTCACGCGCCAGTCAACGGCGATGTCAAGCAAACGCTGCAGAGACTGCTGCCTCAAATTGAGCACCAGACGCATCGCGATTGGCGCGTCGAGATCAACGAGATCATGGAGCAGCATCCGACCGACTACATCGAGGAAGGAACCACGCTGAGCGGTCCGTGGCTGGTCAAGGCGTTGGCCGAAGCGACCGAAGGTCAGTCGACGATCGTGACCGGGGTCGGGCAGCACCAGATGTGGGGCGCTCAGTACTACCCGTACACGAGAGCTCGGCAGTGGGTGACGTCTGGCGGTCTGGGCACGATGGGATACGAGGTTCCCGCCGCGATGGGTGCGCAATTCGCGCAGACAGATCCGATCTGGTCGCTCTGCGGCGATGGTGGCTTCCAAATGACTTCGCAAGAGCTGCAGACTGTCAAAGATCACAACCTGCCGATCCGATTTGCCATCTTCAACAACGGCTTCCTCGGCATGGTCCGACAGTGGCAGGAGCTGTTCTATGAGCACAACTACCACTCGGTCGATATTGGCCAGCCTGACTTCGTCAAACTGGCCGAGGCCTACGGCGTGCGAGGCGTCCGAGCCTCAACTCGCGCCGAAGCAATCCAGGTCTTCCGAGACCTCGAAGGCTTCGACGGTCCGGTCGTGATCGACTTCCAGCTCGAACGCGAAGAGAACGTCTGGCCCATGGTGCCCGCGGGAGCTGCGCTCTCCGAGACCATCGAATCGGCTGACGAGATCTAACGGCTTCAGGAATGTCAGAGAGATTGAACTAGAAGGGTTGGGAGGAATGGCTTCCCGTAACACCATCGTCGCGCACGTCGAGGACCGCCCTGGTGTCCTGGCCCGAGTCGCATCGCTGTTTCGCCGACGAGGCTTTAACATCGAGTCACTCACCGTCGGACATTGTGAAGAGCCCGGCCTGAGCCGGATGACGATCGTCGTCGATGGCGATGATCACCAAGTCGACCAAGTCTGCCGACAGCTCTTCAAGCTGATCGATGTCATCTCCGTCCAGGACATCACCTACACGCCGATGGTCGACCGAGAGCTCGCCCTGATCAAAGTCGCGGCGAGCAACTTTAGTCGACGCGAAGTACTCGACGTCGTCGAAGTCTTCCGGGCCGATGTCGTCGATGTGCACTCAGAGGCGTTGATCGTCCAGGTGCTTGGCGATGAAGGAAAAGTCGACGCCGCCGTCAAGATGTTCGAGCAATTCGGCATCCTGGAAATGGTCCGTACGGGACGGATCGCCATGCGACGCGGTCCCGACACGACCAAACCGCCCGCGATCTCGGACTCACAACAGGCCGCAGCCGCAATCCGCGCGATGCTCGGCCGTCGGCCCGAAGGGGCATTGCCGTTCGCCAGCGACTAGCCGATAGCCACACCAGGCGTACACTCATTCGAGAGCCACACAAATCACACATCATTCGGTAGGAGACCGCTATGCCCGCGCAGATGTTTTACGACGCCGACGCCGACCTGGACCTGATCAAGGACAAGAAAATCGCCGTGATCGGCTTTGGCTCCCAGGGACACGCGCACGCGCTCAACCTACGTGATTCCGGCTGCGACGTGATCGTCGGTCTGTACCCCGGCTCACGGAGCTGGAACAAGGTGCAGGACTCGGGGCTGCAGGTCGACACGGTCGCTGACGCCGCGGCCGCGGCCGACATCGTGATGATCCTCGCCCCCGACCACGTGCAGAAGCAGATCTATGACCAGCACATCGCTCCCTCGATGACCGAGGGAAAGACGCTGATGTTCGCGCACGGCTTCGCAATCCACTTCAATCAGGTCACGCCACCGCCCGAGGTCGACGTGACGATGATCGCGCCCAAGGGCCCTGGTCACCTCGTCCGTCGCGTGTTCGAAGAGGGCGGCGGCGTTCCAGCGTTGCTGGCCATCCACCAGGACGCCTCGGAGACGGCCAAAGAGGTCGCGTTGGCCTACGCCAAGGGCATCGGCGGGACCCGCGCCGGCGTGCTCGAGACCACATTCCTCGAGGAAACCGAAACAGACCTCTTCGGCGAGCAGTCGGTCCTCTGCGGAGGCATCACGGCGCTCATGCAGGCCGGATTCGAGACCCTGGTTGAGGCGGGTTACCAGCCAGAGTCGGCGTATTTCGAGACGATTCATGAGGTCAAGCTGATCGTCGACCTGATCTACGAGGGCGGCTTCGCCAACATGCGCTACTCGATTTCGGACACTGCTGAGTACGGCGACCTGACCCGTGGTCCGCGCATCGTGGATGCGTCGGTCAAGGAGAAGATGCAGCAGATTCTCTCCGACATCCAGGACGGCACGTTCGCACGCGAATGGATCATGGAAAACCAGACCGGCCGTCCCGGCTTCGACAAGCTGCGGGCCCGAGCTGCGAGGCACCCATCAGAAGAGGTCGGAGCCGAACTCCGAGGCATGATGTCGTGGCTCAACGAAGAGGCCGACTAGCTGCCTGCAGCCAACGCCTGAGCCCGAGCCGTCCACGGCTCCTCAAATGGCAGATCAGACGGCACGCTGGCGAATCCGTAACTGATTTCATCACCATCCTCGGTGTATAACCAGCCGGGATGCAATTGTGCCCGACTGGTCAGCTCAAGGGCATTGAGGTCGCGGGTTTCCCAAAGAACGTCCTCGACGAGGGCGATCTCATCCGCCTCGAAGTCAGACAGATCAGCCCGTACAAGTGGTACTGGTTGTTGCTTCGTGTACCCGAATCGCTCCCTCAGGCGAATGATCAACTGACCCTTGTCCTCCATCCTGTCGAGTGACTCGCCCAGCTGCCGGCAGCTGGGCCCGTGTGGTCCACGCACGTAGGTTGCCCCAACGAGCGGTTTGCCACTGAGGTTGAAGCAGTGGAATTCACTCATCCAGAGCTGCTTATGCAGTTTCGCCTTGCCGAAGTGCTCGTCAAACAAATTGCGTTCGCAAATATAGAGCACAAGTTCATCGAGCTTTGCCTGATTGAATGGCGGTCTGTAATCTGTCATGTCTGCGCTCCGCGTCCTGGCCAGTGTATCGAAGGTTGGCTGAGGCTCTCGAAATGTCGTCGGAACATATTGAGGTGAGGATGACGACATCCTTCCGCAGGCAACTGGCCGAGTACGGGTTTGCTGGTCCACCAGAGCTATTGAGACCGGTGATCGCAGCGGTGATGACGAACAAAGCGATTTCAGCGGATGAGCAGGGTGTCTATTGGTTTGAGCGGCAGGTCATCCGACCGAATAGACGAATCTCCCCTGTTCGCCTCTGGCTTGGTGGGACTCTTGACCAAAACATCTTCACGCTCAGTCAGATTCGATACGAGCAACCAGGGGAACGATGACTCAAGGCACTGCAGGCGTCTTGACCTCGAATGGGACGCCGCGTGCTTCGAATAGGTCGACCCATTCCTTCTGCGTCCGATTGCGTAGCGCTTCCGTGATCACGCTGGCGAGCTCACGCGCGTGGGTTCGCCGCGACTCCGCCGTGGCGAACCGCGGATCATCCTCGACTTGGAGTTGGAACTCGGGCAGGTAGGCCTCTCCGTCGGCCGGGTGACGCTCGTGGTGGTCCCACATATGATCGGCGAGCGCCGCCTCGCCCAGGGTGTCACGAAGTCGGCGCCATTCGGCGTCGGACCGTATTGCGAGGTGCAGCCATCCGTCGGTCGCTCGATACGACCGCTGCAATGCGTCGAAGTCAGCCATCTGCGTGCTCCTCTCAAGCGCCATCCTGAGCGCAGGCTAACGGTTAGCCTGCCAACGTATCGATCAGCCGACAGGTTCGACACCTGGAAAGGAACTCGCCATGCGCGCCGTTGCATCTCGAAATGGACAGTTGAGACTCGCCGAGGTCCCCAAGCCCGAGCCGGTTGAAGGAGAAGCGTTGGTCAGAGTGCTCGCCTGTGGCATCTGTGGATCGGATCTGCATTTCGTCCGATTCGGCGAGGACATCGTCAAGGGGTCGATGAACTCTGGCAACGCCAGTTTCGCGCCCGACCTCAGCCGCGACATCATCATGGGCCACGAATTCTGTGTGGAAGTCGTCGGTTATGGACCGAACACGACGGGCCCCGTGGGCATCGGCGATCGTGCCACGTCGGTCCCGAGCCGAGGTGCGTACAGCAACGACTATCCCGGTGGCTACAGCGAGTACATGGTGCTCGACGCATCGATGCTCCTGCCAGTGGAAGACAGCGTCGACACCGAGCACGCTGCCACGACCGAGCCGATGGCCGTCGGCATGCACGCCGTCCGCGCCGCAAAGCTCAGCGGTGGCGAACCGACCGTCGTGTACGGATGTGGTCCGGTCGGACTGGCCACGATCGCCAGCCTGCGCAACGAGGGCGCCGGACTGATCATCGCCTCCGACTTCTCGCCGCGACGTCGAGAACTGGCCGGGATCATGGGCGCCGACGTGGTGGTCGACCCGCGCGAGACGCCGCCAATCGCCGCGCTCGAACAGCGCGGCTACACGGCCGGTAGCGAGGTCGTGATGTTTGACGCGATTGGTTTCAAGGGAACGATCTCGCTGCTGATGAAGGAAGCTCCCTCGCGAGGCGCGCGTCTGGTGATCGTCGGTGTTTGCATGCAGGAGGACACGATTGTCCCAATGGCCGGTATCGAGAAGGAAATTCAGATGAAGTTCGTCCTCGGCTATACGCCGGACGAGTACGCCGAAACGCTCGGAGCGATCACGTCAGGAGGCATCAAGCCGGGACCAATCGTGACAGGGAGAGTGGGTCTGGACGGAGTCGAGGGAGCCTTCCAGACGCTGGGAGATCCCGAAGAGCACTGCAAGATCATGGTCACACCACACGAGGAGAACTCGCTGTAATCACATACGCTGGATCCACATTGGAGACTCAAGTGAACGGGGTGTTCGACCGTGGGTGAGATTATCGTCGAGATCGATCTTGTCAATGTCAGCGACCGCGATATCGCGGAGCGCGGGCTGATTGAGCGCAGCGAAGTCAGGCGTGCGCGGATCCCTGCTGTGGCGGACACTGGGGCAATCTCCATGGTGCTTCCCCAAGATGTGGTCGATCACCTGGGATTGCCGACGATCGATCATATGACCACGCAAATGGCCGACGGATCGTCGGTGACGCTCGCAATCGCGGGATCGCTAGGTGTTGTAATCCAGGGGAGGACGATGGATACCGACTGCATCGTGGTTCCTGCTGGGGCTGAGGCATTGATCGGCGTCGTGAACATGGAGCGAATGGACCTGATCCCTGACCCAGGGACGCAGACGCTGTCACCCCGTCGAGGCACAGCCACAATGCCGGTACTGCGCATCTGACACGCGAGTCTTGCCAATGACGCCCAAACTAGGACGTGATCACATCAGCCATCTGCTTGGTCAGAATTCCGCTTTTGCCGCGCTTGTCGCGAAAATCTCGCCGAGTTGCGCACAGACAGCGGCGCTGAGCAGCGAGACACCCGCGGCGAGCGCGGGTATGGCGGATTTCACAGCGGGTGTGACGGAAACTCCTGGATTGAACGGTCCCATGTGAACACGCCCCATTTCAACGCCAGGTCGAGGTCTTCATTCGTGCCGCGAGCGTGGGATTGGTTAGCATAGGCCTGACCTAGTGCAGTTGAATCGAGCAGCAGATGACCTATGACATCGTAATTCGAGGCGGAACCATTGTGGATGGTTCAGGCGCTCCCCGCTACCAGGCGGACATTGCCATCGAGGGCGACCGGATCGCCTCGATTGGGCGGATTGCCGAGAAGGGCAAGGAAGAAGTCGATGCTCGCGGCCTGATCGTGTCGCCCGGCTTTATCGATGGCCACACACACTTTGACGCGCAGATTTCCTGGGACCCGTATGGCACATCAAGTTGCTACCACGGCGTGACCTCGGTGATCATGGGCAACTGCGGCTTCACGCTGGCGCCCTGCCATCCCGACGACCAGGACATCCTGATGCGAACGCTGGAAGCGGTCGAGGACATTCCCGCAGATGCCCAGCGCGCCGGCGTCGACTGGACCTGGCAGACCTTCCCCGAGTTCATGCAGTTCCTTGAGGACAAGCCCAAGGGTCTCAACTATGGCGGCTACGTTGGCCATACCGCGTTGCGCACCTACGTGATGCGTGATCGCGCCTTCACCGACCAGGCCTCGGACGACGAGATTGCCGAAATGGCGGAGATTCTCAAAGAGGGCGTACAGGCCGGCGGGATGGGCTTCTCGACGACACGCTCACCTGCGCACAAGACGCGCGAAGGCGCGCCGGTGCCGTCGCGGCTGGCGACCTGGGACGAGGTCCGTCAACTGGTCATGGCGATGGGCGAGATCAACCGTGGCGTCGTCGAAATCAGCGGCGAACCGACGATGGGTCAGGACCCGAACGACCCTAACCATTACGAGCGCCGCTTCCGCGACCTCGCGGTCGACTCCGGCCGTCCAATGTTCTTCCCGGCGCTGCACAGCCGTCGCGCACAGCCGGAGAGCTGGAAGCGACTGTTCGATCACGCGCAGCAGGCCGCCGATCAGGGTGGACGCATGTTCGGTCAGGCGCACTCGCGAGAGCTCGCGACCAACTGGTCGTGGCGGACCGAGATGCCGTTCGACCGACTCTCAATGTGGCGCGACATCCGCAAGCAGCCGCTCGACGAGCAGATGAAGCTGCTGCGCGACCCTGAGATCGTGGCGCAGCTCGTTCACATCGCCAACACCGAAGAAGAGGATTTCTCGAAGGTCATGCCGGCGCAGGCGCGCAAGCCATCGGACTGGGACTGGGTCTTCATCCTCGACCACGTCGACGGCACTCCGAACCGCCGCGTCGGTGAAGTCGCCCGCGAACGCGAGGAAGATCCGGTCAAGACGATGATCGACGTTGGGGTCGAGCAGGACCTGGAGACGCTCTACATGGTGCCGCTCGCGAATGAGCACCAAGAAACGGTGCTCGAGATCATGCGTGAGCCCCGTTCGCTGGTCACCTTCTCCGATGGCGGCGCCCACGTGTCGCAGATCATGGACTCGTCGTTGCAGACGCACGTGCTGGCGCACTGGGTGCGACGCACCGGGGAACTGACGATTGAACAGGCCGTCAAGATGTTGACCTGGGACATGGCAACCGCCTGGGAGCTGCGTGACCGTGGACTGCTGCGTCGGGGCTACAAGGCCGACATGATCCTCTTCGACCTCGACACCGTTGGTCCCGAGCGGCCAACCGTCGAGCACGACCTGCCGGCCGGCCAGCGACGCCTCGTGCAGAAGTCCAAGGGCTATCACATGTCAATCGTCAGCGGCGGCATCACGATGCGCGACGGCGAGACGACCGGTGTGACCTCGGGCCAGGTGTTGACGTCGGCCTAGCTGCGAGAGATTCGTGATGACGACCATTGCAGCCGATCGCACGGACACTGACGACGGTGACTCGCTCGCCGATCGCTGGCCTGCCTTCATCCGCGTACCACTTCCCGATGGCTGTATCCCGGACAAGGGCTGCGCGGAGACAGAGGAGTGGTTTCGGAGTGTGTACGAGGCCAATCCGGAGTGGCGCATCGAGATCACTCCCGAGGGTGATCTGATCTTCAACGAGTACTCGGGAGGCGACAGCGCTGACATCGCCACGGATTTTGGTCGCCAGATTGGGAACTGGATGAAGGATCAGGGCGGAGGCGGGCGTGTCCGCGACTCCAGCGCCGGATATTGGGTCACCAATGCCGCGGGCCGCGACGGCATCATGATGCCTGACCTGTCGTGGGTGTCGCCGCAGCAGTTCGTTCAGGTGCCTGCAGAGCAACGGCGACGTGCCTGGCATTTGTGTCCGGCGCTCGTCGTCGAGATCCGCTCCCCTCGTGACTCACTGGCTGCGCAACAGCGACGGATGCAACATTGGAGCCAACTCGGTGCCCAACTGGCTTGGCTGATCGACCCGCGTTCGTGGACCGTTTGGGTGTATCGCCCTGATCAAAGGCCGGAGCGACTTCAGCGGCCGGATGAGCTCGGCGGTGAAGATGTGATGCCAGGGCTGGTCGTCGACTGTCGGTACATCTGGCAGATGGCCGACGACCTCGCGAACCTGTGAGTTGGTCGCGCTGATGCAAGTCCCCAAGTTTGGTATCAATCGACAGGACGCTGAGTCTCCCGCGGCCTTTGCCGCCGATGTGGCCCGCATTGAGGCGCTCGGATGGGACTGTGTTTGGCTGCCGGATTCTCAACTTCGGCGTCGTGACACCTATGTCTTGTTGGCTGCTGCGGCTCTTGCGACTGAATCAATCCAACTGGGCACGCTGATCGTCAATCCGATCACCCGCCATCCATCAGTCACGGCGTCATCGATCGCGACGATCGACGAACTGGCGCCCGGCAGGGTTTCACTTGGCTTCGGCGCTGGCGACACGGCGGTGCGTCTCAGCGGTCTGCGACCGGCGCGCGTTGCCGAGATGGAGGACGCGATCGTCCTGATGCGCAAACTGTTGGCTGGTGAAGAGGTAGAGGTTGGTGCGGAACGGCCGTCGTTTCTGCCGTTTCACCGACCAGTGCCGATCTGGCTGACCGCCGGTGGACCGCGCACACTGGAGATGGGCGGGCGCGTGTCAGACGGGGTCTTCATGCGCGTCGGCACACATCAGGCCACGATTGCCGACACCGTCTCGAAGATTCGGCACGGAGCGGAGCACGCTGGGCGTGATCCGCTCTCGATTCCTCTTGGCATCATCTTCCACACAGTACTTGTCGACGATCCGGACGACGCGCTGACCATGGGCAAAGCGATGGCCGCCGGCTACTACGAGTATTCGCCGATGTTGTTCGAGCCGACGGGTCTCACCTGGGACGGTCCGGACCCGGAAATCCTCAAGCACGACCGAGGAGTTTGGCCGGACTTTCATCACGACCCGGACCTGCTCAAGGCCGGTCGCGCCGTTGATTTCCTGAGCGAAGCTCACGCCGACGCCTTCTCGCTGCATGGCACGGCGGAACAGGTTATCGGGCAACTCGTTGAAGTGTTAGCCGAGGCGGCGCGTTCGGGAATCGAGTTTGAACACGTCGTCCTGCACCCGATACCAAATCCGCCTTCGCCTGACGATTCAGATGATGGCTATACCGTTCGCGTCGCACGTGAGATTCTGCCCGCAGTGCGCGAGCAACTCGCTACGCTCTCATAGTTTGCAGTCTTCATTCGCAAGGAGCTCGAGATGACTGACCTGACCAACGTCAAGGCGCTCGCCTGGGACATCGGCGGCACAATCTTTGACTGGCACAACACGATCAAAGGTGAAGTCTCGGCCATCGCCGATGCGCAAGGTGTTGAGCTGGACGCTGCCGCGTTCACCAACCAATGGCGTTTCACGATGTTCCGCCGACTGCAACTGGTGCGCCGCGGCGACCTGCCCTGGCTCAACGCCGATCAACTCCACCGCCGGGTGCTCGATGAAGTGATGGACGCGCACCCGCAGCTCAAGCTCGACATCAACGAGCGCGACGAGCTGAACCAGGTCTGGCACCGGATGAACGCCTGGCCCGGATCGGCCGAGTGCCTGGAAGCACTGCGCTCGCGCTACAAGGTGACGGTGCTGACCGTGATGTCATGGGCGATCGCCGTTGACTGTAGCAAGCACAACGGGATCAGTTGGGACGGGGTCCTCAGCTGCGAGTTCCTCGGACACTACAAGCCGGAGCCGGAGGCCTACCAGGCCAGCGCGAAGTATCTCGGGCTCGACATCTCCGAAGTGATGATGTGCGCCGCCCACAAGGGCGACCTCCAGGCAGCCGCCCGAGCAGGCATGCCGACTGCGTACGTGCCAGTCGTCGGCGAACGCGGCGAGGGTAACGACCCCGACATGTCGCCCGACCCATCCTTCACCATCAACGCCACCGACTTCGCCGACCTCTCAAGGCAGCTCTTGGCGTAGCGGGTCATTCTGACACAATGTCAGTATGGCTGGAACGCTGACGAAAGCCGCAGTGATCGAGTGGGCGATCGAAGAGTCGGGCTACAGCGTGCCCGAACTCGCTGCGAAGATGGAGAAGGTAAAGGTCAATGAGTCGTTGATCGAGGAGTGGATCCGAGGTGATTCCACTCCGACCAAAGGTCAGCTAACCCGACTGGCCGAGTTGACTCGCCGGCCAAGGTCGTTCTTCTATAGGACTGTACCTCCATCGGATTCCGGTGTTCCCGCGAATCTCAGACGCGCCCAAGGATCTGAGTCGAGAGACCTCATTCCTGATGAGCTCCTAGCCGTGCGCCGGGCAAGACGTCGGCAGCGATTCGTCGAAGATCTCCTAACGGACGATGTGGCTCCAGAGTTGCCTCACGCCTCGACGGCGATTGAGCCAGAACGCTTCGCGGACTCCTTGCGCAGCTGGTCAGGTGTAGACCTGGAAGTACAACGAGCATGGAAGAGTGACCGTGAAGCGTATCTGAGTTGGAAGTCTTTCCTTGAGATTCGCGACGTGATGGTCATGGAGATCTCGATGGGAAGGCACGGAATCAGGGGATTCTCACTCACTAGCCCCTTGGTACCCGTTGTGGCCGTGAACACGGCAATGAACGATGCTGCCCGCTCATTCACTCTTTGGCATGAGGTGACACACCTCTGCCTAGACGCTGCCGCATCATGCTTGAATCCAGATCCAGAGGTCGCGCCGCAGGTCGAGAGATGGTGTGACGAAGCTGCGAGTTGGGTACTGATGCCCAGGGCGGAAATGGAGATGGTCCTCAATCAGCGCCAAGGGCTTGAAGAGCTCGATCTGGTGCTTGCCGTTGCTAAACACTTCCGAGCTAGTCTCAGAGCGAGCGCTATAGCCATGGAAGAGGTTGACGAACAATATTCGGGGCTCTTCAGGCGAGTCGACCATATGTTTCCGATCGACACCGATAAGCCCAACGGCGGCGGAGGCGGTGGAGGTAGGCCTCGCGCAAAGTTGCGCTTGGCTGAGATCGGCAGCGTTGGCGCGAGAGCCATTACCCAAGCGTTAGCTGAAGACAGGGTTTCGGAACTAGCGGCTCGGAGAATCCTCAGGCTCGATGGTCAAGAACTGCTTGAACTGGCAACTGAGGCGAATGCCTAATGTCCACGCAGCGGATGGCGTTGTCGGGCAAGGCTTGGGTTCTTGACTCATCCGCATTGATCAATTTCAAACACATCATCAAGATTGAGCATCAGTGGCAGTTTCTTGAGTGCTTGAAGGAAATGGTTTCCAAAGGCGAACTCTTCATTTGTCGTTCTGTAGTTAAGGAAGTCAAACAGCCTCACCCGGATGCTCCAGGCGCTTGGGCATTCGGCGTGCGTGATTTAGTCCAAGATGCATATGACCCCGAAGAAGCGTTTGTCGCTGAAGTTATGGCCAAGGCCGGAGACGTCATTGACGATGAAGACGAGGAGAACGATGCAGACCCACATGTAGTGGCACAGGCATTGGAACTCCGTCACAAGGGATTTGATGTCTGCGTTGTCACCACAGACGCCAAGTCACATTCAGATCGGATTGCTATGACAGAGGCTTGCGCTCGTATGAATCTGGATACGTCTAGCGATCGAGAGTTCATCGCCCAGATTGAGTGCGATGCAGGGGAGCTTCGTAAACGCGCTTAGGCCAGCCCACCGCCGTCGACGACGAACTCGGCTCCGGTGCTGAAGCTGGATTCGTCGCTGGCTAGATAGAGCGCGAGGTAGGCGACCTCTGACGGATCGGCGGCCCTTCTCAGTGGCGTGTTCCTGAGGAATCGCTCTGAGTCCGACTCGAAGCCAGGCACCTGGTGCAGCATCATTGTGTCGATTGGGCCGGGATGGATGCTGTTCACTCGGATGTTGTATCGACCCCACTCTCGCGCGGCGACCTTGGTCATGCCTCGCACGGCGAACTTGCTGGCCGTGTAGGCGATCGATCCGGGACCGCCGCGGAAGCCGGCCGTTGACGAAATGTTCACCACCGACCCCGACTCCTGAGCCATCATCTGTGGCCCGACCGCCTTCATCCCCAGCCAGACGCCGATCTGGTTGATGTCGATCACCTGGCGGTAGACATCCTCTGTCATCTCGACGATTGGCGCGTTGCGATAGATGCCGGCGTTGTTGACGAGCACATCGAGCTTGCCGTGCTGCTCGACGATCTCGGCGACCAGCGCGTGCCAGGCCTCCTCGTTGGTGACGTCGAGGTGGTGATAGGTGGCCGCGTCGCCGATGCGAGCGGCGACCTGGGCGCCGTCGCTGTCGAGCACGTCAGCGATGATCACTCGCGCGCCTTCGTCGGCGAAGAGTTCCGCCTCAGCGGCGCCTTGTCCGCGCGATCCGCCGGTGATGAGCGCCACTTTGTCTTTGAGTCGGTCAACCATGGTCGTCCCTGCCGTGAGTTGTGATTTGTTGTTGTCTGTGTCGGGCAGTCTAGGCCGACGGGTGCTATGCCGCTCGTTTGGCCGCTTGCTTGACCGATTGGCCGCGTATCCTACGCAGAGACGAAACATCAGATGGAAGGAACACAATCATGTCAGGACGAATCGACGGCAAGGTAGCGGTGATCACCGGCGGCGCGAGCGGTATCGGAGAAGGCTCCGTCCGACTCTTCGCCGAGGAGGGTGGGCGCGTCGTGGTGGCCGATATCCAGGACGAGCGTGGCCACGCGCTGGTGGAATCGATTGGCGGCGAAACGACCTACGTACACGCCAACGTCGCCGTCGAGGCGGACGTCCAGGGCGCCGTTGCCCACGCGATTGATCGGTTCGGCAGAATCGATGCCGTCTTCAACAACGCTGGCTACGGTGGCGCGCTCGGCGGGATCATGGAGGTCGACGAGGAAGAGTACGAGCAGACGATGGGTGGGCTGTTGAAGGGCGTCTTCTTCGGAATCAAGCACGCGGCTCGCGCGATGGTCGCCCAAGGCGACGGTGGCGCGATCGTCAATACCGCCAGCGTCGCGGGTGTGGGCGCCGGCAACGGACCGGCGATCTACAGCGTCGCCAAGGGCGCCGTCATCCACCTCACGAAGATCGCTGCCTACGAGCTCGGCCAGCACAACGTCCGCGTCAACTGCATCTGTCCGGGCGGCATCGCGACGCCCATCTTCGGCAGGGCGCTGGGACTCTCTCCAGAGGACGCAGACAAAACAGTGGAACCGATGGCCGCAGTGATGGGCCAAACTCAGCCGATCGCCCGATCGGGCCAACCGTCAGACATCGCCCACGCGGCGCTCTGGCTATCCAGCGATGACTCTACATTCGTGACCGGGCACGCGTTGGTGGTCGACGGCGGCCTGACGCTTGGCCGGCCTCGCCAGGACGAGTTCGGCGAGAACATGCAGCGCATGTTCGACGCCCTCGGTATCGAAATGCCATCGGAGTAATCGAACGCGTGGGTTCTGAACCTGTCGAGCCTGGATACGCTGATCCCATGTCGCCGACCTTGACCAAATCGCAGTACGAGCAGATCGTGCTCACCGAGGGCATCTTACCGACATCGATGGTGGCTCGCTTAGTGGGTGTCGGCGTCGGTCAGTTGCGAAGCTGGAGTCGGAGTGGGCTGATTGCGCCGGCAAGTAAGCGCAATAGGCGATCCGGCGCGTGGAGCTACTCGTGGATCGACTACTGTCAGGCACGCGTGGCGAAACGGCTGCTGGATCGCGGCTTGGCTCGGGCCCGACTGCAGGATCGCCTCGACCGGCTGGATGAGCTGATCGAGGGTTGGTACACCATGCTGCTCGATGACCATCGCTCGCACCGATTGGTGCGCAACGGCGATGGCTATGCCATTGCCGAGCCGGATCCGAGGTCGGTGGCCGAGGATCGGGCGAGCTACGAGGCTGTCGGGCAGGTGGACGTCGCGAGCGACGCATGTCTCGTCGATATCGTGCAGGAGTTACAGCGAGAGGGATCGCTGGGCACGCTGTGTCGGTTCGGTACGTTCGTCACGATCGATCCGTCGATCCAGTATGGGGTACCGACCATTCGAGGTACCAGAATTCAATCAGGAATCGTCTCGCGAATGCTCAGCCATATGACGCCTGAAGAGATCGTGGATGACTTCGGCTGGATTACGGTGAAGCAAGTGGTTGAGGCTGCTGCGTTCGAGAAGGCGCTGGAGGAGTAATCGGTGCCTGACGTGTGGCTGATTGACGAGAACATTTCATGGAGATTGGCCGAAATTCTGCAATTGCTCGGACGTCCGGCGGTGCATGTACGGGACCGCCTCGGACCCAGCGCGAAGGATCCGCAGGTGTTGGAACTTGCGGCGCGAGAGTTTGACATTCTGCTGACCCAGGACGAGTTTCGGAACTTCGAGTCGTGGCGTGCCGCGAAACGAGCGATGCTCGACTCGCTGCGAATCGTGCGGATTCGCTTTCGTTCGAGCCAACGCGGTGATCGGCTCGACCAAGCGCGGGCGCTGTTGTGGCGATTGCCTGAGATCGAGACCACGTTGACCGAACGACCACAAGTGCGGCTTGTGACACTGTCGGGCGATGACTTTCGAGCCAGATTCACACTGGCGCAGTCGTTGCAAGGGATGGATGGTCCGCAGGGAGTGACCAGATGAAGATCGGAAATCGCACGATCTTCTATGGCTGGATCGTCGTTGCCGCGGCGTTTACGGCTCAGTTTGTGACCGTCGGTGTGCAGACCTCGGTCGTGGCGGTGTTCGCGCCGGAGTTCATCGACGAGTTCGGATGGTCGCGGACGCAGTTTTTCGCGGCAGACTCGATCGGTCAGGCGCTGCTCATGGTGATTGGGCTCGCGCTCGGTCCACGCATCGACCGGTTCGGCGCGCGTCCGATCATGTTGACGGCTGCTCTCGTCTGTATCCCTGCGCTGTTCTTCATGAGTCAGGTGCAGGAGTACTGGCAGTACGTCCTAGTACGTGGCGTGTTCCTGGTCACGTCGGCCTCGGTGGCAGGATTCCTGGTCGTCTCGATTGCCGTATCACAGTGGTTCGTCGCGAAGCGTGGACAGGCGCTCGGCTGGACCTCGATGGGCGTCTCGATGGCCGGCTTCTTCTGGCCGACGTTCACTGCGGCTGTCCTCATCGAGCCGCTCGGTTGGCGCACCGCCTGGATGGTGTTGGCAGGGTGTCTGGCGGCGATCCTCATCCCTGCCGCGCTGCTCATGCGACGCCGACCGGAGGACTACGGCATGTTGCCCGACGGCGGACCGACTCAGCTCACTCCCGAACAGATTGAGGCAGGTAAACACGACGAGGAGACCTCGCTGACCCGCAGTGAAGCATTGAGAACGGGCTGCTTCTACCTGATTGTGCTGATCTTCGGGATCTCGGTGGTGGGTATCTTCGCGATACTGCTGAACGGGGTCTTGTACCTCACTGAGCATGGCCTGAGCTCCGTCGAGGCGGCCGGCGCTGTCGCCGCATTCTCGCTCATGTCGATGGTGACCAAACCTCCATGGGGCTGGATGCTGGACCGATTCGACACTCGCGTTGTGGGGTTCTTCTCGTTCACGATTGGCGCCATCGGATTCGTCCTGGTGATTCAGGCCGCGCCGACCGGAGACTGGTGGTGGATCGCCGCAGCGCTCGCTGTGATGGGATTCGGCATCGGCGGCAACATTCCGATTCAGGACATGTTCTGGGCCGAGTACTTCGGTCGTCGCTACCTCGGTGCCGTTCGCAGCATCGGCTTTCCCATCGCGATGGGAATCAACGCGATGACGCCGCTCGCGGTGGCGCTGTCATACGACCTGATCGGCACGTATGACTACGCCTTCTACACGTGCGCGGCGTTCTGGGCAGGGTCGGCAGTGCTCTGCATGATGCTTCGCCTGCCGACAAAGCGTCGGCTGCCGCTCGAGACGCTGATGCGTCGAGTGGCTGCGTTGATCACGCCGTCGTCAAACCCCGCCGCGCGCCCCGCCTCGCAGAAGCGGGTCTAGGCGGGGTACTCGGCACCGATTCAGGTTCCGCCCCGCTTGTCCTTTGGGACCGATGCGAGACTCCACCTCTCGCCCTTTGCCCCGACGAGCCACTGTCTTTGCTCCCCCATCTAGAGGGAGCTGTCGCGGAGTAGGTAAGAGGGTCTGTCGGCGCAAGTGACAGATTGAGCTTGGCAGAGTTGAGGACCCCATCTGCCTCTGGCTTCGCCTCGCATACGGAGGCCCTTGCATAATCCATCAACTCCGTCATTCCTGCGCGCAGCGCGGGGAATCCCGATCCGTTTGGTATTGCCGATTTGCAGCTACGGACGTGTCACCAGCGTCGACTCAGGTGCTGGCCTCAGCGAGATACCCACGGCAAGCGCGGGTATGACAAACAATTCAAATGCCTCGCATAAGCGGGGACAAGCTGTTGCGAGGTGAGGGAAAGGATTTGCCAAGGGCCTCTCCCTGAGAGGCCCTTGGTGTTTGGGGAATTGTTCCTAGCGAGGGCGTCCGATTTCAATCTCGGAGCTGCGGAGCCAGCGGTTGTGCGCAGGACCCTCTGCGGGGAAGAACCGCGCTCGCGGGAAGATGTCTTCGTAGCCTTCGACGCGGAAGCCGAACTCGGTTCGGCCATCCTCGGCGACGTAACGAGCGATGATCCGCCCAGTAAAGCCGTCGCCGAAGTCGATCACCGTGCTTCGCAGCCAACGGGAATGTCCGGGACCACCATCCGGGAAGTACCTGGCTCGAGGCAGCACGTTCTCGCCATCTGGGTCGCGCATGCCGAACTCGACGCGGCCGTCCTCAGCTCGACGAGCGATGATGCGAACCGCAATGGTGTCGTCATCGAATCCCAGTTCCTCAGCGACTGCTCGGAAGGCAGTGATCGAGAGGCCCTGCGAATCGAAGCCTCCTTGAATCACGTCCATTAGCGCGGTTTCGCGGTCGCCCTTGCTGGAGACGATGCGGAGCTTGACCTGCTCCGTTCCGCCCGCGGTGCTGATTGCTGTGAACCACCGACCGTCGGCGCCGATTCTGCCGCTGCCTTCCCCGCCGGTCTCAACCTCGACCCCATTTTGGTTGAATGCCTTGATCTCGTCCCCGGCATACGCCTGCGCGTCGCTGCCCCAGAACCAATGAGGTGCCGGAGGCTGCTGGGATAGCGCATTCGGCGCCAGCAGTAGCGCCAACAGCAGTGCTGTGAGGCCGCCGACGACTGCGAACCGAAGGTTCCGTCGTCGCGCCTGGTAATCGTTGAGGATGACTCTCATTCCCGACTCCTCCTTGCTCCCGTGTTCCTCGCCCGCTGCGGTGGGAGTTCGTTGACCCACAGTTTATCGCGGACGCATCAAACCATTGCCGCGGCAGCGCTCTCTGAGACCGATTTTGCATTCGGCTTACGTAGATGACCTTCCAAGCGTATCCAATCAGGGCCGTCTACGGGCCACTTTGAGGCTATGGTCGGTGGGAATAATCAGCGTGCGAGGAACCCGCCGTCGATCTTCAGTTCCGAGCCGGTCACATACGAGGACTCGTCGGAGGCGAGGAACAGGACACCGTTCGCGACTTCGTCAACTTCACCCGTGCGACGCAGCGGAATTGAGCGGACCAGCCTTGCCCGCACTTCGTCGGACATGCCCACGCTGGTCCGCATGGGCGGCATGAATCCAGGATGCACTGTGTTGACTCGAATCCCTTGTGGACCGAGCCGCACGGCCATCGCTTTGGAGAAGTTGCGCACCGCCGCCTTGGAGGCGTGGTATGCGGGATGTCCGCCAGCAGATCCGACGAACCCGTAGATCGACGAGATATTCACGATCGAGCCGCCATTGCCTGCCTGAAGCATCGCCGCGGAGCCGCGCTTCGTCCCCAGGAACACGCCGGTCGCATTGACGTTCATGATCTGGTGCCAGCCCTCGGTCGAGTCGGGGTCGGCCACGACGGTCGACGACAGGCCCGCGTTGTTGACCAGGACATCGAGTCGTCCGCCGTAGGTCTCGAGGGTGGTGGCGATCAATGCGTTCCAGTCCTCTTCGGCGGTGACATCCAACGGGAGGAATGTGGCGGCGCCGCCGCCCTCTTCGGAGCGAATCTGCGCCTCGACGTCGCGTCCGCCTTCCTCGTCGAGGTCAGCGATCACGACGGAGGCGCCCTCTCGGGCGAACAGTCGGCACTCGGCCGCGCCCATGCCGGCAGCGCCACCGGTCACAATCGCGACTTTACCTTCAAGTCGTCCTGGCATGTGAGGTCTCCATTTCTTGTGTCTGTATTCCGTTGTAGGGGCGGCCCTAGTGGCCGCCCGTTCCGGGTCCGACGCCTCTGAGGGAACATGCAAAAGGGCGGCCACAAGGGCCGCCCCACATGCGCCGACTGTCGGTCAATCTCCTGCTGTTAGCCGCCGGCCGCGGCGCTCTCGTAGATCTCGGCGGGCGGCGGTGGCAGGTGGTAGATGCGCTCGGCGGTGGTCCGCAGGACCTTCTCGCGGATGCCCTCGTCGAGGTCGGTCAGGACCTCGGTGATGTGCTCCTGCGCTCTTGGGTAGAGACAGGTCGGGTGCGGGAAGTCGGTCTCGAACATCACGTTGTCCTCGCCGATCTCGGCGATGGCTGCGCGCGGTCCGAAATCCTCGAACCAGAACGAGGCGAAGATTTGGCGGCGGAAGTACTCCGACGGCTTCATCGACAGCCCCTCGCGCTCGGTCGGCACGGTCTCCTCGAACTGGTAGTCCATCGCCTCAAGCAGGAATGGCACCCAGCCGATGCCGGACTCGACCGAGACGAAGTTCAGGTTCGGGTAGCGCTCACAGAGGCCGCTAAAGATCAGGTTCATGATCACCTTGAAGTTGGTGATGAACAGCCCAATTGAAATCAACGCGAGTTGCCGCTGAGGTCCATAGCCGGGCCAGATCAGCTTGTCGGCCACACCGGCGCCTGCGCCGATGTGGAAGTTGACCGGCATTTCCATGTCCTGGCAGGCGTCCCAGAAGGGGTCCCAAGCATGGTCGCCCAGGTGCGGCAGGCCGAACGCTTCTGGGGTGTCGCACATGGTGATCCCGGTCATGCCGAGATCCTTGATTCGCTGCAGTTCCTGGACTGCTGCCGGAATGTCCCAGAACGGCACCAGTCCCTGTGGGAACAGCCGACCGGCGCCTTCCTCCTGGAACTCGGCGATCGCGTCGTTGTAGACGGTGCAGCAGACGTTGCGCAGTTCGTGATCTTGAATCTTGACGAAATTCTGCGAGCCGAAGCCAGCGACGTTCGGATAGACGATCTGTTGGGCGATCCCGAGATCGTCGAGCAGCTTCAGCCGCGGTTTGGGCTCGGTCGCGGCTTTTGACATCTGCTCGAAGCTCTCGAGCGAGATCTTGCCGTACTCCTTGGTGCCATCGTCTTTGACGACGGTGAATCCTGGCGGGCCAAAGTCGATGTCGTCGAGCACGGTCCAGCGCTGCTGACCCTCGCTGTTCAGCGTGATGTGGGGTACCGCGTCCTTGTACTTGGCCGGCGCGCGCGAGGTCCAGAGGTCGGGCGGCTCCGTGTAGTGAGAGTCGATGTCGATAACGGGAATGCCGTGAACGGTGAGGGACATGTGGGAGCTCCTGCTGTCTGCGTTGAATCGTTCACGATTATGGTATCGCGTTGGTTCGATGTCGACTTACAAGGACGGAGCAGGAATCTGCGACAGCGCGAAGTCGCGGGCGGCTTCCGCCGTCGAGATGTTGCGACTCTCAGCGATCTCGAAAATCTCGCGTGTGGTCTCGAAGACGCCCTCGGCGTGCTCCAGCGACGCGTCATAACTCCAGCCCAGGACATCCTGCGTCACCGATATCACGCCTCCGGAGTTGACGACATAATCGGGCGCGTAGAGGATGCCGCGCTCGCCGATCAGCGTCGCATCTTCCGGGTCTCGTGCGAGCTGATTGTTCGCGCCTCCACAGATCGCGCGACACTGCAAGGCTGAAATCGAGCGATCGTCGAAGACTCCGCCGAGCGCGTTCGGCGAGAGCACAACGCAGGGCATCACGAACGCGTCATCGACCGAAATGGTCTCGGCGCCAATCTCGGCGGCCAGCGCCGCAGCGGCGATCGCGCGGATGTCGGCGAGCAGCACGCGGGCACCGCTCTCGGCAAGCGAGTGCGCCACCTTCGACCCAACCTTTCCCACACCGACGACAACAACCGTCTTGCCCGCAGGATCAGGGTCGCCATCGAGAGCCTCCAGCGTTGCGTAGATCCCGTTGAGCACGGTCACCGCGGTGAGCGCGGACGTGTCTCCCGATCCCTCGAGCGCCGCCGATGTGCCCACCACGTGCTCAGTTGCGGTGGAGAGTTGGTCGATCTCTTCTGTCGTCGTGCCGACATCGGTCGTTGTGAGGTAGCGTCCCTCAAACCGATTCACGAATTCGGCATAGCTTCGGAGCTGCGCGTCGGTCTTGGTCGCCGGGTCGCCGATGACCACAGCCTTGCCACCGCCGAACGGCAGCCGTGCAGCGGCCGACTTCAGCGTCATCGCCTCCGACAGGCGGAGGACGTCCGACAGGGCCGCGTCGACATCGGCATATGGTTGCCAACGAGTTCCGCCGATCGCCGGGCCGAGGACGGTCGAGTGAATCGCGATGATCGCATCAAGGCCGACCTCGGGATCGTGCCAGTGTGCGACCTCTTCGTAGCCATTCGTGGGGATTCGGCGATACTCCGCCATTGCGCGACCTGCCTCTATTCGAGCTCGTCCGAGATGCTGGTGATCACTCCACGAGCATCGATCTGAATCAACTGTATGTCGCCCGCTGGCGAGAAGATCCGCCCAACCTCGGCCGACCACTCCAGCGCCAACTGCTCTGTTCCCTGGTCATCGCCCAAGCGGATGATCGCACCGACGGTGGCGTTCTCGTCGAGCCCCAGTGCTCGACCGCAGCCCAAGCAGCCGGGCGGAATGATCGCGATCGTGACGCTCCGACCACGCTCCTTGCTCAGCAGCCAACGAGCTTGTGGGTCCTGTTTGGGCGCCAAGAGCATGTCAGGAGCGATCTCGCCAACGGTATTGCCCACCGATAGGTCGTCGGCAGCAACCGGTGGTGGAGATTTGAGACCGGTCAGTTTGCCGACTTGGCCGGTGCCGTACGACTCGGCGAACTCCGCGGTGTGTTCCTCCACGAGCGCGTCCGGTGCCTGGCCCGCCCAGATCCGCACGATCAGGCCGTCCGGATCGACGAAGAACGAGCGTGGTGGTCCGCTCGGGCCACCGCCGCCGTAGGCGCGGAACACAGCGCCGTCGAAGTCCATCGGGACGACATAATCAACGCCGAACTCGGCAGCGAAATCCTCGGCCACGGGGACCGATTCCTCAATGTTCACGCCTACGATCGTCAGGCCGCTGGCCTCGTGCTTGTCGAGCGCTCGGATCAGTGCCGGAACCTCGCGTCGGCAGGGACCGCACCATGATGCCCAGAAGTTGATCAGCACCGGCTGACCGCGCCAGTCGGACAGCCGGAATCGCTCACCCACCATCGTTTCCAGGTCGAAATCGGGCGCGAGCTGACCGATCTGCGAGCCGACCTCACGATCCTCGACGGGCAACCAGCTTGGTAGTTCCACGACCCCACCGTCGCCACCGCTCGACGGCTGTAGCAAGGTCAGCCAGAGCGCCGCCGCCACGGCGAGGACGACGCCCGCCCCCGCAAGGACTGTGCGTGCGCCGTGGTATTCGCGAGGACGGTTCGGATGCTCGTCGGGGAGCTCGCCAGCCGATTCTCTGGACTCGTCGGTATCATTCATTGCGTTCACTCTGTGGAGTGGCGGACTCACGATACGACCACAACGGTTGGAGGCCAGCCTATGACGGCGCAGTCAATTCCGGCAGATCAGTTGCTCACAGCAATCCGCGAGGCAGGGGTGCAGGACATCGTCCTCGTGCCCGATACGCATCAGCGTACGGTGCTCGACCTGCTGATGGCCGACGACGAGATCCGCACCGTGCATTGCTCAACCGAAGACGAGGCCGTCGCCGTATCGGCCGGTCTGATCATCGGTGGACGACGCCCGATGATGCAGATTCAGCACGCCGGTCTGTACGCCTCCGTCAACAATCTACGCGGCGTGGGGCTCGACGGTCACTTCCCGATCGTGCTCCTGATCGGCCTGCTGGGCCGTGATCCTGAACTCGAGCCGGAACAGGATGGCTCCTCGATGGTCCGGCTCTGTCGGCCGTTGCTGGAGACATTGAACATTCCCTCGCACCTGCTGGACGGCCCCGACGACCTGCACCATGTCGCCGCGGCCTTTGACGAAGCCGCAGAACGCAACGGGCCTGTCGCCCTGCTAGTAGGAACGACAACATCATGACCGTGAGCAAGCGCAACAACAACGAGGCGCAGCGCATGTCGCTCGACGCCGCACTCGACGTGCTGGCGCGCCGCCGTGAGGAGCAGGTCGTCGTCGGGACAATGACCGCCAACGGCGTTTGGCGGCAGAAGTCGCCGCACGACCTCAATCTGGCTTGTATCGGATTCATGGGTGGAGCGTCCACCCTTGGCCTAGGCGTCGCGCTGGCCCAGCCCGAGCGCGATGTCTGGATTATCGACGGCGACGGTTCGCTGATGATGCAGCTGGGATCCCTTGGCACGATCGCCGGCGCCGCGCCGTCGAACTTCCTCCACATCGTGATCCACAACGGCGTCTACGAGACCAGCGGGTCGCAGCCGTTGCCCTCGCAGCAACAGGTCGACTTCGCTCAGATGGCCGAGGGCGCGGGCTACGCCCAGACCGCCAGCTTCGGAGATGCAGAAGAGTTCGACGCCGCCATCGACGAGCTTCTCGCTGCCGAGGGCCCAACCCTGATCCAGCTCTATACCAGACCCGCGGACCGCTTCTACAGCGCTCGACCAACCCCACCAGGGAGCACACCGGCTTTCGCCAAGATGTGGCCTCCCGTCGCGAAAGCACTCACCGAGCGATGAGCGATTAGTCCGCGGCGATGACCGAGGTCGGTTCGCTGGCCAGTTCGCTGGAGAGTGTAGAAATGCTCTCTCGCACGGCATCGTCGAAATCCGAAGCCGGTCGCCAATCTACGTCGACTTCCTCGCCGATGAGTGCGAGCGTGCTGAGAACGTGCCGCAGATCCGGGGCGAGCGCGCAGTCGTGTGCAAGCGCAGCCTCGAAGCACAACACGTCGTCCCGTGTGGCGGTCCCGCCAAGAAACGCGTACAGCAATTCCTTGAGCTCGGCTCGAACTTGGTCATTCCAGCTCATGAAAGGCTCCATGTCAAAGCGACCTTACGTCACGGTAGCGGAATATGAACTGGACGATCTGGTCGCGGAACGGCGGATATTCGAACGACTGCAAAGCGGCGATCTCCGAGAAGAGGTAGAAGAGACACGGCTGGTCCCCGCCAAACGCTGCTCCCTCGGTGGCAACTCCTATCACACGCGTGTTCGAGACCGTCACGGTCAACTTCTGGCAAGGATTCACTACGTCGAGTGCGCATTCGGGCATACCATCGGCGTCTGGCCGTCGGTGCTTTTCTATCCCGATCTGACAGTGAGACGTCAAGGTCACGCACGGCGTCCGGCGCATTAGGATTTTCCCGCCGCGTCTCTCGCTGTCAGGTGTCGCTACGATGGCTCTGTTGAGGAGATCTCAGAACCGGATGGAGTCGCTCATGCAGACCGGCGAGGAGATTCAGCACGCGATCGAATCGCTATCTGAGGACGACTACGAGCGCATTCGAAGGTGGATCTGGGAAACCGATTGGGACGACTGGGATCGCCAGATGGCAAAGGACATCGAGGTTGGCCGGTTCGACATCTTTGCTGAACAAGTGGCCGAGGCCCGTCGCCAGGGCAAGCTGTACCCCCTCCCCGGTGTCGAGCGACCCTAAGTGCACCGCACATCTCCGGAGTTTTGGGTGGAGTATCGACGCCTTCCTGAATCGATTCAGAATGTCGCCGTCCGCAACTTCCAACTCTTGGCAGACGACCCCGAACACCCCTCCCTGCATTTCAAGAGAATCCGTCGGCAATACTGGTCCGCTCGGGGTCGGGCTGGACTACCGGGCGATCGCACTCCGCGATGGCTCAGACTATTTCTGGTTTTGGATTGGACGCCACGACAAGTACGAACGACTCATCAACACGCACTGAATGACGAAGAAGTCGGCTCCACACGACCCTAGTGATGGTCTTCGTCGTGCGATGCCTCTGGCTCTGCGACGCAAGTATTCTCCAGCGTCCCGATGCCCGCGATTGTGATGCTGACGGTATCGCCGGCGACCAGCCAGCGCGGCGGGGTCATCGCGGCTGCGACGCCTGAGGGTGTACCCGTGGCGATGATGTCGCCTGGCTCGAGGGTCATCGCCTGGGTGACGTACTCGACGATGTCGTAGCAGTTGAAGATCAGGTGCTTCGTATTCGAGTTCTGACGCAACTCGCCATTGACCGAGGTCTGAATGTCGAGCACGTGCGGGTCGCCGAGTTCGTCGCCGGTGACGATCACCGGACCGACCGGACCATGGGTGTCGAACGACTTGCCCATCGTGAACTGCGGTGTGTGTCGCTGGAAGTCCCGCACGGAGACATCGTTGACGATCGTGTAGCCCGCAATGACGGACGAGGCGTCCGCTGCCGAGACGTGGCGGCAGGTCTCGCCGATCACAATGCCCAGCTCACCCTCGTAATCCACCGCCTTTGATGCCAACGGAATCTGCACACCGCCGCCGGGCCGTTGGACGCAGGTCACCTGCTTGGTGAAGATCGTCGGCATGCGCGGCGTCTGCGCGCCGGTCTCGGCGATGTGATCGCCGTAGTTGAGTCCAACCGCAAGGAACTTGCGCGGATTCGGCACTGGGGCGAGCAACTCGACATCGGAGAGCGGCCGACGATTGCCGCCACGCTCGACCGCCATTTCGGCCATGATTCGACCATCCTCACCCAAGGCGAGGAACTCGCTCATGTCCGTCGGTGCCTCGGGCTCGGCGAGGTAGAGGTCGACGATCTCGTCACCAACCACGACACCGATTCGCGGAGTGTCCTCGAAAGAAAAGCTGGCCAAGCGCATCTGCTCGCTCCTGAACGGTTGTGTGGTTTGTCCTCCGCTACCGCGGAGGTCTGCTCGGACTCAGACTAGTCGCCCCGAGCCGCTAGCGGAATTGTGCCGATCACGTCGTCGTGCTCCATTTGGTCGATCTCGGCATCAGTCAGTGTGGAGAGACGAGCCAGCACTGCTCGTGTGTCTCGACCCAAGGTCGGCGAGGGACGGTCAACCTCAGGGTCGGCCCAGTGAGTAAATCGATAGGGCTGCAAGGGATAGCGACGCGCTCCCGCATAGGTGTGATGTTGGGTGACAAAGAAGTCGCGCGCGAGCAGGTGTCGGTCTTCCAGCAGATCGCGACCGGTGTACACCACGCCAGCGGCGATCCCCAACTCCTGCAACTCGTCCATGAGCTGCGGAGCATCGCGCTTGGCTGTCCACTCAGCAATTGCATGATCGATCTCAGTGCGGTTGGAATCTCGTTCGGCGAACGTTTTGTAGCGTTCGAGCCAATCATCTCGACCGATCAGCCCCGCCAGAGCGGCGAACTGTGCATCGGATTCACAAGCAATCGCGATCCAGGCATCGTCGCGACACGGATAGGTGTTGTGCGGGGCGAATCGCGTGTGGAGATTGCCCGCGCGTCCTGGATCTCGGCCCGAAATCGCGTAGGCGGTCACCTCGACACCGGTGAATGATGTGGCGGTCTCGGTCTGGGAGAGATCGATGTGACATCCGCCCGGCTCGCCTTGGGCGTTGAGGTGTCGCCGACGCTCGAGCGCCGAGAGCAGCGCCAGCGCGCCCATCACGCCGGCGAGCGGATCGCCACCGGTGGTGCCGCTGAAGATCGGCTGATCATCGGGATAGCCGGTCAGATGAGGAAGTCCCGACATCTGCTCGGTCGTGTTGGCGAAGGCGGTGTAATGCGACCACGTGCCGGTCAGCCCGAAGCCGGGCATCGAGATCATGATCAGCTCAGGGTTGATCTCCCGCAGCTCCTCGTAGCTGAGTCCGAAGTTGCCCATCACCCGAGGGGTGTAGTTCTCGACCAGGATGTCCGCCTCGCGGACCATGTGGCGGATCACATCGCTGCCGCGTTGATCGGTCAGGTTGAGCGTGATTCCGTGCTTGTTCCGATTGACCCAGTTGAACTGCGGCGCCCACTCCCACCAGAAGTCATCGGCAGCACCGCTGGCGCGCCAACCGTCGATGCGCTGCACCGACTCCACCTTGATCACATCGGCACCGGCATCGGCGAAGACCAGTGAGGTCATCGGCCCCGACATAAACATAGACAGATCAATCACCCGCAGTCCCTCCAGAGGACGCTGCGGGACACCCTCCACCTGACCCTCACTCCCACGCGAAGCACTTCCGTCATTCCCGTGCTTGCCGTGGGAATCTCGCCCCCCTTCCTCCGAGACCTGCGCACGCACCTCCTCCGTGTGCTCGCCGAGCAGCGGCGGACGCGTCCCCAGCGGACGCTCGTCCCCGAACAACCACGGGACACCTGGCGTCCGCAGACGTCCCACGTGCGGATGCTCCACGTCGAGGAAGAACTCGCGCTCGCGATGCGGCAGCAAGTCGAGCACTTCCGACATCGTCGGAATCAGTCCGAATGGAATTCGCCAGGTCTGAGCGTCGTGGAAGACATCCTCAGCCGTGCGTGCTCGCGTTTGCTCGGCGAGTTGGCCAGCGAGCTCGCGCGAGTTCGCCATCCGCGACCATCCATCGGCGAACAACGGATTCTCAATCAGCTCTGGCCTCCCGAAGAACTGACACATCATCTCCCACTGCGCCTGGGTGAGCACATTCGCACCGACAAAGCCGTCGGATGTGGGCAGAATGAACGATGGCGCAGGACCGATATCCGCGCGACGCACGCCGATATCGCCCGTGTAGTCATAACGCTGAACCGGGAGCAGCGCCGCGTTGATCGCGGCCTCCATGACCGAGACGTCGACATGGTCGCCGCGACCGTGCGCTCTCGCGGCGCGAACCGCGATTAGCGTGGCCACGGCTGCGTAGGCGCCAGCCAGCGTCTCGGCGACCGATGCACCGAGCTGGAGTGGTTCGCGATCTTCACGTCCACACAGATGCGAAAATCCGCCGAGCGCGCCGATGGTCAGGTGATTCCACTGCCAGTGCGCATACGGCCCGTCCGAGCCGAATCCGGTCACGGTCGTTAGAACCGCGCGAGGATCGCGCTCGCTCAGTTGCGTGTAGCCGAGCCCTCGCGCGGCCAACGTCGGTTCCGTCTCATGCGAGACCACCACATCGGCCCACTCGACGAGGCGGTGGTGGAGCGCCACATCGTCGGGATCGGAGGGGTCAATCACGACGCTGCGCTTGGACGTGTTGGCGAACAGAAACGGTGCTGAGGCCTCGATGTCCGCTGCATCCGCAAACGGGCCACGACGTCGCGCTTCGTCCCCTTCTGGTGGCTCGACCTTGATCACATCTGCACCGAGGTCACCCAGGAGCTTCGCCGCAAACGGCGCTGCCAGTCCCTGCGAGATGTCGAGGACACGCAGTCCCGCTAACGCCGCCGTCATACTCATTGCTCCACTGTTGACTCGTTGTCCTGCAGGCTAGGGCCTGTGCTGGCCTGGCTTCATCCCAGCGCTCAAATCGCGATCGGTAGACCGCCCCCTCTGGGAGACCGGTGCATCAACGTCTTGCGGGGGACTCTTTGCCGTCCACCTATGACTGCCGAGCGGCGCGTTGTTGCTCGATCGTGAGGTTTGTGTTCCTGCGATGCTCGGAGGTCTTGTAGTGCGCCTCGAGATGCTCGCTGAGCTCTTGCTCGGTCGTCCCAGAGAACTCCTGCGTGCACGGTTCGCACGAGACGGCGACTGGATCATCGGTCGAGGTCGCCTCGCGGAAGGCCTCACGCGCCGTCCGACGTGCGAGCTGTTCGTGCAGTCGGTTCTTGAATCCTGCCATCGGATGTCCCTATCCCAATGCCCCGTAGACTTCGCCCATCGTACGGGATGCATAGGAGCGCAACATGGTCTGGGAACCCGAAGTTGAAGAACTGAAGCGCCGCACCGAGCTGTCCGCCCGAGGCGGCACGCCGGACCGCATCGAGCGTCAACACCGCCTCGGTCGGCTGACGGTTCGCGAACGGATCGAAGGGTTGCTCGATCCGGGTTCCTTTCACGAAGTTGGCGCGCTGGCCGGTCTGGGCGAGTACGACGAGGGCAAGCTGGTCGATTTCACTCCCGCCTCATATGTGATGGGACTGGGCAAGATCGACGGGCGCACCGTCGCCGTCGGTGGCGAGGACTTCACCATCCAGGGCGGCTCGGCGCTCTTCCCGATGCAGCGCTCCAAGGGCGGGTTGGGCGGCTTTTGCGAGGAACTGGCGCTCGAGTACCGCGTCCCCTTGATTCTCCTGATCGACGGCGCCGGAGCGAATGTCGGTGCGACCAAGAAGATGGGCACGACCTATCTGCCGAACGGTGCGGGAACCGGACGCTCGTTCGTCACATCGATCGAGGCGATGCAGAACGTGCCAGTCTTTGGCGCCGTGTTGGGCGCAATCGCGGGCGGACCGTCGGGACGGGCAATGATGGTCCACTGGAGTGTGATGACCAAAGGGCGCTCGGCCATGTTCGCCGCCGGTCCGCCGGTCGTCAGGCGAGGGATCGGACACGAGGTCACCAACGAGTCGCTGGGCGGGTCGCAGGTCCATGTGCACGAGTCGGGCTGCATCGACAACGAGGCCGAGGACGAGCCAGACGCCTTCCGACAGATCCGCACGATCCTGTCGTTCTTCCCTGACAACGTGAATGAGCTGCCTCCCACGGCGCCAATCGTCGACGCGCCTGAAGGCGCCGGTGAAGCCTTAATCGACCTCGTACCGCGCAATACACGTCGGCCGTACTCGATGCACAAGCTGATCGCATCGGTCGTGGATGGCGGCGACTTCTTCGAGGTCAAACCGCACTGGGGAACGGCGGTGATCACGGGCTTCGCACGCGTCGATGGCCTGCCGATTGGCATCGTCGCGAACAATCCGCTCAAGAACGGCGGCGCGCTGGACCGCGACGGCTCGGATAAGCAGACCCACTTCCTGGAGCTTTGCAACTACTTCCACATCCCAATCGTCTACCTGGTCGACGTCCCGGGCTTCATGATCGGCGAACAGGCCGAGCAGGAAGGCACGCTGCGATCCGGGATGCGAGCGATCTGGGTCGGACTGCAGGCGACTGTGCCGCAGCTCACGATCGTGATCCGCAAGTGCTACGGCATGGCCGGCATGGCGACCGGTAATCCGACACGGCTGAACTACCGGCTCGGTTGGCCCTCAGGTGAATGGGGCTCAATCCCCATCGAGGGAGGCGTGGATGCTGCCTACCGTCGCGAAATCGCTAACGCAGAGGATCCAGAGGCTAAGAGAGAGGAGATTGAGGCAGAGCTACGTGAGCTGCGAAACGTCTTCCTCACGGCCGAGACATTCGGAATCGAGGAGATCATCGATCCCAGAGCAACCCGCAGCTACCTGCAGCAATTCGTCGAGCGCGCCTACAAGGTGCTGCCCTACGAGTTGGAGCAAAAGCCACTGTACGGGGTGAGGCCGTAGGTATTGGTCCTCAGCGGTCCAATCCGATCAGTTAAGCCGACGCGCTTCCGCAGTGCCCCTCGCAGAGCCCGATGCATAACCCCTCAACCGCCCCCGCCTCCGAGCGGGGGCCTGCTCCTTCCCTTGCTTCTTGCCGGCGGCCATGTCTGTCGCTGGTATCTGGTCAACTGGGGCCTATCCGGTCAGCCTGGGCTGTGCCAAAGCGGGTCCCCGCTCGGGGGCGGGGACGGGAAACTAAGTTATTCAAAGGTCTCTTGTAGGGGGAGCTGCTGAAGAGCCTGCCCCACCCCGGCTCAAATGGGGACTGAGAGGGTCCCAGCCTTGACACCGCGCGCGTCACTTCGCCGCCTGCAGTCTCCCTCTAAGCACCGACTCCGCGAGCAATCAGCACCGCAACTCCGGCGATCATGCAGTAACTGGCAAAGGGAATCAACGACCGCCCCCGAACTAGCCAGAGCAACGCCTTGATCGCAACCAGCGCCGTCGCAAACGAAACCAGAGCCCCGACCGCGAGTGCCCCGGTCTCCACCCGAGCGCCCTCATCGACCAGCGCTGCCACAGCCAGGACGCCTGCGCCGGCGATGGCTGGCATCGACAACCAGAACGCCCAGCGAGCCGACGCCTCTCGCGAGTGACCCAGCGCCATCCCGGCCACAATGCACATTCCGGAGCGCGAGATGCCCGGCAGAATCGCCAGGCACTGCGCAATCCCGATCGCCAACGCACCGCGCGCACTCAACGCGCCAAGCGCCTGGTCGTCGTTCACGCGTCGAAGACGCCACTCGGCGCCGGCGATCAAGAGCCCTGTGACGACCAGAAACGCGCCGGCCGATGTAGCCTCGCGTAGCTCGCTCTCCAATGACTCGTACAGCAGTCCGCCGACAATCACGATCGGAATCGTGCCGATCAGTCCCAGCCAAACGAGGCGACGCGGCTTCAGTCCTTCGACTACACCAGCATCGGCTCTCAGACCCTGTAGAACGCTCCAGACCTCGTGGCGGAACGCCCAGAGGATGGCGGCGAGCGTGCCAAGATGCACGGCGACATCGAAGTCGAGTCCTGGATCCTCCCAGCCGAACACCCAGCGAGCCAGGACCAGGTGTCCGCTCGACGAGACCGGCAGGAACTCGGTCAAGCCCTGGACGATGGCCAGGACAATCGCTTCGAGGATGCTCACCTAGACTCCCCAGAGACTCACGTGCGGGATTAGTTCACTGTAGGAGCCAACATGGACATCGCCGAGGTCATCCGCACCACGTTCGCCGCCCGAAACTTCACCGACGATCCAGTCCCCGACGAAGTGATTGAGCGAATGCTTGAGCACGCGCGCTTCGCCCCGTCCGGCGGCAACCGTCAGGGCTGGCATGTGATCGTCGTGCGAGACCCCGAAATTCGCGCCGCCATCGCCGCAGCTGCCGAGCGGCCGGCCAAGCGCTACGTCGCTATGGCCCAGGCCGGTGAAGGTCCCTGGAACGCCGCCTTCCCGTCAGTCGTGACCGACGAGACTGCGGCCAGCGTTCCCACCCCGAGACGGCTGATGGACCCATACATCGAGGCGCCTGTACTGCTGGCAATCTGTGTCGACTTGGGCGTCGTCGCCTCGGTCGACAAGGAGCTCGACCGGGTCGGCGTGATTTCAGGAGGCTCGATCTACCCGTTCGTCTGGAGTCTGCTGCTGATGGCGCGAGATCAGGGCTACGGCGGCACCCTGACCACAATCCCAATCGCAAACGAGCCCGAGCTCAAGCCGCTCCTCGGCCTGCCCGACCACTACGCCATCGCCGCCTTCCTGCCGATCGGCAAGCCGGTCAAGCAGTTGACAAAGCTCAAGCGAGGCCCAGTCGAAGGCTTCACCACGATCGATCGGTTTGACGGCGACGCCTTCATCGGCTAGTCAGCGGCGGCGTTGGATTGCGTGATTCCGGGGTGCTCGGTGAGTACGGTTGCGATTTGGTCCATCGCTGCCCGCCGAATGAAGTCGATCGAGTCCTCCTCCGCCAGCTGACAGGCCGCGAGCAGCAGCTTCAGCTCGGCGGGATTGAAATCGATGCACGGGCTACCCCAGTTTTCGGCATCCGGGCCATATGGAGAATCCAACTCGATCGCATTGTCCCAGTCGATTTCGCCGAAATCATCGCTCTCGCCCATCCCTGGACTGGTCGCTTGGTCACGCATCATTCAGCCCCTTGAACTTTGGCTAGTTCACTGAGAGGCGACGATTGTGTCCAGTTCTTGCTTGAGCCTTGGCAGGATCTCGTCGTAGGGATAGTGACCGAGCGATTCCTCGCCCCGTTTCAGATTCACCGCCAGCGGACCGCACCAGAGGCCGAGGTCAGCATCATCCGTCTCGCCGGGGCCGTTCACCCGACAGCCCATCACAGCGATCGTGATGTCGTACTCCGACGCATACTCAGTCATCGCTTTGACGTCCTGGGCGAGGTCCACGAACTTCTCGTTCTCCACCCTCGAGCAGGACGGGCAGGAGATGATGTTTAGTCCCTCGTCGAACTTCGGCGGCACCGAGCGGAAACGGCCCGCCGCGATGTCGGCGAGGATGTCGCGCGCGACGTTAATCTCCATGCCTTTGTCGTCGAAGGGGACGGTCAGCGACACGCGCACGGTGTCCCCGATGCCCTGCGAGACCAGTTGCTCGAAGGCCACGCGCGTCTTGATCACGCCCTCGGGCGGCATCCCCGCCTCAGTCACTCCCAGGTGTAGGGGAACATCAGGACGCTCCGTCGCAAACTTCTGGTTGACCTCGACGACTTGCTTCCAGTCGGAGTCCTTGAGTGACACGACATAACGCTCGAAACCGAGTTCGTCCATCAACGCGCAGTGCTCCGAGGCTGAGGCGACGATGGCTGAGACGTGATCGTCGGGATAACGCTCCAGCATCCGCGGATCGATCGAGCCGCAGTTGACGCCGATCCGGATCGCGCAGTCGTGCTCGGCCGCGGTCTCGGCGATGAATGCAACCTTGTCGCCGACACTCTTGGACTTCTCGTGGTGATGCAAATGTCCCGGGTTGTAGCGAATCTTGTCAACATACGGCGCGACCTGCGTGCAGAGGCGGTAGTTCTCCTGCAGATCCACGGAGAGCGGTGCCTCGGTTCGCTCACGCACGACGGCGAGCGCTTCGACGTCCTTGCGCGAGTCCACGGCGACACGCACGAGGTCAGCGCCTGCTGCTTCGAGCAGCTTCACCTGTCGAACAGTGGCCTCGATGTCCTGTGTGCGCGTGGCCGCCATCGATTGCACCACAATCGGGCTGCCCCCGCCGATCGTCACGTTGCCCACGCGTACTGACCGCGTTGGGTTGCGACGCAGGTCGCCTGTCAAGTTGATCGTCTCCGTCATCAGTTCGGCCTCTCCACCATCGCGACACTTGCATCGTACCGTTGACGGATGATCGTCAACGCGATCTTTCTGATCATGTTTGGCGCCGCCTGGTCGCTGTTGGCCATGCTCAGCTGGATCGCGCTGAGCGTCCCCCGTCGAGCTCACGGCGCGCTTTGGGCGGCGCCGTTCGCCTGGATCGGTGGAATCGGCGGAGGCGCGTTCGTGCCGATCGTCGGGCTCGACAACGAGCTCGGCATCGGGATATCGATGATCGCAGCCCTCCTCTGCGCTGCCGTGACCGGTTGGTTGAGCTTCCGTGTCTGGGACGCATTTTCCCTGAACGCGAGATTCGCCAAGTGGGCGCGACGCAATCGCTGATATCGTCGCTGCATTGGCACGGAGATGTTGGGAATCGTGATATGCCTGTCGCTCGAATGTCGAGACTGTTTGGCCGAACCTTACGCGAGGCCCCGGCCGATGCCGATTCCGCCAATCATCAGCTCCTCGTGCGCAGCGGACTGATCGTTCAGCTCGCCGCGGGCGTGTACTCGTTCTTGCCACCGGCGTGGCGCGTGTTGCGCAAGATCGAACAGATCATCCGCGAGGAGATGGAAGCCGCCGGCTCGCAGGAGATGCGCATGCCGGCGATCCAGCCACGCGAGTTGTGGGAGGAATCTGGACGCGCCGACTCCTACGGCCCGGTGCTATTCAATCTCAAGGATCGGCGCGACCGCACGATGGTGCTCGCGCCGACGCACGAAGAATCAGTCACCGACCTCTTCCGCAAGGTGGTGCAGTCCTATCGCGACCTCCCGCAGAGCGTCTTTCAGATGCAGACCAAGTTCCGCGACGAACCGCGTCCGCGCGGTGGACTCGTCCGCGTGCGTGAGTTCATCATGAAGGACGCCTACACCTTCGACGTCGACGACGATGCCTTCCAGCTCAACTATCTCGCAATGCGACAGGCCTACTACAACGTCTTCGAGCGCTGTGGCGTGCCCGTCGTCGCCGTACAGGCCGACTCCGGCGCGATCGGCGGGAAGCAGTCGGAAGAGTTCATCTTCCTCACCGAGATCGGCGAGGACAACATCATCCTCTGTTCATCATGTGGCTATGCCGCCAACCAAGAGCGAGCTGAGTTCGCTCGCGGCCCGAGCGAAGGCTCGGACGGACCGCTGGAAGAGGTTGCGACCCCTGGGATCACGACGATCGACGGACTCGCCCAGTTCCTCGACGTATCAGCCCGGGCGACCGCGAAGGCAGCATTTTTCCTCATCGACGGTCAGCCGACGTTCGCGGTCATCCGCGGCGACCTCGAGGTGAACGAGCTCAAGCTGATCAATGCGCTCGACGCTCAGGAAGCGCGGCCGCTGCTCCCCGCCGAGGTCGCCGAGGCCGGCTGGGTTGCTGGGTACGCATCACCGATCGATGTCGATCCGGCGCAAGTGATCGCTGACCCAAGCGTGACCGACGCAGGTGGACTGGTCGCCGGAGCGAATCGCGAGGGCGCACACTTGCACAATGTCACGTACGGCCGCGACTGGAGCGCTGCGGCCGTCGCCGATATCGCGATGGCGCAGTCGGGCGACACCTGCGCACAATGCAACGTCGGCGAGCTCGATATGCAGCGCGGGATCGAGCTCGGGCACATCTTCAAGCTCGGGACTCGCTACGCCGACCCGATGGAGGCGACCTTCCTCGACGCCGATGGTGAGCGTCGCACTCCGATCATGGGCTGTTACGGCATCGGGGTCGAACGACTGATGGCGGCGGTCGTACAGGCAAATCACGATCAACACGGGATCATCTGGCCGCGCTCGGTGGCGCCGTACGACGTACACATCGTCCCGCTCGGCGGGAGCGACGACGTCGCATCGGCCGTAGCCGAGGTGGAAGCAGGACTCTCGAAGGCAGGATGCCAAGTCCTCACCGACGACCGCCAAGAACGAGCCGGGGTCAAATTCAACGACGCCGACCTGCTCGGAGCGCCCCTACGAATCACCATCGGCGCGCGAGGCCTCAAGCAAGGCCAGGTCGAACTCAAACTCCGCCGAGATGCAGAGCCATCATCGATCCCCCTCAGAGAGGCCGTCTCCGCAGCCCAAGAGGCGCTCACGTCACTCGATCGCTAGCAGCGTCTCTGGTGTTCTGTCACATCTTCACGGGTCGAGATTCCCGCGGCGAAGCGCAGGTATGACGTGGTTCACTCATCACCTGTGACGCGGGCTGGGTATTGCGCAGGTCTCACAGCGTCGAGAACACCTGCTCGGTTGCGGTGTATAGTTTGAGATGTGGATGTCGGGTGGGGGTCGGGCTGCCCTGTCTGATCCAGCGCGACACGCACGGATCGACGAAGCTGCGCCCTGTCGGGTATCCAGGCCCACAACACCATTACGAGAATCGCCCCATGAAGACCGATTTTCTGCTCGCGATCAAGCAATTGCACGCAGACAAGAACCTCGACGACGAGATCATCTTCAACGCCGTCGAGCGTGGCATGGCCGCCGCCGTCAAACGCCGCTATGAGTTACCCGGCAACGTGCTGGTCAACATCGACCGCTACGACGGCAGGATGGAAGTCTGGTCCGAGCTCGAAGTCGTCGAGATCGAGGAAGACATCGCCGATCCCGATCTCCAGATCGAGCTGGAGCGCGCGCGCGAACTCGATTCCGCAATCAAAATCGGTGCAATTCTGCGCCAGCAGCACGATATCGAAGGCGGTAGCGAAGGCGTCGGTGGTCGGATTGAGGCACAGACCGCGAAACAGGTCGTCCTCCAGGCTCTGCGCGAGGCAGAACGCGAAGCCATCTTCGAGCGGTACTCCGGCGAAGAAGGCGGGATCATCAGCGGTGATGTCCAGCGCGTTGAGCCGCATCAAGTGATCGTCGAGCTGAGTGACCACACCGAGACCGTGATGCCCGCCCAAGAGCAGGTGCGGATGGAGCGCTATCGCAGCGGTCAGCGAGTCAAAGCGATCATGGTCGAGGTCTTGCGCGCCAACAAGGGACCGCAGATCGTGATCTCACGATCCCGACCAGAATTCGTGCGTCGATTGTTCGAGCTCGAAGTCCCGGAGATCATGCGCGGCGTGGTAGAGATCCGCGGTGTCGCCCGCGAGCCGGGCCACCGCACCAAGATCGCCGTCTGGTCCCGACAAACTGGCGTCGACCCGGTCGGCAGCTGTATCGGCATGCGCGCGATGCGAATCCAGAACATCGTCAACGAGCTGCACGGCGAGCGCGTCGACGTCATCCATTGGGACCGCGATCCGCGCCGCTTCGTTGAGCACGCGCTCAGCCCAGCCCAAATTCTCGCGGTACGGATTGATCCAGAAACGAACACGGCCGAATGTGCCGTTCCCGACATGCAACTCAGCCTCGCGATCGGTCGCGAGGGGCAAAATGCGCGACTCGCCGCCCGGTTGACCGGGTTTCGGATCGACATCAAGCCGCAGACCGTGGCCGAACGCATGCAGGAAGAGGGTCGTGGTCCGTTTGCGCCGCAGGCAGAGATCGAGCTGGCGCCCGATCCGGTCCCCGAAGCGGAAGCGCTTCGCACCGCTCCGGCGATGGCTCAAGCGGCCGCAGCGCCCACACCGCCGCCAGTCGCCGAACCCGCTGCCGAGCCCGACGCGCCAACGGTCGTCGAACATGAGGCGGCCGAGGAAGAGCCAGAACTCGAGCCCGTCCTCCAGGCAACCGAGATCGCGCCCACCCTTCAGGACGATGGACAAATCCGCTTTGCCGAAGATGTCCTCCGTCGCGAGCAGGAACAGCAGCAACAACGCGATCGCCGTCGCCGCCGACCTCGCTACCACGAGAGCGACGAAGGTCTCGAAGACGATCCGTATGCGGAGTACCTCGAGTACGAGGAAGAGTTCTAGGAGCTCCAACCACCCGCAATCACCGTCTGTCGTCATCGCGGGTTCCAGCCCCGCGCAGCACGAAGGATGTTCATGTCCGTCCGTTCCACCCAGCCCTCGCAGACTGATCGAGCCCCGCTCCGTCGGTGCGTGGTGTGCCGCGAGTCGGCGCCGAAAGACACACTCGTGCGAGTGGTGCGAACGCCCGACAGCAAGGTCGCGGTCTGCGGACGAACGCAGGGTCGCGGCGCCTACGTCCACGCGGACGCGAACTGCCTCGCGGTCGCATCGTCCACGCCGAAAATGTTGGTGCACGCGCTGCGACTTCGTGATTCCGACACCGACCTCAGCACGCTGGGGCAACTCAATGATCTCGCCCATGCCCAGCCGATCCCAACCACACTCGACCACTAATCACATCTGACGATCCGGAGCACATCATGGTGACGCAACAGACCACTCGGCAGACACCACCGGCGCCTCCTGCGGATGCGACGGTTCTCATTCCACGTACGTTGACCGTGCGTGAGCTCGCCGATTTGCTCGACGACACCCCGGTGTCGATCATCAAAACACTGATGACCAACGGGGTCATGGCCGACGTCTCGAAGACGCTCGACTACGGCACCGCCGCGATCGTCGCGATGGATCGCGGATACGATCCCGAAGAAGCAGGCGACGTCGTTGAGGAAGAAGATGCGCCCACGACCATCGACATCCTCGGTGCGATCGAGGACGAGGATGACGACCCAGCCGATCTCGCCGAACGCCCGCCCGTAGTCGCGGTGCTCGGCCATGTTGACCACGGCAAGACGTCTCTGCTCGACTTCATCCGCGACGCGAGTGTCGCGGACGGTGAGGCCGGCGGCATCACCCAGCGAGTCGGCGCCTACCAGGCAACGGCCAGTGACCGCCTGATCACGTTCATCGACACCCCCGGCCACGCCGCGTTCACCGAGATGCGAGCCCGTGGCGCGCAGGCGACCGATATCGCCGTCCTCGTCGTGGCCGCAAACGACGGCGTCATGCCTCAGACGCGCGAGGCGATTAGCCACATCCACGCCGCGGGTGTGCCCTATGTCGTGGCCTTGAACAAGATGGACCTCGACAACATCAATCCCGACCGCGTCAAAGCGGCGCTCGCCGATGTCGGCGTGCAGATCGAGGAGTACGGCGGCGAAGTGCCGCTCGTCCCCGTGTCCGCCACGCGCGGCGATGGGATGTCCGACCTCCTCGACACGCTGTTGCTCGTCGCCGATATCTCTGAATTCTCTGCCAACCCCAGTCGGATGGCGATGGGTGTCGTTCTGGAGGCTGAGCTCGACCGTCGTCAGGGCCCTCGCACGACCCTGCTGGTGCAAACGGGCACCCTCCGACAGGGCGACGCCGTCCTGGTTGGCCAGACATGGGGTCGAATCAAGGCGATGACCGATTTCCGAGGCTCCCGCATCTACGAGGCGGGACCCTCGACGCCCGTCGTCGTGCTCGGCCTGCAGGACATCGCGGATGCTGGTGATTCGTTCCGAGTCGTCGGCACCGACCGCGAAGCGAAGAAGATTTACGAACAGGCCCGACGCGAACGCGAAGCGCGCGAAGCACAGCTTCAGCACTCGGCGACGCTCGACGCGCTGTTCGGGGAAATCTCACGCGGCGATGTCTCATCGCTCAACTTGATCGTCAAGACCGATGTCGTGGGCTCCGTCGAGGCACTTCGCGAATCGCTCGAGCGGCTCTCGAATGAAGAGGTCACGGTCAAAGTGATCCACGCCGCGGCTGGTCCGGTCTCGGTTGCGGATGTCAACCTTGCGCTTGCCTCTGAGGGGCTCGTGATCGCCTTTAGCACCCCAGTCGAGCCTGGTGCCGAACGTCTCGCCGAGCTCGAAGGGATTGAGATTCGACGATACTCGATCATCTACGAAGTGATCGAACAGGTGGAAGCCGCGATCAGCGGCCTGCTCGAGCCGGTCCAGATGCAAGTCGTCGACGGACACGCTGAAGTGCTTCAGGTATTCCCAATTCGCGGACTCGGCAATGTGGCCGGTTGTCGCTCTCTCGATGGCTCAATCCGTCGCGACGCCCAGGTGCATGTCTATCGCAATGGCGAACAGGTCGCCGAGTCGCCAATCTCCAGCCTGCGACGCTTCCAGGACACCGTGCAGGAGGTCGACGCAGGGCAAGAGTTCGGTGTCGCGCTGGAACGCTTCGGTGACTTCAAGTCCGGCGATCAGCTCGAGTTCTTCCACATCGAGACGCAGTCGCGAATCGTCCAGGGCGGTGAGATCCGCAATGTAACTCGCTAGCGGTTCAGTTTGCTCGGAATCCCAGGACCGCACTGACTGTCGGTGATTGAGATGGCACGCACAACACGACCGTTCGCAGCTAGCCGCGACCTCGGCGGCGTCGACCGCATGGAGCGCGTCAACGACTTGCTCCGCGACACGATCGCGGAGGTTGTCGCACGAGAGCTCAAAGACCCGCGCCTCGACATCGCGCTGCTGAGCGTGACTGAGGTCCGCACCTCGCGAGACCTCAGCAAGGCGACGGTGCTGATCTCGGCATTCTCCGCTCCCAACGCGAACGACGAGGAGCAGTCGGAGGCGATCGCCAACGCCGTCGAGGCCTTGTCCCGTGCGGCGCCATTCATCCACCGCACGATTCGCCGACGGCTCCACCTCAAGCGTGTGCCTTGGCCGACGTTTGAACCAGACCTTCGGATTGTTGGGGCGGCGCAAGTCCAGGAGCGGATTCGCGCGCTCGAGCTGTCCGAGCCCACGCCAGCGCTCGATGACGCAAGGCCGTCATCGTGACCCGCCGCCGCAAGGAGATCTATCACCCCGGCGCCGTCTTCCTCGTTGACAAGCCCAAGGGTCCAACATCGCACGACATCGTGCGCGACGTGCGTCGGTGGACTGGTCTGCGACGAGTCGGACATGGTGGCACGCTCGATCCGCTCGCGAGCGGACTCCTGCCAATCTTCGTGGGCGCCGCGACGCGCCTGAGCGAGTACCTCGCGCCGTATCGCAAGTCATACGAGGCGACCGTGCTGCTCGGTCAGACGACCGACACCGATGACAGCGAGGGCGAAACGATAGCGACCGCCCAAGTCCCCGCGCTCGACATGGAACAACTGGACTTCGCGCTGGAGCAGTTTCGCGGTGAGATCGAACAGATTCCACCGCAATACAGCGCCGTAAAGCGAGACGGCGTGGTCGCGTATCGAGCCGCTCGCAAGGGTGAGCGTGTGGAGATCGATCCGCGCGCGGTCACCGTGCATCAGCTCGCCGTGATAGCGATGGATCTTCCGCAGGTCAGGCTGCAGATGACCGTGAGCACCGGGACGTATGTGCGCGCGATCGCTCGGGACTTAGGAGAGGCGCTCGGTTGTGGCGCCCACGTGACGCAGATGCGTCGCATCGGCATCGGCGAGAAGTCGCCTGAGGACGGACACACGACCGAGACGCTTGCGGCAGCCGCCGACGCCGGCGAGATCTGGTCGCTCGCGATCTCTCCAGCCGAGCTCTTCCCCGACTGGCCCCAGTTCCACCTCCGCGGCGAGCAGCTCGAGCGCGTCAAGCGAGGTCAGAAGATTCGCCATGCGCCAGTCGACGGATGGGACAAGGCGCTGGTGCTGAATCCACATCACGAGGTCGCGGCCGTCCTCCGTCGGGACGAGCTCAGCGCCGCCACCTGGCAACCCGAAAAAGTCCTCGCCCTCACCTGACTGGCGTCCCCTCGCCCGATTAGCGCCCTACCCGCGATCCGTCGAACGACCGCACACCCGCACCCTCAAACCCCGTCATTCCCGCGCCATAGCGCGGGAATCTCCATGCGGTCGGCAGGCTTGATGCGCTGTTGGACATGCGTTGCCTGCAACACATCCTGTGCTGGACTCGGCGAGATACCTGCGTCAAGCGGAGACCTTTGCATAATCTCTTTCCTCTCCCTGCAGGGGGAGGTGCCGAAGGCGGAGGGGGTCCTGCTCCGCCAAGCCCTATGTGGTACCTCCGCCAGCAGGACCCCCTTGTATCTTCGCTGTCGCCCCGGGAACAAGTGTTTCCCGGGGCGAAGCGTGGTGCGGTAGACCGATTCCCCCTGGGCCTGTGAGGCCGTGACTGAGCTTGGGTCGCCGCACCACTACAGCGAGAGAGCCCGAACAGTTGCCCGGGCCCTGGAGCCCTCATCTTGCAAGGACGGGCCTACGCAGGATAGGAGTGGGAGATGACCGAGACGAGTCGCTACGTCGGCATTGACGTATCACAACAGTGGTTGGATCTCGCCATCCGGCCGGCTGACGGACCCGCCCAGCGGGTGGACAACGACACGGCCGGGATCGACGCCCTGGTCAGTCAGTTGGAGGCGCTGGCACCGACACGAATCGTGCTGGAGGCGACCGGCGGTCTGGAGCGGCCGCTGGTCGCGGAGCTGGCCGCGGCGGGGTTGCCGATGGTGGTGGTCAACCCGCGCCAGGTTCGCGACTTCGCCCGCGCCACCGGCCGGCTGGCCAAGACCGACGCGCTCGACGCCGCCGTCCTGGCCCACTTCGCTGAGGCCGTCCCGCTGCAGCTGCGCCCGCTGCCCGATGCCGAGACCCAGCATCTGCGTGAGCTGCTCGCCCGACGTCGACAACTGGTCGCGATGCTGGTCGCCGAGGGCCAACGCTGCCGCGCCACCACCCCCACCCTGCGAGCCGGGATCGAGGCGCACATCGCCTGGCTCACGCAGGAACGCGAGCGAATCGAGGACGAGCTCCAGGCCAGCATCCAGGACAGTCCCCACTTGCGGGCACAGGACCAGCTCTTGCAGAGCGTGCCCGGCGTCGGACCGCAGATCTCGCGCATCCTGCTCGCCCAACTGCCCGAACTGGGCCAAATCGACCGGCGCCAGGTCGCGGCCCTGGTCGGCGTCGCCCCCTTCAACCGCGACAGTGGCCAATGGCGTGGCCGGCGCAGCATCTGGGGCGGTCGCGCCACGGTCCGTGCGGCGCTCTACATGGGCACCCTCGTCGCCACCCGCCACAACCCCGTGATCAGCGATTACTACCAGCGCCTGCTCGACCGGGGCAAACCCAAGAAGGTCGCGCTCACCGCCTGTATGCGCAAACTACTGGTCATCCTCAACGCCATCCTCAAGAGCAACACCCCTTGGCAACCACCTCAACACGCTTGACTTCCAAGACAGTTGCTCAGTCCCTCCGCGACAGCTCCCCCTGCGAGGGGGAGCAAGTTATTCAAAGGTCTCCGTCAAGCGGAGACCTTTGAATAACTCAGTTTCCCGTCCCCGCCCCCGAGCGGGGACCCGCTTTGGCAAATCCCAGGCTGCTCGGATAGGTCCCGGTTGACCAGATACCGGCGACAAACATGGCCGCCGGTAAGAAGCCAGGGAAAGAGCAGGCCCCCGCTCGGAGGCGGGGGCGGTTGAGGGGTAAATCAAAGGTCTCCGTCAAGCGCGGGTATGACGATTTGTGAAGGGTTCTAAGGAGCCCGACACGGTCACTCGCGTGACTCCTTTGGGATGGAGAACAGCAGGGCTAGGGTGTCCGACTCTGCGATGAGTGAGTATGGCGCGTTTGCTTCGAGCAGGACGCCCTCTCCGGCGCTGAGTTTGGCGTTGTCGTCGAGCGTTCCGATCGCGACTTCACCCTCGGCCACGATCAATGCGGTGGCGCCGCTCGTTTGGCGATTGAGGGCGCGTTGGCCCGCTGGTAGACGGATCGCTTCTGAGGCAAGACTCGGCGCGGCGGCGGAAATGCCTCCGTTTGCGCTCGCCTTTATCCGATGCAGCGGCATGACTACGTGATTCCGGCATTCACCAGATAGTCGATCACATCCTGCACCGTGCGGATGTCGGCGGCGGATTCCTCTGGAATCTCGAGTTGAATCTCATCCGTCGAGAACTCCTCCTCGACCGCGATGGTCATATCGACGATATCAAGGGAATCTGCGTCGAGATCGTCGATCAGGTGGGCTCCGGCAGTCACCTTGTCGGGGGGTTGTCGGAGCTGATCCGCGACGAGTTGACAGACGCGAGCTTCGAGGCTTTGGTCGTCTGGCATGTCTGACATGTGGCGGCTCCCATCTGGCCAATCGACGAAAGAGCGGTGAATCGCTGAACAGTCTGTCATCCGCTGCGTATGTTGTTTGGCGGATGTGTGAAGCAGGTTAGCGGTCAGTTGTCGATTTGCGAGAGTGCAACGACCCCATTCTGTCCACCGAAGCCAAAACCGTTGACGAGCGCAACGCGCAGATCACAGTCGCGTGCCTCATTTGGGACGTAATCGAGATCGCAGGCAGGGTCTGGGGTCTCGTGATTGATCGTCGGCGGGAGGACGCCGTGATAGAGGGCGAGCGCCGTCGCTGCTCCTGAGACCGCGCCTGCGGCGCCCATCAAGTGCCCAGTCATGGATTTGACCGACGACACTGCGAGATCGTCGGCGTGATCGCCGAAGACCGTCCGGATCGCTCGGGTCTCGATCGCGTCGTTGAGCGGCGTCGAGGTGCCATGCGCGCAGATGTAGCCGACATCATCGGGGTTCAATCCTGAGTTGCGCAACGCCGTGGTCATTGCGCGGGCAGCGCCGTCGCCCTCGGGATCGGGGGCGGTGATGTGGTACGCGTCGGCCGTGCGACCGCCGCCGAGCACCTCAGCGTAGATTCGTGCGCCACGAGCTCTCGCGCTGGACAACGACTCGGTCACGCAGACGACCGCGCCCTCACCGAACACGAATCCATCGCGGTCCAGGTCGAAGGGACGCGACGCTGCGGTCGGGTCGTCGTTGCGACGTGAGAGCGCCTGCATATTGGCGAGCCCGGAGATGCCGAGCGCGGAAACGTTGGACTCGGTCCCGCCGGCGAGCGCGAGGTCAGCCTCGCCGCCGAGCAGCACCTGTCGACTGTCGATGAACGCGTAGATGCTCGCGGCGCATGCAGCAAGCGAGGTCAGCGCCGGTCCACGGAGGCCGAGCTCGATCGATACCTGGCAAGAGGCCATGTTGCCGGCCATCATCGGGACGAACATCGCCGAGACCCGGCCGGGACCCTTGTTGTTCAGCACTTCTGTCTGCTGCGAAATCGTGGTCACGCCACCGCCGCCGGTGTTGATCACGGCCGCGACGCGCTCGGGGTCGTGCGCGTCGAGGTCGAGTTCGGCGTCGACCACAGCGAGCCTCGCAGCAGCGACGCCGAGTTGGGCGAATCGCGCCATCCTCCGCGCCGACTTCGTGTCCATGTAGTCGGCGGCTTGAAATTCAGGGATGTCTGCGGCGATCTGTACTTTGAGACCAGCGTCGACCAGCTCCGGCACGACCCGAGCGCCCGATCGGCCGTTCTTGAGCGACTCCCAAAATGCGTCGACGCCGACACCGATGGGCGTCACGGGACCAATCCCCGTGATCACCACGCGATCTTCCGGCGCACGCTCTCGCTGTCGGGCGGCGCGGCTCACTCGTCGAAACGCTTCAGCAACACGGCAGCGTTATGGCCGCCCAGACCGACCGAGAAGGAGAGCGCGGCCTCGGCCGCGAGTTCTCGGGCTTCGTTTGGGATCACGTCGATATCCAGTTCGGGATCCGGCGTCTCGAAGTTGAGTGTCGGTGGCGCCACACCTTCCTTGAGCACCATCGCGGAGATAATCACTTCCAGCGCGCCCGAGGCACCCATCATATGCCCTGTTGCCGGTTTGATTGACGACAACGCCAAGTGATCCGCGTGTCCGCCGAACATTCGCTTGAGCGCGGTCACCTCGACCAGATCGCCAAGCTTGGTCGCCGTGCCGTGCGTCGAGACATAACCGACCAGCTCGGGATCAATCCCCGATTCCTCCATCGCCTGATGCACGCAGACCATCAGGCCTCGGCCATGCGATTCCGGTTGGGCGATGTCATGCGCGTCATTCGCAGAGCCTCCGCCAACCACCTCGGCATAGATCGGCGCGCCGCGTTCCAGCGCGTGATCGAGGTCTTCGATCATCATCGCCGCGGCGCCCTCGCCAGGCACGAATCCGTTGCGATGCAAATCATACGGAGCACACGATGCTGTGAGCGGTTCGGCAGGAGTCGCCAGCACGCCCATGCGCTCGAAACAGATGTGGAACAGAGGCAGGATGATCGCCTCGGAGCCCCCGACGAGCAATGCGTCCGCACGTCCGGCCTTGATGTGCAGCAGGCCATCGGCAACCGCATTCGCCCCGGTCGCGCAGGCCGAGGTCGGTGAATAGTTCGGGCCGGTCGCGCCGGTCGCAATCGAGAGGTGGCCCGAGGCGGCGTCAGCGATCAGGTTGGGCATCGCGAAGGGAGACACACGTCGTGCGCCGCGAGTGATCAGGGTGTCTTGCCAGCGCGTGACCAGCTCCATCCCACCGCCGCCCGATCCGAAGATGATCCCCACGCGATGCTGGTTGTCCTCGGTGATTTTGAGGCCCGAGTCATTCAACGCCTCCAGTCCGGAGACCATCCCGTATTGGGTGTTGAGGTCCATGTGGCGGAGCGCTTTGGCATCGGGCAGCAGCGGCTCGGGATTCCAATCCTTGACCTCCGCTGCGATCGGCTGCTTGACACCCCACGCGTCAGGATCGAATCGCTCAATTCGACCGACGCCGCTTTGCCCGGCGATCAGGTTTTGCCAGGTCGTCGGCATGTCGTTGCCGACGGGTGTGACAGCTCCAACGCCGGTGATGACCACGCGACGCTCGGACGAGGACGATGCTGGTGACACTACTTGGGGATCCCATCGCTCTTGTCCGGATAGTCACGTTGCGAGAGCCCGTGATCGTCGTCGGACACGGGGAAGGTCCAGGACGTTCTCGAGATTCGGCGAACGAGCTTGGAGAGCACGTCGCCGGGTCCCGCTTCGACGAACAGCGTCGAGCCCTGTGCAGCCATGGTCTTGACCGCCTGCTGCCATTGCACGGGCGCGGTGAGCGCCTCGGACAGCTCGTGCGCGAGCTGATCTTTGGTGTGTAAGAGTCCGCCGGAGATATTGCTCACGACCGGCACAACAGGGTCGCGCCACTGGATCGCATGCACGGCCTCCGAGAAGTGGGTCTGCGCTTCGGTCATCAGCGGTGAGTGTGACGCGATCGATATCGGCAGTCGGACGACACGGCGCGCGCCTTGCTCGTCGGCAAGACGCATGATCTTCCGCAACGGTGCCTCGTCGCCCGAGACGACGGTTTGGCCAGGACAGTTGTCATTGGCAACGACCAGCGTGCCCTCGCTTGCTGCCTCACCGACCAGTCGACGCAAGACGCGGTCACGTAGGCCGATGATCGACGCCATCCCGCCAGGACGACGACTGTCGGCGTCGTGCATCACTTCCGCGCGCTGACGGACCAGCCGCAGCGCATCGTCGAAGTCGATCGCGCGGGCTGCGAGCATCGCTGTGATCTGTCCCATGCTGTGGCCCGAGACCACCTTCGGCGTGAGCGTGCGTCCCGCTTCGCCCCACTTGTCTCGTAGCGCCTCAAGCCAAGCGACCGAGGCGACGAAGATCGCCGGTTGCGAGTGCGTGGTTTGGTTCAGTTCGTCATCGGGACCGTGCTCGATCAGGTGGAGCAGGTCGTAGTCAAGCACCTCGTTGGCGCGGATGAACCATTGTTCAGCGTTCGGGTAGACACGCAGAACCTTGCCCGCCATCCCGACCGATTGTGATCCCTGGCCGGGGAAGAGCAGTGCGAACTCATCGTTCGTGAGCGCGGGATGCTCACCGCTTGGTGGTTCATCGACCACGTCCTCAGACTGGGTCAGCATTTCCTTTGCCGCTCCTGCCATTTCTGCTCCAGACCGCTGACGATGCTGATCGTACGATGCTGCGTCGGCGGTTCCTATCAGTCTATCGAGTTTCCCAGCTTTGGTGGCGAACACGGCGACTCAACCGTGCATTCACGGCGATTCTGTCAGTCGACGCGTGTGTCGCTCAACCCATCACCATCCCACCGTCGACGTGGATGATCTGACCAGTAATGTAGGCGCCACCGGGTCCAGCGAGAAATGCCACCAGCGGCGCGACGTCTGACGGGTCGCCGAGTCTCTCGAGCGGAATCCGCTGCATCACGCTGCCGATCACTTCGTCGGAGAGGTCTGCGGTGATATCGGTCTGGATGAATCCCGGTGCGACCAGGTTGACAGTAATCCCGCGCGAGCCCAGCTCATGCGCCAGCGAGCGTGTCATCCCGGCGAGCCCAGCCTTGGCCGCCGCATAGTTGGCCTGTCCCGCATTGCCGACCGTGCCGATCACCGAACCGATGGTGATGATCCGCCCCTTGCGAGCTCGCAGCATTCCGCGCAGTACCGATTGCGTCGTCAGGAACGAGCCGGTCAGATTGGTACCGACCACCGCGTCCCAATCGGCGGACTTCATCCGCATCGCAAGCATGTCCCGCGTGATTCCGGCGTTGTTGACGAGAATCGTTGGCGCGCCGAGCTCGGCGGTCACGGTCTTCGTCATCGCAGAGACCACGTCGGCGTGGGAGATATCGGCCTGGACCACGCAGGACTGTCGACCGAGCCCTCGGATGAGATCGCTCACTTCTTCCGCCGCATCGGTCGACGAGGTGAAGTTGACGCCGATGTCGGCGCCATGCGCAGCAAGCTCCAACGCGATCGCGCGGCCAATCCCGCGGGACGCCCCGGTCACCAACGCGACTTCTCCCGCAAGCGGAAGCGCTGAGGGGTCGATGAGATCTGCCATGCGGCGAGGCTATCACCGATCGCGGCACTCGACGATTCGAATTCATATATCCGTAACCAGTCGGCCGCCTAGGGCGTCCATACTGAATCCACCGGATCTGCGGATGGGCGTGATTACGTTCGACGAGGCTGCACCTGCTAGCCGATGTCAACTGCGCCCAATGGGGGAGTTGATCATGGAACTTGAAATCGGCGAAGCCGGGAATAATGCCTGGCTCTTGACCTCGGCGGCTCTTGTGCTGCTGATGACGCCAGGTCTCGCGCTGTTCTACTCCGGATTGGTGCGAACCAAGTCGGCCGCCGCGACGATCATGCAGTCGTTCATCATGATCGGCGTGGCCACGGTCGTCTGGGTGATGTGGGGCTACTCGCTCGCATTTGGCACCGATATTGGCGGGTTCGTCGGTAACCTGACCAACTTTGGTCTGCGCGGACTCGAGCCAAACGCTGACGGTCTCGCGTTCATGGTCTTCCAGCTCATGTTCGCGATCATCACGCCAGCGCTGATTACGGGCGCGTTCGTCGAGCGGGTTTCGTTCAAGGCCCTGCTCGTCTTCACCGTCGCCTGGATCACAATCGTCTACGCCCCGCTCTGCCATTGGGTCTGGCACGCCGATGGTTGGCTGTACCAGCTCGATGCGCTCGATTTCGCGGGCGGTACCGTCGTCCACATCAACGCCGGCGCGGCGGCCCTGGCGGGAGCGCTCTTCGTCGGACGCCGACGCGACTCCGTCGCGGAGACTCGCCCACACGACGTGTCAAAGGTCGTGATCGGTGCTGGTCTGCTCTGGTTCGGCTGGTTCGGCTTCAACGCGGGCTCAGCGCTCGCCGCCGATGGCAACGCGATCAACGCCTTCGTACAGACCCAGATCTCCGCGGCCGGTGGACTCCTCGCGTGGGTCTTCCTCTCATGGCGATACACCGGCCACCCATCGATTATCGGCGCCGCGACCGGTGCTGTTGCGGGCCTGGTCGCGATCACGCCCGCCGCTGGATCGGTCGGACAATGGCCCGCCACCGATGGCTACCTCAACTTCTTCCCCGCGCTCTGCATCGGCGTGGTCGCCTCCGTGCTCGGCTTCTACGCAATCCGACTCATGCACCGCTGGCGCGACATGGATGACACGCTCGACGTCTTCGCCGTCCACGGAGTCGGCGGGATCTGGGGTGCCCTAGCGATCGGCATTTTCGCCGTCAACGAGGTCGTCGGTCGACCGGCCGACGAAGCCGTGAACGGATTCATCGGTGGCTCAGCCGACCTGATCTGGCGACAGTTCGTCGGCGTGATCGCCGCGCTCGCATGGTCGCTGGGGCTGTCGTCGATACTCTTCCTGTTAGTCCAACGATTCATGCCGCTCCGAGTCCCCGAGCAAGACGAAATGATCGGACTCGACCGCAGCACGCACAACGAACCGGCCTACGAGTTCGACGAGATCGGATTCGGTTGGGACGCGAGTGAGGCAATCGACGAACAAATTCCCTCCGGAACCGAAGCGCTGAGGAAGTTGATCTCATGAAGAAGATCGAAGCAATCGTCCGACCGGAGTCGCTAGAGCCGGTCAAACGCAAACTAATCGAAGCGGGCATCACCGGTCTCCACGTCGAGCGCGTCGCCGGACACGGGTACCAGGGCGGAGTCGTCCAGGCAGGTCGCGGCGGTCAGTTCTACGTGGTGGACATGATCCCAAAGGTGAAGATCATCACCGTGATCTCCGACTTCAACGTGGAACCAGCGATCGAAGCAATCATCGAGGGCGCGCGCACAGATCGAACCGGGGACGGAAAGATCTTCATCACCGACGTCGAAGAAGCCGTCAGAGTCAGAACCGGAGAACGAGGCCGAGAAGTGCTCTAGCCAAGCAGGCCGCCAAACCCACGCTTGGAAACCACACGTCGTCCTCGTGCTTCGAAGCCACTCGTCATACCTGCGCTCCTACTCCGTCAAACCCGCGCTTGCCGCGGGTATGACGCCGAGGCAAGCACGAGGGACGTTGCCGGTGCTGGGTCCACGGCAACACTTCGGCCACGCTGCAAGGGTCGAGATTCCCGCGCTGCGCGCAGGAATGATGGGGTTTGGCGGCAGCAAAGACGGAGTAGGTGGCAGGACTGACGAAGGTGGCGGATTGTGCCACGCCCCCGCATCCGCGGCGGGATTGGGGTGCACTCAGCTCCGCGACCGAGCGGTTGTCGACAGCTCGACTTCAGCACGTCCTAGTAGATCACCTGCTCGATCAGGAGCTCGACGTAGCGCTCGTCGTCGATGCCGAACTCTCCCTTGAGAATTTCCTCTGAGTGCTCTCCGAGGCCTGGCGATGGCCTGGTACCGAGTCGGTCTCCGTTCCAGGTGAATGGTTGGTGCTGCGTGATGAACGGGACTTCACCTCGGTCGTAGCGGTAGAAGAGGCTCTCGGCGCCCCGATCCCGACCGGCGAGGTCCGCGGCCGTCTCCGCTGGCGACGCCGGGATCCCTCGCGACTGCAACTGCGCTGACGCGTCCCACACGTCGAGCGTGCACGACCACGAAGCCAGCGCCGCCTCGATTTCGTCCTCGGCGGCCTTGCGACCTTCGAGCGTCAGCAGATCCTCGCGTTGCACGAGATCGTCGCGGCCGATCACCTCGCACAGCGCACGCCATTCACGACGATCGCGGACCGCCACCGCGAGCCAGGAGTCGTCGCCAGCGGCGGGGAAGAGTCCGTGCGGACTGAACTCGTTCGATCGGTTGCCAATCCGCGGCGCGTCGACGCCATTGACCAGGGCATCGACCAGTTCGTGATCGAGCAGGTGAACGGCGGCCTCGTACTGGGCGATCTCAATCTGCTGCCCCTGTCCGCTGCGGTCGCGTTCGAGCACGGCGGCCATGAGCAGCGAGGCACCGATCGGCGCCAAGGTGAAGTCGGTGTGCAACGTGCCGATCCCGATCGGCGCCCGATCGGGCTGGCCGGTGTGTCCTGCGACCCCAGAGAGCGCGGTCACGCCATTGCCGATCCCCCGATAACTACTCTTCGGCCCCGACGTACCCATGACGGGGAACGAGGCGTAGATCAGGTCGGACTTATGTGCGCGGAGCTCGTCGTAGGTGAGGTGGAACTTCTCCATCGCGCCCGGCGCGAAGTTGTTGGTGACGAGGTCGAAGTGGGGCAGCATCTCGAGGATCAACTCCCGCGACTTCGGATGATGCAGGTTGAGCGTCAGCGACCGCTTGTCGGTGTTGGTGTCGTTGAAGAAGGCGCCAGTATCGATCGTGAAGCCGCTCGGCGGATGCGAGAACTCGCGAACGGTGTCGATCCCGCTTGCTGACTCGATCTTGACCACATCCGCGCCGAGGTTGGCAAGCATCTCGGTGATCAACGGTCCGGCGGCCATCCAGCAGAAGTCCAGGACCCGAACACCCTCGAGCGGGAGTCGAGAGTCGACGGCTTGGTCGACAGTAATCTTGTGGGGAACATATGTTTCACGTGAAACGTCGCCGCGAGGCCGCTCGCCCTTGACGATGCCTAGGTCGATCAACGTCTGAACCTCGCCGATCGAGCAGCCGCCGAGTTCTTGCAGGATCTCGGCCGAGTGCTCTCCCAACGCTGGCGCGGCGCGCGCGATCGGTTCGACGGCGGTCGATCGATATGGACTTCGCGGCATGGTCAGCGTCGTCCCGAGTTGGGGATGCTCCACATCGAGGAAGAACCCTCGTTCTCGGAGATGCTCGTCCTGCGCGATGTCGATCGCCGTTTGCACCGGGAGTGCGAGGTCGCTGTTGCGCTGACCCCGCTCGACGATCTCGTCGCGCGACTGCGCCGCGCAGAATCGCTTGATGCGCTCCTGCATCTCAGCCTGATGCGTAATCCGATAAGACGGGTCGGGCCACGGATCCTGCAGCAACGAGTCGTCGCCGGTCACCTCGGCGTACCACTTGGGGAAGAGCTCCCAGGTTTGGTTCGTGGGCGATTGCAAGTAGGTCACCCAAAGATCATCGGCGGTCTCAAAGGTCACGCCCTGCGTGTCGATGAAGACGATCTCGCCGTCCTCAAAATCGCCCTCTCCGAATGATCCAGGCCCACGTCCGACGATCGGATAGCGCAGCCCGCCCGTGCCGGTGCGTTCGGCCACCATTCCATGCCAGACATACAGGTTGGGATTGGCCGCCTGGATGATCGTCGAGATCACCGCTTCCTGCAGCGAGATGGTCGATCGCACCGATCGACCGCCCCGCGCTCGCTGGAAGATGGTCGCCACCGCCGCTGCCACCGCAAGGTTGGACGATTGCTTGTACCCAAGCTTGCCCGCTGGATAGTCGGGCGCGATGTCGGGGAAGCCGTTGCAGACCAGTTGACTGCCCGCAGCCATCGCGATCAGGTCGGTCGCTTGCTCCGACGGGTCGTTGCGACGAAAGACGATGTCGATCAGCGACGGTCCATCACCGGCCTGCGCCGATTCGCCGATTCGGTCGAAGAACCTTGCTGCCTGAGCTGATTTCTGCATCGGCGCGATGATCACATCGCATTTTGTGGCGATCTGCTCAATCAAGTCCCACGACTCGGGCGCGTCGAAGTCCAGAGCCAACGACTGCTTGCCCTGGTTGTAGAGCAGATGCCGCAGCGCGCGTTCATAGCCTGGCTCGCCGTCAACCCACGGACCGACTCGCCGAGTGCGGTCGCCCGTCGCTGACTCGACGCGGACCACGCGAGCACCGAGGTCGGCGAGATAGCGACCGGCGATAATCATCGGTTCGTCGGCGAGATCGAGGATGACCGCGCCGTCCAGTGGTTGTGCTGCTGACATCTCAGGCTCTCCTGTTGGAACTCGAACCTCGACTAGAACATGGCGATCGGATTGATCGGCGAGGCGGTCCCGCCGACGAGACGCAGCGGCGCGATCGTGAGGAGGAACTCCCAGCGATTGCGCTCAGCGCAGGCGTCGCCGAGCGGACCGAGACGAGCGTTGTCGATCAGGTGCACGCCCATGTAGGTGATGATGATGTGGTGAATCGGCAAGGGCGAGTCCTCGATGTTGGAGGGAATCATGTCCGAGACGCCGTCACAACCGAGAATCGCGACTTCGCGCTCGCGGATCCAGGGCAACGTTTCCATCAGCAGGCCGGCGAGACCGTTGAACGGCGGCCAGGCGCCCTCCGCCTCGCGACGACTGTCGCGACCGGTGCGGATGAGCAGAATGTCGCCCGAGCGGACCGTGACGCCTTGCGCAGCTTCGGCTGCCTCGAGATCATCGACCGAGATGCCGTCGCCAGGCTCGAGCCAATCGACACCTTTGAGTCGGGCGATGTCGAGCAGCACGCCACGCGTGGAGATCCCGTCCTCGCCGGCGAGGATCGAGTTCCGCACGGCGCCGGTCGAGAGCACGTCGGTGGCGGGGAAGCCGTTGTACATCTTGCCTTGGTCGAGAATGTGGCAGAGCGCGTCGATGTGCGTGTTCGCCATCCCGTGCGGCGAGATCATGAATCCGTCGCCGGTCGCCTCGAGTCCGCGAAGGCGACCCTGATCGCTGACGTCGCCAGCGCCGGTCATGAAGTGCATGACTGGGGTTGGATTGTCGGCGGCTGGGGTTTTGGCCAGCTCGAGCGCGCAGCTCACGGTCACACCCTCCGAGACCAACGCCGCGGCAGCGGCTGAGACATCGGGCGTGATGAAGTTGAGCGCGCCTCGCTCGTCCTCCGCCCCCCAGCGTCCCCAGTTGGAGAGCTGCTGCGACATCGCATCGACATCGGCTCGGGTTCCTGTCTGCTCGGTCATGGTGTGGTCCTTTCCAGGTCGATGCGCGTCGTTCGAGCGCTTCAGGGGCAATGGGATTGGCACGCAGTATGCCAGAGCGCAGACCGTCGGGCGCAGTGCGGATACCTTGAGAAGTGGTCACCTGTTCCGATTCGAGCCAACGGAGGCGCGCTCGCGCTTCCACGGCGCCCAGCGGGCATGGAGGCTTCAGGAGGAAGACACCGCGTGCCCGCGCAGCCTGGAACGAAACGCAAGGTCTTTTACGGCTGGTACATCGTCGGCGCGGGAATCGTGCTCAACGCCCTGATGGGCGGCCTGATCATGCACGCGTTCCACTTCTACGTGGCCGAGCTCACGGCCGAGTTCCTCTGGCCCGCGACGCTGTTCGGCATCGCGTTCATGATCACGCGGATCGAGTCCGGCGTGCTCGGACCGATCCAGGGCTGGCTCATCGACCGCTACGGCCCGCAAACGATGATGCGCATTGGCATCGCCTCAACCGCGATCGGGTTGGTCGCCTTCTCCCAGTTGTGGAGCCAAGGCACGTTCATTACGTTCTACTTCATCGTTTCGATTGGGGCATCGGTCGGCGGGTTCATGACGGTGTCGGTCGCCGTTGTGACTTGGTTCGAACGCAAACGTTCGCGCGCACTTGGCTACATGTCCACCGGCTTTGCTGTGGGCGGGTTCTTGGCCACGCCCGTGGGATTCATGATCCAGGAGATCGGCTGGCGCAACGCCGCGTTGCTTTCGGCCATCGTGCTGTTCGTCATCGGACAGATCCTGGCGACACTGTTCGTCCGCCGACCCGAAGATCGCGGTCTCGTCAAGGACGGTGGCGAAGAGCCTGTAGCGGACGACCAAACCAACAACACTCGACGACGGCCGCAAGCGACTGAGCACCGACATCGCGATTTCACCGCCCGAGAGGCGATGCGCACCCGCGCGTTCTGGGGATTAGCGCTGGCCCATGGTGCCCCGTTGCTCGTGGTCTCTGGGGTGTTTGTGCACTTCACACTGCTCGTGACCGAGGTCGAAGGGTTGACCCTGACCCACGCCGGAATCGCGTACACCATGATGAATGTCGCCCAACTCGTCGGCCAACTGGTCATGGGCTACCTCGGCGATCGATTTCCCAAGCGACCGTTGCTCGTCCCTGCGATGTTTGGACACTGCGCGGCGGCAATCATGCTCGCCTTTGCTGCGTCGTTTGAGGTCATTCTGATCGCCGCGATGATCAACGGTCTGGCATGGGGATCGCGCGCACCGCTCATCACGGCGCTACGAGCTGACTACTTCGGCGCCTCCAACTTCGGCCAAATCATGGGCTGGTCATCGATCGTGATGTCTGCATTCATGACCGCCGGAGGGTTTCTGTCCTCAGTGCTATTCGACGCAACCGGGAGCTACGCGGTTCCGTTCACCGTGCTCGGTTTGGGCGCGCTCAGCGGCGCGGTCTGGGTGCTCATGGCCGCGCGACCGAAGCTGCCCGGCGGTCGATTGATGAGCGGCGTTCGACTCTCCAGCTCTCAGCCGGTGATCGTTACTCGACCGGGGACGCCCGCGCCGATCGCTGCGGCTCGACCCGCTCCGCAGCGCGCTGAGAAGCCCTCCTGACTCCATGCTCTAGCCTCGCAGCACCGAGACTTGCGACCGTGAGCTGCATTGGAGCGAATCATGGAATACGACGTGATCATTGTCGGAGCTGGATCGTCGGGCGCCGTCTTGGCGACGCGGCTATCAGAAGATCGTTCTCGTTCCGTCCTGCTGTTGGACGCGGGGCCTGACTTCGCATCGCTCGATGCGCTGCCGGGCGACATCAACAGCATCCACGAGCCGTCGGTCGTGGCGCACGACTGGGGGTTCGCGGCGACATTCGTGCCCGGACGCGATGCGCCCCTTCCTCGCGGCAAGCTGGTCGGCGGTTCATCCGCGGTCAACACGGGTGTCGCCATTCGTGGCGCGCCCGGCGACTACGACGTCTGGGCCGAGATGACCGGCGATGATCGCTGGGCCTGGTCCGAGTGTCTGCCGTACTTCCGCGCGCTCGAGGATGACAAGGACGAAGGCGGCGACTTCCACGGACAGGGTGGCCCGATTCCTGTCCGCCGCTGGTCGCTGGCTGAGATGGAGTCAGTCCAGCGCGGCTTCTACGAAGCCTGCGTCGCGCATGGATTTGAGACGACCAACGACCAAAACGACCCTGAGTCGACCGGCATCTCGCCGCTCGCGATGAATCGCGACGGTCCCGCGCAGATGACCCGCTGGTCGGCCAATCTAGGGTTCCTCTCGCAGGCTCGCAACCGACTCAATCTGACCATCCGCGGACACTGCCTCGTCGATCGGGTGCTGTTCGAGGATGGACGCGCGGTCGGTCTCGATGTCGAATGCGACGGCGAGCTGCAACAGGTCCGAGGCAAGCAAATCATCCTCTCGGCCGGGGCGATCATGAGCCCCGCGATCCTGCTCCGCAGTGGGATCGGTCCATCCGACGAGTTGGCACAGTTCGGTATCCCTTCGGTCGTTGATCTTCCTGGGGTCGGCAAGCATCTGATGGATCATCCGATGACGCCTATGCTCTTCTGGCCGACGCCTGGCACGGTCGACCCCGAGCGTCCGCTGGCGCAGACATTGCTGCGCTACACCTCGGCGACGGGCGAGTTCAACGATATGCAGGTCTACCTGCTCGGTCACATCCTGATTGGACCAGAGGCGAGATTCGGCGCCTGGGTCGGCGAGGACGAGGAGGAACCGCAGGCGGAGTGGGTGTTCGGCATCGCGCCAGGAGTGCAGCTGCCAAACTCATTCGGTGCGGTCACGCTGCAGAGCGCCGACTACGCCCAACATCCGCACATCGACCTGCAGTTCGACGAGAGCGAAGAGGATCGGGTCCGTCTGCGCGAGGGAGCGCGGCTGGCCTGGAACCTCGCACATTCCGAGGCCATGGCAGGCTTCCATCAGGGAGCAATCGATATCAACCAAGAGACGATCGACGACGACGAGAAGCTCGACGAGTGGATCCACTCCACCGCAACGAGCATGGCGCATCCCACTTGCACCTGTCCGATGGGCCCCGATCCGTCGGAGGGCGCGGTCGTCGACAGCGAAGGTCGGGTCTATGGAGTCGAGAATCTCCGCGTGGTCGACGGCTCAATCATGCCCACGCTGATCCGAGCCAACACCAACTTCACCTGCATGATGATGGGCGAACGCATCGCCGAGTGGATGTCGGCCGAAGGCTAAGAGCGCGCTACAGGTCGACCTGGCTAACTTCTCGACCGTTGCTGGAGGCAATGAAGACAAACGGTCGCGCGAGGCGGTTGATCTCGCGCAACCACTCAAATCGCTTGACGATGAAGGAAAGGACTTCGAAGTTCGTAGCATTCCCAGGTCGCAAGATGACGATCCCTGCTCGAGCCGCGATGATTGCCTCTCGTTCGTTCACCTTCTCTGTGATGCCATAATCTTGTGTCAGGGCAATCCAACCCCGAGTGGCTGAATCGCGAATCCATTGCGGATCGGGGATTTGTAGACTTTCTGGGCCGCGTCCGTAGAAGTCGTCATGGGTGACGCAGAGCAGATCGGGCGCCTGAGCAACCTCTAACGCCTTCGCGACTCGATTGCCAAGATTGACGTCGAAAAACAGCGTGATCATGCGGCCGACTTGAATCGGATGAGCGTCTCGGCGAGTCGATGTGGCAGTCCCAGGTCGTCATTCAGATCGTCTGCTGTGAAGCCGTCCTCGATCCGCCACCAAACCGCTTCTGCTGAGATTCGCGTGTCGAGGACGGTCAGCCGACCGCTGTAGAAGTCTGGGTCGATGACTAGCGGGACCTCGCGACCGTAGGGGTGATAGCGATAGGCGGTGCAGACTCCGAGCATGTCCCGGTAATCGAATCGATCAAGCGTACTCGAGCAACACGACGGTACGGCAGCCTGCCGGTCCGTCACCGTACAATCGACGAGCGCGTCCTGCCGTCGATTGCTGGGATGCTGCTCCGAGAACTCAGTCAGAATTTGCCCAGCAGCGAGTTTGAACTGCTCGGTCGCGAATGGATAGTCCGACCCGATCTGCTGCTTCGAGAACTCTCGCGCAAGCCGCAGTCTCTGCAACGAGGCACCGTGACGCCGGAAATCGGCAACGACCATCGCTTCGCAGAGGTTGAGGAACGAAAGACGCATCGTGCGTGGATCCCATTGGTCGGTGAGCTCAAACAACGGCTCGATCCCCGAGCCCCGGCGTCCGCGAAACCAATACGACACTGTCCGCGCACTGACACCGGCGAGTTCAGCCACCTCGTGAGCGGTATACCTCGTCGAGGTCACGAGCGGTCGTTGCAGCGCTGACACGTCAATCCCTCCACCCTTCGTCTCATCGTACCGACCGACGTTCAGCTCAGCGCTCCTGATGCGGCAAGATCTTCGATTTCGCCGTCGCTGAGGCCGAGGACGTCTCGGAGGATGGCGTCGTTGTGCTCGCCATATTGCGGTGCCGGTCGCGATAGTTGACCTGGTGTCTCCGAGTGGATGTAACGAGGCGACTCGATCACGGTCTCGCCGTGCAAGCTGTGCGTCAGGCGGCGGAAGTGCGCGCGATGGGCAAGCTGAGGGTCGTTCGCGGCGTCCTCGGTCGTCGAGAGCCCGTGGGCCGAGATTCCTGCCTCCTGCAAGGTCTGCTCGACCTCTAACGCCGAGCGCTGGGACGTCCAATTGCTGAGACTCGCCTCGATCAGCGCCTGGTCAGCCTGGCGTTCGGCGAGGGGCATCGCGCGCAGCTCGGCATCGACTCCGATCAGCGCCGAAAGTCGTTGCCACTGATCGTCGCTGGCGACCGCAATCGCGACCCATGACTCCTCGCGACCCTCTGGTGGTCGGCACGGATAGACGCCGTGCGGGCACATCTGCGGGTCGTTGTTGCCCCGACGTTCCAGGGCTGGGCCGCCGTTTAGGAAATCGATCAGTGCTGGCGCGAGGAGCTGTAGGGTGCCCTCGGCTTGCGCCTGGTCGATGAACACGCCCTCACCAGTGCGATTGCGATGGTCGAGCGCCGCCAGGAGCGCGGTCAAGGCGAAGCGAGGCGCTGGGTAGTCGGTGTATGGCCCGAACGGCCCTGCTGGCGCACGGTCGGGCCAGCCGGTCAGATACTGAATCCCCGACATCCCCGCACCCTGGCTACCAAATCCGCTGACCTGGTTGTACGGACCGGTCTGTCCCAGCAAGGTGCTGCTCAGCATGATCAGATCGGGCTTGAGTTCGCGCAGATGCTCGTAGTCGAGATTCCAGCGCGCAAGCACGCTGGCGGTGAACGACTCGCTGACGATATCGGCCCACTGGACGAGGCGTCGGAAGATGTCCTGCGCCTCTGGGACGTTGAGGCTCAGCGTCAGGCCCCACTTACCAGCATTGACGTTGCCGTACAGTCCGGAGTTCTCCACACCGGGCAGGTCGCCGTGGAACGGCCCCACGACGCGAGCCGTGTCGACCCGAATTGGCGACTCAACCCGAATCACCGTCGCCCCGTAGTCGGCCAGCGCCCGTCCGACCGTGGGCCCAGCCACGATCCAGCTCAGGTCCAGGACCTTGAGTCCGGCCAGCGGGCCGTCGCCGTCGGGGAGTCCGTCAGGTAGTCCAGTCGGAGGGCTCATATCACACCGTCTGATCTGAGATCGGCCAGTTCGCGATCCGCCAAGCCGAGTTCCCCGTAGACCTCGCCGTTGTGCTGTCCAAGCCGTGGCGGAGGTCGCCTGTTGAGCGACTGCGGCGCGCCGTCGAGGAAGACCTTGAGCGGCGGACCGGGGAAGGTCACCACATGTCCGTCGTCGTCCTCAATCTCGTGCCAGAACTCTCTGGCTTCGAGCTGTTTGCTCTCTGCGAGATCAACGACGGTGAGCACGGGAACGAGCAAGAGGTCGTACTGGATCGAGATCGCCAGCATCTCTTCCTTGGTCCGCTTTGCTACCTCTTCGGTCATGATCTGCTGGATCATCGGGAAGACTGCAGGGTCGGCGTCACCGCTGGCGACGCGGTCGGCGTAGGTCCTGAAGTTCTCGTCGAGCAGCGCAGGGTCGGCGGCGCCGATGTCCACGAGCCACTGCACCGCGTGATTGGCGAAATGTCCGACGGCCGGTCCGGGCGCCATGTTGAGCACAATGTGCCCGTTCGCGACCTCGGCAGAGACGCGGAAGCCGATCCCTCGCGACTTGACACCGCCGGCGAATCGCTCGGGCTCAGTTGCACCCAACTGATAGGCGAGCACCTGTCCCAGCGTCGCCTGTGCGGCCGAGACCTGAGCCGAGATGTCGACATGTTGTCCGCTACCGGTCTGATGTCGAGCGTGTAGCGCGAGCATCGCACCACTCGCGGCGTCGCCGGCGGCGTGGCCCCACGATTGCGGTTGGGAAACACGGACGGGCGCGCGGTCATCGTCGCCCGTCATCAAGAGCGGCGTGCCCGCGGCCCAGATGGCGAGATCGGAACCGACGTAGCGAGATTTCGGTCCCGTCTGACCGAACGCGGAGATGGAGGTGTAGATGAGCTGAGGGAATCGCTCGCGCAGGGTCTCGTAGCCGAGGCCGAGTTGCGCCATGCTGCCGACATCTGAGGACTCGATCAGAAAATCGGCGGTCTCAAGCAGGCGGAAGAGGATGTCGCGACCACGCGGATCGTCGAGGTTGCAAGAAATCCCGCGTTTGCCCCGCGTGTAGGCAGCCCAGTAGATCGACTCGTCTGGACGGTCCGCGAAGAACGGGGCGACGCCGCGTCCCGACGAACCGCCGGGTGGCTCAACCTGGATCACGTCGGCGCCGAGATCGGCGAGCATCTGGCCAGCCAGAACGCCGCGTTCGTCGGTGAGGTCGATGACTCGGTAGGGAGACAGCATGTCTGGCAGGGTAGCGGTGCTCTCGAGGTTGGCTTAAGCGGTTGTGGATGGCTGGCGACCTTCGCCGGGTGGTCCGGCGAACGCTTGCGCGACCTGAAGAAATTCTTCGGCAGCGCCGGGTGTGAAGGAGAGGTCGGTGTCCAGGTAGTGGATTCGCTGCGTCGCGACGCGACAGAAGTCGACGGCCGAGCCGGAGATCACGTTGGCGGTGTCGTCCTCGCCACGCGACCAGTCTGCGCCTGAGGGCAGCGTGAGCTCAACGCGCAACGGCTCCGTGTTCGGTTCCAGTCCGCGCGTCTGATAGGCGAAGCCGCGCGTGATGTAGCCGAGATGCGCGATGTGCTGCAGTCGATCGGAGTGGATCGGCTCAACTCCAGCGCCGTCGAGCGCATCGAGTCCGTGCGACCAGCACTCCATCAGTCGGGCGGTGGCGAAGGAGCGGGCGCTCATCGGCGGGCCCGCCCAAGGCAGCCGAGCGCGGGCCTCGAGCGGACGTAGTGCACCCTGCAACCGTTGTCGCGCCGCGCGCCACCAGTCCACGAGTTGCAGTCGGGTCATGTGTCGGGAGCTGTCTTGCAAGGCCGAGCGCGTGCCATCGTCAGAGCGCTCGCCGCCTCCCATCCCTGTTGCGGCACCGGATGCGACGGCGGCGGCACTGTCATCGACCTCGGCCAAGTGGGCAATCACGTCGCGGACCATCCAGCCGCGGCAGGGCGTGTCGTGTTCCCAGACGTCGTCGGGCAGGTCGGCGAGTTGGTCATCCAGATAGCGCTGCTCGGCGATGAGGTCGTTGAGCAACAGTTGGTAGGCGTCGGTCATGGTGAGTGATGGCTCCAGATCGAGGAGAGAGGACGAAAGGAGGATAGAGCCAAGCTCGGGTTCGGAAGCAGTTAGATTGTCGTAGAAATATGTAGATCGACGATGTCAGCGTTCATTGACTTAGGAATATGATAATCTGACACCATGATAGAGAGAGACATCTCGCCCGTACTCCGCGAGCGCTTCCGCCAGTACCCGTTCGTCACGGTCACCGGACCGCGACAGTCTGGGAAGACCACGCTGTGCCGCAACACATTCCCCGAGCTAGCGTACGCGAACTTGGAAGACCCAACCCAACGGGCATTCGCTGAGTCAGACCCACGAGGATTCATCGATTCCCTCGGCCCCAGCGGGTTAATCGACGAAGTGCAACACGTACCCGAACTGCTCTCCTACTTGCAGGTGATTGCCGACGAAGCAGCTCGAAACAGTATGTATGTACTGACGGGCAGCGAGCAGTTTCAACTCACCGAATCAATCACGCAGTCCCTAGCTGGTCGCACGGCCTTGCTCCGGCTGCTGCCGTGTTCAATGTCGGAGCGACGCCGGTTTGGCGCCAGCGAAGTGCTCAACGAGACGATGTTCACGGGAAGCTATCCGCGCGTACTCGATCAGGGGTTGCATCCACCTGAAGCCTTCGCCAGCTACGTTGAGACCTATGTGGAGCGCGATGTCAGACGCTTAGGAAATGTACGTCAGTTGACTGCCTTCCGGCAGTTCATGCGACTCTGCGCCGGAAGAATCGGGCAGCTACTGAACCTGACATCCTTAGCGTCAGATGTTGGAATCAGACATAACACGGCCCGCGATTGGTTCACCGTTCTCGAAGCCAGCTTCATCACGTTTCAACTGGAGCCGTACAGGTCCAACATTCGCAAGCGGCTGATCAAGTCGCCCAAGCTGTATTTCTACGACACGGGTCTGGCTTGCTACTTACTCGGCATCGAGCATCCTGATCAGCTCGCGACGCATCCGCTTCGAGGGGCAATCTTCGAGAACCTTGTCGTTTCGGAGGTATTGAAGTCGCACTACAACCGAGGCCTTCGACCAAACCTCTCTTTCTTTCGTGATAGCAACGGACTCGAGTGTGACTTGCTCATGCAGCAAGGCGGAGAAATCACAGCGCTCGAGGTTAAGGCTGGCGCGACGATCAGTTCCGATTACTTTGGTCCGATCCAGCGTGTGGCCAAGCTGATCCCAGAGGTGACGAGGTCGATCGTCGTCTACGGAGGCGACACGAAGCAGACACGGCACAACGTGGAAGTGCTGCCGTTCCTCGACCTGGCTGAGGCGTTGGAATCGTTCGACTTGCAGCAAGAAGTGGACGACTTCATTAGCCAATACCGTGCCCCTGTCGCCGAACAGGATGACGTAGAACGGGTCGATGCGGCGTACCAACGGTTAATCCAACCGACGATCGACGCAGTCTCAGACGTCGTGAAGCCCATCGGCGCTGCCTTGTTTCAGCATTGCTCTTCAAGTGCAATTGTCCAGGGCACTCCAGTGAGCACGAGAGGCGGAACGCTTACAGATCCGGACAGATGGCACGACATCCGGGATGGTTGGGTAACGATACCTGGACTTCAGTTGGGCGATTCCCCGTTGGCGATTGGCGAAGAGTGGCGTCTGTCGAACTACGTTGGCCGAGGGCGGCACGGCTTCGGGCTGAACCTGTGCCTGCTCTGGGAATTTACCCGGGACGAGGTGCTGTGCGTCGTCAGCATCGACGAACAGCCGTTACCAAGTCCGAACACTTCGACCCGATACTCGGACCTCCAAGCAGTGCCTCCTACGTCAGACCGGCTGATCGCCGATCTGACGAAGGAGTTGATGCGTCGGATTGCGGACCTGAGCGCTGAGTGATGCTTAGCTGATGACTGGGCTTGCTCCGAGGGGGCGGAGTTCGTCCATGAGCCAGGTGAGGCGTTCTTCGCTCAGGGTTGGTGGCTTGTGACCGTCTCGCGAGCCTGGGTAGCCGAAGCTGCTCCGACCTTCCTCCTGCTGTCGGACGTACTGCCCCAGCGAGATGCGACTGGCGTAGCTGAGGTTGTTGTTCACGTACTTGGGCAGGTCGTCCCATGTGGTGGCGTGCGCCATCTCAGCCGCGACCTCGAAGTTCACCGCATCGGCCATCTTGTCCCACTCACCTTTGAGCGAGAGCTCGTGCAACTGCATCCCGAGGGACTCGAGTCCGTGGGAGCGGAAGACGTGGTGGTAGGAGCGGGTCGACCCGTAGAAGGAGATCGCACGTCGGAGGCCGTCGATCGACTGCTCGACCTCGGACTCCGTCTCGCCGAAGGCCATGAATCCACCGACGCCGAGGTCGATGTCGTCAATGTTGCGACCGGCACGCTCGGCGCCCTTCTTCACGTTCGGGATCACCGTTTCCATCATCACCTTGTGGGTCATGAAGCCGTGCGGACGCAGGCCATCGGCGCAGGCGCCTGCGACCTGAGCCATCAGCGGGCCGACATTGGCCAGCGAGATCTTGGGCGGGTCGTAGGGGATCGGGCCGGGATCGAACATCGGTGTCATCAGGGTGTAGGTGTAGTTGTCCGAGATGTACTCAGGACGCTCGCCCGTCTGCCAGGAGTGCCAGACGGCGCGCATCATGTTGATGTAGTCCTCCATGCGCTTCGCTGGTGGCGCCCAAGTGCCGCCAAATCGGCGGACGTTGTGACCCTTGACCTGACTGCCAAGTCCGAGATTGATGCGGCCCTTAGAGAGTTCCTGCATGTCCCAGGCGGCCTGAGCCATGATCATCGGCGTGCGCGGGAACGCGATCGTGACCGAGGACGAGATTTCGACTCGCTCGGTGTGTTCGGCGGCGATCATCATCTGGAAGAGCGAGTTGTGCTTGGTTTCGGGGACGACGATGGAGTCGAAGCCGCGCGCCTCGAGTGCCTGCACCTGCTCAGCGATCCCACCCAGCCATCCGCCGCCAAATCCGGTTTCGATTTTCATGGTTTCGTGCCTTTCCGACGACTGGTGCGTCGTTGTTCTTCTCTGCACCGCATACTAGAACGGTGGCGCAAGAGAGGCGATAGCGCAGCCACCGGTAGCGGCTCTGGGTAGGCTGTCAAGGAGACGAGATTGGGGGCGAGGTAATGGTTGCCGAACGCGTTGAAGGTCGAGGCGTGATCCCGCTGGCCGAGTTTCGGGAGCAGCTGGACGAAGTATTGGCCCGCGTCGAGGAAGGCGAAACGGTGACCATCACGCGTGACGGGAAGATCGTCGCGAAGTTGTCTCCAGTGTCGGAGACTCAGGTCGGTTCCGAGGAAGGTCGAGATGAAGCCCAGCGCTTCTTGGAAGAGGTTCGGGAACTCAGAGGAGGAAGGACTACCGGCGTGACGCGTGAAGAGATCCTGGCTTGGCGTCACGAGGGGCATCGCCGATGAGCGTTGTTGCAGATGCGTCGGTCACAACTGGTTGGCTGTTGCGAGACGAGCAGGACCCGTTGTCGCTCGCGGCATTGTCGCGGGTCCAGAGCGATAGGGCGGTCGTGCCGCGGCATTGGCTATTCGAAGTGGCCAACTCGCTGCTCGTCGCAGAACGCAGGGGCCGATTGGAAACCGGCGAGGTCACGCTGCTGCTCGGTCAACTCGATAGCTTGTCGATTCAGATAGATGAGGCTTGTGACATCGACAGGGCGCTCGAACTGGCTCAAGAACACGAACTGGCCGTCTACGACGCTGTGAATCTCGAGCTCGCGATGCGTCGAGAACTGCCCCTCGCCACCTTGGACGGCGATCTCGATCACGCCGCAGCAACAGCTGGAGTCGACGTCTTCTCGGTCTAACCTCCGACCCTCGACCGTTCCCTTGGGGCCAGCGACGCCCAGAAGTCGCGCTCTTCGTCGCCAGGTGCGTTGACGACTTCGCAGTTGTGATTGAGCGTCATCACCGCGCGCGATTCGGTGTTGTAGGTCGGCCATTCTGGGACGTGATCTCCATTGGGATCGCCGGTTTTGGCGAACGCGAGATACGCCTGCATCATCGTCTCCGAAAGCGCGGCGATCTCCCGAGAGGATTCGCCGCAGAATCGTTTCATGTTCTCGGCGTCGTAGGTACCCCAGACGAAGGGAATGTCCAGTGAGTGGCAGCTGCCCAGCCTGCCGTCGTGAGCGGGCGAGGGATAGTCGAAGCGATAGCTCCAGACGCTCTCTGTGTGGCGTCCCTGCGCTTCGGCCGTGCGGATGGCGGGAATGCGGAACATTGAGTCGGTCATGATCGCGTTCCATACCGCGAGGTTGTCGGTCGGCTCACCGCGTGCGTCACGAGCTCGCTGATATCGGTCGACCCCTTCAGCCGCGCGCATGCCGCCGAACGGCGCCGTCGCGGCTGCGAGTAGGTCGTTGTCTGACATGTGCTGCGCCTCGGGCCGAGTGGAGGTGAAGAGATTGAACTCGTCCTTGGTATGGCCAATCATCATCGGCATGCCCTTGGTTTGGATTCCGGCACCGATTCTTGACTCCGCGTCCAAGCCGAGTGAATAGCCGTCGGCGACGGGACCGAATCGCGCGCCGCCGAGCCCACCGCCGGTGAGTTCGACTTGGTAGTCGAGCAGGTCCTCAGCGCTCACCTTGCGCATCCTCTCGGCGTCTTCCCAGCCGCCGAATCGCATCAGGAACTTCTCGGCGATCGCTCGTGCCTCGACCTTGCTGAGCGTTTCGATCAGCGAGCCACTCATCGGGATGGCCTTGTCGAACGCGCCGGTTGCGGCTGGCATCGCCATCAGGTGGGCGATGTCGAACCCGCCGGCAGATTGCCCAAAGACCGTCACATTGCTCGGGTCGCCGCCGAACGCCTCGATCTCGCGCCGGACCCAGAACAGGGCTGCGGTTTGGTCGAGCAGCGCCTCATTGCCGTAAGCGCCGAGAATCGGTGCGTGCAGCCAGCCAAAGACGCCAAGTCGGTAGTTGAGCGTGACGACGACCACGTCGCCGGTGGTCGCGAGCTTGCGACCATTGATCCGCGGCTGTGTCCCCGAGCCGACGACGTTGCCGCCGCCATGAATCCAGACCATCACTGGCCGCTTCTGGTCGTCACATGCCGGCGTCCAGACGTTGAGGTAGAGGCAGTCCTCCGACTGCGTCTGTGCAGGAATTCCGATCAGGTCGCCGACATCGCCTGGGAGTTGCCGTTGCATCGCCGATGCTGAGAACGCAGTTGCGTCACGGACGTCGCTCCAGGGCTGCAAGGGCTCGGGAGGCCGCCAACGCAGATCGCCAACCGGTGGTTGGGCAAAAGGCACGCCCCGAAAGACGAAGCAGCCGTCGTCCTCAGTGCCCTGCAGTCGGCCGAGCGTCGTATTCACAATAGGAGGCATGGCATCGCCTTGATCAACTAGCGGAGGTCGTCAAGTCGATGCTAGCTGTGAGGCGTCCCGCCGCGGAACCGCGGAACCGCGGAACCGGCAACCATCCTCAATCGCAGCCTGACCTATAGATGTTCGTCATACCCGCGCTCCGCCGGAGACCTTTGAGTTACCCGTCAACCGCCCCCGCCTCCGAGCGGGGGCCTGCTCCTTGCCTGGCTTCTTACCGGCGGCCATGTTTGTCGCCGGTATCTGGTCAACCGGGACTTATCCGAGCAGCCTGGGCTTTGCCAAAGCGGGTCCCCGCTCGGAGGCGGGGACGGGAAACTGAGTTATTCGAAGGTCTCCGCTCCGCCGCAGGTAACTCGCTGAGTCCGGCGCTGGAAGGCGACGTGTTTGATGCGTCTGTGAAGGCGCATCGGCCGTGCCGAACGGATCGAGATTCCCGCGCGCAGCGCGAGAATGACGGAAGTGAGCGACTCGGGGGTGGGGATTCCTGTTTCGTCCTACTGCGAGTGGGGACTTTCACCCCTGCTCGCAAATGATGGCAAGCCCGCTTGTCAGCCGAGGCAGAGGATGCTTCGGCTGTTTCGATCTTGCAGTGGACGTGCGTTTGGTCCGTTGGTGATTGCTTGCAGCCGCTCGACCTGTTGTTGTGAGGCGGTGCGCACGGAATGGTCGATGTACCACTGCACGGGCTCGCTAAACGGTGGTGCGGTGAGCGATCCGACGTAGTGATAACAACCGTCTCCTGAGGCGACGAACTGACTTGCGCACAGCTCGCCACGGAGCGACGTAATGCCAGTGGTCGGCGTGGCGTTGATGAGCTGCTCAATGGCGTCGTCCGCGGGACCGACTCGATAGACCGTGCCGAGGACGAGGAGTTCGTCCTCGGCGTTCTGGTGAACGAGATGGACTTCTAAGTCGAACGTCTCGCCGTTGATCGTGTGTTCCGCGGGCGTGTGCCAGTGGACTTGGAGGAGTCGATACGTGACGTCGCACAGCCGCAGCTCGCTGCCCCGCGCGAACTGGATCATCGGCAGCCCGCCGACCCATTGGGCGCGTTTCGCTGCTGAGGCGTATGCGCAGGTCGGCGCTGGCTCGTCGGCGGAGCGACAGTTGCTGATGTCAATGGGAGATTGGCCACCGCCGCTCGCTGCCATTGCTGCCCTCTTAGTCTGTTGTCCTCGAGACGTTCCACATATGGATGCCCGCATGGGCCGTGATCAGCGCGAACCCGATGTCCATCAGCGGGTAGTAGTTCAGGTGCGTGTTGATGATCAGCCCGATTTCGTTGCCGGGGAACTGTGCGAAGAGGAAGTTCCACCACGTGACGATCACCAAGGCGAGCGTTCCGTACCAGGCGACGTTCGCCGTGAGGAACTCGCGGGTGACGCTCTGGTCGGGTTGATGTCCTAGCTGCGATTTGCGCGTCGCGTTCACCCAGAGGACCAACACCGTGGCCACGATCATGAACCAGTTGACGACGTCCCAGACGGGGTAGTCGAGCGATCCGTTGTGGAACGCTGGCGTGAACATGAAGAGCAAGCCGACGAAGATGCCGAGTGCCGTGAGATAGATCGCGACCAGCATTGCGAGTGGTTTGGGAACGGAAGGAATTGACATCGCCAGCGCCTCCTGCTGACACGGCTGATTTCGCGCGGTCGCGATCGCTAGGATAGCCTGGCTGCGCACGCGCCGGAATCAAGGAAGCAACGATGGCTGAGCCGCAATACGAATCGTACGATCCCGCCAAACATAATCGGGCTACGCCGCAGGAGACCTTCGGTCCGGTGGTCAAGGTCGACAAGCTCGAGGACGGCGGCATCTACCTGATCACGCTGAATCGGCCGCATCGGCTGAACTCGATCGGCGACGGCCTGAGCGAGGCGTTGTATGACGCCTTTGTGGAGTATCGGGACGACCCGAACGCGCGTTGCGCGGTCTTGACCGGGGCTGGTCGGGCGTTCTGCGCCGGCGCCGACCTGATCAACACGGCCGAAACACGCGAGGCTGAGCGTGACGGGCGCGATGGCCCGCCGCCGATCATCTCGCGACGCAAGAATCCCGTACCGCTGTCCGAGACGCTCAATCTGTGGAAGCCGACGATTGCAGCGATCAACGGCTGGGCGGTCGCGGGTGGCTTCATGTACGCGATGCAGTGCGACATTCGGATCATGTCGGAAGAGGCGAAGGTCGGAATCGCCGAGGCGCGCTGGAACATGGGTGGCGCCGGCTGGATGATCCCGCTCACACGGCAGATCGGGCTGGGCTCGGCGATGGAGCTGACCCTGTGGGGCGACACGCAATATGACGCGGAGCGCTGCCACCAACTCGGTTGGGTGCAGCGAGTCGTGCCGCAGGAGATGCTGCTCGAGACGGCGCTCGCCTACGCGCGTCGGATGCTGTACCTCGCCCCGACGGCGGTGCGTAACATGAAGCAGGCGCTCTATCGGGGCTACTACATGGAGCCGCTCATGGCGCAGCAGTTCGGCGGCGCAATCGAGCAGAATCTGCAGGGCATGAACGACTCGATCGAGGGCCCCAAGGCATTCTCGGAGAAGCGTCGGCCCAAGTTCACGGATACCTAGGTCATGGCAACGCTACGGATCGTCTGGCACGAGCAAACGTCCGACTTCGGCGAACCGATGCCGTGGTTCGGCTCCTGGCTACTCGGCGACGGTGGGACCGAGGGTGACTGGTTCCACTCCGGTCGAGGCGCGGCGGAGACGTCGCACGAGCCACCGGCCGAGGCGGTCGGCGTCCGTCTCCGATTCTGGCCATCCGAGGGGCTCGACCCCGAGTACATCGATCTGCCCATCCCCGAGGACGGGGTAATCAAGACCATCGCACTCAACTACGACCACCCCGGCCCACACTCGCGTCTGGATCTGTCGAAGCTGTAGGCGGGAATGACCGGGATGGGCGTCGTTCAATTCCCCCGCGACTCAGTGAGGTCCTTGAAGCACTCCGGCTCACGGAGGTCCTCGAACTAATCGCCATTCCCTCGCCCCGCCGCGGGTTTCTCGCTGAGTCCAGCACTGCTAGGCGACGCGGTTGGTGTGTCTGTGGCGGTACATCGGCCGTGCCGAACAGATCGAGATTCCCGCGCGTAGCGCGGGAATGACGGAGGTGGTGGAGGATGGGGCGGAGGCCGCCGGAATTGAGGTAGGAAGGCACACTGGAGTGAGGTGTCCCGTAGAGGCGGAGAGGGCCTACGGCTTGGTGGGGCGGGCCCCCTCAGTCGCTTCGCGACAGCTCCCCCAGCGGGGGAGCTCTTCTTGATCCCAGCGCGAGCGGGTCGCCGACCAAGTCGGGGAGGTGTGCGGCCGTTTCTTGTGGCTGCCTTGACGTTTGCCGCCTCGTTCTGCACCTCGATGTCATGTTGGGCTCGGCTGATAGACTTGGGCTGATAGTTCGCAATTTGGAAGGAACCGACAACGATGGTCACCACCACACGCCCGCCTGAGGCCACTGCCGCGATTGATGGATTCAGCTATGAGATTCCCGAGCATCGCTGGCGAACGCCTGGCAATGAGGGTTGGACTCGCACCGCGCGTCCCGATGACCCAAACAAGTACTTCATGGTCTCGGCCGATTGCCACGTGCATGAGCCCGTTGACCTGTGGGAGCGTCGGGTGGACGAGCAGTACCGCCACCGACTGCCGCGCATCGAGGTGGACAACGACGGTGTCCGCTGGCAGGTGACCGAGGGACATCGGCCGACCAAGATTCGCGACCTCAAGCTCGCTGGCGAAGACCTCGTGCGAGACAAGCACGGCAACGCGACCCCTGACGAGCGGTTCCGCGACATGGACCGTGACGGCGTCGACGCGGAGATCATTTTCCCCAACAAGGGACTGTCGATGTGGGCGACAGCCGATCCGGTCTTCGCGAATGCGATGTGCAGCGCCTGGAATGACTGGGCTTGGGAGACCTTCGGCGAGACGTACGACCGCTCCTCGCCGCTGGCCTGTGTCGCCACGGGTGACATCCCTGGCGCGATCGCTGAGGTGCAGCGCTCCGCCGAGCGCGGGTTCCGCGGCTTCTCGTTCCCGGCCAAGCCGGTCTGGGGACCGACGGGCGAGGACTCTCGCAACTACAACCTGCCCGAGTTCGACCCGCTCTGGGCGGCGGTTGAGGAGACGGGGCTGCCGATCACCTTCCACGTCTCGACCGGACGTGACCCGCGCGGCGCGCGTGGCAACGGTGGCGCCGTGACCAACTACGTGTTCCATTCGCTGGCGATGACGATGGAGCCGATCATCAATATGTGCTCGTCGGGCGTGTTCCAGCGCTTCCCCGAGCTGCGCGCGGGGACGATCGAGGCCGGGATCGGCTGGATTCCGTGGGCGCTGACGGCAATGGATGAGGCTTACCATAAGCACCACATGTGGGCCTTCCCGAAGCTCGAGGGACTGCCGTCTGATTACTATCGGGCGCACTGCTTCGGATCATTCCAGGACGACTCACCGGGTATTGACCTGGCGAAGAAGTATGACCTCGTCGACAACCTGCTGTGGGCGAACGATTACCCCCATCACGAGGGTTCGTGGCCACACTCAGCCGCAGCGATCGAGCGCACGATGGGCGATCTGACGGACGAGGAACGTGCCAAGATCCTCGGTCTCAACGCGGCTCGACTGTTCCACTACGACGTTCCCGAGGGGAAGCGTCTCTAGGGAAGCCGCCCGGCTGACATGCTTGTTATTGTCCAAAGCGCAAACAGGGTGTCGAAATCGGTATAGTTAGCCGAGAGCGAAGAGACGCTACCTTGCGTCTAGAGAAGCAGAAAGGACGGGCTCATGCGATTTCCCAGCTTGAAGGGCAGGCGTTGGACGAGCGCCCTGATGTTCGCCGTCGCGGCGCTGATTGCTGGTGCCGCCATTGGTGCTTGTACCGCCGATGATGAAGATCAACAGGCGCAGGCGACCGACCAGCAGCAGGATATGCAGCAGGACCAGCCGCGGGCGCAGGTGTCGGATGAGCCGCGAGGCAACACGACCCAACTGGTCATGGATCGTGGTGAGCTCAAGTGCGGCGTCAAGCAGACGCAGCCGCTGTTCGGGTTCCGTGATCAAGATGGCACCGTCAGCGGGTTCGACATCGAGTTCTGTAAGGCGATCGCCGCCGCTGTGCTCAAGGATGCTGGCGCCGTCCAATTCATCGACGCTTCGGACGCCTCCACCCGGTTCGAGTTGCTGAGTGATGGTCAGATCGACGTTCTGATCCGCACCACCACGATCACCAGCTCGCGTGACATGGAGCTCGACGTTGACTTCGCCCAGACGACCTTCTACACGGGTCAGGCATTCGCCGTCCGCAAGGACTCGGGCATCAACTCGACCAGCGACATGGAAGGTGCCGTGATCTGTGTGCAGTCCGGTACGACGACTGAACAGAACGTGGCGGACCACTTCACTGAGATTGGCCTGCGCTTCGACCCTCAGGGTGGTCTGGGTCAAGATGTCGCGGCTGCCTTCTTCGAGGGTCGCTGTGACTCGCTAACCGCCGACGCCTCCGACCTCGCGTCGCGCATCGTGGTCCGCGATGACGCTGACGACTACAAGGTCCTGCCGCAGATCATCTCGAAGGAGCCGCTGGCTCCTGGCGTGCGTGACTACGACAGCGACTGGAAAGACGTCGTCAACTGGGTCGTCCACGGTCTGATCCGCGCGGAGGAGATCGGGATCACGCAGAGCAACGTGGCCGCGATGGCGACGAACCCGCCGAGCGTAGAGGTCGCTCGACTGCTCGGCGTGCCCTATGACGGTGGAGCGGTTGCGACACTCGGCTTCGATGTCGTGGATGCACAGTTCATCCAGCGAGCAATTGCCGCCGTCGGCAATTACGGCGAGATATACGACCGAGAGATCGGCGACGCGATCCCGCGTGATTGCACCCTGAACGCGCTTGCCCGACCGCTGCCGAGCGAAGAAGTCGATTGTGGTCCCGGCGAGGGCGGCATCCTCTACGCGCTGCCGTACCGCTAAACCACTCCGACCAAATCACTCGCGAGGGGTCGCCGATTCAGGGCGACCCCTCGTTTGGTACTCTACGAATCTGAACCGTTGTCGCCTTAGTCGACGAATCCCAGCGCAGTAGTAAACTGGTCTACTAGCGCCGGCCGGTCGAACATCATTTGCAGTTTGGTCTTGACGCAGTCACAGAACCGAGGCTTCATTTCAGTAACATGCCTTCTGAGATGAGCAAGCATGACTGAGGACGGAGTCGGATGTCCGCCCCATCGCCCTCGCCACCGCTCTCATCGAATGATGTGCCGCTGTTCTACCGGCGTGGGTTCCGACGTCTGCTGCAGCAAGGGCTGTACGTCGCGGCCACGGCGCTGGTCATCTGGTACGCCTACGACTCGCTGAACCTCCGACAGTTTGGTTTCGGTTTCTTGGAGGAGCCGGCGGCGTTCAAGGTCGGCAATCAGTGGCTCGTCGACATTGATGGGGTCACCAATTCGCGACTCACGATGTATCTCGTCGGCGTCTGGGCGACGATTCGCGTGGTGGTGGTCGCAATCCTGCTTTCGACCTTGGTTGGGGTAGTTGTCGGTGTCGCGCGGCTCTCGTCCAACTGGCTCGTCGCCCGCCTGGCGATGCTCTTCGTCGAGATCATCCGGAACACGCCACTGCTGGTGCAGGTGGTGCTGGTCTACGCGATCTTCCTGTACGGCGCGCCGATCATCCAAGAGGTGATCAACATTGGCGACGCTGCCTTCATCTCTAATCGCGGTGTCGCGATCCCGTGGCCGGTGCCAGATGAAGGATTGTGGGGTGTGCCCAACTGGTTCGTTGGCGTCTGGGTGGCGATTCTCATTGGTTTGGGCGCATTCGCCGCGACGATCCGTCGCCAACGTCAGGAGCGCGAACGCGAGACGGGCGAGCCGCAGCTCGCCAATCGTCGTGCCTTCGCCATCTTCGCCGTTGGTGCATTGGTCTCGTTCATTGTCTTGGGGCTGCCGGTCAGCATGGACCGACCCATGATCGAAGGCACGCACTACATCGAAGGTATGGTGATTGAGCCGGAGTTCGCAGCATTGACCATCGGCCTCACCCTCTACACGGGCGCATTCATCGCCGAGATCGTGCGAGGCAGCATTCAGGCCCTACCGCGCGGTCAGACTGAGGCCGCCAACGCGATCGGCTTGTCGGGCTACCAACGGATGACGCTGGTGATTTTGCCACAGGCATTACGCCAGATGATCCCGTCGGTCACGAACCAGTTCCTCAATGTCAACAAGAACTCGTCGCTCGCCTATGCCGTGCTCTTCGACGACCTGTTCCGGGTGGCAGGCATCATCCAGGGCAAGGCTGGGCACGCGCTCGAGATGTTCGTGGTGATCATCGCAACCTACATGCTGATTTCGCTGCTGATCTCAGTGGTGATGAACTTCATCAACGCGCGCGTGACGCGGGTTCGGGTCTGAGAGGTCCGAGATGGCGAACATGCCCCCGACGCCGCCAATCAAGCCGCCTGTGGGTCAGGCGCCGCGGATCGTGCTGCCGCCGCACCGACAGCGTCGGCAGCGGCCACGCTCCGTGCGAGCAAACGAGTGGGTTCGGAAGAACCTGTTCGCTTCGCCAGTCGGCACACTCATGACCCTGATTGCTGCGGCGGTTCTCGGCGCGATCGTCGTGGGCATGTTCTGGTTCGTCTTCTTCGAAGCCAACTGGCAGGTGATCACCGATAACCGAAAGCTCCTGTTCGCCGGTGGCTATCCAGTCGAGCATGAATGGCGACTGTGGGTCAGCACCGCCTTCGTCACCACGCTGATTGGGCTGGCCTATGGCACGTGGTCCAGTTTTGGCCGGAAAGATCATCTCTTTGTCGGACTCGTGGGCCTGTTCGTCATCTTCCTCATGGCCCATGGCGGTGCCGAGATCTGGTCCAGCGTCTATTTCCTGATCGCGATCGGGTGCATGTACCTCGGTTATGCCGCGACCGTCTGGGTTCCGCGCGAAACGACTATGCGCCGCAGAATCCAACAACGGGTCGTCGGAGGGTTGATGGTCGCGTCGTTGTGGATCGTGTTGCTGATTTTGCTGCTCGGCGATGGCTTGTCGCTACGCAACCTCGATGGTTTCGTGCTCAACCTGGTCCTGGCGCCAGTCGGAATCGTCGGCGGAGTGATGGTTGGGATCCCGTTGGCGCTGGGCCGCGCCTCCCGACTCAAAGCGATCTCCTGGACTTGCACGGCCTACATCGAGGTCGTGCGTGGCGCGCCGCTGTTGGGTTGGTTGTTCGTCGCCCTGTTCATCCTCGACGATGTGATCGGCGGCAGCCTGATTGTGCGAACGATGGTCGTGTTGGCCGTCTTCACCGGCGCCTACATGGCCGAGTACATCCGTGGAGCGCTGCAGTCGCTCCCGCGTGGTCAGTACGAGGCGGCGCAAGCCGTGGGCCTGTCGCCAATTCAGTCGACTCGACTGATCATCATGCCACAGGCGTTGCGGATCTCGATTCCACCAATGGTCGGTCAGGCGATTTCGATCTGGAAGGACACGACGCTCGTCACGGTCATCCTGCCGCTGCGCGAGCTCAAGGGCAACGCGGAGTCGGCGCTGTCGCAGTTCGAGTTCACCCCGGATCGAATCGAGGCCTACGTGTTCGTCGCCGTGATCTTCTGGATTGTCGCGTTCATGATGTCGCGGATATCGCAGCGGGTGGAGCGGGCGCAAGGCATCGGAGAGCGATAGGCGCTCAGTCGGCGACTTCGGCCGCGTCGGCGTGCTCCTCCGGTTCCCAGAGGGGGTACTTCTCCTCGTAGAACCGCGTTGCTTCGGGAATGGTGACCTCCACAACCGCCGCGTCAACGCAGGTTGGCTCTGGAAGCGCCTCGTCATCGACGACATGCGCTTCGATGTGGAACTCAATCGCTTCCGTGATCATCTGCTTCGTTTCCTCGAAGGTGTCCGCGACCGCGACGCATCCTGGCAAATCAGGAACGAACGCTCCCCAATTGTTGGGCGCCTTCTCAAACACGACGACGTACTTCATTGTCTTCATTGCCAGTCTCTCCAATCGAGCCCCGCTTGATTGAGAATACTCCGCCAAATCTTGAGCGGAACGTCTTTCGAGGGTCGCCCGGCAATGGTCACCTTGCCAGGTTTCGTTGGGTGCTTGAAGTATCGGTGACTTCCCCGTTGCCCGGTGAAGTACCAACCATCGCCTTCAACAATCTTGGTGGCTTGTCTGACTTTCGGCATCGACGATGGAGCGTAGCAGAAGAATAGAAGTTTCACATTCGTAACAGCCCTTGTCTGCGATCGCGTACCGCTAACATCAGATCATTGGCTCTTCCGTCGAGCAGGATGAGGAATGACGATGCCAGACCAACTCTCAGTAGCAAGCGTGATCGCTGAGCAGGCAGCTCCCAAGCCAGGGACGACAACTTCCGACGATGTTGGAGAGGTCTTTTCGCCTCGTCTGGCAGGGTCGGAAGACATCATCATCACGGAGCACGTCGACAAGTGGTTTGGCGACTTCCAGGCCCTGGATGACGTCTCCTTGCGGGTCAAAGAGCATGAGATCGTCGTCATTCTGGGACCGTCAGGATCGGGCAAATCGACTTACATTCGCTGTCTCAACCGGCTCGAAGAACACGACGCGGGACGGATTGTGATTGACGGGATCGAGCTGAATGAGGATGTCCGAGCGCTGTCGGCGATTCGCTCGGAAGTGGGTATGGTCTTCCAGCAGTTCAATCTGTTCCCCCATCTGACGGTGCTGAACAACATCGCATTGGGGCCACAAAAGGTCCGACACTTGCCCAAGCTGGAAGTAGAACAACTGGCGATGGATCTACTCGAACGCGTCGGTATACCCGAGCAGGCGGACAAATTCCCCGCACAACTCTCCGGTGGACAGCAGCAACGCGTCGCGATCGCACGGGCGCTCGCGATGCAGCCGAAGATCATGCTCTTCGATGAGCCCACCTCAGCGCTCGACCCAGAGATGATCAAAGAAGTGCTCGACGTGATGCAGGAGTTGGCGGAATCGGGCATGACGATGATCGTGGTCACGCACGAGATGGGTTTCGCGCGCGAGGTCGCGGACCGCCTGGTCTTCTTTGACGAAGGCGCGTTGGTCGAGCAGGGCTCGCCAGAACACTTCTTCACCAATCCACGCGAGGAGCGCACGAAGCTCTTCCTCAGTCAGATTCTCTAGGCGACACCATGAACACTGATCTGAGTCAGGTCCGTGCGCTCACGTTCGATGTCTTCGGCACGGTGGTCGATTGGCGGTCGTCGGTGTCTGCTGAGGTCGCTGCGTTCCTCTCGCGACACGGCGTCGAGGCAGACGCTGGAATGTTCACCGACCGCTGGCGACGCGAGGGCTACGCCGGTGGGATGAGACTGGTCCGCGACGGCGAGTTGCCCTTCCAAACCGCCGACCAGCTGCATCGACGCATGCTGGACATCTTGCTCGACGAGCTCGGGATTCCAGCTGAGGAGTCGGAAGTCACCGAGCTGAATCGTGCCTGGCATCGGCTGCATCCCTGGGCCGACTCGCCGGGAGGATTACAGCGTCTGCGGTCGCGATTTGTCGTCTCGACGCTGTCGAACGGCAACATCGAGCTGCTGGTCAACATGGCCAAGTTCGGTGGACTGCCGTGGGATTGCGTACTATCGGCGGAGGTCACGGGCGCGTTCAAGCCCGAGCCGCAGTGTTACCGTCGCGCAGCGGAGCTGCTCGGTTGCGAGTCGCATGAGGTGATGATGGTTGCGGCGCACCAGGGCGACCTGCTCGCCGCTGCCGAAACGGGAATGCGAACCGCCTTTGTTCCTCGACCCGACGAGGCGGGGCCCAACTTCCCCGTCGATCTCACGCCCGATCCATCGTTCGACATCGTCGCCGCCGACTTCCACGACCTGGCATCGCAGCTGGGCTGCTGACATGGAGCAGGTCAAACTCTGGGTGACAAACAATGACGGAGTCGCCAGCCCGTTGCCAAAACGCGATCGGGTCGACTACGAGCAGTCATTCGAGAAAATGCTGATCGAGACTCCCGAAATGTGTGAAGTCAACTTTGCCCTACCGCCGACGGAAGAGAAGAAGATTCAGCTCTTTGACCGGTACATGGGTGTCTTTGTCAATGCAGACGCAATTGGTCAAGTCAACCTTGTGATACGTCCGCACGGGTTTCTCGCCTGCCCCGAGGAACTGAGTCAACTCCTGCAAACTGTTGAGGATGCAGGGTTGAACGTGACACGGTTTCCTCAATACGACGAGGCGTATATCTCCACGGACCATGCGCAGCTGAAACAGGTCGAATCTGAGGTCGCTAGCTTCGCTCAAGCTGCGATTGCAGCTTGGCGTCGAAACTATGACGAATAGCTCGATGCAGAGTCCATGGGATCTCACTTCGACAAGTCGAACAACCAAGAACGGAGCGCGATATGAGTTTGAATCCTGATTCCTACACCACGATTGATGTGGATATTCGCAACGATGGCGTTGCGATTGCCACGCTGAATCGGCCCGAGAAGCTGAATGCGGTCAACTCGGCGATGCATCGCGAGTTGGCATCGCTGCCGCTCGATGCCAATCGCGACCCTGATGTTCGCGTCCTCGTCCTCACTGGGGCTGGTCGGGCGTTTTGCGCTGGTGGCGACTTCTCGGCCAACCGCGATGAGCCGATGGGTGGCCGATATCTCAACCGGATGAATGAGGCGCGGCTGATCGTTGACAACTGGCTCGACTGCGAGAAGCCGGTGATCTGCGCGGTCAATGGATATGCGCTCGGACTCGGCGCGACCGTCGCGTTGTTGGCCGATGTCGTTTACATCGGTCGGTCGGGCGTCTTGGGCGACACGCACGTCAACATGGGCATCGGCGCTGGCGACGGTGGCGGCGTGATTTGGCCGATGCTCGTGGGTCCATCGCGGGCGAAGTACTTTCTGATGACCGGCGAGCACATCCGCGCCGAGCAGGCGAAGGAGCTCGGGTTGGTTCAAGATGTCGTCGAAGACGACGAGCTGATGTCAACGGCAATCGAGCTCGCCGAGCGGCTCACGAACGGTCCGCTGGGGGCGATTTCTGCCTCCAAAGTGCCGATCAACAAGTGGATTAAGCACGTTTCCAACCTCGTGTTGCCGCTGTCGCTGTCGATGGAAGAGGCGACGATGGCAGGTGAGGACGCGTCCGAGGCGCAGGCTGCGTTCCGTGAGAAGCGTCCGCCGATGTATCGGCGCTAACGCCGTCTCCCACCGAAGTCGAATTCCCAGATAGGCTGATCGGCAGCGCGGGGTGCCGTGTCGCGTGTCCGTGCGCGAACTCGGTTGGGTAACGAACACCACGATTGGCAGGATTCCTCACATGGACATGGAGGACATCGGTCTTGTGCGACGCAATCGAGTCGCACAGTTCAGCGGTTGGTGGGTTTGGATAGGCTCGCTCCTCGCGCTCTTGTCAGTAGTTGCTGCTGTGGGCTGCACTGCTGACGACTCGCAACCACAACAGGGTCAGCCACAGGAACAAGCGCAAGCCGATCAGCAGCAGACTGATGAGGTAAGTGAGTCGGAGGATGCCGCCGCGTCAGCGGAGCCGGAGCCACAATCCCAGGACGACCAGGAGGCTCAACAAGCGGAGCCTTCAACGGAGCAACAGGCACAGTCGTCCACTGCGGAGGCGATGCAGCGCGATGACCAGAGCTCCGACCAGCAGGAATCGGACGATGCGCAGGCTCAGCCCTACGCAGGGGACGATCCTTACGGAGCGGATGGCCAGGAATCGGGCGAGGACGAGTCGGCGTCGACAGTGGCCCCGGTCCGTCGGTGGTTGGCGGATGGGATGGCCCTGACGCCGAGCGTCCCCGGCGCGCAGGACGAGTACGGATGGTCGGCTGTGGTCGAAGGCGATGTGCTCGCGGTGGGCGCTCCGTATCACGACGCCGAGGGAATCGACACCGGAGCGGTATTCATCTTCGAGCGCATGGGTGAGCAATGGGTTGAAACGGCGTATCTGCTCCCGCCCTATCCCGACCCAGCAGGCTGGTTCGGTCGATGGCTCGCGATCGGTGACGGTCGGATCGTGATCGGTGCGCCATACGAGGATGGTCGCGGCGAGGACGGATCGCGGATTGATGACTCAGGCGTCGCCTACGTCTATGAGAAGGTCAATGGCCAGTGGCTGCGCACCGGCACGCTATTGCCGGCGATCCCGTACACAGGCGCATCGTTCGGCTGGAGCGTGGCAATCTCGGGCGATCGAATTGCAGTATCGGCCTGGGAGGACCCCATTGAGGGGTTGGAAACGGGCTCGGTCACGGTCTTCTCGCAGCACAAGGGTCTGTGGCGAGCCGAAGCAGTCCTGCAGCCCGACCAACCGAGCACCCGTCTGATGTTTGGTCGCGACATCGAGTTACATGACAACGTGTTGGTCGTCGGGGCGCCTGGCGACGACACGATCGCGGAAGACGCGGGCGCTGTATACGTTTGGCATCGCTACAACAATCAGTGGAACTTCGCCGGCAAGCTGCTCGCCTCTGATGGCATCGCGTTCGACCGACTTGGCTCGCAGGTCGCGTTGCATCTCCCGTGGCTCGCGGCAGGCGCGTATGACCACGACGATCCGATGTGGAGCGCTGGCGCCACCTATGTCTGGCGCTTGGAAAACCTGTGGGAGTTCCACGACAAAGTGGAAGCGTCGGACATGCAGCCGGGCGACTGGTTCGGCTACTCGGTCGATATCAAGGACGACCGAATGGTGGTCGGCGCTCCCCATCGAGCGCACCCAGAAACTGGCACCTACCGCAGCGGAGCCGCATACACGTTTGAGCTGGTCGACGGCCAATGGGAAGAGGTCGGCGTGCTCGGTCCCGTTGATGCGGTTGAAGCGGGTGCACGGGCCGAGTTCGGCTGGGTGACCGAGATCGACGGCACGACCGCGGTCGTGGGCGCATGGCTTGCCGATACGGAGGCCGGAGTCGACGCCGGCGCTGCCGCGGTCTACGAGCTGCCGACGTCTGAAGACGATGAGTAGCTAGAGTCGCTAGCGATCCGGGCCGCGCACTGTGACGCCGCCGTCAACCGGCAGGATCACCCCAGTGACATACTTGGCCTCGTCGCTGGCGAGGAAGACTGCGGCCCAGCCGATGTCCCAGGGCTCGCCCTCCTGCTTGAGCAAACTGGCGTTCTTACGACGCTCGCGCAGTTCGTCGGACATCCCAGTGGAATAGACCATCGGTGTGTAGACCGGGCCGGGCATGATGCAGTTGGCGCGAATGTGGTCGCGACCGTGATCGACCGCCAGCGCCTGGGTCAGCGTCGCGACGGCTGCCTTACTGACGCTGTAGGCGGTCAGCCCGCGAGGTCGCAGCGCGGCAATCGACGACACATTGATGATCGCGCCGCCGCCGTTCTCGCGTAAGGCCGGAATGGCGTGCTTGCAGGTCAGCATCATCGAGGTCACATTGACCCGCTGCACGTGATCCCACTCGACCTCGGAAATCTGCTCGACGGTGCCGCGTCCACCGATACCGACATTGTTGTGCAGAATGTCGAGCTTGCCGTAGCGGCTGACGGCGTCGGCGACGATCCGGGCGCAGTCCTCGGTGGCGGTGACATCGGCAACCGCAATGGCGGCGTCGTTGCCCTCGGCGCGGATCATGTCGAGGGTAGCTTGCACCGCTTCTTCATCGCGGTCGACGAGCAACACGTCGGCGCCCTCACGCGCAAAGAGGATGGCCGTGGCGCGGCCATTGCCAATCCCCTCCGCGCGAGAACCGGCGCCAGTGATGATGGCAGATTTGCCGGCAAGTCGGTCGGGCATGAGCGCAGTCCTTTCGCTGGTTAGCTGTTTAGTCAGAGTGAACTGGGCGGGGAATCGGCTTGGAACGTCGTTGCGGCTTCCACAGGACTTCGCGCAGCAGTTGCGGAATCGCTGGCGGGAGCCGGAGCCGACCTCTCTCGTTGCGGTCGGCGCGGACCCAGAGAATCATCACAATCAGCAGCAACGGACCGAAGAACGCAGCCAGGCCCAGGAAGACGTTGGGCAGTGGGTTGTCGTTGACGACTCGCCCGAAGATGGGCAGGAAGGGCAGCATGATCAGCGCCCAACCCATGTGATTCAGCGACAGTGCGGTGGCTCGCAGGTGGGACGGGATTCGCCGATTGAGGTAGCCCTCCATCAGCGGCATCTGTGCGCCACGCGCGAGTCCGAGAATGATGAACAGCGCGACCACGCCGAGGTGATTGATCAGCCCGACCCCGACATAGACCAGCACGACCCAGAATGGCAGCGTCGCCAGCGTACGCACGATGCCGAAGCGCATTGCGAGCCAGAACGCCAGGGCGGCGGCGAAGACGGTGGCAATCCGCGCCGGCGCTTGCAGCACCGAGAACAGCCAACCGACTTCCACTCCCTGTTCCTTGAGGAATGGTTGCAGCAGGTAGAACTCGGGCACCATCGACGCGACCAGGATCGCGCTAAAGAGAAGTGAATAGCGGATCGTCGGCGTGCTTCCGGCCAGTCGCAGCGTCTCTTTGAGCAACTGTGTGTACGACGGACCACCCGATGCCAGGTCGTCGTCGTGTCTGGGTGGCTCCCTGAACATTAGCGAGATCATCAGGGCGATCCCCGTGGCCGTCGTCCCGGCCAATAGCGCTCCGCGACCGCCGATCTCGCCAGCGATCACTCCGCCGGTGAGGGTCGCCAGGACCAGTGCCACCGATCGCACCGCGAACGCTCGTCCCGCCTGACGTTCGAAGTCTCGCTCCCGACCCAACGCCTGTAGTGAGTCGTGTAGAAACGCGCTGTCCGTGCCGGTGATCGCCACCATCGCCAGTCCCCATAGCGACCAGGCCACCGCAGCCATCCAGAACCCGTCGGAAAAGGCGAACCAGGCCGTGAAGGCCATGAAGATGATCAGCGAGGCCCGGATGGTCCGCACGCGGCCGAATCGGTCGGCCAGCGCACCAGCCAGCGGTTGTCCGAACGACGTGATCACATAGAACGCCGGACCGATGGCGCCAAGCTGGGCAAAGGTGAGACCCACTTCGTCGGTGGCGAAAATGATCCAGACCGGCATCCAGAAGTGCAGGTCATGGAAAAAGTAGAAGATCGGGTAGAGACGCAGGTTGCGTCTCCACTTCGATCGCTGGTCAACTCCGTTGAGGTTGGGCGATGCAATCACTCACGCAGGGTAGGCGCTTGCTTCTTCGAATATGTGGGGAAGCCGCCTATAGACTTGCCCTAATCCAACCCAGACCAGTAGAGAGCGGAGTTCAATGACACACGAACAGATCCTGACCGAGATGATCGGACGCGTCGGCGTGATTCGGCTGAACCGGCCGGAGAAGCTGAATGCCTGGACCAGTCAGATGGCCGAGGAGATGACCGATCAGATCGAGGCCTGGAACGATGACGACGGCATCGGCGCGATCGTGCTGGCCGGTGAGGGTCGCGCCTTCTGCGCCGGCGCCGACCTGCAGGGCTTCAACCAACGGCTGGCCGACGATCCCGAAGCCAGCGCTGGCTCGGGACGCGAAGTCAACTGGACGCAGTTCATCCGAGAGTCAAAGCCGGTCATCGTGGCCATTCACGGCTACGCCGTCGGCGTCGGGCTGACGCTCGCACTGCCGGCCGACGTCCGCTATGCGGCGGAGAACACGAAACTGTCGATTCGCTTTGTCAAGGTCGGCCTGGTTCCGGAGCTAGGTTCGACCCGTCTGCTGGCGCAACTGGTCGGTCTCGGACACGCGACCGACATCTGTCTCTCGGGCCGGATGGTGCCGGCGGACGAGGCGGCGCGCATCGGCCTGGTCTCAGCGGTCGTGCCCAAGGAAGAGCTCTTCGACACCGCGATGGCCAAGGCCGAAGAACTGGCCAACAACCCAACGGCCGTCGTTCGCAAGATCAAGACGCTGCTCAACGACAACGTGACCGAGCCAAACCTCATGAGAGTCATGGAGCGTGAAGGCGCCCGAGACCGGGAATCGCGCCGCCTGCCGTCCCACACCGAGGCCGTGACGGCGTTCCTGGAGAAGCGGGAACCGGTCTTCAATCAGTAGGTAGTGTCGCTATCACAGGCTGAGGCCGACGCAATCCTCGCCGACGATTCAAAGCGGATCGTCGGCGACATTGTCTGGCTTGCGGTAAGCAGACACTCCGATGCGAAGTGGTTTAAGGCCTCGGTGCTGTCGAAAACAAACGACAACCTCGTGGTGGAGGGATATTTCCGACCCAGTAAGACAAAACTCGGGAAATCACTGATCGTCGTCGGTCAAAGAGTGGCCGGGATCGACTTTGGGACCAACATCCGCCATCGCAACGTGAGCGGCAAGAGAATTGAGGGTGCACACCTACAGCTGTGGTCAGAGGCCGCCGGTGCAGCGGAAGCGCATCCCCTTCCCCGTGGCGTTCCTGGTTGGAACCAACCAGTAGAGGTTTGGGAATGGCTATGTGCTCTATTGGGTATCGTGCATATGGGCGAGATGCTGTGGCCCAATGAGGACAAGGTGTGACGATGAGACCGGACGAGCTGCGACGCAAGTTGCTGAAGGTGCTGCCCGATTGCTACAGCATCTTCGAGCCATCTTCGGACGGTTCCATCGAAGTCTCTGGTGAATGGTGGACAGACAACGGTGACGGAATCAACGTCACCGTGCTCATCACCGAGGACGGTCTTGAAGTCACAGAGGATGGCTGGGACACATCAAGGCGGCTCCATTGGCTAGAGGACCCGATTAGCGACCAAACCAAGCAGCGGGTAACGGAGATCGCCCTACGAGCCGGCGCGCAAGCGGATCAGCAACGCGTGTTTATGCCCGGCCTCGAGCTGTCGGAGATCCCTGAGGCTGTTTCGAGGATGGCCTGGATCATTCTTGAAATTTCGCGGTTGCGACCGATAGAAGGCGCAGCAGAGTCAGGGACGGCGCCATCGGTGGCCGCCGCCGACTAGTCCGTATCAAGAAGCAAACGTTGAACTGAGGCAAGATTTCCAGCCGTGTGAGTGGCTCCGAATCGGCGCAGGTATTCGTCATCTCTCACCCCGATGATGCCGATTACCCCGGCGAAGTTGGCGTTCTTGCCCGCTCCCATGTCCGATTCCGTGTCTCCCACCATTGCCGATGTCTCTGGTTCTCCCTTGAGAATGTCCAGCGCGTGCATGAGTGGAGCAGGATGCGGTTTTGGGTCGCTCGCGGTGTCGGCGCCGATGATTGTTTCGAAGCGATCGGTCCAACCGAGCAGCTCGACCGTCTTGCGACCAGCATCCTCGCGCTTGTTCGTCACGATGGCTATCGGAACATCCGCCTCGCGGAGCGCATCGAGTAACGCCTCTGCGCCGGGCAGGGGACGCGTACGTGGCATGTAGGTGTCCTCGTAGCGCCGCAGGTAGTCCAAGTAAATCGGCTGCGCCTGTTCGGCGTTGAGGCCGAGCATGTTGTGGAGCATCACCGGCAGCGGAGGTCCGATGTACTTGAGCAGCAACTCTTTGTCGACGGGATGGCCGTGCGCGTTGATCGTCTCGAGCATGCACCCGATGACCAGCGGCTCGGTGTCGGCGAGCGTGCCGTCGAGATCGAAGATCACGGTGCGGTAGCGCGGCCTCATTTGAGCGTTACTTGAGGGTGATGCGCCAGTCATCGGAGCCTGGTTTGTCCCGTTCGCATACGGCGAGTCGGCCGTTGAAGAAGACGCTCACACGGAGCGCCGGCCCAGGGATCGTTCAATCACGCGCCGAGGGTCGCTCGGCTGCGGCTGCGGTGTCGCGGATTTCCTGAAGCAGCAAGCCCGCGTCGACCTGGAGCGCGCTTGCTGCATCGTCAATGCTGAGGAGTGTTGTCGGTGTCGCCATGTCAGCAGGGTAGCGTAGATGCTGAAACCGCTGTCCGTGGGATGACGGAGAGTGCAGGAGTCGATCCGTGATTGAGTATTTCGTTCTGTTGGTGGGATTACTAACGCTGTCGGCGTTCTTCTCGAGTGCGGAGACATCGTTCCTCTCGATTGATGGCGTGCGACTGGAGCACGAACGTCAGCGACAACTACCTGGCGCGGAGCGCGCTGCAACGCTGTTGAGCGAGCCTCGACGGCTGCTGGCTTCGATCCTCGTTGGCAACAACCTTGTCAACACCGGAGCGGCGACGGTCGGCGCGGTGATCGCGCAAGAGATCGTCGGAGGGAGTGGCGGTCTGAGCATCGTGATCGCGACCCTCACGGTGACGATTCTGCTCGTGATCTTCGGCGAAATCGGTCCCAAGTCGGTTGCGTTACACCACAACATGACCGTGGCCAGGGTGTACTCGTTACCACTGACATGGTGGTCGCGACTGACGGCGCCGTTGGTCGCTGCGCTGGATTGGTCGTCACGGATTTGGCTGCGCATTGTTGGGGGCGTTGAGGAGGCCGGGTCTGCGCTGTCGCTAGGTGAGCTGCGCACCGCGATCGTGCAGGCGCGCGATCAGGGTGAGCTCGAGGGCCAGGACACCTCGGTGCTGCTGGGCGCATTGCGACTCGGCGAGACGCAGGTGCGTCGGATCATGACCGGTCGGCTGCAGATCTCGTCGATTGATGCTGCGGCGACGCTCGAGGAGGCGGGACGCGCCTTCGGTGAGGCGGGCTTCCTGCGATTGCCCGTTCGCTACGGCACCGCCGACGGATACATCGGCTACCTGCACGGCTCCGATGTGGTCGCCGAGCTTGGTCGGGGGAATCGCGAGCGCCACGTGCGTGAGGTGATGCGCGAAGCACCGGTGGAATCGGAACGCGCGTCGGTGCAGCGAGTGTTGACATCGATGCAGCGCACCGGTCAGCACCTCATGCTGCTAATCGATGAGTTCGGCGCGACGACTGGCATGGTCACGCTCGAGGACATCCTGGAGCTGGTCGTCGGCAACATCCGCAGCGAGACGCGGGCTGGATCTGAGCCGGTTCCGGTGCGGATCGCTGGGGAGCAATTCGTCGAGGGTCGCCGCGGGCTGACCGATCTTGGCGCTGAACTCGAGATCGACTTCGCCGAAGAGGAGGCAGAGACGGTTGCGGGAATGTTGCTCCAGCGGTTCCGTCGGATTCCGCGATCGGAGGAGTCGTTGGACCTGTACGGGTATCGCTGGACGGTGGCCGAGGCGGACGAGCGCCGGATCAGCTTGGTGCGATTTCGCAAGGTGAATCCGATTCAGGCGACTCGACGTCGGGAGGGCGCTAGCGGATCGTCGGAGTCCTGATAAGCTGAGCAGAGCCTGCCGAGGTGGCGGAATGGTAGACGCGATGGTCTCAAAAACCATTGGGCCGCAAGCCCGTGCCGGTTCGAGTCCGGCCCTCGGTACCAGGCGCAAGGTGGTCGGATGCCGAGTAGTGTAACGGTAGCACTAGGGACTTTGGATCCCTCAGTTCAGGTTCGAATCCTGGCTCGGCAGCCAATGGCCGCAAGAACACAAGATTCCATTCTCACTTGACTCTTTGAAATCAATCCTGTACGGTTGCACCTCAAAGGTTCCTCCCCGATGAAAGAGCCCATGGGGCTCTCTCCGCTTGCGGAGTAGTCGGGGAGGTCATTGTCTTATGGTAGGGAGCAGAAATCAGTAGTAGTACCTAACTCCGCTTTCGAATATATCAAATTCGCTCATGACTGCCTGTTTGATGGAACTGTAGTGCTGCGTATCTGCTTGTTCCCATTTCCGATACATCGCCCAGCAAAAGTAGTCTGCGATTTGCAATCCGTAATGCGCCTTCGAAGCGTGATGGATAATCCGATAGCGCATATGCGAGGGTACGGTGTTGTGAAGAGACTGCTGAATCGCCTTCGTGACAGCCTTGCGCTGCTTCTGCACTGGAAGTGTATCGGTAACAACTATCAGCTCACTTGTAACGGGGCTTTGTTCTCTATTCATAACATATCTCAGCAGATATCCCAACATCCTCGGATAGAAGAGAGCCGGTGGCTGCAACGCCGGTCCTGTCTTCGCTTTTTCGACGATAAGGGCATCGATTCGAAGCTGGCCTAATGCCGGCAAGAGGTGATTGAAGACCCTTGAACGAACCTGTCGTCTATCGTTGGCACAGTGGAAATATTCGAGATTTAGTAGCTGCGTAGTCTCGATGCACTCGTGCTTGAAGTCATCAAGTTGGGGGTAGCCTGGAAAGGGACGCTTCATGCTTACGCAGGTGAGCACAAAGAAGCGAGTTCCCCCTGGTCTAAAGTCGAAGTTGCCAGACTCATCGAGAAAGATGTAGGTAGGTGTCGGAAGCAATATTAAGGGACCTGACTCGTATGCGTCTCAGTCCGTGGGTTTAGTCGAAGTGAGGAGTTGCACGCCTACGCTCCTAGTGAAGATGGCTGCCCGGGCAGGACTTGAACCCGCAACCTAGCGGTTAACAGCCGCCCGCTCTACCAATTGAGCTACCGGGCATCGCCTTCCACATCTTAGCGAGGATTGGCGACTCGGTCACCCCTCGTCTGACTCGCGAGATGCAGTCAGATCGGCCCCGCCGATTCCGGCATCCTCGGCAGACCGCTGACGGTGAGCGGGTTGTCCGAGAGCGGGTCGTTGATTCGCAGGCTGATGTTGCCGGCGAGGGCGTCGAGCAGGGGCTCGGCGCAGACCTCGCGCCGCCAACCAGTGAGCATCAGCGGCGTCTCGCTGATCCGGCGACCGCGCTTGTCCCAGTTCACCAAGGCTCGCAATTGCGAGCTTCCGCCCACGAGTTCAGGGTCGATGTTGTGTTGAGCGCATGCCGCCGCGAGCACGGATTCGAGAAACAGGACGACCATCCGTGACGGCTTGGCTCGATTGTGTGGGCTCTTCGATGTTGGCAGTTCGGATTTGGGCAACGCGAGCGCTGCGTTGACGATGTCGAGAATTAGGGCGTGATCCTCTTGTTGGAGTTGGCCGATGCCTCGCACGCTCGAGAGTTCGGTGGCTGAGGTTGGCTGGATCGCGGCGATTGATACGAGCAGACTGTCTGAGGCGACGCGTCGCAGGGCGAGATTGCGTCGGCGTGCGACTGATTCACGCCAGCGAGTGAGCTCCTTCACCACAGCGAGAGAGCGTGGTGAGAGCCGACTGAGGCGAGGGAGCCGACGCCAGCGCTCGCTCCCCTGTTCGCCGAGCAGGTTCAGTCGCGTCGTTGTCTCCTCACGCAGCCAGGCGAGTCGGCTCGGTTCGCCGTCGTCGGTCATCCGATTGATGAACCGGTCATGGAGTTGGAACAAGAATTTGACGTCTTCGGCGGCGTAGCGTTGTTGAGCGTCGGTCAGAGGTCGTTGGAGCCAATTGGTTCGCGATTGTGACGGCCCGACCGGTCGGCGTAGCTCCTTCCTGACGAGATTGTCGTAGGCGATGGGGTAGTGGTGTCCATTGAAGCCGGCGGCGAGCTGGACATCGAAGAGGTCGCCCGGCGTGCGGCCGGTGCGCTGGAGACAGAATCGCGCTTCTTGGTCGTACGCGTGCACGATCGTTCGAACCGCCGGATCGGCCATGACGTCCCAGATCGGTTGGTCGGGCGCCTCCTGGATCTGGTCCGAGAGCGGGTCGATCAGGAAGATTTCGTCGCGCGTGGCGACTTGGAGCAGGGCAAGGTGTGGCTGGTAGGTCCCTTGGGAAATGAACTCGGTGTCGAGCGCCATGAATCCTCCGTCGCGGATATGGTCCGCGATCTCGGCGACGTCTTCATGTCGCTCGATCAGAAGGGAATCCGCACTCGGTCGAACGGGGGCATTCAAAGGCATACGCGGTTGAGGTCTCGTCGGTCGCTTCGTTCGAGGATAGCGTTATGACAATCCTAGGCAAGGTGGGCGAGTTGCCGAGCATCTGCGGCCGTTGGCCGTGGCCCGCCTCCGTCGTTTCCGCGGGTCGTTGGAGGCCGATGCATCGCCCACCACCACCGTCATTCCCGCGCGAAGCGCGGGAATCTCGATCGGTTGGGCTGGGCCGACGTGCTGCTATGCACGCCCGTGCCGCGTCGGAACTGATTCTGGACTCAGCGAGATACCAGCGGCAGGCGCGGGTGTGACGGAATCGGGCGCTGGTTTGGCGGATTCAGGCGTGGGCTTTGATTCCTTTTGTGTCTCTGTAACAGATTGTTCACCTTGCCGAGCGGGGAAATGTGGCTTGGGTTGGGCGTGGCTTCGGCGTGTTACGATTGCTTTAGAGCAGCAAACGGAGCCCTCATGAAGGTCAGAGCCTCAGTCAAGAAGCGCTCGCGCGACGACCAAATTGTGCGTCGCAAGGGCCGCGTCTACATCATCAACAAGAAGAATCCGCGAAACAAGCAGCGGCAGGGCTGAGTGGCCAGAGTCGGTTGTGCGCTGCGGTGGTCGTCGGCGTGAGCGACGAAACCCGACCCAAGACCCCGGCAGAAGACAAGCAGCGTGCGCAGGCTGTGCTGTCGGCGTGTGGTGTCGACGGCATGGCGACCGGCGTTCAACGGTTACGTGGTCAATCGCACATTAGCTGGCGCGTGGATCGCGGTGACTCCACGCCCGTAGCACTGAGGATGGAGCCTCAGCGCGGCATCCTCCCGCCGTACGACCTTAACTCCGAGGCTCGCCTACTGAAACTGCTGGCAGAGGTCGACATTCCCGTGCCGAAAGTGCTGGGCTTCTGCGTCGATCCTGATGAACTCCATCGAGCCGAGGATGGCAAGCGCGACTGCCTCGTGCTTGAGTGGGTCGAGGGGGCGCTGCTCAACGAGGGCCGACTATCGACCGATGCTGCCTTCGCCTACACCGAAATTCTGCGACGGATCCACACGCTCGATTGGCGTGCAGCCGGCCTGGACTGGCTGCCTGTGGCTTCGGATGGCGGACCAGCGATTCGCGAGCGAGCCGAGATCGCCGAGCGGTTGCGATCGTTCGGTGTCGAGAACGCACCGCACATTCGCCGTCTGCGCGAGGCGCTCGAGGGTCGGGCGCCCAGCCAGACGCCTCCGATGCTCGTGCATGGAGACGTGAATTTCGGCAACGTGATTCTCTGTCCGCGAGGCTGCTCCAACGAAGCTCCAGAAGTCGCGGCCGTGCTCGATTGGGAACAGACGCATCTTGGTGATCCGCTCTCGGATTGGGGACGTCTGATTGCTGAAGACCTGTTGGGCAATCTCGACCTCTCCGCCGGCGCGAGGGTTGAGATGCGCGAAGCGCTCAAGCGATACCAGCGTCCAGTGGACGATGTCCATTACTGGGCGCTCCATCAGCTGTACAAGCACTCGTCGGCGACCGGAGCGCTGAGCGCGCTTCGCGGGTGGGACTTGGAGCAGATCGGGAAGATGTACGCGGAGCCGACGGACCTGCTGTTGTCGGGATCGCCACTGGAGCCGTTCCGCATGGACGGTCTCGAGCGAGGTCTCGCATAGACTGTGGCTATGGCTGACGCAATCGAGTACCTCGTACCACTGCCCGAGATTGAGTCCCGCTACGGGACTAACTCGCTGTTCGGCGAGCAGTTCACCGAGATCACACGTGGACGTACCGTGCTCGAGATGCCGATCACGCGGAACACGGCGGGTGGCGCCCGGGGAGGCGTACACGGCGGCGTGTTGGCCTCGCTCGCTGACATCGGAGTAGTGGCGGCCGTGCTCTCGACGTGTCGCGTGGGCGAGCAGATGCAGGGCACGTCGGAGCTCAACATTTCGTACCTGCGACCGGCTGTGGGGTCGAAGGTGCGTGTGGAGTCGACGGTGATCAAGAAGGGTCGCACGCTGGCGGTGGGCGACGTCGACCTGCTCAGCGATCAGGGCAAGCTGATCGCCAAAGCGCGAGTGACCTACTCCATCGGCCAGACCTCCTAAGGTGCTGGACTTCGCCCCCTCACAATTCCCCCGCGGATGCGAGGGCATGCTTGGCTCTGTCGAGGCGGGATACCCGCGGCGGAGCGCAGACCTTTGAATAATTCAGTTTCCCGTCCCCGCCCCCGAGCGGGGACCCGCTTTGGCAAAGCCCAGGCTGCTCGGATAGGTCTCGGTTGACCAGATACCGGCGACAAACATGGCCGCCGGTAAGAAGCCAGGCAAGGAGCAAGCCCCCGCTCGGAGGCGGGGGCGGTTGAGGGGTAATTCAAAGGTTTCCGGCGGAGAGCGGGATTGACGGAGGTGTGGGGCATCAGGGATGACGAGTGTGGTCGTCGCTCCGGCGCCCCCTCAGTCGCTTCGCGACAGCTCCCCCAGAGGGGGGAGCTCGTTCCGATTGCGTTGGGGCGAGTGTTATGACTTGATGAGCGACTCGGTCAGGGTGACGTCGTAGTCGCCGTCGATGAAGGGTTGGGCCTCGAGCACTCGTTGGAGGAAGGGCAGGTTGTGCTTTAGTCCCTCGATCCGCGAGCCGTCCAGAGCGAGGCGCAGCCGCTCGAGCGCCTGCGGACGGTCCTCGCCGTGGACAATGAGTTTGGCCATGAGGGGGTCGTAGAAGTGCGACACCTCGTCGCCTGAGGCGACGCCGGCATCGAGTCGGAGCCACGGTTCGTCGGGCACTTCGAGGATGTCGATGGAGCCGGGACTGGGGAGCAGGGTCTCCGGGTCCTCGGCGTAGATGCGCGTCTCGATGGCGTGGCCCGAGATCGGCGGGGGATCGCCGAAGCCGGGGAGCTCGGAGAGCGGCTCGCCCGCTGCGATGCGCAGTTGCCACTCGACGAGGTCGAGCCCGGTCACCATCTCCGTCACTGGATGCTCGACCTGAAGTCTGGTGTTCATTTCGAGGAAGAAGATCTCACCCGAGGCGTCGAGCAGGCACTCGACCGTGCCAGCGTTCCGATACTGCAGTCCCGCGATTGCGGCGCGGACCTGCCCGTAGAGGCGTTCGCGTACGTCGTCGGTCAGCAGCGGGGCGGGCGCGGGGGCTTCCTCGATCACCTTCTGGTGACGTCGCTGCACGCTGCACTCGCGGTCGCCGAGAATGGCGGCGTTGCCCTGTCCGTCGCCGAAGACCTGGAGCTCGATGTGGTGTGGCTCGACGAGGAGTCGCTCGAGGTAGACCTCGTCCGAGCCGAAGGCACGTAGCGCCGACGAACGGGCGCGTCGCAGCGAGCGACTGAACTGGTTCGGTCGCTTGACGGTCGCCATGCCGATTCCACCGCCGCCATAGGAGGCCTTGATCAACAGCGGGTAGCCAATGGCTTCGGCGGCGGCTTCAGCGTCGTCATCGGCGACGGTCGCGGCGGAGCCGGGAATGACCGGCATCCCGAGGTCGCGCATTGTCGCGCGGGCCTGGTTCTTGTTGCCCATCAGCTCCATGTGGGCAGCATCGGGGCCGATGAAGGTGATCCCACGCTCCTGGCAGGCCTGAGCGAAATGACCGTTCTCGGAGAGCAAGCCGTAGCCGGGATGCACCGCGTCGCAGCCGGCGTGGACCGCGGCATCGAGCACGGCATCGACATTGATGTAGGACTCGGCCACGGGCGCAGCGCCGATATGCGTGGCGCCGTCCGCCTCTCTGACGTGGAGGGCATCGGCGTCGGCGACTGAGTAGACGGCGTGCGACTCAATGCCGAGTCGGCGGCAGGTGCGAGACACACGCGCGGCGATCTCGCCGCGGTTGGCGATCAGGACACGTTCAAACATGGGTCGCCGCGGCTAGTCGCTGAGCGTGACGAGCAGGTCGCCCTCTTGCACCTGGTCGCCCTGGGCGATGTGGACTTCGGCGACGGTGCCGTCGCTCGGCGCCTCGACCGGGATTTCCATCTTCATGGACTCGAGGATGATCAGTTCGTCACCCTCCTCGACGGCATCGCCGACTGCGGCGATCAGTTCGAAAATGGTGCCAGCCATCGGCGATTTGACTTCGGCCATGCTTGTCTGCTCCGCTCTCTGAGGTGTGTGCAAATTCGACGAAGGTTCGTCGGCTGTTTTGTGTCGTGACGTACAGTATTGCAGTATGCCCGCAGGACTCAGTACGCGCAGCAGTCGAGGTGAGCGATGAGACGTGAGTTGGTTGAGCAACTTGTGTGCCCAGTGACGCGCGATCCACTCAAGCTGGAGGTCGTGCGAGAGGACGAGGCTGGCGAGGTGATTGAGGGAGCGCTGGTGTCGGAGCGGATCAATTTCCGCTATCCGATCGAGGACGGGATCCCCAATCTGCTACCGCCCGACATGCAGCGTCGAGCCGACGAGACGGTGTGACGCAGGGGTTCGGTCAAGGCCCGCGCAGCGAGTCCCGCGAAGCATCGGTCGTACCTGCACAGCAAGGCCCTTGAAACACCCGTCATACCCGCGTTCCGCCGGAGACTTTTGCATAATCAATTTCCTCACCCTGCAGGGGGAGGTGCCGAAGGCGGAGGGGGTCCTGCTCCGTCAAGCCCTATCTACTAGCTGCGCCAACAGGACCCCCTCAGTCGCTCCGCGACAGCTCCCCCTGCGAGGGGGAGCAAATTAATCACAGGCCTTCGCTCCGCCGCGGGTATCTCGCCGCAACCGGGACCGGCTGCGATACTGCCAACCCGTTCGGAGCAGGACATCGGCTCTGTCGAAAGGATCGAGATTCCCGCGCTGCGCGCAGGAATGACGGAGTTGGCCTTGTGGATGAGGTAACGCTAGACATAGTCGAGTGCGGTTGGGCGATGTAGGCTGCCGATCAACGCAGTTGGACTTTAATCCGGTCCTGTGAGGCCGGGAAGGTCAACGAGATGACTCTCCTGTTCCTGCCTCCCCACGACATACCCGCGTGCCAGCCGCATGACCAGCGTTCGTCGCTGGTTTTTTTCTGCCCGGAGCTGGTCCGATGATCACGTCTATGGATGCTCCGGCGATGGACCGCGCCGTGACCCGCATCGCGCACGAGGTCGTGGAGCGACATCCCGAGCCTGATCCGTTGATGTTGGTCGGAATGCGCACGCGCGGCGTGCCCTTGGCCGAGCGGCTTGCCACGCGGATTGAGGGCATCGACGGGCGTCGCGTTCCTGTGGGCGCGATTGATATCTCCCTCTACCGCGACGACCTGGCCCAGCGTCCGCATGCGCGGATGCAACCGTCGCGCATCCCCGAGGACATTGACGGTGCCGTGATTGTGCTGGTCGACGATGTGCTGTTCACGGGGCGCTCGATTCGGGCCGCGTTGGACGCGCTGATCCACTACGGACGGCCAGCAGCGATCGAGCTGGCGGTGCTGATTGATCGGGGTCACCGCGAACTGCCGATCCGCGCGGACTACGTGGGCAAGAACATTCCCACCCAACGCGGCGATGATGTGCGAGTCTCGCTGGCCGAGTCGGATGGCGAGGATTGCGTCGGAGTGTATGAAGCGAGGGTGTCCCGTGGTCACTGAGTCGCTGATGGAGGATCTCATCACGGCGCCAGCACGGGTGCCATTCGACGAGCCGGTGACGGACTGGCGGCGGCGTCATCTGTTGGATGTGGACACGCTGTCGCGTGATGAAATCCTGCGCATTCTCTCGACCGCGAGCGCGATGGCGGAAGTGCTGGACCGCTCGGTCGCGCGGACACCGGCCCTGCGCGGTGTGACAATATTCAATCTCTTCTACGAGGCGTCGACCCGCACCCGGTCGTCGTTTGAGCTGGCGGGCAAGATTCTCGGTGCGGACGTGATCAATGTGTCCGGATCGGGATCATCGGTCGAGAAGGGGGAATCGCTGGTCGAGACCCTGAATACGCTCTCGGCAGTCGGCGCCGACGCGGTGGTGATGCGCCATCATGCATCAGGCGCGCCGTGGCTCGCGGCGCGGACGATCGGTGGACATGTGATCAATGCCGGCGACGGCCAACACGCGCATCCGACGCAGGCGCTGCTCGATGCGTACATCTTGCTCCAGGAATTTGGCGACCTCACGGGTCGCAAGGTAGTGATCGTCGGCGACATCCTGCATTCTCGGGTGGCGCGCTCAAATCTGTGGTCGCTGACGACGCTGGGTGCTGAGGTGACAGTGGTCGCGCCGAGGCCCCTCCTGCCATCGGCGCTCGCGCCGACCGCACAAGAGCGCGAGCACCCGCTCGGCTTACCCGCGGTCAGGGTGGAGTCGGACCTGGACCAGGCGATCGACGGCGCGGACGCGGTCATGGCGCTGCGGATTCAGAACGAGCGACTGCGCGGCAAGTTGCTGCCCTCGTCCGCCGAGTATGCGCGTCGGTATCAGCTCACCGCCGAGCGTGTGGCGAAGGCATCGCCGAACGCGATCGTGATGCACCCGGGTCCGATGAATGCTGGTGTAGAAATCGCGGTCGATGTGGCGCACGGGCGGCAGAGTCGGATTGAGGCACAGGTGTCGGCTGGACTCGCGGTGCGCATGGCGGTGCTCTTCCTCTTGATCCGAGGTGGCGCGTGAGCAGTGTGCTGGTTCAAGGCGGTCGAGTGATCGACCCTGCTTCGGGGCTGGATGCGAGGCTCGATCTGCTGATCGTCGACGGACGAATCGCCGAGGTTGGGGCGGATCTCTTCGCACCCGACGGTGCGCAGAGGTTGATGGCGTCGGGATTGGTGGTCGCGCCGGGATTTGTCGATCTGCATACCCATCTGCGAGAGCCTGGTCAGGAACATAAGGAGACGATCGCCTCCGGTGCGCGGGCCGCGGCTCGAGGTGGATTCACCACGATCTGCGCAATGCCGAACACGGAACCGGCGATGGACTCCGCCGCGATCATCGACGGCGTGATCCAGCGAGCCCGAGATGCGGACTGTCGGGTGCTGCCCATCGGAGCGGTGAGCAAGGGTCGACAGGGTCGAGAGCTGACAGAGCTCGCAGCGCTGCGCGACGCTGGTGCGGTCGCGGTCTCGGACGATGGTGACGCCGTCGCGGACACCGAGCTGGCGCGTCGGGCGTTTGAGTATCTCTCGGACCTTGACATTCCTCTCGCGGAACACTGCGAGGACCCTGCGATCTCGCAGGGAGGCGTGATGCATGACGGCGCCGTGTCGGCGCGGTTGGGTCTGCGCGGACAGCCTGCTGCGGCCGAACTCTCGATTGTCCAACGCGACATCGCGCTCGCTGAAGCGAGCGGGTCGCAGCTGCACGGTTGCCACATCTCGACGGAGCCGGCCCTCGCGGCGATCGCCGACGCACGAGCGCGCGGCGTCAATGTCACGGCCGAGGTCACCCCACATCATCTCTGGCTGACCCATGACGCGGTCGCGGGACGCGGTGTCGACGGCGAAGATCTCCTCTACGACACCAATGCCAAGGTCAATCCGCCGTTGCGCACCGATGCTGATGTCCAGGCCTGCATTGATGCGCTGGCGGCAGGCATCGTGGACGCCGTCGCGACCGACCATGCGCCGCACGCGACGGTGGACAAGCAATGCGAGTTCGACGCGGCGGCGTTTGGTATCTCCGGGTTGGAGTCGGCCTGGGGTGTGGTCAACTCATTGGTGGAGGCTGGTCGATTGAGCCTGTCCGACGCGATTGCGCGATTAACGATCGGCCCGGTACGGGCGTGGAATCTCGATCGTGGCGAGCTGCAAGGTCTGGGCACGCTGCAGGTGGGTGCTCCGGCCGATGTGACCTTGCTATCGACCGACGCGGTCTCGAACGTTGAGCCATCCTCGTGGGTGTCGATGGGACATAACACACCACTAGCGGGACACACGCTGACGGGCGTGGTCGCCGCGACGATTTCGCGTGGACGCGTCGTCTGGGACGGTCGGGAGCAATAGGAGCGACAATGACCGAACATACAGAGGCAGCGCTGGTGTTGGCTGACGGATCGGTGTTCCGTGGAGCGACGCTCGGCGCTGCGAGCGATACCTGGGGCGAGGTCGTCTTCAATACCTCGATGACGGGGTATCAGGAGATGCTGACCGATCCGTCCTACGCCGGGCAGATTCTGGTCCTGACCTATCCCTTGATCGGCAACTATGGCATTGACCCGCCGATCGATGAGTCGCGCCAGGTTCAGGTGCGCGGACTGGTCGTCCGTTCCGAGTGTGACTCGCCCTCGCATCCGCGAGGCGGGATGCGACTCCACGACTACCTCGCGTCGGCAGGGATTCCCGGCATCGCGGGAGTGGACACGCGAGCGATCACGCGGCGGATTCGGCACGAGGGCGTGATGATGGGGATGATCGTTCCTGCGTCGGAGGTCGAGGATGCGCAACGCCAGCTCGCCGAGCTGCCCGACTATGACACACAGGATTTCATCAGCGTCGGCGTCGATGAGCCGTATCGCTGGCAGGACGGTCGGCCGCAGGTCTTGCAGAATGGCACCGGTGAGGGCCATGCCTCAGCGACCGGACCGCACATCGTGGTGCTCGATGAGGGTCTGAAGTACAACATTCTTCGCAATCTGCAGCGCCGAGGCTGTCGAGTCACGGCGATGCCACCGACGTCGAGCGCAGAGGACATCCTCTCGGTGAAGCCGAGCGGCGTGCTTCTGTCTCCTGGTCCTGGTGACCCGCAGCTCCGCGAGTTTCAGGTGCAGACAGCGACCTCGCTGATTGGCAAACTGCCGATCATGGGTATCTGCATGGGACATCAAGTGCTCGGGCGAGCGTTCGGGGCAGACACCTTCAAGCTCAAGTTTGGCCATCGCGGTGGCAACCACCCGGTCCAAGAGTTGTCGACCGGCCGCATCGCGATCACGGCACAAAATCACGGGTACGCGGTTGACCCCGACGGCCTGTCCGCCGACGCGCAGGTGACGCACATCAATCTGCATGATCAGACGGTGGAGGGGCTCGCGCATCGCACGGAGCCGGTCTTCTCAATCCAATATCACGCTGAGGCGTCGCCGGGACCGCTCGACAACGCTCATCTGTTTGACCGCTTTCTTGACATAATCCACGCGTACGACGGGGCACCGACCTCTGAGCTTCGAGGAGGCTGAAATGACTGATGATCGTGGCCGAGGCGAAACCTCGGAGCCCGAATGCCGCCTAGCGACCGCAGACGACGCGGTGGCGATCGCGGATGTGATCCGCGACGTGGTCGAGGGGCCAAATCCGGTCGTCTTCGACCGTCCCTGGAGCGTCGACGAGGTGTCGATGTGGCGACGTCGGCTGGGGAGTAGCGGCGCGATCTACGTCGCGGTCGAGGGCGGCGATGTGATCGGGTTCGGCTCGCTCGACTACAACACGCGCCAGCCCGAGACTTGCACGCTCGGCGTGTGGTTGCGGTCTGAGTGGCGCCGTCGAGGGATCGGCACGGTGTTGGCGGAATACCTACTCGCGCACGCGCGCGAGCAACAGTTCCTACGCGTGGTGGGGTCGTTGCCCGACAACAACGAGGCAGCATTGTCATTCCTGAGCGCAATCGGAGCGCTCGCGCCGCTGATCAATCCTGACTCACGATTCGAGCTGCCACTGTGAGTGGCCGTTGCGGCTTGCGCCAGCACGACGAGGACAACGAGCACGTCAAGGGTCTCCGGTGACGCGAGCGACGGGACGATCGTTTGACGATTCGACGGTGGTTGCTCGTGGCTGCCGCGTTGTGCGGCGTGGTCGGCGTGAGCACGTTGACGCTCGCAGTGTGCTGCGTAGTCAACCTGGTCGGTGGGCAATGCGAGCTCTGGTTTCTGGGACCGTTCGTCACGCTTCCCTTGGGAATGGGATTGTGGCTGATCGGTCGCGTATCGGGACAACCGGCGATGGACGAAGAGTTGAGCGATGACGGAGGTGCACAATGAGTGAGAGTGACCCGAATTTGCAATCTGGGAAACCTGAGTCGGTGCTGATCATCGGCAGCGGGCCGATTGTGATCGGTCAGGCGGCTGAGTTCGACTACGCCGGTACTCAGGCGTGCAAAGCGATGACCGAGGAAGGCGTCCGTTCGATTCTGGTCAATTCCAATCCAGCGACGATCATGACCGACGAGGGGGTCGCTGACGCGGTCTACATCGAGCCCTTGACCGTGCCGGTGCTGAGACGAATCATCGAGAAGGAACGTCCCGAAGGTCTGTTGCCAACGCTCGGTGGACAGGTCGGACTCAACCTCGCCGTTGACCTCTACGAAGCTGGTGTCCTGGACGAGTTCAACGTCCGCTTGCTCGGCACGCCGCTCGACGCGATTCGGCGGGCGGAAGATCGGGAGCTGTTCCGCACGGCGATGCGAGAAATCGGCGAGCCGACCCCACCGTCGGCAGTGGTGCATTCGCTGTCCGAGGCTCGGGAGGCGCTCGAGGAGATCGGACTGCCGGTCGCGATTCGTCCGGCCTACACATTGGGCGGCACCGGCGGCGGATTCGTCCGCACGATGGATGAGTTCGAGCGAGTCGTACAGACGGGACTCGATGCGTCGCCGATTACGCAGGTCCTGGTCGAGCGCTCGTTGCTTGGCTGGAAAGAGGTCGAGTACGAGGTCATGCGCGACGGTGCGGACACCTGCATCACGATCTGCAACATGGAGAATCTCGACCCGATGGGGGTGCACACGGGCGACTCGATCGTCGTGGCGCCGTCGCAGACATTGTCCGACAAGGACTACCAGATGCTGCGCTCTGCATCGCTGAACATTATTCGGTCGTTGGGAATCGAGGGCGGTTGCAACGTCCAGCTGGCGCTCGCCCCGCGACAGGACGTCGTCGCCTGGCCGCCGGAGTCGTTGCGTAAGGGTGGCGGTGTTGGGGTTCCTCATGATGAGCCGCTGCCGTACTACGTGATTGAGGTGAATCCTCGGGTGAGCCGATCCTCAGCGCTTGCCTCGAAGGCGACGGGATATCCGATCGCGAGAGTTGCGGCCAAGATTGCTGCCGGCAAACGGCTCGACGAGATTTCGAACCAGGTGACCGGTCGGACCCAGGCGGCGTTCGAGCCGGCGCTCGACTACTGCGTCGTGAAGATTCCGCGCTGGCCATTCGACAAGTTCGACGCTGGCGATCGCGTTCTGGGCACTCAGATGAAGGCGACCGGCGAGGTGATGGCGATCGATCGCACGTTTGAGGCGGCCTTGCAGAAGGCCGTGCGGTCGCTCGAGGTGGGTGGCAAGTCTGTTCTCTGGGAAGACGCGGCGGCGGAAGCGGAGCCGATGAAGGCAGCGGAAACGCCGACCGATATTCGGCTCTGGCATCTGTTGGCCGCCGTCCGATCGGGCGTGCCTCTGGAAGAGATCGCGCAACGCTCGGGCGTCGATCCGTGGTTCCTCGAGCGGCTCGAGACGATCGTGCGGATGGAGCGACGACTGCTCGCTGAGACGCTCACGCCTGACCTCATGCGTCGGGCCAAGCGATTGGGATTCGCCGACGAGCAGATCGCCAACCTCGCAGGCAGCGTCGACGAACGAATCCGCGAACAGCGGCTGCAATGGGGGATTCGGCCGGTCTACAAGATGGTCGATACCTGCGCGGCCGAGTTCGACGCAGTGACCTCCTACTTCTATTCCACATACGAGGACGAAAACGAAGCTCAGCCGGAGCCGGGCAATCGGGCTTTGGTCGTCGGGTCGGGGCCGATCCGCATTGGGCAAGGGATCGAGTTTGACTACGCGTCTGTCAAGGCTGCACAGGCGCTGCGTGCGTCGGGCTGGGGCGCCGTGATGGCGAATAGCAATCCAGAAACCGTCTCGACCGATTTTGATACGTCTGATCGGCTCTACTTTGAACCGCTCGACGAGGAGGCGGTGCGCGACATTCTCGAGAACGAAGACGGAAGGAACGGCAACGGCCTCAACGGTGATGACCTCAACGGGCACGGAAATGGGAGTGTCGCCTCGATCCTGCAGTTCGGTGGACAGACGGCGATCAACCTCGCTGGCCCGCTGACCACCGCAGCGCGACCGATTCTCGGATCTTCGGCCGATGTGATCGACCTGGCCGAGGATCGCAGGCGATTCGAGCGATTTCTCGCAGACTTGGGCATTCCGCAGCCGCCAGGCACCGCGGTGAACAACGTCGAGGAAGCGGTCCGAGCCGCTGGCGCGATCGGGTATCCCGTGTTGGTGCGGCCGTCGTATGTGCTCGGCGGTCGAGCGATGGAGATCGTCGAAGGTGTTGGCGATCTGGCCGGATTCGTCAATCAGGCGCAGGCGGCAGCTCCCGGGAAGCCGATCCTGATTGACAAATATCTCGCCGGCATTGAGGTGGAAGTAGACGCGATCTGTGGCGGTCCAGGCGACGACGCCGTGCTGATTCCCGGGATCATGGAGCACATCGAGCGCGCAGGAGTGCACTCGGGCGACTCGATGGCTATCTATCCAGCCCCAAATCTCCGCGCTGGCGAGGTGGCCACGATCATCGAGTACACACGTCAGATCGGCATTGGACTGGGCATCACCGGTCTGATGAACATCCAATACGTGATCATGCGCGAGTCGGAAAACCAGGACGGCGATGTCTATGTGCTTGAGGTCAATCCTCGGGCCAGTCGAACCGTGCCGTTCCTGAGCAAGGTCACCGGCGTGCCAATGGTCGAGGTCGCGGTCCGCGCGATGTTGGGTGAGAGTCTGGCGGAGCAAGGCTATTCCGGCGGCCTCTGGCCTGCGACACCGCTCGTCGCGGTGAAGGCGCCGGTCTTCTCGATGTCGAAGCTGTCTGGCGTCGATACGTATCTCGGTCCCGAGATGAAATCGACCGGCGAGGTGATGGGTGTCGATGTGGACTACGACAAAGCGTTAACGAAGGCGCTGATCAGCGCCGGCATGGCGCTCCCTGAACAGGGCACCGCACTGCTCAGCATCTGCGACCGAGACAAAGATGACGCAATGCCACTGATGAAGGGTCTCGGCGACGCTGGCTACCAGCTCTACGCAACGGTCGGGACCGCCAACTTGCTACGCGGACTTGGCTACGACGCAATCCAGGTGGAGAAACGCGAGGAGACTGGCGATCCAGATGTGATCGAACTGATTCGCTCGGGAGGAGTCGATGTGGTCGTGAACTCGCCAGAGTTCCGCTCGGCTCACATCCGCGACGGATTCCACATTCGTCGAGCGGCTGCTGAACAGCGGATTCCCTGCTTCACTTCCATCGACACGGCGAATCACGCCGTCAGCGCGATGCTCGAGGGAGGCGCCGACTACAACATCGCGCCGCTGTCCGCCTACGCCGCTGGCAGCGTGTAGGGAGTCGGTCCGTTGCGTCGCGCTGTCGCCAGGGTGATCGAAACCGAAGAGATCTATCCGGGAACGTACGTGACCTGGTACGAAGCACCGGCGCTGTCGCAACATGCTCAGCCTGGTCAGTTCGTCATGGTCGACCCGGGCACCGAGCGCGGCGGCTATGATCCGCTGCTTCCGCGAGCCTTCTCCTACTACCGCTTTCGTCATGCCTCGCCGCGTGATTCGGAGCGCCAGTTCGCGCTGCTCTACTCGGTCGTCGGACGCGTGACCGAACAGATGGCATCAATGCAGCCTGGTGATCGCGTCTGGATGACCGGTCCGCTGGGACGCGGATTCGATGTGCGGCGCTCGGCGACGAATCTGCTCCTGATCGGCGGCGGCGTCGGGATTGCACCGCTCGTGGCGCTGGCCGATGCAGAGTTGGAGCATCCGTCGCGGGCGCGGTCGATTGTGCTCTGTTTCGGCGCTCGCAGCGCTGAGGGCGTCTACCCAGCCGAACTATTGCCTCCACAGATTGAGTATCAGGTGTCGACCGAGGACGGGTCGATGGGCAGGGAAGGATTCGTCACTGATTTGTTCGCCGAGAATCTCTCCTGGGCGGATCAGTCGTTTGCCTGCGGTCCAGTGCCCATGTTCCGCGCAATGTCGCCGATTGTGCGTCGGGACGGCATGGATCGACCAGTGCAGATCCTGATGGAGACGGACATGGCCTGCGGCACCGGGATCTGTTATGGCTGCGCCGTGTTCACGAAGCGTGGCGTCAAGCTCTGCTGCAAAGACGGTCCACGCTTCGAGCTTCTGGATGTGTATCCCAACGGGTAAGGAGACGGTCGGTGCCAGAAATTCCATGGCGAGGCGTCACTGGAGACGACGTGACTGATGAGCATCTGTGGAAACATGGCCTGCGCTTTGACGATGCAATTGCTGTCTGACAGGGTCCAGCCAAGTACTTTGATCAACCTGAGTCGATAGAGACCGACGAGTTGGGCCGGTTTCGGCGGCGACCACCCCGCGCCCTCATGATTGGGCCCGATGAGGGCCGCCGCTGGTTGACTTTCATCCTCGAACTGCCCAACCGCGACGAAGAGTCGCATGTAGTCACAGGTTGGCCATCGACGCTTGGAGAACAATCTCGCTACCATCAACCAGGAGGAAGGATGCGTCCCCGATGAACGATGTGCCAACGATCTACGATGTGCCAAATGGACCTGAAGATCTGCCCCCGCCCAGTGAGTGGGTCGAGATTCCCTACGATCCTGCGCTGAAAGGCCCCGGCGTATTCTCCATCAAAGTGAGCTTTAATCGGGAAGAGATTGACCGACTGTACGCAGGCAATGTGGATCGCCCGTTCATCACCCGATTCATCAAGGAAGCAGCTTTGGCCGAAGCCGACCGGCAAGCCGCGCTGGCGGACGCGGACAGCCTCGCAGCAACCGACTAGACCGAGGAACCAAGACCCACATGACACGCGAACCCCGACTCATCCTCGACGGACTGGTCTTCCCGGAGGGACCTCGTTGGTACGAAGGTCGACTCTGGTTCTCCGACATGCACGCGCATGAGGTCGTCGCGGTCACTCCCGATGGTGAACGCGAGACGATCGTCGAAGTTCCCAATCAGCCCTCAGGACTCGGATTCCTGCCCGACGGTCGACTGCTCATCGTCTCCATGATCGACCGCAAACTACTGCGCCTGGATCCCGATGGACTGTGGGAAGTGGCCGACATCTCGGACAAAGCGCCGTATCACTGCAACGACATGGTCGTCGATGCCGACGGCAACGCGTACATCGGCAACTTCGGATTCGATATCACCGATGGCTCTCTACCTCGCGCAACGACGATGGTCAAGGTCACGCCCGACGGCGATAGCTCAGTGGTCGCCGATGAGCTCCAGTTTCCCAACGGCACCGTGATCACTCCCGACGGCAAGACACTGATCGTCGGCGAGAGCTGGGGCCAGCGACTGACCGCGTTCGATATCGAAAACGACGGTTCGCTGTCCAATCGGCGCGTCTGGGCCGACCTCGCAGAGAGCGGCGTCGGACCGCCTGACGGCATCTGCCTCGACGCGGACGGCGCGATCTGGGTCGCAGTACCGACCAATCCGGGCGCGCTGGTCCGCGTAGCGGAAGGTGGCGAGGTCCTGGAGCGGATTCCCGTGCCAGACATGGGGGTGTTCGCCTGCATGCTCGGCGGCGACGAACGCAAGACGCTGTTCTCCTTGGAGGCGCCCTCGTCCAATCCGCAACCTGGCGACCCGCGGCGCGGACGAATTCGCGCGTTCGATGTCGAGGTCGGCGGCGCGGGCCTGCCCTAGCGTCGCGAGCGGTCGTGGCCAGCCCTTCCACCAAGTCCGAGTTGCGCCGACGCCTGCGACTCGCGCGAGCCTCGCTTCCGCCCGAGTTGGTCGAGGGCTGGTCAGCGATGATCGCGGCTCGAGTCGGCTCGCTCGACCTCTGGCATCAGGCGAGGGTCGTGCACACGTACGTCGGCGCACTCGCGGGCGAGGTACGTACTGACCTGCTCATCCAACGCGCCCTCCAACATCACCAGCGAGTGATCTGTCCGCGTGTCCGACCGCACGGACAGCTCGCGCACCATGAGTTGAGCGACGTGTCGGAGCTGGTCGGGTCGGCGTTTGGACTCGTCGAGCCCGATTCCGACCGATGCCCGCCGGTCGACCCGAGTCTGGCGGAGATCATCCTCGTTCCCGCGGTCGCGTTCACTGAGGCTGGCGACCGACTCGGCATGGGCGGCGGCTACTACGATCGGTTCCTCGCCGAGCCCAACATGCAGTCGCGACCGCGCATCGGATTGGCATTCGAGATGCAGTTGACCGACGCCGTCCCCCGCGCCGAGCATGACGTGCGTGTCGACTTCATCGTGACTGAGCTGCGCGTGATTCGGTGCCGCTAAGCTATCCGTTGTCGACGTTTGATGAGAGGTCCGAGCCATGCCAGAGATCGTCCAAATGCCCGCCCGCCGAGCCGCCGTGATGCACGCGACCGCAACCCCGGCCGAGTTGCCCGAGGTCTTCGCGCGGATTTTTCCTGCGGTCCACGAGGCGCTGACCGAGCAGGGCGTGACTGACATGGGCCACGTAATCTCGGTCTACCACACGATGGACACCGAGCAAATGACGATCTCGGCAGGCATCGAGGTCGGCGACGGGGTCGAGCCGGGTGAGCCGCTGGAGCTGCTCGAGATGCCCGCCGGCGATGTGATCAAGGCCGACCACATCGGCCCGTACGACCAGCTCGCGGCGACGCACGAGGCAGTCTGGGCGTTCGCGCAAGAGCAGGTACGGTCGCCCAGCGCAGGTCCGATCGAGCGCTACATCACCGACCCCGAGGCCGAGCCCGACCCCACCAAGTGGCACACCCAAATCATCCTCCCCCTGGCCTAACCACCAGCCCCTATCCCTCCCTCCCCACGCTCCGCTCGCACGCACGAGCGGACCCGCCCCCTCTCTCCCTCTTGCTCCCCCCCCCGCTTGCTCCCTCTCCCTTCTGATCCCCTCTCCTTCTGGGAGAGGGCTAGGGTGAGGGCTCCCTCGAAAGCGCGAGGTGAGGGAGAGAAGGGGCAGGAGTGAGGGCTCCCCAGCTCCACAACGATCCGTCCCCGCCACGCAAAATCCCCCGTCCCCGACTTGATCGGGGACCCGCTCGGCCTCCCCCTGCGCCCTTCCTCCATCCCACGCTTGACGCGGGCCAGCCCCAGTCCCCGACGCGATCGGAGACCAGCCCCTCCCTTCCCTTCTGATCCCCTCTCCCACTGGGAGGGGGTGAGGGTGAGGGTCCCTCCCGACCCGAAGCACCGCCTTGCTCCAACCCTCGCGCCCTCCCACATCCCCGATTCACGCGGGAGTCCGCTCGACGTCCCCGCTTCCCCTCCTATCCCATTTTCCCGCGCATGCGGGAATCTGCTCCCCTGCCTCGACGGTCGAAGCACTCCCTATGAGAGTGTCTCACTTGGCGGCCATGGCAACGCTCGTCGCACTCCTCGGCGCGATGTTCATCGCCATGGGGTCGGTGAGTGCTGCGCCTGCTGGCGTGACGATCAACTTCCTCGACAGAGATGGCCTGGTCAGTGATGACTCAGAGGTCGAAGTCTGGGTAACGGCGAATAGCGCTGCATTGACTGCGTCGGGTGGCGGGGTCGCCAATCTCACACTGGTCAAGGTTGGAGTTTCCGGCGAGCTGGACACGCCACCGATCGACACTGACAACAACGATTCTGTTACGGCCGCTAAGCCTGATGAGTCACACTTCGTGATTCAGGTTCCGAAAGGCACTTCACCAGGTACCTATGTCGTGTCGGTCGAAGTGACTTCCGACGACTCGACAGTGACAACACCGTACAAGGCCAGCAAGGAGCTGACGGTCGGCGACCCTGGTGACGCCATTGACACTGTCACCCTGGAACTCGACAAGTACTACACCTCTGACGAGGACACTCCATCCGTCGCCTCCGATGACGTGCGCAAGTGTGGCCCTGCGCCATCAGGTGCAACTGCTGCTGAGAAGGCCACCGAGAAGACACAAGGCGGTGTGGTTAGTGTCAGCTCCGTGAGTAGTGCGCCTGTTTGCCTGATCGCCACGGTCAACAACTCGCTGGGCAAGGTCACAAACGATGACGATGTCGCGACGCTGTACATCAACACCTTCAGGGCAGGCTTGATTGCCGTTGATTCCGAGACAGGCACACCGGGCCAACGCAGTCTCACTGGAGATGACGCGGTCGCCCAGTACCGGTTCTCTGTAACAGCATCAGCCGCTGGAGTTGCCGTAATCGAAGTTGACGCATTGGGCGTTGGTTCCCGTGCCAACGACTCGATCGAGATCACCTTCACCGGTAACCCTGACTCCTTGAGTGTTGGTGCAGCCAGCGACGTGTTGAGCCAAAAGGATGACGCCTACAAGCCAGAAATGACTGACGACAAAGGCACGGACGACACGGACGACGATGTCACCACCAAAGCCGAAGAAGGCGGCATCATCTTCGAGGTAACTGCGGCTGACAAGGCCGGCAACGACGTTGCACTTGCTCCAGCCGACATAGGGGATCCGAAGATCACAGACGCTGACGACAAGGACGTGACGTCGAAATTCGTGAGCGGTGACGACGACAACAAGATGCAGAAGACCAATGCACCGACGGTCGTTCAGCTTCGCATTGGATCACCAGCTACTGCGGTTACACCAGGCGAGTACTCGGTTGAAGTTGCTCTTTCTGCCGATGGCAGCAAGAAAGCAAGCTCAACATTCGTGGTGGCCGGTGGAGCTGCCCACGTCGCGTTGACGATCGACAACGCGACACCGAGTGGCGATGACGAGTTCGTTACGGCGACAGCGACAGTTACCGACAACGCTGATGGCTCGGGTAACCCCGTTGCGGATGGCGAGCAAGTGACCTTCTCGGCAAGCGGCATGGACCAAATCTTGGTCAACACCGATTCCGACGGTGCAACAATGACCAAGGATGGTAAGGCCACCGCTACGTTCGTCGTGGTTGGACCCGGCCGCTCAGTCGTGTCTGCAATCGCCGGAACAGGTCGAGACGCGGAGCGCGTTGAAAGCAGTGTCGGCGCAGTCGAAGCCGAAGCCATGCCTGAGGAGGAGGCCTCGGTCTCCTGCTTGAGTGAGCTCTCGGGCTTTGCTACTTGGAGCTGTGGTGTCTCGGCTGATGCTTCTGAGATCTTTGAGATGGTCTCGGCGCGCGGTGTGAGTGCGATTCACTTGTGGAATGGTTCCACTTGGGTGCGTTACTCAGTCGTCGATGACGCCATGGTGCCGGGCTCGAGTGACTTCATGGTCACTGAGAACGACATCCTCTACATCAGCAACTAGGGACTAGCGTCCGCTCCCCTCGCCTGTCGAGGGGAGCGGCGACCCCAAGCGGGTCCCCGATCAAGTCGGGGACTGGGAACGAAAGGATGCTGTGATGAAACAGCACAGACTGATGTCGAGGGTTGGAGCGTTGGTGTTGGGACTCGCTGTTGCTATTGCAACGTTGAGCCTTGCCAGCGCGCAGCAGGAACCTCCGCATAGGTTCTACGGACACGGTGCTACTGCCGGTGACACTATTGGTGTCCACATGAATGATGATGAGCTGACGCTCATCGCATCGGCGACCGTTGATGAGAATGGTTCTTGGTTCATCGATGTGGACCGCGATGAGGCTGAGGACGTTGTGTTCTCGATCAACGGTGCGGTTGCTGACTCTGAGGTGACGTCGCAAGGTGCCGGACAGGATGCTGTCACGCTTACGGCCATGGCCATGGAGGATGACTCCATGATGGACGAGGGCGACGACGGTGAGATGTCCGAAGACGACGAGACCATGATGGAGGATGACGGCGAGATGTCGGACGATGACTCCATGATGGACGAGGACTCGATGGACGACGGCCACATGGAGGACTCGATGGCTGACAATGGCTACCCGGCGACGGGCAGCGGCGGTCTGGCTGCTGACAGTGGCGTTTCAGCGGGCCTGGTGGGTCTGTTGATTGCTCTTGGTGCAGCGGCGATCGCTGGCGTTGGCGTTCGTCGGGTTCGCAATCGGGCGTAGTCCGATGGCCGAGGGGCCCTCACCCTAACCCTCTCCCTCAGGGAGAGGGGATCGGAATGGGGAGGGATCGGACCCCCGAGCAGGTCCCCGATCAAGTCGGGGACTGGAACAAGAGGCGGGGTCGCAAGGCCCCGCCTCTTGTTGTGTTTGCGGCCACAGCAGATCACCGATCAAGTCGGGGACTGGGAAATGGGTGGCGAGCGAGGCCACAGCGGGTCCCCGCTCGGGGGCGGGGACGGGGAAATTGGTGGTGGGGGCGGGTGAAAGGGACTTTTGAGACAGTCTCAGTGGGTAGTTGTTCTCTTTTGGGCGTGGTTTGAGGCCCGGTGTTGGGTTGGTTTTGGTGGTTGAGATGAGGGAGTTTGGATGGAGCGGGGGACGGGATTCGAACCCGCGGCCACCTGCTTGGAAGGCAGGAGCTCTACCCCTGAGCTACCCCCGCTCGCTCCACACAGCTTAGCTTGCGGCCCGCGTGGGACCCTCACCCTCTGCCTGCACGGGGCCCTCACCCTAACCCTCTCCCTCAGGGGGAGGGGATCAGAAAGGGAGAGGGATCGGAGGGGTGAGGGTCCGCTTGGCTGGGGTGGCTAGGTCTTTCGGAGCTCTAGGAGATCTGGGTCTTTGCGGAGCTCTCGGTAGGCCTTGCTTTGGATTTGGCGGATTCGCTCTCGGGTGAGCCCGAAGCGCTTGCCGACCTCCTCCAGGGTGTACTCGTGGCCATCCTCGAGCCCGAAGCGCATGGCGATCACCTCGGCCTCGCGTGGGTCGAGCCTGCCCAGCGCGCCTCGGGCGATGTCGGCGAATGACGCGCCGAGCACCTCGTCCTCGGGCGAAGGCGAGTTCTCGTCGGCGAGGAACCGCGTCAGATCGGAGACGTTGTCCTCGTCCGAGACACTCTTGTCGAGCGACGCGGGCGACATCGCGATGCGTCGCAACGTGCGGACTCGCTCTTCGCTCTCGTCGAGCTCGCGCGCGATGTCGGCGTCGGAGGGCTGCACCTGGAACTCCTGCAGCAGTCGACGCTCGGCTCGGTTGAGCTTGTTGATCAGCTCCCCGGTGTGGACCGGCACGCGGATCAGGTTCGAGGTATCGGCGAGCGATCGGGTAACGGACTGTCGAATCCACCACGTCGCGTAGGTGGAGAACTTGTTTCCCTTGCGGTAGTCGAACTTCTCGACCGCGCGGAAGAGTCCGACGTTGCCCTCCTGGACCAGGTCGAGGAGGTGCAGTCCCTTGTTCTGGTACTTCTTCGAGACCGAGACGACGAGTCGCAGGTTGGACACATACAGCGTCCGCTCGGCGTCGTAGCCGTCCCACTTGGTCTCGGTCACGCGACGCTCAACCCGACGCGCGAGCTTGGGGTCGGCGGCGAGCAGTTGGTCAGCGTCATCGGGCAGGCGGTCGAAGTCCGCATCGACGCCCCAGGCCTTGATCGACTGCCGGAAAAGTCGCGGCGGGACGATCGAGGAGACGACCGAGAGTGCGATCAGGAGGTCGGTGATGTACTCCTGCTTGAGGCCGGAGTCGGCGCTGAGTCGGGAGACGATGTGGTTGTCGGGCCCACCGTCGATGGCCTCTCGGACGCGCTCGTGTTCGATCAGTTCGTCGATCGTGTGCGTGTTCAGGTAGAGGCAGTGGGCGGCCATTTCGAGGGCGCCGCGGAGCTGGCCGAGCTGCTTGAGGAGCTCAGTCCAGACGCGCAGTGGGTCTGGTGAGTAGCCGAGTCGGTCTGTCAGGCTCTGCTCGATCGCGTCGATCCAGCGGGCCCGCTCGATCGCGGCACCGAGTTCTTGCTCTTGGCTGGCGGTGAGCAGCGGTCGTCGGCCGATCTCGTTGAAGTACGCGCGGGTGGCGTCGATGTCTGGGTCGGCGCTCGAGTCGACGGATCGTCGTCGCCGGGCCCGACGCTTCGGCGTGGCGGGCTGCTCGGACGGGTCGATGAACTCGTTAGCGAAGTCCCAGGTCGGGGCCGCTCGGTTGAGACGGACGGCTGGGCGCGGGGAGTCGTTCATGCGACGTCGCCAGGCGGCGGCGACATCTTTCGCCGGGGCACGCGTGCCCGCGATGTCAAAGTCGAACAGGGGAATCGTCTTATCTGCCATAGTTTCTACTCCAGTCTGAGATTCAGTTCCATTGGCCTCGTGTTGGTCCTCGATCAGCACATCCTGGTCAGCGCTGTCTTGGATGGGTCGTTGTTCGAACGTCATCCGATCCCCCTTTCTTTGAAGAGCTGTTGACCCCGCTCGATGCTCCGTGCACCAGCGGTCCAATGCGCCTTCTGACAGTACGAAATTCAGATCGCGTTTGTTCCCGCGTCGAATCGGGACTGCAGCGTGCGCTACCACGCGAGTGCGTAGTGCGCCACGCCGAGACGCGGTGCGTCTACTGCGAGACAGAACGAGTGTGACGGAGCTGACGGAGTCGGATCAGTCCGCGAGGACGGCGGCGGCTTCGAGCGCTCGTGCCGGTGCGTGGCGGACGTCGTCGGGCCTGAACGCGCGGGTCCAGGCGGCGAACTCGAGCATGATGCCGTCGGGGTCGTAGAAGTAGACCGAGCGCACAAAGACACCTGGATGGTTGTCGCGTGCGATGCCTCGCGGGGAGTCATCATGGTTGAGGATCGGAGTGCAGCGCACGCCGGCGTCGATCAGCTGTTCGCGTAGCGACTCGATCTCATCGGCATCGACGTTGAACGCGACGTGGTTCATCGAAGCGATCGCGGTGACGAGTTCGGCGGAAGGGTCGAAGAAGGTGTTCGGATCGGGCGAGGCGACGCCCGGCGCTGGCTCCGGCGCGTTGGGGAAGTTGAAGAAGGCAAGGCAGTCGCCGTTGCCGATGTCGAAGAAGAAATGCTGTCCCATGTCCCCGGGCAGCTCGATCGTCTTGACGAGCGGGAAGCCGAGCACACCGCTGTAGAAGTCGACCGTGCGCTGCATGTCGCGACAGACCAGGGCGAGGTGATTGATGCCAGAGACGTTGAAGTTGCCGACCTTCGCTTTGTCAGGTTGGGTGGTGGTCATGTCACAAGCTCCTCAACGTCTGGGCGGGTCGTCTGTAAGTCAGGATACGCCGTTTCTCCCACAAGGTGGGAGGTGTCCAGGAGCCCTTTTCGGCAAGGAGAAATGCCCCCTCTGCCACATTTGCGCCCGCGCTCTGTGGGCCCCTTTCGACAAGTCGTCATACCCGCCCTCCGGCGGATGCCAATTCCGTCATACCCGCGCTTGTCGGAGACCTTTGCATAATCCCTTTCCTCCCCCAGCAGGGGGAGGTGCCAAAGGCGGAGGGGGTCCTGCTCCACCAAGTCCTATCTGGTACCCGCGCCGGCGGAATCCCCTCAGTCGCTCCGCGACAGATTCCCCTGCGAGGGGAGCTAGTTAATCAAAGGCCTCCGCTTGTCGCGGGTATCTCGCTGAGTCTGGGACGAGCTCTGATGCGGCAGTTGGGTACGAGGCAGGACATCGACCGTGCCAAGCCGATCGAGATTCCCGCGCTGTGCGCAGGAATGACGGAGGTAAGGCGGGGCATGCCGGAACTGACCGGGGAACGACGGAATAGAGGCGAGGAACGCCGAATTTGGTTCCCAGGAACGGCGCAGCGACGGCATCGATTTCGGCGGCTTTGTACCTGGTGGAGTTATTGACTTGGTTACTTGAGGTATTGAAATATTTTATCGTGCTGACGGGGAGCTATTGACGATGTCTACTCATTTCGTACCTTAATCCAACGTTCACAAACGACATTTGCGAGCGACCTTGCCTGCGCTGACGTCGTGGGTGAGGCCGAGCAACCTGATAGGCGGCAATCTGGCCGCGAGCGGAGACCGAGTACAGCGATGACTCAGACCACAGAGATCAGCACTCCGGACGGCGTCGAGGTGGTCGGCGCCCTTGAAGAGGGCTTTGACGAAATTCTTAGCACGGAAGCACTCGCCTTCGTCGCAGGGCTGCATCGCCAGTTCGATGCTCGCCGACACGAATTGCTCACCCGTCGAACCGAACGCCAAGTTGAGTTCGACAACGGCGCACTGCCCGATTTCCTCTCCGATACGGAAGAGGTTCGATTCGGTTCCTGGCAAGTCGCCCCGACACCCGAGGACCTGCAGCAGCGCTGGGCTGAGATTACCGGACCTGTCGACCGCAAGATGATGATTGGCGCCCTGAACTCGGGCGCGGACGCCTTCATGGCGGACTTCGAGGACGCGCTGGCGCCGACGTGGTCGAACATTGTCAACGGTCAGATCAACGCACGCGACGCGGTCCGTCGGGAGATCTCCTTCGAGAATCCCGATGGCTCGGTCCGCACGCTGAACGAGAAGATCGCGACGCTGCTGATTCGTCCGCGTGGCTGGCATCTGAATGAGAAGCATGTCCTCGTGGACGGCGAGCCGATTGCGGCTTCGTTGTTCGACTTCGGAATGTACATGTTCCACAACGCCGCCGAGCGCATCGCTCGCGGTACCGGTCCGTACTTCTATCTGCCCAAGCTGGAGTCACACCTCGAGGCTCGGCTCTGGAACGACGCGTTCGTGAAGGCACAGGACGATCTCGGTGTGCCCCAAGGCAGCATCCGCGCCACGGTGTTGATCGAGACGTTGCCAGCAGCGTTCGAGATGGAAGAGATTCTCTACGAACTGCGGGACCACTCGGCCGGGCTCAATGCGGGTCGGTGGGACTACATCTTCTCGGCGGTGAAGCGATTCAAGTCGCAGCCGACGTTCACCTTGCCCGATCGGGTGCAGGTGACGATGACGACACCTTTCATGCGCGCCTACACCGAGCTGCTCGTGCGGACCTGCCACAAGCGTGGTGCTCACGCGATGGGCGGGATGGCAGCATTCATTCCCTCGCGTCGAGACCCTGAGATCAACGACATCGCACTGACCGGCGTCCGCGCAGACAAGGAACGTGAGTCGACAGACGGGTTCGACGGCACGTGGGTCGCGCATCCGGATCTCGTGTCGGTGGCGCGGGACATTTTCGAGACGAACCTCAACGGGGCTCGCAACCAGCGCGAGCGCATGCGTGAGGACGTGAACATCAGCGCAGACGAGCTCGTTTCCCTCGATCAGTCGGGCGGAAGCGTGTCGGAGAACGGCCTGCGACTGAACATCTCGGTCGCGCTGCAGTACATCAACAGCTGGCTCAACGGGATGGGCGCGGCTGGGATCAACAATCTCATGGAAGACGCGGCGACCGCGGAGATTTCACGCGGTCAGCTCTGGCAGTGGATTCGTCACAGCGCCGAGCTCGAGGATGGTCGCTCGGTCACTGCCGAGCTGTACGAGTCGCTCCGCGACGAGGAACTCGCGTCGTTGGGTGGAGTTGAGGAGTCGCGCTATGGCGACGCAGTTGAGATTCTGGACCAACTAGTCCTGAATGACGAGTTCACCGAATTCCTGACCTTGCCCGCATATGAGTATCTGGACTAATCCGAGTTCTGATACGGGCAAGGCGAATTGGGAGTTTGTGAGCAATCACCAAACGCAGGCATAACGGCGAATCAGCCGCAACAGACGTGTTCGACGCCAAGGTTCGGACACTGACAGCCACGGAGGATCCCTGATGACGACGAACGGCACGAATGGGACGGGCAGTCCACTGGATAGCGCCGCCGCGCTCGAACACGAGTGGGCGACGAATCCGCGTTGGGCAGGAGTCCAGCGGAACTATACGGCCGCTGACGTGCTCAAGCTGCGCCCCTCGCTGCTGCCCGAGTCGGCACTGGCGCGCAACGGCGCCGAGCGACTCTGGAACGCGATGCAGGACACCGATTTCGTGCGCACCTTCGGCGCCGTAACCGGAGCCCAGGCAGTGCAGATGGCGAAGGCTGGCTTGCAGTCAATCTACGTCTCTGGCTGGCAGGTCGCTGCCGACGCCAACACGTCCGGCCACACCTACCCTGACCAGTCGCTCTACCCGGTGAACAGCGTTCCCTCGTTGGTCAAGCGACTGAACAACGCGCTCATGCGCGCCGACCAGGTCGACCGACTTGAGGGTCGCGCCAGCGTCGACTACTACCTTCCGATCGTCGCCGACGCCGAAGCCGGCTTCGGCGGTCCGATCCACGCCTTCGAGTTGATGCGCAACATGATCGAAGCTGGTGCCGGCGGCGTCCACTACGAGGACCAGCTCGCGGCCGAGAAGAAGTGCGGCCACATGGGCGGCAAGGTACTCGTCCCGACCGCACAGCACGTGCGCACGCTCCAGGCGGCACGACTCGCCGCTGACGTGATGGGCGTGCCAACGATTCTCATGGCACGGACCGATGCACTCTCGGCAACCCTGTTGACGACCGACATCGACGAGCGAGATCGCGAGTTCACCACTGGTGAGCGCACCGCCGAAGGCTACTTCTCGGTCACCGGTGGGATCGATTCCGCGATCGCCCGAGGTCTGGCGTTCGCGCCACACGCCGATCTGATCTGGTGTGAGACCTCGGTGCCGGACATCGGTGAGGCGCGTGACTTCGCTCAGGCGGTGCACGCTGAGTACCCAGATAAGATGCTCGCCTACAACTGCTCGCCGTCGTTCAACTGGAAGCGACACCTGGACGACGCGACGATCGCGAACTTCCAGGAGCAGCTCGCGGACATGGGTTACCGCTTCCAGTTCATCACGCTGGCCGGCTGGCACGGGATCAACTACCACACCTTCAACCTCGCCAGCGGCTACCGCGACCGCGGCATGGCCGCCTACGTCGAGCTGCAGGAAGGTGAGTTCGAGGCCGAGGCCTATGGCTACACCGCAACCAAGCACCAGCGAGAAGCGGGCACATCCTACTTCGACGAGGTGCTGCTCACGGTCACCGGTGGAGACGCCGCAACAACGGCATTGAGCGGCTCGACCGAGGCCGCCCAGTTCACCGAGGAAGCCGTCGCTGCGCACTAGTCCTGACGACCGGTCAAGCAACAACGAAGCCCCGCCATCGGCGGGGCTTCGTTGTCACAGTGGTGTGAATAGACATGCCTGAAATCCCATATCGCGGCGTCACTGGCAATGATGTCAGTGATGAGCATTTGCGGTCGCACGGCCTGACGCTTGACGATGCCAATGACGTCTGGACTGGTCCGGCCAAGTACTTTCCTCAACCTTCCAGACCTCGATTCGACGAGTTGGGAAACGAGGGTGTACAACCTGAACGAGTCAAATGGTTGGCCCGGATCTTCGTGGCCGTCTTCTGACCTTCATTCTCGAAGTGCCAAGTCACGACCAACTGTCCTATGTCGTCACCGGGTGGATATCGACTCCCGGCGAGCAAACTCGCTACCATCAGCCAGGAGGAAGGATGCGAATTCGATGACCACACGACGCTCTCCGGTCCACATTGATACGCCAATCGACGATCTGGAAGAGATTCCCTATGACCCAGCCAAGAAGGGTCCTGGGGTCATGCGTCTTGAGATCGAGTTCGATCGGGACGAAATCAACCGACTCAAAACGAGACATCCTCGCGGACCACTGATTCGCTTCATCAAACAGGCGGCGATGGAGAAGGCAGAGGCCCAGGCGAAGCAGCACGCCGATCAACAATCGGGTCAGTCCGTGGAAGCTGCCGACTGAGCGCATGCCCGCGCACGTTGATGTCCCCATTCCGGAAGATGATCCCGGAATCGAAGTGGCTAACCGATTGCCACCAAGTTGGCGCTTCGTTCTCGACTTTGATCCCAATGAGGTTCAACGCCTACGCGACGGGTTGCCGCTGGACGACAAACGGGCGACCCGCTTCATCAAACAGGCGGCGTTGGAGAAGGCGGATGCTGAGGCGGCGCGTCGGGCCGAGACGAGTGTTGAGGCCGCTGACTGAGGTCGTTCTGTCAAGTGGGCGTGTTCTGTCGGTCTAGCCTGCGCGCGTGCATTGGACCGACAGGATGATTGATGCCCCTTCTGCCCCACCGACTTCGGCTCGTCAGTAAGTCAAGGCTGCTGATTGGACTGCTGGCCACGGCCGCTGTTCTGCTGGCATTTGGTCTCTTCCCTTCCGACGCTCGTGCTGCTGACGCACCGACCGAGACCCTGGAATTGCATCCCGGCGACAACTTCGTCGGCTGGGTCGCCGAGCCGATCGCGGTCGCTGACATCTTCGAGCAGATCTCTGCCGCGACGCTGATCTACACCTGGAATGCGGACTCGCGCACATATCGATACGCCATCCGCGACATCGGAGGCACGCTCGAGCGTCTCGACCCGGGGATGTCCGCGAGAATTCGCATCGAGGGCCGCAAAACGGTCAAGTGGGAGCGCCCACTGACGCCAGCCAAAGGGATGGTCACGCTCTATTCGGGGGTCAACTGGGTCGCATGGAATGGTCGCGACGAATGGCCGCTCGACCAGGTAGCACGCGGGATCGGGACGTCATTAGTCAGCATCGAGGTCGAGGAACGCGGAATCTTCTATCAGCCCAGCGGCAACATCGCCGAGGCAATCGAGCCGCTAAGCGGGCAGTCCACCCTGCGTCGGGGCGACGCGCTGAGAGTCACGGTCAACCGAGACCTGCGCTGGCTCCAACCGACGGGGATCATCCCCAACATCGTCTGGATTGGCGACTTCCCGCAAGCTCTACAGGACAAAATCACCACCGATTTCGAGCGTGTTACTGACTTCTTTGCTGAGGAGTTTGGAGTCGAGACAGACTTCTCGGAGACCAATGTGTTGATTTGGAGTACCGTCGATGCGGCTGTGGAGTACCAGGCATCTGGTGCTCTACCCCGTTTTCCTGGTACGCCGTCAGGGCTTCGCGTCACATTAGAGAACTACGCGCTTGCTGGAGCAGGGCCAGGGTTGTTTTGGGTACCGGCGTGTGGATGGATGCCACCATGTCCGTTCGCACATGGTCGTGAGGGTGGAGGGATTCTCACGTCGACTCACGAGTCGTTTCACGCCCTTCAGGACCAGTTGACCGCGCGATCAGTGCTCGACCTGCCAATATGGTTGATAGAGGGAGCCGCCGTCTGGGCAGAATGGCAGTTGCCCTCGGATTTGCAGATTGGGTCGGTCCAAAGCGAGCGTGACTGGAGGCTCAGCGCTACGGCGCGAACGACTGTGACGCTACAGAGCGCCGAAGGGCGCAACACGCCATGGGAATACAGGCTTGGAGTCTTGGCGGCTGAGCGTTTGGTCGAGCTGAGCGGCGTGGATGCGCAGCTTGAGTTTCTACGCCGGCTATATCCACAAATCACAGGCAGTGAGCGACGCTGGGAGCGATCCGTAGCTTGGGAAGAAGCCTTTCGCGAGGCGTTTGGTTTGACACCTGCTGCCTTCTATGAAGAGTTTGAAGCTTGGCGTGAGACACTGCCCACTCCTCGACAGCAGTATGACTACGACCAAGACGATCTAACGCTGTCGGGGACACTTCACTATAGCGACAGTGCCCCTGCTTCGGGGTTCCGCGTCAGCGCGGCTCCCTATCAAGGCGAAGAAAAGGCCGGACTCGAGCGAGCAACCATCGTCGACGGCGAGGGCAACTTTGCGATCGACCTGGCGCCGGAAACTACGCAACGCATATGGTTCACGCAAGGCGGCTGTGCGCTCTGGCTCACCAACGATGGCTTGACAGTGGCGAGGCCTCAGCAAGGTTGGTATCGCGACTTGGACACGCGTGATTTACCAGTGCTGAACTTAACTCTGCCCGAAGATGCCTGCGAAAACGAGCTTCGCGTCAGGGTTGCTACATTGCGCGGCGATCAGCGCAGATTGGAGGCGCTGTTGATTGACGAAACTAATATGTGGAGTCGTCTGGATAAGGCTACCGCAGATGAGTATGTCACTTTTGCGCCAGAGCCAGGCAAATATGGACTAGGACTAAGACTCGGCAACTGTAGCCTGTGGTACTCCGAAGGCGGATTGGTCGCTTCAAACCAAGATGCCGATGTGCTTGAGTTGTCCGATCAGCCGCTCTCTATCGAGCTTCGCATTCCTCACGACCTTTGTGTGCATCGGATCAGCGGGACACTGCTCTACGAGGACGGTACTGCCGTTAGCGACGTTTGGCTACATGTGGGACGTGGCGATGCATCTAGTGCCCTACTGACTTCTGCTGATGGCGAGTTCATCGTCGCGGTTCCTGATTCGGGCGACTACACTCTCAGCTTCGGGACGGACGTGCCAGGCTGCAGAATCGGCTACAGCGAGTCAGGCGCTACCACCGACTCGCATCGAGAAACCCCAATCACCGTCACCGACTCCGATGTCACCGGCATTGAGTTCGTCGTCCCTAACGACCCGGCCAGCCTCTGCGAGTGACCCTGCGCTACCCTGCTCTCACTTGTTGCAACATTTGACCGCTCCGGCGGCGAAAGGACATTCCGATGACCAACAGCCCTCACTTTGGCGTGATGGTTCCGCAGATCAAACGCACTTGGCAAGAGACCCGGCGCGCAGCCTTGGCCTTTGAGGAGATGGGCTTCGACTCGCTCTGGGTCAATGACCATCTCTACGGTCCGCAGTCGCCTGCGATTCCGATGCTCGAGGCGTGGACCCTGGCAGCCGGCATCGCCGCGGCGACCGAGAAGCCCGAAATCGGCACGCTGGTCACGCCTGTCGGCATGCGCAACCCGGCCCACACCGGCAAGATGATCGCCACCGTCGACAACATCGCCGGCGGGCGCGTGATCCCCGGCTTCGGCTCCGGTTGGATGCCCCGCGAGTTCACCGACTTCGGCATGCCCTTCGTCAGCACCCGCGACCGACTGCGCCAGCTCGAAGAGGGCTTGCAAATCTTCAAGGGCATGTTCGACGCCGATCAGGACGAGTTCTCCTTCGAGGGCGAGTTCTTCCACACCGAGAACCTCGTCACGCAGCCCAAGCCGCCGCGCGACATGCCAATCCTCGTTGGTGGCGGCGGCGAGAAGGTCACGATGCGCATCGCCGCGCAGTACGCCGACATCTGGAACAACTCGGCCGGCGCCCAGGACGACCTCGAGCACAAAGTCTCGGTCCTGCACGGCCACGCCAAGGCACTGGGTCGCGACCCGTCCGAACTGCGCGTCTCGCAGCAGTGCCTGGTCACGATCGTCGAGGACGACGCCAAGGTCGGTCCGATGGTCGAACGAGCCCAGAAGATCTTCGGTGGTCACATGGGCAACCCGGCCGGCGACATGGCGCTCACGGGTACCCCGGCGATGATCAAAGAGAGAATCGAAAAGCACGTCGAGCTCGGCTGCGACATGTTCATGATCGAATTCTTCGGTCGTGACACCATCGAGCCAGCCCAGATGTTCGCAGAGACGGTCATCCCCGAGTTCCGCTAGACGATGCGCCTGCCTCGGCTGCTGCCGATCGGGCTAATCCTCGGCCTCGTCGCCTGCTTGGCGGCGGGGCTCGGTCCACTGTCGGCGGATGAGTCGACTGAGACGACTGGGCCCGTTGATCCGGCCGTCGTCACTCTGCAGCCAGGCGAAAACCTCGTCGGTTGGCTCGGCGAGCCGCTGCCGGTTGCGCAGTTGAAGCAGCGAATCTCTGCGATTGAATCGGTTTCGGCATGGGAGCCGTTAACTGGCCAGTTCTACGAGCCAGCCAGCCTATTGGCGGGTCAGGGATACATCGTCACGCTGGCCGGTACCGAGGCTGTGCAATGGCGCCGTCCAATGATGCCGGTCAAGGGCAAAGTCACGCTACATCGAGGTCGCAATCTCGTAACGTGGTTGGGACCTGACGATTGGGCCATTGACCGTGTTGCCCTGGGCATCGGTCGCGCGTTGGTCAGAGCAGAATGGGAGGGTGGTGAGTACACACCGGCAGAAACCACGACCGCAGAGTCTCTGCCAACTTTGAAGCGAGGCGCCGCAATCTGGGTTGAAGTCTCACGCACTGTCAACTGGCTCCAGCCCGCCGGGGTGATGCCCCAGATCAAGTTCGCCGGCGCAGTGTCGTCGGAGGTACGTGCAGAGGTGCGTCGAGACTCGGTCGACGTGATGAACCACTTCGCCAATAGATTCAGTTTGCAGCCAGACGGATCGATCCTGACGGTCTACGTCGCGGCCGACGTGGAGTCCTTGGTCGAGGTGTTTGAGGCTGATGGTCTCGAGACACGAGGTGTTCATGAAACCTGGTACAAGTCAGGAGGATGGGCGAATTCGGCTGGGTACATCGTACTCAAGACGGAACAATGGAAGCCCGACTACGGAAGTAGGCGACTTTGCGAACACGGAGAGTGCGCCAAAGGTCGAGCCGTCATGGCACATGAGTATTTCCATTCCATCCAACAGCAGTTGAGCGATACAGAGGCGCCAACTTGGTTGGTTGAAGGAGGCGCGGACTGGGCCGAGGCAGGTCTGATACTTCAAGATGCAGACTCGACCTACGACAGTGAACTGGTATCGAACCGAACAACAACATATGGCGGGTATAGCTGGGCAGACGGTCCACCGCTTGACCACACCGAACGAAGGCATGATAAGCCGTGGGCCTATACTCTCGGCGCAATCGCTTCCCAGCGGTTAGCATTGCGCAGCGGCGAACAGTCGTTGGTCGAATTTTGGCGAGCGCTACTGCCGGTGCCGTTGGGGCCGCTCGGACGCTGGAGCTCAGATCCACCCTGGCAAAGCGTCTTCTTCAATGTCTTCGACATCACGGTCGATGACTTCTATGGTGAGTTTGCTGAATGGCGCGGGGGCCTCGCGGCGAACTCAGTCAAAGGGCGCGTCATCGGACCAGACGGCGAGGGCCTGCCGTACGTTAAAGTCGTCGGTCGTAGTCAACACTTGCCTGACGAATATCACTATGACTACACCGAGACGCTTACAGACGGACATGGAAACTTTGATTTGGCAGTGAACGAACTCGGCGTGATCCAAGTTGGCGTAGACCTCGGCGGCTGCGCGGTCTACTACTCGGACGGTGGGATAGTGAGTCTTTGGTCGGACGCTGACGAAGTGGATGCATCGACCACGTCCTCCCAGAATCTGCGGCTGCGGTTATCCGAGCAGCACTGTGTCTGGCAGATCAGCGGACGTGTGGTTGACCGTGGAAACGTGCTGCCAGCCAACCAACAGATCAACGTAGATACCGGTTACGCAAATGGCAACGCGCGTATCGGTAGCGACGGAACGTTTTCCATCACTGTGCCAGTATCGGGTGTGTATCTCATGCGCGTGTACATCGACGAATGCGGCTACTACTACAACGAAGCGGCGACGAGCGGAAGTCGGGACAACGCAACTGACATTGTCGTGGTTGATTCGGACGTTGATGGAATCAACTTTGTGATCTCAGAGACGGCTTGCTCGGCGGGCATCTCAGGGAGGCTGTTGGATGCCGACGGACAGCCGATGTCAGACGTCTGGGTAAACGTGCGCACCGAATCGAGTTGGGGACCTGGAGACTACACTGATGCTGATGGTACATTCGAGATTTCCATCGCGGATTCAGGACAATATTTTGTCCAGGCCCATATCAACGGATGTTCGACTTACTATCGTCGCGGCAGCGCAACGCCAAACCAGAAACAGGCATCCTGGATCTCGGTCGATGATGAAGTTGTTCGGGTTGCCTACAGGCTGCCACGCGGATTGTGCTCGATCAATATCACCGGAAAAGTATTAGATGCCAACGGAGACCCAATCACGAAAGCTCAGGTGTTCGCGGAAAGCAACGATAAGCACGCTTGGGGTGATGTCATGCCCAACGGCTCCTTCTCTGTGACTGTTCCAGAGTCCGGTCGGTATCGAGTGACCGCCCGTATTGATGGTTGCGACGTTCGTTATCGGCGTGGCGGAGTGACAGGAAGGTGGGATCTGGCAACGCAAGTGCGTGTGTCCGATGAGGATGTGACCGGCCTGACGATTCAACTTGCCGAGGGTATGTGTGAACATCGCATCTCGGGCAGATTGCTGAACGCTGATGGAAGCCCGCACGTTGAACGTTGGACACACGTAAGCGGACCCAGTGGAGCTGGCGGGGCGGAGTCGAGTGCTGATGGTTCCTTCTCGATAGTTGTGACGACCAATGGAACTTACCGTTTGTCGGTAGGGACCGAGTTCGGTGATTGTCGTATTCGCTACCGTAAGTCAGGTCCGACGAAGGTTTGGGAGAGTGCGACAGGTATCACGATCTCCAACAAGGACGTGTCGGACATTGAGTTCCGATTGCCTGCCGACGAAGAGTCGTTCTGTCGGTAACGTCTTGCGTGCCAAGTGTGCGATCTATCGTCACTCTGCGAATGATGCGTCGTCGATTGGACAACGCACTTCAGAGCTCACGCCGCCGAGCTAAGGATTCGCGCCTGCGGCAAGTGGTTGGGAAGTTGGTAGAATCGGTCCAGGAGGGTCCGGATGACCAAGCAATACCGACTGGCCTATACGATGCGGGAACCGTGCGAGGACACCGGGGAGATGTTCCTGGCCGAAGTGCCCAGTCTTCCGGGATGTTGCGCCTGGGCCGAGACGCCGGAGGAAGCGCACTGGATTTTGGAGGGTGTCGCCGAGGCGTTCATCGCCTCCCACATCAAGCATGGTGAGCCACTGCCTCCTGAAATCGCTCAGGTAGGCGAGTTGCTGGTGTCGGCTTGAACTACAGGCAAGTGACGAAGAAGCTGCGGGCACTCGGTTGCTATCTTGACGAGCAGGGACGAGGTTCGCACGAGACTTGGCGAAACCCCGCAACGTAGAAGCGGGCGACGATTCCCAACTGGCGCAGCAAGGATCTCAAGCCGGGCACGTTACGGAAGATCTTACGTGATCAGAAGATCGATCGGCGCGACTTCGATCAGGCCTGAGGCGTTCTTGACTGGACGACGTACATTGGATCGCTTTGGCCCTTGGCGGGGGAGATGTCGTGCCACTGGGGTGGGTCGAAGGCTCCCGAGTAGTGGAAGTAGGCCCCGACGATCTGGACGTGGCCTTCATCTCCCATTCCTTGCCAGAGACTGACGGCTTTGGTTGGGAAGCAACGGTTTGAGAAGGAGACGATGCAGCCTCCGCCGGGACGCAGGACACGGCCGATCTCCCGGAAGACATCGAGCGGCTGCTTCAGGTATTGGACAGAGACGGCGATAGTGACGACATCGAATTCGCCGTCGCCGTAGGGCAGGATGGGATCAGCGTTGAGGTCGTGAACGACCCACTCAGTGAGCTGAGGGTTCTCAGCCAACTCCTCGGCGTTCATGCCGAGGCCGGCGACGCGCTGGGACTCGAGGTCGTCGGGGTAGTGGGAGATCCACGACGACATCAGGTCGAGCAGGCGGCCCTGCTTGGGTAGGGACTTGGAATAATGTTCGCGCAGCGCACCGATCGCCGCGTCATCGATGTGGGCAACGAGTCTCGGCTGGGCGTAGAAGTTCGTGTCGGCGGACTCGTCGACACGTTGGAAGTGGGCATCTCCAAAGGGGGCGTCAGTGGGTTGGTCGGTCATGGGCGAGCGCCCCTCACCCTAGCCCTCTCCCCCAGGGAGAGGGGACCGGAACCGCTTCGTGCGGAGCGGCTAGAACTTTGGTGGCTTGGGCAGGATGTAGGCGGCAGAGAGGCCGACCAGGATCGCAGCCATCGCGATACCGACCGCGATAGCCACGATCTGTCCGACGTGGAGTCCGCCGCCGCTCTCGCCACCAGCCGCCATCGCGACGCCGCCCGCGAGGACGGCGACGATTAGCGCGGTAGCGATGCTAGCGGTGCGCAACATCGGAGGGTCTCCTTCAGCGAAGCAGACGACTAGAAGGGGTTGCTCATCTGAGCGGCGTGGTCGACGAAGTGCCACATGGCACCCTGCATCAGCATGGAGACCGGCGCTGCGCCCAGGCCTTCGCCGCCAGCCGACTTGCCCAGTTCGTCGTCCTGGACGTGCTTGACCTTGCTTTCGGCGGCGGAGATGACGGCGTCGAGCGCGGCCAGCGCGTCGGCCGGGGTCTCGAAGTCGGTGCTGCTCAGCGGATTCTCGGGGCCTTCGTAGCCACAGGCGGCGCAGATGCCGTTGGCGAACATCAGCGTCGAGGGAATCACATGCTCGGCGACCTGGCGCGGCGACCATCCGGCTTCGCCGTCGTCAGCGGTGCCCTTCGGCGTGTCCCAGTTGGCTTCGGAAACCTGGATGGATGCTCGCAGCGCAGCCACGCCTCCGTGGATTCCGGCTCGCAGTTCGTCAGCGGTTGGCATCGTGGATTCTCCTTCAAAAGTTCATGCTTGGTTGGCGCCGATCTCGTCGGGCGCCGGTCTCCGCAGCATAGGACAGCAGCGGGATAGCCTGTATCAGAATCGGCACAGAGACAGAGGGGTCGACATTATGGCATTCGGAATCGGACTGATCGGCGCGGGCGGAAATCAGAAGCTGCGACATATTCCGGGATTTCGCGAGATTCCCGATGTGGAGATCGTGAACGTGGTCAATCGCTCGCGCGAGTCGGGTGAGCGAGTTGCGGCCGAGTGGGATATTCCGCGAGTGTCGGAGTCGGTCGAGGAACTGCTGTCGGATCCGGCGGTGGACGCGGTCAGCATTGGCACGTGGCCATACAAGCACCTTGAGTACACGACCGCGGCGCTCGAGGCGGGCAAGCACGTGCTCTGCGAAGCGCGGATGGCGCGGAACGCCGATGAGGGCGAGCAGATGCTCGCGGCGAGCCGTGCGCATCCCGATCTGGTGTCGCAGCTGGTACCGGCGCCGTTCGATTTCCGTTTGGGTCAGACGATCAAGCGGCTCTGTGAGGACGGTTCGCTGGGCAGCATCATTGAGGTCCATCTGACGTTGCTCAACGGATCGGGTTTGGACGAGGCGGGCCCGCTGCATTGGCGACATCGGAGCGACTACTCCGGACATAACATGATGCAGTTGGGCATCTTCAATGAGACGATCCAACGCTGGCTTGGCGATACGGCACGTGTCACGGCCCACGCTCGGACGTTTGTGCCCAGCCGTGTCGACGAGGAAACCGGTGAGCGCTACAGCATCGTGATTCCCGACAGCCTGGGCATCTTCGCCGACATGGCCAACGGGGCGCGTTGCACGTATCGGGTCAGCGCCGTGACGGCCGGTGCACCGCAGCCGCCAAGCATTGACATCTACGGCTCCGAGGGTCGGCTGCACTGGCGCTTCGGTGACACCGGTGAGTGGGGCAAGCACGGCGATGACGTAGCCCCAATCGTCGCCGATCCCGGCACCGCGCACGACTGGCAGGTCGAGTATGACTTCATGCGCTCAGTCCGAGACGGAGCCCCAGTCACCCTGACCAGCTTCGCCGACGGAGTCCGGTACATGCGCTTCACCGACGCGGTCTGGGAGTCTTGGAACACGGGTCAAAGCCGCGACATCGAACCATTGACAGAGTAAGGACGAGTCATGGCACGGATCGTCTCGCTACTGCCGAGCGCCACCGAGATCGTCTGCGCGTTGGGCGCTGGCGACGATCTGGTGGGTCGGTCGCACGAGTGTGACTATCCACCCGAAGCGCAACATCTGCCGGTGCTGACCAGTCCCAGGTTTCTACCAGGCGCTGCCAGTGGAGCGATCGATCGGCAGGTGCGTGAGCTGGCGCTTGCAGCTCGATCCGAGGATGCCTTGGGCGTCTACGCGATTGACATGGACCTGTTGCAGGAGCTTGCGCCGACGCACATCGTCACGCAAACGCAGTGCGAGGTCTGCGCCGTCAGCCTGCGCGACGTGGAGCGAGCCGTCGAGCAACTCACCGGATTCGACACGAAACTGATTCCGCTCGCTCCCAACTCACTCAGTGACATCTTCGACGACATGACGCGAACCGCCGACGCGCTTGGGATTGCTGAGCGTGGAACGGCGCTGGTCTCGGAACTGCAACGCCAGATCGCACAGGTTCCGGCAACGTTGAACTCACCACGCGTCGCAGTCGTGGAGTGGGCCGATCCGCTGATGACAGCGGGTCATTGGACAATGGAGCTGATCGTGCGAGCAGGCGGTGTCCCGGTGATCGGCGAACCTGCTGGTCCGTCGTTGCACTTCGAGATGTCTGATCTGGCTGTGGCGGACCCGGATGTGATCATCATCGCACCATGCGGCTATGACCTGGAGAGAACGCGTGAGGATGCGAAGCTGTTACACGAGCGCGAGGACTGGCGACAACTCCGAGCGGTGCGCGAAGATCGCATCGCGTTGATTGACGGAAATCAGTACGTCAATCGACCTGGGCCAAGAGTCGTGGAGACGCTTGAGATCATCGCGGAAATCATCAATCCCGATGTCGATGAGCATCGACATGAAGGAATCGGTTGGGAACGCTTTGCTGGCTGAGTAGAAGCCATCAATCCTGTGTCGTCATATCCGCGCTAGTGGGTCCGACTACTCTCGCTCGTGAGTCCGTCATACCCGCGCTTGCCGGAGGCCTTTGCGTAATCCACCAACTCCGTCTTTCCTGCCCTACCACTCCGTCATTCCTGCGCGCAGCGCGGGAATCTCGATCCGTTTGGTAACGCCGATGTGCAGCTACGGTCGTGTCACCAGCGTCGACTCTGGTGCTGGCCTCAGCGAGATACCCGCGGCAAGCGCGGGTATGACGAATAATTCAAAGGTCTCCGCTTGCGGCGGGTGTACCGCGATTTGCACCAAAGAACGACAACGGAGTTGGTCTCCTCATGGGAAACCCTTCTCTTCGAATTGGCGTCTGATGCCTATTGCGTCGAGATTCCCGCGACGGAGCGCGGGAATGACGGAAACCGGATCGGAGCGCTCAGGCAGCCATTTGGGATTCGGCGAACCTGTTGCAGCCCTGTTACAGCGTGGCTAGCCAACCCACGAGGATGCGGTTCAGTTCCTCTGGTTCTTCCTGCTGGGTCCAGTGGCCGCAGTCTTCGATGTGGCCTCGACTGAGGTTGGGAATCCAGTCTTCCATGCCTTCGGTCATTGAGGGGAGCAGAACTCCGTCTTTGCCGGCGGTGACCATCAGGGCTGGCTGCTCGATATTGTTGCCGTCGACAGCGGCGTCCCATTCCCAGTTTCGGCCGTGATTGCGATACCAGTTCAGTCCGCCGCGGAATCCGGACTTCTCGAACGCACTGACGAAGGTGTCGAGGTCAGCCTCGGTGAGCATGATTGAGCGCTCGGCGTCGTCGGGCAGGCCGACGAGGAGGCCGCCGCGCTCGCGGACGCCCGAAGTCATGCCGATTACATCGAGCCGGTCCTCGGGCTTGGAGGTGCGCAGCATCAGACTCATCGTCCGGCGGACATTGCCGCCCAACTCGGCCTCGGCAACTCCTTCGTCCTGGAAGTAGAGCTGGTAGTCGAAGCGGCCCGGATCCATCTTCATCGCCTCGAGCGGGTTGATTGGCGGTCGACGGCCAGCCGGCGTGTTGATCCCGGCGACGGCGCGGACGCGGGTTGGGTGATGCTTGGCCATGTTCCAAATGACCGCGCCGCCCCAGTCGTGGCCAACGAAGACGGCGTCGTCGATGCCCAAGGCGTCGAGCAACGCAACCATGTCGGCGCAGATCAGTTCCTGGGTGAAATCCTCGGCGTTGGGCGGCGAGTCGGTGCCGCCGTAGCCGCGCATGTCCGGTGCGATGGCGCGGAATCCAGCCTCGGCGACGACGGGAATCTGATGTCGCCACGAATACCAGAGCTCGGGAAAGCCGTGGCAGAAGACGACGGCCGGGCCATCGCCGGCCTCGGCGATGTGCATGTTGATGCCGGTGGAGAGATCGATCTGGGAGTGAGTGATGTCGGTCATGGCAACCCTCGGATGAGTACGCGAGTGGGTGGAGTGTTGACTCAGCGCTCGCACGATCATACGCACTGTCCAAGACTGCGGGTACCGTAGCCGCAACAGGAGAGCGCTGATGAGCATCGAGACACCAAATTGGGCTACGACGACGACAGCAGACATCGAACGCGGCGTCGATGATGCCATGCGGACTGTGGACCGACTGGCGGATGAACTGGTCTCTGTCCCCGATGGTCAGCGCACCTTCGACAACACGGTGTTGCCGCTTGATGAGATTGGCAACGTGCTGAACCAGGCCTCGGGGCGGTTTGGCTTTCTCTCTCAGGTCGCAGCCGACGATGAACTGCGGGCCGCGGCCCATCAGCACGAAGAGCGATTGAACGTCTTCGCTGCGGGGATCGGGTTTCGCGAGGACATCGATCGTGCCCTCAAGGCCTACGCGACGAGAGCCGAGTTGGAGGCGTTGCCCGATGACGCGCGACGGCTGTTGGAGTTTGCGCTGCGCGACTATCGACGCAACGGACTCGAACTGCCCAAGCAGACGCGCGACGAACTCAAGGCGCTGCAGGAACGGCTTGTCGGCCTGGGCATTCAGTTTCGCAAGAACATCGATGACTACGAAGACTTCGTCGAACTGAGCCGCGACGAACTCGACGGTTTGCCCGACGGATACATCGAGCGATTGCGGACGATCGAGGTGGATGGGGGCGTCCGCTACAAGGTCGGGCTGGACTATCCCGAGCTGCATCCCTTCCTGGACAGCGCCCACGACGCCGAACGACGGCGGGAGCTGTTTCATAAGAACCACAACAAGGCGTCCGAGGCCAACATCGAGATTCTCGAGGAAGCACTCGGCGTCCGCGCGGATATGGCGCAACGACTGGGATTCGAGTCATGGGCCGCGTACGCGCTTGAGGTGAAGATGGCCAAGCAGACCCATGCCGTTCTCGACTTCCTCACTGACCTCGAGGAGCGGTTGCAGCCGAAGCTGGCGGCCGACCTGGACAGACTTGCGCAGGAGCAAGCGCGCCGTACTGGTGAGCAGGGGCCAGTCAACATCGCCGATTGGCGTTACTACACCAATCAGGTGGTTCAGGAGCAATACCAGGTCGATCCGTTTGACGTCGCTGCATACTTCCCACTCGACGCTGTGCTGGACGGGATGTTCAGGATCTACGAGGAGTTGGTGGGCGTCAGGTTTGTTGCACGCCCGGATGCAACGGATGCTGCCTGGCACGAGGATGCGCAACCGTTTGACATCGTTGATCCGTCCTCAGGGGAAGCGCTGGCACGCTTCTACATGGACCTGTATCCGCGACCAGGAAAGTTCGGACATGCCGCGGCGTTCACGCTGCGCGGCGGTCGTCGGTTGGGCGATGAGTACCAGCGCCCGATTTCCTCAATCGTGGCCAACTTCACGAAGCCGACCGAGACGTCGCCGTCGCTGTTGCGACACACGGAGGTGGTGACACTCTTCCACGAGTTCGGACACATTCTGCACCAGACCTTGACGACCTCTCGTTTCACACGCTTCAGCGGAACGCGTGTTGAGCGTGACTTTGTCGAGGCGCCGTCGCAAATGCTCGAGCACTGGTGCTGGCAGCCGGCGATGTTGGGCAGTTTCAGCCGACATTATGAATCGGGCGATCCACTGCCGACCTCGCTGATCAATCGGATGATTGAGGCGAAACATACGTCATCGGCGATTGCCACATTGCGGCAGGTGTACTTCTCGCGGTTGGACTTGGCGTATCACTCGGAGTCGGGCAAGAGCACTGACGATATGGCCCGCGAATTGCATCCGATTACTGGGTTCCCGTTCCCAGAGGACACGCACTTCCAGGCTGGTTTCGGTCATCTCTTCGGCTACGACGCGGGCTACTACGGCTACCTGTGGTCGCGTGTGTTTGGCGATGACATGTTTACGCGGTTTGAAGCGCCAGGTGCGTCGGTGTCAAGCATCGGCGCCGAGTATCGGCAGCACATCCTCGAGCCGGGCGGAACAGCGGATGCCGAGCACTTGATCCAGCAGTTCCTCGGTCGGGAACCCAACGCCGACGCGTTCCTGCGAGAACTGGGCCTAAGCTGAGAAACTTACCTGCCCCCGCTGGACGAAGACTGCCAGGGGGCGCTGAAACCGTGGGGGAGACAACGGCCGGTCCAGCGCCAGCCTCGGCGACGTGCATGTTGATGCCGGTGGAGAGGTCAAGTTGTCGGTGGGTGATTTGTGTCATGGTTCTCACTCCGCCTTGCAGCTGTGCGGCTGTGCTGTCTCAGGATGTTGCCAGCTATGATAAACGCTACCAAGCTTTAGCGAGAGGCAGATGAAAATGGTTTTCAAAGTATACGCTCCGAAGTCAGGACCAGTCACGCCGTGGATCGTGTCTCGTGACAGATGTTACCATAGAGATTGCAGTTCCTCATCCAAGCCTCTGATGGTCCATACGATGAACCAGAGTCTGCACCGCCACCAGAAATGGGAGGCTGGTACGTAACCACCAACACGGCTCTCTTCTGGAAGTGATAGAATGCTATGTGGGCAGTTGTCTTTTCGGCATTGGCAATCATCTTTGCCGCATTGGTATCTGGGACGGAATATACAGTTGAGGCAACACAACGACAAGTTGCGCTCAGGGTGGGTTCGAGTGTCCCCTGTTTTGTCGACGTAGTGAGTGCTCAAGGGGAGATTGTGGCGTCATGGGTGGGTGGTAGAAATGGCGCGTGCCAAATCGGCTGGTTGCAAGATCCACCGCTCTTGTTGTTTTATGGTCACACAACCAAGGGAGAAACAATTGTCGGCGGAGATCCATGGACTGGCGTAGCATATGAGCTTGTAGATCTCACGGGTGTTGATGGCATGCTGATCCGAGACGATGGTCGCCGATTCGTGCTCCGCAAGGATAATGCAGTGCGGGATGTGAAGGTGCCTGGCCGTATCGTTCAGGAAGATCCTGTGTCCGCGGAAGAGCGAGCAGTCGAAATGGGCTTCGAGACTTCACAGCGGCGAGGAATCGTGCACCGAGGTGTCGTGGTGATCCCGAATCGCAACTCTATGTTTCGATTGTTGCCATCACCGGATGAAAGGTGGCTAGCGGTGTTTCAAAGACAAGATCTGTTCTCACAAGCGCATTATCGTGCGACACCCGCGTTTGGTGATGTTACGATGCTCGGCGATGCGCAGTACGACTTACATAGTGTAGGTGTCGAAGTGGACGGACATGGTAGTGTTGAATCACCGAATGGGAAGTGGCGCGCAGAGATCAGCGACAAGATTCGCTTAGTGCACGAGGAGGGAACGCACGTCACGGTTGATCCCCTCTGGACGAAGTGGTTGCATAGCGATGATTCGTCGGAAACTGAGTTTCAATTGCCGGTTTGGAATCCTGAGAGCACGGCGTTCGCGATGCGTGGCGGATGGCTTGGCGTCTATGGTTTGACCGTGATCAGCGTCGACGGGACGGTGAGGCCGGTGTTCGATGGCGGAGTCAGTCTGGTTGTGGATTGGACAGAAGAGGGTATGAGCTGGGTGTCTTGGGGAGGTGGTGACGGCCACTGAGACCGTCTCGCAGGCAGCAGGTAGACTGCCTGAGGATGCGCCGTTGCCGTTTGGCCGTTGAGGAGAGTGACCATGCCCACGATCGATTCCATTGAACAGGCGAAGAGCCGATTTGGTGAGCTGTTGGAGGCTCAGCAGACCCGCGTCGACGCGATCAAGTCCGAGGGAGAGCCGACCGATTTCACGGCGCTCGACCATATTGAGATCGGCGTGCTCGGCGGCGACGGGATTGGCCCGTCGATCGCGCACGAGTCCCAGCGCGTGCTCGAGGCGCTGCTCGAAGACGAAGTGTCGTCCGGTCGCGTCAGCTTCCGCACGATCGATGGGCTCACGATTGAGCGTCGGGCTGAGGAGATGGCAGCAATCCCTGAGGGAGTGCTGAAGGAGATCAATGAGTGCGACGTGACGCTCAAGGGTCCGACCACCACGCCCGAGCAAGGCGATGGATGGCCCAACATCGAGTCGGCCAATGTGGCGATGCGGAAGGTGCTCGACCTGTTCGCCAACGTGAGGCCCGTGCGCGTGCCGGCGGAAGGGATCGACTGGACCTTCTTCCGCGAGAACACCGAAGACCTGTATGCCGTCGGATCCGAGGGATTCTCGATCGGCGACCTGAACATCGACTTCAAGATTCTCTCGAACCCCGGCTCGGAGCGGATTATCCGCGCGGCGTTCGAGTATGCCAAGAACAACGGCAAGGACTCGGTCACGGTCGTGACCAAGGCGAATGTGGTCAAGACGACCGATGGCGCGTTCCTCGACGCGGCGCGTCGGGTGGCGGAGGACTTCGAGGGGATCGAGTGGGAGGGTTGGTACATCGACATCATGACCGCGAAGCTGGTCGACCCCAAGCGTCGGACGAACTTCCAGGTCTTCGCGTTGCCCAACCTCTACGGCGACATTTTGACCGACGAGGCGGCCGAGTTCCAGGGTGGCGTCGGCACGGCCGGCGCGGCCAATATCGGCACGAAGACGGCGATGTTTGAGGCGATCCACGGCTCGGCGCCGCGGATGGTGCGCGAAGGTCGCGACATCTACGCTGACCCGTCGTCGATGCTGCGCGCGGGTGGGATGTTGCTTTCCCACATCGGCTTCCCCGAGCTCGGTGGCAAACTGGACAAGGCGATGGATCTCTGTGGCCAGTATGAGAAGGAGCTGGTGATGACCGGTCGGAACACTGGCGCCACGACCGCCGAATTCGGCGACTACGTGCTGGCGACGGTGAACGACTCCACGCTCGACGATCGGTGGACGGCGGCCATCGAGGCCGTTCGGTCTGGGTCGTAGGTCGACGATGGCCGATCCACTTCGGGTTGAACGAGCCAGAGCTGAGCGCGCCGAGGCCGGTCGTAACGCGGCCGTTGCTCGGGCTGACACACTGGAGGATCGCGCGAAGAAGGCGGAGAAGCAGTCGCGCGAACTTCGCGCGCATCTGGACAAGCTGGCCGCTCGCTTGTCCAAGTCGGGCGAGGAGGTCGAACCGCTGCGAGCGGAGCTCCGTCAGGTCAGGGCCGAGCGCGACGAGCTTCAGGCGACGGCCGAGGCCGCGTCGAAGTCGGCTGAGTCCGCACAAGCGCAGCTTGCGGAGCTGCTCGCGCGAGCGGAATCGGCTGAGCGCGAGCGTGACCGTCTGCAGGGCGAACACCAGGCACTGACCGAGAAGTCGACCTTCTACGAGCAAGCAGCGAAGGAGGCGTCGTCCTCGCTCGCTGCGGCGTCTGCAGCGCAGACGGAGGCGGAGACTCGCGCGACGGAGCTGCAATCGACGCTCGACGCTCGGCATGACGAATTCCGTCAGGAACGCAATCGGATGAGCCGCGAGAACGAACGTCTGCAGAAGCGCGTGGACCAGCTCGAAACGGAGCTGGAGCAGGCGCAACAAGGGCTCGGTGGGGCGTTACGCCGACGACTCGGTCGGTAGCGCGGTTCACCGTCGTGGTGTCGGATCCGCGATACGATCTGAGCATGGCGAGTACACAGGCAAGTTCACAGCGACCGGATCTCCTGGCATTGGCGACCGAACGGGTCATCGTGCTCGATGGTGCCACGGGTACGGGTCTGCAGTTGTTGGACCTCTCGCTCGACGACTTCGACGGGCTCGAAGGTTGCAATGAGATCCTGAATGTCTCGCGGCCCGACGCGGTCGCGGCGCTGCATGAGTCGTACTTCGAGGCTGGTGCCGACGCGGTGCTGACGAATACTTTCGGCGGCTCCACGATCACGCTCGGTGAGTACGACCTCGCGGAGCGGACGCGGGAGATCAATCGGGAGTCGTCCAGGATTGCGCGTGAGGTTGCGGATCGATTCTCCACGCTCGAGCGTCCGCGATACGTGATTGGATCGTTGGGGCCGGGGACGAAGCTGCCGTCGCTTGGGCATGTCGAGTTCGACGAGGTCCATGCGGCGTATCTGGAGCAGGCCCGAGGGCTGCTCGACGGTGGGGTCGACGCGCTGCTGGTGGAGACGGTCTATGACCTACTGCAGGGGAAGGCGGCGATTTTGGCGTGTCGGGACGCGCTCGCCGAACGGCAGCTCCGCACGCCGCTGTTTGGCACGGTCACGATCGAGACGACGGGACAGATGCTGGTCGGCAGCGAGATCGGCGCGGCGTTGACCTCGTTGGCGACGCTGGGGCTCGACGGGATCGGTCTGAACTGCGCGACGGGGCCCGATCTGATGCACGAGCCGCTTCGCTATCTGTCGCAACAGTGGGAGTCGACGCTGCTCTGCTCGCCCAATGCTGGATTGCCGCGCACCGAAGATGGACAGATGGTCTACGACCTCACGGCCTCGGAGTTGGCGGACGCGCATCGGACATTCGTGAGTGAGTACGGCGTGGGAATCGTCGGAGGATGCTGCGGGACGACGCCAGAGTACGTGCGTGCGGTTCGTGAGGCTGTGGATGGTCTGGCACCGAGGAAGCGGGTCGCCGAGCCAGAAGCGGCTGCCTCTTCGCTGTTTGTGTCGACGCCGTATCGACAGGAGACCTCGTTCCTGATTGTCGGCGAGCGCGCCAACGCGAACGGCTCGAGACGATTTAAGCGACTGCTCCAGAACGAGGAATGGGAGCAGATGGCGAACGTGATCCGCGATCAGGCGGCTGAGGGCGCGCACGTTGCAGATGTGTGCGTCGACTTCGTCGGTCGGGACGGCGTGCCTGACATGGCTGAGCTGGTCGCGCGCGCACGCGGACTGTCGACGCTGCCCTTGATGCTGGACTCGACCGAGCCGGCGGTACTGGAGGCGGGGCTGAAGCAACTCGGCGGGAAGGCGCTCGTCAACTCGATCAATCTCGAGGATGGCGGCGCGAGGCTCGATCAGACGCTGTCTTCGGCGATCCGATTTGGCGCCGGTGTGGTCGCGCTGGTAATCGACGAGGAAGGCCAGGCGCGGACCTGCGAGCGGAAGTTGGAGATTGCGCGTCGGCTGTATCGGATTGCGACCGAGGACTATGGTCTCGCACCTGAGGATCTATTCTTCGACGCGCTCACACTGCCCGTCAGTACGGGTCAAGAAGACCTGCGGCGCGACGGACTCGAGACGCTCGACGCAGTCGAGGCGATCACACGAGAGTTCCCTCGCGCGCAGACGATCCTGGGGATCTCGAACATTTCATTCGGGCTCAATCCGGCTGCTCGACAGGTGCTGAACTCGGTGTTCTTGCACGACGCCGTCGCGCGAGGCCTCAAAGCCGCGATCGTGCATGCTGCGCAAATTCTGCCGCTCAACCGGATTCCAGAAGAGCAACTGATCGCGGCACGACGACTGATCCTCAATGAATGGGTCGATGGTCCTGAAGGGCCGATCGATCCGCTGCCCGCGTTCATGGCGCTGTTTGAGAACGTCGAAGCGTCGACGCAGGAGCGTGAGAGCCTTGACAGCCTTCCGCTGGAGCAGCGATTGCATCGACGGATCGTCGACGGTCAGCGGGAGGGTTTGGAATCCGACCTCGATGAGGCGTTGGTCAAGCGTGAGGCGATTCCGATCATCAATGACGTGCTCTTACCGGCGATGCAGGAAGTAGGCGACCTGTTCGGCGCGGGCGAGATGCAGTTGCCGTTTGTGCTGCAATCGGCGGAGACGATGAAGCGCGCGGTGGCGCATCTTGAGCCGCATATGGATCGTCTGGAGTCGACGAGCAAGGGCTCAATCGTCTTGGCGACGGTGCGCGGAGATGTGCACGATATCGGCAAGAACTTGGTTGAGATTATCCTCTCGAACAACGGCTTCACGACGATCAATTTGGGGATCAAGCAGCCGATCGCCAACGTGATCGAGGCGGCGATCGAACACAACGCCGATGCGATTGGATTGTCGGGACTGCTGGTCAAGTCGACGCTGGTGATGAAGGAAGATCTGGAGGAGCTGAATCGTCGTGAGCTGGCGAATCGCTGGCCGGTGCTCTTGGGCGGCGCGGCGCTGACGCGGAAGTACGTCGAGTGGGATTTACGCAATACGTTCCACGGCGATGTCTTCTACGGACAGGACGCGTTTGCTGGCCTCAAAATCATGAATGCGCTGAGCGACGGGGTCGAACTCGATCGTGCGCCGGTCGAGCCGGTCGCCAAGGCTGCTCCTGGGAAGAAGGCGTCACCGACGGCGACACTGGCTCGCTCGCGGCTGGCTCCGTCGGAGCTGATTCCTCAGGCGCCATTCCTGGGCACGCGCGTGATTCGCGGACTGCCATTGACCGAGGTGTTTCCGTACATCAATCGCAAGGCGCTATTGCTCGGGCAATGGGGATTCAAAGGTCAGGATGCAGAGACGGCCGCTCGGGCGGAACAGGCATTGTCGGAAATTCAGCAACAGGCCTTGCGCGATGGGGTGCTGGAGCCGGCGGTGGTCTATGGCTACTTTCCGGCGCAGTCGGACGGCGATCAGCTGATCGTGTATGAGCCGGACGACTCGGGAACCGAGTCAGTCCGATTCTCCTTCCCGCGTCAGACGAAGGGTCAGGGTCGTTGCTTGGCCGACTACTTCCGCTCGGTCGATTCGGGTGAGATGGACGTGATCGGCTTCCACGTGGTGACGATGGGTTCGAGTGTGGGCGAGTACGCGCAGGAGTTGTACGCCGAGAATCGGTATCAGGACTACCTCTACTGGCACGGATTCGGCGTGGAAACCGCCGAGGCCTTGGCCGAGTACTGGCATCGACGGATCCGTCAGGAGCTCAAAATCGACGGCTCAGATGGCGAGACGCCCTCGGAGCTGTTCAAGACGAACTATCAGGGAGCGCGGTACTCGTTTGGCTATCCGGCCTGTCCCAATCTTGAGGATCAGGCGCTCCTCTGGCAGCTGCTGCAGCCAGAGCGAATCGGTGTCAGGCTGAGCGATGAGTTCCAGATGGATCCCGAGCAGTCGACGTCGGCGATGATTGTGCATCATCCGGAGGCGGGGTACTTCAACATCTAGAGTGCCGTTGAGGGCTCGTTTGAGCGGGTGGGGCGATACGCTGCTTGAGATCGCTGTTCCAACAGGGAGCCTCGGGGCGATCAAGTCATGGTCAGGTGAAGTCGCAGGCGTTTGATGAGTGATCTCTTCCGACCTCGCTGGCGTGAAGGCAACGATCCGTTCCGTCGGCTTGTGGTCCAGACGACGTTGCGGTTCATGGAGGTCGAAGCGGCGGGTGGCGTCGTATTGGTCGTCGCGGCGGTGATCGCGATGGTTTGGGCGAACCTGGACTTCCACTCCTACGACTCCTTCTGGCACGCGCATATCGAGATCGATTTGGCGATCTGGTCATTCGATCAGTCGTTGCAGCATGTCGTCAACGACGTGCTGATGGTGGTGTTCTTCCTCGTCGTCGGGGCAGAAATCAAGCGCGAGGTGACGCACGGCGAGCTGCGCGATCCACGACAGGCAGCCTTGCCGATCTTCGCCGCGCTGGGCGGCATGCTGGTGCCGGCGGGATTCTATGCCGTGCTCACCGCTGGAGGCGAGGGCAGCTCTGGCTGGGGTATCCCGGTGGCGACGGATATCGCGTTCGCGCTCGGAGTGCTGGCACTCGTCGGACGCGGGGTGCCGGTGCAGCTGAAGGTGTTTCTGCTCACCCTGGCGGTCGCCGACGATGTCGGTGGCATTCTGATCATCGCGATCTTCTATTCGGAATCGATTCAGTTCGAGTGGTTGCTCGGCATGGTCGGCGCGGTCGGATTCTTGCTGCTCTTGAAGCGGCTCGGCTTCCGACACTTCGGAATTCACGCGATCGGCGGGGTGTTCCTTTGGCTGACACTCTGGGAAGCGGGCGTCCACGCGACGCTTGCCGGGGTGATTCTGGGGCTGATCGTGCCCGCGGACGCGCTCTATGACGGCGCAGGGACCACTCGACGGATTGATTACCTGCTTCAACGCTTGCGCTATGTCCAGGAGGACCCAGACCCCGCGGTTCGCGAGCACGACTCGGATGAGGCGTTACGCAATATCGAGCACGTCGCTCGAGAAGGGGTGAGCCCGCTGGAGCGGGTCGAAGAGTCGATTGCGCCGATCTCGGCCTTTGGCGTGGTGCCGATTTTCGCGCTCGCCAACGCAGGCATACTGATCACTGGCGACAGCATCGACGCGGCGCTCAGTTCAAACGTCGCCTGGGGCATCTTCTTGGGTCTAATCGTGGGCAAATTTGTGGGCATCATTGGAGCGTCGGCGTTGGCGATCAAGCTGGGCATCGCGTTCAAACCGGAGCAGATGCGCTGGGGACATTTCGCAGGAGCGGCGCTGCTCGCAGGGATTGGATTCACGGTTGCGATCTTCATCGCCAACCTCAGTTTCGACTCGGCAGAGGCGGAACTCCTGGAAGCCGCGAAGATCGGCATCTTTGCGGCCTCGATCGTGGCGGCGGTGCTGGGGTACGTCGTGCTGCGACGAGTCAGTCCGCGGTATTGATCGCTCCGAGGTGAGCAGCGACAGCCTGACTGTGCGCTACACTTTCATCAGTTGTGTGTCGCCCCTGCATGCGTGGGCGACCTGGCCAAACAGATTGTGGAATTGAAACATGGGCGCTCGGAAGGCCCACATGTTGAGGAGGCGGCATACGTGCAAGCGGTGAAATACGCCCGCGCCGAGAGCGTGGAAGAGGCAGTCAGCCTGTTGCAAGATGGTGGCGACGGCGCTCGGCCGTTGGCCGGCGGAACCGATGTGATCGTGCAAGCCAGAGAGCGCACGCGAGACATCGACCTGTTCGTCGACATCAAGCACATCCCTGAAGTCATGGCCATCGAGCATGGCGACGATGGCAGCCTGACGATCGGCGCGGCGACGCCGTGCTACCAGATCTATGGCGACTCGTCGATCCAGGAGCGATTCCCGATTCTGGTCGATTCGACGTCCCTGATCGGCGGTACCGCAATCCAGGGCCGAGCATCGCTCGGCGGGAACCTGTGTAACTCCTCGCCAGCGGCGGATGGGATCCCATCGCTAATCGTGCTTGAGGCGCAGGTGGAAATTGCCGGAGCGAACGGTCGGCGGACGGTTGCGGTGGAGGACTTCTGCACTGCCCCTGGTCGGAATGTGCTTGAGGACGGCGAATTCGCGGTCAAGCTGCACTTCCCGGCGCCGGCTGAGGGTTCTGGGGCTCGCTTCCTGAGGTTTATCCCGCGGAACGAGATGGATATCGCGGTGACGAACGCGGCGACGCAGCTGCGGCTCGACAGCGATGGTTCGGTGAGCTGGGCTCGAGTGTCCGTGGGCGCCGTAGCGCCGACACCGCTGCTCGTTGCGGGCGCGGCTGAGGCGTTGGTCGGTCAGCCGTTGAGCGAAGATTCGATCGCCGCTGCTGCGGCAGCATCGAGCGCCGCCGCACGACCGATCACCGACATGCGCGGCAGCATCAAACAGCGAGTGCATCTCGCTGGTGTGCTCACCGAGCGCACGATTCGCCAAGCCGCCGAACGCGCGAGCTAAGCGCAAGAAGCTGATCTACAAACCGTATTCAACGGAGGAATCTCTCCCATGGCAAGTGAACACATCGTCGTTAGCTGCGAAATCAACGGGGAACAGCAAGTGTTTCTCGCGAACGAGCGGGACTCGCTGCTCGAGGCGTTGCGCGATCGGATCGGTCTGACGGGCGCCAAAGAGGGCTGCAACAACGGCAACTGCGGAGCCTGCTGCGTCAACATGGACGGCCGAATTGTCAATAGCTGTCTGGTCATGGCAGCCGAGTGCGAGGGCGCTGAAATTCGTACGGTCGAGGGTCTCGCCAGCGGCGACCAGTTGTCGCCGTTGCAGAATGCGTTCCTCGAGCAGGCCGCTCTCCAATGCGGCATCTGCACGCCCGGCTTCCTCGTCGCGGCCGAGTCGCTGCTGGAGCAGAACCCGGACCCGACCGAGCATGAAATCCGCTATTGGCTGGCGGGTAACCTCTGTCGCTGCACGGGATACGACAAGATCGTCAAGGCGGTCCAACAGGCTGCCGGTCAGAGCGTCGTTTAGCGACGACCACCACTCACGCCCACACCCGCACATACGCCCGAAAGGACTCTTCACATGGTTACAGCGCAGTCGCAACCACAGTCAACAGAGACCGAGCAGTACAACGTCATCGGCACGCGTCCGATTCGTCACGATGGGGTCGACAAAGTCACCGGCATCGCGCAATACGGTGCGGACCTGCAGTTGCCGGGGATGGTCGCCGGACGTGTCCTACGCAGTCCGCACGCTCACGCGCGGATTGTCAGCGTTGACACCTCCAAGGCCGAGGCGCTACCGGGCGTGCTCGCCGTGATCACCAACGCGGACTTCCCCAGGGCGAGCGATGAGGTGATCGACACGGGCGAGGGCACGGCCCAGCTCAACTGGGTGCTCGACAACGTGATCGCTTCGACCAAGGTGCTCTACAAGGGGCACGCCGTCGCAGCGGTCGCCGCGACCGACCATCACATCGCCGAGGATGCGCTCGAGCTGATTGAGGTCGAGTACGACCTCCTGCCGCCGGTGCTGAGTGTGCGGGACGCGATGGTCGACGGCTCGCCGTTGCTGCACGAGAGTCTGCACACGGGCGAGATGGACGGCTCGAAGAGCGACAACGCGAGCAATACGGCGTCGCACCTGCAATTCACCAAGGGCGATCTCGATGCAGGGTTCGCCGAGGCGGATGTGGTGATCGAGCGCGAGTTCGAGACATCGATGGCGCATCAGGGCTACATCGAGCCGCACAACGGCACCGCCTATTGGCGCGCCGACGAAACGCTGGACGTCTGGACCTCAACGCAGGGTGCGTTCGTAGTGCGCGACTCAGTCGCGCCGTTGCTGCAGCTTTCACCGTCTCAGGTTAAGGTCACGCCGATGGAGATCGGCGGCGGATTCGGCGGGAAGATTCCCGTGTACCTGGAGCCGTTGGCGGCGTTGCTGTCGCAGAAGACGGGTCGACCGGTCAAGCTCACGATGAACCGCGAAGAGGTGCTGCTCGCGACCGGCCCGACGTCCGGTACCTACATGCGCGTCCGGATGGGCGCCAAGCGCGACGGCACGATTACCGCGGCCGACGTTCACCTCGCATTTGAGGCTGGCGCGTATCCGGGCTCGCCGGTTGGCGCTGGCGCGATGTGCGCGCTCGCGCCATACGACATTCCCAATCAGCGGATTGATGGCTACGACGTGGTCGTGAACAAGCCCAAGACCGCTGCCTACCGAGCGCCGGGCGCGCCGCAGTCTGAGTTCGCCACCGAGTCGGTGCTGAACGAGCTCGCGGAAGAGCTCGGTTTGGACCCGCTCGAGATGCGAATGCAGAACGCGTGCGTCGAAGGGGCGCAGCGTGCTGACGGCTTCACCTACGGCGTGATCGGCAACGTGGAATGTCTCCAGGCAGCGCAAGATTCGCCGCACTGGCAGTCGGAGCTGGAAGGTCCCAACCGTGGTCGTGGGATCGCCCAGGGATTCTGGTTCAATATCGGCTTTGAGTCCTCGGCCTTCGCGCAGGTCAATGGCGATGGCACTGTTCCTTTGTCACTCGGTTCTACCGATATCGGTGGTACGCGTGCGTCGATCGCGATGCAACTTGCGGAGACCTTGGGGATCTCCTCCGATGACGTGCGCCCGCAGGTGCTCGACACGAACTCGGTTGGCTACACACAGGTGACCGGTGGGTCTCGAACAACGTTCGCCGGCGGCTGGGCCGCCTACGAGTGCGCGATGGATATCCGTCGCCAAATGGAAACGCGAGCGGCGCAGATCTGGGAGTGCGACGCGGCAGATGTCACCTATGGCGACGACGCGATCATCCGTGGTCCTGCCGACGAGGATGGGAACGAGCAGTCGTTCACCTTCCGTCAGCTCGCTGGTCAGTTGGCATCCTCTGGCGGACACATTGTCGGCCGCGCAGACGTGAACAAGACATCGAGTGGTCCGGCCTTCGCGACGCACATCGTTGATGTCGAGGTGGATCCTGACACCGGCAAGGTGGAGATCCTGCGCTACACAGCGGTGCAGGACGCAGGCACGGCGATTCACCCGGCATACGTCGAGGGACAGATGCAGGGTGGCGTTGCGCAGGGCGTCGGCATGGCGCTCAACGAGGAGTACTACTACGACGAGAGTGGGGATCTGAAGAACGCCAGCTTGCTCGATTACCGCATGCCCACAGCGCTCGACTTGCCGATGATCGAAACGAACATCGTTGAGGTGCCGAATCCCGGTCACCCGTATGGTGTCCGCGGAGTCGGCGAGGTGCCGATCATTCCGCCGGCGCCAGCGGTGCGTGCTGCGATTGCGAACGCGATCGGTGTGCACATGAGCGAGCTGCCGATGTCGCCGCGTGCGATCCTCGACGCGACCGTGTTGGGCGGCGACTAAGTCTCGATCCTGTCCGTCGACATAATGGACGGCAGTCGATGGTCACCGTCCTCATTCCTCAGCCGCTCAGGACCCTTACCGATGGTGAGGCGGTCCTGACGGCTGACGGACATAACATCCGGGCAGTCATCCGAGACCTGAAGCTGCGCTACCCCGAGCTCGCGGATCGTCTGGTTGAGAACGGGCGGATCGGTCGCGGGCTGTCGCTAGCGATCAACGGGGACGTAGTGTCGACAGGTCTGATCACCAAGGTGCCAGAGGGAGCAGAGATCGCAGTGGTGCCACAGATCAGCGGCGGCTGATCGGTTAGAGGTCCAGGAACAGGCGGAGTGACTGATTCAGGCGTCGGGTTTCACTTGGCCCGAGCATCCCAATCTGCGTCCGCAGCCGGTTCCTGTGTACGGTCTGGATTTTGTCGACCATGATCTCGGACGGTTCTTCGATCCCGTTTTGTTCACTAGGGATAACAATCACTCTGGTGAACGTTGGTTCGTCATACAGACGGGTGAGTCCACATATGGTTACAGACTTGCTCGGGTCGGGAAGGTCTCTCTGAACAACAACGACGGGACGAGGCTTGCTCATGTAGTCGCCTCCGCCAGCTGCTGTCCAGATTTCCCCTCGCCTCATGCTCATTCCTGGTCGTCAACTGGTTCCGCCAGAGCATCCATCCAAGCTTGATCTTCTTGCTCAGTTGGGCGTCGAGATAGCGTGTCGAAGTGGCGGGCAAGTTCCTCTACGAAATCAGGGGAACGCGGATCGGCATCCCAGATTGGCATCGAGTCCCACTCGCGGGCCAACTGTTCGGCGCTATGAGATTCAACCCAGGCCAAGGCGTCGCGCTCGTCCTTCGATGCTGCTATGAGCGCCGTTGTCTGGCGGTGCGCCTCGTCGGCGAAGTGTTCTGAGCCGAGGGGAGGAAGCCACAGCACCACAGGAAAGAAGCCCTGATCTCGGTACGAGCAGACCTCGTCCTCCGACGGCAAATCCAATCTGGGACGTGGTTGTTCCGGCATCTGATCGTCTCCGTGGATTCACTTCTCTCAACTTTACATGCGCACTACTGCCCACTTGCCGTCACCACCGCGATGGAGGCGGTGAAGCCGTGGAGGTAGTTTTGTCCTCCGACGGGGCCGATTTCTCCGTTGCAGAAGAAGCCAGCGGTGGGCACGGGACCGAAGACCTCGGCCAGAGCGGAAGCGTCGTGGTCGGGCTCGCCGAAGAGACCGCGTCCGCGCCCGTTGCAGGAACAGAGCAGTGCGCCGAGGACTTCTTCTCCAGGGCTCAAGGTCGAGCGCAGGTCGGTGAGACGAGTGCGAAGGTCGTCGTCGGCCGCTTGAGCGTCGCGGAACTGAAACTGGAAGGTCTGGCCGACTCGCGGGATGGCGTTGATGGCGATGGTTCCAGCATCTCGGTCGGCACCCATGACGTTGCGGATCAGGAAATCGCCGCGCTCGTGGGACTCCCGGTACTCGTCCATGGCCAAACCGACCAGCAGATTTTGCGCTGCACGGACGCGGGTCGCCTCGTCGAGCTCCGCGAAGGTCTCTTGTAAGACTTCCAACGCCGGTCGTGAACCGAGCGTCTTGATGATGTTGGTCTCACACTCGGTCACAATCCATGGCTGACCGAGCGGTTCCGCTCCCTGCGCGACGACTGGTCGGATTGACACCCCTTGGATGCCCATCATCGCCGCGCCGCCCATGAGGACCGCGTCGTCGATGAAGACGGCGCAGCCCTGCTGTTGGCGGTGGGAAGAAGCCATGCCGCCGAGCAGCGTGATTTCCGGTCGCAACTGTTCGAGATGCGAGACGAGCTGGTCGGTCATGATCGAGAACGGATTGCTAAACAGGAGCCAGACATCGGGGCCGTCCTGGACTGGCGCGAAGAGGTCATCGGTCATGGATTGTGGGTCGATCGCGATCGGCGTGAACTCCGCGTTGGGCAAGGTGAGGGCGAGGACGGCGATCGCCGATCCCTCTTCGGCTTCGAGGGACGAGCCGATCACGCTTTGGCCCGATGCGCCAATGAGGTGTCGAGCGCCGGTTCGCTCTTTGAGGCGCGTCACAATCTCTGCGTAGTGGCCGGTGAAGCGCGAGTCGACGAAGACCATCAGGAGGTCGGGCGTTGTCGGCAGGTCGACGCCGCGCAGTGCTGTTTCGCAAGCCGTCTCCCATTCCCCCTCGAACCCGACGGCCGCTGAGGCGCTGGTGTCGGTGATTTGGACGGTGGCTTGTCCTGGTCCGCTGGAGCGACGGCTCGAGCGCTGACTTGCAGTGTCAGATGTTTCAGAATGCTTACTCATTTGAGCCGTTCCTTCGCGATACTAGGGTGAGCAATGCAAAGGGTAACCTGCACGAATGCCACACATGAATGGTTCCACACAACACACTGACACATCTGCATTACTCGAGTCGATTGACCTCGGCGAGGACGAGATTGCAGAATTCGCGGAAACGGCCCGATCGCTCGCGCAGCGTGGCGGCGACATTCTCATGGATCGCTTTCACGCCACGATTGAGATCTCGTTCAAAGGCCAGAATGCGCACGATCCGGTCACAGAAGTCGACCACGCGATCGAGGATCTCATCCGAGACGAAGTGCATCGTCGATATCCGGCGCACGGCGTGCTCGGCGAAGAGCGCGAGAATGGCGGACCAAGCGACGCGGACGTGGTCTGGGTGATCGATCCGCTGGATGGTACATCGAACTTTATCAATGGCATCGGGATGTTTGCCTGCTCGATTGGCATTCTGTTCCGCGGTGTGCCTGTCGCGGGCGCGATGTGGCTGCCGACGAATCGATTTCTCGCCCCCGGCGTGTATCACGCGCGTGCCGGTCACGGATTGATGTTCAACGATGACGAGGTCGACTGCGGCGCACCGTCACTCCAGGCGGCGTCACGACTGAGTACCGTGCCAGCGGGCACTGGTGGCGTGACCGGTCCGGCCGGCCGACGATTTGGGATTGCGCGAACGTTTGGCTCCACAGCGACCGAGCTCGCGCTCGCGGCCGAGGGGTCGGTGCAGATGGCGCTCTTCGATAGCTCGAGGATCTGGGACGTCGCAGGAGGCGTGTCGCTCTGCTTGTCGGCAGGTCGAGTGGTCTACACGAAGTCCAGGAGTAGCGACTCTGGGTGGCGACCGTTCACGAAGTTCTGCGAGCGGGTCGACGGACCGATCACGATGACTCGGCTCCGCGCGTGGCGCGATCCGCTCGTGGCGGGAGACGCGACGGTCCTGCCTGAGTCGGCGCGAGACCTCAAGCGAGAACAGACAATGGCAGCGACGGCCAAGCGCGCAGCAGTGAAGAGCGTGAAGCGCGCATTTCCGAATCTGCCGTTGCCGTCGTATCCGTAGGGCGGCAGTCCTCTTGCGCTACGAGGGTGCGTGAGCTTGCGCTCGCTGCGTCCGGCAGTGGCTGGGGCTCAGTCGATGTGCTTGCGGCAGCACGTCAGCCATGCCGAACGGATCGAAATTCCCGCGGCTCTGCCGCGGGAATGACGGGGGTTGGTGCGATGCTAGTCAGGCGTGGACGACGGGGAGTACTTCGTCGAAGAGGCGCTGCGACTGGTACATGATCGCGTCGTCGCCTCGAGCCATGGGCCGCATGATGAACTTGCTCACGCCGGCCGATCGGTACTCGTTGACCCGCTTGAGGATCTCTTCGGCGTCGCCGACCGCGAAGTAGGTATCGGGGTCGACCTCCGTCAAGCGCGCTTTGATGCCTCGGATTGTGGCCTGGACATCTGGGTCGTCCCACGAGCCGAAGTGATAGCCGAATCCGGCACCGAAATGGTCGGGCTCGTAGTCGGTTCGACCGGCTTCGGCCAGCGCGGCGCGGATTTGGTGGATGATCGGCCCGATCTCGGGAGCGGACTGTACGCCTGCGACCCAACCGGTGCCGATGCGCGCGGTGCGACGGATGGCTGCCTTGCTGTGCCCACCGATCCAAAGCGGCAGCGGACTCTGTACCGGTCGGGGCGAGATTGTGGCGTTGTCGTAGGTGAAGTGTTCGCCGTGGTACGTGAACGATTCCTCGTTCCACAGCCCGTGGATGATGTCCAGCATCTCGTCGGCGATCGGGGCGCGGCCTCGAAGCTGACGATGGGTGACGTTCCACTCGGGCGCGAATCCGCCACCGACGCCAAATGCGGGCAGCATGCGGCCGTTCGAGAGGAAGTCGATCGTGGCGCATTGCTTGGCCAGGACGAGCGGGTCGCGGAAACCGACGACGACGACATTCATCCCAAACTTCAGCTTCTCGGTGCGCGCGGCGAGCGCGGCCATGAAGGTCATTGACTCCAAGATCGGCTCGCGAGAGATGAGTCGGTCGGTCTGCCAGATGGAGTCGACGTTGTTCTCTTCGCAGAGGTCGATCCAACGCCACATGGTGTCAACGTCGGAGAAGGGGAAGTTGGCGAGTCCCATTCCGATGCGGTCGCTCATGGTTGGTTCCTCCAGATGCTGAGACTGTCTATGGCTTCAGACTAAACGGTGGGTAGCGGTCGGTGATCAGCAGGAATCCATACGCGGAGATGCGCAGGATCCATCGGTTCACGCCGACGACATAGTCGAAGAGTAGCGGTGGGTAGCGTCCGCGGATGAGAATGGCGAACCAAGCGAGGATCAGCGCAAAGACCCAGCCGATCAGGAGGAACACCATGGCGATGTAGTGCGGAATGAGGAGTATCCACTTGACGATGGGAAGCACCGGGTGGAGCTGTGCAGCGTCGGGATAGTCGAGCTCGAGATGGACGTCCTGCTCTTCGTCGGTCGAGGGGTACTTGTCCGTAAGGAGGTCGAAGTACGCCGAGATGCGGAACTGGAAGCGGGTCAGCTCGAGGAGGAAGTCGAACCACCAACGAGGGTACTTTCGCCGAAAGAGGATCATCAGGATTAGCGGGAGGAAAAAGGCGGCGCCAACGAATCCGCCAGAGGCGTCACCGTCGATGATCCCCTCGGCAGCGAGTGAGACCGCCACAATCGGCGCGACCGGGATCAGCGCTTGGATGATGACGATGGGGATGATGAACGGAATGCGGAGGAACGTGGTCAGTCGGTCGAGGGATTCGGGATAGTCGATCTCGATTCGGGCAGGGTACTGGTCTGTCGGCCGTTCCATCGCATTCCTCCGAATCATGTATGCGGTCAGCCTACCGTTTCACAAGTCGTCGTCAGCTCTAGAAGCGAATAATCCGCATGAGTTGAAGTCGCCACGAGTGCTCCGATGTGGGACAGTGAAGAAACGGCATCGCTCGCTCGATGACTTGGGACAGCTCTTCTGCCGTGAGCCGTCCGAGCTCTCGCTTCAGCCTCGTGAGTCTTACGGCCTGCAGCTTGTTGATCATGAGCCAGCTCTTTGTCATCAGTCCATTCAGTGGCGAATCTTCGAATGGCATTCGGATGAGCGGGTCAAGGTCTGAGCTCGAGTTCGTGGTGAGTGGAACCACCACGATCGAGTCCAGGTCTTGGAATTCGTCGTTCTGAAGGACTAGTACCGGACGACCCTTTCCGGGATAGCCTCCACCTCCTTGGGCGTACCAGATCTGACCGCAACGAGGCTCCATCTTCACGGGCTAGTCCTGATGCAGACTTTCCATGAAGGCGATGTCATCCGCCTCGCCGGGGCTCTGGGCAATCAGTGCGGTTTGGCGACGCATCTCTTGCTCCCACTCGCGAGTGCCGGGCTTGGGCAGTCGTGGATCGCTGGGCTTGCGACGAAACAGACTTGGCAGTCGGAATCGTCGTCGGACGGGTTGTGCGAGGTCTGCGATGGAAGTCATTGGATCGCTCCGATTCCCCGATCATATCGCGATGGCGCGCCAGACTAGGGCCGCAGCGGACGTTGCCAGATGCCGACGTCCCAGTATTGGTCGAACTTTCGACCGCACTCTTTCCATACGCCGGAGAGGGTGTAGCCAACCCTCTCGGTCATCGCGACGGAGGCGTCGTTGGGGAGGGTGATCAGGGCGAAGAGCTGGTGGAGATCGTCAACCTGGAGCAGCTCCTCGTAGAGGGCGTGCCAGAGCCGCGTGCCGAGACCTCGGCGGACTTCGCCGGGGAGGAGGTACACGCTCGTGGCGACGCTGCTGTCGTAGGCGGCCTTGGGATAGAGCGCGCTGGAGTAGGAGTGTCCAACGATGCGACCGTCGGGCTCGACCGCGACCATGACTCGATAGGGGCCGGAATCTGAGTACTTGGAGAACCACTCGCGCTTGGCCTCGACGGTGTGAGGCTCGGTGTCGAATGTGGCAGAACTGGTGAGAATGTAGTGGTTGTAGAGATCGGCGAGCTGCGGCACGTCGTCGGGCACGGCAGGACGGATGGTGAGGTTGTCGGTCATGGAATCGTCCATCGCTGGTTAAACGCGAAACGGCGGACCGTGAGGTCCGCCGTCAGCGTATGCGAAACGATTGCGGCCGAGTTAGCCGCCGACCACGTTGCCGGCTTCGATTGCCGGTCGGAAGACGCGTTCCATCTCTTCGGCGGCGCGCTCGACGGTCCACATTTCGGTACCGCTGAGCTCGCGGATCAGCTTGTACTGGCTGTAGAGGCCGATGTCGAAGCCCATTGCGCGGATGACTTGGCCGTTCATCCAGTCCGAATGCTCGGACGCCATGTAGACGATCGGCACTGCGACGTTCGCTGGCGAGCGACGCGGGTCCACGATGGCCTCGGAGTCTTCGTCGAAACCGCGGCTGCGGCGCTCTTGCGGCACGGTGTCGGTCATTCGCGTGGATGCGCCGGGGCCGATCGCGTTGGCGGTGACGCCATAGCGTCCGAGCGCGTTGGCGCAGCTATAGGTGAATCCGACGATGCCGAGCTTCGCGGCGGCGTAGTTGGGCTGTCCCGGTGCGCCGTGAAGGCCGGAGCCTGAGGTGAAGTTGATTAGTCGGTAGTGACCCTCGCGACTGGCGCGCCAGTAGATCGAGGCGTACTTGGACGTGTTGAAGGTGCCCTTCATGTGCACCGCGACGACGGCGTCCCATTCCTCTTCGGTCATGTTGAAGACCATGCGGTCGCGCAGGTTGCCAGCGACATTGACGAGGATGTCGAGGCGACCGTACTCGTCGAGCGCCTGCTGGATGATGCCTTCGGCACCGTCGTAGTCGGCGACCGAGGTGTAGTTGGCGACTGCGTTGCCGCCGGCGTCGCGGATCGCGGCGACGGTGTCGTCGGCCGGGCCGGATTCGGCGCCGGAGCCATCGACGGCACCGCCGAGGTCGTTGACGACCACGTTGGCGCCATTGGCTGCGAATAGCTGGGCGACTTCGGAGCCGATCCCTCGGCCAGCGCCGGTCACGATTGCGACACGATTGTCAAGCATTCCCATGGTGGTGTGTCCTTTCGTTGTTTCGACCTCCCCCCCTCCAGGGAGAGGTGTGATTCGGTGAAGCAGGCGGCGCGCGGGGATATGGTCGCGGCTCGTGCCCGCCCATATGGGACCGTAGGAGTCCCACTCGGCCGCGTCGCGGCAGCTCCCTCAGACAGGGAGCTCGAAGCGGCTAGCCGAAGAATCCGCCACCGGTGACGGCGGGCTTGAACAGTTCTTCGATCTGGTTTGCCGCGCCCTCGGGGGTCCAGCGCTCGGTGCCGCGCACCTGGCGAATGACGGCCGGCTTGTTGAAGAGCTGCAGCTCGTAGCCGGACGCGCCGACGATTTGGCCCGTGAGCCAATCGGACTGCTCGGAGGCCATGTAGACCAGCGGCACGGCGACGTTGGCCGGCGAGCGCTGCGGGTCTTCCTCGGCGGAGTCGCCGACGTCGCTGCCAGCGCGGCGCCGATCTTCCGGCACGGTGTCGGTCATCCGAGTCGAGGCGCCGGGCGAGATCGCGTTGGCGGTCGCGCCGTAACGGCCGAGCGCGTTGGCGCAGCTATAGGTGAAGCCGACGATGCCCATCTTCGCCGCGGCGTAGTTGGGCTGACCGGGCGCGCCAAAGATGCCCGAAACCGACGAGAAGTTGATCAGTCGGTAGTGGCCCTTGCGCTCGGAGCGCCAGTGGATCGAGGCGTACTTGGTCAGGTTGAAGTGGCCTTTGAGGTGCACGTCGAGGACGGCGTCCCACTCCGCTTCGGTCATGTTGAAGATCATGCGGTCGCGGAGGATGCCGGCGGTGTTGACGACGATGTCGAGGTCGCCGAAGTTGTCGAGCGCGTCCTTGACGATGCCTTCAGCGGCGTCGTAGTCGGAGACGGAGGAGTAGTTGGCAACGGCTTCGCCACCGGCGTCGCGGATAGCGGCGACGACCTCGTCGGCCGGTGTCGAGGCGGAGCCACTGCCGTCGACGGCGCCACCAAGGTCGTTGACGACGACTTTGGCGCCTTCAGAGGCGAACAATCTGGCGGTCTCGGCACCGATTCCGCGTCCAGCGCCGGTGACGATTGCCACTCGGCCATCAAGCATTCCCATGTGTGGTGTCCTCTCGGCCCGCGACGCTACATTAGGAGTCGTGCGGGAAATTTTTCACAGGTGGCCGTAGGTTATCACTGAGTCTCGATTGGTGACTATGGCGTGGTTTCTCGGGTGTGGGCGGATGCGGGGGTCTGCTCGGGTCGGCGGTACGGATCAGCGTTGTGCGCTGGTTCTGAGCTCGGCGAGATACCCGCGGCGGAGCGGAGACCGTTGCATAATCTCTTTCCTCCCCCTGCAGGGGGAGGTGCCGAAGGCGGAGGGGGGGGTCTGCTCCGTCAAGCCCTATCTGCTACCTGCGCCAGCAGGACCCCCTTAGTCGCTCCGCGACAGCTCCCTCCCCGCCTACGCGAGGACAGGCTCTGCGAGGGGGAGCAAATTAATCGAAGGCCTCCGGCGGAGCGCGGGGATAACGGAATTGTTGGAGTGGAGGAGTGCAGGTGCGTCGGAACGCGGGTAGGACGGATCTGACTGGCGCTAGTTGTTCGTTAGTGGCGGGGGCCTCGGCGATTGGGGTTTGGTTCAGAGTCGATCACGTCTCGCGAGGTTGCGGTCTCGGCGATGACGGGCTCGTAGAGACCGAGCTGTGGCGGTCCTTCAAGAACTCCTGCCACCGTGCCCTGCGCGTGGCCTCGACGGAATGCCTCGGACTGCGTCCAGGCATGGAACGCATCGGCGTCCTCCCAGGCCGAGTAGGAGATGTAGTCGCCCGGCTCGGCGCCTCGGAGCAGCATGAACTGGACGAATCCTGGTACCTCCTGCAGATAGGTTTCGCGTTCTTTCCAGATCGTTTCCCACTCTGCTTCCCGCTCGACATTGACCTTGAAGCGGTTCATGGCGAGATACATGTTGTCGTCCCTACATTCTGATTGGATTGGATGTCGCGCCGTGCGATTCAGACATATGCTGAGTTTAGATGACAAGACGAGCCCTCTCCCTGAGATTTCTGTTCGCTGTGCTCGTGTTGGCAGGTTTGCTGAGCGCGTGTACGCCACCCTTCGAAGACGACATTGAGCAGGCCCAGATCGATGCCGCGCGAGCCGAGGAGGCTGCGCAGCGGGCGCAAGTCATCGCTGCGCTCGAGCCGCTGGATCCGCTCCGATATCACCACCTCGACCCGATTGTCAGAGACGAGCAGCGCATCCCGGCCGACGCAGTGATCTGGGCGACGCGAGCTCGTGAGGTGCTTGGCTGGGTGAGCTGGCCGCTGGAGCTGGAAGCGCATGTCGCGCAGTACTCCGAGTGGCTTGATGCACTCTTGGCAGCCTTCCGAGATGATGATGCCGAGGCAGCGTCGGAGCCATCGAAGATTGTCCACGCGCTGGCGCATACGTTTGAGTCGACACTGGAAGCATGGCTGGACAATGAGTCGCTGCCGGCAGTGCCGCCCTTGGCGGGGCTCGAGCCACCGTCGCATGATGAGCACGACCAGCACGAGGGCATGAGCGAAGATCAGATGCAGGATGAGCACTCCGCGCACGAATAGGTTGTGGCACTGCCTCATCATTGTGAGCGTGACGTCAGCAGTGTGGCTGAGCGGATGGCTGGATGCGCCATCAGCATCGGCGCACGCGGCGTATGCGTCGTCGGCGCCTGAGTTCGGTGAGGTGCTTGCGGAATCGCCCACAACGATTCAGATTCGCTTTTCGCAGGAGCTGTTTCGTCGAGATGGGGCGAACGAAATCGCCCTCTGGCACGTTGATTCTGAGTCCGCGATTCCGCTGGGTGCGCTGACCATTCGCAACGAGGATCGTCGGGAGATGTCGGTCGAGGTTGCCGACCAATTGGCTGCGGGACGATATCTGGTGTCGTGGACCAATCTCTCGGCCGAGGACGGCGACGAGGACATGGGATCGTATCCGTTCTACGTGGAGCGCGAGCCGTCGTCGGCGGAGCGGGATGAGGATCGCGAGATGGCATCGGAGTTGCTCATTGCGTATCCCGGCGACGAACCAGTGTCAGAGGCCGATGATGAAACAACGCCACTCGCGCCGACCGTGGTTCGCACCGATCGTGGCGACACAGCAACGCTCAGCGTGGGGCCGATTCTCTGGCTCGCAGTGGGGTTGGTGGCCGCGCTTGGATTGGTCGGTGCGATGGGGTATTCGGTCGGCGCGCGAAGGCAGGAAGTGGATCGGGAGCGATGATGCGAGACGTCCTGGTCCGCGTTGCTCCGACGTTTCTGCTGCTCGCTTCGCTGTTGGCGGTCTCCTGCGGCGGTGGATCGGACGAGGAGAATCGTCGGATTCCCGCTCCGGGGATGTTCGTCTACACGCAAGGGGTCGATCTGTGGATTCAGGATTCGGACGGCGGCCGGTTGCTGATCGCAGCAGGTCAGGACCAGCAGCTCCTGCAACCGTCGATCTCGCCCGACGGCACGCGCGTGGCCTATGTGGTCTTTCAACAGACACCAGCAGATGACAAGACGATCGGGACTGATCTCGCGGTCTCCACACTGGCCGATCCGGAACTGGAGATCGTGGTTCGGCACACCAAACAGGCAGAGTTCGTCTGGACGCCGCGGTGGTCGCCCGACGGTGAGTCGCTGATCTTCACGCATGAGCCTGGCGAGCTGGCGATCCGTGTGGTGCGGCTCCACCTGTCGAGTGGTGAGGTGGAGATCCTGCGCGAGGACGCGCGCGATGCTGACATTTCCGCGGATGGGTCGGAGATTGTGTTTGTCAGTGATCCGTACAGCGGCGATCCGCATTTGGTGGTGAGGACGCTGTCTGACGGAACAGAGACGGTTCTTGATCCAAAACGAGAGTGGCAGCCTCGGCCGTTTCGGATTCCCCGATTCGCGCTCGATGGCGATGCGGTGATCTTCTCGGCGGGACAGTATCTGCCGCAGGCGTCGAGTCGAGTGATGGGACGGAACGGCCCAGAGGACATCTGGCGCTACGACCGCGCGACGGGAACACTGATTCAGTTGGCCGCAGTCGGGGAGGATCAGCCGGACTTCGCCCTCTCGGATGACGGTCGGCACGTGCTGGTTCTGGGCGCGTTTGGTGTGTATCTCGTTGGAGTGCCGCCGACCGACCCACCGTTCGCGATCGCGCCAGGAGAGTTTCACGGCGGGATCGACTGGGTCGGCAGCGTGAGCGAGTCGGAGTGGGCGGAGATCAAGTCGTCCGTGATCGACAGCCTCGACACGTCGTACACGTCGCCGTGATCGCCATGAACAGGTTGCTAGTTGGTGGCGCCTCCCTCCTGATTGCGGGTGTGGTGTTGCTGGTCGCGCTCTGGCCGAGCGATGCCGCGGCACACGCTCTGTTGGCCCGATCGGACCCTCCGATCAACGCCTCGCTGCGCGAGTCGCCGACGCGGATCACCTTGTTCATGACCGAGCAGCTACAGCGCGGGCATAGCTCGGTGCAGGTGCTGGACAGCGCGGGACAACGGCGCGACATCGGCGAGACCGAGTTCTCGGACGACGTGCCGACACAGATGAGCGTCCGCGTGTTGCAGCTCGAGTCCGGTGTCTACACCGTCGTTTGGGAGACGCTGTCGGAGGTTGACGGTCATACGTGGACAGGCTCGTACGTGTTCTCGGTCTTGAACCCCGATGGTTCTGCACCGGCCGGTAGCGGAATCGAGATTGAACTGGACCGTCCGGGTCCGCCGGTCGCGCTTGATGCGGCGATCAAGGCGCTCGGGCTTGGTGCCTTGGTGTTGTTTGTCGGCACGGTGATGATCTCGTGGCTGCTGCGACCGATTGCAGGTGGGCTCTCAGGGTTGAATCCGGTCCCAATTCTGTTGCCGCTGATCGCGGCAAGCGTGGTTGTTGGCATCGGGACGACTGCGTATGAGGCGATTGCCGCGGCGCTCCGACTTGGGGATGTCGGATACCTCGGCGACATCCTGTTCGACACGCGAAACGGTCTGTGGTTGCAACAGCGCTGGTACGCGTTGATCATCGCAGCCGCGGCGATCTGCGCACTGATTTGGCGTGCCGAGTGGGCGTCTCGTCGAGCGGTACTGACGGTCTGCTCGGTGTTGGCGGTCGTGTGGTTGGCTTCAGCCTCGGCGATCTCGCATGGCGCGGCGATCGGGTCTGGTTGGATTTGGGGCACATTGTTCGACGCGCTGCATCTGTCGGCGGTCGCATTATGGATCGGTGGACTGGTCGGTCTGATCGCTTGGATCAGAGCGTCGCGAGTCGGCTCAGCGTTCCGACTCGAGGCGGTGCGTCGATTTTCCGTGATCGCTGCCCTGTCGGTGCCGATATTGGCAGCCGCGGGACTGCTCTCGGCGCTGATTCAGATTCCCAACGCGAGCGGCATTATCGAGACCGACTGGGGCATCGCGTTTCTGATCAAGATCGTGCTCATGGTCGGGCTGTTCCTGACGGCGGGAGCGAATGCGTTCTTGCTACGACCTCGCGACGCCGCGACCGAAGGCCGCGATGAGGCGTTGGTGGCGCGGTTCGATCGGCTAATGCGCGTCGAGGCGGCGCTCGGTCTGGTGGTGATTTTGGTGTCAGCGGTGCTGACACAGTTGCCCTCGCCGGCGAGCGCGCAACCTGAGGTCGAGCAAAAGGACAACACCGTCGTCGAGTCGGTGGTCCGCGGCGAGATCGTCGCGTCGCTTGAGATCTCGCCAAACTTGGTCGGATTCAACACGTGGATCGCAACGATCGATGGCGCAGAGATGAATCCCGTCGAGGCGCTGCTCTTCCGATTCCGCTACGCCGATCCGAGCGTCGGGCCGGTCACCGTCGCGGCGACCTCGATCGGTGCCAATCAGTTTGAGTTGGAGGGCGCCTACTTCGGCCTACCTGGCGAGTGGACGGTGGAGATGGAGCTCCGTCGAGCGTCGGGCGACGATCTGATCGCTCCAGTTCGGACGGAGGTGGAATCGGGCTATCAGGCATCGCCGTTTGCCGTCGACAGCGGCGGAGCGCTGGGATTGCCATTGACGCAGATGGACTGGAACGGCGTCGGCGCGCTCTGGGCGTTCGTGTTGGCCGGACTGGCGTGGATCAATCGCCCCAGAATCCGAGACAAGTGGGGACCACGCGGCAGCGACATTGCATTCGTGTCGGGGGTCCTGGGACTGATCGTGGCAGTCGTTCTGTTGACTGGTTTACATGTCGAGCCGGGTCGGACGCTGGCCAATCCGGTCGAGCGGTCGGCGCAGTCGGTTGAGCGTGGATCGGGGCTGTTCGCGATGCACTGCGCCGCTTGCCACGGCGATACCGGCGCGGGCGACGGTCCGCTCGCCGACTCGTTACCTGCTCCGCCCGCAAATTTCACGGTGCACGTGCCGTTTCATCCCGATGGTGTGCTCTACGCATGGATTAGCGACGGTATTCGGGGCACCGGGATGCCAGCATGGTCGCCTCAATTGTCGGATCAGGAGCGTTGGGACCTGGTCAACTTCTTGCGCGCCAATTTCGACCTGTCGCCTGCACGATGATCCGTGCGTAGCTGGTAGGATAGTTCGGAATACAGTGTGCGACTTCCGAACCTCGGTGGGAGTCGTTGCGAGATTGGAATCCACCATGGTGACCGCGATTGAGAACCCGGGTTTGAACCTTGACTGGTTGAACTTGGAAACCGATGAGGAGTTCGACGTCCAGGCGGGTCGCAAAGGCGTGACGCTGCAGTCGATCAATCAGCGCATGGCTGGTGTCGACGGCGTCGACGCGGCGGATGCGCGATCGTTCGCACCCCGCGGCATCGAAGCGGATCCGCGCTCGAACGCACACGCGCGACAGTACCGCGACAAGGGCGATGTGTGGTCTGAGTCGGCGATGCTGCTCTACGAAGAGGCGCTGCAGCGGCAGTGGTCATCGGCGCGCGACATTCCCTGGGACACCATTGGCGACCAGCCGGACGACATCGAGAAGGCGATGTGCACGCTGTGCACCTTCCTCACTCAGGTTGAATTCATCGCTGGCGACGTTCCGGGCCGCTTCCTCGAGTCAGTCCACCCTGACTTCTTCGAGTCGCAGCTATTCCTCGGCACCCAGCTCATGGACGAGGCGCGACACCTCGACGTCTTCCGCAAGCGCGTGCTCGTCAACGGTGGTGGGATGTCTCCCGCTGGACTCGGGGCGGTTGGCCTGCTCGCAATCGATGACTTCACGGAGATGACCGCGATCCTGCACCTCTTCGCAGAGGGTCTGGTGCAGTCGCTGTTCCGCATGGGCGAGTTGATCGGTCAGAACGAAGCTGAGAAGCGGATGTTCCGACTGTCCGCGCAGGATGAGTCTCGACACCTGGCGTTCGGTGTTACGCACACCAAGTACACGGTCGAGACGCAGCCCTGGCGCAAGGAAGAGCTGCACCACTACCTCGACATCAACGAGACCGTGCAGAACACGCAGGCCGGTCTGACGACCAACCCGATCACGGGTGAGGCGCTGGCCGTGCTCGCCGGTGGTGGAATCGAATACCTCGACGATGGCTACAACTTGGTCATGCTGATGCGCAAGAAGCAGATCAACGAGTACTACCACCGCTTGCAGGTCGTGGGGCTGGGCGATCGGATTGATCGCATGGCGCCCGAGATGCGCGAGCTGATCACCCTGTAACGCAGTCACCGGACGTCCACCGTTCGATACTGGGCGCGAGTTTTCTGAGGATCATCAGAGGAGAGTGAGCCATGCCGCCACTGTCATCGGCGCAGCGGATGCGGGCGCAAGTCCGCGGTTGGCCAACGGAACTGATCGAACGAGCGGAAGCATCACCGACGAGCGGTCGACAGATCGACAACGTGCTCAACATTTCGATTGAGCCCGATCGGATCGCCAAGTGGCTCGACTTCGTCGAGTCGCAGCCGGAGCACCCGTTCGCGAATGCACAGTTCATCATGTTCGAGGACGGTGGCGAGACCGGGCTCAAGCCGACGCCGTCTGAGGACGGAATGCGGCTGACCGATGTCGACATTGGGTCGTACGGTCACGTGCCCGACGTCTGGAAGTACCGCAACGACCTCCCACGTGGGACGCGACCGGTCGCGGGGCTGTACATGCCCGCGGGATACGCCATCTACGACCGCACCGAGGTCTGGGCCGAAGGTGTGGGCGACCTCTACGAAGACGCCATTCGTGATCGTTGGGTGCCCGCGACCGACCTCGATTGGGAAGGTCGCGAGGAGCTCTCGCCAGAGGTGGAGCGAGCCACAGGTCAGCTGTGCGCAATCTACTCAACCTATGGAATCGCCGAGCAGAAGGTGATTTCGAAGTGGCTCGAGGATATCTCGTACGGATTCCACGAGGTCAAACTCTTCCTCGCGACGCAGGTCTATGACGCCGGTCGCAAGGTGGAAGCGCTGCGCAAGCGCGCGTTGCATGGCTCCGGGATCATCGGCAAGGCACCGCTCTCTGATGTCAGCGAGTCCTGGTACAACGCCCTGACGTTCACCGACATGATGGTGGCGCTCAATGTGGTCTACAAGTCGTATGAGGTGACCGCGTTTGAGTGTGCGGCCGACTGGGCGCGTTCGGACTTCGACCGCGATCTCTTCGCGCGTCTGGCGGGGGACAGTCATCGCCACCTTGAGTACGGACTCAAGCATCTCGATTGGTACATGCGCTATGGCGAGCGAGCCGAGGAAGAGATGGGAATCTTCCTGGCCAAGGCCGAGGGCGGCCTGGCGTCGGAGATGGCCCAGTCGCCGCTCGAGCGTGAGGCGCTCGCGGTCCTCTACGCGGATGGCATTGAGCGTCTCGACACGGGTGTCGAAGGTCTGCGCCAGCTCCGCGAGAAGCAGTATCACGACTACCTCCACCGGTTGGCCGAACACGGGGTCAACCGGATTGGTGAGGCGATCGGGATTCTTGGTCTCGCCACGCAGGACCCGCTGTTGCAGGCGCTGAACCCTGAGGCATTGGTCGAGGGTCAGGCCGCCGGCGGCAGCGATATGATTCGCGACAACTAGACGCCACATCGAGCGCACAGGTCAAACGTCAGTGGCAACGCCTGTGTCCGAGTCAGCGACTGAGATCGATATCAACTACACCGTCGGCGGTCCCGATTCGGGGCCGCCGGTGTTGTTTGTGCACGGAATCCTCACTTGCGAGGCGCACTGGCAGCTCAACCTTCCGGCGTTTCACGAGGCAGGTTTTCGCACGGTCACCGTGGAGTTGCTGGGGCATGGAGCCTCGCCCGCTCCGGAGGACGAGGCTGCCTATCATCCCGACCGCTACGCGGACCGCTTCTCGGCGCTCCGAGAGTTGGTTGGTGCGGAGCGTTGGTTTGTCGTTGGGCAGTCGCTCGGTGCCGCGTTGACACTGAACTACGCAATGTCTCGGCCCGACGAAGTGAACGCCCATGTGGTCACGAACTCGCACTCGGCATTCGGCGATCCCATCCGCATCGGGAATCCTGAGGCCGCGCAGGAGCGAGCGCAGATGATGATCGACGGCGGAATCGATGCCGTGATGCGACATCCGCTGAACCCTCGGCGAGCGCGAGCGTTTGATGCGTCGCACCGAGCAGTGTTTGATGACGCCATGCTGCTCAGTACGCCAGCAGGAATCGCTCGGACGATGCTGCACACGTCGCCGTTCACTCCGCTCAGAGATCGGCTGCCGTCCAATCCGGTTTCGACCTTGCTGATCGCTGGCGATCGCGAGGAAGGGTTCACTGCCGCTCGAGAGTGGGTGGAGGAGCACGCGGCAAATTTCCGCGTCGAGCGCGTTTCCGCTTCGCACGCGGTGAATATCAGCGCGGCGGAGGATTTCAATAGAATCGCGTTAGAGTACTTGACAGGTTATCTCTAGAGCCAACAAGGCTGTATCAAGTCGAAGGTGAACAGTGGAGCACTCACTGGACTTCAGTCCGCTTCTGTTGGTCAGTTTGCTTGCAGTGGTGGTTCCGTTCGTTGCCTGGCGGCTGACCGGTGGGTTGGTGCCGGCGGTGATCGGCGAAGTCTTGGTTGGGATCATCTTTGGCGAGCCGCTGCTGGGCATCATCACGCACCAGAATGAGTGGCTGAACTTCCTCGGGCTGTTCGGATTCGCGTACCTGATGTTCCTGTCGGGGTTGGAGATCAACCTCAGCTTGCTCGGTCAGTCGCCTGGTCGACAGTGGTACATGCCACAAGTGGCGCTCCGCCACCCGATGATCTCAGGATCCGTGCTCCTGATTCTGACCGTCGTCTTCACATATGTGGGTCTGTACATGATGGAGTCGGTCGGGCTGATCACGACCGGTCAGATTCCGATGCTGCTGTTCATCCTGATCGCAACCGCGGTGGGCGTGATGGTGCCGGTGCTGAAAGACCGTCCCGACTTGGGTCGGATCGGGCAGTGTCTCTTGGTCGGCGGGTTCCTGCTGGAGTTCTTGGCGATCGTCGGCGTTGGCGTGGTCGCTGCGCTCGAGCGCGAAGGGATTAGCTGGAGAATCTTCCTGATTCTCTCGGTTCCTGCCGCACTGGTGCTGATGGTCTGGTTGTCGAGAGTGGGCAGTGTGCAGGTTCCGATCATTCCTCGGACCATGCACGAGCTCTCGCAGACTTCCTCGCAGCTCAAGATTCGGGTCACGCTCGCCTTGTTGGTGATTTTCGTGGCGCTCGCACAGGTGGCAGGCACCGAGATGGTGCTCGGGGCATTCGTCGCTGGCCTCGCCGTGACGGTCGTCTCGCCCCGACACGGCTCATCGCTCCGAGGCAAACTAGACGCTCTCGGCTACGGATTCTTCGTCCCGATCTTCTTCATTCATGCCGGTGCGACGCTCAATCTGGGAGGCGTATTCGACTCGGCGGACTCGCTGATTCTCGTTCCCGCCCTGCTGTTGGTCGCATTCGGGGCCAAGCTCTTGCCGTCGCTGCTGAGCCTCGCTCCAGCCTGGGGACTGAAGCCGGCTCTGGCGGGTGGATCGCTGCTCAGTGCCAATCTGTCACTCGTTTTGGCGGCCGGCGCGATCGCGGAGGATTTGGGAATCATCGACGACGGCCTGCACGGCGCCCTGTTGCTGATGGCGCTGGTGACGACGGTGGCCGCGCCGCTGATGTTCTCCACCATCGCCGGTCGTGCGCCAGAGCGTGAGGACGGACACACCCTCATTGTCGGAGGCGGTTCTCTCGCCCAAACGCTCGTGGAACGATTGATGGCGGCTGGACGCCGGGTGATCGTGCTCGATCGCGATCCGAATGCCATCACACGGTGGGGACAGCTCGGCGTGGAAGGCGTGAGCGGTGACCCGCTTGATGCCTTAGCGCTCATCCGGGTGAGGCTGCTGCAGACCGATGTCGCGGTGATCGTCGACGATGAGCGCACAGAAGAGGTCGCCGACTACGCCCGCTCGATGCGCCGCATTCATCCGACGCTGCGAGTGGTGACCTGGGTTTCGGAGCAAGACATGGAGCTTGAGCAGCTCGGTGTGGAGACCTACTCGCTCGCCGATGTCACGGCGCTCGCGCTGGAAGAGGCCATCCTGCGACCGGCACTGCACGCAGCGCGGAGCGACCCTGAGTCGGGCCTGGTTGAGGTGTCGATGCTCAATCCCGACTGGGACGGACACGTCCTGAGCGACATCGATTTCGAGGGCGACGTGCGGGTGCTCGTGGTCATGCGGGAAGGCGAACCGAATGTCGCCTCCGGCGACACCGCAGTGTTCCTCCACGATCGCTTGACGCTCGCTGGCGAACCCGCGGCGGTGGCACAGATGAGTAGTCGGTTCCAGCAACGCGACCGTCAGCGCTGGCTGATCGATGTGCGGACTGGGACGAGGTTCGACGGGAACGTGTAGGCGGCTGGGCAGGGAAGGTCGAAGCGAGTGGCTGGGAGGAGCTAGGCGGAGCGAATCGTTGCTTGCTCAGAGCCGATGCCTGCGAGGTGTCCAAGGTAGATCGGAACCAGCGGGAGCACGCACGGACTGATAAAGCTGACGAATCCGCCGGCAAACGCGAGCGCTGCTGAGCCGGCGTTGAGGTCGAGCATCTCGGTCGATGAGCCGTCGCCGCCCGCGATGACGTCCACGCCGATACTTCCGAGCGCCTCGTTCAGCACGACGACGCGGTCAAGCGCGATCAGCATGCCGACAAAGACAAGCAACACGCCTGAAACGACGCCAATCACCGGCATCCAGCGATTGAGCTTGCGCAGGAACTTGGTCGACGCGCCGAATGTCGCGCCGACCAGGAGGAATGGAATTCCGAGACCGGCTGCGTAGCAGATGAGCAGGATGATCGCCTGGAAGAGCGAAGCGGAATCGAGCGCCAGCACGAGGATGCCAGCCAGGATCGGTCCGACGCATGGCGTCCAACCGACCGAGAATGCAACACCGACGACGACCGAGCGTCCGTAGTCGGCGATTGCGCGCGCTCGCGAGGCATCGCCGACGGGGGCTGCCGAGGCAGACGGTCCGCCGGGTCCTCCGACCTGGAAGCTGCGATAGAGCAGGGGAATAGTGATCACCTCGGCGAGGTGGAGCCCCAGGACAACGAGCATGACGCCGGCGACTCGCTGGAACCAGATCAGCTCGTCCTGGAATGCGGAACCCAGCGCGCCGAGCAGGGCTCCCAAGGCGACGAAGACCACGCTGAACCCGAGCACAAACGAAGCGGCGTGGAAAAACACGACGCGTCGTGCCGTATCGGAACCACTTCCAACCGTGCCAGTTGCGATCGCCATATGCGTAGTCTACATCAGTTGTTGCCGATGGTTCAGTACTTGTCCCACTCTCGAGAGGCGATCAGCCCGAAACACCGGCGTCTTCTTCGGCCGAGAGCAGGGTGGCCAAGACGGACTTCGTGTCGTGTCCGCGATTCTTGGCGCGGTTGAGCATATCGCTGGCGGCCGACGCGAGCGGCGACGGAATGCCCTGCTCGAGGGCGACCTGTACGGCCAAAGAGACATCCTTGGCAGCCCACTTGAGGTAGAAGGGGGGATCGTCGAAGTCGCGTTGGAGGAGGGTCGGCATGTTGCGGACGTAGTTCTGGGCGGAGGCGACGCTCATCACTTCGTAAGCGCGCTCGGGATCGAGGCCCGAGGCTTCAGCGATCACCGTGGCCTCGATCAGAACCTGTGAGGAGGTGATCCCGACCATATTGTTGATGATCTTGGTCAGCGCGCCCATGCCCAGCTCGCCCATGTGAAAGACGTTGCTGCCGATACATTCCAGGACCGGCTTGTACTTCTCGAAGGCTGCTTCGTCGCCGCCGACCATGACGGCAAGCGTCGCGTCGATGGCACCCTGGACACCGTTTGAGACTGGTGAGTCGAGGAATGTCACGCCATGTTCGGCCGCGCGCTCGGCGAGGATCTTCACGGTCGTGGGAAGGTTGGTGGAGAGGTCGAAGCAGACGAGCCCGGGCTCGGCGCCCTCGAGGATGCCGCTCGCGCCGCGCAGCACGGCCGTGACTTCAGGCGGTCCGGGGAGAGACGTGAGGACGACCTCCGACTGAGCGGCGACCTCGGCAGGAGTATCCGCCCAGATGGCACCGAGCTCGATCAGGTTGGCAGCGTGTTCTTCGACGAGGTCGTTCACGACGACTCGGTGCCCGCCCTTGATCACGTTTGCGCACATCGGATTGCCGATGTTTCCTACTCCGATGAATCCAACGTCTGACATGGCGAGTTGTTCCTTCCTGTTCGTGTCGGTTCGTGGGCGTTATCGCTCGTCGATCAAAGGATCAGCGAAATGTCGATTGCGATAGTGGCGATCATCGGGCATGGGCAAGTCCGAGGGAAGCGTTCGATCCGCCTCATCGAGGAGTCGGATCAGCTCGGTGATTGCCTCAAGCCGCAGCTCTAGGTCGTCGAGCTGAAGTCGATCCTCGTAGAAGTTCTGGTGTGTCTCGTTGGCAACCGCATACAACACCGCGATTGTCGGATTCTGGGCCTGTCTGGACAAATGTCTGATGATCGAGTAGCCGTCGGTGTGGCTCGTGTTCGGCCAGCCGCGAGCGGCGGCGATTGTCTTGCCTTGGTGAGCTGCGGCGCCCCAGATTTTCTCCGATGCCTGGATACGGTCGCCTTGGGCGAGCATCTCTGCGGCATGATCGAGGAGTCGCTGACTATGGACTGCATGGGTTTCGATTGGTGTGGTCATCAAACAGCCTCACCTGCGTGTCGGCGGCGATAGTGACGATCGTCGGGCATGGGTAAGTCCGAGGGGAGGGCGCGGTCAGCCTCGTCGAGGAGTCGGATCAGCTCGGTGATTCGTTCGAGGCGAGCTTCAAGCTCCTCGATCTGCAGGCGATCTTCGTAAGAGTTCTGATGTGTGTCGCTTGCGACGGCGTAGAGGTCCGCGATCAGCCGAGTGCCGGTCTGTCTAGACAGGTAGCCAACAATCGAGAATCCATCGGCGTGGCTGGCATTGGGCCAGCCGCGGGAGGCGGCGATTGCTTTGACCTGGTGAGCGGCTGCGCCCCAGATTTTCTCCGATGCCTGAATGCGGTCGCCTTGGGCGAGCATCTCTGCGGCATGATCGAGCAATCGCTGTCTGTGGACCGCATGGGTCTCGATTGGTGCGGTCATCAAACAGCCTCACCTGCGTGTCGGCGGCGATAGTGACGATCGTCGGGCATGGGTAAGTCCGAGGGGAGGGCGCGGTCGGCCTCGTCCAAGAGCGCGATGAGTTGGGTGATTGCCTCGAATCGTTCCTGCAGATCATCGAGCAGAAGGCGGTCCTCGTAGAAGTTCTGGTGAGTCTCATTGGCGATGGCATAGAGCTCCCAGATGCGAGCGTTGCCGGTAAGCCTCCGAATGTACCTCACGATCGAGTAGCCGTCAGTGTGGCTGGTATTGGGCCAGCCGCGAGCGGCGGCGATCGCTTTGACTTGGTGAGCGGCCGCACCCCAGATTTTCTCGGATGCTTGGATGCGGTCGCCTTGGGCGAGCATCTCTGCGGCGTGATCGAGTAGTCGCTGGCTGTGGACCGCATGGGTCTCGATTGGTGTGGTCATCAATCAATCTCACTTGCGTGTCGGCGACGGTAGTGGCGATCGTCGGGCATCGGCAGATCCTTCGGCAGTGCCCGATCTGCAGCATCTAGGAGCTCGATCAGCTCAGTGATGGCTTCGAGACGCGTTTCTAGCATGTCGAGAGTGAGTTGATCCTCGTAGAAGTTCTGGTGAGTCTCGTTCGCCAATCCGAAGAGTATGTCGATATCTCGGTTCCCGATGTGTCTTGTAATGTGATGCACGATCGAGTAGCCGTCAGTGTGGCTCGTGTTGGGCCAACCGCGGGAGGTGGCGATTGCCTTGACCTGGTGAGCGGCCGCACCCCAGATTTTCTCCGATGCCTGGATACGGTCGCCTTGGGCGAGCATCTCTGCGGCGTGATCGAGTAATCGCTGACTATGGACCGCATGGGTCTCGATTGGTGTGGTCATCAATCAATCTCACTTGCGTGTCGGCGGCGGTAGTGGCGATCGTCGGGCATAGACAAGTCCGAGGGAAGCGTTCGATCTGCCTCGTCGAGGAGACGGATCAGCTCGGTGATTGCGGCAAGCCGATCCTGCAGTATGTCGATGCTCAATCGGTCTTCGTAGAAGTTCTGATGTGTGTCGCTGGCCAGTCCGAATAAGTCGCCAACTTGTCGATTTCCAATATGGCGCGATATGTGCTGGACGATTGAGAAGCCGTCGGTGTGGCTCGTGTTGGGCCAACCGCGAGCGGCGGCGATCGCTTTGACTTGGTGAGCGGCTGCGCCCCAGATTTTCTCCGATGCCTGGATACGGTCGCCTTGGGCGAGCATCTCTGCGGCATGATCGAGTAGTCGCTGGCTGTGGACCGCGTGGGTCTCGATTGGTGTGGTCATCAATCAGCCTCATTCGACTCGAGCGGTCTGAAACCTACGATAGGCGATATCAGAGATCGCTCGGATGCAGGACTATCCTCTCTTTCGTGACATCTGAACATGAAGAGTCCCAGTCTGGCGCCCTGAGCGGCTTGCGCGTGATTTCGTTGTCGGAGACATCGTCCGGCGCCTATTGCGGTCGATTGTTGGCCGGACTCGGTGCTTCGGTGACGATGGTGGAGTCCGCCGATGGCTCTCCGTTGAGGCGCAGAGGGCCATTTCGTGATGACGTTCCGGACGTCGAGGGCGGCGCGACGCATTTGCATCTCGATCGTGGCAAACGCTCGATCAGGCTGAATCTGGCCACCGTCGCTGGGCGACGACTGCTCGATGCGCTGTTGGCTGAGGTTGATGTGCTGATCGTCGATGTGGATCGTCGACGCTGGAGTGAGGTCGGGCTAGATGCGGAGGTGATTCGTCAACGACATCCGAGCCTGTTGTTCTGCGCGATCACTCCGTATGGAATGTCGGGTCCGAAATCGGACTGGCTCGGATCGGAGCTGACGCTCTATGCCGCTGGCGGCTACCTGCGAATCGGTGGAGAGCCCGACCGAGAGCCAGTCAAGGCCTGGGGCGAGCAGGGACACTTGCAGGCAGGTCTCCATGCAGCATTGGGGATTGTCTCGGCGTACTTCGCCGGCGATGGCCAGCAGGTGGACGCTGCCGTCTTTGAGGCGTTGGCGTTCCTGCTGGGTGGCGGCTACCAGCATGCGTGGTTCTCCGATACAGAGCCCGTGCGCAACGGCGCTCGACTTGTGGGCTTTGGTCCTGGTCACTTGTATCCCTCGACGATTCGTCCATGTCTCGATGGCTGGGTGCATGCGCACTGCAACAATCGATATCCCGAGGCGATGGCGGTGTTGTTCGAGCAGCCGCGGTTAGCCGCGCCAGATCTGTTGTCCACGCTGATGGGACACGCCGATGAAGTCGATGAATTGATGGCTCCTGTGCTCTCAGCGACACCTCGGCGTGAGGTGGTCAAGCGCGCACAGGAGCTGCGGATTCCGTTCACCGAGGTGCTCGCGCCATCGGAGGTGATGGCGGACGCGGATGGACACCATGCCTCGCGCGACTTCTGGCAGCGCACGCCGCATCCACGCGGAGGGATGTACCAAGCGCCAGGACCGGCGGTCCGCTTTGGCTCGACCGCGTGGACGGACGACTCGGCTCCAACGTTAGGTCAGGACAACGAACGACTCGGCACGCGTGAAGAATTGGTCCGCTGGAGGCGCGCCGGTGTTGCCTGAGCCCAACCTCACTGAGTATCAGGATTCGCCCCGACGGCCGCTGTCGGGAGTGCGTGTGTTGGACCTCACCACGGCAGTTGCCGGGCCGGTCGCGGCGCTGTTGCTCGGAGCGCTCGGCGCGGAGGTGTTGCGAATCGAGACCCCCTGGGCGCGACCCAGGCATCCGGCGTCGGCGCTTCCCAATCAGGGCGTTGGCCCTGATGAGCCTTGGAATCGGGAAGCGCGATTGAACGAGTTGGCCAATAGCAAGCGGTCGGTCGCGCTCAATCTCACCACTGAAGCGGGCCGAGATGTGTTCCTCGACCTGGTCGAGCGCTCTGACGTTGTGCTCGAGAACTTCTCACCGCGGGTGATGGGAAACTTCAATCTCGAGTGGGATGTCCTGCATCGCCGCAATCCAGAGATCATCTACGTCGCGATGCCTGCGTTCGGCAAGTCGGGTCCGTGGCGCGATCGGATCTCCTACGGGCCAGGCATCGATGCGATGAGCGGGCTGTCGTGGTTGACGGGCTATGCCGATGGCTCGCCGCTCAAACCTGGCAACTTCTATTGCGACCAGAACGCTGGGTTGCACGCCGCGTTGGCGACAATCGCTGCGCTCGTCGCTCGCAATCGCGTCGGCGGCCAGAGCGTCGAGCTGGCCATGCTGGAAGGTGAGCTTCAGCTCATCGGCGACGCGATGGTAGGCCAACAGTTGTCCGGTCGTGAGCCGACACGAATCGGCAATGAGCACTCCTCGGCCGCCCCGCATGGTGTCTATCCCGCAACCCCGATGCTCGGCGATCCCGATTCCTGGATTGCGATCGCGTGTCGGAACGATCAGGAGTGGGCCGGGCTGCTCAGTGTTTGGGGCGAGCAGTCGGTCGCTCAGGATCGGCGATTCGCCACAGGACTGCGACGCTGGCGACATCGAGCAGAGCTCGATGAGCGGATGCAGGATTGGACATCGGGTTGCGATCCCGTGGACCTTGCCGAGCGACTGCAGGCCGCTGGGGTGCCGGCGTCGCCCGTGATGGGCGCCCGCTCGCTCTTGCGAGACGAGCAGGTATTGTCGCGGCAGTCGGTCGGTGGGCTGATGCATCCACAGGTTGGCTTGTCGCCGGCACCGCAAGCGGCATTCCGCCTGTCCGACACGCCGGCGCCGCCGAAGAATGCTGCGCCGTTGTTCGGCGTTGATACGGTGCCCGTAATGGGTGAGATATTGGGATACTCCGAGGAACGCATTACCGAGATACTGGAATCGGGCGCGGCCAGTGATTCTCTACGCGAGCGCTGATGCGTCGCGCCAGTGCATCTACTGATGCGTCGCGCCAGTGCATCTACTGATGCGTCGACCGAAAAGTGAGGTGAGCATGCCGATCCGAAAACCATGGAATCAGCCGACTGCGGAATCAATCCGGGCAATACCGGCTGTCGTCGGTGTGTACGAAATCGCCGATGCCGACGGCACACTGTTGTACATCGGTCAGGCGGGCGGTCGTGAGCCGTTCGGTCTGCGGACTCGGATTGGGCGGCATTTTGGCTTCGATCCGTCGGGCGACGATCCCAACCCCGTGCTGCGGGAGCAGGCGGCGCAGTATCGCTGGGAGGCGAACCAGCAGTACACGACCAAGCGATTGGAAATGCTCATGCAGTACCAGCGCGACGAACGAGTCGAGTGGCCGCCCGCGCATCCCGCAGGAGACTGGACAGATCGGCCGCAACTCGGTCGGCTGCGTCGTTCTCAGCAAGTCGGCTAACACACTGTCGGAGGAGGTTCACATGGAAGTCCTAATGTCCGAAGAGCAGCGGATGATCACGCAGGCCGTGAGACGGTTTGTACGTGAGGAAGTGCAACCGCTCGAACGTGACTTGGACCCCGACGCGGTCGAGCTTCCTCCGGGCGAGCTCGACCGGCTCAAGGGGATCGTCCAGCAGATGGGGCTGTACCACATCGACGTGCCCGAGGACTATGGCGGCCCAGGTCTTCCGCTGACGACCCGCGGATTGGTAGCGGAAGAGATGGCGCAGCATCGCGCAGGACTTTATCTGCCTTGCTATGGCGCGTTCGGGTCGGCTGGGCTGGCACAGCTCTATGCCGCGTCTGACGACCAGAAAGAGCGATACCTGTACCCAATGCTCGAGGGCGAAAAGCGAGCGTTCTTTGGTCTGACCGAGCCGTCGGGCGGTTCAGACCCGGCTCGGGCAATCCAGACCAAAGCGGTCAAGGACGGCGACGACTGGATCCTCAACGGATCGAAGCTGTTCAGCTCTGGCGCCGATCGTGCGGACTTCGGCCTCGTCTTTGCTCGCACGGATCCGAGCAAGGGTCGTCGCGGTATCTCCGCCTTCCTGGTCGATACGGATTCACCTGGCTTCGAGGTGCGACGCGTCGTCCATACGCTGAGGTCGGCGAACTATGGGACTGAGCTCTCGTTCGACGATGTGCGGGTGCCGGCCGCCAACCTCGTCGGCGAGGAAGGTGGCGGGTTCGCCCTCGCCAACAACAATCTGACGCGACAGCGGATTCCGTACTCGGCGACCTGTGTCGGCATTGCCGTGGCAGCGCAGGAGATGGCGATTTCATACTCGCAACAACGTGAGACGTTCGGGGCTGCATTGGCCTCGCGTCAGGCGATTCAGTGGATGATCGTCGACAACGAGATTGATATTCGTACGGGTCGGATGATGTACCTCGCCGCGGCTGAGAAGGCCGAGCAGGACGAGCCGTTCCGATTCGAGGCGGCGATGGCAAAGCTCACAACGACCGAGGGCGCGAGTCGCGTCGTCGATCGGGCGATTCAGATTCACGGCGGCATCGGCGTGACCAAGGACCTGCCGCTCGAGCGTTGGTATCGGGAGATGCGGATTCGCAGAATCGGCGAGGGTCCGTCCGAGGTGCAGCGAATCATCATGGCGCGCGACCTCCTCGGTCGCGGAAGCAGCGGCTAGGCGAATGGTCCCTCCCCTCACTGGAGGACGGGACAGGGTTTGGGCGATTAGCCTGAGCCGAGTGAAGAGGAGCTGAACGATGAGCGAGATAATCGATGTCGCAGTGGACGGCGCAGTTCGCACGGTGACACTAAACCGACCCGAAAAGCGCAATGCGCTGAACTCGGAAATGCTGACCCGTCTGCATGCGGCGTTCAGCGGAGAGCCGTCGTCCGAGGAGCGTGTCGCCGTAATTCGCGCCAATGGACCGGTCTTCTGCGCCGGGCTCGACCTGCGCGAGCGTGAGGAAGGCTTGCCAGGCGTTGAGGTCAGCATTGAGCAGATGCTCGACGCCATCCAACATTGGCCGCTGCCAGTGGTTGCGGTGGTTCAGGGTGACGCCATCGCTGGTGGCAATGAGCTCGCCCTGCATTGCGACTTCGTCGTCGCCGATGTCGAGGCCAAGTTTGGGATGTCGCTCGCGCAAATCGGATTGGCGCCGACCTGGTTCCTCGCGAAGAAGCTCCTCGAAATCGGCGGGCCAGTGGCAACTCGAGAAATGCTCCTCTTAGGAGATCGGATTCCTGCCTGGCGGATGCACGAGTGGGGCATGATCTCGAGGGTCGCCTCGACCGAGGAACTTGAGGACACAGCCCATGCGATCGTCGATCGACTGAGTCGCAACGCACCGCTCAGCCTGCGTGCGATGAAGGCCCTAATCGTCCGCGAGATGGACTTCCGCGACCAGATCGAGCACGACGACGTCGACGCGCTGGTCGAAAGGGCAAGGTCATCGCAAGACGCCAGAGAGGGAATCCGAGCCCTCTTCGAGCGTCGACCAGCCCAGTTCGCGGGGGAGTAACGTTCAGTTGACACCCCCAGGAGACTATGAGTACGATGATTGTGCGCTGGTGGGGTCTGCTCCCGAATCATGCCAGGCAGGCGAGGCATGTCCTAGCTAGTCATGATAGGGCAAGGATAGGCGCCCGCACACTTGTTTGCCTCGCTCTCCGGCGTAGCGCACCGGACGGCGGGGCCTCCTCCAACGAGTCATGGCTCCATTACGTCTTGTAGTCTTTATCGACTATCAGAATGTGCACAACGGGGCTCGCGACTCCTTCCATGAATCTGATGCCAAGGCTTCAGACGGTCAAATCTCGCCGAGAGCACTTGGTGAGCTACTGACTTCTCGAACCACACCATTTCGGCGAATGCAGCCAATTTCCCTAAGTCAAGTTCGAGTCTACCGAGGGAGACCGACACGGAAGCACGCAAACCATGACGCATGGCAACGGCAGGTCGGCTCGTGGAGTGATCCGAAAGTCATAGTGGTATCTCGAGAACTCCGAGGTAGCGGTAAGCGTTGGCGAGAAAAAGGCATTGACATTGAGTTAGCTCTGGACTTCTATAGTATGGCACGAAATGGGGAGTTCGATATCGGCGCGATCTTCAGTATGGATCACGACTTCGCCCCAGCGATCGAGCGGGTAAGCAAGGAAACATCGGAGCCAACAATCGAGACCGTGGTCTGGCGTAAACGCAATGTCGAGAGGGCTCCTACGATTGTTGGAGACGACTTTCGCCAACGTCATTCCATATGGAATCATGAGCTGACTGAAAGTGATTACAACGACGTTAGAGATTCGACGAATTACACCCTCAGCAGGGCGGCAAGAGGTAGGAGGCGATAGTACTTCATTCCCATGCTTACCTGCTCACCCCTGCGTTTGCCTGTTAGGCCCGAGTTTCCCGCAGCCTGTGTGGGACTGACAGGTTGGTGGAAGGCGAATCCATCGAGAACATCATTAGCTCGAGGATCATAGAGTACGGCTTGGTTGGGTGAGACCTCCAAGGATGGGCTGCTGCTCAGCTGACGAATGGTGGGTCGTTGGGACGGCGGAAGGCGAAGTTTCCGTTTCCTCCCTCGAAGGCTCCTTCGACCACGCTCGCCGTTGGTACGACCGCCGGATTCACGATTGGTAACGTCAGCTAGGCGGCGCGCTCTCCGCCGACCGTGATGGTGAGCGTTGCTTCGTCTCCCTCGGTCGGGACGACGAGGTTGTCTGCGTCGGCAGCGGCGATGGTCAGTCGGATCCGTTCGCCGGCGCGCACGATGGATGAGATTGGGTAGAGCTCGACCTCGAGGTCCATCGGCGTGTTGGGCTCGACGTCGGCGAGGTCACCCTTGCTCCAGCTGTGCCACACGGGACCCTCGTGCCCGCCCGGATCGTCGCCGACGCGGCGATGGGCGAAGTTGAGAAACCCCTCCGAGAGGTAGGCGGCTGATCCATCCTCGGCGATTTGCTCGAGCGTGAGCACTACCGCGCCACGGTCGGAGCTGGTCGTAACTTCGAGTTGGACCGCTGGCCAACCAGTGATCTCAACATCGGCGGGCAGCGGATCGGTCGTGAAGCTGAGGCACTGCTCGGCTCGAGTATTGAGGTCGATGGTGTTGATGAAGGGGTCGTACAAGTAGTAGCTGTGCCGAGTGAGGGGACCGAGCGTCACGTCGTGGTCGACCTCATACTGAAAGGTGGATGACTCACGAGCCGGGACATCCGAGAGGCCACCGTCGACCGCGAGCCACAGGGTCCGTTCTCGCGCCTCGGGCAGCGGCAGCCGAGGTGCAGATTTCCAGGTGGTCTCGCCGCTCGGATGGCTGGCGCCGTAGTGGACTGCCGATTCATCCATCACACCGTTGTCGACATCGCGAAGCCAATAGTCGAACCAGCGCAGGAGCTCCGGATCACCGCCCTGGCCGTGATTCCAGGGGCCAACGATCAGCTTCTTGGGCACGTCAAGGCGGTTGAATGCGTCGATCAGGTAGCCGGGGAAGGTGAGGTCCCACCAACCGGTGACGATGTAGGTCGGCACACCGCTCTCATTGATCAGGTCGCAGGAGTCGAACCAGCCACTGGCCACGTCGCCCAGACCGAGATCAGGACGAGGGCGTCGGCGATTCAGTCCGTCGAAGGACGACATCCGCGTGACATCGCGGGGGTCCATTTCCGAGAAGGTTTCGACCCAGCGGTAACTATCGGGCGAGTGGGAGGCGATGGCATCGTCGCGGAGCGTCTCGGCATCGGATCCCTCGACGGGTGCGGCGGGCTCATTCTCTGAGATTCCTTTGTGGAGCTGCTCCCAGACTCGGGCGAAGCTGCTGATCGCCAGGCCGCCGTCGACATAACAGTGTGGCAGTCCCGGATATTGCGGCGCGATGCACTTGAGTCCCGCGGGCTGTTGGGCCGCGGTGAAGAACTGCATCATGCCTTCGTAGGAGATGCCGACCATGCCGACGCGGCCACTGGACCACTCCTGGTCGCAGATCCAATCGATCACAGCCGCGAGGTCGTGGCCGGCGAGCCAGGAATCGTTGTAGAGCTCGCCAAACGATGCGCCGGTGCCTCGGATGTCGACGGAAGCGAAGCGATAGCCATGGTGGATGAGGTCGCGGGCGATCGGTCGCTCCTCATACTGGGTCACCAGTTGTCCAGGTTCCACCGCGCTGAGCTCGTCCGCGTAGCGCGCGGTCGAGGTTCCCAGCCCGGTTCGGACGAAGGAGCGACGATAGGGCGTGGCGTGCAGCACGGTCGGCGACGGTGTCGCAATCCGCTGGCCCGACTTGGTGGGATGCAGCACATCGATCGCAATCCGACAGCCGTCGCCCATGGTGAGGTAGCGCGACTCGCGCTCGTAGCCATCGGCGACCTCCTCGGTGAAGTGTTCGTAGACGCCGAGCAGTGATCGCTGGTCTGACATTGGTCTCCTCACATCCAGATCTCGTTCGGATTGCGCGAGATTGCTACCCTCGGAGCTGATCGTAGGGCTCGTGGTGGGAATACTCTGAACAGAGTAACTGTGTAGTGGTTCGGTGCGAGATGCCACGTCGCACCGAGAGTGATCGGCGAGCGAAGGGTGTCTCCAAATGGCAGATTCAGAAGAGCTACGAGGGACCTTGACCGGTGCGGAACGACGAATGTTGCTGAGCGACCTGCGAGTCTCCAACGAGCTCAGCTACATCTATCGGCGGTTGTTCCAGGCGTGCCTGATCCGAGCTGAGGCTCAGGATGAAGAGGTCATGGAGATGAATGTGCTGCTGACCGCGGTGATCGCGGCGCAGGTTCGGCTCAACGCCACGATCAATGAGCTGATGGAAGAGGTCGAACCGGAAGCGGTGAAAGCGTTGTTGCCCAAGGAGATCGTGCCGCTCAACGACGAAGAGAATGACCCTGAGGCCGAAGATCTGCGCAAACAGCTTCTCGACCTCGCCGACTCCTTGGCGCCGCTGCGTCACCATCTGCTCTCGATCGGGGAGGAGTGAGGCACCGGTTTGAGACAGACTGGAGTGTGAGTTCGATACGCTGAGTCTTGAGCCGATGCAGCCTGGGAGAGGACCGATCATGACGACGACCATCACCCGCCTCGAACAGATCGACTTGGTCAGTCCTGAGCGCTATGCCACTGAGGGCTACCCGTGGGACGACTGGGCCCTGCTGCGTCGCGAGGCGCCGGTGTATCGGTGCGAGCAGCAGGGGGTCGCTCCGTTCTGGGCGATCACCAAGTATGACGACATTCAGGAAATCTCGCGAGACCCACAGACGTTCATCAGCAGTCAGCGACTGGTGATTCGCTCCGCAGGCGCGGGCGATGGCGGTGCCAACGATCCATCGTTGACCATCCCCAACTTGATCAACATGGATCCGCCCGAGCACGGCAAGTATCGCAACGCGACAAGTCGACGCTTCTCACCCCGTGGCATGCGTCTGCTCGAGGACCGGATCGACGAGATTGCCGAGGACGTGATCGACGATGCGGCAGCGCACCTGGTCAGCCAACTGACGAATCGGCGTGAGATGGATTTTGTGCGCGACGTCGCCGCGAAGATGCCGATGGCCGCGATCTGCGAGCTGCTGGCCGTCGAACGGGACTCGTGGGAGGACATCTTCGCCTACACGAACGAGTTCCTCGGCTCCGAAGATCCTGAGTATCAGAAGGGGCGGACACGTCGGGAAACATGGCAGTCGGGAATGCGCGGCCTGCAATCGTACTTCACGGCGCACATCGAGCGAAAGCGTCGGGAGCCCGACAACAGCGTGATGACGACGTTGGTCCAGGCCGAGATCGACGGCGAGCCGATGCCCGATCAGGAGATTCTCTCGTACGCGGTTCTGCTCATCCTGGCCGGCAATGAGACGACGCGGAACGCTACCTCGGGCGGGATGCAGGCATTGATTGAGCATCCCGAGGAGTTTGAACGGCTGCGGAATGATCCAGCAATGCTGGACAGCGCCGTCGAGGAGATGTTGCGCTGGACGTCGCCGGTGGTGCACTTCGCTCGGACGGTGACGCAAGACACCGAGATTCGCGGCGTCCCAATCCGCGCTGGGGAAACTCTGGCGATGTGGTATCCATCGGCGAATCGTGACGAGGATGTCTTCGACGACCCTGACGCGTTCGACATTGGACGAAGTCCGAACGAGCACCTCGCATTCGGAGGCTTCGGCGAGCACTTCTGTCTGGGAGCCAACCTCGCAAGGCTCGAGATGCGCTCCGTCTTCCGTCACCTGATCGAGAAGCTAGAAGACTTCCAAGTCGAAGGAGAAGTCGAGCGCCTAGCATCCGGCCTCATCGGAGGAATCAAGCGTCTACCCGTAAGCTACCGGTCGGTGTGATGCGACGGTCCACATTAGAGCACTAACGACTGTTGTCGTTCGTCCAGTGAAGATCGTCAAGGACTGAGATGAGCGTGTTGGGCATAGAGTGTCCGGCGATGTTGAGGCTGATGGCAGTCACGATCGTCTCCATGAGGATTGCATCCTGGTGTTCCGCGTCACGCAGCAGAGGGTGTTCGCTGTTGAGCTGCAATTCCTGCTTCCCTGACTCGTTGGCGACCCACTGATATCTGGGCTGCTGACTCCCAAGTCGCTTCAGCGTGATGGGAGGCAAACGTGTACCAGCTAGTTGGTCAATGAGCGACTGCGACTCTGGCGTGCGCACAGTGTCTTCTTCGTGAAGACTTGTTAGCGACGCTTCGACGCGTGCTTGTGCTTGGGTGATCAGTTCGTCTCCGGTGAACCACCCGATCAGTTTGGAAGACGATGACTTTGATGGAGGGGAACCTGTCCTTCCAGTCGCGCCTCTTCGCTCCTTTGGTTTAGTCGGCTTGGACGGCGTGTTCGGCTGGGCGGGTTTGGGCTGGCTGGACCTCGCGCCTCTACTTGTTTGACTTTGCTTGTCGCTGCTCGTACCCTCCAGCTCCTTGATCGTTTCGCGAATCAGTGGTTCCATCAGGGTATGTATACCCCGCCAACCTGGACTATCGGTGTCCCAACCCTCCTTGTTCTGTGTCGGTACGAGTCCGCTTCCAGTGATTGAGATTTCTCCGTAAAGGCGCTGACTTGGTCCTCTTCCAGCGAGATGGTGGCCGAAGGACTCGCCATACGTGATTGTACGGCCGTTGAAGTCTGTGCGTATACCCATGTAACTGTGTGTTTTGGTCTTCGCGCGCAATCTGTTTCGGTCGATTCCACCAATTCTCCCTGAGATGATGACATCTTCTGCGACTTCGGTCGAGGGGATCTCGTGCGGTTCCGTTCCGCTCAACCACGGGATGTCGGGAGCGGAAATTGATTCGCTCTCATTTTCGCTACGGACGTTGATGGTCAGTACGCCCTTTCGCAGGAGGGTCTGATAGGTCTCCGCGATGTTGACCTTAAGTACAGATATATTGTAGCGTCGCTTCTTCAGGCCACTGAGTGTAAACTGTGTGAAGCCCATTCCGTCATCGGGAATGCGGAGCTGACCTGCCGAAGAAACATCGGACACGTGTCGACGAGTGATACGTGGCGTTACGATGTCTTTCCGAGTTCCCCACTCAGGGTCTTCAAAGTGCCAAACCTCAGGTTCTTCAGCACGTCGGCAATTGATCTGCAAGCTTCTTGCCAGAAAGATGCAAGCTAGCTTTCCACCTAGGTGATACTGGCCAATGTCGGCGGCATCGTGATCATGACCTTCACCCCATCTCAACCAGTCGGAAAGCGAGTCGCGGTTCATGCCCTCTCCACCAACGTCTCTGACTATGACCCGATCGTCTTCCTTGTCAACAATCACGTCGATACCTAGGTGGCGATTGCCTCTGTAGTCGATTGGATTGTCGATCAGTTCCATCAAGGCCTTCGCGACGGATGTGTAGTTGCTGGCCACGGCTAACATGGCGCTTCTGCTGATCGATTCCTGTGGTTCCTTGGGCGGCATGGTGTTCTCCATCGCAAACCGGGGTGGCGCCGGGATACTAAACGGATTTTGCCGTTACCGGAAGAGTGGAGCCTCCGAGCAGGTCCCCGCTCGGGGGCGGGGACGGGACACTGGTTGGACGAGCGTGTGTGTGAGCGAGCGGAGCTGGGGTGGCGACTCGGTTGGGTCTACAGCGTGGCGCCGCCGTCTACGGTGATGGTTTGGCCGGTGACGAAGATGTTTCTTTCGATGAGGGCGATGATGGCGTCGGCGCAGGACTCGGGGGTGGCGACTCCTCGGAGCGGTGCGGTCTCGCCGAGACGCTTGCGACCGGCCTCGTAGGTGTCTTCGCCTAGACCGCCTCGAAGCCAGCGACCCTCGATGAAGCCAGGAGCGATGGTGTTGATCCGGATTTCCGGACCTAGGACTCGGGCCAACGATTTCGTGATCACGTTGACGCCGGCCTTGCTCGCCGCGTAGGGAATGCTGGAGCCACCGCCGCCTGTGCCGGCGACGCTGGAGACGTTGACCACCGCGCCCTCGCCGGCGGCTCGCATATGTGGTGCGGCGGCTCGAGAGCAGTTGAAGACGCCGCGCAGATTGGCGCCGATGATGTCGTCCCAGACCTCGTCCGTGACCGCTTCGAGGTCGTCGTGGGCGATGAAGTGCGTCATCCCGGCGTTGTTCACCAGGATTTCCAGGTGGCCGTACTCGTCGATGGCGGCCTGGATGAGCCGACGGCAGTCAGCGTCGGAGCGGGTGTCGGCCTGGACCGCGATCGCGGAGCCGCCGTCGGCCTGGATCTCATCAACGACGCGCTGCCCGGCCTCAGCGCCGCGGAAGTAGTTGACGACGACGGAGGCGCCCAGCGAGGCGAGCAACTTGGCGGTGGCCTCGCCGACGCCTGAGGATGCGCCGGTGACGACTGCGACTTTGCCGTTGATGTCCATGGCTGTTCCTCTTCTCGCTTACATGACGAGACCGCTCCGATTGGAGCGGTCTCTCGTGAATCGCGCGACCCCCTCCGTCGCCCTGCGATACCTCCCCCTGCGAGGGGGAGGTAAGGGGAAGCCGAGCGCTAGCCTCCACCGCCGGCTGCGGCTGCTGCGGCGAGACCTTCGGGCATGACCTTGGGGATGTCGATGTTGTAAAGCCTGGCCGAGTTCTCCCAGAGAATCTTGCGGCGGACTTCTTCGCTCTGACCCTCGAGGCCGTCCTCGATCGTCTCCTGGACGTTGCCGTAGAGGCAGGTCGGGTGCGGGAAGTCAGTCTCGAAGAGGATGTTGTCGGCGCCGATGTCATCGATCAGCTTGCGCGGAGCAATCTTCTCGAACCAGTAGCAGGCGTAGACCTGTCGGCGGAAGTAGTCCGACGGCATCATCTCGAACTCAGGTCGGGCCTTGCGGATGTCAGCGGCGAGGAAGTGGTAGTCGCAGCTCTCAAGGCAGAACGGCACCCAGCCGATCCCGGACTCGACCGAGATGAACTTGAGGTCGGGGAAGCGCGGGAGCACGCCGGAGAGCAACAGATCGGTCATCTGCAGGCCGTTGGCCAAGAACAGCGTGGTCGAGGTGCGCGCGTAGGTCACCTCTGGCCCATCAACTGCAAGCCGCTCGGGCGTGAATCCGTCGGTGAAGTCACCGGAACCGATGTGGAACGAGATCGGCAGACCGGCGTCGGTGGCGACGTTCCAGAGCGGGTCCCAGTGATGGTCGCCGAGGAACGGCTGGCCATGCGACTGCGGGTCGCCCGTGAAGAGGATCCCGCGCATGCCCTTCGGGGCGACGCGCTCGATCTCTTTGACGGATGCATCGATGTCCCAAAACGGGATCGAGATGTTGGCGACGAATCGCTCGGGGGCGACGGAGATCCAGTCGATCTGGAAGTCGTTCCAGGCGCGGACACACTCGAGCATCAACTCGGGATCGCCCAGCGAGAGGAATCGCTGCGAGGCGAAGCCAGCGACGTTGGGATAGAGGACCTGGGCGTAAACGCCGGTTTCGTCCATCAGCTTGAGTCGTTCGTGGACGTCGAAGGAGGCAGGGTGTGCCTCTTCGAAGGTCGGCGGCGAGCTAGGGAACTTGCCCTTCCAACCGGCGAACACGCCAGAGGGCGCCGCAGCCACCTTCTCGTCGCCGACGAACCAGGAGTTGATCCCCTTGTTGTCCTGTTTGACGTGGAGGACTTTGTCGCCCCACTTGGAGGAAACGCGGGAGGTCCAGAGGTCGGCTGGTTCCGTGATGTGAGTGTCGGCGTCAATAAAGGTCTCAAACGCCATGGCAGCTCCTTCGATTGCGGGCGCGGGTCTTGATGATCTGTAGTGTAACGCGGGCGACAGTGAGCTGTGGAACTAAGGGATCACGGGCTCGCCGGAGACAGCTTTGATGATGTCGAAGTAGCTGATCACGACGATGAAGACAAGCAACGCGGCGAACCCGGCCATGTGAACGAGACCCTCGCGCTCGGGACTGATCCGCTTGCCGCGACGAGCGATCTCGATCAGGACGAACATGATCCGTCCACCGTCGAGCATGGGCAACGGGAGGATGTTGATGATCGCAAGGTTGAGCGAGATCAGCGCTGCCAGTTCGATCAGCCGCGTCCAGCCGGCGCGGTCGACCACCTCTCCGGTGACCCGCGCGATGCCGACAGGACCTGACAGCTCAATCGGTTCTCCGCCTGCGATCCAGGAGCGGATGCGATTGCGCACGAGAATGAAGGTGTCGCGCGTCTGGGTCCAACCCATCGCGATCGACTCGCCCAAGGACAAACTCTCGCGGACGACGAGTCGCGAACCGTCGGCGATGCTGATTCCGGTCGCGCCCTGCGGGACTTCGATCTCGATGCCAGGCGGTGGATGGAGCGGATCGATGTCGAGCGCTGCGTAGACCGAGGCCATCCGCACGGATTCTTCGATCGCGATGCTCAGCATCGTGTCGTCATTTTCGGTCACGTAGGTGATACCGCCGGGGAGCTCGAGTTCCAGACCTTCGTTCAACTCTGTGGTCTCGATCCCCCAGGCCGCGATCACTGATGACGGCGAGACACCGAGCTGGTCCGCGATGTCGTGGACTGAGTCTCCGGGCTGGACGATGTGAGTCAGCGGTTGTGGCGCGAGACGGGCGTGCACCTCGGTGTCGAATCGCTCGGGCTCGACTGAGGCGCGTCCGGCGGTGAGCGAGGCAGCAGCAGGACGCTCGACCGAGATGAGCAGCGTCTCGCCGAGATTGAGCTGAATTGCGCGCGAGAGGTCGCCGGCATTAGCGATCGGCTCTCCGTTGACCGCAACAATGTGGTCGCCGGAACGGATGCCTGCCTGGTGGGCTGGAGCTTGCTCGATTGTGCTGGTCACGACTGCCGGCCCGGCGGAGACGTTGTCGGGGATCAATGCGCCGACGGCGAACAGGATGAACGGCAGGATGGCGTTAACGAGCGCTCCGGCCGCCATGATGATGATCCGCGTGAGGCGAGATTTCGCGCCGAGCGAGCGCGGATCAATCCCGACGGTGAGGCCGTGGATTTCGGCCTGACCCTGTTCGTTCATGAACCTGGCGCGCTCCTCCTGTGTCGTGATCAGGTTGCTGGCTGGCGGGAGTTCGTCCTTGGCGTCCTCGGGGACGGAGAGCGTCAGCGACCAACTCGTCGTTCTGCCGTCGTCATCGGTGTGGTCGAATGAGAAAACGCGCTGGTCCTCGCCGTGTGTGCGGAAGATCCGGTCGAGGAATTGATCGGGTGTGACGACGCGTTTGCCATTGACCTTGAGCATGCGGTCGCCAGGGACGAAGTGCTTGCTCATCCGCGAGTCGGGGTCGACCGCGGTGATCAGGAGGCCTGACGCTTCCTCGCCGGTGAGTCGGACGAAGCCACCGATCGGGAGCCAGTTGAACGAGTAGAGAGTCTCGCCAAACTGCCAGCCCTTGCCAATTCTTGGCGGCAGGCCGATGCCGAACTCCTCCGCTCGGACGCCAGCAATCTTGGCGGCGAAGAAGTGCCCCATCTCGTGCAAGACGACGAGTCCAAGCAGAACACCGATGAAGGGAAGGATGGTGTCGATGAAGACCATAACCTCAGATTACAAGCAGAGCGCGAACGGCACTGTAAGGGTCGATATTCGGCCAGCCCACGGAGGCGGTTGAACGGATCGTCCCAACCGCGCCGCTGAGTCGTCATCCCCGCGCTATGGAGGCCTTTGATTAATTTGCTCCCCCTTGCAGGGGGAGCTTTCGCGGAGCGACTGAGGGGGTCCTGCTGGCGCAGGTACCAGATAGGGCTTGGCAAAGCAGGGCCCCCTCCGCCTTCGGCACCTCCCCTTGCAGGGGGAGGAAAGAGATTATGCCAAGGTCTCCGCTTTGCGGGCTGTTGAACGGGTCGCCAAACCTGCGCTCCGCCGCGGGTATCTCGCTGAGCACAGAACAAGTTGGTATATGGCTGAGGAGTCCACGGCAGAGCAACGGCACGACGTGGCGGATCGAGATTCCCGCGCTGCGCGCAGGAATGACGGGAACGGGAATGGGCAGGACGGAAAAGGTGGCGTGGGAGTTACAGGCGATCAGACCGTGGCCGCGATTCGACCGGTGGTGAAGCCTCGGGCCCAGGCGTCGGCCGCGTCGATTGCCTCGATGTTTGGGTCGGCGACGTTGCGATGGGCGTCCATCGCCTGGTGGACATAATCTGCGATTTCGGTGAAGCCGATGCGACGGTCGAGGAATGCCTCCACGGCGATTTCATCGGCCGCCGCCATCACAGCCGGGTAGGTGCCACCCGCGAGGCCAGCCTGTCGAGCGAGCTTGAGGCAGGGGTAGCGGTCGATATCCGGTCGGGAGAAGTTGAGCGTGCCGACGGCAGCGAGGTCGAGCGGTTCGACCGTCGGTTCCAATCGCTGCGGATAGGAGAGCGCGAGCTGGATTGGGAGTTTCATGTCGGGATAGCCAAGCTGGGCTTTGACCGAGCCGTCGCCGAACTCGACCAGCGAGTGCACGATCGATTCCGCGTGTTGGACGACTTCGACGCGATCGTAGGGGACATCGAACAGCCACTTGGCCTCGATCGTTTCCATTCCCTTGTTCATCAGGGTGGCGCTGTCGATGGTGATCTTCGCGCCCATGTTCCAGGTGGGATGGTCGAGCGCCTGCTCGGGCGTGACCGAGGCGAGGGCGTCGGCGGGTAGATGTCGGAGGGCGCCGCCAGAGGCAGTGAGCAGGATGCGACGGATTTCGTGGTCTTCCTCGCCCCAGAGGCATTGCCAGATCGCTGAGTGCTCGGAATCGACCGGTCGGAGCTGACCGCCGCCTCGGTTCAGGGCGTCGCGGACGAGTTGTCCGGCCATGACGACGACCTCTTTGTTGGCCAGCGCGACCGCGCCGCCACGTTCGAGCGCGGTGAGCGTCGGCTCGAGCCCGGCGCGTCCCGCGGTGCCGACGACGAGGACATCGCCGTTCGGGTCGGCGGCCATGTCCTCCATCGGTGTGACGGCGGCGCCCGAGTCTTCACCGATCTTTGACAGCCGGTCCGTATCCTGAGCGGCGGCCCAAATGTAGGTCGGTTGGAACTCGTGAGCCTGCGCCTCGAGAGCGTCGAGGTTGCGGCCGGCGGCGAGGCCGAGAACGGTAAATCGCTGCGGCATGGCGCGCACGACATCGAGGGTCTGTCGGCCGATACTGCCGGTTGACCCGAGCAGGACCAAGTTGATCGGATCGTCGATGGGTTGGGTCACGTCGTCCATTGCAAGAAGAAGAATACGACGGGCAGTCCGAAGAGGAGCGAATCGAGCCGATCGAGGACGCCTCCGTGTCCGGGAATGAGATTTGATGAGTCCTTGACGTCCATTGCGCGCTTGAATAGCGACTCGGCGAGGTCGCCGAGCTGTCCCGCGACGGGCAGCACCACAGCCAGGATGATCAGTGGCCAAATCTGCGCGTCGAGATTGAGGATCTGATCCAGCGCGATCGTGGCGCCGAATCCACCGAACCATCCGCCGACCGCGCCTTCGATCGTTTTGTTTGGCGAGACCGAGGGCGCGAGCTGATGTCGGCCGAGGAGTCGGCCGACGGCGTAAGCGGCGGCGTCGGTCGACATAATCGCGAGAACAGCGAGCAAGACCCAGTCGGTGCCCTGCTCGGCTGCGCGCACCATGACAAACGTCGCACCCGGAAGTGCCAGGTACATAACGGCACCGAGCATGGCGACTCCGCTGAGCAGGATCGGTGCGAGCAACGTCGGATCGGCGGTTGGGACCGTGCGCACGACGGTGATGGTCGTGACTGAGGCGATCGCGAGCATTGCCGCGAGGATCGGCCAGAAGAGTGGCAGGTCGGACTGTGTGGCCACGCCGATGATCGCGCCGATCGCGGCGACCGCGAACACGAACAAGAAGCTACGCAGCTTGAGGTCAATCACGACGGCGATCTCGGCGAGGGCGATGACCAAGCTGAGCGCCATGAGCGCTGCGAATAGCGGTCCACCGACCAGGATGACGGCAATGATCAGAGGCAGGCCGACGGCCGCGCTCAGCAGCCGAGGACCGAGATTTCCATTCATCAGTCGGTTCAAGCGGGAACGGTCAGTCGTCATGGGCGGGACGTCCGCCGAAGTTTCTGGTGCGCTCGGCGTAGGCCATGAGCGCGGCGTCGACATCTTGCTCGCCGAAATCGGGCCAGTAGGTGTCGGAGAACACGTACTCGGCGTAGGCGGCTTGCCAGAGGAGGAAGTTAGAAATGCGTTGCTCTCCGCCGGTGCGGATGATCAGGTCGGGATCTGGCAGCTCGCGGGTGTAGAGATAGCTGGAGAGCATGCCCTCGTTCACGTCCTCGGGTTCGACACCATCGGCGACCAATCGACGGACGGCATCGACCAACTCGGCACGCGAGCCGTAGTTGAAAGCGACACAGACAGTCATCCGGTCGTTGCGTCGGGTGAGCTCGATCGCTTCGTCGATCTTGCGACGCAGGCGACCATCGAGGGCGTCGAGTCGGCCGATGTAGCGGAGTTTGACGCCGGCCTCGTGCAGAGGTCGGACTTCGCGGTCGATCGTGGACGAGAGGATGCGCATGAGGCCGCGCACCTCGGGACGAGGTCGTTTCCAGTTCTCGGTCGAGAACGCGAACAGTGTCAGACAGCGCACGCCGCGTTCGGCGAACGCTTCGATGGCGGCGCGGATGTTCTCGGTGCCGGCGCGATGGCCATCGGTGGGGCGCAGTCCACGCTGAGCTGCCCAGCGTCCGTTGCCGTCCATGATCACGGCGACATGGCGAGGCACATCGGCCGACTCGGCTGGATCGACAGTCTCAGCGGACTGCGCGGACTCGACAGAGTCGGCGACGCGAACGCCATTCACGCGGGAACGGAGAACTGAGTGGCGATTGGTTGGAGTGAAGATGGACGCGGAAGTGCTTGACACGTACTAGACCTCGAGGAGCTCGCGCTCCTTCTGACTGCCCGCTTCATCAACTTTAGCGATGAATTGGCCGGTGAGGGTGTCGAGTTGGGATTCCGCACGGCGTTCTTCGTCCTGCGAGAGGTCGCCATCTCGCTGCATCCCGCGCAGCTCGTCGTGAATGTGTCGACGGACATTGCGAATGGCGACGCGGGCGGACTCGGACTTCTGATGCACAATCTTGACGAGGTCGCGTCGTCGTTCCTCGGTCAGCTCGGGCAGCGCGAGACGGATCAGAATGCCGTCCGATTGAGGATTGATTCCGATGTCGGACGTCTGAATCGCCTTGGTGATCGGCTCGAAGGCGTTCCTGTCCCACGGCTGGATTGCGATCAGTCGAGCTTCGGGCGTGGAGATCGTGGCGAGCTGATTGAGCGCCATGGTCGTGCCGTAGTAGTCGACACGGAGTTGGTCAACGAGCGAGGTGTGGGCGCGGCCAGTGCGGACGGCCATGAGGTCGCGCTCGAGCGCACTGACGGCGCCGCTCATTCGCGAGTTGGCGTCGTCGAATGCCAGGTCGAGGAGCTCGTTTTCGGACATTTCGTGCTCCTGTTGCAAGTACGTGTTGGCCGGTGAAACTCGGCGAGCGCTTCGCTCCCTGAGCTCAACCGGCGAGGATGGTCTCTCCGTGATCGACGCGGGTGCCGGCCTCTTCGAGAACGGGTCCGTCGATCACCGTCTTCACGATAGCGTTAGGCGCCTCGATGTTAAACACCACGATGGGCAAGGAGTGCTCCTCGCACAGCGCGAGCGCGGAGGCATCCATGAGCACGCCGAGATTCTGGCGGAGCGCCTCGCGATAGTTCAGGCGTGCGTATCGCTGGGCATCGGGATGGGTCGCTGGATCGGCGGTGTAGACGCCGTCGGTGCCGTGTTTGCCCATGAGCAGTTCCTGGGCATCGAGTTCGATGCCGCGCAAGGCGGCGGCGGTGTCGGTGGTGACATAGGGATTGCCCGTGCCGCCCACGCAGAGGACGATGCGCCCCTTCTCGAGGTGTCGGATGGCGCGTCGGCGGATGAAAATCTCGGATACCTGACGCACGTGCAGCGCGGACATCGTCCTGACTTCGCCGCCCGCGGCCTCGATCGCGTCCTGCAACGCGAGTCCGTTGATGATGGTGGCCAACATGCCCGCGTAGTGAGCGGTGGCCTCGGCCATGCCGAGCTGGGCCGCGATTCGACCGCGGAACAGGTTGCCTCCACCAACGACGACGCCGATCTCGACGCCGCGATCGCGACAGGTGACGATCTGTTGAGCGATGTCATTGAGTGCGGTCGAGTCGATGCCAGAGTCACGCTGTCCCTGGAGCGATTCGCCCGAGACCTTAATCACAACGCGACGTTGGGCTGGCTCAGTACTCACGGGCAAACTCGATGTGTCGGAAGATTGGATTGAATGTGCGCCGTTCGTCGCACGAGCCAGTTCCTCCCCCTTGGAGTGATCAGGGCGAAGGGTGTCTTCCTGGCAAGTGGTTACTCGCCCATTTCGTAGCGGGTGAAGCGGGCGACTTCGATTCGCTCTCCGATTGATGCGATCACGTCGTTGATGCGGTCGGAGATGGTTTGCGAGCTGTCTCGGATGAACTCTTGGTCGAGCAGCGCGACGGCGCCGTCTTCGGCGTCATCGGCGATGTCATCTGCGCTGACGGCGGCCGGGTTCATCGAGGCGATCTGCATCGCGATGTCGTGCGCGAGGTCCTTGAACGGCTCGGTCTTGGCGACGAAGTCGGTCTCGCAGCGGAGGTCGACGAGGACGCCGATGCGTCCACCGTGGATGTAGCTGTGGATGAGGCCCTGCCCGGTTGCTTTGTCTGCCCGTTTGCTGGCCGTGGCGATGCCCTTCTCGCGCAGCGCGAGGCGCGCTTGCTCTAGGTCGCCGTCGGCTTCGGTGAGGGCCTGTCGGCAGTCCATGACGCCGGCGCCGGTCTCGGCGCGCAGGGCCTTGATTTGGTCAATCGTTACGGGCACGTTTGTGTCTCCTCTGTCGATGATTGGGTGCGATGTCGTGAATTGGGAACTGCGTGCCCAGTGAACGTTCAGTTCACGCCGAGCGCGTCATTGCTGTCGATGGTGTCGTACGGCTCTTCGCTCTCGACGGCGCTCTGGAGCATCAAGCCACCTTCTTGGGCGGCCTCGGCGATTTGCGACGTGAGCAGTCGGACGGCGCGAATCGCGTCGTCGTTCGACGGGATCGGGTAGTCGATCAGATTCGGGTCCGAGTTGGTGTCGCAGACGGCGATGATCGGAATCCCGAGACGTCGCGCCTCGGCGACGGCGATGTGCTCGCGCGGCACGTCGACAATGAATAGTGCGCCGGGCAGCGACGTCATGTCACGCAGACCGCGCAAGTAGCGATGCAGCCGGGTGAGGTTGTCGCGCAGCTTGAGCGCTTCCTTCTTGGGCAGCAGATCGAGCTGACCCGATTCCTCCCGGCGCTCGAGTTCGATCATGTAATCGACGCGCTTGCGGATCGTTTGGAAGTTCGTCAGGGTGCCGCCCAGCCATCGAGTGACGACATAAGGCATGTTGGCGCGGTCGGCCTCGTTGCGGATTACGTCCTGGGCCTGGCGTTTGGTGCCGACGAAGAGAACTTGTTGGCCCGACGAGGAGAGGTCGCGGGCGAATTCGGTGGCCTCGTTCAGACGGGTGACGGTCTGGGCTAGGTCGAGGATGTGTACGCCGTTGCGGGCGCCGTAGATGAATGGCGCCATCTTGGGATTCCAGCGTCCGGTCTGGTGACCAAAGTGAACGCCGGCCTCCAGCAGGTCGCGCATTGAGATCGATGTCGTCATCCGGCTCCTCAGATGCTTGCTCGTGAAGTTACGTCGAGCCCGCCCCTTCGGCGGGCATATGCGTCGAGTATAGGGGTGTGTCGGCGATACGCGCACTGAGCTTGGGGTCGTGATACCTTATCCACTGTTGTCTGGTTTGTCGTCTGACTTGCATCTCCCAGTTGCGCGGAGGAAATACGTGCCCCGCTACGTGTATGAGTGTTTCGAGTGCGGCCACACGGTCGAGAAGTTAGAGGGCTGGAGCGCGCCGGCCCAACAGCCCTGTACGGAGTGTGAGCATACGCTCCAGCGAATCCCCAGCGCGCCCGCGATCGTGTTCAAAGGCTCCGGTTGGTACTCGACCGACAGCAAGAAGAGCAACTGGAAGTCGCGCCGGGACGAAGACCGAGACGCTCGCGGCGAAGGGTCAGAATCCGACGGCGAGTCGTCGGAATCGTCGGGCAGCGCGGACTCGGGCGAGCGCGAAGCGTCGGCGGCTACCGCGGAATAGCGCCCGGCTCTGACGGACCGTTATGAGCCCATTTCTGTGCATCCATGAAGATCGTGATTCAGCGTGTCACGAGCGCAGCGGTCTCTGTCAGTGGCGAGGTGGTCGGCGCGATCGACCAAGGTCTGCTGATCCTCGTCGGCGTGGCCGATGGTGACACTGAAACGCAGGCGGAAGCGCTGGCTCGGAAAGTGTCGGGACTGCGCATCTTCGCCGATGCCGACGGTCGGTTCAACGACAGCCTCTTGGACATCGGCGAGTCGGCGTTGGTTGTCAGTCAGTTCACGCTGCACGCCGACGTCCGCAAGGGTCGCCGTCCCAGCTTCACCAGCGCGGCACGTCCTGAACTAGCGGAGCCATTGGTCGACCACTTCGCCGAATCGCTGCGCGCGGAGGGAATCCGCGTCGAGACGGGCATCTTCGGCGCGATGATGTCAGTCGAGTTGGTCAACGATGGACCATTCACGATCGTGATCGACTCCGCTGATCTCGAGCGGCCGAGGCGGGGATAGGTCGGCGCGTACGAGCAGCGGCGTCCGGGGAAGCCTGAGTTAGTCCGACGCTCGGTCGGAGACGATATCGAGCGCGATGTCGAGGGCAGGCGCTGAGTGCGTCAGCGCTCCGAGCGAGATGAAATCGACGCCGGCGCGGGCGATCGCGGGAATCTGTTCGAGCGTGATCCCGCCGCTGGCCTCGGTCCGAGCGCGGTAGACGCGCGCCAGCTCGACGGCTGGCGTGAGGTCGTCGATGGCGAAGTTGTCGAGCAGGAGCGCCGTAGCGCCAGCGTCGAGCGCCTCTTGAGCCTCTTCGAGATTGGTCACTTCCACCTCAACACCGGTCGCAGGTCCGACGTTGGCGATTGCGGACGCGACTGCGTCCGCGAGCATGCCGCCTGATTGTCGGACGGCGGCGATGTGGTTGTCCTTGATCAGCACGCCGGCCGCGAGTGAATCACGATGGTTGAGTCCACCGCCGCAGCGCACCGCGTAGCGCTCGGCCGGACGCAGACCGGGCGTGGTCTTGCGCGTGTCCAGGATCTTCGTGCGGGTGCCCGCGGCGCTGACCGCTTGTCGGGTCAGGGTCGCGGTTCCGCTCAGTCGCTGGAGCCAATTGAGCGCGGTGCGCTCGGCGCGAAGCAGCGGACCGAGCTGTCCGCCGACGGTGGCGATCTGCTGGCCCGCAGACACGTGGTCGCCGTCGCTCACCGCTGGCAGGAATCGTACGTCGGGGTCGAGCGCGACGAACGCGGCCACAGCGAAATCAAGGCCGCAGACGACGCCTTCAGCCCGAGCGGTCAGTTGCGCATTGCCCTGTCGCCAATCGATCCATTTGCTGAGCGCGTTGGTTGTGAGATCGAGGTCGGCGCGATCCTCGGCCAAGGTGGCGTCGACGAGTCGCTGAACGATGGTGAGGTCGAGCGCGGTCATTCGCGAGCCAGTTGGACGAAGCTGTGCCGCTGCAACGCAGGGTTCGGGTCGGGATGGTCGAGGCGGAGATGCGCCCCGCGCGACTCGGTGCGTCGTAATGCCGCGTCGGCGATCGCGCGTGCGGCGACGGTCGCGAGCGGCAGTGAAGCGTCTTGGGTCGATTGGGAGCCGTTAGCCCACTGCTCGAAGCGCTCGATTGCCGTGACGAGGTCAGAGCGGGTACGGGTGATCCCGACGAGGTCGTTCATGGTGCGTCTGAGGAGCTCCCACGATGGCGCGCAGTACTCAGGCTTCAGCCGCAGCGGGTGGACGTTCGAGATTTCCGACTCGGGAATCGGTGCGGCGTTGAGCCCCCGCTCGATCGTCGCCACGGCTCGGGCAGAGAACACCGCAGCCTCAAGCAGCGAGTTCGACGCCACGCGATTGGCGCCGTGTGCTCCGGTCGATGCGCACTCGCCAGCCGCGAACAGGCCGGGAATAGTGGTCCGACCATCGATGTCGGTGTAGACGCCGCCCATGTGATAGTGAGCCGCTGGAGCGACCGGAATCGGCCCGACGGTGATGTCGTGGCCACGCTCGAGCGCGCCGCGATAGACGCCCGGGAACCGGCGTCGCAGGAACTCGGCGTCATGATGCGAGATGTCGAGCAACACATGACTTGAGCCATCGCGTCGCATGGTCTCGGTGATCGCCTGGGCGACGACCGAGCGAGGTGCGAGCTCGGCATCAGGGTGGGCGCGAGCCATGAATCGGTCGCCCGAGGCATCGAGCAGGACAGCGCCCTCGCCTCGCAGCGCCTCGGAGATGAGGAACGCACTGCCGCTGCTGGCATGGTCGCCAACGGTCGTGCCGACGAGCGCTGTCGGATGAAACTGCACGAACTCCAGATCCCGCATCAGCGCGCCCGCGCGCAGGGCGAGGGCGATGCCGTCGGCGGTCGCATTGGGTGGATTGGTGGTGGTCGCGTAGAGCGCGCCGGAGCCACCCGTCGCCAGAATCACCGCGTCGGCGAGCATGGTCTCCGACTGGTCGGTGGTCACGCCGACGCAGCGGCCGGCGTCGAGCGCAAGATCGGTGACGGTCACATTCGTGCGAACGTCGACGTGGGACTGCGACAAACGCTTGTTCAGCGCCGACTGAATGTGCAGACCTGTCTGGTCGCCACCTGCGTGCAGGACTCGAGGCACCGAGTGCGCGCCTTCGTTCGCGAGCGCGAGCTGACCTTGCTCGTCGCGGTCGAAGTCGACGCCGAGCTCGAGCAGTCGGGCGATTGCTGCGGCGCCGTTGCGTGTCAGCGCGTGCACGGCTGTCGGATCGCAGAGGCCCGCTCCGGCGCGCATCGTGTCTTCGGCGTGGGTGATGGGATCGTCGAGCGCGTTGATCGCGGCGGCGATGCCGCCCTGGGCTCGGTTGGTGTTGGTTTCTTGGAGGTCGGACTTGGAGATCAACGTGACTTCAGCGAACTCGGATGCTCGCAGCGCCGCGTTGATCCCGGCCAGTCCGCTACCGATGACGAGGATGTGCATCGGAGCCGCTACGTAATCGCCAGCATGCGGTCGAGCGCGAGTCGGGCCCACTCGCGAGTCTCATCGTCGACCGTGATCGGATTGACGACGCGACCTTCGACGAGCGACTCGGTCACCCAGGCAAGGTAGGCGGGGTGAATGCGGTACATCGTGGCGCAGGGACAGATCACTGGATCGAGGCAGAATGCGTGTTTGCCGTCGGCTGCGACCTCTTCATTAAGTCGGTGGACGAGATTGATCTCGGTGCCGACCGCGTAGACGCCGGGCGGGCCGTTTCTGACGTAGTTGATGATGAACTCGGTGGAGCCGTCGGCATCGGCGGCATCGACGACCGGTTCGGGGCACTCCGGGTGGACGACGACGCGAACGCCAGGATGCTCCTGGCGGGCGCGCTCGATCTGGTCGACGCGGAAGCGAATGTGGACGGAGCAGTGTCCCTGCCAGAGGAGGATCTTGCTGTCGGCGATGCGCTCCGGGGTGAGGCCACCGTTCACCTTGCGCGGACTCCAAACGGCGGTCTGAGTCCGAGGGTCGATGCCGAGTCTCTTGCCTGTGTTGCGTCCGAGGTGTTGGTCGGGGAAGAACAACACCTGATCGCCTTGTTCAAATGCCCACTCGAGCACAGCAGTCGCGTTCGAGGAGGTGCAAACGGCACCGCCATGCTTGCCAACGAACGCCTTCAACGACGCGGCCGAGTTCATGTAGGTGATCGGAATCACGCGGTCGGTGTCGACAATCTCGCTGAGATCGTCCCACGCGTCGTAGACATCCTCGGGCTGGGCCATGTCCGCCATCGAACAGCCAGCAGCGAGATTCGGCAGGATCACGCGCTGTTCGGGGGTCGTGAGAATGTCGGCGCTTTCGGCCATGAAGTGGACGCCACAGAAGACGATGAACTCCGCCTCCGAGTTATCGGCTGCCTGCTGGGCGAGCTTGAAGGAGTCGCCGCGGAAGTCGGCGAACTCGATGATGTCATCGCGCTGATAGTGGTGCCCAAGTATCAGCAAGCGATCACCCAACTCGGCGCGGGCCGCGCGAATGCGCTCGCGCAGCTCGTCTCCGCTCAGGCGGAGATACGCCTGCGGGATCTCTGGCTGCCAATCGGGGAGGTGTGGCTCAGACGCGAGCGGGACGGTGGCGATGTCGGTCTCGCACACCTCGTCGGGCAGATTGGGTGGCAACACCGCGGGAATGAAATCGGTTTCGACGACGATTGTTTCTGACATCAGGGACTCACAGACCTACTACTTAGTGTCAGTGCGACACTATCAATCCGAAATAGTGTCGCAAAGACAACAGGGGTTTGTCAAGAGGTTGTGGAACGATCCGAGGCAGAGGAGGTCGCTACGATCGTCGTATGGTTCTCGCTCCCGCTCAGTCCGTTGACATCGACAAGGCCATCGAGCAGATGGTGGAAATCATTGTCGGCGGCTGGAATCCAGTGCAGATCGTGCTGTTTGGCTCGCGCGCGCGTGGCGATTTCCACGAATACAGCGACGTCGACCTGCTGGTCGTGTTGGACGAGATCGTTGACTACTTCGGGCAACGATCGGAGATCGATCGAGCGCTGGCGTGTACGAAAGTTCGGCGCGATGTCAAGCTCGCTACACCAGCGGAGGTCGTGCGGAAAGCGACGGTCGCAGGTACGATCGAGCGCGCAGCGATGGTCGAGGGAAAGACACTGCACGTTAGAGGTAGGGGCGATCCGGTGAGCGAAGCGGTGTTGGAGAGGCTGGAACTGACAAGGCGGGATCTTCGCGGAGGTCGCCTTCAGTTGGCCGCTGACCCGACCGAACCGGTTCTCGCATGCTTCTACGTGCACCAGTCGTCGGAGAAGGCGCTCAAGGCCGCCCTGGTCGCCGAGCGGATTGATCCGCCGAGGATTCACGAACTCAACGAACTGCGTGACCTCCTGCCCGACGGCTGGGAGATTCCTGGCACAGTCGAAGAATTCAAGCGAATCAGCGGCTGGGCTGAGGCGGCGCGATACACCCTCGGCTACGAGGACATGACCGTCGTTGACGCGGCCTGGGGCATCACCATGGCGCAGAGCATTCACGACGCGGTAGCATCCGAGCTCGTGAGTCGAGGGATGGCGATCGAGTAGCAAGGCCTTCGCGAGGATCGACCTCCGCCGCGCGAGCCGAAGGCTGTTGCGTAACGCACCAATGCGGCCAGGTTCCGTCATTCCTGCGCGCAGCGCGAGAATCTCGATCCGTGCGGCACGACCGATGTGTTGCTGTAGACGCTTCATCAGCGTCGACGCTGGTGCTGGCCTCAGCGAGATACCCGCGGCGCAGCGCGGGTATGACGAAGTGCTTGAAGACCTTGGGCAAGTGCGAGCCTGACGTTTGACTTGGATGACGTCGGCCAGCTACGAACGATTTGCGAACCGATAGAGTCTCGCCGGTCGGTGCCGACCGTCCTGTCTCTGTTCTGCAGTGGCAGTGATGAAATCGGTGGCGAGGAGCCGTCGGCGGAAATTGCGCTTGTCCAGGGGACGGCCGAGGATGGCCTCGTAGACATCCTGGAGCTCGCGCATGGTGAACGTCGGCGGCAGGAGCGAGTAGGCAGCGTCGGTGTACTGCAGCTTGTTGATCAGTCTGGTCCGCGCGACATCGATCACACGCTCGTTCGCGAACGCGAGCGGCGGAATCTCGTTCAGGCTCCACCACTGAGGTCGCCATGCGGTCCGTTGGGCCAATCGGACGCGAGCCGGATCGACGAGCGCGAACCAAGTCACGCCGACACTGCCGTCAGTGGTCGACGAGTCGAGATCGCCGAAGGTGTAGAGCTGCTCGAGGAAGAGATCGGTGACGCCGGTCTCCTCGGCGAGTTTGCGGACGGCGGCCTGCTCGAGCGTTTCGCCGTGCATGAGAGCGCCGCCAGGGATCGCCCACTGACCATCGGCGGGCGGAGCCGATCGCTCGATGAGCAGCACCTGCAACGCGCCATCGACAACGGTGAAGATGACCACGAGCACGGCCACGTGCGGTCGTCGTTCGAGGGAGTGGGCGTTGTCCGGCGTCGGCGAGGCCTGAGTCGTCATCGTTGGTGTTGTGCAGCCGGTTGTCCCTGAAGGCTCCAGGCGCCGACCCGCGTGACGGACACGGCGAGCAGGTCGCCCGGGCGGTACTGTCCGATCGGTGCGTCGAAGTGAACGAGTTTCATCGTGCGCGTGCGGCCGGTGCAGCGCTCGACGCCGTCATCGTCCGACGGTTTGGTCGACTCCAGCAGCACTTCCACGTCCCTGAGCAGGTACCTGTTGTTGATCTGGAACGAGATGTCGCGTTGTAGCTCTTCGACGCGGTGGAATCGCGCCATCTTCACGTCATGAGGTACATCGTCGGGCTGATTGCGCTGAGCGAACGTACCGGTTCGCGGACTGTACGCGGCGACGTGCACCTTGTCGAAGCGCAGCTCTTCGAGCAGGTCGTAAGTCGCCTGGAAGTCCTGCTCCGATTCGCCAGGGAATCCGACGATCACGTCGGTGGAGATGCTGACCTCGGGCCAGAGCGATCGGACCTTCTCCACTCGCTCGCGGAACTGAGTGACGCTGTAGCCGCGCCGCATGTTGGTGAGCACGTCGTCGGAGCCTGCCTGGACGGGCAGCGAGAACGCCTCGCAGACCTTCGGCAGCTCGGCCATGCCTTCGAGAATGCGGTCGGTCATGTCGGGTGGATAGCTGGTGAGCTGACGGATGCGATGCAGGTTGGGGAGATCATGGATCGCGCGCATCAAGTCGGAGAGGTCGGCGTGTTCGGTGTTCGGATCGACGGGCGGCTGATCCTTGCCGTAGGCCTCCACCGTCTGACCGAGCAGCGTCACCTCGCGCACGCCGCGCTGTGTATGCGCTTCGATTTCTCGCGCGACTTCAGAGATCGGGCGTGAACGCTCGCGACCTCGCCTAAGCGGGACAATGCAGTAGGTACAGAACTTGTCACAACCCTCGATCACCGGAACGAAGGCGGTCGGCTGGGTCTCGTCCGGGAATATCGTTGGCCAAAACTCGCCACCATCGTCTTCCTCAGGCTCGGGGATGTTGGGAAGGCTCGGCAGGTCGAGAAGGCTGACAACCTGCTCAAAGCGTTGGGGCTGAGCCCAGGTGTCGACGAAGGGAAATCGCTTGGTGATCGGGTCGTCGCCGCGACTGGTGTGCGGTCCGACCATGCAGCCCATGACCGCGATGCGTAGATCGGGATTGGTCCGCTTGAGGTGCTTGAGCGATCCCAACTTGGCCTGGGCTTTGTCCTCGGCGTGCTGTCGCACGGCACAGGTATTGAGCACGATCAGGTCGGCGTCGCGAGGCTGATCGGTCTGGTCCATACCGAGACGTCGCAGACCTGCGGCGAGTTTCGCGGAGTCGGCGGTGTTGACTTGGCAACCGACGGTCCAGATGTGGTACTGCGGCATGGCACGTTCCTGTCGGGCGCCACCCTCGGGCTTGGGCGTCTCCCCAATAGGGCGGGAGCGGAATGGGGAGTGGCGTGGCGGAGGGTGAGGGATTCGAACCCTCGACGGAGTTTCCCCCGAACCCGCTTAGCAGGCGGGCGCACTAGGCCACTATGCGAACCCTCCACCTCTGAGATTAGCAGCGAGCGGGTCATATGCTGCATGGAGCGCATGCAGATTGCACATTGAATGTGTGTCGATATGCGTCGCCCCACCGAGCTGCATCTCGCTGAACATGATCGGTCCAGACATGCGTGAGCGCCTCAATCCATTGCAGCGCCTGCCAGCGTTGCTCGCCAATCGTTGGATGCCCTTCGCGGGCGCGATGGGTGCGATTGCGCTAGCACTGGCGATCGTGGTGCCGCTGGCGCTCGCGACGAAGAGCGATCAGAACGATCCCTTCGTCCTGCGCTCGGCTGACGGGGCGCGATTCGTGGCCGAGGTCAACGGCGATGGCGACGAATGGGTCCTCCTTGGCCACATGTATCGAACCGACAACACCAATCCCACGCATCGCGGCATCTGGGACAAACTGGCCGGGCGACTGGTCGCCGAGGGCTACCGAGTGCTGCGCTGGGACTTCCGTTGTCATGGCGACACGCCATGCGTCTACAGCCGTCGCCAGATTGAGGATGTGCCTGACATCTATCTCGAGTGGGAAGCGGCGATCGACTACGCGGTCGAGGAACAAGCTGAGCACATCTATGGCATCGGGGTGAGTATGGGCGGCACGAGCCTGATGCAGGTCGCCGCCTATCGCGACGAGTTCACCGCGGTCAGCGCGATCTCGAGTCCCAACGTGTTCCCCAACAAGCCACAAAAGGACTCGGATCGGTCACGCGAGGACGGGTACGATCGGCTCGACGGCTTGAGCACGGTCGCAGAGATCGACGTGCCCAAGCTCTACATCGTGGGCGCCAGAAACAAGTGCTCGTACTATCAATCCAATCGCTACTTTCAGCGAGCCACCGAGCCGGTTCGCCTGGTCATCTACGAGACCGACTTGCACGGGACCGAGATTCTCGACGACGAGGAGATCGGGCCGGACGCGGTGAATGAGGTGATCGATTTCCTCGATGATCCAGAAGGGATCCTCGGGAAGGAAAAGCGAAATCTCGCACCCGACGCCGACCCCCAAACAGAATGCTTCCCTCCAGAAGAGGACGAAGAAGACGCTGAGCAATAGCCAACATCCCAAAGCAGGCCACTGAGCCAAGCACCAACCCCGTCACTCCCGCGCTCCGCCGCGGGAATCTCGATCCGTGCCGCGAGGCCGACTTGCTGCCATGGACGCACCAATAGCGTCGACACAGGTGCTGGCCTCAGCGAGATACCCGCGGCGGAGCGGAGGCCTTCGATTAACTTGCTCCCCCTCGCAGAGGCTGTCCTCGCGTAGGCGGGGAGGGAGCTGTCGCGGAGCGACTGAGGGGGTCCTGTCGGCGCGGGTACCAGATAGGAATTGGTGGAGCAGGACCCCCTCCGCCTTTGGCACCTCCCCCTGCTGGGGGAGGTCTTCAGGCATCAGCTTCGGCCAGGGGACATTAGGCACAATGGGCGTCGCTCGCCGAGACTTATGGGTCGGCGCGACGTCGGAGGATTCGTTGTGTGATTGGCACCAGCACGATCACTGCGACCGCTCCGACGATGATTCCCACGATCACGTTGATTAGCACGCTGATGATTACCATCAGCACGATCCCGATGAACGGCGCGATCAGGCCGCTGAGCGTTGCGATCTGTCCCTGTTGCTTGGGACTGAGCGGGTCATCGCTCATGAGGACACTTTCGAATGCGTCGCGAGTATGAAGTGCTCAAGTGGCTCGACTACTACTTGGCAGTACTCAGCAGCGCCTACTCAGCACCGCCGGGCGGGACGTACTTGCCTGCCTCTTCGAGGACGCGTCGCATCGTCGAGCCGATTTCGGCGGGACTGCGCGAGATGATCGCGCCTGCTTCCTCGAGCGCGGTGAGCTTCGCCTCGGCGGTGCCAGCTTCGCCCTCGATGATCGCGCCGGCGTGTCCCATCCGACGTCCTGGAGGCGCGGTAGCACCGGCGATAAACGCGACGACCGGCTTGTTCATGCTGCGTTTGATGTAGGCGGCCGCTGCTTGCTCGGCCATACCGCCGATTTCGCCGATGAGAACGACCGCGTCGGTGTCGGGGTCGCTGTTGAAGCGGCGCAGGATGGCCTGCTGTTGCTCGCCGATGATCGGGTCGCCGCCGACGCCGACACAGGTCGATTGGCCGATACCGGCTCTGGTCAGCTGATCGACCGCCTCATACACGAGCGTGCCTGAGCGCGAGACCACGCCGACGTTGCCCGGCATGAAGACGTCGGGCGGATGGATGCCGACTCGGCACTTGGACGCTGGCTGGATGATTCCCGGACAGTTCGGACCAATCAAACTGAGGGGAGGCAGGTTCGTCTTCTTCCGCTCTTCGTTTTTCAATGCGAGGGTGTTGCGGACCCGAATCATGTCGTGGACCGGCACGCCCTCGGTGATGCAGACGATCAGCGGGACTTCCGCAGCGACGTTCTCGAGAATCGAATCTGCGGCGCCGGGAGCGGGCACGTAGATGATCGTGCAGTTGGCCTGCGTTTGCTCGACCGCCTCGGTGACCGTGGCGTACACGGGAAAGCTGTGATTGCCATGCGTGAAGGTCTCGCCGCCACGGAATCCGGGATGCACACCAGCGACGACGCGAGTGCCGTAGTCAAGCGAGCGGCGGATCTGATTCTGGCCCTCGTTGCCTAGCCCTTGAATGAGCAGGCGAGTGCGGTTGTTGAGGAGGATGCTCATGAGACGGATCCCTGTTCGGAGGTCGGTTCGATGTTGATTGGCTGCGCTGGTCGAGGTCGCTAACTCTTCGGGCGACTGCGTCGCTTGGCGGTAGCTGCGGCGGTCACGGCGAGCTCTGCCGCGTCGCCCAACTCGTCGGCGGTCTGCACGTCGATCCCTGAGTCGTGCAACACGCGACGACCCTCTTCGACGTTCGAGCCGTTCAGTCGGACCACGAGCGGTTGCTGAATCTTGAGCTCGTTGACCGCATCGACGACGCCCTCGGCGACGATGTCCACTCGGGCGAGTCCGCCGAAGATGTTGATGAAGATCGCCTTCACGTCGGAGTCGTTGACGATAATCCGCAACGCCTCGACGACGCGGTCCTTGCGATTCACGGTGCCGATGTCAAGGAAGTTCGCTGGCTCGCCGCCGTGCAGTTTGAGCGTGTCCATCGTGGCCATGGCGAGACCAGCGCCGTTGACGACACAGCCGATGTTGCCATCGAGCTTGATGTAGGAACCGATATTGGCCTCTTCGGCTTCAATCTCGGTCGGATTTTCCTGCGAGCGGTCGCGCCATTCCTCGTAGCCACCGTGTCGGAAGGAGGCGTTGTCATCGAGGCCGACCTTGCCATCGATCGCGACGACGGCGCCGTCGGTGGTCAGGACGAAGGGGTTGACCTCGACCAGCGAGGCATCCATGTCAGTGAAGACGTTGTAGAGATTGGCGAACATCTCGCCGGCAGGACGAATCGCGGAGGACGGCAAGCCGAGCTCGCTCGCGAGGGTGCGTCCTCGGAAGGCGGGAAAGCCCTCAGTCGGGTCGACGGGAATTCGCAGGACCGCGCGCGGGTTGGTCCGATTGACCTCTTCGATCGATTGGCCGCCCTCGGCCGAGGCGACAACCAACGGCTGCCCATTCGCGCCATCCACCTGGATTGAGAAGTAGAACTCTTTCGCGATGGCTGACTGCTTCTCAATCAGCGCCGCCGAAATCGGCACGCCTTCCGGGCCGGTCTGCACACTGACCAGTCGGCTGTCGCTGTCCATCAACGGACGGAACTCCTTGAGTCCCTCTTCGACGCCGCTCGCCAGGCGCACGCCGCCTCGCCGACGGCCGGCGATCTGGCCTTCGTGTCGCTCGGGGTCGCGCTTGAGGTCGTTGTAGGTCCGACTGGCACGGTCGCGCTTGACGACCCGACCCTTCCCGCGTCCGCCGGCGTGGACTTGCGCCTTGATCACGACATCGGGTCCGTGTTCCTGGAGCAGGGTGCGGGCTTCGCGTTCGTTGGTCGCGGCGCCGCCGTCGGGGACGGGGACGCCGTGCGATCGGAACAATGCTTTGGCTTGGTATTCGTGGATGTTCATCTTCGCCAGCCGGATCGGCGCACGAGGGCGCAAGAGGGTGTGGAGGAACTGTCGATACCGAACATAGCTGCGAGCAGGAAGTCGGGCAATTGCGCACGACACTGAACGGCGAAACTCAGGGTGAGGGAGAGCCGAGCAGACCACCGCATCCGAAGGCCTTGGCAGAATCCACAACCCCGTCATTCCTGCGCGCCGCCTGGGAATCTCGATCCCTTTGGCAATGCGGATGGGCTGACATGGACGGATCACTAGCGTCGACGTTGGTGCCAGCCTCAGCGAGATACCCACGGCGGAGCGCGGGTATGACGAATTGCCAAAAGACGTCCATTCGCTGGGGAATTGCGTGGAGCAATTCCCCAGCGAATGGAACGGGCCGAGTTGGCGCTTTTGGGTTCGGCTTAGCCGGGGCGGGCGAAGCCGGCGGGGATCATTCCGATCACCATTCCAGCAACTCGACGGTCGTCACTGGAGCGCATCACTCCGACGATCTGCCTGAGGACCGTGCCGAGCAGTGTCTGGTTGAACAACCAGTCATTGAGATCGGCGTCGGTCGGATAGTTGGCGCCGGGCTGAGCGGTCACCGCTTCGTGATAGAAGGCGCGAAGGTCGTCGGAGGCGAACTTGAGCCTCGCCGGCATCGGATGATTCCAATCGACATCGACCTGCTCGGCGACCTCGCCTGATTCAGCGCCGGTGGCGAAGTCGGCCATCAGTGTTGCCAGCGATTCGATCTGCTCGATCGTCGCGCCGGAGACGCCCACGGTAGTGCGACCGCGCCGCTTCCGCGACTCGGCATGCCACGGCGCGAGCTGGCGGATTTCCTCGACGAGCTGGTCTCGCAGAGCCTCAGACTCGTTCGCCGGTTCGGGCGGAGCGAGCGCCACAGCGCAGGCCCACGGGTCATCGCCGCTGGTCGGCGCGTCGTGCGGATAGTCGGCGAGAGTCGTCTCGGTCGCAGAATCGAGCAACTCGAGCGCTGAGCGGAGGACGTCGCGCTGGAAATCAGGCTGGTCGGGAGCGCCGAGCGGTCGACCCAGCGGGAACGGCACCCAGAGCGTGCGCGGCGGCTTCATGCCTTCCGCGTGCTCGCGGATGAGGGCGACAGTCGAAGTTGCGACGCGTCCCTCGCTGCCGCGTTCGATGTAGTGGCTGAGCGCACACACGGAGCGCGTGCAGAACGGTCAAACCGGCGTCAGGAAGGCAGCGTCGACACCGTCTTCCGCGAGCAGCCGCCCAATCTCCTCGCCAGTCCTCTCGAGTCGGGTCGGATCGGGCTGCGCGCCCATGAATGAGTAGTGATATCGGCTAATCCCGCCGATCACACCTTCCTCCTCGAGCTCGCGCAGGCGCTCGAGCGGGAAGACGGTGTTGATGTCCTGCTGGAATCCAGAGCGATCGAAGTTGACCGACAGATGCGACATGCGCAGGTCTGCGAAGTCGATATTGCCATCGATCAGGCGGTACTCGACCGAGCCGCCGGTGAACGGTCGGTCGTCGTGTGCGTGCATTCCGGCCGTCGTGACGATCGCGACGGTGCTGTCGGCGAGTGGCTTCGGTGTAATCCAGGGCTGTGGCTCAATCTCCGGCAAGGGGAGGCTGAGCAAATTCTTTGCCATGTCAGGATGCATGTCGGACGTGCGGACCATGATCGGACTCCGTGGCTGATGCTGTTGCACCCACGGTATCCCATTGGGGGGTGGTTCTTCACCACCTCGCTCTTCCTGATGGCGACTTGAAGTGCGGGAGTGACGGCGCGGGGCGTTGTTGACCGGTCTGTTGGCGTCCTTGGGTGAGCGTGATCGGGCGACGGCGGACTTCGCTGATAGGCTTAGTCCATTCAGCAAGTTCAGGAGTGGGGCGATGCCTGAAGACAGCATTGAAATAAGCGTGCGCATGGCCGACCGCGGCGAGGTCGGATACCGAATGGTCTCAGCATCGATCAGCAGTCGCGAGGGATCGCTCGCCGGCGCGCCCGTGGCGTTCAGCATCGTCGACGGACCGGGAACGTTGGCCTCGGCTGGCGGTCGCGACCGAACCGTCGACTCAGACGAATGGGGCATCGCCGAGGTGAACTGGTACCCCGAACAACACGCACGCTCCTCGCCCGAGGCCGAGGTGGTCCAGACCGTGACGATTCGCGCAGTCTGTGAGACGGCTGCCGACGTGTCGTTGAACGTGGCCTCACCCCTCTGGAAGCATTAGGCGGCGTGACCGACGTGTCTGAGGAGCCTGCTTCCTCTGAAGGTGCGACTGAGGCCAAGGAAGCTGCTCGAGGACCAAGCGTGCTCGAACAGCTTGAACAGACCGGTCGGATTGACCCGGTCGCTGTCCTCGGCGCGGCACCGACGCTCTCATACCTCATCTTCAATGCGGCCTTCGGAGTACGCGGCGCGATCGCGGCAGCGGTCATCTCTGGTGTCTTGGTCTATGTGATCCAGCGTCAAGTGCGACCGCAAATTCTGGTCGTCCGCTGGCTGATGGTCTTCAGCGTGTGTTTCAATGTCGGATTCGGCATTTGGGGACTGATCGAAGGCGACGGCAAGGTCTACTGGGCCCGAGACTACGTCGATAACTTTGTCCTCGGCGCCGTCTTTCTGTTCAGCGTGGTGATCGGACGACCGATCGTCAGCCCCGTGGTGCGTGAGGTGTTTCTCGACATCCGCGAGCGGATGCCCGCTGATCATCGGGTCTGGATCCAACTGACGATCGTGTGGGGACTCTATATCGCGGTGGCTGGTGTGTTGCGCTGGTGGATCCTCGATCAGGTCAGCCCGAGCACGTACGCGCTAATTCGACTCCCGCTCGGCTGGGGACTGAGCATGGTGCTGATGGTCTGGACCTTCTTATCCCTTAGCCGCGCGATGCGCGAAGTCGCGCTGCAGCGCGGGCGATCGGAATCTGGTCCAGACTCAGACCCCGACTCAGGCGATACCAGCGAAGTGGTCACGCATTCCGAAGTCGCTAAACGCTGAGCGGAACCACTCAATCACCTCCGGGTGATAAGGAATCCCGCGCTCGGATCGTTCGATCTCTTGCTCATGCTCCTCAAGTCCTGCATAGATCACGCGCTCCTCGCCTGGAGCGGTAGGCGTCTCGCGCAAGGCACGGAGGTACTCGTCCATGTGCCCCTTGAACTCATCGACATCGGTGAATGAGGCGATGTTGAAGACCGTGAAGTGATGTCCGACGCCGTTGAAGCGGAAGAGTGCCGATCCTGCACCAGCCATGACTCCGCTGAGGATGTCGATCATCACCGCCAGCGAGTAACCCTTGTGCGAGCCAATCTCGCGCGTGCCGCCGAGCGGCAGCATCAGAAACTCGTCAGGCGTCGGCGCCGATTCCATCATCGGCGTGCCGTCGGCGGTGGCGACCCAGCCTGGGAGCAGGTTCTCGCCCAGACGCTGGGCCAGTCGAACTTTGTTGCCAGCAACCGAGGACATCGAGGCGTCGAAGATGAACGGCGCCTCTTCGTTGGCTGGTGCGGCGATGCTCAAGGGGTTCAGTCCAACCATCGCCTGGGCGCCGTGCGTCGGGGCGACGAGTAGCCCGCCGACGGTCATCGAGAGACCGATCATGTCGTGCTCGATCGCCATCTGGGCGTGATACGCCGCTGCGCCAAAGTGTCGGCCATTGTTGCAGACGACCGTCGCCACACCCTGGTTGCGCGCCTTCTCAATCGCGAGCTCCATCGCCTGCGGCCCGACCGTGAGGCCAAGTCCGCGGTCGCAGTCGATCGTTGCGGCCGCCGGTGCGTCGCGCTCGACCTTCCACTCTGGAGTGGGATTGATGTCGCCCGACTGTACCCCGGCGACATAAGCGCGCAGCATGTTGGACACGCCGTGCGAGTCGATCCCTCGCAGGTCGGCGTAGAGCAGCGTGTCGGTGCTGCGACGGGCATCGCCTTCGGACATGCCGAGCGCCGTGAACAGCTCGTGCACGGCACCGCGCATCACGTCGCCGGGGACGCGCACGGCGATGTCTTCAGGGACGGAGAACTGCTTCAACATGTCGGGCTCCTGTGACTTTCTTCTATTGAGCTTCCCTTGAGCACGTTGTCGGTTGGCGCGGTACGTCAACCGACCGATTGTGGTGCAGGGTACTCCCAGACTGCGTCGTGCTTGTCGACGGTTCTGTGGAAACTGGTCACGTCACCTTGCGTTCACGTAACGGTCACGATTCGGTGACGCAAGTCGTCGCAAAGCTGCATACGGTCGAAGCATGGCAGCCAGCCGGACCGCAGAAGACGATTGGGCCAGGCTGTCGCAGAAAGGCAGAACGGATTGATGCCGTTTTCGATCATTCAGCCCGAGTTGGACTTGGTCCCGCAGGACCGCGACGCCCACATCCGCGATGTCGACCGCCGACGCTGGCTGGTCCGCCGCGACGCGGAGCGCAATCAGCGCCGTCTGCAGATCATCACGGACCTGCGTGACCGCCTGCGCCGGCGCCGAGTCTCCGCCACGGCAACGCGCTCGAGCGTCCAGCCGTACAGCATGGTGGACGAGTCGATCCTGCGCGGTCGCAGCTAGGAACGTCAAACGGCGGCTCTTGGAACTCTTCCAAGAGCCGCCGTTGTCGGTCGTTGTCGGTGGACGAGGGAAGCCAAATCTCGGCCGAGCGTGTTCACATGGGGCCATTCAATCCAGGAGTTCCTGTCATACCCACCGAGATATCCGCAGACCCGCGCTCCGCCGGAGACCTTTGAATCACCCCTTAACCGCCCCCGCCTCCGAGCGGGGGCCTGCTCCTTCCCTGGCTTCTGACCGGCGGCCATGTATGTTGCCGGTATCTGGTCGACCGGGACCTATCCGAGCAGCCTGGGCTTTGCCAAAGTGGGTCCCCGCTCGAGGGCGGGGACGGGAAAATGAGTTATTCAAAGGTCTCCGCTCCGCCGCGGGTATCTCGCTGCATTCAGCGCCAGTGTCTGTGCACAACTCGGCGAGATTGCCCCCGCATCAAGTGCGGGGCAGGCTGCGACAAGCGCGGCAATGACAGAATCCTGACGAAGCAGTTGACAGATGTGAGCAAGCCCTAGATGCCGCTCAGCACGACGCCCATCAGGGCGATGATCAGCGCTGCCAGCAGGCCCATCCCCCAGAGCATCATCTTCTGCAAATCGTCGATTCTGCTGTTGAGCTGGTCGGGTAGATCCTCTATGCGGGCGTTGAGCTGATTCTGGACCAGTTGAAGCTCAGAAATAGTCGCGGGTCTCAAATCGTCGTTCGTTGCCATGGGTGTCGCCTTCCTAGAATCGTCGACGAGTGAATTCTCAATCAGCGTATTTCAATCGGTCCGCTCCGCGGCGGTGTTCTGCGAGGTCGCTGGTACACTACGATTCGCGTGAACAAATTCACGTTCGCGACAGCACTGCATGCGCGCGCAGCACGAGGCTGTGCGGCCCACAGAAACCATTCGAGAGGGGAGCGCGGTGGCCCAAGAGACCAGCGAGTACACCAAACCCATTCCAAGTCCCGACCCAGTCTCGCAGCCGTTCTGGGACGGCGCCAAAGAGGGGAAGCTGATGCTCCCCAGATGCGTGGACTGCAACCGAGTCCACTGGTACCCGCGAGTAATTTGCCCGTTCTGCCACTCGATGAACATCGATTGGGTCGAGTCGACCGGTCGCGGCACAATCCACACCTTCGCGGTGCAGCACAACCGTGGTCTCGTCGCACGAGGCTGGGGCGATGAAGTGCCCTACGTGACCGCCTACATCGACCTCGCCGAGGGTGACCGGATGTTGACCGTGCTCAAAGGCGTTGACCCGAACGACCCGGAGTCGATCGAGATCGGCTCAGCCGTCCAGATCGAGTTCGAGCAAGCGTCCGACGACGTCCACATTCCGTTCTGGCGACCTGTTTAGGCGCCATCGAGCGACATCCGCGATTCCAGTAGCACAACTCAGGAGCACAACATGCCTGGTGAAGCATCAAAGGCCGCCGCGATCATTGGCGCCGCCGAAGCCAACGACATCGGCTACCCGCAGACGCCGAAATCATCCCTCACCCTGCACATCGAAGCGATCAACAACGTCTGCGAGATGACCGGCATCCCGATCGCCGCCATTGATGGCATCTTTTCCGCCGGTTGGTCCCCGCAGCTCGCCGAGTATCTCGGCCTCCATCCCAAATACATCGACACGACCTCCGTCGGTGGCTGCTCGTTTGAGATGCACGTGCATCACGCGTTGGCAGCAATCCACGCTGGCGTGATCAACGTCGCCCTCGTCTCACATGGCGAGATGGGGTTCAGCCAACGATTCACCGGCGGCAAGGGCACCGGCCGACCCTTCGGCGGCGGCGACCCGTGGGACCCCGGCACGCAGCACACCTCGGCCTACGGCCTCGGCGGCGCGCCGACCGGCTACTCGCACGCGCTCAACCGTCACATGGCCCGCTACGGCACGACCCAAGAAGACTTCGCCGAGATCGCCGTCGTCACCCGCGAGTGGGCGACCCTCAACCCCCGTGCGGTCATGTACCGCAAAGCGGGCGAGGGCGACCTGCCACCGCTCGAGAAGGGCGAATGGGGCGGCGGCAAGCGCGGCCACACCTTCGGTGGACCGATCACCGTCGACACCGTGATGAACTCACGCACGATCTCCTGGCCGATCAAGCTGCTCGATGTCTGTCTGGTGACCGACCACGGCGGCGCCGTCCTGATCACGGGCCCCGAAATCGCGAAGACTTCCAAGACGCCACCGGTCTGGATCGCCGGCGCCGGTGAGAGCATCTCCCACTGGAACATGCTCGAAATGGACGACTTCACCAAGACGTCCGCCAGCCGCTCCGCCGCTGCCGCCTACAAGATGGCAGGAATGGGTCCCGAGGACATGGAAATGGCCATGATCTACGACTCGTTCACGGTCACCGCAGGAATCACGGCCGAGATGCTCGGTCTCGCTCCCTTGGGCGAAGGTCCGAGCCTCTGGAAAGACCGCCACGCCGCACCAGGCGGCCGACTGCCGATCAACACCAACGGTGGCGGCCTGAGCTTCAACCACTCCGGCATGTACGGAATGCAGTTGCTCGTTGAGGCCTACCGCCAGCTCTCCGGCACGGCCGAGGACGACGGCTTCTCGGGTGACCCGGGCAAGCAGACCAGCGCTCGGAGCTGTGTCGTCAACGGCACCGGTGGCACACTCTCGACCACTGGCACCCTGGTGCTCACCTCCGACTAATCACCAGGCTCAGCCTGCACATACGAGCCCGCTCTCACGAGAGCGGGCTCGTTGCGTCTCCGCTAGTCTGCTTCGACACGACCGAGAGGACGCACATATGTCTGACGCACCGTCGGAACACCTGCACAACACCCAGCAAGGCATCACCTTCATGTGGGCCTTCGATCTGACCGCGATGATCGTGCTGGTCGCCCTCTTCGCCTTGAGCGATGTCGCTGGCGACGTCGTAGTCAACGAGATCGACACCCTCGCCGCGGGCAGCATCAATGCGATCGGCCTCGTCGCAATCGGAGGAATCAACGCGATCGGAATCGTGTCGCTCGGGATGGTCAACTCAGTCGGCGTCGTCGCGATCGGTGGCGTCAACAGTGTCGGAGTGATCGCCGTCGGCGGATACCAATCCATGGGCCTGATCACGATCGGCGGCGCAAACAGCATTCCCTTCCCGCTGAAAATCTGGAGCGCGACGGTCTACACGTGGGCACCTCGAGTCGAGCGCAGCTCGTTCGACCCTGCCTGACCCACGCCAGCCTGCCGATTGTGTTAACCTCTAGGTCAACCTAGCCGGGGTGGTCCGACCGTCGCAGTACGGGGCAGGGCCTGAGAGCACACCCGCCGAACCTGATCCGGATAATGCCGGCGCAGGGAGCGCACCAACCTTCAGGCTCACCCGACCGACGCTCAACTGCCCCACATCAGGCAAGCGAGGACGCGCGTGCGCGTCATGCTCTCGATCGCGGGCTCTGACTCCTCCGCCGGAGCGGGCATCCAGGCCGATCTCAAGGCGGCGTCGCAGTTCTACGGCTGCTATTGCGCCACGGTGATCACCGCAGTGACCGCCCAAAACACGCTCGGCGTTCAGGACGCATTCCAACTCCCGACCTCGATTGTGGAAGCGCAGATTGCCTCCATCTTTTCCGACCTCAACGTCGCCGCGGTCAAGACGGGTATGCTCGGCGACGCCGAGATGATCAACACGGTCGCGAGTGAGCTCGAGCGTCGCCGCCCACCAAAGATCGTCGTTGATCCGGTGATGATCTCCAAGAGCGGATTTCCCCTAATCGCCGAGGAAGCGGTCGAGACGTTCAAGCGTCGAATGATTCCGCTGGCCACGGTGATCACGCCCAACACGCATGAGGCCACGCGATTGACCGGTATCGACGTGCAGACGGTCACAGACGCGAAGCGAGCGGGTGAAGCGCTGCTCGAGCTGGGCGCGGCGGCTGCGTTGGTCAAGGGAGGCCACCTCGCCGAGTCGCCAGGGACGGATGTCCTGGTCACGCCGGAGGAAACGCACCTGATCGAGGGCGAGTGGATCGACACGAAGCACACGCATGGCACAGGCTGCTCATATGCCTCGGCGATCGCCGCTCGGATGGCGTATCCGCAGGACTGGGGACTGCAGCCTTGCGTCGAGGATGCGAAAGCATGGCTCACAGAGGCGATTCGGTGGGGACTCAACATCGGTCACGGAGTCGGACCGACACAGCCCTTCTGGGACCAGGAGTTCGGACCATGGAACGACTAATCCCATGACGCACACAACCCCAGTCAAGCCCATCGGACGTCTGCACGTGATCACGGACGAAGTCCTGCAGGATCGATACTCGCACGCCGAGCTCGCCGCCGCCGCCGCAGCGGGCGGTGCCGACGTCGTCCAATACCGCGAGAAGCGACAGGTCGCCACGAAGGAAATGATCCGCGGCGCCGAGCTGATGATCCGCGCCTGCCGCGATCGTGGTGCGAAGCTGCTCATCGACGATCGGGTCGATATCGCGGCAGCGGTCGGCGCGACCGCCGTCCATCTCGGGCGAGACGATCTGCCGCCGGAGGTCGCGCGTCAGATTCTCGGCCCTGACGCGATCATCGGCGGAACCGCGAACTCGGTCGACGAGGCGGTACGAGTCGCCATGCAGCCTGTCGACTACCTCGGTGTCGGCCCAGTTTTCGGAACGACATCCAAGGGCGACCGAGCCGCGCCGATGCTGGGCCTCGAGCGATTTTCGGAGATCTGCCGAGCTGTCGATAAGCCGGTAATCGGTATCGGCAGCATCACCGTAGATCGTGTCGGCGAGGTGCTCGACGCGGGCGCATATGGCGTCGCCGTCCTCTCCGCGGTGGTCTGTCAGGAGGATCCAGAGGCAGCGTGTCGAGCGTTCGCTGAAGAGATCGCGCGGGTGCTCGCATGACCGCCGAGACTCAACGAACTGAGGTCGCCATTGTCGGAGCCGGCGTGATCGGTCTGGCCTGCGCATTCGAGCTGTCGCGACGTGGCAGGTCCGTCACGGTGATTGAGCGCGAGGAGGCAGGGTTCGGAGCCTCGACCGTCGCCGCGGGGATGTTGACGCCGTCGTTCGAAGTCGAGCTGACCCCGCCGCCGCTGGTTGCGTTGCAGCTCGACAGTCTGCGCCGATACCCACAATTCGTCGCCGACATCGAGGCCGCAAGCGGACTGACGTGTGGATATCGAGAAGAAGGAACGCTGTGGGTCTCCCGACACCGCGACGATGAGCTGGAGCTCGATCACCTCTGCCGAATTCAGGAGGATCGAGGACTACCCGCCCAACGACTGACCGGTCGCCAAGTCCGCCAGATGGAGCCACACGTTTCACCGCGCGCAATCGGCGGGTTGCTGGTCGAGACTGACCACCAAATCAACAGTCGGCGACTACTCACCACCCTTCGCGCAGCCTGCGAGGCCGTCGGCGTCGAGATCATCGAGCACACAGCCGTCGAGCGCGTTGCCCGATCGGACGGTCGGATCACGTTGCGTCTCCGGACGCCTGAATCGCAACAGGTCATGCACGCCGAGCAGCTCTTGCTCGCCGCAGGTGTGTGGTTGGAAGACGATCTCATCACGCCGCTGCCATCAATCGGGATGCGACCGATCAAGGGGCAGATCGTCCACCTCAACGGACAGCCACTCGTCGACCACGTGCTGCGGAACTCCGATGTCTACATCGTCCCTCGGGATGGTGGTGAGCTACTCGTCGGTGCGACCGAGGAGGAACAGGGCTTCAACATGCAGCCGACCGCTGGCGGCACACTCGATCTGCTGCGCTACGCCTTCGAAATCCTGCCCGGCATCTACGACCTCTACGTGAGCGAGATCGATGTTGGACTCCGTCCCGCCGTCACGGACCACCAGCCCGTACTCGGCGCAACCGACGTCGAAGGCCTGTTCATCGCGACCGGACACTATCGCGGCGGAGTGCTGTTGGCTCCGGCGACGGCTCATTGGATCGCTGAGACCATGCTGAACGGCGACACACCTGCGCAAATTGCGTCGTTTGGGATCGAGCGGTTGATCGGTTCGCAGGCAGTTGAGGAGGACACAAGTGATTGATCGAGCGGCGCTCATCCTCATCACGCTGAACGGCGAACTAACTCGGATTCACGATCCCCTGTTGCCCGGCGCCCTATGCGAAATGGGCTACGACCCGGAGCAGCAAGGAATCGCGGTGGCGATCAACATGTCCGTCGTGCCGCGAAGCGAATGGTCTGAAACAAAGATCTTCGAGGGCGACCGCATCGACATCGTCGGCGCCCAACAAGGCGGATAACCGCGGATAGCGAACGAGCGGACGACAGGTCATTCCATGAGTGCTTCCCACAACAACGAGCAAGACACCTGGACCCTCGCCGGTCTGGAACTGTCCTCGCGGATCATCCTCGGCACCGCCCGCTATCCATCGCAGGAGACACTGCTCTCCTCACTCAAGGCATCAGGCACCGAGCTGGTCACGGTCGCCCTGCGACGCGTCAACGTTGGTTCGGCCGATGGGTCGGATCCGACCAACCTCTACACGCTCCTGACCGAGCACGGCTACAGCCTATTGCCAAACACCGCGGGCTGCTTCACCGCGCCCGATGCGATTCTCACCGCCGAGCTCGCTCGTGAGGCGCTGGGCGTATCGCTCGTCAAACTGGAAGTGATCGCCGACGAAGACACGCTCCTGCCCGACACGGAAGGCCTGCTCGAAGGCGCGCAGGAGCTGGTCCGTCGTGGATTCCAAGTGCTCCCGTACACCAACGACGATCCCGTCACAGCGCGCAAGCTCGAGGATGTCGGCTGCTCGGCGGTGATGCCGCTCGGCGCGCCGATCGGCTCCGGCTTGGGCATTCGCAATCCACACAACATCCAACTGATCAAAGAGCGCGCGAATGTGCCCGTAATCGTCGACGCCGGCGTTGGCACCGCGTCCGATGTCGCGATCGCGTTCGAGCTCGGTTGCGACGCGGTGCTCATGAACACGGCCGTCGCGCGGTCGCGCGATCCCGTGCGCATGGCTCGGGCGATGAATGCCGCCGCGCGAGCCGGTCGCGACGCATTCTTGGCCGGCCGAATGCCGCGCCGATTCTACGCCGAAGCCTCATCTCCGTCCGAGGGGATGATCTCGCCGCTCGAAACATCCTGAAACCACACTGGCGCACGACAAGCGCTTGATAAGGAGATTGACCGTGTCTGAATCGCCGAACACATCCCAAGAGTCATGGTCGAGACGCCTCTGGGATGACAACCGCGACCTCGCAGAGGCCTGTCTTGAGCATCCATTCATGGTCGGCTTGGCCGACGGCACACTGTCTGCCGAACGCTACGCACTGTTCACTCAGCAGGATCATTTCTACCTCGACGCCTACGCTCGCTCGTACGCCTGGGGCGCGGTTCGCGCTCGCGATTGGGCGACACGCAAGCAGTTCGGTCAGTTGCTCGCCGGAATCTTGACCGAGGGCACGCTGCACGAGGACAACGCGCCACAGCTCGGCATCTCGCTCGACGACGTGCAACCGCTTCCCGCTGCGCGGGAATACACCGACTTCCTCCTGACCGCGGCATCAATCGGCTCCGTCGGCGAGCATCTCGCCGCGATGGCGCCCTGCGCGCAGCTCTACGGATGGCTGGGAACACGTATCGCCGACCAGTCCTACGACGACCGCTACGCCTTCTGGATCAACATGTATGCCGGCACCGGCTACCAGGAGAAGGTCGACATCATCATGGACATGCTCGATGAGCACGGCGACAAGTCTGACTCGGAAGCGATCAAGTTTCGTACCGCGATGGAGCTTGAGTACAACTTCTTCGACTCAGCCTGGGTGAATGGAGGCTCATAATGCGCAATCGACACGTATTCACTCGCCTGCTCGCTGGATTCCTCGCGATCGTAACGTTCGCCTCAGTCGTGGTCGCCTGCTCCGGCGATGACGTCGAGCCGGAGACGATCCGCGTCCAGCTCGATTGGGTGCCCAACACGAACCACACCGGGATCTACGTCGCCATGGAAGAGGGCTGGTACGAGGAAGAAGGCATCGAGGTCGAAATCCTGCCCTACAGCGGCACGTCGGGCGACCTCCTCGTCGCCGAGGGCGTCGCCGACGTTGCGTTCTCGTTTGCGACCGTGGTGCCGTTTACGCGGGCGCAAGGGCTTGACGTGGTCAGCATCGCGGCGGTGCTCCAGAAAAGCCCAACCGAGATTGCCGCACTCGAGGACGGCCCAATCAAGCGTCTGCGCGACATGGATGGCCACCTCTATGCCGGTTGGGGCCTGCCCTACGAAGAGCCGCAGTGGCGCACAGTCATCCAGGCCGACGGAGGTGACGGCACGGCAGAACTCATCGTCCTCGACACGGGCGCCTATGAGGCGCTGCTCGCCGGTCAGGTGCAGGCCGTCGAGATCTTCGTGACCTGGGAGGGACTCGACTGGGATCGACAGGGAATCGAATATCGAACCTGGCGACACGCCGACTTCGGCGTTCCCGACCGTCCCGCCGTCCTGCTGATCACCTCCGAGCAAGCGCTCGAGGAACGAGAAGACGCGCTGGTCCGCTTCATGCGCGCGACACTTCGCGGCTACGAATTCGCCGTCGAGGACCCCGACGAGGCGAGTCGGCTGCTGATTCAATCCGCCGGAGAGGATGCGTTCCCAGATCCGGAGCTCGTGCACGAGTCAGCCAAGCTCATGGCCGATGAATACCTGCTCGCTGCTGACGGTCGCTGGGGCTCGCAGACGTTGACTCAGTGGTCGGAGTACCCGGGTTGGCTCTACGAGCACGGTCTGTTGCTTGACGGCGACGGCGAACCGCTGACGGCGGAGCCCGATTGGTCGGCCCACTTCGACACCGAGATCATCGAGGCCGCACGCGAGTAGCGACCTCCAACGACATCGACGGCAGCGATCGTGCTCAAGGTGGAATCGGTCAGTAAGGCCTATGGCCACGATGACGATCGCGTGGAAGCCGTCCGCGATGTGTCCCTACGCATTGACGACGGCGAGTTCGTCGCACTCGTCGGACCGTCAGGCTGCGGGAAGACGACGCTGCTCAACCTGATCGCCGGACTGGACGATGTCGACGCCGGGCGGATCCTGGTCGACGGCGACGCGCCCTCGGCCGAGCAACGCCTCACCCGATTTGGCTACATGCCACAGCACGACATGCTCTTTCCCTGGCGGACGGTGCTAGAGAACGTCTCGCTCGGTCTCGAGGTCCAGGGCGTCGACCGTCACGAGGCGCGCGATCGTGCGGCCAAGCTATTCCCCAGGTTTGGACTAGCGGGATTCGAGCATCGCCGCCCGCACGAGCTCTCAGGCGGGATGCGTCAACGCGCGAGTTTCTTGCGGACCTACCTGCTCGGTCGATCGTTCCTCCTGCTCGACGAGCCGTTCGGTGCGCTCGACGCGATCACCCGCGGTCAGTTGCAGACGTGGCTCGCTGAGGCGTGGAGCCGAATCGGCGGCTCGGCCCTCTTGGTCACGCACGACCCGCACGAGGCGGTGGCACTATCGGATCGGGTCTACGTGATGTCGTCACGGCCAGGAACGATCACCAACGTCCTCGAGGTCGACCTGCCCCGTCCGAGAACGAAGCGAGCAGCAGAAACCGAAGCCGCCCATCACCTCATTGACGTGCTCCGTCACGAGACGGAATCCGCGGAGCTGAGCCTATGAAGAGGCGATCACTCCAGCGCGAGCTCGCAATCAGCGTCGCCGCGCCGATCGGCCTCGTCCTGCTCGTGTTGAGCGGCTGGCAGATCTACGTCTCCCTCTCCGATATCCGACCACAGGTGTTACCAGGACCAATTCGGATTGTGCGCGAGAGCATCGAGTCGGCAGGAGCGATCTGGGAGCACTCTCTGGTCACGATGGCCGAGGTTGGGGCCGGATTCGCGATCAGCATCGTCTGCGCACTGGCGCTCGGACTGCTCCTCGACCTCTCTGGCATCATCCGACGCGCCCTATATCCGATCATCGTCGCGTCGCAGGCAGTCCCGATTCCTGTCGTAGCACCGCTGATGATCGTCTGGTTCGGATTCGGGATCACCCCAAAGATCATCGTGATCGGCCTGTTCACGTTCGTGCCAATCGTGCTCGGATTCGCCGCCGGTTTGGCCGCCACCGAGCGTCCGACGATCAATCTGATGCGCACCTTCGGAGCGTCGCGCTGGCAGATGTATCGCTACGTGAAAATCCCCGCCGCGTTGCCCGACCTGTTCACGGGCCTGCGCATCGCCGCGATCTACGCTGTGCTCGGCGCGATCTTCGGCGAGCTCGCCGGTGCGACCGATGGCCTGGGGATTTTCCTGCAGCAGTCGCGCCTGTCATTCCGCATCGACCTCGTCTTCGGCGCGATCTTCGTAGTCACAATGTTGAGCTATCTGCTCTTCTTGGCGGTCGTGCTAGTCGAGCGCCGTGTCATTCCCTGGCACTTCCAACGACGAGCGATGTGAACCATGACCCTCCACCGACTCATGCTGATCGCCGATCACGAGGGCACAAACGGACGTCCGGTGGTCGATGTGATCGTCCGCGCAGCGAATGGCGCCGGCGGACGCTTGGTCGTGCAGTTTCGCGAGCGTGCGGTGTCGGACGCCGAACTGACAGGCGTCATTCGAGCCGTCCAACGTCGAGTCCCACCACAGACCACGCTGATCGTCAACGACCGTCCCTCAGTCGCGCAAGCGCTCACGATCGGCCTGCATCTGCCCGCAGCCTCGGAGAAACCAGGCCAGTCGTTCGCCCAACTCGGTCGTTCTGTCCACGACGATGCCGAAGCTGAGGTCGCCATGCAGGACGAGGTCGATTACGCCGTGGTCGGCACGATCTTCGAGACGCAGTCACACCCCGGTCGAGACGGAGCAGGACTAGCCCACCTCAGCAGGATGCGAACACTCCTGACCGACGTTCCCATCTACGCCATCGGTGGGATGACGGTCGAAACCGCCTCCCTCGCGGTCGATGCTGGCGCCTGGGGCGTGGCCGTGCGCACGGCGATCCTCTCCGCTGACGATCCCGCCGAAGCCGCGTATCGGTTGCACAGTACGCTGCCCAAATGACGACCACTCCTGCCGCCAACACATCGCCGAGAGCCGTGATCGAGGGTGCGACCCCCTCCAGCTTCGGATCGGTCAGGCGCGCTCGAGCGATGTTGCACAACGGACCGAACGCGCTCACACCGCTCGCAGACGATCTCGCGGCGGCAATCGGAAACCAGTCCGATGTCCTGATCGACCGTCCCTCAAGACTGCTCTACGCGACCGATGCCTCGCTCTACGAAATGGAGCCAGTGGCGATCGTCTTCCCGCGCACACCGTCCGATGCGGCAGCCGCTGTCGAGGTGGCCCGAAGGCACGGTGTCCCCGTGCTCCCGCGAGGAGGCGGCACGAGCCTCGCCGGACAGGGAGTCAACCACGCGGTCGTCCTCGATTTCACCCGACACATGAATGCCGTGCTGGAGATCGATCCCGACCGACGCTTGGCACGCGTGCAGCCAGGGCTCGTGCTCTCGGAACTGAACAAAGCCGCGCGACCGTTCGGCCTGCACTATCCAATTGACCCATCGACCGCGAATCGCGCCACGATCGGCGGCGGAATCGGCAACAACTCGTGCGGCACACACAGCGGTCTCTATGGGAAGACGGTCGACGTCGTGGAGTCGGTCGACGTCATCCTCTCCGATGGCGAACAGCTGCAGTTTGATCACATTGACGAACGTCGCCTCCGCGCGCTGATTGATGGTGGTGGACGGGAAGGTCGGCTCTACCGAGACCTGCGAGAGCTCGCCCACCGTGAGCGCGCCGAAATCGACGCGCGATTCCCCGACATCCCCCGACGTGTGTCGGGCTACAACCTCGACACGTTGCTCGACCCCGATGGTGTGAACCTCTCCGAGATGGTCGTCGGTTCCGAGGGCACGCTCGCCGTCGTCACCGAGGCGACCGTACAGCTTGCGGCGTTACCCGCGAGGCGCGGCATCCTCGCGGCGCACTTTCACACGTTGGTCGAAGCCGCCGAGGCGACCGTCACGGCCAACGTGCATCGGCCCGCAGCGATCGAGTTGGTCGATGACATCATCATCGAACGATGCCGCTCCAGCGTTGGCTACGCGCCACTGGCGGACTTCGTCGTCGGCGAGCCGGGCGCAATCCTGCTCATCGAGTGCTTCGCCGACAACGACGCAGAGCTGATCGAGCAACTGGGAACGATCCAGTCGGCGTTGGAGTCGCGGTCGATGGGCTACGCCTTCGTGACCGAAACCGACTCGGCCGCTCAGTCGCGAATGTGGCAAATGCGACAGGCCGGGCTCGGTCTGCTGATGTCGATGCACGGTGATCCGAAACCCGTAGCCTTCGTCGAAGACACCGCTGTCCCGCCTGAGCGCCTGCCAGAGTTCGTGGCTCGCTTCGATGCGGCTGTGCGCTCTCGAGGTTTGCGAGCCGGCTACTACGGACACGCCGCCGCCGGCTGCCTGCACATCCGACCCGTGGTCAACGTCAAGGATCAGGTCGGACTGGACGAGACCGAGGCGCTCGCCGCGGAGATCGCTGACCTCGTGATCGAGTTCGGTGGCTCGCTCTCCGGTGAGCACGGCGACGGGATCGTGCGCGGCGCGTTCATGGAGAAAATGTTTGGACCACGATTGATCGACGCGCTTCGCGAGACGAAGGAGATCTTCGATCCCGATGGTCTGTTCAATCCCGGCAAGATCATCGACACGCCACCGTTCAGAGACAATCTGCGCCTGAGCCCCGAGACCATCAATCACGAACCACACGGCTGGCTCGACTTTTCGGCGGAAGGTGGACTCGCGCGCGCGGCTGAGATGTGCAACGGACAGGGCGCCTGCCGCAAGTTCGACGGCGGCATGTGCCCCTCCTACATGGTCACGCAGGACGAAGAACACTCCACCCGCGGACGTGCCAACCTGCTGCGCCAGGTCCTCAACGGGGCAATGCCGCTTGAGGAGCTCACCGGCGACCGCCTCCACGAGGCACTCGATCTCTGTGTCGAGTGCAAGGCCTGCAAGGCTGAGTGTCCCTCAGGCGTCGACCTCGCGAAGATCAAGTACGAACTACTGGCCCATCGGCGTCGAGAGCATGGCGTGCCGCTACGCGATCGAGCGTTTGCCAACATCGGAGCGCTACTCCGACTCGGCTCCATCGCGCCGCGCTTGGCGAACATCGTCGGCTCGACACCGCCTGCGAGAGCAGCGCTTCGGTCGCTCGGTATCCATCCCGATCGGCCCCTTCCGAGACTCGCCAACCAGACATTCGACCGCTGGTTCCGCAATCGTCCGGTCGCTCGCGCGTCGCTTGGTCAAGTGGTCCTCTTCGACGACACGTTCACCAACTACGTCCATCCCGAGGTTGGAATCGCGGCGACGAGAGTGATCGAAGCGCTCGGCTACGAGGTCATCCGCGTCGAGCGGCGAGACTGCTGCGGCAGACCCGCAATCTCGAAAGGTCTGCTCGACGATGCGCGGACCATGGCCGAGCGCAACGTGTCGGCGCTGTTGCCATACGCCGAGCGAGGAATCCCAATCGTCGGGACCGAGCCATCCTGTCTGCTAACCCTGCGCGACGAGTATCCGCTGCTGCTCCGCAGCGATGCGTCCGCAACCGTGGCCGCGAACTCGCTGCTACTCGATGAATGGCTCGTCGACCGTGTCGCTCAAGCCGACGCCAAGCAACTGTTTCGGGACGATCTGGGACCACTGCTGCTGCATGCGCACTGTCATCAGAAGGCGCTCGTCGGCTACGACCAGACCCTCAAGGTCCTCCGACACGCCGGCTATCAGCCGCAGATCATCGACAGCGGATGCTGCGGCATGGCGGGATCGTTCGGGTTCGAATCAGAGCACTACGAGATCTCTCGCCGAATGGGCGAGTACCGGCTGTTTCCCGCGGTGGAGAAGGACAAGGACGTGCCAGTCGCCGTCACCGGAGTGTCATGCCGACAGCAGATCGGCCACTTCACCGCCGCCGAGCCACATCACGTTGTCGAGTACCTGGCGGATGCGTTGCAGTGAGGGAAGATGAAGCTGGTGCCGAGGGGCAGAGTCGAACTGCCGACACCACGATTTTCAGTCGTGTGCTCTACCAACTGAGCTACCTCGGCGCGATCGCTGTCGCAGCGGCGAACTGAACAGCCAGATCATCATACACTCCGACACGGCTCCGTGAGGCATCGCAGCGCCGCGGCTGATACCCCGCACTCAGTCCTGAGACATACTCTCGACCGTTGGCAGAATCGCTTGACGGACCTCTTCAAACACCTCTTCGATCGTGCCCCGAGCATCGATGACGTCCCAGCCGTATCGATCGGCCATGAGCGACATTTCATGCAACTGCTCGCGCTGGTGCTGCATGAAGCCGTCGTAGATGCTGCGGTCGTGGAGGTAGTCCCCTCCCGACTCCCAGAAGTCGAATCCGCGTTCCAGAACGCGCAGGACGAGGTCCTCAGCATCAATGTCGAGGTAGACCACCTGGTCGGGCACGAGCGCGAAACCGTAGATCTGTTCCAGCCACTCGCGTTCCATGCCGCGCACCACCGCGCGCGCCATGAGCGAGAAAATGTAGCGGTCGGCCAGCACGACCATGCCCGCCTGAAGCGCAGGCAGCATGATCCGTTCGAACCGATCCCAGAAGTCTGTGGCGTAGAACAGATTCAGCGTGATCGGGTCGAGCGTGTGACCCTCTTTGGCTTGGTCGATCCCCGGTCCAACAAGCGGTGATCGTCGGAGCCCGCTGTCAATCACACCCCAGCCGTTGGACTCGAGATATCCCTTGAGGATGGAAATGATCGTCGACCGGCCAACGCCGTCCGTGCCCTCAATCACGATCAGGCGACCAGGAAACCATTCCTGCTCGATGCCGGGTGGGGGCTCGCCGTAGAACTGAACCGTGGTCATGCGCCACCGCCCGCCGCCATGGTGGCGAGTCCGCTGCGGATATGGGTCGGGACCTGCGTGTCCTCACGTTTGGGTACCCCCTCGAGCAGCGGCTCGACCAACTCTCTGACTTGCACCTGCTGGTGGACCAGCGACTGCGAGGCGTCAATCTTGGTGATGTCGTACTCCTCGCAGAGGGCGTCGTACTCACGCAGAATGCGTCCCTGGAATATGCGGAACGACTGCTGCACGTCGTCCGAGAGGCCGAGGTCCATGCCGGCTTCGTAGAACTTAATCTCCGCCCGAGCAGCAGCGATGCGGCGGATCGACTCATCGAGCGAGACCTTGAAGTACAGCGCAAGATCCGGCGCGGGAGCGAACGAGTAGAGCTGTCGCACCCAAGCACGATTGACACCGCGCGCCGCATCACGCGCGAACGCTGTGTAGGTGTAGCGGTCGGCGAGAACGATCACTCCAGCCTGCAAGGCTGGCAAAATCTGGGAGTGCGTGCGACTGGCGAAGTCGGCGGCGTGAACCAGACTGAACGACATCGGCGTGAGCAGCTGCTTCCGCTTGCCGCGCTTGGTGGTGTCGCGGACAATCGGTGACGAGTTCCATTCGGTGAAGACCGTGACATAACCCTCGCTGCGCAACCACTTGTGCAGCAGGTCGAGTTGGGTGCTCTTGCCCGACCCATCAATCCCTTCGACCACGATCAATCGGCCGGGGAGGTTCAAGTTGTCTCCAGAGGTGGCCACCGACGGCTCCCTTCGAGGTGTACCGCAAGACGCCCAGAGGAACGTCCGTACGAGTGAAAACTCTAAGTGTTCACACCCTTTCGCAGGTTAACGAATCGCTAGCTGTCGGTAATGGTTACCGGCGTGACATCTTCACGAGCGCTGAAAACCTGAGTGCTGGTCGAACTTCAGGGTTCGGCCGTTCTCCGTGACCGTGCGCACCACGTGATCCGACACGCCATTGCGAAGCGTCGCCTCGATGTCGATCGTGACCTTCACATCGGCATCGCCGAGTCCAACCAAGTGAGCGATCACCTCCGTGGCGATCGTGCTGGCTTCACGTCCCACGCGACCAGGATCTAGCTCCACCGTGCCGTGGTAGTAGCGATAGCTCGGTGGGCTCGACGACGGAGTCCGAGCGCGAGGTTCTTTGCCCGGACTCGGACTGGAACCGCCGGGTTTCTTCCCTTCCTCCGACTCGGTCGACTGCTGCTCGCTCTCCAGCTGGCGCTTCGCGACATCCGGTCGGACAATCAACCCCCGATCATCCACCGACAGCGGGACCTGAACGTTGGCTCGCAAACCTCGGTAGCGCTTCGCGGCCTCGTCGTAGGACTCCGCGTAGGCGAACGTATCGTCCTGCCATTGCATCGACGCGACGCCTTCGCGCAGAGCATCGGTGAGCACGTCCGATTTGGTTAGCCGAGGCAGATAGAGATACTTCGCGAAGTAATCGACCAGTTGCTGGACCTCCACGTGGTCGCCATCCCGCGGCCATAGCGGCACCGTCTCGAGATATCGCCGCACCACTGTCGACCCGAGCTTTTTCACCAGCGCCTCGTCGCGGAGCATCCGCTTCGCCGCTCGTGTCGCCAGCGCGTCGCTGCTCGAGAGATGACTGTGCGACCACTCCACCGACGCCCGCGCGTCCGCCTGGACCGGGACGAGCAACCGACTGTACGTCTCCGGCAGTTGCGCGTTGACCGTGCTGTCGGCTGATTCCCGCTGCGACAGCGCCGACCGCCGCTGCGCAATCTCCAAGTCCAGCACCTCGCTCTCGCTCTCCTCGACGATCGACTTCCACGCGAGGTACCGACTGATCGCATCGTGCAACTCATTCAGCCGAACCGCGTCCGCCGCGAGGAATGCCAACGTGTTCTGATAGTCGCGAGCGCTATTGCCTCGTAGTCGGAGAATCTCAGTCGCGCGGTCCAGGGCTGGATTGGAATCGCCTCGTCGATACGGTTCATCGGGGTCGAGCACGACGAGGCGCGTCTCACGGACATCGGGGACCTCGCCGCTGTCCTTGGGAAAGAGATGAATCGCCGAGAAATCGCCCCGTCGCGATACGTCGCGCGACGACGTGCCAAGCTCAGCCTTCATCCGACGCTCCAGCTCGGCGAACAGCGCGTCATCGTTCCGACGGAACTCCGCAGCCTGATCGCTGGCGAGTTTCTGCACCGTCGGATGGGTCGAGTACCAATAGCGCGCGCCATCGACATAGAGATACGTAGCTCGTTGAGCTAGACGCCGCAGCGCATCGCCGAACACCTGCGGCGAGTCGCCCGGGAAGACACAACCGAGTTTGATTCGCCGATCCTCGACACCACGCTGGGCCGCTTTCGCATTCGGCGCGGAGCCCAGATATACCGTCCGCGCGACTCGACGCGTCGCACGCAGCGTGCCGAGATTCGAGACTTCGCTATCAATCTTGCTCGGCAGCGAGTTGTCCCCGTCGACATCGCTCTCGATGATCGGCTTCCACTGATCGGACAGGTAACGAGTCAGCTCCGAGTTGACATCGCGGTCGTCGATCGGGATCGAGGCCGGCAGGATCAGTGGCCGACGATCCTCGCCCTCCCAGAGGGCGTGAATCACCGTCGCCATGAGCCGCAGGACGCCTCGCGTGCGTTGGAACGTGGGCAACGTTGACCAGTCGGTGTACAACCGATCGAACACCTCAGGATGGATCGGATAGCAATCTTGCAACCGACGCTCGTAGTCCGCCGTGGGACACTCCGACGGAAACTCCGCCTTCTCCTTCTGATAGAGCTCAGCAAAGGCCCGCGCGGTGAGATTGCGCGCCTGGATGGCCTCGCCCGAGAGCGGCTCGAAGAGCCGCGTCCGCACAATCTCGAAGCCCTCCTCACGACTCGCCGGACGCCACGGTGTCTCCATCCGACCGATCACCTGCCGCAGCCGACGCAACGCCTCGCGACCGCGTGTGCCGCCCACTTCGATGTCGTCAATGCCCTGATCACCCTGCTCGTCGGAGGCTGGGAGCGATATCAGCAGCAGACACCGCTCCGCGCTGCGAGCCGCCTCAGTGAGCGCCTGCGCGAAGGTGAAATGCGTCTCGAAATCGCCGCCGGGCAGGTCGTGCTCATCGTGCAGCTGCCGAGCGTATGCGACCCACTCATCAATCAGGATCAGGCACGGACCATAGTCGTTGAACAGATCGGTCAGCCGATCGCCGGGATTGGTGGCATGTTCGTCGTCCTGACGAATCCGCTCGTAGGCCTCCCGACCGCCGAGCTGCCAGGCGAGCTCTCCCCAGATCGTCCGCACTTCCGTCCCGTCTGGCTTGCGCTGCGGGTTGCCCGGCGAGATCTTGTTGCCGACCAACACGACGCGTCGCACCGACGGCAGCGATGTCACGCCAGCCTCCGCGAGCAACGGCTCGACGCCGTCGAGCTCCGACGGTGTCGCGCCCGAGAACAGATGGAAGAGCGCCAGCATCGAGTGCGTCTTGCCGCCGCCAAAGTTGGTCTGGAGCTGGACGACCGGGTCGCCCGAGTTGGAGGTCAGTCGACGCACCCCGCTCAGCAGCAGTTGTCGCAGACTGTCGGTCAGATACGTCCGACGAAAGAACTGCGCTGGGTCGCGATACTCGTCCGAGCCCCGATTGAGATACACCTGCCAGAGGTCGGCCGCGAACTCGGCCTGTTGGAACGTCCCGCGCTGGACATCGGCGTGAGGGCTGAGCACCTCGCGCCAAGGTCGCAGCGACGAAGCCGCAGCCTCGCCAAGTAACGTGCCACCGAACTGTTTCTTCTGATTGCGCAACTGCTGCGACTGGACTTGGCTTCGCAAATCATCGCGTGACGCCGAGACCGCATCCGCCTCTGATGCCGAGACCGAACGCAGCAGTCGGGCGGCAGTATCGAGCGCCCGTTCCGTGTCGTCGCTGGTGAACTGTTCCTGATGCGCCCACTTGTTGCGGACATCGCGCAACTCACCGACATACGAGCGCTCGCTATGACCGAGCACGGTTGCGAACACATCGCCCCAAGCTCGTGAGGACATCAGCCCGAGCAGGGCCGCTGCGTCCCACTCGAGAATCGGGCGGTCCGTGCGCAGTGCCGGACTGTTGAAGTAGCTCCGCGCCTGTTCTTCCGCACGCCGACGATGGACACGAACAAATTCCCGCTCGACAAACGGCGCGAGGCCGTCACGAAGGAGTTGCAAAGCCTGGCCAACACGCTCATGGTTCGTCATCGAGGGCATTCGCGTACTCCCATCAGATTGTCAAGAGCTCCCCCTTTGGGGGAGCCTTTGATTCATTTGCCCCCCTCGCAGGGGGAGCTGTCGCGGAGCGACTGAGGGGGTCCCGCCGGCGCGCATAACAGATAGGAGTTGGTGGAGTAGGACCCCCTCCGCCTTCGGCACCTCCCCCTGCAAGGGGGAGGAAAGGGATTATGCAAAGGCCCCCACAGGGGGAAGTCTGAGCTTGCGGAGCAGATCATCAGTCACCATCCAAAAGAGCCTGCTGAGTCCCGCCGTCCTCCCGCGCCAACCTCGCGATCTCCGGCCACGACTGAATCAGCGCGTTGTACCGACGCGCGTCGCTGGCCCGATTGTGTCGCTCCGAGATGCTGTACAGCCGATACGCCAGATCGCGGGCCGATTCCGCGAAGAACTGGAACTGACGCATCACCTCGCCCGCCTCGCGCTCGCCGCGCGTTTCGAGCACCCGAATCAGGTGATGCGTCATCTCCCAGACGGTCTTGCGACTGTCCGTCTGCGGAATCCAGTTCGGGTCGAGGTCCTCGGGCAGAATCAGCGCGACCTGCCCGCGTCGCGACTCAACCACGCCTGCCTCGACCAATCCCGCGACTGACGTGTTGCGCGCCTTCGAGAGCGTCTCGGCCTCGCCGTAGTCGCCGAGGTCGAAGCCGTGCTGGTCGAGCCAGGTGGCGGCCCAGCGCGTGTCGGCGTCGAAATCGCCCTCCTGCTGGGCGAGAACCTCGTCCAGCGTCTCATTGATCATCGCCAGCGCCTCGCGGACGGACATCGGCGTACCGTCCGACTTCTCCACCCGCGCATACTCCGTAAAGATCCGCATCCCCGGCCCAATCGATGCCTGGGCCAAGTCAACCGGAGCAATGTTAGAAGTCTGGAGAAGGCGAAGAGCCTCAGGAAACTCAGCCTGCAATCGTCGGCGAAACTCACCCCGAGTCGCAACAGGAGCATCCAAAGGTCGAGGTCGGCAGACTAGCACAATCGAGGACGCGAGGGCGTTGGAACCTATACCGATTAGGCGAGAACCAGTTTCAGTTCTGACTGGCCAAGTGCCACCGATACTCAGGCCAGCCTGGCCTAGCGCTCCAAGAAATGTCTCCCACCCTGTACTTGCGACTCCACCGTCTCTTGCAGTTTCGGATTGCTTAAACGCATAGTAGATAGTGAGCGGATAACTTACGTGGTTTGCTGGGCCGAGTTTCACTAGCACATCGATCATTCCCTGCATAAAGAAACGCTCTGCAGAGTCCTTGTCGGTGTGGCGGTGTATGGACGCGATCAATTCTTCCGTCTTTGGTGTAGCAATCGTCTGAAGCTCAGTCGGAAAGACAGAGTGCAACGACTTTCGAATCCACACATAAAAGAAATCAGATATGTCGGCGTAACCAATGTTGTCGTAGTATGGAGGATCTGTAGATAATAGTGCGTTCTCGAGAGTCGTACCAGTCATGGCATCAGCTGGATAGGCTATGCCGCGAAAGTCACTAGTGACTTCTCCAAAAGCCTTAGCAAACGCCCGAACCCAACCTTCGGCCAGGACTTTCCAAGCTCCAGACCGATCACCAAGCGGGTTCCCTTCAGCAAAATCCCAGGCCATGGGAATTGCTTGCCGACCGAACAGGTGTCGAGGACACTGTGCTACTGGCTCCCAGAGACACAGGCTGTTAGAAAGATCGGTTTGCTTACTTAGAATAAACGATAGATATACCGAAACCGCGTCGGCATATGCTTGTGCTCCAGTGCCGCCTTCAGCTAATTGTGGGGGGGGGGGTACCGTTTTCGAAGCGTCCGGACGCGATGGCGTCTCGATGCACCTGCTCACGCGCCTCACCGACGAGGTCGGAGAACGTCGTCAGCGCGACGAGCTGTCGGTCGGTGAAGAGATCGCCTAATGTGTCCAGGCCGTACACCGGTCCCTGGAAGTTGCGATGCTTCTTTGGCATCGCGAGTGTGGGCTTCCAAGTTGGCTGTGCTTTGCGGGCGATAGACTCGTGCTCTGTAAGTGGTGGAAGATACACACGGCGGCGGTCACCCTCGCAGACAATAGCCATCAACCGTTCACCCATCCGCCCCGACTTTCCTTCATTGCGGATGAAGTCGTAAGGCATCGCAGACTCAGACAGTAGGCAGCGGAAGGCCTTACGCTTTCCTGCGGAAGTACCGCTCTTCGCCCAGTCGGGCGGGGTGCCGACCCTCACTTCGAACCGATATTGGTCGCCCTCGATGATTGGCTCGACGTATGCCTCTTTACCCTTCTTCTTCGAGAGAATGAAGGTCGATGCCAGCGGTACCTCGACGTGCGCGTAGGCCGGGTTCGGCGACGGCACCGTCCGCGCCCAGAGCCACGCAATCACGGTCAGCTCACGACCGACATACTGGTCGAGGTCGGGTCGCTCGCGCGCCATCTCAGCGGTCACACGCACCTTGGGATAGAGGTGGCCAATCCGCTCCTCCGCACGGTCGCGCATCCACTGTCCGTAGTAGCGGACATCATCCGCCAAGCCCTCAGCCCCACGCCAAGTCTTGTCGGTCAGACGCGCTTCCCCACGACTGTCCGGATTCACCGGCGCCACGCCCGCGAATTTCGGTGGAATCTCGATCATCGCCTTGTTGATCAGCACCGCGACAGGATTCAAGTCAGAGGCATGCGCCTCAAGACCGAGTCGCTGCGCCTCCAGCGGCAGCGATCCGCCGCCCGCAAATGGGTCGTGGAAGGGCGGCAGCTTGTCAGGATTGAACAGCGTGGCCGCGTCGGGATGGTCCGCATTGTCCTCACACGCCCGTCGCCACGACTTGCGAATCTCGCGTCGGGCCCGCTCCAAGACCTCCTCATTGGTTGTGTTCTCCCACTTGACCAGCTCAGCAATCAGGCCATGCAGACGCTCACGCTCCGCCTCCTGCGCGGCCTCAGTCGGAAACAGGTGCGGGAGGTCACCAGGATCATCCACCATCTGGGCGAAAATCACCGCACGCGCCGCGGCCAGCGGACGTCGCGCCCACCACAAATGCAAGGTCGACGGATGGCCGTGTCGGATCGATTTCTCCCGCGCCGACGCCGCATTGATGGCGTCGAGAGGCAACGCAACCTCAATCAGCTTGCGTCGTCGGACGACTTCTGTCGGTGTCGGGGTCGCGGGCACGATACCGCTCCAGTTTGCTTGCAGGAACGATAGCGGATCCCGGAATCTGGAGCGGAAATGGTCAGTCGGCGGAGGCAATCAACGCCGAGCGCGGCAGAATCCGTTCGCCCAACGCATCTACGACCAACCCAATCGACTGCAACAACGTCACCCCAAGCAAAGGCTCGACGTTCTCCGGACCAAACACAACCTCTGCCTGACGTCGAATCCCCACGACCTCGAAGTTTGCATAGCAGATCTGTCGCAACGCAGACGATCCATCGGCCATGAACACGCGGACGATGTCCACGGCATCCAGGCCGATGCTGTTGAGGACATCGACGGGAACCGTGCTCACCGTCGAGCCGGTGTCTACCAGAAAATCTGCCTCCCAGTAACGGTCAGCGTCGAATGGATTCGTGATCCGGACGGGGACTCGAACCTCACCCATGGGCGACTCCTTGATGCTGCCCAGAAGGCGCTCGATGGCTTCCGGTTCCGCCACGATTCGTTGCATTGCGACCGACCTTCCCCTTCCAGTCTATGCAGCATCGGACGGTCGCTGTGTTAGCCTCGACCGCAACAGTATTCGTCCAGGTGCCCGTCCCGGGAGAATAGGGAAGTCGGTGAAACTCCGACGCGGTAGCGCCACTGTAAGCGGCATCCACAAGATGAACGGGAGCTGACCTCCACTGTCGACCACCACGGGTCGATGGGAAGGAATCAGCACCAACCCGCCGCAAGCCAGGAGACCTGCCTGGACGATGAGGTGACAACTCTCCGCTATCGAGAGGTCCCTCGATCTCCGGGCGCCTGGCTCGACCAGATTGTCCGACCAGATCGAACACCACCCTCCAGCGGAGCGCTGGAGGTTCGTCCGTGTCCGCTGGAACTCAGCCCACGCCGATCTCACGTGCGCTCCCGCGATTGCAAGGATTTCGCCAGCGAGGCGTCGGGTCGCGCCTGACGATCGGTGTCTCGGTGCTGTCGCTCGTGGTGATCGCGCTGGCGCTGGTCTCGCTGAGCCTCGGTCCCGTCGACATCGCGGTCGGCCACATCGCCGCGATGGCCCTGTCAACGTTCGGGCTGGAGACGGCCGACTTCACCCGCACCGAGCAACTCGTGATCGAGCAGATTCGCCTGCCGCGCATCGTGGTGGGAGCGTTCGTGGGGATGGCCCTCGGAATCGCCGGCGCGACGATGCAAGGTCTCTTCCGCAATCCAATGGCCGACCCCGGGATCATCGGCGTCTCCGCCGGAGGCGCGGTCGGCGCAGTCATCGCGATCGCGACCGGATTCGCCGGCCTCTTCGCGCTAGCGCTTCCCGCGATGGCGTTCGTCGGAGCGATGACGTCGATGCTAGTGATCTACGGCATCGCCGCCGTCGGCGGCAACTTCTCAATGGCGACCTTGCTGCTCGCTGGCGTGGCGGTCAACGCATTCCTCGGCGCGGTGGTCTCAGCGATCATCATCGTCATCCCCAACGCCGAGGGCATGCGCGAGATCCTGTTCTGGCTCGCTGGAGGACTCGACGGCCGAGCGTGGACGCACGTGCAGACCGCTGGTCCGCTGATCCTGTTCAGCGCTGCGGTGGTGCTACTCCTGTCGCGCGACCTCAATCTGCTCATGCTCGGCGACGACGAGGCACGCTCGATGGGCGTGCGCGTCGGCGCGACGCGCATTGCGTTGCTGCTCGCGGCATCGCTCGCGACCGGCGCCGCCGTCGCCGTAAGCGGGACGATCGCATTCGTCGGTCTCGTCGTGCCGCACACGCTGCGACTCATGCTCGGACCCGACAATCGCGTACTAATCCCAATGAGCGCGCTCGGCGGAGCCCTGTTCGTAATCGTCGTCGACACAATCGCGCGCACGGTGATCCAGCCAGCAGAGCTCCGCGTCGGCATCCTCACCGCGTTTGTGGGCGCGCCGTTCTTCCTCTTCTTGCTGATCAGAAACAAACGACAGGTCTACGCGCTATGAACCAATCCGCCACGACGGAAACCGATCGCGCGATCGATGCGCGAGGCGTGAGCGTCCACGTCGAGGCGAAGCGCTTGCTCGACCAAGTCGATTTCGGCGCCGATCGAGGACAGTTCATCGGCCTGATCGGACCGAACGGAGCGGGCAAATCGACGCTCCTGCGCACGCTCTCGAACGTCTTGAGCTATCAGGAAGGCGCGATCTCGCTGCAGGGTGTCGACCTCACGTCGCTGTCGGCGAGGAAGGTCGCGGAAATCCTGGCGCTCGTGCCGCAGATCGCGCCGTACACGCAGGGATTCACGGCGCTGGAACTCGTGCAAATGGGCAGATACCCACATCTCAGCCGATTCCAAGTCGAGGGCGAGTCGGACGACCGCATCGCGGCCGAGTCAATGCGTCTGACCGAGACGGAGGGTTTCGCGAACCGAACGCTCGAGACGCTGTCTGGCGGCGAGCGTCAACGCATCTTCCTCGCCCGAGCGCTCGCGCAGCAGCCGCAGATCCTGTTGCTGGACGAGCCCACAGCCAACCTCGACATCCTCCATCAGCTCACGCTGATGGACCTTGTCCGCCGACTGGTCGACGACGGTCTGACATCGATCGCCGCAATTCACGACCTCAACCTGGCAGCGCGCTATTGCGATCGATTGGTGTTGCTCGCGGAAGGTCGGGTGCTTGCCGAAGGCAGTCCCGAGCAGGTGCTAACACCGGAGACGATCGTCAAAGCATTCGGCGTGAAGGCCGAGGTCTACCGAGATCCAGTCAGCGGAGCGCTCGCGATCAGTCTGATCGGGCCCGCGGCGGCAGTATCGCCGCAGTTGGGAGTGCAAAGGGACGAAGCGCCGACGCGAGTCCGCGTCGCGTCCAAAGTCCAAAGCAACGGAGCAAGGTCGTCGCCGCGCAAGGCATTCACCGTCGCCCAACGAGATTAAGATCCACGCGTCAACGGTCGTAGCTATGTACCAAAACCATCATGTCCGCGGCAGGCGCGGGGATGACCAGCCAATCAACAGCCTTCTTGGTCACGTAGCCTGAGAGCTTGCATCACACCGCACGATCGGCGTTACGCTGATGATCCCGGGGCCGTAGCTCAGCCGGGAGAGCGCCGCCCTTGCACGGCGGAGGTCAGGGGTTCGAATCCCCTCGGCTCCACCAAGTTGGACAAAGTCAAGAACATTCGCAGTCAGCTTCAGGCTGGTCGCCTAGCAGACCAGTTGCGGGCGGTGACGATCGGGCGTACTGGGCGTCCAGATTGACGTGGCAAACGGCACGGGCACGTCATGGATCGGCTTGAGCCGGTTCACTGCCGACCGATCCGAATCAGGCAGTCGTCATGCGTTTGCCCCGGGGAACGATGATGCTGATCATCGCCCCCAGGGCCTGAAACTTAAGTGACTCGGTTCCTCGGACTATTGGTCGGCAATTGCTTGCGCGTTGCCGAGCAGGATGCCGATGTAGGACGGATTGTCCTCGGTCGGCTGGGACCAGATGGTACCTCTGGTGGCACCGGTCTCTGATGCGACCGTTTCGAGCGACGAAGAATCAAACTGCGGCTCGTGGAACACCGTATCCACACCCTCATGTTCGATCAGCTCAATCAAATCGGCAATCGCTTCAGCGCTGATTCCCTGCTCCGGTCCTTCGATGAGAAAGCCGACGATGTCCAACCCGTAGCGTCCGGCAAAGTAGGCGAATGCGTCATGGAAAGTGACCAATAGACGCTGATTCTCAGTCACGCTCGCGATCAACGCTCGAGCTTCGGCGTCTGCTTCCGCGACCTCAGCCAGGTAGAGCTCAAGACGGTCGGCGAAAACGTCGGCGCCGTCCGGGTTCAGATGGACGAGCTCATCGGAAATCGCCTTAATCGCGACTGCAGCCAGATCGGCGTCGAACCAGAAGTGCGGGTCCTCAGAGCCATGATCATGGGCATGCCCGTGATCATCCTCCTCGTCTTCGTGCCCGTGTTCCTCTCCTTCGTGCTCTTCCTCTTCGTGTTCCTCTCCTTCTTCGTGCTCGTCTTCATCGTGGTCGTCGTGGCCGGCGTCGGGAGAGTCGTGCGAGTCAACCACGCCGACGAAGGCCAGGCTCGACGGCGCTCCGCCGACCTCCCATACCTCTTCGATCTCCATGTCGTCGAGGTGGACAGCCAGCACGTGACCGCTATTCGGGTCGGCGACATACATCATTTCGCCAACGACGATGATTGCAGGGGAAGGACTTCCGAACACGATTTCGAACGGATCGACTAACTGCATGGTCCCGATCAGCCCGCCCTCATGAGCATCGAAGGCGCGCAGCACACCGTCAGCTGCGAGTATGTAGAAGGTTTCGCCCTCGCTTGAGAATGCAGCGGAGGCGCTGGGCTCGGGGAGAATCTCACGCATTTCGTGATTGACCGCGTTGACCATCCACACGCCGCCGAGATCACAACACTGGCCGTCGGGAAAGAGGGTCGCGGGCGCGAAGAAGTTGTCGCTGTGATGATGTCCGTAGTACTGGCCGAGCGCGACCTCTCCATTCGTCTCCGGCGGATAGGGAATGAACTCATGCTCGTACTGCCCGTCGTGCACGTCTACGAACAGCACGCCGCTGATGCAGCCGAAAATGGCGCCATGAGAGTTGTGGGCTTCGCCGTGAACGCTCGGGCAAGCACGGTTAGATGCGTCATAGACGACTTCGTTGTCGAACGTGCGCACTTCAACGCCGAGCGGCAGGCATTCCCATGTCCCAGCAATGAACTCGGTGCAGGCCGGGTTGTTGGAGCTGAGAATGACATGGTCATCGGCAATCACGAACGCCGCGCCGTGTTGGAATCCGGCGTCAAGCACGATTGGCTCATAGTCGCCCCGCGAGTTGACCAGATCCTGCTCGTTGATCAGGACGACGTGGCCGTTGGTATCGGCGAAGATTGTGGTCCAGCCGTGGCTGTTGACGTAGTGGACCGGCCATTCCTCGACGATCTCGAGCGCGTGACGTGACACTGGTTCACGGATCAGGTCGAAGTGCTCGCCGTGCGGGACGAGGAACACCCCGCCGTCGAACACGTGGATCCGGTCGTCGCCGTCCGCCGGCCCGCGGGCGACGACGATCCCGTAGCGGTGAGTGGGGCTGGAGTAGACGGTCGCGTTGGGCGCGGCAATCGAGAACAGTCCGCTGTTGACCTCCTCGTTCGAGAGGTCGATGACTGAGAGGTGAGCTTCAACCGCGTCGGCAATCAACAGCCGGCCAATAGCCTCCGCCGCACCGTGGTCATTAGCGTGCATCTGCTCGTCGTCGTGTCCAACGCTGAGCGAGCCATACGGGAGAAGTTCGTATCCGGCGCGTTCGATCGCCTCAGCCAGGTCGAGCACCTGGTCGGAGTTCTCGAAGACAATATCCTGATAGGCCGACTCGAGCCCGGCTCCATTGATGACCACAAGGTCCGCATTCGCGATCGCACGGATGTCGGATCCCGTGAGCTCGATGATGTGCGCGTCAGCACCTGCCGGTACCAACGCATGCACGTTCACCAGTTCACCGCCGATCTGGCGGACCCAGTCAGCGATCACCTGCGTCGAAACCACAACGTTCAGCGGCTCTGCGGAAACCGCCTGAGGTTGGCCCTGCGACTGGCCTTGCGACTGGCTCTGTGCCAGGCCTTGTTGTTGGGCTTGCGATTGCGACTGTTGTTCTTGCGCTGAGGATGGTTGCGCCGACGCGGACGGCTCGCTTTGCTGTTGTTGTGGTTGGGACTGCTGCTCTGCAGTTGTCGTTTGTTGTTGCTGCAGTGATTGGTCGTCGTCGGAACAGCCGATCACTAACGCAGCCGCCAGGGACAGCGCAAAGACGGCGCCAAGCGCCAATCTGAAGAACCGAGACATTGAGAAATCGATCTAGGCGGACGATGTGTGTTCTCAGTGGCCCGTCCACAAGGCCTTGACGTTGTACTGACCGTGACCGGCGGCCCGTGCGCGTCTCCCTTCGATCAGCCCCGCCCGTCTTGTGTCATCAAGGAGGCTAGCACGGTCCTGGTCGTGCGATGTCACGCCCGATCGCTCCATCGGCTGCAGATCGCAACGAGGTCGAGCGTTTGCGAGTCAATCGCCGCGGTGAGTGACGAGCGTCGCGACGTTGGCCGCCAGCCACGCAGTTGCAGCGCACAACTGCAGCCAATCGCCCCCGGAGTCGATCCCGTAGTACAGCATGCTACCAATCCAGCATAGACTGGCAGCGGTCTGTCCGAGCCATCCGATGCTCCGCGCCCTGGCGAGTCGACCTCTTCCGACGCGAGATCCCAGGCGTAACTCAGCGGCCCCAACTACGCTTCGCTTCAACATACGCACTGCTCGCCACAGCAGGAGAGATCGTCCAGATACATGCCCCACTTGCGATACTCTTCGAGATCTTCCGCGGGCAGCCCCAACGATGTCGCAATGGCCTTGGCGACAACGGCGAATCGTTGCCGATACTTGAAGATGAAGCAGAAGACATGATTGTTGTGCCGAACAGCTGGACCGCAGAGGAACATTCCCGGCACGATCGTCGATTCATCATCTTCGCTCAGCAGTAAGGAGTTGTCTTCGCGTGTCTCAAACAGATCTGCGACTAACCCGTGACTACCCGCGAAACCGCCTGCCAACAGCGGCGCCACGGAAGTTTGATATCGATGACCGTCCCCAGCCGTCACCTCGAACGTGCCATTCTCACAGGTGACGCATTCGATCGCGGTATTCGGAAACAGTTCCACTTGTTCGACAAACGCGCGCTCATGCATCCGTTCGAGGGTAAACGGCGAAAGCGCGATACTCGGATCCGAGCTCTCGCTTTCCCAAGGGCAATCCGCGTCGAACAGTCGTACTCGCTTGTCGCAATACGCCAGGTGGTACGCCGCGTCAACGCCACTCTCGTAGCCACCGACAACAATGATGTCATCGCCGTCAAGGTCCTCATAACGGTCGATGTTCGACGTGTGGCGACACAGGTGGCTACCAGCGAACCCGGTGAGTCGCGGATACTGAAACTCGCCAGCGGCCCAAATGACGTGCTTTGCACTCAAGCTCTTGTCGGCAGTATCGATGCGGAAGCCGTCGACATCCTGCGCGACCTGAAGTACATCAGTGTGTTCGCGAACTGGTACCTCGAAGAAGCGCGCCACACCTTGTAGATATCGTGCATAGTCTTTGCCCGTCGGATGCTCTACTTCCAAACTGTACGCTGGTGAAGTTCCCAGCGCGATCGAGTTTAGGTCGAGCATGCCAATCGAATTGGTCGCATACGAGGGCGTGATAAAGCGAGTCTCAGCCGGCCAGGACGCAAACGATGAGCCGACCTTGTCTCGATCGAGCACGACGAAGTTCTCGATGCCAGCGTGTTGGAGAGTGATCGCCACGCCAACACCCGCGGCGCCGGCGCCGACGCCGACGACTACAACGTCGTAGACGTTCTCACTATCTGTCCGGTCCATGAAGCATTCGATCTAGGCGGACTGTCTCTGCACCGAGTGGCCCGTCCGCAAGGCCTTAAGGACCGTCCGACGGTGATCGGCGGCCTCCACGCGTGTTCAGACCTTTGTCAGCCTCCTGCCCAGAATCACGGGGAGCGTAGCACGAGTCGGAATCAGGCGATGTTGTCTGAACAACATCGCCTCACCGTAGCTCCGCGGGTATCGAGGTGCAGCAACGCGCCCGGACGCTCAAGCTCGCATAAGCCAACTGCGGACGCGGTTCCTTGACCATCCCCGACGATGGCGCCGAGCGCCCCAACGGGGTCGCGCGCAACGCCACCGCCAAGGAACTGACCTCCGGGAATCCCTGCCCGACTCCTGGCCCGATGCCTCTAGGCATTTCGGGCAGGTAAACTATTAGTGCAAGTAAACTAACTGGCAGACCATTGCTCTCAACCGCGAGAGCATATCTGGAGTTAGACGATTCCCGCGGCGGTTGCACGCGCGGGAGCAGACAAGAACAGGAAGTCCATGAGCGAGCGGAACTATTGGAATCGGATACGCCGCAACAAGATGTCGCGGCGATCGTTGCTGCGAGCCTCGGCCCGCGCCGGGATCGGCGCCGCCGGGATCGCCCTGGTCGGTTGCGGAGACGATGACGACGATCAGTCGGCAATGCAAGTCCAGCAGGCCCAGCAGCAGGATCAACAGCAGACTGCACAGCCGCAACAGCAACAGACGCAGCAGGCTGATGCGCAAGCGCAGCAGGCCGATCAGCAGGACCAGCCCGCCGCCGAGCAGCAGGCCGATCAGCAAGACCAACAGGCCGCCCAGGCGCAAGCCCAGGCCCAACAGGCTTCTGTGGCTCGTGTTGGCGAACTGAACGTTCCCGACCTCTCAGGCTCCTTCTCCCAGCTCGACCCGGTCACCGGTTCCGGTGGCAACGACCACCAGCACCTGTGGGTCGGTCACGACAACCTGGTCGGCTACGACACCGAACTCGTGCCCGACACGAGCCGCTCGCTGGCCGAGAGTTGGGAAGTCTCGGACGATGGTCTGAAGATCATCTTCACGATTCGCCCCAACGTGTTGTTCCACGATGGCGAACCGCTGAACGCCGAGGCCGTCAAAACGCACATCCTCCGCGCTCGCGACTTGCCGGAGGGCAATACCGGCGCCGATGTGCAGTTCATCGACAGCGTCGACACGCCGGACGAGTCCACCGCCGTCTTCAACATGAAGCAACCCTTCGCCCCGTTGCTGCGCATCCTTGGCGACCGCGCGGGCATGGTCGTCTCACCCAAGGCAATCGCCGAGAAGGATGTCTACATCGACCGCTCGCCGGTCGGCGCCGGCGCCTTCAAGTTCGTCGAGGAAATCGTCGACGACCGTCTCGTCTTCGAAGCGTTCGACGACTACTGGCAGCCTGGTCACCCCAAGATCAACAAAATCACCTGGCATCTGGGACGAACCTCCGACCAGGCCATCAACGGCATGATCGCCGGCGAATACAACGCCCAGTTCAGCCCCGACTCGGCCCAGGTCGACCGCCTGACCGACGCCGGTTTGGCCTACGAGACGCGCCCAACCAACTGGACCCAGCGCTATTGGTTGAACATGCGCATGGAGCCGTGGACCAATCCGCACTTGCGCCGCGCCGTAAACTGGGCCATCGACAAGCAAGCCTTGCTCGACGTGGTTTGGAACGGTCAGGGCATTCCTGCCCATTGGGGTTGGCTCGGCCCGGCCACTGGCCCTGACCACGATCCCAACTACCAGGGCTACATCTTCAACCCCGACAAGGTGCGCGAAGAGCTCGCGCTGGCCGGTCATCCGGACGGGTTCGAGTTCGAGATGAACACCTTCTCGGGCGCTCAGGCGATCGCGCATGACGAGTTCATCGCTGCCTCGCTGGCTCAGTTCGGCATCACCGCCAAGCTCAACCCGAAGCCCAGCCCCGCCTTCTGGCGTGAGTTCTGGGACCTCGAAGTCTCCGGTCACAGCTCCTCGATGTCGGTGCGTGCCGACGTCTGGCAGCAACTCGCATTCGTCCACGACCCGCTCTCCCAGAGCCGAAACGTCGTGCCCGAGGATGAGAACGACCCGGACCGAGTGGAACTGGTCCGCCTGCTGGGCGAGGTCGGCGCTGAGTTCGACCCCGAGCAACGGTTCATCAAGATCCAGGAGCTCAACCAAGCCATGGACACCGCAGCCTGGGGCTTGAACTTCTTCCACCACTTCGCGCGCACGGCGCACGCCGAGAATGTCACCTATCCGCTGTTTGCCGACGCCAAGCCGCACTGGGGACAGGGCGACGTGACCATTACCGCCTAGGCGCTCTCTTAGGCAGCGCCGAGAGTTCAGGTAGCCTCGGCGCGACCAATGGTAAACTGCCGCCGGCGCTCGTCCGTGTCGACGACGCGCCGGCTGCCGCCAGCCAGTCATCCCACATAGATGTCTGGGGCAGCAGCCCCGGAACGAACCTGTTCGGCAAAGCTTGGGTCAGTGCGCAACTTCATCATTCGTCGCGTTCTCGCCACGATTCCCGTACTGATCCTGATCTCCGTCGTCACCTTTGTCGCGCTGAGGCTGCTTCCCGGCTCTCCCGGTAGCGCCATCCTCGGACCGGAAGCCGATCCGGCCGCGGTCGAGGCCTTGAATGAGCGGCTCGGATGGTACGACCCGATCTACGAGCAGTACGCCGACTGGATTGCCGGCGTCTTCCAGGGTGACTTCGGATACTCCCAGCGCAGCAACGACCCGGTCGGCCCGCTGATCGCCAGTCGGCTTGAGGCGACGTTGCAGCTCGGCATCATGTCGCTGGCTCTGGCCCTGCTGATTGCGATCCCGATTGGGGCGATCGCGGGGGCGAAACCGGGCACGCCCTTTGACTACGGGCTTACATTCTTTGCCGTGATTGGCGTCTCGGTGCCCAATTTCTGGCTGGCCATGTTGCTCGTGATCATCTTCGCACTCGAGCTGGGTTGGTTCCCCACCCAGGGCTTTACACCCTTCTTCGAGGATCCGACCGCCAACCTCAAGGGGATGATTCTGCCTGCGTTCGCCATCGGCGTTGCGCTCGCCGGCAATCTCGCCCGTCAGGTGCGTGCCTCCATGGTGGAAGTGATGCAGCAGGACTACGTACGCACCGCTCGAGCCAAGGGGCTGCGCGAACGCTCCGTGCTCGTCCGCCACGGATTCCGCAATGCGCTGATCCCCGTGGTGACCGTGCTCGGGTTGCAGACCTCGCTCGTCGTTGGCGGTGCGATCGTGATCGAATCCTTCTTCGGACTGCCCGGCGTCGGCAAGCTGATCATCGACTCCATCCTCTTCTCCGAGATTCCGACCGTGCAAGCCCTCGCCGTGATGATCGCGCTGGGTGTCGCGGCGATTAATCTGGTCGTCGACATCTCCTACGCGTATCTCGATCCACGCATTCGCTACTCCTGAGGTCAGTGATGAGTTCGTCAGACTCCGCGGAAATCATGATTGCAGAGCGCGATCCTCGGTTCGCCAACTTGACGGCCTTTGCCCGCCGATTTGTCCGCCGCCCCATCGGCGTGATCAGCCTGACCGTCGTGCTGCTGATCGCATTTGCCGCAGTGTTCACCAACGTTGCAGCGACTCACGATCCGCTGGAAACGCTGGTCACGACTGGAGCCGAAGCGTTTGCCCCGCCGTCGCTTTCCAACTTCTTTGGAACCGACCAGCTTGGTCGAGACAACTACTCCCGCATCGTCGACGCATCGCGCACGGCACTGATGGTTGGCGTGGTATCGATCCTGATCGGCGCCGGCATCGGTGTGCCGATCGGCGTCACTGCCGGATACTCGGGCGGGATCCGCGATGAAGTCCTGATGCGACTCATGGATGCGCTCTTCGCGTTTCCCGGCATCCTGCTCGCCTTGATGATCATCGCGGCGCTGGGGACCGGCATTCAGAATGTCATGCTCGCCATCGGCATCACCTTCATACCTTCCTTCGCCCGACTCGTGCGCGGTACGACGCTCTCGGTCAAGGAGCAGGAATTCGTCCTGGCCGCACGCTCGATCGGCGCCGGCGGACCTCGGGTCGCGGCTCGTCACATCTTGCCCAACACGTTCGCGCCGGTCGTCGTTCAGGCCTCGCTGTTATTCGGCGTCGCGATCATCATCGAGGCGTCACTCAGCTTCCTCGGCCTGGGAACGCGACCGCCCGACCCATCCTGGGGCACCATGCTCAACAGCGCTCAACGTCTGATTAGCAGCGAGCCAATGCTCGCCATCTTCCCCGGTCTGGCCATCGTCGTCACCGTGCTCGCCTTCAATCTCCTCGGCGACGTCCTCCGCGACCTCCTCGATCCCCGCCTGCGAGGCACCGGCTAGCGCCTGCTCAAAGTCACCACTGCTTCCCCTGCTGGTTCCGATTCCTGTCTTACACGTCACGGGCAACACAACGATCGGGCACTCGGGCAGATCTGTATCCCTTCAGAGGTAGTCGCCCCTGTACCATCGCGACGATCGGCGACTCCGCTGATGAGCCGAACGGCGTAGCAACAACCTCCGGCGCCGGAATCTGCGCCTACTGTCAGTTTTCGCACCTACAGGATCTGGTTCTGGTCCCTTCTCAGCTGGGGCCAGGCGTCGATTTTGCCCCATTCCCTCCAGGCCTATTGATACTTCAGCAGCCTACTAAGCCTTCGGCTGTTTGGTAGCCAAGCAACGCTGGTACAGTATCAAACTGACGCACGATTTGACGCTTGCATCTTAAGCGAGATTGCTCGGCGTCCTGCCTAATCCTTCTTGCGAGGATACAGCTAGCCTGGTGACACGAACGGCATTGTGTCTGGCTTGATCGTCACCGTCATCGTCAGTTTGAGCTCCACATTCTCAAACTCTTCCTTCTCAAAAGTGCCCCACACCTTGTCCAGCGCTTGCTGCAGTGCGTCGCGCGGAGATGCAGCTGTTGCACCCCAGTTCTTTTCTGACTGGGCCTTCGAGCGCCCTGGAGTCAACTCGAGATCGTAGCGGAACGGGTGTTCGCCCGGAAGGCCGTTTCCGGAGTAGTTCACTCTCAGCTCAATACCATGGATCAGTTCCTCACCTCGAGTGGGCATAGATGGCCTCCTTTTGGTATGTAGTCAGGCAACATTATCACATCGATGTCAGCAGGTCATAAATCAGCGCCACGTAGATGCCGCAGGAGCGTGGGACTGGACGATTAGTAGTAGCCGAGCTCAATCGCCAACTGTCGAGCGTTGTACTTGTTCCTCACCAGTACGCGTACTGGCGTTGCCTAGATTTCGTGATTTGGGCGTCTCTCCCTCCCTATCAATGAGTTGGCGATGCACCCAGCTATCGTTTGTGCCGGGCGCTACAGCTTTGAGGACAAGGCGATGTCTTGGCTGACTGATGGACGACGTGCAAATCGCCAACACCATGTGGAACCGAGGCTCGGCGACGGTCGATGTCTGCGAACTGAACAGCAGCGTGTTGCCGGACTCGGGCTGCGAGAGCGACAACAGCTCATCGGAACAAAAGCATTGCGTAACCGTAGAGCGCGGCTCGGCCAGTGTGGTGTTTACGTGCCATGATACAGGCAAGGTGCGGTTCGACTCGCTGAACGTGAGCGGCGCCTCGGACACGCTGCTCGGCGAAGTGCGACATTACCATGACATCAACATGCATCGCGCGCCAGGTCACGCTTAGGACTGGCGGTGAGTCTTACTCGCCTTAGGCGACCTGTGGGACGCCGACCTGACCTTAGTTGGTGGCATCCCCAGCAGATTGCGATCTGCTGGGGATGCCTTGTTTGCGGTTCTGGTTGGTTATGGGTCGGTGGTGGGTTGTGGCACTATCTTGAGTATTGTGCTCCAGGGGCCTCTGCCGGCTTCGCTGACTGCTCTTACTTGGATTCGATACTCCAAGTTGAGTACCAATCCTTGGAACTGATGACTACCGCTGGTTGGCGCATAACTTTCGATGAATTCCTGCCATGGGCCCGCCTCGACATGATTGACGGGGTGGGCACTGAATCGGTAGTGCTGTCCAGATGCCAACGGGGTCAACACCAGCGCGCCGGCCGAGGCGGGCGCGCGCAGCCTGAGACTCGCCAGATAGGGAGTGGAACCGCTTGTTTTGATGTATTCGCATCACTCCAGTTGGTTGGGATGCCTTACTCAGGTAGTTCTGGTGATCGAACGTTGGTACGGCTTGTGTGGCGGGGTCCCAGCGCAGGACGAGCTGGCCTTGCGCGTTAGTCACGACCTGCCGACCGGTCAGCCCTGGCGGCGTGCCCTGCGCCATCGTAACCAGCGAAACCCGTCCGGCCTCGGCGATCCCTGGCGCCGTTCTGGTGATCGGCGAGAGCAAGATCGCGAACGGCTGGAAGTTGGTCAGACCGCTAATCGTGTGGCTCGTCGCGGACGTAGAAAGCTTGACCGTGGTCCACGCGCCTCCAGGTAACGTCTGCCATCTCAGGTCGTAGGAGTCGAAACCCGGATGACCGATGTGGACGGGAGCGGCCCAACTCAGCTCGACTGAGCCGCGCTCGGGCGTCACCTCGAGCGACCGTACGGCCGAGGCGAACGACCGTGCAGTCTCGCTAACCACAGCAGACCAGGCGCTGGCGCCGAGGTCGTTGATCGCTCGCACCTTGAACTGGTAGAACGTCCTGCGAGCCGGCTCCTGCAGGACATAGCTCGGCTCGTTTCGCTGGACGACGGTGGCTGATTGGGCACCGGGTGTCGTATACGAAACCTCCCAGTGAGACGCGCGGTGGGTACCGTTTACGACAGCATGCCAGGACAACGCAATGGGTGTGGGGTTACTGACATACGTCACGGCCTGGGGTGTGACGGTCAAGATCGGCGCGAGGGGAGCGTCCGCAAGCGCAGCGGGCGTGCCCGGGGCTGGGCCCGTCGTCGTGTCGCGAACGACGACGGGCGCTCCGTGGGCGCTCAGTTGGAGCGAGTAAGTAACGCCGTTGTCGAACCCGGTCAAACGATACGGAGACGCGCTTACAGTAATCGTTCCGACCCGCTGCTCGGTACCGTTAAGATCGTAGGTATAAGTAAGATGGATGCTCGCATAGGGCGGCAGACCAGCGATGGCCGGTGGGCTCCAATAGACTTTAGGCGACTGGCCGCCCAAGATGATCAAGTCCACCGATAGCGCGGAGTAGAGGTACGGGGTGGGTGCCAGTACAGCAGTCACCACTGACCAGTCGCTCGCGCTGTCCGAGTTCACCGCGTTCACTTACACGTGGTAGGTCAACCCTTGGAGCAGGCCCATCAAGGTAACTGGCGAGGAGCTGAACGTGCGTACAGACACGCCGTGACCGGGACCGGCAATTCCGTAGCGTACTGAAACTAGTCGGCTGGGCGCCGGGCACCGGCTCAGGCATCGTCCAGCTCACATTAGCCCCGCCCGCCACGCGATCGGACGGGACGACCGTGACCCACTCCGGTACGGCCGGCGCAGCGACGTGTGAGGGACGTTTAACTGTTGTGATATTCCTCCAGGGACCCGACCCAGCCGGGTTAACGATGCGTAGCCGCAGCTCATAAGTCGCGCCCGCGGTCAAGTTCGTAATCACCTTAACTCCCGCGCCCAAGGCCAACGTCCGCTTAGTCCAGTTCTGTTGGCTACTGATACAATACGCTGCCTCGACTTGGTCGGCTGCCGGGCTACCGACCGCGCCTGCAGCGATGCTGACCGCATGGCCCAGCTCGCGATAGCCAGTAGTAGTGTCGGCGATCAGGACCGCGCCGGGCAGCTGCCAGACCGTAACCTCTCGCACGGGCGACCACTCGCTGACCCGGTTAAGATCGCGCGAACGCACCTGTACGATGTATGTCTTGCCGGCTCGAGCCGGACTCAGTGTCGCGGTCTGTGCTTCAGTATAGAACGTGTGCTGCTGCACTTCAAACAGACTCAGTCGGCTCCACGAGACTTGATAGTCAACCACGGCCGTAGCGTCAGATGCGATCGTCCAACTAGCCTCGAGTTGCCTGAGCATCGGCTCTACCGTTAGCTCCGGCACAGGCAGCGGACCGAGCGGCGTGGCCACGACCGTACGGCTCCAGGGGCCGGCGCCATTGTCGTTACTCGCACGCACGCGGAGACGATACTCCTGCCCAGTTTCGAGACCAGTGATAACATACTGTGCTCCGCCGACGCCGTCGTGGGCCTCAGCGGTGTTCACTTTCGCCACGCTCCAGTCCACCTCGACGCCCGCGCGCCGGTAGCGAATATGATACTCAGTCGTGACGTCGGCCGAGGCGGCCCAGTCGAGCCGCACCGACCCCTCCAACGGTATAGCACTCACATCTTCCAGCTCGGACGATGGACTGTCGTCGCAACGAATAGTAACGCTGGCGGAACCGTCGGTCGTGGCGACTTGGTATGCAGCGTTGATGTTGACGGTCACTGTCAGCGCCCCACGATCCTCCGCTGCCTTATCATTGACCGTCAGCGTACGTAGCGTAGCTTGACCGCTCGCTGGAACAGTAACAGACACTGATCCCGTGGCGACACCGTTCTCACCAGCTTGGGACCGTGTCAGTTGTACTTGTTGCGTAACGACGGGAGCAGGTGTGACCCTGACGATTACCGTCGCGATCTCACCCTCGGTCACCTCGGGGCCAGCGCTGACGCTGACCAACGGCGTGGCCGGTCGCGCCGACACACCGTTCACGTTAAGTGTGAACTCACCGCTCTGCCGCGCCCCATGCGTCGTTGTTTCAATTGTGTAGGTTCCTGCTGGGAGTGACTCCCCAATCTTGGCATTAGTTTCCGCTCCCCCATCGTCGTCCTCGTACAGCGCCGCTCCCGCTCGACTGTTGTACCCATGACGCAGATGGAGATAGCCATTGAGCGTGGACTTCAGCTTGATCGTCACGTTCGCTGACTGCTCCAGTCGGAACGTGTAGTACTGACTGTACTTGTCACTCGCTGAGTATGAGGGACAGGTATCCGCCCACCGGCCAGTGGTGTCGCCACTATCCTTCAGTGTCGTGAGACAGCTCAGACTCGGCAAGTGAGCAAACCCATGTCCCCAGGTGTTGTTTGGAGTTTGGTCACCGCGCGCCGCCGCATGCGCTTTCAGATAAGTGGCTACTTGCGTCGCCGTGAAGTCAGGCTGCTGCTGCAACACCAGCGCGACCATGCCGGCGACAGTCGCCGCGGCGTGTACGATAGCCACTCCGCTGGATGTTGATTGGGACCACCCGACTGCGGATCATCGACGAATGCGACGACCGTCTCGGATGCCGTACCGGGATTGCGTACGATTTCGATCCTCAGGTCTGTGCTCGCAGTACTCCATACGTCGTCCCAGCGCACGTCCACATACACAGCTTGGCCGGTCGACATGGTGAACGAGTTTGCTTCCACGCCGGTCGTCCATTCGTGTCGATCGTCGTCATCAACATCGGTAAACGCGCCGTACCAACTGTGTCCCTCGGCGCTGCCCGCCGGCGCGACCCATACCATGCCTTGTTCCGCCGCCCAGCGTGCCGTGTTCACGGGATTGGCCGTAAACGGTGACGTCCCGTCCGGCGGACCATGAAAGATCCACACTAACGCCGACACGATCACATCCACGCCCTGCTCATGCATCCACGCAACGCTGCTTCGTATGTCACCCCAGGTGTTCGGATTGGCGATGTACAGTTCCGCTGCCGGTGCCAGATCCATCACAATCTCTGCCATCACCGCACCATGACTCTCGCCGCCCGCTTGCTCACAGTAGGCGAGGTCATTGGTCGGTTTGCCCATGTCTTCATAACAACGTGCATCGATCTGCTCGGGCAGTTCGCTACCTTGTAGCTGTCTCAGTCCGGAGAAACCATCGTTTGTCGTCGTCTTGGTCGACGCGTCGAGCACGCCAATCTTCACGCCGTGACCCTTAATCCCGGCTGGGTGCCAGGCGTTGGCCAGATGTAACGTGACACCCTGACTCGTGACCGCGCCCTGCGTCGCAACCGGACGGTCGACCTCACGGACCCAACTCACGCCGTCATGGCGACCCAGCGCTCTCAGCGCAGAAATCGGTACATATGCTTCAGTGTAACCATCCATCACCTTCTGTACCGACCCGCCTTGACCCTCAATCAGCTCGACCACTGCTTGTACATCACCGCTCACCAAGATCGACAGAGCCGGTTTCGTCGGTTGGACGCTCGTGCCCCCTCATAGGCTTATCCGACTGTTCGGCCCGATCACTTAGGTATGATCCGAAAGTCGGATACAACAGTCGACCTGTGTCCGCGCCGACTTCCGTCGACCCAACATTCGTCAGTAGCGGCACCTCGAGCACTACTAGTATCAACAATGCCACCCGGACCATGAACATCGCCGGCCGGTCCCGCCACCAACCCATAAGCCCGACTCCAACTGTGTTGTTTGTCATCGGAATCTCCAGTCTTGCGCGAGACGAAGTCACTCAGACGCACCACACTCAGCCATCTTTGTGTGACCAAACCCTCCCTCGGCGTTGACACTGCCATAAGCTCGCGCTACGCCGCTCCTGCGTCCAGCAAGGCCACCGACCCAACGGGACCGAGGGGTGCACGGTCAATCAGGGGTCCAACAGCGCGCTGCAGACGAGCCATGAGGGCCGTCATTTCGCTCAGCCGACCAGATAGCAGGGCCCACCAAAACGGCCTTTCTGGACGAATCTGAAGGCGCGTGCGACCTTCCGCTCGATGCCGCGCGGTCGGCAAACTCCCCTCCTCCAGCGTTTGGTTGACCGACCCGGCAGCCATCCGAGGACGTTGCGCCCCCCATCCGAGCAAGGGCGTGCCAAATCGAGTTCAGTCCGGTGGTGGTTCCCTATTTCCACCTTGGGACCAACACACATCCCCTCGCGCGCTCCTTGTTAGCGTTGGAAGCCACGCAAGGAGCGTGACACGCAGACTTTATTGCGACGCTGGAAACTGCGGGACTCACCGTTCTTCGTGCCCGTCGCCGCGATCTTGTCTATGTCTGGAGCGGTCGTCGGTTGTGAGGACGGTATCGAGTAAGAGATCGAGGCATGCATCGCTTCGGGACGAAGTGACCAATCGCTGCTTTCCCCTGGCCAATAGTCAGGGGAATCCGGCGGTCTCCGCTTAACCTTGACCGCACTGAACAGATCTCTGAGACTAAGCGTCCTCGTCCGTACGGCATCTTAAGTTCATATCAACACGATGACGGTGAGTGGTTCGAGGAAACGCGGCTTTGGGGTTGGACAGGTCTCCCCAGTTTGCCAGTACATTGGAACGTAACGGGCGGCGAACCGCGTTACACTCTGGCAATTGATAATGAATCCGCTGCAGAAGAAGGGGAGCATCTTGGATCCACAGGCACAGCCTTCGTTGGTTGCGGAGACACATTAGGCGACACATCCATTGACCCATATGAGGGACGAATATACCCAGTTGGCCTAGTACTTGACTCCGGCGGAAAGACAATTCGGGCCGTTGTTTACGACAGCGCCGGGGCAACGGCAGGGGCAACGATCGATGTGTACGTCCTGCTAGATATGGGCGGTGGAACAACCGGCGACATCCTCGCCAGAGGTGAAACCCTAAAGCCTAGCGTATCGATGGTAAACTGATGACTGCTCCCGAGGCCTATGATGTCCGAGTTGGCGGTGTCGCCGAACGAGAGTGCTCAGAGAGTGATACTGACCCCAGGTGCGGTGATACTACCTATGGCTACGCCCTGGTTGGGATTGCCGCATGGAGTTCATTGTAAAAGGGCGATGCTGCCTTACAAGCTCGATTGCGGCCGCCCACATGGGTGTTCAGCCTGAAAGAAGAACGGGACTCAACGGATTCCATTTCATTGGCCGTCAACCCACTGATCGATTCACTTGTGAAGCTGCCTGAACGTCACGGGGATGAGGAGTGAGACTTCGCTTCTTGCCAACTATCGGTGGCCTTGCACTTCAGATAAGCACTCTCGGGCCAAACATATTGTCCCTTCGAAGTGCGATGCAAGAGGAGACTGACAAGCAGCGTCTCGGACAACGGATCGGCATGATCAGTAACATCCGCGTCGGTGACCAATAGTTTGAGTCCCGCGATGTGCTGGGACGTATCAACGAGTACTTCCTTTCACGTGTCGCCAGCGCAGAGGTTAAGGGCGGCGGCGAGTTCTACACTCCGAATTCGATCGTGCGGTTGTTGGTCGATATGGTCGAACTGTTTCGCGGTCGCTTCAGTGACCCGTGTTGCGGCTCATCTGGTATGTTCGTCCAGTCGGCCGAGTTCGTTGACCCTCACACGACCGAGAACGGCAACTTGGCCTGGGTCCAGCACATGGCGCCAAACAGAGTCGCCGGTTTTGTGCTTGTCAACGGCTCCATGTCCTGCTATCGGCCCGGGGAAGGCGTGATTCGCGGGACCCCGATCGCGGCCTGACTGGACGACTGCGTGGCGACAATGCCTGGCCAGCTCTTCTACTCGACGCAGATTTGCATCTGTCTCTGCTTCTTTTGTACGCAACCACCCTGCCGAACTGCTCTTCGGCGACGCCCGAAACGCCCGTCATTTTGCGGCCACCGGCGTATCCGTGTTGGATCTCTTCGCTGGCACGGAGACTACGGAAGACTGACAACGTGGCTCGAAGTACAACTGGTTCAAGACTATAAGGGCGAATCGACTGATGGCCTTATTCTCCATTCGGAGGAACGTGTTTATGATTTGGGGCTTGCTATGTTCTGCGGCTTATGCTTCACCGGCCGTTGGCCGGCTCGGCATCCTCGAGCGGCCTGCCACGGCCAGTCAAGCGTGTAGCGCATTGTAGCCAAAGTGTGAACTTGGTGAGCCATTGGTGCTTCACACGCTCTTCGAGGCCCGCGAGCGCCTACAGAGCAGTAGCTAAAGGGTCGTGCGGGATTGTTCCATCGTCATCCGGGATAGGTCGGTCGTTCTTGTGTTCCGCGACATAGTTGGGCCGGTCTATCGACAGGGAGTTGCTAACATGGCTGAAGGTGATATCCTAGTCAGCAAGCGCGACATACTGTTTGCTCAGTGGAACATTGGCGATTATGCACCAGACCCCCTCGTTCAATCTACAGCCGGTTCGTGGACGACCAGTGCTAATGTTGCATGTAGCGCCGACGCATCTCGTCGCGTACAGCGACAGTTGCTAAGTCTGCTACCCTCGCAGAACTTCGTGATAGGGTGTTGTCATCTCGCGTCGCGGTTTCTCACTTGCAAGGCATCTGAACTATGACCGAATTAGCTGGCCATGTGGACTACAGCAAGTATGCCCTTGCCTTGCAGTGGGCAGCTGCGACGCTTATGCCAAAGTACATTACTCCACCCGAGTTACTTACATGCATGCACTTACGCTAAAGGGAAGGAAACGGAGAGTCATCCGCGGCGGGAGTGTATGGTGAGGGGTATGAGAGGGTCCGCTGATGGGTGCTGTGATGAAGTACGAATCCTTGGCCTCCAGGTTTGGCGGCATCTATGACGTGCCTGAGGCGGCGCGATACCTCAAGGCGTCCGAGCAAGGAAAGAGCGTGTACCCCGTGTCCGCGGTCAAGCTGATTTCTTGGATTCGCCGAGGTGTGGGATCTCCTGACTTGGTCGCCGTTCCTGGCCGAGAGCTGCTGATCGAGTTCGAGGACCTGGTTTCCATGCGCGTCATCGCTGCCCTGCGTGCCTCGGGCGTTGGTTGGCCGGCATCCACGAAGCCGAACTGTGGCTGCGCCGCGAGACAGGGTCTGAGCGTCCCTTCGCCACTGAGACCCTCTGGACCGGCCAGAACCAGATCTTCGTTGAATGGCGCAGGCAGCTTGTCGCCGCCAGTTCCGCCGGACAGCTCGCCTTCGATCTGCTCATGGACTACTTGTTGCCCGTGAACGGCCTCATGTTCAGCGAAGAGACTCACATGGCCACCTCGTGGGAACCAGTGAGCGGCGTCTTGCTGGAGCCCACCGTCCAGTTTGGCGCGCCGTGCATCAAAGGAACGAGGATTCCCACGCGCACGGTTGCTGGGATGATCGAAGCCGGTGATTCGCCAGAGTACGTGGCGCGAGCATTCGATCAGCCGATTGAAGCCGTTGAGGAAGCTTGTGATTGGGAACGACGCCTCCGAGCTGCATAAGCCCCAGTTCCTGCTCGACGAATCGCTTGTGCCCGCTGTGGCAGATGCATTGGCGCTGGTCGGCTACTCCATCGCAGACGTACGAACGGTCTTGGACTCTGAGCGCACACGACGGCGAATTCTTGATCCAGAATTCATCGAGTGGTGTCAGTCACATGGATCAGTATGGATCCACGCAGACGACCGTGCACGACGGCAACACGAGCAACAGCTACAGACCAGTGGTGTCAGAACTCTCAGAATCCACCGACCGGGAGGCCAGATGACAGCCAAAGAGCAGCTCAGGATTCTGTCCGTTGTGCTGCCAAAGTTCCAACAGGAGAGGGATGAACATCCGAGTCGGCGTCACTTCGTGGCGAAGGCGCGGAACTCGGTGTCTATGCCGACCCTTCGCGAAGACAAGGTATAGTCTGCTCGAATGACTACCATCACCGAGACCGACGTGGAGGAGACTGCGCCATAAGATCCAGCAGACCAGCAGGCGACGATCAAGTCGGCATGGAATCAGCTGCAAACATACAAGCAGCACATATCGTCCCTCTTCGCGTTCAACGAATTGAGGATGGTCTCGGTTGGGACGGAATCGCGTATCGGCTCGTTGACCTCGGGCTGGGAATGGTTCAAGCCCTGGCGCACGATCGGTGGGATACCCTGGCCGAGGCTACAACTCTTCAAATGAACGTCATGCTTGCGGGTGTCTGCGAGCAGCGGCGGTTCCTCGCCTACGTCCGAGACTTCGTGATCTTCGAGGCTGACGGTAGCGTGATCAGGAAGAACCTGGCCGGGTATCACCAGTTCCGCGGCAGGAGGATCAGCTGGCCGCGGCTAGAGATGTCGCATTTCGCTAGCTTAAGCAGTGCCGCGTAGAATTGCCGTCCACGACCGAGATCTCTCGGTACGTCGCCAATTTCTGCGCGCTCCTTTAGGAGGCAGGCACCGTCCCGGAGCGCAATACGCTGATCCGCAACTTCATCGAGGGGATCAAGGTCAACGGGGATGGGGTATTGATTCGGTACACCATCCCCTTGCCTCCGACGGTGCGACTTACGTTGCGACGTAGGCGATTGGCATTCGCTTGATTCCTCCAACGAAGCCCGAGCGCAGGCGCTCGTAGTCTCCGTTGAGCTCGATTTCGTCCATGCGATCGAGCATCTTGCTGAAGATCGTTCGCAGCTGCATGCGGGCGAGGTTGGCTCCGATGCAGTAGTGCTCGCCAAAGCCGCCGAAGGCGAGATGCTCGTTCGGCGTTCGAGTGATGTCGAACTCGAAGGGGTTCTCGAAGACGTCCTCATCGCGGTTGGCCGACGGATAGAACAGCACGACCTTGTCGCCGGCGGGGATCAGCTGGCCGCCGACTTCCACGTCCTCGGTGACGAGTCGGACGAAGTGAATCACCGGCGACACCCAGCGCAGAATCTCCTCGATGGCGCTGTCCATCAGTGAGCGGTCGGAACGCAGCAATGCCATCTGCTCAGGGTGTTGGATCAGTGCCAGTAGACCGCCAGTGGTCGTGTTTCGGGTCGTCTCGTTGCCGGCGATGATCAATAGGTAGCAATAGGAGAGCAGGTCGAGCGGGCCAAGCGGCGCGCCGTTGATCTCAGATTGCACGAGGGTGGTGAGCAGGTCGTCGGTGGGCTGCTGACGCTTCTGCTGTGTGAGCTGCATGAAGAAGCCCAACAACGACTGCGTTGCTTGCGCCAAGGTCTCCTCCAGCGTCCGACCTCGCTGGTAATCGGGGTCGCCGGCGCCGACCATTTCGTTGACCCACTGGATGACGTCGCCTTCGCGCTCGCGCGGGACGCCGAGCAACTCGCAGATGGTGGCCAGAGGCAGCAGGTTCGAGATATCTGCCACCGCTTCGCATTCGCCGCGTCTCGCGACCTCGTCGACGATTTTGCTTGCGGCGCGATCGACCACTTCGTCGGCGACCTCATCGATCCGCCCTTCGAGAAGGCGCAGCCCTCGTGTGGTGAAGCGTCGGTTGACCAAGGCGCGGTATTGCGAGTGCTCGGGCGGATCCATGTCTAAGAGGTGGTGCGTCTGCGGCGTCGCGCCGGCCTGCTGTGCCTGATCGAGGCGCAAGATGCTCTCGACCTGGCTGGAAAACACCTGTGGATTGCGGGAGATGTTCTGAATGTCCTCCCACTTGGTGATCGCCCAGAACGGCTCGAGGTCCTCATCGTTGGCTTGATAGCGGAACGCGGGCGCGTGTTCTCGGAGGTAGGTCCAGTGGGCATGCGGATAGCCGCTGAACTGGTATCCGTCGGGTGAGGTGATGTTGACATCGGCCAACGATTGCGGGTCGATGTCGAAGGGCGTGGTCGTCTCGGTCATTGTGGTCTCCTCAGCAGCCTCAATTGCAGCCTCAACAGTGGCGTACTACCAATCATCGTACATATTCTGATCGCTGGCGTGCGCGCAGGGGATACGCTGAATGCGCGATTGCGACTCGGCGACCTCGCCTAACCGCAAGACGACGCTAAACGAAAGGTGATGGCCATGTCGAGAGTGCTTGATGGATTGAGTTGGCTCTTCACAGTCCGGCCGGTGATGACGCTGGTCGCGCTGTTGGTGATCACCGTGGTGCTCGGGGCTGGGATCACGCAGATGGCCGACCCAGCCGACAACACCGTCTTCCTTCCCGAGGACAGTGACGTCACGATCGCCACCGAGACGATCGAGAACCTGTTCGGTAGCTCGCAGGACACGATCGCGGTCACGCTGCTCTTCCGCGGCGACGCGCTCACGCCTGACGGCCTCGCCCAGATTCACGAGGTGGTCGGTTCCGTGACGACGGACTCGACGGTGGCGCCGTTCCTGGTGCCTAACGGCGTGGTCTCGCCGACGTTCCTGTTCGCCCAAGCGTTGGAGACGACCGACTTCGCCTCGCTCTCGCAAGAGCAGATTGATGGCGCTGCGGCGCAGCTACCGCTCGGCCGACTGGTGAGTGAGGATGTCGACGGCACGACCGTGGCGCTCGCCAATGTGCGGCTCTTCGAGGATGGCGACAAAGACGGCGACAAGGTCGACGACGAGGAGGCGCTGGCAGATGCGCAGCTGCTGATTCGCGACATTGCGGTCGACACCGGTGGCCCGCTAGAGGGCAGCGGACTCTCGGACGCGACGACTGCTGAAGAGACCGATCGCGCCACGGGCACCGAGATGACGATCATCATGATCATCGCACTGGCGGTGATCGGCGTGCTCCTGCTGGCGTTCACTCGATCGTTGCTCGACCTGGGACTCTCGCTGCTGGGATTGGTTCTCACGATTGTCTGGGTGATCGGCGCGCAAGGCTGGCTCGGTCCGAATGGACTGGGCGTGATCGGAGCGCCTAACACGATGACCACGATGGTCCCCGTGATGCTCATCGGTCTGGTCGTCGACTACGCCATCCAGACCATCGGCCTCTACCGAGAGTCGCGCGTTGAGGGCAATGGTGCCCGACAAGCCGCGCGCATCGGATTGCGCTCTGTTCTATTGCCGCTTTCGCTGGCTGCTGTGACTACGGTCGTCTCATTCCTGACAAACGTTTCCTCGCCGATTCCTGCCAACGGCGACTTCGGTATCGTCGCTGCGGTTGGCGTGGTGGCTGGCCTGGTCGTGATGCTGGCGCTGTTGTCCTCGGCCCGAGCCCTGATCGACGGACGTCGCGAGGCCAGCGGCAAACTTGGTGAGGCGAAGCCGGTCTCCGGTGCGATTCCCGGCGTCGGACCTGCGGTCGAGGCGTTGGGTGGATTGCTCGCCCGACGGCCCGCACCGTTCCTGGTCGGCATTGGGATCATCACCGTATTCCTGGGCATCGCCGCGACCGATATCAACACCGAGTTCGACTCGCGCGACTTCCTGCCGCGCGGCGGTGACGGCGTGCGCGATGTTGAGACGCTCGAAGCCGCCTTCGGCGGCTCCACCGACGCCGTCCAGGTGGTCGTTCAGGCCGAGCTCACCGATGACCGCACGATCCGCAACGTGTTCGACTTTGTCGACGCGTTCGACGACGACTTGCGGCGACCGGAAGGTGTCGTGACCGGCATCACGTCGTCGTTTGGTCTGCTCATGAACGACTGGCTCACCGACGACGGCACGCCTGAGGACAAGTACGACGCCGAGTTGGCCTCGATGGTGGAGGCCGCGGATCAGTTCCGCCTCGACCCCGACCAGGTACAGGCGATCATTGATCGCGTCAAGGAGCTGGATCCGGCCGCCGTGACCGAGGTGCTCGCTGACGATCCTGACGGCATTGACACGATGCTGATTCGCTTTGACGCGCTCACCCGCGACCAAGAGCGAGCCGGGCGCATGGTGGACGACATCGAGGCGCTCTGGTTCGGCGACGATGACGAGATCACGGCGACCTCGGGCGAGATCATTGGCCTCGAGGTGGTTGCGGCGATGACCGACAGTCAGACCGCAGCAATCGCGACGACCGTGATCGCGGCGCTGGTCATCCTCACGCTGTTCTTCTGGATCTCCGACGGTCGGCCCGAGCTTGGCTTCGTCGCCGTCTTCCCGATCGTGATGGTGCTCGCCTGTGTGCTGGGCACGATGTCGCTGGCAGGGATTCCCTACAACGTGATTACGGCGCTGATTACGGCGCTCTCGATCGGTATTGGTGTGGACTACACAATCCACATCATTCACCGATATGAGGAGGAATTCCATCATTCCAAAGATCCCGAGCAGGCAGCACGGGTGACGCTGGGTACGACCGGCTCCGCGCTGCTGGGCTCCGCGCTGACGACGGCGCTCGGTTTCGGTGTGCTGGTCTTCTCGACGCTGACACCGTTCCAGCAGTTCGGCTTGGTCACGGCGATCACAATCGCCTACGCGCTGATTGCGGCCATCGTGGTCGTGCCACCGACGATGATCCTCTGGGGCGCGTACCAGAATCACCGTCTGCGAAGCGCCGCCCAACGAGCCCACGAGGTGCTCGGGGAGTAGCGAGGCGAGAAAGCTCCCTCTTGGGGGAGCTGTCGCGAAGCGACTGAGGGGGCCTTCCGACAGCGGCGGATGCGTTGGTTGGGGAGCCCCCTCCGCCCCTTTGGGGCACCTCCCCCAGAGGGGGAGGTCTTTGGGCCGTTGCTGCGCCATTGACGACTTGAAAGCGCTCCCCCTTTGGGGGAGCTGTCCCCCGTTCAAGCCGGAGGCAGGCTGCGGAACGACTGTGGGGGCTCTCTGAATGGGCGGTGGTGGGGGAGGTTGCGTGGGATGCTTTGGTTTGGTGTTTACGTTCCGATGATGTAATGGGTCTTGTACGTGCGACGCGATCACTTGCGGATACGTAGTTAATCGTTATCGGGATTGTTATGGATTGTGCCCTGGCAGTGTTTGGCCATAGTGCGCGACGCTGTGGCGAACCGTGAACGGGGATGCCGCCCGGAGCGGCAGGAGGTCCGCGTCATGAGACTCAGTGCAACCACTCGATTCCGTGTCTTGGCGATCGCGTCGTTGGTGGGGATGCTGGCCGCGGTTGGGTTCCTGGTGATCGATCGCGACGGCTCTACCGTGCAGGCGGCAACATTCGGCTTCAGCTCGACGACCGTGAGTGCAATCGATGTCCAGGTCGGCAGGTCACCCAGCTACACCGCACCGAATCTCGTGGGCGTAGGCACGGACGCAGGGCAGTGCCAATGGGCGACAGTCGCACTATCGACGGCTGACAAGAACCTCAATGGACTCAATGTCAATGGTTACCAGAATGGGTTCACACAGGGCAAGATCACATCAGACCTCAATGATGTCAAGATCAAGGGGAAACCGTCCGCTATTGCGGCACAGAAGATCTACACCGTCACCGCTACGTGTGAACTCAAGAATTCTCGACAAACCGATACGCCCACAGAGGTTAAGTACACGATTCCGATTACAGCCATCGCGTACGTGCCCATTCCGATGACATTCTCCAACGCCAGCTTGGGACACATCAAGCTGGTCAAGGGACAGGAACTGCTCGCCGGCAATGACAAGATCAACAATCCGATCGGCTCCAGCCTGAAAGGTGACTTTGTCACACCGGTCGCCTACTCGATCAATCCGACGACACTGCCCACCGGACTCAGCTTCAGCAACACCACCGGCAAGATCACCGGAACTCCGACCGCGATCGACGCGAACGACACCTACACCGTCACCGCGACTGACTCCACACCCGATACGGCACAGACCGCCACATACACCGTCGATATCGAGGTGGTGGAGCCGCTTGCCTTCCCCAACGCCGTGGTGCGTGACACGCTCTATCAGGATGACCCGCGCGACACGATCACCATTGCGGAGGCGACAAACTCGCGTGGCACGGTCGCATATGAATCTCCCGACCAACATGGCGGCACGACTGCGTCGCTGGCTGATCTCGGACTCGTATTCGCCGGGCCTCCACTGAAGTTCACATATCTTAGTCATGGAGTCGAGCCCCTTGGGGTCCATCAGTTCACGATGACGGCCAAGGAGACCTATCGCGGACACGTCCGACAGACGGCGACGGTCCGATACGTCTTCACCATGAAGCCTCCCAAGGAGTTTCGCTTCCTGACGACCTACCTCGGACTCAAGGTCGTCGACCAGGACACGACGGTCACTACCATCTCGCCGCCGGCATCGGAATGGGCCGACGGCAACGTCACGTACGCCATATCGCCCGCGCTGCCGAGTGGGATGACGTTTGACACCGCGAGCGGCGAGGTCGGCGGAACGGCGCCGTCGAACGATGTGAAGAGGACCCGCCACACTGTCACCGCGACCGACTCGAAGGCGGGCACTCAGCAGACGGCGAGCTATTCCTTTGACCTGTTGGTCAAGCACCCGACCAATATGTCCTTCGTGCCGAATTCCCTGGGCACGATCGATGTCGAGGTCAACGAGGAGGTCCACTACACCTTCCAGCCCCATACGCCGCTGCTGGTCAATGTGGCCGACGGATGTACCCCCGTGCCGATCCTCCAGGAATGGGTCAATGGGAAATTGGTCAACGCCGGGGTGGGCACCACGGGAACGATCAGGATGGTCCCGACAACGACCAAGACACCACCCGAGAACTACGAGCGCTACTTCATTGAAGGAAAGATCCCCGCTTCCAAGGTCAATCAAACATTTCACTACGTATTCGAACTCAATTGCAACCATGGTGACGCCAAGGAGGTTCTTACGTACTCCTTCGCCCTCCGCGCGATCCCGCAGAAGATGAAGTTCAAGCCCGCCGACCGGGGCTACCACGTCCTGTACAAGGGCGTCGACTACACGTTCCAGCCGCCGAAGCTCGTTGCTGCTTCCGGCGCCGTGACCTACGCAAACACGGGATACAGACTGCCCCCAGGCCTCACCTTTGACCCGAGCACCGGTGTGATCAGCGGAAAGCCCACTCTCCCCGATCAGAGGCGCAGGCACACGATCACCGCGACCGACTCCAGCGATACGCCGCAGACCGCGACCTTCACCATCGACTTCTCGGTGTCTGATGCGATGACGTTCGCGAGCGAGAGCCGTCCTGATCAGACGTTGACGGTCGGGACGACGATGACATCGCTCAATCCGCCGACGCTGAGCAACAGTGACGGCGTGGTGAGGTACACGGTCTCGCCGAACATACCCAACGGGTTGGCCGTTTCCAACACCAGCGGTGTGATTTCGGGCACGCCGACCGCGGCCCAAACCCTGACCACCTACACGATCACTGCGACCGACTCAACGGCGCCAACACCGCAGACCGATTCGTTCACTGTCAACATCAAGGTCAATCCAGCGACCGCGATGGCGTTCAGCGGGACGAAGTCGGACGAGGTGCTCCCAGCGGGCACGGCGGCGAGCATCTCGGCGTTGGGGCTGTCGAACTCAGTCGGGACTGTCACCTACAGCATCTCGCCAGCGCTGCCGACGGGTCTCTCGATCAGCTCGACGACCGGCGATATCACCGGCACGCCGACCGCGGCCAGCGCGAGCACGCCCTACACGATCGCCGTCACCGACTCCAACGGTCAGTCGGCCAGCTACAGCTTCAACATCCAGGTGGTGAAACCGACGGTGAGCTTCAGCGCCGCAACATCGAGTCCCGGCGAGAATGCCGGCACCGTCAATGTGGCCGTCAGTCTCAGTCCCGCGCCTGCCACGGATATCACGGTGAGGTACACCGTCAGTGGCTCAGCGACATCGGACTCCGACTTCTCGGCTCTCGACGGCAGCGTCTCGGTCACGAGCGGTACCGCGTCGGTGGACATCCCCGTCACGATCACCGATGACAGCGTCGATGACGACGACGAGACGATCATCCTCACCCTTGCCGCAGGCGGGAACTACTACACGGTCGGCAGCACCAGCGTCCACACCGCCACCATCACCGACAACGACGATCCGCCAGCCGACCCGGTCCTCACGATCACAGGTGGCTCCGCGGTCACGGAGGGCACAGCCGCCAGCTTCACGGTCAGTGCCAGTCCAAACGTTTCGGGCACGGTCGCGTTGAGCTACACGGTGGCACAGACCGGTGACTTCGTGGCTGCGGGCGATATCGGAACAACGTCGGTGTCGTTCGGCGGCGGCACCGGGACGATCACGGTTGCCACAGTCGGCGACAGCACCGACGAAGCCAACGGCTCAGTCACAGTGACGCTGAACGACGGCACTGGCTACACCCTGGGCGGCGCGAAGACGGCATCGGTCACCGTCAACGACGACGACGTGCCGGAATTGACAATCACGGGTGGCTCCACGGTCACGGAAGGCACTGCAGCCAGCTTCACGGTCAGTGCCAGTCCAAGCGCCTCAAGCCAGATCACGGTGAACTACACGGTGACGCAGAGCGGCGCATTTGTGGCATCAAGCAACCTCAATGCCAAGACGGTGTCGCTCAGCGGTGGCACCCAGACGATCACGGTTCCGACGGTCGGCGACAGCACCGACGAAGCCGACGGCTCAGTCACAGTGACGCTAAACGCCGGCAGTGACTACACCTTGGGCAGCACCAATACAGCGACAGTCAATGTCAGCGACGACGATCCGCCGCCGGCCACTGGGCCGACGGTGTCGTTCGCCGCGGCGACGTCGAGCAGGACTGAGAGCAATGCCACGCACAATGTGGCAGTCAGCCTGAGTACGGCGCCGGCGTCGACGATCACGGTGAACTACACCGTCGCGGGCACCGCGATGTCGACCGGCTTTAACGACTACCTCCCGCTCTCTGGAACGGTCCAGGTGACGAGCAGCGTCACATCGGTGAATATTCCGATCTATCTGCAGGAGGACGCCGCGAACGAGCCGACCGAGACGGTCATTCTGACGTTGACTACCGGCACGGGCTACAGTCTGGGCTCGACCAAGGTGCATACGTTGACGATCACCGACGATGACCCATTGCCGTCGGAGATCACCTTGAGCGTGTCGCCCAGCACGATCGCTGAGAATGTGGGGGGCAGCGGACAGTTTGTGAACGTCAGAGCGACGATGGCCGATAACAAGACGTCGGCCGTTGATCAGACGGTGAATGTCACGGTCACGGGCTCGGGCGGTTCGAGAGTCGTTGGCTTCTCGACACAATCGGACACCAAGGGGACCGCGGGCAACACGTTCAGCATCACGATTCCAAAGTACACGAACACTGCAACTCACAACTTCAAGATCGTCCCCGTGAATGACCAACTCGACGAGACAGACGAGACGATCACGCTCTCGGGTACGAACACCCCAAGTCCAATCACGGTGTCGTCGGCCACGATCACTCTGACCGATGACGACGCACCGCCGCCAGGCTCGCCAGAGATCAGCGTCACAGCGGGCTCCGATGTGACGGAAGGCAGCAATGCGTCGTTCACGGTGAAGGCGACTCCAGCGCCGTCAGCGGCCTTGACGGTCAACGTGGCGGTGACGCAGTCCGGTGAGTTCCTCTCATCAACTGGCAAGAACATCAAGACCGTCGAGATTCCCACCACCGGGAGCATTACGCTCCCTGTGGGTACCGTCGACGACGCCACGGACGAGGATGACGGGTCGGTCACGCTGACCGTCAGAGGTGGTCGTCACGGGTACACCATCTCGGGGACGAACGGTTCGGCGACTGTCAATGTCAGCGACGACGATGGTCAGGCAGCACCAGTGCCGACGGTGACGTTCGACGCAGCCAGTTCAAGCGCGGCTGAGAGCGTGGGAACCCACAACGTCGGGCTGACGTTGTCAGCATCACAATCGGGGAGTCTCGCGGTAGGTTTCTCGGTGTCGGGAACGGCGACATCGGGCTCCGACTACACAAGCTTCGGCACGACGATATCGTTCTCGGGCGGGTCGACGACCGTCAACATTCCCGTCGTGATCACCGATGACAGCAGCGACGAAGCGAATGAGACCGTGATCATCACGTTGACCGATGGGACGGCCTACGACCTCGGCGCGACCAAGGTGCACACGCTAACGATCACGGACAACGACAATCCGCCGCCGGCCACACCGGTCGTGAGCATCACGGGTGGTTCGGCAGTGAGCGAAGGCACGGCCGCCAGCTTCTCCCTGTCTGCGACTCCGGCCCCGGTCAGCCCGGTCACGCTGAACTACACGGTGACGCAGTCCGGATCATTCGTGGCCTCCGGCGACCTCAGCACCCAGACCGGGTCGCTGGGTACAAGTGGGAGCGCGACGATCACGGTGCCGACGGTCAATGACAGCCTCGACGAGGCCAACGGTTCGGTCACCGTGACGCTGGACTCGGGAAGGGGTTACGCGCTGCACAACACACAAAACGCGGCAACCGTCACGGTCAACGACAACGACGTGACCGAGGTATCGTTCGCCACGGCGACATCGAGCGCTGCTGAGGGCAGTGGCACGAAGACGGTGAGGGTCAATCTCTCGCCAGCCCCCGCGACCGCATTGACGCTGAACTACACCGTCAGCGGAACCGCGACCTCGGGCACCGACTACACGTCGATAGGGACCAGTGTCAGCGTGACGGCGGGTAGTTCGACCGTTGACATCTCCGTGCCGATCACGGACGACAGTACGGATGAGGTCGACGAGACCGTGATCATCACGCTGGGGGCAGGTTCTCACTACACAATCAATAGCGCGGCCAACGTACATACGTTGACGATCACGGACAACGATGTGCCGGCAGTGTTCTTTGGTGCCGCGGCGTCGAGCATTGGTGAAGGTGGCGGAACGAAATACGTCACCGTGAGGATCTCGCCAGCGCCGGCGACCGGGTTCACAGTGGACTACGCCGTCAGTGGGACCGCGACCTCGGGCAGTGACTACACGGCGCCCAGTGGGTCGTTCAGCGTGGCAGTGGGTCAGAACACGGTGACAATCCCGGTCACGGTGACCGACGACTCGGTGGCCAATGAGGGCAGCGAGACGGTGATCCTGACGTTGAGTAACGGCTCGGGCTACGAGCTGGGGTCGCGGACTGTGCACACGCTGTCCATTAGCGACAACGATGGCACGCCAACCGCCTCGTTCAACACGTCGAGCGCGACGATCATGGAAGGTCCGAACAAGTCGCAGAGCGTGCGAATCAACTTCAGTCCCGCGCCGAGCTCGAGCATCACGTTGAGCTATAGCGTGGGCGGCTCTGCGACCGCAGGCAGCGACTACAACACGTTGAGCGGGGAGAAGACGGTTGCTGCCGGGAGTACCAGCACGACGATCACGATCTACATCATCGACGACACCATCGAGGACACGGGCGAGACGCTGATCCTGACGCTGTCGAGCCGCACCGGCTACACGGTGGGATCGCCGAGCACCTTCACGCTGACGATCACCAACGACGACGGGCCGAGCTCGACGCCAGCGAGGGCGCAGAGCAAGGCGTACATCCCGTCCGACCCGCCGAACTTCTGTCGCGGCGCTGTCAGCGAGGTCGCTGATCCGCCAGAGCAACCGTTCCCGATCTTGGGTCGCGAGGTGGCGCCGCAGCGGCCATGTCGAGGTTCCGGAACGCTGACGCTGTACGACCTCGGCGACACGCTCAGCGATGAGCAGTCGAAGCTGGAGCAAGGCTTCTACATCACTGCGCAGGTGCACTCGACGTCCGACTACCGCTCGCGATTCCGCGGTGGCAGCGGGAGCAACCTCTACGTCGTCGACTCCGCGACTGAGGCCAGGTATCAGTTGCTGAGCGCCCACCGAATGATCGAGCTATCGCTCTGGCTGATCATGGATCGTCCATTGCAGAACACGAACACGGTGCAGCGAATCGGTCGCGACGAGGGTCTGAGCGAAGAGTTCAGCATTTGTATGCCGTACACACCGACGCGTCGGCATCCGGTCGCCGACATCGCGAGGTGGGATCCAACGTCGCTGAGTTGGGACATTCTCGACCTGACGCTGTCGGAGTCTGACGATCAGGTCTGTGCGCTGACCGACCAGGTGAGCAGCTTCATCCTGGTCAGGAAGGACCAAACCGCCAACATCGCCGCGGGAATCCCCCAGCCAGGCGACCCGCACTAGGAGGTCGGAGCGGGCATTCACGCAATGCCCGCTTCGACTTTCCGTCCTGAGGAGGCCGTTGCAGCAAACCGCCCCAGCATCCCATTCCGTAATTCCCGCCAGGACCCCCAAGTCCGTCATTCCCGCCCTCCGCGGCGGGAATCTCGACGTGCAGGGCGTTCCGGTACTGACCGCAGCGAGATACCCGCGGCAAGCGGAGACCTTTGATTCATTTGCTCCCCCTCGCAGGGGGAGCTGTCGCGGAGCGACTGAGCAACTGTCTTGGAAGTCAAGCGTGTTGAGGTGGTTGCCAAGGGGTGTTGCTCTTGAGGATGGCGTTGAGGATGACCAGTAGTTTGCGCATACAGGCGGTGAGCGCGACCTTCTTGGGTTTGCCCCGGTCGAGCAGGCGCTGGTAGTAATCGCTGATCACGGGGTTGTGGCGGGTGGCGACGAGGGTGCCCATGTAGAGCGCCGCACGGACCGTGGCGCGACCGCCCCAGATGCTGCGCCGGCCACGCCATTGGCCACTGTCGCGGTTGAAGGGGGCGACGCCGACCAGGGCCGCGACCTGGCGCCGGTCGATTTGGCCCAGTTCGGGCAGTCGGGCGAGCAGGATGCGCGAGATCTGCGGTCCGACGCCGGGCACGCTCTGCAAGAGCTGGTCCTGTGCCCGCAAGTGGGGACTGTCCTGGATGCTGGCCTGGAGCTCGTCCTCGATTCGCTCGCGTTCCTGCGTGAGCCAGGCGATGTGCGCCTCGATCCCGGCTCGCAGGGTGGGGGTGGTGGCGCGGCAGCGTTGGCCCTCGGCGACCAGCATCGCGACCAGTTGTCGACGTCGGGCGAGCAGCTCACGCAGATGCTGGGTCTCGGCATCGGGCAGCGGGCGCAGCTGCAGCGGGACGGCCTCAGCGAAGTGGGCCAGGACGGCGGCGTCGAGCGCGTCGGTCTTGGCCAGCCGGCCGGTGGCGCGGGCGAAGTCGCGAACCTGGCGCGGGTTGACCACCACCATCGGCAACCCCGCCGCGGCCAGCTCCGCGACCAGCGGCCGCTCCAGACCGCCGGTCGCCTCCAGCACGATTCGTGTCGGTGCCAGCGCCTCCAACTGACTGACCAGGGCGTCGATCCCGGCCGTGTCGTTGTCCACCCGCTGGGCGGGTCCGTCAGCCGGCCGGATGGCGAGATCCAACCACTGTTGTGATACGTCAATGCCGACGTAGCGACTCGTCTCGGTCATCTCCCACTCCTATCCTGCGTAGGCCCGTCCTTGCAAGATGAGGGCTCCAGGGCCCGGGCAACTGTTCGGGCTCTCTCGCTGTAGTGGTGCGGCGACCCAAGCTCAGTCACGGCCTCACAGGCCCAGGGGGAATCGGTCTACCGCACCACGCTTCGCCCCGGGAAACACTTGTTCCCGGGGCGACAGCGAAGATACAAGGGGGTCCTGCCGGCGCGGGGGCCAGATAGGCCTTGGCGGTGCAGGACCCCCTCCGCCTTCGGCATCTCCCCCTGCAGGGGGAGGAAAGAGTTTATGCAAAGGCCTCCGGCAAGCGCGGGTATGACGGAGGAGTGGGCGGGCGTGGTGGACGAAGGCACGGGTGTGAGGGAAGAACGCGCGGGTATGACGGAACGGTCGACGGTGCTGGCAGGTTCCATTGCTGACGGAGCCGATGTGTCTTGGTGGATTGGTAGGCTTGACGATTGAGACGGTGATGGGCATTTTCGCGATTGGGGGTCTGCGATGCGTGAGACACAGGTACTGGTCATTGGCGGCAGTCTGATTGGGCTGACTTCCTCACTGCTGCTGTCGAGCCTCGGCGTCGAGCACATCCTGGTCGACCGTCGACCGCACACGAGCGATCACCCGCGGGCCCGGCTGTACGACCGACGGACCCTCGAGCTGCTGCGTCGCTTCGACGTCAACAAGGATGTCGAGGCGACCGGCATCGGCGACCTCTGGACGCGGCAAAATCGCTGGATTGAGAGTCTGTCCGGCAAGAACATCGCCGCCGTGCCGACCGAGTCGTTCCAGATGGCGCCGGCCGACTACAGTCCCAGCATCCCGGTGATGGGCGCGCAGGACATGATCGAGGCGACCCTGCTCGAGAAGGCCCGCGAGTCGGAGATCGCCGATGTGCGGTTCTACACCAGCGCAGAGGATCTCAGCCAAGACGCTGATGGCTGCTCTGCGACCCTGATCGATCGGGCGAGCGGCGAGGGTGAGCCGATTCGCGCGCAGTATGTCGTCGCGGCCGACGGTGTGCATAGCGCCACTCGCGACCAAATCGGCTGCCCGCTGGATAACAACAGCTTCGACTTCTACATGCAGGACATTCTGTTCAACGCCGATCTGTCACGCTGGACGGGCGATCGTGTAGGAGGCCTGATCTTCATCATGACGTCCTACGGTATGGGCGTGTACCAGCCAATGGACGGGGCCACGCGCTGGCGTGTCCAATTGCCTGGTTGGGATCCGAGCCGCGGCGATCTCACCATGGATGTGGCGCGCGATTACATCGTCGAAGCGGTCGGCGTTGATGCATCCGAGCTGGAATTCGAGGTCGAGAGCATCCGTCCCTGGAACTTCATCGCGGGACTATCGGAGCATTTCTCGAATGGTCGCGTGTTCCTCGTCGGTGACGCGGCGCACGCCTTCATCCCGACAGGCGGGATGGGCAGCAACACCGGGTTCTCGGGCGCGCACAATCTCTGCTGGAAACTGGCATACGTGCTTCAGGGTCATGCGCCCGCGTCGCTGCTCGACACGTACGAAGAAGAACACCGACCGATCGCGACGCGTCGGGTGCGATTGAGCATCGAGAACGCGGGGCTGACTGGCGCAATCGCCCGCGCCTATCAGACCGGTGGCGACATGGCCGAGGCCGAGCGTAACTGTCACCAGTACGGCAGTTACGAGGGCATGATTATGGGCTACGAATACGAGTCGGCGCTCTGTCAGCTTGAGCAGGAGCCGCCGCCGTACGTCGAGAACGAGCACCGCGACTTCATCCCGGTCGTGCGTGGCGGGCGTCGGGCGCCGCACGCCTGGCTCGATCCGCATCGCACCGTCTCGACGCTCGACTGGTTCGGCAAGGACTACGTGGTGATGCTCTGTCAGGGCGAGCATGAGGGCTGGCAGTCCGCCGTGAATAGCTACCGCGATCGCGGTTTCCCCATCCGCATTGAGCAGATGCGCCACGCAACAAACACGCCGTACGCCGAGTCGGAGGCTGTGGTGGTGCGTCCGGATGGCGTGATCGCGGCGCACACGACGGTGTCGGACGAGCGAGCGCCCGAGGAGCTGCTCAGGCAGTATCTGCCGCTGGCGTGAACGTTGCGGTAGTGATCACGGCGGGGCGCTAGACCGACGGCTCCATGGTGACGCGGCCGCCTAAGTGGACATCGAGGCGGAGACGGTAGCCGTCCAGGAGTCGCATGCCGACGAGCGGCGTGGTGTCTGCGCCCTCCGCTTCGACGGCCACTGGTTGTCCGTCCCAGTCCACGGTGACCCCGAACACAGGGAATGCCGTCAAGCTGCCGTCGGCGATCAGCGCTTGGGCACTGGAGAGGTGGGGCAAACGCAGCTCGGTGGCGATCTCTGGGGTCACGGTGAGGTACCCGGTGAATCCGGTATCGATGAGCGCCTCGATGACTATGGGCATCCCAGTTGGACCGCTCAACCTGAGCGAAATCATGGCACCGTATGAGGCGTCGACCGTGCCCGCGATCAACGCCTGCTCCGTAGCTGCCGGTAGCCGAAGCGATGCAATGCTCGAAATCCGACGCGGACGCTCCAAGCGTCGGTGACGTTCGGCTGTTGTCGATCGAGCTGCGCTCGAGCTTCGAGCACGTTCTTGCCGAGTCCCCAACGTCCACTGTCGATGTCGATGGTGACGACCTGACCGCGGTGCTCGGTCTCGACGAGTGGTCGGATGTCGCGCTGATAGATTTCCTCGCCGAGTCGGGCGATCTCTTCATTGGATTTGCGGGGTGGCATCACTCGCTCGCTTTCCCTCGCTGCTGCCTGCCCCTTCAAGCGTATTCGCTGTCGTAGGGCATTGCTGTCCGTCGCCGTGTGTAGGAATGACGAATTGGTGCGCGGCGTGCTTCTTCAGCGGTGACCTGTTGTGTGTTCTGGTTCACGAGACTCTGGATTCGGTGTTTGCGGGTGGATGGTCCGTGTTACGATGTTGAGGAGCTGGTGATCGCAGCGCGGTGGCCCCACCCGTTCCCATCCCGAACACGGAAGTGAAACACTGCAGCGCCGACGATACTGGGGGGGCAACCCCTTGCGGAAAATAGGTCATTGCCAGCTCGCTTCGACCAACACAACCGCCCGACCACGAGTCGGGCGGTTTCTGTATCGGCTGAAGCGTCGAAGTCGAGCCGCGTCCCCTGATTCTCACGGGTCGCGATCTCGGTTGTGATACGCTTCGGCAAACCTCAGAAAGGAGACGGGGCGTCGGTGCGCGTTCGCCGTGCGACGTACGTCCCAACTCACCAACCCTTGACCACTCCTAGCATCGACATCGAACCGACCGCCCCACCTGTGGGAGCTGAGACACCCGCCATCGTCGCCGCCTCTGAGCCGACCACGATGGACGAACTACTGGCCGAACCTGGCCGAGAGCCATTGAATCCGAGACGCGGCGATATCGTCGAAGGAATCGTCGTTCATTGGTCTGGGCCGGCGTTGATCGTCGATGTCGGGGCCAAGTCCGAGGGCGTGGTGCTCCTCGATGAGATGCGCTCCCTGACTGACAACGAGCGCGACGCGCTCAAGACTGGCGACGCGGTTCACGTGTTTGTGACCGATTCCGAGTCGGAAGGCGGTTCGCTGGAACTGTCGATCGACCGTGCCCGCGGCGAGCAAGGTTGGCACGAGCTGCAGCGACGCTTCGACGAGAACGAAGTATTCGACGCTCGCGTGACCGGCTCGAACAAAGGCGGTCTGCTAGTCAATGTCGAAGGTGTCAACGCATTCGTGCCGCTCTCGCAGATTGTGGAAATCACCGGCGACCGCGAACAGGCGATCGCTCAGCTTGCTGAGTATGAGGGTCGCACGCTGCGATTCAAAGTGATTGAGATCAACCGGCGACGCAATCGAGTGATTCTCTCGGAGCGCGCGGCGGTGCAGGAATGGCGAGCCGAGCAGAAGGATCGTCTCCTCGAGGAGCTTCAAGAAGGCGAGATTCGTTCCGGCCGAATCACGAGCATTCGGTCATTCGGTGTGTTCGTCGACCTCGGCGGTGCTGACGGCCTGGCGCATCTCTCCGAGCTCAGCTGGGAACGCGATGTCGACCCAGAGACGATGTTCAGCATCGGCCAAACGATTGACGTGTACATCACGAAGATCGACAAGGAATCGAAGAAGATCGGCCTGTCCGTGCGACGTGCCTCGCCCGAGCAGTGGGATGAGGTCGTTGCCAAGTTCGAGGTCGGCGAAATCGTGCCCTCGGTGGTGACCAAGCTGGTGACGTTCGGCGCGTTCGCGCGGCTCGAGGGTCCGGTTGAGGGTCTTGTCCACGTTTCCGAGCTGGCAGACCGGCGGATCACGCATCCGCGCGAGGTCGTCCTGGAGAACGACATCATCCCGGCCAAGATCGTGCGAATCGAGCGCGACCGTCACCGTCTGGGGCTGTCGTTGCGACAGGCTCGCAGCGACGCCGAGCGATTGGGCTGGATGTTCAATCAGGATGGTGGAATCGCTCGGATGCCGGACGATGTCGCCGAACGCTTTGGGATCGAGCAAGAGACGCGGCACATTGCACCGCCGTCCGAGCCGGCACCGTCGGCAGAGCCGTCCCGCGGGGGCGACGATTCGCCGTCCGATGCAGCGCCAGAGCCGGTACGTCCGCTTTCCGCAATGCAGGAGGCGCTCGAGCGTGCTGGTGTCACGGAGCAGGACTTTGGCAACAGGCCTGGTTCCTAGCTCCCGTTCGTGCGTGAGACCGTTTCGAGCGTGTGTTTTCGCCCTGACTACCGTCATGACTTGGCCTCGATGTGGCCAAGCTCTGATAGGCTGAGGATAACTCGCGTGTGACCGCCAGCGGTCGCATCGTGCACTGGAGACTGCCATGGCAGATCGATTTGACAAGTTCACCGAACGCGCTCGGCGCGTGCTCACCCTGGCCCAGGAAGAGGCTCAGCGCTTCAACCACAACTACATCGGCACCGAGCATCTGTTGCTCGGTCTCGTCCGCGAGGGCGACGGTGTGGCGGCGAAAGTGCTGTCCAATCTTGGTGTGGAGTTGGGAAAGGTTCGGTCTGCCGTCGAGTTCATCATCGGGCGCGGAGATCGCGCAGTGCTCGGCGAGATCGGCCTGACGCCGCGTGCGAAGAAGGTGATTGAACTCGCCGTCGACGAGGCGCGCCGGCTGAATCACCACTACATCGGTACCGAGCATTTGCTGCTCGGTCTCGTCCGCGAGGGCGAGGGGATCGCGGCTGGCGTGTTGGAGTCGCTTGGGGTCAACCTTGAGCGCGTGCGCGCTGAGACGACTCGGATTCTGTCGCAGAGCGGCCCCGCAACTGCTGGGGCTGGCGCCGGTGCGAGCAGTGGCTCGGGCGCACGCTCGGCCACTCGGACGCCGACGATCGACCAATTGGGCTTTGATCTTACGGCTGCGGCGCGAGCGGGAACGCTGGATCCGGTGATTGGCCGCTCGAAGGAAATCCAGCGAGTAGTGCAGATTCTTTCCCGCCGAACCAAGAACAACCCGGTCCTGATCGGCGAGCCCGGCGTGGGCAAGACGGCGGTCGTCGAGGGCCTGGCTCAGCACATCGCCTCGGGTGATGTGCCCGAAACGCTGCAAGGCAAGCGACTGCTGACGCTCGACATTGGCTCCCTGGTCGCTGGCACCAAGTATCGCGGCGAGTTCGAGGAGCGCCTGAAGAAGGTCGTGGAAGAGGTCAAGGGCGCGGGCAACTGCGTGCTGTTTATCGACGAGCTGCACATGCTCGTAGGCGCCGGCGCTGCCGAAGGCGCCGTCGACGCGGCCAACATCCTCAAGCCATCCCTCGCACGCGGCGAGCTCCAGACGATCGGCGCGACGACGCTGGATGACTATCGCAAGCACATCGAGCGAGATGCGGCACTTGAGCGTCGCTTCCAACCGATCGTGGTTGAAGAGCCGTCGATCGAGGAGACGGTCGAGATTCTTCGCGGGATCAAGGACCGCTACGAGGAACATCACAAGTTGGAGATCACGGACGACGCGTTGGTCGCCGCGGCTGAGATGTCGGCGCGGTACATTTCCGACCGCGCACTGCCCGACAAAGCGATCGACCTGATCGATGAATCGGCGTCACGCGTGCGGATTCGCCGCTCGTACACGCCGCCGTCGCTCAAAGAGGCGACCGTTGGTCTCGAGGGGATTCGCAAGGAGAAAGAGCAAGCGATCAATCAGCAGCAGTACGAGTACGCGGCTGACCTGCGTGACCGTGAGCTGAAGCTGACGCAGCGAATTTCCGACCTGGAAGAAGATTTGGACCAACAGCGCGAGCGAGATTCCTCCGACGTGCTGGCCGAGGACATCGCTGAGGTGGTCTCGATGTGGACGGGCATTCCGCTGGTCCAAATCGCGACCGAGGAGTCCGAGCGGCTGCTGCGCATGGAAGAGGATCTGCACGAGCGGATCGTTGGTCAGGAAGAACCGATCGTGGCGCTCGCGAAAGCGGTGCGACGCGCCCGCGCCGGGCTCAAGGACCCACGCCGACCGATCGGCGTGTTCATGTTCCTCGGGCCGACCGGTGTGGGGAAGACAGAGCTCGCTCGCGCCCTCGCCGACTTCATGTTCGGCTCGGACGAGAACATGGTCCGCCTCGATATGTCGGAGTTCATGGAGCGACACACCGTCGCGCGGCTGGTTGGGGCGCCTCCGGGATACGTCGGATACGACGACGGCGGTCAACTCACCGATACCGTGCGGCGCAAGTCATACTGCCTGATCCTGCTCGACGAAATCGAGAAGGCGCACCCAGAAGTCTTCAACATGCTGCTGCAGGTCTTTGACGACGGTCACCTGACCGACGCCAAGGGTCGACAGGTCGACTTCCGCAACACGATCATCATCATGACCTCCAACGTTGGTTCCGACCTGATCCGCCGAGAATCTGCGATCGGCTTCTCGACGATCAACGACGAAGAGCAGTCGGAGAAGCAGCGTTACGAGAAGATGAAGGACAAGGTGCTCCAGGAGATGAAGCGAGTCTTCCGTCCTGAGTTCCTCAACCGTGTCGACACGACGCTGGTCTTCCATCCGCTCAGTCGCGCCCACATCCGCAGCATCGTGGACATGATGCTGACCGAGGTCGAGTCGCGAATCAAGGAGAAGCAGGTCGAGCTCGATGTGACCGAAGGAGCTCGCGACTGGCTCGGCGAGAAGGGCTACGACCCGGTCTTTGGTGCCCGACCGTTGCGCCGCGTGATTCAGGAACGGTTGGAGGACTCGCTCTCCGAGGCGTTGCTCCGCGGAGACTTCCAGGCCGGCGACACGATTCGTGTCGACTTGGTCAAGGAGCTCAACGAGAACGGTGCCGAAGAGGAGATGCTGCACTACGAGCGCATTGCGGGGCTCTCGCGGGCCGAGGAGATCGCGGCCGAAATCGAAGCGGCCAAGTCCGAGGCGAGCGAAGAGGAGATCGAGGAAGAGGGCGAAGCGGTCGCCACGTCCTAACCGACGGCGACCGATTGGCCTAACGCCCGATTTTTCCCTCCTTGCGGAGGCCTTGGCATCGCCTCATTCGTCCCCGATTACGGCAGCCATTGAGGCAGACGACATAATCGCGCCCTTGAAAGTGACGTCATACCCGCGCTCTGCCGTGGGTACAAGAAGAGGCTGCAACGCTGCTAACTCGCAAGTAGCAGTACATCGGCTTTGCCGAATGGATCGAGATTCCCGCGGCGCAGCGCGGGAATGACGGAGTGGGAGTGGTGGAGCAGGAATGATGGAGTTGGGGTGTTCGTTCGTGGGCCTCTTCCAGAGCGGGTTCTGTGCCTTCGCCCGGCGTGAGTGCACTGCTGGGTTTGGACTGCCCAGCCGGGCAGGCCCTCGCGTTCGCGGGGGAATTGAAATCCAACGACGTTCAGGGTGATCCTCGCGCTTGACACGTCTGCCATCCCCTCGCCCATGAAGCGTCTGTCGCACCCGCGTACTTGAAGGGTGAGTCAAACCCACGCCTTTGAAAGGTCCGCTATACCCGCGCTCTGCCGCGGGTATCTGTGCGAATCCGGGACGGGCTTCGTCGCTGGTGATTCATTCGTAGCGGTGCATCGGCTTTGCCGAGCGCATCGAGATTTTCGCGGCGAAGCGCGGGAATGTCGCAGTGGGAACGTCGGAGTTGGGATGTTTGTTCGTAGGCCTCCCCTGAGTGGCGACTTGTTTCCTCGCCGACGGGCGCGCTGCTAGGTTTGGACCGCCCAGCCGAGCAGGCCCCCGCGTTCGCGGGGGAATTGAAGTCTGCCGTCCTTTAGGGTGATCTTCGCGCTTGAAGCGTCCGTCATACCTCGCAGTTGAAGGGTCCGTCATGCCCGCGCTTTGCCGCGGGTATCTCTTCGAGTCCGGGCGGGGCTGCGCCGCTGGTAGCTCATACGTAGCGGTGCATCGGCATTGCCGAATGGATCGAGATTCCCGCGGCGCAGCGCGGGAATGACAGAGTTGGTGTGTTGTTCGCCGGTCTCTTCCAGAGCTGGGACTCGTTTCCTCGCCGACGAGTGTGCGCTGCTAGGTTTGGACCGCCCAGCCGAGCAGGCCCCCACGTTCGCGGGGGAATTGAGATCCGTGGTCCATCCAGGGCGATCTGAGGTGCTTTCGCCTTCCCGGTTTATTCAGTGGTTGGGCGTTGGATGAGGACCCAGCCGTTTCCGTCGGGGTCTTGGAATACGGCTTGTGTTCCCCAGAATTGTTCTGTTGGTGGCTCTATGAACTCGACGCCGTTGCTTGACCATTCTTGGTGGGTGGCCTGAATGTCGTCGGTCCAGAGCACGTAGCCGCTGCTTGATCCGGGTTGCGCGGCCTCGGGATTGAAGGCGCCGAAGGTGGCGAGCACGAACTGGACCTCATCCTCGGGCAGCTTGACCGTGATCCAGCGGAGATCGGGACCCATTGGGTCGTCCATGACCTTCTCCATGCCGAGCTTCTCGGTGTACCAGTGCAGCGCTGCTTGTTGGTCGGAAACCTGGATTGGGACGATCGATAGTCGGACGGACATGGATGACGCCTTTCGGTGTGTCGATGTGCTTGATGTCGAGGTGCAGTTCGGTCAGGGAGCGGGACCGCGTTGTGCGTCGTCCTGCCAGGCGAGGACGCTCTGGAGGAGCCCCAGACCGATGAAGAATACCAAGAGCGATGAGTTGCCGGTGCTGATAAACGGTAACGGAATCCCAGTGACCGGAATCAGGCGCACGTTGATCGCGACGTTGATGAACACTTGAATCGCGATGATCGTGAGCAATCCGACAGCGAGCAGTTGGCCTAACGGCTCGCCAGCTTTGGTTGCGACGCGAAGCATCCGAAAGAGCAGAAGCAGAAACAGTGCGAAGAGCGCCATCGCGCCGACGAATCCCAGCTCCTCGCTGAGCACGCTGAAGATGAAGTCGGTCGTCTGAATTCGGACGAAATCGAGCTGGGTCTGCGTGCCCTCGGTCAGTCCCTGTCCCCACAGACCGCCGGAGCCGACGGAGGTCTCGGCCTGGATGACGTTGAATCCGGCACCCTGCGGATCGGACTCGGGATCGATGAAGGCGCGGATGCGGTCGCGCTGGTAGTCCTGAACGCCAGCGGCGAGTCCGACGGGGACGAGGCAGAGCCCGATCGCGGCGAGCATCGCGTAATGGCGAATCCGAGCTCCGGCAAACATGGTCATCACCAACCAGAGAACCATGAACACGATCGCGGAGCCTGCGTCGGGCTCGATGAACACGAGCGCCGCTGGAAACGCGGCGATGCCCAGCGAGAGCAGGAACATTCTGAATTCCTGCAGTCGATCTCGATAGTCGGTGAGGAACTTGGCCAGGCCGATGATCGTCATCAGTTTGCCGATTTCGGATGCCTGGACCACGGTGAAGCCGAGGTCGAACCATCGTCGGGAGCCGAACTCTTCGCTGCCCACAAACAGCACCGCGACGAGCACGATGATGCCGAAGCCGTAGGCGAGCCATCCCAACGCGTCGATCAGTCGGTAGTCGAGTCGAGTGAGCGCGATCATCAGCACCGCGCCGACGAGGGCGAAGATGATGTGTCGCTGCACGGCGCTCGAGAGGATGATTCCTTCGGCGCCGCGCGGGAGCGAGGCGGAGTAGATGACCAGCGCTCCGTAGCCGGCGAGCGCGAGCGACGCGACGAGGATGAGCGGGTCGAAGTGACGCCACGAGTGTCCGGTCATGAGCGTGGTCTCGCTATTGATGGGATGGGCATCACTCTGACCGCTCACGAATGGCTTCGAATAGTCGTTGATCCTCTTCCTCGGTTAGGGCGACTCTGGCGTATGGTGGTGGGATTGCGTCGGCGAGCGCTCCGCTGGTCTCGGCCCAGGCTCGGAGGATTTCGCCGCCCGCCCCCGAGGCGAGATAGCCGGCCGAGAACTCGAAGAACACCGCTATGGCGACTTGTGGGTCGTCGAAGGGTGCGAAGGCGATGAACCAGCCGTGGGTCGGACCCTCTTCCTCGCCCGAGACGGCGGTGCCGGTTTGGTTGAACTCGGCGGTGCCAGTCTTTCCGCCGACCAGCATCTCGGGCAGGACGACGAGGGCGTCGTGGCAGGTCCCGGCCAGTGTGCAGAGGGCCATGCCTTCGCGGACGATACGGAGGACCTCTGGGTCGACGTCGAGCTGGTTGCGAACCGATGGCTGCCACGGCTGCACCACCTCGCCGTTGGCGTCGACCAACTCTCGCACGACGCGCGGTTCGAAGACGGTGCCTCCGTTGGCGATGGCGGCGGTCGCGACCGCCATCTGTAGCGGTGTGACGGTCGTGAAGCCTTGTCCGATCGCCATGTTGTAGGTGTCGCCGTCGCGCCAATCTTCGCCAAACGCTTCGAGCTTTTGCTGCGACGTTGTGATCAGGCCGCTGGCTTCGCCGACGAGGTCGACCCCCGTCGGCGAGTCGAAGCCCATCGATCGGGCCCACTTGCCGAGCGCTTCGTTGCCCACACCGTCGAACGGGACATCGCCCGCGATCACGCCGTCGTCAGCCAGGTTGTCCAGGCGTTCCTGCTCGACGGGGTGTCGAGGTGGATTCTCGGGATTCCGATACGGCTCTCCACCGGCGACGTAGTAGAAGAACACGTTCGAGGACTCGGAGAGTGCGGTCCTGACGTTGTAGATTCCCTGTGTCGTGTCGCCAAAGCGATAGATGATGCCTGGCGATAGCTCGTTGTGAACCTCCAGGACTCCGGGCGAGTAGATCTGCGTGTCGGGCTCGATCGTGCCTTCGGCCAATCCTGCGACGGCGGTCACGATCTTGAAGATCGAGCCGGGCGGGAACTGATCCTGGATGGCGTGATTGACCAGCGGCTGACCAGGGTCGTTGAGGAGCGCCTGATACTCGGTCGTGGTGAGATCCTCGTAGATGTTGACGTCGTAGTTTGGGACGGAAACCATCGACAGGACTTGGCCGTTGCGGACGTCGAGGACGACCGCAGAGGCGAACAGCGATGCTCCGCGATGCTCGAGGAGGATGTCCTCAACTCGTTGCTGGAGCTCGAGATCGATGGTCATGACGACGCTCAGGCCTGGTGCGGGTGCGCGGTCGTTGAGGGTTCGCAGGACGTTACCGACGGCATCGACCTCGACCAGTCGTCGCCCAGCAGTGCCGCGCAGTTGACGTTCGTAAGCGGCCTCAATCCCGGTGCGGCCAATTTGGTCGCTGTAGAGGTATCGGGAGGTGGACAGCTCCTCGAACTCTGATTCAGTGATGTTGCCGACATAACCAAAGAGGTGGCCGAGCAGTTGTCCGTGTTCGTAGCGTCGGATCGAAACGGTTTCGACCAGGACGCCGGGAAGCGTCGAGCGTCGTGAGGTGACGTCGATGACTTGAGCCGGGGACGGATCTTCGTGAATCAGGATGGGGAGGAATGGATCGTTCGCGCGCTTGCGCTCCCAGATCTGTTGCTCGATGTCCCAGTCGCGCATGCCGAACAGCTCGGCGAGTTCCGCGGCGACGCTCCCCACTTCGTCATCGGGAATCTCGGCGGCGATTGCGGTGATCCGATAGGCAGGCGCGTTCTCGACGAGGAGATTGCCATCGCGGTCGTAGATCAGGCCGCGAGACGGCGGGATATCGATGGTTCGCACGCGGTTGCTGGCGGCTCGGGCGACGTATTCGTCGTGCTGCAAGATCTGCAGTCGGACCAGTTGGACGGTCAAGATGCCGAAGAGGAGCAGGATGAACCCGCCGAGGATCCATACCTTCGCGCGGACAGGGAAGCCTTGGCTAGCTTCGAGATGCTGCGTATATTCGCGCGCGATGCCTTCGGATCGACGGCCACGAGGTCGGCGTTGCATTACAGCCAGGCCGATCTTGTTGCTCGGGGCCGTCCGGGAGCTCTCGATGTTGTCGCGGTGTTGGATGTCGGGATGCGGACAAACCAGTAGAGCACGGCGCCGATGATGACGTTGCCGATCGCGCCGCCCAGCATGACGGTTCGCAAGGCGGCGATCCAGTTGACGCCGGTCGTCGATAGCTGCACCGAGATCGCATGCGCCGTGAAGTGGAGGATCGAGGCGACGGCGAGGAGGACGATCGTCATAGCCCACTCAAGGGGCAACAGGGGCGGTCCATGCGACTCTTTCCACAGGTTCCAGGTCAATGCGGCGAGTCCGACGGGGGCCAGTGCGGCGACCGACTCGGGCATTCCCTGATAGGCGAGCAGGCCGAGGCCGATGCCGGCTAGGGGAATCATGACCAGCGTCTCGATCGGTGGTCTGACCATTGCCCAACAGCAGAGCACAACCAACACGAGCTGCGGACCGACGCCAAAGACCGGGAACGATGAACTCGCCGAGGTTTGGAAGACGACGAGGACGAAGAGTCCGCTCAAGAGGATGATCCAGCGCAGGATGCTCATCGGCGATCCGCCTTATTCTTCACTGTCGGTCGCTGACACGGGGCTCAGCGTCGCGAGTTCAGGCGGCGGGATCGTCATTTGGACGAGGACTTGCTCTAGTTGCTCGAGCGGTGCGATCGGGTCGAGGATGACATGACGAAACGCGTCCAGGACCGTACCTTCAGCGGCCGAGACTCGTCCGACTGGCAGTCCTTGTGGCAGTTCGCCGTCGAGTCCCGAGGTGACGAAGATGTGGCCAAGTTCGACCTCGGAAGTCCAGGGGATTCGCACTTCCAGATTGCCGAGGGTGTCGCCAGTGGCGACCACCTCGCTGCGCGATGGTTGGTGGAACACTCGGACGGCGCTGTCGGGGTCGGTGATTAGGCGGACGAACGCTGTATGCGGGCGCACGTCAATGACTTGTCCGACCAATGTGCCTCCGGCGGCGAGCACGGGCATTCCCGCTCGGAGTCCGTCATTCGAGCCTCGATCGATGCCGATGATGGTTCGCAATCCAGTGAGATCGCGGGTGGTGACATAAGCCGAGAGGGTGACCGCCTCAGTCTCGGCCTGGACTTCCAGGAGCGCCTGTCGAGCGCGGACCTGGATCTGTTGTTCTCGCAGGCGCGCGTTGTCGGCCTCGAGTTGTTCGATGCGCGACCGCAAGCCACGATTCTCCGAGTTCAGTCGGCCGAAGTCGTCGAGGTCGCCAAGGAGGCTGGCGATCGGTTCGCTCGCTTGTCGGAAGGCGCGCTGGACTGGGTTGAGTGCGGTAGTGGCGGTGTCTTCGATCGTCGCGGCCCAACCGACCATGCCCAGGAAGGCTAACGCTCCGACGAGCAGAGCGATGAGCAGCACCCAACGTGTGCGCAATCCCAACAGCCGAACGAGTGCGCCGATCAGTGGCACGGTTTAGCACCTATCGGATGAGCTCGCTCTAACGGCCGGCAAGCACCTGACCGTCGGCGGCGGCGAGTGCACGAGTCTCGTTGAGCGCCTCGGCGCAGCCGCGCACGACGCAGGTGAGGGGTGTGTCGGCCTTGTAGACCGGGAACTTCGTTTCCTGGGACATGCGTCGGTCGAGTCCTGGGAGGTAGGCGCCTCCTCCAGCGAGGGCGATGCCTTGCTGCATGATGTCTGGAATGAGCTCCGCTGGTGTGATCTCCATCGTCTTGAGCACGGCGTCCACAATCGACGATACCGCGGAAGACACGGCGTCGCGAAGCTCGACCGTGGTGATCGTGACGGTCTTGGGCATCGAGGTGGAGAGGTCGCGTCCGCTGAGGGTGACCTCGCGCTCTTCCTCGAGGGGGAACGCGGACGCGCCGGCGATTTTGATCTTCTCGGCCGAGGCTTCGCCGATTTGGATGTTGTGTACCTGTCGCGCGTAGGCGACGATGGCTTGGTCGATCTCGTCGCCGGCGACGCGGGTGGAGGTGCTCACGACCATGCCGCCCATTGAGCACACCGCGACCTCTGTGGTGCCGCCGCCGATGTCGACGACGATGCTGCCGGTGGACTCGAAGATCGGGAGACCGGCGCCGATCGCGGCGGCCATTGGCTCCTCGATCAGATGCACCTCGCGCGCACCCGCGGAGCGCGTCGCTTCGAAGATGGCTCGCTTCTCCACCTCAGTGGCGCCGCTGGGAATACCGACCATGACACGTGGTCGTCCGATGCCGATGCCACCGACCTGGAGCGCCTGCTGAATGAAGTGATTGAGCATCCGTGAGGTCACGTCGAAGTCGGAGATCACGCCGTCGCGAAGCGGACGCGTGGCGACGATGTGCGCCGGTGTCCGACCGACCATCGTTTTGGCTTGCTTGCCGATCGCGAGGACCGAGTTGTCGATCCGGTTGATCGCGACGACCGAGGGTTCGTTGACGACGATCCCGCGTCCGCGCAGGGAGACGAGCGTGTTGGCGGTGCCGAGATCGATTCCTACATCGGGCGAGAATCGTCGAGCGAACCAGCCGAATGGAGACCAGGCCATGGAGACTCCTCAGAATCGGTAGCTCCGCAACGGCGGCGACGGACGCCGTGCATATGCGAAGGGTACGTGTCGCTCTCCGACGACGCGCACGGTCAGATGTACCGAGTCATCAACGACCAGCGTACTCGCATTCGCGGTGCTACCTGTACTAGCTATACGTCAAGCGTCGCTGTTTGGTTCCCGTTCCTCGAGCCAACTTGACACAATCGACGGATCGGAGAGGGCCTCGATCAGTCGATCTTCGTCCCAGATCGGCAGTGCCAAGGTTTCTGCTTTGGCGCGCTTCGATCCAGCCGCCTCTCCGGCGAAGAGTGCGGTGACGTTCTTGCTCACGGATGAACCAACCGCGGCGCCCATCGATTTGAGCTGCGCCTCCGCTTGTGGACGCGACATCGCTCCGAAGCGACCGGTGAGGACGAATCTCATGCCTTCGAGCGGTGTCTCGGACGGCTCCTCCGCGATCACTTCGAGCTCGTCTTCCACTCCGGCGGACTGGAGTCGATGCACTAACGACCAGTTCTCGCCGTCCATAGCCCATTCGACGATGCTCTCGGCGATCACTGGTCCGACGCCGTCGACGGCGGACAACAACTCGGCCGGTGCGAGCAGGACGGCATCGAGCGAGCGAAACTCGTCGGCGAGCAGGGTCGCGTTCTCGCCACCGACATGACGGATTCCGAGTCCGACCAGCAGATATGACAGACCACGCGTGCGCGAGCGCTCAATCGCGGCGCTCAGATTGCGCAGGCGGTCACCGACCTCGTACAGGTCCTCGCCTTTGCGCCGCTTGACCTGTCCCAGTCCAGAGATTCTGGCCAGTTCGTCAAGCCGTTGGGGGATGGAGTAGATGTCTGCGACGTCGCGGATGGCGCCCTCTCGGAGCAGGATTCTGATCATCTTCTCGCCGAGGCCGCGGATGTCCATCGCCCCTCGCGATGCGAAGTGCTCGATTGCACGTTGCTGGATCGCTGGGCATTCGCGATTGTCGCAGAAGAAATCGGCGTCGTCTTCTTGGCGAACGACCGCGGCTCCGCACCAGGCGCCGTTGCAGAGATCGTCAGTTCCCGTTTCGCCGCCGCAGTGCTCGTTTGTGCAGCCACGCTCGCCGCAGGTCGTGCCGGGACAGATCGATGGCATCTGCCACTCGACAGCGTCATCAGGCCGACGCTCCAGGACGGGTCGGATGACCTGAGGGATCACCTCGCCGGCTCGTCGGACGACTACGGTGTCGCCCTCTCTGATGTCTTTGCGTCGGATGTCGTCGAGGTTGTGCAGTGTGGCGTTCCTGACCTCGACGCCACCGACGCGCACCGGTCGGAGTCGGGCGTAGGGATTGATGCTGCCGGTTCGTCCGACGTTGACGAGGATTTGCTCCAGGACGGTCGAGGCCTCCTGCGGCGGGAACTTCCAGGCGATCGCCCAGCGCGGCTCGCGGCCGACAATGCCGAGGTCGGCTTGGAGGCGGAGGTCGTCAACCTTGACCACGACTCCGTCCATCTCGAAGGGTTGCGAGTCGCGCCGCTCGGTCCAGTGTTGGCAGGTCGCGAGGACGTCCGCGATGCTGTCATGCTGGGCGGCCTCCGGCGAGGTCGGGAAGCCGAAATCGGCGAGCCAGCCGAGCGTTTCCCAGTGTGTGTCCGGCGTGATCGCGTCGTCGCACCAACCGAGCTGGTAGACGCCGATGCTGAGCGGTCGATTCGCGGTGACCGACGCATCCTTTTGGCGCACCGAGCCCGCGGCGGCGTTTCGTGGGTTGGCGTAGAGCGTGAGCGGCGCGCGACCTGCCTCTCGACGTTGTTCGTTTTCTGCGGCGATGTCGGCGTTCATGGCGTCAAACCCAGCCTTGGGCATGTAAACCTCGCCACGGACTTCGAACAGCGGCGGAGGATTGCCCGAGAGGACATTTGGCACCGCGTCGATCGCTAGGAGGTTGGCGGTCACGTCCTCGCCGGCTCGACCGTCGCCACGAGTGGCGGCCTGAATCAGGCGGCCGCGTTCGTAGACCAGCGCGATCGCGAGGCCATCAATTTTGGGCTCGGTGACGAATGTCCACTCTTCGTGATCGAGCAGGTCGGCGGCGCGCTGCTTCCAGGCGAGTAGTTCCTCGGCGTTGAATGCGTTGCCGAGCGAGAGCATCCGTCGGCGATGCTCCACGACAGCGAACGTGCGGCCGGGCGTCGCGCCCACCGTCTGCGTCGGGCTGTCGGATGATGTCAGCTCTGGGAAGTCGGCTTCCAACTGCTTGAGCTCGTTGAACAGCGCGTCGAACTCGCTGTCTGAGACTTCCGGTGCGTCGAGCACGTGATAGCGGTGGTTGTGGCGGACGATCTCGGCGCGGAGCAGTTCAACCCGTTCTCGGGCGACGATGCTCGTCGATTCGCTCGTCGTTGACGTTGCGGGGGCTGGTTCTGTTGACATCGAGTTCACTATACGGAGGAGATCGGAAGGTGCGACGAGGCGACTCGGGAGGTGTGAATCGATTCTGCTGATACGCTCAGATGGTGAGCGACCCAAGCCAAAACGACCGCCAACACGACGTGATTGATCTTGCCGATCTTGACGTCATCATCCTCGATTACGGAGCGGGCAATTTGCGTTCCGTGGTTCGGGCGGTCGAGCGCGTCGGGGCGCGTCCTGAGGTCGCCTCGGTGCCTGCGGCGCTCGATGAGGCTGACGTGGTGATCCTGCCCGGCGTCGGCGCGGCGGCGGACACGATGCATAACCTGCGAGAGCTCAAGTTGGTGGATCCGGTCCGCGAGTACATCGCCGCCGATCGGCCATTTCTCGGTGTGTGCATGGGGTTACAGGCGCTGATGACCGTCTCTGAGGAAGGCGGCGAGCACGCCTGTCTCGACGTCCTCGCGGGTCGCGTGGTGCGACTGCCGGATGGTCGGAAGATTCCCCACATGGGATGGAACGCGGTCGAGCAACGTCGTGAGACGCCGCTGTTTGACGGCATTCCCAACGGCGCGCACTTCTACTTTGTCCACTCCTACTACTGCGACATGGCTGACGAGGATGAGGTTGTGGCGACCGTCGAGTATGGCACCGATGTCACCGCTGTGGTGGAGCGAGGTCGGCTCGCAGCGACGCAGTTCCACCCCGAGAAAAGCGGTGCGTACGGTCTGCGCATCTATCAGAACTTCCTCACTCAGCATGCTGGCAACGGAGCGCGGGGATGACGGCCAACATGATCGACGTGCTGCCAGCGATCGATATCCGCGGCGGTCAATGTGTGCGGCTCGTCCAGGGCGACTACGACCGTGAGACCGTCTTCGACGAGGATCCAATCGCGCCGGCGAGACGCTGGATCGATGCGGGTGCCGAGATGTTGCACGTGATTGACCTCGACGGTGCGCGCGAGGGACGCGCGGCGAACATCGAAACCGTTGAGCGGATCGCTGCGCTGGGCACACCGCTGCAAGTGGGCGGCGGGATTCGCGATCTCGACACGGTGCGTCGGTATCTCGACGCTGGTGTGGCACGAGTGATCATCGGGACAGCCGCGGTCACCGACCGAGCGTTCCTGAACGAGGCCGTTGGCCTCTGCCCTGATGGCTTGACCGTCTCCGTCGATGCTCGCGGTGGGCGAGTCGCCATCAATGGTTGGACGGAAGCGTCTGAGCTTCCTGCCATCGCGCTGATTCCTCAGCTTGAGGACGTGGGCGTGCGACGATTCATCTACACCGACATCGCCTCTGATGGGACATTGGGTGGTCACGACGAGGCAGAGTTTTCCCGCGTCGCCGGGGTGGCACGTTCACCTGTGATCGCCGCAGGCGGGATTGCGCATCCGATGCAGATTCGTCGTCTCGCCGCTAATGGAGCCGCGGGCGTCGTGCTCGGACGTGCTCTGTACGACGGTCGGCTGGATCTGGCCGACGCTTTTGAGGCTGCTCGGATCGGTGTGCAAGAGCGAGCCTGTTGAGCAGATACTGATCGGTTAGTTGGACTAGACGAATGCTGACCAAGAGAATCATCGCCTGTTTCGATGTCGACCAAGGGCGCGTGGTCAAGGGGATCTCGTTCGTCGAGCTCCGCGACGCTGGCGATCCAGTGGAGCTCGCGGCGCTCTATGACCACGAAGGCGTTGACGAGCTGATCTTCCTCGACATCACGGCGTCGCATGAGGATCGCAACACGGTCGTGGACATGGTTCGACGGACCGCCGATCGTGTGTTCATTCCGTTCACCGTCGGTGGTGGGATTCGGTCCGACCACGACATGCGGTTGATGCTGGAATCGGGCGCCGACAAGGTGTCGATCAACACGGCGGCGGTTCAGCGTCCCGAACTGATCACCGAGGGCGCGCACCGATTTGGGTCGCAGTGCATCGTGGTCGCCATCGATGCGCGCACCGAGTCTGACGGTTCGATGCAGGTGTACACGCACGGTGGTCGCCGAGCAACCGGGATCGAAGCGGTCGCGTGGGCGCGAGAAGTGGTCGAGCGCGGCGCGGGCGAGATCATGCTGACCTCGATGAACGCCGATGGTCACCAGGACGGATACGATATCCCGCTCACGCGGGCGGTCTCGGATGCGGTCAGCGTTCCTGTGATCGCCTCGGGCGGAGCGGGCAATGCGCAGCACATGATCGATGCGGTCGTCGATGGTAATGCCGATGCCGTGCTGGCCGCCTCGATCTTTCACTTCGGCACGCACCCAATCATGGATGTCAAGCGCCAGATGCACGCGGCTGGCATCCCCATGCGAATGGAACACGCGGACTATGACGACGTCCTCTGAATTTCACGTCCCCGAGCTCACCTACGACGCCAACGGCCTGATCCCGGCGATCGTCCAGGATGACGCCAATGGAGAGATTCTCATGCTCGGATACATGAATGAGCGTTCGGTGCGGATGACGCTAGAGAAGCGTCTCGTGACGTTCTGGAGTCGCAGTCGACAGGAATACTGGACCAAGGGAGAGACGAGCGGCAACGTGCTCGAGCTGGTTGGCATTCGCAAGGATTGCGATGTCGACGCGCTGCTCGTCCGTGCCGTGCCGCACGGTCCGACCTGTCACACGGGCAAACGCTCGTGCTTCTATCGCGACCTCGACGAGGCCTGATTTCCCGAGCCTTGGGGTCCATTGCAACACTCGTCATACCCGCACTCCTTCGCGGGACGTCATACCCGCACTCAGTCGCGGGAATGACGGAGTGAGTGGACGATGAAGGGCTCGCACAGGCCGTTGAGACATTCGCCATGCTCGCGAGAGACAGCCTCTTGCTTGAGTGGCGTATGAAACGCATCTGCTGACATCAACAGATGTGTTGCGTAGTTGCTATTGGTCGACGTCTCGGCGCTCAGTGCGATTGGACTCCGACTGGACGTGAGCACGCACGATCTGAACCGCGATCTACGCGGCCTCACCGCGTACGCTGTGGCGGAAGATCCGACGGTGTACCCGTAGGTAGGAGCAGGGCTTAGTCTTCGTCGTCGATGATGCCGTAGCGACGACGGAAGCGCTCCACGCGACCGGCGGTGTCGACGATGCGCTGTTCACCGGTGAAGAACGGGTGACAGGTCGAGCAGATCTCGATGCGGATGTCCGACTTGGTCGCGCGGGTCTGCCAGCTCGTGCCGCAGCCACAGGTGACCGTTGCCTCGACGTAATCGGGGTGAATCTCGGTTTTCATGCGCCCACCACTTCGAGCTCGGCTGGGATGACCGAGACCTGCTTGCGTCGTCCACGCGCATAGGGCGAGAACTTGACGGTCCCGTCGGTGAGGGCGAAGAGTGTGTGGTCGCGCCCGACCCCGACGTGGTCGCCCGCGTGAATTCTGGTGCCGCGCTGTCGCACGATGATGCCACCGGTGCGGACCACTTCGCCATCAAACAGCTTGACACCTAATCGCTTTGCGTTGCTGTCGCGACCGTTACGAGACGATCCGACGCCTTTCTTGTGAGCCATGGCGCTTCCCTATTCCTGAGAGTCTTCACTCGCTGCTGTGTCGGTGTCAGAGGCCGCGTCGCCGGCTGACTCGTTGTCCGCCTCGTTGACCGTCTCTGCCGTTGCTGGTCGCGCTTTGGGTTCGTACGCCCAGAGCTGGTCACCTAGCGAGACCTCGTTGACGAGGACCGAGGTTTGCAGTTGGCGGTGGCCACGCAGTCGGCGGTAACGCGTCTTGTTCTTGTACTTGAAGACCGTGACCTTGCGGCCACGACCTTGCTCGACGATTTCGCCGCTCACTCTGGCCGACTCGACGGTCGGGGTACCCACAGCGACATCGCCGCCGCCGCTGACCAGGAGCACCTCGTCGAAGGTGATTTCGTCCCCCGCGTCGCCGTCGAGGCGCTCGAGCGTAACGCGTTGTCCGGGTCTTACTCGGTATTGCTTGCCGCCGCTACGGATTACGGCGTAGACATCTGACGGTTCAGTGCTCATGTTCATCTCGCATCGACCACGCGGAGGCACGGGCTTCGCATGATTGCTTCATCAGTCGTGAATTATCCAGCCTAGCCACCGCCTGACATGCGTCAAGCGACTAACCAACACAGGCTCGCGCAAGAGCGGTTCTCGACCTGGATTGGGCGTTGGATTCCTACTCAAGCGTGCTGCTGTTTTGGTTGCCGCCCCATGCAAGTCCTGGCTTGGGAGGCATGAGCGGTTCGCGTTCCTCGCTCGGTTCCCCATCCGATGCGCTCGGCGGCGGCGGTGTCGGATCAGTGGCCGGCGGTGGTGGTGTCGGTTTGGGGATGGCGTCTCCTGGTTGCCACGCGAGAATCGCTCGGAGATCGTCGCCTTCGAGCGTTTCAACCTCCATGAGGCGGGTTGCCATGAGATCGAGCTGCTCACGGTTGCGGCGCAGAATCATCCGAGCGCGATCGCGAGCGCGGTCAATGATCTCGCGCAGCTCCTCATCGATCTGCTCTGCCACCATTTCCGAGTAATCGCGTTGCTCGGAGATGTCGCGGCCGAGGAAGACCATCGATTCCTTCTTGCCGAAGGTTCGCGCGCCGAGTCGCTCGGACATGCCCCACTGAGTGATCATCGCGCGGGCGATCTGGGTGACTTTGCTCAGGTCGTCGTGGGCGCCGGTGGTCATTTCGCCGAAGACGATTTCTTCCGCCGCGTGTCCACCCAAGGCGGAAGACATGAAGCCCTCGTAGTAGGTTTTGCCCGCGAGTCGATGCTCGGACTCGGGCAAGTAGCGCGTGTATCCGCCGGCCATGCCGCGAGGGACGATCGTGACTTTGTGAACCGGGTCGTGACCGGGAATGTGCGAGGCGACTAAGGCGTGTCCGGCCTCATGGAAGGCGACCACTTCTTTCTCGCGACCGACGAGCAGGCGCGACTTTCGCTCGGGACCAGCCATTACGCGGTCGACCGCTTCCTCGACCTCGGCTTGGGTGATGTGCTTCTTCTGTCGGCGCGCAGCGAGAATCGCTGCCTCGTTGAGCAGGTTCGCCAGCTCGGCTCCGGAGAAGCCAGGTGTTTCTTTGGCGATCGTGGTGAGGTCCACTTCCTCCGCGAGCGGCTTGCCGCGCACGTGGACATCGAGGATGGCGACGCGACCCTTGACGTCGGGCGCGTCGAGCACGACGCGACGGTCAAAGCGGCCTGGTCGCAGGAGCGCCGGGTCGAGGATGTCGGGACGGTTGGTCGCCGCGACGACGATCACGTTGGTGTTGGTGTCGAAGCCGTCCATCTCCACGAGAATCTGGTTGAGCGTCTGCTCCCGCTCGTCGTGCGATCCACCGACGCCGGCGCCGCGCTGGCGTCCGACGGCGTCGATCTCGTCGACGAAGACGATGCAGGGTGCGTTGCGTTTGGCCTGTTCGAAGAGGTCGCGCACGCGCGACGCGCCAACGCCGACGAACATCTCGACAAACTCGGAGCCGGAGATCGAGAAGAAGGGAACGCCTGCCTCACCGGCGACGGCGCGGGCGATCAACGTTTTGCCCGTGCCTGGAGGTCCGACCAGCAGCACGCCGCGAGGGATGCGAGCGCCGAGCGAGGCGAATCGCTCGGGGAACTTGAGGAACTCGACGACCTCTTGCAGTTCTTCCTTGGCCTCGTCGCAGCCGGCGACGTCGTTGAAGGTCACGGACGGTCGGTTAGCAGTGACCAGTCTGGCTTTGCTCTTGCCAAACGACATCGCCTGGGATCCCTGTCCTTGGGCCTGTCGGAGGAAGAAGAAGATCAGGCCGATGATCAGTAGGAAGGGCAACAGATTGATGAAGAGGCCAGCGATGGTGGAGCCGAATCCCCCGCCGCTCCCGACTTCGATGTCCGGGAAGCCCTGGGTTCCGACGTCCACTCCCTCGCGCGAGAGGAACTCGAAGAAGTCGAAACCGGTTTCCGGCACGTTGGTCTCGTACGACTCGGCGCCGTCGCGGTAGCTCAGGGTGACCTTGTTGGTCGCCACTTGAATCGACTGGATGAGGCCGGCATCGTTCTCGATTCGCTCGAGCAATGACTCGGTGCCTCCAGCCAACGGAATCTCGTTGGATCCGCCGCTACGCGGGAACACGGAGAACACGACGACGATGAGGACGACGAAGATTAGCAGGTAGATCAGGAAACTGCGTTTGAACCGAGAACCGCCCATCGTCGACATCCCTCATAGCGTCGCAGCACCGACCGAGCTGAGTTGTCGGGCACTACGACATGGCATTCTGTGATCGAGTCATTTTGAGCATATCGCAATACTCGATCGATCATGTTTGAGCCAAGTGAAATCGTGTGCGCATTTCAGGAAGGTCCGCAGGTTTCGATCCGTTATTTCTTCGCGAATGGAGGCGGTTGCCTCAGGCAGTCACACCCGCGCCTTGCTCAGGAATGAATGAATGATTTACGCCCACGTGCCGTAGGCTCCGCTTATGCCATCGGGACGTCCCACTCGACGACGTGAGCTGGCGCATTGGCGACAGGGTGCGCGCACGATCGTTGGTGTCGATGAGGTTGGCCGAGGCCCCTTGGCTGGTCCACTCGTGACCGCCGCCGTTTCGCTGCCCCTGGACCGACGACCTCCGTGGTTGCCGGAGCTGCGCGACAGCAAACAGCTCAGCGCTCGTCAGCGCGAACGATTGGCAGTTTTGATCGTGAAAGGGTCGCTTGCGAGCCGGCTCGGCTGGGTGCATGCCGCTGAGCTCGACCGCATCGGACTCTCGGAAGGGTTGCGTCTGGCAGTGCGTCGCGCTCTCGACCAACTGCCGACCGTTCCCGATGTCGTGCTTGCCGATGGTCGGGACGATCTGCGATTGCCGATTCGCACAGAGATGATCGTCAAGGGCGACGCGACGGTCGCATCGATCGCCGCGGCATCGATCGTCGCGAAGGTCGCTCGCGACGCTTGGATGGTCGAGCTCGACGAGCGTTACCCCGATTACGGATTCGCTCGTCATAAGGGATACGGCACCGCGGCACACCTTCGCGCACTGAATGAGATTGGTCCCTGCCCTGAGCATCGACGCTCGTTCGCACCGGTCGCGGCGCTGTCACAACGACGCTTGGGTTGTAATGCCGCCGCCTCCTGAACGACGTCCATCTGGTCCGCAACAACGATTGGCGCTGGGAGCGTCGGGCGAGGAATTGGCCGCGGCCTATCTCGAGGCTCGGGGCTACCGAATCCTCGAGCGCAACTATCGTCGCGCCTGGGGCGAGGCGGACATCGTCGCGCTCGATCCGGATGGCACGCACGTGATCGTCGAGGTGCGCAGTCGCAGCGATCGCCGTTACGCAGTGGAGGCGGCGCAATCGATCGGTCCACATAAGCAGCGTCAACTGCGTCGACTGGCGCATGGCCTGCTGTCCGAGCACGACACCGAGATCGATATCCGCGTCGATGTCATGGTGGTCACGCCAGAGCGCGGTCAGCGCGGCCGGCTGTCGGTGATCGCGCACATTCAGGACGCGGTCGAGGATGGTCCCGTTGACGACTAACGGCGCGTGGGCGACTAAGCTGCCACTGAGGCTGGAAGGCAGAGCGAAGGCGGCGAGATCGATGCCGATCTATGAGTACCACTGTCCCGACTGCGGGAAAACGGTCGAGGTGTTTCAGCGTCGTGTGCGTTCGGAGCACGATCCGTTGCCGAGCTGTCCGGAGTGTCCTGGAGATCGTTTGCAGACACGATTCTCGCGGTTCCGCTCGAAAACGGAGCTGTCTTTTCCTGGCTTCGACACCCTCGACGACGTCGACGCTGACGACCCGGAGTCGGTCGCTGCCTGGCGCGAGTCGGCTGGCGCCGCTCCGGAGTTACCAGCCGACCTCGTCTGACACGAACGCTCCACCTGCGAGGGGCACCTCCGATCAAGCTCATTCAGCAGCGAAGGAAGCGGATATGCCGATCTATGAGTATCGATGCGAAGAGTGCGGACATGTGCAGGAGCAGTTTCATCGCTCGCTGGAGCGTGCTGCGGCTCCGAGCTGTGAGACCTGTCCCTCGGATGAGATGGTGCGCGTGATCTCGCGATTCGCCACGCCGAAGACGGAGTCGCAGGTGCTCGACCAGTACGGCACTCCCGGTCCGGGATCCGGGCCCGACGCGTATCGCGACCCGCGACAGATCGGTCGCTGGGCCGAGGAGCGATTCGACCAGATGGGCGTCGAAATGCCGGCTGAGGCGAAGCAGATGATCGACGCCGCTCGCGATGGAGAGCTCCCGGCACCGGTCAAGGATCTGTAGCACCGTAACGGTGCTCCCGGTGTTGGTTATGCATCGCCGATGTGATTGGGGAACGACACTCCAATTGCCGCCATTCCTGACCCGCGATAGCCTGCGGCTACCGGAACCGCTACGGCCTTGACTTGTTCGTGAGGGGACCTACATGGAAATTCTGATCTTCGCCATCATCGCGGCTGCGCTTGCCCTGGTGTTTGCTGGGGTGCGCGCGCGCGACGTCCTTGCTGAGGACGAAGGCAACGAACTGATGAAGACGATCGCGCGGGCAATTCAGGCTGGCGCATCGACGTTCCTGCGGCGGGAGTACACCTTCCTGGCTGGATTCGTCGCCGTGGTCTTTGTGGTCTTGTTGATCTTCATCGACCTCGATGTGCTCGATAAATTCGGGGGCTCATTCGGAGGCGATAGCGAGCGCTGGTCATCGACGGCGATCTCGTACATCGTCGGTGCGATTCTCTCGGCCTCGGCTGGATATGCCGGCATGCTGATAGCGGTGCGCGCCAACGTGCGGACTGCCGCGAAAGCTCGCGAAGGTCTAAATCCCGCGCTCCGAGTCGCCTTCGGCAGCGGAACCGTGATGGGCATGACGGTCGTCGGGCTTGGCCTGCTCGGCCTGGTGATCATGTACCTGATCTGGCAAAGCGTGACGCCGCTGGCCGGCTTCGCCTTCGGCGCATCGTCGATCGCGCTCTTCGCCCGAGTCGGCGGTGGAATCTACACTAAGGCCGCCGACGTCGGCGCCGACCTCGTCGGCAAAGTCGAGGCAGGTATTCCAGAAGACGACCCACGCAACCCAGCCACCATCGCGGACAACGTTGGCGACAACGTCGGCGATGTGGCCGGCATGGGCGCCGACCTGTTCGAGTCGTACGTCGGGTCAATGGTCGCCACGATGGCGCTCGCAGCCACCGTGCTCGCGGCCAACGCCTCATTGGAATGGGATAACGGCCTCGTCGTGCTGCCAATGCTGATCGCGGGGATCGGTATCCTTGCAGCGGTCATCGGTACCTTCTTTGTCCGCACCGGTGAGCAAGCTGATCAGGGTCAGCTGCTTTGGGCGCTGAGAGCGGGTGTGTTCGGAGCGTCCGGACTTGTCCTCATCGGCGGCATTGTTGCGATTGCCATCCTCGACCTCGACGCGTTTGGGGGCAGCAAGTGGAACCTGTTCTTCGCCATCCTGGTCGGTCTGATCGCTGGACAGATCATCGGCACCGTGACTGAGGGTTATACCTCGTCTGAAGGATTCGCCTTCGCTGGACGGCGATACTCACCCACGGTCAATTTGAGTCAGCAGGCGGAGTCCGGCACGGGACCGATCATTATTGGCGGCCTCAGCCTGGGCATGATGTCGACCTTGATTCCGCTCGTGACGATCGTGGTTGCAATCGTGATCGCTTACGAGCTCGGTGAGTTCTACGCGATCGCGCTCGCGGCGGTCGGCATGCTTGCGCCGCTGGGAGTCACGCTCGCGACCGATGCCTACGGGCCGGTCGCCGATAACGCTGGCGGTATCGCCGAGCAGGCAGGGCTCGAGCCAGAGGTCCGCGAACGCACCGACGCGCTCGACCAACTCGGCAACACGACTGCGGCGACTGGCAAGGGGTTCGCGATCGGCTCTGCGGCGTTGACGGCGCTCGCGCTGCTTGCGACCTACGCAATCACCGTCTGGGGCGACATCGGCAACGCCGTCTTCAACCTGCTCGACTACAAAGTGCTGATCGGTCTGCTCATCGGTGCGCTGATGCCGTTTGTGTTCTCGGCGCTTTCGATGGGCGCGGTCGGTCGCGCGGCTGAGTCGATGGTCCAGGAAGTGCGACGCCAGTTCCGCGAGATGCCGGGCATCATGGACGGCACGCAGGAGCCCGACTACGAGCGCGCCATCTCGATCTCGACCGACGGCGCGTTGCGCGAGATGATCATTCCCGGCCTGATCGCGGTGATCGTGCCGATCTTCGTCGGCGCGGTGATCTCGGCTGAGGCGCTGGGCGGTCTGTTGATTGGCTCGATCGCGGCTGGCGCGATGCTCGCGCTGATGATGGCCAACGCTGGTGGTGCCTGGGACAACGCCAAGAAGTACATCGAGGAAGGCCACTTCGGCGGCAAAGGCTCCGACGCGCACTCGGCTGCGGTGGTCGGCGACACTGTCGGCGACCCGTTCAAGGACACGTCCGGTCCGTCGCTGAACATCTTGCTCAAACTGATGTCCATCGTGGCCGTGGTCTTCGGACCGCTGTTCCTCTAGGAGCTCATCAGAAACGGCTCAGATTTCATTCTCTCCCCCCTCGAGGGGGGAGAGAGGGACTTTGGAAGTCATGTATCAGTCTTCGTGGGGACGAGGAACGACCGTTTCGACGCTCTAGTCGTTCGCTGATTCGCCACTTGAGCGGCTGGCCCGCTCTCGCTCTGCCTGCTCTCGAATCTGCGATTGCAGCGCTCGACCGGCGTTCCCGGTCGCGAGAATCGTGAGCACGGCGCCGATCAGTAACCCCAGCATCAGTCCGATTACGAATCGCATTTCACATCTCCACGTACGCTGGTGATGTCTCCACCATACGACCGCCGATAGCCCCTCCAGAAAGGCGCATCCATGTCCACCACGTCCGACCAAGGTACTGATGTGTCGCTCGACACCCTCGTCTCGCTCTGTAAGCAGCGCGGGTTCGTCTTTCCCGCGTCCGAGATCTACGGGGGATTCGGGTCGACCTACGACTACGGCCCCCTCGGCGTCGAGTTGAAGCGCAACGTGAAGGACCTCTGGTGGCGGTCGGTCGTGCGCGAGCGTTCGGACGTCGTCGGGATTGACTCAGCGATCATCCAGTCGCCCCGCGTCTGGGAGGCTTCCGGTCACGTACAGAACTTCCACGACCCAATGGTCGATTGTCTCGAGTGCAAGGGTCGCTTCCGCGAGGATCATCTCGATGGCCCGGAGTGCCCGACGTGCGGCGCCACCGACTCCTTCACGGAGTCGCGCGAGTTCAATCTCATGTTCCGCACCCAGGTTGGCCCCGTCGCCGACGAAGGCTCCGAGGCGTACCTGCGGCCCGAGACCGCACAGGGCATCTTCATCAACTTCGAGAATGTGCTCAAGTCCACCCGTCGGCGACTGCCATTCGGCATCGCTCAACAGGGCAAGTCGTTCCGCAACGAGATCACGCTCGGCAACTTCATCTTCCGCACGCGCGAGTTTGAGCAGATGGAGATGGAGTACTTCGTCGCGCCGGACGAGTCGGACGCGTGGTATCGCCGCTGGATCGACCTCCGCGAGCAGTGGTACATCGATCTAGGCATCGACCCGAGCAATCTCCGTCGGGATGAGCATCCTGCCGAGAAGCTCTCGCACTACTCGGCTGGCACGACCGACCTCCAGTATCGCTATCCGTGGGGCTGGGACGAGCTCGAGGGTATCGCCAACCGCACGAACTTTGACCTGACGCAGCACGGAGCATCGTCGGGGAAGCGGCTCGAGTACTTCGATCCGCAGACGAACGAGCACTTGGTTCCGCACGTGATCGAACCCGCTGCCGGCGTCGACCGGATCATGCTCGCGCTGCTCACCGATGCGTACACCGTCACGCCCGATGAGAAGGGCAACGACCGCATCGTGCTCGCCTTCAGCCCGCGCGTCGCGCCGATCACGGTCGCAATCTTGCCGCTTTCGCGCAAGGAGCCGGTCGCGAATCTGGCTCGCGAAATCTGGGCGCAGATCCGTCCGCACTGGACGACGCAGTACGACGACACGCAGTCCATCGGTCGTCGCTATCGACGTCAGGACGAGATCGGCACACCGGTCTGCGTCACCGTGGACTTCGATTCGCTCGAGGACGACGCAGTCACGATCCGAGATCGTGACACGCAGGAGCAGGTGCGCGTGAAGATCGACGAGCTGGTCGATTCGCTCCGAGGGCGCCTGGGATTCTGAGTCGCCGGCGCGATCGCCCGACCTCCCAATCGCGGATCGCACCAAACTCCATCACGCCCGCGCAGGATGCGCGATCGTCGAGTACATCAGGGCACGGAACGGGTATGACAGAAGCGTCTCCAACCTGCTCGAGGTCGGAGACGCGAACATCACCCAAGCGTCATTCTCCAGAAGTACGCTTAGGACGCGCTCGGCAAAGGCTCGCCGAGCGCGCGGTGTTCGATGCTGTCGGCGGGTTGACCGCGACTATGGAGCGAGTTCGGCGACTCGCGAGCGAGCGGAGTCCTTGTCGTCGAACCACTCGGCGTTGATTTCGGTGAAGGCTTGCCACTCGTCGGGGACGTCGTCCTCGGCGAAGATGGCGGTCACCGGGCAGGCTGGCTCACAGGCGCCACAGTCGATGCACTCATCTGGGGAGATGTAGAGCATGCGGTCGTCGTCATCCGCGTGAATGCAGTCCACCGGGCAGACCTCGACGCAGGATTGGTCCTTGACATCGATGCATGGCTCGGCAATCACATAGGTCATCGATTCGTCCTCTCAAGCGTTCGTCTTGCGCGACGCCGCCACCGACGTTTTCGCACTCCCTCACTTATAGGACGGCTATCCGATGTTCGCAATAGCGAGATGAGTTTGCTGCAAACACTGGCATTTATCCATCGCCGTCGAGGCGTCGTGCGCGCGGTCGGAATCGCCCGATCAGGAAGCGGCAGCGACCTCGGCGGGTGCTTGCCAGCCGTGTTGCACGAGCACATCGCGCAGAAACCGACCGGTGTGTGAGCCGTCGATCAGCGCCACCTGCTCAGGTGTGCCTTCGGCGACAACGTGGCCGCCGCGGTCGCCGCCGAGCGGGCCGAGGTCGATAATCCAGTCAGCGTTCTTGACCACGTCCAGGTGGTGTTCGATCACGATTACCGTGTTGCCGCCATCGACAAGCTGCTGCAGGACGCCTAGCAATGCTTCGACGTCTGAGAACGACAGCCCCGTCGTGGGTTCGTCCAGGAGGTAGAGGGTGCGACCGGTGGAGCGCTTTGAGAGCTCGGTCGAGAGTTTGACGCGCTGCGCTTCGCCGCCCGACAGCGTCGTCGCTGGCTGTCCCAGTTTGATGTAGCCCAGCCCGACCGCTTGCAGCGTGCGCAGTTTGCGCGAGACCGTCGGATTGGCGTCGAAGAGCACGGCCGCTTCGTCGACCGTCATGTTCAGCACGTCGGCGATGGTCTGGTCCTTGTAGCGAATCTCCAACGCTTCACGGTTGTAGCGGTCGCCGTGACAGACCTCGCAAGGGACGGTGACATCGGGTAGGAACTGCATCTCGATCTTGTTGTAGCCGTCGCCCTTGCAGGCTTCGCATCGGCCGCCCTTGACGTTGAACGAGAACCGTCCCGGTTTGTAGCCACGCATTCGAGATTCCGGAACCGACGCAAAGAGCTCGCGAATCGGTGTAAACAACCCGACATACGTGGCTGGATTTGAACGCGGCGTCCGACCGATCGGCGATTGGTCGATGTCGATCACCTTGTCGATCGCATCGAGTCCTTGGAGACCGCGCATGTTGCCGGGTCGACGTCGCGCGCCGTGCAGCTGCTGCGCGGCTGACGCGTGGAGCAGGTCGTTCACTAACGTGCTCTTGCCCGATCCGGAGACACCGGTCACGCAGATGAATGTCCCGAGCGGGAAGCTGGCATCGATGTCGCGCAGGTTGTGTTCGGTCGCGCCGAGCACGCTGAGCGTCTCACCGTTTCCCGGTCGACGCTGGGTCGGCATGGGGATACTGCGTCGGCCGCTGAGATAGGCACCGGTCAACGACTCGGGATCTTCCATCACCGCTGACGGCGGACCAGCAGCGACCACGCGCCCGCCCGCCTCGCCTGCGCCCGGTCCCATATCGACGATGTAGTCAGCGGCACGCATCGTCGCTTCGTCGTGCTCGACGATGATCACGGTGTTGCCCAGATCGCGGAGCCGTTTCAGCGTCCGAATCAGGCGTTCATCGTCGAGTGGGTGTAGGCCGATCGACGGTTCGTCGCAGACATACAGCACGCCCATCAGCGATGAGCCGATTTGCGTCGCCAAGCGAATTCGTTGCGCCTCGCCGCCCGAGAGTGTGGCCGCGGCACGGTCGAGTGTGAGGTAGTCCAAACCCACGTCGACCAGGAACGTGAGGCGCTCGCGGATCTCTTTGAGGATTTGCGTGGCGATCGCCATCTCGCGGGTGGTCAGCGGGGTGTGTTCGCCGCTCAGTCGGTGCGACCAGAGCGACGCCTCTGACACCGACATGCGGGTCACATCGACGATCGACCGTTCATCAACGCGAACTGCGAGCGCTTCCGCCTTGAGTCGCGCTCCGCCGCAGCCGGAACACGGCACAGCGGTCATGTAGCGCTCAATCTCGGTCCGCGACCAATCCGAGTCCGTTTCTCGATGGCGACGGTCGAGGTTGTGGATCACGCCTTCGAACTGGGTCTCGTAGCGGCGCTGTCGGCCGCGGTGATTGACAAAATCGACCACAATCGGCTCAGGCAGACCGTAGAGGATGGCCTCGATCAGGTCATCGTCCAGCTCATCGAACGGGACGTCCGTGTCGGCATTGAACTGCTCAAAGATCGCTTCGAGCATCCGCCGATGCCAGCCGGTGTTGGTCGTCGAGCGAGACCACGGAGCGATCGCCCCATCGTCGAGAGATTTCGAGCGATCCGGGATGACGAGTTGCGGGTCGACCTCCATCGTGATCCCGAGCCCGGTGCAGTCAGGGCACGCGCCGTGCGGAGAGTTGAAGGAGAAGGTGCGCGGCTCGATTTCGCCCAGCGCGAACATGTCGCGCGGACAGGCGAGTTGCTCTGAGAAAATCAAGTCATCGTCTGCGTCGAGCGGTCGCACGCGAAGCATGCCGTCACCGAGTCCGAGCGCCTGCTCAATCGAATCGGCGAGACGATTCGCAAGAAGGTTGCGCTCTTCCTCGTCAATCTCGTCGCGCGGCAGGGCGACGCGGTCGATCACGACGTCGATGGAGTGGTTCTTGTTCTTCTCCAGCTCAATCTCGTCATCGAGCGAGAGCACTTCGCCGTCCACACGGACGCGGACAAAGCCTCGTCCACGAGCGTCCTCGAGGATGCTCTTGTGCTCGCCCTTGCGGTCGCGCACGACGGGCGCGAGGATCATCAGTCGGCGACCCTCGCCGAGCGAGAGCACGGCATCGACCATGTGCTGCACGGTCTGTTGGGTAATCGGATCGCCGCAGATCGGGCAGTGCGGTCGACCGGCGCGGGCGAAGAGCAAACGGAGGTAGTCGTAGATCTCCGTCACTGTGCCCACGGTCGAGCGCGGGTTGCGGGAACCGGTCTTCTGGTCGATGGAGATCGCGGGCGAGAGTCCCTCGATGTAATCGACATCGGGTTTTTCCATGCGACCGAGGAACTGTCGGGCATATGCCGAAAGTGATTCGACATAACGTCGCTGACCTTCAGCGTAAATGGTGTCGAACGCGAGCGACGACTTGCCGGAGCCTGACAGGCCCGTAATCACGACGAGCTGGTCGCGTGGGAGGTCGACGTCGATGTCCTTGAGGTTGTGTTCCCGCGCGCCGCGGACCAGGATCCGATCGGACGGCACGTGTCACACTCCTCACTCGCCAGATATCGATGCAGCACCAGCAGTGGGTTCAGATTAGCCCACAGGCAATTCCCCCGCGAACAGAGGCCTCTGATTAATTTGCTCCCCCTCGCAGGGGGAGCTGTCGCGGAGCGACTGAGGGGGTCCCGCCGGTGCTGGTACCAGATAGGACTTGGTGGAGCATGACCCCCTCCGCCTTCGGCACCTCCCCCTGCGAGGGGGAGGAAAGGGGTTAGGCACTTCCCCCGCGACCGCAGGGGTCTGCTCGGCGCATGACTCATGCACCAACTCCGTCATTCTCGCGCCTCGCCGCCGACGATTGCTCCGTATAATCGATCCATGCCTGACATTGACACCCCCACGTCCGACGCTCCCGTCGCCGAGCAGCAAGCCGAGATGACGGCCCTCTCCGAATCGGCGGAATCGGCCGATGCGCCTGTTCCGAAGCGGATCGTCATTTTCGACGCTTACGCGCTAATCTTCCGCGCCTACTTTGCGATGCAGCGAGCCAACCTCCGCACCACCGCCGGCGAACCGACCGGAGCCGTGCGTGGGTTCACCGCGACCTTGTTGCACATCCTGCGCGAGCTGCAGCCGACACATGCCGCGTTCGCGTTCGATGTCGACGACTCGACCGTGTTCCGTCGCGAAATCGATCCCAACTACAAGGCGCATCGCGACCCGATGCCCGAAGACCTGCCGCAGCAGATTGAGCGCTGTCGCGAAATCGCCAATGCGTTCTCCGTGCCAATCTACTCGGAGCCCGGCTTTGAGGCCGACGATGTCCTGGGCACCCTCGCCGACCAGGCGGTCGCCGAGGGCTTTGACACGTGGATCTGCACGCTCGACAGCGACCTGCTGCAGCTCGTCACTGACGACATCTCCGTCTACCTCTACAACCCCTACAAGAGCGAGTACACCGCATACGACAGCCCCGCCACCGTCCGCGCTCGGTATGACGTGGACGCAATTCAAATCATCGACTTCAAAGCGCTGGTGGGCGACAAGTCGGACAACATTCCTGGGGTCAAGGGCGTCGGCAAGGTCGGAGCGGCCAAGCTGCTCAATCAGTATGAGACGGTCGAGCAGATCTACGAGCACATCGACGAGGTGAAGCCAGCCGGGACGCAGAAGAAGCTGATCGCCGACCAGGCCAACGCGTTCATGAGCAAGGAGTTGGCGACGATTCGTCACGACGCGCCCGTGACGCTCGATGTCGCCGCCGCTGATGTGACCGCGTTCGACCGCGACGTCGTCCGAGCCAAGTTCGACGAGCTTGAGTTCCGCACATTGGTCGACCAGATTCCCGGCGATGCGGACGACGAACCACCTGCCCTAACGCAGCCCTCGGTGGAGCATTACGACCTCGTCACCGAGGAATCGCAGCTCCAGGAGTGGGTCGAGCGCGCCCCGCGAGCTGCGCTCCTCGCTGTCGACCTCGAGACGTCCTCGGTTGACACGATCGACTGCGAGATTGCCGGCTATGCCCTCTCGGACGAGGCCGGTGCTGGCTGCTACATCCCGGTTGGACATCGCAGCGAGGAACCTCAGCTCGATCACGAGGTCGTCAAGTCGGCCCTGCGACCCGTGCTGGAGAGCTCGCTGATCCCCAAGCTGCTCCACAACGCCAAGTTCGACATCAAGGTCCTGCGACGACACGGGATCCATCTGCGCGGTCTGCACGACGACACGATGGTCGCTGCGTTTCTGCTCAACAAGTCGAGTATTGGACTAAAGGCGCTCGCCGAGAATGAGCTCGGCATTCAGATGACGCCGATCGAGGACTTGATTGGCAAGGGTCGTAAGCAGATCTCGATGCTCGACGTGTCGGCCGAGCAGGCGGGCAAGTACGCCGCCGCCGACGCTGATCTCACCCTGCGTCTGGCGAATCTGCTGCTGCCCCAACTCGCCGAGCATGACGCGCTCGAGCAGCTCTATCGCGAGCTTGAGCTGCCGTTGATTCCGATCCTCGTCGATATGGAGCTGGCCGGTGTCACCCTCGATACCGCAATCCTCGACGACCTCGACCAACAGCTCAACACCGAAATCGAATCGGTCACCACTCAGGTCTACGAGAATGCCGGGTACGAGTTCAACATCGGCTCGCCCAAGCAGCTCAGCAGCGTTCTGTTTGATCATCTCGATCTGCCCAAGACGCGCAAGACCTCGCAGGGATACTCGACCGATGCGCAGCAGTTGGAACGACTCGTTGACGCGCATCCGATTGTCAATCGCGTGCTGCAATGGCGTGAGCTGACCAAGCTGCGCAGCACCTACGTCGAGTCACTTCCCGACGAGGTCCACGAATCCACGGGACGGATTCACACTGACTACAACCAGACAGTCGCCGCGACCGGTCGGCTTTCGTCGGAGTCGCCCAATCTGCAGAACATTCCTGTCCGCACCGAGCAAGGGCGGCAGATTCGAGCCGCATTCGTCGCACGACCGTGGGATCACATGGCTTCGGACGCCGAGGTCAGCTTCGTCTCGGCCGATTACTCGCAGATTGAGCTGCGGGTGCTCGCCCATCTCTCCGAGGATGAAGGTCTGATTGCTGCCTTCCGCAATGGCGAGGACATCCACGCGGCGACCGCGTCGGGCGCCTACGGCGTGTCGATCGACGATGTCCAGCCGGAGATGCGGCGGGTCGCGAAGATGATGAACTTCGGCGTGATCTATGGCCTCTCGGCGCATGGACTCTCGCAGCGCAGCGGCATGGAGCGTCGCGACGCTCAGGCGTTCATCGACGCCTACTTCGGTCGCTTCGAGCGAGTTGCCGCATGGATCGAGGAGACCAAGGAGTCGACGCGGGAGCGCGGCTACGCGGAGACGCTCTTGGGACGGCGTCGGTATCTTCCCCAGATCAACGGGCGCAACTTCCAACAACGCAATGCCGCCGAACGCATGGCCGTCAATATGCCGGTTCAGGGCACCGCGGCGGACGTGATGAAACGCGCGATGATCGAGGTTGACGCCGCCCTCAGCGATCGCGAGCTGCGTTCTCGGATGTTGCTCCAGGTACACGATGAGTTGATCTTTGAGTCTCCGACCGAAGAGATCGACCAACTCGCCGCCTTACTGCGCGAGATCATGCCGGCCTCGCTCAACCTGGTGGTGCCACTCCAGATCGAGGTCAAGAGCGCAGCCAACTGGCGAGATCTCGAGCCACTGGAGGCAACATAAGGAGTGAGCACCACGCCCACCAATCCACCATTCTCGAGTCGCGATCTGGACGAGCTTCCTCCAAAAGGCTCCGTCATTCCTGCGCGCAGCGCAGGACTCTCGATCGGTTTGGTAGGGCCGATGCGCTGCTGTGGACAGTTCAGCGGTGTCAGAACGGGTTCTCGGCTCAGCGAGATACCCGCGGCGGAACGCGGGTATGACGAATGATCCAAAGGCCTTCTCCTGAGCGGAGACGGACATCGAGACGAGAGGAAGTAGCTCGTGTTTCACACTCTTGGTAACACCTGGCAGATCACGAAGCTGTCCTGGAAGGTGTTGCAGCTCGACCGAGAGCTGATCTTCTTCCCGATCATGGGCACCTTGGGCGCAATCGTGGTCGGCGCAATTGCGGCCGGCGTGTTCGCGGGAACGGGCACCTTCGACCGACTCAGCGGCGACGAGACCGAGTTCAACGTCGTCGACCTGATCATCACCATCATCGCGTACTTCGGCGCGCTCTACATGGTCATTTTCTGTAATGCCGCGCTGATCGCCGCCGCTCGAGAGCGACTCGAAGGCGGCGACCCAAACGTGATGTCTGGGATTCGTGCTGTGCGCGGCATGTGGCTCGCGATCCTCGGTTGGACAATCATCTCCGGGACCGTTGGTCTCATCCTGCAGGCGTTGCAGAGTGCGGCCAGGGAGAACAGTCATGGCGTCGTGCGAATCATTGCCATCATTCTGGTGTCGTTGTTGCAAACGGCTTGGGCCTACATCACCTTCTTCGTGATCCCGATCCTCGTCGTCGAGCGTGTCGGTCCGATCACGGCAATTCGCCACTCCAGCAGCCTGCTCCGACGCACATGGGGCGAGCAGCTCGCCGCAAGTTTCTCGTTCTTCATCATCTATCTGCTCGCGGCGATCATCGTCGCGATTCCGGTCGTCGTGCTCATCTTTGTCGCGCCCGTGATCGCAATCATCGTCGGCGTGATTCTCGGCGGCATCGCGATCGCCTCGGTCGCGGCGATGGAAGGCATCTTCAAGGCGGCGCTGTACGAGTGGGTCGCAGAAGGCAAGGGCAGCGAGTGGTTCGATCGACAGTTGCTCTCCGACGCCTACGGGGCGCGCGACTAGCATCGCCAGCAGTCGACCATGCCCGAGCTTCCCGAAGTCGAGACCGTGCGGCGACAGTTGCAGCCGCTGATCGCTGGTCGCCGAATTCTGAGGTTCCTTGTCTCCCCTGGTGCGGAACGACTGCTGAGAGGCCGCCCGGCTGGCGACGTCAACGATCAGCTGCGAGGGAACGCGTTCACGAACGTCGTCCGACGCGGAAAGTATCTCGGCCTGCACCTCGACCATGACCAAGTCGTCGTGGTCCACCTGCGGATGACGGGCTCCCTACGGTTCCGGCATCGCGATCATCCTGAGGAACCCTTCACGCGCGCCGTCTTCGAGCTCGACAGCGAGAAGGAGCTGCGATTCGTCGACATGCGCAAGTTCGGCACCATCGACCTCGTCGACGAGATGGAGGAGGCGCTGCCGAGGCTCGGCCCAGAGCCGCTCTCCGACGAATTCACCGTCCCCGTCCTTTGGGACGCGCTGCGCGGGCGACAGCAGCCAATCAAATCGGCCTTGCTCGACCAGCGCAACGTCGCAGGGATCGGCAACATCTACGCCGACGAGGCGTTGTTTCTCTCGCACATCAATCCCTTGGCGCCAGCGGGCTCGCTGCGGCCGAAGGAGCGTCGAGCGCTGCACGAGTCCATCCGCCGAGTGCTCGAGGACGGCGTCAAGCACGGCGGCGCGTCGTTCCGCGACTACGCCGATGTCGACGGAGCCGAAGGCGAGCAGCAGTACTTCGTCCGAGTCTTTCGTCGGACCGATGAGCCATGCGACGACTGCGGAACCACAATCCGCAGAATCATCGTCGGAGGTCGAGCAACCCACTTCTGTCCAACCTGCCAACCAACACGCCAACGCACCAGAGTCGTGAGATCAACGCGTCGATCACGCGCTCGGTCAGGCAGCTAGGAATCCCAAAGGCGATGCTGCACATGATTCGACAGAGGCTAACCGCGATTGACCGCTGTTAGCCTCCTGACAGGAGGCAGGAGGCGAGATGAGTGCGCGACAACCGTCTGAGCCGTATCCTCGTCAGCCGTATCACGTCGAAGCCGACGGTCGGCATGACGTTGCGATCGCTATGTGCGAGGACTGCGGCGACGAGTTTGACCTCGCCAACGTCGATCCCAGAGCCCAGGTCTGTGCGCCGTGCTGGGATCGCTCGCTTGAGGCGATCGAGACGGCATTCCTCGACAACTACGCCAAGTTCGGCGCGAAGTCGCATCGGACCGTCGCCGAGGCGTTGTTCCGCGCCCAAGCGCTCGCCGATCCCGATGACCGCAAAGTGATCGGCATGCGAATCGTTGAGGAGTATCTCAATGCCGCGCAGGACCTCATGGCGCTGTACGTCGCCTTGCGTCGCCGACACGAACAGCCGCTGCTGACGACCTTCACCAACTTCGAGCTCAATGCGCCTTCTGTCGCCGCGTTTCGGATTCTCACCACCGGACGCTCGTCCGACGAGTTGCTCCGTGATCTCCAACTGCCGACCCTGGCTGATGTCGATGCCGCGCGCGGCGATATTCCTCGCAAGGACTGGCGACAGTTCGCCGGCGCGGTGCTGGCGATCTCCAATGGCATTGAGCGTGTGCAGAAGGTCGATCAAGGCGTTCTGCTCGAACTGGCCGATGGCCTGAAGCAGTCCTCGTCGATCGCGCACAAGCTGGATTGGCTGCCCGACCGCACGATGAACCCCGACCAGGTGGCGCTGGTGGTGCTCAACCAGCGTCGGAGAGTCCTCCTCACCCATGCGCTCGCCGTGCATGAGCCGCAGTTGGAAGTGTTCATCGGCGCAATCGACAAGATCACTGCTGCCGCTCGCGACCTCATCTGGCTGTATCTTCACGTCCGCGACACGATCGCGCTGGAGGACAATCAGCAACAGGCTCCGCGTGGTCGGAGGTGATCGCCGGATGACGATTGAGAGGCCAACACGATGAGTCAGTCTCCGTTCAGTCTTGATGGTCAAGTGGTGCTGGTTTCGGGTGCCGGCCGAGGAATCGGACGTGCGGCGGCCGAGCTGATCGCGCAGATGGGCGCCAAAGTGGCGGTGTCCGCGCGCACGGTGGCGCAGGTCGAAGAGGTCGCCCAAGGAATCCGTGGCAAGGGCGGACAGGCCTGGGCATTCCGCGCGGACATCGCCGCGATCGAGGACCATGAATCGCTGCTCGGTGATGTCGAGGAGACTATCGGTCCCTTGACCGGATTGGTCAACGTCGCGGGGATTTCGCCGATTCTGCAGCGCGGCGAGCGGATCAACCCTGAGGATTACGACCAGATCCAGAACATCAACCAGCGAGGCACGTTCTTTCTCACCCGAAACTTCGCCGGGCGATTGATCGACGCCGAGCGCAGCGGCTCGATCGTGACGATCTCCAGCGTTGGCGCCGAGTTCGGCTTGCCGCGGCAGGCCCCCTACTCGATGACTCGCGCCGCCGTCGAGGCGATGACCAAGACGCTCGCGGCCGAGTGGGCGCACGCGCTTCCTGCGCCCATTCGTGTCAACTGCGTGGCGCCAGCGTTTATCGATACACCGCTCACCGAGCCGATGCCTCCCTGGTATCGCGAACGAGTCGAGTCGCACACGGCGATGCGTCGTTTGGGCGCCGACGATGAGGTCGCGGGAGCGGTCGCGTTTCTCTTGTCCGACGCGGCCAGCTACATCACTGGCACGGTCGTGCCCGTGACCGGCGGCTACGGCCTCTGGTCGCTCGATCCGAGGTGATCTCCATGCCCAAATCCACATATCTGGCCGCAGCGGTGCAGCGATCGCCTGGGCTGAGCCTGGAGCACGGTGTCGACAAGGCGGTCGCGGCGATCGAAGAGGCAGCTCGTGAAGGCGCCAGCCTGATTGTCTTCCCCGAGACCTGGATTCCCTCGTACCCCTACTACCACTCTCGCGCCGCCGATCGACAAGCGTTCGCCGCCAGCTATCAGCACACGTTCGAGCACAGCATGGCTGTGCCCGGTCCCGAGTGGAATCGCATCGCCCAAGCTGCGGCCGATGCTCGGGCGCACGTCGTGATCGGCGTCAACGAGCGCGAGCCGCACGGCAGCACGATCTACAACACGCTCGTGTACGTCGGCGCCGACGGATCGCTGTTGGGAAAGCATCGCAAGCTCGTTCCGACACTCTCCGAGCGCCTGATCTGGGGCTACGGAGACGGATCAGACCTCGACGTGTATGAGACCGAGGTCGGGCGGCTCGGCGGATTGATCTGTTACGAGCATCAGATGGCGCCTGCGCGTTACGCGCTCTCGACGCTGGGCATTCAGGTCCACGCGTCGGTCTGGCCCGGCTGGGATCAGCTGCATCCGGTGATCGATGCTGCCACCCGACATCTCGCCTACGAGAACGCCTGCTACGTGATTGTGGCTCGGGAGACGATGTCGCCCGACCTGCTGCCATCGGGTACGCCGTTCGGCGAGGAGCCGTTCTGGCACGCTTCGGGCGGCTCAGCGATCATCGCGCCGGGCGGGAAGTACCTCGTTGAGCCGGTGATTGACCGCGAGGCGATCGTGTATGCGGAGGTCGATCTGGAATCCACGATTGAATCGAAGCGATGGGTGGACTCGGCCGGACATTACGCTCGGCCAGATGTGTTCCAGCTCCACTGGGACAAGCGACTGAAGCCTCCCGTCGTGATCAATGAGTGACTATTTTGAGTGAGCACAATGACTGAGCCGGGCCCTTACGATGCGATTACCGATGTGCCAGGCATCGAGGTTGGGCACTACACCGACCTCGACCGCGCGACTGGTTGCACGGTCGTCGTGGCCCGATCTGGTGCCTGTCCTGGCGTGTTTCAACCGGGCGGAGCACCAGGCACACTCGACACCGACCTCGCCGTCTCGGAAAACTCCGTGCAGGAGATCCACGCCGTGCTCCTGAGCGGCGGCAGTGTGCTCGGACTCGAGGCAGCCGCCGGCGTGCGGCGATTTCTCCAGACGCAGGGCGTCGGGCTTCCGTTGTTGCCTGGTGTCGACCCGTTACCGATCGTGATGGGCGCGGTCGTGTTCGATCTGCCCGTCGGCGAGCCTGCATATCCGACCCGAGTCGATGGTCACGCAGCGGCGACGGAAGCGAGTTCGGGCGTCGCCCCTCAGGGTTCTGTGGGCGTCGGGACGGGATGCACCGTGGCCAAGACTGGTGCCCCCGATACATCGATCAAGGGCGGCGTGGGGACGGCCTCGCTCGTCCATGAGTCGGGCCTGATTGTGGGCGCGATGGTGGCCACCAACTCCGTCGGCGATATCGTTGATCCCGCTTCAGGCGACCTGATCGCCGGACCTCGCGGCGAGCGCCCCGGCGAGATGTCACGATCCACCGAGACCCTGCTCAATCGCACTCTGGCCGAGTATGAGGAGCAGCAGCAGGCGCGAGTGAACTTCGGCGGTCCCAGCGCCGATGACGCGGGGGCAAACACGACCCTCGTCGTCATCGCGACGAATGCCAAGCTCCATAAGGGGACCGCGAAGCGTGTCGCGATCATGGGGTCAGCGGGACTCTCGCGGACGATCAGTCCGGTCTTCACCCCCGGCGACGGCGACACCATCTTCACGCTGGCCACGGGCGAGGTCGATGTCACCAGCATTCCCGCGTTGCTCACGCTCACAGGGACCATGGCCGCGGAGACGGTCGCCAGGGCGACGCTGCGCAGTGTCCTGAACGCGGAGTCGGTTGCTGGCTTGCCATCGGTCGCGGAGTGGCGTGCGACCGATCTGCAACCTGAGAATCACGATGCTGCTGATACGCTCCTCCCATGACTGAATCAACCGAGCGACCCCTCGTCTTAGCCACCAACGATGACGGCATTGAAGCGCCAGGGCTTTGGTACCTCGCCGAGGAAGTCCAGCGGTTCGCCGACGTGATGGTCGTCGCTCCAGCGTTCAATCAATCGGGGATGTCGGCAGCGTTCACATTCCGAAACGATCTCGAGTCCGAGCGAGCACACAGTCAGCTCGACGGCGTCGACGCGTGGCAGGTCAACGGCACACCGACGGACGCCGTTGTCCACGGACTCCGACACTTCGCCCCGCGTCACGTCGATATGGTCGTCTCGGGCGTCAATCCAGGGCCGAATGTGGGTCGTGAGATTCTCCACTCGGGCACCGTGATGGCAGCGATGCAGGGCTACCTACGCGGACTACCCAGCGTTGCTGCCTCGTTGGCTTCGTTCGACAACGATCATCTGCAAGACGCGGCGATCGTCGCTGCTCGCATCGCCGAGCGGCTCCTGGGCAGCGGCCAAGTGCAGTTCCTCAACGTCAATGCCCCTGACCGATCAGTCGACCAGTTCGCCGCAGTGCGCGTCGCGATTATGGCCGATCTCGCTGCGTCTCGCGTTGTCGACATCGTTGACGAACAGGGCACGACGCGGCGCAAACTCGAGATTAGGCCTGGCGTCGATGTCGCTCCCGATACTGATATCGCGACCATTCTCGACGGCGCGGTCGCGGTTACGCCGCTCCACAACGACCTCACGTTGCACTCCGCGGTGGCAGACATTGTCGCGCTGATCGGCGATGCCGATGGACTCACCGAGCGCGCGATAGACTGAAACTCCTGGCTCGTGGGTGATCGCACGGAGAGTTGAGTATGGCCGGGCATTCCAAATGGGCCCAGATCAAGCGCAAGAAGGGCGTCACCGACGCCAAACGCGGACAGCTCTTCACCAAGCTGGGACGGGAGATCTCGGTCGCCGTCCGAGCTGGCGGTCCCAAGCCCGACGAGAACTCCGCGCTTCGTCTCGCCGTCGAGCGTGCTCGCGCCTCGAACATGCCCAACGCCAACATTCAGCGTGCAATCGAGCGCGCCTCGGGAGGCGCTGACGGCTCTCAGCTCGAAGAGATTCGCTACGAGGCCTATGGTCCCGGCGGCGCAGCGCTGTTGATCGATTCCCTCACTGACAATCGCAATCGGACCGTCTCTGAGGTGCGCGCGACCCTCACTCGGGCTGGAACCAGCATGGCCGAGTCTGGCGCCGTCGCCTGGTTGTTTGAGCAGAAAGGGGTGATCGCCGTCGACGTGGACGAACAGGTCGACCCCGACGAAATCATGCTCGCCGCGATCGACGGCGGAGCTGAGGACGTCGATATCGACGAAGGTCTGGTCGAGGTAATCACCGCTCCGTCCGATTTGGACTCAGCCCGCAATGCCGTGTCGGAAGTCGGCGCGCCAATCGCGTCCGCCGAGGTCATCATGCGAGCGACCAACACCGTGCCCGTGGACACCGACCAGGCAGCCAAGCTCCTCCGACTGATCGACTCACTGGAGGACCTCGACGACGTGCAGCGCGTGTTCACCAACGCGGACTTCCCCGACGCTGCGCTCGTCGGAGCCTAGGTTGCCCATGGTCCGCATCCTCGGAATCGACCCAGGCCTCAGCGCCACGGGATGGGGTCTGCTGGAGATATCGGACTCAGGCGCGGCCAGCCTCAAGTGGGGCACGATTCGTCCCGCTAATGGCTCGCTGTCACAGCGCTTACACGAAATCAACATCCGCATTCACGACGTGCTGACGCGGCATCAGCCTCACGCGGTCGCGATCGAGCGGCCATTCAACCACAAGAATGTGAAGATCGCGGTCATGCTCGGACAAGCCCAGGCCGCCGCGATGATCGCTGCTGCCGCCACTGGATTGTCCATGCACGAGTATCCGCCCAGGCAGGTCAAGGAGGCCGTCACCGGACTCGGTTCGGCTGAGAAGTCAGCGGTGAAACAGGCATTGATCGCCAGATTGGCGCTCGGCGAACTCGATGCCCCGGCGGACGCCACCGACGCCCTGGCAGTCGCGTTTTGCCACTACCTGATGACGCCCGTCGGCGAGATTGTGGACGCTCGGTGATCACACAAATCCGAGGCAGCGTCGTCGGCTGGCACGAGGAGACGCGGAGCGTCGAAATCGACACCGGCACTGAAGCAGGCGGCTTGGTCTACGAAGTGCGATTGCCATCGGCGATCTGGGTGTCGCTTGAGGATCTACGTCCTGATGAACTCAAACTGCTCACCTACTACTACGTCCCCGAGCGTGGCTCTCCCGTTCCGATCTTGATCGGGTTTCAACATGCGACTGAGCGTGACTTCTTCCGCAAGCTGATCGGTGTGCCTCAGATGGGTGTCGCCAAGGCGCAGCAAGCGCTCGCCGCCCCGATCGCGACCATCGCCCAAGCGATCGAGTCGGAAGACCGTCGCACACTAATGCAGCTTCCCGGAATAGGCGCTCGACAGGCGGACCGGATCATCGCTGACCTCAAGGGCAAGGTGACCGCAGAGGCGATGCTGGTCGATGAAGGATTCGACGCACAAGCACAGCGATCGCTTCGCCCGGGCGACGAAATCGCGTCCGATGCCCTGGAGGCGCTGTTGGGACTCGGCTACACGCGTCGCGACGCCGACCGCTGGATTGCGGCCGTGCTCAGCACGCCTGACGTTCGGCCTCCGACGTCGACTGAAGACCTGCTCCGCGCCGTCCTGGAGCACATCGGTACCGGTCCATAGCACCACTGAATCCATTGGACTTGCGCCGTCTCGCTAAGCTCTGTGTATGACCACCGCATCTGCCCCAATCCGCAGTTCCAAAACCTTTGAGCTCAGCGCCGACTACCAACCGACCGGCGACCAACCGTTCGCGATCGAGCAGCTCGTTGCCGGTTTGGACGCGGGACATCAGGCTCAGACGCTGCTCGGCGTGACCGGCTCGGGTAAGACGTTCACGATGGCGAACGTCGTTGCGCGCGTCAATCGACCGACGCTCGTGCTCGCGCACAACAAGACGCTCGCCGCGCAGCTTTGCACCGAGTTCCGCGACTTCTTCCCCAACAACTCCGTCGAATACTTCGTCTCCTACTACGACTACTACCAGCCTGAGGCCTACATTCCCCGCTCCGACACTTACATCGCCAAGGAGTCGGACATCAACGATGAGATCGACAAGCTCAGGCACGCGGCAACGCGAGCGCTGTTCGAGCGTCGAGATGTGCTGATCGTCGCTTCGGTCTCGTGCATCTACGGTCTCGGTGAACCCGAGGACTATCAAGGCATGGTCCTCAGCCTCGAGGTGGGGAAGCCGTACTCGCGCAACCTGATTCTGCGTCGACTGGTGGATCAGCAGTACGAGCGCGACGAAATGACGCTGTCGCGCGGCAAGTTCCGAATCCGCGGCGACACTCTGACGATCCACCCCTCGTACGAGGACCTCGCCGTACGGGTTCAGTTCTGGGACGACGAGGTCGAGCGGATCGTCGAGCTCGATCCACTGACGGGGGAAATTTTGGCAGAACGAGACCGCGTCGACATCTACCCCGCCAAGCACTTCGTCACGACCGACGAACGGATGGCGTCTGCTGTCTCGGACATTGAATCGGAGTTGGCCCAGCGCCTGGAAGAGCTACGACGCGAAGATCGCATCCTCGAGGCTGCGCGCCTGGAAGAGCGCACTCGATACGACCTCGAGACGATGCGCGAGACCGGCTATTGCCCTGGCATCGAGAACTATTCCCGCCATCTCGCACGTCGAGCCGCAGGCTCGACGCCGTGGACGTTGCTGGACTACTTCCCCGAAGACTGGCTGCTCTTCATCGACGAGTCGCACATGACGATTCCCCAGGTGCGAGGGATGTACGGAGGCGACACCTCACGAAAGCAGACGTTGGTGGACTTTGGCTTCCGTCTGCCTTCGGCGATTGACAACCGACCGCTCAACATCGACGAGTTTGAACGACACGTCAACCAGGTGATCTACGTCTCCGCGACACCGGCAGCCTATGAGCGCAATCACTCGGGACAAATCGTGGAGCAACTGATTCGTCCCACCGGCTTGCTCGATCCTGAGGTTGAGGTGCGACCGACGGACGGGCAGATCGACGATCTCGTGAGCGAAATCAAAGCGCGCGCCGAGCGTGGCGAACGTACCCTCGTCACGACACTGACCAAGAAGATGTCGGAAGACCTCGCCGACTACCTGCGCGAGGTCGGCATCCGCACTTACTACCTGCACTCAGAACAGGACGCATTCCAGCGTGTCGAGGTGCTCCGCGATCTGCGTCTGGGCGTGTTCGATTGCCTCGTCGGGATCAACCTGTTGCGCGAGGGTCTCGATCTGCCCGAGGTCTCCCTTGTCGCCGTCCTCGATGCCGACAAAGAAGGCTTCCTGCGCAACGAGGGCTCCATGGTCCAGACCATCGGACGCGCCGCGCGACACGTGAACTCGCACGCCATCCTCTACGCCGACCGCGTCACTGACTCGATGCGGCGGGCGATGGACGAGACGCACCGTCGGCGGACGGCTCAGCACGAGTACAACCTCAAACACGGCATCACGCCGGTCGGGATCACCAAGGAGATCCGCGACATCGCCACTGACGTGGCCAATCAGGTGCGCGACGAGTTTGAGCAGCGGATGGTGGCCGAAGACGCGCCACCGTACGACTCCGGGCTCGGTGCGACCATCCCCGTAAACATGACCCCCGACCAGACTGCGCGAATGATTTCGGAGCTCGAATCGCGGATGAAACAGGCCTCGCGCGACCTCGAGTTCGAGAAGGCAGCCGCGCTCCGTGACCAAATCATTGAACTGCGCCGAGATCAGGCCGCGCTCGGAGAAGATCTGCAGGAATGGAGCGATCAAGCGTACGGCCGTCGGCGACGTCCCTTGCGTCGCAAGGAGCCAATGTCACGCCAGCGTTAACTGCGGTACTCGCGGATGAGCGCGACTCCAGTGGCGAGATTGGGTTGATACCGTCAAACTGACGCCTTCGGCGACGCACTGTTATCATCGTGCGCGCCTGTCCTGGCGGGCGTGGTGAGAGCGTGAGAGCTGGTGGTTGCTAGCAACGAACCCGAGATTTGGCGTCAACGGAACGTCGATGCACCGCCGTCCTGGTTGGGTGGCCGACCGGGTGACGATGAGGTGCGCGCATGCGCGTTTTGCGGCGAGCTGCCTCCGCCGGCGTCGTCGTTCTGTCCCAAATGCGGTCGAGCCTTGACCGCGTCGCTGCTGCCTCAGCAGGGCGAGGCCGCGACGGTGCTCTTCACCGACATCGAGGACTCCACCCACCTCACCGAGCGACTCGGCGACCGACGCTGGGAGTCGATCATCGACGACCACAACCACATCGTCCGTGAGGAACTGCACCAGCACGCTGGATTTGAAGTAAAACTCACCGGCGACGGCTTCCTGATCGTCTTCGCCGACAGCATGCAGGCCCTCCGCTGCGCCGCGCATGTGCAGTCGCAAGTGACCGAGACGGCAAAGCGACGCGGCGCCGATTGGCCGGTCCAAGTGCGCATGGGTGTCCATCGCGGCGACGTCATCCTCCGACCAGGTGGCGACATTCTCGGCCGGACGGTCAATATGGCCGCACGGGTGATGTCCAAGGCGCGAGGCGGCTCCATTGTGGTTTCGCAGGCCCTCCACGACGAGGTCGGCCGACAGGTTCGTCCGGAGTTCTGGTTGGATATGGGATCGCGTCGGATTCGAGGGTTGGCTCGCCGAGAGCGGATGTACCTGTTCCACTGGCCGAAGTACCTCGACTGGGAAGCAGGTCGCCAAACACCACCTGCCGAGCCGCCAAGCAGACCCGAACGAGACGACGTCGACGAACTCGACGAACAGGGTGAAGACATAACGATCTCCTGGCTCGGAGAGCCCGAGACCGCCTCCATCGACTCCTGACCGCCGCCCTCACTCAGGCGAGAACGCGTCGCGATCGATTGTTGGTCGCTTCCTCAATCACTCCCGCTTCGGCGAGCTGCTCGATGAGCCGCTCAGCCCGAGGTCGGCCCACACGCATCCGACGCTGAAGCAGCGTCGCCGAGACCCGCTCGTACTCACGAGCCAGCTCTGTCGCCTCTCCGAGTCGCGTGTCGAGCTCTGGAGTCGCGGTGGCGATTGTCTCTGGCGCCTCCTCGAGGACGATGTCTGGCGCGTTGCGGGACTCAATGTCGTCCTCGTCCAGCGCGGTTTCCAGCGTGGATGTCAGGTTCCTCAGTGCCGACTGCGTCGCTCGAGCCTCGATTTCGTGCGCCGCGGTCGGTGTCTCCTCAGACAGTTCCTCCAGGACCTCGTCCAGCGAGCTGGGCTCAATCGGCTCCTGCTCTTCCGTCTGCCTGGGCCGTGTCCACGACTCCAACAGCCGCTCAATCTCAGCGTCCGACACGAATGCCCCCTGCACTCGCCTCGGCTTGATCGAATCCGACGACATGTACAGCATGTCGCCGCGCCCCATCAGCTTCTCCGCCCCAGTGCGATCCATGATCACCCGCGCGTCTGTCTGCGAGGTCGTCGCGAACGCGATCCGCGTGGGGAAGTTCGCCTTAATCAACCCGGTGACGACGTCTACCGACGGTCGCTGCGTTGCGATCACGAGGTGGATTCCGACGGCTCGCGCGAGCTGCGCGAGACGCACGATCTGACCCTCGACCTCCGCCGGCGCGGCCATCATCATGTCGGCGAGCTCGTCGAGCACGACGACCCAATACGGCATCCGTCGATCGGTCGATGGGAGCGCGTTGTAGGCGACGATGTTGCGCGCTCGAGAGATCTCCAGCTTGCGATAGCGACGGTCCATCTCGGCCACGACGACGCTCAGCACGGACACGACCTCATCGGGCTCCGTGACCACGTGCGAGAAGGCAAGGTGAGGCACCGAGCCGTAGTTGGTGAGTTCAACCCGCTTCGGGTCGACGAGAATCAGTCGCACTTCCTCGGGCGACTTCTGCATCAGCAGCGAGGAGATGACTGTATTGATGCACACGGACTTCCCAGAGCCGGTCGCGCCTGCGATCAGGACGTGCGGCATCCGCGTCAGATCTGCGATCACCGGCTTGCCCGTCACATCACGACCGAGCGCGATTGGAAGTCCGCCTCGTTCTGCCATCTGCTGGAAATCGTCCGACTCGATCAATCCGCGCAGCGCGACGACCATGGTGTCGGCGTTCGGTACCTCGACGCCGACCACTGGCTGTCCCGGCACGGGAGCCTCAATCCGGATCGACGGCGCTGCGAGTGCCAAGGCGAGGTCATCGGCCAGACGCGTAATCTTGTTGACGCGGACGCGGGTTCGCGAGACTTCCTCCAGGCGCATCATCAGTTGACCGTGCTCGTCCATCTGTTGTGTGCCGCTGGCGTCCTTGACAGCTACCTGTTTCGTCTTCACGTCCCATCCCGGCTCAACGCCGAACTGTGTGATCGTTGGACCCTCATTGATCTGGGTGACTCGCGCATCAACACCGAAGGAGGCCAGCGTGCGCTCGATGATGTTCGCTTGTTCCTGCGCGCCCGATCGCAAGGTCGCCGTTGGATCCGGATCCAAGAGTTCGACAGGTGGCAACCGCCAGCCATCAGCAGCCGTCCGATCGAGGGTGCGCAATGTGGACGTCGCTGTCGGTTTGGCGGGCGGGCTCGGCGCGATCGGTTCCTCTGCCTCGGCGACTTCCAATTCGTCCTCAAGAGGCTCCACCACCACCTCCGACATCGGAGGCCACGCAGCTTGCCCGTGCGCCATGCGTCGTTTGGCTGTCGGCGACTGCGCGCTCGCTGCCTGAGGGGCTGAGATCGGTTCTGGACCCGAGCTGCGAGACTCGCGCCACTGCGCAACCACGATGACAATCGACGATCTCACCTCCCGACCGGCCCATCGACACCCTGCCCACATGAAGATGCCGAGGTGGATCAGCCCACGTCCCGCCGCCCTTGCGAGCGCCAGCATGGCCCGAGGTCCCTGCTCTTTGAGCTCTCGACCCACGTATCGCAGACCGCGCCCGAGTTGGTGTTGTGTTGCTTTCGCAATCGCCCTCGCCGCAGAGGGCGCAATCAGCACGAAGGCTCCGACGAGCCCTGCGACAATCAGTACCCATCCCACCGGCGAGTCGAGCCAGGCCCCCACCTGTCCGCCAGCGCCATACTGTTCTAGCGACACCCCACCCAGCGACGCATTCGGCGTGAAGGCTCCCGCAACTCCCCAGAGCGCTAACGCTGCCAATCCGGCGCCGCCGCTCTGACGGAGCAATCGACGATCGTTGCGCACCGTCTTTCGTACGCGTTGGACGCCGATCAGCACGCCAATCACCGAGAACACCGTCGCCAGCAGATACGCTCCGCCGCCGAGCCAGTGCACCACCGACTCGCGCTGATCGGCGAAGGGAAATGACGACAACGTCACCCACGCCGAAAACAGCCCCGCTGCCGTGACGAACAGCACCCCGACCAGCAGCCAAGGATGATGCGCGACCCATAGCGAGACACGGTCGGGCAGCGAGTGTCGAGTACGTTTCGAGGCAGGAGAAGCCGAGCGTCTCGTCATTTGTCTGTTTCGCCGCCGCGACGAAGCCATCGTTCAGATCCAGCGTGCAAGTTCAACCGAGAGAATCGAACTGCAATCAGACCTGCACTGCCACCACTACCACCATAGGACGTTGTCGCGTCTCGCGTCGGAGGTAGGCAGACACTTCCTGCTGTACCTGTCGTTCTCGCCTCGCCCACGAAGCCTTGGAGTTCGACTTGGAGTTTGGCTTGGACTTGGAGTTGGACTGTTCCCTCGACTTCAACACATCGCGCGCGACCTTGGCCGCGCCAGCGCGCAGGGTGTTCGTCGCGTGAATCTCGGCGAAGCCACGGGCTGTCACCTCGATATCGCCCGAGACGTGTCCGCTCTCCGAGTCCACAGGTACCGCGACCAGCAGAAAACCGTCTCCGGCGAGCTTCTGTCGATCGCGAATGATCGACCGATCGACACCGCCCACGTTCATCCCGTCGACATAGATGTACTCGGCCGAGACCTTGTCTATGACATCTGAGCGCTCCGCCGTCAGTTCCAGCACATCGCCGTCGAGCAGGATGTGGCGCTCACCCTCTGCGACCTCCATCGACTCCGCGAGCTTCGAGTGCAGGACCAGGTGGCGATACTCGCCGTGAATTGGAACGAAAGCCTGCGGTTCGGTCAGCGAGATGACCGTCTTCAGCTCCTCTTGCGCGGCGTGACCGCGGACGTGGACATGCTCATAGCCCGAGTCGACCGACACGACATCGACGCCGCGTCGGAAGAGATTGTTGATCGTGTTGTTCACGGCCGATTCATTGCCAGGAATCGGCGATGAAGACAGCACCACCGTGTCGCCAGGCTTGAGATTGACCTCTCGGTGCGAGCCGGTTGCCATCCGCGATAGCGCCGACATCGGCTCGCCCTGTGCCCCCGTGCAGATGACCACCGTGTTCTCATCGTGTGCCGACCCCAAATCGGTGATCGGTCGCAGGCGTCGTTCATCCGTCTGGACATATCCCAGTCTGCGCGACATGGCGATGTTTTTCTCCATCGACCTGCCCGTTGCGTAGACGACCCGTCCCGATTCATCCGCCGCGTCGATGATCTGTTGGATCCGTGCGATCTGTGAGGCGAACGTCGCGATGATCACTCGGCCTGGAGCGGTCAGGAGGATCTGTTCCAGCGCATCACCGACGACGGTTTCCGAGGGCGTCACCCCAGTTTTGTCGGCATAGGTCGAGTCGGAGCACAGCAATCGCACCCCTTCTTGGCCGTAGGCGGCGAGGCGTTGGAGGTCGGTGGGCGCCGACATCACCGGCGTGTGGTCAATCTTGAAGTCGCCCGTGTGCACGACGAGGCCTGCAGGTGTTCTCAATGCGATACCAAACGCGTCAGGGATCGAATGCGCTACTGGGAAGAACTCGGCCATGATGCTGCCGAAGTCGAAGGCCGATCCGGCTCCCGCCTCGATCATCTCCGCGTCAAGAATCCCGGATTCCTCCAGTCGCCATTTGATCAGTCCCAGCGGCAACGGTGCAGCGTAGATCGGCGCTGGCATCTGAGGCAGCAGATACCGTAGTGCGCCGATGTGGTCCTCGTGACCGTGTGTGATCAGGAACGCTCGGAGCTTTTCCCGTCGCTCAATCACGTACGTCGCCTCGGGGATGATGTAGTCCACGCCGGGCATATCGTCCGATGGAAAGAGCAGTCCGGCATCGACGACGACCATGTCCGTGGCCGTCTCGTAGACCATCATGTTTCGACCGATCTCGCCCAGTCCTCCCAGCGGCACAACCCGTAACACACCCTCACTGACGTCATTCACTGGAGCCACGCATTCTGCAACCTATTCCCGACCTACAGCAACGATCGCTGAGAGTCGTCATCATCAACATTCGAGCGATGCGATGGACCATGTGAATGGCCAATCTGTACGCTCGGCACTTCTGGTCGAACGGCCTGTGCGAGGAGCGGTGGAATGATTGCAAAGTCCTCGCGCATGGTCGACATGAGTTTTGAGTTTCGCAGCGCCGCGGCCGGGTGATAGACCGGCAGGATTAGCCATGGTCCAGCTTGGAACGGCTGACCGCGCGTCTCGCCCATCTTCGCGTCGGGCAGAAAGTACTGGGTCGCAAACCGACCCAACAGCACGATCAGCTTCGGCCGAATCCCTTCGATCTGCTCGCGCAGATAGACCTCGCAGCAGCCGATTTCATCCGGCATCGGATCACGATTGTTCGGCGGTCGGCACTTGACCACGTTGGCCACGAAGACGTCATCGCGGGTGTAGCCGATCTCGCCCAAGAGCTCGTCCAGCAACTGTCCCGCCCGACCCACGAACGGCCTTCCCTGCTGATCCTCGTTCTGTCCTGGCGCCTCGCCGATGAACATCAACTCGGCATTCGGATCGCCGTCGCCGGGGACGGTCAACGTGCGACCCTCATGCAACCGACACGCGGTGCATCCAGCGATCTTCGAATTCAGCAGTTCGACAATGTGAGCGTCCACAGTTGGAGTCTACGACCACATCAGATTACGCCGGCTGACCATCGGGCTCGTCGTCATCGAGATCGGACTCAATCACCGGGATCACGGTCCGATTCTCGACCAACCGCACCAGCGCGATTCCGAGTATGTAGAGGCCGAGCGTGGGTACCGCGACAAATGTCTGTGTGACAGGATCGATCGACGGTGTGATCAGCGCCGCCAGGAGGAACGAGCCGATGATCGCCCATCGCCACATGCCGAGCAATCGCTTCGAGGTCACCAATCCGATCGCTCCCAGACCCATCAGGAACAGGGGCAGCTCAAACACGATCCCTGTCCAGATCACGAAGCGGGTCAGCATGTCGATGTAGTTGTTGATCCGCACCTGGGGATCGGCGATCTCGCCGCCAAAGTTGAGCAGGAACGAGAGCGCCGGCGGCCAACCGATGAAGAACGCAAACGCGCCACCACAGGCAAACGCGATCGTCGCCATGCCGACAATCGGCATTACCCATTTCTGCTCGGCCCGGGTCAGGCCTGGGTGGATGAATGCGTAGATCTGGTAGACGATTACCGGCATCGCGCCTGCCAGTCCGAGCATCAGCGAAATCTTGATGTACGCGCCGATGAAGCCCAGCAACTCGGTGTAGATCGGGCGGAACTCGGGCAACGCCACGCGACCGGGTTCAAGCAGGTAGTCGAGAATTGTCGAGGCGAAGACCAAGGTCACGACCGTCGTCAGCACCAAGGTGAGGACGGCGATGGTCAGCCGCTGTCGAATCTCATCGAGATGCTCGCCCAGCGTCAGATCGCTGCCCTCAGGTTCGTCGGTCGGTGGACCAGGCGGCATCCCCGGAGGGAGGTCGTCGCCCGCGTCATCCGCAACGACATCCAACTCCGCCAAGTCTGGCGGCGACGGTATGTCGGCTGGCGAAGGGATCGGTCGGGAAACCATGATCGATCAGCCAGACCTCGCACGCGAGTTTGTACACAGAACGTTCATAGCGGACAGCCGAGGAACACACGGCATCGCGAATCCGTTACTGAACATCTCGTTCCAGTTCTCGACGTCTGCGATTGAGTGAGATCACATTCGATGGTCGGGCTGGCTCTTCTGCCTCGGCGGCATCGTCGTCGCCACCAACGCTGGCAGTCGCCGCCTTACGAGGTCGGACGACGGGTCGTCGCCGTCGCACTCGTCGGGCCGGTCGTTCTTCGGTGGCGGCAGTCTGCGTCGCAGCCGAGCGATCCGTCGTCGCGGTCGCGGCGGTGGATGTATCGCCGCCACCGTCTTTGGCCGCGTCGATCGCTTGCTCGGTCATCACCTCGGCGTCGCGGACTGCGCCCCGCACGTCGGCTTCTGCTTGGTGGATGTCGGCGCGGATGTCGGCGTCGAGCTGCTGGAACTCAAATCGCTGCTCGATCAGTTCCTCGCGCACCTCTTCGAAGTCGGTCAGGTATTCGTCGCGGAAATCGCGAGCGTACTCTCGCAACTCGCGTATGGCGCGTCCGAACTGTCCCGCAATCTCGGGCAGTTTGCCAGGCCCAAAAATCACTGCCGCGAGCAGCAGGACGACCAGAATCTCAGGAATACCGACGCCGAAGATGTTCATCGGCAGTCAGCGTACCCGATCACCGAGCGATCACAGTGTGATCGGCCCGCGATCTCGTCGCTCCCATAATGACCGAGCACGCGGAACACGCGATTGCGCCAGTCGTGCGACACTCGCGCGCTAATCGTCCGACACGCCCTTCGAGACGAGGAAGTCGATCGCGTCCTGGACCGTGCCGATTCCTTCGGCATCCTCATCCGAGATTTCCAGTTCCGGCACCTCGTCGCGGAACTCGTCCTCGAACGACATAATCAGCTCGACGAGGTCGAGCGAGTCCGCGCCGAGGTCATCGACGAACGACGCTTCCGGCTCCACATCGTCAGGATCGGCTGAGAGCTGATCGACAATGATGTCCTTAATCCGATCAAACAGGGCCATGCCGCTACCTCCATCTACTCCGCAGTCCCAGCCTGCAGACGGTTTCGAGTAATCGAGCCCAACACGCCACTGACGAATCGCCGACTGCCGTCGTCGCCGAATCGTCTGGCCAATGACACCGCGTGTCGAACCGCAGTGTTTGGACGTACCGCGCCATTATCGAAGAGCACTTCGAACAGCGCAATTCGGAGCACGGTCAAGTCCACTAACGCCATCTGTTCCATGGGCAAGCGATCGGCCGTGGCTTCGATCAGCTGATCGAGCGCCTCACGATGCCCGATCACGCCCGATACGAGGCGAACCGCCCGCTGGGCGTGTTCCGCCGACATCGGAGCTTCGTCGTTCGCGCGCAGCAGTGCAGTCGTCGCGGGGATGAAGCCGAACTCAGCCTCATACAGCGCGCAGAAGGCTCGCACGCGAGCATTGTCCTCAGTGTCCGGACTGACGAACCGCCGACCGGGACGACTTGGCCGAGCTGCTTTAGTCGCCAACGCGCTCAACACTCTCGACATCGTTGAAGTTGACCAGGGTCGGCATTTGCGGCAGTTTGAGCGGCCGCAGCGTCGTCCGTACCAGGCCGGTCAGCACTTTGCCTGGACCCATCTCGACGTAACGCGCGACACCCATGTCGTGCATGCGTCGGACCGTGTCCTCCCAGCGCACCGGTCGACGAATCTGCGCCGTCAAATCTGCGCGGACGTCTTCCGCGGTCGTCAGCGGTTCTGCAGCGACGTTGCCGATCACCGGCGTCTTGGGGTCGCGGATGTTTGCTTCCGCGAGGATCGGTGCCATCGCGTCCGACGCCGGCGCCATCAGTGATGTGTGAAATGCGCCGCCCACATTGAGCATGACCACGCGGCGAGCGCCGCGCTCTTCGGCGAGCGCCGCTGCGCGCTCGACCGCTGGGACCGCGCCGCCGATCACGATCTGTCCGGTCGCGTTGAGATTGCAGACCTCGGCGCCCGCTTCCTCGCAGACCGCCTGCACATCGTCCTCGCTCATGCCGAGCACAGCCGCGAGCGTTCCCGGATTCTGCTCCCCTGCGGCCTGCATCAGCTCGCCGCGTTTGGCGACTAGTCGCACCGCCTCGGAAACGCTCAGCGATCCCGCTGCGACGAGCGCGGAGTATTCGCCCATGCTGTGTCCTGCGGTACAGAGCGGCTCGACGTCCAGAGCAACATGTCCGGCTACGGTCGCTGCTCGCCACGCAGCGAGCGAGGTGACGAGGATGCCCGGCTGGGTGTTCACTGTCTGGCGCAAGACCTCATCGGGGCCCTCGAAGATCACGCTCGAGAGTGAGCGTCCTAACGCCTCGTCCGCCTCTTCAAAGATCTCACGAGCCTCAGGAAAGCGGTCGTAGAGGTCGCGCCCCATTCCGACTTCCTGAGCTCCCTGGCCGGGAAAGAGCCAGGCGGTGGCGGGCGGCGCGGCGCTCGAAGCTTGGTCTGTCACTGCTAGTCCTCAAGTTCGACCACGGTACGACCGCGATACATCCCGCAAGCCCAACAGACGCGGTGCGCCTGATGGATTTCGTTGCACTCGGGACAGGTGACCAGTTTGGGACGGTTGATCGCGTGATGCTGGCGCCGCAGTCGCTGACGCGTCTTCGCATACTTACGCTTCGGAAGTGGTGGCATCGTTCAGTCTCCCTCAGATTCAATCTGCAACGTCGACAGCGCTGCCCATCGTGGGTCGATCTCGGGTCGGGCCGACGTGTTCGTTTCCAAACCAGGACATTCCGAGCCGCATCGCGGACTCATCGGACGTTCCATCTCTACATATTGTCGCACGGCCTCCGACAGGTCGATCTGACCGTCGATCGCCGCAAACCCGGCGCGTTCTGGAGGCGGCTCAATTCTGAGTCCCGTGACCACATCGAATGATGGCCAGAACTCTTCGTCGAAATCCAGCTCCAGCGCGACCTTAATCTGCTCGAGGCAGCTACCGCAGACATCGTCGACCGTGGTCGACAGCGCGGCTGTCGCGAGGATCGACTGATCAGTGCGAAGCAGTCGCAGCGATCCGCGCAGCGGCGAGACGAGTCCACCGGGAACTCCGACACAGTCTTCACCGAGGACGTCCATCTCAAACTGGCGCAACGAACCGATCGGCTCTTGGAGCAGCGTCGATACGTTGATCAGTAGGGAAGTGGCAGTTCTGACCGGCGAATGCGCCGTTTCACCTTCGACAGTCATGGTCTCGCTAGCCTACCAGCGACCGCCCTTGGAGCGACGTCCGACGCCCATTACAACTCCGCGATTGCGTCCGATATTGGCTATCCCAGTGGTCGGGCATACACTCGATGGTGAACCACCACAAATCGGCAACTACTGACTCGGCCCTGAGCCGCCAACCAGGAAACTGAGACTCGTCCATGAATCTCGAAGGGCTGCAGAGACTCCAAGATGTCGACCAGAAGCGCGATAAGGCAAGGCGCGCTCTTCAGGTCGTGGTGGACCAGATCTCCGATCCACCGTTCATCGACCAACTCGAAGCCGAAATCAGGGCACAGCAAGACGCCGCAACCAGGGCCGACCAAGGAGTCAGGGAATCACACGCGATCGTCGAGACGGCGAAGCGGCGGATCGAAGTCGCTGACAATCGGCTGTACTCCGGCTCGATCACTGATCACCGAACGCTCGAGGAACTGCAGCGCGATCTCTACGCCCAACGACAGCATTTGCCAACCCTCGCCGACGCCGAAACGCGTGCCACAGAAGAGGCACGGCTCGCGCATGAGGCCAGTGAATGGCTCGACACGCTCCGCGAAAATGCGCTCGATCTCTGGAACGCCGAGCAATCCGAGTACCGAGCACAGCGCGTCGAGGCGCAGAAACTCCTCGACGAACTCACCGAACAAGTGGAAGTACTCCGCAAGGGGCTCAGCCAGGAAGACCTCGATACCTACGACCATTACCGCCGTCGACGGCCCGTTGTCGTCGCCAATGTCGCCGGAGGGGTTTGCGAACAGTGCCGCCTGACCTTGCCCACGATCGTCGTCACTCGGGCGCGCCGCGGGAATCGCGTCGTGGAATGTCCATCATGTGGATGCATCTTGCGCGTCACCTAGTCCTGCGGAGCGGATCGGCATAGCATCAGTTTGTGCGCGCCGTCGGATATCTCAGCCTCGTTAGTCTGCATCACGACCACCAGAGTCGATCGGCTCAGGATGCCCGTTCGGGTGTCCCGACGATGCCTTCCCTGGTCGAGCAACATGCCAACTTCCTCGACTATTGCGAGCGCAATGGATTCGAGCCGACCGCCACATTTCTCGACGCCCAGCCGTCACCCGGCCGCGAGCGGCACGGACTGTCCCAGTTGCTGCGTCACCTGAGCGACCCATCGCGCGGGTTCACGTTCGTCGTAGCGCAAAGTTTCGCCAACTTCGGCCATGACGCCACCGAAGCGGTCAGGACCGTTCTCCAACTGAGATCGCGCGGGGTGCAGCTCATCTCGCTCAACGACGGACAGATCAGCGACGCGTCCTTGGTCGACCTGTGGCGATTGCACAGTCTCCCCGACAACGACGCCGAGCGTCGGCGCGAGCGACTCATCGAACGAGCCAAACTTGGTCAATCGATCGGCCGACCGCCGTATGGCTACCGCGTCGCCATGGATGGTCGCTACGAGGTCGATGCGCAGGAATCGGTCGTGGTGCGGCGAATCTTCCACCTCTGCCTCCGAGAGGGACTCGGCATCCGACGCATCGCCCAGCGCCTCAATGAGGAAGGCCACCAGACTCGCCGCGGTCGAAACTGGAGCATGGTTACCATCCGAGACTTGCTGCGCAATCCGGTGTACATCGGTCGCTATGAGCAGCTCGGCGTGAACATCCCTAACAATCACGACGCGATCGTGTCCGAGCCGGATTTCCTGACCGTCGCTCGCCAGATGGCGGACCGTCGCACGGCCACCGGCGTCAGCCATCCGTCCGATTTCCTCCTCGCCGGTCTCGTCTGGTGCGGCGAGGATCAGACGCGCATGATCGGCGTCACCCGACGCCAGCAGTGGCGCAAAGCCAGCGGCGACACCGCCGCCGCGACCTATCGCTACTACCAGTCCGAAGCCCGCACGAACCAGTCCGTGGGCGGCTATCACACCCGCCGAGCGGATGAACTCGAAGAAGAGGTGCTCGCACACATCCGCGGCGAGCGTCGCGGAGGCGAAATCGCGGTGCTCAACATCGGACAGGACCGCAACACGCTCGCCGCCGAGACCGCGGTCGCGGTCTCCACCGCCGAGTCGCGCCTTCGAGCGATCGACCGCAAGCTCGCGCAACTACTCGAGGAGGTTTCCGCCGACGATCCCTCGCCATCGGCGCTGCAAGACGCCGGCGCGGAGATCGTCGCCGAGTGGGAGTCTGCGAGCGCCGACCTCGCGCAGATCAAAGATCGCGCCCAAGCACAGGATCGCGAGGCCGAGCGTCGACGCCGCCGCGACCAACGCCTCCAGCGGGTGCGGGAGGACTGGGGCTCGCTCGATTTCCGCCAGCGCCGAGAGCTGGTCGAACAGCTCGTCGACCGCGTCATCGTCTTCGACCACTCTGTCACCACCAAGCTGAAAGCCTGATATGAAACTGATCGCCTACGCCGACGGAGCCTCAAGAGGAAACCCTGGCCCTGCCGCCTACGGTGCCGTGCTCTGCGACCTCGACGGCGAGGAGCTCGACGCCTGGGGCAACCCGATCGGTCGGGCCACGAACAATGTCGCCGAGTATCAAGGCGCGATCGCTGCGGTTGAAGCGGCGATCGAACGTGGTGCAACAGAACTCGAACTGCGACTCGACTCCGAGCTCATCGTCCGACAGCTCGAAGGCAGATATCGAGTGCGCAACAAGCAACTCAAGCCGCTGTTTGATCAGTTATCGGCGCTGGCCGAGAGCCTCGACACATTCCAGGCCACGCATGTGCGTCGACACCTCAACCAACGAGCAGACGCCATGGCCAACGAGGCCTTGGACCGTCGCTGAGCTGGTCCGATCGCGCGATACACTGACACCTGCCAGGCCGCTGGGCGATCGCGTTCCTGAACGTCGCTAAGGCGTTCGAGGATCGAGGAAAGTCCGGGCTCCACGGGACAGGGCGCTGGGTAACTCCCAGGCAGGGTGACCTGACGGAAAGCGCACAGAAACATACCGCCAACCCGCTCGCCATTCACCTCCTTTCTGTGACGAGCGGCGGTAAGGGTGAGATGGTGCGGTAAGAGCGCACCAGCGGTCGGGTGACCGGCCGGCTGAGCAAGCCCCGCTCGGAGCAAGACCAAATAGGGAGGCAGTGGCTCGTCCCGAGCCGTCTCCGGGTAGGTCGCTAGAAGCGACGGGTAACCGTCGCTCCAGATGGATGATCGCCACTCGATGTCCAACACTGTGACGCCGAGTACAGAACCCGGCTTACAGGCGGCCTGGCATCCAATTCGCCAACGTTCGTCATCAAATGAGAGCAATCCACCTTGTCCGAAACAACTCGACCGATCGCCGACTGCCTCCCCGCTGACACCGTGTTGGTCCAGGGCGACCTCTCCGCTGCCATCAGCGGAGTGACCCAGGACTCGCGGACAATCCAGCCCGGCGACCTCTTCGTCGCTATTCCTGGATTCTCTGTCGACGGTCACCAGTTCCTCGAGGCAGCGCTGGACAAGGGCGCGACCGCGCTGATCGTCCAAGCCGACCGACGCGACCTCTGGCAAGCAATCGCCGAGCGCCATCGCGACATCACGATCGTCAGCGTCGAGGACACGCGCGCCGCCCTGCCGAAGATCGCTGCCGCGTTTCATGACCATCCGGCGCGCAAGCTGACCGTCGTCGGAGTGACCGGCACCGACGGCAAGTCGACGACGACCTATCTCACTCACGCGATACTGACCGCCGCCGGACATCGCACGGGCCTGCTCAACGGGGTGGAGTTCCACGTCGGTGGCGAGTGGTCCCCAAACGAGACCGGCGAGACCACGCCCGAGGCCGACATCATCCAGGCGAAGCTCGCCGAGATGGTCGCCGCAGGCGACACCCACGCGGTGCTCGAAGTGAGTTCCCACGCGCTCGAGCTGCATCGCGCCGACGAGATCAACACGCAGGTCGCCGTGTTCACGGGCCTCTCCGACGACCATCTCGACTTCCACGAAACCCGCGAGCGCTACCTGGCGGCGAAGCTGAAGCTGTTTCAGTCGCTCGACCAACATGCGAGTGGCCACGCCGTCGTTCGAGCGGAAGACGATCAACGCGACACGATCGAATCGGCACATAGCGGACCCACCATTCTGGCGACGGCCTCAGCGGGCGTGAGCTCGGACGTAAGCATCATTGCCAGCGCGCAAGGCGCGACGGGCTCGGACGTCCGCGTCGTCACGCCAGCCGGTGCGCTCGGCGCCCGACTGTCACTGCCTGGCGAATACAACCTGGCCAACGCTGCGCTCGCCGTGGGAGCAGCCTGGAGCGTGGGCATCGGACCAGTCCCCATGCAGCAGGCGCTCAACAACCTCCGACCAGTGCCAGGACGCATGGAATCGATCGCCGAGGGCCAACAATTCACGGTCATCGTCGATGCTGCCGCAACGGGCCCAGCGCTCGATCTGGTACTACAGACCCTCAAGCCGCACGTTGCCCAACGCCTGATCCTCGTCTTCGGCGTCGCTGGCGAGCGTGATCCGCTCCGCAAGTCAGGCATGGCCCAGGCTGCCGCCAAATTCGCCGACCACACGGTGATCACGAACGAGAATCCACGCTCCGAGGATCCGGTCAAAATGGTCGAGGAAATCGCCACGCACTTCCAACATGCCGGTGGAGGGTCATTCGACAAGCTCCCTGACCGCAGCGAGGCGATCCAGCGAGCGATGTCCCTCGCCGAACCGGGCGATCTGGTCCTGATCGCCGGCAAGGGCGCCGAGCCGACAATGATCTACGCCGATCGCATCGATCCATGGGACGACCGCGCGGTCGCGAGGGCGGCGTTGGCCGATCTCGACCCGGCGTCTCGTGGTCAGCTATCCCAGTAACGACGAAGCGCATACCCTGCCCCGTAACGCCATCGAGTTGCGAAATCGAGCCCAGACTGTCGGAGCCCACAATGGACAATGCCCAATACCGAGCCCTCGTTGAGGATGACCTCAATCACTGGGTGCACCCGCTCTTTCATCCGGACTTCCACCAGGAGCCCGTACTCTTCGAGCGAGGCGAAGGCATCTACATCTACGGCGCCGACGGGCAACGCTACATCGACGGTTTATCCGCGCTCTGGAACGTCGCCGTGGGACACGGTCGCGCCGAACTCGGCGAGGCAGCCATGGAGCAAATGTCCAAGCTCGGCTTCTCCAACTCGTACGAGGGCTACACCAACGAGCCCGCAATCCGACTCGCCAAGAAGGTGATTGACCTCGCCTACGACAACATGCAGGCGGTCTACTTCACAAACTCCGGCTCCGAGTCCAACGAAACGAATGTCAAAGCCGCGCGCTTCTACTGGATCCAAAAGGGTCGGCCCGAGAAGCAGAAGATCATCACTCGTGTCGAGGCGTATCACGGCAACACCGTCGCGATGACCGCCGCAACAGGAATGCAAGTCTTCAAGCCGCAGTTCGGCCGTCCCGTCCCTGACATCATCAACGCCACGACTCCCGACGCCACGCCCACGGGCGGCGGTCGGATCGATAGCGGCAACCTGATGATCGACAACATCGTCGCCACGATCGAGCAGGAAGGTCCCGACACCGTCGCTGCCGTGATCGCCGAGCCGGTGCAAGGCGCCGGCGGCGTCTATCCGCCACCCGACGACTACTTCCCTCGCCTGCGCGAAGTCTGCGACCGCTACGAAGTCCTGCTTATCTCCGATGAGGTGATCACTGGCTTCGGTCGCACCGGCAAATGGTTCGCGCTCGAGCACTTCGACGTCCAGCCCGACATGATGTCGATCGCCAAGGCGATCACCTCTGGCTACGTCCCGATGGGCGCCGCGATCTGGTCGAAAGAGGTCCACGAGACGATCACCGACGGCCCCGGCAAGTTCATGCACGCCTACACCAACGCGGGACATGCCACCGGAGCCGCCGTCGGCCTGCGCAATCTGCAAATCTTCGAGGACGAGAATCTCGTCGCCAACGCAGCCGCGCGCGGCGATCAGCTGCTCTCAGGACTGCAACGGCTGAGCGAGAACCCACACATCGGTAACGTGCGAGGACTCGGGTTCATGTGCGGCTTCGACATCCTCAAAGACCCCGAGACCGACGAAGCGTTCCCCGCCTCGGACGGCATGGGCGGAAAACTGCTCAAAGCCTGCCAGCGCCGAGGCCTGATCAGCCGAGTCCGCAACGACGGCTACCTCCTCGCGCCGCCACTCGTCGCAAGCGAGGAACAGGTCGACGAAATCCTCAACATCGTCGAAGACGCCGTCCGAGAAGTCACCACCGCCCTCTAGGCAGCCCGCTGAGCACCGTCCACCTCCGAGATTCCCATCCTGCGCCTGCAGTCTGTCATTCCCGCGCTACGCGCGGGAATCTCGATCCACTCTGCACAGTCGACATAACAACCATCAGGCAACTAGCCAAGACTGACTTCGCCGAAGAGTTGCCATCGCCGCCGATCTCTGCTAACGTGTTCGTCAGGAAAGGAGGTGATGCAACTTGGGACATAGTCAACTTTCGCCCAGGTATCGACGACGCAGCGTAGTGGAGGTGGGCGCCTCCTAAGCGCTTCCAGAATCGTCGCCCGATCCCTGGGCGAACAATATCGACCCCGAGCCGCCCAGCTCGGGGTCGTACCGTTTAACCCGATAGCCTGCCCCTAATGTCGGACTCCAATCTGCTCCCGCCCGAACAACGCCTCAACATCGACCAACTCCGCGACCTGCTCACGACCGCCGATTTCGGCCAGAACCTCCACTACTTCGTTCAGACCACGTCCACCATGGACGACGCCCGGCGACTCGCCGAGGACGGCGCGCTGCACGGCACCGTTGTCGTCGCCGATGAACAGACCGCCGGCCGCGGCACCAAAGGTCGAATCTGGGTCTCCCCGCCAGGCGAGAGCATCCACACCACGCTGATCGTGCGACCCACAATCGATGAGCTCAAGCGGCTGAGCATCGTCAGCCCCGTCGCGACGACCGACGCCGTTCGTGAAACCACGCCGCTCGAACCGACCATCAAATGGCCCAACGACATCCAAATGGAGCACCGCAAGATGGGCGGCATCCTAATCGAGGCTGGCTGGAGCGAGAACCAACCGCAGTACGCGCTCGTCGGAATCGGCCTCAACGTAAACTTCGATCCCGCCCCATGGGCCACGCAGATCGACCGACCCGCGACGAGCCTGATGATCGAGCTTGGCGAGCGACAATCACGCGAGCCGGTGCTCGCCGCGCTGATCAACGCATTCGAACGGCGATATCGGCAGGCCGGCACCGACGAGCTCCATCAAACCTGGGTCGCACGACTGAACACCCTCAATCGGGACGTCACCGTGACACTCGCCGGCGGACAATCAATCGACGGCCGCGCCGTCGCTGTTGACAATGATGGAGCGCTAGTCGTCGAGAGTAGCGACGGTCAACGGCACACCTTCATCGCCGGCGAAGTCACCCTGCGCGAGTCATAAGAGTCACCAGCGCCACGGTGCGCGCGGCGCCCCCTCCGAGCGCAAGAGCAACGTCGGCCCGCTGAGCAGACCCGATGGCGGCAACCGACTCCACTCACCTGAAGTCAAGTCGAGCGTGCAAATCTCACTGGTCGGTACGCCTGCAAACGCGCCGTCCACAGTGAGTTGCACACCCACGTCGGACGGAATCGCGCGTGCGTCACTCACACCTATCCACCATGCGGATACCGAGGTCGACCGCGTCGGCTCCCAGCACGAGCGAGGCACCGACTCCAGTTCAGCCAGAATCGTTGCAGGACGGTCAATCGGCGCGACGGACAGGTGCACAGCGTGGTCGCCGAGGCTGCCAGCATCGATCGACACAGTCACGCCTCCCCGAGCAATCCGTGTCCAGCCATCGCCGCCTGTCGCGACCACGTGTATGCGATCCCGAACAGCAAATTCTCGCGCCAGCTCGCGCGCCAAGGTCGTTTCGCCGCTGGTCGCTCGCAATCTCGCGTCCGCAATTCGTCCTGACACGGTTCGCGGAGTGCTCGTTTCGTTTTCGGCCCAAATCTCAAAGTCACGCAAGGGAATCCCCGACAGGTCACGAACCGCCCGTCCATCTTGCGGTTCATACCGAAGCGCAACCGCATCGAGCGACGTGATCCGCTCCGATAGTGTAATCGTCAGACTAGTGCGAGACCAATCCAGCGATGTCACATCAATCGCTCGGTGGCCGGCGACCACACTAAAGTCTATTGGCTGCGCTTTGCTACCAACTATACGTTGATCAAAGTCAACTACTAGCGATGTTGAATCAGCGACCACAGACAGCACCGACGGCTGCGTCTCCGTGTAGTTTTGCACAATATAGACGGAATCACGAACTCTCGCACCAGTCAGTCCTGCGAGGCCACCGCGACTACCAGCCAAGTACACGAGCGCAAACAAATCGGGATCGTCAGGCAACGGTTTCGACAGCTTAAGATAAGCCGATCTGCCGCTGATTGATACCGATTCCACCCGTTGATCAATCTCCGGACCAGCGAGGGTAAATCGAGACCCAGGAACACTCCGCACAAGCAGAGGTTGGTCAAACTTCAGAAACAGCGAATCACCGACCGCAAAGGCAGACTCAAGCTCAGGAGGCGCCGTGCGATCCTCGACGTCGATAGCAAACGGGCCAACGGTAAGTCCAGAGCCTCTCAGGGAGTTCCCAACGTACCGCAGAGTATGTGTCTGGCCTGCACGTAATCCTGGACTGACGAGTCGAATCCGCAGTTCCGATCCGTCAATCGATGACACGGCCTCAACTGCGGCTCCACCGTCGATCGTGAAGTCCGAAGCCTGCGGAACCATCGAGTCCAGGTCGGAGTCAAATGTTACTGTGAGTAATGTAGCATCAGCCGATGCCGAGATCGCACACGGCGCCGCGACAGAGAATGTACGTGTCACACTTAAGGAATCAAGTTCGTCCTTGCCCGAGTACTTGACTTCCACCGAATCGCCGCCACAGATCGATGGCGTCGGTACGACTCGTACCACTTGTTGATCGGTGTGCACGCTAACATCTCGTGCTTCCCCATTAGCATTCAGATCCCAATCGAAGCCCGATCGCTCAGGTACGGAGTCGGCAAACGTCAACACCACTCCGCCGAAGTTGGTATGCACACATTGCAGCGACCACGCTGGATCGATCAGGTTCGCGACGTCGAACCCGAAGCTATCAATTGTACGGCCTCGCGCATCCAGCAGCCGCGGATTGCGATCAGTGTGAACGATGCTGATACTAGAACACTCGGGCACCGCGCGAGCAAGTGTACTGGTGAGCGTCCTGTCCGACACGTCAGCACGTAGCACAGACACCTCTCTACCCTCAACCATTACTGAGATGGAGTTCGGATCAATTGTTGATGTATCGGACAAAGCGCCGTCGAACTCGATGTAGATCTGATTGGCCGCTGAGCGGTCGAACGATGCACCAATAGCAGACGCCGGTGTAATGTTGTCGACCTTGATTGCGTCGAAGCTCTCGACCTGGTGCGATGGCGTCGATCGATCGCGAAGATTCCAACGTCCACCCTGTAGCGATTCAGGAGAGTACCTCACCCAGATAGTATCGTCCGGTGTGACTGGTTCAGCGAGTGATAGTATAACTTGTGAACCAGCGATCACCACTGACCCAACGCCCAGGTGCTCAGTGCGCTGGCCAATCTGCTTGAGCACGGTGAACCAACTGATATCGGGATGATCGTCGCAATCGAAGCCTTCGATGTCGACTTCAAAATACTCACAGTTCGGCGGTGGAACATGGTTGGGATCCAAGTCTTGGTCGAAGCGGATTTCCACGGTTGCTCGATTGACGGTTATGGACGAAACCACAGGCGCAACATCGACTACGTTCAGTACCTGCTTGCTGAAAGACTCAACTCGATTGCCCGCGTCGTCGTCCCGGAGTCCGCCGCTGAGCGGCGCCTCGTACCACAACGTTACCGTTGCACCTTCCTGGATGCGTATCGTTGAATCCAGGATCAGTCGCAACTGCGTACCGCCGGAAACATTTGGATCAATAATCACAGAGTGGAGGTCAATGGTCGGGACAACGCTGAACCAAGATGGATCGAGCGTTACCGACGGGTCCAGTCGCTGGTCGAAGCGTAGAAACACAACAGTACCGGAAGAGTCGGTCGCAATCCGTACCGGGAACGGCGCATAATCGGTAGCGTTCTCAACAGTGACTGTGAAGGCCGCAACATCGTTACCCGTGAGGTCACGCAGAGCTCCAGAAGTGGGTGGAGTGTACGTTACCGTGTAGGATGCGTCCTCGATCGCGGTCGATGACAACGTCAATGTGACTTGTGCATCGGAGATGGCGACCGAGGCGACTGTCGGACCATCGTCAGACAAGGCAAACGCGGACGTTGTTGGCAAAGATTGCGAATCAAGTACCTGATCAAACGATATGCGTAGCGTTGTGCCATTCACCGATGCCGATTCCGGTATTGGCGGTAAGTCGGTGAGATTTGAGACAGAGTAAGCGTTGATTTCCGCCCGATTCTGACCTGGGTCATCATCGCGGATGCGGATCGAGCCGCTACTTGGGAAGTACGTGATCGACAGTTGTTCGCCCTCCTCAATCTTCCTCGACAGAGTGATCTCTATCTTCCCGACACCACGGTCTCCACCGTTTGATACATAGACAAAGTCGATGGTCGCATCCGTCCCCGTCAAGGTAAAGTGTTCGGTCGGATAGCCATCTTCGCCGTCAAAGCGAGGGTCAGCGTATAGGTCTTGGTCGAGGACGATCGTGATCGTGTTGCCTGCAACGTGAGCAGAGACTGGTACCGGCGGTGTGTCAGTGATGTTGTTGATATCTAATGTGAAAGAACCTGTCCGTAGGCCACTTAAATCGGTCAGACCGCCTTGTTCAGGCTGCGTGTAGGTGAGTGATGTCACTTCATCCTCACTCAGTGCCCGCGAGAGGGTCACCACTACCGAGCTGTCACCATACGTTACGGAGCTCACATCCACGACAGGCGACGCCGTGATGCTAAACGTGTCTGCGTCGAGGGCGACATCCTTGTCCAAGTCTTGATCGAATGTCATGGTGATAGTCACACCCTCGCCAGTGGCTGACAACGCAGTCGCTGCGAAGTCAGTGTTGTTGGTCATTGGCGCTGAGAATCCAGGAACGAGAGTCCGGTCGGCCAACATGAGAGGCGTAACGGTCGGTGTAGTATACGCGAGGTTGTAGGCAACCCCTTCCCGTAAAGAGCTTCCGAGCGACAGGCTGATAGTGTAGGTATCCACGGTGATTGCTGTGATCGTGGAGTGGCTGGGAGTCAGCGCAAAGGCAGTCGGGTCGGGAATGCTCGTCGTGTCAAGTGCTTCGGACAGGGTCACAAGGATGTTACGGTCGTCTCCTATGATCGTGCGGATGAGTGGACGCGGAGTGTGGTTGTCTACAGATACAGCGCTGAACGCGGGGATATCAATCGCAGGTTGCGACCGGCGGAGTTTGGTTGAGCCGCTTGCGGAGTAGGAAACAGTGACCAGGTCGTTGTACTCGAGTGGTTGGGAGAGTGTCAATGTGACGGTCTCTTGATGTATCGCGACACCACTTACGGTTCTTGAGGTTGGAGTCATGGTGAAGTCGGTCGGTGTAGGAATGGCTTGTGCATCCAGTGTGCGATCGAACTTGAGCACGATTGACGATGTGTTCCCGGAAATAGTTTGAAGTCGAGGCACGCCATCGGCTTGATTGGCCACGACGGCGTCGGACCAGGCTGCGGTTTGCCATCGTCCGTCGGCGCTACGTAACGATGGGTCTGTCGGATTGGTCGGTGGCTGATAGCTGAGGCGGATAATCTCCATGAGGTCAGCAAGCGGGTTGAGGCCGAGTATGACGTTGCTTCCGTCGATCGATACTGAGATGACCTCCGCTTGCATGGTTCCGGTGATAGCAAAGACGGAGGTGTCGGGAAGGCCATCCGCCGATTCGCGCAGCGACTCGGACATTACGACCGTAATTGCGGCGCCGCTGGCATCGACCGATGCGGATACGAACTTCGGCGTGGGATCCTTCGTGAGGTTTGTCACGACAAGCCCCGAGAAGCTGTCGACCAGTTGAGTTCCCTCTCCCCGCTTGAGAGGCGCGGAGTCGGGTTGTGTGTATGCGACAGTGATAGTGTCGACGTGCGTTGCCGTGGGGTCGATCGTTAAGGTGAGAGTTGCGCTACTGATGCTGATCGTGGAGAGGGACACAGATACTCCACTGAGCGCAAATGACGATGCGGACGGCACGGATTGATCATCGAGCGTCCGATCAAAGATGATGGTCAGCGCTGCGCCATCGATCGTTGCACGGAGCGGCCGAGGCTTGCCATCGGCATTGTTGGTCACTGTTTGGTCTGAGAATGCTGCGACAGCTTTGGCGTGAGCCGCGGATTGTAGGCGAGGTTCCAATGCATCGCTCGGCGGCTGGTAGTCCAATGTGATCGTCTCGCCGAAGTCGGCAGGCGGACGGAGGAACAATGTGACGACAGTACCGGTGATGGTCAGGGAGTCGACCTCGGCGTCCGTTCCTGACAGCGTGAACGCGGAAGTTGGAGGAGTCCCAACCATAGATTCTTTGAGCGCTAGTGAGAACGTTAGTGTCAATGTCGCTCCGTCCGCCGACACCGAGGCCGCGTTTACCACAGGCGCAGGAATCGCCGATTTGTTGGTGACTGTTTGGTTGGCGAATTCGTCGACGTCGCGGTGATTGCGCCCTGTGAGTCTCGGCGTGGAGTTTGGAACAACGTAGGAAAGGGTGATCGTTGCTCCCGCTGGAACCGGCGACGAGAGTGTGAGCGTTACGGTGGTATCGGCGAACATTGTTTCGCTGATACTGATGTTCTGAGTGCCTGATATCGTGAACGCTGAGGCCGGTGCGACCGCATTCAACGGGAGGTCGAACGTGAGCGTGAGTTCCGCTCCGTCGACAGTTGCTTCAGTGATCACTGGCCTCGTGTCCGGCGTGTCGCTGGTGAACGTGTGCGAGTAGATGTCGGCGACGTTGTGAGCTCCGTCTGCCTGACGCAACGGCGAGAGGCTCGGTTCGTAGTAGCTGAGTCTATACGTAGGAGCGTTCTGGTTGTGGAGGATGTCCTCCAGCGTGAGCGTGACCGTGGCATCGGAGACAGAAACAGCGGCCACACCGGGAGTATGTGGCGGTCCGTTGAGCAAGAACGCGTCAGGCTCGGGAACGCTTTCTTCATCCAGCGATTCGCTGAAGGTGAGCGTGATGTGTTCGTACAGCGCCGACATTGAAGTGAGCGTTGGCGGGCCGTCGACGTGATTCGTGACCGACCGCGCTGTCCAACTAGCGACCAGTTTGCCTCCTTGGTCGGAGTCTTGCAGAGGATAGTTCTCATCGCCCTTGCTTTGGTCATACGCGAGCGTGACCACATCGCCCTCTTCGATCGCCATACTGCGTCCCAGTTGGAGCTCGAGCCGGTTAGGCGAGTCTGAACGGCGGATGAGATCATTCACCGGACGGGCGTTGTCATTCACCGTGATCCTGAATGCGGAGAAGTCTGACCATTGATAGCTGATGTCCGTGATGTTCTCGCAGAACGTGACGTAGATCGCACGACCGTTCGCGTTTGTGCTGAGGGACACAACCTGTGGAGCAGCATCTGTGAGGTTGGCGACGTGGAGGTCGGAGAACGCTGCCACGGCGCCGCCATTCACTCCGATGAGTGAAGAACCAACCGGTGTGAATCCGACGTTGACATCTTCGTCCGTACAGTCTGGGTCCGGTATCGGTGTAGTAAGGATGAGCGAAACGTTAGTTCCGCTCACGGTGGCGAGGGACACAGACTGTTCGTCTTGGCCTAATTCGACGGTGAAGTCTGAAGCAACGACGTTGCTGCTGGTAGCAAACTCCTCCGAGAATGAGATCGTGAGGTACGTGCCGTCAACGGTTGCCGAATCGGCGGAGGGTGATGCGTTAGCAGACCCAGGGGGTATCAGAAGGAGAACGAATAAGAGGCTGGGCGTAATCCTGCCTGCACGGAGCAGCCAGAATACGAGCCCTCGTTCGTCCATTCTCTCTCAATAGGTTGTGCTACGTCTGCCGATGTGTGTTGGAAGAATGCTAACGGCCAGTCCAGTTTGGCGGGCGCTTCTCGACAAATGCTCGGGGACCCTCCTTCGCATCTTCGGAGTTGAGGACGGTCCGGCCGACCCATTGCCCGACGCGGTAGGATTCGTCGATTTGCAGTTGTCGCCACTGCTGCGCCATGAATTTGGTGCCCTCGACCGCGAGCGGTGCGTTCGCCGCGATCATCTCAGCGATCTGGATTGCGCGAGGCATCAGTTGCTCAGGCTCGAGGATTTCGCGGATCAACCCCATGCGCAGTGCGTCGTCCACGGAGATTCGGTCGGCGGTGAGCATGATGTAGAGCGCGTCGCCCATCGGTAGCATCCGCGCGAGATGATGGATGGCGTAGCCGGGCATAATCCCGCGTTTGACTTCGAAGAGGCCGAAGTATGCCTCGGTCGAGGCGATGCGGATGTCGCAGTCGAGCGCGCGTTCGAGTCCACCAGCGATGCACAAACCGTTGATCGCCGCGATGAAGGGCTTGCGCGCGCGAGCGAACGGCATCGCCTCGTCGAGGTCGAACCCCATCGTGTTGCGCTGTCCTTGTCGACGCTGGTTGCCGGCGTTCATCTCTTTGAGGTCGGCGCCAGCGGAGAACGCACGCCCCGAGCCCGTCACGATGGCTGCCCGCATTTCGGGGTCGGACTCAAGATCCTCGACAGCTTCTCGCATGAGACGTCGGAGGTCGCCGCCGAGCGCGTTCAGCCGCTCGGGACGGTTCATCGTGAGGACCGCGTAGTGGTCGAACTTTTCGTAGATCAGATCGGGCATGCGTAAGTCCTAACTGGGCCATCACTGGGCCGTCCAACGACGCGATCAGAGGTCGGCCAGGATGTCACGCATCTCTTGATCGTCGACGATGTTGCCCGTGAATGATGCTGGCTGACTCGCAATCCAGACGCAGGCGCGGGCCATCCAGTCGGCGGACTCGAACTCGGTCTGCGGCTTGTCGGGAGTGGTCAATGCGTACCAGTGACCAGGCGTCTTGATCAGATATCGCAGGGTGAGCACGTTGCAGGCGATTTCGTACTCTTGGAGCTCCATCGCCATGCCTTGAGTGAAACGCTCCAGTCCTGCCTTGACCATTCCGTAGAACTGCGCGCCCGTTCGAGGATTGTCGTACGGTCCCGGTCCAGGGAAGTCAGCAGCGCCGGACGAGATGTTGATGATGTCGCCGCCGCTCTCCTTCATGTGCTCGACCGCGTACTTGGCCAGCAGGATCGGCCCGCGCAGATCGAGCTGCCAGATCAGGTCGATGTGTCGATCCTGAACAGTTTCCAGCGTGCCCGGAATGAGCACCGCGGCGTTGTTGATCAGGATGTCGAGCCCACCGAGCTCGGAAACCGTTGTATCGATCGCGCGTGTGATTGACTCAGGGTCTCGGACATCGAGTCTCACCGGCACGGCGTGACCACCATCGGCACGGATTTCTTCCGCGACCGTACGGATCGTGCCTGGCAGGCGAGGATCGGGCGATGCCTCGTCCGATCGGGCCGCCACGGCGATCGCAGCACCGTGTGCCGCCAACCCGCGAGCGATATCGGCTCCGATCCCCCGACTCGATCCCGTCACCAGCGCCTTGCGGCCATCTAGCAGACCCATGCGTCGCCATCCTTTCGCGCGCCAAGCGCTACGTATTCGTCAGACAAACGGATGCTAACACCGCCGAGCGCAATCATACGGTCAAGATTCCGAAGGCCCTGTATCGCCGAGGCCGCCTACAGCACCATCCACCAGGGCGCGGCTAGCACATTTGGTGCGATCCATTCGAGCTGATCACCGTCGTGCAGCAGGATCCCTGACCGGCTCATGTCCTCGTATTGGCTGAGGAACGTGCGCAGATGTTTGACGTCGCGCAATCTCGGTGTGCCGCTTGACTTGACCTCGATCGGCAACAGCCGACCCTCGGCCTCGATCACGAAGTCGACCTCTTCACCGTTGGTGGTTCGCCAGTAGAAGATCTCTGCAGATGCGTCGCGGCTATCTCGCCAGACCAACAGGTCGTGCAGGACGATGTTCTCTAGATGCTCTCCACGAGGCTCCGTCTCCTGACTGAGGTGCATCGCCAGTCCGGTGTCGCTCCAATACGCCTTGGGCGACTTGATCAAACGCTTCGTCCGGTTCAGGGCGAAGGCTGGCAGTCGGACGAACAAGTAGGAGGTCTCCAACAGGTTCAGATATCGATGCGCAGTGGGTTGGGCGAGCGAGATGTCGCGGGCGAGACTGGATTGGTTGAGGATTTGTCCGACTCGCAAACAGGTAGCGCGCATCACTCGTCGGAAATCGGGCAGCGCCGAGATGCTGGCGATGTCCTGCAGGTCGCGTTCGAGATAGGTACGAACGTAGCCGTCGAACCAGATCGCACGGTCCTGATCGCGCTCGAGATGAAGGGCCGGGACTGGGAATCCGCCCCGACGCGCGAGCGCTCGCCAGTCGGCCGGGGTTTCCGACTGAGAGCGCAGCAACGGAATCCACTGACGCTCGTCCGTCTTGAGCAGCGATTCCCACATGCTGGCCGTCCCGAGACCTCGCTGCTCGCGTCGCGTCATTGGCCACAGGTTGAGGTAGCTGGCTCGGCCGGCGAGCGATTCCGAAACGCGGTTCATCAGGAGCAGATTGGCGGAGCCGGTCAGCAAGAACTGCCCGGTTCGTCGCCGTCGATCGACGGCGCTTTTGACTGCGTGCATCAACTCAGGTTCGCGTTGCACCTCGTCCAATGTGACCGGGGTCTCGTCGCCGACGAGCAGCGCGGGGTCTTCGCGAGCAGCGGTCCGAGCGTCGAGGTCGTCGAGCGTGACATAACGTCTGATACCGTCATCGACTTGCCGAACGAGGGTGCTCTTGCCGGTCTGTCTGGCGCCGGTGACGACGGTGACAGGCATCACCCGGAGTCGGTGGTCAAGGCTGCTCATCGCCACGCGGGGTAGGGCATGATCATTCACGGGATGAATGATATCCATTCACCTGCTGAATGACAATCATGCTCCGCGTGAATGATAATCATTCACGTCGTGAATAGATTGCATGGACGACTGCCCTCGCGGGAGCGCTGTTCGACCGCCTCGCCACGGTCGATGGGGAGTCGCCCAAAATCTGCGCGGGCTAGACTGACACCATGATCGGCGCTGCGGAGGCTCTTTGCGGAAGACTGCTCAACATTCCTGGCGGCACGTTCTTGATGGGCGCCGACGACCGGCGCCGCGACGAGCGACCTGCGCATGGTGTCTCACTCGAGCCGTTTCGCGCCGCGCTGCGGCCGGTGAGCAACGCCGAGTATGCCGAGTTCGTGGCACAGGCCGATGCCGAGCCGCCGCCGTTTTGGTCGGAGGAGGGATTCTCGCTACCTGAATCGCCCGTCGTTGGAATTTCGTGGCACGACGCCGACGCCTACTGTCGTTGGCTTCGTGACACCACAGGCGTCTCGTTCCGATTACCGACCGAGGCGGAGCGAGAGTATGCGGCTCGGGGAGGTCTCGAGCAGGCCGATTGGCCAGAGGCTCACGCGTCTTGGCCTGACGATGCTTTGCGTGAATCCGTCGCGACGTCGCAGCATCCGCATGTCCCGCTGGAAGCGTGTCGCAACGGCTTCGGTCTCTACTGCATGGCCGACAACGTGCACGAGTGGTGCTCGGACTGGTACGACCGCAACTACTACGCAGTCTCGCCGAGCGCCGCGCCGTGCGGACCCAAGGATGGGATGCGGCGCGCGAGTCGTGGCGGCTCATGGCGACACCGGATCAAGTTCACGCGGGTCAGCGCTCGCTCCAGCCTCTCGCCCAACTATCGCTACAACGACTACGGTTTCCGCATCTACGCCGACGCCGAATGATTGAGAGCGTTCCCGATGCCAATCCGCACCACTGTTGTGGGATCGTGGCCGATCCCGTTTGGACAGCGTCTCGAGCTCAAGCGCTACTACGCCGGCGAGTTGTCGGATGAACAGGCCAGCGATGTCCTCGGGACCGCCGCACGGATCGCGATGGATGAGCAAATCGCCTGCGGCCTCGATCAAATCATGGGCGGCGAGGTCTTTGCGCCCGACTTCCTCCATCACATTCCGCCACGACTCGACGGTCTGGAGACGCTGACGCCGCGCGTCACCTCGAAGGGTCAGCAGGGAGTCGGTCGCTATCGGGTGGCAAGCACGGTGACCGCCCCGCGCGGCACCGGGCACGCGAACGCCTGGCGTCGTGAGCATGACATCGAGCCGCGACTAAACAAGGCTTCCGTGCCATCACCTCTGACGATCGGCGGTGGCTTCGTCGTGCCCAAGGCGCGTGACGAGTCGGCCCACCTTGGTGACCTGATTCAGGTAGTCCAGGACGAAATCGCCGATATGGTCGCCAACGGACTGCAGGAAATCCAACTGGACGCACCCGCTGAGGCCATCGCGCTGGTCTCTGAATCTCGTTCGGCGGAATCGTTGTACTCGTTCGTGGCCGAACCGTTGGCGCCGGCTTCCGAGATCACACGCACCATCCACTTCTGTCTCGGCGACATCGCCCGCAAGCCGTCAATCGAGGTGCAGAATCTGCGCTCACTGATCCCCTTCATCCAGCAACTTGAGGGCATGGTCGACCGCGTCCACGTCGAGTGCTCCTACTCGGGTCAGTGGGAAGAACACGCGATGTTGGCCGAGTTGCCCGAGAGCATGGAAATCATCGCCGGCATCGCCGACGTGAAATCGAAGCCTGCGTCGGTGACGGAACTGCGCCAGAAGATCGAGCAACTCGTCGAAGTGATTCCGCCCAAGCGGCTGCTGGTCTCCACCAGTTGCGGAGTCGGCCGAGTCCCACACGACGAGGCGATCCGCCTGATGCGCAACCTCGTCAAAGCTGCCAAAGCGGTCTAAGTGGCATAGGCGCCAGCGTGCTGCTAATCTTTCGCACTCGGCGGCTTGAGCGCGCCTTTCGAGATCCCGCCTTCGCGGTGCGGCTGTGGGGCGCCGATGTAGGCAGCCGCTATGAGCAACGACTGAACGTGATCCAGGCCCAGACGGATTGGAATCGTCTGTTCCTGTTCCGTGCCTTGAATCTGCACCCGTTACGTGGCGATCGGGCCGGCCAGTTTGCCCTGAGATTGACGGGCCAATGGCGGCTGATTGTGCAGCCCGGCACCAATCCAACCCAGGTCCGTATCATGTCTGTGGAGGATTACCATGCGTGACGACGCCATTTGGCAGTTGCCCGGACACCCGGTTCATCCTGGACCATTCCTCGGCGAGGAGCTTGAGGCGAGGGGCATCACCGTTGAATCGTTTGCCGACCAGATTGGACGCCCGCTCGGCGAGTTGTTGGCGGTCGTTCAGGGTGGCGCTCTCATTGATGAAGCTCTGGCCCAAGAAATCGGCGAAGCGTTGGACACAGGCCATGAAGGCTGGGCCAACGGGACCACGTTGTACCTCATGACTCTTGAACGCGATTACCGCCGAGATGCTGTTCAGGAGACGATCTCCGCGGCCGACTAGTTGTGCGCCTCCGCGTCCACTCCCGAGTGCCGGCGCTAGCTCCCTCACATCCACGGCAAGCGCGGGGTCAGAGCCGCCTGAGGTCAGGCTGGCGACAGCTGTCGCTCATGTTCGTGGTGTGTTGCAGTCTTGTGGGCTGGTTCAGCACGGCGTGCAGCGACGAATCAGGCTCGTCCGATGCTGACATCCTCGTGATCGGCCTGATCCTCAAAACCGATGACAACCCGTTCTTTCTCACCATCGAGGAGAACGCAACGCGTCGAGCGGACGAACTCGGAGTGACGCTGCGCACGTTCTTTGGGGAGTTCGATGGCGATTCGGCGTCACAGATCGCCGCGATCGACTCGCTAGTGGCGGACAGTGCAGTCGGGATCCTGATCACGCCAACAGATCCCGATGCCCTCGCGGACGCGGTCAGGCGAGCGCGTGATGATGGCGTCATGGTGGTCGCGTTGGACAGTCCCTTCGATCCTGCCGACCTCGTTGACGCCACATTCGCCACCGACAACTTCGAGGCGGGGCAACTGATCGGCATGTGGGCTGCTGCTCGAACTCGCGTGTCAGGCGACGGCGTTCGCATCGCCTTGCTCAACGGCAGTCCCGATCAAGATCCGGTCGACGTGTTGCGCAATCAAGGCTTCCTCGAGGGCTTCGGTATCGACCTCGGAGATCCCTCCAGGATTGGCGACGAAGCTGATCCGCGGATCGTGGGCAGCGACACGACGTCGGGCAGTGAAGCGGGTGGTCGCAGCGCAATGGAACGTCTCTGGCAGCGAGACTCCGCGATCAATCTCGTCTACGCCATCAACGAACCGGCTGCGTTCGGCGCGGCAGCAGCGTTGTCCGACTTCGACCGGTCCGAGGCAGTGCTGATCGTCACCATTGATGGCGCATGCTCAGGGGTCCAGGCAGTGGCCGATGGCAAGTTCGACGCCACCGTGATGCAATATCCGGCGCGCATGGCGACGCTCGGGATCGAGGCCGTGGCCGATTTCGCACTGCACGGCAACACGCCGTCGCCCACACCGGGTCCTGACTTTCATAACACCGGCGTCACCTTGGTCACCGATCACCCGGTTTCGGACATACCGTCTGTCACATCCGAGCAGGCGCTTGAGGAATGCTGGGAATAGCGACTGTCAGAGATACTCGCTCGTTAGTAGTGAATCCCTCGACCGACGCCGCCACCAGCCGCAATTGTGTCGCCGGTGATCGCGATGGACTTCGGCGAGGCCAGGAATGCGACGATGTTGGCAATGTCGTCGGAATCGATGATCGTCCGCACCGAGTTGCCGGCTGCCATCCGCGCCTCAGCCTCGTCGAGCGAGATGCTGTTCGACTCGGCAATCTGCGCGATCCGATCAGGCGTTGCTTCGGTTCGGGTCAGTCCCGGATGCACAACGGTGACGTTGATGCCGTCGGGGCCGAGTTCGTCGGCCAGATTCTTGGTCATCGCAGCAACCGAAACGTTGCGAATCGAGCCGACCGTGTTGCCGCTGCCTCGCGCGGCCAGTCCGGACACATTGACGATCCGACCCCAACCCTGCGCCTGCATGTACGGCGCCGCCGCTCGCGAGCAGCGCAGGTAGCCCAGGACCTTGACCTGCAGATCGGCCAGGGCGTGGTCGGCGGTCAGGTCGGCCAGCTTCATTGGACCGTGCACGCTACCGGGCGAGGCGGCGTTATTGACCAGGATGTCCAACCCACCCAGCGCCTCCGCTGCGCCGCTGACCATCGCTTCGACAGAGTCGTCGTCCGACATCTCACAGGTGAACCAAGATGATGCGCCGACCTCAGCCGCGGCTGCGGCCAGACGCTCGGGATCGCGCGCCGAGATGGCGACGTCGCAGCCTTCTTCCACCAGCACGCGCGCAATCGCCTTGCCGATGCCCCGACTACCGCCGGTCACAAGAGCTCGTTTGCCTTGTAGTTGCAGATCCATCTCAGTCTCCGATCGAGACCACTCGCTCCTGCGGTGGCTTGAGGAATTCTTCAGGTGAAATGTCGTAGCCATCGAGTGAGGCCTCGATGATCTTCCCGTGGTCAATCACCACATGCTGAGGCCGAGTTGGGTTCCGCGCGCCATCGCTAGGGCCGAGCGCCAGAATCTCTACCGATAGCCGGTAGGGCTGCACATCGAGGATGCCAACTGCACCCAGCCGGGTCGAGAGGTGATGCGGCAACGATGGACTGCCGGGATTGATCAGTAGCACGTCGTCGCGATACTCCAGCCGCTCGACGTGGGTGTCGCCGCCGATCAAGACATCGACGCGTTCACCGTTCAGCGATGCTGCGAGAATCTCCGGGATCGGCCGAGACTCTGGACGCAGTTCGTGCGCCAACCCGATCCGGAATCCGTCCACGTCCAGAAACTGATGCTCAGCCATGCGCGGGTCGTCGAAAATGTCGTTGTTGCCCCGAACCGCGATCACCGGCGCGAACTGCTCGCACCAGTCGAGCACCGCGGCCACGGTGATGTCGCCCCCGTGCAGAATGAGGTCGACGCCATCGAGCGCCTCGCCGGTTTCAGGCCCCAGTTCATCCATCGAATGAAGCAGTTGCGGGAGGTGGGTGTCAGAGATCAGACCAATACGCATGCTCGCAGGCTACGCCTGAGCAGAGATCGGCGCTAGCCTGTGACCATTCGCGTCCGATTGGACTGTTTGATTGCGTCGCAAGACGTGGAAAGGTTGCGAGATGGCACAAGAACGATTGGCAGCAATCGCGGGTATCCATGAGTACCCGTTGCGGGTGGCTCCAGGCGTCTCATCGATGCAGATCAAAGCGGAATCGATGAAGCACGCGCTCGACGACGCCGGCCTGGACTGGGGCGACGTCGACGGTCTCTACGACGCACTCGATGGCGAGGGCGGCGGCGGTCTCGGCTTGGCCGCCTACCTGGGGATCAAGCCGCGATTGCTCGACACGACCCAGGTCGGTGGATCATCGTACGAGTTCCACGCCTCGCACGCGCTGCGCGACATCGCGGCCGGTCGCTGCAACGTCGCCGTGACGACGTACGGCTCGACTGCGGCCTCGCTGCGGGTGCCGATCGGCACCGGCGGCATGGGGCGCGGTGGCGCCTCGTGGCAGCAGAACATGGAAGCCCCCTACGGCGGCACGTTGATCAGCAACTACGCGATGGTCGCCCATCGTCACATGCACGAGTACGGGACGACCACTGAACAGCTCGCCCAGATCTCGGTCGCCACGCGCAAGCACGCGATGCGCAACCCTGAGGCGGTCAAGGCGATGACCGACCTTCAGTTCGTCAAGGTCGACGAGATCACCGTTGAGGACGTGCTCGAGTCGCGAATCATCGCCGACCCGCTGCACCTGCTCGAATGCTGCATGATCTCCGACGGCGGCGGTGCGGCTGTGTTCGTCTCGCCCGAGATCGCGCGCGACATCAAGAAACCACCGGTCTGGATCATCGGCGCCGGCGAAGCGACCAAGTACCGCGAGAACGGTGGAGACATCACCACCTCGGCAGGCGCACAGAGCGCCCCTGCGGCATTCGCAAAGGCGGGTGTCACGCCGGACGAGATCGACATCGCCATGATCTACGACTCGTTCAGCATCACCGTCGCGGTCATGCTGGAAGACCTCGGGTTCTGCGGCAAGGGTGAGGTCGGCGAGTTCATCAATGACGGACATCTTGCCTTCGACCAGCCCGGCCTGACGCTCAACACTGACGGTGGCGGACTGTCCTCCAACCATCCCGGCATGCGCGGACTCTTCCTGCTGCTCGAATCCGTACGCCAGCTTCGAGGAGAATCCACCAGCCAGGTCGACGGAGCCAAGCTCGCCGTCGCCCACGGCAACGGCGGACTCCTCGGCGGCACCCACACCGGCGGCACCGTCATCCTCGCCGCCGACTAACCGTCGTCCGTCGATCCCTTCTCCCTCTGGGAGAGGGCAAGGGTGAGGGCCCACCGACCAATACTCAGAAAGGCATCCCAACATGGCCAACCGACCACAACCCAGTTTCCCCGAGCCCGACACTCAGCACTTCTGGGACGGCTGCAAAGCGGGTGAGCTTCGCTACCAGACCGACTCCGACGGCAACGTCGTCTTCTATCCCCGCGGCCACTCGACCGTCACTGGCGACCGCGACCTGACGTGGAATGTTTCGGCCGGTCTCGGCAGCGTGTACACGTACTCAGTCGTGCGACAGAACCGAATGCCCGGATTCCAGGAGCTTGGCGCTTACGCGGTCGCGTACATCGACCTCGACGAGGGCTTCCGCATGATGAGCACGATCGTTGGCGTTGACAATCCGACCCAGGACATCCAGATCGGCCAGCGAGTCAAAGTGGAGTTCGAGGAGCAAGCGGGCGACGACTCCTACCCGATTCCTGTGTTTCGTCCCGTGTGACGACGAAACTGTATCGTAGGACGCACGTTCTGAGAGAATCTCGGAACGTGACCTACATCGGACATCGCTGAACCGATACGCTCAGAGCCATGTCCAGCCAACCGCCGACCGTCGCCGACCGGCTATTGAACGACATCGTCGCCGCCGCGCCCCAACACGATCGGGACGCGGAGCTTGCCATTGAGGCACACGGTTTAGTCAAGCACTTCGGAGAGATCAAGGCGGTCAACGGCATCGACCTGCGGGTGCGCCCAGGACAGATCTTCGGATTCCTCGGCCAAAACGGTAGCGGCAAGACCACGACGGTGCGGATGTTGACCACGCTGTTACGTCCCACCGATGGCACCGCTCGGGTGGCCGGATTCGATGTCCTGAATAAGGAGCGACAAGTGCGCCGCGCAATCGGCGTCGCCCTGCAAGAGGCCGGGCTGGACATCCTCCAAACCGGACGCGAGCTCCTGCGCCTGCAAGCGCGGCTCTACAACATGGCGAGCGGCGGGATCGAAGACCGAGTCGCTCATCTCCTCGAAGTCGTCGATCTAACCGATGACGCCGATCGCAGAATTGGCGGATACTCCGGCGGCATGCAGCGCCGACTCGACCTCGCCTCAGCCTTGGTGCATTCGCCCGCGATCATCTTTCTCGACGAACCGACGACCGGCCTCGACCCCGTCTCCCGACAGAACCTCTGGGAGTACATCCAGCGACTCAACCGCGAGGACGGCGTCACGTTCTTCCTCACGACGCAGTATCTAGAGGAAGCAGACATGCTCTGCGATGAGATCGCGATCCTCGACGCGGGCGAGATCGTGCAACAGGGAACGCCCGACCAACTCAAAGCGACCGTCTCGGCCGACGTGATCTACGTCCAGGTCGAAGGAGACGAGGAGGCTCAGCAGCGCGCGGTCTCGGCACTGTTGCCGCTGCCCAATGTCGAGGACGCCCAGTGGGACTTCAACGAAGGCGTCGCGGTTTACACAAAGAGCGGTCACGACACTCTGGCCCGAGTAGTGCGCTCGCTCGACGAAGAGAACCTGTCGTTCAGCAATCTCCGCTTGGCGCGAGCCACGCTCGATGACGTGTTCTTCAAGGCGACCGGTCACCGGATCGAGCCAGGCGAGCAAGCAGGTGAGCGAGAAGGCCAAACAGGACAAGGGGCAAGCGCATGAGCGCCATTGAAGCCTCCGACCGTCCGCAAGAGTCTGCCTCGCGTGAGTCGGGTCCGCTCCGCGTCCTCACCGATGCGCGCTATCTCGCGGCGCGCGCCATCCGAGAATCTCTCCGCCAACCAGGCGTCGAGGTCACGAACATCTTCATTCCGCTGTTCTTCCTCGCCGTCTCCACGGGAGCGATCGCGAACTTCTCCCAGCGAGGATTCGGCGTCGACAACTACCTCGCATTCCAGTTACCAGTCGCGGTGCTTCAGGCCGTTGCGGGGTCGTCATCGGCCTCAGGGATCGCCATCGTGCTCGACATGGAGCGCGGTTACTTCGACAAGCTGCTCCTCACACCAGCCTCGCGCTGGTCATTGATCATCGGCCGAGTCTGGGCCGACGCCGTGCGCGCGATTTTCTTCGCGACGATCATGCTGATCGCCGCATTGATCGCCGGATCAGGCATGGCCTCGGGTGTCGGCGGCGCGATCGTCATCCTGATCATCGCCGGACTGTTCGGCGGCGCCTACAGCGGAATCGGCATCTTCATCGCAATGCGAACGGGCAACGCCCAAGCCGCGCAAGCCGGATTCCTGCTCTTCTTCCCCCTGCTCTTCATGGCTCCGGCGTTCGCACCGCTCGCCGTCTTCGACGACTGGCTGCGGATTATCGCCACGATCAATCCCGTCACGTACATCATGGAAGGCATGCGTGGACTGGTGATGGAAGGCTACTCCTGGCCCGTCACCGAGGGCGGCGAAATCGTATTCGGGCCCGACGGCCTGCCCGAGACCAAAGACGCGCCGGCGCTTCACTGGGCATTCGTGTCGCTGGCCGGGTTCAGTGTGTTCACCTTGACGATCGCCTCGCTCGCGCTCCGCGCCCGCACTCGCGCCGACTAATGCCTCAAGTGAACGCTGGACATACCCTCTAGTAAGCTGTGTCAAGCACCAAGATCATCAACAAGGAGCAACCCCATGATCCGACTGTTCGAAACCGCATCCGCCCACTGTGACCTGCCCTGCGGCGTCTACGACCCCGCTCAGGCCAAAATCGAGGCGATGTCCGTGCTCAAGGCGATGGAGAAGTACAACGACTCCGACGACCACGACTTCAAGGCTCGCTGCACGATCGTCAAGGAACAGCGCGCTGACGAGGTCAAGCACCACCTTTGGGTGCTCTGGACTGACTTCTTCAAGCCGCACCACCTCGAGGCCGACGGCTCCATCCACGAGCTCATGTGGAACGCGACCAAGGTCGCCGGCGAAGCCAAGAAAACCAACGACGTCGCCAAGGGCCAAGAGCTGATCGACCTGATCGACCAGATCTCGGAGAAGTTCTGGGCCACCGCCGAGGGCCCGGGCGCTGGCGTCTACGCGCAGTAGGCACCAAGCCTGTCGCACTCACGTCGGTAGGACGTTGAGAACTGAGTCAACCCCGTGCGGTTCCCCGATTCGCTCGGGGACCGCATGGGTCACTCCCTTAGTCCAGAATCGGCAGGGAACTCGGCACCACATCGGTCGCTTGGTACCGACCGGGACTCCCGCGCCGTACGCAGAATTGGCGGACAATCGAAGACCCACCGACCGTTGGAATCGCCAACGGCCTATTGAAACCGACTGAACATGGTGAGCACCGTCGACATCGCACCCCCGTCACAAGAGACCTTTGGTCGTCGCTGCGCTGAGGATCCGGAGCTGCGACTCGCCGTCCGTCATTGGACCGGCGGCCTACGCTTCGGTATCGGTGATCAATGGCTGGGATTCACCGTCGTCGACGGGGCGATCAACGCCGAGGTTCCCGAGATGGGACACAGCATTGTCCAAGTCTCGGGTCCGTCCGAGGCCTGGGTGCCGCTGTTGATGTCGCCCTCGCCGCCATTCGGTCAAATCAGCGTGCTCATCCCACTCGGAGAGGAAGGCGGACCAGGACTGCGACGGTCGCCGACGGCAGACATCCTCTATTGGCAGTACGCGCCCGCCGTCGAACGTGCCGCCGAGCTGCTGTCTGAGCCGATGGCGGATCGTCCCCACGCAATCGAGTCGGGCGACACCCCACGTCACGACAGCCCAGTCGGGCGATACGTGCACGTTGACCTCGAAGGTCATGACTATCGCCTCTATTACGAGGAGGCCGGTCAAGGGATTCCGCTGTTGCTACAACACACTGCCGGCGCGCACGGTGTGCAGTACCGACACCTGTTTGAACAGCCAGAAATCACCGACCGCTTCCGCTTGATCGCATACGATCTGCCCTTCCACGGCAAGTCGATCCCACCCGTCGGGCCGCGTTGGTGGGAAGAGGAGTATCAGCTCCGAGGGTCCTTCCTACGTCAAGTACCGTTGGCGCTCTCAGAAGCGCTCGACCTGGATCGACCCGTGTTTGTCGGCTGTTCAGTCGGCGGACTCTTGGCGCTGGACCTCGCCCTACATCATCCAGATGACTTCCGAGCCGTCATCTCGCTGGAGGGCGCCTTGAAGATTGGCGGCAGCCCCGACGATCTCACCGGGTTCTGGAGCCCGCAGGTTAGCAATCAGTCCAAGTCCCGAATGATGGAATCACTCTGCGCGCCGTCGTCTCCCGAGGTCTACGTCAAAGAGGTCTCTCAAGTATACTCAGCGGGCTGGCCTGCAGCATTCCTGGGAGACCTGTACTACTATCTGGTCGACTTCGACATTACTGAGCGCGCCCACGAGATCGATACCGAACGTGTCGGCGTCCACATCATGTCGGGCGAGTATGACTGGTCGGGAACCGTTGCCCACGGTCAGGTCGCGCAAGAAGCGATTCCCGGTTCGACGCATACAGTAATGCGTAATGTCGGACATTTCCCCATGCAGGAAAACCCAACCGAGTTCGTCAAGCACCTCATGCCAATCCTCGACCAAATCGAACAAGGGTTGTAGCGTTCCACTAAGGCTAGTGGAAGAGCGACAGGATCGCCCAGTCAAACACAACGCGTACAATCGTGCCGCCATTGCCGAGGCGGTGTGAAGCCATTAGCGCCCAGAGAGTATGTCGGCGAGGTCGCGATTTCGCGCAAGAAACCATCGAAGTCGTCATTACGTAAGTGCTCAATGCCAATGGCATGCGAGTCGAGGACTTGTTCTGCGTGCATCATCATGTCTGGCAGGTCGATGTATTCGCTCGGGCTCCGGTCAGATATCGTCTCGTTGGTTGTGTCACTTAGAGGTGTCTTGTTGATAGCAGAATTGACTAGTTCGGTTGGAAGTGTGTGTGCCTTGCACCACTTGCGAGGAAACACGTATCGCCCATTTTCGCCCCGAACCATGGCTACTAACTCTGGCAGATCTGCTGCGAATCGGGAGTGAGGCTGAGCACCATAACGTTCACCGAGAACGCCGCACCAAAACCAGCGAGATATGATCTCACCCGCAACAGGAGTGTACGCATCATTTGCAAGTGTTCCAAGGATGGCAGCCAAAGGGATGATCTGAGAGGGGTAAGGTAAGTCCCGATAAGCGAAAATCTTCTGCTCGTGAAGAAACTGCTTCGCGCGATTCCAACCTGCCTCTGCAACCGGTGCGCACCGCTCATAATCTTCGCGTATCACGCTGAGAATCTGTTTGCGGCGGCAACCGATTGTGGGCGGCGTGGTGCCATCATAACGAGGTGCTCATTCTGCAATTCAGCAGTGCTAAGACTAGTCCCCTTTAGCTTCGTCGGTCGTATCAAGAGCTTCAGGAATACTGATGAAGTAGCGGGGACCGGTTTGTGCATTGGTGAGGTGGGATCCGAGCGCTTGGTGAAGTGCGGTTAGTCGTTGTTGACCATCTAGCATCAGATAGTGAGGCTGTAGGTTCGGCACCGGAGAAGCGACACTGTCCAAAGTTCGGAACTGAAACTCGTGCGTGGTTCTAAGGTCCAACAACATTATGGCGCCAATAGGATAGGAAGACGCGATGCTTGCTAGGGCGTGGTCACTCTATTTTGTCATGAAGTGGATGCAGGCGAGGATGATTTGGTTGAAGGAGCCATGGGTGAGTTTGTGGTAGCGATCGGCGATGCCGCGGAATCGCTTGATGCGGCCAAAGTAACGTTCGATTCCATTACGCGCGCAGTAGTCCGCACGCTTCAGTGGCCAGGGATGGAGCCGATTTGACTTTGGCGGCGTGACGAACTCCCAGCCGAGTTCGGCGGCCAGTGCGCGTATCGCATCGCCCTCGTAGGCCCGGTCGGTCTGGCTCACGTTGCGGGACTTGCACCTCCAGTTCGACCCGTTGGAGCTCAGCGAAGACGCGCTCCAGCACTCCCTTGTCAATCCAACGCCGTCCGCGCAAGTAAACCGTGTGCCAGGGGCCGAAGCGTTCGGCCAAGGCGCGCCAGTTACAACGTCCCTTGGTCACTAACAGCCAACCCTCCAGCACCTGTCGCGAGGGTAACGTGCAATTTCCGCGCGGTATCGGCATGAGCGGCACAATCCGCGCCCACTGTGCATCGGTGAGTTGCATATTACCATTGGCCAGGCCGCCAGACCGTTCTCTCAACTCTGACAGGAAACCCGATTAGAATGAACAGGGCCTAGGACCTGCTTCCATCAATGTGAACCGGCACTATGCGACCAACATGAAGCAGATTTCGAAAGTTCTTGATTTCAGGACGTTTGGAAGGCAGCGCCCGACGCCACCAAAGACTACTCGTCAAGCGCCCTCACCAGCGTAGTCCGCCCAATACAGGAACATCAAGCCAACGCCCGCTCGCTGCGATGCTGCATCTTCGCGGCATACTGTCGCGATGTCCAGCTGATGTCCGAAGGTCAGCGGGCCACGCCCGGGCGTGTTCACATCAGCCATCTGCTTCGTCAGAATGTCACCGTTGCCGCGCTTGTCGCAGCCTGCCTCGCACTTGATGCGGGGACAATTTCGTCTAGTTGTGCACAGACAGTTGCGCTGTATGCAGCGAGCTACGCGCGGCGGAGCGCGAGTATGACGGAAACTCCTGTACTGGCCACCTTTGTATACTTCTCTTCTCCAATTGAACGGACCGCATCGAGACTCATACCGATCGCTCCAACAATGAATACTGGCGTATCGCTCGTATTGTCGTCATGCAGTATGTTCAGCATATGGACAGTAGTACTGCCGAGCATGTAACCGGTGCCACTGGTGAGGGTAGGGATGATTGCTTAAGCCTGTTCACGTCGGGCGGACCGCCCCAGAGTATTCCGTTATACCCGCGCTTGTCGCGGCGATGACAGGCTAACGCCTGGTTCGGAGACCCGTAGGAGTGGCCTTATGTGTGCTTATCGTCGATGATCTGGGTCGGAGCGACGATGTGATGGGATCCATCCTGGCCGTTAATTCAGGGGTTGCGACAATATGCCGACAGTCGTACGACGCGAGGATGCCGTGAGTAGTCCGCGGCCTCGCGTGCGCCGAAATACCCCCCCCCCCCCCCCTGCGCGATCGAGGGCGCGTTGCTGTGGTGCGACCTTGGCTAGGTGGGTTGGGCGCACGGGAGGCGCGGTGCTTGCGCTGGTGACGATCCTGCTCGGATTGCTGCTCCTAGACGGCTCCGGATCTCAGCTGGTCGACGCGCAGACAACCGACCACAGCACTGCCGTGCTGCTCCGCACCGAGATTGAAGAGGGTTAGACCCGAGATTTTCAGATCTCCAACGTCCCCGACCTTCCGAGATACTACATCTTCTTCAAGCCACTCTCGGGCTACACGGCAGAGGCGTCGGACCTCTCAATCATCGTCGAGAGGCGAGCCCCGGACACGAGGATCGGGCCTGGGCAAGGCGCGCCCGCCACCACGAGGATGTCGGCAAAATGGACGTGGCCAAGCCTCACCTTCGAGGTGGAGGCGAAAACGGACGTCGACACCGACGACGAGACGTTCGGCGTGCAGCTCTGCACCACTGCGAATTGCACGGGCGGCACTGACGACTCGCCGGAGACTAGTGCGATCGCGCGGGTGAACGGATCGCCGGCGTTAGGGGTATCTGGGGACAATCCCGGCGACTGGTACGTCGTCGCGTATTTCCCCACCACGTTCACTACAGTCGACCCCGGCAATCCCGATGCTGATCCACCGGTACCTTCCTCATGGACCACGCGCGCCGCAACGGTCGCCGATATGGTGGCAACGGTGAATATCACCGCACGGCAGAACATCCAGGACACACCTGTTCTGAGGGATGACATGAAGTTCAAGGTGGTCAAGGCTGCCGACCCCGACGATACGAACGTATCGAACTATGTGAATAACGACGACTACTCGGGGATCACTCTGCACCAGGTGCCGGTGACGGTCACCGGCGACGATGATCCGACGGAGATCCGGCTGCTACCCCGGACAACATTGCCAAAGAGGGCAGCACATCGGACACTGCCAAGTTCCGGGTCACATTGAGCCGCGAGCTGACGTCGGGCGAGTGGATCGAGGTGCCGGTGGCGTTCACGGGCGGCGAGTTGGGAACGCATTTCACACTGTCGATCGACGGCACGCCGCAGGGCGTTACCTATACGGACTCTACTGATGGCAAGATTGGGCTGCTGAAGTTCACGGGACCATCGGGCGCCGAGGCTACGGTGGTGGTTACGGGCGCGACGAACGACGGCAATAACCTTTCAGAGAATCTCGCGATCCGCACCTACCTCGATTCCAAGTTGACGCGCGGCAGCCGCATCGACACGAACCTTATGGATGGCGTGTGCGCGGACGAGGGCTGCGGCATCCGCAACTCGGTCGAGAAGTGCTACTTCCTTATGACCATTGAGGAGGCAGTTGCTGGGCTGGCGACTGTCGATAGCGGCGACCAGCGCCTGCTGGAGGGCAACATCACCGAGAATGTGCCGGTGATAGACCGCCGGGACGGCGATGTTCTGCACTACCATTTCGAGCAAGTGGTCGTCGTTGATGGCGGCGAGTACTCCTATGACGTGCGGTTGAGCGCCGCGCCGCAGGGGGACGTGACGTTCGCCGTGTCCAGCAGCGACACGACAAAGTGAACAATCACCACAGGCGCGTCGCTGACGTTTGACAGCACCAATTGGAGCATGCCCCAGACCGTGACGGTGTCCGCGGTCGACGATTCCACTGACTCGTCCGACACGCCTCTCACCATTACGCACTCTGTTGGCGGCACTGAATCCTATGCCAGCATCGTCGATGTCACTTATCTGCTGACGCTGGTGGACGATGACCCGACCAACGTAACCATGACCGGCGCGGGGGTACGTACCAGCGCATCTGGTACGGAGATTTCCAGCGTGATGTTGGAGGGCGACTCGACGCGGGTTGACCGCTCGCTGACTATCAGTCTGGGGCGCGCATTGGAGGTGGAAGAGCGAGTATGTGCGCGTGCCGCTCTATCTGGAGGCGTCCGGGCACCGACAGAATCCCGACGTGGAGTGCGACCTCCAAGAGTTCTGGAACTCGCTGGACCCACAGCCAGATTACGCGGCATGCTATGTGGTCAGTTCGATTCGCGGTCCGCGCTACAGCGCGAACGTTTCCTGGCCGGTGCACTTAAACGACTTCGAGATGAATGCAACGGGCGGCGGCGTCACCGCCGCTGCGGACCTGGCGGCGTAGTATGGCATAACGGACGATGAGGCGGCTCCGGCCGTCGAGGGCAACTTCGTGCCCGCAAGCTGGCCGCTGCTCCCCTGCGGCCTGGTCGCTGGTGACACGTTCCGGTTGCTGTATGTCACCAGTGGCACGAAGGGTGCGATTTTTTCTCTAAGCGAGTTCACGGCCCATGTGAGGGCTGAGATAACCGGCGATCGCTTGGTCAACGGCGGGGTGACTGACATGGTCCCGTATGCCGATTCGTTCTTTCCGTTCATTTGAAATGAACGCAAGCTAACGACGGAGCAAACCCTGGCACACACGCTGACGTGATTGCGAAGTTCGACCCTGCTAACAACGACCACCCCGATGATCCGATCTATTGGGTGGGTGGCACCAAGGTCGCAGACGATAAGGCGGACTTCACTGACGGCAACTGGGACGACGAGGCGTACCCCAGACACGCCGACGGAACAGCGGCGACCATCAGCACAGCCGGCTATTGGACCGGTTCACTGTCGACCGGCAAAGAGCAGACCCATGTCTGTAACTCAGGTGGTCTTGTTCATCAGCGATTGCGTATGTCTTTAGATAGCCCGTATGCCGCACATGCTGGGTATCTTGACGATTCCGGCACGAACAGGACGCCGCTCACGCAGGGGCTCAGAAGCCCCTCTACGCGCTGTCCGACGGGTTCACTGTTGACGGTATAGGGGTTGGCATCGCACCGCACGCCACCGCGGTGGAGGGCAGCGCAATCACGTTCAGGGTGACGCTCAGCGAGGCCGCGCCCTCAGGCGGCATCACCGTTCCCTGCACCTTCAGCGATGGCCTCGGCATCCCCACCGACCCGGCCCACACCATCGCAACTAGCGCGGATTACACCAAGACGGCTGGCGAAGTCGTTATTGCTCAGGGTCAAACCAGCAACACGTTCACCGTCGCCACCACCAATGACAGCACGTATGAAGGTGATCACTATTTCAGGGTGACGCTTGGCGAACCGACCGGCGATGGCGCGCCGAGCATCACCAGCGGCAAGCACATCGGTGTTGGCATCATCACCGATGATGCAGACGCGCCGGTGCTCGAGTTCTCCTCAGCGACGGGCAGTGTCACTGAGGGCACAAGCACAGCGGATGTGACGATTACCAAGACGGGCACGACGGCAGTGCCTGTATTCGTCTACTGGACCACCGCCGACGGCACGGCGGCGCACCCGACCGACTACCAGGCACAGTCCGGCTACCTCGAGTTCAATACGACCGAGATGACGAAGACGCTCACCATCCCCATCGTCGACGACGGCACGACAGAATCGGCAGAGACGTTCAAGGTGTAGATGGACCGCGGCCTCGTCGTCGACCCGCAGGTCGGCAGTACGCGCGAGACGACAATCGCCGTTACCGACGACGACATCGGGGCCGACGTGCTGGTGTCGTCGTCGTAGACTGACGGCACCGCGTTGCCTAATGGACTGAGGATAACCGAGGGCGATTCCTACACCATCAAGGTGTCGCTCGCCAGCGCCGCCAGCCCCAATGTCACTATCCCCCTGGGCATTACCCCGTTGACTGCGGGAGCGGCGGACTATACGTTGCCGACCAGCGTGACGATTCCGTCCGGCCAGTCCTCGGCGACGTTCGATGTGGAGGCCTTGATCGATGAGCTGTTGGAGGACAATGAACTCGTAGACGTGACGCTGTGCCCTACGGTCTCCTGTCCGTCGGGCTACACCTCCGGTGATACGCCCCCCGTTAGTCTCTTTGATATTCCGAGACGCGGGCGTGATTGCCGATTTCTCTAGTATTATCAACGTGGTTACGAACGAGGACGATACAACTGACCTTACTTACCTCCCAGGCCAGGAAGGTGGTGAAGTTACTCTCGGCGTGAAGCTGACAGTCGATCCGGTGGTGGATGCAACGATCACGCCAAAGGTTGTTGACGGAACTAAAACTGGAGGGACTCAGTTCCTGCCCGACCTCATCAACGGCGCCGCCACGGAGTTTGTCGTCGTGGATACCGACCCGGACACCGACGGACTGCAGTCCACGCTGACCTTCACCGGCGGCAATTCGGGCAACTGGAACACCGAGCAGTCCTTCACCCTGCATTTCCTCTACGACGATGATGTCACCAATGAAGTAACAGAGGCAGGGGAGGAAGGTGACCGTTACACCATCGGCTTCCTGAACCAAGCGGCAAGCGGTCCGTACAAGGCGCAGACTAACAACGGAGAACTGTATGTTGGACTTACGCACTTCAGCGTCGCCGACGCCGGCAATGCGGTGGTCGTCTCGCCGGACGAAGTCACCGTGGCGGCGAGCGGCGCGGTCGAGTACGACGTACAACTCGCCAGCGATCCGGGCGGTACAGTTGTCGTCACGCCTACCTCCAGCGACACCGCCAAGGCGACCGTATCCAGCGCGCTGATGTTCACCACTAGCAACTGGAACACGCCGCAGCAGATCGCCGTCACCGGCGTCGGCGCCGGCACAACCACCATCACGCACGCCGTCACGACCGCGACGACCGCCTACCCAGTGTCGATGACTATCGGGGATGTGGATGTTACGGTGACGTCGGACGTGCCGACGCTTAAGGTCGAGATACCGACCGTCACCGAAGGCGAGACCGGCGTCATCACGCTCACCCTGAGTGAGGCGGCGAGCCATTCGATTGACATTACAGTTAGCGAATCCGCTATAGTTTGCGGCACTATCATCACCTGCCCGCAAGGCACGGCCGCGACGGGCCCCAGTGACTTTTCCCGAATCTCCGAGACGATTACCTTCGCTCCCAGCGAGACGACCAAGACCGTTTCCTTCACCGCGACCGACGACAGCACGTCCGAGCAGACCGAGGTGTTCCCGATGGACATTAGCGGTCTCTCCGCCTCCGAAGCATCCATCGATTCCAGCACGCCGGCCGACAGTACTAATTTCGGGAGCCCATATTGGATCGTCCGCATCCAGGACAACGACAATCCGGCGAACCCGAGTATCACGATTGCCCCGGCACTTCTCCGGTGACGGAGGGAACGGCTGCCACCTTCACGGTGACGGTGACGGCGACGCCGGCGCCCACTGCGGCGACGACGGTCTCGGTGGCGGTGACGGAGGACACGAGCGACGACCAGGATTTCGTGGCGTCGGGCAACGAGATCACGCACATGGTGAGTATCCCGGCTTCGGGTAGTCCAGGGGCAGGCTCGGCCATGCTCTCCATCCCGACGGTGGGCGACAACACCCAGGAGCCGGACGGCGACGGTGAACACCGGCAGCGGCTACGCGGTGGGCAACCCGTCCTCGGCCGCGGTGGCAGTGAACGATGACGACGGCGCGACGCCGGCCGACAGCGTCACGATGTCTGCTTCTGATGGCGACTCGAACGGCAACGCCGTCGAGGGCGCGGGCGGCGCCACCGGCTACCGCACCATCACGTTAACGCTGGGCCAGGCGCTGACCGCCGGCCAGACCGTTACCGTTCCGCTGACGGTTATCGGCGCGACGGTGACGACGGACTACACGTTTGCGCTTCAGTCGTCGACGCAGACGGCGTAACGCTGAGCACATCCGGCACGAACAGCGCGCAGAATCCGGCGGTGGTGTTCGCATCCGGCGCGCAGACAGCGACGTTGCGTCTGACTCCTGTGAACAACAACGATCACACGCAACCGTATGTGATCATCGACTACGGCGCGGGATCGCGCGCGCCCGGCGCCAGCGGCGGCGTGGCGCTGGCTACGCCCACCGGCGGCCCCATCGGCGTCGTGCTGGTGGACGACGAGACGGGCGATATCGTGCTGCCCGCCGGCTCAACCCTGCGTCCTGGACAGGTTTCTCCGAACCAGGAGTACCGGATCCTGTTCATGACCTCCGAAGGCGGACCCGCGACCTCCACCGACATCGCGGACTACGACCACTCCGTGCGCAGCGCCGCGGTGCGCAACGGCAGCGCCGATTTGATGCCCTATGTGGGCTTCTTCAAAGCCTTTGTTTCCACCGCATCCGTGGACGGTCGCGAGCACGTGGGCCTATGGGATTCCGCGCTCAACGGCGGCTCCGGCGGCTATACCGATGGGACGGCGAACAACACAGACAATGGGAAGTCCATCTATTGGCTGGGCAACACATCAAATCGGGTAATGTTCAGCTACTGGAACTTCTGGCAACGCAACGAGAGGTGGGGCCGCTGGACTGCGACCGAGAATCTGCTCCGCCACGAGGACGGCACGGTCGGTGACGGACAGAAGGTCTGGACCGGCATGGGCAACAACTGCACGACCAGTCCCAACCCGCTGGGCACTGGGACCCCGACCTATGGTCCCGGCGCCCAGACCGGCGCGCCACTCAACATCGGCGCGGAAGCCGCCAGCAATACGAACCGCTTCTACGCCATGTCGGAGTTGTTCAAGGCAGTCGCCTCGGCGGCGATGCCGAAGGTGAACTTCACGCAGAGCTCCTACTCGGGGAATGAGAAAGCTAACTATACGCAGCCGCATAACCCGCCGCATAACATTACGGGCGCGGTGACCCTGCAGGCCACCCCAGCGCCAACTCGGGATCTGACGATCCGCTACACCGTGTCGAGCAATGATGCCACGGCGGGCGAGGACTTCAACGCGGCCGGCGGAACGGTGACCATCCCCGCCGGCCAAACCACCGCGCTAGTCTCCGTTCCGATCATCGATGACGACAAGTTCGAGGAGTCAGAGACGATACAAGTTGTACTGGCTCCATCCCCAACTACCTGCTCGGCGGTAGTGGAGATCCGTGCTCCGCGATCCTGACGATCGTCGACAACGAACAACTCATGGTGGGCTTCGAGCAGGCCGAGTACTGGGCGCTGGAAGACAGCGGCAACGTCGACGTGAACCTGACGCTGAACGTCGAAACCGGGCAGACGGTGAGACTGACCCTGGCGGTGGGCGGCACCGCCACCGGCGGGAGCGATTACACCGCCCCGGCCACCAGCGTGACCATCCCTTCCGGGAATACCTCGGGCACGCATACCATCAGCATCCCCATCACGGCCGATAGCCTACAGGAAGCGGATGAGACGATTGAGGTCAGGATCGCCAGCATTGCGCCGAGTCGGGTAGACAAGGTAAGCCCTGACCGAACCACGGTGTACATCGCCGATCAGGACCATGCATCGATGACACTGGTGGTCCCCGCAAGCAATGTCGAGGTGCGTGAGGGAGAGGAAACTACGTATCGCTTGCGGCTCGCCTCAGCGCCCACCGGCACAGTCACCGTCACCTTTTCCGGACAGTCGGCCTCTACACTCACGTTGGATGCCGACGATACCATGATTGGGGATCAGAACTCGGTCCAGTTCACTTCCAGCAATTGGTATATCGGACGCAAGATCACAATGCGGGCCGTTCACGATTCCGACCTCGCCGATACAACTGTCACGCTCGACCACTCGGCGTCGAACGGTGGGTACGGCTCCGTTACCGGCAGCGCGATGGTGGATGTGGACGACGATGACGTTGAGGTGAGCATCACCGGCGGCGCGGCGGTGACCGAGGGCACGGCGGCCGAGTTCACCGTGCCCCCCAGCCAGGCTCCGGACCGTGACCTGACCATCAATTTGCGTGTTACCGACGCCACGGGCGCTGATTTCCTGGCTGCCGGTGTTCAGGGAGACCGCACCTGGAGACTGGATGCCGGCGAAACCTCGGCCACGTTCGAGATAGCTACCGTCGCCGATAACACCAGCGAGCCATCGGGCACGATTGGCATCGCGTTCCGCATGAGTGATCACTACGCAATCAGTTCCACCGCGGGCTCCGACACAGTGCGGGTGAACGACGATGACGCCGCGAGGGTAACCCTCGCCACGAGCGCATCCGACGGCGATGCGAACGGCAACGCGCTGGAGGGCGCGAACAATAGCACCGGCTAACGCACCATCTAACGCACCATCACGTTAACGCAGGGCCAAGCGTTGACCGCTGGTCAGACCGTCACCGTGCCGCTGACCGTTGTCGGTGCGACGGTAACCACCGACTACACCTTTGGGTTGCAGCCCACGTCGCAAACGGGCGTGTCGCTGAGCACGTCGGGCTCGCACAGCGCGCAGAACCCGGCGGTGGTGTTCGCATCCGGCGCGCAGACGGCGACGCTGCGGCTGACGCCGGTGGGCAACTCGGATCGCTCGCAGCCGTATGTGGTGATCGATTACGGCACGGGATCGCGCGCTCCCAGCGCCAGCGGGCCTCTGCTGTCACTGTCTGACCCGACCGGTGGACCGATCGGCGTCGCCTTTGTGGACGACGAGACCGGTGACATCGTGGTTCCGGCATCGTGGGCGCTGACGCCCTCCGTACTTTCCGAAGGCGACAAGTTCCGGCTGATATTCCTCACCTCCGAAACGCGCACCGCAGCATCGACTGATATTGACGTGTACAACGAGTGGGTGCAGGGCTTGGTGGCGAACGGCGGCCACGCCAATTTGCTGACCTATGGCGGCATGGTACGAGTGGTGGGCAGCACGGCGTCCACGGACGCGCGCGTGAATACCGGCATGTGGGACCCCACCCTGAACTCCAACGCCGGCGGCCACCCTGACGGTTCCACCAGTGCTTCTGATACAGGTGTCTAGATTTACTGGCCGGCTGCGCCGCCAACGAACCAAGAAGCCGACAACTACTTCGATTTCTACGATGGCTCCTGGGACGTCGGCACTGACCTGCGGAGCACTGACACGTTTGAGTCGGGCGCGAACAGCACTAACAGCTCGGGATACTGGACCGGCAGTAACAATAACGGCACCGCGAGGTCCAGCCATGAGCTCGGGGCGACGTCGGTGTCCGGATCCAACGTCAGGTCGGGCAACAGATTCCATGATTACGCGCAGCCAAACACCGACAAGCGGTCATTCTTGGTCATGTCGCCGGTGTTCACTATGCAGCAAGTCCCGGATCTGACATTCGATTCGACGAATTACACCGTCGACGAGAACGCCGGTACGGTCTCTGTGACGGTGAATGCGAGCAGCGAGCCGATGTCCGCGCTGACCGTGAACCTGATCACGACCAACGGCACCGCGCTCGGCGGTGGGACTGACTTCACCAATCCGGCGGTGACGTTCACCTTCCCGGCAAACATGACATCCCACTCCTTTACCGCGTCCATCATCGACGATTTGATCCTCGAGAACCACGAGAACTTCACGCTGACGCTGCAATCCGGCACCGGCTACACCGTCGGCACGCCGGCGTCCACGACGGTGACCATCACCGACAATGACACGATCTCAGTCGCCATGTCCGCTACGGATGGCTACGCTGACGGCAACGCAGTGGAGGGCGCGGGCAATAGCACTGGCTACCGTACGATAACGATTACGCTGGGGCAGGCTCCGTCCAGCGGTCAGATGATCACTGTGCCACTGACGGTGCAAGGCGCGACGGTGACTACCGATTACACCTTTGGACTGCACGGTACGAACACGGGCGTTTCGCTGAGCACATCGGGGACGAACAGTGCTCAGAATCCGGCGGTGGTGTTCTCCTCCGGCGCATCGAGCGCGACACTGCGTCTGACGCCGGTGGACAACAACAATCGCACGCAGCCGTATGTGGTCATCGATTACGGCACAGGACCGCGAGCGCCCACCGCCTCCGGCAGCTTCACGCTGGCTACGCCCACCGGCGGACCGATCGGTGTCGGGTTGGTGGATGACGAGACGGGCGACATCGAGGTCTCCGACGATTGGGCGTTGACGCCCTCAGGCCTCTCCACGGGCGACGAGTTCCGGCTCATCTTCATCACGTCGGAGACGCGCGACGCGACGTCGACCGATATCGACGTGTATAACGCTTGGGGCAAGGGGTCATAGCTAAGGGCGGGCACGCCAGTTTGCTGCACTATGGCGGAATGGCGAGTGTGGTGGGCAGCACGATGAGCACCGCCGCCCGTATCAACACGGGCATGTGGTCCTCGAGAGCCCACGCTGACGGCTCGACCAGTGCCTCGGATTCTGGTGTACAGGTGTACTGGCTGGCGGCACCTCCATCCAACAAGGTCGCCGATAACTACTTCGACTTCTACGACGGCTCCTGGGACGGGGGCAACAACCAATCAGCCAGGGATACCGAAGAGTCGGGGGCGAGCCGCACTGCCACCGGTTCGTACTGGACCGGCACTAGCAACAACGGCAGTGTCCCTTCCTCGGGTTACATCGGGGATAGTAATGTTAATGCCGCGGTCACCAGTTCCGGCAGACCTTTGTCAGGCGGATATGAAGCCAACAGCCTGTCGAAATCGCTGCTGGTCATGTCACCCGTCTTCACCCTGCCGGCAGCCCCGGTGATATCGGTGATGCTGCCGGATCAGGAGGATGTGTCTCGAACGGACGCAGGCGAGCAGAAGCATGAGGAGAGCACGGGCAGTGTGGCATTCCCCCTGAGTGCCGACCAGCCGCTGGCGAGCAGTCTGACGGTGTGCCTGCGCGTGACCGAAAGCGGCGGTGACCGAGTCACGTCCACCAACGACGGAATCCAAACGGCGACCCTGCCATCCACTCAACTTACCGACGGGGCGGGCATGTACACGGTGAACTGGACCGACACGGCTGCCGACGACCGGGACAGCAGCGTTACCGTCGAACTGGTGGCGCCGGGCACGGCGGGCTGCTCGGGAGCGGGCGTCTACACGGTGTCCAGCGAAGACCCGTCAGACAAGATACTCATCCAGGACGACGAGTCGACCACGGTTTCACTCACCAGCTCCGACATGACGATGTCTGAGGGCGATGCCTCGGACACGGCGACGCTGACGGTCTCGCTGTCCCGCCGGCTGTATGCCGGCGAGATTATCGCGGCGTCCATCGCGCTGATGTCCAGCACCGGCGCGCGGCTGCCCGGCCATGCGACGCCGGACTTCGCGGTCTCCGCCAGCGGCTCGGGGGTGTCGGTGGCGAGCGTATCGGCAGCCACTCCGCGAGTCATCTTCACCGGCCACGACAGCAACTCGGTGCAGACGGCGACGGTGACGTTGACCCCGGTGGCAAACCGCAGCGACGGGGATACAACCGACGAGACCATCACCGCGACGCTGACCAGCCTCGGCGTGACCGGACTGGAAACCGTGATCAGCGGCGGCGTGGCGGCGCATTCGTCGGACAAGACGGTGAGCCTGATGCTGAATGAGCCGTCAGAAGTGTCTGTCGCCATGGTCGGCTCCGACGGCGACGCGGACGGCAACGCCGTCGAGGGCGCGGGCGGCGCCACCGGCTACCGCACGATCACGCTGGGCCGTGCGCTCACCGGATCGGAGACCGTGACCGTACCGCTGACCGTGCAGTGCGCGACCGTCACGACGGACTACACGTTTGTACTGCACGGCATGAACAGTGGTGTGTCGCTGACCACCTCGGGCGGAACGCTTACCGCGCAGAACCCGGCGGTGGTGTTCGCTTCTGGAGCATCCAGCGCGAGGCTGCGTCTGACGCCGGTGGACAACAACGATCGTACGCAACCTTACGTGGTCATTGATTACTGCACGGGCTCGCGAGTGCCCAGCGGCTCCGGCGGGGTCACGCTTGAGACACCCACAGGCGGTCCTATCGGCATCGTCCTCGTTGACGACGAGACGGGCAACATCGAGGTGCCGAGCTCGTAGGGACTGAAGCCGTCGACGGTTAGCGACGGCGCAAAGTTCCGCCTGATGTACATGACCTCGGAAGGCGGCGAGGCGACCTCCTCGGACATCGAGGACTATGACGAGTTCGTGAGGATCGTCGGCGCGCGCGGTGGACACCAGGACATTCTGCCGTACATCGGCTTCTTCAAGACGTTCGGCAACACGCGCAGCACCACGGCGACGAGTCAGAATGTTGCCGGCCGCGGTCACGTCGGTATGTGGTCGAGTGGTAGCAATGTGTGGACCGATGGTTCGACCAGCGCGTCGTCCTCGGGCACGCCGATTCACTGGCTGGGCGGATCGAAGATCTAGGACAACTACTTCGACTTCTGCGACAGCAGCTGGGACAACCGCTGGATTAGCGGCACCAACCACCTGAAGCACGAAGACGGCAACGCCGCCGACGGGTCGAAGGTGTGGACCGGCATGGCCAACAACTGCGCGCTGCACTCCAATGCGTTGGGACATTCGAGCGATGTCTCGTGGGGGCCGGGCACGCAGACCGCATCGGGCGGCCCGCTGCGCAAAGGGCAGGAGGCCAACACCGACAGCAACCGCTTCTACGGCATGTCGCCGGAGTTCAAGGTGGAAACCCCGCCAGCGCCCCCGGTACCTCCGAAGCCCACGGGATTCACGGCCACGGCGGGCGACGGTCAAGTCACCCTGTCCTGGAACGATCCCAACATGAGCAGCATCACGTCGTGGCAGTATCGTCGGAAGTCGGGTTCGGGCAGCTACGGCAACTTCATCACCATCAACGGCAGCAGCGCCATCACCACCAGCCACACAGTGACCGGCCTCACCAACGGCGTGACCTACATCTTCCAGTTGCGAGCCTGGGCCAGCGACGTGGGCGGCGCTTTCGGAGGCCTGTTGTCGGAGGAGCGTTCGGCAACACCGATGGCGCCGCCGGAGTTGACCTTCGGGTCGACCACTTACAGCGGCGGCGAGGGCAGCGGCACGATCTCAGTGACGGTGAACGCGAGCTCCGCGCCGACGTCCGTGCTGACAGTGAACCTGACCTCGACCAACGGCACCGCGACGGGCGGGTCGGACTTCATCGCGCCGCAGGCGACATTCACCTTCCCCGCCAGCATGACCTCGCACTCCATCAGCGTGGCGATCACCCAGGACACCACCGTGGAGAGTGATGAGACCTTCACGCTGGCGCTGACTGCTGACTGCTGACTGCTGGCTACACAGTAGGGTCGCCGGCGTCCACGACGGTGACTATCACCAACGAAGACACGGCGCCGCCGCCCGTCAGCGGCACGCGAGGGCGGGTGCTGACGCCTTCGGAACAGTATGTGGTCGAGGGCGGTAACGCGACGTTCTCGGTGCGGTTGACCGCCAGGCCGACGTCGGCGGTGACGGTCACCGTTAGGTCGCTGAACTCGGAGGTGTTGTTGAGCAGCGGCGCCGAGGGCGAAACGCCGGCGCAGACGTTGACCTTGAACTTCGTGCTGTCGAAGTGGGACGTGCCGCTGCCGGTGGTGGTGTCCGGCGTAGCCGACGCTGTCGCTGACGGCGTCCGGCGGCGGCTATGGCGCGGTGACCGGGTCGGTGGATGTGACGGTGACCGACCGGCAGTGGACGCGGGGGTGGGATTTCGCGAAGTTCTTTGTCCATAACATCGTCCCCGCGACGCCATACTCAAACACGAATGGCCTGTGTGGGAGGGCGGTGGGGCGAGTTTCTGGGTGACGCGGACGAACGTCAATAGGGGTCCAACGAATGATTGGTACAACGCCCACACGCATGGTGATGTATCGCACCCCGCCCACAAGGATACTTGGATCAATATTCCCAACCCGTGGAGCTTCAAGCTGTGCTTCGGCGGCACGGCGACGCTGTGGGTGGACTACATGGTCAGTTTGCCTGTTCCGTTCGATGGGAACTGCACCGAGGCCATCGAGTTGCCCGGACCTACCGGACCTCCTGATTATCGCCCGGGCTGGGATCGCACGAGCTTCTACGTCAACGTGTTCGACGACAATCACGAGGACTCCGGCGAGACGATCGTGATCACCCTGCAGGACCCGCAGGGCGTCAAACTGGCCTTTTCCCTTTTGGGCGGCGACACCCTGACCTATTCAATCCACAACGACGACCCGCCGCTGGTTCCCGAGGCGCTGATCTCTCATGACACCGGGCCAGTTACCGAGGGCGACCCCGCGAGGTTCGCGCTGATCATCAGCCCGCGTCCCGCCATCCCGACGGACGTGACGGTGAAGTTGACGGGCGCGCATGGATACCTCGCGTCCGACCAGTCCCTCACTCTCACCGTGCAGGTGCCCACGTCCGGCATTGCGACATTCGAGGTGCCCACCGTCGGCGACAACGTGCGGGAGAGCGACGCCAAGATCATCGCCGCCGTCATCGCCGGCGACGGCTACCAGCCCGACAGCGATCCTGAGGACGCCACCGCGTCGGTGATGGTGCTGGATGATGATCCGAACGGCATTGCGCCGATGTTGTCGATTGCCGCCGATGCCGCATCGGTAGTCGAGGGTGACGCCGCCCGATACACGATCACCACCGATCCCAAGCCAAACACGCCGCTGAAGGTGCGCGTCACGGTGTCGCAGGACGGCGACTGGGGCGTGAAGACCGGTACGCGCACGGTGACGATTGGTTCCACAGGCACGGCTGTCTTCAAGGTGGACACCTCGGACGACACTCGCTACGAACCAGATGGATCGGTCACCGTAAGCATCGACGAACGTTACGACTACGACCTCGACGCCACGGCCACATCGGCGACGGTCGCCGTCACCAGCGACGACATCAAACTGCCGCAGGTATCGATCAGCGATGCGTCCGCACCCGAGACCGATAGGTTCCTGTGGTTCGACATCACCCTCGACAAGCCGGCTGCTAACGCGGTCTACGTGTCGATGGCCCTCGAATCCGGTTCTGCGAAGTACGGCGATGACTTCATCAGATTGTCCAGTTCGGTGAAGATCCCAGCCGGCCAGACCAGTGTGCAGTACCGGGTGAATGTCTTCGGAGACACCACCCCCGAAGGCCCGGAAACCTTCACCGCCCGTATCATTCGGGTCCACGGCGGTCCCGCCGAGGCCCACGCCACCCAGCGCGCCGCCACCGGCACCATCACCGACACCTCAGCGCCGCAGATCACGCAACCGGACCCAGAAGAGCCGGCCAAGCCAGAGATCAGCATCGCCAGCGATGGCGACATCACCGAGGGCGGCGCCGCCAGCTTCACGCTCACCGCCAGCCCGGCGCCGGCTTCCGCCCTGTCGGTCAACGTGAGCGTCACTCAGAGCGGTGACTTCGGCGTCACCACCGGCGCGCGAACGGTGAGCATCCTGACCAGCGGGACGTACACGCTGACCGTTGCCACGACGAACGACAGCGCGGACGAGGCCGACGGCTCGGTAACGGCGACGGTCAGCACCGGAACGGGTTACACGGTGTCCTCGTCGGGCGGCGCGGCCACGGTGTCGGTGTCGGACGATGATGATCCGCCGGTGGTGACGCCAGTGATCACAATCGCTGCAGGATCCGCGGTAACCGAAGGTAGCGACGCTACGTTCACCGTGACCGCTACCTCGAATCCCACCTCAGCGTTAACGGTTAATCTGACTGTCTCCGAGAACGGTAACTTCGGAGTGACTACCGGGGCGGACACCGTGACGATCCCAGCGTCAGGCAGTGCGACGTTCATGGTCATTACCACCAATGACAGCACTGACGAACCGGATGGCTCGGTCACGGCGACGTTGTCCACTGGTACCGGATACACCGTCTCGGGAACGAACAACGCTGCGACGGTCGCTGTTTCAGACGATGACGATCCTCCGCCAGTTACGCCAACCATTAGCATTTCCGCTGGCTCAAGTATCACCGAGGATAGCGACGCAAGCTTCACGGTGACCGCGAGTCCTACTCCGACCTCGGCGCTCATTGTCTACGTGACAATCTCGCAGAGTGGTAGCTTCGGTGCGACGACCGGTTCTCGGACGATTACCGTTCCTACTTCTGGCAGTCTCACCTTCACGGTGAGTACAACCAACGACAATACCGACAAACCCAACGGGACCGTCACCGCTACAGTTACAACAGGCACCGGCTATACTGTTTCCACCACTAGTAGTGCAGCAACGGTGGCGGTGTCGGATGATGATTCCGTCCCCGCGGGTCCGCCGACCGTGACTGTGAGCGATGCCACTGCCAGCGAGGGCGACGGACACTTGACCTGCACCGTCACGCTTTCACACGTGAACCCTAAGATCATCAAGTTCCGTTACGGAGGGTTTGGCAGGAGCGCGACAATCGGGCAAGACTTCAACATGGAGTACAAAGCGTTCACGTTGAACGCTGGTGATACCACACTTGATATCGATGTGCCGATCTTCGACGACAGCGAGGTCGAGAGCGACGAGACGCTCAGCATCTACGTGTACGCCACAAGCGGGATTACGATTCCCGACTACTTCGTGTATGCCGACGGCACGATTGCCGGTGGGTAAGCGGAATGGAGAGTTCGTCGCGACTGCGGCGGCGTCCGCCGAGTCCATGTGCGGGCGTCTGTGTCCGTGCCCGCCGGACACATCTCGGTTCGATGCACTCGAGTACGACGCGGACGGGTTTCCAGCCGAACCATCTGGACTCTCGTGTTCTCGCCTCGGCGGCGGTGTCGCCCTTCAGACGGATGCCGATGACGTTGTCTGGGCGAGAGCTGGTTTGGTGCGCCGGAATAGTGGCGTCAATGCAGTTCTTGTTCCATACGACGAAGTTCCCACGGCCTATTCCTGTCACAGGCTGTCTGTCTGTGCTTGCGCCTCCTCGACGGCAACGCCAGCAGCAGCGCCAGACTGAGATACGCCAGCAATAGACCGCGCCGCAACCAGCGGGGGACAGCATCGGAACGACCGTTGGCGGATCCACGGTCAACTTGGGAGTCGGAGCGACTCAGTCACTTCGGCGACCCAGTTCGAGATGTCGGGGGAGGGACAGCGCGTGTCGAGGCTATCGACACGCCATCGCGCACGGACTAGGCAAGGTCAGTGAGGACCGCACTCAGTCGAGAAATCGCATCTTCCTCAAACCTGTCGGTCGGGCTTCGCAAACGATCGCCAAGGTCGTCGCCAGTTCATTGAAACGCGGGGTGAGCGGCCCGAATCAAGAGTTCAAGACAACGTCAGTTCGCTTGTTGGTGAGGAACGGGTGCAACGCTCGCCATTTGGCGCTAACGCTCGGCTATCACCAATCGTCTGGTCACCTCTGGTCACCCCGCCCAGCTCCATTGCCTCGGCAGCACCACCGTCGGCGCAACGAGAGTGAACGCCTCTTCGGACGGCTCAAGGGCTTCGGACGAATCGTCACCCACGACGACAAGCTCGCCGCCCTCCTCCGCAGTGGGATCGACCCGGCGCTGATCTACGATCTGCTGCCACCGATGTGAACAGGCCCGAGGCTGACAAGGGGAAGCGGATTTCGAAGGTTCTTGATTTTGTCCAACTTGGTAGGGCAAAAGGCACCCGAGCTCGCTCGCGGCCTGATGGTGCTGCTACGTAGAGATCTTGCGCGCGGACAGGCCGCCTTGGGGTCTGTTTCCATATCAGGGATGTATGTCAAAGCGATGCGCACTGCGATCGTCCGACCACGCTTTTGTGCTCTCTGAGGGCAACACCTAACCTGCCAGAGAAGCATAGCTTTCAGGCGAGCGCCGTCAGAGGGCCATTTCCCAAGAGAAGTTCGCAGTACGGTCTGCGTGGTCCCCCCGGGAGGACTCGAACCTCCAGCCTACGGATTAGAAGTCCGTTGCTCTGTCCGGTTGAGCTACGGGGGGTTAGCTTTGCGGACGACCCGCCTCGTAGGACGCGGCTCCTCGCTTGTCCAATGATATGGCGACCGACTGTGTCTCGCGTTGCCCGTCTGGAAACTCAAACGCAAACGTGATCTGGCCTCGATGCGAGCCCTCAGGCAACCCGCCGGCTGCCGCAGTCAGACGCAGACGTGAGCTCTGCACGCTGTTGCCGGTGTCGTACTCGCCGAGCGCCACTCCTGCCTGGATGTCGAAATCGAGCCAGCTCGGTGCATCTTCGATGCGCCAGGCGAGCAGGCCGCTGCCGTCGTTGTGGATCTCGAACGGTACATCGCCTGACTGTAACTGGGATGACGTGAGTTCCAGCTCCTCGGTGTTCACCCGCAACACAGGATCCCCCAACACTTCGCTGCGGAGCGCCGGTAGTTCACCGACGTCCGCGCTGGGCCTCGGCTCAGCGCCCGCGGGGAGCGCCATATCCATTTCGGCAAAGGGCGAGAACTCGCCTCCGGGAATTTGCAGGTAGATGCTGTCTTGACCGGCGTAGAAGACCTCTAAGTCGAGTGCGGCGCCCGCCTCGCCCAACTCATCGAGATCGGGCAGCGCCAAGTCCAATGGGTCCCAGAGGCGAACGCCATCGACCATGGGTGGATTGATGATGCAGCCCAGGACGAGCTCTTGATAGGGATATTCGTTGCGCGTGATGTCGTCGCATTGGTAAGTGGAGCGCATTGGGTCATACGACGGATTCATTGGATGATTCACGCCTGCCCAACCGTTGTAGCCCCACAGCGCGTAGTACCACGACTCGATGTATGCAGGGTCGCGCGCTCCGACGCTGGGGAAGAATGGGTCGTTCCATTTCTCGGCCAGAATGCGTGCGCCGGCGGCGATGTTGTAGGCGAAGTGCGTCCCGACCAGCGCCTCATAGCGAGACGGCAGTCCGCCGTCGTTGATGATGCTGCTTGTCACCTGCATGAGTCCATAGCCACAGTCGAACGAGATTAGCGCCGGGCCGAGGTCACCGTACGGCACTTCGATCGATGTCTGGTTGGCTTTGCTCTCGATCCATCCGATCGCGAAGAGAATCTCGGGCGGGATCGTGGCGGTCGGATCTTCTCGACGCTCGTCACCTACGACCAATGGCGGTAGCTGAAACTCCTCGTCACCTGGGAAGAGCTGATTGGCCGCCGCGAGCAGCTGCGCATTGCGATACAGCATGCGAGCGCGGTCGGCCTCGAAGGAATGCAGCAAGAATGGCGGTCCGCCGCCGCTGTACGGACAGCTCGTCGGCGCGGCGTGTGATGAGGCGCCTCGCAACCAGTCGCCGACCGCGTATCCACCGCCGAGGATGCCGACCATCACCAACACCGCGGCGATTCCAGACCTCATGCGGTCCACCAACCGACGAACTTGATTCCTGCGGCCACTTCGACGCGTTGGCCGGTGGGACCGCGAATCGCGAGTCGCTCATCGGTGACCGCTCTTGGACCGCTACCGCTCAGCGAGCGCATTGCCAGCCATTGCTCGCTCTCGTCCCATGCGAGCGGCAAGGTGAAGTCCGCGATTGGGTCCTCGAGATCGCCGCTGCCGCTCGAGTCGAGCCATGTGCCCACGTCGAGGGTGCCGTCTGTTCGCCAAACGGGCGAGGCGCTGGCGACGAACGACTCCCGATCGATGGCGTATGCCCAATGGCTCGACACGAAGCGCTTGCCGTCGTCGGTGAGCGGCATCACGCGGACTCGGAGGTTGGCGCCGTCCAGCTCGGTGAAGGCAATCTGCGTGCTGTCAGGTGACAGTGCCCAGTCCCGCGTGGGGCTCGAGGAAAGTCGTGTGTGCGACTCGGGCGTTAAGCCGTCCTCGCCGAGTCGCAACTGAGTGACGAAACTTGTGCCGCGCTCGAACTGCGCGAGCCACACCGTGTTCGATCGCATCGCGATCGGCTGCGCGCTGTCTGGATTGGCCGCGGCCCACGCTCCGACGGCGCGACCGTCCTTGGCGTCGAGCACATCGATGCGACCGTCTCGGCGGACGAGCAGATGATGTGCATCGTCCGACCACACCACGCCGGCGCGGAGGTCGAGCCCCTTGGCCAGCTCCGATATCGGCGGGTCGTTGTTCTTGTCGGTTTGGCGAGGGATGTCGACCAGCAGCAGCGAGGCGTGTCGGGCGGGATCCCAGCCGTTCGGAGGCATTGCGAGCACGGCGATCTCGTCGGAGCCCGGCGCGACCGCGGCCTCGATGTCCCAGCCCCTTGCGTGGGGGATGTCCACAATGCGGACCCCGCGATCGCTGGGATCACCGGCGGAGCGTAACCAGAGGGTGGTGAAGGTTTCGTGATACTCGGACGCGACGAACTGTGGCTCGCTGTGGGCGTCGGACTGGTCGAGCAGCGACTTCGAGCCGAACTCAATCGTCGTGGCGGGACGCGGGACAAACAGGCCGAGCAGAATCCCCGTCGCCAAGGTCAAGACCAACGCCGGCCAGATCAAGGCACCCCGTTGGAAACGAGTCGTGAACGCACGCGCAGATCGTCGCGCAGGCTGAGTCAGTTGCACTATCGGCCCATCGGCCCCGCCGAGCCGCGATCCGACTCTAGCACGTCGCTTGACATATCGAGACTGCGATATTGTGCGATGTAGCTGCCGTTCAGCTGCTGTTTAGCAACTGGGTCGCTGAGCACGACGGACGAGAGCGTCTCGACGTGGACGGCGTACAGACAGGAGGCGCGAGTGGCGCGCATTACGATTATCGGTTTGGGTTACATCGGAGGCTCGATCGGGCTTGGGCTGCGGGCAGCCAAGCTTCGCGACACCGAGATTGTCGGATACGACGACTGGCGAGCGGCCCGCAGCGCGGCAAACAAGCAGGATGCTGTCGATCGCATCCTGAATCACGCTCGGGAGGCGGTCGATGGCGCGGGGCTGGTCATTCTGGCGACGCCGCCGGCGGCGACCTCCGAGCTGCTGGAGGAGATCGCGCCGGCGCTGGGTCGAGGCGCTGTGGTCACTGACACCGCCGCTTCCAAGGTGAAGATCGAGGATTGGGCTCGCCAACATCTGCCCAACGGCGTGTCGTTTGTGGGTGGACATCCGATGGCCGGCGACGCCTCAGCGTTTGGCATTGAGAACGCCACCGCCGACCTCTTCCAGGGCAAGCGCTGGTTCCTGAGTCCTTCGCCTAGCGCCTCCGACGGTGCGGTCAAGTCGGTGTTGGGGATGGTCCGCGAGCTCGGCGCGACTCCGCACTTCCTCGATGCGGCCGAGCACGACTACGTCATGGCCGCGGTGTCGCACCTCCCGTTGGTTGTGTCGTCGGCGCTGTTCACGATGCTGCGGTCGTCGGACGGCTGGCCAGATTTTGGCCGTGCCGCGGGCGAGACCTTCCGCGCGATGACCGCCTACAACTCTGGTGACCCTAGTTTGACGACCGAGATCGCGGTGACCAACAAGGAACAGTTGCAGCATTGGATTGATCGTCTGGTGCTTGAGCTGAACCGAATCCGACACCTACTCGACGAAGAAGAGGAGGATGTCTTCAGGGAGTATTCCTCGGCGCAGATCAATCACGCGAAGTTCATCGGTGGCGATGACCTCGACCCTGACATGGGCGCTCAACCCGAACTTCCCGACGCCGCATCGCAGATGGCCGCGTTGCTGGTCAGTCCGAGGTTGTACGACCGCGTCCGACAGATGACCAAGCGCGGTGAAGATCGCGAGAAAGAGCGTCAGGCGCGAGGTGGTCGTTGGGGTCGTGGCTAGGGACACGGTGCGCCAATGAGCGAGAGTGTGATCGTCGCACCCAGCGGACGCTTGCGCGGCACATTGCGTGTTCCTGGTGACAAGTCGATCTCCCATCGGGCGTTGATCTGCAATGCGCTGGCCGAGGGATCGGCGCAGATTGCGGGTCTGCTCGACAGCGCTGATTGCCAATCGACGATGGCATGTCTGCGACAGTGGGGCGTCGGGTTTGAGGTGGACGGCGATCGTGTGGTGGTTCGCAGCCCTGGTCAGGCGCAGTTCCGTCGGGCGAACGATGTCCTCGATTGTGGCAACAGCGGCACGTCGATCCGCCTGCTCAGCGGTGTCGCGGCTGGGTTGCCGTTCCGCAGCAACTTCGACGGCGACGACTCTCTGCGAAGCCGTCCAATGCGCCGAGTGCTGCAACCGCTCGCGACGATGGGCGCCGCGGTCGCCGATGCTGAGACGGCGCCGTTCTGGGTCGACGGCTCAGCGGGCGCACTTAGCGGATTCGATGGCACGCTCGCGGTCGCAAGCGCGCAGGTCAAGAGCTGCATCATCTTCGCCGCGCTGAGCGCTACCGAGCCAAGTCGAGTTGTGGAGCCCGGGCCAGCGCGAGATCACACCGAGCGCATGCTCGCGGCCATGGGTGCGGATATCGACGTTGTAAGTGAGACCGTCACCGTGCGTCCGGGAGCGACGCTTCAGCCTCAGGATGTCGATGTTCCTGGAGACGTGAGCGCTGCCGCGTTCTGGATCGTCGCCGCGGCGATGATCCCCGGCTCGGAGATTCTCCTGCCGCATGTCGGAGTCAATCCTCGCAGGAGCGGTGTCATCGATGTCCTTCGGGACATGGGCGCTCAGATCGAGCTGAGGAATCCGCGTGATGTGTCGGGCGAGCCCGTGGCCGACATCGCGGTGCGAGGCACAACGCTTCGCGGCACCGTGATCGAGGGCGACACGGTCGTCCGAGCATTGGATGAGATTCCGGTGCTCGCGGTCGCCGCGTCGGTGGCGGAAGGCGTGACCGAGATCCGCGATGCTGCCGAGCTACGGGTGAAGGAATCGGACCGGATCGCTACGACATCGGCGATGTTGCGGGCGATGAACGTGGAGGTCGAGGAGTGGAGCGACGGCATGCGGATCGTCGGAGGTCGACCGTGCGGCGCGACGGTCGACTCTTACGGGGATCATCGGTTGGCGATGTCGGCGGCGGTGGCGGCGCTCGCTGCGGATTTGGAGTCTGGCCCGACGACAATCAACGACGCCGATGCTGTTGACATCTCCTACCCGACATTCTGGCGTGACCTCGATGAACTCCGAACTGTCGCAAGCTGAGACGTCGCCGCTCGTGGTCGTGATCTCTGGGCCGTCGGGCGCGGGGAAAGACACGGTGATCGAAGCGGCGCTGGCGTTGGATCCGGCGCTGGCCAAGGTCGCGACGGCCAAGACTCGCGCGCCGCGACCTGGCGAAATCGACGGTGTCCACCATGTGTTCCTCAGCGATGAGGAGTTCGACCGATGGGTCGCCGAGGGCGAGTTCCTGGAGCACGTTGAGATCTACGGCCATCGCAGCGGCGTCCCCAGAGCCGCCGTTGACCGATTGCTCGCTGAGGGTCGGATTCCGATACTGCGGACCGATGTCGCCGGAGCGCGCACGTTGCGAGCCGCGTTGGACGCTCCGCTGCTGGCCTTCGTGACCGTGCCAGATGTCGCAGCGCTGGAACGCCGAATCCGCGCACGGGGTGCGGAGACGGAGCGTGAGATCAGCGCCCGGTTGGCTGAAGCTGAGGCCGAGATGGCGGAGTCCGTTTGGTTTGATCGTGTGATCGTCAATGGCGATCAGCAGCACGAGGTCGCTGCCCGATCGTTGGTCGAGGCGATTTCGCAAGAGCGTCAGCGTCGGGCGAGCGCTTAGGTTGTCATTCCCGCGCTGCGCGCAGGCTTGACGGATTGATGGGTTGTGTTCCTGATTCTTTGACATCGCGCGGGGTTGACGTAGCATTTGGGGCAGGAACGTCAGGACACGGACACACACGACGGAACTGCGCAATGCTGGCCGCTGACATCAGACACATGGGAACGCAAGCGCATGACGCCTTCGCGCTCACGCGTCCCTCGGCGCATTGCCACACCTCCGGCGGGCAAGGGGTCTGGCGAGGCGACCGCTAATCCACGAGGTCGCTACGCCACGGGTGGTTCGATCGCTCAGACTGCTGATCGGACGATCCGAGAATCCCAGGAGACTGTCCCCATGCCGTTGACCGGCGAACTGAGCCCCAATCTGGAAGATTTCAAGCAGCTCGCAGCCGATGCCAGGACATCCGGCCGCGGCAACTACGCTGCTGTCTATCGCGAGGTCCTCGCCGACCTCGAAACGCCCGTGTCCGCGTTTCTCAAAGTGAAACGTGGTGCATACTCGTTCCTGCTCGAGTCGGTAGAAGGTGGCGAGCGGCCGAGTCGCTACTCGTTCATTGGAACCGAGCCGTATCGAGTGTTTCGCGCTCCTTCAGGGGGCGCGGTCGATCCGCTGCATGAAGTGGAAGCGGAGCTGGGTCGGTTTGACCTCATCCCGAATCCTGACCTGCCGCCGTTCCATGGCGGTGCTGTTGGCTATCTGAGTTATGAGGCGATTCGTCACTTCGAGCCGAGGGTCCAACCCGCCGAGCTCGACCCGCATGGCCTGCCCGAGGCCTTGTTTCAGTTCGTCGACACGGTGCTGGTGTTCGACCACCTCAAGCATGTGATCAAGGTGGTTTCCCACGTCCGTCTCGATGGCGACGTTGAGTCCGCCTATCGCGCGGCGGAGTTTCGGATCAACGAACTCGTCGAGCGGCTGCAATCAGGTCCGCCGATCCCTCCCACCGATGCTCCAGAACCGAGCGGCCACTCCGCTGCGATTCGCTCCAACATGGAGCGCGAGGCCTACTTCTCCGATGTCAAACAGATCATCGACTACGTAATCGCTGGCGACATCATTCAGTGCGTGTATTCGCAGCGATTCTCTCGTGACACGTTTGTGCACCCGTTCAACGTCTATCGCACGTTGCGGACGGTGAATCCGTCTCCATACACCTACTACCTCGAAATGGATGATCACCAGATTGTCGGCACTTCGCCAGAGCTGCTTGTGATCGTCGAGGATGGCAAAGTATCGACTCACCCAATCGCGGGGACGCGTCGCCGTGGGCTGAGTGAGGAAGAGGACCAAGCGCTCGAGGCTGAACTGCGCGCCGACGAGAAAGAGGTCGCTGAGCATGTGATGCTGCTCGATCTCGGGCGGAACGACATCGGTCGGGTTGCTCGACCGGGGACGGTCAAGGTGACCCAGGAGCTCGACGTCGAACGTTACAGCCACGTCATGCATCTCGTTTCGCACGTCGAGGGCGAGCTGGCTGAAGGTGCGACGTCGTTCGACGCTGTGCGAGCCACATTCCCGGCGGGCACCGTCTCGGGCGCGCCCAAGATTCGGGCGATGGAGATCATCTCCGAGCTGGAAGCCGATCAACGCGGACCCTATGCGGGAGCGCTGGGCTACTTTGGATTCGGCGGAAACATGGAGACCGCGATCACGATTCGGACGATCATCATGCAGGACGGTGTGGCCTCGGTCCAGGCCGGGGGCGGGATCGTCTACGACTCCAAACCGACTGCCGAGTTTGAAGAGACCGTGAACAAGGCGATGGGTATGTTCACGGCGCTCGATCTCGCTGAGGAACGCTCGCGCGCGACGTCCGGCAGCAGTGGCTCACGAGGGTACTGATGTCTGAATCATTGATCATCGGCTACGGCGTCCTCTTCGACGCCGACGGGCGCGTCTTACTCTTGCGTCGACGCGGAAGTGAGGAACTCTGGCCGCACGACTGGTGGCTGCCAGGAGACGTCACACCGATCACAGAAGAGCCCGACGACACCGTGCCTCGACTGTTTGAGGCGTTGCTCCGTCAGCGAGTCCGCGCTGTGTACGCAGACACCGTTTCCGGGCCGGAGCCATCCAGCGGGAGACACACGATCCACAACGCGTACGTGGTCACGGTCGAGGCCGCGCTCGATGGTGCGCCCGACGATGAAACGAACCCCTTCGACGCGATGGAATGGTGGGACGTCGCCTCAGCGCTGGAGGTGCTGCCCGAGGAGCAGGGTCAGTTGCTCTCGACCGTGGTCGAGCGTCGAGACTCTGGTTGGCAGTTTGAGGATGACCAAACGCTCGACGATCTCTTCGTCGACGAGCCCGAAGAACCAGTACTGCCGAACTCCAGCATTCCCGATCGGTCCCACAAAGAGCGACGGGATGCGGGAGCAGAGATTCTCGCCGAGGTCACTGGTCGAGAGAATTTCGCGGCGGAGATCGAATCGCGAATGGGCCCCTTCGGCTCGTATCTGGTCGACCACATCTGGGGCGATATCTGGCAGGACGGTTTGCTCTCTCGCCGAGACCGCAGTCTCGTCGCGATGTCCGCTGCCGGCGCGCTCATGCAGGTCGACGGCTTCGCCTTCAACGCGGCGATCGGACTGCAGAATGGTCTCAGTCGCGATGAGATCGTCGAGGTCTGCGTTCAACTCACGGTTGAGTGTGGGTTTCCCTACGGCAATCTCGCGCTGAGCCGAGTGCTCGCCGACTGGGAACAATCAGACGATCCGTACCGCCCCAAGCCAGCCGCCGAGAAGAGCGATCAGCAGCGTCGACAGATTGCTGCCGATGTCGGCGAGGTGCTCACCGGTCGGCGGATGGGCCAAGAACAAATCGGGGAGGACGCGGTTCGACAGCTCGGATCGCTCGGTCGGTTGACGGTCGACTGGGCCTGGGGCGATGTCTGGAGTCGGGTTGAACTCTCGCACCGCAATCGGGCGATGGTGGTCCTGGCGATGCATATCGCGATCGGTCGCGAGCGCGAGCTGGAGGCAGACTTGCGGACGGCGCACCGTCTCGGCTGCGACTGGGATGAGCTGGACGGCGTGATCGCGATAGCGTCAGCGTTTTGTGGCTTGCCTCGAGCGTCCGATGCGGCACGCATTTTGCAGCGGCTTCGGACGAAATGATGTCGGTTGGGTCTGACGAGTCTGCTTAGACTGCGCGCCAACGGAGAGTACGAGAAACAAGGTACGAAATGACAACACACACTGAACGACGTCGGGCGGGCAGCGAGCTGCTCGCCGAGATGACTGGACAGCCGATTGGCTTCGCCTCGGCGGCAGAGCAGCGCACCGGCGCCTTCGGCAGCTACGTGGTGGACTACATCTTCGGGCAGGTCTGGCAGGGTGACGAGCTCTCGCGCCGCGACCGAACGATTGTGGCCCTGGCAATGCTCGGCGCGCTGGAACGCCTGCAAGCGGTCCAGTTCCACGCCAGTTTCGGTCCGGCGAACGGGGTCTCGCGCGAGGAGATCACCGAGATCGCGCTGCAGATCGCGGGCTACTCAGGATTCCCTGCGGGCAATGAGATGTTCAATGTCCTGCTCGAGATGTGGAACGAGGCGGACGGTCAGCCGTACCGAATTCCGCCCGCCGCCTACAAGGACGACGAGCAACGACACGCCGACGCGGTCGACGTGATGCGCACGCTCAACGGTCGCGACGAGGCGCAGGATCCGGCAGAGGCGTTGGCAGGGATGGATCGAATCGGGGCGGTCGGCAAGCTCGCGTTTGAGTTTGCCTTCGGCGACCTCTGGTCGCGTTCACAACTGTCGCGGCGGGACCGATCGTTGGTCGTCGTCTCAATCCTCGTCGCGCTGAGCAAGCCCGACGAGCTGCAGTTCCACATTCCTGGAGCGCTAAATCACGGCGTCACGGTACGCGAGCTGGAGGGCGTCATGGCCACGGCCGCGCCGTACTGTGGATTCCCTCGAGCGGTCGAGGGTTACCGAACCCTCCGACGCATTCTCCGAGAACGAGAGGCTGCCAACGATGGCGGTTGATACTTTACTGATCGACAACTATGACTCATTCACTTACAACCTCTACCAGTACCTCTGCGAACTGGGCGCGGACGTGGTCGTGCATCGCAACGACCAGATCACGATGGACGAAATCGCGGCGCTGGAGCCGCGGCGGATTGTGATCTCGCCGGGACCGAAAACGCCAGCCGAGGCCGGCGTGAGTGTGCCCGTGCTGCAGCAGTTCAGCACCGGAATCCCCACGCTCGGCGTGTGTCTGGGACATCAGGCGATCGGCGCCGCCTTTGGGGCGACGGTCGGGCCAGCGGGCGAGATTCGGCACGGCAAGGTGTCGTCAATCGAGCACGACGGCGAGGGTGTCTTCTCTGGACTACCGAATCCGCTCGACGCGACGCGCTATCACTCGCTAATCGTCGAGCCGGAAACGTTGCCCGCGGAACTCGTGCCGACGGCATGGTGCGAGCGCGTCGACGGCAGCGGCAAGGTCCTCATGGGGATGCGCCACACGGAGTATCCGATTGAGGGAGTGCAGTTTCACCCCGAGTCGATTCGCACCAAGACCGGTCACGCAATCCTGAAGAACTTCCTCGATCAGTCCGAGGCGTGGTCTCATGCCTAGCGAGACCAGCGGAGACCTCACCTCAGCGCTGAGAGCGGTGATCGAGGAGCGGCGCAGCCTCTCCGATGCGGAAGCGTCGGCCGCGATGGATGCGCTGATGTCGGGCGAGGCCGACGAGATCCAGGCCTCGGCGCTGCTGACGGGGCTGCGGATGAAAGGTGAGACGGTCGACGAGGTCGTTGGGCTCGCGCGAGCAATGCGCGAGCACGCGTTGCGCGTCGATCTCTCAGACTTGCCGAGGCTCGCCGACACCGCCGGCACAGGTGGTTCGGGCAAGCACACGTTCAACGCGTCGACGGCGGCAGGATTCGTCCTTGCGGGTTGCGGAGTGCCGGTCGCCAAGCACGGCAACCGAGCGATGTCGTCGAGCGTCGGCAGCGCTGACGTGCTTGAGGCGCTCGGCGGACAGATCAGCGTCGACCCCGACACGGCGGCGACGCTGATTCGCGAAGTCGGATTCGGCTTCCTGTTTGCCCAGGCGTTTCATCCTGCGATGCGCTTCGTCGGGCCGATTCGGCGACGGATCGGCGTGCGGACTGTGTTCAACATCCTCGGCCCGCTCACGAATCCCGCCCGAGCCACACATCAACTGATCGGCGTCGCCCGACCGGAACTCGGTCCGCTCATGGCCACCGCGCTCGGACGACTGGGCGTGCGGCGTGGCCTGGTCGTCCATGGACATGAGGGCCTGGACGAAGTCTCGCCATCGGGCGAGACCACCTGCTGGCAGGTCGACGGTGACCAACTGTCGGAATTCACGGTGTCGGCCGAGGATTTCCAGATTCGTCCGGTGCCGCTCGCCGCGGTGCAAGGAGGCGATACCGCCGAAGACTCCGCTCGAATGATGCGAGAGGTGTTGGGCGGCAAGACGTCAGCGCTGACTGGGTTTGTGACGCTCAATGCCGCTGCTGGTCTCTTGGCGTCGGAAGAGGTGCCCACGTTCGCCGAGGGGGTCAGTCGAGCGGCGGAATGTATCGACGATCAGCGAGCGCTGCGTAAGCTGGAACTGTTCGTCGAGCGCTCGCAGGCATTGACCACCGAGGCTGAGGAATCTGAAGCGTAAAGTCTTGGCAAAATGAGTTCTGTTCTCGATCGCATCGTCGCCGACACTCGGTCCTCGCTCGTTGAGCGCAAGCAGCGTGTCTCCATCGATGAGCTGCGTCGCAGGGCTCAACAGCGCGCGGAGCGCAGTGATTTCGTTGCTGCGCTGCAGCGCTCGGGTGTCGGTCTGATGGCCGAGATCAAGCGCGGCTCGCCATCCAAAGGACTCTTCGCGCCCGACATCGTGCCAGCCGAGCTTGCTCGCACCTACCGAGATATCGGGGCGGTCGCGGTCTCGGTCCTGACCTCGCCGGCATTCTTCGCGAGCGACTCGGATCTGTGCGAAGCATCGGAGGCGCTACTCGGCAGTGGACTTCCCTTGCTGCGTAAGGAATTCCACGTCGACCCGTATCAAGTCGCCGAAGCAGCGGCGCTCGGCGCTGATGCGTATCTGCTGATCGCCAAGACGCTCAACGCGACCGAGTTGGCCACGTTGTCGAGCGTGGGCGAGGAGTTGGGACTTGCCGCATTCGTCGAAGTGACCGATGAACGAGAGACCGAGATGGCGCTGCACGTTGGCGCCGCGGCGATTGGGATCAACAATCGAAACCTGCACACGTTCTCAGAAGACTTGGGTACGACGGAGCGACTGCGCTCCTTGATCCCGCCCGAGATTCCGGTTGTCGCTGCGAGCGGCGTACGGACTCGGGGGGACATGCAGCGGATGGAACAGTGCGACGTCAACGCGGTGCTGATCGGAGAGGCGTTGTCCTCTGCTGACGATCCGCACGCCAAGGCGCGAGAGCTGCTCGGGCAATGACGTTCGTCAAAATCTGTTCCGTGCGTGAAGTTGAACACGCCGAGTGGGCTCGCGAGGCCGGTGCGGACGCGATCGGGATGATTTTCGCCGATGCGCCGCGACGGATTGATCTCAAGGCGGCGAGAGCCGTGCGTCGCGAGCTTGGGCCTCGGATTGAGATCCTTGATGCTCGCTGCGAAACCATGGAACGCGAGCGCCAGGCCGCGAACCAACCAATCCTTGTGGGCGTATTCGCAAGGCAAACGATCGATGAGATTGAGCGCATCCTCGATCGCGTCGACCTTGACGTTGTCCAACTGAGCGGCGGCGAGCATCCTGCCTTGGCCGCTCGGGTTCGACGCCCAGTGCTCCGCGCAGTGCACGTCGATTATGGCATGACCCCTGCAGCGGTGCTGCGCGAGATCGATCGCGCGCCGAACACGATTCCCCATCTCGATGCGAAGTCGGCTCATGGCGGCGGCGCGGGGAAACGGATTGATTGGTCGCTGGCGGCTGAGGTGGCGAGTCAGCGACCGCTCGTGCTTGCCGGTGGACTCAACCCGGAGAATGTCGCCGACGCGGTCGCACAGGTGCGTCCGTGGGCTGTGGATGTGTCGTCCGGGGTGGAGACCGATGGCGTCAAAGACAGAGCAAAGATCCGCGCGTTTATCGCAGCGGCGAAAGGCGATGGTGCGTCGTGACCACAGATTTGGCCAGTGACATCAGCAGAGAGCAGGGAGCTTTCGGACCGTTCGGCGGACAGTTCGCTCCAGAGACCCTGATGCCGGCCCTCGCCGAGCTTGAGGAAGCCTGGCAATCCGCCCAGTCCGATCCCGTGTTCCGCGCCGATCTCGATGCCATGCTGCGAGACTATGTCGGCCGCGAGACACCCATGACCCACGCCGCGCGACTTTCTGAGCAGCTTGGTGGCGCCCAAATCTGGCTCAAGCGAGAGGATCTCGCCCACACCGGCGCGCACAAGATCAACAACGCGCTCGGCCAGGTCATGCTTGCCCAACGCATGGGTAAGCCGCGGATCATCGCGGAAACCGGCGCGGGACAGCACGGAGTCGCCACCGCGACCGCCTGCGCGCGCTTCGGTATCGAGTGCATTGTCTACATGGGCGAGGAAGATGTGCGTCGCCAGGCGCTCAATGTGTTTCGTATGGGTCTGCTCGGAGCAGAGGTTGTCCCGGTCAAGTCGGGTGCGCGGACGCTCAAGGACGCGATCAATGAATCAATCCGCGACTGGGTCACCAACGTGCGAACCACGCACTACCTGATCGGCAGCGCGATCGGGCCGCATCCATATCCGGTGATCGTGCGGGAGCTGCAATCGTGCATCGGTCGGGAGTCCAAGGCGCAGTTGCACGAGAAGATTGGCAAACTGCCCGACGTCGCGATCGCTTGCGTCGGCGGGGGCAGCAACGCGATCGGACTGTTTCATCCGTTGCTCGAGGACTCGGTGCGGCTGATCGGCGTCGAGGCGGCCGGTGAGGGTCTGGAAGCACGACACGCTGCCACGCTCTCTGCTGGGTCTCCGGGCGTGCTGCATGGGACGAGGACATACGTTCTCCAGGACGAACACGGACAGATCACGGAAGCACACTCAATCTCGGCAGGGCTTGACTATCCCGGTGTTGGTCCCGAACACGCGTGGCTGATGCTGACTGAGCGGGCCGAGTACGTCTCGGTGACGGATGACGAGGCGCTGGATGGCTTGCAACTGCTCTCGGAGACTGAGGGCATCATTCCAGCGCTGGAGACGGCCCATGCGATCGCGTACGCTGCCAAGCTCGCGCCCGAGATGAGCCCCGACGAGACCATCCTGATCGGTCTCTCGGGCCGAGGTGACAAGGACGTCGAGATCGTCAGGGACGCACTCGCTTCGCGAGGCGAGTAATGGCAACGAACTGCGACTCATCTCTTATCGGGTGCGTAGCCGAGCAGTCCCCCGCAGACGCGGGGGAAGTGTGCTCAATCGTGAGGGAATCGAACTTGTTTGAACCAGCGATTCCGCGAGCACATTGCAGGCGGTCTGACGCAGGCTGGAATCTTGAGTTGACGGTGTTGCTGGAGTATCGCGTCGGATGATGAAGCCTGAGTACTCCGGTGATGCAGTGGCCGAGCCGCCTTCCGATCGTGGCATGGCGGGATTTCGACTGGTCGCTTGGGGACTGCTTTGCACGCTGACTTGGCTAGTTGTGCTGGTCATTACTGGGCTCATCGTTGCGGCGATCGACGACGTTGATGACGTTACGAGCGAGCTCGGCATGCTTGTGTTTGTGATCGGACAGGGCACGGCAGGGCTGCTCGGCTGGCTCGTCCTACCGACGCTCATCTTGCGCCGTCGCGGAGAGACCGGCTTGATCGCTTGGCGTCGCCCGACTGGTAGCGACGCAAGGTGGGCATTCGGCGGACTGATCACGATCTATGTGGTGCTCTTCGTCTACACCGCGATCATCAGTGTCCTCGGGTTGGAGTGGCTTGAGCCCCAGTCGACGATCGACGACGACCGGCTCTTCGTCCACACGTCGGTCATGATCGCGTTGGGCATTCTGGTCATTATCTGCGCGCCGATCTATGAGGAGGCGTTCGCACGCGGCTTCGTACTCGGCGGATTGCGTCCGCACTGGGGTCTGATTCCGGCCTTCTTGATATCAGCGTCCGTGTTCTCAGCTCTCCACGCTGATCTTGGCAGCATGATCCCCTTCGCAATCGCTGGAATCGTGCTCGGCTTGGTCTATGTGCGTACCGGATCGCTCACAGCGGCGTCGATGGCGCACTTTGGCTTCAACGTAATCGGATTTTCGGCGACGCTAGTGCAGCAACTCGGGTGAGGGGATGAGGCATGACTGATCTCGGCAAGCGATATCAAGACGCATTCGCGGCCTCCGCCTCGCGCGGAGACGGTCCGCTGGTCTTTCCTTTCCTCACGGCGGGATTTCCGTCGCCGCAGGAGACCCCAGACCTGGTCCGCGCCGCCCTTCGAGGCGGTGCGGCGGGACTGGAAATCGGTGTGCCGTTCTCCGATCCAATCGCCGACGGTCCCGTGCACCAAGATGCGTACACGGTCGCCTTGGCCGCCGGCGCGACCCTCGAGACGGCGCTCGACGCCGTCCGCGCGGCACGACAGACGTCGCCTGATGCTCCGATCACGTTGATGGGCTATCTCAACCCATTTCTCGCCTACGGCACGTCGAGCGGAGGCGCCTCGGAGGTGCCGGGCGGAGCCGTGGGCGAACCAATGGAAGGGCTCGCGAGGGCGGTGTCCGAGGCAGGTGCTGATGGCCTAATCATCGTCGACCTCCCGGTTGACGAGTCAGACGCTGCGCGGAAGGTTCTGGCCCGGCACGGACTCTCGCTGATCTATCTGCTCGCGCCGACGTCAACCGAGGCACGCATCGCCGCCGCTGCCGAGCGCGCGAGTGGGTTCATCTACCTGGTCTCATTGACTGGCGTGACTGGCGCGCGAGAGCAGGTCGCAGCCGATTTTGCAGCATTCGTTGCTCGCGTTCGGGCGCGGACTGACACGCCGTTGGCAGTTGGCTTTGGCATCAGTCAGCGCGAACACGTTGAGCAGGTCGGGCAGTTGGTGCCCGCTGCTATCATTGGATCAGCGTTGACAACCACGATTGCGTCAGCGCCGGTCGACGGACGGGTTGAAGCCGTCGAGCGATATCTTGAGGTGGTCACCGGCCGCCGGAGTGAAGAGACGAGCGCATGAACTCTCGTGCCCACGACGGACAATTCCTGTTCGTTGACTGCGTCTATATCTCCGCGGCCGGCATCTTTGACGCCGGTCGCTAGACCCAGTGCCAACACCTCGTTGGCCTGCTGGTCGCACCGTGAACACACTCACACACCACTTCACGTCCTCTGGCTACTGTGGGTCCCGTAGGGCTGATTTGCCAGATACGCAGACAACAGATCGCTGAGCACCCGAACATGGCCGAATCGAAGTCCGAGCCAGCTTGGCGCTTACGCGGGATCCGCGGCGCGACGACGGTTGCGGCCAATACCCGTGCCGAGATCATCGAAGCGACCGAGGAGTTGCTCGGCGAAATCATCGTCCGCAACGAGATCGACGCCAACGAAGTCGCCTCGGTGTGGTTTACGACCACGCCCGACCTCAACGCGGAGTTCCCGGCGGTCGCGGCTCGGCGCACCTACAACTGGAGCCATGCCGCGTTGATGTGCGGGCATGAAATGCAAGTTCCTGGGTCGTTGCCGTCCTGTCTTCGGATACTGCTGCACGTCAATACGCCGCTTCGGCAAGATGAGGTACAGCATGTATACCTACGTGGTGCAAGAGTGTTGAGAACCGACCTGACAGTTAACACAGAACCATCACGTTCAGGGGAAACCCTTCTGCAAGAATCGGCAGAGGATCCTGCGCTGAACGCTGAACGAACGAATAGGTGACGACATGCTGATTGTTATGAGAATGGGCTCGACCGACGAGCAGGTTCGCGAAGTGCTCGCCCGACTGAAGGAATTCAACCTCGAAGGCCACCTCTCTCCGGGCAAGGAACGAGTCGTGATCGGAGCGGTCGGAGTGATCGGCGATCCCGACATCCGCGCTCAGATGAGTCGGATGAGCGGCGTCGACGAAGTGATCGCGATTTCGCGTCCGTACAAGCTCACCGGGCGCGAGTTCCAGAAGGACGACACCGTGATCGACGTCGGCGGCGTCAAGATCGGTGACGGCACGATGGTCGTCATGGCTGGCCCGTGCTCGATCGAGAACGAGGACCACATGGTCGAAACCGCCAAGGCGGTGGCCGAGTCGGGAGCACAGATTCTCCGTGGTGGAGCGTTCAAGCCGCGCACGTCGCCGTACGCATTCCGCGGACTCGGCGAGGAAGGGCTCCAGCACCTCGCAACTGCCCGTGAGGAGACCGGTCTGCCCGTGATCACCGAGGTCATGGAAGCCCGCGACGTCGAGCTCGTAGCGCGATACGCCGACATCCTCCAAATCGGCACACGCAACATGCAGAACTTCATGCTGCTCGACGAGGTCGGCCTGGCGCGAAAGCCGGTCATGCTCAAGCGCGGGCTGTCTGCGACGATCGATGAGTGGCTGCTCGCGGCTGAGTACATCATGTCCAAGGGCAACCGCGACGTGATCCTCTGCGAACGTGGGATCCGCACGTTCGAGACGGCGACGCGCAACACGCTCGACCTCTCCGCGATTCCGGTCGTCAAGCGGCTCAGCCACCTCCCGATCGTCAGCGACCCAGCACACGGCACCGGACACTGGTACCTCGTCGATCCGATGGCGCGTGCCTCGATGGCCGTCGGCGCCGACGGGCTCATGGTCGAGGTGCACCCAAACCCCGACCACGCGCTGTCAGACGGCCCGCAGTCACTCACGCTCGAGAACTTCGACGGGCTCATGCGCTCGTTGGAGCTCATCGGAGAGGCCGTCGGTCACCCGCTCGCACCAAAGCCCGCCCTCGCCGGAGCCGCCAACTGACGAAGGCCACCGAGAGAGTCGAGATACCCGCGCTCGCGCAAGATCGTCATACCCGCGCTTGCCGCGGGTATCTCGCTGAGTCCAGACGACGTTCCGACGTGGCTGCTACGTCCACAGCAGTGCGTAGGCCACCTGCCGACACCGGCTAGTCGCTCCCGAGGGCTTGGCGGGCGGCCTCGTCGCGTTGGTCGACGGCTTGCGATTGCTCGCTCTGGGCCAACTTGTGCTCGAGCTGGTCGACCGCGCTCCCGACTGAGGTCTGCATCGTCCTCAGTTGGTCGTTCAAGCGACGCATCATCTCCAGCGAGTAGCGGTCCGCCTCGAGCGCCTGCGACACTGCCTCGGTGGTCGCTTGTCCTCGGACGGCTGCGGCTTCTTGGTTGGCGCGGGTGACCGTCTCGTTGGCCGCCTGATGTGCCTGATCGACGATGTTTTGCGCTCGCGACTCCGCTGCCTGGACGAGTTCGTGCACCGAGATCTGCTGCTCAGCTTCCTGCCGAGCCTGCTGGGCGAGAATCGCGGCTTCTTCGTGCGTTTGTTGGAGGAGGACTTCGCGTTCTTGGAGCAGTCGCTGTGCCTGTTCGGTCGACGCTGGCGCGGCCATGCGGAGACGGTCGATCAGATCGAGCAATTGCTCGCGATCGACCGTCCATCCCGAGCCGAAGCGGTTGCGTCGTCCCGCGAGAACGGCAGCTTCGATCTGTTCAATCAGTTCGAGGAGGTCGATGATCGTCTCCAGCTCAACGTGTCGCCGCACACCGCCTGACTCGACTGTATCGCAGAGTCGTCAGATGCCGAGGGGCGAGCCACTCAAAGCCGAGCGGTGAGGCTAGCGAATTGGAGGACCGTATTTCTCAATCAGCGCCTCGGCCACGTTCGGCGGCACGAGATCACTGACCGGATGCTTGAGCGAGGCGAGCTCGCGGATTCTGCTGGCCGAGATGAACAGGTGCTCGTGTCCGGACATCAGGAAGACCGACTCAATGTGGGGAGCCATCTTCTTGTTCATCAGCGCCATGTCGAATTCGGCCTCGAACCCGGTCACCGCGCGGATGCCCCGCACGAGCACGCTCGCGCCGACCTCGTCCGCGAAGTTGACGACCAGCCCAGTGAACTTGGCTGCGCGGACGTTCGGGCAGTGCGCGGTCGCACCTTCAATCAGGGCCAGCCGTTCGTCGACGTCAAAGGTTTCGCTGGTGCGTGGATAAATGGCCATCACGACTTCGTCGAACATTCCTGCAGCGCGCTGCACGATGTCCAAGTGGCCGTTGGTAATGGGGTCAAATCCGCCGGGATAAAGCGCGATCGTCATGTCGAGGCCTCCGCACGATACGTGTCGATAGCGCCGTCACCATAGCGCCGTTGATCAATCCGTACTAGTCCGCCGATTTCCTCAGGCGGCGGTGGCACTCCGCCCGATGACATAGTCAATCGACGCCAAATCGCCAGCGCACCCTCGGGAAGCGCTGCTCGCTCGAGCAGTGTCTCCACGACGGGTCGGGCGTCGACCCGATAAGGAGGGTCGATGAAAATGATGTCAGGGTCGAGCGGGATGCGGGAAAAGCACCGTTCGACGGGCAGGCGATGCACACGAGCCTGATCGTTGAGCCCGAGCTCGTCGAGATTACGTCGGATGACGGCGCAGGCTGGACCGTTGCGTTCCACGAAGTCCACGCTCGTGGCGCCGCGACTCAGTGCTTCAATGCCCAGATATCCCGCGCCGGCGTAGAGATCGAGCACACGAGCGTCTTCAACGATGTCACGGACGCTTGGCCGGTCGAAGATCGCCGAACGCAGGATCGCTGTGGCTGGTCGTGTGCCGTTCGCTGGCGAGCGCAGACGTCGCCCCGCGAGCGCTCCGCCGACCACTCGAGGATGTGACCGCGACACTAGTTCTGACCTTCCCCTCGGACCGGGACCGTAATCGCATGGCCGACGCGTACGTCACCATCGGAGACGACGAGCTGGGCCTGGTAGTCGCCTGGCGTTGTCGGTAGGTCCCAGAATTGCCAACCACTGCCGCTGTTCCCGGTGAGTTCTCCGCCTTCGACGCTGAAGACTGGGTCAAACAGGATGGAGTTGGGTAGTCGGAGGTCGGGAGTGCCGGCCTCGAAGAATGCGGCAACCGCAGGCCAGAGATTGGCATTGGCCGGATTGGCCGACGCATTGCTGATGTAGACCCCGCCAAGTCCCCAGTCGGAAACCACTTTGAGCTGAAACGCGGCGCTGAATCGATTGTGAATCCAGATCGTGACCGCCAGGCCGGTTTGGTCGGGATAGGTGAACGTCGTAATCCGGTTGACATTGTCCCAGCGGATGCCGCCGGCCTGGTTGTCGAGCATGATCGAGCTGCCCTGCAATGTCACGCGGACCCCAGGCCGATATGGACCGGGCTCGCGAATGCCGAGTGTCGACGCGATGCCCAATGCGTCCCGCTGCGAGATCTCGCTGAAACCGGTCGACGTGCGCACGATCGCGTTGGATCGCAGAGCAAGGAGCAGTTTGTCCGACTCGATCCGCTCGAGCAGGGTTGGCAGCGAGGCATCAATCGCGGCCTGGAAGAGGGTCGGGTCGAGCGGCGGCTCGATCACGACGAAGTCGGCCGATGCACCAAGCTGCGACAGGTCATAGGCGCCCTCACCGATCCCACCCGACGCGTTGATCGGGATGTGCACGGCGAGGCCACGATTCTCGCGGTGGAGTCGATCGGCCAGCTCGCTGATGAACGACGTGAACTGAGTCCGCAAGGCGGGCGACACGTCGAGGTAGTGAATGTCGACTCCGTCATGCTGATGACTCTGGATCGAATGTTGGATGTTGGAGATGTGCTGACGTCGGAGGACATCGGAGGCGAGGATGTCGTTGACGACCTCAGCCTGCACTGGGTCTGCGGAGACCGTCGGCCAAACATTTTGGGCGATCACTGGAGTGGGGAGATCGACCTGGCCCAATAGCGAACCATCTTCCGCCGGTCGAAATCCGTCGGGATGCAGAATCGTCAATGAACCGGCGAGAATCGACTGTGGTTCCTCGCCTCGAGGCACGCGTCCGGCGATCACATCGCGGAACTGGAGACGTCGCAAGATGGCGAGATTGTCGGGGACGTCGGAGAGCACAATCCGAGCCGAAACGCCGTCGCTGCTCAGCGACGCGTCGCCCAGTCGGATCCAGTCTTCGCCGTCCCAGGTGTACGCGCCCAGATTGCGTGCGTCTCGGGAGGGATTGGTGAGGCGCAGCGTGAACTCGAACGGGCCAAGCCGATCGGACGGCACCTGGAGCCCATAGATCGGCGACACGACGCCCAGGATGCTGGGAATCGGTGGAGTTGGCTGGAGCAGGTGAGACTCGGTCACGACTGGTGGGAGCGTCGTGGTCGCCTCGCTTCCCGATGTCGATTCGTTGCTCGTGCCGAAGTTCGTATCGACAAGTCCGGGTTCGATGAACAACACGATCACCACGGCGACGATCAGCGCCAGGATGATCAATAGCAAGAGCACGCCGAGCCCTCGACTCGGCGATGTGGACTGAGCGTTCGGACCGCTCGGCGTCCGGCCGCTGGGCGATCCCGATTGTGGGGGCTGCCTCTGGGGCGGGGGTTGCGCGCTCTCTGGCGGCGCTGGGGTTGGGTCAAATGGCGCGGCTCCCGGTGGACGTCGAGCCCGACGAGGCTGGCGCGCCGAACGTGGCGCGTCGCCAATGCGCCGCACCGGCTGCGGCTGCCAGTCGTTGCCTCCTGGAGTGGTCACGGCGCTCGCAGGTCTGGTGCGATGCTGAGTCGATACTCCTCGCCTCCGCGATGGACATGGACCATCACCGGGACAAGCGGTTCGAGTGTGGCCAACGCGTTGAGGTACGGCGAGTCGGCGTTGATCCGAACTCCGTTGAGTTCTCGCAACACGTCTCCCGGACGAATCCCCGCTCGGGCGAATGCGCCGCCGCGGCGAATCTCAATCAAGAACGAGCCCTGTGTGACCTCCAAGTCGAGTTGTGCCGCGGCGGTAGGTGTGAGCAGTCGCTCGTTGACGACGCCAAATGTGGGTCGAGGGTAGAAGCCGTCCTCGGCGATCGCTCGGGCGACCTCCAGCACCGCGTCGATCTGGATGGCAAAGCCAACTCCGTCGACGAACTCGCCGTCTCGAGTCTCTCTAGCGATCACGGCCGTCATTCCCACGATGTTCCCATCAAGATCGGCGAGGATGCCGCCGGAGTTTCCGTGATTGAGCGCAGCATCGGTCTGGATCAGATTGTCCTGCTCATAGCGCTCGCGAAAGAACGAGGTATCGGGATCGCTCACCACGCCGACGGTGACCGAGATCTCCTGTCCTAAGAGCGTATTGCCAATCGCCAGGACGGTTTGCCCAGTCTCGATGGAATTGGTGGCACCGAAGCTCGGCACAAGCAGGTTGTGGGCATCGTCATCGCCCGAAATCGGTTCTTCAAGACGCAGCACAGCGACGTCCGAGAACGGCTGATCATCGCCGATACGCTCGGCGCGCCATCGCTCGTCGTTGTGCAGGATGACTTCGAACGTTGTCATTCCCTCGAGCACATGCGCCGCGGTGACGATGAGTCCGTCGCTATCCAGGACGAATCCTGTCGCAATAGCGGCTGGGACGACCTCGATGCCCTCATCGTTCGTTCGCTCGGGGCCTTCCGCGTCGATCACGACGACCGAGGGCGAAATCCTCTGGAACAGGTCTTCAATCTGTGCGCGCTCAGCGGCCATCATCTCGTCGACGAGGAGCGTGAGCTCACTCCTCGACGATTGGGTCGCTCGTTCGACCGCTTCGTCCATCGCGTCGCTGAGGGCGAGCTCTAGGTCTGCTTCCGAAATTTGTGAGCCGGAGAAGAGAATGGACGTGATCACAGCGCCCACCACGGCTCCTAGCAGAGCTGAGACGACGACGATTGTGAAAGTGTGACGCACGTTACATCGATGTCTCTGCTTGGGAGACGGATTTTCGCGTTTCAGTGCTATCGTAGCCTGCCATAAAGTCTTTCGAATTCGCGAAGGATTGAGCGGTCAGGTAGGAATCGTGGTACTCAGACGGTCGGTACCGATCACGGCACAAGGTCTCCAAAATCTGCGCGACGAGCTCCTCACACTGAAGGAACGTCGACGCGAAGCTGCGGAGCTCATCCAACAGTCAATCGAGAACTCGCCCGGCGCCCGCGACGAAGGCGAAGGGATCGAGACTCAGAGTGAACAGTTCTTCATCGAGGGTCGGATCCGCGAGATCGAAGCGGTGATCTCCTCGGCCGAAGTGATCGATGAAGAAGAAATCCAAGGCTCCGATACCGTCAGGCTCGGGTCGACGGTCACCGTTCGTCCGATGCCGAAACGCACCGACGTCAACTACCGAATCGTTGGCCCGGCGGAGGTCGATCCGAAGAACGGATTCCTCTCCGACGAGTCGCCGGTCGGGAAAGCGCTGCTCGGTTCCAAAGTCGGCGATACGGTCGAAGTTTCCACGCCGACTGGCGTGCGCAAATTCCGAGTCAAGGCAATTTCCTAGTCAAACCTGGTCTCCGGCTGAGCGGCGGAGGCCGTCGCCTGAGAGACAGATTGACGATGACAGAGTCCTCAACCAGCGCTGCGTCAAGCACGACGGATACGCGCTACCTCCGTGAGATCGTCGCCGAGCGCCAGGCCAAGGCGACCAAGCTGCGTGGCGGCGGTGTTGATCCGTATCCACAGCGCACCGGCCGAAGCCACACGATTGGCGAATCGCGCGACCTCTTCACGGCCCATGAGCAAGAGGCTCCCGAGACGGACGGTCCAAGCGTCACTGTCGCCGGCCGTGTCGCGGCGATGCGCAACATGGGTCGGATCGCGTTCATCGACCTCGAGGATGACTCCGGCGAGATTCAGATTTTGGCGAGCAAGCGCGCCCTGGGCGAGTCGTGGGGTCTGCTAGACTCCTACGACCTCGGCGACTTCATCGAGGCATCTGGTCCTGTGATCCGTTCACGCCGAGGCGAGATCTCGATTCAGGCCGAGCGCATCGGAATGCTCAGCAAGGCGCTCCGACCACCGCCCGAGAAGTATCACGGTCTCCAAGACATCGAAACTCGCTATCGACAGCGATACCTCGACCTGATCGCCAACGGCGAGGCGAAGGAGGTCCTCAGGACGAGATCGCAGATCATTTCGGCGATGCGTCGCTTCATGGACGGTCGCGGATTTCTCGAGGTGGAAACACCAGTCCTCCAAGCCGAGGCCGGCGGAGCCGCAGCGCGACCGTTTCTCACCCACCTCAACGCGCTCGACGAACCGCGACAGTTGCGTATCGCGCTGGAGCTGCATCTCAAGCGACTGATCGTCGGTGGCTTCGACAAGGTGTATGAGATCGGTCGGGTGTTTCGCAACGAGGGCGTTGGCAATCGCTGGAACCCCGAGTTCACAATGCTCGAGAGTTACGAGGCATACACGGACTACCACGGCGTCGCCGAAATGGTCGAATCTGCCTTGTCGGAGATCGCGACGGAGGTTACGGGGGCAGCCCGCCTGCCTTGGCGCGACGGCGAGATTGACTTCACCCCGCCGTTCGCTCGGATGACGATGGTCGACGCGGTGCGCGAGCACGTCGGGGTTGACTTTCGCGATTACCCAACGGTCGAGGCGATGCAGGGTCTGCTCCTCGACCAAGGCATCGGCATCCCGCCGGAAGCGGGATGGGGCAAGCTGTTCGATGAGCTGGTCTCGGAGCGCGTCGAGCCTCACTTGCAGCAACCGACATTCCTGCTCGACTATCCCCTCGCGATCTCGCCGCTCGCCAAGCGCACCGAGTACGACGACACTCTGGTCGAGCGCTTTGAGTTGTTCGTCGGCGGGTGGGAGCTCGCGAATGCGTACACGGAGCTCAACGACCCAGTCGATCAGCGATCCCGGTTCGAGGAGCAGCTCCGACTCAAAGCGGCTGGCGACGACGAGGCCGAACTGCTGGATGAGGACTTCATCATCGCGCTCGAACACGGGATGCCGCCAACCGGTGGACTCGGAATGGGCATGGACCGTCTGGCGATGCTGCTCACGAACTCGCAATCGATCCGAGACGTGATCCTGTTCCCCCAAATGCGTCGCCACGGCGAGTGATACTCCCGCGTGCTGAACGGGAAACCTTCCACGATTGCCCCGTGAATGCGGGGGTCTGTTCTCTCTGCCTCCGTCAAGTGAGGCTACGCAGGTATGGACGCTAGGGCGTGTTCACATTAGCCATCTGCTGAGTCAGAAATCCGTCATCGATTCCGTCATTGCCGCGCTTGTCGCAGCCTGCCCCGCACTTGATGCGGTGGCAATCTCGTCGAGTTTTGCACAGACAGTTCCGCTGAATGCAGCGAGATACCCGCGGCAAGCGCGGGTATGACGGAAACTCCTGGACTGAACCGCCCTGTGCCAACACGCCCTTGCCGAGCAGACCCCCGCATTCGCGGGGGAATTGAATCTTTGTCGCTTCGCTACTTGCTCTCGTCGATTGATTGTCAGCTAGGCACAGCGTGCCCGTCGCCGAAGCACTACATCGAGTCCCGAGTTGCGCCTGAGTTGACGAAGTCATCGACCTGCGCCTCGTCGAAGCCGAGCTCGCCGAGGATCTCTCTCGTTTCGCTGGCGAACGGCTTGGTCGCCGGCGCCTGCTGAAATCCCGACTCGTCCAACGCGACCGGTGGTGCGAGAATCCGCACGCTGCCGACCTGCGGATGTTCGAGGTCGTAGAGCATGTCGTTCGCAGCAACCTGGGGATCGTCGAGGAGTTCGAATGGCAGTAGCACTCGCGACGCGGGGACGCCAGCATCAGCCATGGTCGATTCCCACTCGGCGGTCGTGTGCTCTTTCATCCGACGCTCGGCAGCCGCTTGCAAGTTGGGGTAGAAGTCCGGATCGTCCACCTCGTCGCCGGCGTGCGGATCGTCGAGCCCGACCGCTTCGATAAACGCGGCTCGCAGTTTCCGACTGCCACAGGCGATCGCCAACCAACCGTCTGCGGTCGTGTAGGTGCGGAAGTAGATGTCGGCCATGGTTCTCGCGCGAGCCGAGGGTTGGGCCGAGCGCTGCTCGTCGTACGTCGCGCCGCGTTCGCGCTTTTCCGAGAGCTGCTGCCGCGACTCATCATGGATCGGTCCGTCGACGGATTCCACACGAAGCATCTGATTGTTGTTGAGGGTCATCGCGGCCTGCATCAAGGAAGCATGTACCTCTCCGCCGATGCCAGTGATCGTGCGGCGGTACAGCGCCGACGCGATACCAAACGCCAGCGACATCGCGGCCATGTAGTCGGCGCTGACCGGGTCACCACTGAGCGGCCGGCCGTCCGCTTGACGTCCGTTGGCGACCATCAAGCCACTCCTGGCCTGCACGACGATGTCCATCCCTGCCAAGCCTGCGTCTGGACCGTATCGTCCGAATGGCGTGACCGTGGCGACGATCAGTCGTGGATATCGCTCGCGCAAGGTGTCCGCGTCGAGACCCAATTGAGCGGCCAAGCCGGGACGGAAGTTCATCAAGGCCACGTCCGCGCCACCGAGGAGCGCCTCAATGATCGCTGGCGCGTGTTCGTGTCGGAGATTGAGCGGGAGCGACCGCTTGCCCCGATTTCGAGAGAGATAGATGCGCGACTCCATCGGCGCGAGCTGCGCCAGTCGACGCGTCGGGTCGCCTTCGAGCGCTTCAATCTTGATCACCTCGGCGCCGCCCTCGGAGAGCAGCTGCGCCGCGAACGGCACGGCGACGAACTGTCCGAATTCCACCACCCGAATGCCCTCGAATGGCTGCTCGTTCACCGAATTCGGTGCATCACTGGACATCGCACGCTCGCCTTCGTCGCCGGTTGTTGCCAAAGTGTGAGTGTCACACTGGTTTCGACGCTAGCACCTCGTTGGGGAAGAGGATTGGGAGGACATGAGCGAACGGTCCGTTCCCAGCGACCGCTATGCGCAGGTCGCGGTGCTCAACGGCAGTCCTCAGCGGGGAGCGTTCACCTACGCCGTGCCTGCCGCGATGGCCCTTCGTCGTGGCCTGGCGGTCGTGGTGCCCTGGCGAACGCAGTGGGCGCTGGGAATCGTGCTCGAAGTGCGGTCCGACTCCGAGCTGGACAACCCCCGTCCGATCGACCGCGTTCTTGATCCGCAGCCGTTGCTGTCGCAACGCCAGCTAGAGCTGGCCGACTGGATGGCGACGCGCTACCTCGCACCGATCTCCGCCTGTGTCGCCCTGTTCCTGCCGCCCGGGACACCGTCGCGACCTCGGCGTTCAGGATCGAGCTTCCGATCCGTCGTACCGTCGGCTCCGACGAAACCGAAGCGACTAACGGTTGACATAAGTCCTCAGCAGCTTCGGAATCTTATCGAGGAATGGCCACGCAGCAAACGATCGCGTCCAGCCGATCTGCTGGTCGCCTTGGCCGAGCGCGAACTCCGTTCAACCGAAGCCGCCAAACTGATCGGCGGCTCCCGAGCGCTTGAGCGGTGGCTCGCAACGACATCCCTAGCGCTTCGAGAGGAGGGCGATGAGGACGACACCGTCCGGCTCGCGGTGGACCCGAACGATGCGCGGTCCGTTGCCGACTCCTTGCGACGTACGGCCGCCGAGCGTCGGCAACGATCCCTGTTGCAAGTGCTCGAATCCGGCGAGATCGATGAAACCGAAGCACGACATCAGACCGGTGCGACCCGCGCGGATGTCGATGCGCTCGAGTCGCAGGGTGTTCTGCGCCGACTGGAGGCGTCGGAGCTCGACGATCGTCGACTTCCCGTTGAGTCGCCGCCGCTGACGATCGAGCAGCAAGCCGCGACGAGCGTCATCTTGCGCTCGTTGAACTCGCCGGAGCGGACGACTGGGCGAACCTTTCTGCTCCACGGCGTGACCGGAAGCGGCAAAACCGAGGTCTACCTGGCCGCGACCGACAAGGCGCTCGCCGACGGTGGTGGCGTGATCGTGCTCGTTCCCGAGATCGCGCTCGCCCCGCAGACCATCGCTCGATTTGAAGCGCGGTTTCCCGGGCAAGTTGCGGTCCGACACTCCGCGCTCTCCCGAGCAGATGCTCGCGAGCAGTGGCGGCAGATCCACGCCGGCGAGAAACGCATCCTCATCGGCGCGCGCTCAGCCCTTTTCGGTCCCGTCTCGGACTTGCGGCTTGTGATCCTCGACGAGGAGCACGAATGGACGTACAAACAGCAGGATCCTCAGCCTCGGTACCACGCGGTCGCCGTCGCGCGCGAGATGGCGAAATCCTGGGCAGTGACGACCGTCCTGGGGTCGGCGACGCCGAGTGTCGTGTCGATGGCGGGCGCTCGCGAGGGACAGGATCAGCTCCTCACGCTGACTCAGCGAGTGCAATCTGGCAGAGATAAACCCGTCACAATTCCCCAACCGAGTGTCGAAGTCGTCGATTTGCGCGAGGAGCTTGCAGCGGGCGTGCGCTCGGTCTTCAGTCGAGCCCTCGACGCGGGAATATCCGACGCGCTCCTGCGAGACGAGCAGGTGCTGCTGTTCCTCAATCGGCGAGGTATGTCCGCGTTCGTCTGTCGCGCCTGCGGCGCCGCGACCGAGTGCCGCAACTGCACCGTCGCAATGACGCTGCATCGTCCGGGACCTTATCTGCAGTGCCACGAGTGCGGCGACCGGCAACCAGTGCCGAATCGCTGTCCGTCCTGCAATGAGAGCCGCATCGGAGCGATGAGCTTCGGCACGGCTCAACTCGAGGCAGAGGTGCGACGTCGCTGGGGCGACGTCCCGATCACTCGTTGGGATCGCGATACGTCATCAGCGATCGGTTCCCATCAGCGGTTGCTGGAGGAGTTCTCGCGGGGACGCTCACGGATCCTGATTGGCACGCAGATGATCGCGAAGGGGCTGGACCTGCCACGCGTCACGCTGGTCGGAGTGGTCAACGCCGACATCTCCCTGCGGGAGTCCGACTACACCGCTTCGGAGCGCACCTACCAGTTGTTGTCCCAGGTGGCGGGTCGTGCTGGTCGCGGCGAGCTCGGAGGTCGAGTGATCATCCAAACGTACTCACCCGAACACTTCGTCGTCACCGCCGCTGCCTCACACGATTACGAAGCGTTCTACCAGACAGAAATGCGCCTGCGCTCGACCCTTGACTTTCCGCCATATGGCCGAATGGCCAGGCTCACGATCGCCCGCTCGACCGCCACCGAAGCCGATGCCGAAGCGGCACGCGCAGTCCATGAGCTCACCACGCTTCGCGACAAACACGCTGGCATGGTTGCCCCGATCATCGGTCCTGCGCCAGCGGTGCCGGAACGGCGTCGCAGCCTCTGGCGACGACAGATCACGCTCAAGGGCGATGATCCTGGAACCCTGCTGTCTGAGATCACGTTGCGACGGGGATGGTCGGTCGATATCGACCCCGTCGATTAGAACGCTTCGAATGCGACCCGAGCGGCGACGACCAGCATTCCAAACGCGAGTAGTCGCGACAGCACCGACTCGCCAATCCGACTCGCTACGCGCAGGCCGATCGGATTGGCGACCATTGCGCCAATCAGTAGCGGCGGGACATCGCTGAGCGGGTCGCCGAAGTGACCCGTCGCCGTGTGATAGAGCACCACCACCACGGCGATGCTGGTCACGATCGCGTGCGACGCCGGAACGCCAAGCCAGGCGGGCATCCGCATCACGCGAATCGTGATCGTGGCAAAGAACAGCCCGCCACCGATCCCGGCGAGTGACGTCAAGACCGACGTCAGACCGATCACCGCCAAGGAGCGCCGAACCGGAATCCAGTACAGATACACATCGCCGCGACGGTCGCGGACGAGGCGTCGCCAACCGCGCCGACCGACCGTTCCGGCGTCGCCGGTCGGTCGCCAGATCAGGTACGTGCCCAGGCCGGCCAAGAGCACGGTGAAGCCACCGGCGAAGACCTCGCGAGGGAGCTGCGCCGTGCCGGTCGCGCCGATCAGTCCTGCCGGCACCGCGATCGCCGCGGCCATCCCCACAACGCGATAGTCGACGCGCTTCTCTCTCGCGAGACGCGCCGCTGCGAGGCCCGATGTTGCCAGAACCAGACACATCGAGGCGAGCGCCACCTCAGCAGGGCTGGATTCGGCGTGTCGAGTGAGCAACACCGGCGCGAACAGGAATCCGCCGCCAGCGCCGACCGCGGTCGCATAGACGCCAACGGCGATCCCAACGCCGATCAGAGCGACGAATTCGAGCCAATCCATCGTCGCAGGCTAGGGCGGCGAGGGATTCAGACCTACTGCTTCGGAATCCGCGGCAAGAGCCAACTCAGGAACGCGTCCTGACTGCGGGTCTGCATGTAAAACCGACCGGGTCCCTCGAGCTTGCAGACGAGACCCTCTCCCGAGAGCAAGGTCGTCTTCCAGCCGCCCGAGCGTCCGACGTTGTACTTGACCGTGTCGTCGAACGCGACCATGTGCCCGGTGTCGACCGTGTACTCCTCGCCCGCACGCAGTTCCTTGAGGTGAATTGCGCCATAGCTCGAGAGAAACAGCAGGCCGTAACCGCTGCATCGGAGGAGGATCAATCCTTCGCCCGAGAAGAACCCCTTCGCGCCTCCCCAGGACGTATCAACGTCGACATCCATGGTCGCGGCGAGGAACGAGCCGGACTGGACGAGCACTGAGCCGCCATTCATCTCGATCGCCTGAATGTCGCCGGGCAGACCGGGCGCGATGGTGACCTCACCCGACTGCTCCGCGGTGAAAGTGTTGATGAAGAAGCTCTCGCCGCCGAGTACGGAGCGCTTAAGACCGCCAAGCAGGCCGCCGCGCATCCCAGTCTCAATCGAGATCGTGGCCGACATCGAGACCATCGCACCCGCCTCGGCCTGGAGTTGTTCGCCGGAGGCAAGCTCAATGCGTCCCAGGGCATAAGACGGTCGGTGGAGAATTTCATACTGCATGAGAGTGAATCCCTACGTTAAGTGACGATGCTCTCACTCTATGCGCTCGCAATCGCCGCGTCATTCCCACGTAGGGATACCTTCGTCATACCCGTAAAGAAGCCGCCATACCCGCGCTCCGCCGGAGACCTTTGAATTACCCCTCAACCGCCCCCGCCTCCGAGCGGGGGCCTGCTCCTTCCCTGGCTTCTTACCGGCGGCCATGTTTGTCGCCGGCATCTGGTCAACCGGGACCTATCCGAGCAGCCTGGGCTTTGCCAAAGCGGGTCCCCGCTCGGCGGCGGGGACGGGAAACTGGGTTACTCAAAGGCCTCCGCTCCGGCGCGGGTATCTCTCTGAGGCCAGCACCGACATCGACGCAGTTGCCGCGACCATGTCAGCGAATCGGCGTTGTCAAACGGATCGAGATTCTCGCGCTACGCGCAGGAATGATGAATCAGGCCAGCTCTCTCATGGCCAGTTCTCAGGTCGGCGATACCTGCAGCTAGCTGTGGTCTCGCATGAACTGACGAATTGCTTCCAGCGTTTCCGGCAGTTTCTCCGCCGACCTTGCGTCGACATCCAGGCAGCGTGCATTTGGTGCTTCGTTGCAGATTCGCTGGCCGATGCCGGTCGGGTGGAATGGGTCGGCTCCTGGAATCACGAGCATCGGCGAGTAGGTGCGCTGCACCGCGACCTCGTTGACGGCAAAGTATGGCGGATTGTCGGGCCACATCCCGTCGCGGAACGCGACGACGAGCGCGATGTATGACTCGCGACGCAGCGAGCGCACGGCGTCGGCGAAGAGCGGTTCATCGTGAATGCGCTGCGCGAACGGGCCTGCCTCGTTGTTCTGCATGAAGATCGGATCGCGCTGAGCCGCGGCGATCACGGCGTCCAGACCTTCTGCCCGACAGAGGCGAATCGTCGGATTGAACATGTCGTAGAAGGTCTCGGGCGAATTCGTCACGTCGAGCCCGACGGGATCCTGCATGATCACGCCGCCAACGCGAGCTGGCGCTTGGTCGGCCATGCGCAGCGCATACGCGCAGCCGATACAGCCACCCATGAGGTGCGCTCGCTGGACACCGAGGGCGTTTAGCACCGCAATCTGGTCCAGCATGGCGACGTCGTAGCTAAACGCGGTTAGCCCCGTCTTCGACTGTCCGCAGTGACGCTGATCCATGCCGATCACGGTGAACTCGTCCGAGAACGACTCGATCGGATTGATGATCGAGCGTTGCCAGAACTCGATCTGCGAATTCACTCCTCCCGGAGCGAACAGCAGGAGCGGAATCTCGCTGTTGCCCTCGCCGTAGACCTCGTAGTGAATGATCGAGCCATCGGGTCGCATGACCTCTGCCATTGCCAAGCTCCTCTCCAGCGCACATAGTCTATCGGCAGGATGCGCTAGGACACGGGCTCGTGCGCCGTGTCGTACCATTTCGTTGAGTACGAGTTCGATGCCATGCCGATGGCAGGAAGGGAATTTCCCATGGTGACCGCAGAAGCCCCAACCCTCTCAGTCGACACGGTCGACATCACCGATTCCAATCGCTACCGCGACGTCGGATATCCGTGGGCCGAGTGGGATCTCCTCCGACATCAGGCGCCGGTGTATTGGTATCAGCGACCGGGGTTTGAGCCGTTCTGGGCGATCACCAAGCACGCTGACATTCGCTACATTTCGTCGCACCCTGAACTGTTCTCGAACACGCAAATGCTGCGCCTGAATCAGGCGTCGAAGCTGGCGTCGGCGCAACGACAGCGAGAAGCTGGGACCAACCGCACCGGCGGACACCCCGACGATCCGCCCGACTTCATCTACATGGACCCGCCCGAGCATCGGCAGCACCGCAGCCTCGTCGCGCGACATTTCACGCCGCGCATGATGAAGATGCTCGAAGATCATTTCGCCCACATGGCGGAGAACTACGTCTCGGACTTCGCCGACAAAGTGGTCGCCGACTTCGCTGAACGGGGCTCACGGTCCGAAGTGGACGTGGTGCACGAGCTCTCAGCCAAGTTGCCGGTCGCTGCGATCTGCTCAATGGGTGGCGTCCCAGAAGAGGATTGGGACCAGATCTTCGAGTGGACCGAGGTGCTCGTCGGAGCCGAGGATCCTGAGTACCGTCTCCCCGGAGAAACACCGAGTCAGGCGAGCCAGCGGATCTCGATCGAGTGGTTCCACTACAACAACAACATGATCGAGGAGCGCAAGCGCCAAGGTCTGGGCGATGACCTGCTCAGCGATCTCCTGCGCGCTGAGGTCGATGGTCGAAAGCTCACGCCTGGCGAGATCCACGGCTACTTCGTGCTGCTCCTCGCGGCCGGCAACGAGACGACGCGCAACTCGATCTCGGGCGGCGTCAAAGCGTTGATCGACCACCCGGAGCAGATGCAGATGCTCGTTGACGACGCCTCGCTGGTTCCCTCGGCGGTTGAGGAAATCCTTCGTTGGACCTCGATCGTGATTCAGTTCCAGCGAACGGCGACGGAAGACGTCGAGCTGCGCGGTCAGACGATTCGCAAAGGTGAGTCGGTCGTCCTCTGGTATCCGTCGGCCAACCGAGACGAAGACGTCTTCGAAGACCCCTACAAGTTCGACATCCTGCGTGACCCGAACGACCACTTCGCGTTCGGTGGATACGGCGAGCACTTCTGTCTGGGCGCGAATCTGGCTCGCTGGGAGATGCGCGCCATCTTCCATGCGCTGCGACCGATTCTGCCGCAACTCGAGCTGACCGCCGATCCCGAGCACGTCATCGGCTTCCTGCACGTCGGAGGGATCAAGCGCCAAATGGTGCGCCACCGCCCGCGGTAGCAGCGAGCCTTTGACACGGTGAACGAGCGCGATAAGCTCAAGGCATAGTTGTAGGGGAGATGGTGTTGTCCAGAAGGGCGAAGCTCCGGCAGTTTGAGTTCCATGCGGAGAAGTTCAAGGAACTCATCGTCTATGTCGCTGAGCAGTGTGCGGACGACCCGACGTTCGGCCCGATCAAGTTGAACAAGATTCTGTTCTATTCCGATGTGGCGGCATATCGGGAACTGGGTGAACCGATTACCGGCGCGACGTATCGCAAGTTCGATGAGGGTCCGGCTCCGGACGGGATGGCAGAGACTCGTCAGGAGTTGATTGAAGTCGGGGAGGCGCGAATGGAGTTTCGACGACACTTCTCGGGAGGCGAGAAGTGTTTGGCAATCTGCAAAGGACGGACTGCAAACCGGGAGATGTTTGGCCCGGCTGAACGCGCGATTGTCGATGAAGTTGTGGATTTCTTCCGAGGCAAACTTGTCCGCGAAGTGGTGGAATTCGTTCAGCGTGAGCCGGGTTGTGCGATCGCTCGTGATCGCGAGGTGATTCCGTATGAGACATCGTGGCTTCGACCCACGCCAGCCGATCGTGAGACTATTGAAGCAGCCCGCAGGATTGCTGAAGAACGTGGGTACGGAACGGCGTGACCACGCCCCAAGATGACCAAGAGTTGGGATAAGAGGTTCGCGAGAGCCCCTTGTTTGCGAACAGCGTTGTGGCGGTGTTGGGAGATCTTGAACGTTGGGACGAAGTTCGAGGAGGCCTCGATTGGGTAGTCAGTCGAGAGCCGATGAGCGCCACATTTGCTACCCGCGTAGTGGCGAACTTCTGGATGACCGACCTGAGCCCGGTTGTCGAGCTGATGGTGTTTTATGAAGTAGCTGTGAGTCAACAGGTGGTGACATACGATTTTGTCACTGGTCCACTGTGATGACGGCCGTCGGCTGTTGCCTTATCCTCTATCCAACTCAACGAACGGACTGCCACGATGGTTACCGCTGAACGACCCGCACTGACGCTTGACACCCTGAACATCACCGACACCGCGCTCTATGTCGACCATGGCTACCCCTGGGCTGCTTGGGACCTGCTCCGGAGCGAGGCGCCCGTCTACTGGTACCAGCGGCCCAACTTTGAGCCGTTCTGGGCGATCACCAAACACGCCGACGTCCGCTACATCTCCTCGAATCCGGACTTGTTCTCCAACACGCAGCTCCTGCGGATGAACGACACTGAGTCGATCGGCATCGGCGAGCGCGGTCGGGAGATCAATGCCAATCGCTATGGCGGTCATCCATCTGACCCGCCCGACTTCATCTTCATGGACCCGCCTGAGCATCGCCAGCACCGCAGCCTCGTCGCCCATCATTTCACGCCGAGGATGATGAAGAAGCTCGAAGACCACTTCGCCGATATGGCGGACAACTACGTTTCCGATTTTGCCGACGAGATGGTCGCTGACTTCGCTGATCGCGGCTCGGTCTCGGCCGTTGACATCGCGCATGAGCTGTCGTCAAAACTGCCCGTCGCCGCGATCTGCGACATGGGCGGTGTGCCCGAAGAGGACTGGGAGCAGATTTTCCTGTGGACCGAGGCCGGCATTAGCGCCGCCGATCCCGACTACCGACTGCCGGGAGAAGACCGCGAGCAGACGATTCGCCGCGTCAATCTTGAGTTCAACCTCTACAACGAAGGACTCGTACGCGACCGACAGTCGAACGGTCTCGGTGACGACCTGCTCAGCGACCTCCTCCGTGCTGACATTGAGGGGCAGAAGCTCACACCTCGCGAAATCTCCTCTTACTTCCGACTCTTGCTCGGAGCAGGCAACGAGACCACGCGCAATTCGATCACCGGTGGGATCAAGGCATTGCTCGACCATCGGGACCAGCTCGACGACCTCGTTGCCAATCCAGAGCTCGTGCCATCAGCCGTTGAAGAGATCCTGCGTTGGACGTCGATCGTGATTCAGTTCCAACGCACGGCGACCCAGGACATTGAGATGCGAGGCAAGACGATCCGCAAGGGTGACTCGGTGGTGATGTGGTATCCATCGGCGAATCGAGACGAAGAGGTCTTCCCTGACCCGTACCGATTCGACATTCGCCGCGACCCCAACGACCACTTCGCCTTCGGCGGATATGGGGAGCACTTCTGTCTCGGCGCCAATCTCGCGCGCTGGGAGATGCGGGCCATCTTCCATGCCCTGCTGCCGATTCTGCCCAACTTGGAACTCGCCGGCGCCCCCGAAATGGTGCCGAGCTCACTGCACGTCGGTGGGATCAAGCGCCAGATGGTCCGCTATCGAGCGCAGTAGTGGTTGGCACCGCGTTCCCGCGTTCCGCTGATGGGACGCGGGTCAATCCTGCTTGAGCTCAGTCCAACATCGCCACAGCGATGCTGGCCGCTCCGATGATCGCGGTCAAGATCAGCCCGGTCGCAACGAAAATCGTGAGCGTGATTTGGTTCCGCATGTCCGCCATTTCCTGTCTTCCGACTCAGGAGAACACGGCGATCACGACCGAGAGCACTCCCTCGGCAACGCCAACGATGAGCAAGACCGAGAGCACGATCTCATTTCGCAAGTCGGACATGAACTGCCGCATTTCGGCCATCATTTGCTGATGGCGGAGGTCCGATTCTCGTCTGCTGTGTGAATGATCGACGATTGCATCGGCCGCTTCGTTTGCCTGCTCCGTGCTGGCGCCCATCGATCTCAATGCGCCGCGGATTCGGAGAATGGGGTTCATCGATGCCACTGCGGTTGCCCTTCCGCTTGGAGCCCGGGTCACGCCTGACTGGTCGAGTTCGTCAGTCCAAGATCGCCACAGCGATGCTGACTGCTCCGATGATCGCGGTCAAGATCAGTCCGGTCGCCACCAAGATTGTGACCATCATCTGGTTTCGCATCTCGGCCATCTCTTGTCGCAGATCCGAAATGGCTTGCTGGAACTCGTTCTGCAACGTGATTGTCTGCTCACGCACTGTTGAGTCGAAGAACGACTGACCGACGAACTCCTCTTGGATCGCCGTAGCCGCAACCTCTGCCTGCTCTTCGTCGGCGCGAGATACTCTCCGCAATCGGAGTACAGGATTTATCGATGCCATTGCGGCTATATCTCCAATCGGAGTCCGGCTCTTGTCTGACTGGTCGAGCTCCTCAGTCGAGCATCGCGATTGCGATGCTGACCGCACCGATGATCGCGGTCAAGATCAGTCCGGTCGCGACTAGGATCGTGACCATCATCTGATTCCGCATGTCCGCCATGTCCTGGCGGAGTTCGGCAAATCGACGTTCGAAGTACACCGTTTGCTCTCGCATCCGAGCGTCGAAATGCGACCGTCCAACGTATTCCTCGTCGATCGCGCTCACTGCATCCTCGGCTTGATCGTCGGTTGCACCCATCGAGCGGAACGCTCGACGCAATCGGAGTACCGGGTTCATCGATGCCATTTGCCGTTCCTTCCTTACAGAATAGTATAGCACGCCAGTTGATCATAGGTTCTGGATTGCAAACACTTGCTGTATTCAGTAGAATTCACACGCTACCACATTCCACGGCGAATCCCTGGATCACTCGACAGTATGCTTGTGCCTCAGGATTCGCTATCGGCGAGAGATCTGCGACTAACATCAAGCTAGGGTGTGTTCACATCAGCCATCTGCTTATTCACAATGCCGTCATTGCCGCGCTGGTCACGGCGATCTCGCCGAGTTGCGTACAGACAGTGGCGCTGGATGTAGCGTCATACCCGCGACGAGCGCGGGTATGACGGATAGTTCAGCGGGTATGACGGGAACTCCTGGACTGAACGGCCCCATGTGAACACGTCCTACTGCATCGCGGTCTGGTCGTTCACTCAGGTATAACGGTACGTAGGTGTCAGTTCCTTGTAGCTGATAGTATTGACGACCATTCTCGAACTCTTCGCGAATTGACACGCTTATCTCGAAATAACAATCTGGCGAAACGGAAACATACCCGGAGTCATACAAGCGATGGATATCGCTACGCAGTGAGAGTCCATTGCTTGTATCGTGTTGGCCGCCGTCGGAGTATGGCTTGACCTGAGCAGTATCGTCGCATGCCAGCGGCGAAGCCTAGCACGGGCGCACACGGGACTGTCCGCGGAGTGCGGCGGTCCGACTGCTCGGTGTGGGCGCAGTGCGTCGGGGTGGCATGCCGAGCAGTTGGGATACTCGGCAGTGCTGCTTGCGGTGACGGTTGCTCGGTGGCCTTCCGACGCGGTTAGTCCTCCACCGAGATGGCCGCTCGGGGGCAGGTGCGGACGGCTCGGGTCACGTTGGCCTCTTCTTCGGCCGGGACCACGTCGACGAGCACGTGCGATAGGTCGTCATCGCGCACCTCGAAGACCACTTCGGTTGCTTCCATGCACTTCGCGTGCCCCTCGCAGAGGCTCGTATCGATTTTGACTTTCATCTCGCCCTCCCGACCTGCGTCGCGCGACTGCGCGGTGTGTTTGTGCTCGCAGCGGCATTGTATCGAAGTGCTAGCGAAAGCGGGGGATCACCTCGTTGGCGAACAGTTCGATGCTGCGACGGGCGAGCTCGCGCGACGCGCCAGGCGGTACCGGCGATGTGATCAGATGGTCGGCCGGGATCCAGTCCAGCGTGCGCTCGATCGCCGATGCCACATCGTCAGGCGTCCCAGCGACGAACCGCGCCTGGAGGTCCTCATCGGTCTGATGGAGCAACTGCCCAAGCGGATCCTGCTCACCGAGGTCGGAGGCGTCGTTGTACCACTTGCCGTAGGTGTCGCGCAGGTATTGCTGATGCGGCTTCAACTCCTCCCAGAGCGCTGCCGGATCGTCGGTCACGTATCCACCGGCCGAGAGCAACACCTCGAAATCCGCGGGATCATCGCCCTGCTCGCGCAGTGCGTTGGCCCAGGCATCGTAGACGGGGCGGTCGGCCACGATCATGAGGTTGGCGCGGAAGCGAGCGGCGCGACGTGCAGCAGCCTCGGAGCGGGCACCGACCCACAGCGGAAACGGCTGCTGAATTGGCGGTGGTGTCACTTGCACATCCTTGACCTGGTAGTGCCGACCATCGAGCGTGACCGATTCACCCGCCATCGTGCGCGTGATGATCTCAAGCGACTCGTCCATGATCGAGGCGCGATGTCTGCGGTTGACGCCGAATCCGTCGAACTCCTCAATGCGGTACCCCAGGCCGACACCGAGATCGAAGCGGCCGTGGGAAAGGATGTCGACGGTGGCAGCGTCCTCGGCCACGCGGATCGCATTGTGCAGCGGTAGGAGCAAGACCCACGTCCCAATGCGAATGCGCGAGGTCAGCCGCGCGATCGCCGCGGCGATTGGCAGGACCGATGGCGTGTATCCGTCGTCGATGAAGTGGTGCTCGGTAATCCAGACGTGGTCGTAGCCGAGCTCCTCGGCGTAGACGATCTCTTCCAGCAGCTCGTCGTAGAATTCAGCCCACGGTTTGCGCCACTGCGGCGGATTGCGGAAGTCGTAGATCAGTCCGAACTTGGGTGTTGTCGAGGACATCAGTACAGGCCAATCCGTCCGCCGAGCGGGATGTCGAGCAGCTCAGACCGAGGCGCGACGTGATTGAGCTCGTTCTTCACTGGCGCGAGGGCGTCCGGCCCGGTCATGTCGTGCGTCATCGGAGGCATCCAGTCGTCGTGGTGTCCGAGCACGATTCGTGGCGCGCGCAGCATGTCGGACATCCGACCGACGAACTGCGCCAACGAGCCTTGAATCGGCTCGCCATCGATGTTCGGTCGACCCGCCATCGCAACGAGCGCGACGTCGGGTCGCATGTTTTGGACGACGCCGGTCCAGCAGCCGGAGGTGTCGTGATAGAAGATCGAGCCGTAGGGCGTGTCGATCAGATAGGCGAGCGCGCCGCCGGTGTCGTTGGAGCCGAGGCAGCTCGCAACGTGGTCCATCATCTGCCCTTGCGCTTCCGAGCCGAGGTCCTGCGACCGCTCACCCAGCGAGCCGCCGATGTCGATGCTGTTGCGGCTGCCCCAGCGCTCTTCCTCGGTCAGTCCGTACTGACCGAGCACCACCTTGCCCGGGTCCCACGACCCTGTCGTCCAGATGCAGGAATGCAGGCTGGGGAAGACTTCGACCGTGACGTCCTTCGAAATGCGGTGGCGTTCACCGCCTTGCGAGCGGAGGAGCTGGTCTTCCGAGATGCCTGCTTCGAGCAGGACTCGCGCCGACTCGTTCGAGCCGATCACCGGTGCGCCCGTGTTCGCCGCGATCACCTCGGCGCCGGCGATGTGGTCGAAGTGGGAGTGTCCGACCAGGACGGCGTCGGCGCGTGAGATGTCTGCAGCGGTCAGTCCAACATCGGGCGCCAACGGCACGCGGTCGATGTAGGCATCGAGCATGATCACGGTGTCATCGACCTGCAAGCGAAAGGTCGCGCATCCCAGCCAATCTAGTGTGACGGTCATCGTGTGCCTCCAGAGGTTGTGGTTGGAGGCTAGCGGGTCGTGACGAGACTAGGACGTGTTCGCATGGGGCCATTCAGTCCAGGAGTTATCCGTCCTACCTGCTGAGAAATCCGTCTTACCCGCGCTCCGCTGCGGGTATCTCCCTGCATTTGGCGCCAGTGACGGTGCACAACTCGGCGAGATTGCTCCGCATCAAGTGCGGGGCAGGCTGCGACAAGCGCGGCAATGACGGAATTCTGACTCAGCAGTTGGCTGATGTGAACAGGCCCTAGTACAAGATCATTGTGGTCGGGATCAATTGTTGAGACTCGGGATCAACGGCGAGAGACATGCCTTCGAGTGTGTAGGTCCCCAACAGGGCTGGACCATCGTCTCGGCCGAACACGACGAGCGTGACCTCGTCGATCCCCTCGACAGTGGCCCAGGCTCGGCCGTAGTCCATATCGACGCGGCTGCCATCGGCAAGCAAGAGCCGCTTCTGTCCGATCGGCTGTACGCCGAGATCTCGCAGGAAATTACCCGGTAGCACGGTGAATGCGGCGCCGGTGTCGACATCAGCGTCAATCGAGCCGGTCTGCCGCCGGTCGAGGTCCGAAATCTGAATGGGGTGCTGGAACGTTCCCATAGTGGAAGGATATCCGGGATGCGGCGGGTTAGAACAGTAGGAGCCTTCGTGGGACGAGGCGTTCTCCGACGGGGTCGACCGCGAGAGCGAGCCCTTCCAGCGTGAACGCACCGAGCAGCGACGGCCCTTCGTTTTCTCCGAACGTCACAATCGTGATGATTCGCTGGTCGCCGATGGTGACCCAGATGTGGCCAAACTGCATCTCCACAAGCGATCCATCAGCGAGTTCGAAGAGGCGGCTGTCCAGCGGTTCGACGCGTAGCGCGAGTAGTACGTCTCTCGGCAGCATCGTGTAGAACGATCCGGTGTCGACGACCGCATCGATCAGGATGGATGTTTCCTGATCGAGGTTGGCAACTTCGATCTGCTGGTGAAAGAGGCCCATGTCGGCAATCTCACCGCGTAACAACGGTTCGTCTATGCAGGGACAATCCGATACCACTTCCGACGACCCACTCGGAGGACGGCTCCGCTGGCGATCTTGGCGGTTTGTTCCTTGACGACCTGATCGTCGATGCGAACGGCTCCCTGATTGACGAGTCGCTTCGCCTCGGCGCGGCTTGCGGCAGCGCCGATGTCGTGGAGCAGGATCGGGAGCGATGCTTCGATCACGTCAGCGCCGTCGAAGTCGACTTTTGCTTCTGGCATGTCCTCGGGGACGTTGCGCTGTGAGAACGTGCTGGTCCATTGCTCTTCTGCGGCACGGGCTGCTTCGTCGTTGTGCCACTCGGCGACAACGGCGCGGGCGAGCCGACGCTTGGCGTCCATCGGTTTCACCGCTCCCGACTCGAGGTCCGCCTCGATGCGGTCGACCTCGTCGTCGTCGAAGTTGGTGCCGTAGTCGAAGAAACGGACGATCGCGTCGTCGGGGATTGACATCGCCTTGCCGTATTGCGAGTTGGGCGACTCGTTGATCCCGATATAGTTGCCGGTGCTCTTGGACATCCGCTGTTTGCCGTCGGTCCCGACGAGGATCGGCGTGAGCACGGCGATCTGCGGCGGCTGTTCCTGGCGCTCCTGCAAGGTTCGCCCGCACATGATGTTGAAGGTTTGGTCGGTGCCGCCGAGCTGGACGTCAGCTTCGAGCGCGACCGCGTCGTAGCCCTGCATCAGTCCGTACATGAACTCGTGCACATAGACGGGTTGACCATCGTCGATGCGATTCTTGAACGTTTCTCTCGCGGTGAACTGTTGCACGGTGAAGTTCGACGCCAGATGGATGACATCGCCGAAACTCATCTGTCCGAGCCACTCACTGTTCCGACGCACCTCGGTACGGTCTGGATCGAGCAGCTTGAATGCCTGCTCGCGGTACGTTTCGGCATTCCGATTGAGCGTTTCCGCCGCCTGCATTGGTCGGAGGGAGTCTTTGTCCGACGGGTCGCCGACCAGTCCGGTGAAATCGCCGATCAGGAGGATCGATTGATGACCGAGCTGCTGGAACAGCGCCAGCTTACGCAGTGTGACGCAGTGGCCGATGTGTAGGTCGGGAGAGGTTGGATCCACGCCGAGATACACGCGCAGCGGTCGATTCTCCATCAGTGACTGAGTCAGCCGAGTGCGGAGCTCGCGGTCCATGACTCGGCGCGTGCCTTCGTCGCCATAGGCCGTACCGCGCATGATCAATGCATGCTGACGTTCGACTGCTGCAGCGATCTCAGTGGGGATTTGTTCGCTCATTGCTCTGTTCCGATAGATCCGATAGACATGCTGGCCAATAGCTCGCGAGCGGTGTCGCGGTCGTTGCCGATCTGTTTGACCAAGGCATCGATCCCGTCAAACTTTTGCTCACCGCGCAATCGTTCGACGAACTCGACGCGCAGGTCGGTGCCGTAGATGTCCTCATCGAAGTCGATGATGTGACACTCGATCGAGAGTCCGCCACCGTCGTCAAAGGTTGGTCGCATTCCGATATTGGTCACCGATGGCGTTGGCCCACGCTCGAGATGCGCGATCGTCGCGTAGACCCCGGGAGCGGGAATCGCACGGTCGTTACCGACCGCGACATTCGCTGTGGCGAAGCCGATGGAACGGCCGCGTTTGAATCCGACGACGACCGGCCCATGCAGCGAGTATCGACGGCCCAGCAAGTGCTCGACCTGGCGGACGTTTCCCTGCGACAGCGCTCCGCGAATCTCAGTCGATGACACCTTGTTCGTCGTGTCGCCGGTGAGGAGCTCGATCACTTCCACTTCGTATCCGAGCTCATCGCCGAGCGCCTTGAGGGTGTCGGGATCGCCGCCGCGTTGTCGTCCGAGTGCAAAGTCCTCGCCGATGATCAGTCGCGCGAGCTGAAACTCTTCCACCAACATGCGGACGAAATCTCCGGCATCGGTCAAGGAAAAGTCCGAGGTAAACGAGACGGTGGCGACGCTGTCGAGACCGCTCTCCTTCATCAACGCGAGCCGATCTTCCAACGACGTGACGTATTCGGTCGTGAGATCGGGTCGCAGCACCTGTCTGGGGTGGGGATGAAAGGTGATCGCCGCGGACGCGAGATTGTGGCGTCGAGCGCTCTCGACGACGTGTTGAAACACGGTCTGATGTCCCCGATGGACGCCATCGAAGACACCGATCGTGAGTGCCGTCGGACGTCCTGGCGAGACGCGCCGAAGCTCAGAACGTGCGAGCTCAGTGACCACCTAGATCGCTCCTTCACGTCGTCGGAACACTGCCTGATCGAGGCTCAGCGTATCAGCAGCAAGCGTGCCGGAGACTACTCGGCGAACGATGTGCTCTCAGCGGCCGCCCAGGCTGTTTCAGGAGCGTCGGGCAGCGCGGTGATCAGGATGTCTTCGAAATCGCCATCCTGCTCGAACTCGATCGCCAACGACTTGTGCAGCTCCAGCACGGCCATGAACGACACGATCAGCTCCAGCTTGGACTCGGCTCCCGAGATCCACGCCCGGAACGAGACCGCGTGCCCGCTCATCAGTCGGGCGCGCAGGTCGGCCGCTCGATCACGCACGGTGACGCGCTGCCGCTCGATCGCGGCATCGTGGGCGAGTTCTGCATGCGCTTTCCGCTCGGCCGCGCGGTCGAGCACCTCTTGCGCGATTCTCGCCAGGGCAGTGAGCGTGAGACTGTCGGACATTCCGAGCGGCAGCGGCTGGTCGACCGGCGGAGCCGAGATCGGCGCGTAGGAGCGGAGCTGACGCTGATCGCGTTCGTTGAGCTGGGCGATTCCGTCGCGATACATCTTGTACGCCAGCGCCATTTCGACGAGTTCGCGAGCGTCGTTCTTGGCCTCTTCGTCCTCGGCCTCGTCGACCGCGGGTGGCAACAGCTGGCGTGCTTTGAGCAGGACGAGTCGACCGCCGATGCTGATGAACTCGGCCAGCGCCTCCGCTTGCTGGGTGCTCATCTGACCGTCGGGCGGCGACATCGCGGCGACCTGGTCGAGGTATTGATCGGCGACCTGCGCCAGGGACAGTTCCGAGATGTCGAGTTTGCGTGACTCGATTAGGTCGAGCAGGAGGTCGAGAGGGCCCTCGTAGGACGGAAGTCGCAACTGGACCATCGGCGACTCCGCTCGACTGAGCGCTCAGTTCGCGACGAAGTTGAGCAATTTGTCGGGCACCCAGATCACTCGACGCAGCGTCTTGCCATCGAGCTGATCGACGACCCGTGCCGAAGCCCGAGCTGCTGTTTCCGCGTCCTCCTGAGATGTTCCGGGAGCCATGTCGAGCTTCTCGCGGAGTTTTCCGTTCACCTGGACCACGACGGTGATGGTCTCGGCCTGGGCGAGTGATTCGTCGTACTCAGGCCAGAGTTGCTCGTGGACAGATCCTGCGTGGTCTGCGTGGCCGATCCGCTGCCAGAGCTCCTCAGTAATGTGCGGCGCGGACGGCGCGAGGCAGCGGAGCAGCGCATCGATCGCTTCCTGCCACGCGTCGGAGTCGACGGGGCCGCGTTCGCGGATGCTCTGCAGTTCGTTAGTGAACTCCATCATCGCCGCGATCATCGTGTTGAAGCGGAATCGCTGGATGTCGTCCGTGACCTTACCGATCATGGTGTGCGTCGCCCGACGGATGGCGCTTGCTGATTCTCCGCCGGTCTCGACCTCGCCGAGGGCGAGGTTCCATACGCGATTGAGCCATCGCCATTGACCGGCAATGCCGCTGTCGTCCCAGTCACCGCCGGCCTCCCACGGGCCGAGGAACATGAGATAGAGACGGACCGTATCGGCGCCGAACCTCGACACCCAGTCGTCGGGATTGACCACGTTGCCTCGCGACTTCGACATCTTGAAGCCGTCTTTGGTAATCGTGCCTTGGTTGAAGAGCCGCGCAAACGGCTCGTCGATCTCGAGGATGCCCATGTCCCGTGCCGCTTTGGCGAAGAAGCGGGCGTAGAAGAGATGCATCACCGCGTGCTCGGCACCGCCGGTGTAGGTGTCGATCGGTAGCCATTGACGCGCCAGCTCGGGACTAATGGGCGCGTTGTGATTGTGCGGATCGACGTAGCGATACATGTACCAGTTGGAGCACATGAACGTGTCCATCGTGTCGGTCTCGCGGCGAGACGCCTCGCCGCACTCTGGACAGTCGACGTTGACGAATCCCTCATGTCGTTCGAGCGGTGAGGCGCCAGTGGGCAGGAACTCGGCATCGTCGGGGAGCAGGACGGGCAGATCATCCTCAGGTACGGGGACGATCCCGCAGGATTCGCAGTAGACCATCGGAATCGGGGCGCCCCAGTAGCGTTGCCGAGAGATCAGCCAGTCGCGCAGCCGATAGGAGACGGTGCGTCCGCCCAGACCCATCTCAGCCAGCGCATCGGCAACGGCCAACTTGCCTTCCTGCCAGTCGGTGCCGTCGAAGCGGCCCGAGTTCACCATCTTGCCGGGCCCGGTGTACGCCTCGTCGAGGTCGTTGCCGTCCCAATCGGGCGGCGCGATCACGACGGGAATCGGAATCCCGCGTTCGGAGGCGAAGGCGAAGTCACGCTCGTCGTGGGCGGGCACACCCATCACGGCGCCCGTGCCATAGCTGAGCAACACGTAATCGGCGATCCAGATCTGAATATCGTCGCCCGTGAACGGATGCTTCGCGAATGCGCCGGTGAACACACCAGTTTTCTCACGCTTGGTCGATTGGCGCTCGATTTCATTCTGCCGACGCGCCTGCTCGATGTAAGCCTCGACATCGGCGCGACGCTCGTCAGTGGTCAGTTCCGCGACGAGCGGATGCTCGGGTGCGAGCACCATGAATGTGCAGCCGAACAGCGTGTCGGGACGCGTCGTGAAGACCGTGATCCGGTCCTCGCCGCTGATCTCGCGGCCGAGCGGGAACGAGATCTCCGCCCCTTCCGACCGACCGATCCAGTTGCGTTGCATCAACTTGATCGGCTCGGGATAGTCGATATCCGTGAAGTCGAGCAGTTCATCGGCGTAGGCTGTCGTGCGGAACATCCACTGTTCCATCTGCTTGGCTTCGACAATCGATTCGCAGCGCTCGCAGACACCGATGCCTTCATCGTTGCGGTTGACCTGTTCGTTCGCGAGAACCGTCCCGCAGCCGGGGCAGAAGTTGCAGTCGGCCGCTCCGCGATAGGCGAGTCCGTGCTCGTGGAGCTTGAGGAACCACCATTGCGTCCAGCGGTAGTACTCGGGATCGGAGGTGGCGAACTCACGATTCCAGTCGAACGAGGCGCCCATGGTCATCAGTTGGCGCCGCATGTTCTCGACGTTGGCGTAGGTCCACTGCTTGGGATGCGTGTTGTTGTTGATCGCGGCGTTCTCGGCGGGCAGACCGAAAGCGTCGAACGCCAACGGAAAGAGCACATTCTTGCCCTGCATCCGATGCCAGCGAGCAGCCACGTCGGACGGCGCCACTGCGAACCAGTGACCGATATGCAAATCGCCGCTCGTGTACGGCAGCATCGTCAGGAAGAAGTAGGGCGGACGGGGATCGTCGTTCCTGACGTGGTAGAGGCCATCGACCTCCCAGCGCTGTCGCCAGCGAGGCTCGATTTCGGACGGGTCGTAAGTCGGAATCTGCGTGGAGTGCGTCGTTGTCGTCATATGCCAAGATTACACGGGAGTATCTTGTGCTCAGTACCTGTTGGTTGCTGTGAGGTCGGTTTTCGCTCGCGCGAGAATGACGAATTTGAGCGCGTGAGTCTCTGATACGACAGAGGAACTGCGATGAACGGAAAGGTTGTCAGATGACGGACGGACCGCTGGTCGGTGTGATGATGGGTTCGCATTCCGATTGGGACACGATCAAGAACACCGCCTCGACCTTGGAATCGCTGGGAATCTCCTGGGAGGCGCGTGTGCTCTCGGCGCACCGGACGCCCGACGAAACGGCCGAGTACGCAGCCGAGGCGCAAGGTCGCGGGATCAAAGTGATCATCGCCGCGGCCGGCGGTGCGGCAGCGCTACCCGGCGCCGTCGCCGCCAAGACGCCGATTCCCGTGATCGGCGTGCCGGTCAAGGGTTGGGCGACCGACGGGCTCGATTCGCTGCTCTCGATGGCGCAGATGCCCCGCGGCGTGCCGGTCGCGACCGTGGCGATTGGTCGCACGGGTGCGGTCAACGCGGCGCTGTTGGCAGGTCGCATTCTGGCGCTTTCCGATCCCGAAATTGCGGATGCGGTCAACCGAGACCGTGAGCGTCGGGCCGAGGAACAGCTCAGCCAACCGCATCCCACGTTGGACTAAGACGGACTGAGACGCGAGATCATGGCGGTTCACGCGATCACCACGTTGCCTCGCGACGCAAACGTGCTGCGCACCCCGGCGAAGCGAGTGCGAAAATTCGACGCCTCGCTCCGATCGCTCGTCGCAGACATGATCGACTCCATGCACGCGGCGCACGGAGTGGGGATCGCCGCGCCGCAGATCGGGATTGGACTGCGGGTCGTGGTGATCGGGATGCCTGGTGAGCGACCGTTCGTGATGGTCAACCCAGAAGTGGTGAAGCGCAGCGGCGAGCGTTCGCTGATCGAGGGGTGTCTCAGCGTTCCCGGATATCGAGGTCGCGTCACCCGCTCGAACCGAGTCCTGGCAAAGGCGCAGGACCTGTCGGGACGCGAGATTCGCGTCCGCGCCGAGGACGACCTCCTCGCGCAATGTCTGGAGCACGAGATCGATCACATCAACGGCTGTGTCTACATCGACCATGTGCCGTCCATCGACCAACTCTGGACCCTTGACGAGATGTCGCCCGACGACGACGAAGAAGAAGACGACGAATTCACTGATGACGACTGAGCTGTCGACGGCGCTATCGGCGTTTGAGTCGGACGACGCTTGGGTTGTCGGTGGAGCGGTCCGTGACGCGCTCTCTGGCGAACAACGAGCGCCGTTCGACATCGATCTCGCAATGGTCAATGCGCCTGCTCGGGCGCGTCGCGCTGGTGAGACCTTGGCCGCGCCAGCGGTGAAAGTGAGCTCGCATTTCGAGATCTGGCGCATCGTCCTCGACGATGGACAGATCGACATTTGGGATCTTCCCGACGGCGACATCGGGCGTGATCTGCATCGTCGAGACTTCACCGTCAACGCGATGGCGGTGCCGCTCGAGGACTTTCGTCAGGGCGACGTGTCAACTTCGATACTCGATCCGTTTGGCGGACATAACGACGTGGCGAGTCGGACCCTGCGTCTCGTGAGTGACAGCGGATTTCAGGACGATCCGATCCGCATGTTGCGCGCTGTCCGATTTGAGGCAGAACAAGGCTGGCGTCCTGACCGTGAGGTGCGGCTTGCGATGCGGCGTGATGCTGGTCTGCTGGCGAAGTCGGCCGCCGAGCGTCAGTGGGACGAGCTGCAACGGATCCTGGTGAGCGATCGCGTGTCGTGGGCGATTCGTCGACTGACCCACAGCGGGTTACTGGCGAACATCGTGCCCGAGTTGGAGCTCGGCCGAGGCGTCGACCAGCGACCGGTCCACCTGCGCGACGTCTTCTGGCATCAGATCGACGCGGTTCGCTGGATTATGCGATTGACCGCTCCCGAGTCGCCGCGCGGAGTCCAAGCCTCCGCCATCTGGCGAGCGATCTCGCCAATCCTCGAAACTCCCGAGATTCGCGCATCGCTGGACGAGTGGCGATTGCCGCTGCGTCTGGCTATGTTGCTCCACGACATCGGCAAACCAGCGACGCGGACCGTCGGCGCCGATGGATCGACGCACTTTTTCGGACACTCCGAGCTGGGCGCAGAGATGGCTCGGCAGCGACTGACCGAGATGCGGGTTCCCGCGAAGACGATCAAGCAGGTGGAAGTGTTGATCGAGCAACATCTCCGACCAGGCCAGGTCAACGCGCCAGGCCGACCGCCGACGGCTCGGGCGCTGCATCGATTCCACCGAGCGCTCGGCGATGCCGCAATCCCGTTGTGTTGGCTGTTTCTCGCTGACTCGCTCGCGACTGCCGGCGCGAGCGCCTTGCTCCCGCGCTGGAATGCCTACGCGGCGCACGTTGCGGGCATTCTTTCCTGGAAGCCGAAGCGGAATCCGCAGTCGGCGCGTCTGCTCGACGGCCACGCGATCATCGAGGCGACCGGCCTGCAGCCTGGTCCGCTGGTCGGCGAAATTCGTGCCAAAATCGACGAAGCAGCCGCGCTGGGCCATGTGTCGAGCGTTGATGACGCGCGAGAGCTGGCACGCCGACTCGCTCTCGCCCAAGCCAAGGGTGACGAATCCAGGAGCGTTCCGACATGACCGAAGTGGTTCTGATCACCCTGCTGGTGGTGGCGCTGTTTTATCTCTTCTTCATTCGACCTGCGCGCTCGGAGGAGCGGCGCCGTCAGCGGGACCTGAACGAGCTCCAGATCGGCGACATCGTGCTCACGCGAGGCGGACTGATTGCCGAGGTAGAAGGCGTCGAGACGCCCGAAGACGGCCCCATGGTCGTCCTCCTGCGGCTCAATGACGACGTTGTCGTCCGAGCCCGCACGGGTGCGGTCGAGGAGCGCATCAGCGCGGCCGAAGATCGCGTCGCCGAGCTTGAACTCGAATCCGAGGAATGACGGCATCGTCGTTGGCTGTTTCATGGGGCGGGTCGACCGTCGCTGTGTATGCCCTGACTATGCTGGAACCTATGCTGAAACGACATAAGCGGGATAGAGTGCGCAGAGCACTCACGACGTGCCGATCGATGTCGGTGCGCGCTAGCGGTTGACGGGTGGCTGGTCGGCGATGGACTTCATCCGACGCTTCAAGTTCCGTGACGCGTACGTCTTTGCGCTGATCCTAATTCTCACAGCGTTCGCGATCGCCGCCGCATGGCCGGGTAATCCCGACAAGTACCTGCCGAGCTTTATCCCCTGGCCCCAAGGCAGCGGTGTCGCCGTTGGCGACTGGGAGCGCACTGAGTTCCGGCTCGGCCTCGACCTCGCTGGCGGCGTCTCGATCACGCTTGAGGTGGCCGGTGAAGCCGCTCCGGTTCGGCGCGGCGAGTCGCTCAATCAGTTCCTCGAGCGCGAGGGCGTCGAGCTCGACGAGATTCTCCAGCTCAATCCTGAGATCGACGACCTCGACCCAGAATCGTACGACCTCCCGCTTCCCACCGAGATTTCCGAGATCACGTTGCCGTTGGACGTTGATGATGCCTCGCTGGAGGAGGCAGTCGAGGAGTCTCGCCGAGTGATCGAGGAGCGCGTCAACGGCTTTGGCATCTCGGAAGCTGAGGTGACCGTTGTCGGCACCGACCGGATCAACGCGCAGATTCCCGGCGTCGATGCCGATGAGGCATCCGACCTCGTCGGATCGACTGCGCTGCTCGAATTTCGTTCGATCGACCCTGCGCAGCCACAGCCGCAACCGCCGATTGATCGCCTCCAGGTCAGTGCGGCGATTGACGATGTCTGGGACCCCTCGCTGCCGAGCGACGATGCCCGATTCGTGCGTCGCGTCGATCCGTACTTCATCGCCCCGCCCGACGAAGACGTGCTCGTCGCCGATGGCTTGCGCTGGCTCCCTGCCAACGGAATCAACGCCGAGGGCGCCACGGTGCAGCTCACCGGTCGGCACCTGATCGCCGATTCCATATCGCGCACGATCGATCAGGCCGGCGACCCGGCGCTGACGTTCGAGTTCGACGACGAGGGCGCACGGTTGATGGAGCAGATCACGCGCCGCCTGTTTGAGAGCCGAGGTTTGCTCGGCATCTTTGTCGACGGTCAGTTGATCTCGAGTCCGGCGGTCAATGCGGTGATCTCCGACAGTGGAGAAATCACTGGCCTGTCCGAAGAAGACGCGATCAGCCTTCGTCGGCAGTTGCGAGCGGGTGCGCTGCCGATCAACCTGCGTGTCCTCCAAAGCACCGAGGTCGCTGCGACGCTCGGTGAGGACTCGGTCATTGCCACCGTTCAGGCCGGTGTCGTGGCGTTCGTGGCGATCGTGATCTTCATGATGATCTACTATCGCCTGCCTGGTGTGGTCGCCGCGTTGGCGTTGGTCGTTTACGCCGCAGGAGTAATGGCGACATTCAAGCTCGTGCCGATCACGCTGACGCTCGCCGGTGTTGCTGGATTGGTGCTGTCGATCGGCTTCGCGGTCGATGGCAACGTGTTGATCTTCGAGCGGCTCAAAGAAGAGCTACGCCTCGGACGCAGCCTGACTGGCGCGGTGGACACGGCATGGGCTCGGGCGTGGCCGGCGATTCGTGACGGCAATGTCTCGACGATCATCACGGTCGCCATACTCTGGCTCTTCGCCGATGCGCTGAATCAGAACCTGATCAAGTCATTCGCGCTCGCGCTCTTGGTCGGCACTGGGTTCAGCTTCGTCACGGTGATCTTCGTGACACGCAACTTCATGACGATGGCCGTCAGCACGGGATGGATCCGCGGACTGCGACCGTTCGGCGTTCGCCAGATGACCGTCCGTCCACGAGCCGGCGGAAGCACGGGTGGAGGCGCAAGCGCATGATCGATTTTGTTGGCCGTCGCCGCTTCTACGCTGTGTTCTCGTTGCTGATGATCGTGCCCTCGCTGATCGGGCTCGCGCTGTGGCAATTCGAAGCCGGACTCGATTTCGCAGGCGGGCTCGAGACCGAAGTGCGATTCCTCGGCGACACCGAACTCGAGGAGATCAACGACGCGGTCGAAGCGATTGAGGACGTGCCTGAGAGCGCGGTGATCAGCGTCTCCGAAGGCGAAGAAGGCGCGTACGTCGTCTCGGCGAGTCTCAGTCCGCCATCAATCGACGACAGCAGCGCCACATCAGCACTGATCGACAGCGTCATCCGAACCCAGCTGCCGACGAGCATCAACCTCGCGCTCGATGTCGAGGAGGATGAAGTTCGCAATGAGTTCTGGTTCCCCGGCGACGCCACGCAGGACGATGTCAGGACGGCGCTGGAAACGATCGGTCTCGGCGGCGCGAGGATCCAGGCGACTGCCGACTCAGCCTTCCGCATGCGAGTCGAGCAACCCGATGATGGCGACCTCGAGCGACTGCGTCAGCAGATCAACGAGGCGTTGCGGGCTGAGATTGGGCCGATCGTGGTGCTGCAGAGCTCCTCGGTGTCGGGAACGTTGTCGGTCGAGATCGCGCGCGACGCCGGCATCGCCCTCGCGGTCGCCGCTGTGGCAATCTTGATCTACATCTCGATGGCATTCCGCCGACTGCCGAATCCTGTGCTGTATGGCTCCGCCGCGATTGTGGCGCTGCTGCACGACGTAACAATCGTCGCAGGCGCATTCGCGATCGGAGGCAAGGTGGCAGGGCTCGAGGTCAACGCGATGTTTGTCACCGCGCTGCTCGCGATCATTGGGTACAGCGTCAACGACACGATCGTGGTCTTCGACCGCATCCGCGAGAATCTCCTGCTCGACCCACGCGAGGACTTCCGCCGAGTCGTCAACGCGGCAATCACGCAGTCGCTGGGTAGGTCGCTGAACACCTCGATCACGGTCGTGCTGGCGCTGCTCGCGCTGTTGCTGATCGGTGGCGTGACGATTCGCCCGTTCGTGATTGTGTTGTTCATCGGCACCGTCGCGGGGACCTACTCCTCGATCGCCGTGGCGAGCCAGATCGTCTTCCTCTGGCAAGACGGGACGCTGCCGCGGTTCCTCCGAGTCGGCGGAGAACGTCACGTGGTTCGACGAGTCGAGCGTCAGGCGTAGGGGACTCGCTCGCGCTCAGCCGCGACGAAGCACCCGCGCATCACCGACGCGTCGCGTCACCCGGTTGGTATCGAGATACTCCAGGAACGCCTGCGCGATCTTGCGGCTCGTGCTGAGGTGGTCGCGGACGTCGGCCAGAGTCACGCGCTCGCGTTCCTCAAGCAGCGACTTGGTGTCAGCGACCATGCCCTCGAAGACTGCGTGATCGAGATGCACGCCACCCTTGAGCGTCACGATCACCCTGCGCGCTTCCAGATACTCCAGCAGGTCCGCATCGAGCGTGGGATCAACTTCAGGCCGTGTTCCCTGTGTCTTCAGTCGTAGCAGCAATGCGTCGACTTGCGCCTGCTGCGAATCGCTGAGGGACACGGTCCGTTGGGGCAGGTCGAAGGCTTCGCCATTGAAGGCAAGTCGGCCGGAGTTTGTGAGCCGTTCCTGGAGGACGCCGAATGCTCGCTGCGGCAGGTCGAGACGACTGCGCAGATCCTCACGCGGTAATCCCGCTCGAAGCGGATACTGATGGACATAATCGGTCACTGTTGCTTCGGCTCGGGCGACCAGCGCGCCGAGGCCTGCCTCCGAGACCAGAATCGCCGAGTCCGACAGTCCAGAACCGTCGAGTACGCTCGCCGAACCCTGAGCGATCTGACGCTCGATCGCGGCAAGCGCCTCCTCAGACGGGAGTTCGCTGCGCGCGATGAGGTCGTTCCAACGCACCGGCTCCATGCGCTGGAGGATCGTGAGCAAGGTGTCGTCGGGCGAGCCGTCCAACAATCGTTGCAGCGCCTTCAGAGTTGACGCGTCGTTGCGGTGGTGTCGCCTCGGTCGAGTGTCGACGATTCGTCCTCCGGCGACCGTGGCGTCGGCTGAGCGAAGCACAAAGTGATCGCCGCGCGCCGCCGCGATCGGTCGCTCCAGTCGGAGCTGCGCCCAAGTCGCCTGGCCCGGCGAGAGCGAGTCGCCCTCCAGCAAGCGGATGCGGGCCTGAACCTCGTCGGCGCCGACGTGGAGCGTGCGCGTCGCGTTATGCGGCAGCGGTTTCGACGCGTCGGGGACCGCTCGCAGACGGATGTCGACCGCGGCCGTGGGCTCCAGCCATCCTGGCGAGGTGAGCACCATGCCGCGCTCGATGTCGTTGGCTGAGACTCCGCTCAGATTGACAGCAGTTCGCGATCCTGGTGGCGCGGCTTGCAGCGACTCCTCGTGTGACTGCAATCCACGCACCCGACAGCCAATCCGACCAGGCTCGATCACGACCTGGTCGCCAACGGACAGCTCACCATCGAGCAGCGTGCCCGTGACCACGGCGCCGAATCCGGAGATCGAAAACGATCGATCAATCGGTAATCGCGGTCTCCCCTGATCGGCGATCGGAGGCAGATCGTCAATCTGCGCGTCGATGAGGGAACGCAGGTCGTCGATACCGACACCAGTCCGCGCCGACACCGGCGCGATCTGCGACCCGGCCAGCGCCGTGTCTGCGAGCAACTCGACGATCTCTTCCTCGACCAGTGCAAGCCACTCCTCGTCGACGAGGTCGACCTTCGTCAGCGCGACGATGCCGCGGTCGATGTCGAGCAGGTCGAGGATGTCGAGGTGTTCACGGGTTTGGGGCATCACTCCTTCGTCGGCGGCGATCACGAGGAGCGCGAGGTTGATCCCGCCGACGCCGGCGAGCATGTTCTTGATGAATCGCTCGTGTCCGGGGACGTCGACGATGCTCACGGCGCGACCCGACGGGAGCTCGCACCAGGCGAAGCCGAGGTCGATGGTCAGGCCACGCGCCTTTTCCTCAGCCCAGCGGTCGGGATCGATGCCTGATAGCGCTTGGACCAGCGCACTCTTGCCGTGGTCGACGTGTCCCGCCGTGCCGATTACATACACGCGATTACCCTGACTTCACTGGCCAGATGCTGAACCCGCTCTTGAATGAGGATATGTCCGATGAAAGCGATCGTTGTTGATCCACCCGGCAAGACTGCTGACTCCCTGCGGCTCGATGAAGTACCCGACCCGCAACCGTCGGACGAGGAGGTGCTGATTCGCGTGCATGCGACGGCGCTCAATCGGGCCGACATGATGCAGCGCATGGGAAGCTATCCAGCGCAGCACGGCGCTTCGGAGATTCTCGGCCTCGAGCTCGCGGGCGAAGTGATCGAAGCCGGCTCACAGGTGAGTGGACTGTCGGTCGGCGATCGGGTGTACGGCCTCTCGGGCGGCGGCGGCTATGCCGAGTTGGCGACGCTTCATCAGTCGTTGGCGATGCCCATCCCCGACGCGCTGACCTATCACGAAGCGGCTTCGATACCCGAGGTGTTTTTCACCGCGAACACCGCGGTCCGCACGCTCGGTGAGACCCTCCCCGGAGAGCGTCTGTTGATTCACGCAGGCGGCAGCGGCGTCGGGATTGCTGCCATCCAGATCGGTCGATTGATCGGCGCCGAGGTCTGGATCACCGCCGGTTCGGAGGAGAAGTGCGAGCGCGCACGAGAACTCGGCGCTGACATCACGATCAACTACCGAGAGCAGGATTTCGCTGAAGTGATCCGAGAGGAAACCGGTGGTCAGGGAGTGAACGTGATCCTCGACGTGATCGGTCGCGATTACTGGGAAGCGAACCTCCGATCGCTGTCGACGGCCGGCCGACTCGTCCTGGTGGGACTGATGGGCGGCGCCGTCGCCGAGACCAATCTGGGGATGCTGATGCAGAAGCGGCTGCGCATACACGGCACCGTGATGCGATCACGTCCCTTGATCGACCGTGCCGAGATTACCCGTGACTATCAGCGACACCTCGAGCCGGCGATCGTGAACGGCGACATGAAGCCGGTCATCGACTCCGTCTTTCCGCTCAGCAAAGCCGCCGAAGCGCACCAGTACATGGCCGAGAACCGTAACTTCGGCAAAATCCTCCTGGACTGCATCGAGGTCGACGAGCTCAGCGAGGATTAGCCCGCCGCCGCTTGAATCAGCCGAACGAAGATCTCGTTCGCCACGGCGTGGCCTCGAGCGGTGAGACAGAGTCGACCGCCTCGACGCTGTGCCAGCCCATGCTCGACGGCCCAATCGAGCGTCGGGCGGAGTTGGTCGTAGCCATCAGGTAGCGAGGGCTCGTCGATACCCTCAGTCAGCCTGAGTCCTGAGGTCAGGGTGTCGATCAGATTGTCCAGCGCGCCGACGCGTTCGGCCTCGACGATCGCGGGCGACGGGAGCTCCAACGGTCCGAGCGTTGATACGGCCGCCGTCCTCAATCGATCGATGTAGGCCCGAGGGCTTCGCACGACGTGGAATCGTGTGCCGTCGATGAATCCGTGAGCGCCTGGGCCGATCGCTGCGTACTCCTGGTTGCGCCAGTAGATCAGATTGTGCCGACAGTGGAGGCCGCGGCGCGCGTAGTTGCTCGTCTCGTACTGCTCGTAACCAGCGTCGGACAACCGTGCCGAGGTCCAGTCGGCGAGCTCGGCTACGTGGTCGGGATCAGCCTCGACCACGCGACCGTCGCTCACCCGCGCCGCGAGCGGCGTTTCCTCTTCGACCGTCAATGCATAGCACGAGATGTGATCGGGACCGTCGCCGCACCAACTGAGCACCTCGTTCAGCGTCGATTGCCATGTAGCCAGCGACTGTTCGGGAAGTCCGTAGATCAAGTCGAGATTGACGTTGTCGAAGCCGGCGGCGCGAATCTCGGCAAACGCCTGCTGGGCCCGATCGGCGCTGTGAATGCGGTCGAGGAACGCCAACTCGGAGGCATTCGTCGACTGCACACCCATCGAGATTCGGTTGACGCCTGCGGCTCGATACTGAGACAGACGCTCGGGAGCAACGCTCTCGGGATTGGCTTCCAAGGTGACTTCGGCGTCCTCACGGAGCCGCATCTGCGCGCGGATCGTGTCGAGTAGCTGCCGAATCGACTCGCCGGGCAGCAAGCTCGGCGTGCCTCCGCCGATGAACACCGTCGAGATTTCTCGACCGTGCAGTCTCGGCGCCCACAGCGACAGCTCCGTCAGCGCTGCCGACTCCCACTCCGATTGCAGGTTGTCAATGCCTGCGTACGAGTTGAAGTCGCAGTACGAGCACTTGACCGTGCAGAAGGGCACATGGATGTACAGACCGAGCGGATCATCGTTCATGCATCGAGTGTATGAGTCGGCCGCCGCGTCGGTGTGATCGCTCGACGTTGAGTATCCAAACTGATTGCCTGCGCCTCAACTTGGTGACACATTGGATCTGTTCAATTGTTGGGAGGCCCTGGTGCTCAAGACACACGGATGTGGAACCCTGCGCAAGGCGCATGCTGGAACGTCGGTCACGTTGGCCGGATGGGTCCATCGACGACGCGATCACGGACAACTGGTCTTCATCGATCTCCGCGACCGCGACGGGATCGTCCAGGTCGTCGTGCGACCGGATGATTACCCAGACGCATACGCGGTCGCCAACGACGTACGGGGCGAATACGTCCTCAGAGTCGAGGGCGAGGTGGTCGAGCGTTCTGAAGCAACGCGCAACCCAAACCTGCCCACGGGCGACATCGAGGTGGTCGCGACATCGGTCGAGGTCCTCAATGCTGCCAAGACACCGCCGTTCTCGGTCAGCGAGGACGACGACGTCAACGAGCTTGTGCGGATGCAATATCGCTACATCGACCTCCGCCGACCGTCGATGATCGCGACGCTTGAGTTGCGCCATCGGCTGAATCAGTTCATCCGCGACTTCATGACTGGTGAGGGATTCCTCGAGGTCGAAACGCCGATTCTCGTCGCGGCAACGCCCGAGGGCGCCCGAGACTACGTGGTGCCAAGTCGGCTGACGCCAGGCGCGTTCTACGCGCTGCCTCAGGCGCCGCAGCAGTTCAAGCAGCTCCTGATGGTCGCTGGAGTCGAGCGCTACTTTCAGATCGCGCGATGTTTCCGTGACGAAGACCTTCGTGCAGACCGTCAGCCAGAGTTCGTTCAGCTCGACCTTGAGTGGTCCTTCTGCGAAGAGGAAGACATCCTCACGCTGCTGGAGGAGCTCTTCGCGGGGATTGCCGCCGCGCTGCGGCCCGATCTGACCGTGCCCCGACCCTTCCCGCGCCTGGGCTGGCACGAGGCGATGGAGCGCTTCGGCTCGGACAAGCCCGACTTGCGGTATGGACTCGAGCTCTCGGACTGCTCGGATATTGCAGAGACGTCCGGCTTTGGTGTGTTCTCGTCCACGATCGCAAACGGTGGCCGTGTGCGAGGGATTGTCATGCCCGGCGGCGCGACGCTGTCTCGACGCGAAGTCGAGGCGTTCACCACGCTCGCCAAGACCATGGGCGCGCCAGGACTGGTCTCACTCCAGTTCTCCGCCGATCCAGCCGACGCGACCGAGGACGATGTCCGTTCTCCAGTCCTGCGACACCTCGGCATTGCGGATGCGCGTCGCATCGGCGAGCGCTGCGGCGCGGCCTCGGGCGACCTCGTCCTGCTCGCCGCGGGAGAGGCAGGCATGGTCTCGACCGTGCTCGATGGCATCCGACGCGAACTTGCACGACGACTTGACCTGATCGATGACTCGATTTTGAACTTCGCTTTCGTGACCGACTTTCCGCTGGTCGAGTGGGACGAGGACGGCCAGCGCTGGGACGCGCTCCATCATCCGTTCACCGCGCCACAGTCGCAGGACGCACATCTGATGGACAGCGAGCCTGGACAGGTCCGCGCGCGGGCCTACGACACCATCTGCAACGGGTTCGAGCTCGGTTCGGGCTCGATCCGAATTCACGAGCGTGATCTTCAGATGCAGGTGTTCGAGCTGCTCGGCGTCGGCGCCGAGGAAGCACAAGAGCGCTTCGGTCACATGCTCGATGCCTTTGAGTATGGCGCGCCGCCGCATGGTGGCTTCGCCTTCGGCATCGACCGTGTCGCCATGCTGCTCGCTGGGACAGAGAACATCCGCGAGGTGATCGCGTTCCCGAAGACGATGTCCGCATCCGATCCGATGACTGGCGCGCCGATGTCGATTACCGAGGAACAGCTCGGTGAGCTGCACCTACGGATCGCAGAAACTGAGCCTCGCGAGGTGTCCTCGAGCGTTGAGTGATAATCTCGTGACCAACGGGACTGGGCGTATCGGGTGACTATGGGAAGTCGAGTGTCGCGAATATGACGACCGAGTTCACGGTGCGAAAATTCGGCCGCACCAAGTTGGCGTTGACCTGGCTCATCCTGTTGGTCATGGCTGCCGCGACCGTGGTCGCGGCTTGCAGTGGCGACGACGAGCAAGCTCAGCAGGACGATCAGGCTCAGAGCAGCACGCGTAGCGAGCGCACTGAGACCGATCAAGAGCAGCAACAGCAAGATGACCAACGCGAGGAGCGTCAGGCCACTGTCCAACAGCAGCAGCAACAGCAGGATGGTGCCGCTCAGGCGCAGTCCAGCGCGACGGCTCCGTCCGAGCCGCGCGAGCGCGGCGAGTTCCGCATCGCCCGAGCCGAACCGATCAACCTCGATCCAGCTCAGATCACCGATGTCAGCTCCGCCGTGATCGCGGTCGAGATCTTCGGTGGACTGCTCGTTCTTGATCGCGACCTACGGATCGCCGCTGACCTGGCCGAATCGGTGCCCGGTCCGACGATCAACGACGATGGCACTGTCACCTATCGGTTCACGATCCGCGACAACGCGACCTTCCACGATGGCAAGCGGATTACGGCCGAGGACTTCAAATGGAGCCTTGAGCGCAACCTGAATCCGGAGACGCTGTCGCCGACCGCGCCCGATTTCCTGGGCGATATCGTCGGCGCCGCGGCATTTGTCCGCGGACGCGCGGATGAGGTGGTCGGGATTCAGGTGATCGACGAGCAGACGCTCGATCTCACGATCGAGCAGGCGACGTCTGTGTTTCTCTACAAGCTGACCTATCCCACGGCGTACGTGCTCGATCGAGAACAGGTCGAAGCTGATCCCGAACGTTGGGCCTTGAACCCGAATGGCAGCGGACCCTTCCGCCTGACCGAGTGGCAACTGGGCGAGGGACTGACGCTCGAGCGATTCGACGACTACCACCTTGAGCCTGCGCAGGTCGAGAAAGTCTCGGTGCGCTTCGCCGGTGGCTCGGTCGAGCAGTACGAGAACGATGAGCTCGACCAAGCATTCGTCAGCATCAACGACATCGAGCGCGTGCGCGATCCAGCCTCAGACCTCAACCCCCAGTACGTCTCGCGCTCCGAGCTGTCGATCTTCTACCTCGCGTTCAACGTTGCCACCCCGCCGTTCGATGATGTCAACGTTCGACTAGCCCTGGCCCACTCGATCGACAAGACCACGATCACGCAGGAAGTTCAGTCCGATCTGCTCATCCAAGCGCGACAGATCATCCCGCCAGGACTCGCCGCGCACGATGATGAGTATCCCGGACTCGTCTTTGACCCCGAACTCGCACAAGAACTCCTCGCGGAGTCGCGATACGCGGGAACGACGTTGCTGGACGACATTCGCCTGACCGTTTCGGGCGCGGGCGCGACGCCGGGTCCGAGCATTGAAGCGATCCAAGACATGTGGCGCCAGCACCTCGCGCTCGAGGTCGAAATCCAGCAGGTGGAGTTCGCCAGCTTCATCTCCGACGTCGATCGCGGGCTCTATGGCCTCTTCTCCCTCGGCTGGAGCCTCGACTATCCCGACCCTCACAACGTGCTCGACTACAAATTCTACAGCGCCTCGCTGGGCAACGATGTCCAACTAGACGATGAAGAGGTCGACTCACTGCTAGAGCAGGCGCGTTACTCGCTCGATCAGGAACTGCGCACTGAGCTGTACCAGCAGGTCGACCGTAAGCTGGTCGAGGAAGCGGTCTGGATTCCGCTGTACTATTCGGTCGCGCATGAGCTGGTCAAGCCGTACGTGAAGAACTACGAGCCCACACGCATGGTCATTCCGCACCTGAGATTCGTCAGCATCGAGGAATAGGCGCAGCGTCGGCCCAACAACGAACAACGCCCACTCGGTGGGAGGTGGGGGCAACTCATGACATCAGGCGCAATACCGCTCCTGATTCGTCGGTTGCTCCTGGTGCCGATTTTGGTGTTCGCAGTCATGGCGCTGGTCTATGCCATGACCCATATTGTGCCCGGCGATCCCGTCAAAATCATCGCCGGCGCTCGCAACATCGAACCGGAACGCGCGCAAGAGATTCGCGAAGAATACGGGCTCGAAGGAAACTACCTTGAACGGTTCGGACGATACGCCTGGGGTGTTGTCTCCAGGGGAGACCTGGGGCCGTCGTATTACTACCGCTCACCCCTCCGCTCGGTTCAGGAGCTGTTGGGCGAGCGCATCTGGGTGTCCGCTCAGATCAACTTGATTGTGATGGGATTCGTCTTCGGTCTCGGAATTCCATTAGGCGTCTACGCAGCCGTCCATCGAGGACGCTGGCAAGACCCAGCTCTGATCGGCGGACTCAAGATTTTCGACTCGATTCCGTCGCCGATCCTGATCGTGTTGATTGCGGCGCTGTTGGTCAATGGTTTAGCGGACCTGTTTAACTTCTTCGGGTTCAATGTGCCCAATGTGTGGACGCCGGGAGATCCTGCCTCATTCATCGTCCCGGTGTTGGCACTGTCACTGCCTTCGATTGGAGGTATGGCGCGGTTCGTGCGGATTAGCGCACTGTCGACAATCGACGACGACTACGTCCGAACCGCTCGAGCGAAGGGTCTGACTGAGCGGCGCATCCTCTACGGACACGTGCTCCGCAACGCGCTCTTGCCACTTTCAACCGTGTTCGGACTCTCCATTGTTGGCATCATCGGCGGCTCGATCATCATCGAGACCGCGTATGGCGTCCCGGGGGTCGGCGCGTTCATGTTCCAATCGATCACCCAACGCGACTTCAATGTGATCCTCGGCTTCAATCTGCTGACCGCGACGCTCTTTATCGTCGTCAACGCCCTGATTGACGTCCTCTACATCTTCATCGACCCACGCATTCGATTCACGGCTCGATTCTCATGACCGCCCGCGCAGGAGTTCAACCGCAATGGGCGATGCCGGAGAGGTCAGAGTCGCCGTGGATGAGAGCGCTCCGAGCGATCCTGCGAAAGAAGATCGCCGTCGTATGCATCACCGTGATCATCGTCCTTTATGGAGCGGGCGCATACACGATGCTCGACGCATTCGGCATCGACATCGGCCTGCAAGATCCCACGCAGTCCAATCTCAGTCAACGTCGCTCGATTCGTGAGGTTGATGGATCGCCCGAGACGCTCGGCGCTTTCACCCAACGCCTGGACGTTGAGATCGCCACGATTACGGAACTCAACCCCGAAGTCGTCGACGAGTACGGTCCCTTGACCGAGGACTCGATTCTGCCCGCTCGAACGGAGTTGGTCCTCAGCGGCGACGAGACCCTGCAACCGCCATCGACGGAGCACTGGTTCGGGACAGACCGAAACGGTCGCGACGCGTTTGCGCGAGCGATGTTCGCCCTTCGCACGACCCTGATCATCAGTGTGATTTCGGTGATTTTCGGTAATCTCTTCCTGGGACTGGGACTGGGACTGCTGGCTGGCTATCGCGGTGGTCTGATCGACCAGATCATCATGCGAATCGCCGACGTCATGTTGGCGATGCCAGGTCTATTGTTCCTGATCGTGATCGTCGCGGTCTTTCGCGATCAGTGGGAGGACTGGTTCCGCGCCATCGAGGATGCGACCGGGATGCACTGGCTCATCGCTCAAGGCGTCGATGATTATGTGCTCATCGTCTTTGCGACCTCATTGGTCGGCTGGGCGGGATCGGCACGCTTCTATCGAGCGCAGGTGCTGGCACTCCGCGAGTCCGACTACATTCTCGCAGCTGAGACGATCGGCGCGCGAACGCCCCGCGTCATCGTTCGGCATCTGTTTCCCGGCATTTTGCCGTGGTTTATCGTCGGATTCAGCGCCTCGCTGGGAGAGATCGCTGGTGCAGAGGTCGTGCTGACATGGCTCGGTATCGGGATCACCCCGCCGACGCCATCGTTCGGAATCATGGTCGACAACGCAGGTGGTCGGACGACGCTGCTCCAATACCCATGGCTGATGGCGGTCCCGTTCGCCTTCCTACTCGTTCTCATGCTGGCGTTCAACTTGCTGGGTGATGCGATCAACGATGTCCTCAATCCTCGTGGTCGCTGAGGCATGTTTCGTGCACTTGCGCTGATATGCTCAGCGACAGCCCCACAGATAGGTGGGGTCGTGAAGGTTGTCCGATGAAAGTTACCGCTGAACGCATCCCCGAGGCGCAGATGTTGCTCGAGATCGAGCTCGATGACGCCCGTGTCAAGAAATCGCTCGATCAGGCGGCCCGCCGCCTCTCGCAGCGTTTTCGCATTCCCGGATTCCGACAGGGCAGAGCGCCCCGACGTGTTGTCGAGAGCACGCTCGGCCCTGACGTAGTCTTTGAAGAGGCCGCCGACCGGCTCATCCCGCAGGCGCTGGCCGAGGCGATGGAGCAAGAAGAGCTCGAACCGGTCGCTCAGCCGAGCGTCGAGATCACCGATCGCGAGCGCTTCATCTTCAAAGCGACCGTGCCGCTCGCGCCTGTGGTCGAGCTCGGTGAGTACCGCAATATCTCGGTCGCCAAACCCGAGAGCGAGTTCTCGGACGACATGGTCGAGGAGCAAGTGCTCGCCCTGCGGCGTCAGTACGCAGTCCTCGAACCGGTCGAGCGTGAGCCAGAGCTCGACGACCGCGTCACCGCCGATGTCCGCGCGGAAGTCGACGACGAGCAAATCCTCGATCAGCCCGGTGCGGAGTTCCACCTCCGTGAAGGTGCGGTGATCGGCGTGCCCGGCCTCAGCGAGCGCCTCGTCGGCGTCGCTGTTGGTGAAGAGCACGTCATCCCGATCGAGGTCGACGACGACTGGGACGACGAACAGGTCGCTGGCAAGACCGTGATGTTCACCGTCACGATCCACGATGTCAAATCCGAAGAGCTGCCCGAACCTGATGACGATTTCGCCATGGAGGTCTCGGAGGAGTTCGAGTCGTTCGCCGCGTTGCGAGAGCGGATCGAGACGAACTTGCGAGAGCAATCGGAGCAGCAGTTGAACGAGCAGTTCAGCCAGCTCGTGATGAAGGCTGCCGTCGACCGAGCGACACTCGAGTATCCGCCCGCGTTGGTGGAGCACGAGGTCGAGCACATGCGTCAAGACTTCGCGCGACAGATGGGTCAGGACCCGGAGACGTTCCTCCGCGAGAGCAGCGACCAGGCTGACCAGCTCCTCGCGACATTCCGCACTCAGGCGCACGAGCGCGTGATCAACACGCTGGTCCTCGAGCACATCACCAAGGCGGAAGCGATCGAAGTGCTCGAGGAAGAGGTCACCGCCGATCTGCAGCAAATGCTGACCACCATGCCCACACAGGACCTGGAACAGACCGAGCGCATGCTGCAGGACGAAGGCATTCGCGCCAACGTGGAAGCTCGGCTGATGCGTGAGCGGACCGTCGAGCGGCTGCAACAGATTGCCCTGACCAATCACGCGGCTGGGGTCTCGGATGATGCTGATGAGTCCACCGACGAACCAGCAGAAGCGCCTGAAGAATCGCCGACTGAGGCAGACGCAACAGAAGCGTCGGACGACTAGTTCGCTCGATGCGCGAGATATGCAGCCGACTCGTGAGTTCTGTTCAACCCGCTCTGTGGGTTGTGTCTCGCGCGGTCGCGCGATGACGAATCGTGACTACACTTAATCTGCGAAGGAGGGTTTCATGACCCTAAGCACCGACCTGTCCCAACGTTCCCAGACCAGCTCGTTGACGCGACCGAGTGGCATCATTCCGATGGTCGTCGAGACGACCAATCGCGGAGAGCGCGCCTACGACATCTATTCGCTGCTGCTTCGTGAGCGAATCATCTTCCTCGGCACGCCGATCGATGACCAGATCGCCAATGTGATTGTGGCTCAGCTGCTCTATCTCGACCGCGAAGACCCCGACCGAGACATCCAGCTCTACGTCAACTCACCCGGTGGTGTGATCACGGCCGGCCTCGCGATTTACGACACGATGCAGCTCATCAAGGCGGACGTGTCCACGATCTGCGTCGGGATGTCGGCCTCGATGGGGACGGTGTTGCTCGCGGCCGGCGCCGCCGGCAAACGCTTTGCCTTGCCCCACGCGACGATCCACATGCACCAGGCGCTCGGCGGCGCGCGAGGTCAGGCCTCCGACATCGAGATCGCTGCCCGAGAAATCCTCCGCAACAACGAGACGATCCGCGGCATCCTGGCCGAACATACCGGACAGCCGCTCGACCGCATCGCAGCCGACACGGACCGCGACTTCTACCTCGATTCCGAGCAGGCGCAGGAGTACGGTCTGGTGGATTCTGTCTTGTCCAGCGAGGTCGCTGGAGATGCAGCAGCCGCCGCAGGCGCGTAGCATCTATACGTGCAGATCACAGGTCGTGCCACCGATTCCGATCATACGGATGATGCTGAGTCCGCAGGCACGGTGAGAATGCAAGTAGCTGGCCAGCGGAACCCAAGCCGCACCAAGTTTGGTGTCGCGATGCCCCAAGGAAGGGTGTGAGCTGATGAGTAGTGCGCATGGCGGCGACCGCAGTCAGTATCACTGTTCGTTCTGCATGAAAGACCAGGCGAAGGTGCGCCGACTCGTCGCCGGCCCTGGTGGCGTATACATCTGCAACGAATGCGTCGAGGCCTGTCGCGCCGTCATCAATGACGAGCAACTCAACTCGCCAACGCCTGAGCCTCAGGCAGCCGCAAATCCGACCCGCACGCTGCCGCCGCTCGCAATTTACGAGCGCCTCTGCGAGCACGTGGTCGGTCAGGACGAGGCGAAGCGCGTGCTCGCGGTCGCCGTTTACAACCACTACAAGCGAATCAACACCGTCACCGACCCCGATGACGACGTCGAGCTCGAGAAGAGCAACATTCTCCTCCTCGGCCCGACCGGCTCCGGCAAGACGCTCCTCGCGTCGACCCTGGCCAGAATCCTCGACGTCCCGTTCTCGATCGCCGACGCGACAGCACTGACCGAGGCTGGCTATGTCGGCGAAGATGTCGAGAACATTCTCCTCCATCTGATTCAAGCGGCCGATTTCGACATCGCCCGTTCGGAGCGCGGAATCATCTACATCGACGAGATCGACAAGATTGCTCGCAAGGCCGACAATCCGTCAATCACACGCGATGTCTCTGGCGAGGGCGTGCAGCAGGCGTTGCTCAAGATTATCGAAGGCACGGTTGCGTCAGTTCCGCCTCAGGGTGGACGCAAGCATCCGCATCAGGAGTTCTTGCAGATCGACACCAGCAAGATTCTCTTCATCTGCGGTGGTGCCTTCGAGGGTCTCGACCAAGTGATCGACCGACGCGTTACGACCGGCGTCCGCAACATCGGCTTTGGCTCTGCACCGCGATCGGTGGAGGATCAAGACAACTTGTTGCACAACGTCAGTCACGACGATCTGCAGAAGTATGGCCTCATCCCCGAGTTCGTGGGGCGGCTCCCGGTGGTCGTCACGCTCGACCAGCTGGACCAGGCCTCCCTGGTTCGAATCCTCACCGAGCCCAAGAACGCCTTGGTTCGCCAGTACGAGCGCTTCTTCGACATGGACGGCGTCGAGCTGAGCTTCACTCCGGAGGCATTGGACGCGATCGCCGAGCAAGCGATCGCCGAGGCAACCGGCGCGAGAGGTCTACGCACGGTGGTCGAGGATCTCCTGCTCGATGTCATGTTCGAGGTGCCAGGTCGACCAGAGGTGAAGAAGTGCGTGGTCAACGCGAACACGGTCCGACGCCAGGAGCGTCCCTTGTTGCTCAATGACCAAGGTCTTGCCGTCGAGTACGAGGCCATCCGTCGACGAGGGGACGGAGCACTCGCCCCACGCCAGGAGAGCGCCTGATGTCGTTCGCCCCTGCGCGAACCACTGGCAGCGCCCCTGCGCGAACCACTGGCAGCGCCCCCGTGCGAACCACTGGCAGCAATAGCATTGACATCGTGCGAACTACAGCAAGCGCCATCGTGCCAACTGTGATTGGCGGACACCGCACCGTCCGAGGTCATTCACGTCGGCGGCGCGTTGACGAACTCCTCGTCCAACGAGGCGCGGCTTCCGATCTCGCGACGGCGCGCGCGTTGATCATGGCTGGCCGCGTCCACGGCGACGGCAAACGATACCTCAACGCAGGACAACAGATCGCTGGCGATGCTCAGCTCCTCGTCAAGGCGACGCGACGATTCGCTTCTCGTGGCGGCGAGAAACTGCTCGCTGCGCTCGACGCCTGGGATATCTCACCGCGAGGACGAGTCTGCCTCGATGTCGGCGCGTCGACCGGTGGCTTCACCGACCTCCTGCTCCAACGCGGCGCCGAGCACCTCTTTGCGGTCGATGTCGGCTACGGACAGCTAGCGACGCACCTTCGAGCAGACGCTCGCGTCACTTCGCTCGAGCGAACGCACATCTGCCAGATGTCGGCGCTACCGCAGTCTGTCACTCTGGCGACCGTCGATGTGTCGTTCATCGGTCTGCGACAAGTGTTGCCTTGCGTCGCTGATCTCGTCGCGTCACAGGCCGATGTGATCGCGCTGGTCAAACCCCAGTTCGAGGCCCAGCCCGACGAAGTTGACGATCACGGCGTCGTCCGCGATCGTATCGCCCAAGGTCGAGCGCTGAGCCGAGTGCTCTCATGGGCATTTGCAAACGGCTGGCGTGTCGGTGGGGTTCACAGATCTCCGCTGACCGGTCCAGCGGGTAATCACGAGTGGTTCGTCTGGTTTCGTGTGCCGTGACTGAGATTCAATCAATCGGCTTCTACTACCACCCTCGCCTTGACGAGGCACGGTCGTTCGCGGACACGCTCGCAACCCGACTGCAGAGCCTGGGATGCGAGACGTGGGTGTCGACGCCGTGGGAGCCTGAGCGCTCGACCGAGCGTCTCCCGAAGACCGACCTCCTGATCTGTCTCGGTGGCGACGGCACGATCCTGCGCGCGGCTCGCGCAATCGCGGGTGCGGATTGCTTGATTCTCGGCGTCGACCTCGGTCGGCAAGCGTTCCTTACCGAACTGTTACCCGAGCAGGTCGACGATCACATTCCCGATCTGCTCGACGGCAACTTCACGATTGAAGATCGGACGATGCTCGAGGCGCGTCCCATCGGTGTAGATGGCGATGCTCCCACGGTGCTGCCAGCGCTCAACGATGTGATGATCGGGCGCGGGAGTCTGGGCCAGCCCGCCTACATAGCCGTGTGGGTCGGAGGCGACCTCGTCGGTGTGGTCAGGGCGGACGCCGTAGTGGTCGCCTCGGCGACCGGTAGCACCGGGTACTCGCTTTCCGCTGGCGGACCGATTCTCCATCCTCAGGCACGGAGTGTGGTGCTCACCCCGGTCGCGCCGCATCTCGCCCAAGCAGCGCCGATTGTCCTGCCCGGCGACGCCGTGATCGAACTTCGACTGGGACGTGAGCATCCTGGATCGCTATCGGTCGATGGCCAGCGTCCCTATCCGCTCTCACCAGGCGGTGGCGTTCGAGTGCAGCGCAGCGAGTCGTTGGCTCGGCTTGTCCGATTTGGCGAGCGTTCGTTCTTCGCTCAGCTCGGCGAGCGACTGGCCTGGCTCGACGAGCGCCGTCTCGAGGCGGTCTCGCGCACGGGAATTGAAGCATTTGACCAACAAATGGCAGAACCTTCTTGAAAGCCTGTTCGATTATCCTACAATTGCAATGAAGTCAGTTCCAATAGAGTGAAGCCTCATCTCGGCGAAGCTCGCTGACCTTTGTGACTGCAGGAGACAGCAGGTGTTGACCGGCCTCCATCTGCGCGACTTTGCGCTGACCCACGCGGTTGAGCTCAATTTGCACTCGGGCTTCACCGTGATCACCGGCGAGAGCGGGGCGGGGAAGAGCGTGCTCATTCAAGCGCTGATCTTCGGTCTCGGAGCGCCCGCGGATGTCGAGATGATCCGTCCTGGCTGTCAATCCGCTGAGGTCGAGGCGACATTTGACCTCATCGGTCGCGACGCATACGGCCCCGTCGCGAGGCTCCTGTCCGATGCCGACATTCCCTTCGATGGTGAGTTGATCATCCGACGCACCGTCACTCGACCGCGCAACGGCTCGCCGCGAATGGGCGGGCGACTGCGGATCAATGATCGCGCCGCGACGGTCACGACTCTGCGCGGCTTGGCGCCGTTGCTCGCGGACATTCACGGCCAACGCGAGCATCTTTCGCTGCTGCGTCCCCAAGAGCAGCTCAACCTACTCGATCGCTTCGCGGGCACCGAGCATCAACGAGACGCCGTCTCTGCCATGGTGCGACGGTTGCGCATCCTCGATCGGCAGATTCAAGACCTCTCACGCAACGAGCGAGAGCGAGCGCGGCGGATTGCGCTGCTTCGACACGAGGCCGCGGAGATCCATGCGGCCGGTCTGCGGCCCGACGAGGAAGCAGAACTTCAAGCACAGCACAGCCGACTCGTTCACGCACAGACACTCGCATCAGACGCGTCGGACGCGACTGCTTCACTCGAGGATGACTCGCTGGGCGAGGCTCTGAGCGCAGTGCGTCGCATCGCCGAGATCGATCCCGCGGCCGAGCCAATCTCTGAGGCGCTGGAGAGCGCCGTCGAGCAAGCTGCCGAAGCGCTACGCTCGCTCCGCGCCTATGCCGACGTCGTCCAACTGGATCCGGCGAAGCTGTCGGAGGTCGAGGCGAGGCTGGCGCTGATCGGCGACATGAGGCGTCGCTGGGGAGACACGATTGCTGAGGTCATCGCGCACGGCGAACAGGCTCAGACCGAGGCCGATCGGCTGGAACAGGAATCCGTCGACAGCGATCACCTCGCAGCGGAAGCCGAGCAGCTCGCGCGGGACCTCGCGGATGCCGCAATGGGACTCAGTCAGCAACGCCAGAGCGCGGCCGCTGAGCTGGTTGCGGCGGTCTCCAGCGAGTGCGACGCCCTGCGCCTGCCTGAAGCGCGTATTGCGTTTCGGTTTTCGCCGATTCCGCCGTCGGAGGACGAGCGCATGCTGCAAGTCGGCGAGGAACAGCGCGGATTCGACCAAAACGGAATCGATCAGGTGGAGCTGCAAGTCGCGTTCAATCCTGACGCTCCACCGATCCCCTTGCAACGAGTCGCATCGGGCGGCGAGACTGCGCGTCTGACGCTAGCAATCAAGGCCGTTTTGGGCGAAAGTGATGTGGTACCGCTGATGGTCTTCGACGAAATCGATGTCGGACTCGGCGGTCGCAGTGGCGGTATGATCGGCGAGCGATTGGCCAGACTCGGGGAGCGCCGACAGGTAATCTGCATTACGCATCTCCCGCAAGTGGCGGCGAGAGCGAAGGAACACATCACGGTGACCAAATCGACGATTGATGCACGCAGTGTCGTTGATGTGCGGATGCTCTCCGATTCCGCACGGATCGTTGAGCTGGCGGAGATGCTCGGCGGAGCTTCCGACGTCAATCGGGCCAGCGCCAGCGAGCTGTTGCAAGCGACCCCGGCCTCATGACCTCCGAGACGCTTGGTCCCACGCCCGTCGCCGTGCTGCGCCAACGACCCTCCGAGGTGCATGCACTCCAGGATGTCAACCTCGATGCACCGCTCCGTGCCGAGAAGGCGGTCGTGGGAGACGCTCCAGAGATTCATCGGCTGATCCAGTACTGGTTCGAGAAAACTGGCGACGTCTTGCCTCGCACCGAGGGCGAAATCTACGAAACAATCCGAGACTTCGTCGTGGTTCGCGATGCACGCGCGACGAACGGGTCAGGCGGATCGAGCGGACAGCGACTGCTCGCCGCGGGAGCGCTGCACGTCGAATGGCGAGATCTGGCCGAGATCAAGTCGCTTGTGGTCGATCCCGGCACACAGGGCAAAGGGCTCGGACGGATTGTGGTTGATGCGTGTCTCGACGAAGCGGTCGACATGGGCCTGAAGACGGTCTTCGCGCTGACCACGACACCAGCCTTCTTTGAGCGTCTCGGATTTCGCATCTCTGGCGTTTCCGCCTTCCCGCGCAAGGTCTGGAACGAGTGCTTCCGCTGTCCCAAGTACAACGCCTGCGACGAAATCGCGGTCACCATCGACCTGCGCGACCGACTCAACAACTAGCAACGGTTGCTCTTCATCTCGGAGGGCGTGAGGGGGAGTGCGATGCCAGAGCTACATGACCGCCTCATCGAGACCGTGCTCGCATCGGAGAACGTCTTCAGCGGCTCCAGAATTCGAGTGCGTGTGGACGAGGTCGCGATGGCGGACGGTCGCACCACCCGACGCGAAGTGGTCGAGCATCCCGACGCCGTCGTTGTCCTCGCGCTACGCGAGGATGGCCAGATCGCATTCGTCCGCCAGTGGCGTCACCCGACGGGACGACCGCTGCTCGAGTTGCCGGCCGGACGAATCGATCCTGGCGAAACGCCCGCTGAGACCGCCCGACGTGAGTTGCGCGAGGAGGTCGGTCTCGATCCGGCGCGCCTCGATGTTGCCCGAGGATTCTTCGTCGCGCCAGGTTTCGCCGACGAGTTCCTGCACGGATTCATCGCTCGAGATTGCGTGGAATCGCCGCTCGAGGCTGACGACGATGAAGAGCTGATCGTCGAGTGGAAGCCGCTCGGCGAGGCGATCGAACTCGTCGAAGCAGGAGAAATCATCGACGCGAAATCGATCATCCTGATTCAATACCTGGCGCTCGAGGCTGTCGGACCACTCGGCCGCAAGATCGTCCGCCATTATCGCGGACAAGAGTGATCCGAGACGCACTGAGATGTCGCGCGACTATCGCGCAATGCCAGATAATGCGACACTGAGGGGCGAATCCAAAGCGGGGGATATCAACATGTTGCAGCACGACGTACTGATTGTCGGTTCCGGTCTCGCGGGAATGCGCGCAGCGCTGGAAGTGTCGAACGATCCCACCCTCGACGTGGCGATTCTCTCGAAGGTGCACCCGTTGCGCTCCCATTCCGGCGCCGCACAGGGCGGAATCGCCGCTTCCCTTGGGAACTCCGCCGAGGACTCGTGGGACCTGCACATGTTCGACACCGTCAAGGGCGGCGACTACCTCGTCGACCAGGACGCGGCCGAAGTGCTCACCCGGGAAGGTCCAGAGAACATCTTCGAGCTCGAGCACATGGGCTGCGCATTCTCTCGCGATGACGAAGGTCGGGTGGCGCAACGCCGATTCGGCGGCCATACCGCTCCTCGAGCCTGCTACGCCGCCGACCGCACTGGCCACGCCGTGCTGACGGTGCTCTTCGAGCAGCTCCTTCGTCGCGGCGTCAAAGTCTATTCCGAGTGGTACGCGCTCGACCTCGTCGTCAAGGACAACGTCTGTCAAGGGCTTGTCGCGTACGACATCCTCTCAGGTCAGATCGAGGCGATCTCAGCCAAAGCCGTGATGTTTGGCACCGGCGGCTACGGTCGCGCGTTCCGTGTGACGACCAACGCCTTCGCCTCTACCGGCGACGGCGTGGTCATGGCCTACCGAGCCGGCATCCCGCTGGAAGACATGGAATTTGTTCAGTTCCATCCCACGGGACTGCAGGGATCGGGAATTCTTCTCTCCGAAGCGGCACGCGGCGAAGGCGCCCACATCGTCAACTCTGACGGCTTTCGCTTCATGGAGAACTACGCGCCTGGTCGGATGGAGTTGGCGCCCCGCGACATCGTCGCCCGCGCTGAGCAGTCCGAGATCGAGGCTGGCCGCGGCGTGACCGGGCTGCGCGACTCGGTCTTCATGGATCTTCGACCGATCGGTGAGGAGCGCATCCGCTACGCGCTTCCGTCGGTGCTGCATTTGGCTCGCGACTTCGCCGGTATCGATCCGCTGGAAGCGCCCGTCCCGATCCAGCCGACGGCTCACTACTCGATGGGCGGCATCCCCTGCGACATCAACGGACAGGTCCGCATCAAGGACCTCGAGGGCGCGCCCGAAATCACCGGGTTCTTCGCCGCTGGCGAGGCTTCCTGTGTTTCTGTCCATGGCGCAAACCGACTCGGCACGAACTCGCTGCTCGAAGCTGTAGTCATGGGACGCCGCGCCGGTCGCGGGATTCTCGACGTCGTCCACGACCTCGAACCGACATCGATCGACGAGGGCGACATGGCGAACGCCATCGGCGAGGTCGACCATTTCCTCACGGCCACCGGTGACCAGAAGGTCGGCGAAATCCGCGCTGAGCTCCGCGACACGATGATGGACAAGTGCGGCGTCTTCCGCGACGACGCCGAGCTGCGTGAGTGCCTCAGCGAGGTCAAGGAATACCAGGAGCGGTTCGAGAACATCGAGATCGACGACCACGGCTCCACGTTCAACACTGACTTGCTCGACGCGATTGAGCTCGGGCACATGCTCGAATACTCGGAAGTGATCGTCACTGGCGCGCTCGCCCGGCAAGAGTCCCGCGGAGGGCACGCGCGTCGTGACTTCCCCACTCGCGACGACGACAACTGGTTCCGACACACGCTCGCGTATCGTCCGCAAGATGGCGACGATGGCCCACGACTCGAGTACTGCGACGTCAACATGACGCCCAAGTTCCGCGAGCCGTTCCCCCTCCAGGAGCGAACCTACTAACGCCTCACGGGCGAGTTGTCGCGGCTTCTACCCAGAGCAACGAACAGGCGCAGACCAATGGCCAAGCAAGAATTCATCATCGACCGCTACAACCCAGACACGGATGAGTCGTACCAAGAGTCATTCGATGTCGACGTGCAACCGGGCCAGACCGTGCTTGATTGTCTGAACGACATCAAGTGGGAGCAGGACGGCACGCTGTCGTTCCGCATGTCCTGTCGTCACGCGATCTGCGGATCTTGCGCGATGAAGGTCAACGGGCAGTCGATGCTCACGTGTCAGACGCAGGTTGACGCCGCCGCCGAACGCGGTGACCCGATCCGTGTCGGTCCGCAGGGCAACCAGAAAGTGATCAAGGATCTCGTGGTCGACGTGACCAAGTTCCTCGATCAGTTCGAGCGCGCCGAGACGTGGCTGGAACCCTACGAAGGTCAAGACCCGCCCGAGCGCGAGTATCGCCAGAACGTGGAGGAGTTCGACCACTGGTCGCACGCCTCGACCTGCATTCACTGCGGCGCCTGCTACTCGGACTGCACGGTCGCCGCGGTCGATGAGAACTTCCTCGGTCCGGCCGCATTAGCCAAGGCCTACCGATTCGTCATGGACAGCCGAGACTCCAAGCGCGACGAGCGGTTGAAGTTCCTCTCCGAGGAGCAAGGCGGAATCTGGGACTGTACACGTTGCTACATGTGTGTGCAGGCATGTCCCAAGGACGTCTTGCCGATGGACGCGATCATGGAGCTGCGCACCATGGCGATCGAGGCTGGGCACACGAACAATCATGGCACTCGGCACCACAAGGGCTTCACCTCTGGAGTTCGCAAGCGCGGTCGTCTCGATGAGATGATGCTGCCGATCCAATCCGTGGGGGTTGGTCGTCTGCTCACTGGCAGCCTCTCGGCGCACAAGGAGATGATGGACTACACACCCGGAGCCATCCGCCTCCTGAAGTCGAGGAAGCTGCTCACGATCGCACAGCGTCACGGAGCCAACGCCGAGGGTCGTGAACAGATCCAACGTATCTTTGACGAGGTCGAGGCGGAGAAGCATCACCACGATGTCGATGCAGACGCCTTCGGCGCCGAGTTTGAGACGGCTCTGGGTGGTCACTAATCGCAAGTTCGCCCTTGACAGATCAGGCCTAGCAGTAGGCCCAGCAGAACAGCACGGGACAGTAAGCGGGAGATGACGAGACTATGAGCAAGTACGCATTCTGGCCCGGTTGTGTCGCACGAGGGGCAGCGCCGGAGCTCTACACATCGACGCTCGCCGTGGCGGAACACCTCGGCATGGACCTCGTCGAGCTCGAGGCTGCCGCCTGCACTGGCGCAGGCATCATCTCCGACGGTGAGCCTTACCTGCAGGACGTGCTCAACGCGCGCACGATGGCGATGTCCGAGCATATGGACCTGCCCCTGATGGATATCTGCTCCACCTGTGTGGGTGTGCATCGACTCGCCGCCGAGAAGCTGCGCGACGTTGACTATCGCATCCGAATCAATCACCATCTCGCGCCAGAAGGCATCGAGTACCGCGGCTCCGCCGATCCTCGACACCTGCTCTGGATCCTGCTTGAGGACGTCGGCATCGACAAGATCAATTCGATGATCAAGCGACCGCTGGAGGAGCTCAACCTCGGGCCGTTCTATGGTTGCTACATCGTCCGACCCGAGCGCACGCTAGACTTCGACGCGCATCCGACGCGTCGGAACAGTCTGGAGCAGCTGATCGAGATCCTCGGCGCGACCACGGTCACTTACGACGGGATGACGAAGTGTTGCGGCTTCCCGATCCTGACGACGAACAAGAAGAACTCGCTGACGATGGCCGGCACGCACCTCAATGAGGCGCAGTCCAAGGGTGCCGACGCGTTGGTCACGCCGTGCCCGCTGTGTCACCTCAACCTCGACGCTCAGCAGCCCGACGCCGCCAAAGTGATCGACCGCAGTCTGAATCTGCCGATTCTGCACGTGCCGCAGCTCATGGGTCTGGCGATGGGGCTCCCGCCTGAGAAGCTCGGCCTGACCCGTCACGTGGTCGACACCAACCGCATCCTCAACAAAATCGGCGCCTGACCTCGACGCCTGTCCGTGCCCAGATCTGAAGCGCCCCCGCCGGCCGAAACCGATGGGGGCGCGTCGCAGACAGTTGGAGGGCGGTCAGTCGGAGAGACTTCCGATGTCTCATGTGCGGACATCGGTGGGCGGGCGGGGTGACAGCTTCTACCGTCTGACCTCGAACACCCTCCACAGTTCAAACGACGTCGGGTGCCAAAAGGTTCCCAACCAAACCCGCCCAGCCGAACTTTCCTCGAGCTACGCTCCGGCACTCGTTCCACGTAGCCGAGGATCGAGGACATCGCGAATCGCGTCGCCGAAGATGTTGAAGGCCAGCACGATCAGCGTGATCGCAACGCCCGGAGTGAGCGCGAGCCACGGCCACCTGGTGAGTTGGCCACGTTGCGTCGCCTCAAAGAGGATGAATCCCCACGTAGGATTCTCTGCCGAGTTCGCTCCCAGCGCCAAGAATGACAACGCCGCTTCCGCGAGGATGGTACCGCCGATGGTGACGGTTGCGAGGACCATGATCGGCGCCACGATGTTTGGCAAGATGTGTCGCAGCACGATTCTCGTGGAGGACGCGCCGATGGTGCGGGCCGCCTCGATGTAGGTGTACTCCTTGAGCGATAGCACCGTGCCGCGAATCACGCGTTGGGTGCCAGGGACCAAGAAGATGACAATGACGAACACCACCGTTCCAATGCCGGGCGACATCATCGTCACCAGCACCATCATCAACACGAGCGGTGGAAGTGCCTGGAATGCGTCGGAAATTCTTTGGACCACCATGTCGCCGACGCCGCCGATGTAGGCCGACACTGTGCCGATCAGCGTGCCGATCGCGATACCAATGCTGGTCGCCGCCAAGCCAATGATCATCGCGGTGCGAGCGCCATAGATGATGCGGCTAAACATGTCGCGGCCGAGCGAGTCGGTGCCTGCGATATGGTCCCACGACGGTGGCGCGAGTTTGTTGATGACGTCGGTCTCGGCAGCTGGGTAGGGCGAGAATCCTGGCACGATCGTCGAACCGCCAATCGTGATGTCCTGTCCGAACACCGCGGTGACGAGCAGGATGAGGATGACGACGGAACCGATCGCCCCGAGCGGCCGTTGCCGAGCGAGCTTGATCAGTCGCCTGCCGCGACTGGGCCCTGATGCTTGCAGTTCGAGCGCGCTGCTGTCCAGGGTTCCGGCTGATGCTGCCATAATGGTCCCCTATCCGTACCGGATCCGCGGATCGATCCAGGCGTAACTGAGATCGACCAGCAGGTTGATCAGCACCACCCCAAGACCGATGACGACCGTGATTCCGACGACGACATTGAAGTCTGCCCGGCGGATCGCGGTGACGAGCATTGCACCGACTCCGTTGACGCGGAAGATGTACTCGACGATCACGGCCCCTGAGATCAGGAAGGCGAATTGGTTGCCGAAGATCGTCAGAACGGGAATGAACGAATTGCGAAGTACGTGCCGCGCAACGATCGCGCGTTCGGTCAGCCCCTTCGCTCTCGCGGTACGGACGTAATCCTCATGGATGATCTCGAGCACCTGCGAGCGCTGCATCCGCATCAGCGTCGCCATCAGCGAGGCGGACAGCACCAGCGCCGGTGCGATCATCGATTCCAGATTTTGTTGCACGTTATCCCAGAGGTACGGGGACGGCAGAGTCGCAAGGGATACGTTGAGCCAATCAGCGACGAATGAGACGACCAACACCCCCAAGAAGAAGTTGGGAATCGCCAACCCGAGGATCGTGAACACTCGGCCGAACATATCCGGAGGCGAGCCTTGTCGGACTGCAGAGATCACGCCTACGGGAATGGCGATCAGGAAGGCGAGCACACTGGCGAGGATGACCAGCTCCAAGCTTCGGGGAATCCGAACCTTGATGTCGTTGAGCACACTCTCGCTTGTCGCGAACGAATTCCCGAGATCGCCTTGCAGCGCACCCCAGAGCCAATCGCCGTAGCGCTCGAACACCGGTTTATCGAGTCCGAGTTCCCGGTTGAATCGGTCGATCACTTCCTGTGTCAGTCCAGAGCCTTGGGCGCCTTCTGCAAGCAAGCGCTCAGCCGTGCTTCCCGGGAACATGTTCACCAACATGAAGGAGATGAACGAAAGGATGAAGACGACGACAACCACGCCAAGCAAGCGTCGGAGGATATAGCCGCTCATTGATGCGCCATTCGGTGAAGGACCACTCTGTTGCTACAGGATCGTTCCTACAGGTTCTTCCAGATGCGTTCCGTGTTGGTTGCGCCCCAACCGGGGTTCCAGGCGTTGTAGGTGTCGATCTCGTTGTACAGGTAGCCTCGTCGCGCAGCGATGCGGTACGGATTGACCGCGAACACTCGCCACATGTTCTCGAGCTCCTTCACGCGGATCTTCTCGAGGATTTCCGAGCGCTTGTCGACGTCCAGTTCCTGACGTTGGTCAAGGCACCATTGGTCAATATCTGGGTCTGAGATTCCGTAGAAGTTGCCGGGGCTATCGGTGTGGAGCTTGCCGTACGCAAGACCGTCGGCGTCCATCTCGGCACCGATCAGCCAGGTGAACAGGGCTTCGGAGAAGTCACGCGTGACGAGTCGGGCGATCCACGTCTCGAGGTCGACCTGTTCGTGTTTCGCGTTGACGCCAAGGTTGTTCTTCCACTGGTCGACGATGAGGAGGAACAAGTTCAGGTATGAACCTGGCACCGTGTACATCGCTGCTTGGAACTCAAGCGGGTTGGAGTCGTTGTAGCCGGCAGCGTCAAGTAGTTCGCGGCCCTTCTGTGGATCGAAGTCGGCGAATTCACCGAGTTCAGCCGTAGTCCATGGCCACTCGCGGAAGCCCCAGGGGGTGTTGTCATCGCGGAAGAAGGTCCAGTTCTGGCCGTATCCCGCTGCGGCGAGTCCGTTGTAGATGCCTTCCTTCTGTTCCTCACGGTTCATGCCGAGCGACAGCGCCTGGCGAACACGAGGGTCGTTGAACGGCGCAACGTTGAGGTCCTTGAAGGTCATGTATGGCTGCCAGCCCGGCGGTGGGGCAGTGACCTGGACGATCGTGTCCTCTTGGGTTTCCAGCGCCTGCTCGAAGTCGAAGACGTCTTGCAGGGTGATTCGGTCGATGACACCGGTCTCCCAAGCGGCCCATTCAGATTCGCGTTGGGCGACGAAGTCAGGGCCGTGCAGGGCGTCCATAAACGGGAGCTGCATCCCCGAGCGCGGGTCCTTCTTGAAGTAGTTCGGGTTCTTGGATGCCTTCCACTCAGCACCTTGCTCGACGAAGTCGAGGACGTACGGGCCGGTCCCGACGGTGTTGCGCCAGTCGTCGAGCTGGGTGTAGTCGTCGGTGATGAACTCGGGCGCTGCCACGACGTGGAACGGGTTCATCATGTTGTTGAGCAGGTACGCGGCTGGCTCGAGCAGGTTGAATCGCACCGTGTTCGAGGCGTTGTCGTGCGCGATGTCCTTGACCGCCGTGTATGACGACGCCTGGACGGGAACCGGGTCCTCTTCCGCGTTGTGACCGAGGAACGAGCCATCGCGCAGGGCGTCGTAGGCGATCTTGACATCCTCAGCGGTCATGTCGCGACCATTGAGCGGCGCCTTGTCCTGCCATTTGATGCCGTCACGGAGCTGGAAGACCAACGTCGTTTCGTCGGGGATTTCCCAGCCCTCGGCGAGATCGCCCTCGTTTTCGTAGTAGTGAGCGTTGGCCCAGTCGTCCATGGGGAAGACGACGAGCTGACTGTAGAACATCGGCGCGAAGGCAGCCATCAGGTTGGCGTTCGGTCCGAGCACGTTCCAGTTGGCCGCAGGAAGGTGAGCGAGGGTCCACGTGCCACCGTATTTTGGGCCGTCGGCCTGGCCGGGGAGGTTTTGCAGCTTGCTCCAGTGGTAGCGCAGGCGCCATTCTTCCTCAGGCGTCAGCGACATCGCGTCTTCCTCAGCCGTGAGCTGGCCGGGAAGCAGCGCCACGGACTCTTCGTCCATCGCGTCCTGCTGCGTATCGGCCTGCTGAGCTGCGGTCTGCTGGGCCTGCTGATCGGCGGCAGGTTGTGCCTGCTGCTGCGATTGCGGCTGAGCCTGCGCAGCGGTCTGACCGTCGTCATCGTCGTCGCCACAGCCGACGAGTGCGATACCCGCCGCGCCGACGCCGGCACGGGCCGAGGCGCTCATCAGCGACCTGCGGCTGAGGCGCTTTCGCTGCATCCGCTTCCAGTAGTTTCGCTCTGCCATGATTTGCTCCTCGTGTCCAAGTCCCGACGGTGGCACGGGTACTGTGCCGCGACATCAGTGATTCAGGTGCCGATAATATAACCCGTTGTTAGCCAGTTTGCACTATGGGAGGTCGAAAGGAGCACAAATGACTGATTCTCAAGTGATCGAACAACGCGTCCTGGAGTTCCTCAGCGGCCTCGGGATCGCCTACGAGACCATCGTCTGTCGACCCGATCAGGCGGACACCGCGGTGTTCTGTGAGGTCTTCGGGATTGCGCCTGAGGCATCGGTCAACACGATCCTCGTGGCGTCGAAGAAGGAGCCGAAGAGCTATGCGGCCTGTCTCGTGCTCGCAAACACGCGGCTCGATGTGAATCGCACCGTGCGCAAAGCGATGGGCGTGCGCAAGTGCTCGTTCGCCTCGTTCGAGGAGACGGAAGCGGTGACGGGCATGATCTCGGGCGGAGTGACCCCGTTCGATCTCCCGTCCGAGATTCCGATTCTGATCGACGCGCGGATCGTCGGCGACGAGATCATGTGGCTCGGCGGAGGCAGCCGATCGCTGAAGGTCGGCGTCAGGGCCGACGATCTCGCGCGACTCCCGAACGCGTGGATCGTCGAAGGGCTCGCCAACTGAGTTCGCGCCTTATGCGAGGGATTCTTCCAGCGCCAGGATCTCCTCGATCGGCAAGGCGCCGTCGCGGAGGCCTGCGTGAAGCGCTCGCTTGGCCATCAGTTGTAGAGCGCGATTGGCTGGCGTGGGCACGTTGTGCTCGAGGCCCAGCAGCACGATTTCGCCGTTGAGCCAATCAGTCTCGATCGCTGGACGTCCGCGTCGGAACGATTGCCAGGTCGAGCTGCCACCACGCTCGACGCCAGGGATGTCGCCCGCCGTGAACGTGGCCGCACGACGCTCAGCCACTTCTGACCGCGATGCGTAGTCGATGCTGGCTGCGCCGTAGCAGGCGATCGCCTCGTCGCGCATGCGTCGCATGAAGCCGCGTACTTCACCCTCGACGTTGCGCAGCGCCTGCTCGCCGCAGAGCGCTCCGACGGCGTTGCCGAGATTGTCGAGCAGCTTTCCATACTTGAGTCGCATCACGTTGGCATCGGGCCGAGCATTGAACCCGGCTCGCGAAAGGTCGTCACAGAGCTGGGTCACGGTCGGGTCGACGCCGTTGGGGAAGCGTCCGCTGTCGAGGAGGCCCGGCTGGGGCGCGCCGAAGAGCGCAATCTCGCCGGGAACGAGGAACGTCGCGGGCATCACGACGAGCATTCCGTAGACGTTGAGGAAGCGTCGGGCGACGGTGCGTTCATTGGCGACGCCGTTCTGTCCGCACACGATGGGAATTTCGGGGCTGGCACAGCGCTCCAGGTCATCGAGCGCGTTCGACGTGTCCTGACCCTTCATCGTCAGAATGACGAGGTCGTCTTCGCGAAACTCGATCTCAGAGGGGTGCGCAACCGCGCTGACTGCAACTCGATGCTCTGCGTCGGGTCGTCGTACGAGCAGTCCTTGGTCCTGCATTGCGGCGAGGTGGTTGCCTCGGGCGATCATCACTACCTCGCAGCCGGCAAGCTGCAATAGCGCACCGATTCCTCCACCGATGCCTCCAGCGCCGTACACGATGTATCGCATGGTGCCCTCCGACCGTTACAACATTGCCAACGTCGATCGCCTGCACAGGCTAATCGGCTCGTCGTCTAGCCTGTGCCTGCGGGATCGACCAGCGCGGATCAAGGAACTGCAAATGACCACTCAAGAGCTCGTGCTATCACAAGTCGACGGAGAACTGACAGTCGAGGGACTCGACGCGCCGGTGCGAATCGTCCGTGACCGCTGGGGCGTTCCCCACGCCGAAGCGCAGTCGATCCATGATGCGTTCTTCGCGCAGGGATTCTGTCTGGGACAGGATCGCGGATGGCAGCTGGAGCTCTATCGGCACATGGCGCACGGACGCGCCGCCGCACTGCTCAACAAGGGACTGCTGCGCATCGACAAAATGAACCGGACGCTCGGGTTCGGACGCGACGCGGCTCGCGAGTGGGAGGAACAGTCCGATGACGCGCGCCTGATCCTGCAGGCCTACGCGGATGGCGTCAATGCGGCGATCGCCGCGGGCCCTGCGCCCGTCGAGTTTGGGTTGCTCGATCATGAAATGCAGCCGTGGTCGCCGGTGGACTCGCTGGCGATTCTGAAGATGGTCTCGGCGAATGTGCACTGGGCGACCAAGATCGGCAACGGCGAGGTCGCGAGCCGACTCGGTCTGGAAGCGTTGCAGGCATTGATCCCTGACGTGCCCGCCGATGCTGCCTTGATCGCACCGGCTGGCGCCTCGTGGACGAACGGCGCGCACGCGTTCGCCGATGCGTTGTCAGACCTCGAGGCCGAGCCTGGCACTCGACGCGGCGGACTGGACGGCTCCAACTGTTGGGTGATCGACGGCGCGCACACCGCGAGTGGCAAGCCGCTCGTTGTCGGCGACCCTCATCTCGCGTTCAGCGTTCCGCCTCAGTGGTACGTGATGCACATGCAGTGCCCCGAGTTCAACGTGGCTGGTCCGTGCAGTCCTGGTTATCCCGGACCCGTCTACTACGGACACAACACGCAGGTCGCCTGGACGATGACGCATGCGCAGGGCGATCGCTGGGATGTCTATCGCGAGCGTGTCGTGCGCAACGGCTCAGGACCTGAGGCGCAGTGGCTCGATGGAACGGAACCGCTCGAGCGCCGCGACGAAGTGATTGAGGTCCGTGACGAGGAGTCCGTCACGCACACCGTGTGGTCGTCGCGACACGGATCGATTGTGCACGGCGATCCCGAGTCGGACGACGAAGTGCTCGCCGCACGATTCTCGTTGTCGGAGCCTTGCCACGACTTCGACGGGATGTTGACAATCTTCACCGCCGACAACGTCCACGACGCGCGGGAGGGCTTCCGTCGATACGACTCGATCTCAGGCAACTACTGCCTCGCCGATCAGCAGGGCGAGATCGGGTATCAGTACACGGGACGGATTCCTGTTCGCGAGGCACAGCTCACCCCGGTTGATGGTTGGAGCGGCGAGCATGAGTGGAACGGTGACATTCCAGCCGACGAACTACCGCAGGACCTGAATCCCGCGAGCGGCGTGATCATCACGGCCAACAATCGCACCACGACGGCCGATTATCCCTACTACCTGAGCTTCAGCCAGACTCCCTACCGCGCCGATCGTTTGCGGCAGCTACTGCAGGGGCGCGACGATTGGTCGCCCGAGGACATGCCCACCGTGCAGTCCGACCAGACCAGTCTGCATGCACAGTTTGTTGCTCAGCGTGTGGGTCAGGTGAGTGGTGCGCTGGGTGTCTCGGCCGAGATGCATTCAATACTGTCCAACTGGGATGGCCACATGGCGATCGACTCGGCCGCCGCGCTCGTCTACTACGAGTTCTGCGAGCAGTTGATCGCACGAACGATTCGCCCATTCTTCGACGCGCCATCGCGACTGGCTCAGAGCTCGTACGAGGAGATGCGCATTCTGCACGAGCAACTCAGGGCCGACAGCGCACTCACACTTCCCGAGGGCAAGAGCTGGGACGAGATGATCTTGGTGGCACTCGAGGCTGCCGCAGGGGCGCTCGCCGAGCGCCACGGTGCCGATCGCGCTCAGTGGCAATACGGCGATGCCCACCCGGTCACGTGGCGACATAATCTTGGTCGTGATCCTGAGCGCGCTGCCCGATTCAACGTCGGCGACTTCCCCAAGGGCGGCGACGGCAACACGCCGAACAACGCCACCGGATTGATCAATCAGCCCGCGGACCATGGGGTCAGCTATCGGCAGATCTTTGACCTGTCGGACCTCAATGGCGCTCGGATTGTGCTGCCTCCTGGCAACTCAGGTCGGCCCGACAGCGACCACTACAGCGACCACATCCACAAGTGGCTCGACATGGAGTACTTCCCACTGTTCATCGAGTGGGACGACATCGCGGCCAACAGCGAAGGCACGCTGTCGCTTCAGCCGTCCTAGGGCAGCGTCGCCTCGACGCTGTCGCGAAGGATGGCGAGACCCCGATCGAGGTCATCGTCGTCGATGGTCAGCGGTGGCATCAGCTTGACCACATCCGACGCCGCGCCGCCCGATGTCTCCATCAGGAGACCGCGCTCAAAGGCCTCGGCGCAGATCCTCGATGCCAAGCCATCGACTGGCGTGTGCAGACCTTGCAGCAGCCCTCGCCCGCGCACGGATGCTCTCAGCGTTTCATGCTCAGCGGCGATTGACTGCAGCTCTGTCTGGACAACGTTCGCCTTGCGATGCACCTCATGCGAGAGCGTGTCGTCGGTCCACCAGTGCAGGGCTTCGGTTGCGGTGACGAATGCGGCGTTGTTGCCGCGGAACGTGCCGTTGTGTTCGCCCGGCGACCAGATATCCAGCTCAGGACGAATCAGAGCCAACGCCATCGGTAGACCGCTGCCCGAGATCGACTTGGACAGGCAGATGATGTCAGGCTCGATTCCCGCGGGCTCAAAGGAGAAGAACGTTCCCGTCCGACCGCAACCGGCCTGAATGTCGTCCACGATCAGCAGCGCGCCGTGTCGCTGACAGCACTGCGCCAGCTCTTGCAGCCACGTCCAGCTCGCGGTGTGTAAGCCACCTTCGCCTTGGACCGTTTCGACGATGACAGCCGCGACGGAGTCCGTTTCGTCGGTCAGCATCGCGTCGAGCACGGAGACGGTGTCGACGTTGGTGCCGAGCTCCCCGTCGAACGGTGCTGTGAGCTGGTGCTCGAGGGGAATCCCAGCCGACTCGCGTTTGGCGACGTTCCCGCTCAGCGCGAGCGCGCCGAGTGTCATGCCGTGGAAGGCGTTCGTGAACGAGACGACTTTCCGTCGGCCGGTCACTTTCCTCGCGAGCTTGAGCGCGGCCTCGACCGAGTTGGTCCCCGTCGGACCGGGAAACATCACTCGGTACGACATCTGACGCGGCTGGAGAATGACTTCGTCAAAGCGGCGTAGGAAGTCGCGTTTGGCAGTGGTCGCCATGTCGAGCGAGTGAATGATCCCTTGCGACTGCAGGTAGTTGGTTAGGGCAGCAATCATCGACTCGTCGTTGTGGCCATAGTTGAGTCCGCCGGCGCCGCTGAAGAAGTCGAGGTACTGTCGGCCGTCTTCGTCCCAGATCGATGAGCCATGCGCGCGCGTCCAGACGGTCGGCCATGACCTGACGTACGAGCGAACCTCGGACTCCAGCTCATCGAACAGCGCAAGTCCGCTCACCGATGAGGAGCTCATCACCATCGCCGATCCTCGCAATCAGACACCCCGCCAGAGGTCACTACCTCCACTATGCCCGATTGCACAATCAATGTCGCGTATGGGGCAACGTTCAATTCCCCCGCGAATGCGGCGGCCTGCTCGGGCGGGCTGGCCGCCCGAGACAGGATCCGGTTATCACAAGGGAGCAAGAGAGGCCGAGACGAGATCAAGCCCTAGCTGTGACCGTTGTGACTGGCGTGGCCCGTGTGGTTGCCGTGGTCGTGATCGTCGTGCTCCATGTCGTGTGCGCAATGATCGGGCGCCGGCAGGTCGAGTGCTGGATTGTGGGCGAAGAACCCAGACGGTCGGAGCTTGAAGCCGCTCCGATGCACCGGCGCGACCGGCCAGTCCTCGGGCACCACGATGTGGTTCATCCCGACCGTGTACCAGAGCACCAGGTCTTCGTCGGCGATGGCGCGGTCGGCGGCGACCCATGACGGAATGCCTTCGCCGGCCACACTCTGATTCGGGTAATCGCCCGCCGGATACATCTGCGATGCGTCGTACGGAGTCACCCAAAGCTGCTTTTGGGTGAAACCAGCACGACCGTACACCGCCGACTCCGGGCTGGCCATCATCGCGACGGTTTCGCCAGGAATCAGCACGTATGCCGGTGGATGTCCGACGTGATTCACTTTGTTGCTATTGGCGATGCGCCAGTGACGCGCCGATGCCGAATTGGCGACTCGCTGTCCGTCGGCCTCGCTGAGCAACGGATTCGCGATCGCGGTGAACGCGTTGCCATAGGGATTGTCCGGACCCGCGGGCAATGGCGCAGTGTCGACCTCGTAGACCGTGTTGGATCCGCCGTCGATCTCCATGTCCATACGGAAGCAGAAGAAGTGCTGGTGGATCGGTGCGGCGAGGCCAGGCGCGATCATGTGTCGCGTGATCTGCGGGTCGTCGGGATCGGCAGAGATCGTCTGGACAATGCCGGTCGCCTTGATCTCTTGCTCCCACGAGCCATCTGGGTAGAACATCCAGTAGAAGCCGTAGTCATAGTTGCCGACCGTGGCGATCGCCGAGACGACCAATCGCCGCGTGCGACGCACCTCGGATACGGGCACGTCACCCTCGGTGCGGGTGTGCTTCCAGCTAATCCCGAAGTCTTCTTCGTGGATGCAGATCGCGTTCTTGATCGTCCGCGAGCCGCCGAACTCGTTCGTCACGTGACCGTCCATGTAGACGATCTCACCTAGGCAGTCGCAGCCGAGCTCAAGTGAGTTGGTCAACCGACCGAGGCCGCCGACCTCGCCCGAGTCGAATGCGTTCTTGAAGTATTGGGTCGGCGACGGGTCGCCGTACGGCACGACCATCTCAGCCATCGAGGCTCGGTAGCAGATCGGCCGTAGCTCGCCATCGTCGTTGTAGGCAATCTGGTGGAGGACGAGTCCCTCGCGAGGATGCAGCGAGACGCGCATCTGCCACTTCTGCCAAGACAGCAGGTGACCGTCGAGCGTGAACGAGACACCGTCGGGCTGGACGATGTCGAGCGCCTTGAGGTCCTCGCGTGGTGCGAGATCGTTGTAGCGATAGTCCAAGGACTCGTCTGGCGAGGGCGGACCGGTCTCGTCGATCACATCGAGCACCCGACTCTCCACTAGGTCGACGACCGCCATCACGTGCTCAATCGGCCGACCGTACGCGTTCGACTCCTCTGAGTCGCGGAGGTAGGAGATCGCCTTCAGCGTGCGGTGTTCATTTTCCCACTTCGTTCCGAAGTTGCCGCCCGGCCACGGATCGATCTGGATCAGTTCGATCTGCTCATCGGTGTACCCGCGCGACTTCATCGCGGCGAGCCATCGAGAGTCGTTACGCACGGCCTCGGTGGCTCGTCCGAACTCTTCCATTAGCGGAAACGGCTGGTGACCTACGAGATTCGTCCAGCGCACGACGGACTCGGAATCGAGGTCGACCACACACTCCGCCGCGTCGCCCGATGTGACATCGAGCAGCATGAGGAAGGCACGCCGAGCGATGGCGTCGTCATCGGCGAAGGACTGGACAACATCCTTCGCTGGTTCGTCCAGCGCGACCAGCGGAAATCGCCAACCGTCGCGAGGCTCGTGCGCAGAGGCAATCCGCGAAGCGGCCGCAATCTCGTCGGGCGTCAGCGGGTCAAGAGGATGGGTAACGCCAACCGGCGTAGAGGGTCGTGTCTGGGTGACCATGGGATGTCTCCTGGGTGTGGCTCACTCAATCGAGGGTAGCGGATACTCCGCTGCGAAGGCTCTTGGCAGCGGAAGCCAATCGAGTCAGCCGAGGAAGATGTGGTCTCTGTGGTAGTCAACGAACTCTATACGCGGACCGAACCTCGTAGGCAGCGAAATGGTCTTGCCGGCGTAGTCCCCGAAACAGGAGCGAACGAATGGACTATCGATGGACTGAAGCTGGTCTGACAGCACCAGACGAAGGTTTCGGTCGAGAGCGATTAGTCCACGATCGAATGCGCGATCATGCAACGCCGATAGACACAGCCCATTACGAGGGTTGAGGCGATTGTCAGGATCGTCGCGCCAGGGAACGATATGCGAAGCGTTTAGGAGTAGGGGATCGTCCAAACCTGTGATGCAACAGCGCCCTCCGTAGGCAGCCAGTACCGACTCTCGAAACAGCGCCTGCCCACGTCGCACCCGAACCTCGGTGGTGACATCTTCTCCCGTCCAATTGGAGCGTTCACCCTCGGGCTTGCTGGATTGGTTTGGCGTTTGGAAGTTATAGCGTTCTCTCGCGTGATATATCTCGGATGCGATTGCAGGCCAGTTTGTTTCGATTTCCTTCCATAGGTCCCTGTCAGCCCGGGAGACGTTCGGTAGTCCCTGTTGATTGAGCGAATCGTCAATCGATGCGAAGTTTAAGAGCTTCATGGCAACTGCGGAAGGAGACCTACCCAGTCGTGCCGCGCACTCGATGATTTCTGGAGTGCGTTGATTGAATCTGCCATATGGCAACCGCATATAGAGACCGAGTGCAACAAGTAACTCTTCTCGAGTCCAGTTTCGACGTTCCGCTGCGATGGAGTCATCTCAAGCAGATCGGTTGGCTTTGACTTGCCACCATGGAGCCTTCGGAATTCTGGGTCGTGAAGTGACGGATGCGATCGAGACTGCTTGTTCGTCCTCAGATGAACGCGAAGAGAGGCGGGCCATGCGGCCCGCCCCTCTTGGTTGGCGTTTGCCTGTGACTGAGCGTCTAGACAGCTTCGATGATCGTCGAGATGCCCATGCCGGCTCCGATGCACTGGGTGGCCAGACCGTACTGGCTGCCCGAGCGCTTGAGCTCGCGCGCGACGGTGGTGACCAGGCGGGTGCCAGTGGCGCCCAGCGGGTGACCGATGGCCAGTGAACCGCCATTGACGTTCACCTTGTCCATGTCGATGCCGAGTTCCTTGACCGACGGGATGACCTGTGCGGCGAAGGCTTCGTTGAACTCAACGCGGTCGATCTGCGAGGCCTCGATGCCAGCGTGGGCCATGGCCTTGCGGGTCGCGGGGATCGGGCCGAGCCCCATGACCTGCGGCTTGACGCCACCGACGCCGAAGCCGGCGATCCGCGCGAGCGGCTCGAGGCCGAGCTCGTCAGCCTTACGCTCGCTCATCAGCAGCGCGGCGGTGAAGCCATCGTTGGTCGGGCAGCTGTTGCCCGCGGTAATGCGGATTTCGCTCTGTGTGTGCGAAACGGTGCCGCGGACGGTGCGCAGGCCGCTGAGGCCCTCGAAGTTCGTGCCCGGGCGGAAGCCCTCGTCGACCTCGACCACGCGCTTCTCACCGCGCTCGTCGAGCAGGAGGTTGCCTTCGTCGTCGAAGACGGGCATTTCGACCTCGATCGGGACGATTTCGCCCTGGTAGAAGCCGGACTCCAGCGCTGCGCCGTACTTGCGGTGCGACTCGACCGCGAACTCGTCCAGCTCTTCGCGGGAGATGTTGTACATCTCGGCGACGTTCTGGGCGGTCTGCAGCATCGAGGTGACCGGCGATGAGTCGAGAATCTCGTCCGGAATCGGCACGGAGAAGTCGAGGTTGTGAGACGGCGCGAGGTTGCGCTGCGCCTCGGTCATGTTGTGGCGGTCCTGGTTGAACTCGGTAATCCGAGTCGGTTCTGCGCCACCGCCGCCGCCGAGCTGGCGACCCATGCGCTCCACGCCGAGCGCGATGCCAACGTCGATAGCGCCGACCATGATCTCCTGCGCGACGCGGTGCATGGTCTCCATCGAGGAGCCGCACTGGCGGTTGGAGTCGAAGGTGCAGACGGACTCGGGCAGGCCGGCCAGTCGGACGATGTGGTTCGCGCCGATGCCGGCGAGCTCGGTCACGCCGCCGACGCAGCCCATGCCGACGTCTTCGATGTCATGCGGGGAGAGCTGCGGGTAGCGTCCCAGCAGTTCCTGGAGCACCTGGACACCGATGGTGTCAAGGCGGGTCGCCGTAAACGCGCCGCGGCCGCCGCGCGCAAAGGCGGAGCGAGCGCCGTCAACGATGACGACATTCTGCATTTCCATGGGATGGATTCCTCTCTGTGAGGCGCCCCGGTCGGGACGCGCTTGTTTCCGATAGGTTGCGTCGCAGTGTAACGCCTCGTTGAATTGTTGGGCGCGGCTACTCGCCGAACGCCGCTGTGACCGGACATGTGAAGCCGGGCAGTACGTGAAGACCGTCCAGTTCATCTGCTTCATCGATCTGCTCGACGGGTTGATCCGACTGATGAACCTCGACCGAGCGAGTCTCAGGGTAGATGACCCAAACGAGTTCGACTCCAACGCTCAACCACATCTCAGCTTTCGCCTGGACTCGCTCGAGATCGTCGTGAGGCGAGACGATTTCAATGACCAAGTTAGGCGCCACGTCGGAGTAGCCGGTCACTCTCCCACCGACGATTCTCTCGGTGGAGAAGTACGCGACATCGGGCTCGCGCACGGTATCGGGATTTCGCTCCACGCGGATCCCAGAATCAGAGGTCGTGACGATGCCCAGCTTTCGCGGCTTGATGTAGCTCAACAGCTCGAATGACATATTGGCGGCAACTTCGCCGTGCTCTCGTCCCGTTGCCATGGCTTCGCACAACACCCCTCGAACGAGCTCGCCACGCACCCCCTGACTGTGGAGACGAAGTAGATCATCGGCGGTTAGCAGCGCGGTCTCGGTCGTCATCGTTGATCCCTGAGCTTCAGTTTATCGGGAGTGACAAGGAACCGGACGCCAGAAATCAGACCCGCATGACGGGTGAGACTTCCACCTTCGGTGAGGCATGCGCGCAGCGCGGGAGTGGCGGAGATGAGCGTTGTCCACAGAATTCAGCAAACGAATCGCGCCGGACCCCTTGGAGCCCGGCGCGATGTGCGGTCAGCCGTTTGCCTTGGTGCTACACCTCGAAGTTGTAGACCTTGGCGGCGTTGCGCTGGAGGACGTTGAGCAGGTCTTCCTCGGGGAGGACGCTGAGCACTTCCTCCACGTGCTGCTTGGGGTTGCGAGCGACGCTGTTCGGTCCCGGCGACATCGATGTCGGGTGCGGGAAGTCGGTCTCGAACATGAAGTTCTCGGAGCCCAACTGCTGGATCGCCTGGATGACGGAATCTTCCTCGAACCAGAAGCAGCCGTAGCACTGCCGCTTGAAGTACTCGGACGGCAGCAAGTCCATCTCGGGATGCTCTTCGACACAGCCCGAGTTCTTCCACTGCCAGTCCATCGCCTCGAGCAGGTACGGAAGCCAGCCGACACCGGACTCGACGGAGACGAACTTCAGCTCGGGGAAGCGGTGGCACATGCCCGAGAGGATGATGTCGAGGATCGCGTTGGAGTTGTCGAGGAACAGCTTTACGGTCGATTTGGCGTAGGCTGCCTGGCGTCCGTTGTCGACGGTCACGTTGCGGAGCTCGGTGAGGTCGCCGGAGCCGATGTGGAAGTTGATCGACAGGCCCATGTCCTGTGCTTGGTTCCAGACCGGGTCCCAGTGGTCTTCGGTGATCCTCGGCAGGCCGAAGGTGTGTGGCTGGTTGGTCATCAGCACACCGCGGTGTCCACGGTCGTACGCCCGCTGCATCTCGTCGACACAGGCCTGCACGTCCCAGAACGGCATCGCCATGATCGGAATGAATCGCGACGGCTCGACCGAGGTCCACTCGACGAGGAAGTCGTTGTAGGCGCGAACACAGTCGAGACGGAGCTCGTCGTCGGTCATCTGCAAGAAGTTGCCGGAGCCAAAGCCGCCCACGTTCGGGTAGACGACCTGGGCGAACATGCCGTACTCATCCATGCGCTGCAGGCGCTCGTGGATTTCCCAGCTGCCGTGATCGGCGTCCTTGAGGCTGGGCGGGTGATTCGGTGGCGGCGTCTTCCAGCCAGCCATCGCGGCGCCGGCGGTGGGCATGAACTTCTTGCCGCCCATGACCCAGCGGTCCTCGTTGATCTCCGGGTCGAAGATCACGTGCGGGACGAGGTCGCCCCACTTCTTCGTGGAGATCCGGTCGGTCCACAGATTCTCTGGTTCAGAGACGTGGGTGTCGGAGTCGATCACCTTGATGCGGTCGCAGATCAGCTCGGCCATAGTGTTTCCCTTCGTACGACGAGAGCTTCGAGATGTAATCAGGTTAGCAGTCCGACGCGCCGTGTGGCGTGGTTGCGCCATCGCGCGCACATTCTGAGCTTGACAGTTAGTTCGAGAATCCGAAACATATTCACGTGGCCATTCGCACCGCCTCCACCGAGCCGCTTGAGCCTCCAGACTTGAGCGAGTCGCCTGAGCCTCAGGATGAGCAGCGACCGCTCGGCATTGACCTGCCTCGGCGCACTAAGCGGCTAATCATCATCGGCGCGATGCTGGGCATGTTCATGGCTGCGCTCGAGCAGAGCGTGGTCAGCCCGGCGATGCCGCAGATCGTCTCGGACTTGGGTGGCCTCGAGCTCTATCCGTGGCTCGTGCAGGCCTTCATCATGGCGCAGGTCGTCACGATCCCGATCGCGGGCACCTTGAGCGACATGTACGGCCGCAAGCCGGTCTTGCTGGCGGGGATGTTCGTCTTCCTGATTGGCTCCGCGCTCTGCGGATTTGCGCCGGGCATCTATGAGCTGATCGCGTTCCGTGCGGTGCAGGGAGTCGGCGCGGCGATTTTGATGACCGCCACCTTCTCGGTGGTCGGCGACCTCTATGCACCCGCCGAGCGAGGTCGGTTCATCGGCCTGTTCGGTGGAGTCTTCGCGTTGAGCAGCCTGATCGGCGCGCCGATCGGTGGCGTCCTCACCGAGACCCTGTCTTGGCGCTGGGTCTTTTGGATCATGCTCTTCCTCGCTCCGGTGGTGCTCACCGTGGTGACGCTGAAGATGCCATGGCTCCGACCACCGAAGCGCAAGTTCAAGATCGATGTCGCTGGCGTGATCGTGCTCTCGGTCACGCTGATGCCGGCCATGATCGCCCTCAGCCTCGCGTCGCAATGGGGCTGGTTCGCGCCGCAGACCCTGTTGATGTTCGTCGTCTCGGTGATCGCGCTCGTTCTGTTCATCCGCATCGAGCAACGAGCCGAGCAGCCAATTGTGCCGCTCCAGCTCTTCAAGATCCAGACGATCGCGACCGCGGCGGTAGTCAACTTCTTCATCGGCGTCGGGATGATGGGCGTGTTCGTCTATCTGCAGTTCTATCTCCAGGTGGGGATCGGCGCCGACGCGGCGACCGCTGGACTCGTGATGGGACCGATGATCCTGGTCTCAGTCACTGGATCGATCGTCTCTGGTCAGATCATGTCACGGACCGGTCGGTACAAAATGCTCGCCGTGACCGGTTCGCTGATGATGTTCGCGTCGATGCTGCTGCTGTCGACGATGACGCGCGAGACCACGATTCCCGGCGTTCTGGGTCGGATGTTCCTCTTCGGCATCGGTATGGGATTGATGATGCCGGTGATGTCGATCGCGTCGCAGAATGCGGCGCCGCAGAAGTTCCTTGGCATCGTCTCGGCGTTCACGCAATTCTTCCAACAAGTTGGTGGGGTGATCGGAATCGGCGTCATCGGCGCGCTCTTCAACGCGCGACTGGCCAACGGACTGATCGAACGTCTGAGTCCCGAGCTCGTCGAAGTGATTGAGCCCGAGAAACTGGTCGATCCGATTTTCCGCGACGGACTGGTCGAGGAACTCGGTGCGGAAGTCTGGGCGGTCGCCGAGCCAGAAGTACAAGCAGCGGTCGCCACGGCGATCACCGACAACTTCCTCCTCGCGGCTGGAATCGTGTTTATCTCGGTCTTGGCGATCATGCGGATGCGCGAGATCAAGCTGCGCACTGCTACTCCGCTGCCGGCGTCACCGAGTTCGGGTGCGGTCAATGCGAGTGTCGACGAACCAGCCGTCGCCGGTGCGATGCCGTCGCTGCCCACAGCAAACGGGTCGTCCGCGATGTCAAGTTTGCCAGCGCAGTGGGAGTTACCGATGCGACAACAACACGTGGTCGCTTCCGAGGTTCAGCTCGTCAGCATCCCGACCTCCAACGGACGTAATGGAACGACACGGATCGGGCCGCTCGCCGCGATGGGAGCGGTCGGTGTTGGAGTAGGCGTGTTGTGGTTCGTGATCTCGCGTCGGAACGGCGAGGGTTGACCTCTGCCAGTCGGATGCGCAAGGCCTTCGTGTCAGCGAGGGTATGACGACTGATTTGAGGCCGGCTCCGTCAACCTTGTGATTGGCTCTGTAGCCAGCTGAGTACGACGCGGCCCCTTGGCGAGAGCTCGTACCCGACCTCCCTGCTGATCGTCAGACCCATCGCCTTGAGCTTGCGAACATCGGCCTTGAACTTGGCGGTCTCTCGACCTTGAGCTGCGGCCAAGTCGGCTGCTCGGCGACCTGGCGCGGCATCGATGGCTGCCAACGTGTCTGTGGTCCAGGGACCATGCCGTGACCGTGTGTCCATCTTGAGGAGGCGATCGGTGAGCTCGCTGATGGTGTCGGTCGGCAAGTCGGCGTCGAGCGCCAGCGCTTCGCGCGGATCAGTGCGAGGCCCGAGCGACTGAAAGGCGATGCGGTAGAGCGGCGCCTCGGCGTCGCCGGACTTGCGTTGCGACTGTTGTATCGCCGAGAGCACCGACTCTGGAGAATCGTGACCGGCCGCACGAGCGTCCGCCGACGAGATCTGAGACGGTTCGATCTGATCAATCGCCGTCACCGTGATCACATGACCGGCGACACGATACTCGCCGCCGAGCCGAGCTTGTGGTCGTCGCCAGCGTCGAAATGTCAGAGTGATATCGCCGCGGATGATTGCTTCTTTGTCAGACTGGCGAAACTGCATCGGAACCACTTCCGCGCGCGATGATCTTCCGAGGCATCGTGCGCCGCGTAGCCTAGCGGGAACCTGCGCTGAGTGTTCGCAGCGGGAGAGGACCACACGATGAGTTGGCAGCAAGAGGTCGATGAGTTAGCCCAACGTCACGCGCTCAAGGAGGAGATGGGTGGACCGGTTGGGATTGAGCGGCAGCGTCGACAGGGCAAGCTCACGGTGCGCGAGCGGATCGATCTGTTGGCCGATCCTGGCAGTTTCGACGAGTTGGGCAAGCTACAAGGTCGCGCGACGTACGACGAGAACGGCGAGCTGGAATCGTTCACCCCGGTCAGCAGTGTTCGAGGTCTGGCGAAAGTGGACGGACGACGAGTCTACGTTCGCGGTCAGGACTTCACGGTTCGGGGTGGGTCGGCGCGGACCGATGATGGTGGCGTCGATATCGGGCATGGGCATCCCGGTCCGCTGGAGTTGCAACTGCCGATGGTCAACCTGATCGATGGCGCCGGCGGGAGCGTGACGGAATTCTCCGATCTCGGGCGGACGTACATCCCCGACGGCGGACAGTTCGAGGAGTTCTGCAAAATTCTGAACGTCGCGCCTGTTGCGTCGGCGGTGCTCGGTCCGGCGGCCGGAGGTCTCGCGCCTCTGCCCTGCCTGAGCCACTTCAGCGTAATCGCCAAGGGGACCGGTCAGGTGTTTCCCGGCGGACCACCGGTGGTCAAGGCGGCGCTCGGGCTGGACATCGACAAGGAAGCGCTTGGCGGTCACGCCGTACACACGAAAATCAGCGGGGTGGTCGACAACGTCGCTGAAGATGAGCGCGACGCGATCGAGCAAGTGAAACGATTTCTGAGCTACCTGCCAAGCAACGTCTGGCAGATGCCGCCGCGGGGCGACACTGCCGACGACCCGAATCGGCGCGACGAGCGTCTGCTCACCGTGATTCCTCGCAACAAGCGACGCCCCTACAACCCGCGGGTGATCCTTGAGGGCGTCTTGGACGAAGGATCGTTCTTCGAGATCGCGCCCGACTATGGTCAGTCTCGGATTGTCGGTTTGGCACGAGCGCATGGTTATCCGGTCGGAGTGATGACGAATAATCCGAATCACCGCGGCGGCTCGATGGATGTCGCCGCGGCGGAGAAGTCCACGCGACTCGTCCAGCTTTGCGACACATTCCACATTCCCATGGTCGTACTGATGGATGATCCGGGCTTCCTCGTTGGTCCTGCGTCGGAGGAGCAAGGGATTGAGCGCGCGGGGTCACGATTGGTGCACGCGATCGTGCATAGCAAGATGCCCTGGATTTCGTTCATCTGCAGACAGTCATTCGGTCTGGCCGGCAGTTTGCAGTTTCGGCCGGGGCCACATCTGTATCGACGCTACGCATGGGTGTCGGGACACTGGGGGTCGATGCACATCGAAGGCGGGACAAGCGCCGCGTTTCGACGCGTGATTGCGTCGGCGCCCGATCCCGAGGCGAAGCAGCAAGAGCTGGAAGAGACCTTCCAGCGCATCTCCTCGCCTTTCCGCACGGCCGAGGCGAGCGGCCTCGATCTGATCGATCCGCGCGATACCCGTGCCAAACTGTGCGACTTCGTCGAGCTGGCGCAGGACGTGATCAAGACGCAGCTTGGACCTGGAGCGGGACCAACATTCCGACCGTAGATTGTCGGCGGTTGCTGGACGGACTAGCCTCAAGCTGGCGCGAGCGAAGGAGTTCCAAAATGACCACCGAGAACGAGCAAGAACAACCGCAGTACGACGCCGTCGTAATCGGCGCGGGCGTGGCCGGGATTTATCAGATGTATCGGCTGCAGGAGCTCGGCCTCAACGCCACGGTGCTCGAGAGTGCCGACGGTCCAGGCGGAACCTGGTACTGGAACCGCTATCCCGGCGCGAGATTCGACTCGGAGAGTTACAGCTACGGCTACTCGTTCTCCAAGGATCTCTTGGACGAGTGGGAGTGGAGCGAACACTTCGCCGCTCAGCCCGAGACGCTGCGCTACCTCAATCATGTGGTCGACAAGTTCGATCTGCGGCGTCACATGCAGTTCGGCTGCAAGGTGGCGGGCGCGTCGTTCGATGACGAGCGCTGCTATTGGGTCGTGAATCTTGAGGACGGACGCGAATTCAGCTGCCGATTCCTGCTCACCGCGATCGGGATGCTGTCGGCGGCGACGCTGCCGCGGATTGATGGCATCGAATCGTTTGAGGGCGAGGCTTGGCACACCTACTACTGGCCGCATGAGGCGGTCGAGCTGTCGGGCAAGCGAGTCGCGGTGATCGGTACGGGCGCAACTGGCGTGCAGGTGATCTCGGAGATCGCTGACAAGGTCGGGGAGTTGACCGTCTTCCAGCGTCGACCAAACTGGTGTGCTCCGCTGCACAACGGCAAAATCGACGAGCGTACGCAGGCCGAGATCAAGGCATCGTACGAGGAGATATTCGAGCGCTGTCGTGTCACTCCCGGTGGGTTCCTCCATTCGCCCGATCCGCGCAAGTTCGCCGACGTGCCCGAGGAGGAGCGGCTCGAGCTCTGGGAGCAGATCTACGCCTCGCCGGGATTCGCCGTGTGGTTCAGCAACTTTATCGACGTGGGCATCAATCCGAAGGCCAACGCGGAATACTCAGAATTCATCGCTAACAAGATCCGCGGGCGGGTGAACGATCCGCTCACGGCGGCGAAGCTGATCCCCAAAGACCACGGCTTCGGCACACGTCGGGTACCGCTCGAGACTCGCTACTACGAGGCGTACAACCGCGACAACGTCCAACTGATCGATATCAACGAAACGCCGATCGAACGGATTACGCCCAAGGGCGTTCGCACGTCGTACCAAGAGTTCGAGTTCGACATGATCATCTACGCGACCGGCTTCGACGCGATCACCGGCGCATTCGATCGAATCAACTTCACGGGCGCCGATGGTCTGGCACTGCGCGATAAGTGGTCCGAGAGTCCGGACACGTTCCTCGGCATGCAGACCGCAGGTTTTCCCAATCTGCTAATGCTCAGTGGGCCGCAGGGAGGTTCGGTCTCGACCAACTATCCAAGAGGCATCGAGACCTCGGTGGACTGGATTTCGGACCTGCTGGTCTACATGCGAGACCACGGGTATCGACGAGTCGAAGCTCGGGCTGAGGCAGAGCAGGAATGGCTGCAGCACGTCCAAGAGATGTATCAGTTCCAACTCATGAGCAAAATCAAGAGCTGGTTCACCGGCTACAACTCCAACGTCGAGGGTCACAACACCATCAGAGCGATGATCTATCCCGGCGGAGCACCGCGCTATCGGGAGCGACTAGAAGAGGTCGCCGGAAGCGGATACGAGGGCTTCAGTCTGTCCTAAGGCTTAAGGATGCCGTCGACATATCTGTCATACCCGCGTTCCGCCGCGGGTATCTCGTTGACTCCGGAGACGGATGTGCCACTACTTAACGGCCGCCCAGGACCGCGAGTAGTGGCAGATGGTCGGACGCCGTTGTTTGGATTGCGCGGTGTTCGAGGGTCTCGAAGTGCTCGGTGCTGAGGACGAAATCGATCTGTCGACGAGGCCGCTCAGCCGGGTATGTGGGAACGCTGACTGGAACGCCGAGCTCGGCGCGATGGATGTCAATTCCTGCTCTGGACAGTCTCTGGAGCTCGGCATGATGGGGCTGAGCGTTGAGGTCGCCGAGTAGGATGCTGGGTCGGTTCCAGTCCACCGTGTCCAGCAATGCTTGGACTTGTACGAGACGATAGTGTGGCTCGCGTCCGACATGATGCAAGTGCGTCGCGACCACCTGAACGGCCTGGCCGTGGACATCGATCGTCGCCATCAGCACGCTGCGATTGAGGCGTAGTTCGTCGTTGTTGGGCATGTACCAATGCTTGACGTCGGTGAGTGGATATCGACTCAAGATCGCGTTGCCCCAGAATCGATCGGTGGCTGGTCCCCACGCGCTGTGCATGTTGAGACGCTGTGACAGCCAACTGAGCGTGTCGGTTGCGCCGTTGACGAGCCAGCCTCGAGGTACTTCCTGCAGGGCGATGATGTCGGGTCGCTCGGATTCCAGGACATCGACAATCTCATCCAGACTAGGCATTCCGTGGACATCGAACCCTTGATGAATGTTGTACGTGATCGCGCGGATTTCGCCGCTGTCATCCGGAGCGAGATCGGGCGTGCTCCAAGACAACGTTACGTACAACGGCAACAGCAAGAGCAGTGTCGGAGCGAGGAACGCGACAGCGCGCGGAGTATTGAGTCTCCTAAGGGAGCGTTGTTGCTGTTGACTCTGTGTGTCGTTGGCCGGAGAGTCCGTCCGAGGCATCGCAGCATGCATTACAACTGGCAGTATCGCGAGTACGGCGACAACCAGCGTGATTGTCCACTGAGGTATGGGAACATCGATTTCGTACCGGGCATACCAACCGAGCAAGCCCAACGGGATGATGAGCAACGCAATCGCCGGTCCGAACCATGACGTGCTGCTCTGGTTGTGGTGAGCAGGAGCGAACGCCGAGCTCAATAGGACGGCGGCGGCGACCGGGCCGACGATCGTCGTGAGGACCGCGGGGATTGCGTCCTCGATTGCGAGACCGCAAAGCACCAACACTCCGCCAGCGGCGACCAGCGTCCAGACGGTCATGTTCGAGCGGTCACGCGACCACGCGAGCGCCACCCAAATGGCGATGATGTTCGCCAGCATGGTCACGGCGAACGCGGCTGGAAGGCTCCACTCGGTCAGCACGGTCAGTCGGGCGAGGTTCTGGAAGAGCAACATCTCCAGCACGAGCACCGGGCCAATGCAGGCGGCGCTCATCGGGGGAGCATTGGGCTCTGCTTTGCCGCATGGCTGACGTGCCAACCAACCGACCATGGCGAGTTGAGCGCAGACAATCGCGACCGTCGTGACCGCAGGCACCGTGCGAGTGGAGAGGGCTGGGTCGAGCGTGTCGAAGGCGCCGCTGATTGCAGTGTCGATCGCAAGGCCGAGCACGATGCTCAAGGCACCAGAACTGCGGTGACCTGGGGTCGCAGGTGACCAAGATGTGATCGTGACCAGTAGCAATAGCCAGAGCCAGGCCACGACGCCGAGCACCTCGACGATGAGCCGAGCGTCAGCCGTTCCGACAACCTGCTCCGCAACTCGCAACAGCGAGAGTGACGTGGCGAGGACGAGGACCGCTCGCCGGGCGCCAAACAGTCGGCGCACCATCGGAGCGGCCAAGCCCGCCAGGAAGACCAGCAGCACGAGCCCGCTCAGGGTGACGGCGTCGAGGTCGCGGATCTGGTTCAGGTAGACGGAGAAGCTCGCCAGCAGACCTCGCAGGAGTTGCAGGCCCTGCGCAATCGCGACGGTGGAGACCAGCAGTCCGACGTTGGACGTGATCGATGCTGCTGAGGTCGTCGGCGGAGACATGTGTGTCTCGACTGTACTCACGCGCCGACCACCACCGTGTTACCCGCGCCGCCCACCGCAGTCGTTCATGCGCTGCCCACTTCCGTCATTCCAGCGTTACCAACCACCGTCATTCCAGCGACCGTGTCGCGGGAATCTCGATCGGTTCGGCACGGACGTTGTGCTGCAATGGATGGGTCGACGTCGACGCCGCTGGTGCCTGTCTTGGCGATGACCCCCTAGACTCGTCCCAATGGAGGAGGAGAGTCTTATGAGCACCGTTGGATTCATTGAGCGCAGTCTTGCGTTTACCCATGCCGCGCTTCGCGATGCCCGCAATGGGACAGATGAGCAGTTGCACTTTGTTCCCGAGCAGGGCAGTCACTCGATCGCTTGGTGTCTTTGGCATACGTCTCGTGTTGAGGACCTGATCATCAGTCGGGTGACCGGCCAGGAACCGGTGTGGAGCGAGGAATGGGCCGCGCGGACCGGGCTGCCGTTTGATGGGTTCGGGACCGGCATGTCCGACGACGACGCGCGGGATGTCCGTGTGGGCGACATGGCCGCTCTGGCGGGGTATCAGGATGCTGTGATTGAGCGGACGTCCCAGTTCCTGGCCAATGCGACGGACGAGGATCTCGAACGTGAGATCCCGGCTCGCAACGGTTCCGAGAGCGTCGGTGAGGCGATCTCGCTGCACATGATGGGTCACTTCAACGGTCATCGTGGCGAGATCAACACGCTCCGCGGGATGCAGGGCATGCCGACCGTGATGGCGGCTCAGGGCACGCACTGACGCGGGTGTATCGGTCTGATCCCATTCGACACGCAATTCGGAGCTGGTATGACTGAACGTGTGACCAACCGTCCGGCAGATTACGTGGACCGCGAGCGTGAAGCTGAGGCGATTCGAGAGGTCCGGCAGGCGGCGGTCTCGCATGACATACAGACGTTACCGACAGATATCGGTCGGTGGCGTGCGGCTGTGTTGATTGCGCTTCTGCCCTATGACGACCCGAAGGTCGTGCTGACCGTGCGTTCGCAGGAGGTCGAGCATCATAAGGGCGAAATCTCATTTCCCGGTGGAGCACTGGACTCGGCCGACGAACATCCGATGGCTGCCGCCCTGCGTGAGGCTGATGAAGAGGTCGGACTGCGCGGCGAGCACGTCGAAGTGCTGGGCGAGCAGTCGCACTACCGAACGATGTCGAACTTTCACGTGACGCCATTCGTAGGGCTGATCGACCGCGCGCCGTATCCCTTCCGACCGCTGGCGATCGAGGTGGGAGAGATCATTACTCCGTCACTGTCGCATCTGCTCGATCCGGCGAATATCGCGTTCGAGCGTCGAGAGCGTGACGGTGAGGTCTTTCATATGCGTGAGTATTGGTACGAGGGTCACCGAATCTTCGGAGCCACAGCGACGATGCTGGGCCGATTCCTCGACGACCTCTCGCGGCTGCGTGGTCTGCCGATTCCTGAGCCCAGCTAGGGCGTGTTCACTTCAGCCAACTGCTGAGTCAGGATTCCGTCATTGCCGCGTTTGTCGCGGCAATCTCGCCGAGCTGTGCATAGTCACTGGCGCTGAATGCAGCGAGATACCCGCGGCGGAGCGCGGGTATGACGAACATTTCAGCAGGTATGACGGAATTCTGAGCGGGTTTTTCGGGTATATCAGTGGGTATGGCGGGATTTGCTGGATTGATTGGCCCCTATGTGAACACGCCATAGGGGCTCGAGACCGGCGCGCACGTCTCCTTTCCCTGAGAAGGCAGGGACTAAAGCCTCCGCTGCGGGGGAGGTGCCCTGTAGGGGCGGTGGGAGTTCAGCGAGAGCAATGGGCCGTGGGGAGAGGCCCCCTTGTATCTTCGCTGTCGCCCCGGGAACAAGTGTTTCCCGGGGCGAAGCGTGGTGCGGTAGACCGATTCCCCCTGGGCCTGTGAGGCCGTGACTGAGCTTGGGTCGCCGCACCACTACAGCGAGAGAGCCCGAACAGTTGCCCGGGCCCTGGAGCCCTCATCTTGCAAGGACGGGCCTACGCAGGATAGGAGTGGGAGATGACCGAGACGAGTCGCTACGTCGGCATTGACGTATCACAACAGTGGTTGGATCTCGCCATCCGGCCGGCTGACGGACCCGCCCAGCGGGTGGACAACGACACGGCCGGGATCGACGCCCTGGTCAGTCAGTTGGAGGCGCTGGCACCGACACGAATCGTGCTGGAGGCGACCGGCGGTCTGGAGCGGCCGCTGGTCGCGGAGCTGGCCGCGGCGGGGTTGCCGATGGTGGTGGTCAACCCGCGCCAGGTTCGCGACTTCGCCCGCGCCACCGGCCGGCTGGCCAAGACCGACGCGCTCGACGCCGCCGTCCTGGCCCACTTCGCTGAGGCCGTCCCGCTGCAGCTGCGCCCGCTGCCCGATGCCGAGACCCAGCATCTGCGTGAGCTGCTCGCCCGACGTCGACAACTGGTCGCGATGCTGGTCGCCGAGGGCCAACGCTGCCGCGCCACCACCCCCACCCTGCGAGCCGGGATCGAGGCGCACATCGCCTGGCTCACGCAGGAACGCGAGCGAATCGAGGACGAGCTCCAGGCCAGCATCCAGGACAGTCCCCACTTGCGGGCACAGGACCAGCTCTTGCAGAGCGTGCCCGGCGTCGGACCGCAGATCTCGCGCATCCTGCTCGCCCAACTGCCCGAACTGGGCCAAATCGACCGGCGCCAGGTCGCGGCCCTGGTCGGCGTCGCCCCCTTCAACCGCGACAGTGGCCAATGGCGTGGCCGGCGCAGCATCTGGGGCGGTCGCGCCACGGTCCGTGCGGCGCTCTACATGGGCACCCTCGTCGCCACCCGCCACAACCCCGTGATCAGCGATTACTACCAGCGCCTGCTCGACCGGGGCAAACCCAAGAAGGTCGCGCTCACCGCCTGTATGCGCAAACTACTGGTCATCCTCAACGCCATCCTCAAGAGCAACACCCCTTGGCAACCACCTCAACACGCTTGACTTCCAAGACAGTTGCTCAGTCGCTCCGCGACAGCTCCCCCAGAGGGGGAGCTCTTCCAGAGCCAAAGGGGATGGAGCGGCCGATGCGTCAGTGTGCTATTGGGTGGGAGTTGTGGTTGTGAGGATGACGTGGCCGCTTCTTGCGACGGTGATGAGCCCGTCTTGGCCAAACTTTGCGATGAACTCGAGACCGTCGATTACTTCGATCTCGCGAATGCCTTTGACGACCCACATGTGTGGTCCGACGGAGATGTCGATCCGATCGATCGCCGGCCAAAGCAGCACGCGGACGTTTCCACTCTCGGCGCGGTAGGTGATGAGCCAGGTGCCGATCTCGTCGCCGGGGAGGTCGAAGGGTTGGCGTTCCGCCTCGGTCTCGAATAGCACGGCGATCGATTGCACCGCGTCCATCGAGACGCCGGCGAACAGTTGTCTCGGTCTCATGATGTCGAACCACCCTCGTCGCGTGCGGTTGGTTCGTAGAACTTGGCGACGGCGATGGCGTCGGGGAGGTGCTGCTGATCGGGCGCGACGGCGTCGTCGTAGTCGTGGGCGTACTGATATCCGCGACCGTATCCGTGTGCGGCCATGAGGCCGGTCGGAGCGTTGCGGAGATGGAGCGGGACGGGCAACGCGCCGTGTTCTCGGACGGCGCCGGCTGCCGCGTTGTATGCCCGCATCGCCGAGTTACTCTTAGCCGCTCGCGCGAGATAGATGGTCGCTTCGGAGAGCACGAGCGAGCATTCCGGCATCCCGATCAGGTGCGTCGCTTGCTGGGCTGCAACCGCGAGCGGCAGCGCCTGTGGATCGGCGAGTCCGACATCCTCGGCGGCGAGGATGACGATCCGCCTGGCGACGAACATCGGGTCTTCGCCGGCTTCGAGCATTCGCGCGAGCCAGTAGACCGCTGCGTCAGGGTCGGAGCCGCGCACCGATTTGATGAACGCGGAGACGGTGTCGAAGTGCGAGTCGCCGCCTTTGTCATAGGGCAACGCTCGTTGAGCGACGCTCGTCACGGTCTCAACGGTGACGACGCCATTGCGAGCCTCAGCGTCGCGGACGGCTGCTTCTAATGTGTTGAGCGCAACTCGCGCATCGCCGCCGCCGAGCTGGGCGAGAGCATCGAGCGCGTTTGCGTCGACGGTGACCGTGCTCTGTCCGAGTCCGCGGTCGGCGTCGTCGAGGGCATGGTTCAGGAGTGTGAGAATGTCATCACGCTCTAGGGGTTCGAGTTTGAACACCCGAGCTCGGCTCAGGAGCGGCGCGACCACCTCGAACGATGGATTCTCCGTCGTCGCGCCGATCAGGGTGATTGTCCCATCCTCGACCGCGTGGAGGACGGCGTCCTGTTGGGCCTTGTTGAATCGATGAATCTCGTCGATGAAGAGGATCATCCGCGCGAGCCCGTCTCGGTGTCCCGACTCGGCGTCGGCGATCACCTTGCGCAGGTCGGCGACGCCACTGGAGACGGCGGAGAGCGTCGCAAAGCGGGCGTGGGTGAGTCGGGCGATCACTCTCGCGATCGAGGTTTTGCCGCTGCCCGGCGGTCCCCAGAGGATGCAGGACGGGGCTGCGTCGGCCTCGATCGCGCGGCGGAGCGGTGCGTCGGGTCCGACGAGGTGCGTCTGTCCGACGACTTCGTCGAGGCTGCGCGGTCGCATCCGAGCGGCGAGCGGCGCGTGACGCTCGATCGGCTCCGCCACTTCGAAGAGCGATGGAGAATCGAGCGAGCGGTGGAGCCTGGTTCGGGGCATGTCGATAGCGTAGGTGTTGCACTCTCAGTCAGTGACGATGACGGTCCGATCGGAGGCGAAATGACGAACGAGCAGACGGGAAGCGGCGCGCATCAGCGCATGGTCGCGACGAAGACGGAGGATGGCGTCCTCTATGTGGATCTCGATGAGTACAACGCCATACTGAGCGATTTCTTACACGTGGCGATGGGCGAGCAACTGGTCGACCTGTTGATGGGGTCGGTCCCTCAGCTCTATCTGCGAGTTGAGGACGAGGAGGACGATCTCGCCGATTTAGTCATCGATGCCGTGGGACGATTCCAGTGTTCGATCGGGCGAAACTTGAGTCAGCCCAGCGGTGGCGATCTGACGGAGCTGGAGGACCTCCAGGTGACCTTCACGGTGAGGTCTGATGAGGAGTGATCGCATCGCGGGCTGAGGTGAGGTCAGATGAGCCGGCGGCCCTTGCCTCGACGAGTCTCATTCCAGCCTTGGCAGAGCATCTCGGCGCGACCTTGCGCCTTCTTCCATGCGACCTCGGGACCGTACTGCTCGACCTGGTCAGGATGCGCGTCGGTCCATGCGGCGCGGATGTCAATGGGACGCAACTCGCCGACCATGGCACCGCGCAGTAGGGCGAGTCGGAGGATCTCGGTGGCCTGGTCGGTTGGGACGAGTGGTGCGCCGGAGGTGCCGGGTGGCTGGAAGAGCATCACGGCCGCGTCGACGAATCCGACGAGCGAGTCCGGATCGATGCCGTCGAGGCCCTGCAGGACCTGCTCGGTCGAGCGTTTCTCCTGGACGTACGGCTGCACCGCGGCTTGGTCCTGGTAGATCTGACCGATCAGGGTCATCGCAAATCGCTCGCGACGCTGGCTGAGTAGGGCCATGCACCAGAAGGCGGGCTGCGAGAGATTCGAGAGATCCCATCCGCTGACTCCCAATGCACCGGATCGACCCTTCTTCTTGGGTAGCTGCTTGGTGAAGTCCTCAGCCGCAATCTGTAGCACGCTGCGGTTGACGCGATAGGTGTTGGGTCGGCGGTCGATCGCTTCGGCGATGCGTCGGAGAACCATGATCTGTCAGATTCCGCTCTCGAAACTCAGCCGACCAGTGTGACGATCGTGACGCCGTCGCCGCCTTGTCGAGGCTCGGCGCTGGCGTATGTGGTGACCAACGGATGACCGCGGAGGAGGTCTCGGACGGCGCGTCTCAGCGCGCCGGTGCCCTTGCCGTGGACCACTTCGAGTCGCGTCTGTCCCGCCCGATAGGCGAGGTCGAGGAAGGAATCGACCATCGGCAGCGCCTCTTCGGTGAAGCGTCCGCGCAGGTCGATTTTGGAGCCCGGATCGGTGGGAGGTTTGGGCAGATTGGCAGCCGTCGCACCCATGCCGCGCAAGGGTCGGTCCTTCTTCGACGCGCCTGTCTGACGGGCTGCCCTCGGCGCGAGGCGCTCGATCTGCTCGACCCGCACGCGGGTGTGGAAGGAGCCGAGCTGCACGTCGAGCGCGCCGTCCTTGACCGGCGCGAGCACCTCGCCCGGTTCAGGCAGACCGCGCAGGTAGACGAAGTCGCCGGCGGCGAGACGTTCCGGATCGATCTGAGGGTCCGCATCTGACTCGCGGCGACGGCGTCTCTTGGTGCGCTCGCGACGTACGTTCTCGAGCTGATCACGACTGCGCTCGGTGCGCTGCGTCGAGAGCGCTTCCGCTTGCGCTCTGGACGACTCTTTCTCCATCTCTTTGAGTCCGGCGCGGATGTTTCGTCGGAACGCTGCGAGTTCGTCCTCCATGGCGCGTTCCGCCCGGGCGAGCACGGCGTCGCGCTCAGCTTCGATGGCGTCGCGTCGCTTCGCGAGGTTCGTGCGGATCTCTTCGGCCTCCTCACGGGCGAGCCGTTCGGCGCGGACCTGGTCGGCGATCGCGTCGCGCTCGCGCTGCAGCTCGCCGAGCAGTTGCTCCATCGAGGCGGCCTCGGAGGGGGCGGAGTCGCGGGCGCGCTGGAGGACGCGCTCAGGCATGCCGAGTCGTTGTGCGATCGCCAGCGCGTTGGATCGACCCGGCGTGCCCATCAGCAGTCGGTAGGTAGGTTTGAGCGAGACGGTGTCGAACTCGGCCGAGGCGTTGACGACGCCGTCGGTGGCATGGGCAAAGACCTTGAGTTCGCCGTGGTGCGTCGTGGCGACGACCATGCTGTCGAGCTCGAGGAGTTCCTGAAGCAGCGACCGCGCCAGCGATGCGCCTTCGGCTGGGTCAGTGCCGGCGCCGAGTTCGTCCAGGAGGACGAGCGTGCCAGAGCCTGCCGACTCGATGATTCGCACGATGTTGGTCATATGCGCGGAGAAGGTGGAGAGCGACTGCTCGATCGATTGTTCGTCCCCGATGTCGGCGTAGACGTCGTCGAACACGGGCATGCGCGTGCCGGTTTCGGCTGGGACCGGCAGCCCAGACTGAGCCATCAGGCAGAGCAGCCCAACTGTCTTCAGGGCGACCGTCTTGCCGCCGGTGTTGGGTCCCGTAATCAGGACGCAGCGCGCTTCGGCGGTGAGTGTGGTGGAGATCGGTACCACGTCGCCGGTGACCAGTGGGTGGCGAGCGGAATGGAGGATGAGTTCCGAGACGTTGTCGCCGATCCAGTTGAGGCTGTCGCCCTCGGCGGGCAGCGGAGCGTCGAGCTCGGCGCCGAGACGGGCTTTGGCTTGGGCGAGATCGATCTGGGCGAGACAGCGGATCGCGGCTCGGATTGCGCCCGTTTCATCGCCGATGGATTGACAGAGCGCTCGGAGAATTCGGTCGATTTCGCGCTGTTCCTCGCGCCGAGCCTCTCTGAGGCGATTGCCCAGCTCGACCACCGCGAGCGGCTCCACGAACAATGTCGCGCCGGACGCGGACACGTCATGGACGACGGACGGCATTGCGCCGCGCGATTCCGCCTTGATTGGGATGACATAACGGCCGTCGCGCTCGGTGACGAGTGATTCCTGGGCGATGCCCTCGGAAACCGCGTGTCGCAGCGTCCGTTCGATCTGTCGTTCCAGCCGATCCTGCACGGTGCGAACTCGGTCTCTGGTCTCGGCGAGGGCTGGACTGGCGTTGTCCGGGATTTCGCCTCGCTCATCGATTGTGGCTTCGATCTCGCGGATCAGAGGCGAGAAATCGGCGATCCGCTGTGCGAGCCGTGCGAGTTGCGGCAGCTCGCGCGCGAGCGGAGCGATCTGATTGCGCGAGTGTCGCGCCGTGCGCAGCAAGATGGCGATTTCCAGGATGTCGGCGCTGGTCAGGATCGCGCCTCGGGACGCGGCGAGCAGGTTGGCGGCGATGTCGGGCGCTTGTCCCATGTGGAAGTTCGGCTTGAGTCGAGCGAGGCCGCGTGCCTCGGCGGTTGCGGCGAGTCGGCGGCGGACCTCCTCAGCGTCGGCGCTCGGACTGAGCTGGAGGGCGAGTTCACGTCCAGCCGGCGACCCACACAGGCCGGCGAGACGCTCGATCATTTTGGGAAATTCGAGGACAGAGGTGCTCTTGGCGTCCATGCGTATATGTGTGTTCGTGTTCAGTCGTGCTGGTCAGATATCTCGAGGAGGGCCGTGACATAACCGACGCCCCAGGGGTGCTCGGAGCACAGGATATGGGGCTTGACATTCAAAGCAGAGGTCGCGCCCATGAGGATGAGCGTAGGCGAGATCACCGACTCATCAACGTCCCGACGCAACGAATCGTCCAAGGCCAGCAGCTCGTGATGACTCCAGTCCGCGAGACTCATCTCGAACTGGCGCTGCACTTCCTCGCCGCGCGGGTGTCGGCCGTTGGGCGAATCGTCGTTCAGTCGATGCACCGCGTCCCCCGATGCGATGATCGCGGTGCGCTCGGGCAGGGCGTGAAGGGCGCGGCCGATCGTTTGTCCGAATCGCAAGTGGTCGTCGGCGGAGCGGAAGCTGATGCTGATGACGGCGATCGAGGGCGGCAGGGCGTCGCCGAGCAGGGTCAGCGGCACGCCGATTGAGTGGTCTGACTCCTCCCAGGTCGCGGTGCGCGTGAGCGGTCGTTGATCCTCTTCCGCCGCCGCGACGATGGTCTCGGTCAACTCAGCGTCGAGCGCGTGGCCGAACGTCAGCGACCCATGTCCGAATCGCTCGAAGTTGCCCGCTGGATCGCTGCTGAGGATGTGGAATCTGTTGAGGGTGACGATCCCATGGGTCGAGATCAGCAGCACCCGCTGGAGATCGAGCTCCCGTAGGCGTCGAGCGACAACGTCGTAGGCGTCACGCGTTGCTTGAGCGTGAACCTCGCGACCTTGCGCGATTTGCGGCAAGAGGATCGGTGGATGAGGCAGAATCGCGCCGAGAACGATCACACTGAGACTCCATTGGCTGGTCGGGTCTGAAGCATCTGTCGCAGCGCCTCGACCACGAGTTCATCCTCGCTGGGTAGGACGGTGCGTGGATCGAGGATCAGTCGGTCATGCTCGACCCGTGCGACGATCGGCGGGTCATTCGCTCGGAGCTGGGCGGCGGCCTCGCTCGGATGCGGATGGGCAATGCTCCAGACGAATGTGGAGCGAGTCTCCGCGGGCAGCGATCCTCCGCCGATTGCGGACTCGGCCGCATCGACCGATCCTGCGCCGACCGCGTGTTGCCAGGCTTCAACTCGCGAGCGTAGCTCGTTCGGCGAGGCGGCGATCATTCTCCAGATTGGGATCGCCGCGACCGCTTCGTCGGCGAGGTAGTGCTGCAGCGTCGCGCTGAGGCCGGCGATCGTTGCCTTGTCCATGCGGAGCACGCGCATCAAGGGATGGGAGCGAAGCGGCTCGACGGCTGAACGTCGGCCGATGATCACCCCGGCCTGAGGACCGCCGAGCAGCTTGTCGCCGCTGAAGAGGACGAGGTCGGCACCGGCCGTAATGCTGTCCTGCGGCCGCGGCTCATGGGCGAGCCCGAACTGACGTGTGTCAAGCAGGCAACCGCTGCCCACGTCGTCGATCAGCATCACGTCGTGCTGCTCGGCGAGGGCGCTGAGCTCTCCTACGGACGGCTCCTCGGTGAATCCAACAATCTTGAAGTTGGACGAGTGCACGCGGAGGATTGCAGCGGTGCGCTCAGTGATGGCATTGGCGTAGTCGGACACGCGGGTGCGATTGGTCGTTCCGACCTCGACCAGTTCGGCGCCAGCATCGCGGAGGACATCGGGAATGCGAAATCCGCCGCCGATTTCGACGGCTTGACCACGCGAGACGATCACCTCGCGTCCGGCACAATGCGCGGACATCGCAAGGTAGAGCGCGGCAGCGTTGTTGTTCACGGCGATGCCGCTTTCGGCATCGGTGAGCGCTTGCAATAGCGATTCGAGGTGGACAGCGCGAGAGCCTCGCCTGCCATCTGTCAGATCGAACTCAAGATTGGAGTAGCCGATCGCCGCTTGGACCATGGCGTGAGCGGACGCATCGGAGATGGGCGCTCGGCCGAGGTTCGTGTGGATCACCACGCCTGTCGCGTTGATCACGTGCCTCAGTGAAGGTCGCAGTCGACCTTCGAGGTCGCTGGCGGCGGTCTCGGCGATCTGTTCTGCCGAGACGGAGACGCCCGCGCCGCTCAGGAGCTGGGAGCGTGTGGTGTGCAGTGCTTCCCGAATGGCGTTGACGACATGGTCGTGCGACCAATGGTCGGCCATCTCACGCATCGTCGGTTCGACGAGGACCCGATCGACGCTGGGCAGCGAGCGCAAACGGTGACTCACGTCGGATTGTTTGCGCGACTCGGCCTTCGGTTCAATGTTCCGTCGGGACATAGGCATTATCTGTTGCGCTGATACGCTTCGCACAGCGTGTTGTGGCTCGGAGCGATTGCGCCCGGGCGACACTGGATGATTGAGTGTTCCCATTCATCGTAGAGAACGGTGTGAGATAACCATGTCCACGAATCTTCGCATTCCCGGTCCGACGCCGTGCCCACCTGAGGTGTTGGCCGCGGCGGGCGGCGAGATGATCAATCATCGCGGGCCCGAATTCGCTGACTTGCTCGAGCGATTGACTACAGGCATCCAGCCGTTTTTCGGTACCGATCAGGAGATCCTGATCATCTCGGCCTCTGGCACGGGAGCGATGGAGGCGGCGATCGTCAACACGCTCTCGGTCGGCGACAAGGCGCTCTGTGTGACCGTCGGGTCGTTCGGGGATCGATTCGGCACGATCGCGGAGCGATATGGCGCCGAGGTGACGCGGTCGGAGATCGAATGGGGCGACGCGGCAACACCGGCGTTGGTTGCAGAACTGATCCAACAGAACGAGTATGACGCGCTGCTGATCACCCACAACGAAACGTCGACCGGTGTGACCAACCCGATCGGCAAGATCGCCGCCGCAGTGCGAGAAGTCGCGGATCCGCTGATCATTGTGGACGCCGTGTCGTCGCTGGGTTCGGTTGAGATGCGGATGGACGACTGGGGTCTCGATGCCGTGGTGACGGCATCGCAGAAGGGCTGGCTCTCACCTCCTGGAATCGCGATGGCGGCGCTCTCGGAGCGCGGGTGGGAAGCGGCGGCGCGCTCGACAATGCCGAGCTTCTACTTTGACTTGACAACGCACCACGACTACGCCGAGCGCGGTCAGCCTCCGTGGACACCGTCGCTGCCGACGATGTACGCGATGGATGCAGCGCTCCCTATGTTGATCGATGAGGGTCCAGAGGCGATCTATGCCCGACACCACCGCTTCGCGTCGTGGACGCGGTCGGCGGCGAAGTCGCTCGGACTCGAGCTCCTCGCGGATGAGCAGTATGCCTCCGACACCGTGACCGCGATTCGGGTGCCCGAAGGCGTGACCGGATCGGCCGTGACCAAGCGGTTGCGCGAGGAGCATGACGTCGTGATCGCTGGTGGACAGGGCAAGCTGGCGGCGTCGATTTGGCGCATCGGACACTTGGGCTATCTCGAGGAGACAGAGTTCTCCGCCTGCTTCTCGGCCTTGCAAGAGGCGCTCGTGGCTGAGGGATTCTCCGCCGCCGAGGGAGCGGTGATTCCTGGGATCGATGGGTAGTCCTCGAACTCGCTCATGCCGGCATCCCCTGCCGGCGAGGCCTTGGAGGACTGATGAACCGTGTACTGGTCAGTGAGTCGCTCGCTGAGGAAGGCTTGGCGATTCTCCGTGGCGCGGTCGAGGTCGATGCGCGCGACGGACTCTCGCGGAGCGACCTGATCGATGCCATCGGCGATTGTCACGGTTTGATTGTTCGCAGCGGTACGCGGGTCGATCGGGAGTTGATTGAGTCGGCGCCGAGTTTGCGTGTGATCGGTCGTGCTGGTGCTGGCGTCGACAACATCGATCTCGATGCAGCGTCGGAGCGCGGGATCATCGTCCTCAACGCGGCCGGCGGAAACACGGTCTCGGCGGCTGAACTCACTGTGGCGCTGCTATTGGCGCTCTCACGACATTTGGCGGTTGCGAGTGCGTCGCTTCAGGCCGGGGAATGGAATCGGTCGGCATTTGTCGGCACGGAGTTGCGTGGCAAGACGGCCGGGATTGTCGGATTGGGATTGGTGGGAGCAGCAGTTGCGCGTCGACTGCAAGCGATGGAAATGCGCACGATCGCGTTCGATCCGTTCGTCTCGGAGGAGCGCGCGCGCAGCGTCGGCGCGGAGTTGGCGCCATTGTCGGAGCTACTCGCGCAGTCCGATGTGGTGACGTTGCACTCGTCGGCATCGCCCGACGCGCCACCGCTCTTGGGCGCGGATGAGTTCGCGAAGATGAAGCACGGCGCGCTGTTGGTGAATACGGCCCGCGGCCGACTCGTCGATGAGGCGGCGCTCGCCGACGCGCTTGAGCACGGTCCGCTCGGTGGGGCCGCGCTCGATGTGTTCGCTGAGGAGCCAGCGAACGACAACCCGCTGGTTCGGCATCCTCGAGTCCTCGCGACGCCGCACTTGGGCGCCTCGACGCAGGAGGCCCAGGAGCGCGTTGCGGTTGATATCGCCACCGAGACGCTCAAGGTGTTGCGCGGACAACCGTCGCAGGCAGCGGTCAATGCGCCGCTGATCGATCCGGAATCGCTCGAGGCGGTGGGGCCATATCTCTCAGTGGCTGAGATGTGCGGACGACTGGCAACTCAGCTCGCGAGCGGTCAGTGGCGGGACATCGTGATCCGCTATCGCGGTGAAATCGCGCAGCACGATGTGACGCCGCTCAAGGCATCGGTGGTGGCGGGGCTGTTGGCGCCGATCTCGGACGAACATGTGAACTTGGTCAACATCAACAACGTGATCGCACATCGAGGCTGGAGAATCTCCGAACGAAGCACGCCAGACGCGGAGCCGTACACCTCAACGATCACGGTGGAGCTGCGCACCTCCGACGGTGCGACATCGCTGATGGGCACCCTGGAGCACGGTCGCGCGGCGGTCGTGGAGATCAATGGATTCCGTGTTCACATTGCGGGACCAGGTTGGTATCCGGGGCAGGTGCAGGATCATTTGCATCTGCTCGTGCTGCGCAACGAGGACCGACCAGGTCGGATCGGCGAAGTCGGCTTGGCGCTCGGCCGACTCGATGTCAACATCGCAGCGATGGACGTAGGCTTCAGCTCCGACGATCCGTCCGAGATGTCCCTGATGGCGCTGACGATCTCTCGATGGCTTTCGGTGGACGAAGTCGGGTCGATCGCGGCGATCGACGGCGTTGAAGACGTCGCGCAAGCACAGATGTAAGCAAGCCACGCGGGTCCGGAGCTAGTCCTCGTCGAGTGCGTGCAACACGAGTCCGGTCGGGAGTTTGGGCACGAAGTAGGTGCTCTTTTGGGGCATGAAACTGCCTGCGTCGGCGGTGTCGATCACGTCTTGCAAGGTCGGGGCGGGCAAAACGAATCCCGCGCCCGCATCGCCGCTGTCGACGGCGTCGACCACCTCGTCGAGATGGTGTGTGTAGGTCACGGCGCTGCCGCCGGCGAGCTTGTCCGCATCGATGCCGAGCAGCGGTTCGAGCACCACGTACTGCAGGACGGCTGGTGCGAGGCGGCGCCAGGCGTCGGGCACACCGTCGGGCATGGCGTCCTCAGTGCGAGCGGTCGGCTCCAGGAGCCAGGCTCCTTGAGCGGTGATCAGTCCGAGCGCTGAGCTGCCGTCAGGAAGCTGCGCGGGCAGATCGTCCGGTGCGGATTCGGCGATCGAGAAGCTGCGGCCGAGCTGCGCGACGAGGCTCGCGGGCACGCCCTGTCGGACGACGCGGTGGGTCGCCCCGACGACGAGCGCGGGGTCGTTGGCGAGCGCAATGCCCATCAGGACGAAGCGGGAGGCGGGTCGCTCATCGATGGCGGCCAGCGCTGATTCGTAGCGATGATGGCCGTCTGCCATGTAGATGGTGTCGCTGGCGAAGGCGTCGCCGATACGGACGACGGTGTTGGCTCCGTCGATTCGACGCAGGGTGTGCGTGTCACCTGAGGAATCGGTGCCTTCGTGGAGCTTCGGTAGTCGTTGGGCCTCGTCGATCAGCTCCGCAAGTTGGCGGTCGACATCGGGCACGAACGCCATCAGTGGCGAGACATCCGCACCGACGACCGAACGGAGGGCTGTCCTGGTCGCCTTGGGGCCAGGCATGGTGCGTTCATGGGCCATGACTCCGTCGCCCCACGGCGTGAGCTCGACGGCGCCGAAGATCGCTCGTCGCACTTGGCGGTTAGTGCCATCGCCAAAGTAATGCTCGTGCAAGTAGTAGGAAGGAGCATCGTCCTGCACGACCGCGCCGGTCGCTCGCCAATCGCTGAGTGTGTCCGCCGCCATCGCGATGTCGTCGCCTGCGGCGGTCTCGATGTGCGCAATCTGATACGGACTCGACGACTTGAGCGCTGCGGTCTGAGCAGCGTCGACGATGTCATAGGGCGGGCCGAGCACGGCGCCCCAATCGCCGACCGTGTCGGTGTCGTAGCGGAGGCCTCGGAAGGGTTGGACATTGACCATGATCGGTAGTCCTCAATCTGGAATAGAGGTAAGCAGGTCCTCGCACCGTGAAAGGTCTGTGAACAAAGTCGTCACACACACGCCGGTCTCGGGAATCTCGCTGAGTCCGAGATTAGCTGTGGTGCGGTCGATGATGCCGCCGCAGCCCACATGCTCGGCAGTGCTCATCGAGATTCCCCTCGCGGAATGCGAGACGGACGGTATGGGTGCGTTGTTCACTGGTCTCCTTGATGGCGGGGACGGACGCTTGGGTTGGACTGAACGGATCGTATCTCACCTGTTTGCGTGGTCGATTGATTGGTGCGACGCTAGCAGCCATGCCGAACAAGCCGGGACAGGGTACGTCGCGATTTTGCGTGTTCTGCGGGATCGCGGACGGAAGCGAGTCGGCGTTGTTCTTTCGCGACGGCGAGCGTCGCTTCACCGACTCGCGTCGAGGCGACCCGTCGGCGCCGTGGTCGGATGAACGACCTGAGGTGTTCGTTTTCGAGAACCAATTCCTGTTCTTCGATCTGACCTCGCTAGTGATTCCGCTTCAGCATTCCGAGTCGGTGATTCCGTTCTATTCGCAACAGAGCGAGCTCTGGTCGGATCTCGGCGAGGTCGGCGCGACTGCGCGCGATCACGGGATACAGGCGGTCGATTGGCTGCGAGATCGGAACACCGATCGGGCTCCGAACGGGTACCGCGTGTTCTGCAACTTCGGCTCGATGGGTGAACAATCGCAACCGCACGCGCATCTCCAGGTGCACGCGGCGAAGGAGCTCGACTCATCGCGCTGGGCGCCAACCGGCGAGCCGTGGCTCGAGGCGGTTACGCGAAACGACTCGACGATCGTGCACGAAACAGAGACGACCGTCTTCTACGACGCCCTGCCCACGCTCGAACGGGGACGCTCGAATCTGTGGCAGGTCACGGTGTCGGTAGGATTCTCGTCGCCGAATCGTTCGCTGCCGAAGATGGCGCTGCTCGCGGTGCCGCGTGAGCCGATGTCGCAGATGGCGATGTGGGGCGACGTCGGACAGCTCGGCGCGGACGTGGTGGAGTACGGCGCCGAGGCGTCGCCGGGTGGATTCCGAGTGATGAGTAACTTCCCCGGTCAGCAGTCGGACGAAGAGTTCGGGCCGGCACACGTGCTACTGGTCGGCGGCAGTCATTTGGGACTGTACGCGGACTACTTCTGATCGAGAATCGATCGTTGGGCGGCAAACATATCGTGCAACGCCGATTGCGCGGCCTCGACCATCTGAGTGAGCTGCTCCGGCGTGAACGACTGACCCTCGGCGGTGCCCTGCACCTCGACCAATCCGCCGTTCGCGAGACCGACGATGTTGCAGTCCACATCGGCAGTTGAGTCTTCGGCGTAGTTGAGATCGACGAGGACTTGATCGTCGATCAGGCCAATGCTGACCGCGGCGACAGCTGACGCAATCGGCGAGCGATCGTACACGAGCCGATCAATCGCCTTGTGGACAGCGACGAATGCGCCGGTGATCGCTGCGGTTCGGGTGCCGCCATCGGCGTCGAGGACGTCACAGTCGACGTTGAACGTACGCTCGCCGAGGGCGTCGAGGTTGACGGCCGCTCGCAGACTGCGACCGATCAATCGCTGAATCTCTTTCGTCCGACCTGCAGAGAGGACGCGCTCGCGGTTCGATCGCGTGTTGGTCGCGGCGGGCAGCATGTTGTACTCGGCCGTGAGCCAGCCTCTGCCGGTGCCTCGCATCCAGCGCGGCACCTTCTCCTCGACCGTGACCGCGCAGAGGACGCGAGTGTCGCCAAGGCTCACAATGCACGACCCGTGCGCATGCTTCTGCACGTCGAGCTCGAAGCTGAGGGGACGCAGTTCGTCCGCTCGACGGCCGTCAATGCGAGTCACGCTTACCATACGTAGGAGCTTATGCCGTAAACGCTGATGAGAGGATGCCCACATGGCAATTCAGGGATATTCAGAACTTGACGCCGTCGAGATGGCGCGGATGGTCGCGGACCGCGAAGTGTCGGCGATCGAGTTGCTCGATGAAGCGATCGAACGGGCCGAGCGGGTGAATCCGCAGCTCAACGCGATCGTCTATCCGTGGTACGACCTCGCGCGCGAGAACGCGCTCAGGGGCTTGCCGGAAGGTCCGCTCCACGGCGTGCCGTTCCTGCTCAAGGATTTGGGCACCTACTACGCGGGACAGCCGATCTCGAGCGGTTCTAAGATCTTCGCTGACTTCGTGCCCGATCACGACACCGAAATGGTGATTCGCTACAAAGCGGCCGGGCTCTCGATCTTCGGTCGGACGACGTCGCCGGAACTTGGGATCACCTCGACCACCGAGTCGCAGTTACACGGCAAGACACGCAATCCGTGGAATCTGGAGCACACGGCCGGCGGATCATCGGGCGGAGCGGCGGCGGCAGTTGCTGCGGGGGTGATTCCCGCGGCGAACGCGTCGGACGGCGGCGGATCGATTCGGATTCCCGCGACGTGTTGCGGCCTGTTTGGACTCAAGCCGACCCGAGCGCGGACCCCATCGGGCCCCGATGTCGGCGAAGGCTGGGCGGGAATGTCGACCGTACATGCGGTCTCGCGATCGGTGCGCGACTCTGCCGTCCTGCTCGACGCGACTGCAGGTCCCGACATCGGCGCGCCGTACTATGCGCCGCCGCCGGAGCGACCGTGGGCTGAGGAAGTCGGCCGCGACCCAGGCAAGCTCCGCATTGGGCTGATCCTCCAGCCGTTCAACGACTCCGAGATCGATGGTGACTGCATCGCGGCCGCGGAGCACGCGGCGGAGCTCTGCCGATCGCTCGGGCATGAGGTCGAGGATGCGTCGCTGGTGATTCCCGAGGAAGTGCGCAATCCGCTGTTCGACATCGTCCGACCGTCGACCAGGCTCGCGATTGAGCAGCGCGCGGCAGAGCTTGGCCGCACGCCGAACCCCGAGGATGTCGAGCCGCTGACCTGGCGGATGATCTCGGGAGCCATGCCGAGCGCGACGGATTACATCGCCGCGACGCGGGCGGTACACGCGGTCGGTCGGTATGTCGCGAGGTGGTTCGCGGGAACCGACGGTCCTGGTTACGACGTGATGCTCACGCCGACGATGGCGACGCCACCGCTGGAACTGGGCCGATTGTCGCTGGATCGTGACGACCTTCAGGCGCAGGGACAGGACGTACAACGCACGGTGGGCTTCACGTCCACGTTCAATGCGTCGGGCAATCCTGCGGCGTCGGTTCCGCTGTATTGGAACGAGGCGGGCTTGCCGGTCGGTACGCAATTCGTCGCGCCGTACGCCGACGAAGCGACCCTCTTCCGTCTCGCGGCACAGCTCGAGCAGGCGCAGCCGTGGGCGAATCGACGACCTCCCGTACACTCCGATTAGCAAACGACGGTTGAGGGGAAGCCCCTCAGCCGCTACGCGGCAGCTCCCCCAGAGGGGGAGCAAAGGAAACAAAGGAGCTGACAAATGAGAACTGCGAACGCGATTGCTGAGATGCTAAAGCGCGAGGGCGTCGACTTCGTTGTCGGCTATCCCGTCAACCCGATCTTTGAGGCGGCGGCCGAGGCCGACATTCGCACGATCATCGTGCGCCAGGAACGCACCGGAATCCACATCGCCGATGCGTTCGCTCGGATGAACTCGGGCGACCGCGTGGCCGTGTACCTAACACAGAACGGTCCTGGTTCCGAGAACTCGTTCGGCGGCCTCGCACAGGCGTGGAGCGAGTCGGCACCGATGGTCGCGATTCCGGGCGGATATGCCCGTGCGCAGAGCAATGTCGCGCCCAACTTCTCGGGACTGGTCAATTTCCAGCACGTGAGCAAGTGGACCGAGCAGTTGACCGACGCCAACGATCTCGCGAACGCGGTGCGTCGGGCATTCACGCACGCCAAGAACGGTCGACAGCGACCGGTGGTGCTGGAAATTCCCGGCGACCTCTGGGGCGCCGAGATCTCAGAGCCGATCAACTACACACCGACTCCGGCGTACCGCTCAGGTCCCGATCCGGCCGACGCTCGCAAAGCGGCGCAGACGCTGGTCAACGCCGAGCGTCCGGTGATCTACGCCGGTCAGGGTGTCCACTACGCGAAGGCGTGGGATCAGCTCAAGGAGCTGGCCGAGCTGCTCGAGTCGCCCGTGACGACGTCGTTGCAGGGCAAGAGCGCCTTCCCCGAGACACATCCACTGTCGCTGGGGTCTGGCGGTCGTGCGTTCCCCAAGGCAGTGCACGAGTTCTTGCAGAACGCCGACGTCGTATTCGGAATCGGCTGCTCGTTCGCGAAGACGGGCTTTGGACTGCAGATGCCGAAGGGTCCGTACTACATCCACTCGACGCTCGACCCAGAGGACTTCAACAACGAGGTGGAGATTTCCGAGGGTGTCGTCGGCGACGCGGCGCTGGTGCTCGATGCGATCATCGCTGAGGTGCGCGAGCTCGTCTCAGGGCCACGAGGTCGGGCCGACGCGATCGCCGCGAAGATCGCCGAAATCAACGGCGGCTGGCGCAAGGACTGGGCGCACAAGACCGACTCCAACGACACGCCCGTCAACCCCTATCGGGCGCTGCGCGACCTCCACGCGACCCTGGACGAGACGGTCGGAATCGACAACGTCGTCGCAACGCACGACGCCGGTTCGCCGCGCGACCAGATGTCGCCGTTCTGGAACTCAACCACGCCGCTCAGCTACATCGGCTGGGGCAAGACGACGCAGCTCGGCACCGGACTGGGCTACGCAATGGGCGCCAAGGTCTCGGATCCCGAGAAGACCTGTCTCAACGTCTGGGGCGACGCCGCGATCGGGATGACGGGGATGGACTTCGAGACGGCCGTGCGCGAGAACATTCCGATTCTGAGCGTGTTGCTGAACAACTTCTCGATGGCGATTGAATTGCCGATCATGAAGACGGCGACAGAGAAGTATCGGGCCACCGACATCTCGGGCCACTACGCCGACATGGCGAAGGCGTTCGGCGGCTACGGAGAGCGCGTCGAGTCGCCTGGCGACCTCAAGGAAGCGTTCAAGCGGGGCATCCGAGCGACCGAAGACGGTCAGCCAGCCCTGATCGAGGTGATCACGTCAAAGGAGATCGACTACTCGGTCTTCCGCTAGGGAGGCCGAGAGCGATGCCTAACATCTGGCTCCTCCGCGCACACTACGGCGAACATACCCAACGTTGCGTCGATGGAGGCTTCCACGGGCTCGGCTGGGAACGAATGGGTGACTGCTCCGCGATCGATGATCGTGAACAGCTAGCTGCACATTGGGACTCAGTCGCGCCGGTAGAGGACCGTACGGGTAATCGCCGAGCAGTTGTCGGCATCTTTGCCCGATTCCTGTTCGAGATGCAAGTTGGTGACTGGATTCTGACGCCGGAGTCAAACGCTCGTTGGCTTCGCTATGGCCAGATCACGGGCAACTATTGGTTCGAAGCTGATGCCCCACAAAATGACACTTGCCACTACCAACATCGCCGCACGGTTGAATGGCGTCCTGATCAGATCGATCGGACCGAGCTGTCTGTGTCACTACAGAGCACGCTCAAGTCCAACTTGACTCTGTTTCGAGTTCGGCAAGAGAACGAGTTTCTTGCCCGTATCGGAGTCAATGCGCCGACAGTACCGCAGATTCCTGAGCAAGTTGCAGCTCTCCGCCCTCACGAGCTCGCATTGGAGCGCATTCTGCTTCTCGACCCGACTGAGTTTGAACATCTCGTCGGCCACCTCCTTACGGCCATTGGATTTGAGATTGAGGTCACGCAGCCTGTAGCGGACGGTGGTGTCGATTTCCGTGGCGTGCTCAATGTGTCTAATGCCGCTCAAGTCAACATCACCGGGCAAGTGAAGCGCTACAAGCGCGACTCGAAGATCTCAGCTCGCCCGATACGTGACCTGCGTGGGCGCATTCCTATTGGATCGCAGGGCACATTTGTGACGACATCTGATTACACGAAAGACGCTCGCCGGGTTGCTGAGGAAGATGGCTTTGCGCGTGTTGGATTGATCAATGGCGAGCAGTTGGTTGACCTCTTGACCCAGCACTGGCAGGACATTCCTGATGAATTTCGCGACACGCTGGGGATGAAACCGATCTTGGTGCCGGCTTAGGGGCTGTTCACATGGGGCGAACTGCCCCCGAATACTCCGTCATACCCGCGCTTGTCGCGGGTATCTCGCCGACATCAGCAGCCACGACTGTGCCCAACGCGGCGAGATTGCCGCCGCAAGCGCGGCAATGAGGGGCTGCTTCTTGGCGCTGCATACCAATGTGAACAGGCCTAAGTCCAGCCGAATCGCCAATGGTTAGATGACAGGAGCGGCTAGGTTCGGATAATGTGCCGCCTCTCCCAGGTCGTTAGCATGGCGAGCGCGGTGGGGGAGAGGGTGTCGTCGGATGATTGCTCGTCGTCGTGTGGGACTGTGTGCGTTGCTGTGCTTGCTCGTTGTTGGTGTGGGAGTGGCGCTGAAGCCTCCAAGTGTGGAGGCCCAGACGTCGGCTGACTTCACCGTGCAGATTGCGGCACGCTTGAATCCCGATGGTCGGGTGGAGTTCGGCTTGCGATTGCTCGATCGGGAGGGGAACCCGGGCGAGCGCATCCAGCCGGACCAGCGGAAATTTCCACGAAATGTGGATCACCATCGCTGGCTGAAGGCAACTCCGATGGTTGTTTCTCAGCCGTCGGAGCGCGCGAACGCTCCTGATGACACTGCCAAAGTGCGAATTGTAGCTCGAATCCATCCGACTCGGAATCAGCTCGAGTTTGGACTGCAGTACGAGCTGCCAGCCAACCGGGTTGGTCCCGGTGAAGACAACTACAGCGAGCGTCTCTTCGCGCGAAAGCGATTTTGGCCAGATCAGGTAGATCACCATAGATGGCTGTACACATCGGAGATCGAATTTACTCGGATCTACCTAGAGGATGACGAATACATGATGGACGACGATGGTTCGCTCGACGAAGATCCTGTAGTGGTCGATGTTGAGCCTGTTCCACACACCGAGGGAGAGTGTATCGAAATCGTCACGAGCCCTGAAGGTCTGTTGGTCCCAGACGAGTGTGCCGAAACACTGGCCGAGTGGTGCGAGTCGAATCCGGACAATTGGTACTGCTTGGGGCTGACGCGGACTTTCCCATCGATTACGACTGTTGCTGAAGGAAACCAGCAAGATCAGGAGACGGCTGAGAAACTGCGAAAGCAATTTGAACAGTGTCAGATGATTGAATTCCCCCATAGCGAAAAGGAGCAAAAGGACTGTGACCCGATTTTCTTCCAATATTGCGAGGAAAACCTCGAGGACGCCTGGTGCATAAGTTATGGCTACATAGAACCGCCGCCGGCGGCACTGGAGTACAGCGACGGCAACTTCCGCATGGCCGTGGGACACTGTTACTACCGAGTAGTCCAAATGGGTAGAGACATGGAGACCGTCTGTGACGCGCTGTTTGAGGCGAGTTGCGAGCAAGATCGCACCCGAGACCTTTGTTCGGATCTTGGCTACATTGAGTTGGAGCCGGCGGACCTCTACCCGAATGCCACCCCGGTCGATCAGTGCCTCTACTGGGTTCGAGGCCTGGAAAAGCCAATCGATCCTCACTGCCGCGACATTCTGCAAGACAGTTGCGATCGCGACCGAATCCAGGATTTCTGCGCAGAGCTAGGCCTTGTTGAGTTAGTACCGGCGGACCATCTGCCGGGCGCCACTGCGCAGGAGCAGTGCTTTCACTGGGTGCAAATCCTGGAAAAGCCGATCGATCCTCACTGCCGCGATATTCTGCAGCATGATTGCGATCAATTTCGAGTCCAGCCATTGTGCATCGAACAGGGCCTGGTCGAGTTGGTACCAGCCGACTACATGCCGTTCGGTTCCGAGGTCGACCAATGCTGGAACTGGGTTCTCGACGAAGGTGAGCCGATCGATCCCTACTGCCGGACAACTCTGCAACAGGACTGCGATCAGATGGTCGCACAGGGGTGGTTCTACGAAGGATGCGTTGATCTCGGTTTGAGCGATCATCCACCAACAGAACCGATCCAAAAGCAGAGAATCGGTCAACTGGGCAAGATGGAAGAGGACAATGGATCGATGCTCGAAGCTGGCGATCCTGGGGTTCCCACGGATGGCGATTACGACGATTGTCGAGAAGACCCAACGATCTTGTGTCCAAGTATGGGTTCAGAGTAGGCAATCACTCCATGACGCCTTCGGACTCGAGGCGCTGGACTTCGTCGGATGCGATGCCGAGCCAATCTTGGGCCACGCTTCGGTTCGACTCGCCCCAGACCTCAGCGCGGTTGAAGACCGTTGCTGGGGTCGCCGCGAACTGGAGCGCGAGACGGTCACCCTTGAGCGGGCCGAGCGCGGGGTGTGAGTCGTCGAAGTCGAAGAACGTGCCAGCGTGCTGGTGTTGTGGATCGACCTGGATCAGGTCGAGACCACTCTGGACGACGCCGGCCGGCACACCAGCCGATTGACAGCGATCCATCAGCTCGTAGCGATCTTGGTCGGCGGTCCACTCGGAGATTCTGGCGTCGATTTCAATGCGTCGGACGTGCCTTCCGTCGACCGTGGCGAGGGCGTCATCGTCGAGCCAGTCTTGCGCGCCCATGAGTTGGCAGAGCGCTCGCCATTGGCGATCGTCGATCACGGCGATCGCGCACCATCGGTCGTCGCCGCGGCAGGGATAGATCGCGTGGGGCGTCCACGATTCCCAAGGAGGGTCGTTGCCGACCGGCTCGGCAGCGACACCGTTGGCGAACCAGTCGAGCAGGGCGGGTCCGCCGAAGCTGACGCCGACCTCGAACTGGCTCATATCGATCCGTTGGCCAGAGCCAGTCATCCGACGAGCCTCGATCGCGGCCAGGACAGCGACCGCGCCATGTAGTCCAGCCATGTGGTCGTTGTAGCTAAAGCCAATCCCGATGTCATTGCGGCCCGGTACGCCCGTGAGATAGGTGAGACCAGCGAGCGCGTGGACGGTCGGCGCGTAGGTTACGTAGTTCGACCAGGGACCAGAGACTCCCATGCCCGACATTTGGACATAGATCGCGCCAGGATTTTCGGTGCTGACCGCGTCATATCCGATCCCCCAACGGTCGAGCACGCCGACAGAGAAGTTGTCGATCACGATGTCCGCCTGAAGCGCTAGGTTTCGAGCGATCTCGCGGGCGTCCGTTCGGCTGAGGTCGAGCTGGAGCACGCGTTTGTTGCGATTCCACATGGTGTGGTACGGATGATCGACGCCACCTGCGAGTCCGGTGCGGGTGCTCGACATCACTTTCACCACGTCAGCGCCCATGTCGCCGAGTAAGCGAGTGCAGAATGGTCCGGCGAGAACGTGGGTGAAATCGAGAATGCGGATGCCTTCGAGGGGGCCGGTGGTTGGTCTGGAATGGGCGGAGGTGGCTTCTGCGCGGCCGGGAGCCCCCCTCTGTGGCTCTAGGACATCTCCCTCCACCCTGCGAGGTGAGAACATGGACAAGCCGATTTGCCAAGGGGTGCCTGAAAAGTGGTACGGAGCTCCGGGTCCGTTGACGGTGGTATCGCCGACGGGGTAATCGGCCCACCAATCTCTCGCTTCGAGCTGCGGGTTCTCGGCGACTTCGGGCGTGGTCATCACCCAGCCGTAAGGATGGTGCCGAGCTTGGGCGTCGTGAAAGAACGGCTCGACCTCTTTCGCTCCAACCCACTCCTGGAGCGTGGTCATGGTCAGCTCGACCAACTCGGCGAGATTGGCAGGGTCGGAGAAGCGCTCGTCGAGCAATTCTAGTCCGACGCCCTCCTCGACGAGCCAGGCGACCTGTTTGGAGAAGTCAGGGGTCGGCGTGATCATGATCGAGCCGCCGATCGCCTGCATCACGACATATGCATTGGACCAGTGGAGTGAGCCTCGGCGAGGCAAGATGGGTCCTTCCGCGAAGGGGAGGAGCTCGTAATACCAAGCCCACATGAGGACGTGTTCGAGCACGCTGGCAAACGCCTCGTGCGTGCTCAGTCGGACGACCTGTCCCTCGCCTGTTGATCGGGCGTGATGCAGCGCTGCCAATGCGCCCACGGCTGCGTAGACACCGCCGATGAAGGCGTACTGATCGCCGTAGAGCTTCAGCGGCGGTGTGTCGGAGTCACCAGATGTCGCGGCGATGCCGCCGAGCGCCTCAGCGACGATCCCGGGTGCCAGGTAGTCCTTCCACGGTCCTGTTCGTCCGAACGAGGTCACGTCGACGATCACCAAGTGTGGATGCTCCGCGAGGAGCGCGTCGGGATCGGTCAGTCGTTCGCAGTCCAGGACGATGTCGACATTCGCTGCGAGCCTGGAGACGGCGTCGGAGTCGGATTCGCTCACAAACTCACGAGAGCTCGCAAAGAATGCGTGCCAGAGCGAGGCTCCGTTTGGGTGGAGCGGTCCACGCTGTCGGAGCGGATCGCCGTCGGTCGGTTCGACTCGGACGACCTGTGCGCCGAGGTCGGCGAGGAGCTTGCCAGCGTAGATGGCGCGGTCGTCCGTGAGGTCGAGGACGCGGACGTCGGCGAGAGCACCGGGTAGGGAGCGAGATGAAGTGGTTGACATGGGTCAGATTGTAGTGGGCGTTAGTCGGTGCGAGATTTCCACGACAGATCGCGGGAACGACGGATCGGGGAGGATGTCGGTTCCTCTGTTAATCTGAATCCACGATCAAATCGGTTGGTGGGGAGCACTGATATGGACTTCGAGTTTTCGGCGGAAGATCTGGCGTTTCGCGAGGAGGTGGTGACATTCCTTGGTGAGCAGCTGCCACCGGGTTGGGCGGACCTGTCGGAGGGTCCTGCTGAGGATGGCGCGGCGAATCGGGAGCGGTGGGAGTTCACTCGCGGCTTCCATCGCGCGCTGGCCGATCGGGGTTGGCTGACCCTGGGCTGGCCGGTCGAGCACGGCGGCGCCGGCGCAGGTCCGATCCGTCAAGCGATGTTCAATGAGACGATGGCGCACCATCGCGCGCCGACGTACAACCAAGGCGTCGATCGCGTGGGTCCGACGGTCATCATGTACGGGTCGGACGAGCAGAAGGAATTCTTCCTGCCGCGGATTCGCTCGGCCGAGATTCAGTGGTGTCAGGGATTCTCAGAGCCTGGCTCGGGGTCAGACCTGGCGTCGCTACAAACTCGCGCCATCCGCGATGGCGATGACTTCATCATCAACGGTCAGAAAATCTGGACGTCGGGCGCACAGCACGCGGACTACATCTTCATGCTCGCTCGGACGGAGCCAGATGCGCCCAAGCATCGCGGGATTTCGTTCTTCCTGCTCGACATGAAGACTCCTGGCATTACGGTCCGACCGTTGGTCAATATGGCCAACCGGCATCACTTCAACGAGGTGTTCTTCGAGGATGTGCGGGTGCCGGCCTCGAACATGGTCGGCGAGGAGAATCGGGGCTGGTATGTGGCGACGACGACGCTCGACTTCGAGCGATCGGGGATCTCGCGCGTGGTCTCGGGCGTGCGGCTCCTGAACGAGCTGACCGAGGCAGCGAGTCAGCCGGGCCCAGACGGTCGGCGTCCAGACGAAGACGCGCGAGTGCGGCACAAGCTGGCGGACTTGCAGATCGAGTTCACGGTCGGACGGTTGCTGGCCTACCGAGTGGCGTGGATGCAGTCGCAGGGTCTGGTACCGAATCACGAGGCGTCGATGTCGAAGCTTTACGGCACGATGATCAATCAGCGTCTGGCGGGGATGATCAACATGTTCGGCCTGAGAGGCCAGATCTCGGGGGAGCACGAGGAAGCGCCGCTGCACGGTCGGATGCCAGACGAGTATCTCAACGCCGTACCCCTGACAATCGCAGCCGGGACGAGCGAGATTCAGAGGAACATCATCGCAACCAGGGGTCTCGGTCTGCCTCGGTGATGGGCTGCTGACATGGCAGAACCAAACTGGGCCAACCAGACGATCTGGACCGGTGACAACCTCGACATTATGCGGGGGATGAACTCCGCGTCGGTTGATCTGATATACCTCGATCCGCCATACAACTCAGACCAGGACTATGAGGCACCGATCGGTAGTCCAGCAGAGGGTGCGCAGTTCAAAGACATCTGGACTCTGGACGATGTCGATGTGGCTTGGCACGGAGAGATTGCAGAGGTCGAGCCAGGACTGTACGAGGTCATTGAAGCAGCGGGAGCAGCCTATGGCGACAACATGAAAGCCTATCTGGTGATGATGTCGGTGCGTCTACTGGAAATGCGGCGATTACTCAAACAGTCGGGGAGCATCTACTTGCATTGTGACGACTACGCTGACGCGTACTTGAAACTCACGATGGACGCGATCTTCGGAAAGGACGCGTTCTGCAACTCAATCACCTGGCAGCGTCATTCAAGCAAGGCTCTGAGTATTCGCAAGTATGCCCGTAACTCAGACCGAATCTTGTTTTACCGTCCCAGCGGCGGCGGAACATGGAATCAACAGTATGTACAGTTTACCGAAAAGTACCAGGACACCTTTCGCTATGAAGACGGTTTCGGAAGGTACAATACGCAACCTCTGACAGGTGGTCGTCCTGGCGGAGAGGAGGCATATGGTGAGTTTCGCGGGGTGTTGCCGTCCGCCGGACGCGCCTGGGCACCGCCGCGTCGTGAGAAGTTTCCACCGGATGCACAACGCTTCCTGCCTGCCAACTACGAGAGTTTGGGGCCAATTGCCAAATGTGAGGCGCTTGACGAGGCTGGCTTGTTGCACTGGTCTCGCACGGGTAATCCTCGCTACAAGAGCTATCTGTCGATGAGGGAGGGCGTACATGTCGGAGACATCATCATCGATATCTTTCGTGTGACCGGCGATGAAGACACCGGTTATCCCACACAGAAGCCCGTTGATCTTGTGCAACGGCTGATCGCGGCATCATCGAATCCCGGGGACGTTGTACTGGATCCATTCTGCGGGTGCGCAACAGCATGTGTTGCGGCTGAAGAGCTCGGACGACAATGGATCGGCATCGACATTGCGCCGAAGGCGGCCGATCTGGTCGTTACGCGACTGCGCAATGAACTCGGCTTATTCTTTACCGGCACTCATCGGGTTGATGTTCCACGTCGGACCGATTTGGGGCCCGTTCCGCCACCTGCAGCGGTCGATAATCGGCGCATCCTCTTCGGCCAGCAACAAGGAAGATGCAGAGGTTGCCTGGTCTCATTTCCATTCCGAAATTTCACTGTGGACCACATCGTGCCCAGATCGCGTGGTGGTACTGACCACATCGAAAATCTCCAACTGCTCTGCGGTGCATGTAACTCGACCAAAGGCACCGGCACGCAGGAGGAGTTGATTGCAAGGCTGCGGACACAGGGAATTCGTCAATAGGCAGAACGCACATTTGACTATTATTGTGCACTTGCTTACTGTAACTGCAGATCGAAGTTGCAGATGGCCAAATCACGCAAGAGCGAACCGCAGGACACGAATAGAGATGGGAAGAACGAAAAGCGGCTCGTCGGTCGTGATTCCGAAGGCAGGTACGACAAACGATCCCGGCCACCTGCGTCGCGAAAGAAGTAATCAACCACCGCGAGTGTAGGCGTTGCTGAGGGCTCCCCAGGATGCCACGAGGAAGGGGACGCAGTAGGTGAGCGGGACCTTCCACGCGAGATCGAGACCGGCGTCTCCGCCGATGATCGCGTTGCCCTGGTTGATCGCGACCAAGACCGTGCCGACGACGGCGCTGGTGATCAGCGAGCGGCGCAGCATCGATCGGTTGCGGAAGGCGCAGCGCCAGCACTCGAGACGCGTCTTCATCTGGAAGAAGCCCCCGCCTGAGTCGGCGAACCAGTGCGCACAATGGGGTGTCGGTGATAGCGCCATTTGCCGTTAGGCTACAGAAGTGCAAGCCGTGCGACCGCTGAATATCTTCTTCGATGTGGACGGATGCCTGGTTTCCTGGAACCTGCATCTGCGTCCGTACGCCCGTGAGGTGCTGGAGCGACTGCAGGAACGCGGGCACCACGTCTACATGTGGTCGGGATACGGGGCGCGTCGGGAGGTCGCGGACAAGCACGACCTCTGGCCGTTGCTGGCCGGGATCATGGGCAAGCCGATCTTCCAGTATCGTCAGCGCCTACATATGTTCACCGACATCGAGCCGGACTTCATCATCGACGATCATCGGGAGATCGTGGAGGCGCTCGGCGGCGCGGTGATCAAGCCGCCGCGAGAGCCCCTGTCTCGGGACCGCGAGATGGTCCGCGTGTACCGTCGGATTTTGGAGTTTGAGCGCGAGCATCGGCGTCGGTGGACTTGAGGCTCGTCGGGGGATCAGCGGAACCGAGCGGTCCCCGCTTGAAGCGGGGACTGGAACAAGAAACTGGGACTGATACAACTAGCCGCCGTCTGTGGTTTCCTCTTCGAGGGGTGGCAGTTCCCGCGTGGACGGATAGGCCTCGACGGTGGTATCGACCCAGGCGTTACTGAGGCGGTCGGTGGACCAGGCGTATTCGAAGAGGCGTGGGTCCGGGTTGAGCCACGGTTGGTGAATTCCGAGCTGGATTCCGCTGACCAGATTGACTCGCCACTGGTGCGCGTCGCCGGTGAGGAGCCGCTCCTGGACCAAGCCTGCGAGGCGCTGACGATCCTCGAGGGCGAACGTTGTAGACATTGCATCGATCAGTTCGTCGAGGTCATCGCTGGTGTCATCGCTCCAGTGGTCGTTGCCTGAGGAATGCAATGTGCGGCGCCAGGTGTCGGTTGGATCGGCCTGCTGCGGCGCAGGGCCCCAACCGAGGAAACAGAATCGCTCACCGCCGCGTAGCTGGTCGATCGCTTCAGCGAATGGGCGATGCTCGAGTTCGACCTCGAGTCCAGTCGCGTCGGTGATCATCGCACGCACGGCTTCTCCGGAGCCGGGGAAGAATCCCTCGAAGAGGTCAGCAACGACGAGTGGGAGGGTCTCAGTTCCATCGACGACCCCTGCGGCATCGATCAGATCCGTGACATCAGCAAGGTCGGCTGCGCGGTCGGGTCGGTAGCCGGCGAACCAGTCGAGGTTGTCCCGGTCGAAGCTCCAGTCCTCGAAGAACCACTGAATTGGCCCAACCACGCGACCGAGTCTGCGATAGAGTCGCTCGAGCAGTTGGGGGCGGTCGATCGCGATGCTGACCGCGCGGGCGACGCGCGGATCGACGAGCAGGGACTGTGCATCGGCTGACAGCGGGACGAGCATCTCAACCGGAGCGGCGAGCGGGATCTCGAACCGCGGATGCTCAGGGAATTGCTCGCGCAGCGCCTCGACCGCGTCGTTGGTCATGGGGAAATCGGCGCGGTCGAACTCGGCGACCTCGTACAGGCTGCCGATACTGTTGGCGTCGCCCGAAGTGAAAACGATGCCGTCGGCCCAGGCTGAGTCCGGACGCCACCAGTTCTCGGAGCGCGCCAGAGTGATTTCAAACCCGTCGGAGGGACGAGGCGTATACGGTCCGGTGCCGCTGCTGCGACGGATGTCGGACGGGTCGTCGCGCCAGTCGTCGCCGTAGCGTTCTGCCGCCTCGGGACTTGTGATCCAGGCAAAGGGCGACGCATGAACGCTCGACAGATAGGTCGCGTCGGGCGCGAATGTGGTGAAGGTAACTGAGGTGTCAGAGGTCGCTTCCTGCGTCAGGGTGCGCTGATAGGCGGCTCGCCGAAAGAAGTACGGGTCTGGCACGTCCGAGGCGTCGAGTGCATCGAGCTGCCGCTGGACGTTCCAGATGATGTCCTGCCCGGTGACCGCTCGCCCGTTGGTGGGCTCCTGATTCCAGAAGACGGCACCCGGATCGAGCGTGAAGATGTAGGTCAGCTCGTCGGGCATCTCTGGTAGCGCGCAGAGGTCGGGCTCGAGTTCGCCGCTCGAGACTGAAGCCGGCCGAATGAGGCGGTTGTACATCAGGCTGTGTATCGCCTGGGTGTAGCGGAAGCGAGAGCGATGCGGGTCCCAGCGGTCGTGGCGCTCGATGGGGAGCCAGGCGCGGATGATGCCGCCGCGTCGGGGGCCGGGAGGCGGTTCGGATTGGTCGGACTGCTGCGCACCCTGAGATTGTTGCTGGGCTTGCGCTTGCGATGTTGATTGTTGTTCAAGATCGTCTTGTGCTGCGTCCTGCTGTGTCGCCGTTTGCTGTTGTGCTTGCTGGGGATCGGGCTGAACGTCGGCGTCGTCGGAGCAACCGACCAGGGCGAGTCCAGCGGCGCCAACACCGGCGCGTGCGGAGGCTCGGAGCAGCGAGCGACGCGAGAGCCGAGAGCGACGCAGGCGGGTCCAGTGGGAGGGAGCAATTCTCGTTGACATACGCGTTATCGTATCGGCGATCTCGCTTTGGGGGATCGATCCGTGTGAAATCGATCAGGCAACTAGACGAAAGCGGCGATCGGGGCGATACTGGTCGCAGTCGGTGAAGAGTGTCCGACGTACGAAGGGTCGTTCCGATGCCTCCTCTGGTTCCTTCCTTCATGCTTCCGCAGTGGCTCAAAGATGCGCCAATTCCGATTCAGATGGCGCTGTTGCTGCCAGGGATGGTCGTCGGTGGTGTGGTCGGGATTGTGGTGCACGCGGTCCTGATTAATCTCGGTGCGGGGAATCAGCATTTGTCGTCTGCCGATGGCGGATTCGATGCCTGGCTGCTCTGGATCATTATCGCGGGAGGTCTCTTCCTCGGTTTGGCGGCAGGTGGGTTCGTCTACATCGGAGTGGGTTTGGGCGCCGACAAGGAGTCGGAGGACGAGGAAGAGCACGGCGAGACAGGGATGCTGGAGCTGTAGGTCGGCACTGGGTCTGGAAAGATCGACCGACATCTCGTCCCTGTATCCAAACGGGGATCACCGAACACTCACCAGGTCCGTCATCCCCGCGCTGCGCGCGGGAATGTCGATCGATTCGGCAATGCCGATGTGCCGTGGCACACGCATGAGCCGGTACGGCACCAGTGCAGGACGAAACGAGACACCCGCGCCATAACGCGGGTATCTCGGAGTTGGTGCCCTCGCCTCGTACCTGAGGTACTAGGCCTGGAGTTCGGCGGCGAAGAAGGTCTTGAGTTTGTCCCAGGCGTCGGCGGCGGCGGTGGGGTCGTGGACGTCGGGGCTGGTGTCGTTGAAGAATCCGTGATGCGAGTCGGGGTACATGTGGATCTCGTTGCGGACGTTGGCGTCGTTGAGAGCCGATTGAATGCCCTCAACCACCTCGCCGGTAATCCAGTCGTCGTGACCGGCGTAGAAGCCCATTACGGAACCCTGGATGTTGGAGGCGTTGTCCATACCAGCGCCAGGGACGCCGTAGAACGGCGCGGCGGCGGTGACGGCAGGATTGTTCATCGCCAATAGCAGCGACATGCCACCGCCGAGGCAGAATCCGGTGACGCCGATTCGGTCGGCGCGCACGTCGTCTCGTGCCTGTAGGGCGGCCACGGCGCCGGACATGTCGACCAGAGCGTTGGGCTCTTGCAGCGACATCATCAGTTTCTGCGCCTCGTCGGGCTCGGCGGTGACAGCGCCATGGAAGAGGTCGGGCGCGAGCGCGACATAACCCTCGGCGGCGATGCGGTTGGCGATATCGCAGATGTTGGGGTTGAGTCCCCACCACTCCTGGATCACGACGACGCCCGGGTAGGGTCCGCCGTCGACAGGTTTGGCCAGGTAGCCGGAGGCGGTGCCTCCGTTGGCGGCGAATTCGATGGTGTCGTGGGCGAGAATTGCCATTGGTGGCTGTCCTTTCTGGTTGACGTTGTGAGTAGGACTCTGATCGGTGCTGTGGGTGGGGCCGAATGGGGAGCCCCCTCCGTCTTCGGCACCTCCCCCAGAGGGGGAGGAAAGAGGAAGGGGAGGTGTCGAGCCAGGCCGATCAGCGTGGGGCTTGGCCGGGCCACGGGTTTTTCTGCGAGCCGAGATAGGACTGCGCCGCGACGCGGTCGAGCTCGTCCAGGCTGAAGCTGGCGCCTGAGGCGTAGACGGCGGCCTCGACCACCGGCAGGTTGTACATGCCGACTTCGTTGCCCCAGACGAGGAAGTCGCGCCCGTTGATGTTGGCAGCGGCGTCGGTGCAGAGCCAGACCGTAAAGGGCGAGACATTCTCGGGCGCCATCATCGCTTCGCGGTCGGCACCGAATTCGATGTCACCGGCGTCGCCCGCGGCGAGTCCGGCTTCGCGGGCGCGACGCTGGGCTTCGGCGAGTTCCTCGGTCAGGGTGAGTCGGGTGCCTGCGCGCGGACGGATGGCGTTCGCGGTCACGCCGTAGCGACCGAGGTCGCGAGCGAGCGTACGAGTCAGACCAACGATGCCTTCCTTGGCGGCGGCGTAGTTTGCCTGGCCCATGTTGCCAAGTCCGGATTCGGACGAGGTGTTGACGATTCGACCTGAGCGCTGCTGGCGGAAGACCTGGGACGCGAACTTGGTGACGGTGAAGTGACCTTTGAGGTGGACATCGACGACGACGTCCCATTCTTCCTCGGTCATGTTGAAGACCATGCGGTCGCGGAGGATGCCGGCGTTGTTGATCAGGATGTCGAGTTGGCCGAACGAGTCCAGTGCTTGCTGGACCATGCGCTCGCCTGCGTCCATGTCGGCGACGGAGTCGTAATTGGCGACGGCATCGCCGCCGGCGGCCTTGATTTCGTTCACGACCTCATCGGCTGGCGTGGTCTGTCCGTCGAGCTCGCCACCTTGTGAGCCGCCGTAGTCGTTGACGACAACCTTGGCACCCTCGGAAGCAAGCAGTAACGCATGTCCGCGGCCGATTCCACGTCCCGCGCCAGTCACAATCGCGACGCGTCCTTCAAGTCGATCACCCATGTGTGGGATCCTTTCAGAGTTGGATTTCTTGTGGTGAAGGATACAGGTGAGTCGAGGCCAGCCAACGTCGGCGCGTCGGCGAAGGCGGAAGCGGAGCGGAATCTACGGGGTGCTGTTCATCGGCCTGTTCCGGGGGCAAGGATGGGAGTGTGGCGTTGACGGTGGGCGCTCAGGTCTTTGTCTATTGACGTAACGAGGGCTTTCTTGGTAAAGCAGAGGAGGCGGTTTTGCGGGTGGTTCTCCTGGATTGAGGATTCGATGGTTACGACGTCCATGACGTCGCCGATGGCGACGTCTCCCACCCTGATCGCTCGTGATGATGCCCCGGTCGATCGCCGCGAGTTTGCGGATGCGCATCCGCCAGCGACGGCGCAGCTGTGCACGATTCTGACGCCGTCGGGCGCCTTGCTGGCGCGGGCCCTGGTGAAGCCTCGACCGGCGTCCTTGCCCGAGAACGCGTACGCGGTCGAAGTGAGCCACGTCGAGCCGGCAGGCGCGCTGGAGCCGCTGTTGAGGTCGAACCCGCAGGTCGTGCTGCGAACGCCGAACGCGGCGCAGATCGCGCTGCGGATCGATCACATCATCGGCCCGCGCGAGCGTCGGACCTACTTCCTGCAGGCGCTGGAAACGGTATCTGCCTGAGTTGCCTGACTCGCCTCGGAGCTGCGATATCTTCGATGTATCTGCTTCAGCGTTGGAGCAGCGGCTGCCGCGGCGTGCATCATCAGCGAGCAACGCCGTGATCTAGAAGAGAGACAGGTATGGAATTCGTCGAGATGGCATCGGGATTGGAGTTTCCCGAGGGCCCGATCGCGATGGCCGACGGATCGGTTCTATTGGTCGAGATCGCCCGTGGGACGCTGTCGCGGGTGACTCCGGACGGTCAGGTGACGGTCGTCGCGGAGACCGGCGGTGGTCCGAACGGCGCGGCGATGGGGCCCGATGGTCATGTCTGGATTACCAACAACGGCGGGTTCGAGTGGAATCGCGCGGGCGGTCGACTGTTGCCCGCTGGACAAGCTCTGGACTACCAGTCGGGGTCGATCCAGCGGGTCAACATCGAGACCGGCGCAGTGGAGACCGTCTACACCGAGTGCGATGGGATTGCGCTCAAGGGTCCGAACGACATCGTCTTCGATGACGCGGGCGGATTCTGGTTCTCCGACCTGGGCAAGAATCGCGAGTTCGACCGTGACCTGGGGGCGCTGTACTACGCCACCGTGGATGGCTCTCAGATCTCGCGGGCAGTGTTTCCGATTCCTGGCGGTGCCAACGGCGTCGGACTCTCGCCCGACGGCGGTCGCGTCTACATCGCCGAGACGCCGACTGGCAGGCTGTTCGGCTGGGAGATCGCTGAACCCGGTGTCCTGGCGGGCGACAACGCGGCGGCGGGATTCAACTCGTTCATTGCCAATGCTGGCGGCTACACGCTGTTCGATTCCCTCGCGGTGGAGGAGTCGGGCAAGGTCTGTGTGGCCACGATCGGGCCTGGCGGCGTGACGGTGATCGAACCGGACACGGGCGCGGTCGAGCACGTGGCGGTCGGCGACGATCCGTTGACCACCAACATCTGCTTCGGCGGAGCGGAGATGCGCACGGCGTACATCACGCTCTCGACTACGGGTCGGTTGATCTCGTGCGAGTGGCCGCGTCCGGGTCTGAGGCTGAACCATCAGGAGTAGTTCTCGGCGGCGCGGGGTTGACTGAGCGACCCCGCGCCGACCAGTGGAGGTCGGGCTGAGGTCGCGTGGGTTGTCCGCTATGTGAGGCGCGGATAGCATCGGAGGTAGCGCGCCATGAAACCGCCATGCGATGGCCGCGACGGGAGCAGGGATGGAACGCTTCGCCGGGCTGCTTCAGCAATTGCCACGACACCAGGGCGAGATGTTGCGTGCGCTGCATCTGGCGCAGGAAGAGTTGGGCTGGATTTCACGTGATGCGATCCGCCTGATCGCACGGCATCTTCGCGTCTCGGAAGCGCAGGTCTACGGTCCAGCGACCTTCTACGCGGAGTTTCGTCACTCGCCGCCGCCTCGCACATTGGTCACTTGGTGCTCTGGGCCTTCCTGTCGAGTAGTCGGTGGCGACCGCGTGCGACGAATCTTCGAGGCTGAGTTGGGCTGCGAGCTGGGACAAAACACGGACGACGACGCGCTGGGGCTCTGGTTGGGTCAGTGCAATGGCACCTGCGAGAAGGCGCCGATGGTCTGGGTGAATGGTCGCGTGGTCGGTCCGTTGTCAGGAGTCGACACGGTCAAGCTCGCGCGTCAGTTGAAGGCGGGCGACGATCCGGTCGCCTGGCCCGAGCGGCCAATCAAGATTGCGCCGGCGACATTCGTCGATGCGGAAGCGACATATGGGTCGGAGCACGGTCACGAGGCGTCAACGGACGCGGTCGGAGACGAGGTGAGCTCATGAGTAGCGTGTATGAGGAGCTTCGCGAATCGGCCGAACTCGCGGCCGCGCCGAGGCGGTCGCCTGGTCGACCGCTCGTCCGTGTTGACCTGTCGACATCATCGATCGCTGCCGAAGCCGACCGTCTCTGGGAGGCGCTCGAGCCATTGGCGGCCGAGCACGGGGTTGATCTCGTGCGAGTCGGCACGCTCGGACTCTCGTGGCTGCAGCCGGTGGTCGAGGTCGAGCGGCCGGATATGTCGGCGGCGGGTATGGGTGGTGGAGCGGTGGTCTATGGGCCGGTTCGACCTGAGGATGCAGCCAAGTTTCTGTCGGCCGCGTTGGGCGATGACCCTGCGGAGGCTGCTGCCCAGTGGCTGATCGGCGCGCGCACGCCGACCACTGGCGTAGCGCCGCTGTCGGCGCATCCCTTCTGGGGTCCGCAGGAACGTCGGCTGATGCGTCTAATGGGTGTGATCGACCCGGAGTCGATCGATGAGGCGATCGCTGAGGGCGCATACGAGGCGCTCGACCGTGCGATCGGGATGGAGCCGATGCAGATCTGCGATCTGGTGTTGTCAGCCGGCGTCGGCGGACGCGGTGGTGGTGGATTCCCCGCTGGTCAGAAGTGGAAGTTCCTCTTGGGCTCGCCCGGTCCGACCAAGTATCTGGTCTGCAATGCTGACGAGGGTGACCCAGGCGCGTTCGTTAATCGAGTGCTGATGGAGTCCGACCCACATCTCGTGATTGAGGGCATGGCGATCGCGGGCAAGGCGACCGGTGCCGATTACGGGTTCATCTACATCCGTGATGAGTATCCGCTGGGGATTGCGCGGATGGAGCTCGCGCTGAGCCAGGCGCGTGAACGCGGCGCCTTGGGTCAGGACATTTTCGGTTCGGGGTTTGACTTCGATCTTGAGGTGACGCGCGGGGCGGGGTCGTACGTCTGCGGCGAGGAGACAGGGCTGATTGCGTCGGTCGAGGGACTGCGCGGGATGCCCAAGATTCGCCCGCCGTTCCCGGCTCAGAAGGGCGTGTTCTCGGAGCCGTCCAACGTCAACAACACGGAGACCTACGCCAATGTCCCGTTGATCGTTCGTCACGGCGACGATTGGTACCGGCAGTTCGGGACGGAATCAGACCCTGGCACGAAGATGTTCTCAATCTCGGGGTCGCTTGAGCGCCCCGGCATTCTCGAGGTGCCGTTCGGGATGGGGATGGATGAGCTGTTGCTCGGTTGCGGCGGCGGGCCGCCGGATGGTCACACGCCGAAAGGGATTCAGCCCGGCGGGCCGCTGGGTGGTCTCCTGCCAGCGTCGGATTTGGGGCTCAAACTGGAGCGTCCGCCATTCACGCAGCGAGGCGTGCTGTTGGGATCGGGCGGTCTAATCCTGTTCGACGAACGAGCGTCGGCGGTCGATCTGACCAAGTACTTCACAGAGTTCTGCGAGGACGAATCGTGCGGACGCTGTACCACGTGCCACGGTGGATCGCAGCGGTTGGTCGAAGTGCTGGAACGGATCATGCACGGCGATGGTCGGCAAGAGGACTTGAGCCGGATCGGCGCGATTGATCGGACGCTGCAGAATGCGAACTGTCTGCACGGACAGTTCACGCCCTACGCGGTGCGCGGGTTGGTCAACTACTTCCGCGACGAGCTCGATGTGCATATCGACGGCAAGCGCGATCCGTCACAAGTGGCGCCGGGGCTGATTCGGTATCTGGTGACCGATCCGCACTCGGAGGCGTTGCGCGAGGCAGCGGAGCTCTGTCCGACCGCGGCGATCGTGGAGCGTCCTGGTGAGGACGAAGATGATGAGTCTGCCGAGGGCGGCGGGGCTGGACTGACGATCGACGAGGCGCGCTGCATCCGCTGCGACGTCTGTCGGGAGGTCGCGCCAGAGGCGGTCCGCGTGGAGGACCGATTCCTGAGCGTACTCTCAGTGGTGTAGCGGCGACGAGCCTCGCTAAGGCCTCTGCTTACATGGAGTTGACCACGCCGTCGTACAGGACGAGGTGGATGGTGGCGAGGAAGATGATCTCGAGTTTGTCGCAGCGAGTGTCGATCCGATGGAACCGCTTGAGGCGACAGAAGAAGCGTTCGACCTCGTTGAGGTGTTGGTACGCCTAACGGTCATAGTCGTGCGGATCACGCCGGTTGGACTTAGGCGGGACGACGGGTCGGTAGCCGAGTTCGAGCGCGAAGTGTCGAGTCCCGTCGTCCTCATAGGCGCGGTCTATGACGAGATAGGGTCGACCGCTGGCCACCCCGAGAGCGGCCGATCGCTTAGCGCCCCCTGTTCGCCTGGCGCCGGTGCCATGCATATGCACGTGGATGATCGTGCTGTCTAGCGACACCGTGTCGGAATATGACTCGACCAGCAATTCGTGCTCCAACGCTTGCACCACACGCTCCTGCACGCCGGTCTTGGCCCAGCGGTTGAGCCGCACATAGATCGTGTGCCAGTTGCCGAACTCGCGCGGCAACCCGCGCTAGGTGCAGCCCTGCTAGCAGACATACAGCCAGGCGTCGAGCACTTGGCGGTGCGGAATCTTGAGGTGATTGCTCGGCAGAGGCAACAACGGCTCCAGCCGCGCATATTGTTCGTTGCTCAGCATGGCCTGATACGTCATCTGGTCACCCAGGCCGCGCCTCCATCCGCCTCCACTCTGAGACACATCCATAAGCCAATGTGAACAGGCCCTAGAACGAGTCGTCGGCATCCTCGGCGTCGTCACCGTACTGACCGCAGTAGAGGACGTTGTCGAGCGGGTCCGGTGAGCGGCTGGACGTGGCGAGTCGGTGGAGGAAGTAGGTCGAGAGCTGGTGCTGGACGACCCCACCCTCACCGAGGATGCGGACCGAGAAGTCCTTGCTGTTGAATGACGGTGGGTTCTCGTGGATGAGGGAGAGGACAGTCGTAGCATCCTCAAACGTCGTCCAGCTGGTGTCTTGCTCCTCCTCCGCTCGCCGCAGGAAGTCCTGTGTGTAGGTAAGCGACTCTCCTACGAAGTACTCCACTGTGAGTTCGTCAGATTCGCCGAAGATATGATTTGGAAGCCGTAGGACCCAAGTTGGATTGTTGTTCTGGACGTTGCAAGTAAGTTGGACTGCAAGAAAGTCACCCACGTCCGATGTGAAGCTGTCTGAGTATTGCCATAGTGACGTCCACTCCGCGTTTGCCGCAATGTGGATCTGCCACGCACGACCCCGCTGAATCCGTTCAACGCCTCGATCGTGGTTGAGAGGGAGCCAGCCTTCTGGTTTCTCGGGCAGAGCGTCGAGCGTGGGGCGGACGAAGACCTCGACCTCTTTGATCACTTCCACTTCCACCTCGCGGATCACTTCGACCTCGACTTCCCGGATCACTTCGACCTCACGGACCTCACCGCCGCCCTCGATGAACATGGAGGTGCTGTTGAGCCATCGATCGATATCCGCGTCTGCCGGTAGATAGCGGCCTCGTGGTTGAATCCGCTCGCTCCATTCTCCGTCGTCGCGGCGCTGGAGGGCGAACTCGGTGCGACCGTCGGCGAGCCGCTTGGCGTTGATGCGGAGCTCGATGTCGGTGTCGGGCTCCGACTGGCTGTCGGCACCGCCGAGGCTGAGGAGGGCGAGGCTGAGGCCCGCGCCGACGATGGCGAGTGCGATGATCAGTCGTGGCATCATATGGTGCGCTCACTTTCGGTTCAGTGGTCAGACAATGCTGCCCCACGCAGCGTACGGGAGGGCGTTGGTTTGGGATTCGCCGTGAATAATCTGGAGACGACAGTGTCCACGGTGTGTCCACGGAGTATTCCACGGAGAATGCGGATGGTTCGAGATCGAGAACAGGGATTTGCTAACCTGGGTCAGCATTTGAGCAATAGTGGCAGCGCGTGAGAGCGCGGGGATACACGGTAGCGTGTAGAATGGGGATATGGTGACACCGGTTCGGCGCCAGTATCTGGATATGAAGGCTCGCTATCCGGACGCGATCCTGCTGTTTCGCCTGGGCGACTTCTACGAGACGTTTGATGACGACGCGAAGTTGGTGGCAGCAGAGCTCGATATCGCCTTGACCTCCAAGCCGATGGGTGGCGGCTTGCGCTCGCCCTTGGCGGGGGTCCCCGTGCGGTCGGTCGAGCAGCACCTGGCGAAGTTGGTGGAGAAGGGACATCGAGTCGCAATCTGCGAGCAGTTGGAGCGCGCTCAGGCGTCGCGCGGATTGGTCAGACGTGGAGTGGTGCGGGTGGTATCGCCGGGCACGGCGCTGGAGCCAGCGCTGCTCGAGGCGGGCGAGGCTTCGGCCTGCGCCGCGGTCGCCCTGCGTCGCGAGCGACGCGTGCTCCGCTTGGGCGTCGCCGCTGCCGATGTCACGACCGGCGCCTGCCACGTGGCTGAGATCGTCGGCTCGAGTGAAGAGGAAGGAGCGCTCTGGCAGCGCGCGGCGGAGCTGTTCGACCGGCTCGGCGTGCGCGAATTGCTGGTCAGTGAGGACGCGGACGCGCCGCCGGTCGAGCTCGCTGTGACCCGTCGTCCCGCGTTCGACTTTCGCGTCGACGCCGGTCAGCGCGCGCTACAGGCACAGTTTAGGATGCCGCCGGCCGCCGTCGGGTTGGACGGCGACGACACGGTCCTCTGCGCGATCGGTGCACTGCTGCAGTACTTGCAAGCGGCGCTGCCCGATCATGAGTCGCCGCTCACCGGAAACGGCAGTGCGCTCAGTCACCTGTCGCCACCACAGCGGATCGAGATCGAACAGCAGTTGCAGTGGGATCGGGCGACAGGCCTCGCCCTCGCGGTGACCGAGGCCGAGGCGTCCGAGCGTCGGTCGAGCGGGCCACGTACGCTACTCGACGTGGTCGAGCGCTGCGGCTCCGCCCCTGGTCGGCGCTGGCTGCGCTCCGCGCTCGCGGCACCGCTCCTGGATCTGGAGCGGATCGAGCGACGCCTCGACCGGGTCGAAGCGCTGCTCTCGAAGCCGTCGCTGCGTCGCGCGTTGATCGCGAAGTTGCGAGGCGCTCCCGACCTGGAGCGCCTGTTCGGACGCGCCGCGTCCGAGCTCGCCCAACCGGGCGAGTTGGCATCGCTCACTCAGGGCTTGGTTGAGGCAGCCGCAGTTAGCACGCTGATTCGCGAAGCGGGCCTGGAGGCCGAGACCTCGGCGCTCGGGCAGTTAGGCGAGCAGCTCGGGCCGACGCCGGAATCTGTCCGAGCGCTCGCCGCCGCCCTCGCGGAGCGACCTCCCGCCGAGTTCGGTCACGGCGTCGTGCGAGCCGGTGTGGACGCGGAGATCGATCGGTTGCGCGCCACAGTCGAACACGCGCGGTCCGAGATCGTGGGGCTGGAGTCGACCCTGCGCGAGGAGAGCGGGATCGACGGCGTGCGGATCGGGTTCCACCGCACGTTCGGATATCAGATTGAACTGACCCGTCATCAGGCGACGCGCGCGCCGGAGACGTGGGAGCGTCGGCAGTCGCTGCGCGATCGCGAGCGATACACGGAGCCTCGCCTGCGGGCGATCGAGGATGGGCTGGAAGCGGCGGAAGAGGCCTTGGCGGAGGCGGAGCGCGCCTGTGTGGAGCAGCTCCGTCGGGCGATGGTTGACGACGCGGCGTCTGTGCGGCGGATCGCGAGCGCGCTGGCACGGCTCGACGCGGCCGCGTCGTTGGCATCGGTGGCGGCAGAGCGCGCCTGGACTCGGCCAGCGATCGATCACACCGGCGAGCTCGAAATTGAGGACGGCCGCCACCCGATCGTTGAGGCAGCAGCGCCGCAGGGCGGGTTCGTGCCGAATGACCTGCGGCTCGCCGATGATGGCGGTCGAGCGCCCCAGTTGCTCTTGGTCACGGGGCCGAACATGGCGGGCAAATCGACCTATCTACGTCAGTCGGCGCTGATCGTGATCCTCGCCCAGGCTGGTTCGTTCGTGCCCGCCGGGCGAGCGCGGGTTGGCCTGGTCGACCGCATTTTCGCGCGCGTGGGCGCCCACGATGACCTCGCCGGCGGACGCTCCACGTTCATGGTCGAGATGTTGGAAACGGCGCGGCTGCTGCACGGCGCCAGCGAGCGCTCGCTCGTCCTGCTCGATGAGATCGGTCGGGGCACGTCGACCTGGGACGGTCTCGCGATCGCCCAGGCCGTTGCCGAGTTCCTCGCCGGTGGCTGCGTTTCTGGTCGCTCAGAGCGGGGTCCGCGGACCTTGTTTGCGACGCATTTTCACGAGCTCACCGCGCTGGCCGGTCGCTTGCCGAGGGTCGCGAATGCAGCGGTCCAGGTTGAGGAGACGGAAGCGGGCGCGATCGAGTTTCTCTACCGGATCGTGTCGGGCGCGGCGGATCGTTCCTACGGTGTGCAGGTCGCGGCGCAGGCGGGCCTGCCGCGCGCGGTGGTGGCGCGCGCGCGATCACTCTTGTCCGAGCTCGAAGGGGCGCCCGCGTTCTCGCCCGATCCGGCGCCGATCGCGCCGACCCCGGTGCCGCAGCTCCACCTGATGCCCCCACCGACACATCCGATCGTGCAGGATCTGGCAGACTTCGATATCGACGGAATGACGCCGCTCGAGGCGATCTCAGCGCTGTATGCGCTCCGCGATCAGGCGCGCGTGGAACTGCGCGGTGAACTGCGTGGGATGTCCCACAGCGCATTGGCGGAGGCGAGATCGTGAGCGCGTCGGCGACGATCGAGTCTCCAGGTTCGTCGGTAACGCGCACGATTCGCCAGTTGCCTGAGCGTGTGGCGGCGCAGATTGCGGCGGGAGAGGTGATCGAGCGACCGGCGGCGGTGCTCAAGGAGCTCTTGGAGAACGCGTTGGACGCCGGCTCGCGGCGAATCACGGTGGAGATTACCGGTGCGGGCAGCGAGCGGATCGTGGTTCACGACGATGGAGCGGGGATTGTGGCCGCAGAGCTTGAGCTGGCCTGTCGACGTCACGCGACCTCGAAGCTGGCGGGTGTCGATGACCTGAGTCGGCTCGTCAGCTTTGGCTTTCGCGGTGAAGCCCTCCCAGCGATCGCTGCGGCCGCGGGGAGACTGCGATTAGTGTCGAGAACGGCGGAGGCAGAAGCAGCATCGCAGTTGGAGTTCGTAGGCGGTATCGCGGGGAGCGTCGGCCCCGCGGCGCGGGCTCCTGGTACCACGATTGAGGTGTGCGATCTCTTCGGTGGGCAGCCGGCTCGGCGAGCCTTTCTCGCCGGGGCGCGAGCGGAGCGCGCGGCGCTGACGAGGGTGGGATCGGACGCGGTGCTCGCGCGTCCCGACGTTGGGCTCCGCATGACCATCGACGGTCGGACGTTGCTCGAACACGAGGCGGTCGGTGAGGGTGAGCCGGATGTGGTACACCGCGAGGCGTTGGCTGCGGTGTTTGACCCGGTCTCGGCGTCGCGAGCGGTGTGGATGGATGCGAGCTCTGAGCGGGTGGAGATGTCGCTCGACGGATTCGCGGGTCTCGCGGAAGACGCGCGGCGCACCAGGGAACGGATGCGACTGTTCGTGAACGGTCGGCCGATTCATGATCGGCGGCTCTCGTACGCGGTCCAGGAGGCCTATCAAGGTTGGCTGGGCTCGGGCGAGTTTCCGATGGCGGTGGTGCGGCTCTGGGTGCCGCCCGACCGGGTCGATGTGAACATCCACCCGGCCAAGACCGAGGTCAAGCTGCGCGATCCGAACGCCGCGTTTTCGCTGATCCAACGCTCCATTCGGGAGGCGCTCGATCGCGATCGAATGCGAGCTCCGAGAAGGCTACACACGAACGCCGGTGCGCCGGACTGGTCGGAACCTAATGAGGATGAAGCAGGCTCGCGGGTCGAGGAGCGTACGGCGGCCCCGTTCGTGGTTCAGGATCGCGAAACAGATGCGCGGTCGAGCACGCCACGACTGGCCTTACCGACTTGGCCGTCGGGTCACCGAGCGGTCGCGGAGGAGCCGGCGCAGCCGCACTTGTTCGAGTCGTCGTCGTCGGGGTCGGCGTTGCCGCCCTTGCGGATGGTCGGACAGCTGCATCGGACGTTCATCGTCGCAGAGGGCCCGGACGGCTTGGTCCTGGTGGATCAGCATGGCGCCCACGAGCGCGTGATGTATGAGCGCCTGCTATCGGATGCGAGCGGTGGCGAGGCTTCTCGGCAGCCGCTGCTGGAGCCGATCCTCGTGTCGCTCGATGCGGAGGAGGCGGCCCATTGGGAGGCTGCGGCGGAGCGACTTGCGGAGCTGGGCTTTGAGGCGGACATGTTTGGCGTGCGCACGCTGCGTCTGGGCGCGGTGCCGGGATCGCTCGCCTCGGCCGACTCAGAAATGCTTGTCCGCGGAGTGCTTGCAGACCTCGGCTCGTCCCGGGATGAGCCTGAGCGGTTCGATCGCGCGGCGGCCTCAGCGGCCTGTCATGGCTCGGTGCGACGCGGTCAGGTGCTGGATACGCAAGCGATGTCAGCGCTGTTGCGAGATCTCGAGCGTTGTCGTCAGCCGCATTCGTGTCCGCATGGTCGGCCGACGCTGATTGAGATCTCGGCCGACGATGTGCTGCGCGAGTTCCGCCGCAAGTGACACCTGGATGGCGTCGTGCTGTGCGGCGGAACTCGGTTGCTGCCTACTGTCGAGAGTTAAGCGTTGAGCGGTTGGCCGGTTAGGTTCCGCGTAGGCGCGGGTCCAGGATGTCGCGCAGGGCGTCGCCCATCATGTTGAAGCCGAAGACTGCGATCATGATGCAGAACCCGGGGAAGAATGCCATCCACGGCGCCTCGGTCGCGTAGATCAACGCGATCTGGCCGAGGTCGCGACCCCAGGTCGGGAAGGGCGGCGGGATACCGAAGCCGAGGAAGGAGATTGCGGCTTCGATGAGCACGGCCGCGCCGAGGTTGAGCGAGGCGAGGATGATAATCGTGGCCATGATGTTGGGCACGATGTGGGCGACCATGATGCGGACGTTCGATGCCCCCAGGGTGCGTGCGGCCTCGACGTACTGTGCTGCGCGTGTGGCGAGCACGGCGCCTCGGACGACGCGAGAGTTCCCGGCTGCGAGCACGAGCGCCACGGTGAGTACGACGGTGGTCGTGCGCGGGAAGACCTGCCAGAACCATTCGTCGCCGATTTGCGCCTGCGGTCCGAAGGCCGGTCCGAAGCCGAGCCCGAGGAAGCCAGTGCCACCTGCGCCGATGATCGCGATCACGGCGAGAATCAGGAAGATTGCAGGGAAGGCATTCCAGACGTCAACAATGCGCTGGATCAGAATGTCGATGTCGGGCACTGGTCCGGGCCGAGATGGGATCCCGCCGATCAGATCGTTGAGGGTACGATCTATCTGCGCCGTGAATTGTCCCAGTGTGATGAGATCGACCGCCCTGAAGAGAATCTGCACGATCAGAACGAGCGTGGCAAAGGGGAGGGCGAGAATCCACCAGATGAGAGGGCCAGGGATGTTGAGAATGAATGGTGGGGCGCGCATCGACCACGCGATGCCGGTCCCCGCGAAGTACCCGGAGACAAGTCCAATCAAGGTCGAGAAGACCGCGGTCACCAAGACGGAGCCGATTCCGACGAGGACCGTCACTTCGGCCCCGTAGACAATCCGGGAGACGATGTCACGTCCCTGATTGTCGGTGCCCATCACGTGTTCGAGATTGGGCGAGAGGAAGCGATCAGAGAAGACCGCTTTCGTGTACGGGGCGACGCGCACTGCGGCCGGGTCTTGCTCCACCGTTTGCAGGAGCGGGGCGATCGCGGCGACCACGACGCAAGCCAGAAGGATGACGGCGCCGAACGCTCCCAGGTACTTCTTGCGGCGGTACATCCAATAGGGCATGATGACCACGCCCACGAGGAAGCCGATCGAGCCGGCGACCACCAACGTGAGGAGCGCAATCATGAATCCGACTGGGCTGGACAGAGAGCGGTCGATCAGCAGCTGCATCTGCTCGCGCAGCCAGTTGCCGAAGCCGCCTTCGTCTTGGATCGCGTAGCTGGAGACCGGTTCTTGGGCTTCAGACATCAGCCATCTCTCTTCACTGCGCCGCCTGCGCCTGAATCGGTTAGTTGTAGCGAATCCGTGGGTCGACGAGCGAGTACGCGATGTCGACCAGCAGGTTGGCCACAATCACGACGAGCGCGACCACGACCATGATGCCCATGACGACCGGGATGTCTCGGTCGGTGAGCGCGGTGATCATTCGCAGCCCCATACCGGGCAGCGTGAAAATCTGCTCCATGATCACTGAGCCGCCAACGAGGATCGAGGCCTGCAGCCCGACCAAGGTGAGGACCGGGATGAGCGCATTGCGCATCGCGTGGCGGACGATCACGGCGTTTTCCTGGAGCCCCTTCGCACGCGCGGTGCGGACGTAGTCCTGGCGGAGTACCTCGAGCATCTCGCCTCGGGTGAGACGCATCACTGGCCCAGCGAGACCGATGCCGAGCACGATCGCGGGCACGTACATGTGGCGGAGATTCTCCAGCAGATCCTCGGTGGGATCGCTATAGACAAGGGGTAACGAGGGTAATCCGAGTTGGGGGAAAATGATCCGAATCGTGAGCACTGCCAGCCAGAACCCCGGTACGGAGAGCGCGAGGATTGCGCCACCCCGCATCACGTAGTCGAGCGATGAGTCTTGCCGGATCGCGGAGATAATCCCCACAGGCAGGGCGATCGCGACTCCGACAATCATGGAGAGCACGCCCAGTTCGAGTGTGACGGGGATCCGCGTGCGCAGTTCCTCGTTTACGGTCTGGAATCCGCCGATAAACGACGTTCCCAGGTCGCCCTGGACCAATCGCCAGAGCCAGTTGCCGTACTGGACGATCCAGGGATCGTTCCAGCCGAGCTGCTCTTCGAGGCTCGCTCGGTAGGCTTCTCGGTCCTCGCCCGATCCCATGTGGTCGGCCAACATCACGTCGATGAAATCACCGGGCAGGAGTTGGGTGAGCAGCGAGACCACCATCGTGACGCCGATCATCGTGGGTATGATCAGGAGGACTCGGCGAATGATGTACTGTCGCATCGCTGCTTGTCCTTACCGGCCGGTTTGGCGGCCGCAGAGGATTCGGGAGGAGACTTGGGGTGCCCTCGTCGGGCGAGATACACGCCAACGGGAGGCGGTGCGCCAGAGGTCGTTAGACTTCCGGGCACGCCTCCCGCGACGTGATTGGGTGAGCGCCTTAGGCGTATTCGTCCTTGATGTCCTGGTTGAGCATGAAGAACGGTTCGCACTCTGCGCCCCAGCCGTAGTTGGCCTTTGGCCAGACGCGCTTGTCCGGGTTGTCGATCAATTCGCCGTTGCGCGGGTCGACCTGCTGCATCCATGGGTTGAAGGCGTAGACGCCAGGGGCGGCGACGTACGGCACCATGTACTGCTTGGTCGACATGTAGCGCTGGATTTCCTTGGTGTACTCGAGGCGCTCCTCGAAGTCCAGGAGACCCTTCTGGGTCGCGAACATCTCGTGCAGGCGCTCGTCGTTCTCGGGACCGCCACCAGAGACGGCGTTCGCGTGCGACCACGACTCGGCGTTGCCACCGGTGTCGAGCTCCATAACCGAGGCCAGACCGTCTGGCGTGCGACCGCCGGAGCCCCAGTTGTGGCGACCGGAAGTGCGAGCGTAGACCGCTGCCCAGATGTCGTGCGGGTCGGTGGCGCCACCGTAGAGCGGGCCAATTGCGAGGTGAGACGACTCGCCGTCCCAGTCGTCCGGGAAGTTGCCACGGAAGATTGAGGCGATGTAGGCGGCGTACTCCTTGAAGAAGAACTCGAACTGGAAGCCAGCTTCGGCCGCGGAGGCAGCGCAAGCCTCGTAGAGGTTGACCACGGTCGCGCCGTAGTCGGCGGTGCCGTGCAGGGTGGCCTGAATGCCCTCGGGGTAGCCGGCTGCGTCGAGCAGCTGACGTGCCTTGGCGAGGTCACGGTGGAAGGTGAGGCCGGAGTCTTCGCCTTCGTAGGTTGCGCCGAAGGTGTCGAGGTCCTTGGGGTCCATCCAATACGGCGCAATCTGCGAGAGCGGACTGTGCCAGGCACCACGTCCGGTGTCGTCAGTAGCGGAGAGGATGCCGTCGCGGTCCAGCGACATCGACAGCGCGAGGCGGACGCGGACGTCGTTCCAAGGCGCGATCGAGTAGTTGAAGTAGAACCCACCGGGGACGGTGTTGAGCGTGAAGACGAAGCCGTTGTCCTCGATCTGCGGAGCCGCTTCCACGGCTTGCTTGTAGATCGCGGGAGAGAGCTGTGAGAAGTCAAGCGCTCCGTCACCGAGCGACGGGATGAGGACGTTGGTGTCGCCGTTCATCGTCGCGGTGACGCCGTCCATGAGCGGGAACATCTGCGGGTCGGCGCCGGCGATGCCGTTGTAGCCACCACCGTGGCCGTCCACGGAGCCGTTGACATAGTCACGGCTGCGGTGCCAGTCCGGGTTGCGTCGCCAGTTGATTGCGACACCCGGCTCGAAGTTTTCGAAGATCCAGGGACCAGAGCCGACTGGCCGCTGGGCGACGGTGCCGCTGTCCACGATCTCCTGTGGGATGATCCACAGGTGCTGCGAGGAGCCGATCAGCGTGAAGAATGGCGCGTGGGGCTCGTGCAGCTTGAAGGTGAGCGAGTTGTCCTCGCCCGGCGTCATCGAGGCGATGACATCGTTCCAGCTGGCGTTGTTCGCCGTTTCCAGTTCCTGGAAGCGGTCGTGGGTGGCGACGATGTCGGCCTGCGTGATCGCGCGACCGTTCAGCGGATCGACATCGTGCCAGTTGGCGTCCTCGCGGACGGTGAAGACGTAGGTCGTCTCGTCCGGGATTTCCGGCATGGACGCGGCGAGGTCGTTCTCGTACTGCGCCGTGTTGCCCGGGTCGACGCCGTCGCCACCGGTGATCGCCTGCATCAGCTTGGAGTAGTGGAACGCCGATGGAATCTGGGCGCGGTAGGTCAGGTTCTCGTACGGGTCGAGGGTTGGCGGGTCGCCAGAGTAGGGGCCCACGAACGGGGCGATCCGTCGACCGCCGGTCATGATCCCTGCGGGGGCCGCAGAGACGGTCTGTGTCGGCTGGTCCTGCTGTGGCTGGTCGGCAGTGTCCTGTTGGTCTGCCATGTCAGCCTGCTGCTGCGCGTCGTCCTGCTGCATGACTTGCTGCTGCTGGACCTGAGCCGCAGTCTGCTGCTGGTCGTCGTCGTCGTCACCACAGCCGACCAGAGCCAGACCGGCGGCGCCGACGCCAGCCCGGGCTGAGGCTCCGAGCAGCGCACGTCGTGACATCTGTCGACGGCGCATCCGTTGCCAATAGTTTCGCTCGCTCATTCGTACCTCCTGCGGCGGGTTGTTCCGCCGAATACTGCTCGCCCGACATGAGCCTGTCGGGTCAGTTCGTAGCATCGTACAACACAATCCAAAGGTGGCAGAGAGATATTTCTGAGGTATTTCACCAACTCGTACATTCTGTCGGCAGAGAATCACCGTCCGCATCGACGCCAAGCGGAGCGGACCGGCCTAGATGTGGCTGCGACCGACCGCTCGGCGGATGGATTCGTAGAGGAATCGCCAGTCTTCCTTGTCCTCGGGCTGGGCGCCGCGAAAGCGGATCGCGTTGAGCATTTCGATGTCGGCGGGTGGGAGGTCCGATTCCTCGACGAACTCGAGCAGACTTGGCGGGAGTTCATCGGAATCGGTCCCTGGGCCCGTCGTGCGTTGACCTTCGTAGAGTTCGTCGATCGAGATGCCGAGCGCGTCAGAGATGCCGAAGACGGTGTCGGCGGAGGGTCGCGCGGTCATTGATCGCTCGATTTGGGAGAGATAGCCCTTGGAGACGCCGGAGAGTCGGGCGAGCTCGCTCAGTGAGAGCTTTTGGGCGTGGCGGCGGTTGCGGATGCGCTGGCCCAGTCGTTCGCTCGGAGGCTCGGCCTCGGCCTCCTGCGATTCGGCTGAGTCGGCGTCTGGCGCCGATTCCAACTCTGACGCTCCGGTCTCCGCTTCTGAATCTGGAATCTCGGCAGCGTTCGCCGCGTCGGGTGCAGGCTCTGGCGCTGCGGTCGGGGCGTTGGGAGCCTCGGCCGCGACTGGCGCGTCGGTCGCTTCGGTGTCGGCCTGGGGTTCGGATTCCGGTGCGTCGGGTGGGGGATCCTGTTCCGCTGCGCTCGGATCCGAGGTCAGGTCTGGTGCAGATTCTGGTGGGTCAGGGATCGGTGCGTCGAGCGGAGATTGTTCTTTCTGGACTGGTTCTTCGACTGCTGGTTCCTCTGGCTGCTCGTTGGTTTGCTCGGAGCCTGGCAGGGTCATGTCGCCCTCGTTTCATGCGCTGCATCGCTTGCGGTGATGCTGGCGTCGCGGAGATCCGGCGACCGAGCGGGCAAATCGGGCGCCATGGTGGAGACGGGGGAGAATCGAACTCCCCGTCCAGACGGCTGCCGCGGGTTGTGTCTACGTGCGTAGCCGTCGCTTCAGGTGTCCCTGCTCGCCGGCGCGTCGGCCTACCGTTACGAACAGGTAAGTGGGGCTGGTCTTAGCGTCGCGGTCCCACGACCACACGACGAGCAACCGAGTAAGTCGGCGCCGCGCTCTCACTGACTCGGTGGCAGTCGAGAGGCGACGTCACCGCGGTTAGGCGGCGAGGGCGAGTTCCCTGGATTCGCCAGTTAGGGAATGGTGGCGTGGATTTATGAGCAACGCCAGCTCAGCACGCAACAACTCGAAGTCAACCGCTGTCGAACCCTTTCGTCCCCAATGGGTCTGCTCATCGGCACGCGCCGATGTCAAATCAGCGTACTACTGAATTTCCGAGTTACATCCGTTTCCCCTCGGTCGAGGGCCGTTCTGAATCAAGAACGACCGCGGTCAGAGTTGCCAAAACTACGGAAAACACTGAGCCTTGGCGTGGAATATCCGCACAGGCGGGTCCCTGGATACAATTCAGCTATACGAACGTATCGAAAAAAACGATACAAGTCGTTACGATGTCGCCTAGGTTGGGAGCGTTACCCGATGATTTGTGGTTTGAACTAAAACGCTCGCTGTTTGCAGTACCTATACGATTCGATTTGTCTATCCGCGATCACTCATTGATTGATTCTCGGTGCGCTTCATTGCTTGAGGGCTCGCTCGATCTCTCGCTGATGTTCACGTTCGGCGATCCGCTGGCGTTTTTCGTGGAGACGTCGACCTCGACCGACGCCGATCTCGAGCTTGGCCAGCCCGCGGGTGAGGTAGAGCCGGAGCGGGACGAGGGTGAGGCCTTTCTGGGCGAAGGCCTCTTGGAGCTGCACGATCTCGCGTCGGTGGAGCAGCAGCTTGCGGTCCCTGGTGGGCTCGTGATTGGCCTGTCCGGAGGGTTCGTAGCGGGCGATGTGCGCGCCGACGAGGAGGAGCTGACCGTCGTGAGGTCGACAGTAGGCCTCTTGGATTGAGACACGACCGGCGCGGATGCTCTTGATCTCGGATCCGGTCAGGCTGAGCCCAGCCTCGTAATGCTTGAGGATTTCGTATTGGTGCAGGGCGCGACGATTCCGAGCGACGACTCGTTCGTTGATGCGGGCGGAGTCGGCTTCGGAGTCTCGTCGTTTGGATTTCGACTGTTTCGCCATTGCGGTGGTCAAGTGTTTCCAGGAGTGTCAGGCAGCGATGGCTTGCCAGCGTATGTCTAGGATGCCCACTATGACAGATTTTGCGCGATGGTCTCTGGGAAGCCGATGGTGGCTCGTTGTTGTCGGGGTGTTGGCCGCGACCGGTCTGGTGACCGCATTAGGGGTCGGAGCGGCGGTGATGGTTCATCCGCCGATCTTCCCCCTGTTGCGTCCCTGGTGGCCCCCATTAGCGGCGATCGGCCTGTTGTCGACCGTCGCCGGCTATTGGCTGCTGTGGGGTCGTGATCGTTAGCTGACCTCGGCGAGCGCGGCTTCGACGCGTTCAGCGACATCGGCCGGGACGTACGCACCCCAGACACTGACGTTGTTGGCGAGGTACCAGATGGCGGCCTCGTCAGGTGTGGCGTTGTTGTCGGAGAGCCAAATCTCGGACTCAACCTGGACCGAGGCGGCGAAGTCCCACGCGCGCAGGAATTCGATGATGTCAGGAGCGCCATCAACCAGGTCGCGATGCACGGCGATGCGGACATCGGAGTCGGGGTAGGCGCAGCCTTGGTCGCTGTTCCAGCACTCTTCCGACCACTCGGGCTCTTCCAGTCGGTAGAGGTCGAGGGTGGCGGTTGGCTTGGTCGGGCCCCAGATGTAGCCGAGCCACGGCTCGCCACGGTTGTAGGTGGACTCGAGGTCCTCGAACAGGGCGGCGCCGGAACCTGGCTTGATCAGCTCAACGACATCCTCGAGGCCGTAGGCGACGACTTTGTTGCCGTTGACCTGCTCACAGGCCCAACCAGGCACACAGTCGACGAATCGTGCTTTGCCACGCGAGTCGGCGGTGACGAAGAGTTCCATGAATTCGGGCAGGTCGGACACGGAGACGAGACCGGGGTTCTCGTCCTTGATGTACTGCGGGACAACCCAGCCTTCCCAGTTGGTGTCGAGCGAGTCACCGAGAATCTCGATGATCGATGGGTCTTCGAGATCGTCGATCCACGGCTGCTGCGAGGGCCAGATCTCCATGGTGACGTTGGTGTCGCCGTTGATCAGACCCTGGAAGAGCGAGACCGTGTCGCCGGCGATCATGTCGACCTCGTAGCCGAACCCGTGCTCGACGATGAAAGCGGCGGCGCGCACCTGGATTTCAGAGGAGGTCCAGTTGAGGTCGGAGAAGATGATCGTGGGCTTGTCTTCGTCCATGGCCTGCTGCTGAGCCGGCTGGTCCTGCTGTTGCATGGCCTGCTGGTCTTGCTGCATGGCTTGCCCGTCTTGGTCAGGCTCATCCTCTTGCTGCGCTGCTGGCTGTGGCTGATCCTGCTGCTCGGGCTGGTCGGCCGCTTGTGGCTGGTCTTGCTGCTGTTGGGGTTGTTCTGCCGCCGGCTGCGGCTGATCCTGTTGTTGCTCCTGGGCTTGAGCAACGGTTTGCTGCTGTTGCTCGTCATCGCTGGAGCAAGCGCTGAGCATTACGGCTGCGGCGACCGCGAGGGCTCCAAGGAGCCCGATCGATCTGCCCAACAACCTGAGGCGATTTGTGCCTCCTAATCGGGACACGGTCAGTCGAGGCATGTGCAGAGTCCTTTCCTTTGTGCACACGTGTGGATGGTTGAGTCGAGTTCGGTGGCTGAAACGGGTTCAGTCTCGATTTCGGAGCAGTCCGGAGCGATACAACGCCATCGACGTCATCAGCACGGCCAACACCACAAACAGCGTTTTCGCACCACCAAGTGCGGCTCGGGGTGCTAGTTCGGAATCCGCGATGGCGAATCCGGCAAGCACCCAAGTGAGCGCTGAAACACACGCAAGTGTGAATCCAGGCTTTGTGAATACTCGATGTATGTAGTCGCGGATGGCGTCGCCCCGTTCAACTGCTCTACTCGCTCACTCTGAGCCTAGCGCATCTTGTTGGCGTCTGGTCAGCGCCTGGGTGATGCGATCGATGATGATCGCCACGAAGACGATTCCCAACCCTGCCAGGAATGCGTTGCCAGGTTCGATGCGACCCAAGCCGCGGTTGACTTCTAGACCGAGTCCGCCGGCACCGACCAATGACGCGATGACGACCATCGAGAGTGCCATCAGCGTGGTTTGATTGACTCCAGCCATGATGGTGGGGATCGCCAGGGGAATCTTCACCTTGAGCAACATCTGCCGACGAGTCATGCCGAACGAGTCGGCCGCTTCGAGCGTTTCCTCGGGCAGCTGGCGGATACCGAGATTGGTCAGTCGCACTGCCGGAGGTACTGCGTAGATGAGCGTGGCAAAGACGGCTGGGGTGTCGCCCAGCGAAAAGAATGCGATTGCCGGGACCAGATACACAAACGATGGCATCGTCTGCATGCCATCGAGAATGGGCCTCAGAATGGCGTCGAGCCGGTCGTTCTGTGACGCCCACACACCCATCGGTACAGCCAACCCGATCGAAAGCGTCACGGTGACGATGATCAGCGCCATCGTCTCGACCGTTGCCTCCCAGAGGCCGAAGGTTGCCAATAGCAGCAGTGACGAGGCCGAAAACAGGCCCATACGGAACGAGACCAGCAGCCATGACGCGAGCGAGATTGCAGCGATCATCGCTGGCCAGGTGAGCCAGAGCATCATGTCCTCGAGCCCGATGAGGAACCAGACGATGACGTCCTTGATCGCCTGGAACACGGGTGAGAAGTTGTCTTTCAGCCAATCGAGCCAGATGTCGATGCGCAGGCCGACATCGCGGCCGACGTCGAACGGGAACTCGTCGGCGATGAAGAAGTAGGCGATGACGAACAATGTGGCGACAGCGAGAATCGCCAGCGGGGCCGCCAAGGCAGGATTATTCCGCAGCGGGCTGTCTTCCGACACGATGTGGCGAATCGAAAAGTCGGCGGGAAGACGTGGAAGAGGCGCTGGGCCGTCAGTCATGAGCCGAACTCCTGATCTGCGGCAATCTCAGCCGCCGCCTGGTCCGAGACCATCGCGCGCGCCAGCCTGCTAAGCGGAATGACGCCAACGAGGTTGTCATCGTCGTCGACGACGGCGAGCGGGTACTGGGCGCGCAACCCGGCGGGAACCAGGTCGTCGAGCACCGCGTCGGTTCCGACGTGGTCGCCGATGTAGAGCGTGACCTGTTCGACTGTCTTGGCGCCATTGCGTTGGGCGAGCCGCGCGCGACCGAGATCAGACTTGCCGAGATAGCGGCCTTGCGCATTGACGCAGCAGAGCGAGTTGGTGTCGGGAGACTCGAGTCGGTCGACGAGGTCCTTCACCGAGTCGGTGTCACGGATCGTCTCGAACACGGTGTCCATAATCGATGCGGCGGTGACCATGCCGTGCAGGCGCACGTCCTGAGTGAACTCGCGGACAAAGCTGTCGGCCGGATTGAGGACGACGTCGTTGGGAGCACCGACTTGCACGATTTCGCCGTCGCGCATGATTGCAATGCGGTCGCCGACGCGAACCGCTTCGTTGAGGTCGTGGGTGATGAACACGATCGTCTTTTGGACGGTCTCTTGAAGGACCAGTAGCTCATCTTGGAGGTCGCGGCGGATGACGGGGTCGAGGGCCGAGAACGGCTCGTCCATGAGCAAGATCGGTGTGTCCATGGCTAGTCCACGAGCGAGACCGACTCGCTGCTTCATCCCGCCCGAGAGCTGGTTGGGCAGGGACGCGGTCCAATCGCCCAGACCGACCTGCTCGAGTGCGGTCATCGCTCGCTCGCGTCGTTTGGCTTTGTCCACGCCAGCGATCTCGAGCGGGAGCGAGACGTTGTCGAGGACCGTGCGATGCGGCATCAGTCCGAAGTGTTGAAACACCATCGACAGGTCGCTGCGCCGGACTTCCCGCAGTTCATCGGGAGACATGGTGGTGATCTCGCGACCCTCGAGCCAGACCTGTCCGGCGGAGGGCTCGATCAGTCGATTGATGCAGCGCACCAGCGTCGATTTCCCGCAGCCCGAGAGGCCCATGACGACGAAGAGCTCGCCGCGTGCGATATCGACGTTGATGTCGCGTAGACCAACGACGGCTCCGGTTTCTTCCTGGATTGCGTCCTTTGCCTGTCCCTGCTGGGCCATCTCGAGACCGACGCCATCGTCGTCAGCGAAGACCTTGTACAGGCCACGGATCGAGAGTGCGGTGTCGGCAGAGGAACCGTTCGTGGACACGCAACCTCCTCGATTGCTTGCTGGTTCAGTTTGTTCCCGCGCAGACTACTCTTTGTGTCATGCGTGCAAACTTGCTGGGTTGGTTATGGATAGTGGCTGGGTTGGCAGTCGTGGGGATCGGCTGCAACCCGTCTGGTGGCGGGATTTTCTCTGGGGTCGGCGGACAGGCGGAAGCAGCGTTGCACATTGACGAGCAAGCCGAGGACAAAGCCGTCCTGACGCCGCTCTCGCGACCGCTGAAACTCAATGAGCCGTTCTGGCTGCGACTCGAGATGAACGAGCCGGTCGATGCGGACCACATCGTCGTCCGAGTGGAGTACGACGCCGGCGCACGAGAGTACTTCGAGCTGCGAGACATTCGCTTTCGTGGTGTTGAGCCGCCCTGGCAGGTAGCCGCGATTCCGCTGACGCTGACCGACGACGGCGACTTCAACATCGCCTTGATTGTGAACTCTCGCAAGGTGACGGATGTCAAAGTGAGCGTCGAAAACTGAGGGATGGACGGACCGCACTCGAGCGCTGCGCTAACCTGCCCGATGACGCAGCCAGAAGCGAATGGCCGATGATCCTGGCTGGTGAGGCGAGATGAGAGGCGAGCGATGCGAGAGATCGTCGACGTGGCGGCCGAGCTGGGCCTGAGTGGGGATGATATCGAGCTGTATGGTCGACATAAGGCGAAACTCAGCGCTGACGCGCTCGAGCGCTTGAGCGCTCGTCCCCAGGGCGACCTGGTGCTCGTCACGGGGATGACTCCTACGACCGCAGGCGAGGGAAAAACGACGACCGCGATCGGGCTCACCCAGGCCCTGCGGCAGTCGGGTGCGAACGCGGTGGTGGCGCTGCGTGAGCCGTCGATGGGTCCCGTGTTTGGGATCAAGGGCGGTGGGACGGGCGGCGGCGGATCGCAGGTGTTGCCCGCTGACGACATCAATCTGCATTTCACGGGCGACCTCCACGCCGTCACTGCCGCGAACAATCTGCTCGCCGCAGCGATCGATAACTCACTCTTCCACGGCAATGCGTTGGGTTTGGATGCTCGGCGGATCACGTGGCGACGCTGTCTCGACATGAACGATCGGGCGCTGCGCGGAGCAGTGATCGGCATGGGCGGGACCACGGACGGCATTCCCCGGGAGGAGGCGTTCGACATCACGCCAGCGTCTGAGGTGATGGCCATCCTCTCGGTCGCGACCGATCTCGACGACCTGCGACGGCGTCTCGGCGACGTGATCGTCGGCTACACGGCCTCGACTCCGATTCAGCCGGTGACCTGTCGCGATCTGCAGGTCGACGGCGCGATGGCCGTGCTGCTCAAGGATGCCGTCCGACCCAACCTCGTCCAGACCGGCGATGGTGGGCCGGCGTTCGTCCACGGTGGGCCGTTTGCGAACATCGCGCTCGGCTGCAACTCAATCACGGCGACGCGCGCCGCGCTCGCAAGCGCTGACATCACGGTGACAGAAGCGGGCTTTGGATCGGATCTGGGCGCGGAGAAGTTTTTCAACGTCGTGTCACGGTTCGGCGGTTTTGCACCGCAGGCGGCGGTGATCGTCGCGACCGCGCGCGCGATCAAGCGACATGGCGGTCGGCCGGCGCGAGAGCTGGAGGTCGAGGACCTCGCTGCGCTGGAAGCGGGACTACCGAATTTGGACGCGCATATCGACAACGTCGAGCAGCATGGCGTGATTCCGATTGTGGCGGTCAATCAGTTCCCGTCCGACACGCAAGCGGAGCTCGACGCGGTGCTCGCGCATTGTCGGGCGCGAGGCGTGCGAGCAGCCGTGGCAAATCCGTATGGCGGCGGTGGCGAGGCATGTCTCGACTTGGCTGGCCAGGTTCGCGAGGCGCTGGGCAGTCGCGGGAGTGATGACCCAACGTTCAACCATCTGTACCCGCTGAACGCGTCGCTCAAAGACAAGATTGAGGCGGTCGCGAAGAACGTGTACGGGGCCGGCTGGGTCACGTATCTGCGTCGCGCGGAGCTGACCCTGCGTCGGGCGCAACGATTGGGACAGCAAGATTGGCCGATCTGTGTGGCCAAGACGCAGTACTCGCTCTCGGACGATCCCGGACTGCTCGGTCGTCCGCGTGAGCATGAATTCACGGTGCGAGATGTGCGACCATCGGCCGGGGCGGGATTTGTGGTGATCATCTCTGGCGAGATCATGACAATGCCGGGCTTGCCGAGGTCTCCAGCCGCGATTCACTTTGATCACACCGACGCAACGCACACCGCTTGAGTGAGGCGGCTTGGCCGAGCCGAATGAGGGACGATGATGCCCGAGTTTCGCAACATATTCGCTGGCAATCCCCTCGATCGCGAGGCAGCGCGTCGGCGCGATGAGGACTGGGTCGGATCGCAAGTCCACGCTCCAGGGACGCTGTTTCTGCCGCTGCGCAATCTGACATTCCCAATGCGGCAGGTCGAGGGCGGAATGCGCTTGGCCTGGTCGGAGTTGCCATATGGCGCTGACACAGATCGACATCCCCCGTTGTTGCTGGGCACGAGCGATGGCGCGGCCCGATTTGCGATCAATGAGGCGGCGGCTCCGAATCAGTTTTCTTTGCCGGCGGACGCGTCGTTCATGGACCTCCGCGCTGCGGCTCCGATTCTGAATGCGGATGACGCGGGAATCGCGGCGCAGGCTCGCGCATTCCTCGATTGGCACGAGCGACACCGGTTCTGCGCAGTGTGCGGCGCTTCGACCTCAGCCGTGCAGGGTGGCATTGCTCGCAAGTGCACGGACTGCCCGGCCGAGCATTTTCCTCGCACCGATCCCGTCGTGATCACGGTCGTCATCGACACCGAGCGCGATCGCTGCTTGCTGGGCCGACAGGCATCGTGGCCGGCCGGGATGTTCTCAGCGCTGGCAGGCTTTATCGACCACGGCGAATCGATCGAGGACGCGGTCCGTCGGGAAGTGGCGGAGGAGTCGGGGATCGAGGCGGTCAATGTGCGATACCACTCGTCGCAGCCGTGGCCGTTTCCGTCATCGTTGATGATCGGTTGCCTCGCCGATGCCGGCAGCTCCGTGATCAACTACGACGACTGGGAGATGGATGATGTGCGCTGGTTTACTCGCGACGAGATACGCAGCTCGCTCGGACAACCGGCAGCGCAGCTGGGACAGCCGGGCCTGCCCGACGGCGCGCTCTCGCTGCCAGGTCCGATGGCGATTGCGCACACATTGATTTCGGCCTGGGTAGACAGACAACCGTAAAATTCTGCGCGCTGTCGTTGTACGCTCCAACTCATGAAACATCTCAAGTTTGGACTCATCAGCCTTGTCGTGTTCGCTGTAGCGATAGGAGTGCTTTCCGCATGTTCGTCGGATGATGATCAGGATTCGCGCCAGTCACAGGATCAGTCCCAAGACCAATCGGAGCAGGATGGTCGGGAGCAACGCGGAGATCAGGACGACCAGCAACAGCAAGACCAGGAGCAGGAATCGGTAAGCGCTGCTGATTCTGAGCGGTCGTCTGAGACAGCCGACGACGAGCCCTCTCAGGAGCAGGTCCAGGACCAATCAGAGCAAGAACGCACGACGGAGTCGGCAGGGACGTCGACCACGTCGTCGGGGACTGACTCGCAGGACAAAGATTCCGACTCGGCGCCGGCCGAAGACAAGGACGCCGACGCGGACACGAAGGATTCAGCGGACGACTCGGAAGCGCAAGAGAAGCAGCCCGTTGAGCAAGAGCAAGAGCAAGGGCAAGGGCAATCGGAGACTTCGGACGACGCTCAAGATTCGGAACCACAGGCTGAACAGTCGGAACCTTCAGAAGAGGCTCAAGAGACCCAAGAGGCCGAACCGACAGATCAGGCAGAGCAGACGGAAGAGCAGCAACCGCAAGAGCCCACAGAGGCGGAACGTCTCCAGATGCGTGCGGATGAGATCCGCGCTGACGCGACCGTGACCGACCTGGTGGGACTCAACGGTTGGCTGAACGGCGCCGAGACCTCGATCGCGCTGGAGATTGCGAAAGGCAATGTCGTCCTGATCGACTTTTGGACCTACACCTGCATCAACTGTGTGCGGACGTTGCCCTTCCTGACCGAGTGGGATCGCAAGTACCGAGACCACGGCCTCGTGATCATCGGCGTGCACACGCCTGAGTTTGAGTTCGAGGAGCGGATCGAAAACGTGGAGGTCGCGATCGCGGAACATGGCATCGAGTACCTCGTCGCGATTGACAATGACTACCGAACTTGGCGCGCATTTGAGAATCGATGGTGGCCTCGGAAGTTCCTGATCGGCCCCACCGACGATGGCACGGCGATGGGCGTCCGTTACGACCACATCGGCGAAGGTCACTACGAAGAGTCGGAGCATGCGATCCGTAATGCGCTGGAGGCGGTCGGCAAGGACCTGTCCGACATCCCTTTCGGCGTTGACGTACCTGCGCCGAGGAGACAGACCGGCGTTCCGCGCCAGACCCGAGAGCTCTACGCCGGATGGAGTCGCAACAACGGCTCAGGCGGACCCTATGCCGGTCAGGATGCCTACTTCCTCGCGGGCACCGATGTGGACACGCTGTACCACGACGTTGACCTCCAAGACCGCGAACACCACTTCTTTTACCTCGAAGGTCTGTGGCGGACGGATAGGCAATCGATCATCCACGCTCGTGAAACAGACGACCTCGAGGATTACATGGCGTTGCTCGTGCGAGGTCGCACGGCCAACGTCGTGCTGACGGTCGCTGAGAACGGCAGTCCGTTCAATGTCTACGTCGAGCTCGACGGTCGGTGGTTATTCCCGAACGAAGCCGGCGCGCATGTGCAATGGGACGACGAAGGACGCTCGTTCATCCGAGTGACTGAGAATGATCTGTACCGATTACTGAATCTGCCTGATTGGTCCGAGCACGAGCTGAAGCTGCGCTCGAACTCCGACCAGTTCCGCATTTGGGCGTTTACATTCGGCTCATACATCGGCGGCGAGTAGCGTCAGACCTGTCGGAGCCAGCGGGACACGCAAATCATCGAGCGAGCGAGGGAATCCATGTACGGACTGCAGATGATCACTCGACGATTCAAGGCTCCCCCACGATGGTTCGCGACGTCGAGCGTGTTGGGCTTGGCGACAGCGGTCGTGCTTGTGTTCTCGGCGTGTTCGTCGTCCGAGGACGACGAACAACAGCAGGACGCATCGCAATCGCAGCAACAGTCGACAGTGACTGCTGCTGACTCCTCCACCGACGACTCCGGAAGCACGGCTGCGACCGACACCGAGTCATCGTCGAGTGGACGCGTTGGTACGGTTGGCAGCGCGCAGGATGCACAACAGGAAGAGTCTGTTGCCGACAGCGAGGCGACTTCGCAGTCGGATGACGCAGACTCGGCTCAAGACGCGCCCGCCGAAGCTCAGCAGGACGACGGCATGGGGGGCATGGAAGCGGGGATGTCGATCGGCATCGTCGAGGCCGCCGACTACGACGACTTGAGTCCTCGCCTGCAACTGCTCCGCGACTCGGGGTATCCGGTCTATGTGACCGATCAGGGATACACGATCTCGTTGGGGACGCCTGATCTCTCCCCGGGGCCGCATCGCGTTTCGGTGGTGATTGAGGGCCCAGAGGGTTTGGTCGAGACCCCAGCGATGCGCATCACCGTGCTGCCTGACGATGATCCTGGCGAGCTCCAGGAAGTGATCGCTCGCTTCGCCTGGTTCCCCGACGGCGTGCGTGGCATCCACGTGGCGACGATCGACTTCACGTCGGCCGGTCGTTGGAATCTGATCCTTCACGTTCCGTCGGATGATGGCTTCACCGACCTCGGCATCGCGCTGGATGTCCCAGCCGACACGGTCGCGCCATCGGTCGGTGACGCCGCGCCGCCATCGCAGAGCCGCACCCTGACCGATGTGGCCAATATCTCCGACCTCTCGACCGGTGAGACCCCTGATCCTGGCCTGTATCTGATTTCGTTGGCCGACGCGGTCGCCGCCGACAAGCCATTCGTCGTGGTCTTTGCGTCGCCGGGATTCTGCACCAACGCGTTCTGCGGGCCGCAGGACGAGGTGCTGTCCGAAGTTCGCAACATCTTCGGCGACCAGGCGAACTACATCCACGTCGACCTCTACGAGAATCCCGAGGAGGTCCGCTTCGGCGAAGACCCGATCGAGACGCCGATTCTCGGGGAGTGGGGACTGCACACGAACGAGTGGACGTTCGTCGTCAACGCTGACGGCGTGGTCGTCGCTCGCTTCGAGGCGTTCGCGCCACTCGACGAGGTCGAGGCGGCGGTCGCCGATGTGCTCGGCGGCTAGCAGTCGGCTCGGTCGTCGCTACGAGTCCGGCGTCTCCATCGGGTGGTCGAGCGCGTTGCCGTATTCGTGCCAGGACGCGTCGTAGTTGCGGCTGTTGCTGTAGCCGAGCAGTTGCAGGAGCCAGTATCCGTGCGCCGCACGGATGCCTCCCTGTCAATAGGTGGTTACGGTCTTCTCAGGCGTAATCCCGAGGTCGGCGAGCATCGCGCGGAGCTCTGCGGGCGGCTTGAGGGTGCGCACTGGGCTCTCGAGCGTGTTCAACCACTCCAAGTGAACCGCGCCGGGAATTCGTCCGCCGCGCTGGGTACCGCGCTTGTTCGCGCCGGTCCACTCGCCGTCCGAGCGAACGTCCCAGAACACGTGATTCTCGTCGTCGATCGCTGCCGGAATCTCGTCAAGTCGACAGATCGAATCGTCATGCGGCGCGGGCGGCGTCGGATACTCGACCGCACGCGGACGCAGGTTCTCCCGCGACAGCGGCCGACCCTCGGCGTACCACTTGTCCAATCCACCGTGCAGAATCTTGAAGTTAGTGTGGCCGAATCGGTTGAACGTCCACCATGTCCGCGCGGCGTAGAGCGAACCTGACCCGTCGTAGCCGACCACGGTCGTGTCGGGCGTGATACCGAGTCGGCCGACGAGCTTGGCCCATTGCTCCGGGTCGGACATGCCGTAGATCTGTGAGTCGTCGCGCGGATCGGTCTTCCAATAGCGCGAGAGCGACCACACGGCGCCGGGGATGTGCAGGCGCAGGTAGCCGTCCAGGAGGTCGCAGTCGAGCACGACGACGTCGTCATCGTCGATATGCTCGGCTAGCCAATCGGTTTCGCAGATTAGTTCCGGCCGAGCCCATCCATCGTTGCTAGTCGTCATTCTCGATCCCTTCCGCGGAGCGTCCTCAGCGCACTTCAGATGAGGCGCAGTTTACTCTTCTTGCTCTGCCTCATCCGACGATGATTCCGATTGCGACTGTTCGTCCGGAGATGTCGGCTCCTCAGACTCATCCTGAGCGTCCTCTTCGTTGGTGTCGTCGGAGGCGGCGGGTCGATACTCGCCGCGCAGGTAATCGATCGCGACGAACAGTTGGATATCCTGTCCTGCTTCGAAGCCGGTGTCGGGGATGGCGATTTCGATGTCAGGGACGACGCCGATACCCTCGACCTGGGCGCTGTTCGGGGTGAGGTATCGCGCGATGCTGACGTAGAGCACGCTACCGTCCGACAGTACGCGCGGCACGTTGACCGTTCCCTTACCGGTCGTGGTGGTGCCAATGAGGACCGCGCGACCGTGGTCGCGCAGAGCCGCGGCCATTACCTCGGAGCCCGAGGCGCTGTGCTCGTTGATGAGCACGACGAGTTCGAGGTCGATGCCAGCGCCGCCGCTGCTGTCGCTGAAGACCTCCTCGTTGCCCTCGCGGTCAATCTGGCGAAGGATCACGCCTTCGTCGATGAACTCGCCAGTGGTGTCGACCGTCGCGCGAAGCAGACCGCCTGGGTTGTCACGCAGATCGATGATCAGTTGGCTCAAGCCGGCGTTGCGTGCTCCATCGAGGAGGTCCAGCAGTTCAGCGCGCGTGTCCTCGGTGAACTGCGAAATGTAGATGTAACCGATGTCCGCGACCGGTTGGCCTGAGCGATCGGTGATCGGGAGCGACTCCACGCTGGGCACGACAATGCGGTCTCGCGTGACGATGACCAGCTCCTCTTCCCCGTCCGCGTGGCGAACGAGGATCTCGACATTGCTCCCGCTTGGACCGCGGATCACGGCGACGGCCTGCTCGAGGCTCCAACCTTCGGTCGATTCTCCGTTGACTTCGAGGATCACGTCGCCGGCGCGAATGCCGGCCTCGAGAGCGGGAGAGTTCGCGAACGGACGGACAATCACGATGGCGCCGTCGACCTGGTTGACGGTCGCGCCGATTCCCTCGAATGAGCCGCCGATGTCTTCGCTCGCGAGCCGATACCGCTCGGCATCGATGAACACCGTGTGCGGGTCGTCGAGCGCATCGAGGATGCCGTTGATCGCTTCCTGACGCGCATCGATAGATTCGAACGTCGCCGGTTCGACGAAGTCTCGATCCAGGACGGTGACGATTTCATCGAGGATCGCGAACCGCGATGCTCGCCCGGTCGATTCGACAGCATCTTCCGGTTGGTCGTCGTCGTCGGAAGATCGCGTGACGATCGGTACGGCAGTTGGGTAGCTCCCGTCGCGGGCGCTGCGCAGGACGAGTCCGTAGTCATCGTTTGCGTCGATCACGCGCATGACGCCGATGCCGAGGGCGAATGCGGCACCGATCATGACGAAGACGAGGAGTCCGATTGACCACCGGCTCGGGCCGCTCGGCGGTTCTGAGCGATCGGGCACGACCGCACGCTGGTTCGAATCTCCACCGCCGCTGCTGGTCGACGGTGGTTCCCACCGAAGTTCCGACATCGACCCCACCTCTCGCTATCGGCCGGATCTGGCCGTGCCTGCGTCTTCCACGTTCTGTATCATCGCACCCACGTTACCGTGATTACAGTGATCAGCGTGGTACACGGAGTACCAACGCGTTCAAGGAGGCCATCATGCCAGCCGTTGCCGGATATAGCCACGTGGCGATCTGCGTCGCAGATGTCGATGCGTCGAAGCACTTCTACGGCCAGCAGCTCGGACTGGGCGAGATCGATCGACCTGACTTCGGGTTCCCCGGAGCCTGGTACGAAGTCGGAGCGCTGCAGCTCCACCTGATGCAACGCGAGATGGACCAGACCGTCGAGGGCATCGGTCCGCACTTTGCGCTGTACATTCCGACCGATGACTTTCTCTCGGAAGTGGAACGTCTGCGCGGCGACGGCGTGAGCATCATGGTTGAGCCGAATCAGCGTGACAACGACGGGATCTGGGCGGCGTTCTGCAAGGACCCAGACGGCAACATCATCGAGCTCACCGACATGGGTCCCGACCACCACAAGTAGTCGGGCGGTCTCGCTGACCTCGACATTGTCGTTCTCGCGCTCCGGCGGCGTCGGGACACTCTCAGGCGCTCCGCGATCATTCACCGCCCGCCATTGCACGGGACATTGTTTGACAGTGCGTCGGGTAGTTCTCGCACCGCGATGTCCACATGTGGGACCGTGGCACGCACACGGCGATCGGCGCGTACGCTGCACTAGTGAGTGAAACTCCAGACACCGTCCTGATCTGCCCGGGACAGGGCGCGCAGCGCGCCGGTGGTGTTTCCGATCTCGCGACTGAATTCTCGGATTTGTCATCGGCCGGCCAACATGCGTTCCGGTTAGCCTCCGAGATCGCCGATTGTGATGTCTGGAGACTCGGCATCAGCCTGGATTCGTCCGACGAGGACGCCCTGCAGCAGCCATCGCTTCTGCAGCCCTATCTGGTCGCCTGGGCGATCGAGGAGCATGCCAGCATCGCACCGCGACTTGGTCCGTTGCGCTACGTGACCGGACACTCGAGCGGGATGAATTCGGCGATGGCATTGTCTGGCGCGCTCTCGCTCGAGGCGGCGCTGCGATTCGCATGGCAGTGCGGGCTCAGCATGGATCGCGACTGTGAAGAGCGGCCCGGCGGACTGCTCGCGCTGGTTGGCGCAGGTCGTGAGGCGGCCGAGTCGATCGCCGCGCAGTCTGGCGCGTCGCTCGCCAATCACAATGCGCCTGACCAGACCGTGCTCGGAGGATCGTTTGACGCGCTGGAACGCGCATCAGCGCTGGCAGCAGGTCATGACTGCCAGGCGGTGCCGTTGCGCGTCGCTGGCGCGTTTCATACGCCGTCGTTTGCACCCTCCGACGATCTCAATCGGCCCTTCATTGACGAGTTGCCGATTGCATCCAGCTTCACGCCGATCCTCGGCAATCGCTCGGGTCAGATCATTGAGACCGCCGATCAGCTTCGCGCGGAGCTCCGAGGTCAATATGTGCGCCCGGTCGAGTGGTTGGCGGTCCTCAATACTCTGCATGCGCACGGGGTCGAGCGATTCGTCTCGTTAGGCCCCGGCAATGTCATGGCGGGTTTGGTGCGACGGTTCGCGAAGGGCCTGCCAGGACGGATCCAAATCAAACGCGCCGCGCAGTTGAAACATGTCCCCACATCCACGAATGGAGATCCCGATGAGTAACCTCGACGCTGACCACATCCTGACCACGACACGCTCGGTCAGATTCCGCCTGGACTTCGATCGTCCGATTGAGCCAGAGGTGATCACCGAGTGTCTCGAGATTGCGCTCCAGGCGCCGACCGCGTCCAACTCGCAACAGTGGCAGTGGATCGTGGTTACCGATCCGGAGAAGATCGCCGGGATCGCCAAGATCTATCGCGACAGCTTCATGGAGCTGGCACGGGCTCGGTCGGATGAGGGACCTCGCTGGCCCGAGGGCGATGCTCGCGCGGCCGCGGAAGCGGGCGTGACCAAGTCCGCGACCTACCTCGCCAACGAGATGCATCGATGTCCGGCACTGCTGATCGCCTGCATCACCGGCCGCGTGGAAGACGCCGGTCAGATGGCGCAGGCGGCCACGTATGGTTCGATCATCCCCGGTGCCTGGTCGTTCATGCTGGCGGCGCGAGCCCGCGGAATCGGCATGGCCTGGACAACGCTACATCTGCGCGATGAGTCGCTGTCGCAGGAACTGCTCGGCATTCCGTCGGACGTGACGCAAGCGGTGCTGTTGCCGATGGCATACTTCACCGGCGACACGTTCAAGCCCGCTCCTCGAGTGCCGCTCGAGGAGATCATCCACTGGAATCAGTGGGGACAGCGGACGCCTTAGTCGTCGATTCGCGCGGTCGCGGAACCCTTGACCACCTCGGCGCCGTCCTGGTTGACGGTCGAGACCGCGAGGTCGACGAGGCTGACGCCGTCCTCTTCGCGGATGTCCTCGACCGTGGCAGTCGCGGTCAGGGAGTCGCCAGGCCACACCTGACTGACGAAGCGCACGCCATACTTGGTCAAGCGACCGTCGCCGACCAAGTTGGTGAGCATCTTGCCCGTCAGACCCATGCTGAGCATGCCGTGGGCGAACACGGTGGGGTAGCCGGCGATCTTCGTGGTGAAGATTTCGTCGGTGTGGAGCGGGTTGTAGTCACCCGAGGCACCGGCGTACTGGATGATTTGTGTGCGAGTGAGGTTGTCCACGACCTGCTCGCTGTGCTGGTCGCCGACGTTGAGGTTTGCTTTACTGAGCGGCATCGTTGGCTCTTTCTGTGCGTGCTGCGCCTAGTGCGCCTCGTGGTAGGTGGGTGGCCGAACGTCGGTGGCGTTACTCGACCACGCGAGAGGTCTGCACGCCGACGGAGCGTGCCGTGACGACGAGGACATCGTCCTGGTTGTAGTACTCGGTGATCGACTCGTTGAACTGGAGGCTGCCGCCGCGGCGACCTTCGCGCGACCAGCTCTTGCCAGGCTTGTCGACGGCCTTGAGCACGTCTCCGGGCTGCATGGGCGCGTGGTACTCGTAGTGCTGCTCGGCGTGGAATCCGGTCCCGCCGCCACTGCCCGAGGACTCTCGCTGGATCCCGGTCGGTTCTTTGCCGGAGCCGAACCACGGCTCGCCGATCGTCGGTCGGAGGGTGTAGCCGTCGGTGAACTGCGCCGAGGCCTGGACAAAGGTCGGCGGAGGGATGACATGACCGGGCTCGGTGTCCGCTGCGTCGTCTGCGCTGTGGTAAATCGGGTTGGCGTCGCCGATCGAGCGCGCGAAGAGCATGATGTGCCCTGCTTCGATTGGAAAATGGTCGGTGGCCACAGGCCGTTCCTTTCACATTGATTCGTGTCTACGGGCGATAGCTTAACGGACATCGTGCGGAGCATCGATTGAATGGGTGGCAAAGATGACGAAGCCGTTTCAGGAACTGCGCGTGGTGGAGCTCGCAGGGTCACACGCAGGCGCATTCGCGGCCAAGATGTTCGCCGACTACGGCGCGCAGGTGGTCAAAGTGGTGCCGACCGACGGCGACCCACTGCTCCAGCATGGCGAGATGCTGCCATCGCACACGCTCGGAGAGAACGAAATCGGCGCGATCTGGGCCTTCTGCAACACGTCGAAGCAGCTGCTTGAGTCTGACTTCGCATCCGAACAGGTGTTGGCGCTGATCGCAGATGCTGACGTCGTCATCGAGAGCTCAGCCCCGGATCCGCTCACTCCGCTGACCGCCGACCTCGATGTGGATCGATTGGTCAAGGTCTATCTGTCTCCGTTCGGTCGGTCCGGGCCGTGGGCCGAGCGACGGTCGAACGTCTTCACCGACGACGCAGCCTGTGGCCATATGTATCTCAACGGAGAGCCGGATCGACATCCGTTTCGTCGGCAGGGACGCCACACCGAGTACTCGGCCGGGATGTACGGATTCATCGGCGCGATGTCGGCGCTGATCGCTCGAGAATCGACGGGACGCGGGCAAACGGTCGAAGTGTCGCACCTCGAGGCGATGGTCGCGATGCACCAGCACACGACGACGATGTGGAGCCACGCCGGTCACATCCTGAGGCGCGAAGGCAACGCGCAACCGGGAATGTGGCATCCCGCGGGCGTGTACGAGTGCCAGGATGGTTACGTCTTTCTTTGCCACGCGACCGGCGCCAAACTGGAACCGTTTCTCCTGGCCGCAGGGCTCGGCGATGTCTTGGACGATCCCCGCTTTGCCACGAACGAATCGCGCGGGGTCAACAAGAAGGCGTTCAACGAGGCAATCCGCCCCTGGCTGATGTCTCACACGGTCGATGAGATCTGCGAGCTGGGCGAGGTGACGTTCTCGCCGATGGGACCAGTTTGGGACACGCATCAGTTCCTCGCAGACCCTCACATGGCCGAGCGCGGGTTCTTCGTCCCGCTCGACGAGTCGTGCGGCGATGCGGTCATCCCGCGTGGACCGTTTCGGATTGGGCCGAACTACGAGGGCGGCTCGCCCCGACCGCCTGAGCCGATCGAACAGGCGAGGGCATGGCGTGAAGATGGTGCGTCGACTTCACAGCAACCGGCTGCTGACGCTCAACCGCTTCACGATGGTCCGCTGACCGGCCTGCGAGTGCTCGACATGACACGGGTCTGGGCCGGACCGATCGCTGGTCGACTGTTGGGCGATCTCGGTGCGGACGTGATACATATCGAGTCGCCCTGGAATCGGGGACCGATGGAGGCTCCGCCGGAATTCGCCGAAATCACTCATCTCTTCCACGACAACGAGTTGGGCGAGCATCATTGGAATCGCATTGGAGGATTCAACAAGCTCGCGCGGAACAAGCGAGGCCTGTCACTGAACCTGTCGACTGAACGCGGACAACAGTTGTTCCGCGAGTTGATCACCGCGACTGACGTGGTGCTGGAGAACTACTCGCCTCGTGTCTTTCCTCAGTGGGGTCTCGATTGGGAGGCGCTCACGGCGCTGAACCCGTCGATCATCCACACGTCGATGCCTGGCTACGGAGCGCAGGGGCCCGGGGCGAATCGTGTCGCGTTGGGACCGGTGATCGAAGCGGCGACCGGGATGACGATGATGTCCGGCTATGCCGACGGCATTCCGTATCGCTCAGGCGTGGCCTGGCCCGATCCAGTCTCGGGCATGAGCGCGGTGGCTGGAACGCTGGTCGGTCTCTGGCGACGCTTGTCTTCGGACGGTGCCGGCCAGCGAATTGAGACGGCGATGATCGAGTCGATGGGCACATTCGCGGGCGACGAGTTGCTCGCTGCGCAGATCATCGGACATCCACCGCCACGCCGAGGCAATCGGGAACAGGGAGTGGCGCCGCAGGGGGTCTATCGAAGCCTCGGCTACGACCGTTGGATCGCCATTTCCGTCACGTCGGACGACGAGTGGCGGTCGCTATGTGAAATCGCGGAACTCCCCGATCAGTGGCACGGCTGGGAGCTCTGGGAACGCGAGTCGCGGCACGACGAGATCGATGTCGCGCTGAACATCTGGAGTCGATCGATCGCACCGACCGACGCGGTGTCCCGACTTCAAAGCGCAGGAGTGATCGCCGCAGTGCTCGCGGACAGTCGTGACCTGTGGGAGTCAGAGCATCTGTCGGCACGGAACTTCTGGGCTGAGGTCGGTGGAATCGACATGCCGATGTTGCGCTATCCCGGTTGTCCGGTGCGCCTGAGCGACACGCCGGCGACGTACCGTCGGGGAGCGCCTGGACTTGGTCAGCACAATCGTGAGGTGCTCGAGGAGTTGCTCGCGATGGGCGATGCAGGGATCAGGGCACTGTCGGACGATGGCGTGATCGTCGACCGATCACCGAGCTTGGAAGAACTCACCAAGTCGCGCCTCTGAGGCGTCGTGCGAGAGATGGTCGGGGTGGGCGGATTTGAACCGCCGGCCTCACGGCCCCAAACCGTGCGCTCTGCCAAGCTGAGCTACACCCCGTCGACTCGCTCTGCACCACTCTACGGGCTCGGAACGGTCTGTTCTTCAGTCGATTTGCACTGCGCCGATCAGCTGAGAGATGTCCGACACACCGTTCTCTCGACAGTAGTCGATCAACTCTTCCAGCACCCGAATTGCCGCGAATGGGTCGCGGAACGATGCCGTCCCGACCTGGATCGCGCTCGCCCCGGCGAGGAGAAACTCTACCGCGTCTCGTCCGTTGACAATTCCGCCGCATCCGATCACGGGAATCTCGACCGCGCGTGAGGTCTCCCACACGAGTCGCAAGGCGAGCGGTTTGATCGCCGGACCAGTCAGTCCAGCGACCGGTCGGTTGGTGCGCGGTCGCCAGGTGTTGACATCGATGCTCATCCCAACGAACGAGTTGGCCACGCACAGAGCATTCGCGCCGGCGTCCTCACATGCTCGAGCGATCACCGAGATGTCGGTGACATCGGGCGTCAGCTTCGCGATCACGGGTAACGATGTCGAGGTGACGACCGCCTCGACGACCCGTCCCGCAGCCACAGGATCGCGTCCGAACGCGACGCCGCCGACATCGAGGTTGGGGCATGAGATGTTGACCTCGAGTCCTGCCACACCGGGCGCGCCGTCGAGCACTTGCGCGAGTCGCGCGAACTCGTCGACGGTGTCGCCGAGCATGTTGACAACGACCGGTACGTCCCATGTCTCCCAGACCGTGGCGACGTCGCTGAGCAGCTTCCGCACGCCGACGTTCTGAAAGCCGATGCTGTTGAGCATTCCCGCCGGGGTCTCGACAATGCGCGGCGTCGGATTGCCGCGCCGCGGCTTCAGGGTGACGCCCTTGGAGAGCAGCCCGCCGAGTCGGTTGATGTCGAAGACCCGCGCCAATTCGAGCCCGTTGCTTGACGTGCCTGAGGCGGTCATAACGGGATTGCGGAGCAGCAGCTCACGCTTGGCGCCGGGAGCGAGGTCGACGCTCAGATCTGGGAACGCTGCACCTGACCGCTGAGCTGAACGCGACGGCACATCGGCGACGGATGACGACATACGACGATGCCTCCTGTCGCCAATGTACGACGGCATTGGGTGGTCGTGCAGACCAGATTCGAGGAGCGGAAGTGGCTAGTTGGAGCTCTCGGAGGCGCGACGTCGCTTCGAGATACCCATGTCGTTCCAGCGAGAGCGACCTTCGTTGCGATCCCAGATCGAGTCCTCGGAGGAGTTGCGGAATTCCTTGGTCTCGCCGCAGCTGCAGACGCCGGTGGACATGGGGCCCTTCGGGGCATCGATCGTCCAGTGGTGAATGTGCGTTGGTGCTTCGGTCTTCCGTCGAGTCTTGGCTGGCATTCTGGAAACCTTCCTGGGCCTGAGTAACCGAGCTGTGGACGCAGCCCGCATCCTGTCAGTCCCACGTGTGCAGGACGCTACGAATTCGGTGGACGTTGGACAATACATCGGGCAACAGACGGCACGGTCGAACGTCTCGGCTGTAAAGTGGAATACGCGGTCGTAACAGCTCGATGACTCCTTGACTACTCCAGAGGTGATTTCGTTCCCTATCTGGTCTGTTTCAGACGCTGTTGCGTCACCTCGCTGTATGCATTGCTGTTCGTGTTGCAGAGCGATAGCCATGGGTTGCGATCGTTGCGGTAGGATGGTGTCAGCCCGAGTTGAGCGGACCGCGAGTCGCGGACCTTCCGGGCCGAATCGATCAACATTGTTCCCTACACGCATTGACGCCCGTAACCACTTACACAACCGTCAGCGGTACGGAAATCGCGACCGCTTCAGTCGAGACAGCGTCTCTACTCACAGTACCGCGATCCCACAGATCTGGCGGTGAGTCACGGTGGTCTGGCGCAAACTGACAGGCAGAGGTGGTGAGAAGGGGAGTGGCATGGAGCTCACCGTCGAGACCGTTCGAGACAAGCTGAGGACCATCCGAGACCCGCAACTGGGTCGAGACCTGATCTCCCTGCGGATGTTCGGTGGCGCGGTGATTGATGACGGATCGGTGACGGTCCATCTGAATCTGCCGATCCATGGCTACTCCGCTCAGGAGACGCTGGAATCGCGGATCGCTGAAACGCTGAAGGACGCGGGCGCAAAATCCGTCGACTTCAACGTTCGCATCAACGTTCCCGAATGGCAGGGAAGCGGCCAGCAAGCGGCGATCGGTGGTGTGAAAAACATCATCGCCGTGGCCTCGAACAAAGGTGGAGTGGGAAAGTCGACACTCGCCACGAATCTCGCTGTCGCTCTGGGGCAAACCGGAGCGAGCGTAGGATTGGTCGACGCTGACGCGACGGGTCCCAATCTTCCCACGATGTTCGGTCTGCCGAGCGGATATCAGGCAGAAAGCGATCGTGGTCTGCATCCCGTAGAACGCTACGGAGTGCGTGTGATCTCGCTCGGATTCCTGATTCCGCCAGGGGCACCGGTCGTCTGGCGTGGGCCGATGATCGGCTCCGCAATCCGTCAGCTGCTCCACGATGTTGACTGGGGCGAGGTTGACTACCTCATCATCGACTTGCCGCCGGGAACGAGCGACGCGTCCATGTCGATGGCGCAAGAGGCGCCCATCGCGGGCGCTGTGATCGTGTCGACCCCACAGCAGGTCGCACTTGAGGACGCCAGTAAAGCGGTGACGATGTTCGAGAAACTCGACGTGCCAGTCTTTGGCATTGTCGAGAACATGTCGTACTTCGTCACGCCCGATACTGGACAACGAGTAGAGATATTCGGACACGGCGGCGCACGTGACGCAGCCGATGATCTGGAAATTGATTTCCTGGGCGAGGTGCCGTTGGCGACTGAAGTCCGTGCTGGAGGCGACGAAGGACAACCGATCGTCGCGTTTGGTGCGGATCATCCGGCCGCCGAGGCCTTTGTAGCGATCGCCGATCGTGTCGCAGTTAAGGCTGCGGCGTCAGCATTGCTTCAGGCGCCGACGATTCCCGTCCTGTGAACGGAAAGCTAGGTAATGGCAAGGTTTTTGAGGCGCTCTGGGTCGAACCAGACCGTCGCTGACGAGCAGAACAATCAGAACGAACCCACCCAACGGCAAACGAGGCCGACGGAGTCGAATCCACCCCCCGCACAGCCTGCGCAACCCGCACCGCCTGCGCGATCGCGGCCGGCGCTGAACGCTCTGGCGGAACCGCCGGCGAAGACGTCACCACGTCGTAACACGCGACGCCGCTCCTCGGGAGCGAACGGGTCGACCAGCAATGCGACACCGGCGCCAGCGCCAGCCAAAACCACTGGCCGACGCGGATCGCGACGAGGCTCGCAAGAGTCGACCTCGGCCGATCCTGCCGATCAGATGATCGCCCTGTTGGAACGTCAGACCGCGCTGCTGGAGCAGCAGGGTCAGGCGATCGAGCAACTGGCTCGGTCTCAGGCGTTGCTAACCGAGACACTGTTGGGTCAGCGTGGCGAAGACACGGTGCCGGCACGCATCGAGGTGCTGCCGAGACTAGCAATCTTCGTCGACGTGCCAAACATTCTCTACGGAGCCGAGTCCTCTGGCGTGCGCTTGAACTGGGGTAAAGTCGCCGACTTCCTTTCGCACGGACGGACGCTGGTCCGTGCGATCGCCTACGCGCCGATCTCGGACGACCCAAGCGCGAGGACCGAGAACGAGCGCTTCGTGGTGCCGTTCCTCGATCACGGATACCGCATCGCGACGAAGCCACTGAAGCGCTTCGCTGGTGGGTCGGTCAAGGCCAACTTCGATGTCGAACTCGCCATCGACGTGTTGACCATGTCCGACCGCGTCGATGTGATCGTCCTCGTCTCGGGCGACGGCGACTTCCGCCGATTGGTGGAGATCGTCGGCGCGCGCGGTGTACGCGTCGAGGTCATGGCGTTCGGCAAGAGCACATCGTCCGACCTGCGACAGGTCGCCGACCGCTACATCGATATCGCCCAATACGCCGATCAACTGCGGGACTAAGCGTCCCGCAGCAGGATCGTTCCCTCGTGCTACTCGGCAGCGAAGTAGCGCGAGCCATTGCGGCGCGCGGCTCGACCGAGTCCCGGGAACGTGAAGTGTCCCGAGGCGATCAGCGCGTTCTCAGACTCAATCTGGTCGAAGAGCTGATGTCGGCTGGCGGTTGAGTCGGTGGTGTTGACATCCGCCCCTGGGCACCAGTCGGTCTCGGTGAGCTGGACCAGGTGGTGCGCGGCGTCGCCGATGACGTACGCCTTCTCGCCACCGCTGGTGACCGCGAACGATACGTGGCCCGGGGTGTGTCCTGGTGTGGGAACCGTCACGACTTCCGACGTCAGCACATGTTCGCCCTCGACGAAGTCGACCAGTCCCGCGTCGACGATTGGGCTGAGCTGGTTGTCATAAAGGGCGCCCTGCTTGAGTTCGTCGCTGCTGGTCCAGAAGTCCCACTCAGCCTGCTGAATGATGTGTCTGGCATTTGGGAACTGTGGCACCGGCGTGCCATCGTTGTCCCACGTGTTCCAGCCGGTGTGGTCAAAGTGCAAATGCGAGAACGCCACGATGTCGATGTCGTTGGGCGAGACGCCTGCCTCTTCCATCACGGTCGGGAGCGCGGCAGGCTCTTTGAGTGGCATGATCGACGGTCGGCCACCGATACCGGAGTCGACCAAGATCGTGGTGCCACCCGAGATCACGATCCACGCGCCGAGGTTGAGTGTGACGTGCCCATCGTCATTGAGCAGGTCTCGGTAGTTGTCCCAATCCGCATCGGTCGTCTGATTGAAGAATGCGGTCGGCGGCATCGTGGCCCAGGAGTCCTGGACTGCAATCAATGTCGCGTCGCCAACGTCAACCTTGTGAAACTTTCCCACGAGAGCCGCCTTCCTAGTGCGCTCGAGCGCGTGTTGCTGCTGAGACTCATTGCCTCGCAGTTGGGAGGCTAGCGGATTCTCAGGTGCTCGCCGCGTCTTCTCGTTGGTAGGACTCGTCGAGGAGTTCGATCGCGTGAGTCGATCGAGGCATCATGCGCTGCGCATCATCGAATCGCGCGATGCCTGCATCGAGCTGCAACATACATCCCGGATTGGCCGTGCAAACCTGCTCGGCGCCCGTCGAGAGCACGTCCTCCATTTTCTCGGCGAGGACGCGCTGTGAGATATCACTTTGCACAACCGAGTAGATGCCCGCCGAGCCGCAACACTTGTCGGGCGTGCGCATCTCGTTCAGGGTCAATCCGGGAATGCTCTGCAAGATCTCTCGAGGCGCGCTGCGAACGTTCTGAGCATGAGAAAGGTGGCAGGAATCCTGATAGGTAACGGCGCGCTCGACGCGGCCTTTGGGTTGGGCAAAACCGATTTCCGAGAGGTACTCATGCACATCGCGAACGCGAGCAGCAAACGCGGCGGCGCGTTCGGCGTAGTTGCGATCGTTGCGGAGCAGATGTCCATACTCCTTCAGATGGGAACCGCAACCAGCGGCGTTGATCAGGATCGCGTCGGGAAGATCTGCGGTTTCTGGGGTGATCGCGTTGATATTCCGCCGAGCCAGATCGCGCGCCGCCTCGACGTCGCCGCCGTGAGCATGCAGCGCACCGCAGCAGACTTGCGTGTCCGGTGCATCGACCGCGACGCCATTGCGGGTGAAGACGCGCACGGTCGCGCGATGAGTCTCGGGATAGGCGAGTGGCATCATGCAGCCGGTGATCAGCGAGGCTCGTGCTCGGACCGGTTGCGTCGCATCGACGGCGGCAGCTTCACGGTTGGAGTAGAACGGCTTGTCTACCACGGGTGACAAGGACTCGATCGTGGCCAGACGGTCGGAGAGCCGCTGAAGCAGCCCCGTCTTGCGAGTGAGCGTCTGCAGGCCCGTCCTCTGAAACAGCTTGAGTCCATACCCGGCCATGCGGAGGCGTCGCGGGAAGGGGAACAGGCCACGCATGATCAGTCGCCAGATAACGCGCTGTCGCCGGGGCCCGCGATTCTGGGCGAAGGCCTCGGCGCGAGTCGCCTCCATCAGGCGTCCGTAGGGTACTTTCGACGGACACGCCGTCTCGCAAGCGCGACACTGCAGGCACTGATCGAAGTGCTTCTGCACGCGTGGAGACCACTCGATCCGCCCTTCATCGAGTCCGCGCATGAGGGCGATTCGTCCACGAGGCGAGTCGGTCTCGAGCCCGAGGTCGTGATACGTGGGACAGGCATTGAGGCAGAATCCGCAATGAACACACAGTCCGAGCTCGGCCGCGTCGGGACGGTCTTCGGTGAGCCAAATGGTCTCGGGCTGATTGGTCGGTGGTGCGATGCTCATCTGTGCAGCTTAGATTCCGTCGATGTATCGACCAGGGTTGAGGATGCCCCGTGGGTCGAACTGTTCTTTGACATTGTGCATCAGTCGAGCGCCCGGACCGGCCGGCCCCCAGACATCGCAGGATTGCTTCAGTGCGAGCGGCGCGGACTCAATCGTGAGCCGGCCCTGGAGCGGCCCAAGTTCTCTGCGGAGGGTGCTGATCGTCCCTGCGTCGACTGTTGGCACTTCGACAAACAACAGTCCTGAGTCTGCGGCAATGATCCACGACGACGCATCGGTGAGGTGTCGGTCCAGAATCGTACGGGCCTGACCAAGATTGCCCGGCGGAACGCCAAGTCGCAGCCCGACGTGTTGTGCGTCGGTGTGACACTCCAGATCGACGACGGCCTGCCACGTCTCGACGATTGCGCTCGTGGTCTGCGGAGGACCGTCAAGTCCAGCATCGCGGGCGGCGCTCAATGCTTGTGCGAGCACCTCGGTCGCGGCTGACTCCAGACCATTCGCTCGGAGCAACAGTGAGGGCTGTTCTTGGAGGATCGAGGCGCCCAGCGTGCGAGCGGTCGCGGACGCATCGGCGGATAGCACCACACAGGCATTGAGGAACGGCGCCGCTCGTGAGGCGGCTCGAGCAGCCGCCAACGCGGTGTCCAATGTTGGGGCACCGAGCGCGATGATCTGGTCGCTTGCGGGCTGGGGACGGAGCTTGAAGGTCAGCTCGACGATGGCGCCGAGCGTACCCAGAGATCCTGAGAAGAGTTTTGGCAGGTCGTAGCCGCTGACATTCTTGACCACTCGGCCACCGCCTTTGATTGCGGTGCCGTCGGCCTTGACCATCCGCATGCCGATCAGCCAGTCACGAGGTCCGCCATAGGAGTTTCTTCTGAGCCCACCGCGCCCAACGGCGGAGAGACCGCCCACGGTCGCGCGTTCGAAGCGCGGATGGTCAAGTGGGAGGTACTGTCCGTTGACCGCCAAGTGTCGTTGGAGGTCGGCGAGCTGCATACCAGCCTCGACAGTGATGGTGAAGTCGTTGGGCTCATAGTCGACGATGCGGTTGAGCCCGGTCATGTCCAGCGCGATGTCATATCGGCGAGGCGGCATCCCAAGGTCGAGCATGGTGCGCCCACCAATCGGGATCACGGCGCGATTGGCCTCATGCGCGGCGCTCAATGTCTGTTCGATTTCCGATATCTCAGAAGGGCGCACAAGCGCTTTGGGGAGGTTGCGATCGATTGACCACGGATTGAGCGAGTCGAACCGAACTGTTTCGCTTCTGAGCGCGTTAAGGAACTGTGGCATGTCTGATGAGGATGTTGCGCTCATGACGTCACAGTCTGACGGATCGCGTCGAAGTACACGGCGGCACCGGGAGTCTGCTGCACGGCCTCATTGAAGAGCAGGAGGTCGACAGTCAAGAGCGGGCGATCGGCGTCGCATGCTTGAAGTGAAGACGCATCGGCGAGGCCAAGTCGTGCGTATGAACCGTGTTGAATCGCGTCGCTGCTGAGGACGATGATTTCCTTGCTCTCATTGATCAGTTCTGCCAGCTTCTCTGAAAGCTGAGTGCGCCAAGGTTCACTGCATTGCCTGAGGTGATTGGAGGCCTCGGTCAACGTGTTCGGCGTGCAAAACACCGTGTTACCTGCGTTGCGAATCGCGTCGCGCAACGTGTCATAGTCTCGGACCGAGAATTCTCGCAGCCTTCGATGTCGGGCAACGACTTGCCTATTGAGGCGGCCGGCGACCAGAAGCACCAGCAGGCTCGAGTCGATGAGGTAGCCGGAAGTCGGCATACCTACTCCCAGGCGCCGAGGAAACGGTCGGTCACCGCTACGAAGCGCCCGTCGCCATCCTTCAGGTGAACGACCTTGTATCTCCGTTTCGTCCAGTTTGGTTGGGCGAAGTCAGGCAGAATCATGTCCTTGGCTGCAGGGTGTGCATAGCCGATCGTGACTCGCCACTCGTCGGAGTCGGGATCGAATCGAAGTTCCTCCAAGCCAATCTGACCGATTTTCTCATCTTGGTAGAGCTCGGTGATGATCGACTTGGCGGTCTGTACTGCTTCGTCGCGTTGCACGAAAAGTACCTCTTCCACGTACTCCTAGACGAACGCCTTGGGGCCGAACTTGGCGATTTGGTGCTGGGCGTGCTGATGACCGGCCTCTCCGCATCCGTGTCCCTTGGGGAAGATCTTGCAGGGATTGAAGTTCTCGGTCGGACCGAAGGCGGCGCGGAGCGACTTCATCGTGTCCATGTCGGCGTCTGTAAAGATCCATGGCAGATAGTCGCGCTTCTCGAGCCCGACTCCGTGCTCGCCCGTGATCGCGCCGCCTGCGTCGACGCAGACACGCATGATCTCGCCTCCAGCGTCGAGCACCCGCTCGGTCGCGCCGGGCTCGCGCTCGTCGAATAGCAGGCAGGGATGGAGGTTGCCGTCGCCAGCATGGAACATGTTTGCGACGGGCAGGCGGTAGCGCTCCGCGATCTCATAGACCGCGTCGAGCACGTCGGGGAGCTGTGTCCGCGGGACGACTCCGTCAAGCAGGTAGTAGTTCGGCATGATCTGGCCGAGGGCGCCGATTGCGCCCTTTCGGCCTGCCCAGAGATGCTCTCGCTCTGCTGCTTCTGTGGCGGAGCGCACTTCTCGCGGCTCGAATCGATTGAGAATGCCCTCGACCCGCGAACCTTCCGCATCAACCTGAGACTCTGGCCCGTCGACCTCGACGAGCAGCACCGCCTCTGCGTCCAGCGGGAAGCCGGTGTTGAGCACCGGTTCGACCGCGGCGATCGTCATTTTGTCGATCATCTCCAACGCAGCGGGAACGATGCCCGAGGCGACCACGGCCGAAACCGCGTTGGACGCCTGCCTGACGCTGTCGTAGACGGCCAACATGGTCCGCACAGCTGTCGGACGCGGCACGAGTCGGACCAGCACCTGCGTGACGATGCCGACGGTGCCCTCAGAGCCCACGACGCAGCCGACGAGGTCGTAACCGGGTTCGTCGCGTGTCTCGTGGCCGATCCATTGCACCTCTCCGTCGGCGGTGACTAACTCCAGCGCGAGCACGTGATTCGTGGTCGTGCCCCATGCGAGCGTGTGGGGTCCGCCCGCGTTTTCGGCGACATTGCCACCGATCGTGCAGGCGCGCTGCGAGCTGGGGTCCGGCGCATACGCGAGGCCATGTCGTTCCGCCTCGGCCCCGAGGTCGAGATTGACCACTCCTGGCTGCACCAATGCGGTCTTGTTCTCGACATCGACATTGAGAATGCGCCGCATCCGATTCATACCGATGATGATGCCGCCCTTGGCAGCCAAGGCTCCTCCGCTGAGCCCGGTGCCAGCACCTCGCGGCGTCACCGGCGCTTCATACTTGTTCGCGATGTTGATCAGCTTGGCGACGTCGTCCGTGTTGGCAGGAAGGGCGATGACATCGGGATTGCCCCGATCAATCGTGCCGTCGTACTCGTAGACCAGCAAATCCTCGTCGTGCCAGACGACGGCGTCTTCGCCGATTGCGTCGATCAGATCGTGAACCATCGGTGTTGGAGTTTGCATGATCTGATGATATCGCCGAGTTCAGCGCTGCCAACGGCGATCGAGGAAATCGGTCACGGCGCCGTTGAAGCGGTTAGGTTGTTCCATGTACACCGAGTGACCGGCATCAGGCACGACGACCAGCTCTGATCCTGCCATCGCGCGATGTGACGCGTCCATCGCCTGCCAAGGCACGATCCGATCGTGCTGGCCGACGATGTAGAGCATTGGCATGCCGAACTGACGGAGCAGCGGCATGGATGATCCTCGCCAGGTGGCGAGACCGGGCGTTGGCGCGAGGAACGTTGACGGTCGCTTGGGATTCCATCCGTTCATGCGTCGATAGAGCCACGCAAGTTGCGGGTCTTCCTGCTCCGTCGCAGGAGCCAACGCGCGTTGGCGCAAGGTCTGACCTTTGACGGTCTGATAATGCGCGGCCTGGATTTCCCGAACCTCATCATTGACCGCCCCCGCGAGCGTTCCCGAGAGGATCAGCGCCTCGATTCGTCCGGGGAAGAGGAGCGCAAACGGCGTCGCCGTCCGTCCGCCCATCGAGTGGGCGATCATCGCGAATCGATCGATGTTGAGATGCTCGAGCAGTGCGTGGAGGTCGTGAGGAAACGCGCGCCGTCCGGGTCCACCGGGTACGTCGCGGGTGAGTCCGAAGGCGCGGTGGTCAAACGTGATCGTGTAGTAGCGCTCGCGCAAGACCGGCACATTGCGCCACCAGACGAGATGGTTGCCGCCAGCACCGTGAGCGAGAATCAACGGCGGCGCGGAAGGATCACCGTGTGCCTCGTAGTAGAGGTCGATCTCGTTGCAATGCAGGACAGGCACGATGCGCTCGGGAGTCTCAGTCGTTGGAGGACGACTGCGCGGCCTCGAGCACGAGCTCAATGCAACGTGTCGCCGTTAGGCGTTTGTTGCCTTCACGGTCGGAGTCCCAGACCTGATGCTCTGCTTGGACACGGTCGCCAGGTCCGACGCACGCGATCCACACGGTACCGACTGGTCGGGAGTCTGAGCCGCCCGTGGGGCCGGTGATTCCCGTCTCGGCGACGCCGATATCGGCGTTGAGCACGTCGCGCACGCCGCGAGCCATCGCGACGGCGGCTTCTTCAGAGACGGAGCCGTGTTCGCGCAGCAGGTCTCGGGAGACGCCAAGCAGGTCAATCTTCGGGTAGTTGTGGTACGGCGCGGCTCCGCCGATCCAAGCCTTGGAGCAACCAGGGATGTCGGTGATCCAGTGACCGATCAGGCCGCCGGTGTCGGTTTCCGCCGTCGCTACCGTGAGGCCGCGGTTGGACAGGGTTTCGACGAGCTGTCGGGCGATGTCCTCAGCCATATGAGGCCTCGTTAATCTTCGTTGTTGGTGGAGCGGTCCCAACCGAACATCAAGATCAGGATGAACGTGACGAGCACGAGGAACGGGGCGAGCAGAATCGAGAACTCGTACCACTCCTCGCGGTCGAAGTTGTTGACCCCGGTGCCACCTTCGTCAGGCTCCGCCTGCTGAGGCAGCGAAAGCTCCGCTACTTGCGATGTGTCGTCCGCGGCGAGGAGGTCCCCGTCGGGCGTGAAGATCGGCTGGATCGCTGAGATCGCGACGAGCGCCAGCGCCGCAGCGATCGAGAGGCGCGCCATCGGCTTGATGATTGATCGCAGGACGTCTCGCATGGCTTCCCCTTCGCTGATGCTTGGTTGTTGCTGGTAGTCGCAGTGGTTGTCGGCTCTGGTTCGTAGGTTATTCCAGCGCGCCCTCTTGCGCGAGACCGTCAATCGTTTCTTGGTCGTAGCCGAGCATTCGGCTGAGCACATAGTCCGTGTCCTCGCCGAGTCGCGGCGCGGGCGAGACGATCGTCGCTGGTGTCTCGGAGAGCTTCCACGGTGGCGGGAGGACCTGTCGCAGATGTGTCTCGGGCGGTCGGACGCTGACGGCTCCGCCGCGCTCTTGGAAGTTCTCGGAATGGTGGATATCGCTACCCCAAACCGAGGCGGCGGCGGGCACACCGGCTGCGCGAAGCGTTTCTGCTGTTTCCACCGCCGACTGCTCCGAGGTCCACGCCTCAATCATGGGCTTCAGTTCGGCGCGATGCTTCCACCGTTTGAGTCCGCTGCGGAATCGCGGATCATCGCGCAGATGGTCGAGCCCGCTGCACTCACAGAGCGCGTCCCACTCCGCGTCGGAGCGACACGCGATCGCAATCCAGCCAGACTTCGCGCCCTTGTGACCTTCGGTGTACGCGTCCGGAGCGCGCATGGCGGCGCAGCGGAACACGTCATGCGGCGCGTATGCCCGATGTCCGTTGCCCAATCGGTCGCCGTCTCGACCGAGCAGATCGACGTGCAGGAACTCCTCGGGAATGTGCATCCCGATCGCTTCCGATGACGACGCGTCGATGAACTGTCCCCGACCGGTGCGTTCGCGGTAGTGGAACCCGGCGATCATGGCCAACGCGGCGGCGGTGCCGGCGCGCAGGTCGATTGAGCCACCCATCATGACCGGCGGTTCCTGGGGTTCGCCGGAGAGGTAGGAGAGTCCGCTCAGGGCTGCAAAGGTCGGCGCGTAGCCGGTGTAGTTGCGCTCGGGACCGGTCGCGCCGAGCGCCGAGGCAGAGACCATCACGATCTCGGGATTAACCTGTCGCAGGTCCTCGTAGCCGAGTCCGAGCTTCTCGAGTATGCCGGGTCGGAAGTTGTCGATTGCGCCGTCGGCGGTGCGGGCGAGGTCGCGGATAATCTGCTTGGCTCCCTCGGTCTTGAGGTTGAGCTGCATCGAGTACTTGTTCAGGTTGACCTCGTTGAACATCGGTGCCTGATTGACACCGCCGGCAAACGATCCCATCGCCAGCGAGCGTTGGCGCGAGTGGTCAATTCGGGTCGCCGATTCAATTTTGATCAGTTCCGCGCCCAGCAGCGCGACCTGCATCGCACCGTAGGGTCCAGCCCAGGCCCAGGTGAAGTCGATGATTCGCTTCCCTGATAGCGGGCCGGGACGCGTCGCTGCCTGGATCCGGTGCGCGTGGCTGCCGTTCTGCATTGTCTGCGCGGAGTGTCCGTTGGTCGTTGTGGTCATCCGATGACTCCAGCTCGTCGGGCCTGGACTGGCGTCCAGGGAGCAAGGTGTGGTCGCGTAATCGCGGAAGATGAGGAACCAAGCAGCGGCGCTGCCGTTCGCGGAGCGCGTTCGGCTGCCGACCATCGAGCGGCAAACTGTGGATAACGAGCCTCAGCGACAACCGGATGCTCGAGCAGGTCGAAGAAGTCTCGGACTTGCATCTGTTCCGAGCTCATCACTTCAGACGGTCGCAGGACCGGGCCCGCCGGCGCGCTGTTTGCTTGAAGGACGCGAAAGACCTCGTCGCGGGTTCGTTCTGCCGCCCACCGTTCGATCGCCTTGCCGGCTTCATCGCCGAGTTGTAGTCGATCGAGCAAGTTGCCGTCGTCATCGAAGGCCCAGTCGGGATCGCCCATTGATTTGATCAGACCAGCCCACTGATGGCCCTGCGGCGTGACCGCGATCAAGTGACCATCCGAGCACTCCAGACGTCCACCGAATGCGCTGCCGCCCCGAGTTGGCGGTCGAGCGGGTGGTCCGCCGTCGTTGTGGGCGATGGAGATGTCGACGCGGTCCATGTTCATCATCGCGTCGGTTGAGGCGACATCCACGATCTGTCCGTGACCAGACCGCTCTCGAGCGACCAGCGCCGCCCACATGGCGAGTGCGAGCGCTGTTCCGCCGTCGGCTTCGTGCACATTGCCACCGGCCATCAGCGGCGCGCCGGTGTCGGCACCGAGGTTGCGTCGGACGCCAGCGGCGGAGCCGGAGGCGTGCGCTCGGGTGAGCGCGGTCGATGGCCACTCGGCCGCGCTTCCGATCAGTCCGAACGGTGTCACGGCTGCGATGATCAGCTCGGGATAACGTTCTCGCAGATCTTCTGGAGCGAGATCCAGCTCGACCAGTCGGGTTGGCGTGCGGTCGGTGACGAAGACATCGGCGCTGCTCACCAGGCTCTGGAGGATCCGTCGACCGCTCGCGCTGTCGAGGTCGAGGACGACGCTGCGCTTCGAGGTGTTGAACGCGAGCCAGGTGGTCGATGTTTCACGATGCGGCGCGGGATCGGCGAAGGGCGCCATCCGACGCGCGACATCTCCCTCGGGAGACTCGATCTTGATCGTTTCCGCGCCTGCGTCAGCGAAGAGTTTGGCCGCGAAGGGGCCGGCGATCTCTTCGGCGAACTCAACCACTCGCACGCCATCGAGCAAGGGCGGCCCGAGCTCGCTCGGCGTCTCGGTGGGTGTCGTGGAGGTCGGAGATTCGGTGGACATCTACCTGCAGTCTAGAACGCAGTGCGAGCTGCACATAGAATGCCATCGATGAGTGACCACGACCAATCCGCAGATCAATCTCCAGCCGACGTCTCGCGTCCGTTCGATGGCGTGCGCGTGCTCGAGTTGGCCGAAGGTATCTCCGGGCCGTATGCCGGTCGTTGGCTGGCCGCGCTCGGCGCTGACGTGATTAAGGTCGAGCGCACGATTGGCGATCCCTCGCGAGCATTCGGCCCCTGGCCCGACGATCTGCCCGACGACGAAACGAGCGGCCTGTTCCTCTATCTCAATGGAGACAAACGGTCGGTGACGCTCAATCTCGACACCTCGGACGGACGCGAAATTCTGCGCGAGCTGGCCGAGTCGGCCGAGATCGTGATCGAGTCGTTCCCTCCGGGATACCTCGCTGAGCGCGGACTCGGATACGACGATCTGTCGGTTGAGAACTCGGCCCTGGTAATGATCTCGATCACCCCATTCGGGCAAACTGGTCCCAACGCCGATCTCCCGGCGACCGAGCTGACGCTGTACGCGGCCTCGGGCCAAATGTGGTTGACCGGCCATCCCGACCGCCAACCGCTCAAGAACGGCGGCTCGCAGCCGTCGTATCAGGCTGGTCTGAACGCCTTCGCCGCAATCTCTGGCGCCTACTACGGCGCAGTAATGCATGAGCAGGGCTCGTACATCGATCTGTCGGTGCAGGAGACCTATGCGGGAATGGCAGAGGCATTTCATACGCGAGCCTCGCAGCTTGGCATTGAAACACAGCGATCAGGGAACAATCTGAACGCGCTGTGGGGCCTCTACGAAATCGCCGACGGGTACGGCGGTATCTGCGCGCTGCCGCGCAACTATCCGAGCTTTGCCCAGGCGGTGGGACTGCCCGAGCTCCAGGAAGAACGATTCGCCGACTCCGCGCAGCGGCTGCTGAACAATGATGAACTGATGGCGATCTTGTACGGCTGGTTCATCTCGCAGACTCGAGAGGGACTGCTGGAGTCGGGAATCGCGAATCGGGTGCCGTTCGGGTTCGTCGCGACATTCGAAGACCTCACGAACTCGGAGCACCTGCAGGGCCGCGACTTCTTTGCCCAGCTCGACGATGAGCGGGCCGGAGAGCTGACCTATCCGGGCCGACTCTGGGTCAGCAGTGGTCACGACTGGAGGATGGGTCGCGCTCCGCTCTTGGGTGAACACAACATGGAAGTGATCCACGGCGAACTTGGCTACGAGCGAGAAGACCTCGTTCGGCTCCGCGAATTGGATGCGATCTGATGTTTGACCCAGGCCGTCCCCTGAGCGGCGTCCGAGTCGCCGACTTGACCATGATCTGGGCGGGTCCGTATGCGGCGAAAATTCTCGCCGATCAAGGTGCCGAAGTAATCAAGATCGAATCACCGCGGGCATGGGACAACATCCGTACGCTGTTGCCACCGCCCGTCGCGCCTGGTGAGCACTGGTGGAACACCAACTTTTACTTCCACGAGTACAGCCGCAACAAGAAGTCACTCTCGCTTGATTTGGCATCGGAAGAAGGCAAGGCGATCTTCGCCAAGTTGCTCCCGCACTGTGACGTGGTGATCGAGAACTATCGCACCGACGTGATGGACAATCTCGGCTTGACATATGAGTGGCTCCGCGAGCAGCGTGAGGACATCATCGTTGTCGGCATGGCCGGTTTCGGCAAGACCGGTCCCGAGAAGGATGCCGTGGGCTACGGACCGATCATCGAGATGATGAGCGGGATGACCTCGACCTCTGGCTACGGCGACGACGATGTTCCCTACAAAAGCGGAATTTCCTATGGTGATCCGATCGCTGGGGTCTGCGCGGCGGCGGCGGTTGCGACGGCATTGATTCAGCGCAAACGCACGGGGAAGGGACAGTACATCGATCTCGCGCAGCGCGAAGTGATGTCGACCTTGCTCGGCGAGTTCTACATGGACTGGTCGATGAATCGCAGGTTGCCCGAGCACATGGGCACCGGTCACGACTGGATGGCGCCGCACAATGTCTATCCGTGTCAGGGAGACGATGACTGGATCGCGATCTGCGTGCGGACCGATACAGAGTGGGAAGGTCTCAAGCGAGCGATGGGCACGCCTGAATGGTCGGAGCGAGCCGAGTTCTCGGATCAGATCTGGCGATGGGAGCACCGCGCTGAGCTCGACGAGCTCGTCGGCGGATGGACGGCAACACGAACCAAGACCGATGTCTTCGCCGCGTTGCACGCCGAGCCCGTGCCGTCGTCGCCGGTGTGGAAAATGCTTGAGGTGCTTCGCGATCCTCACCTGAAGGCGCGCCGATTCTATGAGCCGCTTCGACATCCTGAAGTCGGAATCTGGTTGGTCCACGGTTGGCTCTGGCGGACTGAAGGCGCAGAGCCGTGCATTGTCGGTCCGGCGCCCGACTTTGGACTGCACAACGACGAAATCCTCGGCGGGTTGCTAGGTCTTTCTGAGGACGAGCGAGGCGCGCTCGAGGCGGCCGGCGTGATCGCGACGCAGCCGGAAGGCATTCCGCTCGCGTCCGAGATGCCAGCTACGCCTTCGTTGATCTAACGATCTCTGCCGACTGCAACGCGAGCTCAAATCGCTCGATGTGCTCGTCCATGCTCTCGCCGACTGCCTGAGTCCACGTTTCCGATGCCTCCAATCGCCGGCTGATCTCGACGACATCGTCATGCCAGTGCCAGGCCTTACTGATCGGTGCGGGAATGCCGAGTCGCAGGGGACGTTCGTCGTCGGGAAGCCAAAAGTAGGCGTACCAGCCATGCCGACGGATGATCCCGGCCTGCATCAGCAGCACGTACGTCGTTCGATCGTCTGGCGCGGGAAACTCGTCATCGATGACGCAGCGCAGGAGGAAGTTGAAGATTGAGAACTGTCCGGAGCGAGTACCCGTGCGGAGCTGTCCGATCGCACACAGGCCGTCGGCGACGGCGAGCAGCCGTGCGGCATGTTCGAGCGGGAGTTCCGCCTCCTCCAAGGTGATCGCGGTTTCCTCGCGTGGGATCTGCCCATGCGAGGCATCATTGGTTGTGGAAGTCATCGAGCGTCGCGCGGAGGCCTCGCTCCTTGAGCGAGCGGTTCATTTCGAGGACCGGCGTGGTGAAGTGAGCGATGGCGTCAATCTCGACGCCGCCCATCAGCGCTTCGCGGAAGCCCTGGACCTCTTGGGTGCGATTGATCGCTCGCTTCTGCAAGACCAAGATCTCCTTGGGCGTCTTGGCGACAAGCTCGACATAATCATCGACATACTGATCCAGGTCCGCGGCGGGGATCGAGCGATTGAACAGCCCGATCTCGGCCGCTTCTTCGCCCGAGATCATGCTCCCCACGGGGAAGAAGAACTCCTTGGCTCGTTTCGCTCCGACCTGCCAGGCCCAGAACGAGGCGACGAAGCCGGCGCCGAGCGGCAGTTGAGGCGCGCCGACTCGGGCGTTGTCCGCTACGAACGTGACGTCGCAGATCGTCGCGAGCTGGGTTCCGCCCGCGAGACAGTGACCGTGCACTTTCGCGACGACCGGTAGGCGCAGGTCCCAGATGCGAAGCCAGTTGCGGTTGAGCTCTTCGAGTCCGTCGCGATCTCGCGCGATCGCTGAGGCCTGCTCGGCTGCCACGCCGGAGCCTCCGACGAGGTCATAGCCGGCGCTGAACGCGCGCCCAGCGCCTGAAATCAGGGCGACGTGGACCGAGTCGTCGCGCTCCGCCTCGACGAGTACCTCGATCAGCTCGCGTTGGAGCTGACGCGAGATCGCATTCAGTTTCTCGGGTCGGTTGAGCGTGATCCGCGCAACTCGCCCGACGCGGTCCACGGCGATCGTTTCTGGCATATCGGCGACTCCTTGATCGGGATTCTTCCCAGAAACAGGGTATTGGGTTGCGTCTATGCGATTATTTGTTCTATTCTACCAGAACATTCGTACAGGGAAGGTTGGAACATGATTCTGGTGATGTTGGTGCTCTTCTTGGTTTCGCTCTGGTTGTTCTGGGAGTGGTGGACTGGTGCGCTCGCTCCGGCGACGGATCGTCCCCGCCGACGATTGGTCGCTGGAGTCGCGGGCCGCTCGCGCTCGTTGCCCACATCGGCGGCGCTCAATGCCGACGCGGCAGCGGTCGCGCGTAACGATCCGCGCACGTGACGACCATGCCTGTGATCTCGGCAAATGTGGTTGTCCGTGCGTTTGGGCGTAGACTACCCGTGGAGCATGTGATGACTACTAATCGATCATCGACCTCAGAGCGCGGTGGCGAGGCCTTCGACCTCCTGATGAACGTGGTGTTGTTCCGCGGTATGCCCCGTCCGATGCTGTTGGAGTTGGCCTCCAAGCTTCGGCCGGTCCGCTATCGGGCGCACACGGACATCTTTCATGAGGGCGACGAAGGCGCGACGCTCTACATCATCCTGAAAGGCGCGGTGAAGATTTTCATTCCCTCGCTTGATGGAAGGGAGGTCGTGCTCGCCGTACACCGCAAGTACGACCTCCTGGGCGAGATGTCGCTCTTGGACAACTTTCCGCGCTCCGCCTCGGCGACGACGATTGAGGACACCGAAGCGGTCAGCCTGAGCCGTCGCGACTTCCTCTCGGTGCTCGATCGGCATCCTGAAGCACAGCGAGCGATCATCGACGTGCTCGTTGCCCGATTGCGGGCGACCAATCAGTCGATACAGGACGCGTACCTGCTCGACGTCCCCGGCCGCTTGGCCCGACGTCTACTGACGATCGCCTATGAGCATGGCGAAGAGACCGAGGAAGGCGTCGACATTGGGCTGCGCGTGTCACAGCAAGAGCTCGCCAACATGATCGGCGCTTCGCGTGTAGCCGTGAACAAGCAACTGCAGCAGTGGCGCAAACAGAAGATCGTCGACGTCAACCGACAACGAGTGACCATCGTCGATGTCAAAGCGTTGGAGCGAGAGTATTCGCTCTCCCAGTGACCCGAAAACCAACAACAATCAACACCAGTGAAGGGTGAGTGATGACAGAACCGCTGAGTGAAGCTCAACTAGCCGATTTGCGTGCATGGCCGTCGCCTGCGATCGCCAACGCAATTGAGACGTTCGATGTCCGCAGTCGAGCCACCGGATTCATGACGCCGGATATCGTTTGTCGATTCCCAGACATGGACCCGATCGTCGGTTACGCCGCGACCTGCAAGATCCGCGCATCGATCCCGCCAGGGGATGATCCGCAGACGAAGTCGGCTCCGGACTGGTGGGCGCACATTGAGTCGATCCCTGAGCCGCGAATCATCGTGATCCAGGACCTTGACCAGCCGCCAATCGGATCGTTCTGGGGCGAGGTCAACGGCAACATTCACAAGGCGCTTGGCGCTATCGGTCTCGTCACCGATGGTGGCGTCCGAGACCTGGACGAAGTGGAGGAGCTGGGTTTCCAGTTCCTCTCCAAAGAAGTGCTCGTGTCGCATGCCTACGTGCACATCGTCGAGATCGGTCAGCCTGTCACGGTCGGCGGCGTCACTGTGCATCCAGGCGACCTCCTCCACGCTGACAAGCACGGCGTTTGCGAGATTCCGCATGACATTGCGCCTGAGGTCGCTGCCGCGGCGCAAGCCGTCGAGGACCGTGAGCGCGTGATCATCAACTACGCCAAGTCAGACGAATTTTCGAGGCAAGGGCTTCTCAACGTGATGCAGGGGCGAGCGCCGTACGCCGACGAGGACTAAATCTCGACTTCCGGCGGATCGGACAGCGCTGCACCAGGCGGCAGGCCGCAGGCCCACCTTCGCCGGCGCGAAGCCGGCATGTTCGCCCCATTCGCGTCGCGAGACTTCCGTGTCCTTTGGTCGGCGATCTTTCTGCGGTCAGGAGCGCTCTGGCTTGATCAGGTCGCGCGACCCGTGCTCATCGCGGAGCTGACCGGCTCCGCGCTGCTACTGGGCGCGGTGCTCGCCGCTCGGATGGCGCCTAACCTGGTGCTCGGTTTGGTCGCCGGCGCGGTCGTTGACCGCTACCCGAGACGCCTCATCCTCGTCTTCTCGCAGGCGGGCAACGTGGTCGCCACGGGCGCGATGTTCGTGTTGCTGTTGTTCGATGTGGTCGAGGCTTGGCACGTGATCGCCCTCGCCGCGGCAGCGGGGATCAACATCGCTTTCTTCCAACCAGCGAGGCAGGCGATCTTGCCGTCGATGGTGCCGCAAGAGGCTTTGAGACCAGCCGTGGCGCTCTCGCAGACGGCGAACACCGTGATGCGAATTGGTGGGGCGCTGCTCGCCGGCCTGCTGCTCGAGTTCGCCGATTTCACGTGGATCTACGGCGCCATGACCGGCATCTACGTCGGAGCCGTGGTCTGCACCGCATTGATCAAGACCAGAGGTGCAGCGGGGACGGCGAGCAGTCGAGCGCGTGGGTCGCTCCTGCGTCAGACCGGAGCTGGATTACGGTGGGCCGCCGAGACTCGGTGGCCCTTGGCCGTGCTCGCGATTTCGGTCGTGATGTTCATTTTCCTGGTGCCGTATCAGGGCGTGTTCATCCCCCTGATGGTGATCGACGTGCTCGGCGAGAACAGCTCCTGGGTCGGTTACCTGATCGCGGTCGGAGGCGCGGGCGCGGCTGCCGGATCGTTGGCGCTCGCGGGTCTGCGGACGATCCCTGCGCCTGGTCGACTGATGGCTGGGCTGCTGCTCGCGGCGGGACTCGGACTGGCGGCGATGTCGGGTGCACCGCATTTGGCAGTCGTGGCCGCGTGCGTGTTTGTCGCTGCGGCGTGTTCGACCAACGTGATGTCGCTGGCGAACCTCACCCTGCTTGCTCAGGCGACCGAAGGGATGGCGGGCCGCGCGCTCAGCCTGATGAACATTGCACGTGGCATGATTCTGGTCGGCGCGCTTGTGACCGGTGCACTCGCCGATCTACTTGGCGCGAGATTCGGCTTGTTGACCATGGGCGTTGCGCTCGCGATTTGTGCTGTCGTCATCCTGGCGACGCCGTTGGCGCGAGGGGTCGCACAGGAAGAACCTGCCAGCCCCAGCGCGGACGGTGATGACACCTGAGCGTTCGACGATTCTCGCCTAGCCTAGTTCCCCGACCAGCAACCAATGCGACGGACTGAGATCGAGCCGGATGACCGAGAATCACGACGCGGCGGCGGAGTCGGAACGTCGACTGTTTGGCATCTTGAGCATGGCGGCGTTCGTGCCGTTCGGCTATCGAGACTTCCGCGTGTTGTGGTCGGTCAATCTGGTGCGTTCGGCCGCTCTGTGGCTCGACATGGTGGCGAAGCCAGTGCTGATCGTGGAGTTGACGGGCTCTCCGATTCTGCTCGGCGCGACGCTCGCCGCGAGGATGGCGCCCAATCTCGTGCTCGCGCCATTGACCGGGCTAATCATCGACCGATATCCGTTTCGACGTGTCCAAATGAGCGCGATGGCGACGAGCGCCGTTTCGTCGGCAGTCCTGTTTGTTCTGTTGGTGCTGGATCAGGCGCAAGGATGGCACGTGATTGCGATGTCCGCGGTCGCCGGGATCAGCGTCGGCATCTTCAATCCTGGTCAACGAGCGGTACTGCCAACGATCGTCGAGCCGACCCATCTCCGACCTGCCATGGCGCTCTCGCAGACCGGCCAGACATCGATGCGGATGGGCGGTGCGCTGATGGCAGGCCTGATCCTACAGTTTGCAGATTTCACCACGATGTTCGGGGTGATGACCATCCTCAACGTGTGTGCGGCGCTGCTTGTCACGTTGGTGCGAACACCGCAGGATTCGCGCGAGCCACCAACCGAGCCGCAGGTGTCCGTCCTGCAACAGTTGACGGCGGGCATTCGTTGGGCGGTTGAGGCTCGATGGCCGCTCGCGGTGCTGGCGTGCACGACTGCGTTGTTCACGTTCCTCCAGCCGTACGAGGGAGTCATGGTGCCGCTAATCGTGATCGACGAGTTGGGAGCGCATCGATCATGGGTGGGCTATCTGGTCGCGATCGGCGGTATCGGAGCAACCGCGGGATCAGTCGCGCTCGCGTCGGTGAAGAGCATTCCCTCACCGAACGCGCTGATGGTTGGACTGATGGTGACGGGCGGCATCGTCCTGTTGGTGCTCTCGCAAGCGCCGCACATCGCTGTCGTCGCGGTGTGCGTGCTGTTCGGCGGCGCTTGTGTCAACAACGGAGTCGCGCTGGCGAACCTGGCCCTGCTGTCGCAGGCGCCAGACCACATGCGAGGACAGGCGCTCGCGCTGATGAATCTCGTGTTGGGCGCGATTCTGATTGGCGCAATGTTCGCAGGAGCGTTAGCTGACGCAATCGGTCCCCGCACGGGACTCATGACCATGGGGATCTGCTTGCTCGCGGCGACGCTGCTCGCGCTATCGACGCCTCGCCTGCGATGGTGGCTCTGGCGACGGCAACAGTATGCCAATGTCTCGCGAGAGGAATGGCTACAGATAGCGAGCGACGACCGCTAGCCGCAGCCGAACACCGGCGGTCGGGATGGCCAGGCCGTGATCGTCGCGCTGAGTGTCAGGCGCCGCAGGCCTCGTTGGACGGTAATCGTGATCTCGTCGCCCGGACTTACCGTGGCCAGCGCGTCGACGAGCTCGCTGAACGTCGCGGCGGGCTGGTCGTTGATTCGGAGCAGCCGATCACCGGCGCGGACGTTCGCTCGATCTGCTGCTGAGCCACATGAGACCGCTGCAACTTCGAGCCGGTCGTCCGACTGATCGAGTGAAACCCCCAAGTAGCTGCGCTCGACGTCCTTGCCTTCGAGCATCGTGGGCAGTGAACTGAGCAACGCGTCTGCGCTCACGGCGAAGCCGATGCCGCTGAACGCGCGATCGGGACTCTCGATCTGTGTCGGAATCCCGATCACTCGGCCGCGTTCATCGACCAGCATCCCTCCCGAGTTGCCAGGGTTGAGCGCGGCATCGGTCTGGATCATTGCGCGGAGCGGTTCCCAGGTGCCCGTTCCTCCCGGCCGTTGGCGGTCGAGTGCGGAGATGATCCCGACGGTGAGGGTGTTCGGCAGATTGAACGGAGCGCCCAAAGCTGCGACCGGATCGCCCACGCGCAGCTCCTCGACCGGGCCAAACAACGGGACGACGACGTCGATATCGTCGGGGTCCACCTTGAGCAGGGCGAGGTCGTTTCCGGCATCCTTCGCGATGAATTCAGCCTCGAGGCGGGTGCCGTCCTGGGTGTAGACGAGAATGTCGGTCGCATTCGTCACGACGTGGAAGTTGGTGATGATGTGTCCGTCGCCCTTGACGAAAAATCCTGACCCTCCACCGTTCGGGGTCTGCACAGCAACCAACGATGACACGGCGCGCTCATAGATGGTGGCCCAGTCGACTGAGGTGCGTGTGAGCTCGGCGAAACTGTCTGGAGCGGCATTGGGTGCCGGTTGGTCCGCGTCTCCGTACATCGACTCGACGGAGTCGCCGAACGTACTCGCGATCGGCTGCGCACCGGATTCAGCATCTGGCTCTTGTCGATCGCCGATTCCGCCAAATGCCAATACTCCCAACACGGTGAAGCAGCCCGCGATGATTGCCAGGCCAAGTGCGAAGAGGCGAGGTGACGGCGTGCCCACTGTTAGCCCTCCATGAATTCACATCTCATGCTGTTCAGCTCAGCGTACGCAGCGTATCGGCATGGCGACCAGACATTACGAACCTGCGAGCACTTCGATCAAGACGCTTACACGACCTTCGGGGAGTGTTGCGAGTTGTCGGAACGCCGCTTCCGAGAGATCGACGTGATTGGGTCCGAGGTCGCCGGTGTCCTGGACGATGACGTCCACGAACCGCTCCTCGCGCCAGATGCGCAGTCGGGTGCCGCAGGGCCAGCTCACCGCGGCGCCGATGGTGCTGTCCTCGGGGTTGTACGCCTTCCCGGTGCAGTACATGGTGCCGCCAGCGAGTGATGGATGGTAGTACGTGATCTCACCCGGCACGAGTCGGGCTGAGTGCTCGGAATCGGTGATTCCGCTTGTGGGATTCCACCGAGCCCCGCCGACACGCATTCGCACCCAAACGGCGTCGCCAGGATGCAGCACGGCGAACCATTGTTGCGCCGATTGTCCGGGGATGTAGCTGACCCACTCTTGGAGCACCGTGCTCCAACGCCAGGCCTCTGCGACGGGTCCGAACGGATCCTCTCCGAACGCGGTCCAGACCGCCTCATGCAGTCCCGACCAACCGATGAACGACCATCCCACGGGCAGTTCGAGCGCCTCTGGCAATGCACCGCCAAATGCGGGCTGATCCCAACTAGCGTCAGCATCCATATCGAGGATGAGCGGTTGACCGTGTCGCAGGATGTCGATGGTGTTGATCGGTGTCCGAGGCGCGTATGCCAACCACCGACCTTCGGCGATGTCCCAACCATGCGCAATGCGTAGGGGAAGTTCTGCGGTCGCCTCGACGATCGGCGTGTCTGGTCCGCACCATGTGTGGGTGTTTCGTCCCGCGACCAACGGAATTGCATCCGTCTCGCGAGCGATCGTCGGGCTTGCGCGGCCGAGCTCAGCACCGAGCGATGCTCCAATGGCCCCAACCGCTAAGACGGCGCCGGCTCGGAGGAGCTTCCTGCGACTCAGTTTTCTGGTCAGTCGATGGGGATGGCGGTTCATTGTCGTGCTTGCCAACCACGAAAGGCGAACATCGCTACCGATGTCGCCACGGCGACGTTGAGACTATCGATGTTGCCGGAGAGCGGAAGCTCAATCTGTAGGGCGGCGGCGTCGATGAACTGCTGTGGCAGACCATCGCCCTCGTTGCCTGCGACGATCATCGGTCGCTCTGGCCACTGGGCCTCCCACACGGGCTGCGCCTCGGGACCTTGTTGCAGCGCGACGATGTCGAACCCCTCCCGCTCGGCGCGTTCCAGACACTCCGACGGCGACTCCAGAACCTCGATCGGCAGCCACCAATCGGTGCCTTTCGTGGACGGTCGGTAGTAGAAGTCGCGACCGATGATCCACACGGTCTCGGCTCCTGCGGCTTCGGCGCTGCGCACGAGCGTGCCCAGATTAACCCCGTACGAGAAGTTGAAGGCCGCGACCCCGAACGATCGCGCACGTGGCGGCGGCGTATCGCGGTAGGGCAGACCGAACGGTCGGACGTACGAGAGATTGCGATTGCCATCGTCGGGAGGCCGAGCCGCGATCGCGTCGAGGGCGCGCAACGCACGATTGCGAATCGCCTCATCTGGATCGCGAGTCAAGCGTTCGAGCAGCTCGGTCGCCGGAGCACCGATGGCGGCCAGCGCGACACACGCAGCTCGTCGGGACTTGCGGTCGCTGGTCTCCAAGACGGGACCGAGTTGTCGGCAGACTTCATCGGGGTCGAGTCGGGGGAGCAGGGTCATGGAGCGTCGGCGCATGCGTTTGTTGGGCGAGAGCAAGGCCGGAATCAACGCGGAGACGACCGCGTCGGGAGGTCCAAGCTGCAGGGCAATGCGCGCCTCGCCGCGGGGAAATCCATGATTGGTGTTCAGGGCAACGTCCACCGTCCGAGCAACCCAGCCCGGACGTCGGTCGGACGCATCGGCACGAACCGCAAGGCCAGCCGCATAAGCGGCCTGTTCGTCAGAACTCAAAAGGGTGTCTTGAATCGGCATTGGCGTAATCGCTGTGCGGTCTACGATATCCACATGCACCACAATGGCGCGTTCACACTGCACACGTTCTTTCCGGCTGGCGATCCCGGTGGCTTGCGCATAGTGCGCAAGGACAATTGGGAAGGAAGGGCGTTGGGCTTCCGGCGAGATCGCCTTGATGAAGCGGCAGAACGACCCGAATTGGCGGCCTCTGCAGGCGTCTATGTGCTGCGCGGTGAGACGAGTGGACGGGTGCGAATCTATGTCGGAGAGAGTGCTCATATCGCACGGCGAATAGCTGAGCATGATGCAAAGCGTGAGTTTTGGACGGAGGCCATTGCGTTCGTCCGTGAAGGAGAGCCACTAAATCGCGCAGACGCGCTGTACCTGGAATCCAGATTGCTTGACCTTGCCAAGACAGCCGATCGCTGTGAAATCGAAAACGGTACCACGGGAGAAACTTCGACCACGTTGGGCGAAGAGAGTGAGGCTGCCGCGGAAGGCTTCCTTGAGGAAATGCTCCCACTCTTGCGCGCACTTGGTGTGCATGAGTTCGAGGTGCTGTTGGAAGACAAGTTGGGAGATGGAGCTGAGTCCTCAATTGAGTCGGGCGAAAGCGAGCCTTGGAGAACCCTATCTATTGTGCGTGACGGGGCTAAGTGCGAAGCACGTGGTCGGTGGGTTGGCCAAAAGAGTTTCGTCGTACGTGAAGGTTCTACGGGGTTCTGCGATTCTGTCGCCTCCATAAACCGGCCGGAGTTTGCCACCTATAAGAAACTGAGAGAAACCGTTCTGGAATCTGACGATATTTTCCGCGAGGGCCCACTCTTCCACCTGAAACGTGATCTGGTCTTTACCGCTCCGTCATCCGCTGAGACAGTAATGGCGGGTCGACCAGGATCTGGGCTTGCCTCCTGGTTGTTGGCCGAAGAGGACGGCAGCGAATGACCATCCGCGATATTGAGATTGAGGCGGAGCCGATTGATGCCTTTGAGGCGACTCAGGAAGTCCTTGAGCGGGCCGTCACCGAGGGCTCATTCTCCGAGGCGTTGAATGAGCCTCCCCGACACTATGCGATCGACTGGTCGACGGCGCTCAGCGGGGCGCGGTATGACTTCCGCATCGAGCGGCTGGGGAGCTCGTACACCCGTGTCGAGGCTGAGCTCGTGTTCTCAGGCGTGCTCGGTCCGCTGCTCAGGCTGATTCGCGGTGCCGGAAACGGACCGCACCTGGAACAGATCCTCGGCGACATCAAGGGACTGGCAGAGTCGGACGAGTTCTACGAGGACAGCGAAGATGAGGAGGTCGATGACTCGGATGACGAGGATGAGGCCGAGAAAGATGATCCTGACTGCTAGCCTCGCTGCGTAACGACGAACGCAGCGAAGGGGCGAGCATGCAGCTGAGCGGTCTCGAAAACAAAGTAGCAGTGGTGACCGGGGCAGGTCGGATGCGAAGCATCGGACGTCCGATCGCGGTCGAGTTGGCTAAGCAGGGCTGCGACGTCGTGCTCACGGGAACGGGCAGGTCGCCAGACAACTACCCCGACGACGAAAAGGCCGTCGGCTGGCGCGACATCGACTCGGTGGCGGACGAAGTCCGCGCGGAGGGTCGACGGGCGCTGCCGCTGGTCTCCGACGTCGCCGACTACGGCTCGGTCGAGGCGCTGCTGGAAACAACGCTGGCGGAGTTCGGGCGGGTCGACTACGTGATCAACAACGCTGGCGCCGCGCGCGGCTCCGATCGCGTGCCTGTCGTTGACATCGATCCTGAGCTATGGCGCGTGGTCCTGGACGTCAACCTCAACGGCGCGTTCTACATGAGCCAAGTGTTTGGTAAGCGGCTGATCGAGCAGGGCGAGGGCGGCGCGATCATCAACATTTCCTCAATCGCTGGCAAGATGCTGGGTCCGAACACGGCCGCATACGCGGCGTCAAAGGCGGGGCTGCAAGCGATGACCGCGTCGATGGCACAGGAAGTGGGCCAGCACGGAGTCCGTGTCAACGCAATCTGTCCGGGCATCATCGACACCTCGCGGATGGATGACATGGGACGCGGAGAGTTCTGGCAGCGGGCGATCGACACGCGGATTCCGCTCGGTCGCGCCGGTGAAGGTGAGGACGTCGCTTACATCACCGCGTTCCTCTGCTCCGAGCAGGGCGAATGGATTACGGGTCAGTCGTACAATGTCGATGGCGGGACCTGCGTCCAGCATTAGACCTGTATGGACGCTCCCGACCGAGACCGAGCAACACGCGCAACAAATCAGATAGGGGTTGAACATGTCGGACTACGAGTTCATCAAGTACGAGCAAGACGGCAACATCGTCACGATCACGATCAATCGGCCGGAGCGAATGAACTCGATTCATCCGCCCACGACGGCTGAGCTCGCCGACGCGTGGGACACATTCGCCAACGACGATTCCGCCTGGGTCGGGATTCTCACCGGAGCCGGTGAGCGCGCCTTCTCGGCAGGTAACGACCTGAAGTACACGGCCGAGATGTCGCGATTGCCAGCCAACGAGCGACCGAGCTTCCCGCCAGTGCGCGGTGGATTCGGCGGAATCACGGCCGACTGGGAGTGCCCCAAGCCGATGATTGCCGCGGTCAACGGATTCGCCCTCGGTGGTGGCTGCGAGATGGCGATGGCGTGCGACATCATTATCGCCGCCGATCACGCGCGTCTGGGTCTGCCCGAGCCGCGTGTCGGACTCATGGCTGGCGCCGGTGGCGTGCATCGACTTCCGCGACACATTCCACTCAAGATCGCGCTGGGATACATGCTGACTGGCAATCACATCCCCGCGGCCGAGGCACATCGCTGGGGTCTCGTCAACGAGGTCGTGCCGGCGGCGGAGCTGATCGACACGGCCAAGCGCTGGGCGAGCGAGATTCTGCTGTGCGCGCCGATCTCGGTTCGCGCCTCGAAGGAAGCGGCATACAACGGTCTCGATCTGCCGCTGCCGGCTGCCTTGACGCACACCTTCCATCAGCAGCGGATCATGGGCCAGTCGGAGGACATGATCGAGGGTCCGCGCGCCTTCGCCGAGAAGCGCACGCCGGACTGGAAGGGTCGCTAGACGCTAATCCTCGGCGCCCGCCCACGGCGGGCGCTCCGAGAGCTCTGACATGCGGCGTCCCGAATCGGGGACGTCGTGGCCCAACTTGCGGCCATACTCTTCCGCCCAATCGGACGGCAGGACTTGCTGAACTTCGTGCCAGCGGATCGGCTGACCGCGGCTGTTGCGTGCCGCGTCCGTAACGTCGGCGAGCCAGATCGCCATGTCGCCGCCGTCCATGTAGTTGACCACTCGACAGGTCATCCAACCGAGCACACCCTCGAGGATCGGCATACCGTCGTCGTGCTCGAACCAATCGATCCCGTCGAACTTGTCGACTTCCGTCTGTGAGCGAAATCCCCAGTGTCGGACCCAGCGCCATTGGTCGCGGGCGATGACATGTACGGCGAGTTGTCCCGATGCGGCAATCAGTGAGTTTGTGTGATTGCGTTTCTGGATTTGCACAAGGACTCGAGGCTGAGCCGGGACGATTGACGCAGCGAACGCGCCGACCGCGATCTGTCCGCCCAGCGCTCCGTCGTGCGCGGATGTCACCACGGTCAGCGGCGACCACATCAGCGTGAGCAGCGACGGTGCGTCGGAGAGTGGCATGTCGCAATGCTAGTCGGACGGCTAGCGTTCCGTCGTCTTGAGCTGTGGCCGACGCCGACGCTGTCGCCACCACATCCAGATCACGGGTGCGGCGAAGAAGAGCGCGATCGCTGCCAATGCCCCGATCAGGATTTCGCGGTTGCGCTCGAGCACTGCGTCGCCGAGCAGGGCGGCGAGGATCAAAATCGGCGATGAGGCGAGCACAGAAATGACGATGTAGGAAGGGAACCGCATCTGCGTCAGTCCGGCGGCATAGGAGACATAGTCGACACCGGCGATCGGAAACAGACGCAGGACGACGAGCAGACGAACGCCCAGTCGCTCGCCGAGTTCGTCGATCTTGTCGACTGCGGCCTGCGATGTGAGCCGTCGCAGCGTCGGCCGACCCAGTCGCCGAGCGACCCAGAAGCAGACGGTCGAGCCGATCGCGGTCGCGCTAATCGTGTAGAGAAATCCCAGAGCCGGGCCGAAGACGGCTGCCGCGATCAGTGGCATCGGTGCGGTCGGAAGTGGCGCGAAGAGCATCGACAGCGCAAACACCGCGATGTACACGATCGGTCCCCAGACGCCGAAACCGTCGATCCACTCCTCAATCTCTGCCTGATCCCATGGGAACCAACGCTCGTAGGCGAGATAGGCCCCAACCAGGAGCGCGATGATGGCGATCCCGAGCAGGCCCAAGAGCGCGGCGCGGCGCCTGTCGATTCGCCAGTCTTGCATACAGTCACTGTAGTTTGACTCGTGCTTTCGACGATGAGACGTGAGCCACTTCGTGCTGGTGCGGTAGTGTCGAATGCATGATGAGACGCAGGAGGCAGGAGATTCGATATGGGTAGCTTGACGGCGATTGATCGAGAGTTCTTCGCGCAACATTCGGAGTCGGCGCGTCGGGCTGAGGAGGCGAAGACCCTGTTTCCCGGCGGCGTCACCCACGACGCGCGTCACTTCGAGCCGTTTGGCGTGGTGATCGATCGCGCGATTGGGCCACGCAAGTGGGATATCGACGGTAACGAGTACATCGATTACGTCATGGGACATGGCGCCCTGTTGTTCGGACACAGCCATCCCTACCTGGTCGAGGCGGTGACCGCGCAAGTCGCGCGAGGTACGCACATGGGTGGTTCGAGCGAGCTGGAGCGTCGCTGGGCACTCGCGATCCAGCGCCTGATTCCAGGTGCCGAGAAGGTGCGGTTCACGTCGTCGGGGACGGAAGCGACCATGATGGCGGTGCGGCTCGCTCGCGCGGCGACGGGCCGCGACCGACTGTTGCGCCTGCGCAACCACTTTCACGGTTGGAACGACAGCGTCTTTGCCGCGGGTCGGACGTCGGCGGGGAATATCTCCGCGAACGGTCAGCCCGACGCGATGCAGAATCTGATCTCGGTCTTTGACCAGACCGACATCGCGGGAATCGGCGATGCGCTGTCGAGCGGCGAGTATGCCGCGGTCATCCTCGAGCCGACCGGTTACTCGTGGGGAACTTGTCCGCTCGACCCATCGATCCCTCAGGAACTGCGAGAACTGACCGAGCGACACGGCACGCTCTTGATTTTCGACGAGGTCGTGACCGGCTTTCGTGCCAGCGCGGGCGGCGCACAGGAGCGGATTGATGTCACCCCAGACCTGACCACGCTCGCCAAGATTCTCGCTGGTGGATTGCCCGGTGGAGCGGTCGTGGGACGAGCCGACCTGCTCGACCAAATCAGCTTCGATGCTGGCAGCGGTCGTGTGGCGCATCCCGGCACGTTTAACGCCAATCCGCTCTCAGCGGTCGCCGGCGAGCGAGCGCTCCGCGCCGTGGCAGAAGAAGATCCGATAGCCACAGCGAACGAGCGTGCAGCTCAACTCTCTCAAGGGTGGAATCGCGCGTTAACTGAGGCGGAAGTCGCTGGTTGCGCTTGGGCTGATGCATCGATGGTGCATCTGATCCTCGGCGAGGACGTTGCCCGTCCCGACGATGGCAAAACCTGGGACTGGGGACAGCAAGGCGGCGCGCGCTCGACGCTACCGGTGACCTCGGCGGACGTCGCCTGGCCGTTCCGACGCGCGTTCCTCAATCACGGCGTCGACCTGATGGGGATGGGCGCACTTGTCTCGTGCGTGCATACCGAGTCGGACATTGATGCCACGATTGATCGATTCGGAGCGGCACTGTCCGACTTGCGTCGCGACGAGATCCTCTGACGTCGCTGCGTGGGCCCTACTCGGCGTTGCTGTGTCACATTCGCTAGTGTGAGGGCTCAGCTTGTGCGAATATTCACGTAATATCCCTGCTGTTTCCCATTCCTCCATAGACTGGGGCAGTGAGTGTTCAGGAATCGATAGATTACGGCGATATGAAACGAAAGCGAATGAGTTCGCTCAGTCGATCTGACTACGCAGGACTCCACGACCCAACCAGTTTCCGAGATGCCTGCGGCACAGGATTTATCGCTCGGTTGGACGGTGTCGCGACGCACGAATTGGTCGAACAGGCCGTGCAGGGCGTGGTCAGTCTGACGCATCGCGGCGCAGTCAACGCCGACCCTGACACCGGCGATGGTGCAGGCGTCACGATCAGCATTCCCTACGCGATTCTGCAGGACGACCTCGAGCGTCTCGGTTCCGCGGGCACCGCCGATGACGACCTCGGACTTGCCATGGTGTTCCTGCCGCTGGACGACGACGCGGCGACCCGTGGTCGTCGGATTCTTGAGCATGCCGTGGAGCGTTCAGGCTTGAACGCAATTGGCTGGCGAGTCGTGCCGACCGATCCGACCGTGCTCGGACAGTGGGCGCTTCGCGAACTACCTGGCATCGAGCAGCTCCTGATCTCGCGTCCGAACGGTGTGGACGATGACGAGTTCGTGCGACGGACGTACCTCGCTCGACGACGAGCTGACGCCGAATACCAAACGCAGCGCGACAGTCAGTCGGCCGATGACGCGGCGGAAACGTACATCGTCTCGATGTCCAACACGACCGTGGTCTACAAGGGACTGATGGTCGCTCCGCAGCTCAAGAGCTTCTATCCCGATCTCTCAAATCCCGACACGGTGACGTCGGTCGCCCTCTTCCATCAGCGCTATGCGACCAACACGCTGCCCAACTGGCGCATTGCCCAGCCGTTCCGATACATCGCTCACAACGGCGAAATCAATACGCTGCTCGGCAATCGCTTGTGGATGCAAGCACGCGGTCCGGCGCTGCAGTCGGATGTGTGGGGAGACGCCGTCTCGGAACTGCATCCCGTGCTCGGGTCGGTCAGTTCCGACTCGCAAGCATTTGATGAGGCGTTCGAGCTCCTGGTCGCCTCGGGCCGAGGTCCGTTGCACGCGATGATGATGCTCATCCCCGAGGCTTGGGAAAACCTCGATGACATGCCGCCCAATCTGCGCGGCTTCTACGAATACCACGCATGCCTCACCGAGCCGTGGGACGGTCCCGCCGCAATGGCCTTCACCGACGGCAAGATCGCCGCCGCTGCGATGGACCGCAATGGTCTGCGTCCGGCCCGATATCAGGTCACCCGAAGCGGACTGGTGGTGATGGGTTCTGAGGTCGGGCTGATCCCGATTGATCAATCCGAGATCATCGAGAGTGGCCGTCTGGGACCTGGCCAAATGGTCGCGGTCGACACCGAGCGCCACGAGATCTTGCGCAACGACGACATCAAGCATCGGGTCTCTTCGCAGCATCCCTATGATCGCTGGATTCGGCGAAACATGGGTCGGCTACAGCGTGGTGTAGGCATCGATGCGATGACCGTCCCCCAGCCGGACGAAGGCGAGCTGTTGTCTCGCCAGATTTTGCATGGCTACAGCCGAGAAGAGATCGAGTACGTCCTCAAACCGATGGCGAAGCAAGCCAAGGAGGCCGTGGGCTCGATGGGCGACGACACGCCACTCTCGGTGCTCCACGATCCGCCGCGTCCGCTCTACACGTATTTCCGACAGAAGTTCGCCCAAGTAACAAATCCACCGATCGACTCGATCCGCGAACGCAACGTGATGTCGCTCGACGTCTGGCTCGGGCGTCGACAGTCGCTCCTTGAAGAATCGCCCGAGGCGGCGCGACTCGTTCATCTGCGCTCTCCGTTTCTGCTCAGCGACGAGCTGGAATCGTTGCTCAGCTTCCGCCAGCCGGGATTCTCAGCAGCGGTGATCGATGCGGGATTCCCCGTCGAGGACGGACCTTCGGGACTGGAAGCGGCCCTGAATGCGCTCTGCGACCACGTCGATAACGCAATCGAGGACGGCCACTCGCTGATTGTCCTGAGCGACGAAGCAGTGGGACAGGATCGTGTCCCGATCCCGATGCTGCTCGCAGTGTCCACCGTTCACCATCACCTGATCGACAGCGGCCAGCGGATGTCAGCCTCGATCGTCGCGAGCTGTGGCGATGCGCGCGACGTTCACCAGATTTCCTGTCTGATCGGCTTTGGCGCCGACGCAGTGCATCCGTATCTCGCGCTGCAAACGTTGAGTTCGCTACACGCTGACGGCGAATTCGACGAGATGGATGCGACTGATGTGATTGACCGCTATGTACAAGCGGTCGACTCGGGGATCCTGAAGATCATGTCGAAGATGGGAATCGCGGCGCGGTCTTCATATCACGGCGCGCAAATCTTCGAGGCGTTGGGTATCGGCGAAGAGGTGGTCGAGCGATCGTTCCCGGGCACGCTCTCGCGGATCGGCGGGATCGGCTTCGAGGAGATCGGTGCCGACGCCATCGCTCGACATACTCAGGCATACCCAGCGGACGGACTCGATGCGGGCGGTTGGTATCGATATCGCCGTAACGCCGACTATCACGCGAACGAGCCTCCAGTGTGGCGAGCGCTACACAAAGTCGCCCAGGGCGGCGGTGAAGAGGCATACGCCAAGTATTCCGAGCAGGCAAACGATCGCCGTCCGACCGCGTTGCGTGACCTGCTCGGATTCTCCACGGATCGCCAGCCGATCCCGCTGGAATCGGTCCAGCCGCATGAGGACATCACCCCGCGCTTCTCGACCGGTGCGATGTCGTTGGGTGCGCTCAGTCCGGAGACGCATGAAGACATCGCGCGGGCGATGAATGTCTTGGGCGCTACCTCAAACACCGGCGAGGGTGGAGAAGACCCGCGTCGCTTCCTGAAATCTGGCGACAAGTCGGATGCGAACTCTCAGATCAAGCAGATCGCCTCGGGTCGATTTGGAGTGACGCCTGCATATCTCGGCAGCGCCAGCGAGATTGAGATCAAGATTGCGCAGGGCTCCAAGCCCGGCGAGGGCGGCCAGCTCCCTGGTCACAAAGTGACGCCCTATATCGCGATGCTGCGTCACTCGACCCCCGGCGTCGAGCTGATCTCGCCGCCGCCGCACCATGACATTTACTCAATCGAGGACCTCTCACAACTGATCTACGACCTCAAGATCGCAAATCCGCGAGCGAAGGTCTGCGTCAAGCTCGTTGCTTGCGAGGGCGTCGGCACGATCGCGACCGGTGTGGCCAAGGCCTACGCCGATGTCGTCCACATCTCAGGCGCCGACGGCGGCACCGGCGCTTCGCCGCTGTCGTCGGTCAAGTATGCGGGCGCTCCCTGGGAGCTTGGCGTCAAAGAAGCCCACGAGGCGCTCGTCGTCAACGGTCTGCGCGGCCGGATCAAGCTGCGCACCGACGGCGGATTCCACACTGGACGAGACGTGGTCGTTGCGGCCATGCTGGGAGCGGAAGCGTACGGGTTCGGTACGACCGCGCTGGTCGCGCTGGGCTGCAAAATGGCGCGCCAGTGTCATCTCAATACGTGTCCCGTCGGCGTCGCGACCCAGCGAGAAGACCTCCGAGCGAAATATTTCGGCAAGCCGCAGATGCTGATCGACTTCCTCCTCCACGTGGCCGAGGAAGTGCGCGTGATCCTGGCTGAGCTCGGATACCAGTCGCTTGACGAGATCATCGGACGCACCGACTTGCTCGAGCAGGTTCCTCCTCGTTCCGGTGAGCGTGCGAACTTGGTCGACCTGTCCAAACTGCTCGCTCCGATTGAGGCTGACCCGGAATTCCCCAGAATGCGAGTCCAGGAGCGTAACGATCGCCAGAACGACCTGCGCCTCGATGATGAGCTGATGGGCTTACTGGAGCCGCATATCGAGCGTGAAGAGCACATTTCCTCAAAGGTGCGAATCACGAACGAACACCGGACCGTCGGTGCGAGAATCGCTGGACGAATCGCCCAGCAGTACGGCGATCTGGGCATGCAGCGCGGTACAATCGAGCTCCACTTCAGCGGGTCCGCTGGACAATCGTTCGGCGCATTCCTCGTGCGTGGCCTGCGACTCTATCTCCGAGGCGAGGCCAATGACTACGTGGGCAAGGGCATGGCCGGCGGCATGATCTCCGTAGCGCCGCGCAAAGACGCTGGCTTCCGAGGTCGTGACTCGGTGCTTGTCGGCAACACCGTGCTCTATGGAGCGACGGGTGGGACCCTTTGGGTCGCTGGCCGAGCAGGAGAGCGTTTTGCGGTCCGAAACTCCGGCGCGCGTTCGGTCGTGGAAGGCGTCGGCGACCACGGTTGCGAGTACATGACCGGTGGCACCGTTGTCGTGCTGGGACCAGTGGGGCGAAACTTCGCCGCCGGTATGAGCGGTGGAATCTCCTACGTCTGGGACGCCGATGGCGACCTCGAAGATCGCGTCAATCACGCAATGGTGGATCTCGAGGCCGTGACGGACGCTTACGAAGCTCAGATGCTCGAGGAGATGATCGAGACGCACGAGGAACGCACCGGTAGCCCGCTCGCGAGAGAGGTACTCAGCAACTGGGACGTCGTCCTCAAGCAGATCGTGAAAGTGATCCCTCGCGACTACAAGCGCGTGCTGCGAGAACGAGCCGAGGAGCGGGCCAGAACGCTCGCAACCCAGGAGTAGCGCGCGACTTCGGCGTCGATCTCAGCGACGGAGAACGCTCAGCGCTTTGAACTGTTCGAGCTGCGCAGGCAAGTCGAACCGCCAGCGTCGCCTGGGCGGCGCCGGTGTCAGTGACGGATCGATCGCGAGGGCGACCGCTCGGCGCAGTTCGTCGATGCGGCTTGGTGTGGCGATGGTCGGTTGACGCAGTAGCGAGCCTCGATAGTCGACCGCGAGCTTGAGTGTTGCGAAAGTGGTGATCGCCAGCGCGGCGACGGGAACGACAAACCGGATCGCCTGCGCGAACATCGCTGTCCGAGGCGTCCGATGCTGCCAAGTCGAATAGATGTGCTTCCGAACTTCGGCCCGCTGGTCGGCGTCGCCTTGAGGATTCGCGATCGGCTCGATGGCAGGCTCGACGGACGCGAGCTCGGGCTCGATTCCGTTCGATCCGTTTGGCGACGGCTCGGCGACGACCGGTCCCCATCCGTCAAGCGCGAGAACTGTGCTGGTTGCGTGCTCGGATGAGCCATTTGGCTCAGGCTGCTGTTGGCCGTTGGACATGGTCATCTGGGACTCCGACTAATCGAGGGTGGTGATGTTCGTGCGGCGCTGACTTGCCCAGGATGCGATGAGTGGCATCGACTCTCCCTGTTCCTGTTGTGCAGTATCGCCGTTCTCGATCACGGTTGCGACCGACACGGGGGCCGCTCTCGGATTCACTCTAGGGGCTGATGTGGGTAACGGTGGTGGCTCGGATTGCGGAGGTGCGAATCCGGGCGCTCCAGGCGGAGGTCCAGGTTGCTGAGCTGCTCCGTCGCCGGGAGGCCCTGCCGAGGCTCCGTTTGGCGGTCGATTGGCGGCCGCCATCGCTCGTGCAGCGGCCATCATTTCCTCTTGTGATTGGAACTTGACCTTGGGCAAGATCACACCGACGACCAACACGATCAGCATGATGATGGCCCCATAGAGGAACATGTCCGTCACGGGAATCGCGAGCGCCTCTCGGGCCGTCTGGATCACGGCGTCCGACGAACCTGGTGCCTGCTGTTCGAGACCTTGACGGAATCCATCGAGCGAAACGGGATCCAACAGGATCTCGGGTCGCTCTTTGAGTTCCTCGTGTTCTGTGGGAAATGCCTGTCCAAGTTGCGTCGCGAACCGGCTCGCGATCAGCGACCCAAACGTCGCGACGCCAATCGCGGCGCCGATCTGTCGGACGAACTGGTTCGTCGCTGTGCCGACACCGAGAAGTCGGAACGGTAACGAATTCTGCATTAGCAACGAGTACAGCGGCATCAGCGTGCCCATGGCGGCGCCCATAAGCAGCATGTACAGACGCGTCAGCGTCAGGCTGGAGTCGACATTGAGCTGTGACAACAGAAACAGCGAGAGTGCGGCGCCGGCTGCGCCGACGATCGCGAGCGGCTTGTATTGATTCGTGCGGACGAGGATCTGTCCGCTCACGACGGATGCGAGTACGACTCCGAGACTGCTCGGCAAGGTGACCAAACCGGTGTTCGTTGCGGAGATGCCTTGCGCGCCTTGGAGGAAGAACGGTAGCCCGAACATCGAGCCCATCATCGCGATGCCGATCAGGAACATCACGATCGTGCAGAACAGATAGATCCGATTCTGGAACATCGGCAGCGGCATGATGCCGTTTTCGCCCTTGCGTCGGGCGACACGCCACCAGGCATAGGCAGCGGCGACGGCGATGATCAGACAGGCAACGATCGGTGAGTCCAGCCATCCGAACTGATTGCCACCCATCGAGAACGCGAGTAGCAGCGGCGTCGCGGCTGCGATCAGGAGTCCCGCGCCGACCCAGTCAGTCGGTTGACGATTGGGATGTTGCGGCTTCGTATTCGGCATGATCAACGTGATCGCGATCAGGCCAATCCCACCGACGGGAAGGTTGACATAAAAGACCCATCGCCAGGACAGCTCATCCGTCAGGACGCCGCCAGCGAGCGGGCCAATGATGCTGGCAAGCGCGAAGGTGCCGCCGATGATTCCCGCCCAGCGTCCGCGCTCGGCGGGGGCGAAGTAGTCGCCCATCGTCGTGAACGCGTTGGCCATGATGAACGCGGCGCCGAACCCTTGAAGCAGCCGGAAGCCGATCAACTCCCACATCGATCCGGATGCACCACACAGCGCTGACGCGAACAGGAAGATGACGATACCGGTGAGGAGATATCGCTTCCGACCTTGTGAGTCGGAGAGTTTACCGATGATCGGGACGATGACCGTCGAGCCGAGCAGGTAGGATGTCGCCGGCCAGGCGAAGAGGTCGAGGCCGCCGAGCTCGCCGACCGCTTTCGGTGCGGCGACGTTCCAGATGGTCTGATCGAGCGCTGCCAGGAAGAGCGACAGCATCACGCAGAGCATGATCAGCACCTTGCGGCGCTGCGGCAGCGACCAACCAGGGGGAACAGCGCCCATACCAGCCATGCCTGGCGGAGGCCCCCCCTGCGGGCTTCCGGGTGGGCCAGACTGAGGACTAGGTGGCAAGCCGCCTGGTCCGCCGGCGTCTCCTGAAGATGTTCGCGGCGGCCCCATCGACATCACATCACCTCAGGATCAGGGGGCCATGGCGCGAGTACGCCCTGTCGCTCTGCCTCAGACGTGAGCAGCGCGAAGGTGTGGTCGATATCTGCCAGTTCTTGCTCCGAGAAGTTGTGAAAGATCCTCCAGATCACCGCGCGACGGCGTGCGTCCATCTCGGTGATCACTTTGTGACCACGTTCAGTGAGGAAGATGCGCACTCGTCGCCGGTCGGTCTCATCGCGTTCGCGACGGACCAACTTCTGCTTGTCGACCAGTCGGTCGATAATGCCAGTGGCGGTGGAGGGTCGTACTTTGAGCTGGGTGGCAACGGCGCCAGCAGGAGTGCCCGGTGCGGCCTGGAGCATGTAGAGGACGCGAAGCTGGGACATCGTAAGCCCCAACTCCTCCCACACCTCCAGTCGGTTCGGATCGAAGATACCTGCTGCACGACCGTAGTTGAAGAGGATGTTCTCAATCGCCGCGTCGACCCTGGAATCAGCTGCTGTCATTCGGCACCGCCTTTGCTCAGTGGAGCGGGAAATGCAGCGCCGCGTCGTTCACCCAACGCGATGAGCTGCTCGATCGATTCCTCGTCGAGTGGAACACCGTTGACCGAGCGATCGGCTCGCGCGATTTCTTCAGGGTCGCCCGGGATCACGACTCGCTCGACTCCCGTGATCGGCTCGACCTCGCGGATGGCGTCGGCCATCTCTTTCATGCTGGATTTGAACTCGTCGGGCTCGCAGAAGAGGTCGATTCGCCAGGCCGCGAACCATTGCCCCTGAATCAGGTTCTGACCACGAGGGGAAAACAGTCCCGAGCCGTCGCCCGAGAGCACGCCCGTCATAATGTCGACCATCAGGCCGAGGCCGTAGCCTTTGTGCGAACTGGTGGTGAGCGTCGATCCCAGCGGAAGCAGTCCGCCATTCTTGCGCAGGATGAATGGGTCGCCGCTGTGGTCGCCGTCCTCGTTGACGGCCCAGCCTTCGGGCAACGACTTCCCTTGCCGACCAGCGATCTCCAACTTCCCGCCCGCGACGGCGGTTGTGGCGATGTCGAGGCGGAATGGGGTGCCATCGGCGATCGGTGCGGCCATGGCGATCGGGTTGGTGCCGAAGACGCGACCCTTGCCGCCTGCAGCGACGGCGATCGGCGGCACATTGCACATCGCCATGCCGATTAGATCGTGCTCGACGGCCATGTGTGCGTAGTAGCCGGCGGCGCCGAAGTGTCGACCGTTGCGCACGGTCACCATGCCCATTCCGCTGGTTTGCGCCTTGTCGATACACGTACTCATCGCTTTGTGAGAGACGATCGTGCCGAACCCACCGTCGCCATCCCAGGCCGCAGATACCGGAGTCTCGCGGAGCACCGCAATGTCTGGGGTCGGATTGACCACGCCGGAGTCGAAACCTGGCGCGTAGCCAATATGCCACGGCAAATGGGCGATTCCGTGCGACTCAATGCCGACGAGGTCGGCGTCGATGAGCACATCAGCGCCAACTTCCGCGTCGTCAGATGGGACGCCGTACGAGCGGAGGACGGTGGAGGTGAAGCTTCGCAGTTCCGAAGCGTCGAAGCGAGGACGGGTCTCGGGCTCAGCGAGCCCGGTCCAGGCCACCGACCTAGTCCTGACCGTAGCTACGGACGGTGCGCAGTCCCTGCGCTGAGGCCTGCGCCATGAACTGCGAGTCGCTGCCAGAGGGGATGTAGAGCCAGCCTTCTTCCGCTCGGCGCTTGGCTTCGACCGGGCCCGAAGTGAAGATGCCTGGCGCGACACGGTTGTCGATCCGCTGGGACGCGGCGAGCACCTCTGCACATAACGCGACGTGGTCCGGATGCGGGTTATCGGGTCGGACTGGGATGCCCATCGACATGGCGAGGTCGGCGGGGCCGATGCACGTCGCGTCAATTCCCTCGACGTCGAGGATTTCGTCGATCCGCTCGACCGCCTCGACGGTCTCGATCTGGACGATGCAGGCGATCTCTTTGTTGGCCTCGGTTCCGTAATCGGCGCCGCCATAGAGGAAACCGCGATAGGCGCCGAAGCCGCGCTGGCCGTCGGGCGGGTATCGGACCGCTGCCACGGCTTGCTCAGCCTCGGCACGGTTATTCACCCAGGGAATGACGACGCCATACGCGCCGCCATCGAGAATCCGCTTGATCTCGACCGGATCGTTCCAATGCACGCGGGCCATTGGGATCGTGTCGGTCGACGAGATGACCTGGAACATCTGCACCATGGTGAGCAGGTCGACGGGAGAGTGCTCACCGTCGACGACTAGCCAGTCCCAACCCTGGTGCGCCATTGACTCTGCTGCAAGCGTCGAGCAGCTAGAGAGCCACGCGCCAAAGGAGGGCTTGCCTTCGGCCCATAGCTGTTTCACCGTGTTCGGTCGCATTCCATACCTCCGCTAGCGGGAAATCGATCTGTTGCCTACGTTTCAAATGAGCGTACACGATGAGATCTTGAACCAACGATGAGCCGCGTTGCCGTTGTGGTCTCGTGATCATCCAGCAAGGACTCGGCCTGGTCAGTCGCATTGCGACGGCCGCAGTAACACCGTGTCTGCCTCGTACGCGGATGCGAAACTGCTCGAGGACGCCGCAGGCTAGCGTTCCGGATGCGGTGAGAGCGACACCTTGTCGAGCACGGCTTTGTTGACGACCGATCGCGGCATGTAGCCCTGAAGGACGTCGGCCGCTGCCTCGCCGACACGCTGCAGGAGCAGCGGAGCTGAAGCGTCCGAGTAGTACGCCGAGTGTGGTGTCGCGATCACGTTGTCAAACTCAAGCAGTGGATGATCCTTGTGGACCGGTTCCGGATCCCAAACGTCGACGCCCGCTCCCGCGAGTTGTCCCTGCTTGAGCGCGTCGTACAGCGCCTGCTCGTCGACGACACCGCCTCGGCAGGTCGTGATCAGGTATGCGGTCGGCTTCATCATGGCGAGCTGCTCGGCGCCGATCATGCCCCGAGTCTCTGGCGTCAACGGAGGATGCACCGAGACATAATCGGCCTGCATCACTTCCTCAAGCGACGTCAGGCGCACGCCCGCCGCTTCCGCGACGGCAGGGTCCATGAACGGATCGTGTGAGATCACGTTCAGACCAAACGCCTGTGCGCGGATCGCTGCTTGTTGCGCGATGTGACCGAATGACACGAGGCCGATGGTCTCGTTGTACAACGCGCCTGATGGTCCGAGCGGGACGCGCTCGCCCGCGCGAGCGGCGGCGTTGTGCGCGACCAACTTGCGGTTGAGCGCCAACAGCAGCGACATCGCGTGCGTAGCGACCTCGTTGATGCAGTAATCGGTGATGTTGCAGACGACGATGTCGTAATCGATCGCGGTTTGCCAGTCGATGTTGTCGAATCCGATTCCGTATCGAACGACGACTTTCAGGTTCGGCGCGGCATCGAAGATGTCCTTGCCCACCTGTCGGTAGCCGCAGATGATCCCGTCGGCATCTTGCACGTGTGCGGGGATGTCCTGCTGCTGCTCGGGCGTCAGTGCGACCAGTTCCGCGTCTGCTTTGGCTAGCTGCTCCGCCTCGGCCGTGTGTGGCTGTCGCTCCGGGCGGGAATCGACGTGATACACCTTGAACTTCGCCATCAAGAACTCCTCCAGCGCGAGGCGCGACTACAACCAGGTCTGAATCCGCGAACGCGGCACAGCGGGAATGACCGTCTTGAGCCGTCGTCCGTCAGCAGTGAGCGTAAACGACATCTGTTTTCCAGGCTCCAATTCCGGATGCAAGATGCGTTGGATCAATCGAAACGACTCAAATCGGATCAGCGACAGTCGCACCTGCTGCTGATCCGCGGTTGGCCGAGCGACGAGGACTGCGTCGACGAGCTCGTCGAAGGACGCCTGCTCGACCAACAACAGATGTTGGACTACCAGCTGCTCGACCACGTCGAGCTCGATCTCAATCGGCTCAGGACGCAGTCGACGCTTGAGCGTCGTGCCGAGCGTTGCGATTCGTCTGCGGATCGACACGTCAGGCACTCAGATAGGCAGCGATATCTGGGCCGCCCTCGGTCATCACGATGCCCGACTCCACCAGAGCCGCGGTCTGCGCGCCATCGAATCCGAGCCATTCCTCGAGCACCTGTGCGGTGTCCTGGCCGAACTGGGGTCCGTAGCCACGCACCCGAGCGGGCGTGCGAGAGAGTTTGAGCGGCGAGGCTGCCATCGTCACATCGCCTGCGATCGGATGCTCGACCGTGGTGATCATCTCGCGGGCGAGAATCTGTTCTTGGCTCACCGCCTGGCCAATCGTGTTCAGCGGCCCGATCGGGATGCCGTACTGTGACAGCGCCTCGACCCAGTGATCGGTTGGTTGTTTGCGACTTGCCTCGAAGAGCACTGGCTCCAACTCGGCATGGTTCTCGGTGCGTTTGAACGAGGTGTCAAAGCGATCATCGCCGACGAGTGCCGGCAGTCCGAGCTCGGCGCAGAACAGCTCCCACTGACTGTCGATCCCCCACGACAGCGCGACGACCATCCAGCCGTCGGCGGTCGGGAAGGCCTGGAACGGCGTTGCCGAAGGATGTCGCGTGCCCAGCGGTCCTGGCTCCGTGCCAGTCGTGAAGTAGCGAGCGACCGCGTTCTCAAGAATCGCGATCTGGCAGTCCAGCATGGAGATGTCGACGGATTGTCCGGCGCCGCTGTGGTCGCGTTCTCGAAGGGCGGCGAGGATGCCGATCGCGGTGTATAGCCCGCCACAGATGTCGCCGATCGAGGTGCCTGGTCTCGCTGGAGGCTCATCCGGATAACCCGTGATGCTCATCACGCCGCCCATGCCCTGGACGATGATGTCGAGGGCGGGCCTGTCGCGCCAAGGACCGGTCTGCCCGAATCCCGAGGTTGAGGCGAAGACCAGGCGAGGATTGCGCTCCAACAAGGCGTCCGGTCCGATGCCGAGTTTGTCCATCACGCCGGGCGTAAAGTTTTCCATCACCACGTCTGCCTGATCGACGAGCTGCAGGAAAATGTCGCGGCCGGCGTCGGATCGGAGGTCGATCGAGATGCTGCGTTTGCCGCGGTTGACGGATTGAAAGTACATCGATTCGTTGTTGACAAACGGTCCCGTCGTGCGGGCGACATCGCCGTGCGGCGGTCGCTCGACTTTGACAACTTCAGCGCCGAGGTCACAGAGGATCATCGCCGCGTACGGACCGGCGAGTACCCAGGTGAGGTCGAGGATCCGAATGCCCGCGAGCGGACCAGGTGTTTCAGTGTGATCCGTCATGTGTGCTCCTAAACGTCTCCCACGCTGGGGTCGGACAGTTCAATGTCGGTGACGACCCATTCCAGTGGCTCTCCAGCCGTGAGATGGGCGAGATTGGTCAGAAAGAATTCGGCGGTGCGCATGTACGACGAATCGACGTGGCAGGAATCGTGAGGCGTGATTTGGCAGTTGGGTAAATCCCAGAGCGGCGAGTCGGCCGGCAGCGGCTCCTGCGGCGCCACATCGAGCACGGCGCCAGCGATCCCGCCCGAGTTCAGTACTTCGCCGAGCGCTTGATGATCGACCACGCGTCCCCGCGCGACATTGATCAGCAGCGCGTGCGATCTCATCGAGGCAAGGGCGCTGGCATCGATAAGATTCATCGTCTCGTCGGTGAGCGGACAACAGAGCACGACATAATCGCTCGCGCCCAATAGCTGGTGCAGGTCCTGTGGCACGAGGTGTAAGTCGAGGAAATCGGTACTCGGTGGTCGGCGTTTGGTGCCGATCGTGCGCATTCCGAAGGCTTTCGCGAGTCGCGCGCAGGCCTCGCCGATTCCTCCATAGCCGACGATCCCGAGCGTCTGGCCAGCGAGCTCGACAGATTGCAGTGGTGCCCACCTGCGCTCGGAGTGGTTGGCGGCGTGCTGTGGCAGTCGCTTCGCATGACTGAGGATGTAGGCAAACACATACTCCGCGATCGTTGAGCCGTGCACACCGGGCGAGTTCGTGACGATCGCGCCTGAGTTCAGCAGATGAGCGAACAGCGCATGGTCGACACCGGTGCTCGCGGTCTGCATCCACTTCGGCGGCGAGGTCCCGAGCAAGCGGATGAACGCACCGACTGACTGCTGTAGGTAGTACAGGTCCTCGGAGAAAAAGAATCCATCGAGTGCTGCGGGATCCGCCGACCACTCACCCTCGGGGTCGAGCAGGATGATCTCGGCCTCAGGGACGACCTCGCCAAGCCGCGTACCCGCTCGATCGTGCAGCGCTGTGGTCACTCCGATGCGTAGTGTCGTGTTCGTCATGGCTCCTCCGCTATTCGCCTCGCCATCTGCGGGCGGTCGAGCGCTAGCGCTAGGGTAGTGGCGTTCATGAGTCTGCCCGACGAGTCAACAGATTCCTCACCCGTGCGACGTCGCGAGCATCTGCCGCGACTGTTGTACGCCCGACCGTTCCGGCGCGTATTCGCCGGCTGGTGGATCGCGGCGGCCGCTTCGATGTCGTCGTTCGCAGCGGTCTCGTTCTTCAATCCGGTGCTCGGCGCGATCACACCTGAGCTCCAGGCTGAATACGGTTGGAGCACCGCGTCGATCGCGTTGACGATGGTGATCGGTGGCGTCGGAGGAGGCGCCATCGCCACGTTTGTAGGCCCTATCGCCGACAGGTACGGTGCCCGTTGGTTGTTGTTCGGATCGGTTGGGTTGGTCGCGGGACTGCTGTTTGCTCTGGGGTTCGCGTCGGAGCTATGGCAGTTCCTGGTGCTTTGGGGCTTGGGTCGCGGGATCACGGTGGCGGTGATCGATATCGCGGTGATCGTGGTGATCGCCAACTGGTTTATCCGACGTCGAGGCTCCGCCATGGGCCTGACGATGATCGGCACCCGCAGCGGGATGATGATTTTCCCCTTGGTGATTTCTGCGGGCCTCTGGCTCGGGGGGTTGCGCGAAGCATTCCTGCTGATGGCGGTGCTAGTCATCGTGGTCGGCTGGGTGCCGTCCTTGATCCTGCGTCGACGTCCGGAGGACGTGGGTCTTCGTCCTGACGGCGATCGACTGCGAGCCTCTCGGACGCCGATCGGTGGCGCGAACGCTCAAGCCTCGCTGGCCAACGACCCTGATTGGACGGTCCGTGAGGCGGTTCGGACACGTGCCTTTTGGCTGCTGCTGTTCGGCACGACGATCCTGATGGCCGTCGGTGGATCGGTGAATTTCACGTTCGTTTCCCACATGACCCAGAACGGGATCGACGCTGACACCGCGCGGACCGCGCTCGCGCTTTGGGCGGGGATGGGGATTGTCGGTGGCGTGCTCGGTGGCGAGCTTCGTCAACGCATGGCAGTTCGCTACGCGCTCCCGTTGGTCATTCTGTTCACCACGAGCGCCCTGGTATGGTTTGTGCTCACCGACAGCGTGTGGATGGCATTCGTCTTCGCGGTTTGGCACGGACTCTCGTTCGGAGCACAACTGCCGCTCAATCGGATCTCATTTCCCGACTACTTCGGTCGGTACTCGGTTGGCAGAATCCGTTCCGTCACAGCGCCGCCGCAACTGTTAATCAATGCGTTCGGGCCGTTTGTGTCGGGGCTGGTGATTGACAACCGCGGATCGTACGACCCGATCTACGTAGTCTTCATCGGCCTACTGCTGGCCGCGGCACTGTCGGTGTTGCTGGCGAAGAAGCCGCTCGCGCCTCAGCGGGAGATGCTGAACATGTCACCGACCAAGCAGTGAAAGTCAGGCAAGACGTCCTCACCGGTCAATAGGCCAGTCGCGGCGAACGATTTCGTTTCCCTGCCGGCGCGGTAGACATCGACCCGTCGTGTTTCAGGATGCGCGACCCAGACGAGTCGCACGCCATATCCCAGCCACATGCGCGCCCGTCGCTCCATGTCCGTCAGCGAATCGTTGGGCGAACGGATTTCGACCGCGAGATCAGGCAGGACCTCTGCGTATCCGGGGATGTCTGCCTCAGGGTCCAGCTTCTCAGTGGAGTAGAACGCGACATCAGGGCCGCGCACGGTATCCGGCAAGCGCTCGACGACGACACCGGTGTCGCCTGGAACCACAGTTCCGAGTCCTCGAGGGAGAACGAAGGACATCAGAACATAGGTGATGAGGCCCATCACCTTGTTGTGTCGCAGTCCGGGTGGCATCTCCTCGATCAGCTCCCCTCGGACGAGTTCACCGCGGAATCCGTTCGCCGAGAGTGCGAGCAATTCTTCTGCGGTGATCAACTTCGGGGAGCTGGTCGTCGTCATGCGCCCATGCTACGCATTCGAGAGGATGAGCGTACCTGCCGAAGCGAACATGCCACCGGGTCCGTGAGCCATGCTGACGTTGACGTCCGACACTTGGCGGTCACCGCACTCGCCGCGGAGCTGGCGCACCGACTCGATGATCGCGAACATGCCGTACATGCCGGTGTGGCAGTACGAGAGTCCGCCTCCATTGGTGTTCATTGGGAAATCGCCGCCCGGACCTGACTTGTAAATCACTTCGCCGTTGGGACCAGTCTTGGTCTCGGCGAAGAACGGTCCGCCCTCACCCTTGGGCACGAAACCGAGGTCCTCAGCCGCCATCAACGGCGTGAAGGTGAACGCGTCGTAGAACATGCAGTGGTCGATGTCCTGCGGGCCGAGACCAGCGCTCTTGTAGGCAGCCTCGCCGGAGATGCGGTAGCCGTCGGCGGTGGTGTGATCACGCATCTGCGAGACCATCCAGTGGGCCGCTGCTTCACCCGCGCCGAGCACGTAGACCGGGTCTTTGGCGAAGTCCTTCGCCCGCTCCTCAGAGACGAGGACGAGCGCCCCGCCGCCATCGGCGACGACACAGCAGTCGAGCAGGTTGAACGGGTAACAGATCATCCGTGAGTTGAGCACGTCTTGTGGGGTAATCGGTCCGCCGCCGCGCTCTGGCGATCGACGGTGGCTGCCCATCATCGCCATGGGATTGAGATTCGCCCACGAGCGAGTGGCAGCAGCGATGTGCGCGAGATGCTCTTTGGTCGTCCCGTACTCATGGAAATGTCGCAGCACCGGAATCGAGAACGTGGTCGGCGCTCCGCCGATCGCGAATGGCGCCTCATACTGACCACCAGGCGACGATGCCGAGCCGCCGCGCGGTGCGTCGACGCCTGAGCGACCGCTCTCGCCGTGGGTGACGAGTGCGACGTCGCAGTAGCCGGCCATGATCGCCGCTACGGCGTGTCGAACGTGGATCATGAACGAGCAACCGCCGACGGAGGTACCGTCGATATAGCGCGGCTGAATCCCGAGGTACTCGGCGACCTCGTTCGGGATTGCGCCGGCGCAGAGCAGGCCGTCGACATCGGCGAGCGACATGCCGGCGTCGTCAAGTGCGTTCTTGGCCGACTGCGCGTGGAGCGCGAGCCGAGACATGTGAGGCAACTGACCCAAATCGTCAGTTTCAGCGGCGCCGACAATGGCGACCTTGTGTCGAATCTGGTCCATGATTGGTCTCCGTTTCGAGGACGTTCGTTGGAATACGCGATCGGTAGTCCAACAAACGGTTAGGCAGGCTTGAATTTCGGCAAGGTGACGTCGTCGGTGACGTCGTCGTACACGATCTCGACGTCCATATCCACGGTCGTGGTGTACGGGTCATCGATGATCAAGTTGGACATCATCCGCGGGCCCTCTTCGAGTTCGATCACCGCGATCACGTAGGGCGGTGCGTTGTCCTCGGAGTTGTAGGGCGGGATCGGTTGGTGCGAGATCACGAACGTGTGCACCTTGCCCTTGCCCGAGGCCTGCATCCATTTGATGTCCCAGCTGAAACAGCCCGGAGTTGGGCAGAACGGTCGTGGGTAAAAGTGCGGACCGCAGCCATCGCACGTGGGCAACATCAGCTTGTGTTCTTTGAGACCGTCCCAGTAGGGCTGCGACTCAGGTGTCGCGACGGGCAGTCTGCCGGCGTAGTCGGCCATCCTGTGCTCCTCTTCTGACGATCATGTCGTCCTGTTGTGGTCGTCCAAAGCGATGCTACACGACACGGTGTCGTTGGCACGCATGAGGTCACCGTCGCGAGGACTCGCGCTCAATCCATTCGCGTTTCACCTCGGCTTTTCGCGAGCTCCAGCCTGGCTCGACGCCACGGCGTTGTCGTGCCATCTCGGCCATGATCACGGCGGCCGCCACCGAGACGTTCAGCGACTGAACGAATCCGACCATCGGCACCACGATCGCGCCGTCGGCCAGCGCGACCATTTCAGCGGAGCATCCGCTGTGCTCGTTGCCCAGCACAATCGCGGCTGGACCTCGGAAATCGACATCGAGGTAGTCCTGGGCGGAGTCCGTCAGCTCGGTCGCGTAGACCGAGATCCCGTCACCGTGAAGCATCGCGACGCAGTCGGCTGGGTTGTCGAAGCGGTCGAACTGCAACCACTTGTCGACCTGCGCTGCCACTCCGCTGGAGATTTCAGGAAACTCCTGGTCGTTGTAGACGAGCGCGACGCGTCCGACCCCGAACGCGTCGCAACTCCGCAAAATTGCCGATGCATTGTGCGGGTCGTGGATGTTCTCCAGGACGATCACGACATCGTCGTGTCGTCGCTCGAGCACGGCGTGCATCCGAGCGAGACGGCGCTCGGTGATCGGTCGGAGTACGGAATCCTCGGCGCTGGTCGAATCAGGCAAGCTCAGCCCTACCCGCAACAAAGTCAGCGCAAGACCCTCGTCGCTCCTCTTGCAAGAGAGGAGCGAGGAACTCCGCTAGACAGCGCACTCGCCTTCGCCGCGTTGGAGGATGTAGATGTCCTGACGGTCCCAGTCGATGAACATAGGAAGCGTGTCGGCGGAGAACTCCGGCGGCAGTGTGAGGTCGTTCAGTGCGCCTTGAATTGGCGCAAGTCCGACTCGATCGACCCAATCCGTAAACACTTCGTTGTCGCTGTTGCGGTCGCTCGCGTAGAGGTCGAGCACCCGCTCCACCGCGTCCGGGACGCGCTTGGCTGGGAGTCGTACTTTCGGGACGAGCGTGCCGAGTTTCATTTCTTCGGTGCGGTAGGTACCGCCGACGAACATGTGGTACGCCGGAATCTGTCGATTACCCACTTTGATCGCAGCGCCATGGAATCCGATGTCGGCGATGTGGTGCTGACCGCAACTGTTCGGGCAGCCGCTCATGTGGATGCGCATTTTCCGTGTGAGCGGATCGTCGATCGCTAGCGATCGCACGCGCTCTTGTACGGCTCGGTTGAGGCCCATCGACGATGTGATGCCGAGTTTGCAGCTATCCGTGCCAGGACACGAGACCACATCTTCAATCTCCTGAGCGTCGGGCGCGCCCATGCCGAGGGCGTCAAGCTCCCGCCACACGGCGTACACGGCCTCATTGGGAATCCAGCGCAGCACCACGTTCTGTTGAGGGGTCGTACGAGCGCGCTCGCGACCGTACTTGCGCAGGATTTCGGCGAGGCCGCGGAACTGCTCCGGAGTGAGGTCGCCCTGGTCGATTGATGCCTCGACGGCGGAATAGCCTTCCTGGACCTGCGGTCGGACGTTCGCCGCGAGGAAGCGCTCGAATCGCGAGGCATCGCCGTTCGGCGACGGGAGCTCAGCCGAGACGGCGCGGTCGTCGGCCTGCTCATCGTCGACGTACAGCAGCTCCTCGAGCGGTGGCGTTTCGGCGGCCCAGCCTTTCTGGAGCTCGGCGTCCACCATTTCGCGGAAGGTCGCTTCACCGACTCGATGCACGAGGAACTTGAGGCGCGCCTTAAGGATGTTCTTCCGCAGTTCGTCGGCGGCGTTGAAGATTCGAATGACGGCCTCGGAGAGCGTCAGGAACTCGGACATTGGGACGAATTCCGTGAGGGTGACGGCTTCCTTGGGCATTGTCGAGAGTCCGCCGCCGACCATCACGCGGAATCCGCGCACCTCTTCGCCATCGATCACGCGCACCTGCGAGAAGAACGCGAGGTCGTGGATGGCAGCGATGGCGGAGTCTGCCTCACGGCCGGTGAAGTAGACCTTGAATTTTCGAGGCAACAGTTGGGTGATCGAGTTGCGCACCCAATAGCGGACGAACGCGCCGGCGTAGGGCGTCGGATCGAATACCTCGTCCTCGGAAATGCCGGCCCAGGGGTCAGCGGTGACGTTTCGCACCGTGTTGCCACATGCCTCGCGAGAGGAGAGTCCGACCTTGCCGAGCACGCGGAGCATGTCGGGCATCTGGTCGAGCGGGACGAAATGAACCTGGATGTTCTGTCGGGTCGTGATGTGACCCTTGCCCAGGGGAGCGAAGGTCTCACAGACTTCCGCAAGACCGTCGAGCTGTTCGGAGGTGACGCCGCCCATCGGTAGCTTGATGCGATTCATATGCACGTCGGGCTGCCGCTGTCCGTAGACGCCCTGACGGAGTCGGTAGAGCATGAACTCGACCTCTTCGCGCTCTTGCGCGCGAAACGCGGACGCTTCCGTCTCAAAGTCGTCGAGTTCGTCATCCCAAATCGGGATGACCACACCTGGCGTATCAGTTCTGGATTCGGACATGGATTAGCTCCCCACGAGATCAGATCGAGTTTCAGTCTAACAACGCCGGATCGATATCCACGCGTTTGGGTCCCCGACCCTCTGTCGCTCGAGAACGGATGTCAGCGAGCGACTCCGAACCTTCCGCCGTGCGGGCTCCTGCGACCATCATTGGGAGCAGGAGCGGCTCGGCGTTCTCGGGTCGAGGCGCATCGTGTTTCGTGACCAGATCGCCGTGGCTGAGCCGCCAGACTTGCTTGCGATGCCCCAAGCTCGGCTTTCCAGGCGAGAGCTTCCGCACCGCTCGACCGTCGTACTCGACCAGCTTGTAGGCCGTGTCCAGCGTCGAGGCGTCGGACGGCGCGACGATGTTCGTCCCGCAGGCGAACACATCGATCGGAGCGCCCGCAGCGATGAGATCCGCAATCTGATACTCATCGAGCCCGCCGCTGGCGATAATCCGGGTGGCATGTAACTCGGCGTCGTCCAACCGTCGACGAGCGGCCCGCGATTCTGTCAGGAAGTCGCCGGAATCGATGCGGATCGCTCCGACGGATTCCGCTCCATGCTTGAGGGCCACCTCGATCGCCTTGGCGACACCGTTCGCGGTGTCGAACGTGTCGACGAGCAGCGTCGTTCCCGGGTATCGCCTGACGAACGCGTCGAATGCCGCGACTTCGTCGCCCTCGGCGAGGATGAAGCTATGCGCCATCGTCCCCGTGACTGGAATGCCATAGGTCCGTCCGGCCTCCACCGACGATGTCGCCTCGAAGCCGGCGATGTACGTTGCGCGCGATGCCTCGATCGCGGCTTCCGACCCGTGCGCGCGACGTCCGCCGAACTCGATCACCGGTCGTCCGCGCGCAGCGTCGACTGCTCGTGCCGCTTTGCTCGCGACCAGCGTCGGATACGCGATCTGATTGAGCAACGCGGTCTCGACAATCTGAGCTTCCGGCAGTGGCGCGATCACTTGGATCAACGGCTCGTTGGGATAGACCGTGGTTCCCTCAGGTGGCGCCCAGACATCGCCGGTGAAGCGAAGCTCGCGAAGGCGGTCAACGAACTCCGAGTCAAACTGCGGCAGCGACGCGATGAACCTGAGATCCGCATCGTCAAAGCGCAACGACTCAAGAACACGCAGCGCTCGATCGAGTCCGGCGGCGATCAGGTAGTCCCACCCGTCCGGGAGGCTGCGGACGGTTAGTTCGAAGACCGCCGTCTCGGTCATGGCGCGCTCGTAGTAGACCTGCGCCATGGTCAGTTCGTAGAGATCGACGAAGAGGGCCGACGGTGAGCTCATGCAAGCAACGCTAAGCGATCGTCGCGCCCGCGTCGGTCATGGCGGCGAGCGCATCATCGCCATCGTTGGGCTGAAGATTGACCGCTGCGACGGTGTCGATGGGAACCAACACCTCAAAGCCCAGGCGCCGAGCGTCGAGGACGGTCTCTTTGACGCAGTAGTCGGTCGCCAGACCGACGATCACACAACGCTCGACCCGGGCCTCGCGCAGGATGGCTTCCAGTTCGGTGGGCTGCTGTTGTCCGCTCTGCGGATCTCTGGTGGTGAATCCCGAGTAGCCGTCCGAACCGTCCACGCCTTTGCGGACGATTGTGCGTCCGCTCACGGGCAGGTCGTCGTGAAACTGTGCTCCCCACGTCTCGCCGACGCAATGCACCGGCCAGATGCCGCCGTCTTTCTCGAAGTGTGGCGTGTCGGCTGGATGCCAGTCTTGGGTGAGGAGGACGAGCGCTCCAGATTCGTCTGCATTCGCAATCGCCGCGTTGGCGTTGGACACCACCCGACCAGCGCCCGCGACATACAGCGAGCCATCAGGGTGGGCGAAGTCGTTCTGGATGTCGACAACGATCAGCGCGGTTCGAGGGTCGAACGTGATCACGAGAGGAACGCAAGAGAGGAGGTTGGAGGCGACGACCGGATTCGAACCGGTGATAAGGGTTTTGCAGACCCCTGCCTTACCACTTGGCCACGTCGCCGGGAACGCTGTTGAGATGTTCTGGAGCGGAAGAAGGGATTCGAACCCTCGACCTTCTCCTTGGCAAGGAGACGCGCTACCGCTGCGCCACTTCCGCTCGTCGGAACCGCGATCTGCCGCTATGGATGCGACGGCTCGCTGCTCGTTGAGGACATTGTAACTGCCCGTGTTGCCGAATGGCAGGGGCAGTACTGTCCGATGCCTGGTGCCGAGGAGAGGACTCGAACCTCCACGCCCGCAATGGGCACAGCGCCCTCAACGCTGCGTGTCTACCAGTTCCACCACCTCGGCAGGCGAAGTTTGGTTGCTCTGGCAGGGGTGGCAGGACTCGAACCCGCGACCTACGGTTTTGGAGACCGTTGCTCTGCCAAACTGAGCTACACCCCTCCGTAAGCTCAGAGCATAGCAGGTCGTTGTCCAACTACTGAAGACCAACAGCCTCCGAAATCCGCTCTGGGTAGTCGCCCACGATACCCGTGACACTCAACTCGACACAGCGTGCGATGTCCGACGGTTCGTTGACCGTCCAGACGAACGCTGCCATGTCGTGAGCTCGGCAGGCGCCGACAAATTCTTCTGTCAACGACGAGACATGCAAGGCGATGCCGTCGAGCTGGTGTTCGGCAGCGATCTGCCAAATCTCGGCAGTTGGCGAGACACAGAGATGCGCAATCCGACGACCGAATGGAGCACGTTGGGCGAGCGTGATCACCGTCTCGGAGTCAAAGCTCCACAGCCACGTCCACCCCCAGGCGTCGCGACGCTCGATTTCAGCCAGCACCGCCTCGCACAGCGCTGACACGTCGTCACCCTCCGACACCTTGAGCTCGATCATGAGCAGCATGCGGCCGTCAATGAGCGCCAGCGCCTCGCGCAGCGTGGGGATCCGCTCGCCGTGGCCAGCGTCGATCTCCTGGAGCTGCCGCAACGAGGTCTCCGCGACGCTCCCCGTCGCATCGGTCGTGCGATCGAGTCGGTCGTCGTGGATGAGCACCGGTACGTGATCGGCACAGCGACGGACGTCGATCTCGACGCCGTCACAGCCCATGTCGAGCGCTCGTCGGATTCCGAGCAACGTGTTCTCTGGGGCGTGGCCCATCGTCGTTCGATGAGCGATGACGAGTGGCGTGTTCAATCGAGCGGGGGGCGGGGTATCGTGAGACATCGGCGACCTTGTGTGCAGTTTGGTCCAGGAGACATCGAGAATGCGCAACGAGGATATCGCCGAAACGTTCAACGCGAGCGGTGCCGACTACGAAGCGTCGGCGTCGGAGTTGATCAATCTCGCCGCTGCCACCCTGGTTGAGCGATTACACCTCTCGAGCGGGGACGACCTCGTCGACCTCGGATGCGGGTCGGGTGCGCTGATCGCGCACAGCACGGACAAGCTCACAGGCGGCAGCGCGATCGGCGTCGATCTCTCACGCGTGCAGTTGGAGGTCGCCCGCGACCGATTTCGCCTCTCCCCGTTGAAACCTCGATTCATCCAAGAGGACGCCATCGGGACCTCGCTCGCGAGTCGATCCGCAGACGCGGTGGGACTCGGTCTGGTGCTGCCCTACGCCGAGCGACCGCAGCTACTGCTCAAAGAGGCGACGCGACTGACCCGACTTGGTGGTCGCATCGCGGCGACGATCATCGGCTCACCATTTCTCGGAGGGCCGGGAATGCGATTCCTCAATCTGCTGGAACGCCGCGGCGTCGCTTGGCCAGAGGTCGAGCTGCTGTTCGATCCTCGCGAGGCGGTTCGATTGGCGCTGCTCTCCGAAATCGAAGAGCGACGCCTGGACGATGTCACCATCGAAGAGATTGAGCGCGAGTTCTGGTGGGACGATGTCGATGCCTGGTGGCAGATGCTCAGGTGTTTCGGATTCCTTCCCACGGGACGAGATCACATGCTGGACAACATCGCCCGCCAGTTGCGCGAGGATGATCGAGTCGTCGATCCTGACGGCAAGGTTCGATGCGCCGTCAAACTCTGGTTGCTGTCAGGGACGGTCAGTGAAGGAGATCCGTGGTGACGACCTCGAACCCAGATTCAACAGAATCGCCAGCGCGGAAGCGACGAATCTCCGTCAATCTGCCCTGGAATCCGGACTTCGTCGAGACGTTCCTCGCACGCGCCCGAATGGCGGACGAAATCGGCGTCGATACGATCAGCGTGATCGAGGGGTACGGCCACGATGCGTTCACGGGCATGGCTCTGCTTGCTCGCGAGACCTCGAATGTGCGCATCGCGTCGGCCATTGTGAATGTGTTTTCTCGGACACCGGCCACGCTGGCGCAGAGCTTTGGCACGGTCGACCAGCTCTCGAGCGGTCGTGTCGTCGTCGGACTCGGCGCCAGTGCGCCCGGCGCGATCGAACGATTTCATGGAGTCAAGTTCGAGCGTCCGTTCGCTCGTATCCGCGAGGCGGTGGAACTGATCCGTCTGTATTGGGCTCGCGAGCGGTTTAGCTACGACGGTCCCACAATTCACGTCGAGCGAGCGTTGGTGAGCGGGATGGTGCCCGCTCAGCCGAGTCCCCCAATTCATCTGGCCACGCTCAACCCGACCTCGGTACGGATGACCGCTGAGCTGGCCGACGGTTGGATGCCGACCTGGATTCCCAACGATCGCGTGGAGCAGTCGGTTCAGCAAGTCAAGGATTGGTCAGTGGCCGCAGGGCGCCCCGCCGATGCGGTCGAGGTGCGCTCGCCAGGTTCGGCGACCGTGCTGCTCGACTCGTCGCGCCAGGCGGAAACAGATCGCGGCTTTGCGCAAGGCCTCGCCTTCTTCGCCGTCCGAAATGGACCGGGCTACTTCCACCAGTTCGAGCGACAGGGATTCGCGGAAGAAGTCGCGGCCATGCGGGAGGCGTGGCAGTCCGACGGCGTTGGCGCCGCGACCGAGATTGCGATAGAGATCGCGCCGCAATTTTCGCAGCGAGGCTCACTCGAAGCCTGCTCCGAGCACCTGGACGAACAGTCCACGCTCGGTGTCGATTTGCACCAGGTCTCCGTCGATACCGATGACGATCAACTCTGGGCCGACGCTCTTTCGAAACTCGTCGGGTAACGTTCACTGTGGAGCCTGACGATTGAAGCAAACGCCCAAAACACACGCTCTCAACGAGCTGAAAGGACATCTCATGGCAGACACTAACTTGGCCGCCGCGTTGGCGAAGTTCACCGATCGAGCCCTGCGCTGGACGGCACAATCGATGGAAGACCTTTCCCAGGAAGAGGTGCACTTCCGCACCTACGACGGACAGAACTGCATCGGCTTTGAGGCCTGGCACATCGCTCGCACGGCCGACAACCTGATCCACTTCGCATTCGAGCGCGAGAAGCCGATCTGGCTGTCGAAGGGTCTGCATGAGGAATGGGGACTGCCCAAAGTCGATCAGGGCACCGGTACTGACTACGGCGAGGTCGCGAGCTGGGTCTTCCCGGACGGCCCCACGATCGCCAGCTATCTCAATGATGTCGCCGACGTGATCGTCCCACGGATCGCTGACATGACGCCGGAGTACCTCGACTCGATCACACGGATCGTTCCACAGGGCGAGCTGCCCAAGTGGGAGATCATCGGCCAAGTGATCATCAATCACTCGAACAACCACCTCGGCCAAATCAACGTCGGACGGTCGATGCAGGGCAAAGAAGGCCTCGGCTTCTAGCCACCGCCGGGAATTCCGCTGCTGCGTAGGGACGACTAATGTCCGACTCGGAGAACGTCCAACTGGTAGCGCGACGGTCGCTCGTCGCGCAGGTCGCGGCGGCTCGCTCGGGCGATCTGCCACTACAAGACATAATCGGCGCGGCGATCCACCGCCTTGAGGAGGTCAATCCTCAGGTCCGAGCGATCCTGCCCGATCCGCGGCTGCGTGAGCGGCTGTCGTCAGAAGCAGCAGCGATCATGGATCGTTGGCCGACGCCGTCATTGCGACCGCCTCTCTTTGGCGCGATGGTTGCGGTCAAGGACATCTTCAACGTCGGACGGATGCCCACGCGGGCCGGCTCCGCTGTGCCGCCGGAGTCGTTTAGCGGTCGTGAGGCGGACGTGGTTGCGCGGCTCAAGGAGGCTGGCGCACTGGTGCTGGGCAAGGCGGTCACGACCGAGTTCGCCTACTTCGCGTCGGGCGCGACCGCGAATCCACACAACCGAGAACACACGCCAGGCGGGTCGAGCAGCGGCTCGGCTGCGGCCGTCGCTGCGGGAATCGCACCGCTGGCTCTCGGTTCGCAGACCGTGGGCTCCGTAATTCGGCCGGCGTCATTTTGCGGAGTGGTGGGGTTCAAGCCGTCGTACGACCGCATTCCCACCGGCGGCACGTTGTACTACTCGCCGTCGGTCGACACGATCGGATACTTCGTCCACTCGGTCGCCGACGCATCACTGGTCGCGACCGTTGTCCTCACCGGCTGGCGCGCTGGCGAGGACGCGGAGGCGCCCAAGCCGACGATCGGGATACCCAGCGGCGCATTTCTGGACCAAGCCGGCACAGAAATCCGCGAGGTGCTGGACGCTGCTTCCGACAAGCTGCGCGACGATGGCTTCAGCGTCGCGCCGACGGCGACGCTGCACGACATCGAGGAGATCAACGCCCGGCACCGCAATCTCACGACTCGAGAATTCGCAGAAACCCACCACGATCGCTACGAGAAGTATGGAGCGATGTTCCGTCCCGAGAGCGCGCAGCTCTATGAGGCGGGCACGCGAATCTCAGCGGAAGCGGCAGAGGCGGGTCGAGCCGGACGGATCACTCTGCGTCAGCGCTTGCATGAGCGGATGGATCGCGCGGGGATCGATCTGTGGCTGGCGCCTTCGGCTGTCGGCCCGGCGCCTCGAGGGCTCAGCTCCACCGGTGATCCGGCGATGAATCTGCCGTGGACACACGCCGGCATGCCCGTGCTCTCATTGCCGTTCGGCGATGTCGATGGGTTGCCGCTGGGGCTCTCGCTCGTTGGCCGATTCGGCCACGACGAGACATTGCTCGGCCAAGCAGCGATGGTCGAAGCGGCACTCAACGTCGAGGACTGACGAACACTGCCGAGCACGGCTGGTCCCCCCGGGAGGAATCGAACCTCCGCACACGGTTTAGGAAACCGCTGCTCTATCCCCTGAGCTACGGGGGGCTACCGCGATTGTACGGCTGAGACGGGCGATTAGGCCTAAATTTTGAACCTCGTGCTGTGTTGCGTATCCTGCATCGAGAAGACATCCCTCAACGTGGAGCATCACCAATGCCGATGTACGAGTATTACTGCCGATCTTGCAACGAACAGTTCACCAAGCGCCGACCGATGAGCGCTGCCGCGAAGCCCTATGAGCACGACTGCGGTCAGGTGGCCGACAAGGTCCTCACCGCCGCCATGGTCACGGTCGCGGGACAGCACGCAGATGCCGAGGCTGGCGAGTCAATGCCCACGGGCGGCGGTTGCGCGTGCGGACGTGGTTCCTGCGGCTGCGGAGCCGGAGGTGGCGGCATGGGAGCGCTCAACTAGCGCGTCCGGAACGCAATCTGCAGATCGCAAGAACGAGGTTCCTCGATGCGTTCGCGTGTCCTGATTTTGATGTTCGCCGCTCTGCTCACCGCCGTGGGATTGGTCGCCGGCCTGTCCTTGGGTCAGCAATCAGGTGTCATCGCTCAACCACCGACGGTCGACGATCGCCTCGATAACGTCGAGGACGACCTCGCACGCCTGAAGAGCGATGTGCAAGGGGCTCGAACCGATCTCACCCGTGCCTTGGACGAGCTGAGCGGTCTGCGCGGAGACGTGGCGGTCCTGAGCCAGCGTGTCCAGCGGATGAGCCGTATTGCACGTCCGACGCAGTCTGAAGATGCCGCCTACACGCAAACCTTCGTCGAGGACGCGATCGACAAGTTTGAGCATGACGGTCGTGAGGCGACCATTGCGTACTTCAATAGCCCCGAAAGCGTAGACGGTCAGTGGTACCTCTTCATCTTCGATGAAGACGGTGTCCTCGTCGCTCATGAAGATTCCGAGCTTGTCGGCAGTAATGCCGCCGAAGTCAACGGACCGGACGGATATCCAGCGGGCCGAATGATCGCTGCCGTTGCTCGACCGGAAGGCGCTTGGGTCGACTACCAGTTCCACAACCCCGCCTCTGGTCGGGAGCAGATCAAACACTCATGGATCGTGCGACACGATGGTCTGATCTTCGGCTCTGGTTGGTACGAGGACGCACCCTCGAAGATTCATGCGCCCGGCGCCTTCACGCAGTCGTATGTCGAACGCGCTATCGAGATGTACCGAGTGCTCGGTCGAGAGGCGACGTTCAAGTACTACAACTCGCCGAGCAGCGCCGATGGCGAGTGGTACATGTTCATTCATCGGGCCGACGGCACGCGCTTGGTTCACGCCCACCGTGCTGAGGTTGAAGGGTGGCTCGGCAGCTCCATCAGCGATGCAACCGATGTGACCGGTCACAACTACGGCGCCGAGATGATGTCATTGGAGAGCGACGGTTGGGTCTCATACGTCTTCGAGAATCCAGCGCAGGAAGGTGCATACCAGCGCAAGCACAGCCGGATCGTCCCGCATGACGGTCTGCTCTTCGGCTCTGGTTGGTACGACCGCAACTACGACTTGGCGGAACAGGATCCAGCCGGCTACGCGAGGCTCCTCGTGCAGCAGGCGATTGAGCGATATGACGAAGACGGGCGAGCGGCGAAGGTTGAGCACTTGAACTCGCCAGCCGCAACAGACGGCGAATGGTACGTGTTCGTGATCGACCGCGACGACACCTGGCTCGCGCATCCATCATTGCCTCTCGGAGGCAGCGTCCTCGACACCGAGCCCGATGCTCGTGGATATGATTTCGCAGCGGATATCGTTGCCGTGGAAGATCGCGATTGGGTGAGCTATGTCTTCCACAATCCTGGGGACGACCGCCTCGAGCAGAAGCACACCTGGGTAGTTCGCCACGATGGACTGCTCTTCGCCGCAGGCTGGTACGAGCCTGGTGCATACGAAGCGTCCGGCTCCTAGCTCGGATTACTACGCCGCGACGAACTTCGCTGACGCCGTGTGTAGTAAGCAGATATCCCGCCCACTAAGACGAGTGGAATCAAGGTCGCGGCGGCGATGAGTACGGTCGTGTCGAAGAAGAATCGCTGGGGAAAGAGTTGGATCAGGCCGTCGCGCGAGCTCAGTTGCCAGAGATCGTTGGTGAAGAACAGCAGATGGAAGTTGCGAAACGCTGACTCAAAGTCCACCAGCCCGATGATCCCCAGCACGACCCCAAGCAACACAACGACGCCACACGCACGCAGCATCGACTGAGCCAGCGCCGTACGGATACGTCCACGGCTTCGCCAAGCGGTGATGGCGATGAACGCGATGATCAATCCCAATGCCGCCCAGCCGGCGTCGAATGTGCGCGCCATCAGACGCTTGACGTCGACCATGTGCAGGATCTCCCGTTCGTTGTAAAACGGAACACCGTCCACGAGCACCTCTAGGCGCTCCTCGTCGTTGACCAGATAATCGCGAGTCTCCTTCGCGACTCGGAGGACTTCGTCCTGCGAGAGACCGGTCCGACCGGTCGCGTCATAACGCTCAAATCCGCGTTCCCACCACGACTCCGATGTCGCTGCATATCGAACAGAGAACGCGACGGGCAGCGTGAACAGCGCGATCGCCAACGCGACCTCCGCCAGCGAGCGGCCAGTGCGGAGCAGCAGGCGATGCGCGATAGGATTCATATGTCGAGTAGAGCGTATCGAGTGTCGGAGCGCTGACGATGAGGAACGTGTCCAGAATCATTGAACTCGCTGGGCTCGTCGACGAGTCGACGCTGACGATCGTCCGAGCCTCGGCAGAGCCGCCGATCACCACCGGCTTCCTGGTAGTGCTGATCGACGAATCGTACCGGTCGTACCGGCTCGCAACACAGCTATGTCATTACCCGCAAGAGCACGGAGTGCGAATCGTCGATCGTGAGGACACGATTCGCCGCTCAACTGTTGGCGCGCTGCTAGACGGCTACGACACGCAAACCGTTGCCGCGATTCTCGATCCGATCGAGCTCGAGGACATCCGACTCGCGCCCGACGGCGTCCGTGGTGTGATGGATCGTCTGCGCGATCCGGTCGATGGTTGTCCGTGGGACAACGCCCAAACGCATGAGTCGTTGAGACCGCATCTACTCGAGGAAACCTACGAAGTCCTGGAAGCGATTGCGTCTGGCGATCCGGCGGAGTTGTGCGAGGAGCTGGGCGATCTGATGATGCAGGTCGTGCTGCACGCCAAGCTGGCCGAGCAGGCGGACACATTCACCCTCGACGATGTTGCGGAGAGCATCCGCGCCAAGCTCGTCCGACGTCACCCGCACGTCTTTGGTGACGGCACGGCCAACACGCCGAAGTTGGTGGAGGGTGCGTGGGAACGACTCAAAGCCCGCGAGCGGCCGCATCGAGAGTCAGTGCTCGACGGCGTCCCCAACACATTGCCCGCACTCGCGCGAGCGCAGTCAATCCTCGGTCGGGCCGAGCGCAATGGATTTCCCCGCGAATGGTCAGAGTCTGATGAGCTCGGTGAGCGGTTGCTCAATCTCGTGCAGGATGCCCGTGAGCGAGAGATCTCTGCCGAGGACGCGCTCCGTGACGCGCTCGCGGCGTTCGAGCAGGGCGTTCGGCAGCAAGAGTCCAACCCCAGCGCTGAAGATGCTTAACGCTACGAGCGACTCAGATTTGCGACTGACGCGAGCAGTCGTTTGACGCCGGTCTCGGTGAAGCGCACGGTGATTTCGGCGTCGTGGCCGATCGTTCGCAACGCGATCACCACACCTTGTCCGAAAATCTCGTGCGAGACTTCGTCTCCCTGCTTGAGATTGACCCCCGGAGCCGGCGCAGGCTCTGGATCGAACGAGTCAAAGTCGTCCCAACGGACGGTGCGGTTTCTGGCGGGACGGACGTCCGCGCCGACCCGTGCCTGTTTCCGCATGTGGTGCTGGACGAATTCCTCGGGAATGTCGGCGAGGAATCGCGAGGGCGGATTGTGCCCTGACCGACCCTGGTACGAGCGTCGAAACGCGTACAACAGATGGAGCTCACGCATCGCCCGCGTAATGCCGACATAACATAATCGCCGCTCCTCCTGGAGCTGCGATGGGTCATCCATCGACAGTTGATGCGGCAGGAGCTGTTCTTCCATGCCGACCATGAAGACGACGGGAAACTCCAGGCCCTTCGCTTGATGGAGGGTGATCAGCGTGACGGCATCAGGCGGACCCTCGGGCAGATCATCGACGTCCGCGACCAGAGCGACATCCTCCAGAAACGCGTCGAGGGCGGCGCCGGGTGCGATCTCTGAGTAGTTCTCGGCGACGGTGACCAGCTCCTGGACGTTCTCCCAGCGACTCTCGGCTTCACTGTCGCTGTCTGCTTGTCGAAACAGCCACTCGCGATAGCGGCACTTGACCAGGATCGTCCGCAGCGCATCGGCGAGCGGTTCTCTCGCCGCCTGCTCGCGAGCCTCGTCGATCACCGAGACGAAGTCGCGAAGCGACGATGCCGCACGTTTGGAGACCTCGGGCGGCGTCAAGTATCCACCGAGTGCGTCGTTGTTCAGCCCCGCTGCCGTTTCGGCAGCTTGGTAGGACGTCCGCGCGTGCATCGACGCCCAGTCATTCAGCGTCTCTACCGTGCGCGCGCCCACTCCGCGGGTTGGCACATTGACCACTCGCGCAAACGCAACAGCGTCAGCGGGATTACGCACGAGTCGCAGGTAGGCCAACAGGTCGCGAACCTCCTTCCGATCGTAGAAGCGCGTCGCGCCGACAATTCGATACGGAATCCCACGATGGAGCAATGACTCCTCAATCGCGCGCGACTGAGCATTGGTTCGATAGAGCACCGCGGCGTCGCCGGGCCGCCATACGCCTTGGGAGATTGCCTGCTCAATCCGAGCGGAGACGTACTCGGCCTCGTCCGACTCGCCATACGCCTCGTGCAACGTGGGAAGCGATCCCTCGCTGTTGTCCGTGACGAGGTTGCGTTTGATTCTGTTGGACGCGCGGTCGATCACGGCGTTCGCGACATCGAGGATCTGTTGGGTCGAGCGATAGTTGGTGTTGAGCTGGACCTCGACTGCGTCGGAGTGATCGCGGACAAAGTAGTTGAGATTGCGGATGTCGGCAGAGCGCCAGGAGTAGATCGACTGGTCGGGATCGCCAACGACGGTCAGGTTGCCGGTTCCCCGCGACCAAGCATGCGCCAGTTGGTACTGAACCGTCGAGGTGTCCTGGAACTCATCAACCAATACGTGCTCGAACCGGTCTTCGTATATCTGTCGCACCCGTTCGTTCTCGAACATGTTGAGCGTCTTGAGTAAGAGATCGTCGAAGTCCAGCGCGTTGGCTTCCGCAAGGGCGGATTGGTAGCGTTCCCAGACTCGCGCGGTGATCTCGTCGAAGTAACTGCTCGTCGACGAAGCGAAATCGGCGAGCGAATCACCCTCCGACTTGGCCCGCGAAATGCGGCTGAGTAAGGCGCGCGGGGCGTACTGTTTGGGATCGATCTGCAGTTCCTTCACCGATCTACGTACAACCTGCATCTGATCGTCGGTGTCAAAGATGACAAAGTTTCGCGGCACACCAGTCTCTTGGCCATGCGCTCGCAGCATGCGGACGCAGATTCGGTGGAACGTCCCCATCCAGAGGTCGACGCTGTCCTCCTCGCCGATCAAGGCTTCCACCCTCGATCGCATCTCGCGCGCGGCGCGATTGGTGAAAGTCACGGCGAGAATCCGCCAGGGTGGGGTGCCTTGCTCGATCAGCCACGCGATCCGGTGCGTGATCACCCGTGTCTTGCCGGAGCCGGGTCCAGCCACGACCAGCAGCGGACCATGTGGATGGGTGACCGCGGCGTGTTGGGCTTCGTTGAGATGGTCGAGGTCGAGTCGGCCTCGTGGCCCTGTTGTCGGCACGAGCGATTGTTGAGTAAAGTCGGTCATTCCAGCGAGGATAACGGCGAAATCGACGTATAGTGGCGATAGGCGGGGGGCGACGAGGCAACACATGCTCGACGTAGTCGGGATTTCCTGGCCGGGTGGTTCTCCAGAAAACACCGGCTTCATCGTTGCACTGATTGTCGGTGCGTATCTGCTGATGCTGTGGCTCTCGGCGGTCGTGTGGACCGCACGTGACATCCACCTCCGTACTCCGGACCCGTTCGCGAAGCTCATCGCCACCGCAATCGTCCTGGTATTCAATTTCCCTGGGCTCGTCATCTATTGGGTGCTCCGACCTCCGCGCACGCTGCAAGAGGCCGAGGAGCATCGATTGGAATCGAGCGCCCTCATGCGGGAGCTGCAGCAGACACCACCGTGTCCGCGTTGCGGCTACGAGATCGCCGAGGAATACCTCGCCTGTCCGAAATGCGCGCTGCGCCTGCGCCTCTCCTGCGAGGCCTGCGAGCGCGTGCTCGAACCTGGGTGGCAAGTCTGCCCGTGGTGCATGACGGCGATTCCAACGGCACGCCCGCAGTCACCCGAACCACCGACCGTTCCGACAAGTGTGAACGGAGGCTCAGATCCAACATCTGAACCTCGCGAGCAGCAGCCGACCGTCGTATCATCGACACCGCCAATGTCAGCAACACGCACAAGGGTCCAGCATGTCCAATCTTCAGGAGTCTCGACTATCGATTAACGGCGTGGCCGGAGTGGTCACGTCGGCTGGGAATAGCGACAGCGTCGAAGCGGTCGTCTGTCTGCACAGCGTTCCTGGGTCGGGTCGAGACTTTCAGTGGATGTTGCCAGAGACTGAGAAGATCGTGCGGTCGGTTGCATTCGACCTGCCAGGATTCGGCAAAGCGGACAAGCCGCGCGGTTTTCCCTACTCGATTCAGGGGTATCAGCAGTGGCTGGCGCCGGCGATCGACGAGTTGGGAATCGAGCGGGTTCACCTCGTTATGCACAGCTTTCACAGTCAGACCGGTTTGATGTGGGCCGCGATGCATCCAGATCGCTGCGCCTCGGTCACCCTGCTGAGCGCGGGAGTCTTGGAAGAGTATCCCGGCAACTGGATCGCGAATCTGTGGCAGACGCGTATCGCTGGCGAGATCCTTCAGGCTGTAACGACCAAGCCGGCGTTCAAGCTGATCATGCAGCGAGGCAACTGGCGAGCGCTCCCGGGCCCGTGGCTAGACAACATGTACACCGAGAATGATCGGGAAACGCGCCGCGTCATACTCGAGCTCTACCGCGCCACGAGCTTCGACGACGGTCACGTGCTCCGACGTGCGCTCGCGCCTCGCAATCTCCCGGCTCTGGTGATCTGGGGCAAGAAGGACCCGTTTGTCAGCTGGAGCTATGCCGAACGTCAGCGTGAGACCTTCCCCAATGCGGAAATCCACGTCTGGGACGACTGCGGCCACCTTCCCCATGTCCAGCATCCGCAGCGGACGACGGAGAAAGTGACCGCGTTCCTGCGATCCGTGGTCGCGACCAACGGCTAGCCGTTAGTCGAGCGCTCCCAACTCGACGGCGAGGTTGGCCGTCTTCTTCATTTCCTCGAATCGCTCCATCTGCTCGCGTGCGCGTTCTTCGGCGCCTTCGTGGTGGAATTCCGTCTCGCTCTGTGTCTCCGAGGCGACAACGTCGAAGCCGTACGGACCGTAGGTCGGAATGTCCTCGTCGGCGAGTTCGGCCATCATCTCGTTGCGCTCGGCCTTGCGCTTGAACGCTTCCTCGATGTACGGCGCGAGCTCTTCTTCCTTGCGGGCGACACGCTCGGCCTCGAACTCCTTGAACTCGGGCATCACGTCGCGGGCGAACAGCTCCAGCGAGTCACAGATGTGCTCGTGACGATTGTTCCCCGCCTGCTGGATGAAGACTGACTGATCGACACCGCAATCGGCGAAGGTGCGCAGGTGCTCGCGCAGCTCGTCGGGCGAGCCGATGCCGCCTTCGCCACCCTGTCGCGGCCAGGTGTCGCGGACCTGCTCCCAGGCCTTCCAGATGTTGGTGCGACCGGGCTTGTGCATCCCGGCGGCGTAGTGGTGACCGAGCGCGAACTGGAAGAATCGGAAGCCGTCGCCTCCGCGACGTTCCGCCTCGTCGGTGTCCGGATGCACCGAGAACGATGACACCATCGCGATGTTCGCGTTGACCGAATGGCCGATCGGCACGCACTCGGTCTTGATGGTCTCGTAGTAGTCGTTGACCCAGTGCTCAGCTTCAGCGGGGTCGATGAAGGCGAACGTCAACGCGCCGATGCCCAGCTTGGCGGCGAGGTGAATGGTGTCGCGGTTCGAGCACGCTACCCAAATCGGCGGATGCGGCTTCTGCACGGGCTTCGGCACCACATTGCGCGTAGGCATCGAGAAGTACTGACCCTCATAGCCCGGATACGGATTCATCGCCAACATGTTGGCGACCTGCTCGACGCTCTCGAGCCACATCGAACGACGCTCTTCTGGGTTAATCCGGTAACCCTCAAGCTCAGCTCGTGAGGCGGACTCGCCAGTGCCGAAGTCGACGCGGCCATTGGAGACGAGGTCGAGCGTCGCAATCCGCTCGGCGACGCGGGCCGGATGGTTGTAGCCCGGCGGCATCAGTACGATGCCGTGGCCCAGTCGAATGTTTTTCGTCCGCTGCGAGGCGGCGGCGAGGAACACTTCGGGCGCTGAAGAGTGTGAGTACTCCTCGAGGAAGTGGTGCTCGACCTCCCAGGCGTGGTCGATGCCCAGATTGTCGGCGAGTTCAACTTGATCCAGTGCGTCCTGGAACAGTTGTTGTTCCTGACCTTCGCCCCATGGCTTGGGCAACTGGTGCTCGTAGAAGATGCCAAATTTCATCGGTGGCTCCGTTCGTGTGCGCTTGTTGTGAGTCTAGGAGACGACAACGATCTCCGTGCCTTGCAGAATGACCGACGCCGGTGCGTCAATCAGCGGCGGGAACGGGTCACCTGGCTCGTCTGAGGGCGGAAGACCGCTCGCAGCGGCGTCAGCATCCGCATACCAAAGCGACGCGATCCCGTCCCAGCGACCGTCTTCGCCGCCTTGATTGGCGTGCGATGTCGTGTAGCGAAGACAGCGACCGTCGCTCCGTGCGACCGTGTTCGCAACGCGAGGGGAGTGGCCATCGGTCCAGGCGGCGAACAGGTCATCGCGACTGACGCCCTCGCCTCGCTTGACGAAGGCGACCCATTTGACCGCGTCACTCGTCGGCTCAGCGTCGACGATCACGTTCTCCGTCGTGAACAGGCCGTCTGAGGTTGGCTCGATCAGGTCGCCGAAGCCGTCGATTCCCCGCAAGCCGCCGCGATGCTCACCGAACGCGTCGTTGAAGTGCGCGAAATCGCGAAACCACAGCTCGGCGACGCCGTCGTACGGCATCTCTTCCGACGCTGGTGGTCCGCCCAGAGAGCCGACGCTGTCGAAGAATGTGACGCAATAGCGCTCAGGTTTGGCCAGATTGGCCACGTGCGGCGCGTGAATCGCGCGCCAGAACTCATAGAACGTTTCCCGATCGACGTCCGGCTTCTTGGTGACGGGGACAATCCACTTCAACACGATTTGCTCGCTTCCGATGTGATTACTGTTCAGTCTTGGGCGAAGTCTAGGCGTTCCGCGAGGGCTCGTCCGCGCTCTGCCTGCGCACGCGCGATCTCTCCGCATGCGCCGGTGTAGCTGGACGGGTCGAGCAGTTGATCGAGCTCAGCTTCCGACAAATGCTGTCGCACTTCCTCGTCCGCGATCAGGAGGTCGCGAAACGCGACACCTTGGATGGCGGCGTCTTGAGCATGCTCATACACGATGTCGTGCGCGCGTTGACGTCCGACCTGATGACCCAGTTCCAGCATGATGCGCTCGCTCATGATCAATCCGCCCGAGAGGTCGAGGTTGGCTCGCATCCGTTCCGGATTGACCGCGATGCCCTCGAAGAGGACGACCATCCTCGCCAGAATGTCGCCGATCAGCTCGATTGAGCCATGCATCACGCGTTCGACCATCACGCTCGTTGATCCGTCGGCCTCGTGTTCCGTGCGCATCGCATCGAGCGCGAGGGGAAAGAGCGTCGTGACCTGCGCCGCGGCAGCTCGAATGTCCTGGGAGAGTTTCGGATTACGTTTCTGAGGCATGGTGCTACTGCCCACGGTGCCGGGAGGGACCGGCTCCTCGATTTCGCCAAACTCTGGCTTCATCAAGGTGTAGGTCTCGTCGGCAATCTTGCGACAGGTCGCGGCCAGCATCGCCAGAATGGCGGCGTACTCGGCGTGATGATCGTGGCTGGTCCGTCCGGGAACCGGCATGGGGAGCAGATCGAGATGCCTCGCCATGCCTGCCTGGACCTCCAGACCCGGAGCGCCAAACGACGCCAGCGTTCCCGCGGCGCCGCCGAGCATCGCCACGAACACGCGTGACTCTGCCTCTTGGAGGCGTTCCACGTGACGACTGAGCTCGTCAATCCAAGCACCGACCTTGTACCCGAATGTCGCGGGAACGGCGTGCTGACCATGCGTCCGACCGGCGCAAGGGTTGTCTGCGTGCTGCTCGGCGAGGGGCGCCAACAGCGACAACACCTGCCCAATCTGCGAGAGGATGATGTTGTGCGCCTCGCGGAGCTGGAGGATGTCGCCGGTCTGGGTGATGTTCTGGATCATCGCGCCCCAGTGGACATAACCACCGACCTCATCACCGAGGATCCGGTCGAGCTCCCAGATCAGCGGCACCAACGGATGGGCCGTCACCGCGAGCCCTGCCTCGATGTTGTCGATGTCCAGCAGATCGAGCTGACAGTGGTTCGCGATCTCTGACGCTGCGTCAGCGGGAATCATGTCGAGCTCACCCTCGGCGCGGGCGAGCGCCGCCTCGACGTCGAGCCACGCCTGCCACCGAGCCTCACGGGTGAACAGCGCCCGAATTCCGGGGTCAGGGATTCGGGCGGCGGTTGGTCGGTTCTGCATCGTTCTCTCCTTGGCGTTCTTGGCTTCATTTCAGTGGGTCGAATGCGATCGTCACGTTTGGCGACGGATGGCAGTTAGGATCGGACTGCAAGCTAACGAAGGGAGTCGCTATGGTTGCCCCGCTCGAGGGAATCCGCGTGGTTGAGGTGGCAAATTGGTTGGCAGCGCCGTCGGCAGCGGCTCTCTTGGCCGACCTCGGTGCGGACGTGGTCAAGGTCGAGAATCCGCTCGGCGACGCCTGGCGCACGACCCTGATGAGGGGCCGAAAGCCCGACTTCGATCCCGAAACCGACGTCGACGCGCCGTACGAGTTGGACAATCGGGGCAAGCGCGGCGTGGCGTTATCGCTCGAAGCGCCCGGTGGTGCTGATGTCGTCAAGCGGATGGTCGCCGAAGCCGACATTTTCATCACCAACCTCACTGCTCCACGAATCGCGCGGTACGACCTCACCTGGGAGACGCTGAAACAGGTCAATCCCCAGTTGATCTACGTCGTTCTCACGGGATACGGCACACGAGGTCCCGATAATGCGATGACGGCGTTCGACTACTCAGCATTCTGGTCGCGATCGGGGATTATGAGTGTGATCGGTGAGCCTGATGGTCCGCCGATGCCTTGCCGTCCCGGACAGGGCGACCATGCCACCGCGCTCAACTTACTCTCGGGAACGCTCGCGGCATTGCGGTTACGCGATCTGACCGATGAGGGACAATTCGTCGAAGTGACCTTGCAGCGCACCGGAGCCTGGACGATCGGCGCTGATGTCTCCGCCTCGCTGATCCTCGAGGATCAACCCCAACGAATCGATCGGGTCCGTCCGGCCAATCCGCTGTTCAACTCGTACGAGACGGCCGACGGTCGCTGGCTGATGCTGGTCATGCCGACCAGTGACCGCTACTGGGTTCCCACCTGCCAGGCGCTCGGTCGACCCGATTGGGCGGAGGATGAACGTTTCGCAACGCTGATGGGTCGGATGGAACACACCGCCGAACTGACCGACGCCATCCGCTCGATCTTCCTGACGCAGCCGCTCGATGCGTGGCGTCCGCTGCTCAATGAGGCAGCACTCACTTGGGCACCCGTCGCCGAGTTGCCCGAAGTGATCCACGACCCGCAGATGGAGGCGATGGATGCCTGGACCACGATCGATGGTCCGGAGGGCTCGTTCCGGACATTGAACACGCCCTTCGAAATTGTCGGCGCCGATGTCAAGCCTCGCGGACCAGCTCCCAAGACCGGTCAGCACACGCTCGAAGTGCTTCGAGAGCTCGGACTGTCCGACGATGAGCTAGCTGAGCTCGCCGCCTCTGGTGCGCTGGGCTGAGTAGATGTCGGACGGTGATTAGTGAACGAGGCGCTCGCTCTGATTGTCCAAGCGGTCCGCCGCTTCGTGCGTCGAGAAATTTGGCTGCAGGAGCAACGGGTCGAGCGCAATGCGCCGCATCTCCCGAGCGATGTCCAGCAGCAACTGTTAACGCGGGCTGTCGAGTTAGGAATCGACCATCTGATGGCGCCCGAGTCTGCAGGCGTCGGGCCGGGCGCTGAGCTCTCGGTAGCCGACCGCTTGCGTATCGCCGAGGAACTGTCGCAGCATCGAGCAGGCGTGCTCAATCCGGCGTACGGATTGTTCGATCCTGACCCGCCAGCGCAACTCTACGCCGCCACTGAGTCGCAGCAGCAACGGTTTCTGTGGCCATTGCTCCGACGCGAAGCTCAGTGTTTCCGCGGTGTCGAGGACCCGGACCTCGAGATGCTGCCCACCGACAGCGTCCGCATTCGCGCACAGAAGCATCCGCAGGGATGGATGCTCGACGGCACCAAGTTGTTCGTCGCCGACGCCGCTGAGGCTGCGTTTGGGATTGTCTACGCCAACACAGAAGCGATTCCCGGCGAGCGCCACGGGATTTCGGCGATCGTGGTCGAGACCGACCGCGTGGGATTCCAACGCTGGCGGTCCTGGCCGACCATCGCCGCCGGACGCGACACGATGGAATTGAATCTGTCGGCGGTCAAAGTTCCCGAGACCAACGTGCTCGGCGAACCGGGCGCGGGCCCCTCGTTTGCGAACGACCTCGTGCTCCGCCGGCGACAGTTCACCGCAGCGCATCTGACCGGTGTCGCGTCCGCGGCACAGGACATGTGCCGTGGGGCTGTGTGGTCGCGTCGAGAGCATGGATCACCGCTCGCCAAGGGCGAGCGTGCGCAGCTCGCACTGGCCGACAATGAGATCGCCGTCGCGGCCGCGCGGTCGCTGTATCGGTCCTCCGCTGGACACGACGGCGATGCTGAACCGATACAGGAAGGAGTCGCGGAGGTGATGTCGGCGTTGGCGTTCGCTTGCGAGGTGTCTGAATCCGTCGTCGAGCGAGCGATGGACCTGCACGGCCCCGCCGGAGGGTCGGCTGACCTCCCCCTGGAGCGTTGGGCCCGTGAGCTCCGCTGGCAGCGTCTGACCCTGGGCGGCGTGGCTCAGCACCGACTCTCAATCGCACAGCGGCTGATGACCACGTTCAAGAAGTAGATTCAGGGAGTGGGCAGCGGGTCGAGCGCAGCGGACGCGATCACTTCCAGGCCTCGCGGAGTGATTGGCGGATTGTGCAGTGGGCCGCGGACGTCTCGGTAGAAGCGCTCGAGCGGTTGCGATCGATGCAGCGAGACACCGCCAACGAGTCGCATACATCGGTCGACGACGTCCACCGCGGTGTCGCCAACATGGAGTTTGGTCGCGGCCACTCGCGGACCTAGCCGAAAGCGCGTCTCGGCATCCAGCCCGTCCCATGCCGAGGCCGTCTCGTGCAAGAGCGCACGCGCCGACATAATGCGCAGGTCGATCTCGCCGATTTGTGCGCGGACGGTCGGCAAGCTGCCGATCACACCGGGCGCTCCGCCAGGACGACGATTTCGTGCGAACTCGACGGTGTAGTCGCGCGCCGCCTCGGCGACGCCGAGCGATGCGGCTGACACCAGCAGCGCGAACCAGGCGAAGTCGCCGTGTCGCTGTCCCGCTTTGCTCGGATCCTGACGGACGAGAAACTCCTCGTCGGTGACCGCGACGTCTTCGAACCAGACATCATGCGATCCCGTCGAGCGCAGTCCGACGACGTCCCAAGTTTCCTCAATCCGCAAGCCTGGAGAGTCACGATGTACCGCGACTCGTGCGAGCATGCCGGAGCCGTCCTCGATGGCGCAGTAGGTCAGAAACCAAGTCAGCGCGGGCGCGAGCGTCGTGAACGACTTACGACCGTTGATCCGCCACCATCCCGGACCGTCTGGTGTGAGCGTGGTCTGCGGTCGGCCGCCGCCTTGAGGCGAACCCATCTCGGGCTCAGTGGCGACTTGGTTGCAGAGTGCTCCCTCAGCGACGACTGAGCGGAAGATGCGATCTCGAAGCGGTTCGGGCCAGGTGTGATTCGAGCGCTCGGAGCCGACCGACATCAAGTGCATGCCGCAGGCGAACGCGAGCGGCATGTCGACTTTGGCCAGAGCGGTCTGCGCGGCGACGAGGTCAGAGAGCGACGCTTCGGCACCGCCATACGCTCGAGGAATCGGTGCTGCGATCCATCCGATGTCACGTAACACCTGGAGGGATGCGAAGGGGAAGCTGGCCTCTCGGTCATGGATCTCGGCCGCCGCAGCGAGCCGAGGCAGGTGCGGCTCGAGCCGCTCGATCAACTCCCTCCCGGCGTCGTGAGATGGCGGCAACGAAGGCATGGGCGTTGAAATTGGTTGGAGGCGAATTGGCTAGAGGACGTCACGGAGACGCTTGAGCGCCCGCACTCGGACTTTGCCACGGTCGAGCGCCGGTCGCGCGGCGATCGTGATCGCTTCGCCGGTCGCTGGGTTGCGGCCCTGTCGCTCGGGTCGCGCGGTCTGAGGGACGATGTCTACTTTGATCAACCCTGCCACGGTGACAGAACCGGGACCGCCCTCTGACAGGTCTTCGATCACGATGTCGGCGAGCGCGTCCAACACCTCGTTGACAACGCTGCTGTGATAGTCCGTCTTTTCTTCGATCGCTTTGGCCATTTGGGCCTTGGTCTTTGGCTTTGCGTCCGTCATCCTCGTCTTCTTTCCTGCTGCTCGGACCGATTGGACGATCTTCTGCACTCGTCAGTGTTTCCGTAGTGTTATTCGCATTCCGCTATTGGGCAATATCGAGGGCGATAGCCATCGGTCTGCGCAACAAAACGGTGTCCAAGCCACTACGGAGCGGCGATCAGGCGAACGTCTCGGTCGCAACATTGGCGGCGACGAGTTCAATCGCGGCCTGCAGCTTGCGTTCGCCGATGAATGCGGACTTGCCGTACAGCGGACCGATCGCCTGGAGCGCTTCGAGCGTGGTCAGCGATGTGGTGATCAGGGCGAACGACTCTCGCTCGGCCCGTTGGGCGACGTACGGCAGAGTCGGTTCGCCGCCGGCGAGGATCAGACACAGCGGTTCGTAGTCCAGCGCGCCCAATGCGATATCGATGCGGTCGTGTCGAGTGATCAGCGTCTTGTCTGGGTACTTGCGGAAGTAGTCCATGCCCTCGTGAGCACTGACTGGACCGATGACTAAGTCGTGCGATGCCTCGTCAAACAACTCGGCGTCGCCCGAGAGCTCACCCTCGACGGCTGGCGCGATATCTCGAACCGTAGGCGCTGCGAGGTGGCGGTTCTGCGGGATCGCGGCGACGGCATTCCCTCCGAGCTGAGCAACACGCGCCAGGGCGGCGTCGGCACCGTGCTCGGGCACACCGTTCACGACCACAGCATCTGGTTGTCGCTCCGATATCGCGCGGGAGACCGTATCGTCATCGGCCTCACCATGCCGCACGACCAACACGGTCCGGTCAGCATCGACTTCAGCACCATCCGATGCTTCGATCACGGTGTGATCGGTGTCGGTTGGGATATCCGCTGCCGCGACGGGCGTCGAGCTTCCGCGAACGCCGTTGACTCTGGCGAGTTGCTCGGCATCTGTCGCTGCCGAGTCGCTATCGTCGACGCGGACGAGTCGGACGGTTGCGCCGGTCGCGCGAAGCGCGAAGGCAATGCCTGTGGCAACGACAGATTTGCCGTCGCCTGACAATGTGGAAGTGACGAGGATTCGGGTCACATCGTGCTCCGGTTCCTGATCCTGGAGAGCATCGCTTGATCTTGCTCTCGACAATCCTAGACGCAGGACCACATAGGCGCAGGCTAGACTAAACCTGCTGACCCCACTGAGATCGCGCAGTGTGGCTCTATCAGCGGTCGATTGGGGATTTGGGATGTCCGAGAGTCGTCGCGCAGATCGGGAAACGTGGCCTCCGCCGGCGCCTGATTCGCCACGGGCTCGACGACGGCGCCCGCCGCCAGAGCGCCATGCCCGCTGGATCGATCACGAAAATCGCGCCGACGAACCACGTGAAGATGCCCCACGAATGCTCTGGTGGATCCTCGCGGCGCTATTGATCTTTGGCGTGTTCTCGGTGCTGATCCGAATGTTCCTCGTGACGTAGACGATGCGAGCGGCGGCGATTCCACAAACCTTCGGTATCTTGCTGAGAACTCTCCACAACGTGAGCGCACACCTGGAGCACAGCGGGAGATCGTTCACACTGAACGCCAGTGGACTGAGATGGTCGAGATTTGCCAGATCGGAGGAGCGACATGACGAGTGAAGGTTCGGAAACGCTGCTGAATGGGGTGCGCGTGATCGATCTGGCGACATCGCGAGCCGAAATGGCTGGCCGAGTGCTCGCCGACATGGGTGCCGAGGTGATCAAGGTCGAGCCGCCCGAAGGTTCAGCCTCGAGGCGACTGCCGCCGTTCAGCGATCAAGATCCCGAACGCTCGCTGTATTGGGCCGCGATGGGACTGGGCAAACGCAGCGTCGTGATCGATCTCGATGACGAAGAGGATCGTGGCGACTTCCTCGCGCTGCTATCGACCGCTGACGTACTGGTCGAATCGTTTGATCCTGGAGCAATGGCAGACTTGGGGTTGGGCTACGACGACCTCAAGGACCAGCATCCGCAATTGATCTACACGTCGGTCACGCCGTACGGACAAGACGGTCCCCACGCGATGCGACCGGCGACTGACCTCACGCTCGAATCAGCTGGAGGCCTCGTGGGCCTGCAGGGCGACGGTGACCGTCCCCCCGTGCCGGTCGGATTTCCTCAGGCCAGCATCCACGCTGGGGTACAGGCAGCCGCCGATGTCTCCATCGCTCTGCGCGAGCGTGATCTGTCCGGACTCGGACAACACCTCGACGTATCGATGCAAGCGGCAGTCGTCTGGACCTTGATGAACGCCACCGGATTCCCTCCGAACACTGGCGGCGACCCTCCGGGCACCTGCGACGACCGCGCCAATAGCGCCGCCGCCGCCGTCATGTCGATCCTTCCCTGCGCCGACGGCTACATCGTCTTCAACATCGTGCCGGGCGGACTCGGCCTGCGACATTCGACGAAGGTGATGAGGTGGATCGCCGAGTGTGGCGAGCTCAGCGGCGAACTCGAAGGCGCTGATGTCGACGAATGGGCCGCCACGCTTGGCCGAGTCGTGATGGAAGATCTCGCCGAAATGCAGCGCATGCTCATCGTCGCGAATCAGCAGCTCCAACAGTTCGTCGCCAAGCGAACGATGGCCGAGTGCTACGCCCGGGCGGTTCAGGATGGCTTCATGCTGGCGCCGCTCTACACGATGCAAGACATCGCCGATGACAAGCACCTCGCCGCGCGTGACTACTGGGTCGAGATCGACGGGAAGCGTTATCCCGGCCCGTTTGCCAAGCTCTCGGAGACGCCGCTGCAACTCAACCGACCAGCGCCAACGCTGGCACAGGATCAGCACCTGCTCGCCGAAGTCGACCGCGCGCCGAAACGATCAAGCGCCGTGGCGCGTTCCAGCAACGGCGTCCGCGGTACCGATGGTGGTGCGTTCTCCGGCGTGAAAATCGCCGATTTCGCCTGGGTCGGAGTCGGTCCGCTGATCTCCAAGTCAATGGCTGACCACGGCGCCACAGTCGTGCATATCGAGTCAGCTACCAGGCCCGACGTGCTGCGCTTGGCGCCACCGTTCAAGGACAACCAGCCGGGCATGGATCACGCACAGTTCATGGCTAACTTCAACTCCTCGAAGTTGGGTGTCGCCCTGCGTCTCGATACCGAAGAAGGCCTGGCCTACGCGAGGCAACTCGTTGACTGGGCCGACGTGGTCGTCGAATCGTTCACGCCGGGGACATTGAAGCGCTTCGGGCTCGATTATGCGACGCTCAGCGCCGAACGTCCCGAGCTGATCATGCTCAGCACTTGTCTGCGCGGTCAGACGGGGCCCGAATCGAGCTACGCCGGGTTCGGACTGCAGGGCGCGTGTCTGTCGGGGCTGCATCGGATCACCGGTTGGCCCGACCGTCAACCGGCTGGTACCTGGGGCGCTTACACCGACTTCATCAATCCGCGTTTCGGCTCTGGCGTGCTCGCTGCGGCGATTCGCCATCGCGATCACACGGGCAAGGGACAATACATCGACCTCGCCCAGACGGAAGCCGGGATTCACTTCGCCGCTCCGCTCCTGCTGGATTATCTCGAGAACGGTCGCATCGCCGAGGCGCCGGGACACGGCTCCATGTACGCCGCGCCAAATGGCGTCTTCCGCGTCGGCGAGGGTGAGCGCTACGTGGCAATCTCAACCGAGACGACGGCGCAGTGGCACGCGCTGCGCGGTGTGGTCGGACTCGATCGCTGGTCAGGCTCCGATTACGACGAGTTGGCGAATCGCATCGCCGCGAAAGCGGAGATCGAGGTGGAGATCGCCGAGTGGTGCTTGCCACAAACAGTCGACGCGGTCGTCGATCGTCTGACTGCTGCAGGAGTGCCGGCTTCGCTCGTCGAGTGGCCGTCTGACCTGTACGAGGACGCACAGTTAACGCACCGAGGCTTCTTCGTCACTCTCAACCACGCGGTGATGGGTCCGACGCCCTATGACGGGCTCGTGACGAAGTTCTCGGGAGGCACGGCGCAGCTCCGTCGAGCAGCGCCAGCGGTCGGTGAGCACACGCACTACGTGCTGTCGGAGATTTTGAACGCCTCCGACGAAGAGATCTCCGAGGCGCTCGTAGCGGGAGCCTTGCAATAGTGGAGCTCGCGTGAGTGGCTTGGGTGACCATCATCTAAACTGCAACGGATAGAGGTACTGGGAAGGACATCACAGATGGGCAAGAACACGATGCGCGGAGAAACGGCAATCATTGGCGTCGGTGAGACGACCTACTACAAACGCGGACGCTCGCCAGATGCGGAGTTCAAGCTCGTCGTTGAGGCGATCCTCCGTGCCAGCGCGGACGCAGGAATCGACCCGCGCGAAATCGATGGCTTCGCGTCCTATTCCAACGACCGCAACGACCCTTCGCGGATTGCGGCGGCGTTGGACATCAAGGACCTGCGATTCTCGAACATGGAGTGGGGCGGCGGAGGCGGCGGTGGCTCCGCGGCCTGCTGTCACGCGGCTTCGGCCGTGGCGACCGGTCTCGCTGACACCGTGGTGGTGTTCCGAGGGCTCGCACAGGGCCAGTTCGGACGCTTCGGACAGGGTGCGCGCGTGCCCCACGTCCGCGGCGACCAGGCATACACCGCGCCATACGGACTGATGTCGCCAGCGCAGTCGTTCGCGATGCGCGTGCATCGTCTGTATCACGACCATGGCATCACGCAGGACACCCTCAAGGCGTGCTCGTTGGCGTCGTACCACCACGCGCAGAACAATCCTCGCGCGGTCATGTACGGTCGACCGCTCACCCCTGAGGACTACGACCAGTCCCGTTGGATTGTCGAACCGTTCCACCTGTTCGACTGTTGCCAGGAGAACGATGGCGCTGCGGCGATGATCTTTGTTTCGGCCGAGCGAGCGAAGGACTACGCCAAGACACCCGTCTACTTCCTCGGTGGCGCCGTCGGTTCCGGCAACCGAGCCGGCTCCGGGTCACACAACGCGACCGACTACGCAACGTCCAACTTCAAGACGGTCGCGCCACGTATGTACGACATGGCGCAGGTCAAGCCTGAAGAGGTCGATGTCGCCCAGGTCTACGAGAACTTCACCGGCGGTGTGGTGATGAGCATCATCGAGCATGGCCTGACCACGTACGAAGATGCGAACGAGTTCATCACCTTCGAGAACATGACCGCACCGAACGGGAAGATGCCGATCAACACCAGCGGCGGCAATCTCGCCGAGTGCTACATGCACGGCCTGGAGTTGAACATCGAGGCCGTCCGACAGGTTCGCGGCGAGTCGTGCAACCAGGTCGACGATGTGAACGTGTCGCTCGTCGCGTCGGGTCCGATGGTCACCCCAGTCTCCAACATGATCGTTGGTTCAGAGGCGGTGCTGTAATGGCGAATCCAGGAGCTTACTACTTGGGCGATGGCATGCCTGCTCCCGCCCCGGCAATCGATGGTCTCGACACCGAGTACTGGGAAGGCGTGAATCGCCACGAGCTGCTCGTCCAGAACTGCAACACGTGTGATCGTCCGCAGTTTGGACCTGAGTGGGTCTGTCACCGTTGCCACTCGTTCGATCTCGGCTGGAAGCCGGTCGAGGGCAACGGTCGGATCTTCTCGTGGGAGCGTGTCTGGCATCCCGTCCACCCGGCGCTGCAGGATTCCTGTCCGTACTTGGTGGTACTGGTTGAGCTACCCAAACACGAGAATGTGCGCATGGTCGGCAATCTCGTCGGCGATCCGATGCAAACCGTCGAGATAGGAGCCGAGGTCCAACCGTACTTCGAAGACCACGATGGCGACGATCCGTACACTCTTGTCCACTGGGAAGTCGTCGAGTAGACCGCGAGCCGCCCTCGCCGCGCTGGTTGCTGCGCTTCTGGCGACGTTCCTGTGGTTGAGCGTCGCCGGAGCCGAAGGCGATCTCAGTGCATCGTTCGTGATCAGCGTGCGCGAGGCCGATGACGGTCGAAGCGAGTTGGCCGTACAACAAGTAGACCAGGACAGCTCCCTGGGTCCGATTCTGTTGCCACGCGGCAGATTCCTGCCGGCTCGAGTTGGCGACGGTCGCTGGTTGTACACCACTCCGATCAGCGTGCCGCAAGAACGTTCGGCATCCTCGACATCTCATCTGTCGTTGCGAATCGACGACGATCAGTTGCAGTTGGTCGCAGGTGATGCTGTCTATACGACAACTTGCGGGTCTATCGGCTTGCGTCGTCACGAGACACGAATCGCCGCGATATTCGATTATCCGCCTGCTTGTGATGAGCCGGGACCGCCGGTGACCGTCCTGTGGCTCGGCACGAGTGAATTGGAGCTGAGTACCGACGATCCCCAGCAGCACGCCACGTATGCCTGGGAACGAGAAGTGGGAGATACCTACTTGCCGCAGATATTGCGCGATCCGATCTCACTTGCGAGAGCCCAAACGATCTCGAATGCTGTCTTTGCTGACCATTTCAACGCACGGATGCGCGCGCCGCGAGTACACCTTGTCTCGCCCGAAGACATTGAAGAGGGCTTTGCTGCGCAGTACCGACATGATTGTCGGTGTATTGAGGTGATCCTGTCATCGCTCAACGCAATGACCGTGCTGCACGAGCTCGGCCATGCGCTGGTCGCCGCGGAGCACCGTTGGAATGTGGGACATGGGCCGGAATTCATCGCCCAACGTCTTGCGTTGTGGGAGCGGTACATCCCGAATTTCGACGACGCCTCTTCCCGTTCGCTCGCCGATCAGTACGGACTCGAGATCGCCGAACGCCTGCCAGCGTCGGCGACGGGGGTGCGCTGGAATGTTCAACAGGTACAGGCAGCCCTGGGGGTACCCACACATTGGGACTCGCCTCCGTTCGGTACGTCGCCGCTGTACGAACGATCTGACCGTCGCGACGAACATGAAGCTGGAACGATCTGGCTGCGAATCGCCGCGCGTCGACTGGCGAACGGGGTCGTGGAGACGGCGTTGCAGACTCGAGGTTCAGACGGAAGCTGGGGAGAGCTCGAGCAGCCGTACCGGAGTCATCGCAACCAGCTACCCACGATCGATGGTTGGCAATCGACATCCACAATCGGTGTGACGGCTCCATCGTGGGTCATGTCTGGGACGGTCGAGGACGACCAAATCGCGTGGGAGAGCGATATCGGCCGGGTTGCGGACCAGTGCGTCAGGTTGATGCTGTACAAGCTCAAGGCAAGCGTCGTGACCAGTCATTTGGTCTCGCCTGACTGTCGGGAATGGACGGACTGGTCACCGATGCTTCTCATTCCTCAGACCGGATCCACAGCGGAAGCGCAAGAGTCGCGATTTCGCGATTGGTGGAATCTCCAGCGATGGAATCAAGATCCGCTGACTGAAGCGATGGATACCGAGCTACAACTACACGAAGCGCGACACCTCGTCCACCTGATTCTTGAGGACTACGGATTTAGTGATGCCGACGTCGAAACACGGCTTTCGAGCACAGGAGCCAACACTGAGATTGTCCACACGATGAACTATGGCAATGGAGGTCGATACTTCTGGACGTCCACCTCGTACGAGAGGCTGCCGGACATCGGAACGATACTCCGGTCATTGGCGAGGGTGATCGTCCGCGAGTCTGTCGGCGCTGACGCTGCGTGGAATCTCGACGCCTATGACGAGCGCTTCGTGGCGCAGCTGGTCGACATGTTGGACCGATACGTACTCAGTTTCGATGATCAGCGGTCACACTGGGACGCTCACCTCTTACAGCTTGACATTGCGGACGAGGCGCCCATGAAGGGCCGAATCGGAGATCATTTCCGCCAGGTTTGGCAATATCTTCCTTAACCAGTGTTGCGCAAGCCTGCGGCGACTCCGTTGACGCTTCTCAGAATGGCCTCGAGGGTGTCGGCGTACTCGGGGTCACCTTCGGGCAGGTCTCGGATCCGACTGAGCAACTCCACCTGGAGAAAACTCAACGCGTCGACATACGGATTGCGCAGCGAGATCGAGCGCTGAAGCACCGGCGTGCGATCGAGCAAGCGTTCCTGATCCGCTAACCGATTGACCACGTTCACAGTCCGTCGGAACTCCGCGCTGAGCTGATTGAACGTCTGCAGGTCGTGATCACCGTCGCCGAGCGTGCGGGCGTAGTGCTCGGCGACGTCGAAGTCGGCCTTGGCGAGCACCATCTCCACGTTCGATAGCAACGTCGCGAAGAACGGCCAGCGCGCCCGCATGTCGCGCAATAGCGCCTCGCCAGCATCGCCGTGCGTTTCAATGAACTGTTCGAGTGCGGTGCCCACACCCATCCATCCAGTGATCACATGGCGAGTTTGCATCCAGGCAAACACCCAGGGAATAGCTCGCAACGACGAGAGTGACGCATCCGAACCTGGTCGGAAGGTCGGCCGAGAGCCGATGGCGAGATTTCCAAGCATTCCGATGGGGGTCACGCGCTGGAAGTAGGCGTGCAGGGCGGTGTTGTCGACCACCTGTGATCGGTATGCCTGCTCGGCGGTGTCGGCCAGTTCGTCCATCGCTGCGTGATAGCGTTCGCGCTCGGTGTCGGGCGTATCGTTGTCGTCGTGGTCGAATCGTTTGACCACGGCAGCGGCGAGGGTTTGTTCCAGGTTCCATTTGGCGAGCCCGGGCATCCCGTAGGTGAACTGAATCATCTCACCCTGTTCAGTGAACTTGATCCCGCCTTCAGTGGTCAACGGCGGCAGTGCCAAGATGGCGTCGTGCGAGGGACCGCCGCCTCGGCTGACCGTCCCGCCCCGACCGTGGAAGAACATCAGCTTGATGCCGGCCTCACGCGCGACCTCGTGCATGAGGTCTTGTGCTCGATACAGTCCCCAAAGCGATGGCAGCACTCCAGCGTCCTTAGCCGAGTCGGAGTAGCCGACCATCACCTCTTGCAGGTTGTCGTGCGCGGCGAGATGTCGGCGATACGCTCCGTGACTGAAGAGGGATCGCAACACCGCTGGCGCGCGTTGCAGATCGGCGACGCGTTCAAACAGCGGCGCGATGCGGATCCGTCCGCCCGGCGCGCGCGAGTTGATGTCGTTCAATCCCGCCTGTCTCGCGATCAGCACCGGAGCCAATACATCGGCGGCGTGCTCCGACATCGAGACGATGCACGTCTGCACGGCTTCCCGTCCGCAGATCCGTTGAATCCGACGGGCAGTGCGGAAGCGTCGCAACGTGTCGTCGTCGTGAGTTGACATCGCGTGGCCGACGGGGAAGTAATCGCGATCGAGCTCGCTGGCGAGAAATGCCTCCTGTTGGTCTCGAGTCAGTTCGAGATAGCTGCCACCGGGAGGCTGAATGTCCAGCCCGTTGAGCACGGCATCGGCTGCGGTGTGAAAGCGATCGGCATGGTCGCGAATGTCGAGCGTGGCCAGATGGAAACCGAACGCACGGGCGCGATCGATGAGCGGTTGGACCACCGTCTCGGCGCCGGCATTGGCGCCATGCCCGCGCAGACTCTCGGCGATCGCCTCCAAGTCTTCGACGAAGTCGCGAGCGGAGTCATACGGGACGCCGTCGGACTCTGAAGAATTGAGTCGCGCATCGTCGAAGTTCATCGCTCGAGTGTCGAGACGCCCGTAGTCCGCCTCGAGTGTCGCCTGCAGGCGAGCAGCCATGTAGCGAACCTTGTGTCGATATCGCTCTGCCTCATTGCGACGTTCCAGGCGTTCGGCGAGACGAGGCATGCGTCGCTCGTCACGTCGGAGCGAGGCTTGCAGTCGTGAGGACGCCGCGACGCGTCGAATCGAGTGAGGCAGCATCCGGTCGAGGTCGCGCACTGCTTGCAGATGCAACCGCAGGACCTGAGCGCGCATCGTCAGCGCGGTCTGCCAACTCAGGTCGGGTGTGACGTTAGGGTTGCCGTCCGCGTCGCCGCCCATCCACGAGCCCAAGACGATCGGCGTTGGGGTGTCCGTCGGACTCACACCCGTCGCCTGACGGAATCGAGCGGTGACCGCTGGCACGGCGTCCCAGAGTGTCGTCTCGAACGTGCGCAGCAACAGTCGAGACTCCTCAAGCACGGTGGGCCGTCGGTAGCGAAGGTGATCGGCCTGCCACATACCCTCGATGTGCGTGCGCAAGGCGGAATCAATCTGGTCCAGTTCGCTCGGGATCGCTCGCTCGCGCTCGAGCAGCAGCCGGTGGACATCTTGCAGCGTGCCGAGCATGGTCAGGCGCTGCGACTCGGTCGGGTGGGCGGTGAAGACGGGCTGCAGATGGATTCCAGCGACCTGCTCGCGAAGCGTGTCTTCATCGATCCCGCTCGCGGCGAGCTGCTCGACTACGGCTGGAATCGAACGCGGCGCGTTTTCTGAATCGGTCGAGCGGAGTCGACGTCGGCGGATGCGATGCGTCTCTTCCGCCGTGTTGGTGAGGAGGAAGTATGTGAGAAATGCGTTGCCGACCTCAGCGGCGAGCCAGAGCGGCCAGCTTTGCACGAGCCGTACGATCTCGGCGGTCAGTTGCGGTTCAGGGTCCTGACGCACGCCGCGTCGACGCTGCGCGAGTCCGCGCAACTGCTCAACCGCGTTGAACACGTCCTCACCATCGACGGCGCGGATCGTGTCGCCGAGCAGGCTGCTCAGCAGTCGGACATCGGCGGCGAGCGGTGCGTCGACTTTGCGACGGTCAAGATTGGCTAGCTCTGCCGCTTCGACGGTGGTGCGGGCGATTGGCGTTGTTTCTGAGACCACGTTTCGTCCTCCATCACGGAACGTCCGCATGGGCTGCGTTCGATCACTCCCCTACGATCATCGCAGGTTTCCAACAAAGGAGAGTGAACATGAGCGAAGATTCATCCAATCGAACGATTGCTCCGTACGGCTCGTGGGTATCGCCGATCGAGACCGAGTTGCTGACGGCAGGGGCGCTTCGCTTCGACGAGCTCGATGTCGATGGTGACGATCTCTTCTGGGTCGAGTCGCGACCTGACGAACAGGGTCGATACGCAGCGATGCGGTACTCCTCTGACGGTACCGTGAGCGAGGTCACGACATCCGACCATAGCGCCCGAACGCTGGTCCATGAGTACGGTGGCGGGTCGCTTGCGGTGTCCGATGGCATCGCGTACTACTCGAACTTCAGCGACCAGCGACTCTACCGCCGCCCCGTCGATGGTTCCGAGGAACCGATCGCGCTCACGCCTTCGATCGCGGCTCGCTACGCCGATGCTGAGGTCGACAATGCGCGCGATCGATTGATCTGTGTCATTGAGGACCATCGTCGTGAGGGTCCGGAGGCCGAGAACTATCTGGCCTCAATCCCGACCGACGGCAGCGGCGCCGCCGACGAGAACGTTCGGCGTCTGCACGAGGGCTTTGACTTCTGCTCGTCGCCGCGACTCAGTCCGGACGGACGTCGGCTTGCCTGGATCTGCTGGAATCATCCCAACATGCCCTGGGATGCGACCGAGCTGTGGCTCGCCGAAGTGGCGACCAATGGTGACCTGCTATCGCCGAGACGGATCGCAGGAAACGCGCGCGGCGACGTGTCGATCATCGAACCTCGCTGGGGACCAGACGGTACGTTGTACTGCGTCTCCGACGAGTCAGGCTGGTGGAACATTCATCGCTGGGACGGCAACGGGCTGGTGCCCCTCCTGTCGATGGAGGCCGAGTTTGGACAGCCGCAGTGGACGCTTTCGATGTCCTCGTATGCGGTGATGGACGACCGTCGCCTCGTTGCTCAGTTTGGCAATGCGGACGGTCGGCGAATCGGCGTGATCGACGTGGAATCAGGACAGCTTCGCGAGATTGAGACGCCGTTCAACACCTTCGGATTTTTCACGGTGGCCTGTGGCTCACGCGTCGTCTGCGCTGCGGCAGGTGCTGATGTTGGTGCTGCGATCGTCGCGATTGATGTCGACAGTGGAGCGATCGAGACGCTTCGCGCCTCCGCGTCGCCGGAGATCGATGCTGCCTACTTCTCGCCGGCCGAAGCGATTTCGTATCCGACCTCCGGCGGTCGCACGGCGCACGCGTACTACTACGCGCCGCGCAATCCCGACTTCGAAGCGCCAACGGGCGAGTTGCCGCCGCTCGTGACGTTCATCCATGGCGGCCCGACCGCCGCGACGAACCCCGGCTTCAGCCTGGCCGTGCAGTTCTGGACCAGTCGCGGATTCGCCGTCGTCGATGTGGACTATGGTGGGTCGACCGGTTATGGGACGGAGTATCGCCGCAGCCTCAATGGGAACTGGGGCATCGTCGACCGCGAAGACTGCGAAGCAGCCGCGAAGTATCTCGTTGTACGGGGTGAGGTCGATGGATCGCGATTGGCGATTCGTGGCGGCTCCGCTGGCGGATACACGACGCTGTGCGCGTTGACGTTTGGCGATGTGTTTACGGCTGGAGCGTCGTACTACGGCGTCTCCGACGCGGCTGCGCTCGCCGAGGACACGCACAAGTTTGAATCGCGATACCTCGACTCGCTGATCGGCCCGTATCCGGAGCGTGCTGAGCTCTACGAGCAGCGATCGCCGATTCACGCGGTCGACCGGCTCGCCTGTCCGATCATCTTCCTGCAAGGTCTGGAAGACAAGATTGTGCCTCCCAATCAGGCGGAGCGGATGGTCGATGCGCTGCGCAAGAAGGGATTGCCAGTCGCATACATCGCCTTCGAGGGAGAACAACACGGCTTCCGACAGGCTGCCAACATTCAACGCGCGACCGAGGCAGAGCTCGACTTCTATGGACGGATCTTCGGATTCACGCCAGCGGGAGATATTGAGCCAGTGCAGATCGAGAATCTCCGATGACAGAAATCCACGAGCTTACGGCAGAGCAACTGATGTCCGCCTACGAGTCCCGAGCACTGTCGCCTGTTGAGGCGCTGGAGGCTGTGTTCTCGCGGATTGACGAGGTCGAGCCATCGGTGCACGCGTTCATCACCGAGACACGGGAACTGGCGATGTCGCAAGCTCGCCAAGCGGAGCAGCTCTGGAGTGTCGATGCCGACACTTCACGCCCCGCGCTGCTCGGGGTCCCGATCTCGTTCAAAGACCTAGTCGATGTCGAAGGCGTGCCGACCTCGATGGGCTCGCTGGTCACCTCTGGGTCGCCGGCGGCACATGACGAACTGTTCGTCGCCGGGCTGCGACAGTCAGGAGCGGTGTTTCTCGGCAAGACCAACACTTCAGAGTTCGGTCTGGCCGCGCAGACAATGAATCGAGTCTCGCCGACGACTGCGAATCCGTGGAACCTCGGACGCACGGCTGGCGGCTCGAGCGGAGGCGCGGCCGCTGCCTGCGCCGCCGAACTCGGACCGCTGCATCACGGCACGGACGGCGGCGGATCGGTGAGGGTTCCGGCCGCCTACTGCGGAGTGGTCGGCCTCAAGCCCACGGGTCGGCGGGTGCCTCGTCGGACGCGCGGCGCCGGCATGTCGCAGATCTCCACCGACGGTGTGCTGGCGCGGACCCTCGGCGATGCGGCGCTGATGCTCGGCGTGATGGCTGCGCCTGTCGCGGGCGACCCGGCCCCGTTTCGCGGAGCGGATGTGGATTATCACACAGCCTCGCGGCCACAGCGCCTGGACGAGCTGAGAGTCGCGGTGACCACCGATCTGGGAGGTCCGACCCCATGCGAGCCTGAAATCGCCGCGCGAGTCGCGGTGGCAGCAGAAATGTTGCGCGCCGCGGGAGCGACTGTGGTGGAGGCGACACCGGAGATTGTCGACCCGAATGAGGTGTTTCCCACGCTCTCGGCGGTGGGCGCGGCAGCAAACTATGCGTCGTTGTGCGAAGGGCGCGAGGATGAGTTGTCTGACTACACGCGCGGCAGTCTGCGTCGAGGTGGGCGGATGAGCGGTGTTCAGGTCGCGACCGCCTACGCGTCGCTCGACCGCCTGCGTCGACAGATGGATGCTTGGTTCGATCAGTTCGATGTGCTGCTCACGCCGACCAGCGCGATTGCGGCTCACCCTCACGGAGCGCGAATCGACGAGATTGCTGGTCAGTCGGTTAATCCCTGGATGATCTCGATTCTCTACACGCCGCTGGCCAATCTGATTCAGTCTCCCGCGATCGCGATGCCCGCAGGGCTGAACGAAGAGGGACTACCGATGTCGGTACAGCTCATGGCTCGCGAAGGCGAAGATGTCACCGCCATCCGTTGCGCCGCGATGCTCGACGAGGCGGGATTGAATGACGCTAGGGCGTCTTCAGGTGGGGTCGTGCGGTCTAGCAGTTCACGTCATACCCACTGAGATTATCCGTCACACCCGCTGACAAATCCGTCATACCCGCGCTCCGCCGCGGGCATCTCGCTGCATATGGCGCCAGTGTCTGTGCACAACTCGGCCAGATTGCCGCGACAAGCGCGGCAATCACGAAACTCTGACTCAGCAGTTGGCTGATGTGAATACGCTCTAGTCCTCGAGCACTATTGTGACCGGCGCGTGATCCGACGGTTTGTCTCCGTCGCCTTCCATCTGTCGCTCTTCGACGTCGATTTCCACTGCAACCGCACGCTCGACTAGGGGCGTGCTGATCAGATGGTGATCAATTCTCAAGCCTTTGTCTTGCGCGACACCGCCTGTGCGATAGTCCCACCACGTGTAGACCCCTGCGGATTCATCGAAGAGACGCAACGCGTCGGTGAGGCCCCAATCGATCAGGGCGTTCAAGCGTTCCCGTTCAGGAGTCGAGCACAGGATCCGTTCGTGCCAGAAGTCAGGATCGTTGACGTCGCGATCATCGAAGGTGATGTTGTAGTCCCCGGTCAGCACCAATGAGTCGTCGGGATTCTGGCGATCGAGCCAAGTGTGAAGGTGGTCAAACCATTCCAGTTTGTAGTCGTAGGCAGGATTGCCGACATCGCGACCGTTTGGGCAGTACAAGCTGACGACGCGGACACCGTTGACTTCAGCGGCAATGCCGCGCGATTGATCGTCTTTTGGCCAAGGCACGGCCGCTTCAACCGAATCTGGGAAGTCCAGCGAAGCGATCGCCACGCCGTTGTAGGACTTCTGCCCGTGAATGGCGACGTTGTACCCCAGCGCGTCGAATCCGTCGAACGGGAACTGCTCCTCAGTGCATTTGAGTTCTTGGAGGCAGAGGACGTCGGGTTGATGTTGATCGAGCCAGTTGAGCACGCGATTCTCACGCGCGCGGATCGAGTTCACATTCCAGGTCGTGATCTTCACGGAGTGCTCCTCTCGGCAGCTCGCTGATATCCATGATTGAGAATGATGCCTGCCGCGACATTGACGTTCAGCGAGTCGACGCCATCGGCGATGGGAATTGCGACATGGTCGTCAATCAACGGCTCGAGCTCAGGATTGATTCCTGATCCTTCACTACCGAACAGCCAGACTCGTTTCGACGGAATCTCAACATCCGTGAGCAGTGAACCGCTTCTGTCCGCCGCGAGGATGGTCGCGCCGCGGTCGCGGAGCAACGTGAGTTCCTCGCGAAGGTCCTCGGACCGGACAATCGGTATCTGGAACCAGGCGCCTGTCGCGGCTCGCACGACCCGCGGATGCGTCGGATCTGCCGATCCGTGGCCAACGATGATGCCATCCACGCCGAACGCCGCCGCGGAACGAATGATTCCTCCCACATTGCCTGCGTCTTGCACGCCGTCCAGCGCGACGATCTGCCACTCCTCAGAGTCGGGGACATTGAGCGAGGACAGTGTGTCGCGGACTAACGCGAAATGCCCCTGTGGCGTGCGAGTGTCGGAAAGCCGCTCGGCATCCGCACGCGTGATGCTTGTCAGCCTGAGGTCGGCGTTTGACCACAGATCGGGCGTCTGGCTGAGGATCTCAGCGATCGGCGCGTCGGCCTCGATCGCGTCGCGGAGCAGCTTGGTTCCTTCGATCAGGAACTGCTTCTGCTCCCGGCGACCTTTTGCGGTCAGGAGTTTCTGAAGAGCGCGCAAGCGGGCGCGCGTGAGTCGTTGGACCGATGTCTCATCGCTCACGACGCCCGCTGCTGGCTACTCGGCTTCTGCGCTTATGCGCCGTTGAACTCGGCGGCGACTTCTGTGTACCGCTCAAGCAAGGGCATCACGGTGCCGGACTCAGCGGCAGGCAGGCCGAAGATGATTCGCTGGAAGCCCATGTCGATCAGGTCTTGCACCTGCTTGGCATCGGGTCCTACGCCGAAGACCGTGCGGTTGATGGAGTCGAAGTCGCGATCGGCGCGATCAGCGGCGGCCTTGAGTTGCTCCATGTCGGCCCGCATGTCGCCGCGCAGCGCGATCGGCAGCCAGCCATCGCAGTAGTCGACCACACGGTCGAATGCCCACTTCGACTGCGCACCGAGGAGGATATCCGGGCCATTCTCCTGGACCGGCTTGGGGTAGCTCCAGACGGGGTCGAAGTCGATGAATTCGCCGTGGAACTCTGGTTCATCCTGCGTCCACAGCTCTCGCCAGGCCAGGACGATTTCGCGGGTGACCTTCCAACGGTCTTTGAAGTCCCAGCCGTGGTTTTCGAGTTCCTCGGCGTTCCAGCCGGCCCCGATACCGAGAATCAGCCGTCCGCCGGAGATCATGTCGAGCGACGCCGCCGCTTTGGCCGAGACGAGCACGTCGTGCTCTGGCACCAGCAAGATGCCCGTACCGACCTTCAGCGTCTCGGTCGCGGCTGCTGCTGCCATCAGCGAGACGAATGGGTCGTGCGTGTGCCAGTACTCCTGCGGGAGGTCGCCACCGCCGGGCCACGGAGAGATACGCGAGGTCGGGATGTGGGTGTGCTCGGGGAACCAGAGCGACTCAAAGCCACGCGCCTCGACCTCTCGGGCGAGCTCGGGGGGCTGAATCGCGTAATCGGTCGGGAACATCGATACGCCGAAATCGGTCATGTTGTGTCCTATCTGTGTGGATCCGCTTGTACAAGAATGAGGATATCGCGTGTCGCTTCGACATCTACCGAACGGTGCTGGATGGGCACGACGCCGGAGACTTAGATGGTCAGACCGCCCAGACCGAGGAGACCGCGAGCATGTTCGACCTCGCCCACGTGTCGATAGCCGTGGTAGAGCAGCATGCCGGTCAATGCCTGCCAGATCGTCATCGGTGGAGTGGGCCGGATCACGATCTCCTGCGGGAGGTCATCCTCACTGAGCGTTGCGACCCAGTCACGTGTGACCGTCCACACACCTTGTTGATATGAGAGCCAAGCATCGACATCGTTGAGCTGAACCGCGTCGGCTTCTGCTTTGGTCATGCCGGTGCCTTGAGACGTCCGATGCAGGTCGAAGTGCTGATCCCACTCGCCATCAAGCCACACCGTCGGGCGTCGATGGACGACCCAGTTGACAATGTTGTCCTCGGTGCGGACATAGTGCCACAGCGAGAAGAACCCGCTCACGCCATCGTCGGCGGGTCTCGCATTCCATTGCTCTGCGGTCATGTCAGGCACTGCGCGATCGAGCATGGCGTGCATGCCGTCGAGGCCTTCCTGGATCACTTCGATCTGTGACAGTGGCATGATTGCACTCCTGGTTCACTAACTGTGTCTGTTGAACGCTGCCTGATCATATCCTGAGGGCAGCGTGAGGAGAGATCATGGCGAATCGGGTTGCGGCTGGGGAATATCAGGAGATGCTGCGTCACGGGACGATGTCGGTAGGGCTGTACACGCCTCGAGAGGTGGACAAGCAGTCGCCACACGATCAGGATGAGGTGTACATCATCGCGTCTGGGAGCGGCGTGTTCGCGCTCGGCGACGAACGGATGACGTGCGCGCCTGGCGACACATTCTTCGTCGGCGCCGGCGCGCGGCATCGGTTCGAAGAGTTCAGCGATGATCTCGCGGTGTGGGTCGTGTTCTACGGGCCAGAGGGCGGAGAGCACGGGTCGGGGGTTGGCTGAGCGGGATGTCTAACGGGAGTCAACCCTCAAAGATCGCATACGAAATCGCGTTGTGGCGGTTGCAAGAGCAGTTGAGCTACAGCTCAACGCTCGACAATCGACTCGCCACCTCATTTGCGCTTGCAGCCGCGATGGTCACGCTGTTGGGTTCAGCTCTGCTGTTTTCTGATGCATCCGACCGCGCTGGAATCTCTGAGGCGGTCGTAGTGGCTGCAGGAATAATCGTAGCGAACGTCGTGGTCGCGACCTCGGCACTCCTATTGGGCCGGTGGGCTCTGGCACCAAGTCTCGATCAACTGTTGATCCATTCACAGAGCGCGGGCGCGGAGGAGCTTGCCTATTGGACTGCGGAGGCGATCGCGTCAGCCGTTGAAGAGAACGGTCGGCAGCTGCGACTCAAGTCCCAGTTGGTGAATCTGGCGATCGTCCTGACTGGCTCAACTTCGATAGCCGTTGCCATCGCCGCGTGTTTTCTGGTTCAATAACCCAATCTTCGGGCTTACGCCTCCAGAACGGGATAAAGCCGAACCGATACACGATGTCGAGCCTGCCGGGTGGCAACCGCTTGGACTCTGCTGCCGGAGGAGTTGCTTCTGAGGGCTGTTCCGCATTCATGCTTCTTCCTTACAGGCCTCATTCTAGCTAGCCTTTCGCCCTCGCCACCAATCTCGCATGACGATAAACAGCGACCAGGGCGACTCCACTCCCATCAAGCGGACGGGCTCCCGCTCCACTGGGACCACCGGTGTACGAGAGACTGAGGGTCGCCGTTTCTCTTCCTCAGTTCTGACATTGGCCACTTGAGCACCTCTACGTGACTATTGCCCCATTCTAGCGACGATTGAGGTGCCTGATCTCCCCGACGTTCGCCTAGTAGACGCCGCCGAGTTTGTTGTGGTCCCAGCTGTAGATGCGAGTCGGGTTGATTCTCACGACCGCTCGCTTTGAGGCTTGGCGGCGGCGCTGCTCGTTGTCCATGGGCAGATTGGAGGGACCTTGCGCATTGGGATTGCGCTTGGTGCCGGTTGCATCCTGGACGGCCATGACCAGGTCCGGGTCGTTCTCGACCACATCGGCCTCGCCTTCGATCACGAGGCCCTTGATTTTCGAGTACTCGGTTCCTGTCTCCAGCATCACCGTGATTCTCGGGTCGCGCTTGAGATTGAGTACCTTCTGCGCCTTGGCGTAGGTCGTGAAGTGAATCTTGTCGTCGATCACGCCGTACCACATCGCGACCAGGTGCGGGAATCCGTTGTTTCCGTTGGACGCGACCTGCAAGGTCCAACCAGTCTCGATGAACTCTTTGGCTTCCTCGTCGGTCATCGCGATCATGTTGCGTCGGCTGGGCATGGAGTGCTTCCTCTACTTGCTGGTCGTGTGGACAGTCTACCTAAGGGCGAGTCATATCCTCCGGTTTGACCCACTCGGCGAACTGCTCCTCGGTGAGCAGGCCGAGCTCGAGGCCAGCGGAAAGCAGTGTGCCATTGTCAGCGTGGGCCTTCTTCGCGATTGCGGCCGCGTTGTCGTAGCCGATGTGCGGATTGAGCGCCGTGACCAGCATCAGCGACGAGCGCATCAGCTCGTCGATCCGTCCATAGTTCGGTTCAATTCCAACGACGCAGTTGTCGGTGAACGAGACGGCGGCGTCGCCGAGCAGCTTGATGCTCTGTAGGTTGTTGAACGCCATCACGGGCTTGAACACGTTGAGCTCGAAGTGTCCGTTGGATCCACCGACCGACACCGAGACGGCGTTGCCCATCACCTGCGCGCAGACCATGGTCAGGGCCTCAGACTGGGTGGGATTGACCTTGCCAGGCATGATCGATGAGCCGGGTTCATTGGCCGGTAGGACGAGTTCGCCAAGACCAGCGCGCGGCCCGGAGCCGAGCATTCGCACGTCGTTGGCGATCTTCATCAACGACACGGCGATTGTGTTGAGCACGCCTGCGAGCTCGACCTGCGCGTCGTGCGCGGCGAGCGCCTCGAACTTGTTGGGCGCTGTCACGAAGGGCAAGCCCGTGAACTCGGCGATCTCTTCCGCAACGCTGACGGCGTAGTCGGGGTGTGAGTTGATCCCGGTGCCGACGGCGGTGCCTCCAAGGGCGAGTTCATAGAGTCGCGGCATCGTCTGCTCGGCGCGTTGGATGCTGTAGGCGACCTGTTGGACATAACCACTGAACTCCTGGCCCAAAGTGAGCGGGACGGCGTCCATGAAGTGAGTCCGACCGATCTTGACAATCTCGGCCCATTGCTCGGCTTTGGCGGTGAGCGCGTCGTGCAGATGCTGCAGACTGGGAATCAGGTGGTGGAAGGTCTGCTCAGCAGTAGCGATCGCCATCGCGCCGGGGAAGACGTCGTTGGACGACTGCGACATATTGACGTGGTCGTTGGGATGGACCGGCGATTTGGAGCCGACCTCGCCGCCGAGCAACTCAATCGCACGATTCGAGATCACCTCGTTTGCGTTCATGTTGGACTGCGTGCCAGAACCGGTCTGCCAGACAACGAGGGGGAAGTGGTCGTCGAGCTCTCCGTCGATCACCTGTTGGCCAGCCGAGCGAATCGCGTCGGCGAGTTCGGTGTCGAGTCGACCCAGCTTCTGGTTCGCGCTGGCCGAGGCATGCTTGACAATGCCCATCGCGCGGAGGATCGAGCGCGGCATGCGCTCGCCGCCGATCTTGAAGTTCTCCAGCGAGCGCTGCGTCTGTGCGCCCCAATAGCGGTCGGCGGGCACTTCAATCGTGCCCATCGTGTCCGATTCAATGCGAATGTCGGTCATACTGCTGCCTTCACCTTGAGCCTCTCCCAACGAAAGAGGATCGTTCTATTACTGCTTGAGGCGGGCCATGTCGTCGACGAGGCCCTGGACTGCTTCTGCTGAGTGCTTTAGTTGGGCTTGCTCGTCGTCGGTCAGGTCGATCTCCAAGATCTGCTCGATGCCGTTTTCGCCGAGCACCACTGGCACGCCGATGAAGAGGCCGTCAACGCCGTACTGACCCTCGAGCAGCGCGGCACAGGGGAGGATGCGGCGCTTGTTGAGCGCGATTGCGTCGACCATCTGCGCGACCGCAGCGGACGGCGCGTAGAAGGCGGAGCCAGTCTTGAGCAAATTGACGATTTCAGCGCCGCCGTCGCGGGTGCGCTGGATGATCTGGTCGAGCTGATCTTGCGGAATCAGGTTCGTGATCGGGATGCCGGCGGCGGTCGTGTAGGACGCGAGCGGGACCATCGTGTCGCCGTGTCCGCCGAGCACGAAGGCGTTGATGTCCTCGACCGAGATGCCTGTCGCCTCAGCGACGAATGATCGGTAGCGGGCGGTGTCGAGAATGCCAGCCATGCCGACCACGCGCGAGCTGGGGATGCCCGCTGCGTCGTAGGCGACGTGGCACATGGCGTCGAGCGGGTTCGAGACGACGACGATCGTCGCGTCGGGCGACTCAGCCACGGCGGCGCGAGTGACGGAGTCGACGATGCCCATGTTGATCTGCAGCAGGTCGTCGCGTGACATGCCGGGCTTTCGTGCGACACCAGAGGTGATCACGACGATGTCGGAGCCGGCGGTCGGACCGTAGTCGGTTGCGCCGGTGATGGCGGCATCAATCCCGATGACCGGGGATGCCTCGTACATGTCGAGCGCTTTGCCCTGCGGCAAGCCGTCGACGATATCGACCAGCACCACGTCGGCGTAACCACGCTCGGCCAGACGCTGAGCGGTCGTTGCGCCGACGTTGCCGGCTCCAATCACGGTCACCTTCGTTCGCATCGTTGTGGACCTTTCTGAACACGGGCAGCCACACCCGCGATTGTTTCGAGGGACTCAAACAATTGTTATCCGATACCGCGCTTTGGGTCTGCCATGTGAATGGCAGGGTCGCTGAACTTAGTGCGTAGCAGCGATTTTGTTGAGAGCGCTCCCAGCGCGGAACCAGGTGATCTGCTCATCGGTGTAACTGTGATTGACCGACACCTCGTCCGACGAGCCGTCCACGTGGTCGACGCGCAAGGTCAGTGGTTGGCCGGGCGCGAAGTCGGCGAGGCCGAGGATGCTGATCCGGTCGCGTTCGCTGATTAGCTCATAGTGCTCGGTGTCGCTGAAGGTGAGCGCGAGGATGCCCTGTTTCTTCAGGTTGGTCTCAGCGATTCGTGCGAATGAGCGTGCGATCACGACGAATCCGCCGCTGAAGCGGATCTCCATCGAGGCGTGCTCACGGCTCGATCCTTCGCCGTAGTTTTCGTCGCCGACGGCAACCCAGCGGATCCCGGCGTCCTTGTAGGCTCGGGCGACCTCGTTGATCGGTTGGTTGGCCTGTCCCGAAATCTGGTTGAGCGTGGTGCCGGTCTCTCCAGTAAAGGCGTTGACACCGCCGCTGAACAGGTTGCCTGAGATGTTCTCGAGGTGACCGCGGAATCGCAACCACGAGCCCGCCGGCGAAATGTGGTCGGTCGTGGTTTTGCCCTGCGTCTTGAGCAGCAGCGACATGAACGTGAAGTCCTCGCCGTCCCACGGGTTGAAGGGGGTCAGTCGTTGCAGACGATCGCTTTCCGGGCTGACGATCACATCGACATCACTCCCATCATCGGGCGGCGCGATGAAGCCCTCATCGCCGACGTCGAATCCGTCGGCTGGGAGTTCGTCGCCCGTTGGCGGCGAGAAAGTGAAATCCCCCTCGGCGGTTGCGATCGTGTCGTTGCGAGGATCGAAACCGATTTCTCCAGCGAACGCGGTGGCCACGACGAGCTCGGGCGAACCGATGAAGGCCAGCGTGTTGCGATTGGCATCGTTGCGACCGGGGAAGTTGCGGTTGAAGGAGGTGACGATCGTGTTCTGCTCGTCGCCGGCGATGTCTTCGCGTTTCCATTGGCCGATGCAGGGACCACAGGCGTTGGCGAGGACCGTCGCGCCAGCGGACTCGAAGGCCGCAATCTGACCGTCGCGCTGCGTCGTGGCTCGGATTTGCTCCGAGCCAGGTGTGACGAGCAGCGGCGCCTGGAGCTCGAGACCGGCATCGGCGGCTTGCCGAGCGATGTTGGCAGCGCGGCTCATGTCCTCGTAGGAGGAGTTGGTGCAAGACCCAATCAGGGCGTTGGTGACGTTGAGTGGATACTCCTCGCCCTCCATGAAACTGCGAATCTCGGCGACGGTGTTGCGGAGGTCAGGGGTGTGTGGCCCGACCCAGGCCGGTTCGAGCTCGCTCAGGTTGATTTCGATGACTCGGTCGAAGATTTCGTGTCGGGCCTCGGCGACGCCGTCGTCCGCACGCAGGTGCTCGGCGTTTGCTTCGGCGAGTTCCGCGATGTCGCCTCGGTCTGTGCTGCGCAGATAGGCAGCGGTGCGCTGGTCGAACGGGAACAGCGAGGTAGTCGCGCCGATTTCGGCGCCCATGTTGGTTACGGTGCCGCGACCGGTCGCGCTCATTGAGTCCAGCCCCGGGCCGAAGTATTCGACGATCGCTCCCGTGCCGCCCTTGACCGTGAGTTCGTCGGCGACTTTCAGGATCACGTCCTTTGGCACCGTCCAGCCGTCGAGCTCTCCGGTCAGGTGGACACCGATCAGCTTGGGCATCGTGACGCCCCAGCCGAGGCCAGCCATCACGTCGACGGCATCGGCACCGCCGACGCCGATTGCGATCATGCCCATCCCGCCAGCGTTCGGCGTGTGCGAGTCCGTGCCGATCATCATGCCGCCAGGAAATGCGTAGTTCTCGAACACGACCTGATGGATGATGCCTGAGCCGGGCTTCCAGAAACCGGCGCCGTATCGTGCAGCGGCGCTACGCAGGAACTCGTAGACTTCCTCGTTCTCCGTAAGCGCGACCTCGAGGTCGGTGTCGGCGCCGACTCTCGCTTGGATCAGGTGATCGCAGTGCACGGTGGTCGGGACGACGACGCGCTGCAAACCGGCGAGCTCGAACTGGAGCAGCGCCATCTGTGCGGTTGCGTCCTGGAGAGCGACGCGGTCGGGCTGGAGCGCGGCATGGTCAACGCCGCGCTCGATCGGCTGACTGGCCGGGTCGGTGAAGTGTCCGAAGAGGATCTTCTCGGCCAGTGCGAGCGGTCGATCGAGTCGTCGACGGGCGACGTCGATGCCGTCACGCAGTTTTGCGTACGCGTTGTCGATCCGCTGGAGGGCGTCGGGTTCAATGGCCATGGCGAGTTCCAGTTCGGTGCTGACGTTCGGACGTCTGGGCCAACACTACAGAGCCTAGAGCGGAATGTTTCCGTGCTTCTTCGGTGGTGAAGTGTCAACTTTGTCGGCGAGCATGTCGAGTGCGCGGAAAATTGCCGTGCGAGTCTCGCGAGGATGAATCACATCGTCGACGAAGCCAAGTTCGGCGGCCTGGTAGGGGCGATAGAACTCAGCCTCGTATTCGGCGATTAGCTTGGCGCGCTCGGCTGCTGGATCGTCGGCTGCAGCGATTCGTCGGCGATGGATGATGTTGACCGCGCCGTCGGAGCCGGTCACCGCGATCTGTGCGGTGGGCCAGGCGAGATTGACATCGGAGCGTAGATGCTTGCTGCTCATGACGACATATGCGCCGCCGATCGATTTGCGCAGTGTCACCGCGACCTTGGGAACCGTGGCCTCGGCATATGCGTAGAGCAGTTTGGCGCCATGGGAAATGATTCCGCCGTACTCCTGCTGCGTGCCGGGGAGGAATCCTGGGACATCAACGAGCGTCACGATGGGGATGCTGAAGCAATCGCAGAAGCGGACGAATCGCGCGGCTTTGCGGGACGCGTCGATATCGAGCACGCCGGCGAGTGAATCCGGGTCGTTGGCAACGATCCCAACTCCGTATCCGCCCATGTGGGCGAAGCCGATCGCCACGTTGCGAGCCCACTGTGCCTGAATCTCCATGAACTCGCCGTTATCGACGATTTCGCGAATCACTCGACGAATGTCGTATGGGCGGGTGGAGTCGGCCGGGACGATGTCGACGAGGTTGTCGAGCTTGCGGTCGGGAGAGTCGCCGGTATCGGTCCAGCGAGGGTCTTCCATGTTGTTCTGCGGCAGGAACGCGAGCAGTTGGCGGACGTTGTTGAGGGTCGCCTCTTCGCCTGGGATGCAGAAATGGGCGACGCCCGTCTTGGTCGCATGCGTGAGCGCGCCACCAAGCTCTTCGTGCGTTACCTCTTCGCCCGAGACGGCGCGAATCACGTCGGGGCCAGTGATGTACATCTGCCCTGTGCCTTGGACCATGAAGATGAAGTCCATGATCGCTGGCGAATACACGCCACCACCGGCTGCTGGTCCGGCGCAGACGGCGATCTGCGGTACGAGGCCCGAGGAGAGCGTGTTCCGCAAGAAGATCTCGCCGTAACCGCGGAGCGAGGTCACGCCCTCTTGGATTCGCGCGCCGCCACCGTCGTTGATTGCGACGATTGGCGCGCCGACCTTCATCGACAGTTCTTGGACCTTGACGATTTTCTCGGCCGCGGCCTCGGAGACGGAGCCTCCGAAGAGGGTGAAGTCCTGGGCGTACGCGAAGACGGTGCGACCGTCGACGGTTCCGTGCCCGACGACGACGGCGTCGCCCTCGGGTCGATTGTTTTCGAGGCCAAAGCCCGTCCCTCGATGCTTGACGAATGGATCGATCTCAGTGAACGACCCAGCGTCGAAGAGGATATCGAGTCGCTCGCGAGCGCTGAGCTTTCCACGTCCGTGTTGACGTTCCAGCGCTGCGGTACGTGCGGCGGTGGGATTGCCGTTGAGGCGTCGTTGAGCTACTTCTTCGAGCAGGAAGTCGATGCCTCGCTGCGAAGAGTTCTGGGCAGGTTCTGAAACCATGACGTCCCTGTCGCTTGGTCCGAATAGACGCGTGTGATCGCGGCTGCGCAGGAAATGAGGCTACTACGGCGATACCTCAGCGACAATCAAACGCGAACACTCGCCGGAGTTCATATCAGCCGGGCGGTTCTGATGGACCTGGTTCTTCTTCCTCTTCGACATCTTCAACATCGCCTGATTGCGAATCCGAATCCGATTCCGGCTGTGGCGGAATGATCAGCGCTTGGCCGATCTGGAGGCTTGTCGCCTGCGCCTCGCTCAGGCCGTTGTAAGTCATCAGGTCGACCCAGGTGTACCCGAACTGGGATGCGATATCCGCGAGGGTGTCGCCCTCTTGGATGATGTAGATCTCGCCCGGCGGACGCTCGGGCTCCGCTAGCTCTACTGCTGGAGTCTCGCTCACCGGTGCCGCGACGCCACACGCCCCTTCTCGGACGGGGATGCGCAGTTCCTGCCCGATGCTCAGCTCGTTGACATCGACGATGTTGTTGAGCCGTTGCACTTCCTCAACGGTGAGACAGAACTGACTCGCGATCGTGGCCAGCGTGTCGCCGGGCCGGACGACGTAGATGGTCTCGGTGATCGGTGCTTCCTCGATCACCACGTCATCGCGGAAAAGATATGGGGCGGGCAGCGGGTCGGGCAGCGCCTCGGTCGGGATGTCCTCGGCGATCATCGAGGATTGCGCGCCATCGACTGGCTGGGGAATGTCGTCACTGGGATCGTCGCCGTTGAAGCATGATGCAACAATCGATGCCGCCAGGACGACGAACACACCCAAACATGCCCGCGGATTCAGTATGAGCTTCACGTGTCTAGTGTCGCACGTGGGCAGGGTTACGGTTGGTCTGCGGCACAGGAATACGTAGGTGCGACTGCGCTTCCTGCCCAATCCAGGACGCATGTCAGGATTCCGTGGTTGAGTCGGGCGATGTCCTCGAAGAGGCCAAGATCGACGTTTTCCATGTTGTCGAGTGGCGTATGCAGGATCGCTCCAGGAGGAAAGACGAAGACGACGGGAATGCCGGCGTTGGCGAAACTCGCGTGGTCGGACCCCAGGTTTATCGGCAGCACGCCGCTCGAGGTAACGATCTGCAGATCCTCCGCGACCGATCGACCCAGGTCTCGAAGAGGCGCCGAGGCGATGATTTGGTAGGGAGCCGCACCGTCTCCGATGGCGTCGAGGTTGAGCATCGCCACCACATCCTCAATCTCGCCTGACGACTGGAGGGTCGCCACGAAATGATCCGAGCCGTGCAGACCGAGCTCCTCTGCGCCAAACCCGACGAAGCAGATATCGACCGTCGCGGGATGATCCGCCCAAACCTCAGCGAAGGCCAACGTGAGTGCGGTGCCCGAGGCGTTGTCGTTGGCTCCAGGGACCTCTGGCACGGTGTCGTAGTGGCCGCCCACGACGATCCGGCAATGACCGTTCGGCAGGCGAGCGATCACGTTCTGCGACTCGCCGTCATTTGGAGGAGCTTCTGGAATCGAGACTGGCGTCCCCAAGCGCTCGCGGAGCGCGTCTCCGGCTTCTTTGCTGACGTGGAGAATCGGAATCTCGCTGGTGGACGTGCCCAGCGTCCCGCCGAGCGACTGGACCGAGGTGCGGTTGGCGATGATCAGTGCAATCGCTCCTGCCGCCTCCGCATTGGCGGCTTTGGCGCGAAACTCGATCAGCCCGCGATCGACGACGGCAATCTTGCCCGCAACGTCTACTGATTCAAAGTCAGCCAGTTCCCCGTACCCACCGACGTTGACCAACTCTCCATTCACAGCATCCTTCGACGAACCAGGAAACCAGAAGGCAAAGCTGCTGTGTCCGTCGGTGGCGTCGATGCGGCCGTATACGACTCGTGCGGTGAAATCGAACTCTTGGATCTCGGCTTCGTAGCCGAGGTTGCGAAAGGTTGTGGCGAGATACTCGGCAGCGGCGCGTTCCTGGTCGGTTCCCGATGCTCGAGGACCAAGAGTCTCCGTGAGATGTTCGAGATAACCGACCGCGATGTTGAAATCAAAGCTCGGCTCTGGATCGCTGCCTGAGGGGACAGTGGGTTCCGACGAGGGCGAGTCGGTTGACGAGCTCGCGGACTGATCGCCTGCGGCTTGCTCGGTAGGTTCGTTTGTGTCTGCTGACTCATCCGTCTCAGAAGGCGCTGCGGTTGTGCCCTGCGGCGTGGCCTGTTGAGTTCGTTGAGCTTGCTGAGTTTGTTGCTCAGGTTCCGATTGCTCGACGGTCTGATCCGTCGAGTCCGTGCCTTGCTCGGCTTGAGCGGCGACCTGCTGAGACTGGGCCGGCTCTGCGTCTAGCGACTGTGCGGCGACCTGTTGAGCCTGCGACTGCTGAACTGTCTCGCGCTCTGAGGTATCAGTCGGCTCGTCGTTGTTGCACGCGACGATGAACGCCGCAGCGAGGACGATTAGGAGACACGATCGAAGCAGCACGTCCGCGCCGAGGGTGACTAATGTCGGCGACGGAAGAAACGTCGCAAGGGATGCTCTTGAGGTCGTTCGTAGCTGACGTATCGGTCTCGCCAGAAGCCACCTTTTGGCTGATCGGCCTGTGGATTTCCGCCTCGAGAGGTCCAGAACAATCCGATCAGGAAGACCACGATGCCGGCGATCGCGAGCCACAATCCGCCACCACGCAGCGCCAAACCGACAATCAGCATGATTGCACCAAGTAGCAGCAGGTGGTTGGGCGTCAGCGCGGTGACGCGACCAACGACCGCCGCTGCGAACCGCTGCGCGGCGATGCGGATCGGTCCAGGTCGACGCGATTGCTTTCGGCGCCAGTCGAAGTCCTCGATGTTGGAGAGGACTTCCTCCACGTCACGCTCGAGGCGGTCAGAGCCGTCCGACATATTTGCTCCTCATCGCTCCTCCACTGCCCGTGTGTTCATTCTAGCGCGATCACGACCGCGATTGTGGGCGACCCCAACCGCCGCCTCCGGGCGTCTCGAGGCGGACGATATCTCCAGCCTCGACGTTGATCGTCACCTTGCCTGGCAACGCGCGTCGCGTCGGTCGACCGCTGGATGAGGTCGTCTCCAAGCTGTTCCGTCCTGACTTTCCTGGCGACCCGCCTTGCGATCCCCATGCCTGCTGTGTGCGTCGCTCAGTGATCAGTGTCAGTTGGGCCGGACCGAGGAATTGCGTCCGACGGATCAGTCCGTGTCCGCCTCGGTGCTGACCGCCGCCACCGGATCGCGGTCGAATGCTGTTCTCGATCACGCGGAGCGGATAGGCCAACTCCAGCGCCTCTGCGGGCGTGTTGAGCGTGTTGGTCATGTGCGAGTGCGCGGCGTCGAGGCCTGGCCCGAGCGGCCCGGCTCCGAGCCCGCCTCCCGAAGTCTCGTAGTAGGCCCAAGGTTGGCCATTCCGAGGATCAATCCCGCCCGCCGTGAGGTTGTTCATCGTCCCCGACGATGCTGCGGGCATTCGCTCGGGCAGGAGCTGGTTGAATGCGCCCCAGACCGTGTCGACAATCCGTTGCGAGGTCTCGACGTTACCTGCGGCCACAGCCACCGGCGATTGCGCAGCGACCACCGAGCGTTCGGGCAGCGTGAAGGTGATCGGACGGAAGAGACCTGAGTTCATCGGTGTGTCTGGAGGCAAGAGGCAGCGAATGACGTAGTAGCAAGCGGACCTCGTGACCGGCGCAACCGCATTGATCGAGGCCGCACGTTGAGGCGCGCTACCAGAGAAGTCGAAGTGCGCGCGATCATCTTCGAGCGTCAGGGTCAAACGGATCGGAACTGGGTCCGGCGAGTGACCGTCGTCGTCGAGCGAGTCGCGGAACTCCCACGTTCCATGGGGGAGCTGGTCGAGCGCCGCTCGCGTGAGACGCTCTCCGTAGTCGAGGAGCGCCTCGGCCGTTTGCACATAAGCGAGATCGCCGTAATCGCGGTGCAGATCGGCGATACGTTGTTCGCCCAAGCGTTGCGCCGCGATCTGAGCGTTGAAGTCGCCGCGACGCTCATCGGGCGTGCGAACGTTGCGGAGGATGAGATCCATCGCCTCTTCGACCAGTTCTCCCGCGCGAAACAGGCGGATCGGCGGGATCACGATCCCTTCCTGGATCAGTTCTCGCGCGACTGGCATCGATCCTGGAGCCATGCCGCCGATATCGGCCTGGTGCGCCCGACTGGCCACGTATCCGATCGGTTGGTCTCCGCTCGCGGAGTTGTGCGCGAAGATCGGCGACACCATCGTGACATCGGGCAGATGTGTTCCGCCGAGGAATGGGTCGTTGAGGATCGCGAGGTCACCCGGCTGCCACGGTTCGAGTCGTTCGACCGCGCGAACGGACTCCGGCATCGCGCCGAGATGCACTGGAATATGAGCCGCCTGAGCCAGCAACTGACCGCGATGATCGAAGACGGCGCACGAGAAGTCGGCCCGCTCCTTGATATTGGGCGACAACGCGGTGTGACGAAGCGTGGCGCCCATTTCCTCAGCGATCGAGCCGACGAGCGAGTCGAAAATGGCGAGACGGGCAGGGTCGATGGTGGTGCTGGTCACTGGTCGCTCCTCAGGTCTTGCGCGTGAGCAGCAGGCTGCCGCTGGGCAATGGAGCAGCGAGCCACCCCGGCGGAACCGTGATGGTCGTGTCGAGCTGCGTGATGATCGCTGGTCCCGAAACCTGCTGATCGATGGAACCACGCTCGAGGATGCGCGTCTCACGCTCGCGGTCCCAACTGACGATCTCGCGGCGTTCGGGGAGTGGAGTCTCCGCGCTCGATGGCGATGCCGACCACTCGCCGCGATACCCAGCGTGTCTCGCTTTGGCGCGTGCGGTCACCACCTCGACGGCGGTGTCTGGGGAGGCGAAGCCGAATCGCTCTTCGTGAGCTCGATGAAACGCATTGCGCACGCGTTCCGCTTCGTGTCCAGCGTTGAGTGCGACCGTGAGCTCGTGCGACTGACCGCGATAGCGAAGATCGGCGGCGTATTCGACGGTGACGCCGTTGACATAACCGTCTTCGGCGATCGCTGTGGTGGCCTGGTCGGCGACGTTGGCGAATGTGTCGATCAGCGTGACGACTTCACCGTGGCTATCGGCCTCGATGGCGAGATGGAGTCCTTGCTCGGCGTCTCGCGTGATGTCAGAGAAGAGCATTCCTGCGGCCGACAACACGCCAGGAGCGGGAGGAATGAGCGCCTGGGGGATGCCGACGGCGTCGGCGAGGTCGCAGGCGTGGAGTGGTCCTGCGCCGCCGAAGGCGACCAAGGTGAAGTTGGCTGGGTCGTAACCCCGCTCGACCGAGATCACGCGCAACGCACGAGCCATGTTGGCGTTGACGACATCGATGACGGCCTGTGCGCAGGCCTGAACCGTCCCGAACGGCTCGGCGACGGTGGCGATCGCGCGGTGCGCGCGCTCGATATCGAGCGCGACCGTTCCTCCGAGTTGCTGCTCCGGTCGCAAGCGACCGAGGACGACGTGGGCATCGGTCACCGTCGGCAGCGTGCCGCGTCCGTAGGCGGCCGGGCCGGGATCGGCGCCGGCAGACTGGGGACCGACCCTCAGCGCGCCACCGGGATCAATCCAAGCGATCGAACCACCACCGGCTCCGACGGTGTGCAGATCAACGGCGGGTGTGCGAATGGGCATGTCGTCGACCACTAGGTCGGTACGCTCCAGCAGCCGACCAGGGCAGAGCGCGACATCGGCCGAGGTTCCGCCCATGTCGAAGGTGATCGCCTCCGCGAAGCCGTCGCGGTCGGCGGCAGCGAACGCGCCAGCGACACCACCGGCCGGTCCGGACAGGACGGTTCGGACTGCGTTGCTCCCCGCCGAACTGGCGGAGAGCGATCCGCCGTTGGATTGCATAATCCGCAGTCTCACCGCCGCTTCTTGAGCCTCGTCGTCCGTGCCCAGTTGGGCTTCGAGCGCATTGAGATAGCTTGTCATAACGGGAGCGAGGTACGCGTTCGCGGTGGTCGTGCTCATCCGCTCGTACTCGCGGTGCTGAGGCAGGATTTCGTACGAGGCGGAGACGCTGAAGCCGCGCTCGCGAGCGCGTTGTGCTGCGATCGCTTCATGCTCGGGATTGATGAAGCTGAACAGGAAACAGATCGCGACGCTTCGCACTCCTGCGCGAGCAATCCGGTCGAGCGCCGCATCGAGCTGTTCCAAGTTCAGCGGCGTGATGACGTTGCCGTCGGCCGCGATCCGCTCGTCGACTTGGAATCGGAGTCGCCGAGGAACGAGAGGCTCGCGCCGCGTTGGGTGCAGCGCGTAGAGGTCGGGCCTCGCCTGTCGACCGATGACCAGCGTGTCGCGGAAGCCCGAGGTGGTGATCAACGCCGTCGGCGCGCCAGTGCGTGTCAGTAGGGTATTGGTTGCGACCGTTGACCCGTGAACGACTTCTTCAGGCGTCCAGCCAAACTCGGCCAGTCCGTCAATGATTGCGCGGCTGGGGTCATCTGGCGTCGACGGCCGTTTGGCGATCCTGAGCGTGCCGTCCTGCAGATAGACGAAATCGGTGAATGTCCCACCGACGTCGACGCCCAGCAGCTCATCGTGCGCGTGATCATCGTTTGAGTGGTCGGAAGCGGGCAACGGCATCGTGGCGTCAGTCTACGATCACGCTTGGCAACTGCGAGACGTATGCAAGTTGCTTGACTACCCCGAGACGCGCTCATAGCGTCTGTGGATAAGCATGCTGCCTATGGGCTCACGTGAGATTGCGTGAGAACACCTAGGCGAGACCGGGACGGATGGTTGCGATGTCTGATGCTGGTGAGTTAATCCTTCAGGCCACGGGTCGGACGGAGCTGGGCAAGCGAGTCAAGCGACTCCGTCGAGCCGGTCTGGTCCCGGGTAATGTCTACGGTCGCGGACAAGAGTCTCAGGCGATTCAAACGGAACTGTCGGAGATTCGTCGCGTGTTCGGCGAAGTCGACCGCAACTCGGTCGTCACGATGTCGATCGACGGCTCAAGCGAGACAATTCCCGTCGTCCTGCGCGAAGTGCAGCGACATCCAGTCACTCGGAATCTGCTGCATTTGGACTTCTACCAGGTCGACCTCGCGCGAGCGATTCACTCCGACGCGCGACTCGTCCTGCTTGGCGACGCTGAAGCGGTGACAAAGGGCGGGACGGTTGTCCAGTCGCTCGAGTACCTCACGCTAGAAGCGCTACCTGGCTCGATGCCGTCAGTGATTGAGGTGGATATCTCATCGCTGGACGAGTTCGGTTACTCAGTGCTGGTCCGAGACCTCGACCTTCCCGACGGTGTGACGGCAGTGACCGATGGCGCCGTTGCCGTGGCGACCGCGCTCGCACCACGTGTCACAGAAGAGGAAGAAGAAGCCGAGGAGCTGGCCGCCGAGGAAGCAATGGTCGAGGCCGCCGAGGCTGGAGCCGAAGAGGAAGCGGAATAGCCGAGACCAAAACACTCGTCCTACTCCGACGGAATACGACACGCTCCGTCATACTCGCGCTCGCCGCGAGTATCTCGCTCAGTCGAGCACCGGCTGCGAAGCTTTAGCTGCGTCCACCGCCGCACAAGGACTCTGGGCAACGCATCGAGATTCCCGCGCTGCGCGCAGGAATGACGGAAACTGGCGGGGCAAGAATGACAGTGCAGGTCGGCTATACCACGGACCCTGGCGAGCTCGGGGATGGCGAGGTCTACTGAATCTCTCAGGCCATCGCCGCTCTGTTGGCGGAGCTTGTCACGGCTGGCCGCGCATCCGATCTCCGCGGAGTTGCCCGCATGCGGCGGCGATGTCTCTTCCCTGTTCGACGCGGATTGTTGTTGGGATGCCTCGCTCTTGGAGCGTTTGTTGGAAGCTCAATGTGGTCCGACGTGTGGGCCGCTCTCCGACCACACCAGGTGACGGATTCAGCGGAATCAGGTTGACATGTGCGCGTAAGCCGCGGATTCGATCTGCCAGTCTCCCGGCGTGGGCTCGACTGTCGTTGACGCCTCGCAGGAGCACGTATTCGAACGTCACCCGACCGCCCGTTTGACGGTTGTGGTCGCGAACCGCGTCCAGGATGTCGTCTACCGAGGCGCCCGGGACGGGAACGAGCTCTCGACGCAGGTTAGGGTCGGGAGCATGCAGCGAGACCGCCAAATTGACGTTGGGATGATCGGTCGCCAATCGGCGGATGTTCTGTGGGATGCCCACGGTCGAGACCGTGATTCTCCTGGGCGACATTGCGAATCCATCGGCGTCGGTGAGACGCTCGATCGCTGTGCTGACATTGGCATAGTTGGCCAAGGGCTCGCCCATGCCCATGAACACCACATGCGTCAGCTCGCGACCCTCGTCCCGCGCCCACGAGCGAGCCAGGATCGCTTGTCGCATAATCTCGCCGACGCTGAGCTGTCGGCGCAGTCCCTGAAGTCCGGTGGCACAGAACACGCATCCCATCGCGCATCCGGCCTGCGACGAAAGGCACACCGTGTCGCGAGGCTGCGAACGAATGAGGACCGTCTCGATCAGCTCATCATCGGACAGTTTCAGGAGCGCCTTGCTCGTCGATCCGTCCGCCGACGTTTGCGTCTCAACTGGAGTGGAATTGTGATTGCCACCCTTGTCGAGCTGCTCGGAGAGCTGGGGGCGTAACTCGAGCGGGAGGTCTGACATCTGATCGGGATCGGTCACGCCGCGTTGGTAGATCTGTCGCCAAATCTGACGCGAACGGTAGCGCGGCTGTCCAAGCGATTCCACTAGCGAGGCGAGTTCGTCGCGATCGAGGTCGAGCAGATCAGCCATTGCGCGGGCCATCTCGACTGACCGATTCGAAACGTTGGCCGAGGAGGTCACGCGTGCCGCGAGCAAAATCTTCAGCGCTGAGCACCCGTTTGCCGGCACGCTGCAACTCGTGGATCTCCAACACGCCCGCTCCGGTAAGGACGCGAATGGTGGATCCATCGCCGATGATCGTGCCGGGGACGGCTGAGATCTCTGTGTGGTCGTCCTCGGCCGACGCTTGGATTATCCGAATTGACGTCGCACCAAGCGAGGTCGTCGCGGCAGGCCAGGGCGTGTAGGCCCGGATGTGCCTCGCGATCTGCACCGCCGATTCCGACCAATCGATTCGTCCCTGTCGCTTGTGGACTCGGCGCGCGCGAGTCGCTTGCGCGGGGTCTTGGGCAACTGGGGTGAGCGTTCCGCTCGTCCAGTCGGGGATCGTGTCCAAGAGCAACTCGGCGCCCATATCGGCGAGACGGTCGCTCAGTTGGCCTGCGTGTTCAGTTGGCTCGATTGGGGTCACGCGTTGTCGAATGATGTCGCCGGTGTCTTCGGTTTCGTCGACCAACATGATCGTGACACCGGTCTCGGAATCTCCATGAAGAATGGCAGCCGAGATCGGCGAGGCTCCACGCCAGCGCGGCAATAGCGACGCGTGAACGTTGAGGCTCCCGTGCTTCGGAAGGTTGAGGATCTCAGGCGGGATGATCTGACCGTATGCAGCGACGATCTGCAGGTCGGGTCGCAAACTGGCAATCTGGGCGATCGCGGTGCGGTCTCGCAAGCGGGACGGTTGGATGGCGGGAATCCCGTGCTCGGCCGCGACCTCCTTGACGGGCGGTGGACGCAGCGACCTCCCTCTGCCAGCACGGGCGTCCGGTTGCGTGACGACCGCGAGCGGTCGCCAGGGACTATCAATCAGTGCTCGCAACGTGGGAACGGCGAAGTCTGGCGATCCGTAGAAGAGAACGCGCAGCGGATCGGACATGGTCTGGGTGTCGGGTGCTGTCAGATTCTCACTGCGGCGATGCTGAGACCGACGAAAATGAGCATCAGGACGATCGTGCCACGGAAGAGCGAGCGCTCGAGACCGCGACGCGTGCGGTACGATTCTCCGCCGGCGCCGCCGAAGATGTTGCCCAGCCCTGCTCCCTTGGCCTGCAGGATCACCGCCGCGATCACGACCAGCGCGACCAAAATTTGAACCACGTTGAGGACTTCTGAGGTGCTCACGTTCGCCTCTTGCCCATCTCGCTAGCCAACCTGTTGACTCTGTGGGACTCGCGTGTCGACGCGTTGTTGGCGTCGAGGACGGACTCCAGCCTCACGACCTTCATGATATGCGGTCATGATCACGTCGGCGAGCCGATTGCTGTCGTGTCGATAACGGTTCCCGACATCGACGATATCAGCCTCGATGATCCGCAGCGTCTCGAGAATGTCAGAGGTGTCATCATTCGCATGATCGTGTCCACGCGCCACTTTGACCGGCTCCGATCGCCAGCCACGCGGGAGCCTCGCTTTGCTGTTGCTGTTCGCGATCACGGCGTCAAACGGAAGTCCACCAATGTGGTCAGCGATCACGCGGGCGTGATCTTGGACAGTGAAGTGGTCGGTCTCACCGTGTTGTGTGGCCACGTTCGAGACGTACAGTTTCATCGCGGCTGACTCCTGGAAAGCGAGTCGGAGGTCAGGGACGAGCAGGTTCGGCAGCACCGAGGTGAACAGCGAGCCTGGTCCCACCACAATCAGGTCAGCATTGCGAATCGCGTTGAGCGTCTCGGGATAAGCCGATGGATGCTGCGGCTCAAGATTGAGCTGCGCGATTCGCTGGCCCGCCTCGGTGATGGATGACTCGCCGCGGATGCGTTCACCGTCGGCGGTAACGGCGGCGAGACGGATGTCCTCGAGCGTCGATGGCAGAATGTTGCCTCGCACAGCGAGGACGCGACCGGTCTCGTGAATCGCTTCCTCCATCGATCCCGCGACGTCGGACATCGCCACGAGGAAGAGATTGCCGAACGAGTGGCCCTCGAGGCCCGTTCCTGCCTCTTCGGGGAAGCGGTATTGGAAGAGCCGAGTCATCAGCGGCTCGGCGTCGGCCAGTGCAGCGATGCAGTTGCGCAAGTCTCCAGGTGGAATGATGCCGAGATCACGCCTCAGCCGACCCGACGAGCCGCCATCGTCGGCGACGCTCACGACGGCTGAGAGGTTGTCGGTGTATGCCTTCAGACCTCGTAGCAGAATCGATAGACCGGTACCGCCGCCCATGCAGACGATCCGAATCCCGCGTCCGGCAAAGCGTTGGCGATGAAGGAGCTCGACCAGTGGTTCCTGTCCGCCTGTGCGACTGTCTGAGGTTCGTGCGGCGACGACTAATCCCGATGTGAACTTGCCAATTCCGAAGCCGACACAGAGCACGGCGAGTGCGATCAAGACCGCGCCACGTATGGCGTAAGGGAGGAACTGGAGCGTGATGTAGTAGAAGGCGCCCGGCAGAGTCACGGTCAGGTAGAGCTCGCGAGCGAGGAATGACACACCCAGTCCGAGCAGCGCCATGCCGATCAGGAGTAAAACGAACCAGCGCTTGATGCCGATACCGGGAGCGAGCCACTTGCGGAGCTGCCAGTCGGCTCGTGAGGTACCACGCCTTGCGGAGAGCGTGGGCAACAGATCTCCTCGCGGGCGACGGAACATAATCTCACTATAGTCCTGCGTTAGGCGTAGGCGTTAGCTTAGTCCTGCAATCTGAATTTTGCGACAGGTGACAGAACTGTCGCTGCCGTGGACGCACACGCGCACGGCCTAGACGCGGAGCAACGCATGGAGCAACGACGATTTGGCAACAGCGACCTGGTGGCATCGGCGGTCGGCTTTGGCACCTGGGAGATGAGCGGCAACATGTACGGCCACATCGACCGTACCGAGGCCGCGAGAGCGGTGAACATGGCGATCGACCGCGGTATCACCCTCTTCGATACCGCTGAGGTCTACGGCCCGAACCACTCGGAAGAGCTGTTGGCAGAAGGGCTCGGCAGCCGACGCAACGAGGTCGTGTTGGTCACCAAAGTCGGTTTCGACTACAACGACGTGCCCCAGGTGACCGGTCTGAACTCGAAGAAAGACCACATCATCGAGCACACCGAGGGCTGTCTACGGCGTCTGAAGACCGACTACGTCGACCTGATGCTGATCCACTGGCCCGATCACGACACCCCGTTTGAAGAGACGATGGAAGGCCTGGAAGAGCTCAAGCAGAGCGGCAAAATTCGACACTACGGCGTCTCGAACTTCAACATCGACATGATGCAGGAGTGTCAGCAGTACGGGAACATCGTCGCCAATCAGGTCGGCTATCACATGTTCGACCGGCGGATGGAATCTCGAGTCCTGCCTTGGTGTATGGCGAACGGTGTCGGCTTCATGTCCTACGGGTCATTGGCCTTCGGACTCCTGACCGGGGCGTTCAAGCCCGACCACCAGTTTGACGAGGGCGACTGGCGAGGCAACGGCGTCGCGTTCAACCTCCCGCTGTTCGAGGGCGAGCGATTCAACCAGGAAGTTGAGATCGCGAATCGGCTGAACGAGCTGGCCGACGGTTACGGCAAGACGGTGGCGCAACTCGGCATCGCCTGGGTGCTCGACCATCCGGGCGTGTCCTGCGCGCTGGTCGGCATGCGCAACGAGCGCGAGCTCGAGGAGAATGTCGCCGCGACCGACTGGAAACTGACCGAGGACATCCGCACTGCCGTGAACAACATCTTCGAGGATGTCGCCGTGCCGACTTATCAGAACACGCCACAGGTGGTGCACGTCGGACGAGCGACCGGTGCGCGTCGGCGTTAGCTGAGCAGGCCAGGGTCGGCGGAGGAATCTCACCATGGATCGGACCGACTTCGAGGCCATCTCGGTCGCAGCGGGAATCGAACCTTCCCGCACCGACCTGCAGTTCAGCGGTGCGGGGGATCCGATCTATCCTTCCCCGCTGCGACTCTCTGCCGGGATCGCGTCGATTTTGGGCAATATCGCCGGTGTGGTCGATGACATCCGTTACCAGCAAACCGGCCAGCGAGGTTCCGCCTCGATCGATCTCGGTGAGGCGGTCGTTGGCACGTCGTCGATGTGGGTGCTCAAGGTCGACGGTGAGCTTGCCCTGGAAGCGCTCTCGGACGGGTTGACGATGGTCGGGCAAGGCATCTTCCCGACTCGCGACGGCCGTCGGTTCTATCTGCTGAGCAGCTTTCCCCATCTGGTGGAGCAGTCGCTCGAAGCGTTGGGCTGCACGGTGGAGAATCTAGCCGAGCATTTCGCCACCCATAACGCGGATGAACTCGAAGCGAAACTGAACGCAGCCCACCTCACGGGTGTCGTAGTGAGAACCCCCGAGCAGTGGCTGGCGCATCCGCAAGGCAAACTGCTCGCCGACGCGCCCGCTGTTCGGATTGAGCAGATCGGCGATGCGCCGCCTCAACCCGTTCCTGGTGGTTCATTGCCGCTTGAGGGACTTCGAGTGCTGGACAACACGCGGGTCCTCGCCGGACCGACGATTTCACGCACATTGGCAGCACTGGGGGCCGACGTGCTGCACATCGGCTCGCCGCACGTGACCGATATCCACGCCGCGCAGGCGGATACCGGTCACGGCAAGCGTCGGGCGTACGTCGACCTCGACTCGAGTGACGGTCGCGATGCGTTGTGGGATTTACTCGATCAAGCCGACGTCTTCAGTCAGTCCTACCGAGCGAAGTCGCTGACGCGGCGCGGTCTGAGTCCTGAAGCGTTGGCGGAGCGTCGTCCGGGGATCATCTACGTCTCCGAGAATGCCTACGGACAATTCGGCCCGTGGCAAGAGAAGCGTGGTTTCGACGGCAACGTCCAAGCGGCCACCGGCATCCTCCATATGCACAACCCGGATTCCACTGAGTTTGTCAGCGACGGTCCAGCGATGGCACTCAACGACTATGGCACTGGCTATTGGGGCGCCTACGGCGTCCTGGAGGCGCTGCGACGTCGCGCGGAGCAGGGCGGAAGCTGGCACGTGCAGGTGGCGCTCGGTCAGACCGCTGCTTGGTTCCTCCGACTCGGCACGCCGCACAGAAGCGAAGATGCTGACCCTGCCGAGGGCTTCCGCCTCGCCGATCAGTTCAGCGAGGACGTCGAGTCTGACTACGGGGTCCTCAGTCGGCTGCGTTTCCCGATTCAGTTCAGCGAGATCACGCCGAGGTGGGGTCGGACGGTGAAGCCTGGTACGCACGATCCGGTGTGGCTCTAGAGCGAAGGCGCGACGCTCCCAGCCGAGCAGGTCCCCGCATTCGCCGGGGAACTGGGAGTGGGCGATTGGCGACTGCTGAGATCAGGCGCTCAGCGCGGCGACGAGTAGTTCTGAGGCCTGTTTTGGGTTTGCCTGACCTCTTGAGTGCCGCATGACCTGTCCGACGAGGTACTTGAGCGCGGCCTCTTTGCCGCTCCGATAGTCCTCGACGGCCGACTCGTTGTCCGCAATGACTTGCTGGATGATCGGCGTGAGCGCGTCGGTCCCGCTGATTTGCGTCAGCCCTTTGGCCTTGACGATCGCGGACGGTGTGTCGCCGGTTTCGTACATCGTCTCGAACACGGTTCGCGCCTGACTGCGCGAGATGTCGCCTCCGATGATCAGGCCGACCAGCTCGGCGATATGCGTTGGGCGGATCGGTTGGTCATCGAGGTCGGGATGGTCGAGGTCCTTGTTGATTTGGGCGAAGAGGTCGCCAGTAATCCAGTTCGCCGCCTCTCGGGCGTTTGAGGGATCATCGAGCGCCACGACTGTCTCATCGAAATAGTTGGCGCGCGACGGCTCCTCAGTGAGCAGATTGGCCTCGAACTCGCCCAGCCCAAAGTCCGATTGGAATCGCGCCCGACGCTCATCGGGAAGCTCCGGCAGATTGCCACGAATCTCTTCAACAGCCTCGCGAGTGATCGATAAAGGCGGCAGATCGGGCTCTGGGAAGTAGCGATAGTCGTGCGCCTCTTCCTTGGAGCGTTGTGAGAGCGTGATCTGGCGTTCCTCGTCCCAGCCGCGAGTCTCCTGGTCGATCGTTCCGCCTGAGCGGAGTACCTCGGCCTGTCGCTTGACCTCATGCTCCAACGCGCTGTGCACTCCGCGGAACGAGTTCATGTTCTTGATCTCGACCTTGGCTCCGAGTTTCTCCGAGCCGAGCGGTCGCAGCGATACGTTCGCGTCGCAGCGGAAGGATCCCTTCTCCATGTCTGCGGACGAGACACCGAGATAGCGCAGCATCTGCCTGAGTTGGACGAGATACGTTCGAGCCTCGTCTGCCGATCGCATGTCGGGCTCTGAGACGATCTCCATCAGCGGCACGCCGGAGCGGTTCACATCGAGGAGAGAGAACCGTTCGCCAGCTTCGTTCTCGCGATGCAGCAGACGCGCCGTGTCCTCCTCGAGGTGGACGCGGGTGATCCCAATCCGACGTTTGCCCAGCGATTCCGTTTCGACATCCATCCAACCGCCCTCGGACAGTGGCATGTCGTACTGCGAAATCTGGTAGCCCTTCATCAGGTCGGGATAGGGATAGTTCTTGCGGTCGAACTTGGAGAGCTCGGGAATGCTCATGTTCAACGCGAGCGCCGTGCGGACTGTCCACTCGACCGCGGTGCGGTTGATCACCGGTAACGTGCCGGGCATACCGAGACACAACGGGCAGACGTAGGTGTTGGGCTCGGCCGAGGCATAGTCGGCTGGGCAGCGACAGAACATCTTGCTCTGCGTGCGCAACTGACAGTGAACCTCGAGGCCGATCACGGTCTCGAATTCTGTGGCGGTCGGAGTCGCAGTTTGGGTGGTCATGACCTCAGTGTAGAGCCGAGCTGCTGTTAGTCTGCGAACAGTATTACGCTGCGCGGGAGCGGCGTCGGGGATGCGTGTGTGCATGAGTACTGAGGAATATCCGCTGCGAGCCGGATTGTCGGAATCGAGCCAGGAGCTGCGCCCGTTGCGGATGCTGCACACGTCGGATGTGCATTTGGGCGCATACACGTCGAAGCCGTGGCAAACCGAGCAGGACGGCTCTGAGAGCCTCGAGCCAGCGCTCAAGGCGTTCAAGCACGTCCTGGAACTCGGCATCGAGGCGGATGTTGATGTCGTCGCGATCGCTGGCGACTTCTTTGATCACGTTCGGGTCAAGCGCCCGTATGTCGAAGCGACCTGTGAGCTGATGGAATCGGTCGGCCGACCGGTCGTGATTCTGCCAGGTAATCACGATCCGCACATGCCCGAGGGGATCTACCAGAAGTTCGCCGATGCTTTCCCCGCCAATGTGCAGGTCATCGCCTCGGCCGAGGGCGAGCTGATTGAGCTGGAGTCCACAGGCATTCAGTTCTGGGGACAAGCGCACGAGAGTTACAACGACTTCTCACCTGCCTCGGCTCAGCCTGCCTGGTCAGGTGGCTCCGATCAGTACGTCTGGCGAGTCGCCATGGCGCACGGCTATTACGTCGGCACCGGTGAGTCGCGTTACTCCTACCAAATCCACGCGTCGGAGATCGCGGCTCTGGATGCTGATTACGTCGCGCTGGGCCACATCGATGTCCATGAGGGCGTCGGCGATGGCGCAGTCCCGGCGTACTATCCCGGTGCTCCGCGACACTCTGGTGGAGCGACGATCGTCGACTTCAGCGCGGATGGGGTCATCGTTCGGCATGAGTTGCACGACGGTGCGGATTCCGATCCGCAGACCGCTAACCCGATGTTCGGCGCGAGACTGCACTAACGCACGCCGAGCAAGCGAAGACCCTCGCCGAGGACAAGAACTCAAACACGACAGGAGACGCTGTGAGCTATCGAGCGTTTGTGGTCAACAAGGATGGTGACGATTTCACCGCTTCCGTCCAGACGCTGGACGAGTCGGCGCTGCCCGACGGTGATGTCACTGTGGCGGTGGATTGGTCCGACCTCAACTACAAGGACGGTTTGGCCTGCACGCCCAACGGTCGCGTGGTGACGAAGTACCCGATGACGCTCGGGATCGATTTCGCCGGGACCGTTGTCGAATCTTCCGACGCGCGATACTCCGCCGGCGATGCGGTCGTTTCCACTGGCTACGACCTCGGCACGGGACACCCTGGCGGCTACGCGGAGCGCGTGCGTCTGCCTGCCGCTTGGCTCTCTCCGATGCCTGAGAGCATGACCTCGGAAGAGGCGATGACGCTCGGCACGGCAGGAATCACCGCGGCGATGTCGGTGGATGCGATTGAGAAGGCGGGAATCGGACCTGAAGCGGGACCAGTGATCGTCTCAGGCGCGACCGGCGGAGTGGGGTCTACAGCGGTCGCGATGTTGGCAGCGCGCGGCTATACCGTTCACGCGAGCACTGGCAAAGCGTCGGAACACGACTTCCTCCGCGAGCTCGGGGCAACAGAGATTCTCGACCGCGAGGAACTCGCAGCCGAGTCGCGCCGACCACTTGAGTCAGAGCGTTGGGCCGCCGCCGTCGACCCGGTTGGCGGACCAACGACGGTGTCAATCTTGCGACAGACCAAGTATGGCGGCCTTGTCGCGCTGTCAGGGTTGACCGGGGGATTCGCCGTCGGGACGACCGTGATGCCCTTCATTCTTCGCGGAGTGACGCTCGCCGGGATTGAGTCGGTGTACTGGCCCGGCGACGACCGTCCCAGGCTCTGGGCGCGAATGGCGGAAGATTTCCGCGGCGGCCGACTGCTCGACCTCGTCGAGGCACGCATCGGCCTGGAAGATGTGCCTGACGCCGCGGCCCGCATTCTTGCCGGCGGCGTGCGAGGACGCGTTTTGGTTCAACCCTCATAACTCGTTGGCTAGCTGCAATCGGAGGACGACATGCAAATCGGACTATTCATCGGCGGGGCAGGTCCTGCGCCGAGCGTGCAAGACATCGTCGAGCAGGCGCAACGTGCTGAGGCCGCGGGTTTCGCGACCTTCGGGATGGCGAACATCTTCTCGCACGACGCGATGGGCGCGCTGACGCTCGTTGGCGCTCAGACCGAGCGGATCGAGCTCATGACCGCCGTCGTGCCCACGTATCCGCGTCATCCGCACGCGATGGCACAGCAGGCGCTGACCGTGCAGGCGGCGTCGGGCGGGTCGCGATTCGTGATGGGCATTGGTCTGTCGCACAAGGTGGTGATTGAGGGCATGTTCGGCTACTCGTTCGATCGACCAGCGCGACACATGAAGGAATACCTGGATGTGCTGCTGCCGCTGCTGAACGGTGAACCGGTCCAAACCGACGGCGAACACTATCGCGGCGCGGTCAGCCTGGACATACCCGACGCCGAGAAGCCGGTTTCGTGCATGCTGGCAGCGATGGGTCCAGCGATGCTGCGACTGGCCGGCGCCCGCACCGACGGCACGATCCTGTGGATGACTGCCGCAGGCGTGGTCGAGTCATACATCGCGCCGACGATGAACGCAGCAGCAAGCGAGGCAGGACGTCCGGCGCCAAGACTTGTTGTCGGCTTGCCCGTGATGCTGAGTTCCGACGTTGACGCCGCTCGCAACACGGCCGCTGAGCAGTTCTCGAACTATGGTCGGCTGCCGTCGTATCGGTCGATGCTCGACAAGCAGGGTGCGGCCAATCCTGAGGACGTCGCCGTGCTCGGCACGGAAGAGCAGATCGAGACGCAGTTGCGTCAGCTACAGGAAGCCGGCACAACGGACTTCGTCGGAGTCACATTCGGAAGCGACGAAGAGCGGAATCGCACAGAAGAATTCCTCAGCTCACTCGCACCAACGCTGTAGTTGCGACGACTGAACGTCCCGCCGCGGTTGGCGACCTCGGGGCGCGCGCTGCCACGGCAGTGCATTGCATTCTCCAGCAACTCCGCTATCGGTGCACCACCCACTCCGTCATACCTGCGCAGAGCGCAGGTATCCCGAGTGTCTCGAAGGCCTTCCATAACGGGGCAGGCCGGCGTCAACGGATGTGTGGCGGTGACGCCTACTCGATGTAGTCGCGGAGACGTGTGGCTCTTGTTGGGTGACGCAGTTGGCGGAGTGCCTTCGCTTCGATCTGGCGAATCCGCTCGCGGGTGACGTCGAAGTCTCGGCCGACTTCCTCGAGCGTGCGCGCTCGTCCGTCGCCGAGTCCGAAGCGTAGCTCCAGCACCTGGCGTTCCCGAGCCGATAACGAACCGAGCACCGCACCGACCGTTTCCTTGAGCAACTGCTGACCGGCGGCAGCCTCAGGGGCGACCATCTTCTCGTCTTCGACGAAGTCGCCGAGGTGACTGTCGTCTTCCTCGCCGATTGGGGTTTCGAGCGAGACCGGCTCTTGCGAGACCTTGATGATCTCGCGCACGCGCTGGGCGTCGACGCCCATGCCCTGTCCGATCTCCTCGTACGTCGGCTCGCGGCCCAATTCCTGGACCAGACGTCGCGAGACGCGAACCTGCTTGTTGATCGTTTCGACCATGTGCACCGGGATGCGGATCGTGCGGGCTTGGTCGGCGATCGCTCGGGTGATCGCCTGGCGGATCCACCAGGTGGCATAGGTGGAGAACTTGTAGCCCTTGCGATAGTCAAACTTCTCGACGGCGCGGACGAGGCCGATGTTGCCTTCCTGAATCAGGTCAAGCATCGACATCCCACGGCCGATGTACTTCTTCGCGACGGAGACGACGAGGCGCAGATTGGCCTCGGTGAGTCGCTTCTCGGAGAGGTAGGCGTCCTCTTTGAGCACACCGATGTGTCGCTCGCAGCGCAGTGCGATTGGCTCCAGCTTGTGGTCCAGATCGGGAGGACACGGGATCAGAAGGTCGAGTCCGCCAGCCGCTCTGAGCAGATGACGGACGTGGCGCCGGTCAAAGATGTGGGTGACCACTGAGACTTGAACCAGACGCTCCTCAGCCCGCGCCTCGTCATACTCTTCGTCCTCAGGCTGAAATCGCAGGACGAGCGCTTCGCGGAGCTCAGGGTCCATCTCCTGGTCGACGCGCTCGCGGAAATCGTTGTCCTTGGTCAGATCGAAGAGCGAGAGATGTGTCTTGGAGATCTCCTCGGCGATCACCGAGATCTCCGGCAGCAGCGACTCTAGCTGGAGCAGCAGGAAGATCGTTACCTCAAGCGCGTTGGGATTGCGACCGTTTTGGATGCGCCATTCTTCTTCGAAATCGCGGATCCAGTTGCCCTCTTCCATCTGTCGAGAGAGGAAGCGCTCGTCTTCCGCGGTAAGCAGGTTGACGCGGCCGATCTCGCGGAGGTACATCCGCACGGGGTCGTCAATGCCTTCCGTCTCTTCGTGGACGCCCTGGCGTCCCTCTTTGCTCTTTTCGATGATTCGTCGGGAGCCGACAGGCTTGCTCCGGCCGTAGAGGTCAACTTTGGGTGCCTCTGGCTGCGGCTCCGGCTTCGCCTTGCCCCGTCCCCGACCGCGCGGCTTCGCGGCACCCTTGCGACGTCGTCCCGAGGGCTTGGGGGTCGGCTCACGCTTCGTCTGCAAGGGTCGATCGAGCACGCCGATTATCTTGCCGAGCGAGTCAACGTCCTCCTCGGATTCCTCGCCAGTCAACTTGAAACTGGCGACGGACGCATGGGAGATCTGTCGCTCCTCATGCATTTTCGCCTGATTCCGACGTTCGGCCGCCTTTTTTGGCGTCGGGGCGGCTTTGGTCGACTTCTTGGTCGTGCGTTTCGGTTGCTCGGCGAGATTGATCGTGCGGCGACCGGCTGGCATCGAGAACTCGTCGACGGGCGCGGTCAGCGCACGGACGCGAGCTTCTTCTTCGGACTGGGCAACCGCGCGTGGTTTGCGTTGGCCCGGCGCTTCCGCCGTAATCCGACGATCGCCGAGCTGAGCCTTGACCAGTTGTCTGAGGTTGCCGACGACGTGTCCGCCGAGTTCAGCCACTTGGGCACGCTTGGCGAGGACGACCGGGGTTGGCACCGAGTCGGCGCGCTTGCGAGTGGTCGGCTTCTGAGGTTGGTCATCGGTCGGTGCGGATGCTGGAGCAACGCCGTTGGTGCTCGCATGGGCCCCGTTGCCGTTCGCATGAGTGCCGTTGCTACTCGCCGCCGCACCATCGGGTGATGGTTCGGTCGCTGGAGTTGGATCTGGTTCAGTTGCGGTTAACGTCGCCGAATCCACCGGACTCTCGACGGTTGCGTTCCGAGCGATCACCATAGACGTGGTCCCTTCTCTCAGCTTGTTCCCTCAGCGCGTTGTGCGTTTCTGAACATGGCTTATGCGGTACTCGAGGAGGTCAAATGATGCAGGCCTCGCGCAGCATCGCGAGCTTGCACGACGGCACTCGCGGCCACGATGAGGTCGGGGTCGCACTCTTCACTGCTGTCGAGTTGTGCTGCGGCACGAGCGAGCTGGTCAACGCCAAGCTCGCGTTCCTGCTCGCGGATTTCCAGGTTCTTCAGGCGGAGGCCCTCTTTGCTGCGTTTGCGTCGAAGTCGGGCAATAGCATTGAGCACGGCTTCAGAGGCTTCCGAGTCACTGTAGGGCGGAAGTTGCTTCGCGTCACGTGATAGCTGCGAGATTCGATCAGCAGAATCGGTCAAGTTGTCCGCCCACGACCCCTCAGTGGAATCGATCCGAGCCATCAGAATGGCTCGATCTTCCGAGTCTTCAATCAACTCGATGTCCTCATACTGAAGAGTATTGCGAACCGCCGGATGTTGGATCGCCATCTGCACGATGAAGTCTTGTTGCCTGTCGACTCGGCGCCTCGGAGGTTGAGGCGCCTCGGGCCGAGAGGATCTGGCAGGACTTGGCTGTGCATATCGAGTGAGCAGAGACTCTGGGTCGACACGCGCCCACGCGCCGACTCGTCGCAGGTATTCCTCGCGGACCACGGCATGGCCGATCGTGCGAACGACTGGCATCAGGTCGTCGAGGAAGGCGGCTCGACCGCGAGGATCGTCAATGTCATGCTTGAGTCTGGTGTGGTCAATCAGCCAATCGAGGAACGTCGGAGCGGTCTCGACGAGGTCGCGCCAGAGCTCGGGCTCCGAGCGAATGAGGTCGTCGGGATCACGACCCTCGGGGAGCGGGATGATGCGAATGTCGTTCGAGAGTTGATTTTGGAGCGCGCCAACGCGACGGAAGTCGGTCGCGACTTGTTGTTCGGCACCGAGCGCCTCGCGTGCGGTATCGATTCCACGTCGGGCGGCCGCCTGGCCTGCCGCGTCGGGATCGAGGGCCAGACGCACATCGGTCGCCAGCGGTTTGATCAGGCCGATCTGTGTCTCTGTGAGGGCCGTTCCCATTGAGGCGACCGTGTTCGGACTACCAAACTCGTGGGCGCTCATCACGTCGGTATAGCCCTCGACGATGATCACGGAACCAGATTCGCGGATCGCCGGACGGGCGAGGTCGAAACCGTAGAGAAGATCGCGTTTGCGGAAGAGGTCTGACTCTGGAGTGTTGATGTATTTGGCAGGCTCGCCGATGAGCGTCCGTCCGCCAAAGCCGACGGTTTCACCTCGAGCGTTCTTGATCGGGAAGATGAGGCGGTCACGGAAACGGTCGCGAATTCCGTGCTCGGTTTCCGCGAGCAAGCCGGCTGCCACGGCATCATTCGTTTGCACGCCTCGCGCCGACAGGTGTTGAGCGAGGGCGCCCGCCTCGGAGGTCGCGAGTCCCAGGTTGAATTGCTGAGCCGACTCGACCGAGATGCCGCGCTCACGCAGATATTCCAGCCCGTCGCGACCGATCGTTGCGTCGTGGAGCTGATTGCGCCAGAAATGGAGGGCGACATCGTTCGCTCGGAGCAGCCGCTGTCGTTGCTCATCCCGGCGAGTCTGCTCCTCGGTGCGTGGTCGGAGCTGTACGCCAGCCCGCTGGGCTAGTCGCTGCAGGGCCTCGCGGAAATCAACGTTGTGACGCTTCATCTCCCAACTGAAGACGTCGCCGCCCTCGGAGCACGCGCCGAAGCATCGCCAGGTCTGGCGATCGGGGTTGACGATGAACGAGGGAGTCTTCTCGGAGTGAAACGGGCAGGGCGCTTTGAATGTGGAACCGCTCCGCCTGAGCGATACTTCAGAGGCGATCAGATCGACGATGTCGATCTTCGCCTTGACCTCTTCGGCTACTGACATGCGCAGTACCCAGCATCGCGGCGCATTACGGGGTTGAAACGCATACTCCAAATTTACGTCGATACGGAGTTTTTTTCAATACCAATACAAGCTCAGGCGGCAATCTGGGGACATCCCTGTCATTGCGCCGAATGAGGCCACCGCCTCATACCGTTCCTCTCCACTGTAGGGAGCTAGACAACTGCAGCCGGAAATCACTCGATTTCCAAGGTGCGCGTGTTGTCGCTGAGGTTGGACTCCGATTGGTCACCTCCGAGTTGCACGCTGATTGTGACCATCCCGGAGTGCGGCTGAAGGCTGGTCAGAATCTCGGTGCCGCCCGCGGACAGCGGGTCGGAATCCGCGGCGCGTCGACTGATCACTTCCAGCTGTTGCCCGTCCGATGCCGAGATCACGATGGAGAACGTGGCTGCGGGCGCGTCCCCATTGTTGATCACGGTGAGCAGGACGTAGCCGTCGCTGGTCGCCTGGATGTCGAGGAAGGCAAGGTCTGGAGCTGCGACCGCCTGTTGCTCTTGTTGCGCTTGTTGGGCTTCTGGATCGTCTTGCTCCGAACCTGCGTCCTCCTCTTCCTGCTGGAGGGTCTCTTGCTCCTGCTCCTCCTCCTGCTCGAGCGTTTCTTCCTCCTCGTCGGCCGGTGGATCATCCTCGACGACTTCAGGCTCTGGTCCCACGAGTGAGACGTCGAACGTGTTGTTGCTCGTGTCGGTGTCGATTTCCGACTCAATCACGACCAACGCGTCCGTGTCTTGGCCTGGCTGAAGCTCGAGATCGAGCGGGATGGTGCGCAAATCTCCGCCTTCGATGTTGAGCGCCACCGCCGTTGCAGCGAGCTCCGCGCCGGTGGACGCGTCGACCACGGTGACGAGGACGACGGTTCGCTCGATGTCCACCGTGCTCTCGTTGGTGACCGACACGTTCAGCCGACGGCGATCGTCTTCCGACTGTCGCGCGGTGACGATCGCAAGATCGATCTCGTCGCTGTCTGAATCGGGCTCGCTCTCCTGCTCTGGATCAGCGTCAGAATCTGACGCGGCAACAGCGACCACGTGAATCGTGATCCGATGGTCGTAGCGATGCTCTTCTGGTGTGAAGATGACGAGCTGCAACTCGTATGAGCCGGATCCGGTGATGAATCGCTCAACGTCGACGACGCGCTCGCGATAGTCCCCAGCAGCGTGTCCTTCTGACGAGTGAATCAGGACAGAATTGCCGAGCGTGTTGTCGGGCGCGATCGGCGTGATGTACAGGAGCGCGCTCTCGACCGTGCCGACATTGTTCGCGACGAGGTCAACATCGAGGTCGAAGTCGGAGTCGTATTGGTACTGCTCGCCGTCGTCGGGCGAATCGATTCGGGCAACGCCGATCGCATTGTCCGTCGTATCGTCGGTCGTGGACTGACTCTCGCTCGGCGTGTCCTGCCGCTCGTCTGCGGATTCGGTCGGGTCCGTTGCATCTCCCAGGGGCACCAGGATCACGGGTATCGTCCGCGACTCGCTCCGACCTGCCTCGTCGACCGCGGTGATTGTGACGTCGAGTTCACCGGTCTCGTCGGGGGTCCACTCAATGTTGGCGGCGTAGCGGTCGGTCGCTTGGTCGAACTTCGGTGTGACGGCAGCGATAAACGCGCCATTGACCTGCATTTCGAAGCGCTCGATCGGGGCGCTGCCGGTCGCCGACATGGCGATCAGAATCTTCGTCCCAGCGGGGAACTGTTGCAGCGGGGTGATGCCCAGGACCGTGATCTTGAGCGCGGCGGCGACCCTCGCCTGGTCGTCAGTCACTTCGACTCGAATCGTTCTGACCGTTTCGACGCCGTCGGAGTCGAGTGCCCCGATCTGAAGGTTCTTGTAGCCCAACTGCTGCGGAGTCCAGACGAACGCGCCGATCCAGGCGCCGCGGTCTTGGGAATATGGAGGAGCGACGTCGGCGACTTTGACGCCGTCGACAAGCAGTTCCAGTGAGGCGATCGGGTTGCCGGATGAGATGGTGACGGTGATGCTCTGTGGCTCGTTGATGAGCACCAGTTCGTCTTCCTCAATGGAGACGACCATCACAGGGCCATCGGGCTCGCCGGTGCTGAGCAGATCGAGTTGATTGATCACGACGATCACCGCGACGACGATCGCGCCGATCACGAGGAGGATGGCAATTGAACCGATTCGACTGCCCATGCGACTCCAACGACCCGTATCGTTCAGCGCCTGAGAACGCTCGCGTTTGTGACGAACTGATTCGCCGTCACCTTACATCGCGCGAGAGCCGAGGAGGATCAGCGCTGTCGTTGCGCTTCGGCCTGAGCGACCAGGTGACGTGTCTGTTCGATCACGTCTGGGGTGACGGATATCGAAGTGATCCCCCAGTCAACTAGACGCTGAGCCAGGTCAGGATGTTCCGACGGTCCCTGTCCGCAGACCGAGACGGTCACGCCTCGCCGTCTGGCCGTGGTGATCACGTGTTCAATAGATTTCAGAACGGCAGGATTTCGCTCGTCGAACGTGTCTGCGAATCGCTCCGAGTCTCGGTCGATGCCAAGGGTGAGCTGGGTGAGGTCGTTGGAACCGATCGAGACACCATCGATCCCGCAATCGATGAACTCATCGAGCAGCCACACATTGGATGGCACTTCCACCATCATCCAGAGCTGGAATCCGCCGGGCACTCCCGCATTACGGGCGAGGCCATAGTCGTCGACCTGCTTCACCACTTGGGACATTTCATCGGGCGTGCGGACGAAGGGAATCATCAGGTGCAGGTTGGGATGGTCCTCTCGGACGTGTTCCAACGCGCGCAGTTCGAGTTCGAACAGATCGGGCTCGCGGATGTATCTCGCGGCGCCACGGTATCCGATCATCGGGTTTTCTTCGTCCGGCTCGTAGAGGTCCCCACCGGTGAGGTTGGCGTACTCATTCGTCTTGAAGTCGGTCGCTCGATAGACGACCGGTCGCGGATCGAACGCCGAAGCGATCTTCCGCATTCCCTCGGAGAGGCGGTGTACATACTCGTCTTGCCTGCCCGAGTTGATGAAACTGCGAGGATGCTCGCCCAGTCGGGCGATGATGAATTCTGCTCGCAAGAGACCGACGCCATCGACATCGCGCTCCGCAACGCGGTCCGCGATTTCGGGCTCGGCGAGGTTGACGTATAGCTTGGTTTCGGTCGCGATCGGTGCGTAGAGTTCCTCTTCGCGATCGTGCCACCAGTTGATGAGTTCCTGCTGCACACCGTCGTAGACGAGGCCGGTGGCTCCGTCGACGGTGACTTCCGAGCCTTCGGTCAACTGAGCAGCACCGGAAGCGCCGACGACGCAGGGGACGCCAAGTTCCCGCGAAATGATCGCGGCGTGACAGGTGCGTCCGCCACGCTCAGTGATGATCGCGGCGGCGCGCTTCATCGCCGGGACGAAATCTGGTGTCGTCATTTCCGCGACGAGGACATCGCCCTCGCTGATGCTAGACGTCTCACGAGCGTCGAGAATCACACGGATCCGACCCGACGCGATGCCCGGCGACGCCGGCGAGCCACCGAGGATCGGCGCATCGGTCGGGGTCGGTGCCGGGTTGTCGCCATTGGTCCTGGCAGCAGGGGCGACCGTCGTGATCGGTCGTGTCTGAAGCAGATAGAACTGATCGTCGCCCCAACCCCACTCGATGTCCTGTGGCGACCCGTAGTGTGACTCGATCCGCTTGCCGATCGCGGTGAGCTCAATAATTTGGGCGTCGCTGAGTTTCGGCTGTGCGCCGTCGGACTCTGAGAGGTCGACCCACACGTTGGCGCCGTGTTCGGGATCGATCTCGCCGTCCGGCGAGCGAACCAGCATGCGATCCTGAGTGAAGGTCTGACGCTCGAGGATCTGTTCTTCTGTTTTGTCGACCTTGTAGTGATCGGGCGAGACCAATCCGCCGACCACCGCTTCGCCGAGTCCGAACGCTGCCTCGATCACGATCCGATTGCGGTCGTTGGTGATCGGATCGACGGTGAACATCACACCAGAGGATTCGGACTGCACCATCCGCTGGACCGGTACGGCGAGGTCAACATCGAGATGTCCCCAGCCGGCTTGCTCGCGATAGAAGATGGCGCGTGCCTCGAATAGCGACGCCCAACAGCGCTGGACTGCTTCGACCACGTTGACGGGGCCCTCGATATTGAGGAACGTCGCCTGCTGTCCGGCAAAGGACGCTTCCGCCAGATCCTCGGCGGTGGCGGAGCTACGCACCGCGACGGGTCCCTCGCCCAGCTCGGCGTACGCAGCGGTGATCTCTTGCTGCAGACCGGCAGGCATCTCAGCCTGTTCGATCGCATGCTGAACCGCGGCGGCGGTCGACTTTAGTTGATCCTCGTCATCGACGTTGAGGCCGTCGAGGATCCGTCGAAGGATGTGATCGAGGCCGCTGTGGTTGATGAACTCTCGATAGGCGTGCGTCGTGACGACGAATCCTGGTGGCACCGGGATTTGGGCTTGAGTGAGCTCGCCCAAGTTGGCGCCTTTGCCGCCGACAAGTGGGACTGCGTCCCGTCCGACTTCAGCGAACCAGACGATGGTTGAAGAATCAGAGGTCATGAAGGAAGCCCGCTGGTGTTGGCTCGGACGATCATGGCAGACCGTCGCAGGATATCACCGCGTTAACGGGATTCGACTATCGCCCAGTATCACCCTGAGCATTCTGGTCGGTGACAGTGATTTAGGGCTCGAGTTGCCGCTCGACACGTTAGCGCTCGCTACTCGACGGTGACCGTCTTGGCCAGATTGCGCGGTTGGTCGATGTCCAGCCCCCGAGCGAGCGCGATGTGATATGCGAGCAACTGAATAACCGGAGTCAGCGAGAAGGGAGTGAGCAGCGGCGGCGCTGGCGGCACGCCGATGAAGTGATCGACGTGCTGGCTCAACTCGGAGTCTCCCTCGTCGCCGATTGCGATCACTGGAGCTCGGCGAGCGCGGACCTGCTGCACTGCAGACATCATTTTCTCGAAGAGCGGCCCGCGAGGCGCGAGCGCGATCACGGGAAACTCCTGATCGAGCAGCGCGATCGGGCCGTGCTTCATTTCGCCGGCGGCGTAGCCCTCGGCGTGGACATAGGAGATCTCTTTGCACTTCAGCGCCGCTTCCATGGCCAGTGGATGTTCGATCCCTCGTCCCAAGACGAGGAAGTCCGTTGCCGACGCGAAGCGTTGAGCGATCTCCGCGCAGCGGTCCGTCAGCTCGACGCCTCGTTCGACCAGCGAAGGCGCAGTGAGCAGCTGTTCCAGATGACTGGTGAGCGCTGAATCGGTCAGTCGACCCTGCGCGTGACCGATGCGGCAAGCGAGCAGATAGAGGGCCGCGAGCGATCCGACGAACGTCTTCGTCGATGCAACGCCGACCTCGGGACCGCAGCGCATGATGATTGACGCATCCGCCTGGCGGGTCGCCTCGGAGCCATCGACGTTGGTGATCACCACCTGCGGCGCGCCCCATCGCTCCTGAACGTGGTTCATCGCGCCAAGCGTGTCGATCGTCTCGCCCGATTGCGTCACCGAGACCACGAGCGTCGACGGTCCGAGCAGCGGCGCGCGGAAGCGAAACTCCGAGGCGTTGTCGAAGTCGGCGGGAATCCCGGCGATCTGCTCGATCCACCAGCGACCGATCATTGCGGCGTGGAGTGAGGTACCCATGCCGATCACGAGCACCCGCTCGATGTTGCGTAGTGCGTCGTCGGTCAGAGCGAAGTCATCTGCCAGCGCGCTCGGCGGCGCGAGACGGGCCCGTCCGCGGATCGTGTCCGACAACGCGCGCGGCTGCTCGTGAATCTCTTTCAGCATGAAGTGGCGATACGGACCGCGTGCGATCGCGACGGGGTCGAGGTCGACCTGCTTGGGTGTCGGACGGAAGGCAGGTTGATCGGCGCGCCGAACGCTGAGACCGTCGCCGTCGATCGTGGCGATCTCGCCATCTTCGAGGTGGTAGATGCTCGTCGTGTGCGGCAACAGCGCGGGGAGGTCGCTGGCGATGAACATTTCGCCCTCGCCGAAGCCAATCACGATGCCTCCGGCGGCACCCTTCCTGGCAGCGAACAAGGTTCCTGGTCGGTCACGATGGACGGCAGCGATCGCGTTCGCTCCGCGCAGTCGACCGATCGCATACGCGAGTGCGTCCTCGAACGACCGACCAGCCGCGAGCTCGCGCGAGATCAGTTCGGGGATCACCTCGGTGTCGGTTTCGGACTGCCAGTCCCGACCGCTGGCTTCGAGGGACGCTTGCAGTTCCGACTTGAGCTCGCGGTAGTTCTCGACGATGCCGTTTTGGACAACGATGACCTCGCCGTTGGCCGATGCGTGGGGATGCGCGTTGCGGTCGGACGGTCGGCCGTGTGTCGCCCAGCGGGTGTGACCGATTCCGGTCGCGCCCACGGGCATGACATCGATCGCTTCCTGGAGGTCGCGAAGTTTGCCCGTTCGCTTGAGTACCGCCAAGGCGCCATCGCGATCCAGCACCGCGATCCCTGAGGAGTCGTATCCCCGATACTCCAGTCGCTTCAAGCCCTCAAGCAGAATGGGACCGGCCGACTGATGGCCGACATAACCAACGATGCCACACATGGGTTGCCCTGCGTCTACCCCACCGGAGTGGTCCAGCTACGTCCGTTCGAACGCTGATTCGGCCCAAGCTGTCTGCTGCTCTCACCGATCGGCTGGACACCGTCTGCGATCAACTCTAGGAGCTCAGAGAGCGTATAGACGAATGACACCGGCCGATTCAGCCGATCTTGCAAGTCATCGGGGGTGAGATCGTCGAGGAACTTGGCGCCAAAGTAATCGAGCGAGGCTCGAGGCAGGAAAATGCGATCCGGAAGCTCACGGTCGGAGAGCGTACTGATGAAGTCGCCGCCGGGGATCAGTCCGCTGACGTTGACTCGGTCGCCGAAGAGCGTGTTTTGCACCGCGACGACTTCGAGATCGATTCCTGTCAGCGCCGACGCCTCGGCGCAGAGCTTCTGTAGCGTCGGGGCGATCAGCGTGCCGCAAGCGATCAGTGCCGACGCTTTCGGTACGGTGAGTCGGCCAGTTTGAATCTTGCGACGCGTGCGGCGCCAGTCATCGACCAGCGTGCGAGTCATCCCGATGCCGTTCTCCCACTGGGGGAATCCGTCGTAGCGACGCGCGGCCGGAATCTGCGCGCCAGCGGTGAGATAGAACTCGTCACTGGGAAACGCGATCGATGGACCTCTGCTCGATCGGGCGATTCGCTGCCAGCGACGCATCTGTTGGACCACACGCTTCGCCTCGGATTGGCTGTGGATTCGCATTCCGCTGTCGTTGATTCGCTGTTCGCCTTCGAGCGATGACCCGACCGGTACGACGCCGATCGACAGCACGTTGTCATAGGCCAGGAGGTCGCTGATCGTCTGGTCGAGCGCGTCGCCGTCATTGATACCCGGACAGAGCACCACCTGGGTGTGCGCCTCGATCCGCATATCGGCCAGCCGACGAAGCTGTTCACGGATGTCGGGAGCAGTCCGATTCCCGAGCATCTTCCTGCGCAGCTCGAGGTCGGTCGCATGGACGCTGACATGCAGCGGACTGAGTCGCTGTTCTTCAAGTCGCGTCCAGTCGTCGTCCGAGAGATTGGTCAGCGTGACGAAGTTGCCGTGCAGGAACGAGAGGCGGTAGTCGTCGTCCTTGATGTACAGCGGCCGTCGCAGTCCCTTGGGCAGGCCCTTGAGGAAACAGAAGAAGCATTTGTTGTTGCAGATCCGCGTGCCGTCGAAGGCGTCATCGTCGAACTCAATGCCGAGCGGTTCATCGATCGGCTTCTCAAACTCGACGATGCCTTGCTCGCCGTCGTGGATCACTTCCAGCTCGACGAAGTCGTCGGTTGTCTGAAAGCGGTAGTCAACCGGATCACGGATTGGCTGTCCGTTGACCGAGAGCACGCGGTCGCCGGCTTGCAAGCCGGCCTCAGCCGCGAGCGATTCAGGGTCGACGGTGCGAATGGCACCTGCAGGAACGGGTGATCGACGCGGACGGGGCATTCGCAGTTTTCAGACTCGGATGAAGACGTTAGACGCTCGCCGAGAGCACAGCATCAAAACCTTCAATGCGTTCGACAACAGCGTCTATGGATGAATCAGGCGTCGAGGCTCCGGCCGTCACGCCGATGTCTTCATGTCCGTCAAACCAGTCAGCCTGTAGTTCTGCTGCAGTCTCCACGTGATAGGTCTCGACGCCATTGGCTCGAGAGAGCTCGGCGAGGTGTCGCGTATTGGCGGAGTTGTAGCCGCCAACGACGATCATCAGGTCGACCTCGTGGGTCAGATCACGCGTGGCTGCTTGCTGCGACGTGGTTGCGTTGCAGAGCACGTTGACCACGCGAATCTCGGTGATTTGGTCGATGCGGGCCCGCATCAGATTGGAGACGAAGGCGGCGAATCGCTCTGGCGTGTGGGTCGTCTGAGAGATCACGCCAATCTTGGCGGGAAGGTATGCGGGCAACTCATCGAGCGACTCATTTTTGATCACGATCCCACGTCCGCGACACCATCCGAGCACTCCCTTGACCTCGGGATGCGTGGGGTCGCCGAAAATGATCACCGTGAACCCGCGTTCCGCGAGGTTGCGAGCGGCACGCTGGGAGCGTGAGACGAACTGGCAGGTCGTATCGATCACCTTGAGTCCGCGCGCCTCGATGTCGCGGACGACCGTCTCGCCGACGCCATGCGCGGTGATCGCGACGGTCTCAGTGTCGACGCCGATCTCTGAGCGGTCCTCTTTGACCTCAATGCCCGTTCGTTTGAGCTCCGCGACGACCTGCGGATTGTGTACGACCTGTCCGAGCGTGGTCACCCGAGTACCGTTGGCGGCCGCTTCTTTCATCATGTCGACGGCACGTCGGACGCCGAAGCAGAAGCCCATGTCGCTGGCGCGGTGAATGTTCATGCTGCTGCTCCAGGTCTGTCAGTTCGATTATGGTCGCGATCGTCGACTTGGTCAGCGTCGCCGTCGACCAAGTGGCCGTATACCCCACGATACGCGGGAGGTAGCTGTGCGGCAATTGCGCGCATGATGCTTGTGTGCGCGGCGTCGATGTCGTCACGCGTCACACGCCGACCGCGAGGCTTGAGCACGAACGGTTCGGACGCGGTCATCCGCACCTGCGTCCGAGCAAACAGCGCCCGCCATCCGGCCCGCATCCGCTCGGAACCGGTGATCCCCACCGCCACAACCGGTGCCTGTGTGCGGAGAGCGAGGAGCGCGGTCCCGGAGTGCGCCTCGATCATCTCTCCAGTGTCGGAACGATGACCTTCGGGGAACATTCCCACGACCGCTCCTTCGGCGAGCAGCCGTTCCGCCTCGCGAATCGCGAGTCGGTCGCCTGCGCCGCGGCGTACGGGAAACGCTCCCGAGAGTGCGAAGAGGTAGCCAATGACCGGTGTCTTGCGGAACAGTTCCACCTTGGCCATGTAGCGCGGCGATCGCGGATAGATGGCCGAGGCCATCATCGCTGGATCGGCCGACGACACGTGGTTCGACGCGATGATCACGGCGCCCTTGGGGATGCGATCAAAGTGGACAAACTCGCAGCGCACGATTCTCATGAACGCGAATCGGGCGAAGAACCCCGCCACGAGAAACCACACGCGTGAAGCATTGGGCATTCCGGTCATGCCGATATCGGCGAGCGCTTTGTACTCGCCGAAGATCAGGCGCGTCAGTTGCCTCGTTGTCCAGCGGTAGGCTCGGGTTCTCATGGTGTACTCCGTCGCGAGGCAGAGGTTTCGCCAGCCTGAGCGAGGCCGGGAATCCGTGAACGGATGATACCTTCCGCCGCGTCCACAGCCTGCTCCAGCGTGAGATCAGACGTGTCCAGCACGACCGCGTCCGATGCTTTGGTCAGCGGCGAAGCGGTCCGACCGCGGTCTCGTCGATCGCGGCGTTGTGTGGCCTTGAGCACCGCCGCTTCGTCGGTGGCGCCGGTCTGTTCGGCCGCGCGACGTCGAGCGCGTACCTCTTCACTGGCGTCGAGATAGATTTTCACCGGCGCATCGGGCAGGACGACGGTGCCGATGTCGCGACCCACAACGATCATGCAACCTTGTTTGGCCTGCGATTGTTGGATCTGGACCATCAACCGTCGCACGCCAGCGATTGCGGCAACCGTCGGAACGGAAGACTCAACCTCAGGCTTGCGCAGGTGAGGCGTGGCATTGTCACCGTCGACGTAGACGTCTAACTCGACCGATTCCGGTTCAGGCCGAGGGCTGAGCTGGAAATCGGAGTCGCGAATCAGGTCGACGACGCTTTCGTCTTCGTCCAAGTGAATGCTGCGTCGCAGCGCTTGCCAGGTGGCGGCGCGATACATGATCCCGGTGTCAAACAGACGCCAGGCCAGTCGGAGTGCCAGCTCTCGGCCGACCGCCGTTTTGCCCGACGCGACCGGTCCGTCGATCGCAACCACCATGCGCGCGCAGTCTGAGCTCGAGGAATGTGCCACGGCTCAATAGTAGTCGCGCCGCGCTCAGTCCTCAGTGTCGGTTGTGTCCCCGTCGAGTCCTGCCGCGCGTCGGAGGAGGCGGACTTCGCGTCGGGACAGCGGTCGGACGGCGCCCACGGGCAAGTCTCGCAGTAGCAACGGCCCGAATCGAACTCGGCACAAGCTCACGACCGGGTGACCGATCGCGCGACACAGCCTGCGGATTTCGCGCTTGCGACCGGTGTGTAAGGTCAGCGTCAACCAGGTGGTGTCGCGACCGTCACGCAGCCGACGCCCCGGCCTTCGCGAACGCGCGGGTTTTGCGCGCAACAGGTCGCCGTCGTCCTCAATCCCTTCGTGCACCCGATCGAGCGAGGTGTCCGAGGGTCGACCCAAAATCTCAGCCAGATACACGCGCTGAACTTCTTGGGATGGATGCAGGAGCGCCGTGATCAGCGGACCGTCGTTGGTGAGGAGGATCAGTCCTTCGCTGCCAAGGTCCAGCCGACCGACGGGCACGCAGCGGGGCGCCGACGCGGGTAGGAGATCGACGACCGTCTGCCGACCTCGCTCGTCGCGAGCGGTGGAGAGCACACCCTCCGGTTTGTTCAACATGTAATAGCGCAACGCTTCGCGACCGGGCAGCGGCCGACCATCGAGCTCGATCCGTTGGTGCTCGGGGTCGACCCGCAGTGAGAGGTCTGTGACAACCGTGCCGTCGACCGTGACGCGTCGTGCACGCACGATCGTCTCCGCCCCGCGACGCGACGCAATGCCGCTCCGCGCAATCGCCACCGCGATCCGGATTCGGTCAGATTCGGTCATCGTGGGCCTGGCAGATCAATGTCGTCTGCTGTTTCGAGGCCTGAGGTATCGTCGGGCGGTCCGCCGTAGGTCACGGATCCCTCCACATCTTCTTCGTCGGAGTCTTGAGGGCTCCAGCGTCTGATCACGAGCGTCAGGATGACGCCGATCAGGGCGAAACTGACGATCATCCAGGCATCCGAGCCTTCGGACGCGGTCGACTCCACGATCGGTAACCGCCCTTGGTCGGAGATTGGCTGCTTGACCGCCGCTGTGCGCAGGGCCTCGGCGAGGAGAGGAGCGACATCGGCTGAGCCTGGAGTCGGCTCCGAAGCGACCACCCAGCGAGCGGGCACGCGCGCGATCGACAATCCCGTTTCGGGAGCAGGTAGCTCGACGCCGCCATAGGACACGTAATCTACGACGCTCCCGTCAGGCCCGACGAGCGAAACCGTGTCTCGGTCGTTGTTGAGACCATTGCCAATCCGACTGACCTCAAGGCCCGGTGTGCCAGAGTCGAGAGCGGCTGTGGAGATCACGAAATGTCCTTGGGGCGGGATCATGCCGAGCAGGGGTGTCCGACCGCCTTGGTCGCCAATCTCCCAGCCTGCGAGGTCGACCGTGCGGTCGGTCGGGTTGTGAATCTCGACCCACTCTGGTTGGCCTGCCAACGGCGCAGGAAGAATCTCGGTGATGACCAACGGCGGAGTGGAAGCAGGCGCAGGCTCGGCGCGAGGCGTTGCAGAGGTTGGCTCTATCTCAGTCTCACGTATTGGGGTAGAGGTCGGAGTCGACGTTTCGTCTTGAGGGAGGTTGTCGGACTCCTCCACCTGCGGAGTCATTGCGGAGTTGGGCAGTTGGCCGGGTGAAGGGGGACCGAGCGTCGGCGCTGCGTCAGGATTGGCCAAGTGAATCGATTCGTCGGCGCTCGGCGACTTCACCGTGTGGAAGGTGTGATCGTCGCCCCAACTGATGGCGCTGACCGTCGCTCCCGTGGGATCAATCAGCCTGACCTGATCGCCAGCGTTGGCCAATCCGTTGCCGATCCGCCCATCCGCAATTGCCACGACAACATCAAACGGCCCGCTCGTCGACGTACCGAGCAGGAGGGACGTGCTCGCAGGAATGCTCACGCCATCCAGCGAGTCGGCAGCGATGTTGTCGGCGATTGACCATCCGTCGAGAGAGAACGCCGAGTTGGTTGAGTTGGTCAGCTCGAACCACTCGTAGGCAGGGTCGTTGCGACCCTGTCCGGCAGTTGGATACACCTCGCTGATCCACACACCACGGTCAGCTCCAGCATCCGGAGAGTCCTGCTGCATCACCTGATCAGCCCGGACACGGAACGTCGTCGCCGAAATGTTCAGCACCGCGACGCCTGAACCATTCGTCATACCCGCACCCAGCCGCGGGTATCTCGCCGAGTCAAGAACCGGCTGTCGATCTGAGGTGGTCGCGACCAGCGTTCGCTTCCAGTGCCAAGGATTGTGCAGATCAAACCAGGCGATTCGCGGATGCACCCTCGCGAACGGACTGAAGTGGATCTCTTCTCCTTGCGACGGAGGGCGCATTCTATGGAAGGTCTCGTCGTTGCCCCAGCTTGCCGTTGCGAGCCAGTTGCCTCGCGGATCGCGGAGGACAAGATGTCCGCCGCTCGCTGCAAGTCCGCTGCCGATCTCTCCGTCTCGCTCGGTGATCGTGAACGACTCGCCTGGATTGATCCGCACGGAACGGAGCGTCGTCAGCGAGGTTCCGACGGTGAGACTCCAGTTCACAGTCAGAACTGGTTTGTCGGAGACGTTCCGAATGGTGATGGACTCCGAGTCGTCATCGCTCGGGTCGACCAACGCGCTGACGATCTGCACCGCAGTTTCGGGACGAGCGTGTTGATGGCGGTCGGGCTGCGCGACTGCTTCCTCGACCGTCCACGGCGTGAGTTTGTCTGTCAGGGTCTGACCGCCAAGACGTGTGCGGACGATTGATTGGTGAGGCTCAGGCGGCTCGCTCGAGCGTGGCCAGCGGATATCGCCCCAACTGACCGCGTCGTGTCGCACGCCGTACGGATCGACCAGCGCCACTCGATCTCCGGCATTACGCAATCCGCTACCGATTCTGGCCGTTTCGAGGATGACCAACGTCCGACCCGCAGGAACGGGGAATCTGGAGGAGCTACCCACGACGACAACCGTCTCGCCAGGTTCCAGAACGACATCGGGCAGCGGCGCGATCGCCTGCACATCTTCGAGCGTCCAACCTTTGAGGCTCACGCGATACGACTCTGGGTTGTGAATCTCGACCCACTCATGCATCTCGGCGGCGGGACCGTCGGACGCGGCATTGGGGTGGACCTCGCTGATCAGCAGCGCTGGGTCGTGGGTCCCTTGTACGAAACCGCCGTGGTTGGCGAGTGAGAACATCAAAGTGGCGAGGGTGAGTGCGATTGCTGAGCTAGGAAACGACCGTAACGCGACGGCGAACAGTGGTATGTTCCTCGACCAGAATCGTCTGGGTGTGCTGCGGTGCCGGGGCGATGATCTGTCGCGCCCGATTAATCATCGCAGGTGCAGCATAGCGAGCCGCGAAGTCAGCGACCGCTGCTGCGGCAATGATCTGAGCGGCGCTGCGCACAATCGGGAGAAACGGCGCAAGGTCCTCGCGGATGGCGGGCAACAACGAACTGCCGTGGGGCTCAATGATCGTCGGGGTGAGAGCCCGTGGACTTGACTCGGATTTCGGCTCGGCAGGCTCAGTCATAGCCCGATCATATACATAATCGTCTAAGCGCGTATACCGATTCTCACACTCCATTACTTTACATAACTACGAGTCAGTCGGAGGAGTCAGCAATCGCCGCTTCGACTCGTGCCGTGATCTCGATCCCGCTCGCGTCGTCGAGGAGTGTCTCAGTCAACAGTCCCGCATCAGCCACACGTCCAGCGATCGCCTGCAACGATTCGAGAATGAACGCCGGCTCCCGACTTGCGCCCGCTTCACGGATCGCGTGGAACAGCGGAGTCTCCGAATTGGGGTCGTCGCCGTCGGACTCCCACAACGCATCGAACCCCGTTCCGCGAATGGAGTATTGAGCCCACGTCACGGTCGGTCCGCGGTCGAGCTCGGTTGTCACTCGTTGGAGCACGAGCCCCGAGCGTGTCGCTCGATCGGCGATGAGCTGATGAATCACCTGCTGCCACGTACCGATCGGACCATCGGGCAGCGCCGGATGCAGGTTCAGACACGGCAGGCGGTCGCAGAGCACATCGGAGAGCACCATCATGTAGCCAGCGAGCATGCCGATCTGGGGCTCGTGTGGAGCAATCTGGTCAAGCAGATGTTGGTCGTAGTCGCGACGCCATGGCGCCAGCGGCGCTCCAGGCACCGAGATTGCTCCGGACACCCGCTCGCGCCATGCTCGCGCGCTTTTGGCGATCAGTGGGACTCCCGCCCGTTCGACGTCGTCGAGAAACGCGTCCGTGTTTCGTGCCTGGCCTCGCTCGCGATTGCACACGACGCAGACGATCTCAGCGTCGAGACGGCCTTCTTGGATTGCTTCCATCGCCGCGTTGAACAACTTGCGAGAACTGGTCCCCTTTGCCGTGGCGAACCAGGCGATGCGCAGTGTCATGGGGGAGTCGCTACGACTCGCTGCGCAGGGTGTCGATCCGTAGCTCGGCCTCGGTGAGCAGCTCCTGCGCCTGCTGGCTGAGCTTGACGCCGCGTTCATAGGCGTCGACGGCTCGATCCAAGGACAGTCCGCCGTCTTCGAGCTCCGTTAGGACGGCTTCGAGATCGGCAACGATCTCTTCGTAGCTGCGTTTAGGATTCTCGGCCACGACTGACCTCCTCGCTAACACTGGGATCCGATATGGCTCGCGTCGAGATCGTGCCGTCGGCCAACTGGACCTGGAACTCGTCTCCGTTGTGGATTCTCTCCGCGGAGACAATCACCGCGCCAGAACGATCAGTCACGATGGCATATCCGCGTTTGAGTGTGTCGAGCGGGTCGAGCGTCTTCATGCGTGAAGCCCGGGTCGTCTGAGCCGCGCGAATCGCTTGTATCTGACGTTCCATTGCCCGATCGAGATCGGCTTGTCGTCGATTGATTTCGACACGCATTGTCGGCGGATGCGGTGCCGAGTTCTCTAATCGATCCTCTCGGGAGTCAGCACGCAGTTGGAATTCCATGATCTTGCTGTCCACGGCCTGATACGCAGCCTGTCGCATTCCGGCGACGCGAGCCGCTTCTTCAGCCCGATCGGGGACGGCGATTTCGGCCGCCGCTGACGGTGTCGGCCCTCGACGGTCCGCGACGTGCTCGGCGATGCTGTAGTCGGTCTCGTGCCCGATCCCTGAGACGACCGGGATCTCGCTGGCGAAGATCGCTCGAGCGACCGGTTCCTCGTTGTAGGCCCACAGGTCCTCGGGTGAGCCACCGCCTCGAGCGACGATGATCACGTCCGGCACGTCCTCAGTCAACAGATTCAGCCGTTTGATCCCAGCCGCGATCGATTCCGCCGATCCCTCTCCCTGTGTCAAGCATGGTGAGAGGATCAACGATGTCAGCGGCCAGCGACGCGCGACCACTTGCTGGATGTCGTGCCAGACCGCTCCGCTGGGCGATGTGACGACCCCGATCCTGCGCGGATATGTCGGCAGTGGCCGCTTGCGTTCGGTGCTGAACAGACCCTCGCTGTCCAAGAGTCGATACAGACGCTCGTACTCGGCTTGGACGACACCTTCGCCGACCGGTCGGAGGTCGTCCACGATGATTTGTAGCGTCCCTCGGGCGAGGTAGAGGTCGGCGCTGCCGTGAACGAGCACTTGGTCGCCCTGATTGACCGCCATGCCGCGGTTCTCGCGTCGGAAAAACGCGCACGCCAATGTCGTGTCAGTCTCGGCATCGGTGAGGTCGAAGTAGTAATGCCCAGCCCCGGATCGATTGAAGCCGCGAACCTCGCCCTCGATCCAGACATCGTTCAGTAGGTCCTCGTCGTGGAGCAAGTGGCGTATGTGTCGAGCAACCTCGCCGACCGGTCGAGATTGTGGCACCGTCGCAGGCGCATCAGTGCTCTGGTCCGGGGAATCGTCCCAGCCCATGCGCCGTTGTTGGGCGCGACGAGCGTGGGGGCCTAGAGGAGGTCGTCTTGGCATTGGTCGTGGTTGGGGCGGCGGGCGCCTCCTCCGATCGGTCGGGGCAGCGCCTCGCGACTGGGAGGTCAGACGCTATGCGCGTTCCAGATATTGTCCGCTGCGTGTGTCGACCTTGACTGTTTCGCCAGGGCTAATGAACAGCGGCACATTGATCGTCAGTCCAGTCTCCAGCGTGGCAGGCTTCGTGGCGCCGGTTGCGGTGTCGCCCTTGACGCCCGGATCCGACTCCGACACAACCAGCGGCACGGCCGCAGGGAGTTCGACCGCGACGGGATTCTCACCGACGATGAGCACCTCCGCTTCGGCGTTCTCGGCGAGATAGTTGACCGCGTCGCCGACCACGTCGAGCGACAACGGCTCCTGCTCGAAGGTGTCGGTGTGCATGAAGTACAGCAAGTCGCCGTCGCGGTAGAGATATTGCATTCGCTGATGCTCGGTGCGGATTCGTCGGAACTTGGTTCCGGCCTGGAAGGTCCGCTCGATCGTATGTCCGCCGCGAATGTCGCGCAGCTTCAGTCGGGCCTGGGCCGAGCCTCGACCGACCTTGATGTGTTCCCAATCGACGATCTGATACTCGTTGCCATCGAGTTCGATCACGAATCCACGCTTGAGGTCGCCAGTGGAGATCATCTTCTGCCTGTCAGTTGTGGTCGGAAGGGTCTTGCAGACCTGATGGTCACAGGTTACGAGAGCAAGCGTAGCTTGGGTGTGCCGGTGAACGAATGGAACCCGTCGTCATCGAGCAGGCCCATGTCTTCGATCCTCACTCCGCCCCAATCCGGCAGGTAGATGCCAGGCTCGATCGTGATCACCATGCCGGCCTCGAGCGTGTCCGTCGACGACACACCGAGGTAAGGATTCTCGTGGATCCGCAGTCCCACGCCGTGGCCGAGACCGTGACCAAACTGCTCTCCATAGCCCGCATCGGCGATTACCTGGCGGGCGAGCTGATCGGCATCCTTGCCAGACATACCCGGCTCGACCATCTGCGCCGCCGTCTCGTGCGCGGCGAGGACGATGTCGTAGATGCGCGGGAACTGTTCGTCACAATCGCCGATCACGATGGTCCGCGTCATGTCGGCGCAGTAGCCCTGATATCGCGCGCCCATGTCGATCACGATCGGCTCACCGCACGCAATCACCTCGTCGCGAGGTCGTGCATGCGGTCGAGCGCCCCAGGTGCCCGAGGCAACGATCGACTCAAATGCCATCCCCTCAGCGCCGTTCGATCGCGCGAACTGCTCGATCTCCCACGCGACCTCCCGCTCGGTGAGGTTCGACTGTTCGGTCTGCAGCGTGTGTTCGACGTGGGCGAACGCGTCGTCGGTCAAGCGGACGGCTTCGCGAAGCAGCGCGAGTTCCGACTCTTCCTTGATTGCTCGCACGCGCTCGACGATCCGTGATGTCTGAATCAGCGCTGGTCGCTGGCTGGCAGGGAGCTTCGCGTTGACATCGCGGAGCTGCTTGTGTCCAGCGACGGATAAGTCATTCGCTTCAAAACCCAGACGCCCGCGACCGAGCGGCGCCACGAGTTCACCCCACCACTTGTCGAATCCGCCCTTCATGTTGATGATCTCGAACTGCGGCGCTTCCTGAGCGGCCTGTTCCAGGTAGCGGAAGTCGGTGGCGAGTCGGGGCGCCTGGCCCTCGTTTGACGAAATCAGGAGCCAACCGTTAGATCCCGTAAAGCCTGAGGCATATCGCCGATTGTGAGGATTGCTGACCAATAGCGCGTCGACGTTGGCCTGCGCAAGGCCCTCGCGAATGCGGTCGAGACGTGGCGCGGTGGTGATCATCAGTCGGACTGTGTGTTGGTCTGCGCCGAGTCGTTGCGGCCGTGTCGTTCTTGGAGCATCGGGACCAAGGCATCGAGCGCCGCGAGATAGCCGCGCCATCCCAGACCGGTGACCACGCCGTCCATAATCGGCGCCGTCACGAGGTTGTGGCGAAACTCCTCGCGCGAGTGCACGTTCGAGAGATGGACCTCCATCTTGCCGCCGGGAAAGGCCTCCAACGCGTCACGCAGTGAGTAGCCGTAGTGCGACAGCGCGCCTGGATTGATGATCAATCCCTCGGCCGAGCGCTCCTGTTGGATGAAATCGATGATCGCGCCCTCGTGGTTCGACTGATACGGCCGAATTGTGACGCCCCACTCCTTTGCGCGCTTGCCCACCAGGTCTTCGATATCGGCGAGGGTCTGGGTGCCGTATATCTCGGGCTGGCGTTGGCCGAGGATGTTCAGGTTCGGGCCTGAAATCAGCAGAACTTTCATGGTTCGCTATCTACATTCCGGCTGCGTCGATCGCGGAGAATGTCAGCGATGCCGTCGAGGGCGTGCTCAACAGTGTCGCGGCGGGCTGCGTCAGTGACGTGGGTGTAGATCTGCGTCGTCGACACGGCCGCGTGGCCGAGCAACTCCTGCACTACTCGCACATCGGCGCCTCCATCGAGCATATGAGTGGCAAACGAGTGTCGCAACAGATGGGGGTGCACCTTCCCCGGCAAGGCGGCCCGTTCCGCGTGTCGCTGCACGCTGAGTTGTACCGCTCGAGCCGATAGCGGACCGCCAAAGCGATTGAGCCAGAGCCAGGTGTCAGATCGCTCGCTCGACAGCGACGGTCGAGCGTCACGCAGGTATCGGTGCAGCCATTGCCTCGCCGACTCGCCAATCAGCGTGACTCGCTGCTTGGAGCCTTTGCCCAGCACGCGGAAGGCGTTGTGGTCCGCGTCGTAGTCGGTCGTGCGGAGGCCGACGAGCTCCGAGACTCGCAGGCCGCCGCTGTACAGCACCTCCAGGATCGCTCGATCACGGATGCCCGACTCTGTCGAGGTGTCAGGCGACGCCAATAGCGCCTCGACCTGCTCTTGGCTGAGCACGGTCGGCAGGCGGGACGTCGTCCGAGGCGTCGCCGCCAAGACCAGCGGGTCCGATTCCAGCGCCCCTGTGTGAGCGAGATGTCGTGTGAAGGTTCGAATGGTCGAGGCGCGACGCCGTACCGATGCCTCTGCAAGACCGCTGGCCTGCAACTCCGACAGATACTCCCGATAGTCTGCCCGGCTCAGGTCGCCTAGTAGACGCTCGCGTTGCTCGATCCAGCGAAGGAAGTGAGTGATGTCCGAGTCGTAGTTCCGAATCGTATGCCCAGAGAGACCGCGGACATCCCGGAGCAGAGCAAGATAGCCATCGAGGAGCGTCTGGTGGTCGGGAGCGAGCGAGGCGGCTTTCACCGCCTCACTTTACGTGAGTGAAAGTGAGGACGGTGTGAAACTATCGAGCTCGGCGACGCGGCGTTCTTCCGCCGGAACGACCACGACGGTTCGGCTTCGGTTCCGCGAGCAGCGCCAGGGCTCGGACGAGCTCGATTGTCTCGAGGTCGTCCTCGTCCTTGAGGTTGCGACGTTCGTCGCCGCACTGGACGTACGGACCCCAGCGGCCTGGTCGCACGCTGACCTCTTCGCCCGTTTCCGGGTGCTCACCGAGCGCCTTGGGCCAACGCAGCCAGTCGATCGCATGCTCGAGGTTGACGTCAGGCAGCTCCATCTCTTTGGGCACCGAGGCGCGACGCGGCTTCGGCTGGCCGCGTTTCGGTCTGCCGACCGTCTCGCCGACTTGGACAAACGGACCGAACCGACCGTTGAGCAGCCAGACGTCATCGTTGTAGTCAGGGTGCCGACCGAGCTTGCGCGGCAACTGCATCGTGGTTTCGAGCAATTCGTCTGCCTGAGCGAGCGTGAGGTCGGCTGGGGCAAGGTCAGGCGGGAGCGGCGCGGTGCGCATACTGTCTCCCACACCCCGACGCAGGAATGATGATCCACCGCGGATACGAACCTGTACGTCCTTATCGCCGACTTCCTCATCGGCACGTTGATCGAGACTCAGTCCTTGCTCGTTGAGATTGAGCGCCCAGAACGGGATCGTGCTGATCTTCTCGGCCACCCGAACCTTGAGACCACTCCCAGCTTCGTCGCGATTGTCTTCATTGCCGAAATAGAAGTCGTGCAATTGTTCTTCGGCCCGAGCTTCGCCACGCGCGATCCGATCGAGCGTGTCCTCCATGTCGGCGGTGAACTCGGCATTGACGAGGTCGGCAAAATGCTGCGTGAGGAGATCGGTCACACCGAAGCCGAGGAATGTCGGGATCAGCGTGCGTCCGCTCCGTGAGACGTAGTTGCGATCGGTCAGCGTTTTGATGATCGCCGCGTATGTGCTTGGGCGGCCGAGTCCATCTTCCTCGAGTTTCTTGACCAGGCTCGCCTCGGTGTAACGAGGAGGTGGCTGAGACTCGCTCCGACGCGGCTCAAACGCCTCCATGCGGGCGCGCTCGCCCTCTGCGACATCCGGCAATAGCTGTTGTCCGTCGCCGCGCGGAGGCAAGACCTCGTACCAGCCAGGAAAGACCACGACCTGTCCGTTGGCGACCATCACGGCAGGATCATCTCCAGGACGATCGGGCAGGCTGGCCTGAAGCTCAATTCGAGTGCGCTCCACTTGCGCGTCCGCCATCTGACTGGCGACGGTCCGTCGCCAGATCAGGTCATAGAGGGCGAAGTCGTCGCCATCCAGGATGCGTCGCATCGACTCGGGCGTGCGCGCGATGTCAGTCGGTCGGATCGCTTCGTGGGCCTCCTGGGCATTGCGCGATCGAGTCTTGTAGGTACGACGCTTGTGGTAATCGTCGCCGTAGGTCGACTTGATATGGCTCGCAGTCTGCGACAGTGCCTGGTCCGAGAGCGTGACCGAGTCCGTCCTCATGTAGGTGATCAACCCGACCCGCTCAGCGCCGAGGTCGATGCCCTGGTAGAGCCGCTGCGCGGCTTGCATCGTTCGGGCGGAGCCCATGCCGAGACGATTCGACGCCGCCTGCTGCATTGTCGATGTGGTGAACGGAGCCGCCGGCCGAAGTCGTGCCTGCGTCTTGTTGATCCCCGAGACCGTCCAATCGGCCGCGAGCACGGCCGGCCGCAACGCCTCGATCGTCTCCTCGGTCTCCCAACGCTTGTTGGAAGCTGAGAGTTGCCCGGTCCTCGGGTCGAAGTCGGAAGTTTGATTGGCGAGTTCGACCCCGCCGAGCGACAGCAGGCGAGCATTGAGCTGACTTTCGCCAACCGCGAAGTCGGCGGTGGCGCCCCAGTACTCGGCGCTCACGAACGCCATTCGCTCGCGCTCGCGTTCGACGAGGAATCGCAGCGCAACGCTCTGCACGCGACCCGCTGACGTGCCTTGTCCCAGCTTTCGCCACAGGACGGGACTAAGCGAGTAGCCATAGAGCCGATCGAGGATGCGTCGCGATTCCTGCGCTTCGACGAGGTGGGTGTCGATCTCGCGAGGTGACTCCAGCGCCCGTTCGATCGCCGTTGGCGTAATCTCGTGGAAGACGATCCGCTCGTATGGCACCTTCGGCTTGAGCACCTCAACGAGGTGCCAACCGATCGACTCGCCCTCTCGATCTTCATCAGTCGCGAGCAGAACGCGATCTGCTTGCTTCAGTTCTCGGCGCAGTCTGGTGACGTGCTTCTTGGACTCGTTCGGGACGATGTAGTAGGGCTGGAAGCCGTGATCGACATCGACGGCGAGGTCAGCCCAGGGCTGCCCCTTAATCTTGGCCGGCCGCTCGGCCGCCCGGCGCGGCAGATCGCGTACGTGACCGAAACACGCGGTGACCACGTAGTCGTCATCGAGGAACCGCGAGATCGTCTCGGCTTTGGCGCCGGATTCGACGATCACGAGGGTGTTCTGTTTGTCTCGACCTGAGCCACTAGCGTCGGGCATATGTCATTGGTCCTACTTGGTGAATCAGTCCTTTGAGTTCGAGGGTGGCCATGGCGGCCGCAGTCTCGTGCACCGGTTGACGGATCAGGCGTGACAGCTCGTCCACGTGGATCGGTTCCGTGCCGAGCTGTTCGAGCAACAGTGCCTCCATCGGATCTTCGGGCAGTTGCTCAACGAGCTCTGCTTGGCGCTCGATCGGTCCCAGGTTGAGCTCATCGAGCACATCCTGGACACAAGTGACGAGCTTACCCAACCCTCGCTTGATGACGTTATTCGCTCCGGTCGATTGCTCGGAGGTGATCGGTCCGGGAACAGCGAAGACCTCGCGCCCTTGGTCGAGGGCAGATGTCACCGTATGCCACGTGCCCGATTTCTCGCCAGCTTCCGTCACGAGCGTACCCAGACTGACGCCAGAGATGATCCGATTCCGACGCGGGAAGTATCGAGCGTCGGGACGCCGACCCAGCGGATACTCGCTGAGCATCGCCCCGCCGCTCTCGAGCAGTCTGCTTGCCAACCCCTTGTGTTCCGGCGGATACACACGATCCAATCCGCTGGCGACGACGGCACACGTCCGTCCGTTCTGATCGAGCGTCGCTTCGTGCGCGTTGCCGTCGACTCCGCGTGCCAAGCCCGACACAATCGTCAGACCGGCTGCCGCCAACTCCGATGTCAGCGTTCGGGTGACCTGCACACCGTACGGAGTCGGCCGGCGTGTGCCCACGACCGCCAATGACCATTCGTCCCGGTCAAGCAACTGGCCGCGGACAAACAGCAACGGCGGCGGGTCGGGAATCTCACGCAGCCGTCTCGGATAGGCGTTGTCGGCGGGGGTCAACGCATCGATCCCCGCCTCGAGCATCCGCTCGTACACCTCGACCGGATTGATCTTTGTGCGAGTCGTCTCAAGTTCCTCGATCGTGCGCTTGTCCAGACCTGCGTCGGACAGTGCCGGTCGCTGGGCGCTCCAGGCATCTTCCAGTCCGCCAAAGAATGCCTCCAGCGCGGACATGCGCACAGGCCCGATGCCGGTGACATGCGAGAACGCCACGCGAAATCGAATGTCGCTGTCGTCGTTGGGCGTTGTGGATCTGGTGTGTTGAGGCACGGGCGCTCAAATTACCGCGAGATCGCCTTGCTGTCATCATCGGTCGGTTCACTTGCCTCCGCCCGCATTTGCACGACGCGTCGTCCGTTCATCCGCTCGACGACCACGCTCAACGTGCCGAGCTGCACTTCGTCACCGACCTCGGGTATGCGGCCGAGCTGGTCGAAGACCAATCCAGCGACCGTGTCATAATCGGCGGCTTCGATATGTCCGCCAATCTGCTCGAGCGCTGCCAGCGGCGCCCGACCATCGAGGATCAGCGCGCCATCAACGAGTCGAGCACCCTCATCATCCGCGCCGGCCGGGTCGTACTCATCGGCGATCTCTCCCACGATCTCTTCGAGGATGTCCTCCAGCGTGATCAGCCCTGCCGTGCCGCCGTACTCGTCCAGGACGATGGCCATGTGCACCCGCGAGCCTCGAAGCTCGTGCAGCAGATCGTCGATCAGTTTGGACTCCGGCACAAAGATTGGTTCACGGCCGATCTGCGAGATCGGGCGCTCCTCCTCCTTGAGGATCTGCGCCAGCAGGTCCTTCGCGTAGATGATTCCGGTGATGTTGTCGATCGAGTTCTCGTAAATCGGAACTCGTGAGTATCCATGTTCCAGGAGGAAATTGGCCGCGCTGGTCAAGTCAGTGGCCGACTCGAGACCAGCGATATCTGGCCTCGGCGTCATCGCTTCGCGGACAATTCGGCCGCCGATCGTCATGATCCCGCGAATCATTTCGCGCTCGTCCTCGGCGATCGTTTCGTGGTCCTGCTCGAGCAGGACTTCGATGTCGGTTGGCTGCGGCGCGACCTCGGTGTGCCGACGTCCAAGTCCGGTGACCAAACGCGCAGGCGCCTCAAGAATCGCTGCGGGAACGAGGAACACGGCGTCGAGCAGGTCGATGGCCGGAACGAAGTTCATCGCGAATCCCTCCGGCCACGTCGCGGCCAAGCGTCGCGGCACGGAGTGGATGAGTGCAGCCACGATCGCCGATACCAACCCGGTGATCACCATCGTTTCCCATTGAAAGCCGGTCTCACGAATCACGATATAGAAGATCGCCGTGAACCCGCTGGCCACGGCGACCGTCCGCCCGACCGCGAACGAACCCAGTGCCCGCTCACGGTCGGCCGTGATCTGGGTCAGTCGATGGGCGCGCCGATTGTCCGGCTGCCGACTCGCGAGCAGACGCGCACGCGATCGCGATAGCGAAATCACGCCCGCCTCGGCGATCGCTTCGAGGGTGAGCAGAATGAACGCGAGGATCAGGATGACCAAGGCGACGATTGCGCTGTCGCTCACCGCTCCGACCCTTCTGCTGTGCGTGCTGCTGTCCGTGCACGCGCTGATCTGCCGCTACCGACCATCCGCGCTGGATGGCCCACGACGTTGCCGTCGTCGGGAACGTCTTTGGTCACGACCGCCCCCGCGCCAGTCTTGGCCCGATCGCCGACTCGCAACGGCGCGATCAACAGCGTGTCAGAACCGATGAAGGCATCCTCGCCGATCACGGTGTCGTGCTTCTCGGCGCCGTCGAAGTTGCACGTGATCGCGCCCGCGCCGATGTTCGCTCTCGCACCGACGCTTGCGTCCCCGACATAACTGAAGTGACCAATCTGGACATGCGCGCCGATCTCTGCCTCCTTCAGCTCGGCGTGCGTGCCGATGTGAGCGTGAGAATCAATGGTGCAGCCTGGACGAATGGTGGAATACGGCCCGACCTCGACTTCGTCACCCAACGTTGAGCCACGTATCGTGCAGGATTCGATCGCACAAGCGCGCCCAATCGTGGCGTCCTCGACAATCGCGTTCGGCCCAATCCTTGAGTTCGCGCCGATGGTCGTGCGTCCACGCAGATGGCAGCCTGGCTCAATCCGCGCGCCTTCCTCGATGACGACGTCGGCGTCGATCCAGACAGCGTCGCGGTCACGGATGTGTACTCCGGAGTCGAGCAGCCGGTCCACGATGCGTCGTCGAATGATCGATTCAGCGGCCGCGGCGTCGGCTGGCGTTTCGACGTTCAGCCTTCCGTCGGGCAGCTCGACCAGAACTACGAACGCACTGTCATTGCCCACCGCGAAGGGAATCACGTCCGTCGCATACGCCTCCGAGTCTGGGCCAGCGTCGCGGACAATCGTTTCAAGCGTGGGCCAGAGGAACTTGGTGCGAAATCGGTAAAGCCCGAGGTTGACTTCGCCGATCGCCTTCTCTCGATCATCCGCGTCGCGGAACTCGACGATGCCTCGCAGCGCTCCGCACTCGTCACGGACGATGCGTCCCATCTTCGCCGGATCGTCGAGCTCCGTCGTCGCGATCACCGCGTCGGCATCGTGAGCGCGGAGCAACGATTCGAGCAAATCGGCCGTGATCAGGGGCAGGTCACCGTTGACCACGACCACCTGCGATGTCTGCACCGCGTCACGAGCGGCGAGTACGGCATCGGCGGTGCCACGTGGTTCCTCTTGGACGACGAAGCGCAATTCCTGACACGGCGATTGGTCGTTTAGCGCGTCTCGAATCAAGTCACCTCGCTCTCCCGGCGGAACGACGACGACCGCCTGGCAAACGCCAGCGTCAGCCAACGCGTGGAGAACATGAGACACCATCGGGCGTCCGCAAATGGGAAACAGCGGCTTGGGAAGCGCCGAGCGTAGGCGTTGGCCGCGGCCTGCAGCCAGTACCACGGCGGTAATCTGCGCGTATTGGTCCGATTCAGGTGGATCGTCCGAGCTCAAGCGGGACTCCCGTGCAATCGGGTCGATGCGCTAACGCTAGGCAGCCAAATCGCGGACTGTCAACCACTGAAGCGTCACGGACATCGGACGACGCGTGGTCGGGGACAGCGCCTGATGCTGCGTATACTCAGAGATTGTAGCCCGCCCGGAGCGAGGCTATCCCCAACCACCATCAGTCCCATGAATCCTTGAGGCGACCACTGAGATATGGACGCGCAGACCATTCGCCAGACCTTCACGAACTTCTTCGTCGATCGCGATCACCTCGCGGTCGCATCGGCGCCGCTGACGGCGCCAGGTGACCCGACCCTACTGTTCACGAGCGCCGGGATGGTGCCGTTCAAACCATTCTTCCTCGGCGAAGCCCAGCCGCCACATCACCGCCTCACCTCGATTCAGAAGTGCTTCCGCACCACCGACATTGACGAGGTCGGTGACGCCTCGCATCTGACCATGTTCGAGATGCTCGGTAACTTTTCGCTCGGCGATTACTTCAAGACCGAGGCGCAAGCCTGGGCCTGGGAGCTGGTCACCGATGTCATCGGCGTGCCCGCCGAGCGGCTCGTCGCCACCGTCTTCACCGACGACGACTTCGCCTACGACCAGTGGAAGAAGATCGGTCTGCCTGATTCCAAGATCTATCGTTACGGCGAAGATCAGGGCAACTTCTGGGCCGCAGGCCCGACCGGCCCGTGTGGACCATGCTCGGAGCTGCACTACGACATGCGGCCCGGCTATCGCGATGACGCTGGCCCCGCCGATGCCGACGAGAAGTGGCTCGAGATTTGGAATCTCGTGTTCATGCAGTGGACGCGGTTCGATGACGGCTCCAGGGCCGATCTACCCGCCCAGAGCATCGACACCGGCGCTGGCCTCGAGCGCTGGGCGATGATGCTCCAGGACCAAGACAACCTCTACGACACCGACCTGTTCACGCCGCTGTTGGGCTACATCGGAGGTCGCTGTGACCTGGAATACCACGCCGCCAGCGATGCCCAGCGACGAGCCATGCGTGTCGTCGCCGAGCACGGACGGGCGATGACCTTTCTGATCGCCGACGGAGCCATTCCAAGCAACGAAGGTCGGGGATACGTGCTGCGACGGCTGATTCGCCGTGCGCTCTACATGGCCGACTCGCTCGGGATTGAGGATGATCTCCTCTCCGACCTGGCAATCGAGGTTCGCCAAGGCATGAGCGCGTGGTACCCCGAACTCACCGAGCACGCCGCGCTCGTTGCCAACGTCCTCGATCAGGAGGAACACCGATTCCGTCGCACGCTGTCCACTGGCCGATCGCTCCTCGAGGGCCGCATCGCCGAGCTCGATTCCAACACGATCTCCGGTCGCGATGCCTTTGAGCTCTACGACACGTACGGCCTGCCCTTTGAGGTCACAGCCGAGGTCGCACGCGAGAACGACGCGCTCGCCGACGAATCTACGGTGCGAGTCGAGTTTGAAGCCGCGCTCGAAGAGCAGCGCGAGCGCTCCCGTCAACAAGCGACCTTCGCCTACGACGACGATGCCGCTCGCTACGCCGAGCTCGAAGCCGCAACCGAATTCGCGGGCTACGAGACGATCGAAGCCGAAGCAGAAGTGGTCGCCATCGTCGCAGGCGGCGAGCGAGTCGCCCGCGCTGCTGTCGGTGAAGAAGTGAGTGTGGTGCTCGATCGCACGCCGTTCTATCCCGAAGGCGGTGGACAGATCGGAGACGCAGGTTGGCTCCGCGGCACCGACGCGCAAGTAGACATTGAAGACGCACGCGCGTTCGGAGACGTAATCGCGCACGTCGGCACCGTGGTTTCGGGCGGAATCGCCGTCGGCGATCGGCTCACCGCCACGGTCAGCCGAACGAGACGCGCAGACGCGGCGAGGAACCACACGGCCACGCATTTGCTCCATGCCGCCTTACGACAGGTGCTGGGCGATCACGTCCGCCAGGCTGGTTCGTTGGTCGCTCCCGACCATCTCCGCTTTGACTACACCCAACCTGAGGCGCCCGCTGCGGCCGATCTCCGCGCGGTCCAGCAACTCGTCCAGGAGCGCATCCGCGACAACATCGCCGTCTCCACGACCGAGATGTCCTACGACGATGCACTCAAAACAGGCGCGATGGCGATCTTCGGCGAGCGCTACGAGACCGACGTGCGCGTTGTCGAAATCTGCGACCCGGCCCCGCACGTGCATGACTGCTTTTCGAAGGAGCTCTGCGGAGGCACACACGCTCCCGCGACCGGGTTCGTCGGCGCCTTCCAGATCACCTCCGAAGGAAGCGTGGGCGCGGGCGTGCGGCGGATTGAGGCATTGACCGGCGCTGCGGCGTCGGAGTGGGTCGATCGACGTCTCGACACGCTCTCCGAGATCGCCAGCGCCGTTCGCGCGACACCCGATACGGCCAGTGACCGTGTCACGCAGTTACAGGCCGAGGCCGGCGACTTGCGACGACGATTGCAAGCCGTCGAGACCAAGACCGGCGCCTCCGTCGCCGAGCAACTCACCGCCGACGCGACTGATGTCGGTTCGCTCGCCGTCGCCGTGGGCCGCGTCGCGGTGGAGTCCGCCGACGCCCTCCGCCGAGCCGGCGACGAGGTTCGCCGACGAATCTCCGCGCAAGGTCGAGATGGCGTGATTGTCCTCGGCGCCGTCGCCAACGATCGACCGTTGTTCGTCGCCATGGCGACCGAGGGAGCGGTCGCTGAGGGTGTCAATGCTGGCAAACTGATCGGTGGGATCGCCAGACTGGCCGGCGGTGGTGGAGGAGGCAGCCCCGAGATGGCGCAAGCCGGCGGTCGCAATGCCGACAAGCTTGACGCTGCCCTCGACACCGCGGTTGATGCCGTGCGCGAGCAACTGGGCTAACACCGGGCGAAAGCGCAGGCACGCTGACGAGCACGTTGACGAGATTAGGGACGAGTGATTTGGGCTCCGAAGTGACGCGTGGTTGCGCAGTCGGAATCGACCCCGGCGAACGCTGGATCGGCGTCGCTCGAGCTGCGCACGGTTCCTCGCTCGCGCTTCCGGTCGGCACGCTGGATCGCCGAGCGGTTGAGAACGACATCACAGGTGCGCTCCGGTCGCTGCTGGGCAACGAACCTGTCTCGGAGCTGGTCATTGGCGTCCCGCTCCGGCCAGACGGTCGCGAAGACCACCAGGCGACGGCGTTCCGCGAGTTCGGCGAGGCGCTCGCTCGTACCCTCGGAGCGACCTGCATTCCCCAAAACGAGCGATTCTCGAGCGAGCCTCGCTCCCTGGAGTCCCTCGAGCCAATCAGCAACTCCCGTGGACTAGGTCGCAAGGCTCGTGCGCAGGGTCGGAAGAGCGCGCAGCGGCAACGTCGAGACCGCGAGCGCTCGCACGCCGCCGCCGCGGCGCGCATCCTGCAGCGCTGGCTCGATACCCGTGAACAACGCCAAGCCCGCGAGGCCCGTGACGCCGCTGAGCGGGCAACATGAACCACAGTCCAGCGACATGGCGGTTAGGCATCGCCGTCGTGCTCACCGTGGCGGCGATCATCGCCGCGGCGTCGGCCACCGTCGCGATCTCTCGCACGCCGCAGTCCGCGAACACCGAGCGCTCACTGGAACGACAACCAACCATCGACGTCGGCCCGACCTCGGTCACGATCTTCCAAGGTGACACCGCGGCGGTGATCGGTCGGCGATTGCTGAGCGGCAACGCGATCGACTCGGACACTCGCTTCGAACTGCTCGCACTGCTGATGGGATGGGAAGGACGACTCGAACCGGGCGACTACTCGTTTGAGCCAGGACTGACCACGTTTGAAATCTTGCGACGCATACACTTTGGAGAGACGTCGCCACTGAGTATCGTCATACCTGAGGGGCTGAGAGTGGAGCAAGTGACGGAGCGATTAGTTGCGGCCGGGATCGTCGAGCGTGAGGCCTTCGTCGCCGCGCTCGAGGCTGCAGCCGATGACGTGGTGGCCGAATCACTCGCTGCGCAACGTCCGAGCGGCGTCTCACTAGAGGGCTACCTGTTCCCGAGCGCCTACGCGTTTCCTTTGGAGGTCAACGCCGAGAAAGTCCTCCGCGAAATGCTGGTGCGTTTCAGCGACGTCCTCACGCCGCAGGTCTGGGAGCAAATCAACGCTTCAGGCCGATCGTTCCACGAAATCCTGACCATCGCCTCGATCATCGAGCGCGAGGTGATTGAAGACTCGGAACGAGCGCTGGTCTCTGCTGTGATCTGGAACCGACTCCAAATCGACATGAGACTACAAATGGACCCAACCGTTCAGTACGCCGTCGGGAGATCGGGCGATTGGTGGAAGGTCGAACTGACCGGCGATGACCTCGCGTACGAGTCGGCCTACAACACCTATGTGATCGATGGCTTACCACCGACCCCGATTGCGTCGCCAGGACTTGCATCGATCGAAGCGGCTGCCAACCCAGCGAGCGTTCCCTATCTCTACTTTGTCGCGCGTGGAGATGGAACCCACGCATTCGCGGTGACGTACGAAGAACACCAAGCGAACATCGAGCGATATCGCGAGGGTAGTCAATGACGCTGCGAGTCGGAGTGATCGGCCATCCCGTGGCGCACAGCATCTCGCCTCGCTTTCAGCAAGCAGGCTTCGACGCTGAAGGTCTCGATGCCCAATACGAGGCTTGGGACTTGGCGCCCGCCGAGTTGGAAGGCTTCATCGACCAACTCCGCCACGCCGATGCGCTCGGTGCCAACGTCACGATTCCGTACAAGGAAGCCGCCCTCCGACACATGGACGGACTCCATCAAACGGCGCGGTTCGTCGGGGCGATCAACACCATCGTCAACAACGACGGACACCTCCAGGGCTACAACACCGACGTCACCGGATTCCAACGTTCTCTCGCCGAGGCAGCGTTTGACCCTGCCGGCGCGCACGCAGTCCTGTGGGGCGCTGGCGGCGCCGCTCGCGCGGTCGCGTGGGCCTTGATCTGGCGAGGAATTGACGCACTCACGATCATCAATCGCACCGCCGTACGAGCCGGCAGATTGCGACACGACCTCGCCTCAGCCTCCGCCGGGGCGAAGCTGCGATCGCTTGGCGCATCGGAGGACGGAGTCGCCGAGGCCATGTCCAAGGCTGACCTCGTCGTCCAATGCACCTCTGTGGGACTCAGAGGCAGCGAAACCGATGGACACCTACCGTTCGATCCCGCAGCTCTCCGCAACGACGCCTTGGTTGTCGACCTGATCGCCAATCCGGTCGAGACACCGCTGGTCAGGGCCGTCAACCAGTCGGGCCGACGAGCGATCGGCGGACTGCCGATGCTCGTCTATCAGGGAGCCGCCGCGTTCGAGCTCTGGACGGAGCGCGAAGCACCGGTCGACGTGATGCTGTCCGAAGCGCACGCCGCGATGTCAGGACATGCCACATGAACGAAGGCGTGACCATCGCTTTCCTGCTGATCGCCTTGTTCTTCGGCGGGATCGGACTCGTGCTCTTCAAGGAGGCGCGCACCCATCGATTCTGGCGACAGCTCGTCGCCGAGAACGACATGAACGCCATCCGCGGCATTCTCGACCAGGAGATCGACCACTGGCGCACGCAGCGCCCTCCGAAGGACGTCAGCGCTGCCGTCTGGGCAGGAGTCCAAGGACTCGACCTCGTCGGCGCATCCGCTAACCACGTGCGAGTCAGCACATCAGCCGATCCCGAGTTCGGCAACGTCGACGGCAAGCGCGAGCAGGTCGCGACATCACTCGACACGGCATACGCCACCGCCTTGCGCCTGGTCGAGATGATCTTCTACGACGTGCCAAACTTCCGACCCAACGACGTCCGCGTCGATGTCTACACCACATTCCGCAACGCTGAAGGCGTCGCCGAAGCGCTACCGATCCTCTGCGTGGAGGCCGATCGGACTTCGGCGATGAGCCTCGACTGGAACTTGCCGCCGGGGGTGTTGGCGAGGGAGTTTGAGACGACTGCGAATCGCGCTGCTTCAGGAGAGCCGCGCCCAATTGTCCTGCCAACGGACCGCTTCGCGGATAGCGAGTCGGCCACCGATACAGTGAGCGAAACAGCCAGCGCGCTCAGTGAACGGCGAGGAAACGACTGATGGGCCAGTTTCGCTGGCTAACAGCGGGTGAGTCACACGGTCCCGGATTGACCGTGATCATCGACGGCGTGCCCGCAGGATTGCCACTCTCTGAGGCGCAGATTCGTGAGCAGCTCGCTCGCCGACAGAAGGGCTATGGTCGCGGCGGTCGGATGAAGATCGAAACCGACTACGCACATATCCGTGGCGGAGTCCGGCAGGGCCGCACGATCGGCAGCCCGGTCGCGCTTTGGATCGAGAACCGAGACTTCGACAAGGGTCTCGGCCCCGACAAGCGCGCATGGCGAGAAACGATGTCTTTGGACCAGGTCGAGCCCCCGCCGACCGGTGTGACTCGCGTCCGACCCGGTCATGCTGACCTCTCAGCATCGCTCAAGTACGGCTACACCGACGTTCGCGACTCCCTCGAGCGTGCATCGGCCCGCGAGAGCGCTGCACGAGTCGCTGCGGCCGCTGTCGCGCGACGGCTCTGCGAGGAACTCGGGTGCGAGTTCTACAGCCACGTCGTGCAGATCGGTACGGTCGTCTGCGACGCCCAAGGTGCAGTCGACTGGGACTCGGTCGAGGCATCTCCAGTTCGCTGCGCCGATCCTCAAGTTGCCCAATCGATGATCGACGAGATCAACGCGGCCAAACAGAATGGCGACACCCTGGGCGGGACGCTCGAGGCGCGCGTGGTCGGCGTGCCCTTCGGACTCGGCTCGCATGTGCAGTGGGACCGCAAGCTGAGCGGTCGGATTGGCCAAGCGATTCTCTCGATGAACGCCTTCAAAGGCGTGGAAATTGGCGACGGATTCAGTGGAGCCGCACTCACCGGCCACAACTATCACGACGTCGTCTTGCCCCAAGACGCGTGGGACGATCACCCCTGGCGACGACAGACCAATCACGCCGGAGGAATCGAAGGCGGTATCTCGAACGGTGAGGACCTCGTCGTGCGCGTTGCGGTGAAACCGATCGCCACGCTCGCTCACCCGCTTCCGTCAGCAGACCTGATCACCGGCGAGCGTGTTGAGGCCCACTACGAGCGCTCCGACGTGTGCGTCGTGCCCGCTGCTGGCGTCATCGTCGAGGCCATGCTCGCCTTAGTGCTTGCCGACGCGATTCTGGAGAAGTTCGGCGGCGACTCGCTCGAAGAAACACGTCGCAACATGTCGTCCTTCCTGGAAACCGTCGTTCCCCGCGAGGAGTGGCCATGAATCCTCCCGAGGCACTCAAACGAGTCGTCCTGATCGGCTTCAGCGCAACCGGAAAATCGGTCCTTGCTCCATACATCGCTCATCGGCTCGGCTGGGACGTCGTCGACCTCGACGTCGAGATCGAGCGCGCAGCAAGACGCACCATCCCACAAATCTTTCAGGCGGAAGGCGAGACCGGATTTCGCGCCCGCGAACGTCAAGCCGTGCGTGACGCGTCGGAGCGCAGCGGCGCAGTGATCGCCACTGGAGGAGGTGTCTGGCTAAATGCGGACAATCGCGCGGTGCTCGCCGACGGTGGATTTGTCGTCACCCTCGAGGCACGCGCAGCGACGATCCTCGCCCGGTACGCTGAGACCGAGCAAGGCACGACCGAAGTGCGACCAATGCTCGACGGCGCCGATCCTCGCCGTCGAGTAGAGACGCTCAAGTCCGCGCGGCAGCCGTTCTACGCCCTCTCCGACCTGACCGTGCACACAGACGAAATCGAGATCGGCGAGGCGGTCGATGAGATCGTCGAGGCCGTCCAGCGACGCGCGAGCGCTGTGCTCGCGTCCGACGCTCGACTGCGAGAAATGCGCAACGGGCCCGGCGTCGAGCCGCCGCCACTCCTGGACTTCGGTCCCGATGTCGGCTGCATCGTCGACGCGGGTTCAGCCCGTTATCCCGTCTACTGCGCCTGGGGATTGCTCCAACGCAGCGCCGACATTCTCGAGCGACTTGGCTTGAATGGTCGGATCTTCCTCATCGCCGACGAGGCGATCCTCGACTTGCACGGGAAAACCGCGCTCACGTCGCTGATGACGAGTGGACGAGCGGTCGAGTCGTACGCAGTGCCCTCAGGCGAAGCGAGCAAGTCTCTCGCATCGCTCGATTCTCTCTATGCGTGGCTGTCCTCACACCGAGCTGAGCGTCGCGACATCATCTTCGCGCTCGGCGGAGGCGTGACAACGGACCTCGCCGGCACCGTAGCCGCGACCTACCTGCGGGGAATGCCGCTCGTCCATGCGCCGACCACAGTGCTCGGCATGGTCGACGCCGCCATCGGCGGGAAAGTAGCGATCGACCTCCCTTCAGGAAAAAACCTCGTCGGTGCGTTCTATCAGCCGCGAGCGGTGCTCGCCGACGTCGCGACCCTGGCCACCTTGCCTCCACGCGAGCTGCGCTCGGGGTTTGCCGAAGTGATCAAGCACGGCTTCATTCGTGACGAGCCGATGCTCGACCTGCTCGAGCAATCGGCGGACGCTCTCCTCAACCCAAGCCGGGCCGAATCGGACGCGTCACAACGACAACTGCTCGTTGACATCATCACGAGAAACCAAGCGATCAAAGCTGCCGTGGTCTCGGCCGACGAACGAGAGTCCGATGTCCGCGCAATCCTCAACTACGGTCATACGTTGGGACACGCGATCGAGGCGGTGACCGGCTACAGCGCGGTGCTGCACGGCGAGGCGGTTGCGATGGGCATGGTCGCTGTGGCCGAAATGGGCTGTTCGCTTGGCCTGATCGACGAGTCGCTTGTGACCAAGCACCGACGATTGCTCGAGCGCTTCGGACTTCCCACACAGAGCCCACCCGGGTTGAGCCACGGCGACATCATTGAGGCGATGTCTCGCGACAAGAAGGTCGTCGCGGGCAAGCAGCGCTGGATCTTGCTTGAAAGCGTGGGCAATCCAATCGTCCGAGACGATGTCCCTGCCGAGATCGTCAGTGAAGCGATCGATGCCGTCGTCGGAGCCAGTTGATGGTGCGGATGACCGTACACGTCCGAGGCCGCGTGCAGATGGTCGGCTATCGAATGTTCGCCGAGATGACAGTCGACCGAATCGGCGGGATCAGCGGCACGGTGCGAAATCTGCCCGACGGCTCAACCGTTGAAGTGATCGCCGAGGGATCTCGACGGTCGCTGGACCAGTTTCTCGACGAACTCAAGATCGGTCCCGCACACGCGATCGTGAGAGATATCGACGTCGAGTGGGGAATCGCCCTGGCCGAGTTCGACGGCTTTGTGACCATCTACTAGGGCCTGTTCACTCTATTTCGTCATGAAGTGGATGCAGGTGAGGAGGATTTGGTCGAAGTAGGGCGAGTTTGTGGTAGCGATCGGCGATGCCACGGAATCGCTTGATGCGGCCGAAGTAGCGTTCGATTCCATTACGCGCGCGGTAGGCCGCACGCTTCAGCGCCCAGGGCTTGCGGCGATTCGACTTTGGCGGCGTGACTAACTCCCAGCCGAGTTCGGCGGCCAGCGCGCGCATCGCATCGCCCCAGTGGCCCGGCGTCAGGGTCATGATCAGCGGGAGGCGATCTTCCAGCACGATAGCGTGCAACTTGGTCGTCAGACCTCTCCCCGGTCAAGCCGGGGACAGGCTACGCGAGCGTCCGATCGCCTGGCGCCCCCTTTTGTAGGTGCCCCCGTCCCGTCCTGATGGACCTTCACGCTCGTGCTGTCGATCGACATTCGCAGCGGTCGGTCTGGCTCAGCTTGCTCGAGCTGTGCCTCCCGCTCGGCGCGCTGTAGCTCGGCGAAGACAAGTTCCAGGACGCCCTTGTCAATCCAACGCCGTCCGCGCACGTAGACCGTGTGCCAGGGACCGAACCGCTCGGGCAAGGCGCGCCAGCTACAGCCCTCCTTGGTCACAAACAGCCAACCCTCCAGCACCTGGCCGTTTGGGCAGCTTGCAGTTTCCGCGCGGTGTCGGCATAAGCAGCGCAATCCGCGCCCACTGTGCATCGGTGAGTTGCATATTCCCTGGCCCGGCCGCCAGACCGTTCCCCAAACACTGACACAAGCCCCGATTAGAGTGAACAGGGCCTAGTCAGCTTCTTAGTCAGAATGCCGTCATTGCTGCGCTTGTCGCGGCAATCTCGTCGAGTTGTGCACAGACACTGGCGCTGAATGCAGCGAGATACCCGCGGCGGAGCGTGGGTATGACGAACATCTCGGCGGGTATGGGCGGATTCCTTAGTGGGTAGGACGGGAACACCTGGACTGAATGGCCCCATGTGAACCTCGCCCTAGTCAGCGGCGACCTCGGCCATCGGTGCTTGGACGGTCGTGCTGCGAGTTCGTTCGACCCGAATGTCGAGGTGCTTCAGTCCGCGGAGCACGATGTTGGGCTTGTACTCCGGCGTCCGGTCGCCGAACTGGATGTCGTCAAATCGCTCGATCAGCGCCTCGAAGGCGACCTTGCCCTCGAGCCGAGCCAGCGGCGCGCCCAGACAGTGATGGATGCCGCGACCAAAGGAGATGTTACCGACATCCTCACGGGTGACATCTAACCGCTCTGGATCGTCGAACTCTTCAGGGTCACGATTCGCTCCACCGATCAGCAGCGACACTGGTCGTCCCTGCTTGAGTACGTGGCGATCAATCTGGAACTCTTCAATCGTCTGACGTCCGTCGACCTGAACCGGCGAGTCAAATCGCAGCAGCTCCTCAATCGCGTCGTCGATCAGTTCTGGTTGCTCTCGGAGCAATTGCAGTTGCTCAGGATGTTCGAGCAGCGCCTTGAGGCCGTTGCCGATCAGATTGGTCGTCGTTTCATTTCCAGCGACAAGCAGCAGGCGCAACGTGACGATCATCTCCGCTTCCGACAGCCGATCGCCCTCTTCCTCCGCCTCGATTAGCCGCGAGACGAGGTCATCCCTCGGGTTCTCGCGATGCTCGGCCACGATCTCCTTGAAGTAGCCGTCGAACCGTTGGGCCGTATCGAACACGAGGCCTAGCTCGCGCTCATCGAGATTGGGTTCCAGAACCCGAGCGAACCGATCGGACCACCGTTTGAACTGGTCACGGTCTTCGATAGGCACGCCGATCATCTCCGCGATCACCACGGTCGGCAGCAGCGAAGCGAGATTCGACATCAGGTCGAATGCATTCTCGCCATCGACCTCGTCGAGGAGTTGGTGCGCCGTCTCGCGAATGTGGTCCTCCATTTTGGCGACCTGGCGCGGGGTGAAGGCCCGACTGACCAAGCCACGCAGCCGAGTGTGATCCGGCGGATCGAGCGTGAGCATCGACGGCTGAATCTCGTTCTCAATTTGCTCGCCGATCCCTCGACGGTCGCGAGCGCGATTATTCGCCGGATTTCGCTCGTTCGAGAAGCTCTTGTAGTTGCGTAGGACCGCGTCCACGTCTTCGTAGCGGGACAACACGACCGCACCAGTCAGCGGGCTGGGATGATACGGATCGCGCTCTCGTAGCGCCTTGTATGTCGGATAGGGATCGGCGATGAACTTGGGGTCGAGCGGGTACCAGACCACGCCCGATTGCATGCGTTCCTGGGCGAGACGCGCCTTGATGTAGATCGGCGCAACGATCGAGCGGAGCGTGTTGCGGAAGGTCATGGACTGCTCGTTTCCTTCACCGATTCGCCATAGTCGACATAAGGGTCAGTCGAGTGGATGATCCCAATCGACCATAATCACGTCGCATTCCTCGCCAGCGCGAATTCGTTCGCGATCTTCGGGGCACACCGCGTAGCCGTTGGCGATCGCCATCGACGTGAGTACGCCGCTCCCCTGTGGACCCGTCAGGCGTGCGTGCCAGCGGCCATCCTCGTCCTGACTCAGCGTCGCCCGAGCGTACACGCGTCGCCAGTCAGTGTTGACAATGTCCTCATCGGCGATGGCGCGCACGATCGGTCGAGGCTGTGGTGCTCGACCCATCATCTGATAGATCGCCAGCCGACCAAACAGCTCGAAGGCGAGCAATGAAGACACCGGATTCCCCGGCAGACCGATGTGCGGCACGCGTCGACCATCAGGAGCGCCGAACTCGCCAAATGCGAGCGGTTTTCCTGGTTTCATCCGAACCGTCCAGAAGTCGATGGCGCCTTCGCGGGCGAGCACTTCCTTGACGACATCGAAATCACCGCGCGAGACACCAGCAGAGGTGATCACCAGATCACTGACCTCCAGCGCCTCGTTGATTTTGGCCGTCAGCGCCGCGATCGTGTCCTGAGCGATGCCGAACCGCTGTGGCACGCCGCCGTATTGCGTGACCAATGCGCTCAATCCGTACGAGTTGGAGTCATAGATTTTGCCTGGCGCCGGAGCTTCTCCCGGCGTGAGCAACTCGTCGCCGGTGGAGAGAATCGCCACGCGCGGTCGACGAATCACCTCGACCTCGGCCACGCCCAACGACGCGAGCACCGCGATCTCTGGCCCTCGAAGCACGGTTCCCGCGTCCAGAACCTGCTGACCCAGACGCACATCTTCACCCCGACGGCGAATGTTGTTGCCGAGGCCTGCTGCCTTCAGGATTCCCACGTCCTCAATCGTCTGATGCTCTTGACCAGGCGCTCGCAATCCGTATTCGTCCGTCTCTTCAAACGGGACGATCGTGTCGGCGCCATTCGGCATCGGCGCGCCGGTCATGATTCGCACCGCTTCGCCCTCGCCCACGGTGCGGTCATACAGGTAGCCGGCCGCGAGCTCGCCGATCACTCGCAGACGAATCGGATTCGTCTCACTCGCACCTGCGGTGCTGGCCGACTGCACTGCGTATCCATCCATGGCCGTGTTGTCGTGCGGAGGGATGTCGAACGGCGCAGTGATATCGGTCGCGAGCACTTGGCCGACCGCATCGTCGATTGCGCGTGTTTCAGATGACAATCGCGGGCAGAAGGCAAGGATGCGGTCAACCGCGTCTTCGACCGGGAGCATGTCCACCGGAGGCTCGGTCGAACGTGCAGGCGGACTCTTGACGTCTGACATGAGGCAATCTCGTCCTAGTCAGACCTGGATGGTCAAGCAGGTCGTGGTGCGCTTGACGCCAGCGACCGTCTGGATTGAGTCGGTGATACAACTCCCCAGACGCTCAAGATTCTCCGCCTCGACCAGGCAGATCACATCGAACGGCCCGGTGACCAGTTCCACCGTGCGGATCTCACCTTCGCTGCGCGTGATTTCGCCCAGCGAGAGTGCGACCTGCTTGGCAGTCCCCACGTCGGTCTCGATCAGGATGTAGCTCTTCACTGCCATGTTGGAAGCTCCGTCGTTCCCAGCGTCTTTCCGACAGGAGCCCGCGCGGTCACCCGACCAACCTTGCACAACGTTGATGATGCGCGCGCAGGCCTCCAATGCATCAAGTCTACTATCCGCAAGACAGTTGGCGCGTGCCTGAGGCAACCTGCAGGTACGATACGGATCGTATGCCCGTTTGCGCAGTGACGGAATGTGATTGTGGTTGATCTCGAGGCGCTGGAAGTCGAAGCACGCAATACGCTCGCCGCGACCGAAAACGAGACCGCGCTCGACAAGTGGCGCGTCGATTGGCTCGGCCGAAAAGGCATCCTCACGAAAGTGCTCCGTGGGGTGAGAGACCTGCCCGCCGATCAGCGCCCGGTCATCGGCGCGGGAGCAAATCGTCTCAAGACGGCGTTGGACGAGGCGGGCGCCGCGCGTCGAACGGAGCTCCTCGCGTCTGCCGCCGAAGGTCCGGCGCTGGATGTCACCCTTCCTGGTCGACGCCCACCGCTCGGTTCGCTGCATCCGGTCACGCTGACTCGGCGATTGATGGAGCGAACGTTTCGCGACATAGGGTTCGATGTCGTTGAGGGCCCTGATGTCGAGTTGGAGGAGTACAACTTCGACCGACTCCGCATTCCTGCCGGACATCCCGCACGAGATATGTGGGACACCATCTGGGTCGCTGACGATGACAGCGGCGGGCCTCGGCAGCTCCTCCGAACGCACACCTCGCCGATGCAGATTCGCTACCTCGAACGTCGGCAACCACCGATTCGCGTGATCGTCCCCGGTACTTGCTATCGCTACGAGGCGACCGATGCGACGCATGAGTGGATGTTGACCCAGATTGAAGGTCTGGTGATCGATGAGAAGCTCTCCTTCGCCCACCTCAAAGGCACTCTGGAGGCGTTCGTGCGTCGGATGTTTGGCGCCGACATCGAGACTCGATTCCGTTGCGACTACTTTCCCTTCGTCGAGCCGGGCGCTGAGCTCGGTGTGCGCTGGCAAGGCGACTGGCTAGAAGTGCTCGGCTGCGGCATGGTCCATCCCGAGATCATTGAAGACGCAGGACTCGACCCAGATCGGTTCACCGGCTTCGCCTTCGGTATGGGTGTCGAGCGTGTCGCCATGCTCCGCTACGGCGTCCGCGACATTCGACACTTCTATCGCAACGACATCCGCTTCCTGCGCGAGTTCGAGCGTTTCGGGAGGTCGAGCTGATGGATGTTCCTCTGAAGTGGCTGGCACAATACGTCGATTGGGACCTCTCCGTCGAAGAGTTGGCTCATCGTCTCAGCATGGCTGGAGCCGAGGTCGAGACGATCACACGTAGCGGTGGAGAGTGGGACCAGGTCGTGGTTGGACAGGTCGCAGCAGTCGAGCCGCATCCCAACGCCGATCGTCTCCGCCTCGCCACGGTTGACTTCGGAGCCGACGAACCGCTGCAAGTCGTCTGCGGCGCGCCCAATCTTGCCGAGGGCCAAACGATCGCGTTCGCGCAGGTTGGCGCGCAACTGCTCGATTCCCAAACGAGGGAGCCACGCAAACTCCGCAAGGGAAAGATTCGCGGCGTGACCTCACTCGGGATGATCTGCTCTGAGCGAGAGCTCGGACTCTCCGACGAGCACGAAGGCATTCTCGAGCTCAGCACCGACGCGCCGTTGGGAACACCACTTGCGGATGTCCTGAGCGACGTCGTCCTCGATATCAAACCCACGCCCAATCGTCCCGACCACTTCTCGATCCTCGGCATCGCACGAGAAATCGCAGCACTGACCAACAGCCACGTCCGCGAGCCAGAGATGTCATACGCCGAATCCGAGACGCCCGCAGCGCAGCGAACCAGCGTGGCGATTGACGACGCCGAGGGTTGCCCTCGATACACCGCGATCGTGATCGACGGTGTCCAGGTGGGCCCATCGCCGGAGTGGATGCAGGAATCGCTCACGGCTGCGGGAATGCGACCGATCAACAACATCGTCGACGTGACCAACTACGTGATGCTCGAGTGGGGTCAGCCGCTGCACGCGTTCGACTTCGAGATTCTCCGCGAAGGCAGAATCGTCGTCCGCCGAGCTCGTCCGGGTGAACAGCTTGAACTCCTCGATGGAACAGAGCTCAAACTGGAGCATGATGACCTCGTCATCGCCGACGCGGATCGAGCCGTCGCGCTCGCCGGAATCATGGGTGGAGCGGAGTCGGAAATCTCTGACTCAACGAGCACAATTCTGGTCGAGACCGCCAACTTTCAGGAAGCATCGATCCGTCGCAGCCGCTCGCGGCACACGGACGCCGGAACCGAGGCAAGTCGGCGATTCGAGAAGTCGCTCAATCCGGAACTGGCTGGGCTCGCCGCGAAACGTGCGGCAGCGCTGATCATCGAGACCGCAGGCGGCACGGCCTGCGCAGGGATCGTTGACACCTACCCAGGCAAAGTCCACAACCCGCAGGTGGTTGTCACGCAGCGCCGCATCGAGCAGATTCTCGCAATCCAACCCAGTGTCGAGCAGGTGCGGGGCATCCTGACTGCGCTAGGAATATCCAACCGCTGGCTGCCTCCCGACCGCTATGCGGTCAGTTGTCCGCCCTGGCGTTCCGACATCAAGGTGGCGGACGATGTGGTCGAAGAGATCGGTCGCGTGATCGGTTACGACAACCTGCCCTCCGCGCCGCTCCTCGGCGCCGTGCCCGAACCGGAGGTTGATCCCGTGCGAGCGCTAGGCGAGCGTGTCCGCGACACCCTCGCGGCGATGGGCCTGCGCGAGATCATCACCTACGTCACGGTCGGTGAGGACGAGATCGCATCGACCTCGACCGACCCAGCGCAGCCGGCGTCGTCCATTCGGTTGCAGAATCCAATGAATGCCGCCCGAGACCGCATGCGTCCCAGTTTGCGTCCCGGAGGTTTGCATACTTTTGCTCTGAACCAGCGCGAGGCCCGAGGCGGCTTGGCGCTCTTCGAGGTCGGCAAGACCTTCAAGCCCGTCGCCGCTCATCAGCCCCATGAGGAGCAGAAGGCGTTGGTCCTCCTGGGCGGGGACACCACAGGTTCCGTCCACGGCGAGGCAGCGCGATCGCTGGACTTCTACGACGCGAAGGGCATGATGGAGCAACTCGGCGCGGGAATTGGGGTCAATTTTGATCTGTCCGCGAACGCGGCCGACGCCTCCCTCGTCGCTGGAGAGTCAGCAAGGGTCAGCGTCAGAGGCAAGCAGGTTGGTGTGATCGGCAGAGTCTCGGCGTCGCTCGCGACCCAGTTCGGGGTCGACGGCGACGTGTTCGCGCTGGAACTGTCCGTTGAGCAGCTCGCCCCGCTTCTCCAAGATGCTGACGCTGTGACGTCCCCGTCCGTGTATCCGTCGGCAGTTGAAGACCTATCGCTAATCGTTGACGCGGCCACTCCGGCCGGCGACCTGGCGTCTGCGATCGCAGGGAACGGACTCGTGGAGTGGGTCGAACTGTTCGACATCTACACCGGCGACCAGATTCCCGACGGATCGAAATCCCTGGCCTTCCGCGTCTCGTATCGCTCTCCCGACCGCACCTTGGCCGACCGCGATGTCCAGAAGGCCCGGCGCGGAATCGTCCGTCGATTGCAGTCGCAGTTCCAGGCGACTCTTCGAGACTCGTAGCGCCAATCGCGCTTGAGCGCCTGCCCGTCAAGAGACTCGAGAGGCGCGTCAGGGCAGACCCCCGCATTCGCGGGGGAATTGATGCTGTTAGGTGGATAAGTTGATGCCGAACGCTTGGGCGTTCAGGCGGCCTGCGCTTGTTCGACTACTGCGGTGAAGCCGTCTGGATCGTGAACCGCCATCTCGGCGAGGACCTTGCGGTCGATCTCTATCTCGGCCTGCTTCAACGCGTGCATGAGCCGACTGTACGTGGTGCCATTCAGGCGAGCGGCCGCATTGATCCGCTGGATCCACAATCGACGCATGTCTCCCTTGCGTTCGCGCCGATGAGCGTACGCGTACGACAGAGCGTGCAGTCGGGACTCCGACGCGCGTCGGTACAACCGATTGCGAACGCCGTGATGCCCCTTGGTCTGTTGGAGCACTTTCTTGTGGCGGCGACGCTCGCGAGGTCCGCCCTTCACACGTGGCATAGCTGGCTTCCTCTTCTGAACACCTGCTGGTCGATTACCTGCTGGTCAAATCGCAGATTCGCTGCAGAGCGCGCTAGTTGGAGCCGTACGGCAGCAACCGCTTCACTCGCTTCTGATTGCCGAGATTCTTGACCTCGTGCATCCGACTCTGCGCTCGCAAGGTGCGCTTGTTTTTCTTCTGTTTGTTGTGGCCGCGGTAGCCCTTCATCCGCATCACTTTCCCATTACGTGTGATCCGGAATCGCTTGGCTGCGCCCTTGTGGGTCTTCATCTTCGGCATCGGTGAACGTCTCCAACGCAGTCGCGCACTCGCATGGCGGAACGCACGCGTCTGCTCAGCTTACGCGCTGATCGCCCACAGTCCAATCAGTCCCGACACAGACCGACACGCAAGTCTCGGACAAGGACTACCCGACGGCCTCGCTTGGCTCGGCCGCTGCGGCAGCCTTGGCATCTGCCATCGCCTTCGCTTTGGCCTTGTCCTCAGCCACGATCACCGACATGAACCGACCTTCGGTGGAGATCGGCTTCTCGATCACGGTTGGGACTTCGTTCTCCTCGAGCGTGTCGAGCATCTCCAGGATGCGTTCCCGACCGATATCGCGGTGGGTGATCTCACGCCCGCGGAACATGATCGAAATCTTGACCTTGTCGCCATTGCGGAGCAGCCGTGCGGCCGTCCTGCCCTTGGCCTCCATGTCGTGCCGACCGATGTTCGGACGCATCTTGATTTGATGCAGCGAGGCACCCTTCTGCCGACGCCGACCCTCACGCTCGCGTTTCGCCTGTTCGTACTTGAACCGACCGTAGTCGAGCATCTTGGCGACCGGCGGTCGCGCGTTCGGCGCCACCTCAACCAGGTCCAGACCCTGCGCTCGAGCAATTTCGAGCGCCTGGATTGTCGGCATCACGCCGAGCTGTTCGCCTTCCGCGCCGATCACTCGTACCTCTCGGATACGGATCGCTTCGTTGACGCGTTGTTCTCTTTGTTCTCGTTGATCCTTGACGGCCAGAGGAACTCTCCTTCGCTACGAACCGCGCGGTGCGCGGTCCCGTTTGCGCCGATGGTAAGCCTGTGCGCGCGTGGTTTCAATCGCCAGCGCAGAATCGAGCCAAAGTTGCGCGAGATTTGACCCGATCCACTTCTTGCCAAAAAGGGGACAAGAAGTGCCTATTCGGAGTCAGTGTCGATCACGAGCAGCAAGTCGCCCTGATCCACGGCCTCGCCCGGCTCGACGGAGACCTTGACGATCCGACCGTCCGCTGGCGAGCGAATCTCGTTGTTCATCTTCATCGCCACCATGACGAGCAACGGGTCACCTTCCTGTACCGAATCGCCTTCACTGACGAGCAACTCGGTGACTTGTCCGGTCATCGGAGCGGTGAGCCGTACTTCGCCTTCGATTGCAGGACCCGACTGCGTCAGGTTTCCGGTGCTGCGCTCGATCTCGGCGACATAACGGTCCGGACCGATGAACACGTCGAGCGACATCCCATCGCGACGAATCGCGATCGGAATGCGTTCCCCGTCAACCCAGAGACGAAAGAGCGTGTTGTCGTCGACGGACTCCAGCTCGACCGTGTACGCATGTCCATCACTCTCGACGAGATACTGTCCGTCGCCGTTCTCTTCGACGGCAACTTCTTGCAGTTCGTTTTGAACGATTAGCCGATAGTTCTTCGCCATCCCTGCTCCACTGGATATCGACGCCCACGGGCAGACATTGCCCAGGCACGTCGCCGAGGTTGGGTGCCATTGCGTTCAGTATCTGCTCGTTCCCCTTGCGTGTGAAAGAACATCGCGGCCGCGAGCGCGGCTTCGACCCGGCGATGCGGCCGATCCGACGGGTCGAGAATCTCGTTCTCTTCGACGTACAGCGTGTGAATGTCACCGGCGCGGAATCGCTCATCGTCCATCAAAGCCAGGTGAAACGGGATCGACGTGCTCACACCGATTACGAGGTACTCACCCAAGGCTCGCTTCATCCGTCGGATGCACTGCTCCCGAGTTTCGCCCCACGTGATCAGCTTGCTGATCAGCGAGTCATAGTGCGAACTGACACCAACACCCCGTGCGAGCATCGAATCGAGCCGCACGCCAGGACCATCTGCCTCCCGATACCACGCAATCGGTCCGACCGACGGCGCGAAATTCAGATACGGATCTTCCGCCGTAATCCGGCATTCCATCGCCCAACCGCGGATCGGACGCTCAGCCGCGGTGTATCCCAACGGGAGACCGCCGGCGATCTTGAGCTGATCCTGGACGAGGTCGACCCCACGAACGAGCTCCGTCACTGGATGCTCAACTTGGAGTCGGGTGTTCATCTCCAGGAAGGCGAAGTTCTGACCGTCCGGCGCGGACGGATCGTCCCAGACAAGGAACTCGACCGTTCCGGTCGAGGTGTAGTCGCAAGCACGCGCGGCGTTCGTCGCCGCTTCTTCCATCCGAGCTCGAAGCTGCGGCGACATTCCCGGCGCAGGTGATTCTTCCACGAGCTTCTGTCGACGTCGTTGCGCGGAGCAGTCACGCTCGCCCAGGCAGACGACGTTGCCGAGCGCATCGGCGACGACCTGAATTTCAATGTGTCGGGCGGGCCGCAGCAGTTTCTCAACGAACACCGCGCCATCGCCGAAGGCGGTGATCGCCTCCTCCTGCGCCTGCTGCACCGCGCGCTCAATCTCGTTCGGTTCTTCGACGACGCGAATTCCGCGTCCACCGCCGCCGGCGGCCGCCTTGATCACGACTGGATAGCCGATCTCATCTGCAGTCTGACGCGCCTCATCAGGATCGGAAATCGGGTCGATGGCACCAGGGATGATCGGCACTCCAGCCTGACTCATCGTGCGACGCGACTCGATCTTGTCACCCATTAGCTCGATCGCCTCAGGCGACGGACCGACGAAGATGATCCCTTCTTCCCGGCAGGTGCGCGCAAAATTTGCGTTCTCCGACAGGAAGCCATAGCCAGGATGAATCGCGTCGGCACCGGTCTTTTTCGCAGCAGCGATCACTGCATCGATTGAGAGATAGCTCTCGGCTGGCGACGACCCGCCGATTCTCACGGCTTCATCCGCCATCCGCACATGGCGCGCGGTTCGGTCAGCGTCCGAGAACACCGCGACCGTCTCAATGTCCAAGTCGCGCGCGCCTCGGATGACACGCACAGCGATCTCACCGCGATTGGCAATCAACAGTTTGCCAAAGGGACGCTCTGAACCGGTCATTCGCAGCTTCCTTGAGATGTCCGATGCTCGCGCGCCAGGCGAGTCCTACTTGACGTAAGGTCGACCGTATCTCGGCGACCAAGAGGATCATACCCGCCACAGCGGTTCGAGAGTATCCACACGATGTCGGAGTAAGCGAACCCGATCACGCCGGTTCCGCGGCCCGAGTGCGCTTCAGCTCGCTCAGCATTTCCCGAATCTCATCGAGCGGCATCGCGCCGAGGTCGTCGCCCGAGCGCACGCGCACAGCGGCTGAGCGTGACTCGACCTCGCGGTCACCGATGACCAACAGGTACGGGATCTTTCGGCGCTGACCGTTGCGAATCTTGGCCTGCATCCGTTCGTTGCCATCATCGACATCGACACGCAGTCCAGCGCCTCGCAGCTCGGTCGCGACCTCTTGCGCCCAGTCCACGTGGCGATCGGCGATCGGAATGCACCGCGCCTGAATCGGCGCCAGCCACAGCGGAAACGCGCCAGCGTAATGCTCGATCAAGATGCCCAGGAATCGCTCGAACGAGCCATGGATCGCTCGATGAATGACGACCGGCGTGTGGCGCTCGCCGTCTTCGCCCACATACACACAGCCCAACCGACCAGGCTGAATCATGTCGAGCTGGATTGTCGACAGTTGCCACTCGCGACCCATCACGTCTGAGACGAAGAGGTCGGCCTTGGGTCCGTAGAAGGCGGCCTCGCCCTCCTGCTCGACATAATCAATGCCCGCCTGGTCCAGCGCGTCTCGCAGTGCCGACACCGCGAGGCTCCACGCCTCCTGATCGTCGACGAACTTGCCGCCCTCGCCCGGCAGCGACAGCTCGTAGCGAAAGTCGGGCATTCCGTACGTGCGGAACAGCGTTTGCACGAGCTCCAGGACGCGCGAAACCTCATCTGCGATTTGGTCGGGTGTGACAAAGATGTGGCAGTCGTCTTGGGTCAGCGAACGCACCCGCGTCAGTCCCGAGAGCTGTCCTGACTTCTCGAATCGGTAGAGCGTGGTGTACTCCGCGTAACGCAGCGGCAACTCTCGGTACGAGTGCAGCGTGTTGTTGTACAGCGTCATGTGCACGGGACAGTTCATCGGCTTGAGGAAGTACGCCTCGCTGTCATCGTTGTCGCCCGCAGGATCGCTGTCCTCGTGCATTGCGGGATACATGACGTCGGAATAGTTCTCGAGGTGCCCCGAGCGACGGAACAACTCGCCCCGAGCGACGTGCCCGGTCCAGACTTCGCGGTACCCGCGCGCATCCTGCAGCTCGCGGATCAGACGCTCCATCTCCTGGCGAATGACTGCCCCGTCTGGCAACAGCAGCGGCACGCCCGCGCCCACGAGCTCGGAGAACGCGAACAGCTCAAGATCGCGCCCTAATCGGCGATGATCGCGCCGCTGCGCCTCCTCGATCCGTGCGAAGTGCGTGTCCAGCTCCTCGCGAGTGGCGAACAGCGCCCCATAGACCCGCTGGAGCTGCGGTCGATTCTCGTCACCGCGCCAATATGCGCCCGCGACATTGGTCAGTCGGAACGGACCGATCTGCTTGGTCGACTCGACGTGTCCGCCGCGACAGAGGTCGGTGAACTCGGCGTGCGTGCAGATGCCAAGGTCAGTGGAATCGCCCGCGAACTGATCAATCAGCTCCTGTTTGTACGGCTGATCGGCGAATCGCTGGCGTGCCTCGTCGACCGGGATGGTCTCCCAGACAAACCGATGGTTGCGACGCATCTCTTTGCGCATCCGCTTCTGAATGTCTGAGAGATCCTCAGGAGTCAGCGGACGCGGCAGGTCGAAGTCGTAATAGAAGCCCGTATCGATCGGTGGGCCGATCGCGATTTTCCCCTCGGGGAACATTTGCAGCACCACCTGGGCCAACACGTGCGCAGCCGAGTGCCGCATCCGCTGCAGCCACTCGGCCTCGTCAACCTCGTCCCGCGATGCGACGCCAGCGAGATCGCCGTCGTCCGGCGCCGGCGCAAACTCGTCGATGTCGACCGCTTCCTCAGCCATGGCCTGCCATCCGCTTGCAGTCCGCAAGGGCCAGTTCGGATCACTCGCGGGTCGTTCTGGGGTGAATCAATAGGGAGAGTGGTGGGCGATACTGGACTTGAACCAGTGACCTCTGCGATGTCAACGCAGCGCTCTAGCCAACTGAGCTAACCGCCCTCGGTCCACCTGTTGCAGCTCGGCTACAAGCAGGTGTCGATTCATCGTATTCCTCGCGGCCGAGCTTGGTCAACGAAGCGGCGATGATTGTCGTACCACGGTCCCAAACTCAATTGTTCCGAAAAAATTCGCGCCGAGTATCGAGAATCGGTGTCAACTCGTTGACGTTCAGCGTCTGGTTGGCTAGCTTGCACGCCAAGCCGCCATTTGGCGAGCTGGGGAGCCAAAGTGGAAACGCTGAACCCAATTCTGCTCTCAGAGCGATCGTCGAGCCGCAGTGAGATTCTCTGCCTAAGTCGCAGGGGGCGTGTAAGATTGTGGGAAGCGCCGATGCAACCGGTATCGAGCGCCATCCGCAAGCGGGGGCCGCTAGCTCAATTGGCAGAGCAGCTGACTCTTAATCAGCAGGTTCGGGGTTCGAGTCCCTGGCGGCTCACCAGCTTCGAGAGTATGTGCAAACTGCCTGAACTTCCGCGCCACTCGCGTGACGAGGCTGGCTCGCCAGCCAATCGATCGTCTTCGGGGGAAGTGTCGGAATTGGCAGACGAGCATGATTTAGGTTCATGTGCCGCAAGGCGTAGGAGTTCGAGTCTCCTCTTCCCCACCAAGTTTCAACTTGCCGAACATCGATCGTTCGGACGAGAACCGTTGGAATCAGAGGCGTCGCTGAAGGAGTGTTCTTATGGCTGACCCACTGTTGAGCGTTCAGAACCTCTCTACGAGTTTCTTCACCTCCGAAGGAGTCGTCCAGGCCGTCAACGACGTGTCTTATGACCTCTTGCCTGGTCAAACGCTCGGCCTCGTCGGCGAATCAGGCTCGGGCAAGAGCGTCTCGGCGCTCTCGCTGCTCCGCCTGATCCCCAACCCGCCGGGCAAGATCGTCAACGGCGAGGTCTGGTTCGACGGCGAAGAGCTGATGGGTGTCGATGACTCGCGGATGCGCGAAATCCGCGGCAACGACATCGCCATGGTCTTCCAGGAGCCCATGACCTCACTCAATCCCGTGCTCACGATCGGTCGTCAGCTCACCGAGGCGATCGAGCTGCACATGGGGCTCAGCCGCACCCAGGCCAACGAGCGCGCCGTCGAGCTGCTCAACATGGTCGGAATTCCCGCGGCCGAGCAACGCTTGTTCGATTTCCCCCACCAGTTCTCCGGTGGCATGCGGCAGCGTGTGATGATCGCTATGGCGCTCTCCTGCGACCCCAAGCTGCTCCTCGCCGACGAGCCAACCACCGCGCTCGACGTGACCATTCAGGCACAGGTGCTCGAGGTCATGGCCCGCCTCAGCCGCGAGCTCGGTACCGCCGTGATCGTCATCACTCACAACCTCGGTGTCGTCGCCCGCTACGCCGACCGCGTCAACGTCATGTACGGCGGACGGATCGTCGAGAGCGGTGAAGCCACCGAAATCTACGCACGACCGAAGCACGCCTACACGCTCGGTCTGTTGGAGTCGGTCCCGCGACTTGACGCGCGTACCGGTCGCCTGATCCCGATTGAAGGCACGCCACCAGACCTGACCAACATGCCCGATGGCTGTGCCTTCGCGCCGCGTTGCCGATTCGCCACCGATCAGTGCACCAGCGAGCGACCAGTGCTGCAAGAGTTTGCGCCCGGTCACCTCGTCGCCTGTTGGAACTCGGATGCGGTCGCAGCCGAGGCCGACGCCATCCTAGCCAGTGCCCACACCGCGGAAGTCCTGGAAGAGGAGCCTGCCAATGTCTGAGAACGAACAACCTGAGGTCGTCGCTGAGCGGTCTCAAGACGAGGCCGGCGCGGGCTCGATGACGCCCGAGCAGATGCGATCCGCCGCTGCCGCGTCCGTCGGACAGGCCGCTGCCGCGATCGCCGAGTTGGCGGGTGGCGGTCGGACCGAACCGCACGAGAACACCCTGCTCGAGGTCCAAGACCTCAAGATGTACTTCCCCGTCACCGCGGGGCTGCTGCTCAAGCGCAAGGTGGCCGACATCAAAGCGGTCGACGGCATCACCTTCGCTGTCCGCGAAGGCGAAACGCTCGGACTCGTGGGTGAGTCCGGTTGTGGCAAGTCCACCACCGGCCGCGCGATCCTCCAGCTCTACCGACCGACCGCTGGACAGGTGTTCATGTCGCCTCCGCAGTACACCTCCCACATCGGTGGCAGCACCGAAGAGGGTGCCGAACCGCCTCCGCCTCTCGCAGTCGCCAGCGAAGGCGCCGTCGACCTGACCACGCTCTCAGGTCGGAATCTGCGCGCCTACCGACGCCAAATGCAGATGATCTTCCAGGACCCATACGCATCGCTCAACCCTCGGATGAGCGTCGGCAGCATCGTCTCCGAGCCGATGGTGATCCACGGTCTGCAGCGCGGTCGCCGCAAGGAACGCGTACGCGAGCTGCTCGAGACTGTGGGTCTCAACCCCTATTTCGCCAGTCGCTACCCGCACGAGTTCTCGGGCGGACAGCGACAGCGCATCGGTATCGCCCGAGCGCTTGCGGTCGAGCCCGCGTTCATCGTCTGCGACGAGCCGGTCTCCGCGCTCGACGTGTCGATTCAGGCGCAGATCATCAACCTGCTTGAGGACCTTCAGTCTGACTTCGGTCTGACCTACCTCTTCATCGCCCACGACCTCTCCGTCGTCCGACACATCTCGCACCGCATCGCGGTGATGTACCTCGGCAAGATCGTGGAGCTCGCGCAGTCTGACCAGCTCTACGAGAACCCGCTTCACCCGTACACCCAGGCGTTGATCTCCGCGGTGCCGATTCCCGACCCCGCGCTGGAACGTCGGCGTGAACGACTGATCCTGACCGGTGACGTGCCCAACCCGATTGCGCCGCCGCCAGGCTGTAACTTCCACACTCGTTGTCCGATCGCGATCGACATCTGTCGCGAGGAAGACCCCGAGTGGCGCGAAATTGTCGACGACCACTTCGTGCGTTGTCACCGCGTCTAACGACTCAGTCGAGCCGACAGTCAACCAACCAGAGCGGGGCCACAAGGCCCCGTTCTGCGTATCTGCCACTCTGTTCCCTCTGAAGGGCCAAGTTGATCGACCGATCTCGGCGGTCCGCTGTTACGATCACCCCACATGGACGCTTCGCGCACACGCAACTTCTGCATCGTCGCCCACATCGACCACGGCAAATCGACCCTGTCCGATCGTCTCATCGAGGCAACCGCGACCGTCGAGCGCCGAAACATGTCCGACCAATTGCTCGACTCCATGGACCTGGAGCGAGAGAAGGGGATCACGATCAAAGCGCGAGCGGTGCGAATGGATTACCGCTCGCCGTTGAGCGGTGAACATCGACTGCACCTGATCGACACCCCTGGCCACGTCGACTTCTCGTACGAAGTCTCGCGCAGTCTCGCCGCGGCCGAGGGCGCTCTGTTGATCGTCGACGCCGTCGAGGGGATTCAGGCGCAAACACTGGCGAACGTCTATCTCGCCATGGAGCAAGACCTCGCTCTGATCCCGGTAATCAACAAAATCGACCTCGACATCGCACGGCCCGAAGCGATCGCATCGGAGCTCGTCGACGTCATCGGATTCGCGCGAGATGAGATTCTCTACGTCTCGGCCAAAACCGGACAAGGCATCGACGAGCTCCTGGAAGCTATTGTCGAACGCGTGCCCCCTCCCGAAGGATCGCGCGGCGATCCGCTGCGCGCCTTGATCTTCGACTCGGAATACGACTCTTACAAGGGAGTCATCGCGCACGTACGAGTCGTCGACGGCGACATTCGGGGACAGTCCCCGCTCCGACTCGCGGCAACGAACCGCCGATTTGAAGCGATGGAAGTGGGCAGTTTCTCGCCCGAACTGCGTCGCTCCGACTCACTCTCCGCGGGCGATGTCGGCTACGTCGCGACCGGGCTCAAGGATGTCGCCGACGTGCGCGTTGGCGACACCATGACGATCGGCGGTCGAAGTCAGCCCGATCCGTTGCCTGGCTATCGCGAGCCCAAGGCGATGGTCTTCGCTGGCCTCTACCCAGCCAACGCAGCTGACTACCAAGAGCTGTCCGACGCGCTCGACAAGTTGCGACTCTCGGACAGCGCGATCCAATATCAGCCGGAGTCGTCAGCGGCGCTCGGGTTTGGCTATCGAATGGGATTCCTGGGCCTGCTGCACATGGAGATCGTCCAAGAACGACTCGAGCGGGAGTACGGTCTCGAGTTAGTGTTCACTGCGCCGTCGGTGGAGTACGAAGTCGAGGGCGTCGATGGCCAGGTGCAGCGGATCGAGAATCCGTCCGACCTCCCCGCGCCGAATCATGTCGCCGAGATCCGCGAACCGTGGGTCAGAATCTCCGTGATCGCACCGCACGACTACGTCGGACCGGTGATGGAGACGGTGACCGGTCGGCGAGGCATCTTCGAGCGCATGGAGTACCTCCAGCGAACCAGCCAGAGCAACGGTTCAACAAACGACGACTCCGCAATCCCGGCCACGTCCGAGATCCGCGTCCTGCTCGAGTACGAGCTCCCGCTGTCAGAAATCCTCACCGACTTCTACGACGAACTGAAATCGCGCACTCGTGGCTACGCCAGTCTCGACTACTCCCTCGTCGGTTATCGACCCGCCAAGTTGGTCAAACTCGACCTGCTCATCAACGGCGAGCCGGTTGATGCCTTGTCGGCGATCGTCCACTCCGACGCCGCTGCCTCGCAGGGTCGCGAACTCGCCGATCGATTGCGAAAACTGATCCCGCGCCAGCTCTTCGACGTCCCCATTCAAGCCGCGGTCGGCGGAAGAATCGTCGCCCGCGAGACGGTCCGCGCGTTGCGCAAGAATGTCACGGCCAAATGTTACGGCGGCGACATCACGAGAAAGCGCAAGCTGCTCGCGCGTCAAGCCGAGGGCAAGAAACGACTCAAGCGCGTCGGCAACGTCGAAATTCCTCAGGAAGCATTCCTCGCTGTGCTCCAGCTCGGCAAGGGCTGAGCGACGATCGCAGACTCAGCCGCTCGACTCAGCAGAGGCCGCCACCGCGCCGTTGCCGGCGGCAGACGCGGGCGCGTCGACCTCCTCGTCTTCCACTTCTTCCTCCAGCGCGATCTCCAGCACGCCCGAGGCTTCGGCGATCGAACGACGGATCTCTTCCAAGACCTCCGGCTCGTCGGACGCTTCGTCGGCAAAGGTCACGAGTTCGAACAGCGCCTCGACCGGGATGATCGCGTAGCCGAACGTTTCGCATGCGTTGACAAGCGTCTTGGGGAACGGTTCGCGACGTATTCGCGGATCGGTCTGGCGGAAACCGCTGCCGACGATGATCCCCTTCGGCCGACTTCGCCGCCGCAGATACTGTTCTTCAATCCGATTCTGCAAGGTGAGATACACGCGGTCACTGATCGCCTCGTTGGCCGACGACAACTCCACAACGGAGACATCCGAACCATCACGGAGCTCGAGTCCAGCGTCGGTGGTCGAGACTGAGTAGCCCAACATCCGGAAAGCATCCTCGATCACGTCGCGAAAGAGGAGATTCTGGCTCTGCCAGAGCATGTTCTGGAATCGTGTCGTGTCGGCGAGGAGCGATTCCGCCTCAGTCACGCGACGCTGCGCCTGCTTCAGCTCATCCTGGGCCGCGCCGAGTTCATCGCGCGCGGCAGTCGCTTCGGGAGTGTCATATCGACGCACCCACACGGGTGCTGCAAGCTCCTCAGGCTCCTGGACGAGTCGCTCAATCATCTCCAGCAACGTCGCACTAAACGTTTTGCGCTGCGACGCGCTCAGGTTGTCCGCCGGCGGCAACGCGACAATCCGTCCCGCGCCGACACGGAAGTCCGCCGCGACCGCCGCACCACCGATTGAGCGCCCAATCACGGAAGCGTCATCGGAAGGCTCGAAATCAAACAAGGCGCGGTAGCGCAACCGACTTCCCAGATCGTCCAGATAGCCACTGGCTGCATGATGAGGAGCGGTTGGTCGAATGTCCTTGCCGTCAGCAGGTCGCAGAGCAGGCCAGCGAAACGGATCTTGCTCAGGTCGAGGAATCAGCGAGTAACGAGTCAGCCCAGGAAACGCTGCCACATGGGGATGACGAACGTTGGGATAAGCAAAGACGATCAGCACTCCACCACGGTCGAGCAGCTGCTGAAACTCCATCTGTCGCTGTTGCAAGAGCTCTGCCAGGCCAAAGTGAAATGCACCGGACTCTCCGACCGTGATTGCGCGGCCATCAGAACTCTTCACATCGAGCGTGCTCGCCGCGATGCCCTCAATCTGTTCAGAGACCGATTGCGGATCGATGATGCACGCGTCGTAGTCGAAAATGGAAGGCGCGTTGGCGATCGAGTGGTTGTCCACGTTCGGACTCGGGATCGGGCAGCCGATCGAGATGATTCGCACAGGCTGCTCCTTCACTTCGCCGCGACGCGCCCATCGACTTCCACGGGCAACGTCTACGGGATTGAGTTTACTCTGACCGCCCTTCGAATCTTCTGCTGCTAAAGTTATGGATGGTCGTGCTAGATGGGGAGCTAGCGGTGCCCTGTACCCGCAATCCGCTCTAGCGGGGTTGAATTCCTGAGTTGAGGCCGATGATATGAGAACTACCCACGTCAAGCAGTGATGAAGCCTGGGTCCCGCGCGGCGGCCCGCCGTGAACCCCGTCAGGTCCGAGAGGAAGCAGCGGTAAGCGGTCGTTCGGTCGGGTGACGCGGGAGTGCCTGGGCAGAGCCGGCTAACGGAGGCAAGCTCATGTTGTCGTACGATCTCGGGTGCACGACCACACTTCAACGCTCGTCCACGCCCATCTCTGCGAGCGCGTCAGCATGAGCGGACGCCAGCGACGTGCGCGTCTCGGCCAACACCTGCTCCGCGACGAGCGAGTGCTCGATCGGATCATCGAAGCTGTCCCCATCGATCCGCGACCGATCCTCGAAGTCGGCGGCGGCGATGGCATCCTCACCCACCGACTGGCCGCAGATGGCCGACCCGTGGTCTCCGTCGAGCTCGACGAAAGCATGGCCTACCGAGCCCGGCGCAGACTGTCGCAAACCGGGAGCGACCAGAGCGCAATCGTCATCGAACAGGATGTGCTCGATACCGACCCCGAGGAGGCGCTGGCATCGATCGCCCAGCGACCACCCTACGGGCTGGTGGGCAATCTGCCCTACGCGATCACCGCTCCCATTTTCCGAAAGTTCCTCGAAGCAGAGACGCAACAGCCCGAGTGGATGCTGGTCATGATTCAGCACGAGGTCGCCCAACGCGTGACCGCGAGTCCCGGTCGACTCTCGCTGATGGGCATCTCCGTACAATTCTTCGCGGAGGCCGAGTTCCTCTTCGCGGTCGAGCGCGAAGCGTTCGACCCGCCGCCGCAGGTCCGCTCCGCCGTGGTCATGCTGACGCTTCGCGACCAACCCGCCGTCGACGTGCCAAGCGTCGAGCGATTCTTCGAAGTCGTCCGAGGCGGATTTCGCAGTCCCCGAAAGCAGCTCCACAACGCACTCGCGCAAGGCGTCTGGCTCCCTCCCGATACCGCGACCACGTGGCTGGAAGCATGCGAGATCGACCCGACCCGCCGACCAGGCACGCTCACGCTCGACGAATGGGCTCGACTCGCCTGGTGGCGTGAGCGACACATGTCCGACGAAGCAGGTTCTCCGCAATGACGACCTGGATGACGCCCGGAGCGGCCAAGCTCAACCTCACGCTCGAGGTGCTCGGCAAGCGCGACGACGGCTTCCACGACCTCACCTCAGTCGCCATCTCGCTCGACCTCGCCGACGAGATTCGCCTCACCCGCACAGCGGCAGGCCGATCGATCGTCTATCGCGACGACAACGGACGGCGAGTGTCGATCGAGACGTCGGACGACATCATCAACCGCGTATGGTCGGCGCTCGAGCGCTGCTGTCCAATCAGCGGCGGTGCGTCCGTTGAGGTGACCAAACGGATTCCGATCACCAGCGGACTCGGCGGCGGCTCAACCGATGCAGCGGCGTTCCTGCGCCTCGCACGCCTGGCATGGGATCTGCCGCTGTCGGACGACGACCTGCGCCAGATCGGCGCCGAGATCGGCTCGGACGTCCCAGTCTGTGCGCTCGGAGGCGTTGTCCGCATGGCCGGTCGCGGAGAGCACGTCATCCCGATCACCCTGCCTGATTCGAAGAGCCAAGCATGGTGTGTCCTTCTGTACCGACCGGAGATTCCAGTCCCCGCAGCGAAGACCGCGACGATGTATCGCTCGTTACGCTCGTCCGACTTTCTCAGCGGCGATGCCACCGAGGCGCTGCTCACGTCGCTGAGCCACGGCAATCCACCGACCCAGGCCGATTGCGTCAACTCGTTCGACCGTCCAGCCCGAGAAGTCATGCAAGGCTTGACCGCTGTCTGGCGCGCCATGGGAGCATCGATCGCGCGAGCATCCTTGGAACATGGAACCGACCCGGTCACGCCGCTCCTCGCCGGCGCCGGACCAACGTTGTTCGCGATCCTCCCGCCCCACGTCGCCGAACTGGCGGCCGCTCAGCTCCGCAAGCGAAACGGCTTTACCCACGTCGCGCGATTGCTCCCCAGAGACCGAGCCACAGCTATTCGAGTGGTCTAACCATGGAAACCGTGGCCGCGCTGTTCTCAGGGTTTGTTGCGGGAGCGGCGGTTGGCGTGTTCGGACTGGGTATCTTCGGACCGCTCCTGGTCTCTGTCTCCACGACGAACTGGCTACGACAGCAGTTTCCCGACCCGTCAAACTGGGTCATGGTCAGCCTCGGAGCCGCGCTCGTCGCCCAGGGCAGCTGCGCACTGCTCGGACTCCTGCTCGGCGTGGCGTATCTCAGCGTGGAGGAAGGCGGATCGCCAGGACTGGGCAGTCCGCTCTGGGAGTTCACCTTCGGCGTGATTCTCTGCATCGCATTCCTGCTCGTCGGGGCGATCACATGGCAGCAGCAGCTCTGGCGCCGATTCACGATCGCGGCGCTGCTCGCCGCTGGATGCTACGGCTGGATGCTGCCGCACATGGCGTCCGCGTGAGCAATAGGCCTACGACCGACGTGTGTCAGAGAACACCGGGTCGGTGCGTATACTCAGAGAAGCACCTAATGGATCGATCCCGATCGCCCTAGAGCTGGAGACCCAGTGGATCCTCAATCGATGCCCGGCACGATTCTGGACGCTCACATTCACACCGTTCGCGGCGCTGCCGACTCAGCTCTGCAGCCCGAAGAACTTCTGGAGGAGGCCAACCGGATCGGCCTCACCGGCGTCAACCTCACCGAACACGACCGCGTCTGGGAACGCTACGACTGGAACAAGTACGCCGAGTCCATGTCCGAGGCCGGCGTGTACCTCAACCAAGGCATGGAAGTCTCGACTGACCTCGGCCACATCGTCGTGTTTGGCATCGACCAGTACTATCCCGGCATCCGCTCCGCTGAGCGCCTGCGCGAGGTCTGCGACGATATCGGCGCGTTCATGTCGGTGGCTCACCCTTTCCGACACTTCTTCGACCCCGTCACCTTCCGTCGCCGCGGCGAGGAACCGTTCTCGATGACCCCAGCGGAAGCTGCCGAGCGGATGCACGTGTTCCAGGTCGTTCACGGCATCGAGGTCGGTAACGGAGGCAACACTCGACGCGAGAATCTCTTCGCCCTCGAAGTGGCGCGGATCCTTGGCAAGCCTGTTACCGGAGGCTCCGACGCGCACTCGACGTCCGGCATCGGGAGTTACGCGACCGTGTTCCCCGAGCCGCTTACCTCGCGTGAACAGACCGTCCAGCTCCTGCACGACGGCGCCACGGTCTGTTACGAGGGCCTCAACATCGGCGAGTTCCGACCCTTCGCACCCTGTGCCGACGATGAGGCCCCCTGATTCGTCAGCGCTGAACGTCGATGTCTAGCGTGACTGAGCAGAGCATTGTCCCGGCCGCCAATCAGGTCTACGCCGCCATCGACCTCGAAACGACAGGTCTGAAGGCGAACTTCGACGAGATCATCGAAGTCGGCATCGTCCGCTGCACGCCCGATCGTGAACTCGAGCGTTGGGACTCCCTCGTTCGCCCGCTCGAGATGCCGTCGCTGTCCGTCCAACGGATGACCCGGATTACTCCCACGATGCTCGCCGAGGCGCCAACCTGGGCGGAAGTTGAGCACGACGTTCGGCGTCTGCTGGACGGAGCAACGCTGATCGGCCACAGTGTCCAGTTCGACGAGGACTTCCTCAAGGCCGTCGGAATCACATCCTCCGCGCCATCGGTCGACACGCTTGCGCTGTCGCGAATCATCGACCCCACAGCGCCGACGCACCGTCTCGGCGACCTCTGCAAGCGATATGGAATCGAGCTTCGTGACCATCATCGTGCCCTCGCCGACGCAGAGGCAGCTCGCCAGGTGTTCCTCACGCTGAGGAAACGCTTCGAACGCCTACCTCTTCGAGCACGCGATGCCCTGACCGATCTCTCCAGTCGGACCAACCTGTTCTGGGGCCCAGGACGCGTCATGCGCGAGTGGACGCTCGATACTCCCAGAACGGAATCCTCCGAGCTGGAACCAAACCGACGCGCTTTCCCACCGCTCGAACCGACCCGGCTGCCGCAAGGATCACTCGCGGAACTGACGGCACAGGCGTTTGCATCGGTGAACGACGATGGTTTCGAAGAACGCACCGAGCAGCTCAGCATGGCGCGCGACGTCGCCGAGACGCTACAACACGGCGGCAACCTCATCGTCGAAGCGGGCACCGGCACTGGCAAATCGCTCGCCTACCTCGTCCCTGCCGCGCTCTGGGCGCTGAAGACTGGCAACACGGTGGTGATCAGCACCCACACGATCAACCTCCAACAACAACTGGCCAACAACGACATCGAGTTTGCGCGTCAGCTCATCGCCGGCGTGGCGCCAAAGGCCGCCCGATCGCTCAAAGCCACCGTGATCAAAGGCCGCGACAACTACCTCTGCCAACGACTCCTGGATCATGAAATCGTCGACGCGCAGAGTTGGGACGATCCGGATTTACTCGGAAGAGTCGCCGTCTGGCGCAACCTCACCGAGCGTGGCGACGTCGCTGAGCTGCGTTTGCCTCCAGAGCACCGGGTTCACTGGCCAAAGTTCAGCGCGGCTCAGACCAACTGCATCTCCGATCCGACGTGTCAGTTCGCGGAGGACGGTAGCTGCTTCATTGTGCAGACACAGCTCCGCGCCCAACGGTCTCACATCGTGATCGCCAATCACGCGTTGCTCGTCAGAGGAAAGACCACCGGCTCAATCACCTTTCCACCATCAGCCGTCACCATCATTGACGAATCCCACGAGCTCGAGGACGTCGCCACCGATCAGCTCTCCGTGGAGTTGAGCGAAGACTGGATGATGGAGGTCGTGATGAAAGTGGCGGAAGACAGCGACTCCCTTGCCGAGCGGGCTGATCGCCTCGGGATGGACGAAGAAGCACAAGCATTGGTGAATCTGGCCGCTCAGGCTGAGATGTCGTTAGCGAAGGTGTTTGCAGAGGTCGCGACATTCGCTTCCGAGTACACCGCCGACAGTTCGCGTCGAGAAGACCACGTCACGCTCAGTCGCGGAGCACGAAAGACCAAGTCTTGGGAACGTTTAGAGACGATATGGGAGAACGCCCGCAGCGATCTGCAGAACCTCTCAGAGCAGGTTGCTGACTTGAGAATCAAGTGCTTCGACAAGGCGACCGAAGTCCAAGGCACAGAGAAAGAACAGACCCTCCAATTCTCCGGAGAGGTGGAGCGCCTGTTCTCAGAGCTCCGAGAGCGGATGGATAACCTGAGCCGGGTCATCTCTGAACATTCCGATGATCTGGTCGCATGGGTCGCGCGCGAGACGCGCAAACGCGACAACGCGAGAGTCCACACGGCACCACTGAGCGTCGCGAAGCACTTGCAGCCGATCTGGAACGAGTCTCACGCAACCGTCCTCACCGGCGCGACCCTGGCCACATCGACTCCCGGCGAATCAGTGTTTCACTTTCAGCGCGAGCGATTGGGAATCGAGGAAGCGACCGAAGCACAATACGGATCGCCGTTCGACTACCAGAAACGCTGTCGCATCTACCTGCCGACCGATGCCGTCGGCGCCAACGACCATGAGCACAACGATTACCTGGCTCAGACGATTCCGAAGCTCGCTGAGGCGGCCGGCGGTCGAACGATGGTGCTCTTCCGCTCCTACGCCGCGCTCAATCGGGTGGCCCGACAGGTTCGCGCTCCGTTGGAGGAGTCTGGATTGCTATTGCTCAGACAAGGTGCCGATGGCGCGCCAGCGAGAGTCGTCGAGACGTTCCGACAAGATCCACGATCGGTGTTGTTCGGCGTCCGCGCCCTCTGGACTGGCGTCGATCTTCCCGGCGACGCGCTCTCGCTATTGGTCGTCACCCGCCTGCCGTTCATCCCGCCAACCCAGCCAGTGATCCAGGCTCGATCGGACCAGTACGACAACCCGTTCATGGAGTTCACCATTCCGCTGACCGTGCTGGAATTTCGGCAAGGTATCGGCCGACTGATTCGAACTCAGACCGATGTCGGCGCGATCGCGATATTGGACGGCCGCATGCGTAGCCGTCACTACGGCGAGCGGTTTCTCGAGGCGCTTCCACCAGCGCCAATCCAAGAGATTCCCTCCGCCGCGATTCCAGGCGATCTGCGTCGGTTCCTTCCGCCGCGGAGAAAATCCACGTGATCGCCACACTCGACTGGCCAGTTCAGATCGCTGGTGAGCGTGCCACCATTCGACGATTCGAAGCCTCCGTCATCGAGGCCGACTGGCTGGCGGAAGCAGCGCAGGCAATCGCCGGACGCGACGCGCCATGTCATCTTCAAGCTCGTCTCGACGACGGCGACCAACTTTGGTGGATCATTGGCGACGGCGAGACTGTCGGAGCGCTCTCGGGCAAGCTGGTCAGACTCAACGACTCCAGCGCCACCCCAGCCGCGATCTGGACCTGGCTCGCCGTCGACGCTCGCTGGCGAGCCTATGGCTACGGCGGTGCCGCTGTTCCATTGTTCGAGCAGGCTGCGCGACGCCTCGGCGCTGACACCGTCCTCGCGCCACTGCCTCCCGATAATGGAGTCGCACTCTACTTCTGGTTACGCTTGGGCTACACGCCGCAACGGTCGGTGGACGTCTCGGCACCCGATCTTCCGACCGGCGTCGCGACGGACGCGCTGTGGATGCAGCGTCCGCTCAACACGACCGATTCAGACAGTGCAGATCATCCCGAGGAGTAAGCGATGTCCCTGGTCATTCCCGAAGACGTCCGCGACCGCGTCAACGGCGCGCTCGACGAAGGCTTCCCCATGTGCATGGTCGCTGTCAGCAGCGACTCCGAGCCAGTGGTCAGCTTCCGAGGCAGCGCCCAGACCTTTGGCGACGACGCGCTCGCCATCTGGGTGCGCGGAGAACCCTCGTCAACGCTCACCGCAATCGCCGAGCATCCCGCGGTGGCATTGATGTACACCAACATGGCGGCGCGCAAGTTCTACATCTTCCGCGGACAGGCCGCCGTCACCACCGATCAGGCAGAGCGCGACCAAATCTGGGAAGGTCAGCACGACCTCGAGAAGGCGCGAGACATGGAGCGAACCGGCACCGCGGTTGTCGTGCGCCTCGACTCAGTTCAGGGCAGTGGAGTCAATCTGACACGAGGCTGATGGCTGCTGAGCCACCCTCCGCGACGGCTAGCGTCGTCGGTTGCGCCGAGAGAGCAGCGAGCGGCGAAAGAGTCGGCCTCCGCCGAGTCCAGCCATCAGCACTCCAATCCATAGCGCGATGTCTTCGGCTACGTTCACTCCGGAGAACGTCCAGCCGATCCAGATACCCAGTCCCAGCGCGGTCACTACGCCCGCGCTCGGAATCGGAATGCGGCGAGATTCTTCTGCGGGAACAGCCTCAATCTTGACTGCCGCCGCATCGTCGACAGGCGACGCTGCGGCGCTCCTTCGGCGCCGACGGCGAGGACGCTGACGCGGCACGTTAGCGCCTACGCCGTGCGATGTCTCGGGCGGTCGCGCCACCAGTCGCACGTTGCGCCCGAGGCTTCTCAGGCTCCTCCTCCGCAGTGGGCGCGGGAGGCTCCACATCGTCCGCGACGGCTTCGCCCGTCTGCTCGGCGATACAGGTTCGACACGCAAACTGCAGCGCCATCACCTCGTCATCGATCCACACATCACCGCAGTCAGGTCCAGTCGCCGTGGTCGTCAGACGCAGATGAAAGTACTCGCCGCAGCGATAGCAATCCGAACGAGCATCCGCCGATGCCGGCTCGCCGCAGACAACGCACGGCCACACATCTTCCGACGTCAAGGTTTCATTAGTCATCGCGACAATCGTATCTGTTGTTCCATTCGAGTGATAGCCGATGCGTCCTCTGGGTCGAGCTCGCCGTCCCAGACCGCGTCTTCGACGACTGCCAACCACCGACCAAGCCGCGGACCAGGTTCGATACCGAGTTCAATCAGCCGATGCGCCGAAATCGGAGCCTGTACAGACTCTCGCAGAGCCAAGAACTCACCGATCGCAGCGCCCGACGCTCCGCCCCAGATCCGCGCGGCCGCACGAAGTGCCGAATCGGGATATCGCTTGAGCGCTCGCGCCACAGACGAGCGTTGCCTCATACTGCCGATGCTCCGTCGAGCCACACGCAGTTCCGCCCCCGCCTCGAGCGCGGAGCGCTCCGCTCGGTTCAAGCCAACCGACTTCGGCAGCCAGTCAGAAATGTTCGGCTCCCTGCCAACGAGTTCCATCGATGCCCAGAACGTCTCCGCGCCATCCGTGGCCGCCACGACAGCAGGAGGCACCGTCCAACGAGGTTCACGACTTTGAGGAATCTTCAGCCGTCGCGCGATGCCGAGCGCCGAAGGCGCATCTGCTTCCTCAAGTAGGAGCCGCCACGCGTCGCCAAACCGTCCAGCGGTGAGCGTAGTCAGGTGCCGACGATCCCGCCGCGCATCGGTAAGCGTCCATCGGTCGATCGCCCCCTCAACACGAGCCGCATATCTGGCAGCGCGGACCAACCGCGTGGGGTCATCCCGGAACGAATGCTCATGCAGCGTGCGGATTACCCGACGCTCGATGTCGCCTGCAGCGTCGTAGGGGTCAATGAGCTGGCCCTCGCGATCGCCGGTCAGCGCGATCGCCGCCGCATTGATCGTGAAATCTCGACGCCCGAGGTCCACATCGATCGACCCGGGAGCAACGATCGGCAAAGCGCCCGGCGCGGGATAACGCTCGCTGCGGGTCCTAGCGACATCAACGTTCACGCCATCGGACAAGACCACGCTCGCGGTCCCAAAGCGATCATGCGTTGTTGGCGAACCGACGCCAAACTGTTCTAGAACCGGGAGCAGATCTCGAGGATCGCCGTCGATCGCGAAGTCAAGGTCCAAACCTCGTGACGCCGAGTCTCCCGCGTCGAGCAACAGATCGCGAACCAGCCCACCGACCACGTACAGCGGCACTTGCCGCTCCGCTGTCAAACTACATAACGTAAGAAGCAGCGACGCAGCGGTGTCCGATCGCCGACGCACCATCCGCAGCAATCGCTCGAAGAGACTGCTGCTCGCCAATGACTTCGAGTTGTCCATGGCCGTCATCTCCATGACAACCGTAGGCGCTGGCGGCCAGCGAATCGGTCCAACAAGATCTGATCACTTGAGTACACTGGAGTGGAAATGTCCAAGCTCGCCAAGGCGGTTGACGAAGCAGCCATCGACCGACTGCAAGCGCGTCTCGAGTATCGGTTCTCCGATGTTTCGCTGCTGTATCAAGCGATGATCCATCGTTCCTTCCTGAACGAACGTGGCGGAGCGGGGCTTCAGTCGAATGAGCGACTGGAGTACCTCGGTGATGCCATTCTGGATGTTGTCGTCGCGAAGCGCCTCTACCGCGATTTCCCCGAGGCAAGCGAAGGTTGGATGACGGTCGCCCGGTCTCAGCTCGTACGCAACGACAATCTGGGAGTGATCGGCAGGGAGCTGGGACTCGGTCGATGTCTGGTGCTCAGTGCTGGAAGAGATTTGCTCCACGCCCGAGATAGTGTGACCGTGCTCAGCGATACGCTAGAAGCGATCATCGGCGCTATCTCGCTCGATGGCGGCGATCAGGCCGCCCAACATTTCATCTTCAGTCTCCTTGACGACCAGTTCATCGCATTGGAGCGTGGCCAACTCACTGACGACTCGAAATCCCAACTCCAGCGACTGACCCAATCGCGGTTCGGAGAGCAACCCAGCTATCTCATCGTCGACGAGTCTGGCCTGCCCCACGAACCGTGGTTCGAAGCCGCCGTTGAAGTCGGAGGCGACCGGATCGGTTCCGGCGAAGGTCGGAGCAAGCAAGCCGCCGAGATGGATGCAGCGCAGCAAGCGTTGGCGTCGCTGGGGGCTCAGACTCCGCAATGATGTTGCGATCGATCGAACTGCACGGTTACAAGTCGTTCGCTTCGCGAACGGCGTTGCAGTTCGATGCCCCGGTCACGGCGATCGTTGGGCCCAACGGCTCCGGCAAATCGAACGTGATGGACGCCCTTCGCTGGGCGATCGGCGCTGGGTCGGGACGCAGTATTCGCACCAAACGGAATGAAGACGTTGTGTTCTCCGGCGGTCGCGATCGCGCACCAGCGGGGTTCGCTGAGGTCCGCGTGTCACTGGACAACAGCGACCAGTGGTTGGAACTCGACGCTGCTGAGCTGGAAATCGTTCGTCGCGTGCATCGTGATGGCCAGTCCGAGATGCGAGTCAACGGTAGAAGCGCTCGACTCCGCGACGTTCAGGATCTCTTCCGCAGCAGCGGGCTTGGCGCGGGTGGATTCGCCCTGATGAGTCAGGGACTGGTCGATGAGATCCTTCGCCTCCGACCGCACGAGCGCCGACAGGCCATCGAAGAGGTCGCCGGAGTCAGACAGCACCGTCACGAGATGAACGAGTCCCGCCGACGCCGCGAACGAGCCCAGGAACATCTCGAACGCGCCCGACTCCTCCGTGACGAACTCGCGCCACGCCTGAGGAGCCTGGAACGCTCCGCGCGCCGAGCTCGTCGTCGCACCGACCTCCAACGTCGACTCGACGAGGCCCTCATCATCTACTTCCGCGCCGCCGCGTCCGAAATCGAGGCGGAGCTGGTCCGCCTAGGGGAAGCAGCGCGCCTGGCCTCTGAGGCCCGCGCTGCCGCGGAGGGCCGTCGTGAGCAGGCCACCGCTGCGCTGGCATCGGTCGAACGCGAAACCGCGATCGCCCGACGCACCGTCGAATCCGCGGCAGAGACCATTCGCACCGCTCGCTCAGAGCTGCGCACCCTTGAACACCAGCAAGAACTCGACCAGCAGCAGCGCACCTGGCTCAATCGAGAGGTCGAGGAATTGTCGTCACGCCTGTCCGCCGACCGTCAAGACGCACCCTCGTTGGACTTGGAAGCCGCCAAGCGCCAGCTCTCGGCGGTCAACAGGCGACTCGAAGCTGCCCGCGCCGAGCGTCGCAACCAAGAGCGCACCCACGCAAAGGCCACCGCCCAGCACGAACGCGCCTGGGCGGACATCGAGAGCATCCACACGCAGACCAGCGCCGTCATCCGCAAGTGGCAGACCAACTACGCATACTTGCACCTGTCCGCACAAGACGAACACGACCTCCAACGCGCACTTGAGGAGTCACAACTCGAGCGTGACCGACTGGAAGCCTCGCTGCGCGACTCGGAGCACCAGCTCGCAGTTGCACGTGAGGCGTCTCAGACTCGAGAGGTTCAGCGATCCAAACTCGAGAAACGGCTCAAGCAAGTCCAGCGACAGATTCGCACCATCGAAGAGACCGATGAGCAATCCGACACCTTGCAGGCATTGATCCGCGCGCGGATCACTGACGGTAATCGAGCCGACGCAATCTTCGGCGAGCTCATGGACGCCGCGCTCTACGACGATCTCGATCAAGCAGTTGCTCGCATCGGTCTGGTGATCGAAGCCGACATTGGCCGAGCGACCGGCGTCCTCAGAGACCGAGCCCACGAGCTGATCGAGAGCATCCTCTCAGAGGTGGACTTCGCCGAGAGCATCGACGCGGCCAAAGACCGTGCACGAACGGGACGTGCCGCGGTCACCCCTGAGGGGCTCATGATCCGCCCTGACGGCGTCGTGCTCGCCGGTGGGTCGCAGCCCGGCGTGAGAAGGCAGAGAGCGCAGCTCGAAGCGCTGCACGCAGAGCAAGACGATCTCCTACGTCAGCTACAAGCGTCGGAAGCAAACGCCAAGGCCCAAGAGGACGCGCTCACCGCACTCACTCAAGCAACATCCGACGCGCGCGAGCGCCTGAAGCTCCAACGGCGGGTCGTTGAGGAAGCCCGCAAGACATACTCGGAAGCGCAACGCGCGCGATCCACCGCTGCCAACCAGCGTCGATCCCAACGCGACGAAATCGGCCGCTTGCGATCCCAGCTTGAACGGGCACGAAGTGACGAGCATCGCGCGCAGCAGATGTTGTCAACCGCGCCGCCACCAAACGCGGACGACATCTCACATCTGGAAGCGGAACGCGATCGCTTGGCCGCGAACCTCGCCGAAGCCCGAGCCCAATCGGCCGCGCTAGAGCGCGCCCGCGCCGATCGCGCCCGTCTCTACTCTCTCAAGCGCGAGCTGGAAACGGTCGAGCAGGCACTAGAGGAGCGAACGTCGCATTTGCAAGCCGCCAGCGAGACCGCTTCGGACACGCGAACGCACGACATCGCCAAGGAACATCTGAACGTCCTCGAACAGCGACGCTCTGAAGCCGCTCGCGACCTCGAACGCACCCAGCAAGCCCGCGTCGCCGCCGAGCGCCAAGACGTCGAGGCCGCCGCCGATCTGAGAGAAGTCCAATCTGCCCACACACGACTGTCAACGGAGGCCGCCGCCGAAGGCATCTCGTTGGAGTCGATCGAACATAACGTCCCGACATCACAGCCGGTCATGGAGCTCAACGGATCAAGCGGCTCCACTCCGCTGGTCAACGGAGGGAATGGCGTCAGCGGCGCCGCGACGTCCGTCGAGCCTTCCCCCACTCCATCCGTTGCGGTCGCCGTCGAGACACGGCCCAGCTCCGAGCTCAAGGAAACGGTCGACGATCTTCGCGCCAAACTCCAGCGGCTCGGATCCGTCGATCCCGCAGCGGCATCGGAGTTCGCCGCCGAGCAGCAGCGCTGGCGAAACGTCGAGGAGCAAATCGCAGACCTCGAAGCGACCGAAGCAGCCCTACGCAACGCCGAGCGCGACCTCGAAACACTCATCGAGCAAAAGTTCCGCGAGGCCTGCCAACAGGTCAATCAAGCGTTCGGCCATTATTTCCAAACCATGTTCAGGGGCGGCAATGCAGCGCTTGTCCTCACCGAAGATCAGCCAAGCTCCGAGGACGACCCAGAATCCACCGAGGATTCCACCGTCGACCGACCAAAACTCGGTGTCGACATCCGAGCGCAACCACCCGGCAAGCGAGTCTCGGCGCTCTCGCTGCTCTCTGGCGGCGAGCGTGCGCTGACCGCGATTGCCCTGCTCTTCGCCCTGCTCGAAGTGCGCCCCGCTCCGTTCTGCGTGCTCGACGAGGTTGACGCGGCCCTCGACGAGGCCAATGTCGAGCGATTCGTCGCTGCGCTCCGCGAGCGCTCACGCGAGACGCAGTTCGTCGTCATCACCCACAACCGACGCACGATCGAGCAGGCCGACAGCATCTACGGCGTCACAATGGGCGCCGCCGGTGTCAGTCGCTTGCTGTCCGTGCGTGTGGATCAACTCCCGCATGTAGACACTTCACCAACTCCAAACACAGACCGCGAGCTCAAGGCCGAGACTGTCGTACGCTGATCCCATGAACTTCGTACACGCTGTTTGGTCCCCCGCTGGCGACGAGCCACATCCCACCCTGATCGCCCTGCACGGTCACGGTGCGCATTGCCAGGACCTCGCACCGCTCGCACCGATGCTGGCCGACGGTCGACTCCAGGTGATCTGTCCGCAGGCAGAATTTCCTCTGGAAGGAGCACCCTACTCCTACGCGCCGATGTACACCTGGATGAAACGCGGCCCAGACGACCGTCCGGTCGACGGCGAACTGGAGCGCGTCGCCGAAGCGCTCTCATCGTTCATCGATGACGCCTGCGACCGTTACCGCGTCGACACCGACCGTCTCGCCCTGATGGGATTCTCCCAGGGCGGCTTTCTCGCTTATCGACTGGCGCTCAGTGCTCCACATCGCTGGCAGGGAGCAGCAATGCTCTCGACCTGGCTCTCTGACGATGCCGCCGATGACGTTCATCCTGACGCCGCTGATCTGCCCCTGTTGGTCCAGCACGGAACCAAGGACCCGTTGGTCGGCATCGACCGCGGTCGCACCTCCCGAGATCAACTCCAGGCGATGCGGATGAATCTCGACTATCGAGAGTACCCAATGCAGCACGAAATCGGACGCCAAAGCATGCACGATCTCTCCGCTTGGCTCACCGAACGACTGCTCGCGGATCAGGCTGGCGACTGATGGTCAGACTCTTTCGTCGATTCCGCAGAGGCCGAGACCAGCAGCCTGAAGCTGAGGAAGCGCAGAAAGCTGAAGACGCCAAGGAAGAACAGGAAGTTCGCGAGGAATACGAGCGCAGCGTCGCCAAGACCAAGCGAGGCCAGCTCGGCGCCCTCCGCCGCATCTTCCGACGCCGTCAAGTCGACGACGACTTCTGGGAAGAGCTAGAAGAGACTCTCATCCTCGGAGATGTCGGCGTGGCCACCTCAACCAAATGGGTCGAGGAGCTACGCAAGGAAGCGGCCGGCAAGGACGCAGGAGAGATCCGCGGCCTCCTGCGCGACCGAATGATCGCCGGACTGAACAACGCAGGCTCCGACGGCACCCTGTGGACTCGACATAACGGCAATGCAGCGAAGATGGCGACACCCCACGTTGTGCTGGTAGTTGGTGTCAACGGCGCCGGCAAAACGACGTCGATCGCCAAACTCGCCCACGCGTATCAGGAAGACGGCAAGTCGGTCATCCTCGCCGCCGCCGACACCTTCCGTGCCGCCGCGATCGAGCAACTGCAAACCTGGGGCGACCGTGTCGATGCGCCGGTGATCGCCCATCAATCCGGCTCCGACCCCGGCGCTGTCGCCTACGACGCGCTCGAGGCTGGAATCTCCCGCGGATCCGATGTCGTTCTGATCGACACCGCCGGCCGACTCCAGACCCAACGCAACCTCATGGCTGAGCTCGGAAAAATCCGCCGCGTGATCGAGACCAAGCACCCCGGCTCGCCTCACGAGGTGCTCCTCGTGATCGATGCCACCAGCGGGCAAAATGCGCTCACTCAGGCTCGATTGTTCTCGGAGGCCACTGGCGTGACCGCGGTCTGCCTCGCCAAGCTTGACGGCACCAGCAAAGGCGGAATCGTCTTCGCGATCGCCGAAGAGCTTGACATCCCCGTCAGATTCGCCGGCACCGGCGAGCAACTCGGCGACATCGCGCCATTCGATGCTGAGGCGTTCGTCGACGCGCTGTTGTCTGAAGACTGAGCCATGTTCCGCGTGGTTTGAATCGGAGTCATCATGTTGAATCGACTATCGAGTCTCAGCCCGCGTCGTCTCATTGCCTTAGGACTGGTCGCCGCGGCAATCGGCGTCGGCGTCTTGCTGATCATCCTCTGGCAGGTCGGCCTGTTCGACAGCGCACCACCACCAGCCAGCTTGGAGTCGGCGGTCGAATCCGTCCGTCAGGACGCGCAAGCGGACCAATCAGTTCAACAGGCCGAGCCGGCTGCGCAACAGACGCAGAGCCAACAGACCCAGGCGGACGCCGAGCCGTCGGACGAGCAGACCTCCGACGAGCAAGCACAACCACAACTTCAGCAACAACAGACCGAGCAGGCCCAACCGTCACCGTCGCAACAGCAGCAGACCGCCGACTCGACTGCCGACCAGCAGGCGTCCCAGTCAGCACAGCAGACTCAGGCCCAAGCAACGGACGACGAAGAACCTCAGCAATCCCAATCGCAGCAGGGAACACAACAGTCCACCGAGGACGCTCCTCAGCAGCAAGAGTCAGTCCAACAACCAGCACAACAGCAGGCGACAACGAACGAACTCGGCCTCGGTGACCTCGCCGGTACCTGGACACTGTCGCAGCAGGGCACCTCATTCGTCGGCTACCGCATCGGCGAGGAGCTGGCCAACATCGGAACCGTGACGGCCGTCGGTCGGACAAGTGACATCGTCGCGACGCTCGACTTTGACGGAGCATCGATCCAAAACGTGGTCATCGAAGCCGACCTGCGAACGCTGACGAGCGATCAATCGTTCCGCGACGGCGCACTCCGCACGCGCGGCATCGAGTCAGACCTGTTCCCCTTCGCGACCTTCACGCTCACAGAGCCGATCGCCATCGATGCGCTGCCCACAGCCGAGTCGACTCTCAGCGTCACCGTTCAGGGCACGCTCGACCTCCACGGGGTCACGAACGTGGTCAGCATCGCGCTCGAGGGCCAGTTCGTGGACGGCCTCGTGGTCGTAGTTGGTTCAACCGAGATCGCGCTCGCCGACTACGACATCGAGAAACCGACCGGCTTCCGCGTGCTCTCCATCGAGGACGTCGGGATCATGGAGTTCCAACTCGTCCTCGAGCGAGCCCCGTAGCCAAGCCAGCCCCACATTTTCGCGTTATGTCGCCCAGATCAGAGGTGTTCTCTACATAACCCATATAGTGCGATCATGATCAGCGACCGCCCGATGCCCGACGCGTCACCAGGTCGAACTTCAGATTACCGAACGAGTCCTGCTCCACATTCGTGATCTCGCCCTCGGCATCGAGATGACCAATGATTTGGAACAGGTCCACCGTCCGCAGATCCTCCTCCGAGTGCTCCATCAGCATCGTCACCGACATCCGTTCCCGTCGACCCAGACGTCGAGCCTCGGCGTCCAGCGCTCGGCGGACAGTCTCGACATCAGCCATCGTCGCCGCTTCGGCCTGCGATGCCTCGCGCACCTCGTTCAGTGCCGAGAACTTGCGACGCAATCCATCAAACAACCCCACGTTCAGCCTCACAATCCGACGGCTCCGTCGATTCCGCCGTCGCTAATGATTCCATGATGACGGACAAGCAATCCGCGTGCGTGTCAGGCTGCTCCGCCAGCGCGTCAAGACGCGTCTCAACGCAGTCGACCAGACGCCACAGCGACGTCAGAAGCACCGCAGCTTCTGCCCATTCCCGATCAGAGGCCGGGAGTTCGTCCAGGGGCGCGTGACCTCGTGCCAATATCACCGCCCGACGACCATCTGCCGCGTCCGCCTCGGCGCCGAACTCCTCGATCACCGCGTCAAACTCGTGCGCCGCATGCTCGAGCTCGTTTCGCGCCAGCCGCACCGTCCCGTGCACGATCCGAGAATCGACATCATATGGACGTGACATCGCCGCGCCATACGACAGCTCCAACGCTGTCGCCACATCTCCCAGGAACAACGCCACCCATGCGCGCTCGATATCGTTCTTCGGTCGCACCAGGCCGGCAGCCGCTCTCACGTCGTCGACCGAGCCGCCGCTCCGCAAGAGTCGCTCGGCTCGGGCAAGTGATGACTCACTCTCCGAGCGCGAGTCATCTCCCGACAGCCGAGCGCGCAACCGGTTGAGCAAGCTCATTTCAAGAACTCCGACATCCCGCGCCAAATGGTTGAATTGCTAGCGTAGTGACGTGACCACGCCGACTCCCCAGCGACACATCATCCACGCGGACATGGACGCGTTCTACGCCGCCGTCGAGCAGCGAGACAACCCGGAACTGCGCGGGAAGCCGGTGCTTGTCGGTGGTTCGCCACGCACTCGTGGCGTGGTCGCGACCGCCTCCTACGAAGCCCGAACCTTCGGCTGCCGTTCGGCCATGCCGATGCGCACCGCCGTCCGACTCTGCCCCCACGCCGAAATCGTCCGACCACGATTCTCCCGCTACAGCGAGGCCTCGGCAGAGATTATGTCAATCTTCCGCGATGTCTCACCTCTGATCGAGCCGCTTTCGATGGACGAGGCATTCATCGACGTCACCCACCGCGTCCGGGAAGGCGCCACCCCCGCTGAGCTCGCCCAATGGATTCGGGAGCGCGTGCTCCGCGAGACCCAGCTCACCGTCTCCTGCGGTGTCGCAACCAGCAAGTCCGTCGCCAAGATCGCCTCCGACCGCGACAAGCCGGACGGCCTCACCGTCATCGTCCCCGGCAACGAGGCCAGCTTTCTCGCTCCGTTGCCGATCTCTGACCTCTGGGGTGTTGGACCGAAAACCGCAAGTCGCCTCCAAGCAGCGGGAGTGAACACAATTGGCGACCTCGCCAACAGACCGTTGCCTTGGTTAGTCGACCGCTTCGGCAGCCGAGGCGAGTGGTTCTGGCAGTTATCTCGCGGCATCGACGATCGTCCCGTGTCGGTCGAGCGCGAGACGAAGTCCATCTCCTCCGAGATCACCTTCGCCGAAGACATCGCGAGCGAGGAGAAGTTGTCAGACGTGGTCCGAGAACAGTCGGCCAGCGTCGCCGACCGACTCCGAGAGCACGAGTTTCGCGCACGTACCGTTCAACTCAAACTGCGCCTCTCCGACTTCACCACGCTCACTCGACAACGAACGTTGTCGGACCCGACCAACGACCATGCGCTGATCGAGCGGACCGCATTGGCCCTGCTCCGAGAGCAGCTCTCCCCGGTGCGAAAGTTTCGTTTGGTTGGAGTTGGCGTCTCGGGACTCGAGCAACGCCAGATGGCCGCGCAGTTGTCGCTCTTCGACAGTTCCGGTGAGATGCGCTTGGAACCTCCGCAAACAGAGGCGCGACGCCAACGCCAACGCGTGGTCAACGACGCCGTTCGAGATCTCAACCGGAAGTACGGCAGCGATATCGTTCACTTTGGCGCCGGGCCTACCACCTCGAAAGAGTCCTCATGATCCATCCACGCGACGCAGCCGTAGTTTCCTTCGACTGTTACGGCACGTTGATCGATTGGCAGGCCGGCGCGCGAGCAGCCGTCGAAGCGATCCCAGAACTGCGCGAAGTCGACACACCGTCATTGATCGCTCGCCGTCTCGAGGTCGAGTTGGTTGTCGAGCACGAGCGCTACCGCCCCTACGACCAGGTCTTGGCCCTCTCGATTCAGCGGACCGCTGCCGAATTCGGCGTCACATTGGACGATGCGACCGCGCGATCGTTTGCCGACTCAATCGCCGAGTGGCCACCGTTTCAGGACGCCGGCGGATTTCTCAAGCGACTGGTCACCGTGGGCACGCCCTTGGCGATCCTGTCCAACGTCACCCGAGACAGTCTCGCCGTCAGCGTGCGAAAACTCGGCGCCTCATTCGATCAACTCATCACGGCCGAAGATGTCCGCAGCTACAAACCCGATCACGACCACTGGCTCGAGCTCTACCGGAGCCGCGACATCGAACCCTCACAACAACTGCACATCGCCGGTTCGATCGCGCATGACATCCGCGCTGCGGCCGAACTCGGCGCCCATACGGTCTGGGTTCGACGATTCAACGAGCCGATTCCCGAGGACGTAACGCCGGACCTCATCGTCCAATCGCTCGCCGAGCTCGGCGACTGCTGGCGGCTCCACTACTCGCGATAGCATCGACACAGGAGGTGCGAGATGAAGCTCACGAGGATGTACCTAGGCGAAGACGGCACGTCGCAGTTCGAGGACATCGAAATCGGACTGAAAGAGTTCGATGTCGGCGCCTTCTCTCGCAATCTGCGGCCCGACCACATGTCCTTCAGAGTGTCGGAGTCTGGTCTCGTCAACGACTGGCACAACGCGAGCCAAAAGACGATGATCGTCGTCATTCAAGGCGCCGTGCAGACGGAGGTCTCCAACGGAGACGTGCGCCGCTTCGGTCCCGGCGAAATCTGTTATGCGGAGGACGTCGACGGACCCGGTCATCTGACCACCGACCTGGAAGGTCCAAGACTGAGCATGATGATCTTCCTGCCCGACGATTTCGATGTCCATCGCTGGGCCCGATCCTTCGACGACTAACCACGACCAACCAAGTGAACGGAATCACACCGATGCAAATCACACGCGTCTACACCGGCGACGACGGCGAGTCTCACTTCGAGACGATCGACGTCGCCCTATCCGACAGCCGCTACGGCCAACTCTCCGAGATGTTCGACGCCGAAGGTGTCATCTTTCGCACCACACCGGTCGGAGGCGAGCTCGACTTCCACAACGCGCCTCGACGGCAGTTCGTCGTCACCCTGAGCGGCACCGTGGAGATCGAAGTCGGTGATGGCTCGACCGCCCAACTGCACGGCGGCGACATCCTCCTCGCCGACGACGTCACCGGGCGCGGACACATCACCCGCGACCTCGAAGGTCCCCGTCGGAGCCTGTTCATCCCCCTGCCAGAGGACTTCGACGTCGACACACTCCGCGGCTAACTCGGAAAAGCCTCCCTCCGAGGGAGAACGGTTCCGACGCGCGTCAGGGGCCTACCCGGAGCGCTTGTCGCTCACTTGACCGCTCCAGCGCCAATAGTGATCGAACGCCGCAATCGTGAGCGCGTGGGTGATCAGCTTGTCGTTGACCAGACCAGAGATCTCGTCGAGCGGCACGGTCGTCACCTCGATCGCCTCGCTGGACGTACCAACCACGTGGTCGTCATCGACCGTCCGCGTGACATTCTCCGCCAGAAATGACCAACAGCGATTCTCCTGCAGCGCCGGATTGGGATGCACCCAGCCCAACTCAATCGCGTCTGGCGACGAGTAACCCGATTCCTCGAACATCTCTCGCAGACCAGCCTGCTTAGCCGACTCCCCCGGATCGACGATGCCGCCGGGAATCTCCAAGGTGAGCTCCCGAGTACCGTGCCGAAACTGATTCACAAACACGACCTCGCGGTCGGGCGTGATCGGCATGATGTTGACCCAGTCAGGAAACTCGAAGATGAAAAAGCGATGGTCGCGACCCGACGTCGGGTGCCGAGAAATGTCCTTACGGAGCTTGAAGAATCGGAAATCCTCAATGATCTCCGAGCTCAGACGTCGCCAGTTCTCGATCGTGTGTTGTGGATTCAAATCATTCATGTGGCAGCGTTGATCACTTTCGCATAGGTATCAATCTTGAGGAACGAGTCCAATCCCGCGTCCCGAAACTGCTCGCCGAGATTGTCCAGAAGCGTCTCCTTGTAGCGGTCGACATCGATGCCAAGCGCCGCAACATCGGCCTTAATCCTCCGCAGACCCAACGCAACAGCCCCTGCGAGCAGGAGTTGGCTCTGCCAGACATACAGCCGACCTGCGGTCGGTAGGCGCTCGATCAATCGAGGCAGGATCGTGTGCAGGAAGTTCACATGGCGAACCTCATCGCGCAAGATCAGGCGGAAAATCTGCTTCGCCAGGGGATCGACATCGTCCAGATCCAGCGCTTGCTGCAAGAAGAGCGCCGCGAAATTCTCGCTGAATAACGTTGAGGTCAGCCAGTTCTCGACTCGATACAGCCCCCACGACGACATCCCGCCAAAGCGCTCAATGAGAAACGCCTCCGGCTTCGAGATGTAGCCATGACCATTCACCTCGGTCAGGTATCGATCCAGCACATAGACGTGTCGTGCCTCATCTTGACACTGTGCAGCAAGATACAGGTTTAGCGCTGGGTCGCGAATCTGGTGCGTCGCCTGGCTCATCATCACTTGAATCGTGTCGAGCCCCATGACCTCCAGGCCATGGAAGACATTCATCATTCGCAGCCAGGCATCCCGATGCCCATCCGCGATCTGCGCTCCCGATTCCCAGTCGACGTCCCGATCCGCGTTCCACAGCCGATCGCTCTGCTGTCGGAACAGGGTCCGAAAGGCATCAGCCTGCTCAGCGGAACGATGAGGGCGAATCGCGCTCGGAGATCGCTTCATAGGGAGGTGGCCTCCAAATGATCATACTCACTCATCATTCGGCGCCCGAACAAACGACAGAGGTCCCACCGCACCATCGCACGAGGTGGCCGCGCTGCGCAAGACCGTCTCCAAGCGAGAACGATCCCGCGCGCAGGCACTTGTCCAAATGCCACAGGCTGATCGTATACTGACGACATGGCTGACGAAGGCTTCGATCTCGAGGAAACCCTACGCGCGCTGCGCGATGCCGACGTCGTGGTGATCGGATTTGGGTGGCTCCAGGAGCGACTGCTGATCGACGGCCGTCGAAACGACACCGATGGTCCCTACATTCGCGTGGTCGGTCCCGTTCACACGCCTCAAGATCGCATCCGAGAGCTCCGTAGACTGCGCCCAAGCTTCGACGACCCTGAGTCATTCGTCTTCTTCCCTTGGTCAGGTCGCGTGGACGCATTCGTCGGAGCAGGGCTGTTCGAGAGAATCCTGGAGCGCTGCGCCGGCGATCCTACCGCCGAAGACGATGCCCGAGCCGCCATCGGGAAACTCTTCGAGCTCGACCGCGAGGACATCCGCCAAGCCATCTCCGGCGGCGACAAGTACCACACGCTCTACGAGCGAACCGGCTGAAACCACTGCCGGCGCCGAGCCGCTCCGCTGCCGCTCTAATGTGCCTCTCGTGCAATCCCTTATGTAGCTAGGCCCGCTGTGTTAGCCACTTGGCATACGCTACACATAGATCTGCGCACTCGGGACAAGGCGATACACGTGGCCGAACGAAAAACGAAGGCCCGAAGTCGGGCCAAGAAGGCTGAACGACAAGCCGCCGACGCAACATCAGAAGTCGAAGTTTGCTCCCATTCCTGGGAAATCGAACGGCCCAATCAGCAGGTCTCGCACGGTCGCTGCATCAAGTGCGGCGCCGAGAAAGACTTCCTCAACTACGGCGAAGAATTACGCATGCCCTTCGGCCGACGTCGCCGCTCCTAACGACCACTCGCGGACGCCCACCTGCGCACCGGCTCACGGAGGCGGCGCAGTGACCTCGACCCGAACCGCGATAATCCGCTCAGTCCCATAGAACGCAATCCGGTCGAACGCCGCTGGGCTCAACTGGAGATCCGTGTTCGACGACTCCGTACCGCGCACCACGACCAGCGCTTCTGCTCCCACCACTTCAGCCTGCTCCTCATCCGACAGCAGCGTTGCCCCGGGCAGACGCGTCAAGCGTAGTGTTGTGCCGATAGGCCATCGCGACGTAAACACCGTGGCCGGCTCCGTTGGGTCGTAGGCCGCTCCGTCGGCCAGCTCTCTGGGAATCCCTGACGGAATCGGCTCGCCCGTGACACGCTCCGCGACGATCTCCGCGCCATTGATCTGAGCCGTCGTGACCGCCGCTTCCGACACCGTCGGCACAATCGACGACACCGACACGCTGAGCGGCTCGGACACTTCCGCTTGCGCCGCACCGACAGGCGATGCCTCCTGCTCCGCTTGTTCAGGCTGCGCCGCTTCCTGCTCGTCAACTGCGGTTGCAGTGGTCTCCTGTTGCTGTTCGGCAGCCGCAGGAGGATCAGGCTCTGCGTCCTCTGCAGCCTCGTCTTGAGCAGCCGCCGTCGCAGCCGTTTCCGTCTGTGTCGTTTCGGCTACCTCCGTCGTGGTCTCCGCCGACGCCGCTTCAGCCTCTTCCTCGACCACTTCCGTCGCGGCCGTATCTTCGTCTTCCAGTAAGAGCGTCACCCCGAAGTACACGCCAACACCGATACCCGCGAGCAGCGCCAGGGTGAGGATCACCCCGACAAATCGCTGGATACGCGGCCAGATCGGCGGACGCTCGTTCGGCAACCGAAGGCGCTCGCGCGAATAGTGCCGAAAATCATTGGCGCCGCGAACGCGAATCTGCGGGCTCGAGAAATCCTGTGCACCACGGGGATGTTGACTCATACTTGCAGAGTATGACATTCACGTAGCCCGACAGCCTCGGAATCCTCGAACGATCGCATGACCTCAGCAGACCCGACCGAGCTCGATACTCTGTAGGCATGGCCTCCCAAGTCGAAACCCGCCACATCCGCTGTCCGAACTGCTCGAAGCCACTCGACGTCGGCGTACCGCCTGAGTCCGGTCGAACCCGTCGGGTGGTCACGATGTGCGCGAAATGCAACCACGACTTGGTCGTCTCGCGCGGATCAAAGCCCGACGAGCCGCTGCGCATTCGCGCCTGCATGAGGTGGGATGTCACCTGTCCTTACTGCAAGGAGCTCACCACCGCCCGAGTGCCGCCCAAAGGCCTGCTCCGACGCAAAGAGACCGCACCTTGTCGACACTGCCGCAAACCGCTGATCGTCGAGCGGCGCGAAGAAGGACAGCTCGTCCTCCGAGCGCATCGCGGCATTCTCGAAGGAACCGTGCTCTGACCGTTGGCGACCTCAACGCCTGTTTTGTTGAGTCTCATGAGGATTCATGTAATCGCTGCTACGCAAGGCGCATTCCGCAGCGCCGACACGCCTAAATCTAGTGACCGATTTCACTTTCGCGTTTACAGTGCGTAGATACCTGTTCCCTGACCTGTAAGCCCTGCGAGAACTCCAGGACCCCAGAAAGAGCGAGACAATGAGCGACTACGACCAACGCGCCATCGAGATGCATCGTGAATGGGGCGGCAAGGTCGACTACGCCTCCAAGGTCACCGTCGAGAATCACGACGACCTCTCGGTCGTCTACACACCCGGCGTCGCGGCTCCCTGTCTCGAAATCGCCCGCGACCCCTCCCTCGCCCGCGAGATGACCGGCGTCGGCAACCTCGTCGCCGTGATCACCGACGGCTCCGCCGTGCTCGGGCTGGGAGACATCGGCCCCCAAGCGGCGCTGCCCGTCATGGAAGGCAAATGTGTCCTCTTCCGCAGCTTCGCCGGCGTGGACGCCATCCCGATCGCGCTGTCCGTGCGCGAGGTCGATGACATCGTCGCCGCCATCGAAGCGATCGCCCCGTCACTCGGTGGGATCAACCTCGAGGACATCTCCGCCCCGCGTTGCTTCGAGATCGAGCAGCGCCTCCACAACTCACTCGACATTCCCGTCATGCACGACGACCAGCACGGCACCGCCGTGGTCGCGCTCGCTGGCGTGATCAACGCGCTCCGACTGACCAATCGCGACTTCAAAGACATCCGCACCGTGATCCTTGGCGCTGGCGCCAGCGGGATCGCCTGTGGCGCAATCCTCCGAGAGATGGGCTGCGAAGATGTCGCTCTGATCGACTCCAAGGGACTCCTCACGATCGACCGTGAAGACCTGAATCCCTGGAAGCGCTCAGCCGCCGAGTGGTGTGACTACCGCAACAACGCCGACGGCAGCATCCCCCAGACCTCGCAGGTCATGGCCGGCACCGACCTCTTCCTCGGACTCGCGGGACCAGGACTGGTCACCGTCTCCGACGTAGCCTCGATGAACGATAACTCGATGGTGTTCGCGATGGCGAACCCGACCCCCGAGATTATGCCCGACGAGGCAGCCGAAGCCGGCGCCGCCATCATCGCCACCGGCCGCTCAGACTTCCCCAACCAGATCAACAACGCGCTCGGCTTCCCTGGCATGTTCCGCGGACTGCTCGACGGCGGCATCCCGAAGATCGAGGACTCTCACAAGATCGCCGCTGCTCAAGCGATCGCTGACTTCGTCACCGACCCATCGCCGGGCCGAATCGTGCCAAGCATCTTCGAGGACGGCCTCGCCTACAAGGTCGCCGACGCCGTTCAGGCCGTCAGCTAGGCCTATCTGGTATTGCACCAACCGTCCCCGCCTCCGAGCGGGGACCTGCTCCCTCGCGTGTCGTCACGACGCAGCAGACTCGTGATGCCGACCTGATCGGGATCGATCAGCCGCTCCGCGGCAGCTCACTACCTCGACCCCTCACCTTCCGACGTCCCACTCGGCGTCCGACGATAGATGTCGAGCGCCTGCGCTAACGCGGCTCGGACACCCAGTACGGGCGCGTACCCCAGCGACACCCGCGCGCGCGAGTCGTCGATCAGATGCGGTCTGCCCGTCAGTGGCACGTAGGCATCCACGCCTTCCGGCGCCGGGAGCACCCACGCCGACAGCCTCAAGGCGTCCAACCCTCGAGCGACCAAGTACGGCGCGTTCCAAAATTGCTCTTGTACTCCTCGCAGCCGACACGATTCCATCGCCAGTTCCCGCCACGTCGTGTGGGCCGATGCAGCGTGAAACACCTGACCGACCGACTCATCGGGCTGGCTCAGCATTGCCCACACCGCCCGACCGAGGTCAGCGCCCGCCAACACCGAGATCGGCGACTGTCCAGCCCCGACGAGCGCCGCGCGTGGTCGCAACACGAAGTGCCGAATCACTTCCATCATCGCGCCGCCACCCTCGGCGATGATCGGCGCGGGACGGAGGATCGACAGCGGCACGCGCCTTCGATAGGTGCGCGCCACGCGCTCCGCAGCGACGCGGCTCTGCTGTGCCGGCCCCAGCGGACGCGGCACCCAGCTCTCGGTCACCGGCCATGGCGGCAGTTGCCGACCGTATGTCTCGGTTGTCGAGACGAGGACAACTTGCACCAGCTCTCGCCGCCGACAGGCGTCGAGCAGCGTGGTCGTTGAATGGACATTGGCCGCGGTGTAGGCCGAGGCAGGGTGGCCCGGCTCGGTCAGAGAATATGCATGCACCACATGCGTGACGCCCGACAGGTCGGCCTCCAGCCTCTCGGACGGCTCCAGACGCAATTCCACCACCTCGACGTCGTGACGAGACAACTCCATCGCGATCGCGACGCCGACCGGTTGACTCGCGCCGGTTAGCCCGATTCGCGCAGTTGGCACGGTCGACATGTCCTGACGCTCTCCGCTCAGATAGCTGGTAGCCTCGCCACTGGAATCCTACGCGCTACCGATTGGGATGGCTCTGTGCCAAAACTGCAACGACCAGGCTGCGACCTCTTCTACGACGACACTGGCGACGGTCCGGCGATCATCTTCGCCCACGGCGCCGGCGGGAACCACCTCTCGTGGTGGCAGCAAGTGCCAATCTTCGCGAAATCCTACCGATGTATCGCATTTGACCATCGCGGATGGGGACAGAGCGCCGCAACCGGTCAACTCAGCCGTGCTGCATTCATCGACGATCTGGTCGCACTGATGGATCACCTGCGCATCGAACGAGCCGCGCTGGTCGCTCAATCGATGGGTGGATGGGCCTGCCTCGGAACCGCGCTGCGCGCTCCCGACCGAGTTGCTGCGCTCGTCATGGGCGGCACCGTCGGTGGCCTGATGACCGATACGATCCGTCCGCTCTTCGACGCCTCCCGAGAACGAGTCCGTACTGAAGGCCTGGCGACGCTCGCCTATCACCGCGGCCTGCGCGACCGAGACCCCGCGCTCGCATTCCTCTACGACGAAGTCATGGCTCTCAACCCGCCTCGAGATCCCGCCGCGTTCGGAGCGCTGCAGGAACACCCGCCCGATCCGGATGCCGTCTCACAACTCGCCATGCCGATCCTCTGGGTCGCTGGCGGAGACGATCCGATCAATCCACCGGCAATCATGCGAGCAGCCCACGCGCACGTTCCAGGCTCGCAGTACTACGAAATCCCCGCGACCGGTCACAGCGTCTACTTCGAGCGAGCCGACCAATTCAACGAGCAGCTCAGTCGGTTCCTCGCTGATGCCGGCTGGGGAAGCGGCATCTAACTCGCGAGCCGCTTCCCACGCCTGCCAGCAACGCGACTCAGGAGAACGGCGACCATGTCAGGCTCAGCGCCTGCTCCAGCGCCAGTTCCTCATATTGCAGCGACGGATCCCAGAGCATGAATCCCAGACCACCTGCCGCGGCTGTCGCCGCAATCTGCGCGTGGACCTGTTCCGAGTAGTAGCCAAGCCCGAGGGCCTGGTAGTCGTGGAAATCCTGGAGCCAAGGCCGAACCAGCGCATTCCCACGATCGCCGACACGCTCAACCGTCGCCTCGACGTTGATCTGCACCACCGGTCCCGGATGCGCGGGCGGGTAATCGAACCCAAGCGAGCCAGCAGCCCAGCCGCTCGGATACACCATCGGCGAGATGTAATCGAGATACGGTGCCAGACCCTCGACCGACTGGCCGATTCCCTGATCGTTCCCTGCCGTCGAGATCACACCAAAGGTGTCAAACGACACCGCCACACCGGCGAGGTGTAGTGCCTCGCTCGCCTCTTTGGCGAACTGGGTGATTGCCGCAACGCGGTCGGCCTCCGTGTACTCGAGACGCTCGCGCAGCCCGTTTTCGTAAGGCAAGCGAACGTAGTCGTACTGAATCTCGTCAACGTAGTCCGCCGCAGCAAGTCCGATATCGACGTTGTGCTGTCTCGCGCCTGGCGTGTACGCCGATGACCAGCCCGAGCCCATGCCGTCACGGAACAAACTTCCATCCAAGAAGTGCAGTGAATTCTCCGGGAACCATGACGAATACCAACCGTCCAGGAACGTCACGACCCGCCCGATTCGGTAGACACCCTTGCTCTTAAGATCGTCGAGAAACGCGCCCACCGATTCGCCGTCACGCACGGCCTGCATCTGCTCCGTGGTCGGCGTCGACGCGATCGAGAAGACCTGTCCCGACTCGTCCTTGAGGTCCACGACCACCGCGTTGATCAAGTTGCGATCGACCAGGTCGTGAGCCCACGCTTGGACACTCGGCTTGGACACTTCGCTGAACGGGATAAACACTGCTCGGACGACCAGATTCCGCAGAATGATCACGGAGCGGTCGTAGTAGATCGGCCGACGCACGACATCGAATCCAGGCTGGATGATCGACAGGTTGCCCGTCCGCTCTTCAGCCGCGAACTCGAATCGACCGCTGCTGTCTGTGTGGACCAGCGCGGTCCCGGTCGATACTCGCGCCCGCTCGGCAGGACGCAGCCGTCCCTGATCCCAAACGTAGACCCGGCCGGACAGGTTGTTGCTAAACGACGCGCTCGACGTCATCGCAAACGACGCACCAACCGGATCGGCCTCAGGACCCTCCGCTCTGGCGCTCTGGAGCGATGCCCCCGCGACAAGAACAATCAACACGGCAGATGAAACCAGCAGCAGTCTGAACCATCGATTTGTCCAGATATGGTCGTGTGAACGCACTGTTCGCGCCTTCGTTATGTAAGGAGACTCACCGCCAACTCCACTCTACACATCCACGACGTTTCCGTAGGTAAATTTCTCAATCGCGACTCGGTCAGCCTTCATCCCGCTCAGCAGCGGCCTTCAGATTGAGCAAGCCCTGGTGCGACGCCGCCTCGATCGCCCTCGATCCTCGGCCAACGAGAAACAGGTTGCTCAATCGCCATCGCCAGCCGAGCGGTCGCACCCGATCAGTGATCACGCATCGTTCACCGAGTCCTTCCAGCCGATACGCGTGTTGTACTCGGAACCCCGTCCCCATCCGAACTTCCAGGAGCAGTTCTCGAGCATGAACCTCCTGGAGCACCACGGCCTGTCCCGCGTCCAACCCCGCGCGAGCCTCAGCTCGCAGCAGCTCCCAGACACGCTCCGCCGACGCCGACACTTCGACCGGTTCAATCATGCGACGCCATCCGCTCAATCAGCGAGCACACACTGGCCATGTCATCACACGTGGTGACACCCGCAGGGAATTCAAGCTCACGATTTCGCGGCCAACTCACGAGGGCCGTGGGCACGCGATTGCGAGCCAACAGCGCGACCGTGGCTGCGTCGTCGTCGATGTGTAGCGCCGCCTCGTGGTCGCGCAACCAAGCCTCCTTGTATCGCGCCGACGCCAACGGCGAGCCGTTCATCACCAACTCGTCCACCGAGCTCGCGAATCCGTGACGCTCCAACCACGACTGCGTCTGTCGCCGACCGCGTTCATGCCGACCGGTTAGCACCACAACCCGTCCGCAATCCGCAGCGGTTCGTACCGCCTCCAGCGCGTGCTCGCGGGGCGGTCGGAGCACATATCGGAATCGATACCAAGTCGCCGACAGTAGGCCGTCAACCAAGGTCGGCGCTGAGCGAGGAGGAAGAGCGACCGACTCGGCCGGCTCAAGAAACACGTCGCGATTAATCGCCGGATTCCAACCAAATGGGGGCTCGGCGAGGACACCATCGAGATCGAATGACCACAGTCGGGACGTCACAGCCATCGCGCTACACCCAGCCGTGCTCTAGATACCACGACATCGTTGCGTGCATCCCGTCTTCGATGGACGTAAGGGCCTGCCATCCCGTGTCTCGCGTGAGCGATGTCGGGTCGCACAGCCACGCGAGTTGTCGCATTTCCGTCACCCGAGCCCGATCAAGCATCGGCTCGCGCTTGGTCAATAGCGACAGCCACTCCGAACCTTTCGCCAACCCATGAAAGCACGACCCTGGCAGTGACACAGTCCTCAATCGGCCACCCGCGACCGCACCCAGCGACGCCAGCAACTGATTCCAGTCATAGAATCCCGCTCGGTCGCTCACGTGATAACGCGAGACGAGCGGCAACTCAGCACGACTGTCAGCGCCGATGATCGCAACCACGGCATCGGCAAGGTCAGGACCGTAAATCGCCGAGATTCTGTTCGTACCGTCACCGAGCCGAACGCAGAAGCCGCGCTGCGCCAGCCAGAAAAATCCGAGCAATCCCCGATCCGCCGGTCCGTAGACCAATGGCGGTCGCAAAATCGAGACCCGCATCCCCCCGCGATGATTGATCACCTCATCCTCGCCGGCCAACTTCGAGCGTCCGTACGCCGTCATGGGATGCGGCACGATGTCGGGTGACTCCGGTGTCCCGCCGAGGCTCGGACCCTGTGCCGCGAGCGATGAGATGTACACGAACCGCCCGACTCCAGCGGCCGATGCTGCTTGCGCGAGACTCGCCGTCCCAGCGCGATTCGCGGACATGAAGTCATCCGAATTCGCCGCTCGCAACACCGCAGCAGCATGCACCACCACGTCCACGCCCCGACAGGCCGCGATCAGCGAGTCAGCCTGCCGAAGGTCGCCGACTACGCGCTCAAACTGCAGATCGTCCACAAACGAGGTATCACTGGTCGGTCGGACGAGGAGGCGGATCTCGTGGCCATCGGCGCTCAACGCACGAGCGATGTGGCCACCGATGAATCCGCTTCCTCCAGTCAGCAAGACGCGCACAAGCGACTACTCAATCACGCCGTGACGCCGTCCAGCTTCACCGAAAATCTCCAGCGCCCGCTCAAGTTGCTCGTCAGTGTGCGTCGCGATGTACGACGTGCGCAGAATCGCCTGCCCGCGAGGTACCGCTGGCGCGATCACCGCGTTCGTGTACACACCGTGGTCAAGCAGATCGCGCCAGAACGCCGCCGTGCGAACCTCGTCGCCGACACGGATTGGGATGATCGGCGTCGCAGAATTGGCGACATCAAATCCCAGCTCAGACAGTCCCGACCGCATCCGTTGACCGATCTCCTGAACTCGCCCAACGCGCCAGCTCTCCTCGTCGATCAACCGCAAGGCGGCCAACGCGGCCGCTGCCGACGCCGGCGGCAACGCGGCAGTAAACAGCATCTGTCGAGAGAAGTGTCGGATGTACTCAATCACCATCCTCGGACCAGCGCAGAACCCACCCACCGATGCGAGCGTTTTGCTGAACGTACCGATCGTCAAGTCATCGGGCTCCTCGAGGCCGAAGTGTGATCGCGTGCCGCGACCGGTCGGCCCAACCGTGCCGATCGCGTGAGCATCGTCAACCAGCATTCGCGTGTTGTGCTTGCGACACACCTCGCGAAGCTCCGGCAGCGGCGCGAGGTCGCCACCCATCGAATAGGCGCCGTCGATGAGCACCAATCGCGGCTGCTCGGGACCCAAGTTGGAGAGCACGCGGTCGAGATGCGTAGGATCGTTATGTTGGAATCGTGTGTACTTCCCCAGCGCCAATCCTGCCGCGTCATAGATTGACGCATGCACGTCGCGATCGAGCACCGACACCCCGTGCCGATCAACCACCGATGACACCGCACCCAAGTTCGCCAGGTAGCCGGTCGAGAACACGATCGCCGTTTCCGCGCCGAGAAAGTCGGCCAACGCCTCTTCCAGCTCGAGATGGACCGGGCTCGTACCGTTGAGCAGCCGAGATCCCGTCATCGACGGACCGTATCGGTCCAGCGCTTCATGCGCGGCCTTGAGAACTGCCGGATGTCGAGTCAGCCCCAGATAGTTGTTCGACCCCAGCATGATCACACGCTTGCCGTCGACGATCGCCTCCGGTCCGTCATTCACCTCGATCGGCTGGAAGAAGGGATACAGACCAACCGCTCGCGCCTGATCGGCGAGCTGAAAGTGCGAGATGCGTTCGAAGATGTCCGCGGTCCCAACTTCGCGCTGGCGACCGTCCATCTCTTCCATGTCAAGCCCGGCGGCCTCTGCGAGCTTGCTCAGCGACGGCGTCTCAGACTGAGTCTGCGTCATCGGCGTTGCACTCCCCACACGCTCAATTCCCCAGCTACGAGTCGCAACGAGGCACTGTCGAGCGCGTTACCCGCGAGTGTACGCGAAACCCGAGAATAGACGGCATCTCCGCGTTTCCCAGCCCCACCACTCCCGACGACGCTACGTCAATCCTGCGTGTTTTCGGTTGCGCCTCCACCTCACCGTTGCGTTACAGTGAAATCGGTTCGGCACCGGCGGCGCGGCCACGACCACCATGCGACTCAATCTCAAGCCTGCAGCGGCTTCCGCTGCTGCGATCTTTCTCCTCCTGCTCCTCCTCGACCTCACCTGGCCTGGACACGGCATCTGGCTGCTGATCGTCGGCCTCGCGATCGGTCTGGCCGCCGCCTGGTTCTGGGGACAGGACCGCCTCCAATCCGACTCAACCGTCGCAGCCAAACCTGAACCCTTCCCGCAGGTCGGCGCTTACGGACTCGCCGGCGCCCAACCGCGACGTACACCGCGTTCGCCCTCTGGTGTGCCGCTGGCGGCCGTGCTTGCGCCGATCTCAGCGTTGGCAATCCTGCTCTATGTCGGCGGCGCGATCGGCGCCTCAGAACCGCAAGCCACCGAGGTCTCCGCCGCGCTCACACAGGAAGTCTCCGCGATCGATCGCAGTGGCGACGGCCAGTCAGCCCTGCCCTCCGCCAACACCGGCACATCGGACCAAACCCAGCAGACCTCAACCAGCACCGACTCAAGCTCCGTGACACCGCCGCAAAACTCGGCTACCAATTCCTCAACAAACGCCGATTCGTCCTCGCAAGGGAACGCCGCTCCAGTCCGACCGATTGTCGTCGCTGCGCCGTCGATCGCCACCCCGTCCGACGACGACTCCGACAACCTCAATCTCGCGCCTGAATCTGCCAACACCTTCGAGTACCAAGTGGTCGAGGGTGACACGCTCTACGACATCGCCGTACGTTACGACACCACCGTCGAGACGATCATGAACCTCAACAAGCTCGACGCCTACACCTACATCCACCCCGGCGACGTCCTGCTCATTCCCCAGGACGAGGAATCGGCTGAGGAATCGTAAGCGAACTCGCCACGACGGCCGGTGCTCGATGCAGTTCAACATCAACTAGCCTGGCCGCCCGAGCCTGTTCGTCGGCGTGATAGGAACTGCGCACCATCGGTCCCGACTCAACGTGGCGAAATCCTATCGACAGCGCCTCTTCACGAATATCGACGAACTCCTCGGGCGGCACGTAGCGCACGACCGGCAGGTGCTTCGCCGACGGTCGCAGATACTGACCGACCGTCAATAGCTCCACACCGACAGCCCGGAGGTCGCGCAACAACTCCGAGACCTCATCCCGTTCCTCACCCAGACCAAGCATGAATCCCGTCTTTGTCGGAATCCGAGGCGACCACTCCGCCGATCGTCGCAACAGCTCCAGCGAGCGTTCGTATCGAGCCTGAAATCTGACTCGCGGATACAGCCGACGCACCGTCTCCACATTGTGATTGAGCACCGTCGGCCGAGCGGCGAGCACCGTCTCGAGCGCATCCCAGTTGCCCACGAAATCGGGAATCAGCACCTCAACCGCCGTCTCAGGCTGACGCTGACGAATCAGCTCAATACACGACGCAAAGATTTGCGACCCGCCGTCCGAGACGTCGTCCCGATTGACCGCCGTGATCACGACGTACGCCAACCCCAGTCGCTCGATCGCTTCCGCGAGCCGACGCGGTTCTGTCCAGTCGATTGGCGACGGCTTGCCTGATGTCACCGCGCAAAAGCCACAGGCACGAGTACACGTATCGCCGAGGATCATGAATGTTGCCGTGCCCCGATTGAAGCACTCGCCGATGTTCGGACAGCGAGCTTCCTGACAGACCGTGTTCAACGTCTCGTCGCGCAGCAGTCGCACGATCTCGCCGTACCGTTCGCCACCGGGAAACTGCGCCCGAATCCACTTCGGCTTTCGCTCGCGCACGGTCATCAGGACACCATCGACAAGTCACGTACCGGCGAACAGCGCAAGCCGAAGACCTCTCCGAAACACTCGGTCAGTACGTCGGCGCACTCACCGACACTGATGTGCCGACCTGCCTCGACACTGAGCGACGTCACACCGCCATCCGCGATCCCACAGGCGCGGATTGAATTGAACCACGAGAGATCGACGTCGCAGTTGATCGCCATTCCGTGCCGACTAACACCCGACTGCAACCGCACACCGACGCTCGCCAACTTGTCTCCCCCAACCCAGACGCCCGGCTGTCCCTTAACGCGCGAAGCCTCGACACCAATTGTCTCAGCACTCCGAATCGCCGACTCCTCGAGCATGCGGACGTACCGCGCAATACCGATTTCGCGCTCCCTGAGCCGCAAGATCGGCCAGACGACCAGTTGTCCGGGACCGTGAAACGTCACGTCGCCACCTCGATCGGTATCGACGATCGGCGCCGCCAGCGAGGCGAGCACATGCTCGCGACCGCCTCGTCGACCCTGCGTGTAGACCGGCTCGTGCTGCATCAGCGCAACAATCTCAGGCGCGTTACCTTCGGCAACCTGTCCCGAGCGTTCCCGTTGCCACGCATCCGCGACCTCGAACGTGACGGTCCCCAAACGCGCGATCTGAACGATCTGCGAGCGCTCTGCGACGCTTCCATGTCGTGGTTGCGAGCGACTGAGCGGTCTGGAGTCCGGGAGCGCGGTCATTGATGACGAACTCGTTTCCATCTGCTTGAGTCTATCCAGGCACGGCCGTCGATGGCGGTCCGATAACGGTGGAATGCGATGAGATGGGGGATTATATACGTGACTTGACATCATCTGAAATATCCCTTACGCTTGATTTAGCAAGCAAGAAGGGACAAAACCATGAACGCACCAGGCAAAAATCACAGAGATGGAATCTCTCTCTTCGACCTGTTCGAGATGTTCCCTGACGAGGAATCAGCGCGTGAGTGGTTCGAGTCCAAGCGCTGGCCCGACGGCGTTCGCTGCGCTCGATGCAACAGCAACATTGTCTACAAGGTCAAGAGCGCCAAGCCAATGCCGTGGCGCTGCTCAGACTGCAAGCAGTACTTCTCGGTCAAGATGGGTACCTTCATGGGCGACTCGAAAGTATCCCTACGCAAGTGGGCTATCGCTATCTATCTCGTTGCCACCTCACTCAAAGGCGTGAGCAGCATGAAGCTCCACCGCGATCTCAAGGTCACACAGAAGACGGCGTGGTTCATGGCGCACCGTATCCGCGAAGCAATGGAGGCCGATGGCGGCTTGCTGGACGGCCCAATCGAGATAGACGAAACCTACGTCGGCGGACGTTACGAGACTATGCACGCTGACCGTCGCAAGACTGAGCCGAAAAAGACGGTCGTGGCCGGTGTCAAGGATCGCGCCACAGGTGAGGTGAGGGCCAGTGTCATTGACGGGCCAACCAAGAAGGCACTGCTTCACGTGATCTGGAAGAACGCCCGACCGGAGTCGTGGGTGCTCACCGACGAACATGCCTCGTATCAGGACCTTGAGGACTTCGGGTTCAAGCACCGATCAGTTCAGCATGGCGCTCGCCAATACGTGAAGGGTCCGTTCCATACAAACGGAATCGAGTCGTTCTGGTCAATGCTCAAGCGCGGGTTCGTCGGAACGTTCCACCACTGGTCAGCCAAGCACACTCAGCGTTACGCCAACGAGTTCGCCTGCCGCGCCACAATGCGCGACCTCGACACCATCGACATTATGAGCGAGATTGTCCAGCGCTCCGTCGGTCGGCGTTTGACTTACCAAGAACTCAAAGGGGCGTAACCGCACCGCTAGTCCAGCAATCCACCGCTCACGAGATTCGACCTTACTTCCCGCCAATCCCGCCCGAAATCACTCTTGAGACCAAAATCCTCCTCAAACAAATCCTCAATTTCTCTCCACTCAGCCGATCTCATCGAAACGGGGAAATTGAGTTCCAGTTGCGCGAGTTGAGTGTCCCACTCAACATAGCAGTCAAGCACTGCGTTAGCCCAAATGTCGATTCTCTGTGCATTTCTGCGTGTAAGACTGTCGGCACCCCCTTCTGACACAACTCCGACAGCAGCGATCCAGCCGTCAATCTGCTGTCCGCACCGTTCAATCGTTTCCAAGAGTGGAGCAGAAGCGACAGTGAGGTTTGGCACAGTGTCGTCTTCTACAGGAACTGACTGCCGTTCAGCAGGAATCGCGGTCTCACGCTCGGCAGTCTGGGATACTTGCTCGCCCCCTCCACTCAACAACAGGACAGCGGCGAGAGCCACGATTACGGCGACCAAGATGACGATGATCATTCCCGTTCGAGAGATTGTCACAGTCATTGATGCTTCAATTCCATATATGCGAGACAGCCCCGACGGATCGAATAGTCCCCCGGCCAAAAGGCCGGGGGACTAAACTGGTTGCGCCCTCGTAGCTCAGCGGAGAGAGCGCACCCCTGCCACGGGTGAGGTCATGGGTTCGAGTCCCATCGAGGGCACTCTTACCCCTTTGGGGCCTTGAGCAGCGCCTTGGCGATCTGCTCCGGCGTCTTCGTGGTTGGCGGAATCATCGGCTGTCGTGGCATGTGCTAAATCCTTTTTCCCAGCAAACGATCGAGCTTGCTGTTCAAGGTCTCGAAACGCTCGTCAAGAATCTTGACAGTAGCCAGAACAATCATTTGATGCTCCTCCGGCATGTTCTCGAACATCGCCTGAGTCCCGGAATCGCTCGACACCTTATCCGCAATCGCCATTTCGAGTGCCTCCTTCTTCGTGATCGCGCTCAGCGATACGATGCGTTGACCTAACAGGGTATGCGTTACGCCGTCGTCCCGCATTATCCAGTTGGCGACATGACCGAACTCCCTCTAGCCACGTATATAATCCCCATGAGATGAGTAGACTGAAGAGCGATGACTACCTCTGAGTCTCCCTGGCAAGCCGCCCTAGCCGCTGCGTCCGACGCCTCAGGCGCCGACGACTGGCTGGAAACCAACGACTGGATTGATTCACTCCGCGACGTCGCCCGACGTCGCGGACCGGAGCGTGTCTCCCGACTCCTGCAAACCCTCCAGATTGAAGCGCAACGCTCAGGCATTCGCCTCCCCGTCACCTCTCAGACTCCGTACGTCAACTCGATTCCGATTGAGCGACAACCTGCTTACCCCGGAGACCTCGAGATTGAGCGTCGGATCAAGTCGATCATTCGCTGGAACGCCATGGCGATGGTCGTCGAGGCAAATCAGAACAATCACGGCATCGGCGGACACATCTCCACCTACGCATCGGCCGCGACCCTGTACGAGGTCGGATTCAACCACTTCTTCCGCGGACAGGATCATCCAAGCGGCGGCGACCTGATCTACTTCCAAGGACACTCCGCGCCCGGCATGTATGCCCGCAGTTATGTCGAGGGACGACTCTCGCCCGACCAACTGCACAACTTCCGCCGCGAACTCTCCGGTGGACTGCCGTCCTATCCGCATCCGTGGCTCATGGACGATTACTGGCAGTTTGCCACCGTGTCCATGGGACTCGGACCGATCCAGGCCATCTACCAGGCCCGAATGATCCGCTATCTCGAGAATCGCGACCTCCTCGAACCCACTGATCGCAAGGTCTGGTGCTTCCTCGGCGACGGCGAAACCGATGAACCCGAATCGCTCGGCTCAATCGCTCTCGCGTCCCGAGAGGAACTCGACAACCTGATCTTCGTCGTGAACTGCAATCTCCAACGCCTCGACGGCCCAGTGCGCGGCAACGGACAGATCATTCAGGAGTTGGAAGCAGTGTTCCGCGGCGTCGGCTGGAACGTGATCAAGGTGGTCTGGGGCTCGGAGTGGGACCAACTGCTAGCCCGGGACGACCAAGGCCTCCTCGTCCAGCGCATGGGCGAAGTCGTCGACGGCGAGTATCAGAAGTACACCGTCGCTGGTGGCAGTTACATCCGCAAGCACTTCTGGGGCGTCGATCCCCGACTCCTGCGCATGGTTGACGACATCTCCGATGACGAGCTCTGGCGAATGCGTCTCGGAGGACACGATCCTCTCAAAGTCCACGCCGCCTATCACGCGGCGACCAACCACCGCGGCGCACCGACTGTGATCCTCGCCCGAACGATCAAGGGCTACGGACTCGGAGAGGCCGGCGAAGGTCGCAACATTACCCATCAGCAAAAGGAACTGAACGAGCGCGAGCTCATGCAGTTCCGCGATCGGTTCGCGATCCCACTCTCTGACGCGGAAGTCGTCGGCGCGCCGCTCTACCGACCCGGCCGCGACAGTCGTGAAGCAAACTACATCTCCGCACGTAAATCAATCCTTGGCGGACACGTTCCCGAGCGTCGCGCGATCAAGTCCCATCTCACCGCGCCGCCTGACGAGACCTTCTCGGAGTTCCACGAAGGCACCGGCGAGCGTGAGGCGTCCACCACGATGGGCATCGTCAGGATGCTCAGCCGTCTCATGCGCGACCGCGAACTCGGAGAGCACATCGTCCCGATCGTGCCGGACGAGTCGCGCACCTTCGGCATGGAGGGCATGTTCCGCGAGTTCGGCATCTATGCCTCGACCGGACAGCTCTACGAACCCGTCGACTCTGACCGCCTGCTCTTCTACAAGGAGTCTCGCGACGGACAAATCCTGGAGGAAGGGATCACTGAAGCCGGCGCGATGTCGTCGTTCATCGCCGCCGGGATGGCGTACTCGTCGCTCAAAGCGCCGATGATCCCGTTCTTCATCTTCTACTCAATGTTTGGACTGCAACGCTTCGGCGACCTCGCGTATGCCGCTGGCGATTCCCGAGCGCGAGGCTTCCTGATCGGAGCCACAGCCGGACGCACCACACTGAACGGCGAAGGGCTCCAACACCAGGACGGACACAGCCACCTCCTCGCCTCTACGATTCCCAACCTCATCGCGTACGATCCGGCCTACGCCTACGAGATCGCCGTCATCGTGCAGGACGGCATTCGCCGCATGCACAATGAAGACGAGAGCATCTTCTACTACATCACGGTCGAGAACGAAGCCTACGTCCAACCACCGATGCCCGAATCCGAGCTCGTGCGCGAAGGCATTCTCCGAGGTATCTACCCGCTGTCTCCCTGTGAGGCGCCACAGATACGCCTCTTCGGCAGCGGACCGATCCTGCAGGAAGTGCGTCGCGCCCAACAGATGCTCCAGGACGACTACCACGTCCGCGCCGACGTCTGGTCCGTCACCTCATACACCGAGCTCCGCCGCGAGGCGCTCGATATCGACCGCTGGAATCGTCTCCATCCGTTCGAGGAGCCACGACAATCCTGGCTCGAAACATCGCTGCACGGGTCGGATGCGCCGATCATCGCCGCAACCGATTACCTCTCTTCGCTCCCCGATCTCGTATCACGCTGGCTACCAGGACCGCTCACGGCGCTGGGCACCGACGGATTCGGCCGCTCGGACACTCGAGAGGCGCTCCGCGACTTCTACGAAGTCGACGCCAATCACGTTGTCTGGTCCGCGCTGAGCGCGCTCGCTCGCCGCGACGACATCGACGGCGATGTCCTGCTGAGCGCGCAACAGCGGCTCGGGATCGACCCCAACCGCGCCGATCCGATGATGCACTAGGGAATCCAGATGACGACCACCGCATCCGAGACCGAAGCCGTTCTCCTGCCCGACCTCGGTGAAGACATCGAAGAGGCTGATGTCCTCCAGATCTACGTCGGCATCGGCGACAGCATCGAGGTCGAGCAACCAATCATCGAGATTGAGACTGAGAAAGCAACCCTCGACCTCCCTTCACCGTCCTCCGGTACCGTTGCCGCGATCCACGTCCGGCCAGGCGACACGATCCGCCCAGGCGACCCCGTGCTCAGCGTCGCCAGCGCCGTCAGCGCTCCAGCCGAAGCTCCAGCGTCGAGTCAACTCGTCGTCGAGACGCCACCTGCGCGGGTCGTTTCAGACGAACGACCTCCGGATCCGCCGTCGCTCTCAACAAACCACTTAGGCAACACCACCACCGCGCCGACCGTTCCTGACCTACCCGCGCCCGTCAACCGAGTGCCACCTGCCGCCCCGCCGCCCTTGCTCGAGGGCGACATCGAGTCGCGACCCGTCTTCGCCTCGCCCTCTGTCCGACGCTTCGCGCGCGAGATCGGCGTCGAAATCCGCAGCGTCGTCGGCAGCGGTCCCGGCGGACGGATCGACCAGGACGACGTCAAGCGACACTCCCGAGAAACACCACAGCCAGCGCCACTGACCGATCACGGCGCCCTCACACCGGGCCCGCTTCCCGACTTCTCAGAATTCGGCACCGTCGAGCGAGTGCCTATGAGTCGCCTGCGACGCACCATCAAACGCAATATGGCAACCTCATGGCACGAGGTTCCCCACGTCACCCTCTTCCACACCGCCGATGTCACAGAACTAGAACAGGTACGGCGCGACTATCGCGGCCGCGCGGAGGAAGCCGGCGGCCGACTGACGATCACCGCGATCCTGCTCAAAATCACCGCCGCGGCGCTCAAGGCTCACCCACACGTCAACAGCTCCATCGACGCCGAGTCCGACGAGCTCGTGCTCAAACATTATGTCCATCTCGGTGTCGCTGTCGACACGCCGCGCGGACTCGTCGTACCTGTCATTCGCGATGTCGACCGAAAAAACATCATCGAGATTTCCGTGGAACTGACCGACATCTCCGAGCGGGCACGCTCCGGCGACCTCGGCCTCCAGGACTTCCGCGGGAGCAGCTTCACCGTCACCAATCTCGGTGGAATGGGCACCGGACACTTCACGCCGATCATCCACCACCCCAACACCGCGATCCTCGGCATCGGCCGGGCCGAGCGTCGGCCCGTCTGGTCCGACCTGCTCAACAGCTGGGAACCACGCAGCATTTTGCCACTCTCATTCACGTTCGATCACCGCGCCATGGACGGTGCCGACGGCGCCCGATTTATGACCTGGATCGCTGACGTCATCCGTCAGCCGTTGGTCCTGGCGCTGGGGAGTTAGCAAGTGACCAGCGAGCGTCCAGCAACGAGCAGCCAATCCCGCCTCGTCGTGCTCGGCGCTGGTCCGGGCGGTTATCCCGCGGCGTTTCACGCCGCCGAGCGCGGCCTGGACGTCACACTGGTCGACACGCGCCCGCAACCGGGCGGCGTTTGCCTATACGAGGGTTGCATTCCCTCGAAAGCACTGCTCCACGTCGCAAAGCTGCTCCGCGAAACCCAAGAAGCCGCTGAGTGGGGCATCCAATTCGGAGATCCGACCATTGATATCGACGCCCTCCGCGACTGGAAGGACAGCGTCGTTCGCAAGATGACGAGCGGCCTCGGTCTGCTCCGCCGACAGCACAGCGTCCGATACCAACAAGGCTACGGACGCATTCGCGACGCCAACCAGATCAACGTCGAGACAGACGGTGAAGTCCTCTCGGTCGATTTCGACGCGCTGATCGTGGCCACCGGTTCAACGCCTGTCATTCCGCGCGCCTTGCAGCTCGAGTCAGATCGGGTCATGGACTCCACCGAAGCCCTGGAGCTGCCCGACATCCCAGAGTCTCTGCTCGTAATCGGCGGCGGCTACATCGGACTCGAACTGAGCACTGTCTACGCGGCGCTCGGTACTGAAGTCACGGTCGTTGAGGCGCTGCCCGAGATTCTCACCGGCGTCGAGCGAGACCTTGTGCGCGTCCTCCAGCGAAGCCTGCGCTCGCGCCTGAAGTCGATCCGCACCAGCTGCACCGTCGTCTCACTATCTGAGGTCGGCGACGGTATTGAAGCCGTCATCGCCGACAACGAAGGCGCAGAAACCAGGGAACAGTTCGATCGCGTGCTCATCGCCACTGGTCGCCGACCGAACAGCGCCGGTCTCGGCCTGCACCGCACGAACGCCCACGTCGATTCCCACGGCTTCATCGTCACTGATAGTCAGCGCCGTACCGCCGAGCCATCAATCTTCGCCATCGGCGATGTCGCCGGCGAGCCGATGCTTGCTCACAAAGCGACCGCCGAGGCAACGACCGCGGTCGAGGCGATCGTCGGAGAACCCTCCGCCTTTCGCCCGCTCGCGGTCCCAGCAGTGATCTTCACCGACCCCGAGATTGCCTGGTGCGGCCTCACCCAGTCCGACGCCGCAGCGCTCGACATCGAAACGACCACCGCCAGCTTCCCCTGGGCCGCGCTCGGTCGCGCGACCGCATCGGGACGCAACGACGGTCTCACGCGACTCGTGATCGAGCGTGGCTCAGAGCGCGTGCTCGGTATGCAGGTCGTTGGCGCTGGCGCGGGCGAGCTGATCGGCGAAGGAGTCTTGGCCGTCGAGATGGGCGCGCGCGCATCGGACCTGGCCGAATCGATTCACGCCCATCCGACCCTGAATGAGTCGGTCATGGAGGCCGCGCAGCTCTTCTTCGGACGCAGTCCCCACTTCATGACCAGACGTCGCTGATATTCCCATGCAAATCCAACTGGGCAACCAGACCCTCGACGCCACCGATCAGTGCCTGATCATGGGCATCCTGAACGTCGCCACCGACTCGCCCGTCTCCGACTCCGTCGTCGCGGTTGGAGACGCCCCTCGACGAGCCGCCGAACTCCGCAACGCGGGAGCCGCGATCATCGACGTCGGTGCGCAGTCCACTCGAACAGGTGCTGTCGAAGTCACCGCGGAGGAAGAGATCGCCCGCGTCGTGCCGGTGATCGAGATGCTCGTGTCCGAAGGCCATCTGGTCTCGGTCGACACCTGGACCGCCGCCGTCGCTCGCGCCGCCGTCGCGGCAGGCGCACACCTGATCAACGACGTCTCCGGCGCCGACCCCGACACCGTGGCCGTCGCCGTGGACACGTCGACACCGATCGCCGTCATGCACATGCGTGGCCGACCACAACGACACCGAGAAGCCACGCATCAGTACGACGACGTCGCGCTCGAGGTGCGCACGTACCTCGACCAGCGGGCTAAAGAGATCGAGGCGGCCGGCGCGCCCGACGTATGGATCGATCCCGGCTTCCAGTTCGGCCGCGGATTGGAAGACAACCTCCGACTCCTGCTCGACCTTCCGAACCTCGCCCAGCACGGACATCCCGTACTCATCTCTGCCTCGCGCAAAGGATTCCTCGCCGAGATGTTGGGTCACGGCGAACTTCGCTCACATGATGCGCAGTCGCGCCCCGGCATGCTCGCCGCGACCATCGCCTTCAATGTGCTCGCCGCCTCATTGGGCGCGCACGTCGTCCGAGTGCACGATGTCGCGGAAATCGCCTGGGCGCTGAAGGTCTCCGCCGCGGCAAATGCAGTGCAGCGCCGCGACCGCACCGACTCGGCGCGATAAACTCAGAGCATCGCGCAGTTTGCGCAGTCGACTAGTGCCCGCAGGAGACCCAATCCAATGCCCGTCTATACTTATCGCTGCGACGCATGCGACGAGAACTTCGAGAAGATCCGACCGATGGCGCGCGCCTCTGAGCCATGCCCGTGTCCCAAGTGCGACGAAGAAGGCGAGCGCGTGATGGCCGGTATCTTCGAGAGCAACTCCACCAAGAATCGCTCCGCCAACTTCCCTAAGCGCAAGCGATACACCAACTGGTAACCCAAGCGCGCCCTCACCTCGTTCGGAGTTCTTCATGACGCAGCGTCCGCCTGACCCGATCCCGTTTCCCTCTGACCGAGTGCAGCGCGGCGGCCCTCAGCAGCCTCCACAGCAGCAACCGCCCTCGGGACCGGTGATCTACTCCGCCTCGGGCCAACCGATGCGTCGCGTCCAGCCGACACCTCCGCCGCCACCCGCTCCGATCCCCATGCGACCCGCGCCAGCGCCGGCCGAGGCCTCGGGCGCTTCCGCTCAAGCCGAAGACTCGAGTCAGCCGCAAGGACTACATGGCCACGTCGCTGCCGTGATCGACGCAACCGACGCGACCTTTGGCGAGGACGTGATCCAGCGGTCGAACGAGCTCCCAGTGATCGTCGACTGTTGGGCGCCCTGGTGCGGACCGTGTCGCGTTCTGGGACCGATTCTCGAGAAGCTCGCCTACGAACGAGATGGACAAGTCCAACTGGTCAAAGTCAACACCGACGAGAACCCTCAAGTCGCGCGAGCATTGCAAGTTGAGGGCATACCCGCCGTCTTCGCCTTCGTCGGCGGACAACTGGTGAACAAGTTCGTCGGAGCGCTCCCAGAAGAGCAGGTACGCGAGTTCTACGACTCCCTGATTCCCTCCGAAGCCGATATCAAGGCCGCCGAGGGATATCGAATGATGCAAGAGAACCAGATCCCGATCGCTCGATTGCACTTCGAAGCCGCGCTTGAAGAAAACCCCGACCACGAGCCAGCCGGCGTTGGACTCGCAGCGATTCTCGTTCGCCTCGGCGAGACCGAACGCGCCGCCGAGCTCGCCCGACGATGGCCCAACCATCCGATGAGCAAAAGTGTGCTCACCTCAATGGAGCTCACCGCAGCACTCGCAGGTTACGAAGCCCACGAAATCCGCAGCGCCGTGAGCGCCAATCCCAACGACGCTATGTCCCGCTTCCGACACGGTTGCTTACTCGCGGTCGAGGGTCAGTGGCAGCAGGCGCTCGACGAGCTACTTGAGTCGGTCAGGCTCGACAAACTCGCCGGCGACGAGGCGGCTAGGAAATGCCTGCTCGGCATTTTCTCGATGCTCGGTGATGATCAGCCGGTCGTGGTGGAGTATCGAAAGCGACTCGGCCGCCTGCTCTTCTAGAGCAGCGGCTACGCTTCGTCCTCTTCGGTGCCACGCGTGTACCACTGACGCGTCCGCCACCAAGGCATCGGCGTCTCGTCGTCGATCGGACGCGCTCGATTACGAACAGCCCAGACGAACACGACCAGCGTCGCGCCGACAAAGCAGAACGGAATGAACAGCGACGTCGCCAACGTCGCATCGGAGACGTGCAAACTGTCGTCCTCGTCGCCGCCAGCCTCCGCGATTTGGATCGGCTCTTGAACGGCGAACTCGCCGGCGCTGATCGCACCGAGCGTCAACACACTTAGTCCTGCAGTCACCACCAGCGCGAGCAGAACCTGACGAAGCTGAGACATTGGATCACGCCCCTCAACCATTGCATTGCGGCAATCTTGCCATAGTGTCGCGCCTCCTGCCGACAGGGTCAACGTCGACACAATCAGCGCTAGACTACAAACATGCATCCACCGACCAAATTCTCACTCCTCGACGCCGACGGACAAGCGCAGCACTTCCCACCGAATCGCCCGGTTCTCTTGGCATTGGTTAAGGAAGACTGTGACACCTGCAATCTCACCCTGCCGCTGCTCGAAGCGGTCCACCGAGCCACTGACGATGGACTCGATGTCTGGGTCGCCGTGCAGAAGACCGAGGACATCCCCGTCCTCAAGGACCGTCACGATCTGACCATGCCGTTGCTGGACGACGACGCGCTCGATCTGTCCTACGAGACAGATATCGACACCGTGCCGACGCTGTTTCTCTACGACGAGGACCAAAACTGCACATTGCAGACCTTCGGCTTCGACAGGCACGAGTGGCGTGAAATCGCCAAAGAGTCGATGGCGCTCGCCGGCCGACCCGATGGCGATACCGATATCGATTGGGATGCGCTCCCCGTCCAGCGACCCGGATGCGGCGCACGCAACTACGAGCCGGGCGTTTACGAGCGGCTGCAAGCGATCAAGAGCGGCGACCTGCTCTCGCGCCTCGTTGACCTGGCCTCCAGCGACGACATTCACGACTTCATGTACGAGCAGGGCTACACCGACGGATTCCCCGTCGTGCCGCCGACGCGTGAACGCGTTTGGAAAATGCTGCAAGGCACCCCGCGCGACCCTCAGGAAGAGGTCGCGGTTGTCCCACCCAATCTCGCGCCGATCACAGTTGAGAAGATTGCGATCAACGCGGTCATGGCCGGAGCCAAGCCCGAATACATGCCCTCGATCATCGCGCTGGTCGAGATCGCCTGCACCGACAGCTTCAATGTCCACGGCGTGCTCGCGACCACCATGGGCGCCACGCCCGTCGGCATCTTCAACGGACCGATTCGAGACCGAATCGGGATGAACTACCTCCACGGAGCGTTGGGATCCGGCAACCGAGCCAACGCAGCCATCGGCAGGGCTCTGCGACTGTGCGTGCGAAATGTCGGTGGCAGCATCCCCGGCGGTACCGATCGAGCCACACAGGGCGGCCCGCACCGTCTAACGATGAACTTCGCCGAGAACGAGGACGCCAGCCCCTGGGAATCGCTCGCCGTTGAGTTGGGCTTTGAGCCCACCGACGACGTCGCCACGCTGACGGCGATGTCCGGCGGCCCGGCGACCATCGCCGACGAACGCTCCCGAGACGGGCGAGGCATGGCCGGCACGCTCGCCGCTTCGATGAGCTGCATGCAAGACCCAAAGTCGCCGATGGTCGATACCCTCGTCGTCCTCTCCCCCGACCACGCCGGCATCTTCGGACGCTCAGGCTGGTCCAAAGATGACGTGCGCGAGTGCATCATGGAAGAGACATCCATCCCGCTCAAGTACCGTCTCCGCTCTGACGATGCCGGTTGCGGCCTGCCACCCAGCGTCGTCGAGCGATTTGGCGGCGAGGCAGCGCTCGACCACCCCGTGGCCAAGTTCCAGGACAAGTCGAACATCATCCTCGTCGTCGCCGGCTCGTCCGCGGCGAAGTTCTCCACCATCCTTGGCGGCTGGGCAACCGGCGTGTATTCCACCGCAACCAGCGCCAATATCGGTCCCAACGGCGCGACCGAAATCAGGCCGCGACGCACCGCCAACAGCAAGAGTCCCGCTGGCGGACCCAGACTCGGCGCGTTCGAACCGAGCGTCCGCAAACCCTAAGTCATCAGTTCCAACTAGTAGACTGTCAACAAACACACAACGCGCCAGACCCTGCACCGAGCGCGTTGATGGAGAGGTCCAATGGTTACCCAGATCCTTGATCCAACCGACGAACGAGTGCCGATCAAGCGCTCTCTCACGCCGCGCCCGGAAGCGCTGCATGGGACGATCGCCCTGCTCGACATCTCCAAGCCGCGTGGCAACGTCTTCCTCGACCGACTCGAGCAGCTCCTCCACGAGCGTGCGCCCGGCGTCGAGACCCGACGTTTCATGAAGCCGACCGTCGCCAAGCCGGCCCCGCAACCGATCAAAGATGCCATCCTGGAGGAGTGCGACTTCGTCATCGAAGCGCTCGCTGATTGAGGATCCTGCACGACGTGCAGTGTGCACGACACCGTTTTCTTCGAACTGCAGGGCAAGCCCAGCGTTTTCATTGCGACTTCCGAGTTCATCAAAGCCGCCAGCCATCAGGCTGGGCGTCTCGGACTTGAAGAAGTGCGTCGCGTCTTCATCCCGCATCCGATGCAGGACCGCACCGACGCCGAGATGCACGAACACGCCGAACGCTTCGTCGACGAAATCCTCGACACCTTGATGGCGCCCGTCGAATAGCTCTCAGACCGCCTCTGCTGAGAGCCCCCGAATCTATTCAATCCCCTCTCCCGCTGGGAGAGGGTAAGGGTGAAGGCGTTGCCCTGAACAGAGGGCCCCCACCCAATCGACAAGGCATTGCCGTGCCCGGCGAAACTGACTTCTACTCTCGGATCGTAGACATCGCCGACCACGACGATGTCTACGAGTTCATGTTTGACCAAGGCATGACCGACGGTCTGCCGGTCGTTCCGCCAACCCGCGAACGCGTCGACCGCATGCTCCAACGCGCACCGTCACACTGGAGCGACCCCCAACAGGTCGTCGCGACGCTCCCGCCCAACATGGCCCCGATGAGCGTCGAGAAGGCCGCTATCAACGCAGTCATGGCAGGCTGCAAGCCCGAGTACTTCCCAACCGTGCTGGCCTCTGTCGAGGCCGCCGCCGGTGGACAATTCCCCCTACACGGATCGATCGCCACAACTGCTGGACTCGCGCCCATGATGGTGGTCAACGGACCCGTGCGCGAGCAGATCGAGATGAACTGGGGACTGAACGCGCTCGGACAAGGCAACCGAGCGAACTCCACCCTGGGCAGAGCGCTGCGACTGATGCTCCGAAACGTCGGTGGAGCGGTTCCTGGAGAGATCGAACAAGCCATCCAGGGCGGCGGACACAAGTGGACCCTGAGCTACGCCGAGTACGAAGCCTACTCACCGTGGGAGCCCTTCCACGTCGAGTACGGCTACGATTCCGACGACAGCGTGGTCTCACTCCTCGCGATCACTGGTGGACCGCGCGTCTGTATCGACCAAACCAGCCGCGACGCCCGAGCGCTGACCGGCTCGCTCGCGATGGCTTTCCAGCAAGTGCTCAAGCCTCGCGGACAGGTCACCCCGTCGATGTTCGTGATCAGCCCAGAACACGCCGACGTCTATCGCTCCAGCGGATGGTCCAAAGACAACATCCGCGAGGCGATCATGGAGTTCACCGCGCTGCCACTGCGCGAGCGCCTCGCCACGCCGACCATGGGCGGCGGGATCAATGAGTATCTGCCCAAAGAACACGGCCTCACCGAGCAAGAGCTGGACATGCCGCTGTCCAAAGTCGCCGATCCGTCATTCATCGCGATCACAGTCGCCGGCAGTCACGCGGGAAAGTGGACCAGCATCTATCAGGGAATCTTCGGCGACGGCAACCCGGTCCAGTCGACAGGAACCTTTGTCCCGCCATCGGCGCTTGTTCGATCCTGAGCGCTTCATGACCGTTTCGCTCTCCCGAGCCATCGACATCCCCGAACATGCCGATGTCTACGAGTTCATGTTCGACCGCGGAATCACCGACGGTCGCCCACTCGTCCCGCCTACCCGAGAGCGCGTCGAGCGAATGCTCCGCGGTACCGCGCGGTCGCCGAACGAAGTGATCGGCAACGTCCCACCTAACTGTGCGCACGCCAGCGTCGAGAAGATCGCGGTTAACGCCGTCGCCGCGGGAGCAAAGCCCGAGTATCTCCCCGTAATCATCGCCGCAGTCGAGGCCGCCACCGGCGGACGATTCCCCTTGCACGGAACAATCGCCAGCACCGACGGCATCTCCCCAATGATCATCGTCAACGGACCGATTCGCGAGCAGATCGGGATGAACTGGGGACTCAATGCACTGGGACAGGGCAATCGCGCCAACATGACCATCGGCCGAGCCTTACGCCTCATCCTGCGCAACATCGGTGGCGCACGCGAGGGAGCAATCGACCAGACCGTTCAGGGCGGCGCTCACAAGTTCACCCTCAGCTTCGCCGAGCACGAGGACGCCTCGCCCTGGCCGCCGCTCCATGTCGAGTACGGCCATGAATCCAACGACAGCGTCGTCACGCTTCTGCCAGTGATTGGCGGCCCGCGAGTCTGTGTCGACGAATACAGTCGCACCGCTCGCGCGCTGGTCGGCTCGCTCGCGATGGGATTCCAACGCATCTTCAGTCCCAACGGACAGATCGGACCGTCGATGCTCGTCGTCAGCCCAGAACACGCCGACGTCTTCCGTCGCGACGGTTGGTCAAAGGACGACATCCGAGACGCCATCATGCAGCACACCTCACTGCCGATCCGCGAACGCTTGGCGACCGAGCAAATCGGCGGCGGCCTGAGCATGGCAACGCTCGAGCGCGAAGGGTTGAGCGAGGCCGACCTCGATCAACCCATGTCCAAGGTTGCTCACCCATCACACATCCAGATCACCGTCGCAGGATCCAACGCTGGCAAGCGCACCGGCATCTACCCCGGTATCGTCCGCCGCATGGACCCGGAGCATATGGACGACTTCACCCCGGTCTCAGCACGGATCGATGAGTCGTGAACTCGTTATCCGACGACGTCGACCGCCTCGCAGCGCTCCGCAGCCGACTCGCGTGCCAACCCCTCGTGACCATCGACGCCGGAACTCGACCCGTCGAGCTCGTTACCCGACACGGACTGTTCTCAGCGAGATCCCTCGACGAAGGCACCGCGCTGCTCCTGCGCGAACTCGAATCGGCGCAGCCGATGCAGCGCGCGCTCGACCTCGGTTGCGGCTACGGAGCGATCGGACTCACCCTCGCCGCGCGATGGCCGTCGTCGCATGTCGACATGGTCGACACCGACATTCGCGCCATCCAAGCGACCTCCGAGAACATCACGCGCAATCGGCTGGACAACGCCACAGTGATCCTCAGCGACGGCATTCGCGAGCTCGATCTCGCCGAGGACGGTCCGCGCTACGACCTCGTCGTCTCCAACTTGCCCGCTCAAGCCGGGAACGACGCTATCGACCAACTCCTCCTCGACGCCTATGACGCCTTGTCAGATGACGGTTCGCTGGTCGTCGTCGCGGTCAACGGTTTGCGACGATACTTACAACGACGGCTCCAAGACATCTTCGGAGCAAGCCACGTGTCAAAAGTTCACCAAGGACCGCGACACACCGTCATCGAAGCCGCGAAACTCTCCTCATGAGCGCAAGTCCTCCTCCGACCCGACCAGGCATGATGGAACCGCTGCGCCTGCGCGAGTTCCGCCTCCTCTTGACTGGCTTCATTGTCGGACAGTCGATGATGCCGCTGCAGTTTGTCGCGTCGATCGCCTGGATTCAGTTCGTCGCCGATGAGAGCGTCGAAATCATCATGGTCGGCGCGATCGGCACAATCCGCGGGATCGGGATGATCGGCTTCGGCCTATTCGGAGGCGCGCTCGCCGACCGCTTCGACCGACGCCGACTACTCATGGTCACGCAGTCTGTCGCCTTCGTCTGCAACATCCTGATCGCCGTCGTGATGTGGACGAGTTCTGGTGGTGTCACCGACATCGTGCTCTTCTTCGCACTCACGATCATCGCCTCCTCGGCGCACGCCATCGATGGACCGACCAGAAATGCCATCACGCCGGAGATCCTCGGCCCTCGTCTCACACCATCTGGCATTGCTCTGAACTCAGCCGCGATGCAGCTGGCAATGCCGATCGCCATCTTCGCCTCAGGACTCATGATCGACAATCTCGGCCACGGAGCCGTGTTCGCCATCTCCTCATTCGGACACCTTGGCGAGGTCCTCATCCTCGCGATGATGTCGTATCGGACCGTGTTCTCGGCAGCCCACCTCGCGGCCCGACAGGGCCAAGGCCCAGGACAAGCCTTCCGAGACATCCGCGACGGACTCCGATTCGGGCGCTCAAAGCCGGTCATTCTTTGGACCGTGCTCATCGTGGTGCTGATGATGTCGATGATCATGCCGCCGACCGGCACGCTCGGACCGCAGTGGGTCACGACCGTCGTCGGAGCAACATGGTCAGAGTTCAGCTACATCGCCGTCTTCTGGGGCGGCGGTGCGATGGTCGCCTCGCTCCTGCTCGTCCGATATTCCTGGATCGAGCGCAAGGGGGTGCTGACCGCGATCGGCGTGATCATCATGGCGCTCGGATTCGTCGTCTTCACCAACCCTCCAACGGTGATCAACGCGATGCTCGGCAACCTGCTACTCGGAGTCGGCATGTCCACGGCGATGGTCTCCGCCAACGCGACCCTCGCCCACGAGACACCCAACGAGATGCGCGGCCGAATTATGGGCCTCATCTTCCTCGGAATGGGCATCTCCCAGGCAGCGGGGCTCCCTCTCGGCGTGGTCGCACAGGCCCTGACGATGGAGACGCTCTTCCCGCCCATGTCATATGCCGTACTCGCCATCCTCGTGGCGATCATCGTCCTGCGACCAGCCATCCTCCGCGCACGTGTCCCGCAACATCCAACGATGCCGGTCCAGCAGGCCATTCGAGTCAGCAGAACCGTGCTCAACGGCACCGCGACCTTCATCGCCAGAGTCGCGCCGAACAAACCACTCTCCACCCTGCGATAACATCAGATCAATTCCCGCCCATTCGCCCGACAGCCACGCCCATAGGGAGCCAAGAATCATGGAATATCGATTTAGCGACAAAGCCCTCGCCTTTGAGTCTGAAGTCAACGAGTTCCTCGACCAGGAATGGACGCCGGAACTCCGCGCTCGGATCGGAGACCCGCAGCTCGACACGATGTCCGAGGAGCGAGGATTCCGCAAGCTGCTCGCCGAGCGCGGTTGGCTCACCATGTCTTGGCCAGCCGAGTACGGCGGTCAGGAACGCTCGCTCGAGGAGCAGTACCTCTTCTGGGAGGCGATGAACTACGCCGGCGCGCCGCAGGCGACGGTCGCCACCCAGCAGGTCGGCCCGACGCTGATGCGGTTCGGCACCGACGAGCAGCAAGAACGTTTCCTCCCGCCGATCGCGCGCGGCGAGGTCGAGTTCGCGCTCGGCTACACCGAGCCCGACGCCGGTTCCGACCTCGCGTCGCTCCAACTCCGAGCGATCAAGGACGGCGACGACTACATCCTCAACGGAATCAAGCGCTTCACCTCTGGAGCCCATCGCAGCGAATACGTCTGGCTTGCCACTCGCACCAATCCCGACGCACCGAAGCATCGCGGTGTCTCGATGATGCTGGTCGACATGCAATCGCCTGGAATCACGGTCAAACCGCTCTGGACGATGGCCGGCTACCGAACCAACGAGGTTTACTTCGAGGACGTCCGCGTGCCCACGAACGTGCTCGTGGGTGAGGAAAACCGCGGCTGGTACTACGCCGCGCACGCGCTCGACCGCGAACGAATCTCGATCTTCACCGTCTCCTCAGTGAGGGCCGTCTACGACCGACTCGTCGACTGGGCCACCTCCGACACGCCGATGGGTCGACCGATCGACGACGCCGGCATCATGGGCAATCTGGCCGAGTTCAAAGTCCAGCTCGAGGTACTCCAGCACCTCAGCTATCGCATCCTCGACATGCTCAAGCGCGAGGAGTCACCCAACTACGAAGCCAGCCAGGTGAAAATCTTCTCCACCGAGATGATGCAACGCCTGCAAAACTTCTCGCTCCATTCCATGGGTCTCTACGGACAACTCAACGGCAACGACCAGCGAGCACCAATCGACGGCTCAGCCGAGAACGGTTACCTCGCCGCCGTGATGCCCACCTTCGGAGCCGGCGGCAACGAGCTCCAGCGAAACATCATCGCCCAACGAGGCTTCGGCCTCCCAAGAGCCTGACACACTCCCCACCTCTTCGCTACAGCCAGCACGTCGTTACACCCACACCGACCGTCATTCCCGCGAAGGGAGAGCTTCGCATAATCTCTTTCCTCCCCCTGCAGGGGGAGGTGCCGAAGGCGGAGGGGGTCCTGCTCCGTCAAGCCCTATCTGGTACCCGCGCCAGCAGCGGACCCCCTTGTATCTTCGCTGTCGCCCCGGGAACAAGTGTTTCCCGGGGCGAAGCGTGGTGCGGTAGACCGATTCCCCCTGGGCCTGTGAGGCCGTGACTGAGCTTGGGTCGCCGCACCACTACAGCGAGAGAGCCCGAACAGTTGCCCGGGCCCTGGAGCCCTCATCTTGCAAGGACGGGCCTACGCAGGATAGGAGTGGGAGATGACCGAGACGAGTCGCTACGTCGGCATTGACGTATCACAACAGTGGTTGGATCTCGCCATCCGGCCGGCTGACGGACCCGCCCAGCGGGTGGACAACGACACGGCCGGGATCGACGCCCTGGTCAGTCAGTTGGAGGCGCTGGCACCGACACGAATCGTGCTGGAGGCGACCGGCGGTCTGGAGCGGCCGCTGGTCGCGGAGCTGGCCGCGGCGGGGTTGCCGATGGTGGTGGTCAACCCGCGCCAGGTTCGCGACTTCGCCCGCGCCACCGGCCGGCTGGCCAAGACCGACGCGCTCGACGCCGCCGTCCTGGCCCACTTCGCTGAGGCCGTCCCGCTGCAGCTGCGCCCGCTGCCCGATGCCGAGACCCAGCATCTGCGTGAGCTGCTCGCCCGACGTCGACAACTGGTCGCGATGCTGGTCGCCGAGGGCCAACGCTGCCGCGCCACCACCCCCACCCTGCGAGCCGGGATCGAGGCGCACATCGCCTGGCTCACGCAGGAACGCGAGCGAATCGAGGACGAGCTCCAGGCCAGCATCCAGGACAGTCCCCACTTGCGGGCACAGGACCAGCTCTTGCAGAGCGTGCCCGGCGTCGGACCGCAGATCTCGCGCATCCTGCTCGCCCAACTGCCCGAACTGGGCCAAATCGACCGGCGCCAGGTCGCGGCCCTGGTCGGCGTCGCCCCCTTCAACCGCGACAGTGGCCAATGGCGTGGCCGGCGCAGCATCTGGGGCGGTCGCGCCACGGTCCGTGCGGCGCTCTACATGGGCACCCTCGTCGCCACCCGCCACAACCCCGTGATCAGCGATTACTACCAGCGCCTGCTCGACCGGGGCAAACCCAAGAAGGTCGCGCTCACCGCCTGTATGCGCAAACTACTGGTCATCCTCAACGCCATCCTCAAGAGCAACACCCCTTGGCAACCACCTCAACACGCTTGACTTCCAAGACAGTTGCTCAGTCGCTCCGCGCCAGCTCCCCCTGCGAGGGGGAGCGAATTAATCAACGGCCTCCGAAGGCGGGAATCCATCCAGTGAGTTGGTCGAGCAGAGCACCTCAGTCCAGATGTCACGATCGGCCAATCGTCCGCGACGAGGCCACGGAGCATGAACGGACGTCAATCTCGAAGGACCCCCTCCTTCGGATGCCCTTGAGTCTCCGTCAGACCCGCGCTTGCGGCGGGTATCTCGCTGAGTCCAGCACTTGCTTCAAGCCGCTTGCTCTGCGCACACAGCGGCATTGCACAACGCATCGAGATTCCCGCGCTGCGCAGAGGAATGACGGAGCTGCTGCAGAACTCTAAGTCCTCAGCTCATCGAGGACTCCCGAGCGGCGAGCCACCTTCGCGAGTTCGGCGCGATCGACTCCGGCAATTGCGGCAGCGTCTCCTGTAACCATCGCAGGTCCGACGGGGTGTCCAGATCAAACGCCCACACGTCGATTCGGGCCAGGCGGAATGGGACGCCGGCGTCCCCCGCCGCCGCTGCCGCTTGCTCGTGCGCCCTCGCCGATGATGGACCAAACTGCGGTGCAATCACGTCGGGCGGCCGCAGCAGCAGCCCGTTCGTGCCACCATCATGCGCCGGCGCGACCACCACAACCGGCCCATCAGGTGCCGACGAGACCACAAGATCGACGGAGTCAGGCGTGATCAGCGGCACGTCGGCGGGCACCACGAGCATCGCCTCCGCGTCGCTTAACGCATCCTGAGCAAACGCCACCGCTCGGTTGTAGCCCAATCGGATTTCCGTCTGATCGAGAAATCCCACGCCCAATCTCGACGCCTCATCACGTGCCGCCACGTCGCGAGAAGCGATCAGAATCGATCCCACCGACTCAGCCGCGACCAGCGCCGCGACCACGTCGTCGAGCATTGCCCGAACCAAATCGTTCCGCTCGTCCGCGTCGAGCAGCGCCGCCAACCGGCGTTTGCCCGCCGGCAAACCCCGCACAGGCACGACGGCCACGAGACCCTCGGCTTTAGCGGACATCGAGCGCCGCCTCCAACGTCCCCGTCGCGAGCGCCATCTTCGCTTTCACGTCCGACATCAACGTCGGCATCACGTTCACTCGCATTGCCGTCTCGCTCGCAATCGCGGAGGCGAGCGACGCGTCCTCCTCATCAAGGATGAAGACGCTCGCCAGTTCCGCGTAGATTCGCGCAACTCCGAGCGCCGAAACGTCGTGACCCAGCGATTGCAGAATGTCCGCGGCAGGCCCCTTCACCGCCTGCCCGCCGATAATCGGACTGACCGCCGCGACCTTCTCCCGGTTGGCGATCACCTCTTCCCGCACGCCTGGCACGCTCAGCAACGGATCGATGCTCAGGAACGGATTCGAAGGCGCGATCACGATCACGTCCGCCGACCTCAGGGATTCCACAACGAGCGGCGCTGGAGTTGCCGACTCCGCGCCATCGAATCGCAGCGAATGCACCCGATCCGACGCCCGACGACGCACAAAGTAATCCTGGAACGCCATCTCGCCAGCATCAGTCCCGACCACCGTGCGCAGTCGATCATCGGTGACGGGCGTGATCACACATTCCAACCCCAGTCGAGACGTGAGGTCACGAGTGATCGCGGACAGCCCATCGCCCCGAGAGAGTCGGTCGGTCCGATACAGATGGGTCGCCAAGTCCAGGTCGCCGATCATGAACCAACCAGGACCGTCGAGCTCCCTCAGCCGCTCCAACGTGCGCCGAGACTCGCCCCGCAACCCCCAGCCGGTCTCAGGATTGACCAAGTCGGCCAAGGTATAGGTGACGGTGTCGAGGTCGGGCGAGATATGCAACCCGCACCAATCCATATCGTCGCCCACGTTGACGATCGCGGTGACGTCGGAAGGCGAGACGACGCGAACCAGGCCGTCCAGAAATCTCGCGGCGCCGACGCCTCCAGCCAGTACTGCAACACGGGTCATTCGTCTGCTCCGTACATGGTCAGTATCACGTCGAGATCTCCGTCCGCTCGTCCATGCGCCTCAACGTGCGCCCGATCGGAGTGCAGATTGAAGTCAAGCTCGTCCCAGTTCACCATGCCCTGGTCCGAGTCAAAATCGATCGACACCATCTCGCCGTTCAGCTCCATCGACATGTCAGCCTCAACCAGGACACTATCGTGGTCGAGGACAAAGTAAATCGCCGCCTCGGCGCCGTCGAGGTCGCAAGCGACTCCAACGTGGCGGCTGCCATCGAGCTGCCACTCATCCTCGACCACCGACGCGATCAACTCAATTCTCTTCACGTGAGGATCGTACAACCGAAACGGCGATAGCAACGGTTGACCATCGCCCGCTCACACAGGACGCTTCCCTGACATGCTCATCGATATGCACACCCACACGTCGGTCTTCTCGACCGACAGCAATCTGCTCCCACACGACGCCTTAGTCAAAGCGGCCGAGCGCGGCGTTGACGGTGTCCTCCTCACCGAGCACGATGTCCTCTGGCCCGCCGATCGCGTCGCTCGCCTCTCAGAACAGGTCGGCATTCTCGTCCTTTCCGGCGTCGAAGTGACGACGGAGCTCGGACACGTCCTCGTCTACGGACTGACAGAGGCCTTCCCTCGCATCACCGACTCCAAACGACTGCGCGACTACTGCAGCGAACGCGACGCGCTGATGTTCCTCGCTCACCCGGCCCGAGACCCTGGTCTGCGGGTGCCCAAAGCCGCGATGGAACTATTCGACGGCGTTGAGGGACTCAACGGATGCGACGGGCCGCTGCAAAATCAGAGCGCCTCGTCTAGAGGTCGCACGCGACCGTTGCCGCCGATCGGCGGAAGCGACTCGCACGCGCTCCACGAAGTTGGCACCGCCGCCACAGAGTTCGAGGCGGAGATCAAGTCGCTCGCCGACCTGATGTCCGCGTTGCGCAGCGGTGACTATCGGCCCACGACCCTGCCCGACTAAGCTCAACTCGAGGAGCTATGCACGTGGGACGCTTCGAACCTCTGCCCACCGATCCGTACCAGCACGCTCCTGGTCAAGGTCAACCTCGCCACTTTGGCGCAATCTGTGCCGCCTGTCGCGGCCAGACCCGGCTCGGTACGAAATTCTGCACCAACTGTCATGCCCTTCGCGAGGACGCAGAAAGCGGGAGCGAACGCGAGCCTCGCTTCGCCGCGAGTCGCACCGCCCGATTCATGGGTGCGCTCGCGGACGGCCTGATCGTGAGCGTCATTGGTCTCGTCATCGACCTCGCCAACGTTGAAGGGCTCCTGTCGCTGGAGATCTGGCTCGGTTCAGCAATCTGGCTCATCTGGTTTGCAGCAATCGCAAAACGCGGCCAAACGCCCGGCAAACAGTTGCTCTCGACTCAGGTCATCCGCACCGACGGTTCCGCTGCTTCCCAGCTGATCATGTGGGCTCGTGAGGTCGGCTACCGAGCCGCAGTCAACGCTCCCATCATTCTGCTCAGTCAGCTGAATCCAGAATCATCAACCGCCGAACTCGCAATCGTGCTGATCAGCCTGATCGTCCTCGCCGACGCCCTGTCCATTTTCTTCAACCCCGACCGCCAGACCCTCCACGACCGCGTCTTCAGAACCCTAGTCGTCAACGTCCGACCAGTCGGCCAGACCAGCGCCGAACTGAGGGCGCTGTAACCACTGAAACACAAGTCCTTCCGCCCAAGGAAGACTCCCGTCCCCGCCCCCGAGCGGGGACCCGCTTTGGCAAAGCTCAGGCTGCTCGGATAGGTCCCGGTTGACCAGTTACCGGCGACAAACATGGCCGCCGGTAAGAAGCCAGGGAAGGAGCAGGCCCCCGCTCGGAGGCGGGGCCGGTTGAGGGGTGATTCATAGTTCTCCGGCGGAGCGCGGGTATGACGGATGATTCGGATGCCTCCCCGCGGCAAGTGCAGGTTTGACGGAATTTTCGCAACCCTCCGCCGAGCGAGAGATCTGCGTATGGACAGCTCGGGCTTTGGCTGTCCTACGCTCAGTCCGAGGGCGACAGCCCACCTACAGCGGGAGACCAACCGATGTCCGCGTCGAGACCTCGCGCGTTGCGCAGCGAGCGCTGCCCCGTCTGCGAGGAGTATCCAGGCGTCGGCGTCTTCTGCAGCGAGTGCGGCGTGCTGTCCTCGCACCCCACGTCGGGCGACTACGCCGCGCCGTATCGGCTTCGCCTCGCCGGCGAACTCCTCGACCTGGTCTTGTTCCTCCTCGTACCAGTCTGGCTCTACTGGATGTGGACAACCTCGCGCGACGGTCAATCGCCCGGCAAATCACTGCTCAACCTGTACGTCATCCACGAGACAGGCCAACCGATCACGCCGCAGCGCTTGTGGGTGCGTGAACTGATCGTGAAGCGGCTGTTGCTCGGACTCGTTGGCTACGCGCTGTCCCTGCTCGGGCCGATCATCAATGCCGCATGGATCCTGTTCAATCCCGATCGCCAGTGCGTCCATGACCGCATCGTGGGCACGCTCGTTGTGGTTCGGCGAGACCCTCCCGAACTGGCAGAATCCGCAGCAGAATTCGATCATCAGGACGTCGTGATGCCGCCGCCGAGCCCGCAAGGTCCGCCGGTCAAGCCACCGCCGACACCACCGACCCCGACGACCGCCGAACCTTCACCGACACAATCGGCCGCCAAGCGTGCGCCAACGTCTCCGGAACTCGAGGCCCTGGAGCGGGAACGGCCGACGCTCTCGCAAGCATCGTACGAGCGCCGACGTCGAGCGCTCCTCAGTCAGCTCAAGCGATCCGATTGATCGCCTGCGACCACTACGAGCACCCAGATGTCGCCCCGCAGTTCATGCAGCGGAAGCAGGATCCTGAGCGCACCATGATCGAGCCGCACTCGGCGCAGGGCGGCGCGTCAAGCTGATTCTGGAACCCCACACTCGACGCATCAATGACCAGCGGAATCGGGCTCGGCGTGACCGGCGCTGGTCCAGCATTCTCGTCTGCCAGCTTGACCTCATCCGGCGACATCGGCATTCGACCTTGGGCGGCGACCTCATCGGCCGAATTAGTGACCAAGTACTTCGCGCCCATCCAGCGGAACACGTAGTCAAGGATCGAGTCGGCGTGAGGGATTTCCTTGGAACGTGTCCAACCGCTCGGCTCGAATCGCATGTGCGCAAACTTTTTCACCAACGTCGACAGCGGTACGCCCGACTGCAATGCCACCGATGTCAGCGTGCCCACAGCGTCCATGAGACCGGAAACGGCTGAACCCTCCTTCGAGATGTGCACAAACACCTCGCCAGGATTGCCGTCCCCAAACTCCCCGATCGTCATGTACCCCTCGTGCTCGCCGATCGTGAACTTGTGCGTGCGTGCCGACCGCTCATCAGGCAGCCGATGTCGTCGATATGCAGGCGGCGACTGTGCGTCCTCAATCACCACCGGCTCATCGCTCGGCAGCGACGGTCCGCTGACAACCTCTGCCACCGTGGCAATGGCGGGCTCAACCACGCGCTTGCTTGTCTCCAGCGGCTGCGTCCGCTTCGAGTTGTCTCGGTAGATCGCGACCGCCTTGACGCCGAGTTTCCATGCGTCGATGTAGGTCTGCATGATCTCTTCGACCGTCGTGTGCTCAGGCACGTTGACCGTCTTCGACACCGCGCCAGACAGGAATGGCTGAACCGCGCCCAACATCCGGATGTGACCGGTCGGCGCGATGCTGCGCTCACCCGACCTCGCCTTGAATGCGCAATCAAAGATCGGTAGATGCTCGGCCTTTAGATCCGCGGCGCCCTCGATCGTTTCCGTCTCATCAATGTGCTGGCCGATTCGCGCAATCTCGTCCTCGGCATAGCCCAGTCGGCGCAGCGCCGCCGGCACCGTCCGATTGACAATCTTGAAGGAGCCTCCACCCGACAGGTTCTTGTACTTGATCAGCGAGATGTCCGGCTCCACACCGGTCGTGTCGCAATCCATCATGAACGCGATCGTGCCCGTCGGCGCGAGCACTGTCGCCTGCGCATTCCGATAGCCGTGCGCCTCGCCGAGCTCGACGGCTTGTCGCCAGGCGTCCTCCGCCGCGTTCCGTATCGCGTCCGGGACGGTGGATAGCCCATTGATGCGTCCGACCGATGCTTGATGCTTGCGCATCACCCGCAGGAACGGCTCGCGATTCTCCGCAAATCCGCTGAACGTTCCGATCCGCTCGGCGATACGCGCCGATTGCCGGTACGCCTCGCCAGTCATCACCGCTGTCACGGTCGCTGCCAAGGCCCGACCCTCGACAGAGTCATACGGCAATCCGCGAGCCATCAACAGCGCGCCGAGGTTGGTGTAGCCCAGACCGAGCGGTCGGTATTTCTCCGAGTTCTCACCGATCAACGATGACGGGTACGAGGCATTCGAGACCAGGATCTCCTGCGCCGTAATGACCACGCGGCAAGCATGGCGATATGCCTCGACATCGAACTCGTGTGTCTCGAGGTCGTAGAACTTGAGCAGGTTCAGCGAAGCCAGGTTGCAGGCCGAGTCATCGAGGAACATGTACTCGGAACACGGGTTGGACGCGTAAATCCGGTCGGTGTTGGAGCACGTGTGCCAGTCATTGATCACCGTGTCGAACTGCATCCCTGGGTCGCCGCACTGATGCGTCGCCGCCGCGACCGCGCGCAAAATCTCACGCGCTGGCATCTGCTCGACCGCCTCCCCCGTCACCACCTCGCGCGTCGACCACATGCCGTCCGACTCGACCGCCTGCATGAACTCATCCGACACCCGAACTGAGTGATTCGCATTCTGGAACGAGACCGTCGAGTACGCATCGCCATTGACCGAGCCGTCATAGCCAGCATCAATCAACGCCCAGGCCTTGCGCTCCTCTTCCGCCTTGCAGTTGATGAATTCCAGCACATCCGGATGGTCGGCGTTGAGGATGATCATCTTCGCCGCTCGGCGAGTCTTCCCGCCCGACTTAATCACGTTCGCGAATGCGTCGTAGCCCCGCATGAACGACACCGGCCCTGAGGCTCGGCCGCCGCCCGTGAGCGCCTCCCTGCTGGAGCGCAGCGTCGACAGGTTCGAGCCAGTACCGCTGCCCCACTTGAACAGCAGCGCTTCACGCTTCGCCAAGTCCATAATCGACTCCATCGAGTCTTCGACAGAGTTGATGAAACATGCGGAACACTGGGGCGTCTCCTCAATGCCGACGTTGAACCACACCGGCGAGTTGAACGCCGCGTACTGGTTGATCAAGAGATAGCGCAGCTCCTGCGCGAACGCCGAAGCCGCCGCCCCATCATTGAAGTAACCACCCTCGCGACCCCAGTGCTTGATCGTGTCCACCACCCGGTCGATGAGCTTCTTCATCGACGACTCTCGCTGGGACGTCCCCAGCTCGCCCCAGAAATACTTCGACGCGACGATATTCGTCGCAGTCTGCGACCAAAACGACGGCGTCTCAATATCCGTCTGCTCGAAGATCGTGTCACCAGTGTCCGAGGTGATCGCCGCGGTGCGATAGGTCCACTCAATCTGGTCGTAGACCTTCTCGCCAGGCTGAGTGAAGTGACGCCCAATCAGCGGCTCACGAACCGCACGTAAGGCAGGCGCGGTCGACGTCTGATCCTCGGTCGCGGTCTCGAACGCCAGCGTGGCGGTCGCCTCATCGGCAACATCGGAGTGAACGTCGTCGCGGGTCATGTCATTGGCTCCTGTAGATCTATATTAGCACGCCTGTTTCTAATGGCGGCTTACGTGGGTCCGATCAAGCTGCCCGCCTATGCGTCGCGAGTCATGGCTTCGACTCCTGTGCAGTCACAAGCAGCGCACCGGCTCTCATCAGGCCACCAACAGGGGAAGGCCACGTCGACCGGCCGTGTACTTGTCACAAGGGCATCGCGATGGTTACCGGAGTTTCCACAAGTCCGTGTGGACAATGTGATCAACTGCCTGTGCAGTTGATCAGAGATTGTAGCGGCTCTGAACTAGATGTGCACACCGAAGCGGCAAATCGCCACCGCGAAGCCACGTACCCAGTATTCGGACCGAAGGTGAGCAAAATCACAGGCCGATCCCGCTTGACAGGTACACTAAACGCGCCGACCCGCCATCCGCGAGTCCGCTACCCACATCTCCACAGAAAGCGTTGAGAACGTGGACGCACCAATACATCTCCCACTCCTGCCCTGCGGAATCGGCTCCACCCGACACACCGACCCCGCCGAAGCGACCGCCGAAATCCTCCAGGACTACTGGCGACTCCCATTCTGGCCCCAGCTCCCGAACCGCACTCCGGAAGAGCAGATGCTGCCCCAAACCGCGCTCTCGCTGCCGGGCGCCTCATGGGACGGCGAGCACATCACCTGGAGCGGCACACTCACCGATCGCGACATCGCCAACGCCGGACTGCCACCCCAAGACCGAGCCGCCGGCCTGTACGAGCTCCTCGAGCAACTCCCGCAGGTCCCGGACGAACGAAAGTCGGGCGTCGTCAAGGGGCAAATCGTCGGTCCGCTGACCCTCTCGCGTTGGACCCGAGATCACGCCGGCAACGCTCCACACGACAATCTCGACACGCTCAAGCAGCTCGCAGCCTGGCTCGGCGCGTCTGCCGCCGAACAGGCACGGGTCTTCCAGCGACTCGGCTATCAGGCGATCATCTTGTTCGACGAACCAGAACTCGCCTCGATCGGCGAGCCCGCGATTCCGCTCCCCTGGCGAGAGGTCATTCCCATCCTCCGTGCCGCGCTCGAGCCCGTCCAACGACTTGGCGCATTGGCGGGCATCCATTGCTGCGCCTCGCCAAACTGGACGAGAATCCTCGATGCACGACCGAATCTGATTCACTTCGATGCCCGCGAGGGCCACGTCGATGACGTGATCGAACATCACCGCGCCGTTCGCGAGCACGTCGCCAGGGGCGGCTACCTCGGTTGGGGTCTGTGGCCCACCGACGGTCGAGGACCGATGCCTTTCGACTCCAAAGAAATGCAGTACTTCCTCGCCAACAAGGCGCGCGACCTCTCCTTCGTCGACGCTTCGGTCGGCCTGATCTTCAAGCGCTCAATGCTGACGGGTGTCTGTGGAGGCGCAGGCCTCAACGAAGCGACCGAGCGCCAGGTCGCGCGCGACCTCGAAGACCTCTCCATGGGAATCAGGCGCCGCTACTGGATCGCCGCCACCACCGACGTCGATCCCGACTCACCGCTCACCTGAACCAACCTCACCGTCCCCGAAGCGAATGTCGCGATCGAAAAGAGCTCCCCAACGGGGGAGCTGTCGCGAAGCGACTGAGGGGGCCCGGCGATGCGCATTTCGGCCAGGCCGTGGCAACGCGGGCCCCCCTTCGCCTTCGGAGGCCGCAAAAGGAATCGTCATACCAGCGCTCCGCCGCGGGTATCCCGCCGTGGCCAGCACCAGCATCAACACTGTCGACCCGTCCATGTCAGCACATCGGCCTTGCCAAACGGATCGAGATTCCCGCACTGCGCGCAGGAATGAGGGAGTTGGTTGATTATGTAAGAGCTTCCATTCGCGGGGAAATCAGATGCCGCTGGTTTCGCAACCACACCTCACCGATACCGCTCGAGGAACTCCAGCATCAGACGTGTCACGTCCTCGGGACACTCCTGCTGCACCCAGTGTGCGCAGTCGGGCAGATACGTGATCTCGAACGGGCCGGCGAAGAGATCGTCCGTGCCCTCCGTCAGTTCTTTCCCCAGCGCGGTGTCTCGCTCGCCCCAGAGCAGCAGCGTCGGCGCGGAAATTGACGGATATGTCGAGGGCTCAGCCGACGAATCGCCCAGCACGCTGTCGAGCGCTGAAGCGATCGATGAGAATCGCTCGCCGAGACGCGCTCTCGATTCCTGCGCACCAGCACGAACGGCCGCCCGATAGTAGTGCAGCGGACCGCTCAGGCCGTTGCGAGCCACTGCTCGACGGTATTCCTGCATCACCTCAGTCGGGAACGACTCTGGATGCGCAGCGCTGTCGCGGAGCAACCATCCGACGCGCTCATAATCGTTCGTCGCCAGCCAACGCTCGGGCAGCCGAGGAATCTGAAACGCGAACATGTACCACGACCGACCGATCTGACGAATGCTCGGTCTCGACCCGAACGCATCGGCCATCCGCACGGGATGAGGCGCATTCAGGACGATCAGTCGCTCGACCGCGTCGGGATAATCCATGGCAAACTGCCACGCGACCGCGCCGCCCCAGTCGTGTCCCACGATCACCGCACGCTCGCGACCGCAATGCTCGATCAACCGCTGCACATCGGCGGTCAGGAGGTCCATCCGATAGTCGTCAACCTCCGACGGTGCGTCCGACAGGTTGTATCCGCGCAGATCCGGTGCCACGACCCAATATCCAGCCGCCGCGAGCGCAGGCATCTGCATCCGCCACGACCACCAGAACTCTGGGAAGCCATGCAACAGGATCGCGAGCGGCGCCGACTCCAGCTGGCCCTCAGGTCGCATCTCGGCATAGTGCAACCGCACACCACCGGCGCCATCTGCGAATCCGTGAGACCAAGGGCCCTCGGGCTCCGCCTCCGTCGAGGGATCGCTCATACCGACCGATCCGCTGAGTAACTCGGAGCGAGGAAGTCCAACATCGCTGCGGTCACCTCGCTCGGTTTCTCCTGCTGGACCCAGTGTCCGGCATCATCGATCAGCACCGTCTGCAGATCATCGACGCGCTCCGCGGCCTCTTCCATGAACGGCACCCGCACCGCGCGATCCTCACGACCCCAGATGAACTGCGTCGGACAGGTAATCCGTGCGTTGCGGTCGGCCCAGGTCAGGAACCAGTCGGGCCAGTAGATCGAGCGGTAGTATTTCATCGCAGCCGAGAGCGCGCCAGGCTGCTTCAGCGCTGCCGCAAACACTTCAATGTCCTCATCGGTGAAGCAGTCGCCGTCTTCAGCCACACCCGAGAACACCCTCCGCGTCGTCGCATCGATGTCCGACCACGCGCGTCGCTCCGCCAGTCCCGGCACCTGCATCAACAGTGCGTACATGTTGTTCGGGTAGTTCCGACGGCCCCAATACCACGACCGAATCAGCGGAGCGTTCATCACGATCAGCCGATCACACGCCTGCGGATAGTCCACTGGGAACTGCAGCGAGATCACGCCGCCCCAATCGTGCCCGACCACCGTCGCGGAGCGCTCGCCCAGTGCCCGAATCAGACCGCGCACATCCTTGGTCAGATTCTTGATGTCGTAACCACCTCGCGGCTTGTCCGAGAGGTTGTAACCCCGCAAATCGGGCGCGACCACGCGGAATCCCGCCTCAGCCAACGGAGCGATCTGATGTCGCCACGAGTACCAGTGCTCCGGGAACCCATGCAGCAACAGGACCAGCGGTCCCTCACCTTGGGTCACGTAGTGCAGACGCACTCCGTTAGTCGTCGCGTAATCGTGCGTCCAACCCGACCGGTCAAACCCGGCATCATCCGTGCTCATACCAACCTCCGACTCGAGCGTCGTGTCCGCGCAGCTCGAGCATGCAAATCAATTCAGCCATGCCAGCGGATTCACGGCCTGACCATCGACAATGATCTCAAAGTGTAAGTGCGCCCCCGACGAGTTCCCCGTGTTCCCCACCGTGCCGATGTACGCATTCGACGGCACCCACTCGCCCTCGCGAACGAAAATCTCGTTGAGATGCGCGTAGCGCGACCGATAGCCGCCGCCGTGGTCGACCTCAACCCAGTTCCCGTACGACGGATCCCACGTCGCCACCGTCACCTGTCCCGCCGCCGTTGAGCCCACAATCGTGCCGACCGCAGCAGTGAAGTCCACCCCAGTGTGATATCCAACCGAGTTCGCGCGGGCAGTCCCGAAGTAGTCGCTGATCTCATCAAACCCCAGCGGCCAGAGGAACGTCGGAACGGTCCAGACCGCAGTGCTCTGTCCGCCACCGCTGGAACTGGCAACCGACCCACGCGCCACTGACGCCGAACCGTGCACTAGCACCAACGTCTGTCCCACATAGATCTGGTCAGGGCTGGATAGCGAATTCGATGCCAGCGCCAGCGTCGCATCAGCGTCGCCCTGGAAGTTTGCCATCAAGCCCGAGAACGTGTCCCCGGTCTGAATCGTGTACACCAACCCGTCGACCGACGGCAGCGTCAAGCGCTGACCGATCGTCAACTGACTCGGGTCGTAGATGTCGAAGTTGTTGAACAGCACGGTCGCTTCGTTCAAGCCAAATCGCGCAGCGATACTCGATGCCGTATCTCCAGCCTCGACCAGATACGTAAAGGAACCGGGCAACGGCGCGCCCGAGTGAATGCCCAAGTACTCCCGAATTCGCGATGCAGGATCCAGCGCCAACGCCGTCTCCGCTGCGCTCGCACCGCCAGCCTCAATTGTCGCCGTCGCCGACTCAGCCGTCGCTTCATCCGTGACTGTCGAACTGACAACCGACGACGAAGCCCCAGTCAACGCGACATCATCAGCCGACGCGCTGGCGGAACTCGCAACCGTCGCCGATTCCTGACCGCCCGTCCCAACCAGCGACCGCTCGGACGTGACCGTCGCCACGCTTGCCGGAGGAGGGACTTCCGCTACTTGCGAGACCGCCTCGCCGCCAACGCTGTTGGATTCGACCGCGATGCTGCTGGGAATTGGCAAGACACTGGCCGCTGAGCTCTCGGAGGGCAACCGCAAATCGAAGAACACCGCCATCATTGCCACGAGCGCTGCCACAATGGCGATGGCGACGGACCACTGTTGGCTCGTCGTCGCCGTTCGCAGTGGCGGACTCTCAATCGGCGACCATCCGCCAATCCCACCGTCCAACAGCGGTTCAGCAAGCCTCTGCATGCTCGACACCTCTCATCCGGTACCTGCTTCGTCCGAGCAACTCAACCTCCGTGTCCCCGCTTGCTCTTGACAGTTTATCGCAGCATTGACCAATTTCAGACTTTCTTGGAAAGCGCGTGACATTCTCATCTTGATCCGCTACTATGGACGCAGTTGGAAACGGGAGGAGGAGCCCATGCGCAAGCTGAATATCCACCTCATCTTTGGAGTCCTTCAAGTTGATTATCCCGGCTCCCGCTAGGGAGCCGAAGGCACAATGGATGCGCCCCCGAAAGGGGGCGTTGTTGTATCTGGGAAAATGCTCGACCATGACCGACTCGGCTGACCGTCATCAGGAGTCCATCGAGCGCGCCGCCAGCCTCCTCGCTCAGGCCCGTCACTGCATCGCCCTCACCGGCGCCGGGATCTCGGCCGAGTCCGGCATCCCCACGTTCCGCGGCAAAGACGGTCTCTGGACCAAACACGGCGAACCACCTCTGAACCAATACGAGCAATTCTCCGACGATCCCGCCGAATGGTGGCAGAACGTCGCCGAACGACGTCGCAACCCCGACGAACTCACCGCCACCATCGCCGACGCACAACCCAACGACGCCCACTACGCCATGGCGGAGCTCGAGCGAATCGGTGTCCTCAAACACATCATCACGCAAAACGTCGACGGCCTGCATCGCGCCGCCGGCACCGAGAGCCTGACCGAGATTCACGGCTGCACAACGCTCCTGCGCTGTATCAACTGCAACACTCGCTCGCCGTTCGACGAGATTCCCGAACTCTTCCCGCCCCGATGCGATCGCTGCGGCGGCATCGTCAAGACCGACACCGTGATGTTCGGCGAGCCCATCCCGCCCGACTGTCTCCAGCGCTGCTACGAAGAATCCTCCAAAGCCGACTGCGTCATCCTCGTCGGCACGACCGCCGTCGTCTCTCCCGCTGCAGACTTTGCCGTCGCCGTTGCCCAACGCGGACATCCCATGATCGAGGTCAACCTCGACCCCACAGTCATCACCCAATATTGCAACGTCGCCATTCACGACAAGGCCGGCGAGCTGATGTCCAGAATCGTCGCCGAAGTCAAGCGCATCCATGCGGCAGACTCAGCGACGCAAGCCAACTGACAGCACGACTGACAACAGCCGCTCGGTACGTATACTCGGTGCATGACTACCACACCGCAGCTCGGCATCAACTGGGACGATGTGACCGCCGAGATCACGTCTACCCTGCGCGATTACCTCCGAATCAACACCTCGAATCCTCCCGGCAACGAGCAGGCCGCCGTAGAATTTCTCGCGCCAATCCTGGAGTCCGAAGGCTACGAGTGCGAGTACGTTGAGGCCGGACCAGGTCGCGTCTCGATGCGCACCCGACTCCGCGGCACCGGCGCCGAGCGACCGCTCATGCTGCTCAATCACACCGACGTCGTGCCCGTCCAAGAGGAATTCTGGGACGTCGACCCGTTCGCCGCGGTCGAGCAAGACGGCATGCTCTGGGGACGCGGAGCGCTCGACATGAAGGGCATGGGCGTGCTCGAGCTGCTCGTCATGCTGCTCTTCAAGCGCCTCAACCTCACCCCAAACCGCGACATCGTCTTTCTCGCCGTCGCCGACGAAGAAGCCGGCTCCATGTACGGCATGGAATGGCTCGACCAAAACGAACGCGATTGGATCACCGAGCCGGAGTTCGCCCTCAACGAAGGCGGTATGGGTGCGCTCAATCTGCTCGGAACCAACCGACCGATCTTCGCTTGCGCCCCCTCCGAGAAGTCGCCGCTCTGGCTCAAACTCCGCGCCGAGGGACAACCCGGACACGGCTCCACTCCGCACAGCGACAACGCAGTCGAGCGGCTGGTCCGAGCGCTCTACGCCGTCCAAAACTGGGACCGCGCCGTCACAATTCAGCCACACACCGCAGAAGCAATCCAGCGCATGCGCGACGCCAACGCTTGGCCAGGCTCCTCCCCGAGCGTGAGCAGGCTCTGTCAGACCTACCCCGCATTTGCCGCCGTCACCCGCGACACGATCTCCAACACCGGCGCCACCAGCGGAATCAAGCACAACGTGATCCCCGCCGACGCCGAAGCAACGCTCGACTGTCGATTACTGCCCGGCGAGTCCTACGACGACTTCATCAAGCAAATGCGCGACGTGATCGACGACAGCAAAGTCGATGTCGAGGTCGTCTTCGGCAGCATGGGTCCAGCCAGCAGCTTCGAGACCGAGATGGTCAGCGTGATCGAAGATGTTGTCCGCGAGCAGGTCGAAGGCGCCATCGTCATTCCATCGACCTGCGTCGGATTCACCGACTCCCGCGTGCTCCGCCGTCACGGCGTGCATTCCTACGGCTTCGTGCCCACGCTCATGGATGCCTCACTCGCCGCCGGCGTGCACGGCCACAACGAACGCACCTCCATTGAGGGCCTCAACACTGGCATCCAAATCCTCTTTGAGGTCGTCCGACGTTTCACCGACGCGCAGCGCCAATAGTCCAGCGACCACTGCGCATTCACGCCACACCTTCATCGCATTCAACCAGACATACAGGAGATCGACACGTGCGACACCCGCAACTCGACGGTCAGTGGGCGCTCATTCTTGGAGCGTCATCAGGATTCGGCGGCACCGCCGCGGTCGCGCTCGCCGAAGCCGGCATGAACATCGTCGGCGTCCACCTCGACCGGCGCTCCACCATGGCCAACGTCGACCGCATCGTCGCCGAAATCGAGTCTCACGGTCGCAAGGCCACCTTCCACAACATGAACGCCGCCGATGCCGACAAGCGCGCCGCAATGCTCGACGAGTTGCGCCAGCAGCTCGACGCCAAAACCGGCCCATCCTGCGTGCGCATTCTCCTGCACTCACTCGCGTTTGGGACGCTCGGCCCGTACATCGGAGCCAAAGAAGACCGACCCATCACCCAACGACAGATGGAAATGACCCTCGACGTGATGGCCAACTCGGTCGTCTATTGGACGCAAGACATGGTCAGTCGAGACCTGCTCGGTCAGGGCAGCAAAATCTATGGCATGACCTCAGGCGGCGACCTGCGCGTGATTCCGCAATACGGGGCCGTCTCGGCGGCCAAAGCCGCGCTCGCGGCGCACCTCCGACAGCTCGCCGTCGAACTCGCACCACGCGGGATCGCCGCCAACGCAATCAAAGCAGGTATCACCCACACACCAGCGCTGGAGAAGATTCCCGCCGGCATGGACCTGCTCAACTTCGCCGAGACCCACAACCCCTCCGGCCGCGTGACCGAACCCGACGACATCGCCCGAGCACTCATCGCCCTCAGCCTCGACGACTCCAACTGGATCACCGGAAACACCATCAACGTCGACGGCGGCGAAGACATCACGGTGCTCTAAGCCCGTTACCGTTGATGCAACAATGAAAGGAAGCTCTGATGCCACCTGACCCTCAACAAAAGAGCCCAGGCAGCCGCTCCACCAAGAATGACGCGTCATCTACGGCGGCTGAAAGCGTAGACACTGCGAAACTGCCCCCTGCAAGCAAGCCTGAGTATCTGGACAGAGGGCTCTAGAGTTGCGCCGACAGGCCACTTCAGAATGTTCCTTGGATGTAGCAAGACCTGAGCGTATACGCCTCACGTCGGACAGCTACTGAAAGCTGACGATCAGTGCTGACACTCCGATCAGGATGAGCTGAATCGCCGACAGTGCCAGCGTGATTCGCACTGCTCGACCTTTGTGCCGCAGCTGCTCCTGATTTTCGTAGTACGCATTTGTCATGGAGTCCGCGGCCCACTGTCGAATCGCTTGAGCCCCGTATTTTCCTGTCTCCGCATGCGCCTGCAGTTCTTGAAGGTTCGGCATGACCTGCCAACGCCTCGGCGAGTAGCTCACCAATGCCACCAGCAGCTTGACTGTGAATACGAACACCGTCGCTGCGAGCAGCGACCACGCAGCCAATGGCACGACCGCATTCTGGCTCAAGCTCACTGCGGCGAAGAGCGCCACCACTGCGGCGTCAAGGGTGAATGTCGCTGTCAACTTTCGGTCCAGCGACTCGACAGTTCGCAACTGTTCTTCCAAGCGGCTGCTGACGAACTCGAAGCGGACGTGCTGACTCGTTGACCCATCGCCCACTGAAGCAACCCTTGGACCCGCTGTGCTCTCATCCATTCGATGAGCCCCGTGCTCCCGACTTGATGTCGACTCTGTCGGGAGCTTACGTGAACCCTATCTTCAGAGCAGAAGCGACCCGCTGCTAAACTGATCCCGCACTTGCGAGGAGTTTCACATGAGCGATCCAATCAGAGGACAAACCGCTATCTGCGGCCTCGGCATCACCGAAATGGGCAAGGTCTACGGACACGACGCCTCCTGGTTTGCCGGAGAGTCGATCAAGCTTGCCATCCAGGACGCCGGCCTTGAAAAAGACCAGATCGACGGCCTGCTCGTCAATCCTGGCATCACTGGCATGATGGGTACCGGCATCGGCATCCCGCTACAGGGCTACCTCGGACTGCGCAACTTGCGCCTGCTCAACCACATGAATTCCTACGGTGCGACGGCCTCGGCGATGATCCAGTACGCCGCCATGGCCGTCAATCACGGCATGGCCAACTACGTCGCCTGCATCTTCGCCGACGCCCCGCTGCAGCAAGGCGGGTCAGCCGGCGCCGCCTACGGCGGAGCTGGCCGACGCGGACCCTCAGGCATGGCCTCGCTCATGCCTGCCTTCGGCTTCTACGGAGCCAATACCTCCTACGCGCTCGCCGCTCGCCGATACATGGAGCGCTATGGCATCACCAACAACGACCTCGGCAGAGTCTCGGTGACTCAGCGCCGCTACGCCGTCGACAATCCGCACGCGACCATGCGCCAGCCGTTGACGCTCGAGGACTACCACAACTCTCGCTGGATCGTGGATCCGTTCCACCTGCTCGACTGCTGTCTGGTCTCCAACGGCGCCGTCTGCACGATTGTCACCACAGCCGATCGCGCGCGCGATCTACAGTCCGACCCCGCTTACATCTGGGGTATGGGACAAGGTCACCCGGGGAACTTCCCTCATGCCGAGGTCGAGACGGGAACCACCTCCGGTGCTGTCATCGCCGGTGAAACCGCCTACAAGATGGCCGGCGTCGGTCCCGACGATGTCGACATCTGCGAGTTCTACGACTGCTACACGTACACCGTGTTGCGCACCATTGAGGACTACGGACTGGCCAAGCCGGGCGAAGCGATTGGCCTCTATCCCGAAGACCCGTCCGATCCCGAAGCCGACCTCCCATTGATCAACACCGGCGGCGGACAGCTTTCGTCCTACTACATGTGGGGCATGACGCCGGTCTCGGAAGCTGTGATTCAGGCTCGTGGCTCCGGCGGCGAACGCCAGGTCGAGAAGAACGACATCGTCCTCTGCTCAGGCAACGGTGGCACGCTCGATACTCACGGCACCCTCATCCTGTCCCCCAACGCCAACTAGTCCATTTGGGACCAGATCAGAAACGACATCATCGCCAATGGCATACGAGAAGCCACTCCCCAACCCCGACGAGGACACCAAGCCGTTCTTCGACGGACTCAAGGAGCACAAGCTCCTGCTGCAGTATTTCCCCTCGGCCGACCACTTCCAGTACCCCTATAGCGACCGTTGCTACAAGGACTGGTCGACTGACTGGGAATGGCGCGAGTCCGCCGGTAACGGTGAGGTCTACACCTGGGTCCGCATGCACCAGCTCTACCACCCCTCGTGGAAGGAAGAGATTCCCTACACGCTCGCGGTCGTTCAGCTCGACGAGGGCCCGCGGATGCAGACCAATCTCGTCCACGTTGATCCCGAACAGGTACGAGTTGGGATGCGGGTCAAAGTCTTCTTCGACGACGTGACAGACGAGTACACCCTGCCAAAGTTCGAGCCCGTCTAAGCGCGCGCTCCCAAGCTGAGCTGTCCCTGCAAAGGTCGTTGCGATTTCCCTATCCTTCCGTGACCGGTCACCCAACCCCGCGGAGATAGGAGAAACACGATGATCGAGGGATTGGTCAGTCTTGGTAGGCTCATTTCGCTGCCGTTGGTACTTGTCCTGCACTGGGGCCTCTTTTGGCTCTTCAACGGGATCGACAAGTTTGCCAACAACAACTTCGGCGTCACCTTCAGCAACCACCTCAAGAACAACCTCTTGCCCAATATCGGGATCGGCTCACCCGATGATCCCAGCTCCACCCTCGCCGACATCATGGCCTACCTCGTGGGCGTCGCCGAGATCGGCCTGGGTGTCCTTTTCCTGCTCACCCTCGGACTCTTCGTGCAGAGACACGCACACCGATGGGACATGGCCGGCATCGGGCTCACCCTCAGCGTGCTGATGTTCGTGACGCTCTCATTTGGCACAATCATCCTCGGAGATCGCAATGCCCTACTTCAACATGGCGTATTCATCGGTACCCTGTTACTGACTGCCATGACGCTGCGCCACTTCCGCAATGCGGAAGCAGGTGAACAATAGGTGCACCGGCTTGACTGACACGCCGACGAGCGACGCTGATCCCAACAACCGACCGCCGCTCGACGGCGTGCGTGTCGTCGACTTCACCTGGATCGTCGCCGGGCCCACATGCACCCGACTGCTCGGCGATCTCGGCGCGGAGGTGATCCGCGTCGAGAACGAGCAGACCCTCGACTCGATCCGCTTCGGGCGACCGCATCCAAACGGATTCGACCCGCCCGACTCCGGAGCCATGTTCAACTGGCTCGATCGCAACAAGCGCTCGATCACCGTCAACGCTCGACATCCCGATGGCCTCGACCTGATCAAGCGACTGATCCGCATCTCCGACGTGCTCGTCGAGAACTACTCCTCACGCATCCTCGAAAATTGGGGTCTCAGCTACGAGGAACAACGCGCCGAAAATCCGGAATTCATCTATGTCTCGCTCTCCGGCTTCGGACACTCAGGTCCGCAGCGCGACTACTCAACATGGGGACCAACCGCGCAGGCGCTCAGTGGACTAACTGCCATGTCGGGACTGCCCGAGGCGCCCGAGCCGGCTGGCTGGGGCTTCTCCTACCTCGATCACATGGCCGGATTCACCGCCGCCGCGGCAATCACCGCCGCGCTGCGACATCGGCGCCAAACCGGCCAAGGCCAGTGGATCGACCTCTCGCAGGTCGAAACCGGCATGGCCCTCACCGGTCCGGCAACGCTCGATTACACCGTCAACGGCCGACGCTATCGCGATACCGGCAATCCACCTGGCAACCGATCCGTATGGCCACAAGCCGCGCCGCACAACACCTACCCGACCGCCGGCGACGACAACTGGATCATGATCACCTGTACCTCCGACGCCGAATGGGAAGCGTTCTGCAACGCCAGCGATCATCCGCACTGGCGGACAGATCACCGCTTCGCCACGCTTCCCGCTCGATTGCGACACCAGGATGAACTGGACGAACAGATCGGTTCCTGGACGGCCGGCCAGGACGGCCGGGCGCTGATGCAACGTCTTCAGAGCGCCGATGTCCCAGCCGGAGTCGTCCAGAACGGCGTCGACCTGGTCCTCCGTGACCCGCAGATGAAGTCTCGCGACTGGACCGTCACACGAGACCACCCGGTCATTGGCGAGCATCTAACCGATGGTCTACAGATCCGCTTCTCTCGAACTCCTGCGCATCGAAACCTACCTGGTCCACCGCTCGGCGAGGCCAACCAGTACGTCTTCAGCGACCTCCTCGGTCTCAGCGACGATCGCATCGCCGAACTCCAAGTGAACGGTGCGATGGGCTAGCTATGGGACCGCTCGACGGCATCAACGTCCTCGACCTCTCCGACCCAAAGGGGCACTTCGCCGCCAAACTGCTCGCAGGTCTGGGTGCCGACGTCATCAAGATCGAATCGCCGGATGGTGATATCGGACGAACCTACGGACCGTTCCTTGAAGATCAACCCGGCCCCGAACGGAGTCTGTACTGGTGGCACTACGCCGGCGGAACGCAATCCGTCGCACTCGACCTCCACAGTTCTGACGGCCTGGAGCTCTTCCTCCAACTCGCCGAGCAGGCAGACATCGTGCTCGAGACATGGCAGCCGGGACGAGAACGACCGTTCGACCCTGCTGCTCTCTCTGAGTACTATCCCGAACTCGTCGTGCTTAGCCTCACGCCCTTCGGACAGACTGGCCCCTGGCGCGACTACGCATGGTCTGACGGTGTCGGTATTGCCCTGGGCGGACCGATGGGTAGTTGCGGTTATGACAACATTCCTGGGACCCCTCCGATCAGGCCTACCGAACATCACGCCGGTCACATCGCCGGATACTTCGCTGCGACCGGCGCATGTGCAGCGCTCTACGAACGACAACAGAGCGGTCTCGGCCAGCACCTCGATATCGCCATGCACGAGTGCCTGGGCTTCACGATCGAGTCATCCGCGCCCTGGGCTCTATACGAGCAGCATCCATTGATCCGTCAGGCCGGCCGACACGCTGGACCACAGCCAACCGAACCCTGGCAATATCCCACCGCCGACGGACGCCTGATCAACATCTTCGGCATGCCACGTTCCGAAGCCAGTTGGCTCGCCCTGGTCGCGTTCATCCAGGAACACGGCATGGGCGAGAACCTCTCCGATTTCGAACTCCTCGACGGTCGCAAGCGGCAGCTCGGCCTCCAGCAGCCGACCGTCGCGATGATGCTCGCCGATATTGCAGAATTCATCGCCGCCCATGACGCCGAAGAGATATACGCTGGAGCTCAAGCGGCCGGAGCTGCCTGGAGCATCATCCGCACGCCCGACGAGTGTCTGCACGACGAACACTGGCACGCGAGAGGATTCTTCGTTGACATCGAACACGACGAACGCGAGCGCACCGTGACATTCCCCGGCGCTCCCTACATCCTCAGCGAAACCCCGTGGACTCACGGCCGGAGAGCACCGCTGCTCGGTGAACACACGGCCGAAATTCTCTGCGGCCGACTCGGTCTCGACCAGCAAGAGCTCGGCATGCTCGTTGCCGCTGGAGTCGCGCGATGAGCAACCAACCCGCCCGACGCCGGAGACGTCGCCGTCCCGCCCGTCCGACCGGCCAATCTGGAGAGTCAGAAGTCGGCCGACGAGCAACGGACGATGCTCCACAGGAATCGAACGAGCGCGGTCGTGGAGGCGGCAAGCGTTCCGCGAGCAGTGCCGAACCGACCCAGCGCCGAGGCACCATCTTCGGAATGCCGCGCATGTCCGTTGCCCTCTTGGGCGGACTCCTCGTCGCCATGATCGCCGTCTTCGCAATGCAGCTCATCTTCCCGCCCGACGAAGTCCTCGAAGTCGAGGGCGTGCAAACGTATCCCGATCAAGGTCGTAGACACCTCCAGGATGGCGAGACCTTTGACGCCTACAACTCGTCGCCGCCGACGTCCGGCCCACAACCAGCCGAGTCGCCGCCAGCCGATGTCTACCTGCCCGATGACGAAAACATCCCCCAACCTGCTGAGCTGCTGCCCCTCCTCGAGCGTGGCGGCGTGGTGATCTACTACGATCCCGATTCCTACACCGATGCCGACAATCCCAGCGATCTCCTCGGAGCCATGCAAAGCCTGCGACAGTTCCGCGAGCGGCTCGCCGTGATCCCATTCGACGGACTCGCTGACCGCTTCAATGGTGCAACCATCGTCGCGGCCGCCTGGCGAACCCTCTTACCAGTCGCTCAATGGGACGCAGACGGCAACGATCAGCTCACCGCATTCCTGCAAAATTCGCCCGACGGCTACTACGATCGTTATCGGCTCGAACGAGGCGACCCAATCGTCTCGGCGGGGACCTCATCGGAATGAATGAATACGTACGCAGACTCCTGACGCCACACAAAGCGTTGGCCGCGATCCTGCTAGCCGCGATGGCCCTCGCGGCTTGTGGCGGTGGAGATTCCAGCGACGGCTCCGTATCCCTCGACATCCGAGACCGCCCAGAGCTCGAGATCTACGACAACGAACACACCACCCCTACGCAGATTCACCTACCCGGCAATCAACCCGCCGACTACACCGTGATCCCTCCCTACGGTGAAGAGCACTCCCCAATCGCGCTCACTTGTGGCATCTACAGCTCGACACCGCTGTTCGAGATGGTCGTCCACGGGCTGGAACACGGTGCCGTTGCATTGTGGTACTCCCCAGCCGATCTCACCACCGAAGAGATCACAACACTGACAGAAATCTCCAGCAAACACCTCAACGACGGCGACTACGTCATCCAAGCACCCTACGGCGGACTCGATACACCACTCATGCTCGTCGCTTGGGGAGTGCGACTGCCGCTCGACAGCGTCGAAGAGAGGGCCATCGACCAGTTCTTCGACGAGTTCCACGACGACGCCCCCGAGCCCCTCGGAGCCGGAGGATGCGCCACCGCCGGCTAGACCTCCCGCTGCTGGTTTCCGTCATACCCGCGCCCCAATTTTCCGTCATACCCGCGCTCCGCCGCGGGTATCTCGCCGTCACGAGGATCGGTCGCAACCCATCGGCTCTGACGAGCGGATCGAGATTCCCGCGCTGCGCACAGGAATGAAGGAGTCTGCAGATTCTGCAGAAAGGGAGCAAACGACGAACTGCCCTCTCCTCGCCCAAGCACCATCGTCGGAAGCGATCATTCCCTAATCACCGCCTAGACTTGCAATCGTGACCAACACACACCCACTCGACCCCATCTTCTTCCCTCGCGGCGTCGCCGTCGTCGGAGCGTCACGCGGTAGCCGCGGCGCTCGCGGACCGGGAGGCTGGCTCCAGGCACTCAAAGACGCTGGACAGCCAAACATCTACCCCGTCAATCCCAAGGCCGACGAAATCGATGACCTCCCAGCCTACGCGCGCCTGACCGACATCCCAGGTCCCGTTGACCACGTCATCAGCGCCATTCCCGCGGCCTACGTGCTCGACATGCTCGAGGACGCGGCCGCGAAAGGTGTGCGCTCCGTCCATCTCTTCACCGCCGGCTTCGCCGAGACCGGCATCGCCGACCGACTCGATCTCCAAACACAACTCAAGCAACGCGCTGCCGAGCTCAACATCCGCCTCATCGGACCCAACTGCATGGGTCTGTACGTCCCCGACGGCAAGATCGCCTTCACCGCACAGCTTCCGACCGACTCGGGACCCGTCGCGTTCTTTTCTCAGTCAGGCACCAACGCCAGCGACGCCGCATACAACGGCGCCCTGCGCGGTTTGCGATTCTCCAAAGTCGTCTCATTTGGCAACGCCATCGACGTCTCCGCCGCCGAACTGCTTGACTACGCCGAGCAGGACCCCAACACCGAGATCATCGGCGCATACATCGAGGGTATGCAGGACGCTCGCGATTTCTTCCGCTCGCTCCGACGCGCCGCGCTCAGCAAGCCGGTGGCGATTCTCAAGGGAGGACTGCTGCCCTCAGGCGGACGGGCAACCCAGTCGCACACCGCGTCGCTGGCAGGCTCGGGACAACTCTGGGCTGCCGCGGCACGACAAGCCAACGCCATCTTGGCCCACAACATGCAAGAGATGGTCGACCTCCTCGTCGGCTGGCGATTCAACGCCGTACCGTCGGGACCACGCATCGGACTGATCGTCGGCGGAGGCGGAATCTCCGTCCAAGGCGCCGACGACGTCGAGCGCGAAGGGCTCCAACTGCCGCCCCTCAGCGACGAAACGCTCAGCCGCCTTGCCGACGTCACCCCAGTCGCCGGCACGGGCATCCGCAATCCCGTCGACACGATGTCGCTCTGGGACGGAAAAAAGATCCGACCCACACTTGACGCCGTGGCCGAAGACCCACAGATCGATGCCATCATCGTCCAGGTCGGGATGAACTGGGGACTCGGATTCTTCGGCGACGAGCAGATCGACGCCCGCCGCAAGATGATTGCAGCAGTCGCCGAAGCTCGCGATCGACACGGTCTCGCAATCGCGATCGTCGTGCCGATCAACTTCGATCATCGCCACGGACAATCCAATGCCGACCTCGCGCGAATGATCTCCGACGCCGGACTCCCGCTCTACTACAACATCCGCGACGCCGCCCGCGCCATGAACCGCCTTTACAACTGGAACACCCGCCGAGCCGAAAGGTCAGCATCATGACCAGCCAAACCACCGATATCTACGAAGTCATGCAGACCCAGCGCGCCATCCGCCGCTGGACCGACGAACCAGTCGATCGTGACGTGATCGAGCGGATCATCCAAGCAGGATGCTGGGCGCCTAGCGGCAGTAACTCGCAACCCTGGGGCTTCCTCGTCGTCACCGACGACGACAAACGCCAACGCCTCGCCCAAGCCATCCGTTCAAGTTTCGAGAGCCGCGTCGGTCGCAGCTTCCCCAATCCTGATGAGGTCGAAGATCCTACTCAGCGTCGTATGTACCGAGGCGCGAAGAACCTCTTCGATAACTTCGCGGCCGCGCCGGTCTGGATCATCCCTTGCATACTCTCCAATCTGTATCTGGCCCGCGCGGCCGACAGCCTGCTCGCTGGCAGCAGCATCTATCCCAGCATCCAGAACATCATGCTCGCCGCCCGCGCCGAGGGTCTGGGCACCGTCCTCACGACGCCCCAAGACGGCATCATGGACGAACTGCGAGGTGAACTCAACATTCCCGAGGACGCCTTGCCAGTCGCGATCATCCCCATGGGACACCCCAACGCCAACTTCGGTCCGGTGACCAGAAGGCCGCTCGACACGTTCCTCCACTGGAACGGCTGGAACGACTAGCCGCTCATGCCCCCTGTCCGTCGAAAGTTCTCCATTCGCAAAGCCAACGCACACCTGCGAGAAGCCGATCCTGTCATCGGACAACTCATTGATCAGCACGGACCATTTGAACCACGACCTTCAGGCGACCCATGGTCGGCGCTCGTCCGCTCCATCCTCTTCCAGCAGCTAGCTGGAGCAGCAGCCTCGGCAATTCAACGCAAGTGGTTCGCCTACTACGGCGACGAGCAGACGACACCAACACCTGAACAGATTCTCGCGACCCCCGACGAAGACTTTCGCGCCTGCGGCATCTCACGGCAAAAGATGTCCTACTTCCGCGACCTCGCCGTCCACACTGCCGACGGACGGCTCAAGCTCACACGACTCAATCGGCTGTCCGACGACCATGTGATCAAAGCGCTCACCGAAGTCAAAGGCATTGGCGAGTGGACCGCTCACATGCACCTCATGTTCCATCTCGGCCGCCCCGACATCCTGCCCGTCGGCGACCTCGGGGTGCGCAAAGGCATGCAGGTCGCCTACAACCTCGCCGAAATGCCCAAGCCGAAAGAGGCCGCCGAGCTCGGCGCGAAATGGGCCCCGTATCGTTCAGTCGCCAGTTGGTATATGTGGCGCGCCGCCGACACATTCACTCCCGACCAATCCCTCTAAGGAGTCCATCCATGTCCGATTCATCCCGCGACCAGCAAATCGGCTTCATCGGCACCGGAAACATCGGCAACCCGATGGCCAAGAACCTGATCGCCGCTGGACATCAACTCGTGATCTACGATCTCCGACCGGAAGTCATGGAGAACCTCCTCGAGCTCGGAGCGGAGCCTGCCGAAAGCTGCGCCGAGGTCGCGTCACGATGCTCCGTCGTCTTCACGTCGCTCCCTGGTCCACCCGAGGTCGAGGCCGCGATCACCGGCGCAGATGGCATTCTTGCTGGCGCGGCCGCAGGTGACATTCACATCGATCTCAGCAGCAACTCGATCACAACCGTGCGGCGACTCGCCCAAATCGAAGCGGACGCCGGCGTCAGCTACATCGACGCCCCGGTCACCGGCGGTGTTCCTGGCGCTGTAGCCGGCACCCTCACGGTGTTGGGCAGCGGCGAGGCCGAAGCCTTCGAGCGCGTCCGTCCGCTCCTCGAACCCATCGGCGCAAACATCTTCCACCTCGGCGAGGCAGGCAGTGGCTGCCTCTTCAAGCTGCTCAACAACGTCATCATCCTCTGCGGCAACCAGATCGTGCAGGAGGCGCTCGTCCTCGGAACCAAGGCCGGTCTCGACCCCGAAGACCTCGTCGAGAAGCTGCGACTCGGCACGGCGCGTCCATACATGGGACTCGCGCCATACCTGCTCGGCAAGCGCTTTGACAACCCCTCGTTCACCCTGCGCCTCGCTGAGAAGGACGTGTCGCTCGCCATGGAAGCGGCACGCGTCAACCAGGTCCCGATGCCAGTCGCCAACGCGGCCCACCAGACGTACCTCCGAGCCCTCAGTGCCGGACTCGGCGAACAGTCATTCCTCGCAACCCTCCAGGCCATCGAGACCGCCGCCGGCTTCGAGATCCCCACCATCCAGATTGAAGGCGGCGGCGCTTCCCTCTAAGAGATCGCTTAACTCCATGCCAGACTCCACACGCGACCAGCAAATCGGCTTCATCGGCACCGGAAACATCGGCAACCCGATGGCCCGGCAACTGATCAGAGGCGGACATCAGCTCGTCGTCTACGACCTGCGACCCGAGGTCATGGAGAACCTACTCGAGCTCGGCGCAGAATCCGCCAGCAGCGCCGACGAGGTCGCATCGCGCTGTTCCATCGTCTTCACCTCGCTGCCTGGACCAACTCAGATTGAGGCTGCGACCGTCGGTCCCGACGGCATCCTGGCCGGAGCATCGCCGGGGGACATCCACATCGACCTCAGCACCAACTCGGTCAAGGGCGTCGAACGGATCCTTCAACTTGAGACCAACGCCGGAGTAATTCACATCGACGCCCCAGTCACCGGCGGAGTCGTCCGCGCCGGACAGGGCACGCTGACCATCCTCGGCAGCGGAGACGCTGAGACCTTCGAACGCATCCGCCCGCTCCTCGACCACATCGGCGATCACGTGTTCCATCTCGGCGAAGCCGGCATGGGTTGCCTCTACAAGCTGATCAACAACACCATCGTCCTCTGCGGCCACATGATTGTCCAAGAGGCGTTGGTGCTCGGAGCCAAAGCCGGACTCGACCCGCTCGACTTGGTCGACAAACTCAGGCAAGGCACAGCCCGACCGTACATGCGATTAGCCGAACAGTTCCTCGACAAACAATGGGAGAACCCCACGACCACGATGGTCATCGCGGAGAAGGACGTCGGGCTCGCCCTGGAGCTGGCACGCGACCAGAAAGTCCCGATGCCGGTCGCCAATGCCACCCATCAGACGTACCTCGCATCACTCGCCGCAGGACTCGACGATCTACACCACTTCTCAGCCCAACTGGTCCTCGAGTCCGCCGCCGGCATCTCAATCCCTGCGACCGCAATCGATAGCGACTAAGACCTCCCCCGTTGGGGGAGGTGCCCCGAAGGCCCCGAAGAGCGGAGGGGCCGCGCAGCCCCTACCAGGCATCCACCGCATGCTTCTTCACAGGCGACAGCGGCGCTCTCGGCGTCATCCGCAGCATGGCAATCAGCCGATCCCGCGTTTCCTCGGGTGGAATCACGTCGTCAAACTCATACCGACGACCGGCGTTGATCGCCGAGTTGTGTTCCCGCATATCGTTGGCCCACTCGTCGCGGATACGCTTCGCTTCCGCGGGATCACGTTCCTCAACCTCACGGATCTCGTCGCGATTAACCAGGAGCGAAGCGCCCTCAAGCCCCATACCTCCTGATTCCGCTGTCGGCCAGGCCAGGCGCACGTCGCGAGGCGCAAACGAATTGCCCATCGCCGCCGGACCGAGACCGTAGGCCTTGCGAAGCTGAATCGTGTACAACGGCACCGTCCGATTCTGATGCGCAATGATCGGTCGCGCATGATGTCGCGCGATCCCTTGCTCCTCGGCCGGTCTCCCGACCATGTAGCCGGGATTGTCGACCAGCGACACCATCGCGATCTCGTGCGCATCACAGAGCTGAATAAAGCGGGCAATCTTATCCGACGCATCCGAGTCAATCGCACCGGCAATCACCGAGAGTGGCTGGTTGGCGATGATCCCCACTGATCGGCCACCAAGTCGTGCGAGCGCAGTAATCAGCTGTGGCGCCCACGTCGGCCGCAATTCGAAGATGGTGTCGCGATCCATGATCGCGCGAATCACCCGTCGCATGTCGTAAGCACGCCGTCGATTCGACGGCACAATCCCCCGAATCCGCTCGGCCCACGGATCGGCCTCTCCGTCTGGCAGGTCGTAGAGGAAGTAACGCAGATAGCGATTTGCGGCATCAATCGCCTCGGCTTCAGTATCGACCATCAGATCAATCCCACCGACCCGGTCGTGCATCTCCGCCGGACCGATGTCATCGGGTGTCAGCTTCAGACCCATCGCGCCCTCGACCAACGGTGGTCCTCCCATGCCAATCGCCGAGTCCCGCGTGGCCACGATGAAGTCGGACAGCCCGGCAATCGATGCATTGCCGGCGAACGACCTGCCCGACACTACCGAGACCGTGGGCACCCAGCCGGACAGTTGCGCCATTCCGTCGAATGTGCCCCAGCGACCCGTCAGGCCCCGTTGCGATCCAGCCAGGTCATGCGCCCTGGCGCCGCCGCCGTCGGCGAACGTGATCAGCGGCCAACGGCGGTCGTGGACCAGGTCAAGCAGTCGGTCGAACTTGCCGTGGTTCAGTGCAGTCTGAGTACCGCCTTGCACCGTGTAGTCGTAGGACGCGATGCCTACCGGATGCCCTTCGACCGTGCCAAAGCCCTGCACCAGCCCATCCGCCGGACCAGTCATCGACTTGTTCGCCGGAATCGCCAGTACGCCATACTCGACAAAGCTGCCCTTATCGAGCACCCTGTCAATCCGCTCTCGGGCCGTGTACTTACCCTTCGCGTGGACCTTCGCCACAGCCTCAGGCCTGGCGTCATCCATCGCCTGAGCGCGAGCCTGGATGACCTCGTCGATAATCGCTTCGTCCATTGGTTCTGACCCCTCCGCTGATACCCTCCGCATACGGTACCCGCTCATTCCGCCAGCAAGACCGCAACCCTGAGTTGGAGTCTCTTCATGCCTTCCGAGATCGATCTGGTCGGCCCGATTGTCCGCGAAATCCAACGTCGAGCGCTCGACGAGCCCGATGCGTTCTGGTCGGAAGCAGCCGCTCGGTTGCCCTGGTTCCGAGAGTGGGATGAAGTCTTCGAGTGGACCCCGGAAGACATCCCCGCCTTCCGCTGGTTCATCGGCGGGGAGACCAACCTGGCCTACGCCTGCCTCGACGCCCAGGTCGCAAATGGAAATAGTGGTCGCGCCGCACTGATAGCGCTCGACGAAAACGGCGAACAACGTGTGTTCACATATGCGCAGCTCCTCAAGCAGGTCGAGCGAATGGCCGCTTCACTCCGCGCTATCGGAATCCAGCGCGGCGACCGCGTCGCCATCTACATGCCAACCAACTACGAAGCGATCGCGCTGATGCTCGCCTGCGCCCGCATCGGCGCAGTCCACCTGGTCATCTTCGCCGGTTTCGGGGCAGGCGCCATCGCCGAGCGGATCAAGCTGGCCGAGGCCAAAGCCATTTTCGCCACCGACTCCACATACCGGCGCGGCCGCAACGTCCCGCTCGACCACTTCGTCAGAGGCGCGCTCGAGAACGAAGGCGCAGGCGAGATCATCGAGACGGTCGTCGTCGAGCGCCGACTGGCCGACAGCCCCAACATCGGTGGCGACAAGGAGATGAGCTGGGAGGACTTCCTCGAAGCTGGCCGTGGAGGCGACGGCTCGTGGGTCGCGATGGAAGCCAACGAACCGGCATACATCCTCGCCACATCAGGAACGACTGCGCGGCCCAAGCTTTGTGTCCACACCCACGGCGGCTACCCGGTCTGGATCGCCAGCATGGCCGACTGGGTCTTCGACCTCCAGCCCGAGGATGTCTGGTGGGCTACCTCCGACATCGGTTGGGTCGTGGGACACTCCTACATCGTCTACGGACCACTGCTCGCCGGAGCAACCACGATCGCATTCGAAGGCGCGCTCGACCACCCCGATGTCGGCACCTTCTACAAGATCATCGAGGACCACGGCGTCACCGGCATGTTCACTTCACCAACGGCAATCCGTCTGCTGATGCGCTCGGGGACTGAGCCGGCCGAAGCTGTCGATATGTCATCACTGACCCGCGTCTTCTCCGCTGGCGAAGTACTCAATCCGCCCGCCTGGGAATGGTTCCAGCAGGAAATCTTCGGCGACGAGATTCCCGTCCTCGACCACATGTGGCAGACCGAGACGGGTGGCCCGATCATCGGCAACCCCTACGGCATCCAGATGCTGCCAATCAAGCCAGGCTCAGCCGGAATTCAGTTGCCAGGCATCGAGGGCGCCGTCCTCGATACCGACGGCGAAGAACTCCCCGCAGACGAGAAAGGCATCTTCGCCATCACCAGACCCTTCCCGGGCCTGACTGCTCGTCTCTGGGGCGAGCCCGAGCGCTATCAGACCGACTACTGGGGAAAGGTTCCCGGTCGCCAGGTCTACTTCACCGGTGACGCCACCGCAGTAGACGAAGACGGCTACGTCTGGTTCTCGGGACGAGCCGACGAGATTATCAAAATCGCCGCGCACCGAATCGGCACCATCGAGGTCGAGTCAGCAATTCTCAGGCATCCCGGTGCAGCAGAAGCTGGCGTCACCGGACGTCCGGACGAACTGCGAGGCGAAGTCATCTCCGCCTTCGTCGTGCTCAAAGCCGGCTACGAGGCTGGCGACAATCTCAAGACCGAGATTCTCCAGACCATCCGTGGGGAACTCGGCCCGGTGGCCGTCATCGGCGAGCTCAACTTCGTCGACGCCCTGCCCAAGACTCGCTCAGGCAAAATCATGCGGCGAGTCCTCAAAGCCGTCACGCTCGACACGGATCCTGGAGACATCTCCACAATCGAAGACGAAGGCTCCGTCGAAGATGCCCGCTCTGCTTGGGAAGACATGAAAGCCAGCATTCGCTAACGCTCCGACACAATGGCGAAACAACTGACTGCCCCATCAGCGGCACCCGCAACCGTGTTCAGCCAGTTCCGAGCTGGCCGCAACGACGTCTTGCTCGACCGCTGGGAGCAACGCACCAACCTGCCGATGCTGATCTTGGCCGCGGCGATGCTGCCGTTGCTCGTGGTGCCGCTGGTCACACCACTCGAAGCCAGCATTGAGTCCCTATTCGTCTACGGAGAGTGGGCGATCTGGGCGGTGTTCGCCATCGACCTCTTCGGCCGACTCTGGCTCGCCGAGAATCGACTCTCATTCCTCAGACACAACTGGATCGATGTCCTCATCGTCATCGTTCCCTACATTCGTCCGCTGCGCCTTCTGCGAGTCGTGCCCGTGCTCGCCAAACTTTGGGATCTGCTCGACCGACGAGGCGTACATGCGACGCTCGTCCTCGCCCTAATCATGATCGTCGGGGCAACGGTCGCAATCTGGGGCGTCGAGGAGGGAGCCGGCGGCGATGTCCACAGCTGGGACACCGCGCTCTGGTGGACCCTGCACACCATGGCCACCGGCGACGGTGTCAACACGGCTAGTTCAGTCCTCGGCCGCATCGTCGGCGCGATCGTGACACTGCTCGGGTTCGCGCTCCTGGGGATGGTGACCGCCACGATCGCCGCCTGGTTCGTCGAGCAAGAGCAAGACGAAGACCAGCGGGAAACCCTACAAGAGCTCGCCTTGCTCCGACAAGAAGTCAGAGCGCTGCGCGAAGCACTCGAAACCCAACCCTCCCGCGAGGATTGATACCATGGTTATCGAGGTGCTCCAGTGATAGATTCTCCAGCCCCGCAAGACGAAAACCACAGCACTCTGTCGGAGCTCCCACCGCCCGGGGGCGTCGACATCATCTCCGGCACCGGTTTTGGCATTCATGGATCATTCGACGAAGAGCCAGATGATCCTAGTGCGTGGAGGCGCTCGCTGTTTTGGCGGATCGTGTTCCGACTCACTGGCAATGCTTCGAACAACGAGTCCGCGATTCGCTCTACGCGAGCCAGATAATCAAGGCTGACAGAGTCGCAACCATCAGTAGCGTCAGCACGGATGACACGATGGCGGCGCTCACCCACGCTGCCAGATTTGACAATCGCTGCTCATTGACATCCAACGCTTCCGCAATTTCCTCGGAGACCCACATCGACAGCGTTGCATTCGACCTGCGGTCGACCAGGTCCCTCAGTTCGCCCAGTCGCGGACGGTTGCTGACCCGTTCCTTCCGAACAGCCCATAGCAGCAGGCACAGGTTCAAGACCAACATGAACAGTGTCGCGAACGAGAAGTACTCGACGTAGCCAGGTGTCTCGCCGATCCCAAACCGAATAGATGCCCCAAGGATGGCAAGAACGGCAAAGTTTAGCGCGAACAGCGTGCCTAATCGCTGATTCAGTGCCGACCGTCGCTGCTGCTGACTATCCCGACGCCATCGTGACTCCTCCAGTAGCAGTCGAGCGTTGGCCTCAAGATCTTGGCTCGTCACCTCAGCCATTAGAAGGGGCGGCCGATTTCCTCACCGATTTTCCGCAGCCGCTCCACACGTTGCTCAGTTGGCGGATGCGTCGAGAAGAATCGACCCGTCCCGCCCGCGAGCGGATTGACGATGAACATGTGGTTCGCCGCCTCTGCTGTCTTCATCTCCTCGGCCGCGTAGCGCGACTCCGGTGTCTTGACCCCGGCTTCCAGCTTCATCAGTCCGTAGGCCAGCGCCTGGGGATCGCCGCAGCGACGCGCACCAGTGTCGTCCGCCTTGAGTTCGCGCTGCCGGCTGACGGCCATCTGGATCATCCCGGCGATGATTGGCGCGATGATCGCCACAATCAATGCACCCGCCAAGTGACCCGCACCACCACCACCTTCATCGTCGTTTGATCCGCCCATGCCGCCGAACATGAAGCCCATGAACAGCGCAAACTGAGCGATCATGGCAATGAACGAAATCACCATCGCCATCGACGCCACAATCGTCGACCACAACGTGTCCCGATTCGTCACATGAGCCAGCTCATGCGCCATCACCCCGGCGAGCTCCCGCTGAGTCAGCAGTCCCATAATCCCAGTCGTCGCCGCCACGGCCGAGTGATTTGGATGTCGACCCGTCGCGAACGCATTCGGAATCGGCGTGTCGACCACATACACAGACGGCATGTGCCGAGGACAATCTCCCGGCCGACAGTGCCCGTTACAACGAGCCTCGAGATGTTCCAGCGTGAACTGTGACACCTGGTCCTTGCGGAACGGCATCTTCGCCTGACAGGCCGCCCGCTCGACGATCCGATACAGCTCTGGTGCTTCCTTCGCCGTGACCAGCTGACCGCCCATGAGCTTCGGCACCATCGAGTGCGAGTTGTAGTAGCTGTACACGTTGATCCCCAGCGCGATGACCGCCATGAGGATCAGCCCGATCTCGCCCGCAATTGCGAGTCCAGCGACCATCATCAGCCCGGCCATGAGGACCACAAGGAACATCGTCCGCAATCCGTACACGAGACACATCCCCCTATTGCTGACCGCGTTCAAGCCGATCAGGTGCAGCAGTTACGTCGAGATCGTACCATCGTGAGAGACGCTTGGATCCAATCCTCCCCAAAGCCGTCATGGCAGGAGCCAAACATGCCAATCTACGAGTACGCCTGCCGAACCTGTGGCCACGAGTGGGAACACTTCACCCGCAAGATGGACGCTCCCGCCCCACCCTGCGAGGAGTGCGACTCGGACGCCGATGTCGAGCGTCTCATCGCCCGATCAGCGTTCATCAAGGACGAGAACACGAAAATGCGGGAGATGCATCCCAAGTACGCGAAAATGGTCGATGCCGCCTGGGACAAAGCCTCGCGAAACGATCCGCTGAGCAAAACCCGCTTCGCACCACTCGTCGACTCCGGCAAGCGCGTTCAGGACATGTCCTAACCGCAACTTGCCTGAGACAACCCTGGCCCCAGCTACTCCGCTGGAGCCGGTGAGAATATAGCCCCAACCTCGACCCCGTTGGCCGAGGCCCACTCATGCGCCGGTTGTCGGTCCCGTCCGACGGCGAGCGTGCTCACCCGGATCGATTCACCGTCGCCGCATGTGATCGTCATCCCGCTCTCATCAATCGACGCCACTTCTCCAGCGCTGCCACCTGAGTGCGCATCACGCGTCGACCCTAAGAGTGTCACACGCTGTCCGCCGACCTCACTCCACGCGCCGGGCGCACGATCGGAGCCGCGAATGAAGTTGTGAACGGACTGCGCATCCTGCGACCAGTCAATCCGTGCAATATCGCCCTCCCACGGACCTTCGTAGGTCATGTCGTCCTCGTTCTGGACGTGCCGCGGAGCCTGACCGGCTTCAACCAGCTTCACCGCCTCCGACATCGTCTCAATCCCCAGCGGGAACAGGTGCTCGCGATACACCTCATTGATCGTCGCATCAGGACCGATCGGACAAGATCGCTGCAGCAGAATCGGCCCAGTATCGAGACCCTCATCGACCCAGAAGATCGTTACCCCAGTTCGCGTGTCGCCCTGCACGATGGCGTGATTGATCGCCGATCGACCGCGATGTTTCGGCAGAATCGACGGGTGATACTGAATCGTCTTCAGCGGAGGAAACTCCAGAACACGACTAGGAATGATCTGAGTCACGAACGCCATCACGTTCAGGTCCGGTTGTGTCGCTTCGTACTGCGCGATCACCTCTTCATCGACAACGCCTCGACGTTGCCAGCGGCGAGGCTGCACCAAGGTGATGTCAGCATCGCGCGCCGCCTGAGCCAGCGGATCAGGCCGACCGCCCTCGCGCTCGGGTGGCGTGAACACGCCGACGATTTCGTGACCGTCCTCAACCAATCGCTCGAACACCGCTGCGCCGAACGGCGCCTGGCCAATCAGGGCGATACGCATGATCCATTCCTCTCATCTGCTCGGTTCCACGAGCGTCCCACGCACGACTCACACCGTCAGGCCGGAGTCACTTGCTAGCACGCCAAACTCGTGGCTTCTTACTTGCAATGATGTCCTCGAACGTTGTCAGCGAAATCTGCTTCAGCGCGATCGTGATCAGCGCAGGAGGGCGAATGTCGGCGCCAAAGTAGTCGTCGACCTCGTACGGGAAGTGCGGTGCCACATCAGCGATCGCCGACTCGTCCTCCGTCACTTCCGCGACCCCAGCCAAGTTGAGATGTCGGAAATCCAGGGTCCAATGCACGATCTCGATGAGCTCATTGATGCGAATCTGTCGGAGCTTCGGAGCCCCAATCGTTGTCAGCACGTACGCACGCATACCAACATAGGCCGGAGCGACCGGACGCACCCGCGGCTGACGACCTTGCACGGTAGCGAGTTGGCCAATCGGAGCGCTCTTGATCACCTCAAGCGCCTCGGGCCAAAAGTCGGGCAGGTCCGTGCCCGACACATCCTCTTCACTTGACAGCACTTGCTCGTCGGTCACCATTACTCCGAACCTCAAACACCGACACGATCGCTGTTACAGCGCCTCTTCGCAGGGTAATGGCTAATCGAACTCCTGCGAATCGCTAGGGTTCGTTTCCTCGATCTCCCCATCCCGCATCAGGAACAATCGACCCGCCCTACGCGCGATCTCCAGATTGTGCGTCACCATCACGATCGTCTGACCTGCCCGATTCAGTTCCTCCAGCAGACTCACGATCTCGCGCCCTGTCTGCGAGTCGAGATTGCCCGTCGGTTCATCGGCAAGAATCACATCCGGCTCATTCGCCAGCGCACGCGCGATCGCGACTCGCTGCCGCTCACCCCCCGACAGTTGCATCGGACGATGCTCAAATCGCTCCGACAATCCCACGGCCGACAACAGCTCCTCCGCCCGCTTCCGACGCTTGCGTCGAGGAAACCCGGCAAGCGTGAGCGCAATCTCGACATTCTGCCGAGCGGTCAGCATTTGCAACAAGTTGAACGCCTGAAAGACAAACCCCAGTGTTCCCAGTCGGAGCGAGGCACGTGCCTCACCGCCGAGATCCTGCGCCACGTTGCCGTTCACGCGCACTTCGCCTCGCGTCGGAGAGTCAACCAGTCCCAGGAGCTGCAGCAGCGTCGACTTCCCCGACCCCGACGGACCAGCAATCGCGATGAAGTCACCCTTGTGAATGTCCAGGTTGAGCGGTTGCAGCGCGTGGATCGTCTGTCCACCAAGTCGATAGATCCGCTCCAGATTACGAACGGAAAGCAGCGGCACCCGATCGTCGTTTCGGCTCGCTCGCTCGTGCACGCCGTCGTCGCTCACGACAGATCCTTACTCGTATCTCAGGGCGATGATCGGATCGACCTGCACCGCGCGCCAAGCTGGCATTAGCGCGGCGAGCATCGAGCACATACTGAGGATTCCCGCCGCTCGCACCTCAATCTCCGACGATCGCAAACCAACCGCATCCGGACCGAGCGCCTCGCGAATAACGAGTCGGGACAACGGCACCCCCACAAACGATCCCGCGAGCGCGAATCCTGCCGACTCCGACAGAATCAAGGACAGGAGCGACCGTCGTGGCGCCCCAATCGCCCGTAGCGTTCCCAGCTCTCGAGTGCGCTCAAGCACCGAGACGAACATGACGATCGCGATCAGCAGCGCTGCAACCGAGACCGATGTCCAGCGCACGACATCGAAGAGCTGATTCACCCGATCGAGCAGCTTGCGCGCGTTCTCCGCGAGTTGACGGTCGGAGATCACCATCAGCTCGTCGTGGTTTGACTCAATCGACTGCTGTAACGGGTCGATGTCGGACGCCCGTCTCGGCGAGACCAGCAGCGCAGTCACCGAGTCGGGCGTTTGCAGCACGCACTGGGCATGCTCCAACGGCACCATCACCGCCGAGCGGAGCAGCTGATTGGTCTCAGGCTCGATGATCCCCTGCACCTCGAACTCGGTTCCGCGAACCGAAATTCGGCTGCCAACGGCAGCGAGCGCGATCGGCCCCACTGGGGTTGAGATCTCCGTCGTCTCCGAGGCGGCGCGAGCGAAATGTCGCGCGGCCAACACGCCCAAGATCGCCGGCGGCGAGGCACCGTCGACGCTGGACTGCGGAAACTCCGTCCGTCCCACAATCGCTGTGGCGCCACTGAGGAACACGTTCTCCTTGCCTTCCTCGATTCCCACCAACAATGCCTCAGGAGGCGCCGTCGGATATGGCGGAGGCGCCAGCGACGCAAACGACACCATCGTCGAGCGCGACGGATCGACTGCCTGATGCGAAAGCACCTCGCGCGCTTCAGAAACGGCGATCCGCGAAGAAATCGGCGGCCACTCAATGCCCGACATCCCGGTCAAACCGCGCGACTGAACGAACAGCAGCCCCGTGAATCGTTGGACCTGCAGGTCCAGGTCCTCCGTGATGAAACGCATCACCGTCGTGACCACGATGTAGAGGTTTACGCAGACGCCGAATCCCAGCACCGTGAGCACGCTGCGCAGCTTCTTCGTCAATAGCTGTTGAATCGCCAGAGTCAGCACTGACCGCTCCCATCGCGTCGAGACGATTCAGGCAACGAACCGCTTCGACACGCAATCATCGGCGAACCGCCAAACGACGAGGCCTGCAGCGCGTCAACGCTGCAGGCCTTCGCTCGGTACAAGCGTAGCTTGCCGTGAGGTTAGCTTCGCTGGCTCGACCGCCGGCGAATGCCAACCACCCCAACTCCGAGTGCAACAGCAGACAACACTGCCAGCAGCGCTGTCAGCGCAGCACCGAGGCCAGAGCTGGTGTCAGCAAGGCCACCGCTGCCAGTGGTCGGCAGACTGTCATCGGACATGGAGTCATCGTGGTCGTCCATCATGCTGTCGTCATCGGACATGGAGTCATCATGGTCGTCCATCATGCTGTCGTCATCGGACATGGAGTCATCATGGTCGTCCATCATGCTGTCGTCGTCGGACATGGAGTCATCATGGTCGTCCATCATGCTGTCGTCATCGGACATGGAGTCATCATGGTCATCCATCATGCTGTCGTCGTCCGACATGGAGTCATCATGATCGTCCATCATTTCCTCGTCGTCACCGTGGTCTTCTGCTTCAAGCGTGTCGCCGTCTTCGTCTTCCTTCATGGAAGCCGGGTCCTCGGAGATGTACTCAATGGTGATCCGAGCCTGCTCGCCCGTCCACTGAGTGCTCGCGGAGATTGCCTCGTCAGTGGCGACACCGTTGTCGAGGTTGTCTGCCCCACGTGCCGGGTCAGGCTGACCACCGTCGAACCCGCTGCCCGGTTCACTGTTCTCCTCGGTGCCGGCGTCGTACGCCATCAGAGCTGCGCTGACCATTGGGATCGGGAGATGCGTTTCGGGATCCCACATGTCGATGTTGAGAGCGCCAACGAACGTGTCGTTGGAATGGACCAGCATGTGCGCGCTTGACAGTTTGCAGCCGTGCTCAAAGACCACGTCAACCGAGACCGATGCACCAGGCCCCACGTCACCGATCTGGTACCGCTCCTGGCTAAAGGTCATGCCCATCGCGGTCTCATCCTGGCTGACCGCGACTGCGGCTGTGGGATCGCCAACTTCAGCGATCAGCTCAAGCTCGCCGCTGGCGTGTCCGCCGACTGCCCAGAACGAGTCATCCGCGCAATGCCCGACCAACGCACCAGGCGAAATCGGCGTCGGAGGATCGGTCATGTTCTCAATCGTCACTCGGAACACCGAGGGTGGCATTGCCTCAGTTGTCTTGGTTGTTCCGAGCACTGCGGCTCCAACCAACGCCAACACGGCAAGTAGCCCGCCGAATCCTAACAGTCTTGATTTAGCCATCTTCGTTCACCCCTGTTCTCTGTTGCGCCGCCAGCGACACACGTTTGCTCCGCGAAGTCTAGAGCAAAATCGACCTGCGCTGGATGTGTTCGTTACCACATCGTGCCTGGGCAAGCATCAACGAGCCGACCAGCTCAACTCCCGACGAACACCCCACCATCAGGATGGAGAATCTGCCCCGTGATGTAGCTGGACTGATCGCTGAGTAGGAACAGCGCCGCCTCAGCGATATCGGCCGGCTCGCCCAGTCGGTTCAGCGGAATCGACTCAATCCGTCGCTGACGACGTTCCTCATCGGTCGTTACCGCGAGCGTCATCGGCGTGTCGATCAGCCCCGGAGCGACGGTGTTCACGCGAATCCGCGACGGCGCCAGCTCCAGCGCGAGACAGCGCGTCATCATCCAGACGCCCGCCTTCGACACGCAATAGTCCGCCATCCCACGAATCGGCGCTTTCGCCGCACCAGAGGAGATGTTCACAATCGAACCACCCTCGCCCTGATCCAACATCACCCGCGCGATCGCTCGATTGGTCAGCATCACGCCGGTCAGATTGACCGCCAGCACCTTCTCCCAGTACTCGACCGGCTTGTGGATCACATAGCGCTGTGCCCCGCCGAGGAGCGGCTCGCCCTCGGTCACTTCGCCCGAGACATAGCCCGCGTGCGAGATTCCCGCTGCAGCGATGCACAGATCGAGTCGACCGAAATGGTCGAGCGCTGACTGCGCCATCGCGTCGCAATCGGCCTCCTTGGTCACGTCGACACCGACGTACACCGCCTGCCCACCAGCCGCCTCAACGAGCGAAACAGTCTCCGCCCCGCGCTCATCGTCGGGAAGCCCAGCAACAACCACCGACGCACCTTCTCGCGCAAGCCGAACAGACGACTCGCGACCCATACCGCTCGCACCACCGGTGACCACTGCCACCTTGCCCTGAAAGCGGTTCATCGACTCATCTGGGGGTACCGTCATGTCATCCTCCTCGCTTCAAATGTCGCAGAATCACCCAAAAGTGCACTGCCCAAGGGTCTGTCATACACCCACACGCAAAACGCTCTCCAAAGATACCCGCGCCTGCTGCGGGTATCCCGCCGTCAGCAGACGATCGCAAGGCCGATCGAGACTCCCGCGTTCCGCGCAGGAATGACGGAGTCGGCGTGTACGGAGTCGGTGGGTAGACAGCCGGTGGGCACCGAGTCCGCGAGTTATGTAAAGCCCTCATGTCGGCACTCATCCGACATTCACCCAGTGAAGAGCCCGCCATCAGGATGGAGAATCTGGCCGGTGATGTAGCTCGCGTGGTCGCTGAGCAGGAACAGCGACGCTTCTGCGATGTCCTCTGCCTCGCCCAGTCGCCCCAGCGGGACGAATCTCTCGAACGCGGCTCGGCGTTCTTCATTCTGCGAGAGACCCAGTGCCATCGGCGTGTCGATCACCCCTGGCGCGACCGTGTTCACGCGAATGCTGTGCGGAGCCAACTCGAGCGCCAGCACGCGAGTGAGCATCCACACGCCCGCCTTTGACACCGAGTAGTCAGCGCTTCCGACCATCGGAATCTTCGCCGCGCCCGAGGAGATGTTGACGATCGCTCCTCCATCACCCTGGTCAATCATCCGTCGCGCGACGGCGCGGTTGGTCAGCATCACGCCCGTCAGATTGACCGAGAGCACTTTCTCCCAGAATTCGATCGGTTTGTTAATGATGTGTCCGTCCCGATTGCGGGGCGACGGATCGTCATCGGAGACTTCGCCAGAGACATATTGCGCATGCAGAATCCCAGCGGCAGCCAGGCAGAGGTCGATCCGTCCAAACGCATTGACCGCGGCCTGCGCCGCCGCATCGCACTCGGCCTCGCGTGAGACATCCGCGCCGACATAGATCGCCTGCCCGCCAGCGTCCTGGATTGCGGCGACCACCTCGGCCCCGCGAGGATCGTCGGCAAGCCCAACCACCGCGACCGCCGCGCCTTCTCGCGCGAGACGAAGTGATGCCTCGGCGCCCATGCCCGAAGCACCACCGGTGACCAACGCCACCTTGCCCTGAAATCGCCGCACTCCGTCGACAGCCATTGCGTTACCAACCTCTGCTGAATCCGACCTAGACGCCGTTGACCTCTTGCGGATATCGCCACGGCGACTCCGGCTGGTCCGCGGCCTCATCAAGCGTCCAGTGCGGCATCGCCAATCCCTCAGCGACGTCGGCAAAGACCATCCGCATCCGCGAACCGATGCCCACCTGCTTGACCAGATCTGGCTTGGCGAAGTTGCCATCGGCATCGACGAGGTTGCCAGCCACGCGGAGTGCCTCATGCTCCGTCGGCTCGCCCGACTGCGTGTCGAGCTCGACCAGCAAGATCATGTACGGCGCACGCTCGCGGAACGCCGGCTGAATCGCGTGATGCACCTCGCCGTACGAATGCACCGTCCCCCGAGCATCCACGGGAATCCAGTTGAACTCGCGCTTCGAGCACCACGGACATGCCGTTCCCGGCGGATAGCGGATTAGCCCGCAGTCCTCGTCGGCGCATTGCTGCAGATGGTAGTCGTGCTCAGCGCAATGCTTGAAGTAGGCGAGATTCTCGTTGTCCAGGTCAAGGACCGTCAGCGTCATTCCCAGGTATTCGCCCTGCGGCATCGTCAGCTCCCGTTCGTATCCGGTTCGGAGTTGGTCAGATTGGAAGATTGAAGTTATCAGTTAGCCCTGACGCATGATCAGCGACGATCCAGTGCCAGGCATCGCCCAGCCCAGATTCTGCGTGATCGTGACATCGGGCACCTGCCGACAACCGCCGCCTTGAGCAGGCTCTGCATAGTTGAACGTGTGCTGCTTGCTGCCGTCTGCATCGGACGGACAGTAGTCGTCGACCTCACCGCGCAACTGACGCACGTTCTCGATGATCATGTTCATTCCATGCGTGTAGCCCTCGCAGAGGTGCCCGCCAGACGTATTGTTCGGCCGCTCGCCACCCAAGCGCATGATGCCCGACGACACGTAGTCGCCGCCCTCACCCTTCTCACAGAACCCGTAGTCCTCGAGCTGCAACATCGAGGTGAATGTGAACGCGTCATAGGCGCCAGTGCACTGAATGTCCTCAGGACCCAAGCCGGCATTCCGGTAGATGATGTCCTTGATGTAATGGCCCGCCACCGTCGAGATCGGACCATGCTGGAAGTGCATGTCGATCCGCGGTTTGCAAACCCGACCAGCCACGCCGAGAATGCGCGCCGGCGTGTTCTTGTAGTCGTACGCCTTGTCGACCGAGGTCACGATCACCGCCGTCGCATTGTCCGTCTCGACACAGCAGTCGAGCAGATGCAGCGGCTTGCAGATCATCCGCGAGTTGACCACGTCCTCCACGGTCACGCGTTGCTTGTAGTACGCCTTCGGATTGTTCGAGGCGTGCTCCGAGTGAATCACCTTGACCATCGCCACCTGCTCCGGCGTGGTCCCGTAGTCGTACATGTGACGCATGAACGTCGGCGAGAAGTTCTGGCCGGCCGAGAACCATCCGTACGCCGCCGAATGAAGCGCGTCGCCGCCGACCGGGACCGAGGCTCGCGCGCCGGTCCCGCCGATCCGCACCTGCGAGAAGCCGTTCATCGAGCGGAAGATCACGACCGTCTCGCACATCCCCGCCTCGATCGCGCCGATCGCAAGCCCGATCAGCGCCTCCGATGACGAGCCGCCGCCTTGGACGTCCATGTAGAAGTTGAGCCGAATCCCCAAGTCGCCTGCCAGCATCGGAGAGGCAGTCGAGTCGTTGCCCGAGTACGACATCATCCCGTCGATCTCGGACGCGGGAATCCCGGCATCGTCCATCGCATTCTTGATTGCCCACGTGCCAAGCGCTCGAGTGGTCATCCCCGAGCCCCGCGTATAGGTCGTCTCGCCGACGCCAATGATCGCGTACTTGTCGCGCAGATACTTGTCCGCCGTCGTGTCAATGTCGGCCGTCACTGCCTGCTCCTCTCTAGGATGGCGACGTCGTTTACCGTCGCCGTCAACGTCTTGAGAACGTAGGCAGTCTAGAGCCATAGAATCCGTAGCGGATCGCCAAGCGACCACTGCCCTCCTAACGAGCGAAGCACTAGCCTGCGTTGCGAGTCCAGAGTTTGAAGAGTTTGAGTGGAGGAACGACCAATGTCCGCTGCACTGACCGATGCCCAAGTCCAAGAAGCTGCCGATTTTCTCGACGAAGCCACAGCCAACGGACTGCCACTCCCGCAGATTCCCGACTCCTGTCAACCGCAGACCGCCGCCGACGGTGGTCGCATCTACTGGGAGCGCTGGTCGCGAAATCCGCAACCGGCGATCGCTTGGAAGGCAGCGGTGATCGATGCTGACATGGCCCTCGCCCCGTTCTTCGAGGGCATGGTCATGGACTCGCCCGCCACAATCCCTGGCGACACGTTTGTCACTTGCATCCTCGAGGCAGAAGTTGCATTCCGACTCGGTCGCGACTTCGCGCCGGTCGACGGTGGCCACAGCGCCGAGAGCGTCCTCGACGGCGTGTCAAACGCGTACATCGTGATCGAGGCGCCCAACAGCCGTTTCGACGGTGGCGCCGGCTTGCCCAGCATGGCCGCCGACGGCGTCGGCAATGAGGCCCTGATCATCGGACCAGAGATCGACGACTGGCAGTCCAAAGACCTCGTCAGCCTCGATTGCGAGATCATCATCGACGGCGAGAGTGTCGCCGAGGGTCGGGACGGCCGACCAAACCCGACCGAGATCCTAGTCGCGACCATCAACGAAATCAACGCGCGAGGCATGTCAGTCTCAGAGGGCGAGGTCGTCACCACCGGTGCAGCCGCACTCCACGTGCCAGGTCTCGCAGGACAGGAAATCACTATCCGATTCGCCGACATCGGCGACGTCCACCTGAGCCTCACCTGAGGAAGTCCAAGATCGCAATCGGGAAGAGCTCCCCCTATGGGGGAGCTGTCGCGGAGCGACTGAGGGGGTCCTGCTGGCACAGGTACCAGATAGGGCTTGGCGGCGCAGGACCCCCTCCGCCTTCGGTACCTCCCCCTGCAGGGGGAGGAAAGAGATTATGCAAAGGTCTCCGTCGGAGCGCAGGTATGCCGGATAGTTGCGAGCGCCGCTCAGCTTGACTCGACCCGGCCGATCCCGTCGATCTTCCATACCCCGTCGACCTCCACCCATTGGGTGTAGACGGTCCCTTCGCCGTCGTCGCCTCGGAACGTGATGTGTAGCAGGTTGTCTCCCTGATCGGCGATTTCGTACTCGTCCGAGCCCTCAGCCGAATCAGGCTGCGCCTGCAGCGCCATCCCCTGCGCGATGCCCACAGGCGTGAACATCGGCATCAGCCCAGCGATGTTGTCGTCAATCAGATATCGCGCGAACTGATCGGCGGTCTGCAGTAAATCGGCATGGTCGGACATCGGTGAGCTCCAGCATTCCGTGTGAGTCACGATGACCCACGATTTTCGTAAGAGGATCGTACGCGCTCGGTCAGAGTTGCCCGTGCATTCTCGTTTGCAGCCTGATCGACCCCGAAATTCCTCGAAGCGGGATAGGCTGAATCGGAGTCGTAAGGCGACGGAAGTCGCTGACGAGCAAGAGGTGAGCATGAGCAGTCGACCGATCGACATCGATATCGAAGCAGCGCCACAAAAGGGTGCGTCCGCCAGCGCCGACAACGAGGCGATCATCGTCGCCCGAGATGTCCACAAGACCTACGCCGGCGCCGGAGAACCCGTCCACGCCTTGCGTGGCGTCTCGCTATCGGTCGCCCGCGGCGAGATGGTCACGATCATGGGACCGTCAGGATGCGGCAAGACGACGCTCCTCAACTGCCTCTCCGGACTGGAAACGATCGAGCAAGGCGAAATCTTCGTCGAGAGTCGCAGCATCCACGACATGCCAGACAACGAGCGCACCGACCACCGCGCTCGACGCATGGGGTTCGTCTTCCAGTTCTACAACCTGCTGCCAGTGCTCTCGGCGATTGAGAACGTCGAACTGCCGCTGCTTCTCGCCGGCGTGGGCCAGCGCGAGTCGCGCGATCGGTCCATGGACGCCCTCGAGAATGTGGGGCTCGCCGATTGGGCTGGCCACCGTCCAGCCCAACTCTCCGGCGGACAACGCCAACGTGTCACCATCGCTCGAGCGCTCGTGAACGCTCCCGCAATCGTCTGGGGCGACGAACCGACCGGCGACCTCGACTCGACCAACGCGAATCAGATCATGGACCTGCTCGAGGACCTAAATCAGCGAAACCAACAGACCTTCGTCATCGTCACCCACGACGAAGGCATTGGACGTCGAGCCAACCGCACAATTCACATGCGCGACGGCATCATCGAGGGCGAAACCATCCATCGCTAGCTCGACAGACCATCCCAAGCACGCACGAGCATTGATCAATCGGTCCTGAGAGAGAGTCGTCATGGAGGAACTGTTCGGACTGCCGACGATTCAGCTGATGTGGATCGTCGTCGCCATCGTCGGCGTTGTCGCTGCTGTGATCGCGTTCATCTTCCTCAAGCGACCCATTCTCGTCCGAATGGGACTGCGCAACATCCCTCGGCGACGCGCCCAAACGGTGCTCGTCACCATGGGTCTCACCCTCGCCACAATCATTGTCACGATCGCATTCTCCACCGGCGACTCACTCGCCGTCAGCGTCCGAAACTTGGCCCTCGACGCGCTTCAGCGCATCGACCACACCGTCAGCGCCGATCAAGCCGCGAACACGCAGGGCGAAGGCGACGACTACGTTCCGCAGCAAGTTCTCGATGACCTCAACCGATTCTTCGCCGAAGACGACCGCGTCGACGCGGTGTTCGGTACCCGCTTCGAACTCGTACCGATCGAGCACGCCGCAAAAGGTCAGGTCGAGCCACAATTCTATCTCGTCGGCGTTGAAGCAGACGTGGCCGATCGAATTGAAGCCATCGTCGACGAGGATGGCGATCCGATCTCGCTCGGCGCGCTCTCGAGCAGCGAAATTGTTATCAACGAACGGGCAGCCCTCGAGCTCGATGCAGCACCCGGCGACAGCGTCCAACTCTACGTGCGCGGCGCCGAGCGTCAGTTTACGGTTGCCGCAATCGGACGTGACGCCATACTCACCGGCAATCTCGAAGCCGATAGCGCCGGAGGTGTCGTCAGCGACGATGTCTTCCAAACCCTGCTCGGACCGGAACTCGCACCGCCCGATCAGTGGACCACGATCGCGATTAGCGCCCGAGGAGGCGTCGAAGTAGCGCTGACCTCCTCCGAGGACCTCGACAACGACATCACGGCCGAGCTCCTTCGCCTAGGAGTTGCCAACCCGTCGCTGTACCTACAGAACAACGTCGCGCGGTTCAGTACCGAGCCAATCAAGGCTGACTTCCTCGAAGACGCAGAGCTAATCGCCAGCGTGTTCACGACCCTCTTCCTCTTCATGGGGTCCTTCTCCGTCGCCGCGGGCATCCTCCTGATCTTCCTCATCTTCGCCATGCTGGCGGAAGAGCGGAAACCAGAAATGGGCATCGCTCGAGCGGTCGGGATGCAACGCAACGACCTCATCCAGATGTTCATCTCGGAAGGGATGATCTACAACCTCGGCGCAGCCGTGATGGGCGTTGTCCTCGGACTACTCTTCGCGATCGGTATGATCGCCGCGCTCAATCAAGGATTCGAGTCCTTTGGCTTCCAGTTCACCTGGTCGGTCACGATCAAGAGCCTGGTCATCTCCGCCGGTATCGGCGTGGTGATCACCTTCATCACCGTCCTCTTCTCGAGCTTCCGCGCCGCCCGACTCAACATCGTCGCCGCAATTCGGGACATTCCCGAGTCGCAGTACGAGGAATCCCACCCGTTGACCCCAAGGCGCGTACTAAGAAATGTCGCCGGCGTCTTCACAACCGCAATCGGCCTCGCACTGTTGGTCACGACACCGATCACGCTCATTCTCGGCGCACCGGTCGCACTCGTGCTCAACATGATTGGGAATCGTTGGTCCCGACGGTTGATTCCATGGGTCCTCCTGTTCGGATGGCGTGTGCTGAGCTGGAATCCGCAATGGTGGGTTGTCTTCGTAATCGGCGGATGGCAACTGCTCAACATGGGCCTTCAGAGCGAACTCTTCTTCTCGTACATGATGGGCGTCTCGTTGATTCCTCTCGGCATCGTGATGGGTTTGAACAAGCTCCGACTCTCCGGCCGACGCATCCCTCAGCGACTGCTCTACACCGCTGGCGCTGCCATCGTGATGTTCCTCTGGTTCATCCCCAACGACTGGCACGAGCAGTTCTTCGACAACAATCTCGAGGGCGGGCCCGAGCTCTTCGTCCTTGCCGGCACCATGCTCACGGCAGCCGGAACCCTACTCCTCGTCTTCAATCTCGACCTCATCGTGGGAGCAATCCGCAACCTGGTCGGCGGCATTGGACGGCTCGCACCGGTCATTCGCACCGCGGCCGCATATCCTGCCGCCGCTCGATATCGGACCGGGATGACGATCGCGATGATCGCGCTAATCACATTCGCGCTCGTCAACTTCAGCACGATCAACGCCTCGTTCAGCCAAGCCTTCACCGGCAGCGACACTGCAGGCGGATTCGAGGTCCTCGCCTTCAACACCCAGGTCAACGAGGTCAGCGACATCCGTGCCGCGCTCTCTGCCACCGGCGCTGAGGACGTTCTCAACGAGATCGACAACGCCGGGGTGATCGACACCGGTCCGGTCGCCGGCACCCGCGTAACAACAGTCCTGTACGAAGATTGGGATCCCGTCGAGGAGCGTCACATTCTCGACAGCGACGGCGAAATCGACGTCGTCCGGATTAACCCCAACGGCGTGGCAATCGCCGAGCGCCCAGCGCTCGTTCTCGGTGGTGTCAATAACGAATTCATCGACGGCCAAGAAGTCAAGCTCCAGGCCATCTCGTATCGCTACGAGAACGAGCAGGACGTCTGGTCAGCGCTGCGCAACAACGAGATGGTCGCTGTCGTCACGGTCGACGCGATTGAAGGCGCCTTCGGCTTCGGCGCCGACAGTGACTTCGACTCGTGGAGAGTTCCAGACTCGGTGACCGATGACTCCACTCTCCTCCCGCGACTCGTCGTTGAAATTGGCGTTGGTGACCGCGCGCGCCAGGTCGAAGTCATCGCCGTTCTCGAGCGAGTCTCCGGCGCCTTCGTCGACCTTGACGGCGAGAACGGTATCTTGCCAACGATGCTGGTCCCCATGTCGGTCGCCACCAGCGTGGTCGGCGCGCCCGAGTCCACGCGACACTTCATCAGCGTCCAGGACGGCGCGGATTCGCTCGACGTGGCGCAGGGAATCGAACGCGAACTGCGCATCTACGCCGTCGACATCAAAGGCGAACTCGAGCGGCAGCAGAGCACGCAGTCCTCAATCTTGGCGCTCTTCCAAGGATTCATCGGGATCGGTCTCGTCGCGGGTCTCGCCGCGCTCGGCGTGATCGCCCTCCGAGCCGTCGTCGAGCGTCGCCAACAGATCGGTGTGCTCCGGGCAATCGGCTTCCAGTCGCGACTGGTCGGCATCGAGCTGTTACTCGAAATGGGTTTCATCGCCCTGCTAGGACTGGGACTCGGGACCGCGCTCGCACTCGGTCTCGCCTGGAGACTCTTCGCGGAGGGCACCTTCGGAGAGGTGTCGATGTACATTCCACTCGGCACAATTTTGCCGATGCTGATCGGCGCGTTTGTCGCCTCGCTAGTTCTGACATACTTCCCCGCAAGGCAAGCAGCCCGCACCACCATCGCCGAGGCCCTGAGATACGAGTAACCACATGAGTAGCGACCCGGAACACGCCGTCAACGCCGCCAACGCCGATGCTCTGCTCGAGGACCTCGCGTTCGGGTACGACCGCGACCTGCCGTTCAACGCCAAAACCAGACCAGCCGGCGAGGGTCGCGGACTGACGATCGAGCGGTTCGAAATCACATCTCGTTACGAAGAGCGCGTCGCCGGCCTACTCCTACAGCCAAAGGACACGGACGGCCCTCGTCCGCTCATCCTTGTCGGACATCCGGGAACGCTCGACAAATCCAACGACTATGTCCTCTGGCCGGCGGAACAGTGGGCCTCGCGAGGCGCGATCTGCGCAACGATCGATCAAGCAGGTCACGGAGAGCGCGCCCGACATCCCGTGTCGATGGAAGACTTCCGGCGCTGGCCCATGCGCCGACTCGATCAGACGCTCCAAACCGTGGTCGATTGGATGCGCACACTCGACTACCTCTCGGAGCGCCCGGAAGTCGACGAAACGCGTGTGGGATTCGTCGGATTCTCAATGGGCGGCATGCGCGGAGCGCCATTCGTTGGTCTCGACGAGCGCGTCAAGGCCGCCTCATTCTGCATCTCGGGGGCGAGCACGCTCAGCGCACGAGGCGGCACCGCCGGCGAGCTGGCAAATCGACTCACCGATCCCGGCCAATACGCGCCAAGGATGGCCGGCCGAGCAGTCCAGGTCGTAGCGGGCGAGCACGACGACCTGATCACACCTGACGCCACACAACGCTTCTACGACCAACTCGCAGAGCCACGAGAACTCGTCTGGCTACCATGCGGTCACTGGGACTTCATGCCCCAAGGAATCAAACCCGTCGGCCCATTCCTCGAGCGCACCCTGAACTTCGGCGACTGAGCAGCCCGACGCCCCATTCAAACGTCGGGACAACCACCGTCAGTCATCACTCCGCTATCCCGCGCTCCGTCGAGAGCATCCCGCCGACTACGCCAGCACGCCCGACGCCGTCAACTCCGCGACCTCGTCCGGCGAGTACCCCAGCACCTCGGTCGCAACTTCGTACGTGTGCTCCCCAAAGAGCGGCGCCGGAGACGCGAGATATCCCGGCGTTTCATGCAACTTCACAATCGGCCCGTCATACAGCGAGATGTCAGTCTCCGGATGGTCGAGATAGGCGTAGTAGCCACGCTCGGCCAGATGATCATCGCCCTCGCACATATCCTGGCCATCGTGGACCAGAGATGCCGCGACACCCTCGGACTGCAACCGATTCGCTAATGCCGACGCATCTTGCGCCGATGTCCAGTCGGAGATCGCCGAGTTGAGCTCATCCTCGTTGCGCCGTCGACCGAGCATCGTCGCAAAGCGGTCATCGGAAGCGAACGCAGCCCCAGCCGCGATGCCACACAGCGACTCCCACTGAGCATCCGCACCCACGGCAATCGCGATCCAGCGCTCGCGCCCGGATGAATCGTCCGCGCACCGATAGATCCCATGCGGACACATCCAGCTCGACCGATTGCCCTGTCGCATGCCGTCGACGCCGTTGGCGGTGTAGTCCAGCAGCGCAGGGCCAATCGTCGCCGACACTGATTCAATCTGCGCCAGCTCAATCCGTTGACCTTGCCCGGTCCGACGTCGATGCCGCAATGCCGCCAGAATCGCGATCACACTGTGGCCAGGATTGATCGCGTAGTCGGGAAAGTTCGTACCAACTCCGACCGGCTTGCGCCCCGGATCACCAGAAAGGTGCGAGATACCGGTAATCGGCGTCAACACCGCACCAAACCCCGCGAAATCCCGGTAGGGACCCCACAGGCCGAGCATCGGTTGGTACGCCGCAATGATGTCCGGCTTCACCACGCAGAGGTCCTCGTAGGTCAAGCCCCAGCGGTCGAACATTCGCGGAGTCAGGTTGGAGATGAAAATGTCCGACTGCTCGACAAGTCGCAGAGCCACCTCTCGAGCGCCGTCGACCGACATATTCAGCAAGAACGATCGCTTATCAGCGTTGAAATTGTTGAAGTAGGCGCAGACGTTGTAACCAGTCTTGCCCGGTTTAATCGGTTCACCGTGCCGGAGGCCGTCGACCCGCGCCTCAGACTCCACGCGGATCACATCGGCGCCGAAGTCGGCGAGCGTTCGCGCGGTGATTGGCCCAACCCCGAACCACGAGAAATCGGCGACTCGAATGCCGTCCAGCGGACGTCGCGACGACGTTGAATCTGTCATATCGCTCCCTCGCCGGCAAATGCAATCAGGTCTTCGGCTGGTATACCAACCTCGCCGACCCACACATCCTGGTTATGTTCACCAATCCGCGGCGCTGGCCGACGAATACTCGTCGGCGTTTCCGACAACCGATACGGCGGACCAGGGAATCGCAGCAACGCGTCAGGCTGCCCGAGCGTCGTTGGCTGGTTCAGCTCCAACCACCACTCGCGAGCCGCCAAATGTGGGCTGTCGCCGATGTCGGCGGGTGTCGCCACCTGACCCATCAGCAACCGACGCGATTGACCATCCTCATACAGCTCAGTCGATGTCTTGCTCTTGTAGAACGCGCTCAAGACCTCTTGCGCGCGATCAAGCACCGTGGCATGTTTGGCCTGTTCCGCAGGCTCGAGCAGGATTCGCAGGTCGAAGTTGGCAAACGTCTCCAAATGCTCGGGATCAGTCAGGTCCTCCGCCATGCCATACTCGTCCATCCACCCGATCACATCCGACCAGGGAGCGCCGAATCCAGGAATCCCGACCATTGAGTAGATGTATCCGTCGCTGGTCTCGTAGGTGCCGATGCCAGGCAAGCGATATCGCTCTCCGACCCGCTCGCGCGATGTATTGAGGAAGTCCCACTGCAGATGAGCGGTCTCCTGGCAGATCGAGAGCGCTTCCTGCATCGACGTCTCGACGAGTTGACCTCGCCCACTCGCCTCGGCCTCGAGCAGCGCCAGCAGCGCGCCCTGCGCCGCCGAGATGCCCGCCACAATGTAGGCCTGATTGCCGGCAATCCGCATCGGCGAGCCGTCGGGGTAGCCAGCCAATGTGGCAATCCCTGACGCCGCCTGGGCGACGATGTCGGTGACGTGCCAGCCCGACTTCGGTCCATCGAGCCCGAATCCCGTGACCGACACCCAAACCAATGAAGGCTGATCCTCGAGGAAGTCGTGCGGCAGGAGCCCGTGCCCTGCAAGGTCGCTTCGCTCCGCAGACGTCCACGACTCAATCACGATGTCCGCCGTCTTGACCAGCTCACCGAACAGCCAGCGACCATCATGCTGCCCAAGGTCCACCGTCACCGATCGCTTGTTGGCATTGAAGTACCAGAATCGCAGCGACGTCTCGCGTCCGGCGGTCCCATTCCAGAACGGCGCCCGACCGCGAGCGGGATCGCCACCAACCGGCTCCACCTTGATCACGTCGGCGCCCAAATCGGCGAGCAACTTGCCGCCGTACCACCCCATCTCGGAGGTCAGATCAAGAATGCGGACACCATCAAGCGCTGCCTGAGTCATGCGACACAGGCTATCGTGAATCTCAGGAGACGAACGATGGTCACCAGAGATATCGATCGAGACGTTCTTCCCGCCCCACCCGTGACGCCGCTGTCAGAGATTCGCAGACACCGCGGGATCCTCTTCGACCAGTTCACACACATCAATCCCGGCTGGATCTGGTCGGATAAGCGGCGTGAACGTCTGATGCACGACGAGCAAGGTCGCAGCTGGGTTCCGATGTATGACCCTCAAGACGAGGTGTACCTCGACTACGACCCCCTCTACACCCCTGAAGCCGAGGATGCACTCATCGAGCATTCGCGCCGAGCGCTGGAAGAGGTCAAGGCTGGTCGCTACTACACATTGGACGAGCTAGACGACGAGGACGACGACCAGCAATGCGAACTCGAGTTGTTCTGACGGACGAAGCAAGAACGCAACGAGCCGCACTAGCTCCCGTTCCTAAGCGACTCATCCGAGACACCCTGCGCGAAATGGAACGGGGTCCGTACGCCCTCGACACGATGCCACTGCAGCCACCAGAAGCGGAACTCTACCGAGTTCGGGCTGGCGACTACCGAATCATCTTCCGTCCTGGCCCAGGATTCGAGGAAGTGACAGTAACAAAGATCGGCCACCGAGCTTCGGTCTACGACGATCTCGAGCCGGACGCTCGCCATTGACGTCGTCAGCGCACAAATCAGCCAACAGCTTCCCGCAGTACCACCCCATCTCAGAGGTCAAGTCAAGAATGCGGACACCATCAAGCGCTGCCTGAGTCATGCGACACAGGCTATCGTGAATCTGAGGAGACGAACGATGGTCTTGGAAGATATTGGCAGCAACGCAGACGCAGGGCATGAAGTGACGCCAATGTCAGAGATTCGCCGCCACAAGGCGCTGTTGCTGGAAGAGTTTGATCAGCAGTATCCGGATTGGGAATGGTCGGAGCGGCGGCGACTAAATCGCCTGATGTGGGACGCGGAGGGTCGCGCCTGGGTTCCAATGTTCGACCCTGACCACGGCGCGTCATACGCCTACGACGAGCCCGGCTTCACGCCCGAGGCAGAGGAGGCGTTAGTGGAACACTCGCGAAGAGCGATGGAGCGGGTTAGGGCTGGCCACTTCGTCTACTTCGATGAGTTGGACAAGGACGAGTCCTTCTGGAATGACGAGTAGCGGTGCGCTACCGCATCCGACTGGAAGATGAGCCGAGCGCGTACCTGCGTGACCTCGCCCCGGCGCTGAAACGCGAACTGCGAAGGGCTATGCGCGAAATGCAGGATGATCCCTATCCGTCCGGGTTTCGTCGGCTGGACCGTCCAGAGATTCTCTACCGAGTCCGCGTGGGGGATTATCGGATTATCTATCGGCCCGGCCCTGGAGAAAGAGAAGTCACGGTCACGCGAATTGGTCACCGTGAATCGGTGTACGAAGGGCTGGAGCGACCCTCTGAGGGTTGATTTCCACTTGTGGGTTAGAACGGAGGTGCAAACCCTTCACGTTCTTCGCCGAGATGGGGAAGCGTCTCTCGGAAGACTGCGAGCGCCGCGCGATAGCGCTTCATGTACTCACGCTCGATGATCTTTGGGTGCGGTTTGCAATCGAGCAACTCAGCCATAAGTTGCAATGCGCCGTCGCGAGTCTGCGCGACGAACTTGCCGCCTGTGAATTTGAAGGGCTGGATGATGAACCGCTCGATGCCCGTGTCGAGCAAACGCTCGGCGAATGCGTTTGGATCGTCGGACCAGATCAACGGCGTCAGCGTGACGCAGGATTGCACGCCCGACTCGTGGACTTGCTGAATGGCCTCAATGCGGCGCTGATTCGCCGGGCAAGAAGGCTCAAACCGCTTGCGCACATCCTCGTTGTCGGTGGTGACGGTCATGTTGACCTGAACCTGTCCACCGTTTGCATTGATTTGCTGGAAGAGGTCAATGTCGCGAGTAACATCGGGCGAACGCGTCTGGACGACGAGTTTCGGTGCGTGACCGTTGTCACCGTTTGGCGCGGGGGACGGCTCGGCAAACATATCGACCTGTCCCTCAGGTGCGGAGTCCTGAGAATCGCCAAACGCCATAATCTCGAGCAGTCGGCGGGTCAGCCCAAGCTTGCGTTCAATCGGCTGGTAAGCATCAGTGACCGAGGACATGTAGATCAGAGCACCATCAAGCTTGGCCTGCTGCCGAGGCCGGCTGAGGATCTCAACCGCATTCTCCTTGACCTTGACCCAGTTGCCCCAGTCGTCGCGAAGCGCCCGGTCGCGAGCAAAGAACGCGGCATAGCAGTAAGTGCAGCCAAACCCACACCCCGAGTAAGGATTAAGGGTGAAGTCATACTCACCCATAAATCCAGTGGCTTTGGTCAGAATCTGTGATGCATCGGCGTATGTGACATCCGGCGGAGTGTGAGCTCGTGGACCGATTGAGGATGTGTTGCCGGTCTGCGCTTCGCCGGGCCGGTCAGCTGTATCCACTGCGATCACCCCTGTGTGGGTTGGCGCAGCACAGAGCTTGCAACAGGGCGCTTGTTGACGTAGCGCGAGGCCCACCGCACCTCAGCTCGAAGATAGTTCGTCGCTTTGTCGTTTAGGTGGCCTTCAAGTTGCGTGACCAAGTGCTCACGATAGGTTCCTATTCTGTCCGCTGTGCCTCTAAGGTACAGGTAGCCGTCTCTCGAGTTCTCGATCCGCTCGGCTTTGAGTTGAGGAGCTGTGACAAGACTCGCATGAGGCGCAAGTGCTTTCTTTAGCGTTTCATGGGTTTCCTTTGTGTCCCTCAATGATTCTTCGTAAATCACATGAAGCGCAGCAAGCCATCTCTCGGCTGTTGACCACTTCGATGCGACGACATTAGTTGGTCCTGCGTTGATTCTCCCAAACATCGTGCGAGACATCAGTTCAGAGACGTCCGAAAGCGCTCCATGCCTACCAGCATATGTTGAAAGTACATGCCATATACGGTCGCCTAGATCGAGCATTGCGGGCACATCAATCTGAAAGACGCCGATGAATTCCGGCCAGTGTTCCCTTGGCACGTGATTCGCTAGGGCCAGTGACAAGCCAAGGATCATGGCACCGGAACCAGCTCCGAAGTCCACGAGTTGCAGTGGTGTTTGCCCGTGTAGACCTTTAGCACGATTCGTCAAAAGCTGAACGCTCTCGCTGTAGGCGAGATTCACCTGCTCAGGCAGATACCACTGGGAGTAGAAGAGTGCTACATCCGGATGCGAGTAGTCTGGAATCTGCCCAGCACTGAGTTTGTCGAGTTCGGTGAGCGCAGTGTCGATCCTTCTTGCGAGCGCCGCCTTATCCCAAGAAGCCGCAATCCGGAGCTGCGACTCGGAGACAGCTACGATCGCTGCTTGCAAGGCATCCTGGTACTCGCGAAGCAAGTGAAGCGCTCCGATCCATTGGTTTTCGTTACGCCCCAACCGCGACCTTCACGTTCGCTGGCAGCCTCGATGTGAACACTTCGACGGCCTCTCGGACCATCTCCTCGAGCACCTCGGCTGCGGGCCTCAGTTCGTTGAGCAGACCTGAGATTTGGCCGGCGGCGTTCATCAGCAGGTCTTCTCGATCTCCCTGCTTGGCCGCTTCGGCGATATCTGCGATCAGCAGACCCTGCAGACCCATCGGCAGTGCTTGCGTTCCCGAATCCTCCCACGCCTCAATCAGTTCGTTGGTCACGTTGCGCATCGTCTTGCCTGAGTAGAGGCGCGTGACTCGCGTGTCCTCGTCGTTGGCGGCGAGAATGCGGCGCTTGCGGTATTCGTCCAGGTTTGCTTCCTGCGTGGGAATGAACACCGTCCCGCACCAGACGCCGGCGCATCCCATCGCCAGCGCCGCTGCCAGGCCGCGACCGTCACCGATTCCGCCAGCGGCGATCACCGGCTTCGGAGCGACTGCGTCGAGTACCTGCGGCAACAGCGCCATCGTCCCGATCCGGCCCGTGTGACCGCCCGCCTCGTGACCCTGCGCGACCACGATGTCGGCATTGCCGTCGTGAACGCGGCGGGCGTTCTTGACGTTGCCGACCAGCGAGATCACCTTGCCATTGGCCTCATGCACCTGGTCGACGAATGGCGCCGGGTTGCCTAGCCCGGTCGCGAGAACCGGTACCTGCATCCCGGTGATCGTGTCGACCTGATCCTGCGGAGTAAACCGAGGCGTGCGCACGTCGGCGCGAGACGCCTGGACATCGGGCAAGTCAAGATTGGCGCGAATCCCGCCAATCACTTCCTTCTGTTCCTCGGGCAGCAGGTCGCGAGGATCCTTGGGTCGCTCGCGACCGCTGGGTCGCGCCGCGACGTTGGACGGCACCAGAATGTCCACGCCAAAGGGCCGATCGGTCAAGTCCTGGATCCGCCGGATCTGTGCCTCGAGTCGGTCCGGCGGGAAGCCCGCGGCGCCAAGCACGCCGAGACCTCCAGCGTTGGAGATCGCCGCGACCAGCTCTGGCCCGGCCACGCCGCCCTGTCCGCCGCCGACGGTCGGCCCCATGCCTGCCAGCGCGATTGGGTATTCGATGTCCAGCAGGTCGCACATCTCGGTGTGAAGGATTGGTCGTGTCATGGTGCCCTCAATCTGATCCGCAGCCGTGTTCCGCAGGTGAAACGTCACCCGGTGTCGACTGACAAATGGTTATCTCATGCATTGTTCTAGGGAGAATACGCGCGGTCAAATTTAGCCGCGGCTGTTCGCAGGGGTACCATTGAACTATGTCGCGCATGCCGAGCACCCGAGGTCTGACCGGTTTGGTAAGCACGGTGCGAGGTGCCTTGAACCAAACGCTTGGACGGCTCGGCAGACGCCTGCGCCGACCGTTGGTGATCGTGGTCAGTGGGATCGTCCTGCTCATGCTGCTGATCGTCATTCTGCAATCGGGCCTCGGCGTCGACAACGACGTCACCATCACGGACAGCCATCGACCGGAAATCGTCGGCGGAGACGAGTAACCGCCGCAAGCAAGTTGAGATGAGACCTGACCATCGATTCGGAATCTGAGAGGAACGTCATCGATCATGCCGAGACCGAGTGAAGCGCTCATGAACGAGGCAGGCGAATGGATCGCCGAGCAGTTGTCCGAAGAAGGCCTGATGGTCACCAGTGGCTTCGTCGATCTGGTTCTGGACATGGAGTGGACCGCGATCGAGGAAGGCGTGACCCCAGATGATCGCCCCGCCGTGCTCGATGCCGTGATGCAGAAGATGGTGGAAGAGAACGTCCACGTCGGCCCGCCGCCCGACACGCTCTCCACAGACGGCATCGACACCTCCCAAATTCGCCCGGTGCCAAAGCAGTTCGTCGCGCAGGTGCTCAGTTGGGAAGACGACTTCCTCGGGTTCGCCGGCATCCGACGCTCTGACTTGGCAGGTTGAGCCGATGTTTCAGCGGCGCCACACCGTCACGATCGAGCCGTCCGGTCTCACCCTGGAAGTCCCTGACGGCGAGCGACTGATGCAGGCGGCCCACGACGCCGGCTTTTGGTGGCCGAACCAATGCAACATGGAGTGTCGCTGCACGGGGTGTTTCGTCACCATCGTCTCCGGCACCGACTGCGTCTCCGATATGGGGCGCGCCGAAGAGGCAGCGCTGCTCAATCAACGCGGACGACGCGCACTCGAAAATCCAGTGCGTCTCGCCTGTCAGTTGGGTGTCTACGGCGATCTGACCGTGCGGAAAACGGGAGTCCGCTCGGGATAATCGGAGCGGGAGGTCTCGCCATGCAGGGAATTCATGGGATAGATTTGGCGAGGCTTGAAGCGTTTGTCGAAGTTGCTACTGCCCGTTCGTTCTCGCGAGCGGCGCAGCACCTCAACCTGACCCAACCCACGGTCTCCGCTCGGATTGCCCAGATGGAGACCCAGCTCGGCGTGGCCCTGTTCGAGAGACTGGGACGTCGCGTTCGTCTCACCGATGCCGGTCGCACCCTGCTCCCGCACGCGCAGAGAACGCTCCAGGCCGCGCGCGACGCCGCCGAAGCGGTTCACGCCCTCCGCGCGGGCGGAGGCGGCAGCCTGGTCATTGGCACCGCGCCGACCGTCGGCACCTACGTGCTTCCCGGACTCCTCCAGCGCTACGCTGTGGCGCAGCCGAACGTCGAGATCTCCATTCGCACCGGTCGGAGCCAGGAAGTCTCACAGATGGTGCTCGACGATGAGGTGCAAATCGGCTTCGAGCGCGAGCTCGGCCATGCCGAGATCGAGTCCGTGCCGCTGTACGAGGATGACATCGTCCTGCTCGCCAGCCGTACGCACACGCTCGCATCGCTCGGCCTCGCGACCGCTGCGGAGGTCGCCGATGAAGCGGTGATCTTCTTCGACACCGGCAGCAGCTATCACGCGATCAGCCAAGCGGTCTTCCGCAACTCAGGCGTCTCACCGAGACACACCATCGACGTGGACAGCTTGGAGATGGCCAAGCGACTGGTCCTGAGAGGCCTCGGTCTCGCCTTCCTGCCCAAGGTTGCGGTGGAGGAAGAGCTCAGTCGGGGTGAGCTCGCGCCGATCGAGATTGAGTCAGCAGTGCCCATTCGACGCAGCATCGCCGTCATCCGCCGACGCCAGCGCTCGGTTAGCGACGCGGCGCTCTCGTTCCTCAGCCTCGTCGGTCACGTGTTCGGAGTCGAGGCGGTTCCTGAAATCCGACAATCCGGTCGAGGGCTCAGTCGTCGACTGAGCATCACCCCTTAGCTGTCGGAAACGGTTGGAGTCTCCGGTAGCTCGGACTCGTCTCGGAGCGCCCGAAGAATGTCGACATCAGCTTTGCCTGGACCTCCGCCCTCATAGCCAGGCACTTCTAGCAGCCACGCCGCTTTGCGCAGGACCCGATTGCGGACCATGCGTCGAAACGCCTTCATCCCGATCGTGCCCTGGCCGATGTTCTCGTGCCGGTCCTTGCCCGAGCCGAGCGCCGTCTTCGAATCATTCGCATGAATTGCCGACAGCTTGTCCGCGCCGATCTCTCGTTGAAACTCGTCCACCGTCGCCTTGAGACCAGCAATCGTCGCAACGTTGTATCCAGCCGCGTGAGCGTGACACGTATCCAGGCAGATATGCACGCGGTCATGATTGACGGCGTTCACGATCGCCGAGAGCTCGGCAAACGTCGACCCGACCGAGCGGCCTGAGCCTGCGTTGTTCTCGAGCAAGAGCAACGTGTCATCGGGCGTCCGATCGAGCGCCTCCGACATTCCCGCCGCGATCCGCGGCAACGCATAATCGAAGCCAGACCCCATATGCGAGCCGACATGGAAGATCACGCCATCGGCGCCGATCCGCGATGCGAGGTCGAGCTCTTGCGTCAGCGTGTCTGTCGACTTGCCCACCAAGTCGTCGTCGGGCGAGGCGAGATTGATCAGATAGATCGCATGAATGTACGACGCCTGCAGCTTCGCTTCGCGCATCTTCGCGCGGAATGCTTCGGTGTCCTCGTCGGGATGGTGCTTGCGTCGCCACATCTGCGGCGCGGCGCCGAAAATCTGAATCGACTCCGCACCCACGTCGATCGCGCGATCAATCGCCTTGTCAATCCGTCCGGCCGAGGAAACATGAGCGCCAACGCTCGGAGTGCGTGCCATTGCTAGTGGCCGACCGATCGCGCCACACGCTCGACCAGACGGCGCAACGGCATGGCGATGGCCGCATCGAGCACGGCCTGCTTCAGCTCTGCCTCATCCACTCGACCGCCGAGCTGAACCGTTGCGGTTGCAGTGTCAAGGTCGCAAGTCGCTGATGTAACACTATCGAGCTTGCTCAGCGACGAACTCACCCGTCGCGCGCAGAGTCCGCAGAACAGACCATCCACCTGTAACGTCGTGCCTCGCTCGTCCGACGAGCTCACCCGAGCATCGGGCGCCCGCAGCAGACTCCGAGGTCGAAATCTCGCGAGCGATGCCTGTGAAGCGATTCCGCTGAGCAATGCCATGCAATCAGCCTATCGATTCTGCCAGTCGAGGTATCGACGAACTGCTCGAGCACACGACTCAATGCTGTGATAGCACGCGATCCCGCGTTCATTCAGCCGATGCTGCAGTTCCAGCCCTCGCGTAAAGCCCTCGCTCGAGCGCGGCTGTCGAATCACGACCGCGAGCGGCTTGCTCAGCCCCGGCACGATCGCGCTCAGCTCGTTCGCCATGCGCTCGGCGAAATCGTCGTCGCGGGCCCTCGACCCACCGCCATCGGCGCCAGTGTGGAACATGAGCCAGTCGATGCCAGGATCATCGGCGACCGCGGTCAGCGCCGTCTTCATGTGCTCGCCCTCGAACATGAAGCCGGCATCGAGCGGATTTCGAATCGAAGTGCCCGCGACCGGCGTGAACTCGCGCAAGGCGCGTTGCGTCTCCTCGGCGAACCAGGGAACCGAAATCTCGTTGCGGTCACAGATATCGGCCGCGAGGACCGAGACTCCGCCGCCACCGCCGAGCACCGCGCAGCGAGGTCCGCTGACACTTGGCAGTCGCTCGATCGTGACCGCGAGGTCAAGCAACTCCTCGACGCTGTTCGCAGGGATGAACCCTGCCTGACGCTGCACCGCATTCCAGATCTGTGCCGATCCAGCGAGCGAGCCCGTGTGCGAGGACGCCGCTCTCGACCCTGCCTCCGTCAGTCCGCCCTTGAGCACGACCAAGGGCTTTCGAGCGTCCGACATCTCACGAGCGACCCGCAGAAACTGCCGACCGTTGCGAATCCCTTCCAAGTACGCGAGGACCACGTTGGTGTCGGGATCGTGAGCGAGAAACTCGAGGAAGTCTGCCTCATTCAGGTCAGACGCGTTCCCAAACGACGCAACATTGGAAAATCGGATGTCGCGGCGCACGCCCTCGCCGACGACCTCAGAGGCGTTCATCCCCGACTGGGACAGCATCCCGACATGACCAGGCGCTGTCGCACCGTCTTCCATCCACGACACACCGCCGCGAGTCGAGTGAATCCCCATACAGTTGGGGCCGATCAGGCGGATTCCCGCCTCGCGCAGTCGGCGTAGAACCTCGGACTCCAAGTCAGCGCGGTCCGAGCTGCCGGTCTCGCCGAAGCCTGCGGTGAACAGATGAATCACCTTGACTTGCTTCGCGATCGCATCATCGACCAACTCAAGAATCGCTGAGGCGGGCACTGCCGAGATCAACGACTCCACAGGACCTGGAACGTCGCTCAGCGATTGGTACAGAGGGGTGCCATCCGACAACTTGCCGCCGCGTGGATTGAGACAGTACACATTCGGCACGCGATCGAGGTTGCGAATCCCACGCAGGAACATCTGTCCGCCGCCCCAGCCCGTGGTGCGCGGCGAGACACCGGCAATCGCAACCGACTGTGGTGCAAACGCCGTCTGCAGAGCCGCCTGAGCGTCGGCCGTCTGGCTGCTTGCGTCCTGCTCGGATTCAGAAACAATGAGGGTCATATCCGCCTTCTCCTAGCAAACTGGCCCATAGCAATCTAGTGGCCCATAGAGCCCGCAGGTAGCGTACCAAGCAATGCCAACAACACGCTCACTGCCACATCTGAGCGAGGACACGATGGTGGAAGTCGACATCCCTTCAGCGCTCGGACCCATCGCGGCCCGATGGCACGCACCACACCTCAGCACGGCTAGAGACACTGCACGTGGAGCGATCCTCTGCGTCGGAGGATTCGACGGTGGCTACGATGGCCCCGCCGAAGGCATCTACGTCGAACTCGCCGACATCCTGCCGCCCCAAGGCATCGGCGTCTTGCGACTCGATTTCCGCGTCAAAACCTCGCCCGGACCGATCGACGTTGGAACGGCGGACGTCCTCGCGGGCATCGACTGGCTTGAGGAGCAAGGAATGGAACGGGTGGCGCTCATCGGTCACTCGTACGGTGGTGCCATCGTCATTCGCGCTGCGTACCGCTCGGGCATCGTCGAGGCCGTCTGCGCCCTCTCAACCCAGACAATGGGCATCGAACCCGAGGAAGTGAGCGCACTAGCGCCTCGTCCACTGCTACTAGTCCACGGAGCCGCCGACTGGCGGCTCCCACCCAGACTGTCCCAATGGGTCTACGAAGTCGCCGGCGAAGGCCGCAAGCTACACATCCTCGAGGGGGCAACCCATTCCCTCCGACAACGAAGAGCAGAGCTCAAGACCCTACTCCTGGACTGGATCAACCAAGCCCTCCCAACACACCGCTAGCCAGCGTCGCGCAACCAACTAGACCTCCGAAAAGCACGTCATACCGGCGCTCCGCCGCGGGAATCTCGCCGCGTCCAGAACCAGCCGCGACGTGGTCGACGCGCCCGCGACAACCAGCCCACCATCCCAGACCACCTCAGATCGGCGGTCGTTGCCAGCCGCCGAGATCCTCTTCCAATGCAGCCGCGAGCGCTAGCGTGACATCCTCACGCCATGGGTGAGCGAGAATCTGCACGCCAATCGGCAGACCGTCGCCGGACTCACCACAGCGCAGCGCTGTCCCCGGCCAACCCGTGATGTTGTACGGGCCGGTGTAGAACATCGTGCGCAGTTCCTTGCTGTAGGTTGCGCCGTGCTCTGGCGCCGGCCGAGCCGCAACCGGCGCGACAATCGCGTCGTAGGGTTGGATGAACTGCAGCATCTCGCTGCGGAATTGGTCTTGGTACTCCAGCGACTCCGTGAAGACATCGGTCGCCGTCGGCTCAGTTCGGTCGAATCCCTTCTTGAGGAACTCCGACTCCTCGGTCGTCCCCCACCGCTCCAGCATCCGAGTGACCCACGCGCGACCGTCACCACCTCCGACGCGAGGCCACAGGTCGACGTACTCGGCCAGGGCCGGCGGAACGTCATGCGTGACCGACCTAACGCGCTCGGACAACGCCGTCACCGCAGCATCGAGCACGCTGCGAGTGTCTTCGTCTGGCTCGAGATAGCCCGCCACGTCCGAGTACCAAGCGATCCGCAGGTCGCTCAACACGACATCCGATGGGTCTCTCAGTGGCACGGGATGAATGAACGGATCGATCCCGTCTGGGCCGGATATGATCGGCAACGTCAGCGCGAGATCGTCCACGGTGCGACACATCGGACCGATCGTCGTCCAAGCGTCGAGCGCGCCCATTCCCCACGGCACGATGTGTCCAGTGCGCGGGACGCGTCCCGCCGTCGGTTTGATTCCGCAGATGCCGCTGAAGTGTGACGGTAGCCGAATGCTGCCGCCCGTGTCGCTGCCGAGGTCGAGCGGTGAGCCACCGGCACAGACGATCGCTGCCGCGCCGCCGCTCGATCCGCCCGGCGTGCGGTCGGGATTGAACGGATTTCTCGTCTGTCCGTAGACCAGGTTGTCCGTCTCGCCCGAGAGCGTGAGCTCAGGCGTGTTCGTCTTGCCCATCAAGATGGCGCCAGCGGCTCGCAAACGCGCAGCGACAGTCGAGTCCGAGTCGGGAACGTAATCCTTCCGACCAAGCGTCCCGCCGGTCGTCACCACGCCTTCGGTGTCGTGCGAGTCCTTCAGTGTGATCGGCACGCCGTGCAGGGGCGGGAGATCATCGCCGCGCTCAATCGCGGCATCTGCCTGAGCCGCCTCCTCACGAGCCCGATCAGCGCAGAGCTGCACCACCGCGTTGAGCGTCGGATTGACCTCATCGATTCGCGCGAGGTGAGCTTCCAGCGTCTCGGAGGCTGAGACCTCCCGCTCACGGATCGCGCGAGCGATCTCAGTTAGGGAAGAGAACGTGTCAACCATCGGGTGCCTCCCGGCGATCGCCGCGAGACGCATCTGGCGAATCAGCGGCCGGTGAACTGGGCGGGACGCTTCTCCGCGAAAGCGGTCGTGCCTTCACGTGCGTCCTCGGTGACCATGATTTCAGAGTAAAGCTGCGATTCCAACGTCATCCCCTCGGCGAAGCCCGATTGCAGCAGGACACCCTCATACGCGGCACGTTTAGACGCTCGCACGGCGAGCGGCGCATTCGAGGCGATCTCTTCCGCCCACTCGCGGGCCGTCGGCAGGAGGTCGTCGGGTGTGGTGACCGCGTTGGCCAGACCGATCCGATGCGCTTCAGCCGCATCAAGATGATTGGCGCGCAGCAACAGCTCCAGCGCTTTGCCAAACGGGACGTATCGAGCGAGTCGTTGTACTTGACCACCGCCAGGCAGCAACCCGCGCCTCGGCGCCATCGAGCCGATCCGCGCCGAGTCGCTCATGATTCGAAGGTCACAGGAGAGCGCCAAAGCAAATCCACCCGCCAAGCACCAACCGTTAATCGCTGCAATCACCGGCTTCCAGGTCTGATCAGGACCCCAAGAGGACAACCCCACTGCGTTCGACGGCGCAGCCTCACGTTGCGTGGCCGACTTCGCCGCGCGATTGATCTCATCGCTGTGAGCGTCCGGCCGCACCAGATCGCGTCCAGCGCAGAAGGCGCGACCCGCACCGGTGATGATCGCGACGTGCAGGTCGTCGTCCGCGTCGAAGCGCGACCAGAACTCGTCAAGTTCACGCGACATCTCGGGATTGATCGCGTTCATCCGCTCCGGTCGGTCGAGCGTGATCGTGGCAATCTTGCCATCGACAGCAATGCGTACTGACATATGTCGTTATCCGCCCGCGACCGCGGGGACGATCGAGACTTCATCGCCTTGATTCAGCGCGGTATGCAGTCCATCGAGGAACCGCACGTCTTCACCGTTCACGAACAGATTGACGAAGCGACGGATCTCACCGTCTTCGTCGACGATGCGGTCGCCGATGCCGGGAAACTGCTGTTCGAGGTCAAGAACCAGGTGCTGGAGGGTCTCACCAGTTGCTTCCACGACGTCGCGATCGGATGTCAGGGATCGCAGAGGAGTAGGGATGCGCACGGAAACGCTCATCAACGGAGCTCGATTCGTAGTAGGGCCTGCCCAATAGATAGAGACTAACGGGACACCGCCCCCACGTCTGCGAATCGCGACGCAATTGATCCCCTCCGTCCCGCTGCCTCCCTCCGAGAGACCGTTCCCCTCCGATCCACCCCCTACTCCCCCTCTGATCCCCCCCCTCCCTCTGGGAGAGGGTTAGGGTGAGGGTCCCCCCTCCCAACATCCACACAACAAACCCTCCCCCCTGCAGGAAGGCCTCACTTCTCCGGCTGCTCCGGCTCCCACAACACACGACAGACACCACACACCAGTGCGGAAATCACCTCGCGACCGCCGTCCGGCTCCAGCTCGATCGTCTCGTACTCGATCTCCGCCTCGGCCCCGCAATCAGGACAGAGCGGTCTCAGGACGTAGTCGAAGTCACCCGACGTGACGGAGCTCCGGTGGATCAGCGTGTCGATGTCCACCCACTCGTCGAACGGCACGGCGCGCACGGCGAAGCTTGCCAGATCCGCTGAGAGATCAGCAGACATTCCCGCTTCGGGCGGCTGTCCCGGACTGCGACCGCCTCGGCTGGTGCTCATACAAGCAGTGTACGGCTCGACCGAGACTACCGTCGCGTCAAGCGTCCGACGGCTTCTTCGACGTCGTTTTCGCTCCACGCCTGTCGCGCCGGACGGCGTCGTCTGTTGTCGAAGACATCCGAGTTGTTGATGCGCTTCTCGTCGACCAATGAGTTGTCGAACTCGCGTTCCCCGTGGCACCGTTTGCAGTGTGCCTTTGCTCGGGGACCATTCGGGGATTCAATATCCCAATCGTGGACGCAATGCTCAGCGACGGCGGCGCCCGCTACTGCGGTAACCATTTGTGACTCCGTGGGAGGGTCCGCCGCCGAGCGGATGTGCGCCGATTGTACTTGACGAAACCGGCGCGACGCGGGTTATCGTCGCACAATTCGTCAAAGCTGTCAAAGGAAGGTAAATCTGGTCGGCGGCATGTCACCAAGCGACACAACCGTACCGAATATACGTTCAGGACTGCTCGTGCGTGAGCGTATGTGAATCAAAATTGCGCCAAGCTCCGTCATTCCTGCGCGCTGCGCGAGGGTCTCAAGCGCTCCCGATTCACTCTTAATTCCCCGCGGATGCGGGGGTCTGCTCAGGTCCCGCGGAAAAGTGCGCGTCCGACGATCAACGTCCCCGCCACAGCGAGACAGACGAGCACCCCCGACTCATTCACCATCCATCGACTTGATAAACTCGAGCGCTCCCTCGGGATGCGCGAGGAAGTCTCTCGGCGCGTCGATGATGTGTCGCACCACACCGTCCCCGTCGATCACGTAGGTCATCCGTGCCGTGATCCCACGCTCCTCGTTGAGGATGCCCCAGGCCTTGCCCGTTCTGCCCCACGGGAAATCACCCAGCAGCGGAAACTCGAGTCCCAGCTCCAGCGCGTAGGCGCCGTTCGCGAACGGAGAGTCGACCGAGATGCCCAGCACCTGGGCGCCCGCCTCCTGGAACTCACTGTGGAGCTCCTGGAAGCGACTCAGTTCGTTGGTTCAACCACCGGTGAACGCCAACACATACCAAGCAACCACGACCGTCTGGCCTCGATACTCGGACAGCGTGTGTTCCTTGCGGTCGCCGTCCATCAACGTGAAGTCAGGTGCAACCTGTCCAACCTCGACTGCCATGCGAACGCTCCTGACTCGTGATTTCGTGGGCGAGAGTCGGTCTCCCTGCTCGTATCCTAATGGCTGGGTATACTTCGACCATGGCAAACGGCGCCGAGAACGACTTGGGTGCGGCGGAAGTGCTGGAAGCGGAAGCGATCGGCCCTCCCGGTCAGCGACGCTTCCGCTTGCGCGTGACCGCGGGCGACAAGACCGCCTCGATCTGGTGCGAGAAAACACAGGTCAGTGCCCTCTCCGAGGCGATTCAGCAGGTCCTTGCACGCCACCGCCGATCGGGCGAAGGGCGTCGTCCGCCCTCACCGCCGCTCGCGCCATTTCCCGACCGCGCGACGCACGATTTCCTAGCCGGACGTCTCGCCCTGAGCTATGACGAAGATGCCGACACAATCACGCTCTACGCGACCAACGTCGAGCAGGACAGCCCCACGGCGAGGCCCACACTGCGCGTTGACATTAGTCGACAAGTGGCTCGCCTCTTCACGGTCCAAGCCGAGGAGACCGTAGAGGGTGGTAGACCGAACTGCCCACTCTGCAAACAGCCGATCGAGGGGTCGGAACACCTCTGCCCGCGAACGAACGGCCACGCCAAGGACGCACTCGCGGAAATTGGGCCACCCGAGCTCTAGGTCCGGAGACCAGCGGTGACGACCCAAGTGCCGCACATCGGCGCCCCGCGAACGCAGGCTGGAGATTGGCTGACCGCGCGCCCCGCTCCGCAACACCGAGCATTTCTCCGAACGGTGGCGCGCGTCGCATCGTCGATGCCACCGCGACGTCCACAACTCTGGACGCTGCAATACTTCTTCAGCCTGCTCGGCACGGCGACATTCTTCGCCTGCTTCTTCTATCTCACGACGACGCTCCCCCGAGAAATGACCGACCTGGGATTCAGCCTCTTCGAGATCGGGCTGGTCGTCGGTGGCTACGCCGCGATCCCGATTCTGCTGCGCCCATTCGTCGGTCGCTGGAGCGACGGCGGACATCGCATTCTGCAAATGCGAATCGCCCTCTTGGCGTTCATCGCCTCGTTCCTGCTGATGATCTTCACCGAGAACCTGTGGGCTCTGTTCGCACTGCGCTGCGTCCAAGGCGTGGGCATGGCTGCCTACCCAACCTCCGCCGGTTCGCTCGTCGCCGAGATCGTCCCGCCGGTGCGACGCGGCGAAGGGCTCGGGTTCTTCGGACTCTCGACCAGCTTTGCCCAGACCGCCTCGCCGGTCGCGGGAGGAGCAATCGCAGTGCTCGGCGGATTCGAGGGAGTCCTGATCCTCGGCGCCGTGACCGCTGCCGTTTCACTCATGGTCACGACCTTCCAGCGCGAGCCTCCGGGTCACCCGGGACCGCCGCCGCCGATATCGATCAAGTCGCTCATCCCCGCGCGCGCTGTCTTTCCCATGATCGTCTTCCTCAGCGTGACGCTCGGATTCTCGGTTGCGGCAGCATTCCTCGAACCACTCGCCGACCAACCGCATCGTGACCTCGGATTCGTCCCGCTGTTCTTTATGTTCAGTGGCGTCGGCGCGATGCTCTCACGACCGCTCGCCGGCAGAGTCTCGGACAAAGTCGGACGGGTGCCGATCATCATCCCCGGCCTGATCGCGACCTGTGCCGGCATGGTCCTCGTGGCGCAGTCCGAGACCGCAGTCATGCTCTGGGTGGCGGGCCTCCTCACGGGAATCGGCATGGGCGGAGCACACACAGGCTTGCTCGCGTTGGCCGTCGACCGCGTCTCATCGACACAGCGAGGCGGCGCAACGGCCACGTTCCAGCTCGCCTGGGACGTCGGAGGCTTCGCCTCATTCCTGATCGGTATCGTGGGCGCCTTCTTCAGCGTCGAGATGATCTTCTGGCTCGCGGCGCTCGGCGCGCTCGTTGCCCTCGGCGCCCTGTTCCTGGGTCGATTCATGGGCTGGACCCGCACCGCTCCGGCGCCGCTCGAACCACTCGCTGCCGGCGCCGCCGCAGGAGGCGGGTGATGCGCGATGTCGGACAGATCCGGATGGTCGAATCCCACTGATCAGCTCGAGCTGCAAGAGCTCCCGCGAGACGCAGGCGCAAACTCTGCAACGCATGCGCCCTGGTACGCAGCAACCGTGTTCGCTGGGATCGCGCTCGTCTGCGTCCTCGGGTTCGCGACAGACCTGTTCGACACCGGCCCCACCGACCTCGACGTCAGCAGCGCCTATCGCAGCGGCTTCGATCGCGGCATCGCGCAGGCGGAGTTGGAATGGGAAGAAACGCTCGAGCAGGCATGGTGGGACAACTACCAGACCGGAAGGTCCGAGGGAACCTCGCTGTCCCCGACGCTCGTTCGGGCGGTCCAGGACGGTTTCAGTTGGGAGAGTGGCTTCGAAACCGGGATGCAGTCGCTCGATATCGACATCGATCAACGTTTTCGTGAAGGCTGGATGTCGGGATACTCACAAGCCTGGACTCAAGTGACCGGCGCCGCACCGACCGCAACGGAGTCCAGATTCGCCCAGCTAGCGTCGGAAATTGAAGGGGAGGGTGAACCTTGAAGAGCAGGTTCCCACTCGCATTGGTCCTGTCGTTCGCCGGGGGCATACTGCTGATGGCCGGTGTCGGTGGCGCGACCGGAATCTTCGATCGCGGGCCCACCGACCTCGACGTCAGCGACGCTCGTCAGCGGGGATTCCACGAGGCAACCGCCGAGGTCGATGCCAGGATGGACGGCGCTATCGAGGAGCGCAGCGAAGCCGGCTACAAGCGCGGTCGCGAGGCCGCGGAGTGGCTATCGCTCGATCGGTTGCCAAACCCCGACGGCTGGTTCGCCGGCATCCAAGCGGGTCGCAAGCGACTGGAAGAGCTGGGTGAATCGGCATTCCAGGAAGGCTACGAGCTCGGACAACTCCAAGGCCGAGACGAAGCCCTGGGCTTTGTCAGGTCCGACCCCGAAGCAGCGCCCTAGTCTCCGTCGTTCGGTGGCGTGTTCTCAGCCGCCCACTCAGACATGTCCGGGATCAGCCGATCGACGATGCCCATCATCAGCATGAATGGCACAAACGCGGCCCCGGTACCGATCGCCCACCACCACTCCGCAGCGACCAGCGCCAGCACGCAGCCCGAGAACGTCAGTCCCATTCCCAAAATCGAGACCACCCGCAAGACCACCGCGAGCGGTGGAATCGGTGGAATCTGAGGAGGCTGCGCTGACATGCCGTTGACGCCTCGCTGACGAGCGATGCTCGCTAGGACTCAGTGATCGTGATCGTCTTCATCCGCGGTCCTGGCTGGCGGGCGCGCTGAGGGTCGCGCTCGGGAAACGCCTTCACGACTTCGATTCCAGACGTCACCTTGCCGAAGGCGGTGTACTGACGGTCGAGGAATGTCGCGTCGGCGTTGCAGATAAAGAACTGGCTACCAGCAGAGTTCGGATCCTGCGCCCGCGCCATCGACAACACGCCCTCGACATGGGCAGTGTCGTTGAACTCGGCCGGGACGTTGTAACCCGGTCCGCCCGTGCCCGTCCCATCGGGGTCGCCGCCCTGGGCCATGAATCCATCGATGATGCGGTGGAACGTGACGCCGTCGTAGAAGCCATCACGAGCGAGGAAGACGAACGAGTTCACATGCTCGGGCGCTTTGTCTGGCCAAAGCTCAAGGACGATCTCTCCGCCGTCTTCCATCTCGATAGTGGCGCTGTATGAAGCGCCCTCTTTCAGCGCCATATCCGGACGCTCGCTGTAGCTAGCCATGTGTTCCTCCGCCGCCGAGCGGCAATGTTGACGCTCGCGCTATTCCGCGCGTGCGATTTCTCGAATCGTAATCGTCGCAATCTGTGGTCCCAGTGGTGCGTTCGGATCCGAAGGATCGCGCGCTGGGAACGCGTCCACCACTTCCATGCCCGACGTGACCTCACCGAACGCGGTGTACTGACCGTCCAGATGTGGTGCATCGTCATACATGATGAAGAACTGACTTCCTCCCGAGTTCGGGTCTGCCGAGCGGGCCATCGAGAGGATGCCTCGGACGTGCGGCGTCTCGTTGAACTCAGCGTCAACCGTGTATCCCGGCCCGCCGGCGCCCGTACCAGTCGGGTCGCCGCCCTGCGCCATGAAGCCGTGAATGATCCGATGGAAGGTGAGCGTGTCGTAGAAGCCCTGCCGCGCGAGGAACACGAAGCTGTTCACATGTTGCGGAGCGAGCTCCTCAAACAGGTCAATCTCGATCACCCCGCCATCGGCCATTGTGATCGTGGCGTGATAGTCCACGTCATCCTCAAGCGCGAACTCCGGCGGCGAGTCCCACGAGGTCGGTCGTTCTTGGTCGCCCGCCTGCGGCTCGGTCTCCGGCTCAGCGGCAGTTTCCTCTGCAGGTTGTGCCTGGACTTGCTGGTCTGCTTGGACCTCGGTTTGGACCTCGGTCGTCGCGCCGACCGCGTCTTCGGTGATCAGAATGGTCACAATCTTCGGACCCGCAGGAGGCGGAGGAATCGCGCTCGGATCGCGTGAACCAAACCCGTACAGTGGCTCGATCCCCGAGATTACGCGTCCGAATGCTGTAAGTGCGTCCGACTCACCCGGCTCGGGCGGAGAAAGCGTAATCAAGAACTGCGACGAAGAGATGCCGCTCTCGTCTCGCCACATGGCGACCATGCCGTCCGACATCACACCGAGCGCGTCTCCGCTCTCATCTTCGAGCACATAGCCCGCGTCGGCCGACCACGTAGCGTTCGGATCGCCTGCGGTGGGGTCTCCAGCCCGCACTCGTACGCCTGGCAGCACCTCATGGAAGGTCAGCTCATCGTAGAAGCCCTGTCGGGCCAGGAACACGAAGTTGTTGACGTGGGTCGAAGCCGAGTCTTCCAGCAGATCGATCACGACTACTTCACCATCGTCAAGCAAGATTTCCGCGCCGTAATCGACCCCTGCAGCGAGGCTCAGCGCGGGTGGCGCGTCCCATAGTGGCTTGCCCTGGACGCTGCCCGTGATGACATCGGAACCCGTACGCCTGACTGGAGGCGGATCAGCGGTCGGAGCCGGCCCAGAGTTGTCGAACGCCGTCGCGACCAACCCGACGATCAGTGCCGTCGCCGCGACGATTCCAAAGGTCCCGAGCACCCATCGAGAGCGCAACCACGACCGCCGGTTACTGCCGCGGTCGACGCCCTGCGCCGCCGCGCGTCTGCGCGCCAAGCGCTGTGGACGTGTCCGAGCGCTACGACCTCGTTGCGACACCTGCATCTCCCCCGAAAACTCGCGCGATGATGCGCTCAAAGACCTACGCTATCACCGCTAACCGTTATGCCAATGTCAGCAGAGACAACCGCCGACATTCAGTCCCCAGTTCCCCAGTCGAAGGAGCTCGCCTGTGAGTGCGATCGAGCGGTACAACGCCATGGTCATGGCTCGATACGACCAACAGCGCCGCCTCACCTCGGCATTCGACGAGTCCTACTGGGACCGTTTCGCTCATACCTACCGTTTCGATCCACATCGTGAACCAGAGCCTCAGCTCGCTGCAGCGCTCAGACACATCGAGCCCGACGACGAAATCATCGAGATCGGCGGCGGTGCCGGTCGCATCGGTCTTCCGATGGCCCGCAAGGCCGCGACGCTCACCAACGTCGAGCCATCGTCGGCGATGCGCGAGCAATTCCATCTCGCCGCCAGCGACTTCGAAATCACGAATGCCACCTCGATTCCCTTTGCATGGCCAACCGATTTGGCGATGCAGGCTGATGTCGTGGTCACGGTCGATGTCACATACTTCATCAGTGATATCGCTCCGTTCATTCTGGCAATGGACCAAGCCGCCCGACGTCGTGCGATGATCCTCACCTGGACTATTCCGCCACCGAATGTCAACGCGCCACTCTTCCGAACCGCCTTCGGCGAGGACGAAGTGTCCTCGCCCGGATTCCGTGAGCTACTGCCCGCAGTGTGGGAACTGGGAATCGTCCCTGATGTTCAACTCATCGGCGAGACGTTCAGTTGGCCCGAACGATTGCCGAAGGACGACGATGGCGCCGTCAGATTCGCGCTAGAAGAGCTCGGCATCGTCGAACATTCCGCAGCAGAGGCGAACATTCGCGAGCGACTCGATGAACTCTTCGAGCGTCGAGGTGACGTCTACCTGCCAAGTTGGCGACCACCGTCCCGCGCCATGCTGATCACCTGGAGCACCGCCTGACGAGGTCGGCTGCCTGGTACCCCCGGTAGGATTCGAACCTACGCACCCGGCTCCGGAGGCCGGTGCTCTATCCCCTGAGCTACGGGGGCAGGACAGTCACGATATCACCGTCGCGAGTTCGCGAGATCAGTTGAGTCGACAAATCAGGCTCCTTTCATGCCCTACCCAGGTTGGAACGCCGCCGATACTGCACCGCCTCCGCGACGTGTTGAGCGGAGATCGTCTCCGAGCCCGCGAGGTCAGAGATTGTGCGCGCCACTTTCAACACCCGATGGAAGCCCCGTGCGGAGAGATTGAGTCGGTCCACCGCTTCGTGAATCAAGGTGCGCGCCCGATCTTCGAGCACTGCGTAGCAGTGCTCATTCACCTCTCGTGCCGACAGTGACGCATTGGAGTTCGGACCACCCTCGCCGAACCGAGCCCGTTGCACCTCTCGCGCCCGTACAACTCGCGCGCGTACTGCAGTCGACGGCTCCGTGCTCGGCGGAGGCGCAGAAGAATCAGACTCCACCAACTTCCGCACTTCGACACGTGGCACGTCGACAAACAGATCAATCCGATCGAGCACCGGTCCCGAGATGCGATGTTGGTATCGGTAGACGGCGCCATCGGTGCATGTGCAGTGCTGGTCTGTCCCGAAGTTCCCGCAAGGACACGGGTTCATCGCGCCGATCAGACAGATGTCCGCGGGATATGTGACCGTGCCGTTCGCCCGAGAGATTGTGATATGCCGATCCTCCAACGGCTGCCGCATCGTTTCCAGCGCGCGGACCGAGAACTCAGGCAGCTCGTCGAGGAACAACACTCCGCGATGAGCCATCGTCACCTCCCCCGGACGCAAACGTTGACCACCGCCAACCAGCCCGGCGTTGGAGATCGTGTGGTGCGGGGAGCGGAATGGTCGCTCGCGGATCAACTTGTTCTCGCCCGTCATCCCCGAGACCGAGGCAATCTTGGTGACCTCCAGCGCCTCCGAGAACGTCAGCGGCGGCAGAATTCCGGGCAAACACGACGCGAGCAGCGTCTTTCCCGCTCCCGGCGGTCCGCACATCAGGAGATTGTGGCCGCCTGCCGCAGCGACCTCCAACGCACGTTTGACATGCTCCTGTCCGCGCACGTCCGAGAAGTCGTACCCGTCATGCGCCGATTCGGGCTGTTCGACATGATCTGAGGTTCGTCGCCAGATCGCTTCCGACAGCGGGCGTTCCTCGGTCGCAATCTCGATCCAATCGCGCAGTGAGTCGACAGCGATGACCTCGATACCCTCAACCAAAGACGCCTCCTCCGCATCGACCGTCGGCACCACGATCCGTCGAACGGAGGCATCGCGCGCCGCGGCCGCGACGGGAAGCACGCCTCGGACGTGACGGAGTTCACCGTCGAGCGCGAGCTCCCCCAGGAACATCGTGTCCTGAACAGCCGACTCGCATACCTGCCCGGTCGCGACCAACATGCCGACCGCGATCGGCAGGTCGTAGCCTGCGCCCTCCTTGCGGATATGAGCGGGCGCGAGATTGACCGTTACCCGTTTCGTCGGAAAGCCAGCCCCTGCGTTGCGGATGGCCGAACGAACCCGCTCGCGAGCCTCATCGACCGCTGCGTCCGGCAAGCCGACAATCGTGGTCTTGGGCATGCCGGAGGAGATGTCAACTTCCACGCAGATCGGCTCTCCGTCCAGGCCGATGACCGCTCCGCTGTTTACTCGTGTGTGCATTAGCAAACCTCTCCCGTTTCGTAGAGAACACATTTGCCAAACTTGTGTTCTTTTCTGCTCTGCATCATAGAACACCAATTCGCTAACATGCAAGAGCTCTACTCAAAGAGGCGACAGCCTAGACTCCGACACGAGGAGCGATTGCAATGACCAACAATATGTACCCCGTCCTCGACAGCGGCCTCGCGTTCTTTAACCATGCCGGCGTCTCGCCCTTGCCCGCCGACGTTGCCCAGGCCGTCCACGATTACGCAGACCAGGCTGGCCGCTCGGGCTATTTCGGCTCGACCTGGATGGACGACATGATCGACTTCCGCCAGGTCTCGGCCGAGCTGATCGGCGCGCGCAGTGCCAACGAGATCGCCTTCGTCCCAAACACGGCGACCGGCGTGTCCGTCTCGGCCGGTGCGCTCAACCTGCAAGAGGGCGACCGTGTCCTCGTCACCGACGCTGAGTATCCATCGAACCGACACTTCTACAACGCCCTCCAGAATCGCGGTGTCGAGCTTGACGTCGTCGTCCAGCAAGATGACGGACGCATCCCCACAGAGGACCTGATGTCGGCGGTGTCGTCTCGCACCCGACTCGTCGGAATCTCGCATGTTCAGTGGGGTAGCGGATTTCGCTCCAACCTGCGACCGATCGCCGACGCGGTCCACGCGGTCGGCGGATTACTCTCGGTCGACGCGATTCAGTCGGCCGGCGCATTGCCGGTCAATGTGGTCGATGATGACATCGACATCCTCGCCGCTGGTGGGCACAAATGGATGCTCGGACCGACCGGTTCCGGCATGCTTTACATCAGAGAAGAACTAATCGATAGCTTGATTCCGCCGGTGATCGGCGCGAACAGCATGGACGGCGGCCTGGCCGCGGGCAATGATGAGTTGATCCTCTCGCCGACGGCCTCTCGATTCGAGCCGGGCGCCACACCGACCGCGACAATGCTCGGCATGCGCGCCGCAATCCGACATCTGCTCAACGTCGGCATCGACAATGTCTGGGCGCAGCTCGAGTCCGTCACCGCGTACCTCTGCGACGCGCTGACCGACGCAGGTTGCCGCGTGTTCTCGCCCAGAGGACAGTCCGAGCGCAGTGGAATCGTGATCTTCGACCCGCCGCCTGAGCTCTCCGAGCGCGAGACGGTCGACGAGACGTGGGAGCGGCTTCAAGAGTTGGGAATCATCACCGCGGTCCGCTTCGGACGACTGCGCGCCTCACCTCACTTCTACACCCCCGAGTCGGATATCGACCGCCTCGTCGCCGCGCTCAAGCCCTGATTCCCAACCGAGGACTCAGTACTCCCGCTCGACGCTCATCACGCCGTGAACCCCGTCGAGCTTCGACATCACGGTCTGCAGCTGCCGGAGGCCATGTGCCTCGACCGTGAACGTGAGCACGACAGTTCCGCGGTCGGGCTCGCCGGTGACGAATGAGACCATGTTGACATTCTCGTCGGCGCAGATCCCCGCGACATCGCGAGCCAGGCCGACGCGGTCCCAGCCCATCAACTTCAGTCGTGCTTCCGTCAGGCCATGACTGGTGGTCCAGCGGACCGGCACGACGCGATCGTCGTCGACAACCGAGAGGATGTTCGGACACTCCTTGCGATGGATCGTGACGCCTCGGCTACGGGTGATGAAGCCGGTGATCTCCTCGCCAGTCTGCGGCGAACAACAGGGCGCCAGCCGAGTCAGCATGTTTGTCCCATCGAGCACCCGTACCGCATCCGCAGGTGTTCCCGACGAAGGCGGCGCGACCGTGACGGCGGGCGCCGGCTCGACCTCTTCCTCGTCGGCCGACGCGACCTTGAGGGCAACCGCGTGAGCGGTGATGTCCCCCGCGCCGATCAGGGCGAGCGCATCGTCCATGCTCTTCGCGCGCGTCGCCTCCATCACCTCAGACTCAACCTTCGAGAGCTTCAGACTCAGCCGCCTCAGTTCGCGCTCCAGTTCGTCGCGTCCGCGGGCGATGTTCTCTGTCCGAGCCTGACGATTGAACCACTGCCGAATCTTGGTCCGCGCGTGTTGTGTGGTGACATAGCCAAGCGCTGGATTCAACCAGTCCCGACTGGGACCTCGCGCCGTCCGACTGGTAACGATTTCGACCACGTCGCCGTTCTCCAGCGACGTCGAGAGCTTCGCGAGGCGTCCGTTGACCTTCGCGCCCACGCATTGGTAGCCGACATCGGTGTGAATCCGAAATGCGAAGTCCAGCGGCGTCGCGCCCGAACGCAACGCCATGATTTCGCCTTTCGGCGTGTGCACGAACACCTGATCCTGAAAGACATCCGAGCGCAGCGTCTCCAGGAAATCCTCGGCGCCGGGAAGTTCGCCCTGCCACTCGACCAGTTGCCGCAGCCACGACATGCGCTCACGGTCGTTCATCGCGTTGTGACGATTTTCCTTGTACACCCAATGCACGGCGACGCCGTATTCCGCCTCGCGATCCATCGCATGCGTGCGAATCTGCACCTCGACCGCGTGCGACGACGACCAGACCGCCGTCGTGTGCAACGACTGGTAACCACTGGGCCGCGGACTCGCGATGTAATCGTCGAACTCACCAGGCATGGGTCGCCAGAGCCCATGCACGACGCCGAGCACGGAGTAGCAATCGCTCGTCGTCTCCGTCAGGACCCGCACCGCGAGCAGGTCGTAGATGTCATCGAACGACTTTCCCAGGGCCGAGTACTTCTTGATCTTCTCGTGGATCGAGTACAAATGCTTCACCCGACCCTGAACCTGGGCCGAGAGCCCATGTGCTTCAAGCTCGTTCTCAAGCTGGACACGGATCTGGCTCAGATAGCGCTCGCGAGTTTCCCGCCGCGAGGCGACTAGCTCGGACACATTTCGATACTCCTCCGGCTCGAGATACTTGAACGCCAAATCTTCTAGCTGTGCCCGAATCTGCCAAATCCCGAGACGCGCCGCGAGCGGGGCGTAAATCTCCATCGTTTCCCGAGAGATCTGCACCTGCTTCTCGGGCCGCATCGCGTCCAGAGTGCGCATGTTGTGCAGCCGATCGGCGAGCTTGACGATCACCACTCGGACATCGTCCGCCATGGCGACGAACATTTTGCGCAGATTCTCGGCCTGCACATCCCGATCGATGGTGCCCGTCACACGCGGCAGTTGCAGGGCCGAGAGCTTCGTCGCGCCATCGACGAGCTTCGCCACATCCACGCCGAACTCGGTGACCAGCTGCGACCGCGTCACGCCGCAATCCTCCATGACGTCGTGCAGCAAGGCCGCCTGCACGGCAGGCACGTCGAGCTGAAGCTCGGCGCACGTCACCGCAGCCGCGAGCGGATGCTCGATGTACGGATGTCCAGAGCGACGCAGGTGTCCCTCGTGCTTCAGCTTTGCGTACTCGTACGCGCCGAGCACCTGATCCCGATCGCTCGGCGACAGATACTGCTCCAGCACATCCACGAGCACGTCGATCGTCGGATGCTTCGTCAGATCGACGATTTCCGCGGGAACTGTTTGTGTGACCATGTGCCGATCATACAAACACCACACCTGTATCCGCATGCACGAATCCGCCAGAGACCACACAACAGTCGTCTGTACGATGATCTGGTGAGGATCGAATATGAGTAGCTCGACGAATCGACTGTTTCAGACGCCTCGGGGCACCCGCGACCTTCTCCCCGACGATTACGCCGTCCATCACCACATCCTCAACCATGCCCGCGAGCAGGCGAGGCTGGCCGGCTTTGGATTCATCGAGCCGCCGACGTTTGAGCAGGCCGAACTCTTCGCCCGCGGTGTGGGAACGGGAACAGACATCGTCGAGAAAGAGATGTACATCTTCGAGGATCGCGGCGGCGACAGACTCGCGCTTCGACCCGAAGGAACCGCTTCGGTCTGCCGAGCCTACCTGCAACACGGGATGTCCAACCTCAGTCAGCCCGTCAAACTCGCGTACCACTTGCCGATCTTCCGATACGAGCGTCCCCAGGCCGGTCGCTTCCGACAGCACACACAGTTCGGCGTCGAGGCGATCGGCGTGCGGGACGCCGCGCTCGACGCGGAAGTGATCGACCTCGGTTGGCGGATCGCGCAGTCCCTCGGATTGTCGGAGTTGAAGATTTTGCTCAACAGCATCGGCGACTTGGAAGATCGCCGCACCTACGTGCCGTTGCTCAAAGCACATTTCGAGCCGCACCTAGACCGCATCGCGCCCGACGACCGAGCACGCTGGGACCGAGCCCCGATGCGCCTGCTCGACAGCAAAGACGACCGCACGACACCCTTCCAGGCCGGCGCTCCCGTGATCACCGACCACCTTCGTCCCGAGTCATCGGACTACTACGAGGCCGTCAAAGGTCATCTCGAGGCCCTCGGCATTCCCTACGAGGAGCGCCCCGCATTGGTCCGAGGATTGGACTACTACACCCACACTGTGTTTGAAATCGTCCCGATGCACACCGACGGCTCGCAAGTGACCGTCCTCGCCGGCGGACGCTACGACGGCCTGATCGAGCAGATCGGCGGTCCGCCGACACCTGGAATCGGTTTTGGCATGGGCCTCGAGCGCATGGCTCACCACCTTCGAGAGCAAGGCTTGGCTCCAGAAGAACGTGCAACGACCGATGTCCTCATCGCTGCGCTCGGTGATGGCGCCGACATCGCCGCATCCGGAATCGCAGGCGACCTCCGTCGTGCCGGCATCGCGGCCACATTGGCCTTCGGCGGACGCTCGCTCAAGGCGCAACTCCGACAGGCCAACCGATCTGGCGCCCGAGCCGTCGTGATCGCTGGTGCGCGAGACCTCGCTAACGGGCGAGTCACCATCCGCGACCTGCAAACCTCAGACCAGCGAGAGGTCGCGCTCGACGACGTGGTCAGCGAGTTGTCAGACCTTCCATATACTCAGTCGCAGGACTGAGGCGCACTATGCCACCTGCCACCGCATCCAATACATCCGACAGCGCCGTCATGTGGGCGCGACTCGAAGATGTCGCCACGCGATTTCGCGAGATTGAAGAGGAAATGGCTAATCCCGCCACTTCCAGCAATCCCTCGCGACTGCAAGCGCTCGCCAAAGAGCATGCTTCGCTACAAGAGAAAATCGGCCTGCTCAACGACTATCGCTCCTCCTCCGAGCAGCTGTCGCAAGCGCAAGAAGTGCTCGACGAGGCCGACGATGACGACATGCGTGAACTCGCCCAGAGCGAGGTCACCGAACTGAGCGAACGAATCGGCCAACTCGAAGAAGACGCCAAGCGCGCCCTACTTCCTCGCGATCCCAACGACGAGCGAAACGTGATCGTCGAGATTCGCGCAGGCGCCGGTGGCGACGAGGCAGGTCTCTGGGCCGCCGACCTCTATCGCGCCTACCTCCGCTACGCCGAGGGTCGGCGATGGCATACGGAGCTGCTCAGCACCTCCGAAAACGCCATGGGTGGATTCAAGGAAGTGATCTGCCAGATCGAAGGCAACGGCGCCTTCTCAAGACTCAAGTACGAGTCCGGCGTCCACCGCGTCCAGCGAGTCCCCGAAACCGAGGCTCAAGGTCGTATCCATACCTCAACAGCGACCGTCGCCGTGATGCCCGAAGCTCAAGCGGTCGATGTCGACATCGACGATTCGGAAATCCGACTCGACCTCTTCCACTCCGGAGGCGCCGGCGGACAGAACGTGAACAAAGTCCAGACCGGCGTCCGACTAACCCACGAGCCGAGCGGAATCGTGGTGACCTGCACCGACGAGCGCTCACAGCTCAAGAACAAGCTCAAGGCGATGTCCGTGCTCCGAGCCCGGCTCTACGAGCAACAACGACTCGCCGCCGAGCGTGAGCGGGCCGACTTCCGCCGTTCGCAGGTGGGATCTGGCGATCGCTCAGAGAAAATCCGCACCTACAACTTCCCCGAGAATCGTGTGACGGATCACCGAATCGGGCTCACCCGACACGATCTGGTCGGGATGCTCGACGGCCATCTCGACCCGCTCATCGATGCCGCCGCGACCGCCGAGGAAGCGCGCCTACTAGCCGAGGCCTCGATATGACCACACCCGTTGTCCTGCGTGACGTTTGGATGGCCGCAGCGGAAGAGCTGGAATCGGCCGAGATCGACGACGCCCGCTTCGAGGCCGAAGTCCTGCTCCGACATGCCACCGGCCTCAGCCGAGCCCAACTCTACGCATCGCTCGCGGACGAGATCGACGCCACGGCGCAACAGCGTTTTGTGGCAGCGATCGCCGAGCGGACCGAACGCAAACCGCTCGCCTACATCACCGGCACCCGAGAGTTCTACCGACTCGAGTTCCGAGTCACCCCCGATGTCCTCATCCCCAGGCCAGAATCAGAGCTGCTCGTCGATGCCGCCCTCGATCACATGCGACAGGCACGAATCCGTGCGGCGCAGGTCGCTGATGTCGGCGCGGGGTCAGGAGCGGTCGGCATTGCGCTGGCCAAGCATCGACGCGGCATCAACCTAATCTGCAGCGACGTCTCACGCGACGCATTACTCGTCGCCCGCGACAACGCACAGCGACTGCTCCGACGTCCAAACGCCGCGTTCGTTCAGGGCGACCTGCTCACGCCGCTGCCCGGACCATTCCACTGCGTCGTCGCCAACTTGCCCTACATTCCCGAGGAGCGGCTCGACCAGCTCGAGCCCGAAGTCTCCGATCACGAACCGCGTATCGCGTTGACACCCGGAACCCGCGGCACAGAGCTCATCCTCCGACTGATCACGCAGCTGCCCTCGCGACTCCACCCCAACGGCGTGGCAGTGCTCGAGGTCGACCCGGGCCAGGAAACTGCAATCGCCGAAGCGGCGCGACAGATGCTCCCCGACGCCGATGTCACCGTCCTCGACGACATCTCCCAACGCCCCCGAGCAATTCGCATCATCGCCGGATGAGCATGACCACCGACGACCTTCCCGTTCCCGCTGATGCCCCGGTGCAGGGCTACTGCGATCCGCGCTTCGTCGCCGTCCGTGACCAGTTCCAGCAGAACTTCGTCGACCGCTCGGAGACGGGCGCTGCGCTGTCGGTCACGCTGAACGGCGAGGTGGTGATCGACCTCTATGGCGGCTGGACCGACGCTCAGCACAGCAAGCCGTGGGCGGACGACACCATCGTGTGTTGCTACTCCGTCGGCAAGGCGATCTGCGCCATCCTTGCGTGGCGAATGGCTGAGCGCGGAGAGCTCGAGATCGACCGCCGCGTCGCCGAATACTGGCCCGAGTTCGCGCAACAGGGAAAGTCCGAGATCCCGTTCCGCTGGATCCTGACCCACGAGGCGGGGCTCGCGGCGATCCGCAAGCCGCTCCCGCGAGGCGCATCCCTCGACTGGGATCTGATGACCACCGCTCTCGCGGAGCAGAAGCCCTGGTGGCCGCCAGGCACCGCCCACGGCTACCACTCCAACACGCAAGGATTCCTGATTGGCGAAGTGATTCGACGGATCACCGGTCGGTCGATCGGTGAGCACCTGCAAATCGACCTGAGCGAGCCGATCGACCTCGACTTCCACTTCGGCACCCGTCCCGAGCACGACCGTCGCACAGCCGACATGCTGCCCATCCAGCAACCGCCCGACTTCCGTCGAGCTCCGCCAAACGCGCTACAGACCCTCGGTGGACGCAATCCGCCACAGATTCCCACCGGACCAGGTTCGCAAAACACGCGCGAGTACCGAGCTGCCGAGTTTCCCTCGACCACCGGCCATGGATCGGCGCGAGGGCTCGCCCGACTGTTCGGCGCCCTCGCGACCGATGGCACCCTCAACGGTGTGCACATCTTGGAACCGAGCACAATCGAGCACATGTCAACCGAGCAGGTCTACGGCGTCGACCGCATTCTGGGTCGACCAACCCGCTTCGCCTCTGGCTTCCAGATGACGATGGCCGAGCGTCCGCTCGGACCGAATCCGCGCACGTTCGGTCACTTCGGCGGCGGCGGCTCACTCGCCTTCGCCGATCCCGACGCACGCGTCGGTTGGGGTTATGTCATGAACCAGGGTCGCGGAGGCTGGCAGCATCGACACACGCGACGCCTGCTCGACCTCTTCTACGAAGCGCTCGAATAACCGCTAGTCACGCATCATCTGATAGCGCTTGCCCTCGGTCTTGATCGCTGGGGCAATGACCATCTCGGTCTGTTGGAGGTCACGGATCGTCTCAGCGCCGACACTGCCCATGCAGGTGCGCAACGCGCCGATCAGGTTCTCCGTGCCGTCCGTGCGAGACGTCGGCCCAAAGAGCAACCGCTCGAGCGTCGTGTGTTGTCCAACGTGGACACGCACACCACGAGGCAGCTCGGCGTGCGGTGTCGCCATGCCCCAATGGAATCCTCGACCAGGCGCCTCAACCGCACCAGCAAACGGCGAACCGATCATCACGGCATCAGCGCCCGAGACCAGCGCCTTGCAAAAGTCACCACCCGTGCGGATTCCGCCGTCGGTGATGATCGGCACGTAGCGACCCGTGCGCTCGTAGTAAACGTCACGCGCATAGGCGCACTCGATCGTCGCCGAAACCTGCGGCACGCCGATCCCGAGCACCTCGCGCGAGGTACACGCCGCACCCGGTCCCACACCGACGAGTAGTCCCTCAATGCCCTCGTCCATCAGCTCCAGCGATGCCTCAAATCCGACCGTATTGCCGACCAACGTAGGAATACCCATGTCCGCGATCAGCTCTCGGAGGATCAGCCCCCGCTGCGAGCGTGAGTAATGCCGCGCGGTGGTGACTGTCGATTGCACCACAAACACGTCGGGCGCGGCGTCACGAATCGCTCGGGCGAGACTCTTCGCGTTCGGCGGAGTGACCGACACCGCGGCCGCAGCGCCACCGTCCTTGATCTGCTGGACGCGCAGACCGATCAGTTCCTCACGAATCGGCGTCGTGTACGCGCGTTGGAGGATTTCTGTCGCCGTTTCGGTATCGCTGCCAGCGACCTCTTCCAGCACCTCAGCAGGGTCGTCAAATCGACACTGCAGGCCCTCAAGATTGAGCACTCCCATACCGCCGCGACGCCCCACCTCGACAGCAAAGTGCGGATCGACCACGGCATCCATCGCCGCGGCGAGGATCGGAATCTCCAAGCGCTGCCCAGCGAGCTCGGTCGACACGTCGGTCAGTTCCGGATTGATCGTGACAGCACCAGGGACAATCGCAACGTCGTCGAAGCCGTACGCCTCCTGGAGCGACTTGCGCTGCGGATGGCGCATTGGCTCGATTCCTGATTCGTACGCGCCCTGGACCAGCTCTTGCCCGGGAGTCAGCTGTTCGTGATGTGTCAACGTGGTCATCTGTCTCCCCTTTGCTCCGTGCGTAGGCAGTCTGGCAACATGGACGGATCGGCGTTAAACGCGTGAGCGCGGCACATGGCCGCGCTCATTTGGTTGTATGCGCCTATGAACCGTGCGATCAGGCACGTTGCCGACTACCTGTCCTGTCCTCACCGGTCACCCAAAGATAGCCGACCCTCACCTCGGACTGCGTAAACGAGCGAACAACGCGAGTCAAGCGAGCCAAGCAGGTGCGTACAGTGAGTCCAATGCCAAAGTCACAGAGCAGCCAACCCGGCGTCCTCTACGTCGTTGCCACCCCGATCGGCAACCTCGAGGACATCACCCTACGCGCCCTACGTATCTTGCGGGAGGTCGACCTCATCGCCGCGGAGCACGTACCGGTCGCGCGGACCCTGCTGCGACACTACGAAATCGACACCAAGGTCGTCCCCTACCACGACCGCGGCCCCGACCCGCAACGACTGATCGAGCAGATCCACAACGGACGGTCAATCGCGCTCGTCTCCGACGCCGGCACACCCGGCGTCTCTGATCCTGGCCGAAACGTCATCGCCGCAGCGATCGAGGCCGACATCACGGTCGTCCCAATTCCCGGCGCCGCCTCATCGATCGCGCTGTGGTCGGTCAGTGGAGCGGAATCGGCACAGGTCCAACTGCACGGCTTCCTGCCGCGCAAAACCAACGACCGACGCGAGACGCTGCGCCAACTGCTCACGCTCGATTGCCCATCGGTCGTCTTTGAGTCGCCGCGACGCATCGAGGGTCTGTTCAAGGACCTCTTCGATCTCGCCCCCGACGCCAACCTCGTGGTCGGTCGCGAGCTGACCAAACTGCACGAACAAATCTGGCGCGGCTCACCCGCCGAGGCACTGGAAGCGTTCAGTACGCCACGCGGCGAGTTCTCCGTGATGATCATTCCTCCCCAAGGCGAGCAACCGAGTTGGACCGATACCGAAATCTCGGACGCCCTCGCGGAAGCGGCCTCGCAGGGTGCCTCCCGATCGCAGGCCGCGCGATACGTCGCTCAGCAGTCTGGACGTCCCAGACGCGAGGTCTACGCCCTGTGGCCATTCGATCAGCAGCGATAACGCTTCAAGCGAGGCGAGCGCCTAACCTACAGTCAGAGACATCCACAACACGACCACATCTGAAATCGACTTCCGCGACCAACCATGAGCGACAACATCCTCGTCTGCGTGGCCTGGCCCTACGCCAACGGCCCAATCCATCACGGACAACTCGGCGGCGCCTACCTCCCCGCCGACATCTTCGCGCGCTACCACCGCATTCGCGGTAATCGTGTCGCCATGGTCTCCGGCTCCGACACGCACGGCACACCAATCACCGTTCGCGCCGACGACGAAGGTCGCACGCCAGCCGAGGTCGTGGCCGAATTCCACCAGTCCATCCTCGACACCTGGCAGGGCATGGGCATCTCGTTCGACACCTTCACCACGACGATGACCGATAACCATCGCGATGTCGTCCAAGGCTTATTCAAGGCGCTGCTCGAGCACGACTACCTCTACAAGCAGACCCAGGACCTCTTCTACGACCCCGAAGCCAAGCGCTTCCTGCCCGACCGCTACGTCGAAGGCGAATGTCCTCACTGCGACGAGCCACGCGCTCGCGGCGACCAGTGCGACACCTGTGGTCGCCAGCTCGACGCGATCGACCTGATCAATCCCCGCTCGCGGAACACGGGCGCCACGCCCGAGCTGCGCAGCTCCGAGCACTACTTCCTCCGGCTCACCGCATTCGAGGAGTCGCTCCAGGAGTGGCTCGACGACGACAAGGACTTCTGGCGCACCCACGTCCTCAACTTCTCTAAGGGAATGCTGCGTGAAGGCCTTCAGGACCGCGCGATCACTCGTGATATCGAATGGGGCGTGCCTGTCCCCCTAGACGGCTGGGACAACAAGCGCATTTACGTCTGGTTCGAAGCCGTAATCGGCTACCTCTCTGCCACCGTTGAGTGGGCCAAGACCAACGGCGACGATGAAGCCTGGCGCGATTTCTGGCAATCCGACGACGCGCGGATCTATAACTTCATCGGCAAGGACAACGTTCCCTTCCACACGATCATCTGGCCGGCCATCCTGCTCGGCGCCGGCGGATACAACCTGCCCTACGACGTCCCAGCAAACCAATACATCACGATGAGTGGCTCCAAAGCCAGTACCTCGCAGCGCTGGGCCGTCTGGGTGAACGACTACCTCACCCGCTACGACCCGGACCCACTGCGCTACGCGCTCGCCGCGTCGATGCCCGAAACCGCCGACTCCGACTTCTCCTGGTCCGAGTTCCTGCGACGCAACAACGACGAACTCGTCGCCACATGGGGGAACCTGGTCAATCGCGTGCTCTCGCTGATCAATCGCCACTTCGACGGCCAGGTCCCCGACCCAGGCCCGCTCGACCGCGACGCCACCAGAATGCTCGATCGCGCCCAGTCCGGACTGGAGCAGGTCGGCGAGTCGATCGAGGCCGTGCATCTGCGACAGGGCATCCAGCAGGCATTCGCGCTGGCGCAGGAGGCCAACCGCTACCTCGACCAGACCGAGCCCTGGCAAACCGTCAAGACCGATAAACAGGCCGCCGCACGCAGTCTCTACACCGCGCTCAACGTAATCGCCGCGCTACGCACGGCGCTGGCGCCATACCTGCCGTTCAGTTGTCAGAACCTGCACGAGATGCTCAACACCGAGCGCAGCATCGACGACCTCGGCTGGCAAATGCACGCGCTCCGCCCCGGCGACCAGCTGCAAAAGCCCAAGCGACTCTTCACAAAACTCGACCCATCAATCGTCGAAGAAGAAGAAGCCCGCCTAGGAACATGACCCCGTCGAACAGCCAGTTCGACAAGACCCTCAACCCACACCGTCCCCACCCCCGATGAAGCGTGTGCAAAATCCAAAGCACCGCAGATCCTGACACAACACCGTCGTGACCGCCACAATTCCGTCATTCCCGCGCTCGGCCGCGGGAATCTCGATCCGTTTGGCACAGCCAACCTGCTGCTGTGGGCGTCCCGGCCACCTCGGACCTGGTTCTCGCCTCAGCGAGATATGCGCGGCAGGGCGCGGGTGTGACGAGTGTTTCAGTGGCCTCTCCGATGCGGGGACCTGCTCGACCTCGCAGTAGCGCGCAAGCCTTCGATTCCAGTGCTCTCGCGTATCCGAGCTCCGCTTACGACGGGATCACGCTGACACGAATCAGGAGAAACCATCTCAGAGGGGCCGCCTCACGTAGAGTTGCCATATGACTGAATCCCCCCGACTCTTCGACACCCACGCACATCTCCACGACCCTTGGATCGGCGACGACCTGCCAGACGTCCTCACCAGAGCGGGACAAGCCGGCGTCGAGCGCGTTGTCACCATCGGCTGCTCCCTTGACGACAGCCGACTCGCTCTCGCTGTCGCCGAACAGCATGAGCAGGTCTGGGCGACGCTCGGTGTCCATCCGCACGACGCCAGAGACTGGGACGACCACACCGCCGACGAGTTCCGCCGCATGGCATCCTCACAGCGCGTCGTCGCCATCGGCGAGATCGGGCTCGACTTCTACCGCAATCTGTCGCCGCACGACGCCCAGTATCGAGCCTTCGAAGCGCAACTCGAGCTCGCCGACGAGCTCCAGCTCCCAGTCGTCATCCACTCCCGCGACGCGCATGAAGAATGCTTCGGCGTGTTGTCGGAGTGGGCGCAGCGACAAGCGCGACCAGCCCCGATCGGCGTCATCCACTGCTTCTCAGGCGACGCGGAGCTGGCGCGTCGTTATGTCGAGCTGGGATTCACAATCTCCTTCGCCGGCCCAATCACCTATCCAAAGAACCACGACCTCAGAGACGCCGCTGCCAGCCTCCCGCTGGAAACCATCGTCGTCGAGACGGACTGCCCCTACCTCAGCCCGCAACCTCGCCGAGGCAAACGCAACGAGCCCGCCAACATCCAACACACCGCAACCCAAGTCGCCAAATCAAGAGGAATCCCCCTAGAAGAAATCGCACCGCAACTAATCGCTAACAGCCTCAACCTCTTCCGCTTGTAAGTTTTCGATTACGTCTCGTAGTCTTGGTTCGAGCACTTGCTGGTAGCGTTCCAACGCGTTGAGGGCCCACGAAAGTAGCTCGTCCGTCCGTTCAGGGGAGGCATCTATGGACACATTCCTACGCACAAGTATTCTGCCCGCCTTGCGTCCATGAGGACCTAGAGGATCTGGAGCGGTCCATTCAGGCTCGAATCCTAACTCGCCATTTGTGGCTTCACGATCATCCATTAGCCCTTCGATGATGCTCATATTTCGATCAGGGTTGGGCGTTCCGATCACGAGTTGGACAGTGATACCGCCATTCATGGGGAGATCTACCCAATACACCAAACCGCGCTCTCCAACCTGGCAAGGGAACGACTTTGATTTCGTGACAGCGCTCAGCCCAAGCGAATGCGTCAGGCCGCGTTCATGAGCCCGCCTCGCCAAACTGGCGAAGAACTCGATTCGCCGGGATCTCACGTCATTACTCATGGATGTTTCGACCGCCCCTGACTTTGCCCTACGTGACCAATTGTTGGGGAATGCAACGGCCCGAAAGTCCGGCGCGGCTACGGAATCACCTATCCGTACCGCACGGACCTCAACCCCATACACTTCGATCTCGTCACTCGTCCAGCGATTCAACCAGTCAACGGCCGCACGGTGTTCGTCGCGAAACTCTGGCGTGATCCAAATGAGGACGCGGGCATCTCGCCCTGCCGCATAAGTCAACAGCTGCCCGAGGTGGCTGTGGTCTGTTTGCTCCAACTGGTTTTCGATAATCACCAGCCCACTGTCGGCATCGGCAATGACGTCGGCGGAAAACGGACCTATTGCACCCTCTGACTCAACGAGTTGCAGGTCCAAGTGGAGGGCAGAGCCTAGTTGGTCGAGATTTCGAGCCAACCACGGCGTGAAGTCTTGAGCCTCATGCTCAAAGACTTTACGGATCGGCACACTGTCCAGCGTGCCTAACTCGATCTTCGGCATGTTCGTGCCCCTTCTTGTTGGCTTCGTTCACTGGCTCCCCGCTTCGATCGCCTCCGGAAGGACAGGATCAACCGCGCCTCGTAGTCTGGAGTACCAGTTCATCATCTCTTTGTGGAGTTCGGGCCAAGTCCTGCGGTCAAGTGCAATGTCGCCAGACCTTCGCTTTTCGATGGTCGCACCCTTGGTCCACGCCCTAAAGTGGAGCTTCTCTCCAAATCGAAGTTCGATATCTTCACGCTGCCGCTCAAGCACCGCATATGCTCGAAGCAGCCGTGCGGGTTCCTCGGGAAACCAGATGTACATCCGCACGACAGTGCCGCCACCGCGGGTCATACGAAGGGCGAAGTTGCTGCCTTGAGGAAAGCCCTGGATCGGGAGATATATCCCATACGACCCGCTTTCGAAGTTGGACAAGAAAGCAGCCGGTTCGGCAGGTTGGAACTTGACAAGGAGGGCTTCGGCAAACTCAACCACTTCACGTGTTGCTGCATTGCTTGATGTCATTGAAACTCCATAATCGTGGCAAGAGGACCTGAATCACGCATTCCAGTCTCCGGGAAGCGTACGCGATGCCTTCCTCCCGAAAAGGCACGCTCAACCCGGTTCGGGGGTAGGCTAGACCCCATGAGCTCCCTCTCCGACCTCTACGCCCCCGTCGCCGATGACCTGGCCATCGTCGAGGACACCCTCTCGCTCGTCGCCCAGTCCGACTTCCTCCCGCTCGAGGCGATGCTCAACCAGGTGCTGTCCCGCGGCGGGAAGCGGCTGCGACCGGCGATCTCACTGCTCTGCGGCGGCTTCGGCGCCTACGACGCCGACACCCAGATTCCCCTCGCCGCATCGATCGAGCTCCTCCACACGGCCACCCTCGTGCACGACGACGTCATCGACTCTGCCGACACGCGTCGCGGGCACGTCACCGCCAACGCGACCTTCGGCAACCCCGCGTCGGTCATGCTCGGCGACTATATGTTCGCCCACGCCGCCGAGCTCGTCGCGCGGACTGGGCACATCGGCGTCATCCGACTCTTCGCCGACACGCTCATGGTGATGGCCAAGGGCGAGCTCGCTCAGGATGTCTCCGCCTTCGACGCAGACTCCGGCACCATGCGCGACTACTACCGTCGCATCCACGGGAAAACCGCCTCGCTGTTCGCGACCGCTGGTGCCGGCGGGGCGATGATGTCCGCCTGTGATGCCGACACGATCGCGTCGCTCCGCGAGTACGGCCGCTCTATCGGCATGGCGTTCCAGATCGTGGACGACATCCTCGACTTCTGCGGCACCGAGGAGCAACTCGGCAAACCGGTCGGCGGCGATCTCTCGGCCGGCACCCTGACGCTGCCCGCAATCGTGCTGATGGAGGACGACCCGGACGACAATCCGGTCAACCGATTCCTCAGCGCCAAGGACGACGACGATCGCGCGGAGCGTCTCGACCGCGCCCTCGAGGCCGCACGTCAAACGCCGATCGTCGAGCGCTGCATGGAGACGGTGCACGAGTGGCGCGACCGCGGCCTCGCCGCGCTGCACGCCGCTCCGACCGACGGCCCCCGAGAGCAACTCGGCGCCATCGCTGAGTTCGTCACTCAGCGAGACTTCTGACCCAGACCGTCGCTAGTCCCGCTTGACCGGCATTGGCTGAGGCTTCCGCTCGGGAGCTCGGCTCGCAATCCGATCGCGCTTAATCTCGCGCTCCTTGCGCCGATCTTCCCGCGCCAAGCGTCGCTCGTGGATTTTCTTGTCAACCAGGTCGGTGTAGTCCTGCGTGGACATCGGCTCCTGTTCGCGCTGTTTCGTCACCTGCGGATGCTCGTACGGTCGCGCCTTCTTCGGCAGATAGGTGACCTCCTGGCCCAAATGCCAGTAGGTGCCCTTGTCGGGGATACGGCGCGGATATCCCTGCCGCATCACAAACGCCGAGAACGACGAAGGCATCACACGCTCGCATTCTTCGTCACATTCGGGACACGGCTGCGGCTCCGGCGCCTCGCGGATGGGCCGCACGACCTCGAAGATGCCAGCGCACTCTTCACACAGATACTCATAAAGCGGCATTGATGGTGTTCCTCTCGTCTTCGCTCACTGACGATGCTCAGCGACGGTTGACGCTGTTGGCGGTCGGGCATTCCGGCCGACTATCTCGGCCCGCGCCAGATCCTCGGCGAAGCTGCGCGAGCGCAAGCGACTGTCCATCGCTTGCTCGAGGGACAACCGAAGGTGTCGCTCGAGCTCCGCCGATGTCTCGGCGTCAACTCGGACCTGCGCCGTCGATTCAGCGGACGACCGTCTCATATAGCGTAACAATCGAAACGCCGGTGAGGACAATCGCTGCCCGAGCGCTGCGCCGTGGCAGTCGGGACAGACCGCTCCGCCGTCAGCCGCCGAGAATCCGTTGCCGTCGGGCCCAAGCGTCGCGCGACATCGCACACACGCGTCAAGCTCTGGTCGATAACCCTGCTGGTCCAGAAACTGCAGCGTGAACCATTGTCGAATCGCGGCGGGCGTCGGAGTCGTCGCGAGCACGTCGAGCGCGTGTCGGAGTAGCTGATAGAGCGGCCCGGCGGACACATCGGCGTCCGTCGAGCGATCGATCAGTTCCACGATCGCCAAGGCTTCGGTCATTCGGTGGACATCGTCGTGCAGGTTGGGCCACGAGTCGAGCGTGTGCGCGTCGGTGATCACGTGCAGCGTCCGACCGTGCGCTAATCCAAACTGTCCGCGACTAAGTGGTTCGACGTGTCCCGACATCTTGCTGAGCGGTTTGCGCACACCCTTCGCGACCGCCTCAATCCGGCCTCGTGTCGGCGAAAACAGCACGCAGACGCGATCGGCGTCGCCGATTGGCCGCTGTCGCAGCACGATGGCCTCGGTGCGAATCGGTCGAATGCGTGGCATCAGTCCTGACCTTGCTGTCCAGGTTGGTCGACCTCGACCCGATGCGTCATCGCCGCGCGGAGCGTGCGCTCGTCGGCGTACTCGACATCTGCCCCGACCGGCAGCCCGTGCGCAATCCGCGTGATCTTGACGCCCATCGCGCCGATCACTCTCGACAGATACCCAGCCGTCGCCTCGCCTTCAAGATTGGGGTTGGTGGCGAGGATCACTTCGGTCACCGTTGCGTCGCCGAGCCGCGCGAGGAGCTCTCGGACCTTCAGATCTTCAGGGCCGATGCCGTCCATCGGCGAAATCGCTCCATGCAGAACGTGATACCGACCGCGGTGCACGCCTGCCCGCTCGATCGCTGCCACGTCCAACGGTTCCTCGACCACGCAGATCGAAGTCTCCGAACGCTGCGGATCCAGACAAATCGCACACGGATCGGCGTCCGTGATGTTCTGGCAGACGCCGCACAGTCGGGTCGAGTCCTTCACCTCCAGCAGAGCGCCGGCGAGCGCCTCGGCTTCCGACCGAGGTGCGCGCAGCACGTGGTACGCCAGACGCTGAGCACTCTTCGGACCGATGCCAGGCAGTCGATGAAATGCCTCGATCAGGCGTGCGATGGTCGGCGCGGTGGCCGGCGAGCGTTGCATTACTGCAAGCCCGGTAAGGACAACCCGTCCGTCAGACCCGACATGCGCTCCTGCTGCATCTCTTCGAGTCGGTCCTGCGCTTCGTTGACAGCAGCCACGACGAGGTCCTGCAGCATTTCCGTGTCCTCGGGGTCGACGACGTCCGGATCGATCACGACTTCTCGCAGCTTGTGGTCGCCGCCCATGGTGACAGAGACCACGCCGCCGCCGACCGAGGCCTCGACCGTGGCATCCTTGAGTTCGTCTTGGGCCTCAGCAAGTTGAGACTGCAGCTCCTGGGCGCGCTTCATCATGTCCGGCGAAAAGCCGCCAGCGCCCGCGACGCCCTGTCCTCGCGCCTTGTTGGAGCGCGACGGTCGAAACATCCCACCCTTTCGCTTCGCCATCGTGAGCTTCCTCCTACTGCACCAGCGCTACGACACCAGTCTATGCATTCAAGTTGATCGTCAGTTGGGTTGATACGGTCGCGCGCCGAAACGAGCTCGCGCCTCACGGACGATCACACCACCCCGATTCGGAGGTTGCGCGTTGTTCTGCTTCGGCGACGCTCCCCCAGACGTCCCCGAGGTCGCGCTATCGACCGGGACGCAGCTCACCCGCACGGCCCGTTTGAGCACATCAGAGGCGGCGGCCGAGACGGCGTCGGCTGCGTCAGCCACCTTCTGCATGTGTACCTGTTGATAGCTCGGCAGGAACCCGAGCGTAAGCGAGTTGTCCGACTGCTCGATGACTCGGCACGAGCCGTTCAGCATGGTCGCGATCAGTCCCTGGTTGCGACGCCTCAGTGCGCTGCGAATCTGGTCCAGCAAATCGCCCGACGTCGAACCACGATTGCCATTTGTCGACTCCGGTTGACTTGTCGCCTGCGCGGCCGGCTGCGGTGCTCGCTGTGGCGGTTGCGGTCGCTGCGACGGTGGAGGCGATTCTGGGGTTCCCTGCTGAGGCTGCGACTGCGCACGCGGCAAACTGCGAGTCGGTTGCCGCTCCCGACGTTGTGTCTGGCGACGTTGTCCATCTGATCGCTGTGACCGTTGAGAGCGCTGCGCCGGCGCCGGCGCCTCGACCACCGGTGGTCCGTACACGATCGATGCCAGCGCCAACTCCAGCGGAAGCGGCTGATACGGATCGCGCCTGACATCCGCTTCCGAGAATGCTCGCAGAGCTGTCACCGCCGCCGGTGCCTCTACTCCTTGGCAAACCTCGGCGAGACGCTCCAGTTCTGGCGCCGAGAGTGACAGCGTCCCCGTTGCGCCAGTCAGATTCAGGAGCGCGTGGCGCAAATGGGTTACGACCTGCCGCTTGAATCGACCGAAGTCGATCGCATCCTCCTGCACCGCCGCGAGCACCGCGAGTCCCTCGGCGAGCTTGCCACGCAGCGCAGCGGACGCGAGCTCCATCGCGCGCGCGTCCGGACTCAGTCCTAATGCCTCCTGGGCCGCGTCCAGCGACACTGTCGATCCGCACATTACCCACACCTGATCGAGCAGGTTGACCCCATCCCGCAGCGATCCCGTCGCCTCCCGGGCGATCAGCCGCAGCGCTTCTTCGGGGATCGCAATCCCCTCGGACTCGGAGATCGCCCCCAACCGAGCAACCATGTCGTCAACCCCGACACGACGAAAGTCGAACCGCTGACAACGACTGAGAATCGTCGGCTTGAGCGCCTCAGGATCGGTCGTCGCGAGAATGAACACGACGTGTGGTGGCGGTTCTTCGAGCGTCTTCAGCAGCGCATCCGCCGCTGCGCCCGTCAACTGATGCACCTCGTCGATCAGGTACACCTTGAACCTGGCAGAACCCGGTCGATAGTTCGCACGTTCCCGGAGCTCGCGGATGTCATCGATTCCCCGATTCGACGCTGCGTCAATCTCGACCAGGTCGAATCCCAGATCATCGGCCTCGCCCAGCGCAGTCGCGCCGCCCGAGGCGGTACGTCCATTGATCGCGCGCGCCAAGATTCGCGCCGTCGTCGTCTTGCCAGTCCCGCGCGGCCCGCAAAACAGATAAGCATGCGAGATCTTGTCCTGCGCGACCGCATTCTTCAGAGTGCGGACGACCGTCTCCTGTCCGACCACTTCGTCGAAGTCGCCAGGCCGCCACTTGCGATAAAGAACCGTCCCGCTCACAACGAACCTCCGCCTACATTCCGTCCGATGATGTGATGATAGAACATGTAAGCGAGTTTATCAAGTCCTCGCGGCCGACGGCAACCCCGCCCGAGTCAGCGCAACCCGCTCGAGCGCTTTCATCTCGATCTCCTCCAACGGCTCCTCATGATCGAAACCGAGCAGATGCAGCGTGCCATGTACGGCGAGCAATGCGAGCTCCTCCGCCAAGGTCACGCCTCGCGACTTCGCCCCCCGCGAGGCGACCGGCAGCGCGATCACGATTTCACCCAGCTCGGCCCTGCCGTCAGGACGACGCAGCCCATCGAAATCGGTGTTGAACGAGAGCACATCCGTCGCCGAGTCCTCCCCGCGATATCGCCCATTGAGCCGCCGGACCGTGCGCGAGTCGGTCACGCGCAACGAGACGACACGTCCAATCCGTAGTTTGCGCGATTCGAGGGTCGCTTGCACGCAGCGCTCAAGAGCATCCACATCCACACGGTGGACAAAGGCGGAATCGACGTGGATTTCGACGAGGTGCGCGGCGCTCACATCAGGAGAATATGGCCGCGACGGCGGCCTCGGCGGCATTGATCAACAGTCCAGGATGCAGACCGATCACGAGCACGCCGGCCGTCACAATACCCATCGTGGCGAGCACGCTGGTGGCTGGTCGCGGCATCGCGGCTGGTTCATCGTCGTCCTCGGCGGAGTCGATGAACATCGCCTTGACCGGTCGCAGATAGTACGCAGCCGAGATCAGGGTGTTCACTGTCCCAATGACCGCCAGCCACGCTAGGCCGCTCTGGACCGCGGTCTCAAACAGATAGATCTTGCCGAAGAACACAGCGGTCGGCGGCAACCCGATCAGCGAAATCAGCGCGAACGCCAACACCATCGCTAGCCACGGCGATCGCTTGCCCAAGCCGACGTACTTGCGAATGTCGTAGCTGCCGCCATGCTGATTGGCGACCAGGATGATCACTGTGAACGCAGCCAGGTTGGTCACGGTGTAGCCGGCGAGGTAGAACAGAATCCCGCTCGCGCCGAGCAGCTCGCTGCGGTCCGCGGAGATCGCCGCCAGACCAATCATCAGCGTGCCTGCCTGGGCAACCGATGAGTACGCCAGCATCCGCTTGATGTTGTCCTGCCGTAGTGCGAGGAAGTTGCCGACGAACATCGAGATCGTGGCAAGCACAGCGAAAATCGTCTTCCAGTGCTCGGCCAACAAGTCGTCGCCGAGCGCCTCAAAGAACACTCGGATCAAGATCGCAAACGCCGCAGCTTTGGACGCCACCGAGAGATATGCAGCAATCGGGGTCGGAGCGCCGGTGTAGGCGTCGGGCGCCCACATCTGGAAGGGCGCTACCGCGGCCTTGAACCCAAATCCAGCGATCAGGAATGTTGCCGCGAGCAGCAGCGCCTCTTCCTTGCCGTCCCCTTGGAGCGCGATGTACGACGCAATCTCGGAAAGGTTCGTCGACCCGGTCAAGCCGAGCAGAATCGCCATCCCATAGAGCAGCACGGCCGACGCAACAGCGCCAGTCAACAGGTACTTGAGTCCGCCCTCGGAACCCCATCGGTCCTTGTGGAATCCAACGAGGATGTACTGCGAGATTGACGTCAGCTCCAGCGCAATGAAGACCATGATCAGGTCTCGCGATCCGGCCAGCAGTTGCAGTCCGGCGGTCGAGAACAGAATCAGGGCGAGATACTCGCCTCGCCGCGACGGCGTGCGCTGCAGCGTCTCCGTCGACATTAGGACGGCGGCCATCGCCGCGCCGGCGAGCAAAATCTGGAAGAAGATCGCGAACTTGTCAACGACCAGGACTCCGCCAAAACCCTGCTCTCCCACATGACCCTCGGTCAGCAGCACGGCGGAGTAGAGGATCGAACCCAACAGCGCCGCAACAGCAACGCCCATCAGCACGCGTCGATCCTTGAGGAAGAGATCGGCAATCAGCAGGAATCCGCCGATCACCAGGAGGACGAGCTCAGGCCCAAGCAGGTTGACGTCGCTTAGCATCAGCCGCCTCCTGCATTGGCCGAGACGACCGTCTCAATACTCTCGACGATCGGCTCGACGCCCATTTCCAACAGATCCATGACAATCGCTGGGTACACGCCCAAGAGCACGATCAACGCCATCAACGAGCCAATGATCGTGAATTCACTCCAGTGGTTGGCATCCGGCAATTTCGACCACTTCTCATCTTTCGGCCCGAAGAACGTCCGTTGGAGCGCCCAGAGAATGTAGGCCGCAGCCAAGAGGACACCCAACAGCGCGACCGATACCGGCGCAGTCTGCGAACCGAATGCTCCGAGGAAGATTGTGATCTCGGCGACGAAGCCAGCCAGCGCGGGCAAGCCGAGGCCCGCTAAACCGGCGAACACCATACCGATTCCCAGCAACGGCACGTAGTGCGCGAGCCCTCGCATGTCCGCGATTTGTCGGGTGTGGGTGCGGTCGTAGACGAGGCCGACCATCACAAACAACATGCCCGTGATCAGCCCGTGCGTGACGAGCTGCATCGCGGCGCCGCTCATTCCAGTCACTCCGAGCGCGGACACACCTAACAGCACAAATCCCATATGTGACACCGACGAATACGCGATCAGCCGCTTCAAGTCAGTCTGTCGAATCGTCACAATCGCGCCGTAGACAATTGAGACCGCGCCGATGATCGCCAGTGCCAAGTCCGCGTCCGCTCCGACTTCGGGCATCAGCGTGAATAGCAGTCGAAGAATCCCGTACCCACCCATCTTCAGCAGCACCCCAGCGAGGATCACCGAGACCGCGGTCGGCGCGTCGGTGTGCGCGTCGGGGAGCCAGGTATGCAGCGGGACGACGGGCAGCTTGATCGAGAACGCAATCAGGATGAAGGCGAAAATCACTGGCGCCGGGAGGAATGCAGCCGCGAGCGCGTCCTGGCGAATTTCGCGGATGTCAAACGTGTCCGCGGCGACCCCCATCGCCAGGAATCCAGCCAGCATGAACGCTGACCCGAAGATCGTATACAGCACAAACTTGAGCGCCGAGTAGTTCCGGTTGCCGCTCCCCCAGATGGAGATCAAGAGGAACATCGGGATCAGCTCGAGCTCCCAGAAGAGGAAGAAGAAGATCAAATCCAATGAAGTAAACACGCCGAGTACTGACGTCTCAAGCACGAGCAGCCAAGCGAAGTACTCTTTCGTCCGCAGGTCGACCCTCCACGAGACCAGCACCCCAACCACCGTCAAGAACGCCGTCAGGAAGACCAGCGGCATCGACAATCCGTCGACGCCGAAGGCATACGTGACATTGAATCCGACCGCCTCGGCGGAAATCCAGTCGAACTCGTCGACGAACTGGAATCCCGACACCGAGCGGTCGAAGATGATGAACATCACCAGCGCGATGACCAGCGTCCCGAGCGAAATTCCCAACGCGATCCACTTCGGGTAGTCGGATGCGCCGTGCTCGGAGTATCCCGGCGCGTTCTGCACGAGCCACTCAGTCCTCGTGTGCTTGCCGGGCAGGAGCGCGATCAGCAACACACCCAGGAGGGGCAGGAAGATCAGTAATGAAAGGACGGGGAATCCCGGGTCCATCTACCGCTCCTAGAACAACACGACGGCGATCCAGATGATCATGCCGCCGAGTCCGATTGAAATCGTTCCCGCCTGCACCCAGCCGTTCTGCACGAACCGAGCAGCGTTCGAGACCGCGAGTCCCTCGCGCCAGGCGTGATTGACAATCCCGTCGACCACGGTCGCGTCGAACCAAGCCGACGAACGCGCGATCCAGCCATAGAAGACACGTCGCGCGAGAACATTCTCGGCCAGTGCGTCGAGATAGAACAGATTCGTGGCGAAGCCTTGCAGCTCCGGAATCGGCCAAATCTTACCGAATCCGCGCGCCCGAATCTGCTCGCGATGATGCATGAACACATACGCGGCGAAACCAGCACCAAGCGCGAGCGCTGTCGACCCAAGGAAGACGCCCCAGCTCCAGTGGAACTTGCCGTCGTGCGGCTCCGGCAGCGCTCCGTAGACCCAGGTCTGGAACTCGCCGCCGAACGTCAGGAATCCAGATACCACCGAAATCACCGCGAGAATCACCAGCGGCGTTGTCATGCTGCGCGGAGACTCATGCGGATGCGACGGATCCTCGTTGCCATGCTCGCCCGGTGCGACCTGTTCGCCGCCTCGATACTCGCCGAAGAATGTCATGTAGACCGCACGCACCATGTACGCCGCGGTCATTCCCGCCGCCAGGAGTCCAAGGACAAACACGCCCTTGTTGTTGTCCCACGCCTCAATCAGAATCTCATCCTTCGACCAGAATCCCGAGAGGGGAACGATTCCCGCGAGCGCCAACGTGCCGATCACAAATGTCACGAACGTAATCGGCATCGTGTGTCGCAGACCGCCCATCTTGCGCATGTCGAACGTGTTGGTCGAGTGATTCACCGACCCAGATCCAAGGAACAGCATCGCCTTGAAGAAGGCGTGCGTCATCAAATGGAACACGGCCGCTGCATATCCACCGACGCCGATCGCGAACATCATGTACGCCAACTGTGAGATCGTCGAATACGCCAGCACTCGTTTGATGTCGACCTGGACCATCGCCAGGACCGCCGCCCCGAGCGCCGTGCCCGCGCCGATCCATGCAATCATGTCGGATGCCGTGGACGACGCATGAATCACCGGGAAGAATCGCGCCAACAGGTAAACGCCCGCAGCGACCATCGTGGCCGAGTGCACCAGCGCTGAGACCGGCGTCGGGCCTTCCATCGCGTCGGGCAACCAAATGTGTAGTGGGAACTGCGCCGACTTGCCGACCGCGCCAGCGATCAGCCCCAGACCGAATAGCGTCAACGCGGTCTGGCTGATCATCAGTCCGTTCAGAGCGAACATCCCCGCTTCGGCGCCATGGTCGGCGAGCGCATTGATCTCTGCGATGTCTAGCGTCCCTGTGCGGCTGTAGATCAGAATCATCGCCGCGAGCATGCCGAGGTCGCCGAGTCTGGTGACCAGGAACGCCTTCTTCGCCGCCGCGGCCGCCGCCGGACGGTGGAACCAGAATCCGATCAACAGATACGAGGTCAGACCGACCAGCTCCCAGAATGCGAAGAGCATTAGCAAGTTGTCGGCCAGAATCAAGCCGAGCATCGACGTCGTGAACAAGGCCATGAACGCGAAATAGCGCCGATACCCGTGATCGCCGTCCATGTACCCGGTCGAGTACACCTGTACCAGCAGCGACACCCCAGTGACCACAACCAGCATCACCGACGTGAGGCCGTCGATCCGCACGCCGAGATTGACCACCAACTCGCCAGCAGTGAAGAGCTCGTGCGTGCCGATCTCTAGGGGCAGACCGCGTACACCAATGGTGTCGATCAGGTTGATCACGGCGAGCACAAACGCGACGGCCAGCGCGATGATCAGCGGCGTCGATGCCAATCGCGGGCCGCAGAATTGGTCGGCGATCGGCTTCCACGAGCGCGGGTACTTGGGGTCCCACTCAGGAATCTGACGCTGCAAATTCTGGTTGAGCGCCGAAATCCCAGCCAGCACGAATGCCGTCAGCGGCAGAAACAGAATCGTCCAGAAGATGGTCTCGGACACGCCGTTACACCTTCCCCAGGATTTCCCGCGCGACGTGCGTCTTCGAGTCCGGCACGTACAGCATGACCGGCGCGAAGTCGCCTTCGTCCTTGCGATCGGGATCAATCACGAATCGCACGGAGACCCCTTCCGCGTAGAGCAGCTCGCGTAACGTCTCGGCGACGTAGCGGTTCGGTGCGGTCATCAGTGGTGCCCACATCCCGTCGTCAGCCCTTCAATAAGGTCGTGCGATCGACCGAGATCGTCTGTCGGTTGCGATACACCACCAACGCCAGCGCCAGACCGACCGCCACTTCGGCGGCAGCAACGGCGATGATGAAGACAACAAACACCTGCGTCGAGAGCGCCACCTCAGCCGATCCGAACCTCGAGAAGGCGATCAGCGTCAGATTGACCGCATTGAGCATCAGCTCGACGCCGATCAACACCCCAACAGCGTTCTTTTTCGACAACGCGATGAAGAAGCCGATGCAGAACAGCAGCGCCCCAAGCGCGAGGTAGTGTTCGAGTCCGATCATCATGAGGACGCCTCGGAATCTGAGGCGCTCGTGACGATCGGAGGATCGACCACGTCAACCGGATCTGTGCTTCCGTCGCCATCGAGTTCCATCTGAAGCGACGCAGCGTGGACGGCGACGTCTTCGTCGTCCTGTCGCGCAAGCGCGATCGCGCCCACGAGCGCCGCCGTGAGCAGCACCGCGCCGATCTCAAACGGGAGGATGTAATGCTTAATCAAACTCTCGCCGATCAGCCGTGCCTGATCGGTCAGCGCCGCCTCTCGGACTGCGCCCCAATCGGTATCCACCGCGACCCACATCGTCGCAATCAAGACCATTCCCGCAACGATCCCCGCCGGCACTGCCGCGCGCGTTTGCGAGTTATCCCGCTCCGCCCGCGGAGTCAGCATGATCGCGAACAGCATCAACACCGAGATCGCGCCGACGTAGATCAGGACTTGTACCACGGCGATGAAGTCGGCCGAGAGCGTCAGATACAGCCCGGCGATGCCGAGCATTGACAGCACCAACCAAACCACCGCATGGATCAGGTTGCGACTGATCATGATCATCGACGCGCCACCGATCGTCATCGCAGCGAGCGACCAGAAGGCGAGATGGAAGCCGAAATCACTCATGGATTCCTCCAGCCATCAGTCACCGCCCACCTGAAACTGCGGCTCCTCACGTCGCGAAGCGACCTCACGCGCGGCCCGCAACCCACCGATGTCAGAACCCGCCATCCGAATCCGCGCCGGACGTCGGAGCGACTCCGATCGCGACACGCGAGCAAAGAGCATAACCGCTCCAAGCGTCAACGCGATATTGATGACAGCCATAATCGGCAGCGCGATCGTCGTGTCCCAGCCTTCGGAGATCAGCAGCGTGCGTTCCACAAATGCCACAACCACGAACAGCAGCGTCGCCGGCACGAGCGCCTTCCAACAGAAGCTCATCAGCTGATCGACACGTAGTCGAGGCAGCGTCCCACGTGTCCAAATCAGGAGGAAGTACACCGCGCCCGTCTTTGCGAGCAAAATCATCCAACTCGGCACCCACTGGTCGAGTCCCCAGAGCCACCATCCGCCGAGGAAGAATGTCGCGATAAACGCCGACACCACCAGCGTGTTGCCCAACTCGACCGCATAAAACAGCCCAAATCGCATCCCCGAATACTCAGTGTGATACCCCGCGACGATCTCGGACTCCGCCTCGGAGATGTCGGCCGGGGTGCGGTTCAACTCAGCCGACGAGGCGAAGAAGAACGCAATCGCCGACAGTGGGAAGAGCAGGATGAAAATCACATCTTCTTGCTGCTGCCACTCCACGATCCCGTTGATCGACATCGTGCCGGAGAACACAACCAGCGTGAGCAGTGCCAGCACCATCGGTACCTCATACGAGATCGACATCGCCACCGCGCGCATCGCCCCGAACAGCGCGTACTTGTTGTTGGACGACCAGCCAGCCATGAAAATCACTAGCACGGCCGTCCCCGAGACCGCCAAGAGGAACAGCACGCCGACATTGAGATCAGCAACCGACATCCGCGGCCCAAACGGGAGCACGCCCCAGATCAGGATGCCAGGGATGAAGATCAGCACCGGCGGCAGGAAGAAAATCAACTTGTCGGCTGCGCGCGGCGCGAGCTGCTCCTTGAGAATCAGCTTCACAGCATCAGCGACCGGCTGCAGCAGCCCACGAGGACCGACGCGATTCGGGCCATAGCGCTGCTGGAATCGGGCGATCACCTTGCGCTCAACCCAGATCAGGATGAGCAGCGTCGGACCAATCACGCCCAGTACGCCCAGCGCTCCGAGCAAGCCGGTCACGATCGACGCCAACCAGTCCGGGCCCCAGTCGGCAATCCACTCGGTGATCAGCCGCTGCAGATTGTTCAGGTCGCGGAAGTCGTACCACGCGCCCAACACGCTCGAGAGGCCAGCGAGGTCGCTCATCGATCGATCTCCCCCACCACGATGTCAATCGATCCCAATGTCACGATCGCGTCAGCTAGGGTACCGCCAATCGACATGTCCTTCAGCGCCGTGAGATTAATCAACGAGGGCGGTCGGCAGTGGAACCGGTACGGCGCCGGACCACCGTCCGACACGAGGTAGAAACCCAGCTCGCCGCGCGGAGATTCCACCCGCGCATACGACTCGCCCGGCTCAGGCCGAGCATGCAACGGCACATCAGCGAGATATGGTCCGTCCGGCAGCGTGTCCACGACCTGCCGCAGAATCTTGAGGCTCTCTTTGACCTCAGCCATGCGGACCAGGAAGCGGTCAAAGCAGTCACCCTTCTCGCCGACCGGGACGTCAAATTCGTAGTCCTCATAGCCGCAGTAGGGATTGGCCTTGCGAAGGTCCCAGGGCACACCGGTCGAACGGAGCACCGGCCCGGAGAGCGAGGAGTTAACCGCCATCTCTGGCGAGATCACGCCGATCCCGCGAGCCCGCGCGTGCAGAATCTCGTTCTCGAGCAGCAACGCCTCGTAATTGGCGATGTTCTCTGGCATGTCCGCCAAGAACTGCTCCAAGGTCGGCAGGAGCTCATCAGGCAGATCGAACGCGACCCCGCCGATCCGCATGTAGTTCGTCGTCAGCCGCGCGCCACAGGTCATCTCGAACATGTCGAGCACCCGCTCGCGGTCACGGAACATATGGAAGAGCGGCGTATGCCACGCGCCGCAGTCGTTGATGAACGTGCCATTCGCCATCGCGTGCGAGGCCACGCGCTGCAGCTCCGCGAACATCACGCGGATCGCGTTCGCGCGAGGCGGGACTTCGACGCCCAGCAATTCCTCGGCCGCCAGACAGTACGCGAGATTGTTCGACATCGCCGCCAGATAGTCGATCCGGTCGGTGAACGGAATGTTCTGCGTGTACGTGCGCTCTTCCGCCAGCTTCTCCATCGACCGATGCAGATAGCCGATCCGCATCTCCGCATCCTGCACGATCTCCCCATCGAGCGTCACCTTGAGTCGGAAGACGCCATGCGTCGACGGATGCTGCGGACCCAGGTTGACGACAACTGGCTCAGAGCCCTCGCCCGAGGCGAGCGCCTCGATCGTGCCCTGCAACGCCAAGCGCGAGTCGTCCATCATCGGGCGAGTGTCGTCTGCGGTGGTCACGCTGAACCCTCGCTCTCATCAGCCACGACCAACTCACTGTCCGTCGCAGGAAAGTTGGGATGGACGGGTCGCTGCGGCACGCTACCCGGCACCGGCCAGGCGTTCTCTTCGCTCTCGTGTGGGAATCCAGGCAACCCCGCCCGCACTTGGCCAGGCATTTGCAGGAAATCCTTGCGCAACGGATACCCCGGGAAGCCCTCCCAAAGGAACATCCGACGCAAGTCAGGGTGACCCTCGAAGCGAATCCCAAACAGATCAAACACCTCGCGCTCCTGCAGATGCGCGCCGTAATACAGCCCCGTCAACGACGGCAGCGACGGATCTTCGCGATCGGTCAGCCGCGCCTTGACCTGAATGATGTGGTTGTGGTCCAGCGATTGCAGGTGATAGACCACTTCGAAGTAGCGCTCCTGGTCGACAGCGGTCAAGTTGCAGAGGAACACCAGATCGCTCTCGTCCGAGTCACGCAGCGCGCGCATCGACTCGACCAGTCGCTCTGGCTCGAGGAAGAGCACGCCGTCGTCGACACACGCCGATTCACTCGCGCACGCGTTGGCGATCTCCATCGCTGCGGTCGGGTCGTATGCGGTCGTCACGTTAGCGCCACTCCAGCGCCTGTCGGCGCCATTCATAGACCAGCCCGAGGAAGAGTACGCCGATGAAAATCAGCGCCGCGACCAGACCGGTCACCACCACCGAGTCAAGCGCCACGGCGAGCGGGAACAGGAAAATCACCTCAACGTCAAACAGCACAAAGATCAGCGCGACCAGGTAGTAGCGGAAGTTGAACTGCACCCACGTCGGACCCTCAGTCTCGACCCCACACTCGTACGTGTCCGACTTGACCGCGTTCGGCAGCCTCGGCCGTAGGCCGAACTTGAACATCGCCCACGACGCAATCAACGGGATCGACGGAAACACCGCCGCGAAGATCAGCAGGATGCCGAGATGGCTGTACTGCTCGAGGACATTGTCCATCTGACCCGACCTCGCTCCGAATCATCCACTCGCCGACTGTGGCGAGCGACTCTGTGGGAGTATATGCACCAGTGCCGACTCACTCAATCGCCAACCCCCTCGCGCGCTCCCGAAGCCTCATAAGAACAGATGGTACAATGAGCCGCGAGGGCTGACCGCCCCACTCACACGCCAGCGCACCAGTTAGATGACCGCATGCTGATCGACCTTCACAATCACACGTGGCCGCGTTCACACGATTCCGTGCTCGACCCGCGAGACCTCGCCACACGAGCCAAGGCCGCCGGTCTGGACGCCATCTCCTTTACTGAGCATGACGCACTCTGGCCCCACGACGAAGTCCAGAAGATTGCCGAAGAGGTCGGAATCACGATCATTCCCGGCTGCGAGGTCTCAACCGACCCAGGACACATCCTTGCCTGGGGCATGGAGAAGTACGTCTTCGGCATGCACCGCGTCGAGCGCCTTGCGAAGCACGTCTACGAGCGGGGTGGCGCACTCGTCTTCGCCCATCCCTACCGACGCCAGATCGCCTGGAAAGACAACCCCGAGGACTGGGAAGTGGCCGTCCAACGCGCCGCCGCCAACAATGCGATGGACCACGTAATCGCGCTCGAAATCCTCAACGGTCGAGGCAAAGAACGCGAGAACCGGTTCTCCGCCGACCTCGCCGCCGAGTCCGGCATGAACGGCACCGCCGGCACCGATTCCCACGCCGTGCACGACATCGGCAAGGTCGCCACGTGGTTCGAGACCGATTCCATCGAAACCTGGCAAGACCTCGTGCGGGAGCTCAAAGCCGGCAACTTCTGCGCGGTCGATATGGCCACCGGCGAAGAATTCGCCATCCCCTCACGACCGCCCAAATTCCGCATCGCGGGAGTCAGCGTCGCCGGCAGCTAGACTGCAACTCGCAGTCGTCCCATAGACTGCTACGCGACGGTATCCACCTACCAAACAACACCGCTCAGCAAGCAAGGGAGGAGCCATATGGCAGATCAAGAGTTTGAGTCGGCCATCACCGACGAGATGCGCGCCCTGATCGGCGTCAAAGGCCCAGAGACGGTCAGCGAACTAACGACCACCAGCGTGCGCATGTTCGCCCGCTCGGTCGGTTATGTCGACCCGGCCTTCTACGACGAAGCAGTTGCGCAAGAGCGCGGCTTCCGCAGCCTGCCGGCGCCTCCAGGCTATCTCGGCACCCCGATCTACAACCCAGCCGACTCCGACCCCACCTTCGGTGGTCGACGCGGCGGCGGCGGGTTCCGTTCGCCGTATCCGTTGGTCCTCAACGGCGGTACAGACATCGAATACACCGGCGAGCAAATCTGCGCCGGCGACACGCTCACCTCAGCGACCGCGCTCGCGTCGTTGAACGAGCGCTGGAGCGGCGCCCTCGGCGTGCCAATGCTGATTCAGGTGTCGGAAACCACCTACACCAACCAGGACGGCAGAGTCGTCGCGATCTCACGCGGAACGGGCATCTCATACCCCCGACCGGGCGACTAACCGAGAACATCAGACCACGAAGCCGACACATCGGCTAGACTGCGCACAGATCGACGAAGGAGAATTACATGTCAGACGCAGTGCCAGACCAGATCTACTTCGAAGACATCGAAGTTGGCGACAGCATCCCAGAACTCGAGAAGAGCCCGACCAGTCAGCAGCTCGTCCAGTGGGCCGCCGGCTCTGGCGACTTCTACCAGATCCATTACGACACAAGCTACGCGCAGGACACGGGCCTCGACGACATCATCGTCCACGGCGCCCTCAAGCACGCCTTCCTCGGCGAGCTCCTCTGGCGCTTCGCTGGTCCCGAGGGCCAGGTCAAGCGTGTGCAGTGCTCGTACCGCGGCATGGACCCTGCCGCCCAAGGCCGCGAGTCGGCGGAGGAGAAGAAGTTCACCCTACGTGGCAGCGTGACCCGCAAGTACACCGAGGGCGAGCGAAACTTCGTCGAGCTCCAGATCGAAGGCGTCCGCGCCGACGATTCCGTGAGCACCCCAGGCACCGGCGTCGTCATCCTCCCGAGCCGCGGCTAGCCGCTCGCTCAACCCAGACGTCGCAGCCAGCAAACACCGCGTCTACGGACGCGGTGTTTGTCGTGTCTCCCGATTCTGACGATCTACCGATTCCCCGCGCCGCGGCGCTGATAGTCACGGTCCCAAAACCACTCCCGCAGGACATGCATCTGGTGGAAACGGTCCGGACCGCGGCGCACCCGACCGCAATCGCGAAATCCCGCCGCCGAGAACGCACGCTGAGCCCGAACGTTCCAGTCCAGCGTGTGCAGATACACACGCGTCAGCGACGTGTGCGCGAAAATGTGATCGATCAGCAGCGCGACCGCTTCTCGGCCATATCCGCCGTTCCAAGTCGTTCGGTCGCCGAGCAGAATCCCAAGCTCAGTCTCCCGACGTTGGAAGTCCGTGTTGTAGTACATCACGTTGCCAATGTGGCGCGGTTCCTCGACCGTCTCGACGGCGAACGTCGAGCGATACACCGGCGTCGATCGAAGCTGCCAGGCGTACTGGTTGCGGTACTGCTCGAACGTCAACTGCGTGATCGGCGCGGCGTCCAGCTCGGCCAACTCGACATCGGTTCGCCAAATCCAGTCCAGCTTCGCATCGTCGAGCCGCTTGCGTCGCAACAACACCATCTCGCCCGCCGCGACAACATCAGCCGGACTCGTTACCACAGCGTGACTCCCAATTCAGTCAGATCGCGAATCGATCCGGGCGGCTTCGACCCCGCTCAGCTCGACGGAATCCCGACGCGACGATCAAGCAGCGCCGCGGCATCCTCCAGCAGCGACGCCGTATTGCGATAACTCACCATCCGCATCGCCTCGCCCATTCGGACCCAGCGCACGTCGATGTGCTCGTCGTCGTGATTCTCAAACGAGCCGCCGGTCGGTTGCATCAGCCAGAAGTGCACAGCCTTCTCGATGCGCGCCTCCTCGCCGGTGAATGAGTACCGCATCACGCCGATCTTCTCATCCAACGCCACCGATAACCCCGTCTCCTCCGACACCTCACGCAGCGCGGCCTCATCAAGTTTCTCGCCGTTTTCCGGCGTGCCCTTGGGCAGCGACCAGCGTCGCGCGGGGGTCTGCACGAGCACGATCTCAACATCGCCGCGCTGCCGTCGTTCGCGCCAGACAACCCCGCCGGCGCTCACGGCGATCCCTTTGCGAATCGATTTCGATGACTTGGTGGTTCGCCGCATTCCGTCTCTCCGCTGGCGCTCGTTGCTACGACGCACGCCAGATCTCCACATCAGATTCCACAACCCAAACGATGAAACTCAATCTATCAGAGGCCCCAACGAACCCTCGCCGCCGACTCGGCCGTTTCCTAGAACAAACACCTCACCAAACACGCAGATCACTCGTCGCGCCAGCCCTCGGGCAAGCCAGCTCCAGCCAGATCACCGAAGTCGTCGAGGTCCTCAAACGAGTCCAGCATCGTCGCCTCCTCGATCGCTGACTGCACCACCGACCTCACCGTTGGGTCAGGGTGTGTCCGTAGCTGCTGCAGTTCCTCGACGGCCTCCTCGCCGCCGATCTCACCCAGAGCCGCCACCGCCGCCTGAAGCTGCGCCTCCGACGCCGACGCGTCATCAAACAACTCCAGCAGCATCGGCGTGCCATCTTCCGAGCCAATCTCGCCGATCGCCTGAATCGCCGCGAGCCGCTCATCCTCGTCCTCGGCGACCAAGAGACCCTCAAGAACTGTTAACCACGACACATCCGCGCTCCGGCCCATCGCCTGCACCGCGCCGAGATGCAGCGCCGCATCATCGCTCTGGAACGCGTCTTCGATCAGTTCTCGAACCCACGCTGCCTCAAACACACCGACCCCAGAAACCGCCACCGCCCGAATCTGCTCGTCCTCGAGCGGATCCTCCGCGAGCGTACGGAGCTCATCGATGACGCCATCAGCGCCCTCGCCCGACGCCCAGCCCAGTTCCACCCGCATCGCCACGTCGCCCAGAGCGATCACCGCTTCACGCCGAACTTCTGTCGTCTCTTCCTCGGACTTGGCCACCGACACCAGTGTCTCCGTCGCCTTGGCCGTCTCGCACATCGCCAGGCCGTTCACCGCGAGCGATCGGACCGCGTCATCCTCGTCCGACGCCATCGTGGCCAGAATTGTCGTGAAGTCATAGCCACCAGATTCGGAACCGATCTGCACAAATCGCTCCAGCAAGGCAAACCGACCCGCCGAATCCAACGCCGCGAGCAACTCACGGACGACCGGTTCCGCGTCGGCCGACAGCCGCGAGACCGCATGCACATCCTCGGGATCCAGGTCGAACTGCCCCGAGGAAATCACCGTGACGACGCGCCGAAGCCCGTCAATGGGATCGGACACATCCTGATGCCCCGCCGACTGTCCAGGTGAATCGCTCATCAGCCCTCCACCGTCGGAGCGCGTTCCATCAGCACGCGGATCGCATCGCTCGGATTCAGACCTTCGAACAGCACTTGCGCGACCGCCTCGGCGATCGGCATATCGACGCCCAGATTCTCCGCAACCTCAAGCACGACGCGCGTCGTCTCGACACCCTCAACGACGTGCGGATTTCCCGCCATCGCCTCTTCGAGCGACAACCCACTGCCGATCCGCTCACCCAGCGTTCGATTTCGAGAACGCGGACTACTCGCCGTCGCCAGCAGATCGCCCAGCCCCGCCAAGCCGGCGAACGTCGACGGCGACGCCCCCAGCGCCACACCCAATCGAGCCATCTCGGACAATCCCCGAGTGATCAGCGCGGCCCGTGCGTTGTCGCCGACGTTCAGACCGACCGCCGTTCCCACCGCGATCGCAATCACATTCTTCAACGAGCCGCCCAGTTCGACGCCCACGAGGTCGCTGTTGGTGTACACGCGAAACGTCGACGAGTTCAACGCCTGCTGCAATCGCTCGGAATCGCGCTCCGAGCTCGACGCCACCACCGTCGTCGCCGGCAGTCCGTCGGCGATCTCCCGAGCAATATTCGGGCCAGAGATGGATCCCACCCGCGGCTCCCGACCGCTGAGCACCAGTTCTTGATCGAGAACCTCCGACATTCGCAAGTGCGAACCTTGCTCAAGTCCCTTCGCCGCCGACGCATGGACCGTGTCGCCCGGAGTCAGACGGGGAAGCACGGCCCGCAAGTTCTCCCGCAAACGCTGCGACGGTGTCGCCCAGATCACCACTGCAGGCGGAGCACCGCTCGGGTCGGAAGTGAATGTCAGGGCCTCTGGCAAAGCAACGCCGGGAAGCAATCGGCGATGCTCGCGCGTGGCCGAGAGCTCTGTGGCCTCCGACTCAGTCCGACAGAGCACCACAGACTCGTTCCCCGCCCGATCAACGCACGACGCCAGCGTGCATCCCCACGACGTCGCCCCAACCACCATCACCCTCATGCGTTCGACCTCCCCATCGAGAGCACACGCTCGGTGCCTGCCGCAATCCGCCCAATGTTGTCGCGATGCCCCACGACCACCAGCGTCCACGTCCCGACCGCGTACGCGATGTACGCATCAGGCGCATGGCCAGCGACCGCCAGCAGGGAAATCCCAATCGCCGCCGATGTCGCTCCCATCAGCGTCGCCAGCGACATCACCCGAATCCGCCAGAGAATCGGAATCGCCGTTCCCAACGCGAAGAGTGCGCCCATCGGCATGATCGCGATCATCCCGCCGAGAGCCGTTGCCGCACCCCGTCCACCACGAAATCCGGCATACAACGGAAACTGATGTCCCACGACCGCAGCGAGTCCACCGACCACCTCACCTGTCGGACTGTCCCAGACCGCCATCACAATCAAGATCGGCAGCGCCCCTTTGACCGCGTCGAGCACCAATACCGTGACTGACCAGCGCAGACCCAACGCGCGGAATGTGTTCGTCGCGCCAGTCCGACCGCTCCCCGACGCGCGGATATCCTCGCCGCCGCGCCACTGGCCGATCCAAAGCCCCGTCGGAACGGATCCCAGCAGGTACCCAATCGCCCCACCGACAATCCAAGCCTCAACCACGACGCTGGCCTCCACCGTCCGACTCCTGGGGCTCGCGACCGCGCAGAATGCAGCGCAACGGCGTGCCCTCGTATCCGAACGCCCGCCGAATTCGACCCATCAGATATCGCTCGTACGAGAAATGCACCGCCTCGGGATAGTTGACAAAAAACGTAAACGCCGGCGGAGCCGCATCAGTTTGGACCCCGTAGTAGAAGCGGATGCGCTTGCCCCGATGCGTCGCCGGTGGTCGCTCGACCTGCGCCTGGCGCAACAACGCATTCAGCCGAGGCGTGGGAATCTGCTGCCGACGCGCCGTCGCGACATGCAGCGCCGCCGCGACCACGCTGTCCACCGCGTCGCCGTTCAGCGCCGATATCCACACGATCGGCGCCCAGTTGACGAACCGCGCCCGACCCGCAAGCTGTCGCTCTCGACTGTTCCGCAATCCATCTTCCGCATCCACGAGATCGGACTTGTTCATCACAATCACGATTCCCGCCCCGTCATCCAACGCCATTCCGAGCACATGCAAATCCTGCGAGGTCACACCCTCATGTGCATCGATCACTACCGCCGAGACATCGGCCCGTCGGACCGCCGCTCCCGCCCGTCTCACCGACGCCCGCTCAATCCCCGGCTCCACACGTCCACGACGACGGATGCCCGCTGTATCGACCAACGAGACCCGTTTGCCGTCAAAACTAAGCAGCGTGTCCACCGCGTCACGCGTTGTGCCAGGCACCTCCGACACAATCATCCGCTCGTCCCGCAGAATCGCGTTTACCAACGACGACTTCCCAACGTTCGGCCGCCCCACGATCGCGAGTCGGCAGGCCACCTCGTCCGTCTCCATCGGTTCCGCGACGGCCAAGTTTTCAGTCACACGATCCAGCAGATCATCGATCCACCGACCATGATGCGCCGAAATCGCCACCGGCTCGCCAAGCCCAAGCCCGAAGAACTGCGACGCCTCCGCCGCCAAGACATCGTTGTCCGCCTTGTTCGCGCAGACGGTCACGGGCTGCGACGCTTCTCTCAGCAGCGCGGCGACATCCTCGTCGGCCGGCAACGGACCGACCTGCACATCGACCACCAGCACGATCGCGTCCGCCTCAGACAGCGCCTGCTCAACCTGTTCCGCGACCGAGTCAGCGAACGGACCACTGAGCTGCTCGCCCAGCAGACCACCTGTATCAATCACGGAGAAATGTTGTCCACGCCACTCGGTCGTGGCGTAGTTTCTGTCGCGCGTCGTCCCTGGCTCGCCCCGCACGATCGCCTGCCTGCGTCGCACCAACCGATTGAACAGCGTGGACTTGCCCACGTTCGGTCGGCCCACGATCGCCACCGTGGGCAACACATTGGCAGGAATTGCCCGCACATCCACCTGTGGCATTTCTGTCTGGATCGTCCCCTCGTCACTCACGCGCATCCTCCTCAGGTGCCGACGGTTCGTCGGAAGCCTCACCACTCTCAATTTCAGGAATGTCCTCGTCGACCGATTCAGGCTCAACCACATTCGTCAAGGTGACGATGAACGTGTCCGGCAACAGCGAGACCAGGTTGATGCCCGCCGGTGGCGTCCAGTTCAGCTCGATTCGGTGTTGACCGGACGCGTATCCGTTCAGGTTGACACGGATCGGGCTCAATGGCCCTTCCAATTCTGACACTACCGCAACTGGACCGTGCAACGTCGCGCGAACCGTCAGCGGCGACGCAAACACAAGCTCCAGCCCAGGACGCAGCGCGAACGCCTCAACCCGGATCGGAAGCGTGACCGAGGTCATCACAGGCTCGATCGCAACCAGCACCGTCGTCGTGACATCAGCGTCGCCAGCCGGAGCCGCGCCATCGGCGAACACGAGCTCCACTCGACTCAAGATGTCCGTCACACGACCACCCACGTCGATCGGCTCGGTCGACACCTCCATCTCAGCATCCAGATCATCAACCGCGACCAACACATCAACCGTCGCCGGCGATGCTTGGATCACACGAACGCGATACCCGTCAGATGGCACGCCGACCACGTTCGGCAAAATCGACGCCGTGCGCCTGAACAGCTCTTGCTCAATCGGAACCCGCACCTGTGCGAATCGCGGATTGACCAGCACTTGCGTCACCGCCCCGCCTGCCGCGGTCCGAGCCTCTAGTGTCACCTCACGCTCGATCGTGGCCGTCGCGCCGCCCAAGTCCAAGCGAGCCACCACCGTCTCCACCGCCTCGACCTCGGCCGCAATGCCCGAGACGGTTGCCACGTCGGGCAGCGCCTCGGCCGATCCGATCTGAAATCCCAATGGCGGCAAGTTGAATGGCTCGACCACGACCGGCACCTGTCGCTCGACCGATTCCTGCAACAGGACAACCGCGGTCTCAGGCAGGACCGCGCGGACACGGACATTGCCCTCGAGCGTTTCCACGCGCACCGGCAGACTGTGCCGACCCGCCACGCGATTGCGCAACGACACGGTCGCGTGGAAATGGTCGGGTCGCGCCGACTCTACATCCGCCTCGCGTCCCACCACCGTCACGGTCACCGGCAACGGATCCCCAGCTACGACCAAGTCTGACCCCAACTCTTCCACTTCCACATTCAAACTGAATCCCAGGCGCGCCTCGATCTCCTGATTCTCCGTATCCGCAATCACAAACCAGACGATGAACGCCAACACCGCCACGGTCAGCAGCAGCGTCGCCTCTTGGACCACTCGTCGCACTTACGGTCCTGTCGCGTCTCCGCCGGCGGTCGACGGAGCTCGGCCATGCCGACCTAACGAGCGGTCCAGCAGCGGTACGTTTAGCCGGTCGCCCCAACGTCGCGTGTTCAACAGCCTGGTCAACTCTCTCTCCAGCTCGGTCCTCGAAAGCGGCGACGTCAACATCCCTCCTGCTGCCACGGTGATATGACCCGTCTCCTCCGACACCACCACAGCGATCGCATCCGTTTCTTCAGAAACGGTCAGCGCGGCCCGGTGTCGAGTACCGAGATGCACTCCTGACCTTCCGCTGCCAGAACCGCGAACACCGAACTCGGCAGCCGGCGTGGGAATGAACACCCCCGCCGCGACGACCTCCGACGGTCGAAGCAGCACCGCGCCGTCGTGCAGCGGCGACCCGCGCCAGAAGATGCTCTCCAACAGCTCAAACGTTGGTTCCGCACCGAGCCGAACGCCCGAGTCCGCGAGCTCCTCCAGGCCCGTATTGCGCTCGAAGACAAACAATCCACCTACGCGCTTCTCCGACATCTGGCCCGCGGTCAACGCCATTAGCGGAATCAGCATCTGATACGGCTGTCGCAGACTGCCCCAATTCCGCATTCCACCAGCGCGACCAACATGCTCGAACGCCCGTCGGAACTCGGGCTGAAACACCAACAACACCACAATCAACAACACCGCGAGCGCATTCTCAACGATCCAATCCAGGACAATCGAGTCAATCAAGCGGCCGATAATCAGAATCGCCAACACGACTAGGACCATGCCGCGAATCACCGACATCGCCGTCGTCCCACGCAACAGACGCAGACCCGCATAGAAGACCACCGTGATCACGGTCACCTCAAGTGCGTTCATCCAACTGAAATCACCAAACGTGATCTCAATGTCGGTGATCAGATCGCCCACGCCGACAGCCTCAGTTCCGCGAGCCCCAAACAACCATCATGCGAACCATCGTGCCAACATCGGCGCCCACCGGCGCCCACCGGCGGCGAGCATTAGGTAAACGTCACCGAAAGTGACACAGGGCAATGTTAAGCGAAAGGCCGCCTACTCACCTTACGCGTCGAACATCCACCCCAACAGCGCCTGCTGCGCGTGCAGCCGATTCTCCGCCTGATCCAACACCACTGACTGCGGACCGTCGAGCACATCATCGGTGATTTCCTCGCCCCGATGCGCAGGCAAGCAGTGCATCACCAGCGCATCTGGGGACGCGCTCGCGAGCAGACTCGCGTTCACCTGATAGTCAGCGAACGCCTCCAGTCGGACGCGCGCCTCTGCTTCCTGTCCCATCGACGTCCAGGTGTCCGTGTACACCACATCCGCGCCGCTCACCGCTTCCGCTGGATCGTTCGAGGTCCGCACCGAACCACCAGCCATATCGCCACGCTTGGTCGCTTCAACCAGACTCCCAGAATCGAGCTCATACCCCTCAGGCGCTGCAACTCGGACGTGCATGCCTTCACCTGCCGCCGCGATGATCAACGACCGAGCCACATTGTTGCCGTCGCCGACATACGCAAGCGTCCGACCGCTCGTGCCGCCGTGCTCGCGGATCGTCAGCATGTCCGCAAGCGCCTGACATGGATGCTCCCAGTCGCTCAGCGCATTCACAATCGGCACACCCGCCGCCGCCGCCAGACGGTCAAGATTGTCCTGGTCAAACGTCCGACAAACAATCAGGTCGCAGTACCGACCGGCGACACCACCCACGTCCTCGGGCGACTCGCGCTCACCAAGCCCCACTTCAGGCGGCGACAGATACAGCGGCCGACCTCCAAGATTCGAGACCGCCAGCTCAAACGACACCCGAGTCCGCAGCGACGGCTTCTGGAAAATCAGCAGCGCCACCTTCCCCGCAAGCTCCGTACCACCAGGACGACCCCGCCGCTGTGCCACCTGCGCACGGTCAAGCACCGTCGCAATCTCATCAACCGCCAGATCACCAATCGTCAACACAGAACGGGTCATAAGTCGTCACCTCTCCACCCCACTCTATTCCGTCCCACCCCACCCGAACCCAAACACCCATCACTCCAGCCTCATCTCCCACAGTCACTCCCGCCCCGACACCGCCGTCATTCTCGACGCCCAAAATCCGTCATACCCGCGCTCCGCCGGAGACCATTGAATTACCCCTCAACCGCCCCCGCCTCTGACCGGGGGCCTGCTCCTTCCCTGCCCTTTTGCCGGCGGCCATGTTTGTCGCCGGTATCTGGTCAACCGGGACCTATCCGAGCAGCCTGGGCTTTGCCAAAGCGGGTCCCCGCTCGGGGGCGGGGACGGGAAACTGAGTTACTCAAAGGCCTCCGCAGGCGGGAATCCATCCATGACAGCGTCACTGCGCCAACCAAAGTCTCGTCACGACCTACTCACAGCCATAGACACGAGACCAGAGGCACTCCATGCCTCCAAACACCACAGCCGATACGTTTGACACACCCACCCCACTCACCCCATCCAGACCCATGCCCATCAGCCTCGAAATCCGCCCGCCCCGACCACCAACCAGTGTCGCATCCGACCGTCGGCACTCGCTCACCCGACTCCGACACGCCTCCGGCTGGCTCCCCGCTGGCGCATCAATCATCCTCGCCCTGACCGCGATGCTCGTGCTCATCGAGCAACACTCCGCCTCCGCGCCGTCCCCGACCGTTCGCCAGTCAGCCCCGCCGACAGAGGCCCGCGACACCCGCATCGATATCAACACCGCGACCGCCACAGAGCTCCAGACCCTGCCAGGAATTGGCACATCGCGAGCCCAAGCGATCATCCGTCTCCGAGCCCAACAACCCTTCCGCTCGCTCGCCGAGCTCACCGACCGCGGAGTCCTCACGGCCACGGAAGTCCGCAGAATCTCCGAACTTGCAACGGCTTATGTCACCCTCGATTAGCCCAACGAGGCTCCTGCATCACGCCCGCAGATGGCCCAACCTGCCTCGACCGTCCTACCACGCACCACTCCTCCACTGGTCACTTGCATTGACCATCGGAGCCGCACTCTCACTCACCGACTCCCAACCATGGATCGTGGCCGCAGCATGCGCCGTGGTCACCCTATTCGCCGTCACCTCCGCAGCAGGCATGAGCGCACGCACGTCGCTGCGCCGACTCAACCTCACACTCATCCTGCTCACTCCCATCATGATCGGCATCGGCTTCTGGCGAGCGGAAGCCACACAGCTCGAACCAGAGCGCCTCGGCTGGACCGAACTCAGCGGACAAACCGTCCACCTGACCGGCGTCGTCATCGCCGATCCCGAGCTCCGCAGCACCGGCCTCCGCTTGCTCCTCGACGCAGAGTCAATCACGCTCGGCGACGAACACATCAAGATCGACGACCAGATCCTGCTCAATATCCCCGAGCCGCTCGCAGTCGAATACGGCGATCGCGTCTCTGTGGAAACCCAGCTCACTCCGACCCTGCCCGCCACCGACGACTACCTGCAGTGGCTCGCCGATCAGCGCATCGCCGCAAGTGGACTCGCCCGCTCCGGCAGCCTGGACATCATCGACCAGGCGGACATCCCATGGTGGCAATCACTCGCCGCTAATGCCCGCCGAGAACTCAACCACAGCCTCAGAAGCGCGCTGCCGCCGCCACTCTCGGGCATCGCCCAAGGAATGATCACCGGCCGCCGAGACGCCATCGATCCCGAGCTCCGACAGGATCTCAACGACACCTCCCTCTCGCACCTCATCGTCATCTCTGGCAGCAATCTCACCCTGATCACGACGCTCGTCATGGCTGCGTCAGCCTGGCTGATCGGCCGACGCCCAGCCGCAATCCTGGCCATCCTCGCCGCGCTCTCCTACGGAACCCTGATCGGTCCCGACCCGCCAGTCCAGCGCGCCATGTGGATGGCGATCGTCTTCGCCACCGCGCATCTCTTGGGCCGAGGCGCATCCGCCCTCTACGCCATCGTCGCCACGATCGCGCTCATGGTCGCGATTGAGCCGCACATCATGCTCGACCTCTCGTTCCAGCTCACCGTGGCCGGCACGCTCGGCATCATCCTGCTCATGCCATCGCTCTACCAAGACTTCCTCAGCGGACAGAGCGGCATCATCGGCTCCCTCAAAGAGGTCGCCGTGGTCACGCTCGTCGCCACGATCGCCACGATGCCACTGATCATCCTCCATTTCGGACGCTCCGCCCTGATCGGCATCCCCGCCAACGTCCTCGTCGCGCCCCTCTTCCCCTGGATGCTGCTTGGCTCGGCCGCAACCGCGGTGCTCGGCATAATCTCGGAAAGCCTCGCCTCTGCACTCGGATGGTTCCTTTCCTGGCTCCCACTCCGATGGCTCTACCTCATTGCCGTGGAAGGAGCACAACTGCCAGGAGCCGGCGACCCCGTCCGAGGATTCGGACACCTCCACCTCCTGCTGATCTACGCAGCAATGCTGCTCGCCTCATGGCGACCGTATCGCGAGCGAATAGCCCGCTGGACCCGAGCCCATCCCGTCACCGACCAATCCGCTTCGCAGCGATTCCCACACCTCAGAAACCCACTAAACCAAGTCGGACTCGACTTCATCCCCAATCTCCGTGCCCACCTCAGCCCGATGCTCCTCAGCGGCATCGGAGCCGCCGTCGCTGGCGCCCTCTGGCTGTCGGCGTGCAGTCCATCTTCTCCGACCCTCAGCGTCCACTTCATCGATGTCGGACAAGGCGACGCCGCCCTCATCGTCACACCCGACGATCACACCATCCTGATCGACACCGGTGAGCGCTCCGCCGACATCCTCGCCGCGCTCCGAACTCACTTGCCAGACAACACCCGCAAGATCGACTTCGTCGTGATCACACATCCACAGTCCGATCACGGAGAAGCCCTCTGGGCAATCCTCGACGACTACGACATCGACCAAGTGCTGCTCAGTGCGTACGTCGAGACCACACCCTTCGGCCAGCGACTCGTCGAACACCTCAACCACCAAAAGATCGACACAATCGAAGCGCAACCAGGTCAACAGATCGTGTTCGACGGCGAGACCCCGCTCACCCTCGACATCCTCTGGCCACCAACCGATCGCCTCACTCCCGAGCAGCTCGCAGACCCAAACGCCGCCTCAATCGTGCTTCGCGCTCGATACGGCGATGCGGCCTTCCTCTTCACCGGCGACATCAACGTTGAGCAAGAGCTCGAACTCGTGCGCGCGCCCTGTCCCGGCTCCTCGGAACCGTGCGAGCTCCGTGCCGACGTCCTCAAGGTCGCGCATCAAGGCAGCCGATACTCCTCCGCCATGCGCTTCCTCGAATCCGTCCGACCCTCCCTCGCAATCCTCAGTGCCAGCGCCGGCAATCCATACGGTCACCCGCACGTAGAAGTCCTTCAATCGCTCCGTCACGTCGGATCAAGGCCGCTCCTGACCGCGGAGCACGGCGACATCACGGCTACGACCGACGGCAACACCATCGCGCTCACGACTGACCGATGATCTGTCCGATATCGTTGACATAGAGATCACTGAGCCGGGATGGCGGAATTGGCAGACGCGGCGGACTTAAAATCCGCTGGCCTTAGGCCGTGTGGGTTCGAGCCCCTCTCCCGGTACCAAATCACCTGCTGCACAAAGCACTCGGAACGTCCTAGACTGCGCAACGTAACGGCGCGCCTACGCCAATGTCATGCGCTGTGCCCAGAAAGGATGCCCCGATGAAAGCTGCAGTCTTCCACGGACCAAACCAAGACCTCACGATCGAAGACGTCGACGTTTCCAAACCCGGCCCGCGAGAGGTGCTCGTCAAGACCGCCGCTTCGGGCGTCTGCCACTCCGACCTCCACTTCGTCGAGGGACTCTACCCATTCCAGGCGCCTGGCATCCTCGGACACGAAGCCGCAGGCGTCGTCGAGGAAGTCGGCGATCTCGTTCAGCAGTTCAAAGCTGGCGACCACGTGATCATGTGCCTCTCCGTCTTCTGCGGCAACTGCTCCTACTGCCTCAGCGGCCGACCCGCCCTCTGCCGAAGCCCAGAGACCCAGCGCCGCCCCGACGAAGACCCGCGCCTCTCCTGGAACGGCAACCCAGTCGCCCAGTTCGCCAACCTCTCGACCTACGCCGAGTACACACTCGTCCACGAGAACGCGCTCGTCTACGTTGACGACGAAATGCCGCTCGAGCAAGCAGCCCTAATCGGTTGCGGCGTGATGACCGGCGCCGGCGCCGCGCTCAACACCGCCAAGGTCCACCACGGCAGCACCGTCGCCGTCTTCGGAGCCGGTGGCGTCGGACTCTCCGCGATCCAAGGTGCCCGAATCGCTGGCGCAAAGCAGATCATCGCCGTCGACCTCCACGAGCACAAGCTCGCCCTCGCCCGCGAGCTCGGCGCCACTCACTCGGTCGACGCCTCCACAGGAGACCCCGTCGCCCAAATCCGCGACATGACCGAGGGTGAAGGCGTCGACTTCTCCTTCGAGGCGATCGGCCTCAAGACCGTCGCCGAGCAGTGCTTCGCCGCAATCAAGCGCGGCGGCGTCGCCACAATCATCGGCATGGTCCCGCTCGGACAGAAACTCGAAATCCCCGCTCACGAACTCCTTTCCGAAAAGGTGCTCCAGGGCTCCAGCATGGGCAGCAACCGCTTCCGCACCGACATGCCCAACCTGGTCGAGTACTACCGACAGGGCCGTCTCATGCTCGACGAAATGGTCACCATCACCGCACCGCTCGAGGACATCAACGAAGCCTTCCGAGCCATGAAAGCCGGAGAAGTCGCCCGAACCGTCCTCACCAGCTTCTAAACCCTCTCGTCCCAGCGAGCAAGCCAAGTCAAAACACCTCAAAGCCCCCGCAAAAGCGGGGGCCCGCTCGCCGAAACGATCCCGCGCCCAAACCACAAGCCAAACCCGCGCCTTCCGCGGGTACCTCGCCGATCCCAGCACCATCAGTCGACACGACCGCCAAGAACCAGATCAACGAAAATCGAGCGACCTCCAACACCCCCAACAAACGATCCCCAAGTTGGAGCCGAGCAAGATGTTCGCTACGCTAAAGCCAACGGAGGGGTGGCCGAGCGGACGAAGGCGGCGGTCTTGAAAACCGTTAGGCGTGCAAGCGTCTCGGGGGTTCGAATCCCTCCCCCTCCGCCAGACCTACGAACCCGTCGTCAGCTCACGAGCCACCGACAGCAACGCTTCCAGCGCCGTCGGATTCGGCAACGCCGCACCGTACTGATGCACCGCCACCCGCATCCATTTGCCCTGCGGCACAATCTCAAACTGACCGCTCGACCCTTCTCGCAACAGACCGAGCACCCGCCGATTGACCCGATCATTCCGATCCAGCCGACGCGCCGCCTCAACCGCTGCGCTGTCCGTAGCGTCTGACGCCTGCCACTCAAACGTCCGCACCGGACCGAGCTCCTGCTCCGACCGCGACGGCATCGCTCGGAGCGCCGCTCCCCAATCGGCCGACCAGTCCTCGCCCAGCTTCTCCCGCTCCAACAGCAAATGAGCGCCCACCGCCCGCAACCGACCGCTGTGCGCGGCTCCCTGACCCTCAATCCGACTCAGCAGCGCATATTCAATTTCAGCATCCGATACATCCACGGCGGCGACCAGCCGCGCCCCGCCCACAACCACACCCGAGCGCGACAACTCCCGAAACGTCTCCTCCGACGCCGCAGTCGCCGGCACCGAATACCGACCCAGCGAGTCAATCAGCGACTCCGTCGCCGCACGATCCGCCCCTCGTCGCAGTCTTCGCCTCAAGCGTCGCAATATCATGCAGCAAATCTACACCGTCTCAGGAGGCGAACATGCTCGTCGTCATGCGCAGATTCTGGATCCAAAAGGACTCGTTCGACGAGTTCGAACGACTCAGCAGAGAGGAAATCTGGCCGCCGATCGAAGCCGCCGGTGCCCGCATACTCGGCATGTTCCGTGCCGACGAACCTCATCCCAACGACGAGGTGACCGAGCCCTGTGACATGGTCGTCCTGCTCACCCAATACGTCGACCGTGACCACTGGCACGCCACCCGAGCTCGCCAAGACACCTGGCGAGGACCAGAAGACGTCCGCCAGAAGCTCGCCACCGGCGGACGAGCCCGTCACCAACTCGTCCTAACCACACATCCCACCTTCACCGAACCCGTCCACGTCAAGGTCGGAGGCCCCTTCTTCACCTGGAAAGAAGAACCCATGGGAACCGTCGAATAACCGCCACCCACACTGCCTCCCCAGTTCCGTAACTCCCGCGCCGCGCGCGTGAATCTCGATCCACCCAAGACGCCGTCACCTCACCCATTCACTTCGACGCGCTGCGCCAGTGAATCTCGACCCGTCCGCGACGTTCGTTATGTCACCCAATCACTTCGACGCCCGCAGCGAGAACATCAGCGGCAATCGACGATCCGCCAACCCCAACACCTCAGGCATCCTCCACACTCCCGACTCCGTCTCCACTAGCCACGGCAATGCCGGATACACCGTCCAATCCTGCTCGTGCAGGAACTCAATCGTCAGACCAGCATCAATCAACGCGCTGACAATCTCGCCCAAACTGTGATTCCACTCATACGTCACCTGATGCTCGAAGGTCGCCGACGAGTCCGCGTAGTCCTCGTCGCCACTCCACCGCAGCGGCTCGACCGTCTCAAAGTACGGATAGCGCAGGCGCAACTCACCCGGCGACGCTTCATCGTCCAACGTGAACGCGATCGGATGCACATCGCGCACGTACAACACGCCGCCGTCCTTGAGGAATCCAGCGCAAACCTCGGCCCAACCCGCGATATCAGGAAGCCAACACAGAGCCCCCAAGTTCACATAGACCACATCAAACGTCGCCAGCCGCTCCGCCAGCACCCCCGGCGACGCATACAACTCTGACTCCACAAACTCCGCGCGCCCCGCAGACAGTCCCAGTTCCTCCGCGATACGCCGCGCCGTCGCAATCGCTGACGGTGCAAAATCGACACCCACGACACGCGCGCCCGACCGAGCCCACGACAGTGTGTCGAGCCCGAAGTGACACTGCAGATGCAGCAGCGACTTCCCCGACACCTCGCCGACCTCATCCAGGTCGAGCTGGAGCAGCGTCGACTCGCCCGCCAGAAAGCGGTCGACCCCATAGAACTCGGACGACGCGTGCACCGAGACCGACTCGTCCCAGCGCCGTCGATTCGCCTCCAGATACTCGTCAAGCGATGACACGAGAGCCCATTCGCGATGCCAGCGCCTCAGGCAAGATCACCGACCCGTCCGCTTGCTGTCCGTTCTCCAGCAACGCCGCAATCGTGCGCGGCAATGCCAACCCCGACCCGTTCAGCGTGTGGACGAACTGCGTACCCTTCCGCTCAGCCGGTCGATAGCGGACATTCGCCCGTCGAGCCTGGAAATCGGTGCAGTTCGACACACTCGAGACCTCAAGCCACTCCTGAGCGCCAGGCGCCCAAATCTCGAGGTCATAGCTCACCGACGCGTTGAACCCAATGTCACCGCTACAGATCTGCAGCACCCGATACTCCAGCTCCAACCCCTGCAACAACGCCTCCGCCGAGGCCAACATCTCACCCAACGCCGACTCAGAAGTCTCCGGCGTGGTGAACTGATACATCTCCACTTTCTCAAACTGATGTACCCGCTTGATTCCGCGCACATCCCGACCAGCGCTCGTCTTCTCCCGACGGAAACACGGCGTATGCGCCGCATAGCGGATCGGCAGGTCGGCCTCATCCAGGATTTCGTCCGCATGCATGTTGGTCAGCGGCACCTCAGCCGTTGGGACGAAGTAGTAGTCCTCCTCCTCATCCCGATACAGATTGTCGCGGAACTTGGGCAACTGCCCCGAGGCGCGCATCGCGTCCTCACGGACCATCGCCGGGACATAGCACTCCTCGTACCCCGACGCCCCGTGCGCATCGAGAAACCAGCCGATCAACGCTCGCTGCAGCCGTGCACCAGCCCCTCGAAGCGCATACATCCTCGATCCCGACATCGCCGCCGCGCGCTCAATGTCGATAATCCCCAGCCGCTCACCGATCTCCCAATGCGGCATCGGCTCGAAGTCAAACACCCGACGCTCACCCCAGCTCCGCACGACGACGTTGTCTTCTTCATCCACGCCGTCGGGCGTGATCTCGCCAACGACATTCGGAATCTCCTGCAACAACCCATCCAGCGACGCCTCAAGCTCCCGCAATCGCTCCTCAAGCGCATCAATCCGCGACGCCGACGCACGCTGCTCAGCGATCAGCCGCTGGCGCTCCTCATTGTCCTTCGCCTTGCCGATCGCACGCCCAGCCGAGTTCCGCGCCGCGCGAAGCTCTTCCAGTTCGACCAGCACCGAGCGCCGCTCCTCATCGACCCCAATCGCCTCATCCAACGGTGCCACAGCACCGCGACGAGCGAGCGAGCGTCGGATCACCTCTGGCCGCTCACGAATCATCTGCGCAGATATCACGCTGTCTACTCCTCACACCGCGCGACATGGTCAATCGCTGCAATTCCCAAAATCCGGACATCCTCCGACACCGGCGCCGAGACACCAGCAAACTCCATCGACACATTCTCCGACAGCTCACGCCGAGTCACCCAACGCCACGACTCACCGGGCGCCGGCGGCCGACCTTCTGCGCTCGGACGGGAAAAATAGATCATATCGATGTGATGATGAGCGTCCTCGCCGCCGAACGAGCGAATCGGCTCAACCATGATCGTCGCCGGCGCGACCAACTGCGGTGGATCACGATAATCAAACCGCTCCGAAGTCGGCAAAATCTCAACCACGATGCCCGTTTCCTCCAACGCCTCACGGATCGCCGCCTGCGGCGGATCCTCATTAGGCTCAATATGACCGCCCGGAGGAAGCCACAGACCGACTTTACGATGCCAATGCAACAGTGTCGCACCATCCGTTGCGACAAATGTCGATACTGTGAAGTGTCGGATATCGTCCACGGGGTTTACCGTATCGCACATGGAACTCATCTCTGCCCATAACGGCATGTCCCCAACATGGTCGCCCGACGGCCAGTCAATCGCATTCCTCAGCAATCGCGCAGAAGGCTGGGACCTCTACACCATGCCCGTCGACGGCGGCGAGGCAACCCGCCTCACCCGAGGCGCCACCGCCGACGACCCAGCCTGGTCGCCCGACGGCAACTGGATTGCTGTCGGGCGCAATCATGGGATCGATTTGATCTCGCCCGACGCCAGCGAACACACAATTGTGATCGAAGATGCGAGCGATCCCACTTGGTCACCAATCGGAGACCTCGCATTCACCCGCAACCAAGATCTCTACACGCTCGACTTCGAAGGCGAACCAGAACTCCAATTGCCAGACGCGCAGCAACCGCATTGGTCCCCTGACGGCAAGTCCATCGCCTTCGTCCGACACGGAATCTGGGTGCTCGACCTCGAGGTCGGTCGGGCATTTCAGCGAACCGAAAATCCAGCCGACGAGTCACCCTGCATCTGCGCCGATGGCGACATTCTGTTCATCCGCAATGCGCAACTGATGATCCTCCACGAAGATGGATCAATGAGCGACCTTTCACACCTGCCCTCGCCAGCCGGCGCGCCAGCGGTGCATCCACATGACCTCGACACGGTCGCCTACCACCTGCACGACGGCGGCAACTGGGATATCGTCACCGCCTCCCTCGAGCGTGGCGACGCCAAAAGGCTCACCCGCGCAACTTGGACCTCCTGGAACGCTCGCCTGTAACCGACTGTCAACTGCGATTCAGTATCGTGATCCCATGTCGCATTTCCTCCTCCGCCAAGCCGCCAAGGTGATCGCCGGCTCCGCCGGACCCCAGATCGCCTCACAAATCGCCCAACGACTGACCACACCCGCAACCCGCGACGAAGATCGTCGGAAATTCCTCATCTGGCTCGCCGGACCATTCAAGCAATCGAACCCGCAGGCATACGATCAACTCTGGCCACGCCTCCACAACAACGACGAAGTGATCAACGCCCTCACCGGCGTGTTCCTCGAGCTCCAGTCCGCAGGCCCAAGTGCGACGACCAACTGGTTCAGCCAACTCGCGGAATCCGATCAACAACACTTCGACGAGCTCATCCTCGCAATCCAGCCAAAACAACCCGACACCCAGCGGCTCATGAAGCAAGCCTCCAAAGAGGCGGAATCAACCTTCCGAGGCGCCGCACGATTCCTCGGTCGCACCTATCGCAAAACGAGTCGTGAAGCACGCAACAGAAAGCGCTGACCAGATGCCTATGATCGACCACATCACCGACGAGCAGACCGACCTGATCAACGGCGCGAAAGTCTTCTTCGTCGCCTCCGCCGACCCCACCATGGGCGACGGACCAGACGGCCAAGGCGCCGTCAACCTCTCCCCCAAAGGCGCCGCCGACCTCCAAATCATCGACCGCCACACCCTCGCCTACTTCGACTATCGAGGCAGCGGAAACGAAACCGCCCGACACACCGCCGCCGGCGGACCGATCACGGTGATGGTCACCTCATTCGACGAAGACGCCGCCATCGTCCGCCTCTACGGTCACGCCGTTGCCAAGCCGCTCGAAGAATCCGTCCTCGCCGAGCAAGCAGAAAAGCTCCGCGCCGTCGAAATGCCCACACCCGAGCGCCAAGTCATCGAAATCAGCGTCGAGAAAACCCAAACCTCCTGCGGCTACGGAGTACCCGTCTACAAGTACCAAGGAGACCGGTCCCAAAAGCAAAGAGGCCGCCGCTACAAGTAACCCAAGCCCCCTCCCTCCTCTGATCCCCACTCCCAGGGAGTAGGCTACCAACTCCCATTCTGATCCCCTCTCCCTCTGGGAGGGGGTTAGGGTGAGGCTCCCCCTTCCCCAAGGAAGAGCAACACCACCTCCACCCCACTCCCAAAGAGAGGAGCACCACCAGTGATCCCACTCTCCGAGGAAGGGGAACACCGTTTCCGATCCCCTCTCCCAGAGGGAGAGGGGTAGGCCCCCTACCCAATCAACCCAGCCAACCGATCCAGCTCCGGAACCACCTCATCCGCCCCAGCATGAGGCAGACGGAAGATGCACCGATCCACACCCATCCGCTCATACTCCGCGATCCCATCCTCGACCGCGCCGAACACATTGATCGAGATCTCGTCAAAGTCCCGACCAGCCTCGTGCGCCCGCGACTGGATGTCCTGAATCCCCCGCTCGACGAACCCAGGCGCCGTGATGTTCGGCAGCCAACCGTCCGCCCAGTCAACCACTCGCTGACGAGCCCACTTGCTACCCGCGCCGATCAACACCGGCGGATGCGGCGTCTGCGTCGGCTTGGGAATCACCTCGGTCAACGGAATGTCCACGAACTCCGAGTGGAACTCGGACTCCTCCGTTGTCCACATCTCCTTCATCGCCGCAATCCGCTCCGTCGTGACCTTCCAGCGATCCTGGTAATTCACACCGAGCGGCTCCATCTCTTCGGCCAGCCAGCCCGCACCGATCCCAAAATCGAACCGACCTCCGGAAATCATGTCCAGCGACGCAATCTGCTTGGCCAACGCGATCGGCTCATGCTCGGTCACCAGACAAATCCCAGTGCCCAGCCGAATCTCCGAGGTCGCACCCGCCGCCGCAGCCAGCGCCACAAACGGATCATGAATCCGCCGATACTCAATCGGCAATGAACCGTCCTCGCTGCGCGGGAACCGTGTCTCCCGATTGACCGGCATGTGGACATGCTCGGGCACAAAGAGCGACTCGAACCCGCGCTCTTCCGCCGCGACCGCAAGCTCCACAGGGTCCATGGCCATGTCCGTCGCGAAAATAAACACACCAAACTTCATCGTCAGAACCTTTCTGTCTGTTCAGATACCCACAGCCTACGACCTCCTGCCGACGTCTACCCTGCCAGAATGCAACATCACACGCTCAACCCGCCGACGCCGCCAAATCGCGTCCCGATGGTGCTCGACACCGACACCGCCAATGAAATCGACGACCAGTTCGCCGTCGTCCACGCGCTCCTGTCCCAAGACCGACTCCAACTCGAAGCAATCTACGCCGTCCCCTTCGCCCGACTCAGCGCTCACCAGGGCCATTCCCCCGCCGCCGGCGTCGCCGAGTCCGAAGCGGAAATCCACCGACTGCTCGATCGCCTCAATGTCGGCGACCGCAGCCGCGTCTTCCGCGGTGCCGACCAGTTCCTCTCCGACGACAAGCACGCGGTCCAGAACGCCGCCTCAGACGACCTCATCCGACGAGCCCTCGAGCCTCGCGATGAACCGCTCTGGGTCGCCGCAATCGGTGCCCTCACGAACGTCGCTTCAGCGCTCCACGAAGCACCGGAAATCGCCGCGCGAATCCGCATCGTCTGGCTCGGCGGACAAGCCCAACACGCGGTCGACGCCCGAGAGTTCAACCTCTACCAAGACCCCATCGCCGCCCGCATCGTCTTCGATAGCGGCGCCCCACTCGTGCACATCCCCTGCTACGGAGCCGCGTCGCACCTGCTCACCACCACCGCCGAGCTCGATGCCTACGTTCGCCCCCAAGGCGACATCGGCGAGTACCTGGCGGACATCTTCCGCGATCACAACGACCAGCACCCCGGCCGCTCGAAAGAGATCTGGGACCTCTCCGCCACGGGTTACCTGATCGACGACAACTGGGTCCCCAAGCGCAGCCTCGAGCGCCCCTCACTTTCTCAGGATATGCGCTGGATCCGCCAACCCGACGACACTCCGTCAGCACCCTTCGCCGAAGCCCACTACATCCGCCGAGACCCCATTTTCCAAGACCTCTTCGCCAAACTCGGCGAGTTTCAATCCGGGAACCGCAACGCAGGATTCGCAACCTAACGCCGCTCAGAGCCCCACCGTCACCGGACGCGTCATCCCGCCGAATGTCGGCATCCAGCACGAATGCTTGCCCGGCCCTCCAGCGACGATGATGTGAATCTCCTCAGGCCGATCCGAGATCGGCAGCCACTCATCCGAGCTATGCGTCGGCAACACGCCGCCCGCCATACGGATGTTCACCGACTCCAGAAATTCCTCGCTCAGCTTGCTCGCCGGATACCGAGCGTTCTCCCACAGATACTCCTGCACCGACTCTCGCGTCCAACCCTCCGACGCGACCGTCTCTGCGTGTTCTGGACCAAACGCCAGCACAGGTTCGCCCTTGCCCAGAATGTTGTTCGATCCTGCCTGACCCATCGCCCCAGCGACCGTCTGCAGGATCCCCGCCGCCGTGTTACTGCCGTGATCCTGAATGTTGTGCGGACCCTCGCACGCCCAGGTCGTCACACAGCTGTCCTCTGCATTGAGCCCGCGCGTCGTCTGGAACGGCGGCCACGGCGACGCATCCTCACGCTCGGTTGCGCAAAATGCGAACTTGGCCGGCGTGCCCTGCGTCGCGCGATCGCCCCGACCAGGTGTCGCTCCGGCGACATTCAGTTGCACCAGTCGCACCGCTCGCCCGATCGTCGCGTTGGACGGAAATGTCGGCCCGAAACAGCCCGATCCGCCGTGAATGCCAGCCGCTCGCGCCGCCGGACCCGACGCCAGGACAAACACCGCGCACGGATGCGTCGTCGCATTGATTCCGTCGAGATTGAACGGCGGCTGCGCAATCGCTTCGACCGCCGCCAGCACGATCGGGAACTGCTGCGGCCGACAACCCGCCATCACCGCGTTAATCGCGACCGCCTGCACCGTCGCCTCGCCTTGACGAGGCGACAACACACCCAACACCTCCATCGGATCGCGACCCGCAGCCTCGACCATCGCCGCAACGCGCTCCGCCGTCGGCGGAATCAGCGGCAGGCCGTCGGACCACCCACGACGTTGGCACTCCTGCGAGAACTCGAACGCGTCGGCCGGCAGCGAGAATCGCTCGGCCTCTCGACCTCGAGCCGCCGTCACGATGTCCCCGCCTCACCAAGCAGCGCCGCCTCAAGACGATCAACTACACCATCATCGACCCGTCCGCGCACGCGCTCAGGTCGCAGCCCACCAAGCGGATGCGGCACAATCAAGCGGTCCAACTCGGGCAACCCGCGCTGCTCCGCTTCGAGTTGCAGCAAATCCGTAAACGCCGACGTCCCAACCGTCACCGTCGGAATTCCCATCTCTTCAAACAGCACTGAGGCGTGGACACTCCACGTCGTGCAGCTTCCTCAATCGCAGCTCCCAATGAGCAGGAAATCGGCCCCGTTCCGCAGCGCGTCAATCGTCGAGTCTGACGGCGGCCCACCAACCGGCTTGCTGCCAACGACCACGTCGCCCAACCGATGCCGTTCGCCCAACCGCTCGACCATCGTTTCCATCAGCAAACGGGCATTCGCCTTCCGATTCTCCAGAATCCCAGGTCGAAGCCCGTCCAACGACGTCGGTCGAGGCGCCGCCGTCGCCTCATGAATCGCCACATGAGCCAACGGACTCAAAATCTCAATCGTCTCCGGCATCGCAATCCTCCAGTCACCTGCCATCTCCAAACAGCCTAAGGCTTCCAATCCTCCGGCTCGACGACGATGATCTCGATGTACCCCAACACACGACGTTCCTCCAGGGTGGCGCCCGGGTCACCTTGGGTACCGGCTGGGCATCGTGTCGTCACCTCAACTAGCACCCGTCCAAGCTGGGTAGGAGTGCCCCGCAACAGCATCTCGGCTCCGATGATGCCGCCATCATCGTCGTATGTCGTGATACTCGTAGGCGCAATCAACCCATTCCAAGCTTCAACGAGTTGATCTTCATTCGACAGATTACCACTGAAGTAGTGACCCTGTTGCTGGTAAGATTCGTCCGGGCTCGGCCGCCCTTGGATCCAACAAAAGGCATCCGAAAACTCTTGTGTTGATGTCAACACTACCCGATCGTACCAGTGGTACGGACGACCAAGTTCCACGAACACCGTACGGATCAGGTCATCCGGCCCCACAGTTGTCCTGTCTGACGGATCCGACGGTAAATTGGCAAACAGTTGCTTTTGTATCTGGACTGTGCGCTCCGAAGGTGGTTCGAACGATATTGGATTCCCGGCATAGACGAAGCGAAAGTTGGCATTCCGACGCGCTTCAGCGGACCGAAAGTGAGGAATGTAGCGTTCCCAAACCGCCAACATCGTCGCGACAAACTCCGGACCGAAAAACTCATCAGGATCGGTGATAGCCCGTACGTAGTCTACCAGTAAATCAGCAAATGTGTCTGATTGATCAGCTTCGATAACTCGACCCTCTACCGGAATCATCGCTCGCGACTCAACGCCATTGATGAACACTGGAACGTCCGATGCTCGATCTCCAAACAGGTCAACGTTGATCAAGTCGAACAACCGATTGATCTGATACCAATACGTCCCCCAATCAGGGCGCCAAGTCGATTCCACATCGACGACGTAGTCGGGCAGGAAGTAGTCATTGACATGCCTGGCCCAGTCCACAGCGTCGCCAAAGTGGTGACCATCAACGCCAGTTAGAGGCCCTGAAGTAATGGACAGCCCCAGCCGAGGTTTGTAGTATATTACCGACGAGTTCCAAATGCCGTGTCCTGTGGTTTCTAGGAATAGCACGGTACGAGGTGTATCATCACCTCTATTTCCCGTGCCGTCGTAGCCAGTGTGATACCAGCCTTGTTCACCATGGATGATCACTTTTCGGTCAAGAGCGTAGATGATAAAATCAGGATCAGTGACCCGCAGGTCTGTTGCGAAAAGCTCTGCTCTTGATAGGCACCCTGGTGTTCCAGATGAAATACCAAGCGCATCGAGCTCAATCTGAAACTCCGCAGAGCAGTCGGCGAGGAAGCTCATGCGATCTTGATACACGTCGATGGTGAGGAATGACCACTGATTTGGTCGACCTTGCCAGAGCAGTGTCACCTCTCCAAGATCGAGCAATGCACCATGCTCGAAACGTTGACCTGGGATGGCGAAGCCTTCACCGCGCTCCGCGGCGTCGGCGAAACAGTCCGTAATCGCATCTCGTGATGCGCTGCCAGGGATTTCTTCGGCATACTTCAGCCATTGTGTTCCGTTATAGCACCATGCTGGGAGGTCGGCGCGATTTGCCTCAACTGTGGCGTTCCAAGCGAAGAGGCTTGCGCTGATCGCGAACGCGAGGATGGCGAATCCAACCCAAGGTCGATGTGCGCGCCTACGTCTCATATAGTGCACAAGTGGACAAGCATCCTTACTCCAGATACCCATAGACGAGCTCCCGTAACTCGTCCATGTCCGGGAACCGACCCATCGCCGCCTTGCTAAACACGAGTTCGCCGTTCACCGACCACTCGAACAGGCCCTTCGTGTCCGGCACCAACCGCACGTCGCTGACGAGATGCTGGATGTCCGCCATCAGCTCGCCAAGCATCCACGACGTGCGCGGCCAGTACCCACAGTCGGCGCAGTAGACCACCTCTATCGCGATTTGCGCTTCTGACATCGTGCGCCCCTATCCCCCCAGATACTGTTCCAGCCGCCTGCCGACCTCCGACGGCGTGCCCGACGGTAGTGGAATCATCTGCAAGTCAGCACCAGCGTCCGACCGAGACTGCAACTGCTCCGAGACCGTTTCAATCGGCCCGATCACCTGAATCTCCCGAACCATGTGCTCCGAGAACGCCATTAGCGCGGCCTCAGAGTCTCGGTCGGCCCAGGCTGTGCGCGATTCCTTGATCTCAGACTCAAAGCCCGACCGCGAAAGCATCTGCCAGTAGAACGAACCCATCCGGTTCGTGTAATGAAACAGTGGCTGTCGAGCATTGCGCCACGTCTGCTCGTCATCTCCTTCGCCGGTCACGTACACATTCGTGAACGGCGCCACCGTGACTGAGTCCTCGGGCCGACCAGCATCGCGCGACGCCCCCGCAAGCTGTCGCTTCAGCGACTCAAACGACCGCTTCGGCCAGTGAATCGGATAGATCCCGTCCGCGATCTCACCAGTCTGCTGAATTGACCGAGGCGTAATCGCCGCAATCCAGACCGGAATGTCTTCCCGCACCGGCTCATATCCAAGCAGACGGAAACCCCGCTGGAGCGTGTAAATCTCGCCCTCATACATCAGCCGTTGTCCACTGAGGAGCATCTTGATGATCTCCGTGTACTCACGGATGCGTCGCAGCGGTCGATCGAAACCGACCCCGTGGAATCCCTCAATTACCAAGTTCCCCGATGATCCCAGCCCGCAGACCATGCGCCCGCCCGAGATCGTCTCGAGCGTTGCAAACTCCTGCGCGATCACCGCCGGTGTCCGCGAGAACGTGTTGAGAATCCCTGTCCCAATCTGGATCTTCTCCGTGTTCGCAGCAATCACCGTCAGCCACGGCAACACCGAGTGCCCCCAGGCCTCGCCCGTCGACACCATCTCGTAACCGAGGTCCTCAGCGATTTTCACCTTCTCCAAGGTGTCTCGCCAGTTCGTGTCGAATCCTGCCAAAATGCCCAGTCGCATTGTCGTGCTCATCGGTTCGCTCCTATTCGATTTCGACGATCATTTCGATTTCCACAGCCATGCCCACCGGCAACGACTGCATGCCGACCGCGGAACGCGCGTGACGGCCACTCTCGCCAAACAGCTCGACCAACAAGTCGGACGCGCCATTGGCGACGCCAGGGTGGTTACCAAACTCCGGCGTGCAGTTGACCATGCAGAGCAACTTCACAATCCGCGAGACGCGGTCCAGCGAGCCGATCTCGGCCCGCAGCGAGCCCAGCAATTGCACCATCACCGCCCGAGCAGCATCGTAGCCCGCGTCGACATCCATGTCGGCGCCCAGCTTGCCTCGAATCAACTCGCCGTCCTTGAACGGACCGTGTCCCGAGAGAAACACGAGATTACCCGTCCGCACCGCAGGCACATAGTTGGCCAGCGGCGGATTCGTCGAAAGATCGAGCCCCATCTCCAACGCCTTCGCGTCGGCGTTATGTGCAGACATCGAGAGCTCCTTCCGCTTCGTGCGCTCGTCGCGAACCCGTTCCGTCCACGAGTTCCGAGAGTCAGCCTACCGCAGACCGATACGCCCGCAGTTCAATCTCATTGCCATCCGGATCGGCGATGTACAACCCATCGGCCATCCCGCGAGCACCGAACAGCTCGAAATCAGGATCACGCACAATCCTAAACCGTCCCGACGTGCGAACCTCATCCATGCTCTCCGCGCTCACAACCATGCAGAAGTGGTCAAGATTCCGACGCACCTGGTCCACCTCACCCTCGATCAGATCGATGATCGTCCCCTCAGAAATCCGCACCGACGGAAACGGACACTCCTCAGCCTGCCATTCTTCGACCCGCACGGGCTCAAGTCCCAACTCGTTCGCATACCAGTCCAACGACCGTTTCACATCGGAAACCCGCAGGACGATATGGTCCATCGCCACAACTCGAACCATCGTGCATGTCCCTTCAGTCCGACTCGCGGCCACCCGCGGAAGTGCGGTAAACCGTCCGACACAACGAGCATAACATCAAACACTCGTGCTATGATAGCGGGGCGCGAAGGAAAAGCAAGATGAGCGTCGAAATTCGTATGGCCCGCGGACTCCGAGTCCACCTCGAAGTGCCCGAGCGCGCCCATGTCGACGGCGCGACCGCCCGCGAGGCGATCGACGCCCTGATCGCGCTCCATCCCGGGCTCCGCCAATTCGTCCTCGACGACGCCCGCCGACTGCGCCAGCACGTCAATCTCTACATCAACGACGAGCTCATCCGCGATCGCCAGGAGCTCTCCGACCCCGTCTCAGACGGCGACACAATCTATATCCTCCCCGCCGTCTCTGGTGGCGCCGACACCACTCGCAACCCTGAGGAGAACAGCATGAGCGAATCACAGTCAGAAGTCGGCCTCCTGGTCAGCACCCGCAAAGGCCTACTCATCGGACGCAGCTCCAACGGACGCCAACAGTGGGAATGGTCCGACCTCCAGCGCTCCGGCTGGATCGTCGACTACACAACGTTGGACGCCAGAACCAACAAGATCTGGTGCTCCGCGAGCCACTGGCAGTGGGGACCGCGACTGCACTACTCGACCGATTTCGGCGGAACATGGGTCGAGGCTGGCACGCCCGCATTCGACGACGGCGAACGCTCGGTCGAGGCGATCTGGATGATCGAGCCCGGCGGCCACGAGGGTCGACTGTTCGCCGGGATCATGCCAGCCGCGCTGTTCCGCTCCGACGACGACGGCGCCTCGTGGCGCGAGGTCACCTCGCTGACCGAGCATCCGTACAGCAAGTACTGGGAGCCCGGCGCCGCCGGCTTGGTCATCCATCACATCTCCGTCGATCCGCAAGACGCTGACCGAATCGTCGTCGGAGGCTCCGCCACCGGAGTCTTCGTCTCCTACGACGGCGGCGATACCTGGATGGCACGCAATCGTGGCATCCGCTCCGATCACATGCCGCCCGACCTGCAGGAGCTCGCGCCGTGCGTGCACTCGCTCTTCGCTCACCCGTCGGAGCCCGGCCGACTTTGGCAACAGAATCACTTCGGACAGTACCGCTCCGACGACGATGGCGAGTCCTGGATCCAAGTCGGCGAGAACCTGCCTGGCCTGTTCGGATTTCCAACCGCCATCGACCCACGCAATCCCGATGCCTGCTACTTCGTCCCGCACGACTCCGACCAAGCGCGTATGCCATACAACGGCTCTCTCGCCGTGTTCCGCACTCGCGACGCCGGCCAAACATGGGATCGTCTCGATAACGGACTGCCACAGGTCGACTTCTTCCACACCGTCTATCGACACGCCCTCGGACAAGACGCCTGTGATCCGCTCGGCCTCTACTTCGGTTCCAGCGGAGGCGAACTCTACGGCTCCATCGACGGCGGAGACAGCTGGGCCCTCCTCCGAGAGCACCTCGCCCCAATCACTGCCGTCCGAGCCTGGCAAATGGAGTAAGCCAAGCTCCGCACCGAAGCACTCGTCAAACCCGCATGGCACGCTCGACCTACAGACCGGCACACCCGCGCTTGACGGAGACCTTTGAATAACTCAATTTCCCGTCCCCGCTCCCGAGCGGGGACCCGCTTTGTCAAAGCCCAGGCTGCTCGGATAGGTCCCGGTTGAGCAGATACCGGCGACATACATGGCGGCCGGTAAGAAGCCAGGGAAGGAGCAGGCCCCCGCTCGGAGGCGGGGGCGGTTGAGGGGTGATTCAAAGGTCTTCGCTTGACGCGGGTATCTCGCCCCACGCTGCACCCTCCGAAACGGACCACCAATGCTCAAGACCGCCCTCACAGTTAGGGTGAGAGGCATGGCAGCGAGGCCAACTGAAGAAACCGTTCCAGCACAAGCAGCGGTCACGCTGGACGGCCGCCGACCGCTCTCGCTCCGCGGCGGCGCCTTCGCGATGCTCCTCGTCCTCCTCTGGGGCGGACAGCCATCAGCGATCAAAGCAGGCCTCGACGAAGGCGCTGGCCCGTTCGCACTGAGCGCCGTCCGCATGGCCCTCGGCGGTGTCGTCGTGATCGGCTACGCGATCGTCACGCGGACACCGCTCTGGCCGTCACGCAACGAGTATCGCGCGTTGGTCGGCCTGGGCATCCTCTTCGTCGTCCAGACAATGCTGATGTACGTCGGCGCCGACAACACCAGCTCCGGCCACGCGTCCGTCCTGATCTTCTCGTTCCCGCTCTGGACCGCCGTGCTCGGACACTTCTTCGTGCCCGGCGACCGAATGTCCGCGCGACGCACCCTAGGCCTGCTCGTCGCCTATGCCGGAGTGATCACTGTCTTCGTCGGAGGCTTCAGCGCTCCCGGCGCGACAATCTGGGGCGACCTCATGACCGTTACCTCCGCCCTGTTGCTCGCCGCCCGACAGGTCTACCTCTCGCACTTCTCGCAGAGCATCCATCCCGCCCGACTCCTCATGACCCAATCGGTCGCAGCCGTCCTCATCTTCGGTGCGGCGAGCCTCCTGTTCGAGTCCGGCGGGCTCACCTGGACCACTGAGTTCGTCATCGCTCTGCTCTACCAAGGCGTCGTGATCGGCGGATTCGGATTCATCGGCAACACCTTCCTCGTCCAGAGATTCTTCCCATCACAGGTCGCCGCGACCATGCTCTTCGCACCGATCTTCGGCGTCATCTTCAGCTGGCTGATCCTCGGAGAATCGCTCGGCTACGAAGTGCTCGTCGGCGTCGTGCTGCTGGTCATCGGCAGTTCAGTCGTCCAACTCCGACGACAACCGACCACCTAGTCCCAGTCGTCCATCCCCAGCAACCGACGACCCAGCGGCGTCAGCTCAGCAGGCGCCGACTCAGCCTCTTTGCGTCTTGGATCGCCAGGAAACGCTCGAGCATTCTGGAAAGTCGGATGCGCGCGGTCGCGCCACGACGCAATCCGAGCCTCACGCAACTCCTCATTCGACGGCTCAGCGGGGAACATACGGACATACTGCGCCAGACGAGGCTTATCCGAGAAGTTGCGACTGTTCCCGTGCGGAAGCGCCGAGTGCCAGATGATGAAGTCGCCTGCATCTGCCTCAACCTCGATCGGCGGACCCATCCGCTCAGGAAATCGCTTATGAAGCTGTTGGTGTCGCAGATCATCGTCACTGATCCCCGCCGAGATCTCAGCCGCCCGACGATGCGCGCCCGGCACGCACTGGAATCCGCCCTCGCCCGCTCGCGTATCGACCAGATACAACACACCCTGCACCAGAAACGGCGTCGGCGTCTCACGGACATCCATGTCCCAGTGCACCATGCCATGGTGATCGTATTCCGGATACGCATCATTCGGCGGAGGCTTCAGATTGGCGCGGTCGATAAAGACCCACAAGTCGTCGCGACCAAACAGCTCCCGAAACAGCTCATACACCCGAGGATTCTGCCGAACGTCCCACAGCGCCTGGTGGTGATACATCTCGACCATGCCATTGACGCGATGCGGCTCCCGATACCAGTCCGACGGATCATTACAGTCAAACTCGAGAAAGTCCCAAATCGCATCCACGACCGCCGTCACCTGCTCCCGAGGGATCAGCTGACGCACCACGAGGTAGCCCTGCTGGTCAAAGAACGCGCGATCCGCATCCGTGAGCATCGCAGCCTCCATGATCAATCCGCGAACGGAGCATCAATACCCGGCGGCATCGCCACGTTGAATGTGTTCAGACCGATCGACACCAACGCGTAGTAACCCATCACCGAGGCGACCTCAAAGACGCCGCTCTCGCCCAAAATGTCATTGAGCGCGCTATACGTCTCATCCGACACACGCTGGTTCTCAATCAGTTCGCGACCAAACTGATAGACCGCCTGCTGCCGCTCATCGCCGAAGTACGGTTGCTCACCATCGCGGATCGCGTCGATCGCACCCTCCGACACACCAGCGTTAACCGCCATCCTCGCGTGCGCCCAAAACTCGAAGTTCGCGCGCCAGTGACCGCCCATCGTGCAAATCGCGACCTCCAACAAGTCACTCGGAAGCGACGTCTGATAGCGAATTGCGGCACCCAGCTTCTGGATCGCATCGCCGAGTTCAGGCGACAGGAACAGCGCGTTGAACGGACCGATCAGCGCGCCATCGGCACCAGCCAATCCACCATGCTCGCGCTCAGGGTTTCCTCGCGGGCCGGTCGTGATGTTCTCCCAGAGCACTCGCTGATCATCGTTCAGCGAATCAAATGTTTGTGGTCCAAGTCGCGGCATGGTCATTCCTCCTGTGTTCGAGCGGCTACTGTCCGACCGTGCAGATGCCTCGGCAGCAGGTGCTCTGGATAGGCAGTGCCGACCAGGCCCTTCGCCACCAGCTCCGCCAGCTCAGCCTCCGAATAGCCGAGCAGGTCGCGATAGATCTCCTCATTATGTTCACCCAGCTTGGCCGGCGGCGTCCGCAGCTGGTTCGGCGTCCGACCCATCGAGAAACTCAGTCCCGGATATCGATGCGTGCCGACATCGTCCATCGTCAGCGGCTCAAAGAACCCGACCTCTCGCAAATGCCGATCCGACAATGCGTCAAACGGATCATTGAGCGGCGCCGCGCAAATCCCGGCCGCCTGCAACTTGTGGAACAGATCCTCCTTGTTCCACACCCGCGTCTCTTGAGCAATCAACTCGTCAAGCACGACCGCATTCTGCCTCCGAGACTCCGCGTGCGAGAACCGCGTGTCGAGCGGCGCATGCGCTAACTCCGACTGCACCGATGCCTCACCAGGACCCGCCGCTAGCGCGTCGCACAACGTCACAAACTCAGCGTCAGAGCTGATATCGATTGCAATCCACTGGTCCTCACCCCGACACGGATACACACCATACGGTGCGTGATACTTGTGACTGTTCCCCTGCGACGGCGGATTCACACCATTCATCGAGTACTCAAACAAGTACTCAGCGAGCGTCGGGATGAACCCCTCGTTCAGTGGCATTTCGATCAGCTGACCCTCACCCGTCCGCTCGCGATGACGCAATGCCATCATCACCGCTACCGCTCCTTGCACTCCCGACATACCATCGCTCGCGAGCGTCTCGCCAATCCCTTCAGGACTGCGATCAGGATATCCACGCAAATGCGTATGGCCGACCATCGCCTCGACATGCAAGCCAAACGCCCGATACGACGAGTACGGACCTTCAAGCCCAAACGCCGGCATCCGTAACATAATCAATCGCGGATTCACCGCTCGTAACTCATCCCAACCGATGCCCGCCTTGTCGATCGTCGTCGGAACATTGTTCTCGACCAGGACATCGCACTGTTCAATCAAGCGGAAGAACGCCGCTTTCCCCTCCGGCGACATGATGTCGCAAGTCATCGATCGCTTATTCCGCGCATGAGAGTTAAACGACGCAGACCGATTCCACGGATCATCACCCAGCTCCGAGTCGGGATACTGCGGCTGCACTCCAATCGCCGCGCCGCGATCCATCGTCTCCTTGCTCTGAGCGTTCTCAACCCCCCGTGTATACGGCTGAATCCGATTGACCGGCTCCACATTGACCACATCAGCGCCCCACTCGCCCAAGAGCTGCGCCACATGCGGACCCGCCCAGACCACCGTCACCGCCGCGACTCGAAGGCCCTCAAGTGGCAAATGCAGCGCACTCATCGGACCGTCAGGCAGCGGATGACGCAGATCCTCTATCGGATCAGGCGGCGTGAAGTCAAGCACGACGCGTGAATGCTCACCCAGTCGAGGCGAACGCTTCGGTCGCGGCGGCTGCGACTCACTCATTCGGAACGGGAACCCCGGATACGGCAGAGCCGTCCCATGCCAATGCGCAATCTGATGCCACCAGTCGCGAGCCGCGAGCTGCGGATCATCCAGCACATCAGCGACTGTCATCACGGCGCCCGCAAGCAACCGGTTCGACTGAGCCTCCGCCACCGCGTCGATTTTGTTCATCCCCGACAGGTACGACTCCACGGCCTCATCGACGCGAGCGCCAAACCCCGATCCCGGCCGCGGACCTCGCAGAAAATCCTCATCCTCGAGCAGATCCTCCCGACCGATCCAGCGCATCATCCGCGGCATCCGCGATCCGGTGCCGACAATGTTCACAAACCCATCGGCGCAGGGATACATCCCAAATCCAACCTGCCGACGTCGCGGCTGCGCCCGCCCCGGCGCAATCCCGCTGTACTCAGCCGCGACGAGCTGAATCGTCCGTCGATCCCGACACGCCACTTGGCATCGATAGATCGAGATGTCAATCCAATCCCCAGCCTGCGCATCGCTCTCTACCCGCTTCAGCGCCAGCAGGATCGCAAACGCCGCCGTCGCTCCCGCGTGATAGCTCGCATAGTGCCCAGCCAACTTGATCGGCTCACGATCCGCCGCGCCCGTCGCATGCAACGGACCACCGATCGCCTGCATCGTCAACTCCGAGCCGCGGTAATCCCGATACGGCCCGCTCTGTCCATACGCCGTAATCGAGCACATGATCAGCTTGGCATTGATCGAATGAAGCACACTCCAGCCCCAGCCTGCCTCCTGCGCCTCGCCCGGCCTCAGATCCTCAATCACTACATCCACCATCTGAGCCAGCCGACGCACCGTCGCCGCGCCATCGTCCGTCTGCGGGTCGAGCACGATCGACTGCTTGTTCGTGTTCAGGTGCATGAACAGCCCTGACGCCTCAGGATTCTGCTCTCCACCAGGAAACGGACCAAACGTTCGCGACGGGTCGCCCCCCCGAGGTTCCGCCTTGATCACCCGCGCGCCATAGTCGGCGAGCAGCTTCGTCGCATAGGGACCCGCGACCACGGTGGTCAAGTCCAGAACCGTGATGCCTTCCAGCGGACCAGCCATGTGCGCTCCCGTTGCCGTCAAGTCACCCGTAGGCTAACGGCCCTCGCCGATCTCCCCAAATCCGCACCAAATCAGCAATCGAGATCGGGCTCAGGGTCTCCTGCGCCACAGTTTCGGTCACAGCCGCCAGAATCCCTTCAAGCCCAATATCGCCGCCCTACAGTGAACGAACGAAGAGCCACCAAGAGAGAAAGCAACAGTCAAGCCCCCACAAATCGTCCGAGACCAGTTGGAACAAGGAGAGCCACGATGAGACTCACGCCAACGCTTCCACACCGACCCGGCTCGCGACGATTGCGGTGAACATTCTTCTAGGCGCCGCCGCCGCCACGTTCCTCGTTGACAAGGCCGAGGCAATCCCACACCTCCCTTCCGCGGAGGCCACATCGCACTCCTGTGAAGGGTTGCCCAGCATCAACCTCACAACACTTGGGACGGTCGCGCAAGTTTCAATGTCTGGAGTTTGTTGCAACCTGCACGTAGCGACCAGAATTGCTCTCGACACCGACAGGGTCAGACGAGCCTTGTCTTTAGTCCCATCAGAAGCAGCTCGGCTTACAGCGGCGACAGGTACATCAATAGCGCGTGCTCGGCTCGGCGTCTACGAATCACGCTCGGCGGGCAGATCACATCCGACGTGCGAGGCGTGTGGAGGCACACTGAAGAGTCAGTCAGCCTGTCAACTATCACCTACCCAACGGTGAGCACGGTGGGATGGCTCACCGCGGGTTCGCCTGTGCGCTCCACAACCTATGGTGTCGCGCCATCGATAGAAGCCAGCAACTACATTCCGTGGTTAGACAGCTTTGGAGACGAGAGGCTAAACACTAGGTCGCTCGGTGATGTCAACATCAGAGGAGAGTGTTTTCTATGGGTTGGAACAAACCGACCGACGGAATCATTCGAGGAACGGGAATCACGATGATGAACCGAATCACCGCAATACTGCGCCGCATCGGCCCACGTGACACCTACCACCTCGGCACCGGCTTAATCTTGCTCGGTCTGGCGGCGATCACGTTGTCAGGAATGAATCCCTACTTTGCGATCGGCTATTGGCAGTTGCAATTGCAAGTCGTCTGTGCCGGCGGTCTGCTGATTTTGGCTGGCGCATACACCCTTCCGGCCACGAGTCGCAAATGGCAAGCGGCCAAGCTCCTAATCGCCGCTGCCGCGATCCATTGGATGTTCATCCTCCCTATTGTCCGATACTGGGACCGCTGGGACAACTTCTAAGCAGCGTATCCAGAAAAGTCTGAACAATGTCAATGCAGAAATGGATCAGCAATAACATCAGATTCCTGATCGGCGCGTCCGTGACAGGTTTTGGCGCGATCGCCTGGTACAACACCATGTGGTACAAGCTGTCGCCAGGCTCGGACATTTTACGGAGTGCGGTTTCAAGCATTACTCTGGTTGTGGCCCATGTGCATCGTCGTCATCCTCCTCGGACTCGTCACATTGCCACCTGGCCGTGGACGAACCACTGCATGGACCTGCTTCGTCGTCTTAGCAATCGGCACCGCAGCACACGCCTGGTTCAATGGCTACAGCTTCGACGACCGACTCCTATGGAATTGGTAGTCTCCCGGAATCGACCACTGCCACCTCACCGCCGAGCACGTGTCTCCATCCCCAATAGCGGTCGGACGCCAGCATCGAAGTTCCACTCCAGCGCCGCCCCATGCTGCCGCGCGGTCTGCAGATCCCGCCACCGACGCTCCAGTGTCCAGCTACGCCGCGCCGCATTCGTTCCACCAGCGCGAAACAGTCGTTCAACCGCGTCGACACAGGCATGCACCGCGTGGACATTCGCCAACCGACATCGCCCCAACAGCTTGAGATCGGGCTCGCCCGACTCCACCGATGGCCACGCCCTCGTCCATGCCTCCTGGACGAACGCCCGCGCGGACGAAACCTCAGCCTGCGCTCGAGCAAACGCCAACCGAAACGGCTCTCGATCCCGCAGCGCCGCCGAATCGCCCGTCGTCGACTCCGATGCCGCCCGCGCTAAGTCATCGAGCGCCCCTTGCGCCGTCCCAATCGCGTGCCCGGCATTGGCAATCCAAGCAACCAACGAGCGGTCAGGAATCCGCCACTGCGGACCCTCGGCGTAAATCGGACCCAACGCCGCCCACGTATGCGCGTCCTGGACGAACGCACCGTTCAGCTCCCAATCGTGGCTGCCCGTGCCCCGCAAACCCATCGCGTCCCACGTTGGAATCACCTTCCCCGCACGCTGAGGCAACAGAGCGAAACGGACCTGATGCTCAAAGTCAACAAACGTCGCCACGACATGCGTCGCATGCTCGACACCGCTGACAAAGTTCAACCGACCCGACAGCCGATACCCCGAGATGTCCGGCTCCGCAGTCGTCATCACCCGCGACGATCCCACAATCCGACAGCTCGGACCACCCGGCTCCTCGCCACCGATCATCTGGCTCAACACCGAATTCGGCAGATACGCCGCCAGCAGCGATACCTCCGTCGATATCATCACCACCCACGCCGTCGACGCATCCGCATGAGCCAACGCCTCAATCGCATGAAACACCACCAACGGATGCGCCTGCTCGCCGTAGCTCCGAGCAGGAATGTTCATCCGAAACAGCCCTCGCTGGGTAATCGCGCGAATCAACTCAGCAGGGACGCTGCCCGATTCTTCAATCTCCGACGCGCAGGCCCGAATCTCCGATTGCAGCTCACGCGCCGCCGCGACGAGCGGATGCTCCTCATACTCATCAAATGGGTGGCGAGCGGTCGACATGCCACAAGGGTAGAGGTGCGGCGTGCACCTCTAGACTGCATCGCAGGACAATCTCCCAGACGGGTTCCACGCGATTGAGGGACAGCATGAACGCCGAACGACCACGATCCGCAGACGCCGCCTTGCGCGAACGCGCCCGGCAAGTAATCCCCAACGGCATGTATGGACACCAAAACGCCTCGTACCTGCCCGAGAACTTCCCCCAGTTCTTCGAACGCGGCGAAGGCGCCCACCTCTGGGACGTCGATGGCAACAGGTACATCGACTACATGTGCGCCTACGGACCAATTCTGCTCGGCTACCAGCATCCCGCCGTCGATCAGGCCGTCGCCGAGGCACAGGACGCCGGAGACTGCTTCAACGGTCCCTCCGCCAAGATGGTCGAGCTCGCCGAGCTACTCGTCGAAATCACGCCATGGGCCGACTGGGCCTGGATGGCCAAGAACGGCACCGACGCAACCGTCTTCGCCGCCTCCATCTCACAAACCGCCACCGGCCGACAGACCATCCTCCGCGCACACGGCGCCTATCACGGCGCCTCGCCGACCTGGATCACCGCTGGCGACATGGCGCGCCCGGCTGATGGCACGCTCGAGTACGAGTTCAACGACCTCGCCTCCGTCCAATCAGCAATCGACGCGGCCGACGGCGACGCAGCCGCAATCATCGTCTCCGCCTTCCGCCACGACGTCGGCTACGACCAAGAGCTGCCCACTCCCGAGTTCGCGCGCGGCCTGCGAGAACTCTGCGATGCCCACGGCATCGTCCTGATCCTCGACGACGTGCGCGGCGGATTCCGCATTGACATGGCCGGCAGCTGGGCGCCGCTAGGCGTCGATCCCGACCTCAGCGCCTACTGCAAGGCGATCGGCAACGGTCACCCCATCTCAGCCCTCATGGGTCGAGACAGCCTCAACGAAGCCGTCGCCAAAACCATGGCCACAGGCTCCTACTGGTTCACCAGCGCCCCGATGGCAGCCGCGCAAGCCACGATTGAGACGATGTTGGAAACGGACGGTGTTTCCCATCTCGAACGGATCGGCAGCGCCCTCCGAGCCGGCTGGCAGAAAGCCGCCGATGCCCACGACGTCGGCATCCGCCAAACCGGTCCCGTTTCAATCCCACTGATGACGTTCGACGGCGACGATATGTCAACTCGCACCGTCCCTCGCGCCTACAAGTTCGCCGCCGAGCTCGCGGAACGAGGCGTCTACCTGCACCCAATCCACAACGGATTCCTCTCAACCGCCCTCAGCGACGAAGACATCGCCCACACCCTCGAGGCATCAGAAGAAGCCTTCGCCGTCATCGCCGCCGAATTCGGAGACCAAACCAGCTAACCAACCTCAGCTCCCGAACCATCAAAAGCAATATCGCAAAGACCGCCGCCAGAGTCCCAATCGGGAAGAGCTCCCCCTCTGGGGGAGCTGTCGCGAAGAGACTGAAGGGGCCCGCCGGAGCTGCGACCAAAACGACCCCGCCAGAAACACTCCCTCCCGAACCGCCTACAGCCAGCGGCGAGGGCCTCTCAATCCCACTCCTACCGGTCTCGCACCCGAGCAGGTCCAAGCACGATCCACCAACCCCGTCACTCCCGCACTCCGCAGCGGGAATGACGGATCATTCAAGACCACCGGACGCAGGGGACTTGAATCTGGTCAAACCGAACATGGCTAACTCCCTTGCGAATCCGTCGGACCGCTTGGCTCTGCGTCCAGCCCGGATTCAGCACCAACCTCAGACAAGGTGTCGTCACGCACCAAAATGAAGCTGGTGAATTGATCCGTCCCAGCACAAACCATCTGCTCCTCGTCCGACGCCACAGACGGCAACACCCGCCAGCTCAGCTCCGACCGATCCCAGACCGCGATCCGGGACAAGCCATCATCCGACCGACGTCGATCAGGCAAGCAAATCACAAACTCCTCGGACAACCGCGCGCGTCGCCCAAGCGCCTCCACCGTGTTCAGATCAGACTCAACCCGCCGCCTGATCAACCACACAGAGATATCGATGATGCGCTGAGACCGGACCACCTCATAACGTTGCTCCTCATCACCGACCACAACGTACAAATCACTCGACGCACCGCCGCGGAATCGACTGCGATAATCATCAATCGAATGCAACTGCGTCGTAATGTAAACACCACGCTGCAACCGCAACTGATCATCGTCCAACGCATCCCCAAGACCCGACAGATCCAACATTCCCGAACCAGAGCAAGGTCTCAGGCTAGGTACTTCCGATCCATGCGTCGGAAACGCCTGCCCAACCGGCTCGAGGACATCCTGCACAGTTCCCCGACAAAAGCCCGGCGGATCCTGATACACATACGATGTACGCCTCGTCGGCGTCGGCGCTGGACTCGGATTTGTTCCGCCGCTGTCATCCTCGTCATCGTCATCTTCGTCAGGTTCGCTGCCATCGGTGATCGTAAAGTTGGAACCACTCGTCATACCGTCATACCCACCGCCCGATGCAGCAGTCGTTACTCTCACCGTCTGGCCGACTAACGCCGCGTCATCCGCCGCCAACAACGTCACCGACTGGAATTGGTTCCAAAGATTGCTGCCGCTTGGATTGAATGTCACACTCGTCGGCTGCGCTGTGACACCTTCATTGTCCACAGTGACCGACACCGTCACAGTACCGGTCGGCTTCGACACCAGCTTGAAGGAGTGCGTAGCACTGTCACCCACAACGATGTTTCCCGATGGCCGCCTGAAATCCATAGCCTTGATTTCATTATCCTCGATGTTCAGCTGATATTGATCATCATCGCCGACAGTGTAACCAGTACCTGCGCTCAAGCTGAGGAGTACCGTTTCCCGAAAGTCCTCGAGTACGGGATCGTCAACCAACGTTACCGAGATCGACGCACTCGTAGCGTTCGCCCCGACACTCACCGTGCCACTATTGCTTGTCACTCCGCTAATGGAATAGTCAGTATCCCGAGTCGCCGTCCCCGACAGCGTATAGCCAACGCTCATGGTCCCCGTCGGCGCCGGGCTCACGTTCAGCGCGATACTGACGCTGCCCAGATCCTCGTAGGCATTCATTGACGACGACGCAAAGGACACCACCGGCGTCGAAGACTGACCCTCGGCCACGCGCAGCGGCATCGCCAACAGCACCGCCCCAACAACGAGGCTCGACAAGGCCAACATCGCACGCAATCGGCGCGGTCCGCCGCCACCGACCCTCGTGCCACTATGGCCCAACGTCGTTCCCGTCCCATGCTCGGGACTCCGCACCCGCCGCGCTGTTATGTCACGCCACCGTGAGCCAATCCGCCTGCCGATACCCGCTGCGGAGTGATGCCGCCAAATGTCCATATCACCGTCCTCACGCGTGTGAACTCATGTCGGTTGGATCGCAGTCGCCACTGCGTCGAAACATGTATAACCACAAGTGCAGCTAAGCGCTAACGAGAACAGGGGGTGATCTCGATAGCAAACGATTGCTATCAAAAACGCCAAAAGTGCGCTACAAAGAACGTGCGCAACAGTACAACACCAACCATTCGAGAAAGGGAACAGAGATTCTCGACCACCAAGACCCAAAATCCACCCAAATCCCCCAACCCACCCAGCCGAGACGCCAAAGAAACTCAACCCCAGAGTGCACCCAGCCCTCGCCAAAACACGAGAAAAATACCCACTGAGACTGTCTCAAAAGTCCCGTGGGTCTTCAGATGTTCCTCAAGCACGGCCAGGCAATGCTCAAGGACCGTCATTCCCGCCCTCATGATCCCCGTCCCCGCCCCTGAGCGGGGACCCGCTCGGGCCCCAAACACAACAAGAGGCGGGGTCGAGAGACCCCGCCTCTGTTGTCCTCTTGGGGCTTCTCCCCCTCCCCATTCTGATCCCCTCTCCCCGAGGGAGAGGGTTAGGGTGAGGGCCCTCCGGAGATGACAGTCCAACTACGTCCGACTGCGCACCCGACGAACACCAATCCCAGCGATCGCCGCTGCACCAAGAGCAATCAGCAGACCAACCAGGCCCGCCGACACGCCACTGTCGCTAGCAAGACCACCAGAACCCGTCGCCGGATACCCATTGTCAGCCATCGAGTCATCCATGTGGCCGTCGTCCATCGAGTCCTCGTCCATCATGGAGTCATCGTCCGACATCTCGCCGTCCTCCTCCATCATGGTTTCGTCGTCTTCGGACATCTCACCGTCATCGCCCTCGTCCATCATGGAGTCGTCCTCCATGGCCTTGGGCGTAACCGTGACGGCCGACTGTCCGCCACCTGTTGACGAGACCTCAGAGTCGGCGACGGCACCGTTGATTGAGAACACAACGTCCTCAGCCTCATCGCGGTCAACGTCGATGTACCACGAACCATCATTAGCAACCATCGCAGATGCGATGAGCGTCAGCTCATCATCATTCATGTGGACACCAATAGTGTCACCGGCAGTAGCACCATGTCCGTAGAACCTATGCGGAGGCTCTTGCTGCGCGCTGGCAAGACTCAACGTTGCAATCGCAACAGCAAGCCCGAGTACCAACGCTCCAACCCTCGACATCAGTCTGTGCTGTTTCATCTCAGCATCCTTTCGTTCCCAGTCCCCGACTTGATCGGGGACCCGCTTGGGGTCGCCGCTCCCCTCGTCTGTCGAGGGGAGCGGACGCTAGTCCCTAGTTGCTGATGTAGAGGATGTCGTCCTCGTTGACCGTAAAGTCACTCGAGCCCGGCACCGTCGTACCATCGACGACCGAGTAGCGTACCCACGACATGGAGATCGTGCTCCACAGGTGAATCGCCGTCGCGCCTTCAGGCTGGACCAGTGCAAAGACCTCAGAGGCCATAGCCTCAACACCACAAGTCCAGGTAGCAAAGCCACCACGGTCATTGATGCAGTGATTGCCGACCATCTCCGGCTCAGGCATCGCTTCCTCTTCGGCACCAATGGTCAAAGAGACCTTGTCCGGCTCGGCATCAGTATCGCGGGTAGTCACCAGAATGGATGTCACACCGGATCCTCGCGATACGTAGAACAACGCCTTGGCCACACCGTCTTTGGTCTTGGCATCGGTTGCCGTCGAGTTCGAGTCGGAAATGGCGTTCACTGCTACGACGGTGGCCGTCCCAGCAGCGGTGAACCGCACAACGACGTCGTCTGCAACCGGGTTCCCGTCGGCATCAGTAACTTCTGCCTCTACCTCTACGAAGTCACCGACCATCGGGGTCGTGTTGTCAGATGACGCAACGATCGTGGCGGCTTTGCCAGAGACAGTTACAGAGGCGGATACCTTCGAGTTCGCAACGCTCGGCAGCGAGACGTCAACGGTGTAAGTGCCCGGCGCCGGAGCCGATGCGCCACTGCCAGCTGTGACCAATACTGCTACCGCATTCGGGTTGTCGTCAGCCGTTGTTTCGGTACTTGCGCCGACAGTGCTCTTCTCCGCCTTCAGCGTTGAGGATGAAACACCCTTGCCTTCCGAGTCCATCACGACGATCGACAACTGCGAAATCTCAGCGGCGTTGCCACCTGCGTCCATTGCCTTGACCGAGAACTCGGTCTTGCCTCCGGAGGCAAGAGCCTTCGGCTCACCCAGTTCAAGCGAGGAGCTAGGACCGCTGAAGATCAAGGTCCGTTCCTCTGATCGCGGCGCGCCGTCGGCACCAATCACGAGGGTGTAAACGGTGACCTGACCGGGCTTGGAATCGGTCTTTTCGACCTTGAGGAACATCGTCGCGGCCGCAGACTTGCCTTCTGCCAAGGTGGCACTGTTTTGGGCATTTCCAGCACTGATGAGAACTGGCGCGTTGCCTTCACCTAGAGGCATACCGGCATAGTCAACGACCTTGCCGCCTGCAGCTGGAGCAGCTGTGTAGAGGTTGAACTTCCCGCCTGCTCCGATGACCGTGACGCCGTTCACCTTGTTGGACGCGCCACCAAGGGAATTCTTGGCCTCGATCTTGAGCCAGATTTCGCCACCACGGGCAGGTGCAGTACCAGACTCAGTCTTTTGCTCGTTAGCTGAACTGAGGGGGCTGTCCTCTCTCTCATTGCCGAGTGTTAGCGAGACAGATGCCAGATCCGTGCCAGCGTCTCCAACAGTGATCTCACGGCTAGCCGTGAGGGCAATCGTGGCCGTTGCCTCATCGCCGGAATCGTCGTCGTGGTCAAACTTCTCAGTCGCGGCGGAAATGGTGTATGTTCCAGCTGGAGTACCGGCGGGAATTGGCACACTCACCATTTCAGTAAGCTGCTTACAGGTATCTGTGTTATCACATTCACCTGTGCTCGCGTCCACCCCACCGGTAAAGCTGTGCAGTGACGTTGCGCCCTGGACATACAATGATGCCAATTTGGGAGCTTCGACGTTCGTGAACCCGTTGCGGTACGCCAGAGAGATGTTGAGCGCTGAACCAGCTTTGAAGATGCCGTCTGAGTCGCCGACACTCGCAATGACGAGAGCTGGTTGAAGTCCTTCAATCAGCGGGGTCACAGTTCCGTTCGGTGTCACTTTGACCGCTTGACCATCCCTAATGGCGGTACCTGCACCACATGCCGCAATGTTGGCTTTGGTTGGACCGGTATCTCCAACCTTGGCAACAGTGGTCACCATGATCGGATTTTCACCGGCGTCGTTGATCGTAGCGGTGGCACAAACACCCGAAGTGGCAGTGACGTCCCCAACTGCGTCCCCCGGAGCCGCACTTGCCGACCCCATGGCTACGAACATCGCGCCCAGCAGCGCGACGATCGTCGCCACCGCCGCCAAGTGAGACAGTCTCATAGGGCGCGCTTGAGGCCAATTTCACCCGTCGAGAGCCCCGAGCAGCCCCCCGATCAAGTCGGGGGATAGAGAAAGGAAGGCCAAGCAGACCCCCGCGTGACGCGGTGGATGGGGAAGCGCCAACCGTTCCTCCGTCTCAGGACGGGACCGAGAGCGACCCCGTCGTATCCTGAGGCAGCCCACTATGCCCAACCAACCCGACTCCCACGAGCGATTCGACCTGCCCCCGCATCGCCCGTTGGCCGCCCGGCTGTTGCCAGCTCGCTTCTATTACGGATGGGCCATCGTCTTTGCCTGCGCCGCGCTGCTCTTCGTCTCCGTCGGCGTTGGCTACTACGGCATCGCTGTATACCTCGGCCCGCTCCGCGACCTCCACGGCTGGTCCAACAGCGACGTTTCGCTTGCGACCGGCATGTACTTCGTCTTCTCGGGCATCACGTCGGCGCTCGTCGGCCCGCTGATCGACCGACACGGCGCCCGTCGCTGGATGACTCCAGGCCTGCTCCTCCTGATTGTGGCCGCGGCCGGCATCGGACACGTCCGCGAGCTCTGGCAGCTTTACCTCGCGTACATCGTGATGGCACTCGGCTCAGGGATGAGCGCCGGCGTCGCCGTCAACGCCACCCTGGCCAGGTGGTTCCTCCACCGACGTGCCTGGGCAATGGCGATTTCGTCCACCGGCGTCTCGTTAGGCGGCGTGGTGTTGTCGCCCGTGAACGGCATCCTAATCGAGCAGTTCGGACTCGGGGTCGCCACGCCCGTCATGGCCGGATTGATCTGCATCATCGGACTCCCGATCGTGCTGTTCGTCCTCGTCTGGGACCCGCGCCAGATGGGACTGCCACAAGACGGCCTCGAGCCCATGGTGCCGCAACGGACCAACCTCGCGCGGTCCGCTGCGAATCAGACGCGCCGGTGGTCGATCAAACGCGCGACGCGGACGATGCCCTTCTGGGCGATCATGATCAGCTTCGTCATCGTCCTGCTCGCCCAGACGGGATTCATTCTCCACCAAACCGCGTTCCTCCAGGAACGGGTCGGTTCGCTCACCGCGGCGACCTCCAGCCTCTCAATCATCGCCTTCGGAAGCATCGTCGCACGACTGATTGTGGGCCGCTTCTTCGCCGACCGGGTCGATCTCCGCGTGCTCACGGTGATCATGTTCCTCGTCCAAGGCACCGCGGCGATCGTCGTGATCCAGGTCGACCACATCGCGGTGACATACGTCGCCATTCTGATATTCGGATTCACGATCGGCAACGTGTACATGCTCCAGTCGCTACTCACGTCGGACGTGTTTGGTTACGTCAGTTTTGGAGCGGTCTACGGCCTGATCGCGATGGCGACGCAGATCGCCAGCGGCTTCGGTCCGTGGATGATCGGCTGGCTGGAGGATGTGACTGGGTCGTATCAGGTTCCATTGACGGTGGTCGCGATCCTGACCTACGCGGCGCTCATCCCGATCTACTTCGCCAAACCGCCGAAGGTCGTACTCGGGAGAGCCATCAGCCCAATGCTCACTCGCCCCGCCCCACAACGGTCCGCAGGCGGTGATATCCTAAATCAGCGGGAAAACGCGTAGGGAGCAGACAATGAGTGCTGCACAAGAGTCACACTCAGCCAACACCAACGAGCCTAAGTCGCCATCGGCCGAACCTCAACCGACTCGAAAGCCAACACCTCCTCCACCCGGTAGTCCTCTTCGTGTTACGAAGAGAAGCGTCTAGTTACAGCAAGAGGAAAGCGTCAGCGTTCCGATCAGCGCGACAAACTCGAACGCCAAACCCGTCGACGCCACCTGAAACGCACGGGTGCGCTTCTGTAAGACGGACGCGTTGAGTGAGGCTCCATGGATGAGGGCAGCCAAGCTTTGGGCCTTGAGCGTCTTGGTTTCTGGTACCTCCCATTTCACATACCAATCCCAATTCGATCCTGCTGCCCAGTCTCTCGGCCATAATGCATAGATTCCGGCAGCTACTACAGTGAGCGCTCCGACGATGACGAGGATGGCTGAAATGCCCCTCGCCGAAAGATCGATGTCGAGACTTCCAGCAACGAGCAACGTGCCGACTCCGACTATGGCCCACCCCACGGTCGCAACAACTCTCGAGTCGAGCGCCGAAAAACTCTGCTGGTCGGAGGCTAGATCTCGCTGTGCCTCGCTGAGGAGGTAATCCAGTTCGCGCTCACCGAGTGAATCGGTCCACTCCGTGAGTTTGGTAGGTAAGGAAAGGCCATTCACAAGACAAACTCGATCTTCGACCACGCCTCCCTCAATGCTGACTCCACCTCTGCTGGATCGTCGCCCCTCGCGAAGATGAAGCCGGGATAATCAGCCCCCTCAGGCAGCGGAATCAGCATGTCGCCGACCCGTGCCTCCATCTCGATGTCCTCGACGAGCGGTACCGCCGCCGCCGCATCCAGACCGAGGATCGCCCGAATCCTCCCCCGACCGACGATCGGCATCATCATCACACCAGCCGCCTGCGACTCCCGATTCAGCGTCTCCAGCGGCGCATTGATCGCGTGTCGCAGAACGATCTCCTCCAACGACATCCCAGCTCCGAACCGCAGCGTCCGAGCACACAGCCCGCCGATCGTGCGAGCCGCGACGTCCACCGGCCACGCGCCTTGATCGTTCAGTCGCAGTTCGGCGTGCAGCGGACCGTCGCGCAGCCCCAGCGCCTCGGCCGATCGACGAGTCGTCTCCACCACTTCCGACAGCTGCTCGTCCGACAGCCTTGACGGCGTCACGTAGATCGTCTCCTCGAAGTAAGGGCCGTCCAGCGGATCGGGCTTGTCGAACACGGCTAATGTGTGAAGCTCACCGTCTCGGAGCAGACCCTCCAACGCCACCTCGACGCCAGGAATGAAGCCTTCAACCAGGTAGCAGTCTGCCAGCTCGCCGCACTCTTCCCGCGCCGATTTCGAGCTCAGCAGCCGCCTCAGACGCGCCACAACCTGGTCGAATGACCGTGGATTGTTCGCACGCATCACGCCTCGCGAGCCGTTCAATCCCAACGGCTTCACAACCACCGGATACTCCAACTCGGGCGCAGGCGACGGATCATCGAACCGATACACCTGCCAAGGCGGCGATAGCACGTCATGCGCGTCCAACGCGTGTCTCAGTGCGGATTTGTCTCTCGTGCCGGTTACCGATTCCGGCGTGTTACCGGTGAGCTGGAGCTCCGCACTCGCATACGCGGCGAGCATCGTGCCCGGATCGTCCACCGCCACGACCGCGTCGAGCGGAAACCGATCCGCGTACCGTGCGACCGCTTGCGCACCGCGCTCGATGTCGTGGTACGGCAACGTCAGCCAGCGACCCGGATACATGTCCGCCAACGGCTGGTCGACATCGGACGCGACTACCACGTCGAGCCCCAGCTTGTCCGCCGCCGACATGAAGTCAGGCGCGCGATATGACGCAGTCGGAATCAGAAGCATCACGCGAGACATGGCCACAGCCTACTCGCACTCGTACCGACACATATGCTGTATCCATGACCGCAGCGACCGCACATCGGTCCGACACCGAAACTCAGACCCTCCGCATCGATGGCATGCACTGTGCGGCCTGCGTGCGTCGAGTCGAGCGCGCACTCGTCAAAATCGACGGCGTCGCAGAAGCTTCTGCCGACTTTATCGCCGGCCGAGCGATCATCCAAACCGATCGCCCCGTCGAGGCACCCACGCTGAGCGCCGCAATCAGCCGCGTCGGCTACGAACTCGTTGAATCTCCGGATGCGGAGATCGACGACGGCTCAAGTGCCATCCGACCGTCCCTGAACAGAGCCGTCCCGACACTCCTGCTGGGCTGGGGCATCTTCTTCGCAATGCAGGCGAACCGCTGGGGCGAGCTCGGCTGGGACACCGACCTCTTCTTTCCCATCCTCTTCGCCATCTCCACGCCGATGCTCGCCTGGAGCCTCTGGCCAATGCTCCGCCGAGCGGCGCTCGCCGCATCCCGACGCACCACCGACATGGACACGCTGATCGTCCTCGGCGTGACCGCTGCCTGGTCATACAGCACCGTCAGCGCGCTTTTCCCTGGAGCGCTGGAAAGCGCCGACGCTTCGCGCGATGTCTTTTTCGACACCGCGCTGATCATCGTCGGATTCGTCAGTCTCGGCCGAGCGCTCGAGGCGCGAGTCAAGCTCAGGGCGACCGCTGCACTGGCTAACCTGCTGGAACTCACTCCGCAGACTGCCCGAGTCATGAGAGACGGTCTCCCGCAAGACATTCCCGCGTCCGAAGTCCGCGTCGGCGACACCCTACAAGTGCGCCCAGGCGAGCAAATTCCCGTCGATGGAACCATCAATGCCGGATCAAGCTCAATCGACGAATCCATGCTCACCGGCGAGAGCATGCCGGTCTCAAAGGCCCCAGGCGAGCAGGTGTTCGCCGGCACAATTAACATCGACGGCGCGTTCAGCTATCAGGCCACCCAGGTCGGCGCCGAGACGGCGCTCGCTCGCATCACCTCTGCGGTCGAGCGAGCCCAGTCAAGCAAGGCCCCAGTCCAGCGCCTCGCCGACACCATCGCCAGCGTCTTCGTGCCCACCGTCACCGCAATCGCCGTACTCACGTTCATCGTCTGGGCAGTCGTCGGCGACGACGGCAACTGGACCTCTGCCGTCCTGAGCGCAGTCGCCGTGCTCGTGGTCGCCTGTCCCTGCGCTCTAGGACTTGCCACACCGGCAGCGATCGCCGCTGGATCAGGACGCGCCGCGCGACTCGGAGTGCTCTACCGCGACGCCGAAGCGCTCGAGACCGCGGGCCAAATCGAGACCGTCGTCTGGGACAAAACTGGCACCCTCACCACTGGCCGCCACAAAGTAAGCAACATCAACGCGTTCGATCGCACGCCGGAGGAGCTCGTCCGACTCGCCGCTGCAGTCGAGCAACACTCCGAGCACCCGTTGGGCGTTGCCATCGTCGCCTGCGCCGAAGACCTCGGGATCAACCCCACCACCGACGCCGGTGAAGTCCAGAACTTCCGCGCAATTCCAGGAGCAGGAGCCGTCGCGACGGTCGGAACAACAGAGATCGCCGTCGGCAACGCTGCGCTGATGTCCGACGTCGGAGCCACCCATTCCACGGAGCAAGTCGCCACAGACGCCGATACCCCCGTCTACGTCGCGGCCGACGGCGAACTCATCGGCGTGCTCCTCCTCGCCGACACGATCAAACCCGGTGCCCACGAGGCGATTGAGCTACTCAAACGACACCGCGTCGACTCCGTGCTCCTCAGCGGAGACACCGAGCCCGTGGTTCGCTCCGTCGCCGAAACGGTCGGTATCGCGACGGTACACGCGCGGACGCTCCCTTCCGAGAAGGCGGGTGTCATTGCAGACATCCAATCGACGAATCGCCGCGTCGCCATGGTCGGCGACGGCATCAACGACGCACCAGCACTTGCGCAAGCAAACCTCGGATTGGCAATGCGCACCGGCTCCGACATCGCGCTCGAGGCGGCACAGGTCGGACTAATGCAGCCAAGCCCGCTGCGCGCATCAGAAGCCATCCTGCTCGCTCGATCAACTCGCAAGGTCATCAGGCAGAATCTCACGTTCGCATTCGCCTACAACGTCCTCCTGATCCCACTCGCCGGCGGCCTCGCGGTGCCGATATTCGACGCCGTCGGGGGAGTCCCCGGCGGCCTGGAGTGGCTCTTCGGAGAACGAGGACAGTTCGAACCAATCGCCGCCGGTCTGGCGATGGTCGCCAGCTCCCTCACCGTGCTCACCAACGCCCTACGCCTCAACCGCTGGAGAGTCTAACCAACCCACCACGTCAACCCCCAAACCCCAACCACGCCCACACCCAACCCGACTCCAGCCCCCAATCCGTCACTCCCACTCCCCTCCCGTTACTCCAACGCCCCACCTGTCGTTCCCGCCCCCTTCCCGTCATTCCCGCGCAGGCGGGAATCCATCCAGTGAGAAAGTCACAAGGGTCAAGCAGCTCACAAATCACCGTCCAACCAACCAGCGAGACCGACCGCACAGCCATGATGCAACGCCCAACCTAGGGAGTCACTCTAGTCGGGGCTTGTGTCAGAGTTAGGGAACGGTCTGGCGGCCGGGCCAATGGGAATATGCAACTCAGCGATGCACAGTGGGCGCGGATCGCGCCGCTCATGCCGACACCGCGCGGAAACTGCAAGCTGCCCACACGGCAGGTGCTGGAGGGTTGGCTGTTCGTGACCAAGGAGGGGTGTCGCTGGCGTGCCTTGCCCGAGCGGTTCGGTCCCTGGCACACGGTCTACTTGCGCGGACGCCGCTGGATAGACAAAGGCGTGCTGGAGCGCGTCTTCGCCGAGCTGCAGCGGGTCGAACTGGAGACGCAGCTCGAGCAACGTGAGCCAGACCGACCGCTGCGAATGTCGATCGACAGCACGAGCGTGAAGGTCCATCAGGACGGGACGGGGGCACCACCAAAAGGGGCGCCAGGCGATCGGACGCTCGCGTAGCCTGTCCCCGGCTTGACCGGGGAGAGGTCTGACGACGAAGCTGCACGCCATCGTGCTGGAAGACCGCCTCCCGTTGATCATGACCCTGACGCCGGGCCACTGGAGCGACGCGCCCTGGGGACGCTGGCTGCTGGAGCGGCTCGGCCCCGTATCTGGTCAGCCGCAACTGCTCGCCGACCGCGCCTACGAGGGCGACGCGATGCGCGCGCTGACCGCCGAACTCGGCTGGGAGTTAGTCACGCCGCCAAAGTCGAATCGCCGCAAGCCCTGGCCACTGAAGCGTGCGGCCTACCGCGCGCGTAATGGAATCGAACGTTACTTTGGCCGCATCAAGCGATTCCGCGGCATCGCCGATCGCTATCACAAACTCGCCCATGTCTACTTCAACCAAATCCTCCTCGCCTGTATCCACTTCATCACGAAATAGAGTGAACAGGCACTAGAACAACTCGTCAGGCCCGCGCCCAACAATTCGTCATACCCGCGATTGCCGGAGGCCTTGGATTCATTTGCTCCCCCTCGCAGGGGGAGCTGTCGCGGAGCGACTGAGCAACTGTCTTGGAAGTCAAGCGTGTTGAGGTGGTTGCCAAGGGGTGTTGCTCTTGAGGATGGCGTTGAGGATGACCAGTAGTTTGCGCATACAGGCGGTGAGCGCGACCTTCTTGGGTTTGCCCCGGTCGAGCAGGCGCTGGTAGTAATCGCTGATCACGGGGTTGTGGCGGGTGGCGACGAGGGTGCCCATGTAGAGCGCCGCACGGACCGTGGCGCGACCGCCCCAGATGCTGCGCCGGCCACGCCATTGGCCACTGTCGCGGTTGAAGGGGGCGACGCCGACCAGGGCCGCGACCTGGCGCCGGTCGATTTGGCCCAGTTCGGGCAGTTGGGCGAGCAGGATGCGCGAGATCTGCGGTCCGACGCCGGGCACGCTCTGCAAGAGCTGGTCCTGTGCCCGCAAGTGGGGACTGTCCTGGATGCTGGCCTGGAGCTCGTCCTCGATTCGCTCGCGTTCCTGCGTGAGCCAGGCGATGTGCGCCTCGATCCCGGCTCGCAGGGTGGGGGTGGTGGCGCGGCAGCGTTGGCCCTCGGCGACCAGCATCGCGACCAGTTGTCGACGTCGGGCGAGCAGCTCACGCAGATGCTGGGTCTCGGCATCGGGCAGCGGGCGCAGCTGCAGCGGGACGGCCTCAGCGAAGTGGGCCAGGACGGCGGCGTCGAGCGCGTCGGTCTTGGCCAGCCGGCCGGTGGCGCGGGCGAAGTCGCGAACCTGGCGCGGGTTGACCACCACCATCGGCAACCCCGCCGCGGCCAGCTCCGCGACCAGCGGCCGCTCCAGACCGCCGGTCGCCTCCAGCACGATTCGTGTCGGTGCCAGCGCCTCCAACTGACTGACCAGGGCGTCGATCCCGGCCGTGTCGTTGTCCACCCGCTGGGCGGGTCCGTCAGCCGGCCGGATGGCGAGATCCAACCACTGTTGTGATACGTCAATGCCGACGTAGCGACTCGTCTCGGTCATCTCCCACTCCTATCCTGCGTAGGCCCGTCCTTGCAAGATGAGGGCTCCAGGGCCCGGGCAACTGTTCGGGCTCTCTCGCTGTAGTGGTGCGGCGACCCAAGCTCAGTCACGGCCTCACAGGCCCAGGGGGAATCGGTCTACCGCACCACGCTTCGCCCCGGGAAACACTTGTTCCCGGGGCGACAGCGAAGATACAAGGGGGTCCTGCCGGCGTGGGTACCAGATAGGGCCTGGCGGAGCAGGACCCCCTCCGCCTTCGGCACCTCCCCCTGCTGGGGGAGGAAAGGGATTATGCAAAGGTCTCCGCAGGCGGGAATCCATCCGGTGAGACGGTCCGATGGGTCACACAGTTCACGCACACCTGCATCCAACCAACCAGCGCGACCGAGCAGCGCAATGACGACACTCATCCATTCCGACCCCGCGACACCTAGCCACCCGATCCGCTCGATCTCCCCTCGACGTCACCCGCCCCGCGATCGATCATCTGCTCCGACGGTGGGATACCCGTCGACTGATCCATGACCACAAATCGACGATGTAACTCCACAAAGTAATCCCGCACCGCCTGTTCGCGGACCTCATCCGACCAACCCAGCCGATCGGCCATAATCGATGCGGTCGGCCGAGCCGCGCTTCGACCCAAATCCTTCGTCAGCCCGACCGCGGTGCGACGGAGCAACACGTCGGCCACCGTCCGAGCGCCCTCATGGTCCACCGCAAACGCGACCTGTGCGCCGATGTCCCGATGACGCGCAGAAATCGGCCTCGCCAGCGACGAATCCGACGCCGCATATGCCGCGACCTGCGGCACACGCGGCCCATAGACCGTCCGCAAGTGCTCCTGTGTTTCCGGCGGCAGGAAGACGGCCTGACTCGTCGGCATCTCTGGCAGCGCGGCGATCCCACGAGCGCGCGGTCGCCCAATCTGTTGCGCGACCTCCTCAGCCACTTTGCGCCCAAGCTCAGCAGCCGTCGTCAGTTTCCCTCCGACAACCGAGACCAACTGCGCAACGCCCTCCGCCGCATGATCAAGCACATGCGACCGACGCGAGATCGCGCCTTCTGAAACGCCGTCACCGGTCCGCGCCAGCGGTCGCACCCCTGAGTACGCATACAGCATGTTGCGATGCTCGATCCCCAAGCCCGGCAACACCCTCGCCGCCTCGGCGATCAGGTAGTCAATCTCCCATCCCGCGGCGCGGACATTGGATGGATCATCATCGTCGCGCACATCGGTCGTGCCGATGATGTGATGATCCAGCCACGGCGTCACGAACATCGGTCGACCATCTGACTTGGCGCTCGCCAAAATCGCATGTTTGGGACCCCGACCATTCAAATCCAGCACCAGGTGAGACCCTCGCGTCCCGCCAATCCGACGTTCGAGCGACCGTCCCGTCGCATCAAGAACCGCATCCACCCAAGGACCAGCCGCATTGACCACCAGCCGTCCCGACGCTGTCGATCGACGCCCCGTCAGCACGTCGTGGAAGTCGACCCCACGTGCCTTGCCGCCATCGACAATGATGTAGTCCACCGACGCGTGATTGCGCAGGTCAGCCCCCGACGCTCGCGCCTGCGCCAGATACTCCAGCGTCAGCCGCTCCGGCGACCACACCTGCGCGTCGTGATAGAGAAACGCCGCCTTGAGGTTGTCGGTCGAGACCGACGGCTCAAATCGCTGCAACGCCCGCTCGGAGAACGACGAGTGCCACGGCGACACCTTCCGCGGCGACAGCAAGTCGTACAAGGCCAACCCCGACCGCACATACCAAGGCGGTCGCGGGTCGCCGGCATAGACCGGCAGGATGAACCCCATCGGTCGCACCAAGTGCGGACGCTCACGCAACAGTCGCTCCCGCGATTGCAATGACTCGTGCACCAGACGGGCGTCGCCCGTTTCGAGGTATCGCAGTCCACCATGAATCAGCTTCGTCGACGCCGATGTCGTGCCCGCAGCGAAATCGTCCTGCTCAAGCACGAGCGTCCGATACCCCTGCGCAGCAACCGAAGCAGCGGTCGCAGCACCATTGATCCCCCCACCAATAATGATCACGTCGTAGCTTGCCGTGGCCATGAGCAGAAAGTCCAATCAGTCCAGCGGGATCGACTGCACGGCCCGCCGAGCAGCCGTCCATCGCGCATAGGTTCGTTCCAGATCGCCAGTGGGCTCAAATGTCTGCGCCTCGAGCGCTATCTCCGGTCGGATTCCTGTCACTTCCATCGCCAATCGCGCCACCCCGAGCGCCGTCGTCTCCTGCATCACCGGACGAATCACCGGTCGCTGCAACACATCCGTCTGAATCTGCATCAACACATCACTCGACGTCATCCCTCCATCGACCCGAAGCTCCTCAATGGACGTGCCGTCCGACTCCATCGCCTCAACGATCTCTCGCACGCGAAACGCCACCGATTCCAGCGCCGCCCGCGCGATGTGCGCCGCGGTCGTCCCGCGCGTGATGCCAAGAATCGCCCCACGCGCATCAGAATCCCAGTGCGGCGACCCCAACCCGCTCAGCGCCGGGACCATGGCGACACCAGAAGAGCTGTCAACCGACGCCGCAAGCTCCGAGATCGCCGGTGCCGACGTCGCCAAGCCGAGTTCGTCGCGAAGCCACTGCACGACCGATCCTGCCGCAAACACCCCGCCCTCATAAGCGAACCCACCATCGGCAGCCGCCGTCAACAGCAATCCGTCAGCGGTCGAGGCAGGATCAGCCGCATCTCCCGCATGGGTCAGGACAAACGCACCCGTGCCATACGTGCACTTGGCCGAGCCCGGCGCATCAATTCCATGACCATAGAGCGCCGCCTGCTGGTCGCCAGCGACCGCAAGAATCGGCAATGCTCGTCCGAAGAGTGACGGATCCGTCAGACCAAACTCACCGCCGCTCGACCGAACCTCGGGCAAGAGCGATCGATCCAGCCCCTGCCACTCGCAGAGCTCGGGTTCCCACTCACCCGACCGCAAATTCCAGAGCATCGTGCGCGACGCATTCGTCGTGTCCGTCGCATATGCAGCGCCGGCGGTCAGATTGGCCAACAACCAGGTATCGATCGTTCCGCAAGCCAACAACCCCGACGAAGCCAACGCCGCCGCACCCTCGACGTGTTCAAGCAACCAGGAAAACTTCAGACCCGAGAAGTACGCATCGGGACGGAGCCCCGAGCGATCGCGAATCTCAGGACCGCGCCGCCGATCGAGGTCTGCCGCCGAGTCAGCCGTTCGCCGACACTGCCAAACAACCGCCTCGCCGAGCGGCACCAAGGATTCGCGATTCCAAATCAGCGATGTCTCGCGCTGATTCGCAATCGCAATCCCAAGAATCGACTCAACGCCGACCTGGCCAACGGCCTCCCGAGCCGCATCGAGCTGACTCTCCCAGATATCTCCAGGAGACTGCTCAACCCATCCCGGCCGAGGAAAGCGCGAGGCAAGAGCGCGCCGCGCCGATGCAACGACGCGGCCATGCTCGTCCAACACCAGCGCTCGGCTGGAGGACGTTCCTTGATCGAGCGCGAGGATCAGGCGCGGAGCTACGCCTCGTCCTCCGCGTCTCGACGCCGACCCATGACCACACGAGCGGCTGCCGCCAGCACGGCTAGTACCGCCCCAACACCAATAATTCGCTTCATTGCGCGTTCCCTTCTGCTGGCTATGTCCGACCGCGTTTCCGAGCGGCCTCTCTGTCTTGGCACAATACCACGATCATCCGCCACCTGGTGTTCCACCTGGAGAGTCGCAAGGTTGCTCAGTCAACCAACCACACTCGAGCGTCACTCACTTGGCAGCAGCGTCTCCGGAATCAGCACCCGGTCGCCAACTCTGATGTCCATCTCCTCAAACCGACCACGAGGCATCTCCAGGACAAAGAAGTACTCGCCTCGCGGACTCTTCACTTCCTCGTCCTGCGCAAACAGCGTCGAGAACTCCTGGATGACGCCGTCACGGTCGAGCCACGCCACACTCAGGTCAATCGGCACGTTCTGGTTCCAAAACCCGCCACTGCGGCCGATTGTCTGCTCCCAGATGAAGATCATCCCGCTGTTCGCCGGCATCCCACTCCAGTACATCATCCCTCGGCTGCGGCGCTCGAGCGTGTTCGCCACCAGGACGCCAACCGTTATGTCACCCGCCCGCCGACTGATCACCACCTCTGACCAAGGAAACACCACCTCGCCGACCAACGGTGGCAAATCCAGCCGTCCAGCGAGGTCGTCCGGACGCTCCACCGCCGGCGCAATCACGCCGCCGCGCGTCGCCGGGTCGCCCGACGGACCGCACCCCAGCACAACCAGCGCCACCAAGCCAATCGCCAACGCAAACCCAAGCCGCCAAGTCAGCGTCGACGCATGGCGAAGTGAAGGGATGTCCAGTGAAGTCAGCATGCTCAAATCGTAGTCGAGGAGCCCAGTAGAATGGGACTCGCCAGGTCTACCGAGGGCCGGTAGCTCAGGGGTCAGAGCAGGCGGCTCATAACCGCTCGGTCGCTGGTTCGAATCCAGCCCGGCCCACCAAACTGGACAAAATCAAGCACCTTTGAATTGACCTTTCTTTTGGATCGGTGAGCTTCTGGAGCGGATGGCGCTAGCTGGCGGGAATCGAATCGGCTACCCGCAACTAGCAGGCTGCTGAACTACGGATAGCAGGCGCCAGGCTGGCCATCGCCGATGAGTGAGCGCACGTTGAGCAGAGATCGCGCGCTGGTGCAGTCTGTGAACGTGACCCAGCTGGTGCCCCACGCGTCCGTGTCACCGCCCAGGTTTCCGCCAACATGGTCTGCCCAGCAGAGGAGCGGGTGGGCCGCGGTGCCGTAGACGCCAGGTGATCGGGAACCACAGTTGCGTTGCCAGTCAGAGTTGGTGACTGCTGGCGCCGGCGTCTGCTGTGTATCAGCCTGCGTCGAGGAGGCGTTGGGGTCGTCGTCTGTGGAGCACCATTGCACACCGCCACATGAACAGGCAAAATGTCGGCCTCGGTCTTGCAAGGAGTGGTCGCAGCGAGATACCCGCGCACCCCATCTTCCGTCATACCCGCGCTTGCCGCGGAGCCTGCCCCCGGCTCGAACGGGGGTATCTCGCCGAGCCTCGCACCAACAGTCGTGCTGGACTCAGCCAGATACCCGCGACGGAGCGGCGGCCGTTGAATCACTCAGTTTCCCGTCCCGCCCCCGAGCAGGGACCCGCTTCGGCAAAGCCCAGGCTGCTCGGATAGGTCCCGATTGACCAGATACCGGCTACAACATGGCGGCCGGTAAGAAGCCTGGGAAGGAGCAGGCCCCCGCTCGGAGGCGGGGGCGGTTGAGGGGTGTTGCAACGGCCTCCGACGGAGCGCGGGTATGACGAGAATTGAGGGCGCCGGTATCTCGCCCCCGTCGACGACCGACCGCGAGCCCCACGCCCCCCGAGCGCTGGCAGACACGGGCGCAATTTGCTAGAGTCACACTAGACACAGATCAAGTCAAACCATTTTCTCTGTGAAATGGTTGTGCACGTAACCAGAAAGCACTTCGTGACTGGGGTTAGTGATGTTCCGATTCATCATCGTCTTGGCACTGGCTGTCGTCGCCTATGGAGCGGCCTCATCCACCATTTTGGAGTCCGCGTCCTTACCTGGTACCGACCCCCCCCCCCCCCCAGCCGCGGGATTAGCGGCCGACGACAACTCGCCGGCCGCTGACTGCTCCCCCAACGAGGCGATCCTGGCACGGGCCGAGCGGTACCGGGCGCTGAACGACAAGCCGCCCGGATACGGGAGAAGCTGGCGGCAGGTGCTGCTCTTCCTCGGGGTCGACCATCAGTACAACGGAACCGACCCGGTCAAGCCGGTGACGCTGGCCCTCATGGACGAGCGCGTCGGCCGCTGGAGCGGCTGGAAGCAGTTCCGCGACGAGGTCGCCCGACTCCTCGACTGCGGTTGGACGCCAGGCGTTCAGGACACGTCCCAGCCGGAGACAGAACAGCCGGAAACCCAACAGCCGGAGACACAGCAACCGAAACCACAGCAGGCAGAGCCACAGCAGGCGAGTCCCCTCACGTCATACACGGCGTGGGTCACGCAGACGCATGACCAGGATTACGCCACGAGTTTCCGTTACGACGTACCCGAGGGGCAACAGACCACATTCGACGTGACGGTGCACGTGCAGTTGACGCCGGCGGATGCGTCGGTGGATGGGGTGGTCGTCTGGCTACACGCCCCTGCGATAAACAAGCTGATCGCTAGTCACGCGACAATAGGTGCGGGGACCACCAACACGCACATCCCAGCGTCGTCCACAGCGTGGACGCACCGCGGTAGCGGGCACTACACGCGCACCATTCCGGTGACATTCAACACCGTCGATGACGACGTGGTGACGCATAATCCCGAATTTGGGTCAATCGAGATTCACACCATAACCCGCGATAAGCAAAACCGGCGGGGCGCCGGCTCGAAGGTGACGTTCTACCACGAGGAGAAGGACCGCACCTATCCGAAGATTGGCAACATCACCAACACCAGCAACACGGCAGGCACCTATGTGGTGGTGGCGGACCGTCAAGCGGATGCCAAGCTCCGGGTCGTGGTCACACCCTCTGGCTCCGCCTCGGTCACCCCGCGCGGCGTACTGTGGACTGACATTCCCAAAGACACGCCTCCCGGCACCGAGATCACCGAACAACACAACGGTAACTCGCTGTATTTCTCGTGCACCAGCATGGAAAAGGGGTGGCTCACCCTGGACAAACACTGGAATACCCCCTTTCACATCGAGGAAGATTATTCGCACACCGTGCAGGTCTGCCCGATACCTACGAGCTACACGGCTTGGGTGACGCAGACGCCGGATCAGGATTACGCCTCGTTTTTCCGCCACGACGTTGCCGAGGGGAAGACCAAGACGTACGACGTCACGGCGCACGTGCAATTGACGCCGGCGAATGCGGCGGTGGCTTCGGTGGGCATCAGGCTGCATCCCCCTGCGATAATTCAGCTGCGCGAGAACGCAGTCGCAATAGGCGCAGGGACCACCGACGTGGAAATTCCAAAGTCGATCGCAGCGTGGACGCACCAGGGAAACGGGCACTTCTCGCGCCCCGTTCCAGTGTTATTCAACACCGTCGATGACGCCATGGTGAAGGGTAATCACAAATTTGGGTCAATCGAAATTCTCACCATACCCTATGGTAAGCAAACCAAGCGGGGCACCCACGGCTCGAAGGTGGAGTTCTACCACCAGGAGGATGATCTCACCTACCCGAAGATTGGCAACATCACCTACACGAACTCCACGACCGGCAGCTATGCGGTGGTGACGGGCCGTGTGGCGGATGCCAAGCTCCGGGTCGTGGTCACACCCTCTGGCTCCGCCTCGGTCACCCCGCGTGGCGAACTGTGGACTGACATTCCCGCCAACACGGCTAGCGGCACCGAGATCACCCTGCAACACAACGATAACCCGCTGTATTTCTCGTGCACCAGCGCCGAACCGGGGTGGCTCACGCTGAAAAAACACTGGAATGCCCCCGCCCATATCGACGGAGATTATTCGCACACCGTGAAGGTCTGCCCGGGGAAACATCCTGAGGGCACCAAGAGGAGCGACTACCTCACGTACAAGTTCGACGCGGGCTTGAACTGCAAGGAAGTCGACCGGCTGAACAGTAGCGGCGCCGCCGGTATTTTTGGGTGGGTTGACGTCTTGAACGAGGGTCCAGCTGGGGTATGCCACCGAGATTTGGAATATCTCTGGGAACTGCTCGGGAACCAGTCATTCCAAGTGGCATGCACGGTCATGAGCGGTGAGGGCCAGCCCCACTATGGATTGATGGCTGTCAACGTCAACGGGACTCCGCTGCTCGCTGATGACCACCCGCTTCTGCGGCAGTACAAGTCCGGGTGCTACCTCCGCTGAGGGATCCGGCGAAACGTACAAGTGCAAGAGCCGCCAGTAGCAGAGTAACGGTGCCCAGCCAGGCCAAACCCCGGCTGGGCACCCCACCTCCCACCTCCGTGCTGGACTCAACGAGATACCCACCCAACCGTACTTCCGTCATCCCCGCGTCTGCCGGAGACCGTTGCATAACCCCTCAACCGCCCCCGCCTCCGAGCGGAGGCCTGCTCGTTCCCTGGCCTCTGACCGGCGGCCATGTTTGTCCTGTTTGTCGCGAACATCTGGTCAACCGGAGCCGATCCGAGCGGCCTGGGCATTACCAAAGCCGGTCCCCGCTCGGGGGCAGGGACGGGAAGCTGAGTCATCCAAAGGTTTCCGCTTGCCGCGGGGGCCAGTTTGAACGCTTCCTGCGTACGCCCCTATTGGCCGAAGTCGGTCGAGTCAGTGGTCGAGACATTGCCCTCGAGGCAGTCGAGTGCTTCGCAAACAGGGGCGACATGCGCCCCAACACCGAGTCGGCCAAGGGCTTGATCCGCCGCAGCGGATGGTCCTTCGGCACGAACCCGTCCGGCGTCAGCGCCATCATCATCGACGCCTGCCGCTCAGTCTCGCCGCGCATCGCTATTCTCCGTCGACGATCGGCTCAACACCTCTTCCATGATCTCACACGTTCATGCTTCAGCAGCCTGCTAGGAATCGTCGTCGATGATCGTACCGTCGGCATACACAAAGTAGTCGGGAATCGTAATCCCGCTTGTGGCGTACACGTAGATGGTAATGGTCTCGTCACCCTCAATTGCGTTGTCGTCGAAGATGGGGATATCGATATCAAGTGTGGTATCGCCAGCGTTCAACGTGAACTCTCTGTACTCCAGCTTAAAGTCCGGCCCGACTGAAGCAGTCCTGCCAAACCCACCGTAACGGAACTTGATAGCTTTAGGATTCCCGTGCGAAAGCGTGACGGTGAAGGTCAAGTGTCCATCGCCTTCACTGCCAGAGGCATCGCTCACAGTCACAGTCGGCCGACCTGCAGGGGCGGGATCGTTGTCCGATACCGCAACCGTTGCGGTACTACTATGGGTGGAAACCATATAGCCAGTGCCTGTTGTGACAGTCGCGCTGACCGACCCGTTGGGTTCATCGGTATTGTCGTTGGTGGTACTCACGGAGAACGTGAAGCTGCCAGAGGTCGGAATAGTAATCGTCCGAGAGCCAGTCGTCGCACCAAAGCTACCACTCTGCGAGATTGTCACGTTGACAGTCAGCGCCGAGGTCGGCGTGGGACTGGCGGTCACCGTAAACCTGGCATTGCCGCCCTCGGTGATACTTGAACCCGCGGCAATGCTAATGGTCGGCGTCACCGCCGGGGGATCATCATCATCCGACACCGCCACCGTCGCTGTACTGGCCGATGACGATACTGTGTATCCTGTCCCACTACTAATGGTCGCAGTGACGGAGCCATCGGCCTCGTCGGTGTTGTCGTTGGTCGTACTGACCGTGAAAGTCGCGCTGCCAGTGGTTGGAATCGTCACGGTGTCGGTGCCGGTGGTCGCTCCGAAGTTACCGCTCTGCAAGACCGTCAGATCGATGATGAGCGCCGTGGCAGGAGCGGGGCTCGCCGTCACAGTGAACGTGGCGTCGGCACCCTCAGTGACTCCACTGCCTGCGGCAATACCAATAACAGGCGTCGCCGGCGGCGGATCGTCGTCGTCCGACACAGCGACCGTTGCAGCGTTGTTCGATCCCGAGACGGTGTAGCCCGTACCCGTGGACAAGGTTGCGGTGACTGAGCCGTCGGGTTCGTCGATGCTGTCGTTGGTCGTGCTGACGGTGTAGGTCGCGCTGCCTGTGGTTGGGATCGTCACGGTGTCGGTGCCAGTGGTCGCCGCAAAGTTGCCGCTCTGCGAGACGGTCAGACTGACGGTGAGCGGGGAGGTAGGAGCAGGACTCGCCGTGACAGTGAACGTGGTGTCGCTGCCCTCGGTGACCGTGGTGCCCGCTGAGATACTGATCTCAGGATCGGACGGTGGTGGAGGTGGCGGTGGAGCTATTGCAGCTTCAATGCACTCCAACGCTTCCCGAACCGGCTTCCAACCGAACCATACCTGCTCGCCCGCGAGCGCCTCTGCTGCTGTGAACGGGGTCAACTGCGAGTCCTGGACGTCGCGGAACGTGATCAGTACACGCTTCCAGTTACGGCCATAACTCGGTGCGCGGTCTTTGTTGGCATCGTAGTCCCGTCGCACGGTCGCGAGCAGACTGTTCGAGACACAAGAATCAATCGTGGCCTGCAACGCAAGCTGTGCATCATCGTTATCCGACACCGCCACCGTCGCTGTACTGGCCGATGACAATACTGTGTATCCTGTCCCACTACTAATGGTCGCAGTGACGGAGCCATCGGGCTCGTCGTCGCTATCGTCCGTCGTTGTCACCGCAAACGTCTTCGTCCCTGAGGTTGGGATTGTGACGGTACGCGATCCGCTTGTCACGTAGCCACCGCTCTGAGAGATGCTCACACTAATGGTGAGAGCAGTCGTAGGAGCGGGACTCGCCGTCACAGTGAATGTTGCATCGCTCCCCTCAGTGACTCCATTACCCGCAACAATACTAATGACAGGCGTTGCCGGCGGCGCGTCGTCGTCGTCCGACACGGAGATCGTCGCCGCATTGCTGGTCCCTGACACCGTGTAACCCGTCCCCGTGGACAGGATGGCCGTGACGGAACCGTCAGGTTCATCCGTGCTGTCGTTGGTTGTACTCACCGTGAACGTTGCGCTACCTGTAGTCGGGATCGTCACAGTGTCCGCGCCGGTAGTCGCTCCAAAGCTGCCGCTCTGCGAAACCGTCAGATTGACGATGAGCGCCGCGGTAGGAACGGGACTCGCCGTCACAGTGAACGTGGCGTCGGATCCTTCAGTGATAGCGCTGCCCGCTGAGATACTGATCTCAGGATCGGACGGTGGCGGCGGCGGTGGAGCTGTTGCCTCTTCAATGCACTCTAACGCTTCCCGAACCGGCTTCCAGCCGAACCACTGTTGCTCACCCGCGAGCGCCTCTGCTGCCGTGAACGGGGTCAACTGCGAGTCCTCGACGTCACGGAACGTGATCAGTACACGCTTCCAGTTGCGGCCATAGTTCGGCGCGCGGTCTTTGTTGGCATCGAAGTACCGACGCACGGTCGTGAGCACATTCTCCGAGACACATGAATCAATGGTTGCCTGCGACGCAAGCTGTGCATTATCGTTATCCGACACCGCCACCGTTGCTGAGCCAGCGCTGGTTGATACTGTGTAGTCGGCGCTAACACTGATCGTTGCGGTGACAGAACCGTCTGCCTCGCTTGTGTTGTCGTTTGTCGTTGGCACCGAGAGGGTAGCTGTGCCAGACGTAGTAATCGTGACTGGCTGCGAGCCTGTCGTGACGAAGTCTCCGCTTTGTGTCACCTCGACCGAGACATCGATATTGGCTACAGGCGTTGGCGTAGCTGTGAGGGTATAGCTAGCATCAGTGCCCTCGGTCACGTCGCCGTCCGCGGCGATGCTGATCTCGGGCAGGCTCGGTGCGTCGTCATCAGAGACGGCAACGGTGGCGGCGCTGGCTGACGATGAGACCGTGTAGCCGGTGCCGTTACTAATCGTCGCCGTGACGGAACCGTCTGCTTCGTCGTTTGCGTCGTCAGTCGTTGTGACGGTCAGCGTCTGGGTTCCCGTGGTTGGGATGGTGACTGTCTGCGAGCCGGTTGAGGCGTAGTCGCCGCTTTGCGACACTTCGACGGTCACATCGAGGTCCGCCGACGGATTCGGAGTCGCGGTGACGGTGAATGTGGCGTCTCCACCTTCGGTGATGTCGGCACCGAGGGCGGAGATGCTGATTTCGGGCTCGGTGGACGACGTGTCGCATTGGGATAGCTCCATGGCCGCGAGCGTGCGAGCAATGCGATCCCAACGCGTGTTACCAAGCCAGTCTGCGACCTGTTGGGCTTGGTCGGCTGGCATTGGGTTCTCGCCGGTCTCGACGCCGAGCGTTGCCAGCACACGGTTGAACCGTTTGATCCCAGCAACATTGTTGAGGGCGTCGCGCCAGGTCGTGATCTCGGAGACAGTGACGGCGTCGTCGGGCAGGCTGCAGGCTTGTTCCTGCTTTATCAGCGGCAGGTCGTCATCGTCAAAGACGGCCACGTTGGCAGCGCTGCTGGACGTGGACACCGTATAACCCGTGCCGGTGTCCACCGTGACGGTCACCGAACCATCGGCTTCGTCGTTGCTGTCGCCAATGGTAGACACGGTCAACGTGTATGTACCGGTGGTCGGGATGGTTACCGTCTGGGCTCCGGTGGCGGTGCCGAAGTCGCCGGACTGGGACACGGTCACATTGACGGTTAGCGTCGCCGTTGGCTTGGGACTGGCGGTGAGAGTGAAGGTACCGTCGCTGCCTTCGGTTACGTCGCTACCGGCGGTAACGGACACCTCCGGCGTGTTGGATACAGTGTCGTTATCCGCCACGCTGACCGTGGCCGAGTTTCGGCTGATGGTGTAGCCCGGACCCGGGGCGAGGGTTACTGTCACCGACCCGTTGGCCTCGGCAACGCTGTCGTTGGTGGTGGCCACCGACAGGATACCGATACCGTCATGATCGTGAATTGTGACCCGCCGCGTTCCAGCGGCAACGCCGTAGTCGCCACTCTGAGAGACGATCACGTTGACGGCCAAGGGATTCCCAAGTGTTTTTTCAAATGGGGCGCTGGATGTCAACTTGAACCTGGCGTTGTCGCCCTCGGTGATGCTCGACCCGCCACTAATGCTGATTTTCGGGGTATCCAGCGCTTTGGTATGCACGGTTAGTCGATAGCCGCCAACACTCTTGCGCCAATCAGTTTCTAGCGGTCCCCCGGTTACTTCGACATAGTACGTGCCGCTTTCGGTGGGCCGGTGATACATGTAAGGGTATAGGCGTTTGCTGAGGGGCGTTCCGTCGCTGCTATAGTACCCGAAGTGATGGTTTAGGCGTTTGCGGATGAGCGTTCCGTCGCTGCTATACAATCCGAAGATTTGAGGAATGTCCAGCGTTCCCTTGCCAACGGCGGCGCTGCTGAGGGTGAAGCGGTAAGCGTTGCCGGCCTGCAGCGGGACCGCAATCCAGTCCCGGTCCTGGAGCCAGTCCACGTTGCCGGTCGCCGGAGTGCCGGGGTCCAATAGACCATCCTCGTAGTCATCTTCGAAGTCCTCCCAGTCCACGCTGCTGGCAACCGCGCTGCCGGGGACCACCGTGGCGGAGGTGGTCGCGTCGGCCGGGTAGTCGTCCTGGACAGTGGACGACTTCAGGCTCACGGTGTAAGGTCCCAACTTCTTGTAATAGGCTCGCTCGTCGTGTTTCGCGGCGATGTAATAGGTTCCGCTGCTGGCGGGGCTGTATGCCAGGTGATACTTTCCACTTGCGGAGGCCGGCGCCACCTGACTGCCGGAGGAGTCATACAACGCGCCCAGCACGACGTTGCTGCTATATTCGTGGCCCAGCAGGGAGTGCTGCGTGGTTTCAGGTATCATCGCGAACACATAGGTCTTGCCGGCGGTGAGAGTGACCGCGAACCAGTCCACGTCGCTAAACGTTCCAATGGTTCCAGTGGCCGTCCCGTCCACAGCCAGGGAGCCGCTGGTGCTGGTATCGGCGGAGTAATCGTCATCGGGCAGCCGGGCAACGGTCACCCGGTAGGAGCCTTCGCCGCCGGTGCGGGCGCCGGCAGCGATGTAGTAGGTTCCGCTACTGCTGGCCTGGAACGTAATCAGAGAATCGTAAGGGTCGTAGTCGGCGGGATTTGCCACACGGACTCCGGTAGAGTCGTATATGCCCTGAAGGTTGGCAGAAGAGACCTGACCTGAGTAGAGGTAGTTTGACGGGTTTCCTGATTGGATCACCAGGTAATTCTTGCCCGCCTCCAGCTGTACCGCGAGCCAATCGACATCCCCACTCACCTCAATGGTGCCGGCAGTTCCCTGACGAGTGAATGTTCTATCACTAACGGAGTCGCTGACGGTGACGGTTCCCGTGGTGGTTGTGTCGGCGGCAAAGTCGTCCGTGATTCCGCTGATTTCAGCCAAGGTAAGGGTATACGTGCCGGTGCGGTCGTCCTTCTCGCCGTCACCCTCCACCGCAACGTAGTAAGCGCCGCTGCGGTTGACTTTCATCCTTGTCTTAGATCCGTCTCCCGATCCGCGGATTGCAGCGACTTCCCCCTCGTCGTTCACATAGTAGAGATACTTGTGCAGGGTATGCTCTTGCAGGGTGCCCTTGCCAGCTTCGGCCCCCTCCAGGGCGAAATGGTACGTGTTGCCTGCGGTCAAGTTGGCGCGTATCCAGTCTTCATCCTCGATATCGTTAGAGCTGTCATTGTTGTAGGTCCACTGAATGTCGCCGGTGGTTGAGCCACCCACCGACACCAGGCAGGTGGTGGTGACGCCGGCTACACAGTCGTCGGCCGGGGATTCCGCCACGACAAGGGTGTACGTGCCCGTCGAGAATCCACCGTCTAATTTATCGCCGGTGACGGCAATATAATGTGTGCCATTGGTGTTGGCCCGGTACCATTTCCGAGGCGACCTGCCGGTACGCCCTTCATAGACTCTACGGACACCAGAGATGTCAGCGCCGTTAGAGTCATACAAGCCGGCAATCTTCGGTCTGTCCAGAGTGTCAGCGTAATAGTCTCGCTCGTTACCCCAAGCGGTGAAGTGATACGTCTTGCCGGCCTCCAGCGTAACCGCGAACCAGTCCACATCCTGCTCAGTTTCGATTTCGCCGATTGCGGAGCCTCCCACCGCGACTGCGCCGGTGGTGGTCTTGTCTGCTGTGTAGTCATCGCCGGAGCTTGCGTGGATCGGTGCGCCGATCCCCCTGGCCAGCACTATTGCGAGGAAGGCTGCGATGACGATCGCCAACGCAGAGGTTGCAAGGGGGATAGAAAGCCCGGATTGCTTAACGCCAGGAGCGTTTATCGAGCGCGGGGGGGGGGGGGGGGGTGAAACGGGCTTTTGACGGAATTTGTCCCACGCCCACTTATCGCTGCTCGCCATGCTCTAATCAGGCTCATCGGTCCTCCTTCGGCCATTCAGCGCGGCGTCGGACAATGTTCGCGCCGCACTTCCTCCCCGGTCAAGGGAGCTTCTTGCCACGGACGTGATACTAAGCCGCCGGCCATCTATTGGCAAGAAAAAGGGCGCTGCCGAACTGGTAGCTCCGGGGCCCAGCCCTGGGGAAGATGCGCGTGTGGCTGCGTGCCTTGCGGGTGGTGCGTCCGGGGAGGGCCTCCAGAGGGTCTTGGTGGTCATGACCGGCTCGCATAGCCCGATTTGTGTTGTCCAGCGGGCGTGGTGATGTGCCAGCACTTGGACGGCCAGCCAGGTCCTCTAGCGCTGGTGTACGACAACGGCTACCCGGTGCGATGGCTTGGTACGACGGCGCCACCCGCACCGTGGAACTCAACGCCCGGACAGCGATCTCGTACCGCTCCGGCAAGCCGACCGTCACCATCTATAGGCCGCTAATCCGAGACCCACAGAACACCTTCGACCCCATGGCCGTGCTCGGCACCGATCCGGCGGTGGACGACACCAACGCAACGGTCACCTGGTACGCGGTGGACCACGTCACGTCGTACGAAGTGTCCCGATCATCCGAGAGCAGCGGCTGGCTGAGCACAATCGCCGGCACTGTGCCCAGCGTGACGAGTACATCCGCGACCATCCAGCATGACGCATCAGAGCAGATGACACTAACAGTTACAGTCATCCCCGAGTACGTCGATAAGAACGGCGACACCCAACAGTTAAGCAATCTCGCGAGCACAGCGACGCTCGCCATCGGGCCAGTCGGAGAGGATGCGCAGGCTGAGTCGGAGCCGGCAATCGACACACCGCCGCCTGATTGCGTCTCGGACGCGCTTCTCGCCAAGGTGCGACATTAATACGACATCAACAAGCAACGAGCGTCCGACCACGGCACGAACTGGCGGTGGGTCCTGCTCGACTTTGGCGACCTGTCGGACGCCAACCTCACGCCATTCACCGCCGCCGAGGCCGAAGTCCGAGAGTCCACATGGTTCGTCTGGAAGCCCGTCCGCGTCGCACTCGAGTGCATCGAGACGGGCTGATTCTGCAGGCACAAAAGCAGTCCGTGACACAAGGACTTGGAGGAGGCCGCCGCGATTGCGGCGACCTCCCCCGTTCCGCTTACCCACCGGTGCCCGTGTCGCCGACCTCAGTTGGCTATGGGTCGGTAGTGTGTTTGGGTTCTACTTTGTGGATTTCGCTCCAGGGGCCGCGACCGGCTGCGTTGACCGCTTGTACCTGGATGTGATTTGCCACGCCGACCACCAATCCCTCGAACTGATGACTGGTCGTCGGCTCGCCGAAATCGGCGTGGACACAATCGTTGTAGGCGTTCACGAGCTGACATTGTATGGCGATGTAGTCAACGATTGGAGTCCCACCCGTACTAGCGGGCGCGTCCCAACTGACTGTGACCGAATCGTTCGTACGCTCGGCGGCTTGAAGATTGGTCGGCGCTCCGGGGAGCTGATTGCCACCACTAGTTGGTGTATAACGTTCACTCAGATCCTGCCAGGGGCCTAACTCGACATGATTGACGGGTCGGACGCGAAATCGGTAGCGCTGGCCCGATGCCAACGGGGTCAACACCAGCTCGCCGGCCGAGGCGGGCGCGCGCAGTCGGAGACTCGTCAGATAGGGAGTGGAATCGCTTGTGTTGATGTATTCGACGTCACTCCAGTTGGTTGGCATACCTCACTCAGGTAGTTCTGGCGAGCAAACGTCGGTACGGCTTGTGTGGCGGGGTCCCAGCGCGGGACGAGCTGACCTTGTGCGTTGTTCGCGACCTGCAGACCGGTCAGCGCTGGCGGCGTGCCTTGCGCCATCGTAACCAGCGAGCCCCGTCCGGCCTCGGCGATCCCTGGCGCCGTACTGGCGATCGGCGAGAGCAAGATCGCGAACGGTTGGAAGTTGGTCAGACCGCTGATCGTGTGGCTCGGCGCGGTCGTGGCCAGCTTGACCCTGGCCCAGGCGCCTCCAGGTAACGTCTGCCATCTGAGAACATACGAGTCAAGACGTGGGTGACCGATGTGCACGGGAGCGGTCCAGTTGAGCTGGACCGAGCAGCGCCCCGGTGTAACCTCAAGCGACTACACGGCCGAGGCGACCGACCGTGCCGTATCGCTGACCACAGCAGACCAGGCGCCAGCACCTAGGTCGTTGATCGCTCGCACCTTGAACTGGTAGAACGTCCTGCGAGCCGGCTCCTGCAGGACATAGCTCGGCTCGTTTCGCTGGACGACGGTGGCTGATTGGGCACCGGGTGTCGTATACGAAACCTCCCAGCGAGACGCAGGGCGGGTACCGTTTACGACAGCGTTCCAGGACAACGCAATCGGTGCGGAGTTACTGACACCCGTCGCGGCCTGGGGTGTGACGGTCAAGATCGGCGCGTGGGGAACGTCCGAAAGCGCAGCGGGCGTGCCCTGGGCTGGTCGTCGTGTCGCGAATGACGCCGTGCGCTCCGTGGGCGCTCAGTTGGAGCGAGTAAGTAACGCCGTTGTCGAGCCCGGTCAAACGATACGGAGACGCGCTTACAGTAATCGGGCCGACCCGCTGCTCAGTACCGTTGAGATCATAGGCATAAGTAAGACGGATACTCGCATAAGGCGGCAGACCAGCGATGGCCGGTGGGCTCCAATAGATTGTAAGCGACTGGCCGCCCAAGATGATCCTGTCCACCGATGGCGCGGAGTAGAGGTACGGGCTGGGCACCAGTACAGCGGTCACCGCTGACCAGTCGCTCGCGCTGTGCGAGTTCACCGCGTTCACTTACACGTGGTAGGTCGACCCTTGGAGCAGGCCCATCAAGGTAACTGGCGAGGAGCTGAACGTGCGTACAGACACGCCATGACCGGGACCGGCAATTCCGTAGCGTACCGAGAATCTGGTCGGCTGGGCGCCGGGCACCGGCTCGGGAATCGTCCAACTCACGGTGGCACCGCCCGCCATTCGAACGGACGGGTAACCGTGACCGCCTCAGGTACGGCCGGTGCGGTGATGTGAGCGGGACGTTTAACCGTTGTAATCTTGCTCCAGGGATCCGACCCAACCTGGCTAAAGACGCGAACCCGCAACTCATATGTCGCGTCCGCGGTCAAGTTCGTAATCACCTTAACTTCCGTGCCCAAGGCCAACGTCCCCTTAGTCCAGCTCTGTTGGCCACTGATGCAGGATGCTGCCTCGACTTGGTCGGCTGCCGGGCTACTGACCGCGCCTGCGGCGATGCTTACTGCGTAGCGCAGCTCGCGGTAGTCCGGAGTTGTGTCGGCGATCTGGACCGCGCCGGGCAGCTGCCAAACTGTAACCTCTTGCACGGGCGACCACTCGCTGACCCGGTTAAGATCGCGAGAACGCACCTGTACGATGTATGTCTTGCCGGCTCGAGCCGGACTCAGTGTCGCGGTCTGTGCTTCAGTATAGAACGTGTGCTGCTGCACTTCAAACAGACTCAGTCGGATCCAAGAGACTTCATAGTCAACCACAGCCGCAGCGTCAGATGCGATCGTCCAACTAGCCTCGAGTTGCCTGAGCATCGGCTCTACTGTTAGCTCCGGCCCAGGCAGCGGACCGAGCGGCGTGGCTACGACCGTACGACTCCAGGGGCCGGCGCCACTGTCATTGCTTGCACGCACACGGAGGCGGTACTCCTGCCCAGTTTCGAGTCCTGTGATAACATGCTGTGCTCCACCGAGGCCGTCGTGGCCCCAGCGGTGTTCACTTTCGCCACGCTCCAGTCCACCTCGACGCCCGCGCGCCGGTAGCGAATATGATACTCAGTCGTGACGTCGGCCGAGTCGGCCCAGTCGAGCCGCACCGACCCCTCCAACGGTATAGCACTCACATCTTCCAGCTCAGACGATGGACTGTCGTCGCAACGAATAGTAACGCTGGCGGAACCGTCGGTCGTGGCTACTTGGTATGCAGCGTTGATGTTGACGGTCACTGTCAGCGCCCCACGATCCTCCGCTGCCTTATCATTGACCGTCAGCGTCTGTAGTGTTGCTTGGCCGCTCGCCGGGACGATCACAGACACCGATCCCGTGGCGACACCGTACTCACCAGCTTGGGACCGTGTCAGTTGTACTTGTTGCGTAACGACGGGAGCAGGCGTGACCTTAACGATCACCGTCGCGATCTCACCCTCGGTCACCTCGGGGCCAGCGCTGATGCTGACCAACGGCGTGGCCGGTCGCGCAGGCACGCCGTTCACGTTGAGCGTGAAGTCACCGCTCTGAAGCGCCGCATGCGTCGTTGCTTCAATCGTGTAGGTCCCAGCCGCGAGCGTCTCGCGAATCTTCGCATTGGTTCCCGCTCCGCCATCGTCGTCCTCGTATAGCGCCGCTCCCGCTCGGCTGTTGTACCCATGACGCAGATAGAGATAGCCATTGATTGTCGACTTCAGTTTGATCGTCACGTTCGCCGATTGCTCGAGTTGGAACGTGTAGTACCGACTGTCATTGTCACTTTCCGAGTGCGAAGGACAGGTATCCGCCCACTGGCCTGTCGTATCGCCGCTGTCAGTCAGCGTCGTGAGACAACTGAAGCCAGGCAACTGAGCGAACCCGTGTGCCTAGGTGTTGTTTGGAGTTTGGTCACCGCGCGGCGCCGCATGCGCTTTCAGATAAGCGGCTGCTTGCGTCGCCGTGAAGTTGGGCTGCTGCGGCAACATCAGCGCGACCATGCCGGCTACATTCGCCGCGGCGTGTACGATAGCCACTCCGCTGGATATTGATTGGGACCACCCGACTGCGGATCATCGACGAATGCGACGACCGTCTCGGATGCCGTACCGGGATTGCGTACGATTTCGATCCTCAGGTCGGTGCTCGCAGTACACCATATGTCGTCCCAGCGCAGGTCCACATACACAGCTTGACCGGTCGACATGGTGAACGAGTTTGCTTCCACGCCGGTCGTCCATTCGTGTCGATCGTCGTCATCAACATCGGTAAACGCGCCGTACCAACTGTGTCCCTCGGCGCTGCCCGCCGGCGCGACCCATACCATGCCCTGGTCCACAGCCCAGCATGTCGTGTTCACGGGACTGGCCGTAAACGGTGACGTCCCGTCCGGCGGACCATGAAAGATCCACACTAACGCCGACACGATCACATCCACGCAACGCTGCTTCGTATGTCACCCCAGGTGTTCGGATTGGCGATGTACAGTTCCGCTGCCGGTGCCAGATCCATCACTATCTCTGCCATCACCGCACCATGACTCTCGCCGCCCGCTTGCTCACAGTAGGCGAGGTCATTGGTCGGTTTGCCCATGTCTTCATAGCAACGTGCATCGATCCGCTCGGGGAGTTCGCTACCTTGTAACTGTCTCAGTCCCGAGAACCCATCCTTGGTCGTCACATCGGTCGCCGCATCGAGCACGCCAATCTTCACACCATGGCCCGCAATCCCGGCCCGGTGCCAGGCACCGGCCAGATGCAACGTCACGCCCTGACTCGTGACCGCGCCTCTCGTGGCAACCGGGTGGTCGACCTCACGCACCCAACTCACACCGTCGTGGCGTCCCAGCGTTCCCAAAGCGAAGACTGGTACATAGGCTTCAATATACCCATCAGTGACGTTCCGTACTGAGCCACCCTGACCCTCAACCAGGTCGACGACTGCTTGGAGATCACCGCTCACCGTGATCAATAAAGCCAGGGTCGTCGGTTGGACGCCCGTGTCGCCCATAGGCTCAGCCGACTGTTCGGCGAGACCGCTTAAGTACGACCCAAGCGTCGGATACAACAGTCGACCCGAGCCCGCGCCGACCTCCGGCGTACCAACATTTGTGAGGAACGCCGCCGCAAGCACTACAAGGATCAACAAGACCACACGGACCGTTAGCATCGCCGGCCGGTGCCGCCGCCACCTCGTGAGCCCGACTCCAACTGTGGTGTTTGTGATCGGAAACACCCCTCGGTTGCGGAACAGAACCCGTCATGCCTACCACAGTCGACCATGTCTGTGTCCGCAATCGCTGAGTCAGCGTTGACACTTCACCCAATCAATCGCTAATCCGCTCCGCGGACGGCCCGTGTAGACCGTCATTTCGTCCAGCCGACCCCACGCCGAAGCGGCACTGATGGACGATCCGAAGAGGGCGATCGACCCTCCGTTCGATGGCGCCGACCGACCTCCATGTCCGTCCCGCTCAAACAAGATCCTTTCTCAAATCGACCACAGGCCACCTGAGCCTCTCCGGCTCCCGAATGATGAACCACGCACGCTTCCTCTCGGCCGATGTGTTAGGGTCACGCCACACCATGAGGAGCGCGATATGCGGGACCATTGGCGACGCTTGAGCCTACGAGATATGTCCCGCTTTGTGGCCGTCGTCGCGATCGTGGTTGTAGTTGTGGTGATGATTGGCCGTGAAGCCAGCATAAGCCGCCAAACTGGTGCCAGCGTAGATGGTATGCCGAACGCGGAGACTCCAAGAACCCCTCAGCAGCAGGCCAGTGAAATGACTCTAGCCCTGTCAGCCCCAGACATTTGCGAGACCGGCTATGGTTCACAGGGCTGGCGTGTAGGCGAAACAACGATCACATGGCAGGTAATCGGTGGCACCCCTCCCTACTCTCTTGTGATCGACGGAGAAACACAAGACGCGCACCACGCCTATGTGGGACAAACAGGTACTGCCTCAGTCAGCTGCGCACTCAATACCGGCAACGTTACCTACCAAACTGAACCCCGTGAACCGCTACGTGGCCTTTCTGGACACTACGTGGTCGACTCTGGTCTCAAGGCCATTCAAGCCACGGCGACAGACGCAGCTGGCAATTCAGCCCCTTCTGTCTTGAAGGTCTACGTAATCCTAGACACCGGCAGGCCCGAACACCTCTTGCGCGCAGGCCGAACATATCGCATATTCGGCACCCTAGTGACCATTCCCCTTGGGGTGGACATGCGGATCAGCGATCGAGAAACCGGCGACTCCGGATACGATTACCAACGCCTCGGTATCGAAGGTAGCAATGCAGGTATTTGGTTCAACCTTGACGGCTACGAAGAAGTAGCACGAGAAATTCCTCAAACAGACACAGCACTCGCTACTGATCCACCCAATATCGACCTGAATGTCCTCATGGATGCCTTAGTTGACTCCATCGGTCAACTTCCGAAGATAGATACTTCAGAGTAGTGAAGCTATATCTTTCAGCATGCGTTCTTGGTCTAGCGATAGCGATCGCCTGGCTTGGCCCAGTCTCCAACACCACTGGCCATTCAGCCTGGAGCAACAACTATTCTCCAGATGCCAACAGCACTTACACTGCTAGCGGCTCAATAGCCCATCTACCGCATCAGCCAGGATCACACAAAGATTCTAACACTGAAGCCATCAACGTGGCCCTCAACCCGAATATAATACTCGGCCGCCACACTGTCATATGCACTGCGGACGCCGAACTGTTTCCAGCCCTCGACGAAGCCGTCAACATATGGAACACCGCTCTCCGCACCCTCGCGTTCAGACCAACTACGGGCCCATTACTATTGCCTGATTCCAAGAAATCCACCCCTGGCCCTTGCAAGGACCAAGCTTCACTCGATGTCCACATTGTAGTACAGCGTGGCACTTGTATGGATCCAAGCTCGAATGGCTGCTATCGGAGGAGTCCCAAATACAAGAGCAACCCGCCGCATCAAGGCTTTCAGTCGTCAACGACTTCAACGCACGCACTTATCATATATCGTAAGGGACGAGTAGTCAGGACATCAACCTTAGTTCACGAGCTGGGCCATGTCCTAGGGTTAAGTGACTACAAACATTGCAGCACACTCAGGCAACAAGGAATGACCCATCTAAACCCTGACCCGCATATGCAGCACTATTCTATCATGACTACAAACAACGCTGATTGCCGGCCGCCACAAGCAGAAACCGTCACATGACGCGATCTCCGTGACTTTTACGAAGCCTACCATGTGGCAACAATAGATGGCCTGGAGCTCGGAGGTATAGAGCGCCTTGCTGGCGCTCAGTATGCGTTGACGTTCATATGGGCTGCAGGTGGCATTGATGAGGCAGCTCACAATGCAACCCATAATGCGGCGTATTGACAGGGTTACAATGGCGGTTGGACGCAGCTAGGCATACCTACTCCCATCCGTCATCTTCTCGGCAGCAGGAATGGTGAGCAGGTTACATCCGTAACGTGTAGAGATGCTCCGGACGCCGATGCCATTTGCAAAGTTGTAGGAATCACTCGAGGAGATTCCCGGCTGCAAGGAAGCACATTCGATTTGTCAGGACAGGTTCGGGCGTACCGACTGGATGCTACAGGCAAAAGACTAGAAGCGTTTCTGGTCTCGCATTGGTACCGTTTCCTGGCACTTTGAGTGCAACGGTGAGTCCTCGGTACTGCTACGCGGAGGATGTACTGCCTGTTTCGGTGGTCGAAACTGGGGGTAATGGCGATCCGGTATTCAAGGTCCAACCAAGTGGCAATGGGAAGTTGCAATACTTGTGCCCGAAGTTCGCCGGTCAATACAGTGCTAAGGTCAGTGCAACTTGGGGTTCAGGAGGCAACGCGGTCAGCCGAGTCCTCTTTGTGCCCGTGAGGGTTCACATCAAGCCGAAGCGGTTGGGATTGACGTTCTCACGAGACGGAGTGGCGGCCGGCTTGTCCCAGAGGAAATGTGTCCAAGGGACGTTTGTGAACCTTAGGTGGACAGTGACGGGTGGTAGCGGGCCCAATAGGGTTTGGATTGACGGCAATGAAGTAAAGCAGAACCCAGTGACATTGTTGTGCGGAGTGGCGACCGAGGCAATGGAGGGCTTTGTGTTGGATAGAAATGGTAGCGGTACTGAGGCTATGCTTGCATTGACTAGCGAGACACCATCAGCTGGTACGACTGTGCCGACAGGCAATTGCGCATCTGCCGTATCTTTGCCGACCTCGGCGATGCTCACGTGGGGGTCTTGTGCGACTCCGATCCGTGATGGGGCCATGGTTGATCCGGTGGATGAATACTATTACGTCGTTCGTAAGGATGGCGTAACAGTACGGTAAGAGAGCACTCTGTTCCCGTTGCAACTCAAGCGTACTGAGTATACTTTCGCAAAGCTGTTGCCAGGGACGTCTTACGACCTGGGTGTTCGGCTGGTGGTCAATGAGGCGGAGACGGACTGGGTGGACGTTGAAGTGGTGACTCCGTTGTATCCGGGGCCAAGCGGCGTGAAGCAGACTTTCGCGAGCACGCATGCAATGGTGATCAGTTGGGACGGGGTGGGTGGAGCGAGTGACTACGAGGTGCAGTACCGGAGTGGGGGTGGTTTATGGGAGTCGGAGACGGTCGAGGTGACGCGCGCGGTATTGACGAGGCTGACGGTGGGTACCGAGTACCAGGTGCGCGTGCGAGCCAAGGTGAGTGGCGTGTGGAGTGACTGGTCAGAGGAGATCACGGCGATGACGGCTTATGACCCGTTGCCAGATCCGACCGGGGTCGTGGCGGTTGAGACCTACTCGACCATCACGCTGAAATGGAACGAAGTCGAGGGGGCCACGGAGTACGTGGTCATGGTCGTCGACGAACACGGCGTTGCGGTGCCTGGGCAAGAGGGTGAGCAACCTTCTGATACCAAAGAGAGTCATGAGTTTTCCGATCTCACCCCAACCACGAGATACACGGTGAGTGTCCGAGCGAAGGCGACGGGGAAGGCGTCGGACTGGGTTGAAGTGCCGACGTGGACGAAGGCCGTGCCGCCGATTCGGCTGATTGTGAGGGCGCCGTCGGCTGGTTGTGTGACCGGAGGAGAGATGACGATCTCGACGTACCCAAGAGGGGGCGGGACCGGCAAATCAGTGGTAACGGTCGACGGCAAGCAACCGCTACCTGGTGTCAATGGGGAATATGTCAGACACCAGGTGCAATGTCAGGACACAGTGGGCGAGCAGACGTTCACGGTCGTGGCGACGGACGCCAAGTATCCCAGCGTCAGCACGACGGAAACGGTGACCGTGACCGTCAAGCAAGCGCCGAGCACCAAGCTGAGTGTGGCGATTCGGGCGCAGCGGCTGGCCGACGACCGGGTCGAGTATCGATTGCGTCTCAAGGATGGCACTGAGATCAGGCCTACGAGTCGGTACGTCACACCGGCGCAGATGACCGATGGCGAGTGGGACGACCTGGAGAGCTTGAGCGCTACAACGGGCAGCAAGACCTATGCACTGGGCAAGGTGTCGGTGCGGCTGGACAACACCGTTTGTCCTTCGGTCTTGGTGTTCACGTTCCTTCCCGCTCAAGGTCAGCGGATCACGCCGAATGCCAACCGGTTCAGGCTCGACACTCAGGCGGGGACTTGGATCCCCTCGAGTACATTCGAAGTCAACGTGAAGACCACCAGTAGTCAGAGCTCCGCGTCCGACCAGAGTCGAGAAGACGATCCTCAAGCAAACGACCCTCCAGACAGCTTGATGGCAGGCGCTGGGTCGGAGCCGGCGCAGGCCCAATCTCAGGCTGTCTGTACGGCCGCGCCGAGCGGCCTGGATGCGAGCACGTTCTCGAGCACCAGTATCACGCTCGAGTGGGATGCAGTCAGCGGGGCCAGCCAGTATGACGTCAAGCGAACCGGTGCCTCTGAGCAAGAGCTCCCATCCTCTGATCTGAGTTTCGAGTTCGATCAGCTTGAGCCGAACACGACGTACACGCTCGAAGTCCGCGCGCGCAGCTGGCAGGGCGCATCGAACTGGTCATCGGTCCAGCGAACCACCGCAGCGAAGCCAGTGTTGACGCTGACGGCATCCGCCTCTCCGACCACGTGTGAAGCGGGCGATGAGGTGACGGTCGAGTGGATGGTGAGCGGCGGTTCAGGTAGGTCTACTGTTACGGTCGACGGAACAGCACAGAGCGGATCATCGACGAAGGTCAGGTGTCAGGCCGAGGCCGGTGACCAGACCGTCACGGTCGTGGCGACCGACCAGGGCGATTCGTCCAGTGTGACCAAGCGGCTCACGCTGACGGTGACGAAGACGCAGACGCAGACGTTGACGGCCAAGATTGCGGCGCGGCTGCTGTCCGATCACCGGGTCGAGTTCCGCCTGCGCCCGACGGACGGTGCCGAGCTGCAGGTGGCAACCCGCTACATCACGCTGCCGAAGATTAAGGCTGAGCTCTGGTATCCGAGCGGCGTCCACACGGTGACGATCGCTGGCACCGACTACACGCTCGGTGTGATTTCGGCCTGGCTGGACAACACGGTCTGTCCGGCCCAAGTCTGGGTGACCTTCATACCCTCAGGTGGAACGCGAATCACGCCAACCAAGTACAAGCTCGCGGTCAACCACGAGGTCGATCGGTGGCTCACGACCTTGGAGTTCGAAATCCCATTGGTCGAGACGCCACAGAACGCGTCCGCGAAAGGGAACGGCAACACGTTGGAGCGGATGACGGTGGCGCCCGAAGGGGCGAGTGACGGTCCTGGTCGTGAAGGTGGATTCATGCTCGGCGACTCAACTGCCCTGAATGCGCAACGCGACCAATCAGCCATGACCTGTACCGACCAGCCAACGGGTCTGGCCACCTCGAGCGTCACCAGTAACAGCGCGACTCTCAGTTGGAGCGCAGTCAGCGGTGCGAGTGAATATGACGTGGCTCTCGGACAGGAGGCGTCAGAGGCGCTCGCGTCGACGAAGCTCACTCATGACTTCACCGGCTTAGCGGCGAACACGGCCTACACGCTGCGCGTGCGTGCTCGGAGCTGGCAAGGATCGTCCGAGTGGAGCAGCAAGACGGTACGGACGACGACATCGAGCGTGCCCGTGATCACAATCACCGCGGGCACGTCGCCGATTGACGAGGGCGACAACGCGAGCTTCACCGTCACGAGCGACCGGAGCTTGAGCACGGAGCTGAATGTCAGGCTCTCCGTGACCGAGGACGGTGACATGATCAGCGGCACCGCGCCGACGCAGGTGACGATCGCCTCGGGAGCGGATGAGGCCACCTTGACCGTTGCCACGGAGGATGATCAACAGGCAGAGTCCGACAGCGTTGTGACGGCGACGCTGCTCAGCGGCACTGGTTATGGGCTGGGTACTTCCAGCAGCGGTACGATGACCGTGTCCGACGATGACACGCGGGTTTCCGCGCTCAAGCTGAATGTGACCTCATCGTCGACCAGCTGTGAGACCGGTGCACAAGTGACGGTCGAGTGGACCGTGACGGGTGGTTCAGGCTCCCACACGGTCACGGTCGATGGAGAGGCCAAGACCGGCTCATCCACCAAAGTGGCCTGTCGGGACACGGCTGGGACACAAACGGTCACGGTCAAGGCGACTGACCGGACGAACACGCAACTGACCGTGACTGAGACGCTCAGTCTCACGGTGACCTGGCCGACGTTCACACTGACGACGTCGGCCACACCGACCAGCTGCGAGACGGATGGCGAGGTGACGGTCGAGTGGACTGTCGGTGGCGGTTCGGGCACGTCGACGGTCACGGTCGATGGAGAGGCCAAGACCGGCTCATCCACCAAGGTGACCTGTCAGGACACGGCTGGGACACAGACGGTGATCGTCAAGGCCACCGACGCTGTTGATCGCAAGCTGACTATCACCGACAGGCTCACGCTGACCGTGACCAAGCCACCGAGCACGGTACAGGCGAAGCTCTGGGCGCGGCGCATGTCTGACAACCGGATCGAGCTGGAGCTACGCGTCGAGGGTGGCACCGTGAGCTCCCCGAGCAAACGCTTCGCCAATCCCCCTCAGATGACCAATCTCAAGTGGAATCAGAGCGAAGCGATGACCGCCACGATCGGCGGCCGCAGCTACAACATCGGCCGGCTCTTGGCCAAGCTGCAGAATGATCGCTGTCCGTCCCGAGTCGAGGTCGGGCTCCTGCTGACCAGCGGAACGCGGCTGCTGCCAAGCCAGCGGTTCATCGAGACCAATTCAACGGTCGACAGATGGCGTTCCAGCGCCGCGTTCGAAATCACGCTGCTGGCCCCGTCGTCTGCATCGGCGGACCAGGCAACCGCCGGTGAGGCGCCGCCGCCGAGCGACTGGCTGGATGACACACCCGACAACACGGGGGCCGGACCGGGCACCGACGGCGGCTCGATGAGTGGCGACGGGCCGAGTCAGGCACCAGCGGACCGGGCCCAGGCTGGCTCGCAATCAAGCACGACGCCGTCCTGCCCGTCGATTCCCACCAGTCTCAGAACGAGTGCGATTACGAAGAGCTCAATCAAGCTCAGCTGGTCCGCCGTGACCGGCGCGACCCAGTACGACCTCAGGCGAGGCGGCATGATCGTGGCCTCGGTCCAGACAAACACATACGTCTTCGGCGGGTTGGCTGCTGGACGGCAATACCGACTCGAAGTCCGAGCGCGAGACGCTTGGGGAGCATCCACTTGGTTCGGGAAGGCCGAAAGCACGCTGCCTGAGCCACCGGACGATCCGTCGAACCTCCAGGTGACCGCCGCCACTGATAGCCTCACCCTGCGCTGGGATTTGGCTGAAGGTGCAACCAGCTACCAAGTGCGCATCAACAACGCTCAGGCCGTTAGACCGAACCTTCCCCCTCTAACTCACAAGTTCACGGGTCTGAGTGCGAACCAGAGTTACAAACTCAAAGTGCAGGCCATCAACCAGGGCGGCAGGTCCAACTGGGTCTCAGTGACACGGAAGACCAATCCGGCGCCAGTCATGCTCGAAGCCTCAGTCTCTCCAACCAGTTGTGAGACCGGTGGGTCGGTCACGGTGAGGTGGAGTGTCAGCGGCGGCTCTGGCAGTTACCGAGTGACAGTGGGCGGGACAGCTCAGAACACGAGTCTCTCCACGGTGACCTGTGAACAGACCACCGGCACCCAGAAGATCGTTGTCAAAGCGACCGATACCAAGCACACGACGCTGAGCGATTCCGAGGACTTGTCTGTCACGGTCAAGTCGCCACCAACGGTGACTGGACAGGTCGCAGCAAGATTGCTGAGCTCGGGCAAAATCGAGTTGGCCTTCAGGCCGACAGGCAAGAGCCGGATCACCCCTGCCGCGCGCTTCTACACCCCGACGACGGCAAACGTGAATCGATGGACGACGAGTGGCGATGTCTATGGCCCAGCGGGGACGGAGAGTAGTCGACTACTCGGCAAGATCACGGTGAAGCACATCAAGACCTCGACAAGGACCTACGTCGACGTCTGCTTCTTGCCTGCCGGCTCGAACCTACGCTTGTGCCCGTCATCAAACAACTTCTACTACCTGACTGCGACCGTGAACAACTGGCTTTACACCGGAACGGTGACGTTCAAGCCACTACAGACCTCGGCCAGCCTGCAAGCGGACAGCGTCCAGGGCAATACCCAAGACGACCAGATGCAGGAAGCCACCGGTAACGAAGGAAGCGCAGCGGGCACTGAGGGTGGACTGATGTCCGATCTCGAGTGAGTCGGCAACGAGTCACGTCGGTCGCGGGCACGAAAAAAGACGCTCACACATGGACTCGGGGGAGGCCGCCGCAATCGCGACGACCTCCCCCTTTCCGCTTACCCGCCAGCAGCCGCGAGGCCGGCTTGCTGTTCTCGTTCGAGCGCCCAGTCGAAGAGCGAGACTGAGGGCTCGACTTGCTTGCGCCGACGATTCTTCGTCGGCGTCGGCTTGTCGGCGAGGAACTCGGCCCATGAGAACAGGTCTCGCTGCTGTGGCACGACTCCCGTGTGGTGGCCGCATGGGATTACCGCCACTGATGGCTCGACTTTGACCTTCGGCAAGTCGATGATTGTCGGAACCTCTGGAGTCGGCTCTACCGGTCGCCAGTAGTCATCCACAAGCAGTGACTCAGCATCGGCCGCGATCTGCTGAGCTTGAGCGAAGATGTCTTCGACCGCCTCAGCGTCTGAGTCCTCGTCGCCGGCGACCAACTTGCGGGCCAGCGCCAGCATGAGGTCGTCGCCGTCGTCTCCGTAGGCTGCGAGTCCGTCGTCGGGCAGCTCACCCTCAACCGCCAGCGACGACTGCAGTTTCTGCGCTACGAGCTTGAGCGCGTCCGCTTGCAGTGTGTTCCGATAAGCCATGAAGACGACCTTGACAGGTCGGGTCTGGCCGATTCGCCACGACCGCCGCGATGCTTGTCGCATCGTGTAGACCGAGTAATCGGTCTCGAACCAGCAGATGGTGGGGAAGTCGATCAGGTCGAGTCCGGTCTGGACCAGTCTCGGGTGGCAGATGAGCACGTCGATGCCCTGCGCCACCTGGTTCGCGACCCATGCTTCTCGCTTGTCGGGCGCGACGGCGTCGGCCTTCATCACTGCCGAACGGAAGCCGTGTTCGGTCAAAAGCGCTTGCATCCGACCGGTGATGTCGCGAGTGCCGGTGTGCGTCGCGTAGACGAGCACCCGTCGCCCCGCCATGCGTTCCTGCGCGACGAGGTCGATCAGCGCCTGCTCCTTTGGGTAGAGCTTGTCCTCGGTCAGCGGCGGCAGTTGGACGAGGATGTTCTCCTCTTCCGACTCGGGATCGAGGACGGTCTCGCCACGCGTGCAACCGTCGGGATAGGCCAGCAGCGACTGCAGGTAGGCGGCGAGCAGCCGCTTCGACCCCTGCACAAGGCCGTCTTGAGCGCAGCGCGCATCGTCGCTTCGAGGTCCGCGTAGGCCGAACGTTGCGAGTATGTGACACCCTCGGGCGACTTGGCTTTAGGGTCCGGCTCCGAGTCCAGCGACGACAGCATCACTCGCTCCTCGTAGTTCGGAAGTCCGGATGCGACGTCCGCGAGCCTGAGGAAGACCGTGTTGCCGATCAGATGGAACAGCGCCGAGGGCGCCAGACCTGGCCGCTCGCGGACCACCTTGCGGTAGCTGCGACGCTTACTGGAGCGACCATCGGCGGCATCATCGTCGTCCGACCTGCCAATCGACTGCTCAAGGAAGCCATAACGCTGAATCCAGCGCGACTCCTCAGTGCGTGCAAACTCTGAGCGAATCTCAGGCGAGAACCGGTAGAGCAAGTGAAACAGCGTCGACGAATAGCCGCCCATCAGCGTGCCCGACAGCGAGAGCGACTTGCCGCAGACGTCGGCCAGGATGCCAGCGGCCACGCCTTGAGCGGAGCCGCGGCCCTTGTACTCGTGGACTTCGTCGGCGATGAGCAAGTCGAAGAAGCCGCGCATCCGCAGCTTCACGTAGTCGGCGAGCGGGAATCGCTTCGGACCCGTCGGGTCGGCCTGCCAGAGCGCGGAGCCGCACTCCGAGCAGCGCAGCTTGCGTCGCTTGAGCGCCGTCTCCGCAAGGGGCACGCCGTGTCGGTCGACGACCTGCGCGAAGTAGTCGGGACAACACGGCACGCGAATCGGCTCGCCGGTCTCCTTGTCCTGCCCCGCACTTGATGCGGGGTCCCGCACCAGTTTGCCATCGGAAACGGCGAGGCGTTCGATCGTGGACGGTCGCCAACGATACGAGAGCTTCGCCCGCTCGCGCGACATGACCGCATAGAGCGGACCGACGGTGGAAAGTCGCTGGAGCTGTTCGAGATCGGTGATTGACGAAACGATCACGGCGCGAGCGGTGGGAATCGTTTCCTCGATTTCCCGCTTCCATTTGCGTGTGAGGTGCGGCGGGCAGAGCACGAGCACGCGTCGGAAGCCGGCCAAGTGAGCGGCGGCCGTGCCGATGAACGTTTTGCCCGTGCCCATCTCACCAACGACGGTCGTGCCGCGCTGCGAGTGGAGCGAGAGCGCCGCGCCCCGAATCGCGTCCTCCTGCGCGCCCAAGGGCGAGCGCAGGAGTCGGGGCATCGGACGCTCGTCGGTGGCGGGGCTGTAGATCGGTGGGTAGGACGCGATCACACGCTCAGTGATGGCGTCGCGGTAGGTGTCGATGAACTCGCCGAGGTTCATAGTGGGTGTCCTTTCCGTGGACTGTGTGGTGGCGATGGATGTGACGAAGCCCCGTCATCCACTGAGAACGACAGGGCTTCTGGATTGAGAACGGATCACCGGTAAGGGTGAGCTGGCTGGGTGTTGGTTAGAGGACGTTGCCTCCTTCAGTGCTGGCTGAGGTGTCGATCACAGCCGAGGATCGGTGATCCTCTTCGCAGTCGAAGTCTGCGCAGCGCTCGCACGGTTCGTCAGCGAGAACGATCAGCGCCAAGTGCTGGATCGCTTCGAGCACCTCGTAGGGATGTGCCTCGCTGCTGAGCAGTACGCGCTCCAACTGGTCGCGGCTGATGCGCTGGTCCAACGACTCGCGGATGTCGTGCAGGGCGCGGCCCAGCAGCTGCTCGTAGGTGTGGTGGTCCAGGTCGTTCAGTTCGATCAACTGGTCGGACCGAGACTCGGCTTGGGTCTCGAGGGGGTTCATGATGAGTGTCCTTTCTGTGGACTGATTGGATGGCGACAGACGTGCAGAAGCCCCGTCGTCCAGAGAGAACGACAGGGCTTCGAGGTAGTGAACGGCTCACCTGTACAGATGAGCGGGCTGGGTGTTGGTCAGGCGTCGATGTCGGTAATCTCGCCGGTCTGCAGGTCGAGCGCGACGACCGTCGTGCGCATCCGCTCGCGGTAGACCTCCTTGTCAGGCGTCTCGTCGACCAGGATCATCTCCTTGGCCGTGCGACCCTTGACGAGGATGCGAGAGCCATCCGCTTCGAGTTCCAGGTTGTCGAGGAAACCGGCGGCGACCAGCATCGCCAGGTGACCGCGTCTGAGCGGCATTAGCGGTCGAGTGCGAACATCCTCCTGTGGCCAGAGCGCGTCGGTGATCTGCGGACTCTGCCACAAGCCTGAGCGCCGAGCCTCAGCAGCAGCTGTGACCGGGTCGATCGTTCGAGTCGTGAACAGCACCTCGCCGGCTGGCTCCGCCTCGAGTCGATACTGCGAGTAGCGAGCGTCGTCCAACGTCTCCAGATCGCCGTCAGCCCAGCGAGCGATCTGCCCTTCAGCGTAGGCATCAGGGAACGTGTCGTGTTTGCGCTCGCCGATCACGACGACCTGGTCGAACGCCTCGCGCTCAGGCTCCGGGAAGGCCCAGCAACTGAGCCGCGAATAGTGCGATGCGAGGTAGCGAGCCGAGACCCGCAGGCGCTTGCGCGGCAAGATGAAGACGAGCAACCCGTCCGGCGCGAGGTAGCGGGAGCACTGGGTCAGAAACGCGTGCTCGGTGCGCTTGTCCTCGGCGTCGTGGTCGTAGGGTGGGTTCAGCCAAAGCAGGCTGAAGGTGCGGTTGGCGATGGAGCAGCGGAAGATGTCCGCTGCCAGCGTGTGGTCGAACGTTTGCTCAGCGAACGACGACCGTTCTTGATGCAGTTCGACGCCAAAGGTCTCGACGTCGAGCCTGGTGCGTCGGCGCAGTTCACTGGCGGCGACGCTCAGCGCTTCGCCGGTTCCGCAGCAGGGGTCCAGCAGCCGCAGCGTTTGCGGTGCCGAACCACGTCCGAGGCTGGCGCGTTGCGGTGCGATCAGCTGCAGGATCAGCTCGATCACGCGAATCGGGGTCGGGTAGAACCCGCCCTTGGCTTGGGCAGCGAGTCTCATCGGGATACTCCGTTCGTGTTGCCGGACTTGGTGGGTTTGGGAAAGGAAAGTCGCCCGGAAGCGACAGCTTGGGATAGCTCCTTGCGGAGCAGGTCGTGATGAGGCGTGCACTTGTATGCAGCGACACCAACCGACTGCAGCGGCACGATCGTTTCGTGTCGAAAACCGGTCTGCCAGAGCCAATCGGACCAGTCGGGTGGCAATGGCAGGTCCGAGCGTCGGTCGAGGAATCGTCGATGCAGCGCCGGCGCGGCCTTCTCATCGGGCGCGAGGAGCAGGAACTCGTCGCGCTCGAATCGAAACTCCGCCAGCTTGGTGTAGACCATCGCTTGCCAGCCGCCAGACGATGGCAGTCGAGCAATCTTGGTCGTCCAGCTGCCGATCGTCTCCTCGGGAACCAGGCAGCGCTGATATCCGCCGGAATGCGGTAGCCCATCGGCACCGCGAATCAGGAACGCGGCCTCGGGCGGTTGCTTGAGCAGCGCCGCCCAGATCGCCTTGACCGCGGTTTGCGAACCGAGCATCGAGAGGAACCAGAGTCCCTCCGTCTGCTCGTCACGAGCGAAGGCGTCGACCGTGGCCGAGAAGCCGCCGGCCGAGATGGTGTAGAGATCGTTTCCCCCCTCGGGAGGAGTGGTTGGGGTGTCGAGCATGGAGCTCGTCCTTTCCAGTGGAATGGATGGGTTTGGGGTTGCGAGCGGATTCAGTCGAGGAAGCCTCCGTTCTTGATCGAAGCGAAGGTCCCGTCGCCGATGACGACGTGGTCGAGCAGCTCGACGCCGAGCAGCTTGCCGACCTCGACCAAGTCCTTGGTCAGATTGATGTCGTCCTGGCTCGGTGTGGCGTCACCCGACGGGTGGTTGTGGACCACAATCAGGCTGGGCGCCGACTCGACGATCGCCGGCTTGAAGACCTCGGCTGGCCGTACCAGCGCGGAGTAGGCGTTGCCCTGATAGATCGTGCGCTGACCGACGATCCGCAATTGGCGGTCGAGCAGCAGCACCCGCACCTGCTCCTGCGCCAGCGGTGACATCTCCGCTCGAAGCAGATCGAAGACCTGATTTGACGTCGAGATTTGCTCACGGTCAGGCGAGCGTTCGGGCCGAGTCTCGACCTCGTAACGAATCGCGAGCTCGCTCAGCAGCGAGACGTTGCGTCGCAAGGCGGTGAGCAGCTCTTGCCGCTCGCTGTCAACCAGCCGAGGCCGGTTGTGGTCATCGTTCGCCGAAGCGAACAGGTTGGGTTGGACGGTGGTCATCCGAGAGTTCCTTTCGGGTGTGGGAACAAGAAGAGGCCGCGTCCTCGGGAGAGAACGCGGCCTCGTTGGTGACCGTCTGCGACGGACGGGTTGGTGGTGGAAGTCCGTTAGAAGGGCGAGTCACCGCCGTCCTCACGGTCGTCGTGGGAGCTGCGGTCGTTGCGGGAGTCGAGGAAGATGACCTCGTTCGCGTGGATCTCGGTGCGCGAGCGGCGCTCACCGGAGTCGGTCTGCCAGCTGTGTTGCTGTAGCCGACCCGTGACGTGGACGCGGTCGCCCTTGCGGACGTAGTGCGCCACCGCCTCGGCGGTCTTGCCCCAGACGACGACCGAGTGCCAGTCGGTCTCGGTGGATTCGTTCGACTTGGAGTAGCGGTCGGTGGCCAGCCGCAGCTCGACGACCGCCGTTCCGGACTTGGTGCTGCGCAACTCGGGGTCAGCCCCGACGCGGCCCAGCAGCGTGACGCGGTTGATGGAGCGTGCCATCGTGTGTGCTCCTTTCAGAGAGCGTGTTTCGACGAGGGAACGTCCCTCGACTGTTTGGGAACGAGAAAGGCCGCGCCCTCGGAAGGGAACGCGGCCTCGTGTTGCATGCCGGTGAGGGTTGTGATTAGCTCACTCGGAGATACTCTGAGCGCGACTCGGTGACGATCTCAGCTCGTTGCTCTGGGTCGAGCAGCTCGTTGAGCCGCTTGTGGTCGACCTTGTAGCGCTTGCTGGTTACCATCCCGACCGTGCGCGTCTTGTCACGACCGTCGAGCTGTGCCATCGTCGAGCCTTGCGTCGCGAGCCAGCGTTCGAGCGTGGCGAGCGACTCTCGCTTGTCGGCGTTGAGAGACTTGATCAGCTCTGCGATTTCCTCGTAGTGCCACAGCGCCGACTGCGCCTCGTCGTCGGAGACGGGTTCGGTAGGCGTGTCAGTCGATGCTTCAGCCGGCGTCATCTCTGGAACTGGTGGCTGGCACGTTTCCAGGTAAGGACAGCTGCGGCACTGCCAGTCCGTCGCCTCAAAGTCACGCTCGGGCAGGACCTGCGGATCGGGGCCGTTGGCATCGAGGTGGTCAGCGAGCTCGCCGAGCCGTGCGCCGGCGCGACTCCAGGCCTGCTCGACTCGCTCAGCCGGGACGACTTCGTAGTCCCAGCGCCGCGAGCCCGTGTCGAGCGTGGCGATGACCACGTCGCGGCACTCGCCGAAGAGACCGAGCGAGTAGCAAGCTGCCTGCGCCACCGAGTCGGGATGGCTGCGTTCAGCGCCGAGTGTCTGCCAGCGCTTGAACGCCTCCGGACCGCGTGTCTTGACCTCGATGACGAGTTCACCGCCGTCAACTTGCAGCTCGTCGTCAAAGAGGAAGTTGGCAATGGCGTCCGAACCAGAAACGGGCGGAAAACCTGTCGCGTCAGGATGACCACTGACAACCAGGTGGTCGCCCAGCTCGACTGAGACCGACTGAGGCTCATCCCTGTCGATGGGCTGAACCGCCCAGCCGGCCCGTTGCATCGCTCGAACGACGACCGGCTCCAGCGCGTTGCCAGACTCCATGATCGTCAGCGACTCGGGAGAAGTCGGGTTGGTGACGGGCTGCTCGGTCGCCGAGTACCAGAGCGCGCGCCGGCAGCGTCCAAGTGTCGAGGCGCGGACTTCGAGCTGGCCGTCGCCGTTGAACCGCGCCATCGGTCGGTTGTAGGGGTTCGGGTTGGTGTGGTCGGACATGTTGGTTCCTTTCTGTCCGATAGAGAGAAGCGGGGCCGCCCTCGCGATGAAGGCAGCTCCGCTCAGGTGGATGTTTCGCAGCGGAAACGACGCGCGTTAGCCCTGTCGCTGCTGCAGCTTGTCGGTGGCCGAGGCGATCAGCGGTGTCAGGTCGTTGACGCCGAGCTCGTCCAGGTCGCGACCCGTCTTCCGGAAGACCGCGGCTCGCACCTGCTCTTCCGAGAACCCCTGTTGGACGCTCAGGTCGATCAGCTGACCGCGGAGGTTGCTGGCATCCGAATCGGTCGAACGAGGTCGGGTTCCGTTCGAGTGCGTCGAGCGAGCGGCTGTTGCCTGTGCAGGCCGATGCTCAGATCGAGGTTGCCGCTGCTGCGGCTGCCGTCGTTCGTGACCCGTCGTGGTCGGCGGGTCGCCGTAGAGGCCGTTGCCGAAGCGGTCGCCGAAGCTGCGCAGGGCGCGCTTGAGCGCGTCGGTGACGGCTCCCTTGTAGGCGGTCTCGTGGCCCTCGGCCGAATCGTCCGACACCGGCTGGAACCCGACGTCGGTTCGCGACGGTGCGCCCGGGACGGTCACGCGAACCGTGGCCGAGTAGGCTGCGCCCGACTTGAACTCGCGCAGTGTGACCTCGCCGACGAGTTCGTAGCCCCAGCCGCCGTAGCCGAAGACCTGGTTGGCCTGGTCGATGGCGGTGTGGCCCTCGATGTACGAGAACCGCCGCCCGCCCCGCCCCTTACGCTCGGAGACGAGATTGGGGTCGAGCGGTTGTCGGAGCGCGTCGTTGACGTTGGGCGACAGCGCGTTCCAGTGCGGGGGCGAGTCGCCGTTGAGGTTGATAGGTGTCGTGGGCGCAGCGCCGTTCTTCGGGCGCGTCCCGTTGCCGTGGTTGCCGTTGCCGTTCGTGTGGATGGAAGTACCGTTCTTCACGGTGGTGTGGCTCCTTCGTTGAGCGATGAGTAGGGGCGGATGGATGTCGTGCCAAGGGCACGATCAGGCGTGGGTCCAGTGACCCTCCGTTCGTGAATCAGGGCTGGGTGGGTGGATGCGTCAGCGAACTCGAGCGGTTCGCTTCAGTGAATCGAGGAAGACCGCGCAACCGTCAGGGTGAATCGACAGGTCGGCAACGTCGGTGACGCCCCCGTGTCCAAGCACGGGGCAGGCGTCAGGCAGCTCGACGACCCGCGTGCGATGCTCGCCGAGCAGTTCGCGCAGTCGAGCGGCTGCCGTTTGACCGGCATCGTCCGAGTCGAAGGCCAGGAAGATGCGCGGCTGTCCTTGAAGCGCAGCCGCGACCTTGTCCAAGCCCTGCGTGCCCAGCGCCGCAACTGCCGGAATGTTCCAACTGGCCAGCGTAAGCCAGTCGAAGAGGCCCTCGGTGACGACGAGCCAGTCGGCGGGACGTGCCAATCGCCCGATTCCGAGCACCGGCTTGGGGCCAGGCAGAGCCGTGAATCGCTGCCTGGCGTCGGGTTGGATACTTCGGCCAGCAAGCCAACGCGTGCGTCCTGCAACGATCTCGGGGACGACGATCATCCCGGCAAAGCGCTCGCCGCGCTCGGTGAACAGGCCGCTCGCTTGCAGCCGACCATCGTCGAAGCCGAGTGGCCGCAAGTGCTCACGCAGACCGTGTCCAGTCGAGAATCCGAGGCCAAGACGCTGTGCCAAGGCGAGGTCAATACCCCGCAATGCGAGATAGCCAATCGCCTCCGGCGACCTCTTCAGCTGCGCTGCGAAGAACTGCGTCGCGGCGGTGAGCATCTGCGGGTCGCGTGCCATTGGTTGCTCAGTTGGCCTGTCACCGACTTGGACGCGTGGTCGCTCGACCGGCTCCCAAGAGCCTCCCGTCAGCCGACGAATCGCCTCGGGCAGGTCGATGCCGTCCAACCGCTGGATGAAGTCGAGCACGTCGTCGCCGAGACCGCAACCGAAGCAGTACCAGCGTTGCGAGTCGGCGTAGACGGTGAAACTGCCTGTGGTTTCCTCATGGAACGGGCAGACGCCTGGTCGGACACGGCCTCGTCCAACAAGCTTGACGCCCGACGCCTCAACGACATCACCCAGTGGATACCGCCGTTTGAGGGCCGGGAGGTCGACCGAGTTGGTGATGGCGATCATGAGGTGTTACCTCTCGATCGTCGCCGTCCATGCTGTCGTTGTTGCCGTGCGCGGGGGACGACCAGGTAAGCCCAGCCGAGTCCGAAGGTGTTCAGGGCGGCGACCTCAATGCCAAAGCCAAGAACCAATGGCAGAGCCATCAGCAGAACAGCGACTGACCAGATGACGACCCGTCGGGCGTCGCGTTTGGCTTGGTCGTAGTCGGGAATCTGGTGATTGTCTCTCATCGGGAACTCCTTCCGTGTGGTGTCGTGAATGACGAGAGGGTGACGGGTTGAACTGTGGACCGGAGTGGACAGGTGGAAACCGGCGTCGGCATCGAGACGCACGGTCAGCTGGGTTGGTGGTTGGATACGGGAGTTGGACACGCTTCGCCCACGGTGGGATGCCGTGACACATGGAGTCGAAGCGTGGAAATGGTGATGTGCGAGCTGAGTCAGCAGAAGTTGACGAACTCGCGTGGACACGAAGCGACCGAGCTGCCCGATTGGAGAGCTCGATCAGGGGCAAATCCTGCGATTGGCGGACATTTGGCGAGCCACTCAGCTCATCAGCGCCAACCGCGATGCCAGTTCCTGCTGTCTCAAGTCGCGCATCAGGGGAGCAACACTCAACCCGTCAACCGACCTCGCGCTGCAAGAGTGCGCGGTTGTCCCTCTGCGTGAACTCGCCGTCGGAGGAGCAACACTCAACTCGTCTGGTCAGGTTCGGGGCCACGGACATTGCCCACCAGTGTTCTGAGGAGGAACCGCCGGCTGAAACCGAAAACCATCATCATTAGACCCGGATCGCCGACGATTCACCATGTCTTAAGCGTCCGATTTGCCGAGTCTGTGTGCCACGAGCGACACGGTTAGCCGGGGAGTTCGCGGGAAGGAGTTGAGACTTCGGTGGGCCGGCCAGACCAGCAGCAAGCCAGGGGCATTGCCGACTCACGTCCTGTAGACGGGCTTCATGCTCCCCTCTGCTACACAACCTCCGCCGACCGATCACGACCCGATCCGGCGCCCGGAGTTGCGCCAAGAGACCTCGAAAAACTGCAATCAACGTGCAATCACGACGCACGAACACGATGCGTGATCAAGGATCCGCAAGCTGACCGTGATCGGGCGACGCGAAGCCATAGAACAGCGACCGGCTTGGCGAACATCGTTCCATGAGGAAGCGCGATCTTGCGATTGGCGAGGCGGGTCAGCGATCCCAGGGACCGAGCGTGAGTAGCCTCAGGATGAACCGCCGTATCCGCTTCTTCCTGAGCTTGGTGCGCGCCACTTCCAACCTTTCCGCGCGATCTTGCAGCTCTTGCCTTCGTCGCCAGTTGGGCCAGGGCGGCTCGTCCGTTGAGAACGACAGCTCATGCTCCCTAATTAGCTCCACCTCCAGCTCGACCATCCGAATCGCGGCGACGTAACCTGGAATCTTGGGCCAGTGCGCCTTGAACTCGGCATGCTGCTCGCGCCACTCGTTGATGAGCGCAAACACCTCGGGGCCGTAGACCTGCTCGTCGTCCGGACGCGGCTCCAGAGCGACGCGCTCAGGATAGATTCGATGGGGGATGTAAGTCGTGGGTATTGCCTGTGATCCAGAAGTAGCGGCAGGCGCAGGAGTTGAGACATGAGCAGCTGCCTGTCGCGAGTCACGGAGCTCTGCCAAAGCATCACCGACCTGAGCAAGTTGCCGTTCCACGTCCGGCATAAGGCCTTCCAGGATGGCGATCCGATGTCCGAGTTCACGCACTCCAGCATCGTCGCGCCCACCTTCGTCGCTGTCGCTCACTCTGGTATCCAAGTTCACCAGAGCTTCGCGCACGACCGGGTTCAGCTGTTCTGAGTTGAGCACCCGCCAGACTGTCTTCCGATCCACGCCCAACTGTTCCGCCGCGCGACCACGACCCTCGTCCGCCACCAGCTGCCGGAGCCTCGTCAGCAATCGGGTGTCCAAAGGGCTCTCATCAGCCCCTCCCGTAGGGTCTTGCGCCGCCCGAGTCGTAACCATTGGCTGCTCCAATCGCGTTACAGATTGCCTGAAGCTGCGCCATGGCGCCTCCGGCCTCGGCGATCCCCTTGCGCCGCCAACAACTCGGCACGCCGGGCCTCGAACTCACGCTGGATTTGCTGTTCCAGGCTCTCGCCCCGTCCCCATCGGCCCAGGGTCACGAGCCGAGCCGTCCAATGCAGGGGCTCGGTCCACATGCGCTGGATCCGAAGTTGCTGCAATCGATGTTGACGTAGCTGCAGTTCGTTGTCACGGCGCACTTCATCCCAAGTCCCATCGGCCGGGGGAAGCGTCAGCTGGCGGTCGTCGATCAACTGCATCTCCAGGCGCAAGAGCCGTTCAGTCATCCCGATCCATGCCAGCGTGTCCGGCGGCTCGTCGAGCGCGCGCAGGGTCCGCCTCCACTCGGCCACCACGGGCAGGGCCTCGCCGAAGACATCTCCGTCGTCGGGTAACGGCTCGACTGTGACCAGGCCAGGGATGGTTCGTCGCTGCTTCCCGTCTGGAGCCAACCCTCCTACGGTCCCGAGCACGGGTTCCGGTGCATAAGCATCGCGGATCTGGCGAAGGTCATGCCCCACCTCCCAGAGCTCGTCCAATTGGGCGTCAGCGATTTCCTCAAGCTCAGCGAGCCGCCGCGCCAACTTCCGCAGCTGTTCGGGCAGACTCGCCGGCTCCTGCGCCACGGCCGCCTGGTCCCACTCACGCTGCAAGCACTCGGTCATGAAGGGACTCAACTGGGGAGAAGCCAAGGCGCGACGCACTGTCCGCTCGCTCACTCCCAGGCGCTCCGCCGCCTCTGCCCGACCTTCCCGCTCGACAAGGTCCTGTAGGAAGCCGCGCAGCTTCTCTTCCCCGGCCGAGCCGGTTGCCCGCGCCGCGCTCTCAACTGCCGTTCCACCCTGCTCCACGCCCTCCTCCCTGATCCGCTCGCTGTCCGGACAGTCATGTGACACTGCAAACTCCGTGCAACCCGCCCGCGCAGATTGCTCTTCCTGATTCGCACCCATCGTGCTGTCCTCACCAAGCAGAACACTGGGTGTCCGAGTCTCAGGTGCCATGTCCGACTGCTCCCGATTCCTGTACACGGGTCCGATCCCTTGAACACTGCAATCGCTGTCCGGCCAAGCGGACAATGTCTAGAATATAGCACATAGGAGCGAATATGCTTGCCCCATCGCATCGCCCCTCCTGCGGTTGACGAGCGGCGGGTGAAGGGGAGAAGAGAGCGCTTGATGAGAGAGATTGACTGCGACCTGCTCATGCTGTTGGCCGACGCGCCGCTCGTCGACCGGATCGAGTTGGCTCAGCTCTCGCGTTGGTCGGAGCGCGCCGTCTATCAGCGCTCGCGCGATCTCCAGCGCTCAGGATTGGTCGAGGACGTGGCGCACGCCTCCGAACTGATCAGCCCGACTCGCCGGATGTTGCTCACACAAGGGGGGATCGAGCAACTGGCGCTGAACAACGGACGCAGCGCTGAAAAGATCCTCGGGGAGCATCCGACCTCACAGCCTTGGCGCCGAATCTTGCTCGGCCGACTCGATGCGGTCGCTGTGATCTACCGGCTCGCCTCTGCCCTGGCCGAACTTGTGCATCCGCTGCGGCTCCGTTGGTACCGCTCGCAACCGGTTGACGCGGCCATCGGCTTCCCAGACGGGCGCACGCTCGCCGTGGTCCGCTGGGGCCGGACCGTCGACCGGACCGCCTTCGCCATTCGCATCCGCCGGCTGCGCGACGGGCCATCGTACTCAGGCGCGCTCGTGCTCGCGCCAGACGAAGTGCGACTGCGGCACGCCCGGCGAATGCTCAGGCGGTCGCCGTTCTACTGCTTCTTCGCCCTTGAGCGCGACGCGGCGCGGGCGCACAGTGAGGCGGAGGTCTGGCGCGGACCGACCTCCAGCGTCAAGCTCAATCTCAAGCACGCCCTGACCTACGTGCGTCCCGAGGGTTGGTGGGCGATCGAGCCATCGCCCCGGCGCCCGCTGGCCCCTCGCTCGCTACCGAACAGGTGCGACCTAGAGGCGACGGACTGGTTGCTGCCTGCTTGTCTCAAGCCGGCCGAGAAACGCACGCTCGCACTGGTTGGCGATTGGCCCTGGATCAGCACCGACCACCTCGGCGCATTGCTCGGCGTCGCCCGACGCCGCGTCTCTCAGCTCACTGCTCGCCTCGAGCGGCTGGACCTGATCAGATCCCATCGGATCGATGGCCAGCGCCGGCATACCCTCAGCGACCGTGGACTGGCCCTGCTCGCCCGCCAGGATCGCGCCTCGGTTGGCGCGGCTCGCAAGCGCTGGAGCGCCAACCTGCTCGATCCTGAGCAACCGCTCGAATGGCGCAATCTGCACGGTCGCAAGACTCGCCAACTGCTGCGCAATCTCACCCACACCGAAGCCGTGCACCAGTTCCTGGCGACCCTCGCCGAACAGTCCCGTTCGAAGGACTGGGGCGTGTTCCAGTTCGATCCACCTCATCGAGCCTCGCGCTACTTCCGCTTCGAGGACCGTCTGCGCTCGATTCAGCCCGATGCCTTCGGCGTGCTGCACTGCGAAGGTAGGCCGCAGCCGTTCTTCCTTGAGTGGGAACGTCGCGCGATCCGGCCATCAACGATGGCCCAACGGCTCGCGCCCTACCTTCGCTACTACAGCTCCAAGCGACCGCTCGAGGATCATGGGGTGATACCGGTTGTCCTGGTCGTGTTCGAGCAGGAGTTGGCCGCCGACCACTTCCTGCGAGTCGCCCACGTGGAACAGGATCAAGCGCACATCCGTGTGCCGCTCTTCGTCTCCGACCGCGAGGCACTGGAGCAAACCGGCCCGTTCGGCCAAGCATGGCGCTCGGTCGACTCCGCTCGCCCAACGGCCGCGTTTGACGCAACAAATGGAATGCCGGGGACGTAGACAACAAGCCGACTTTGGTGCACTACGAACGGAATTCAGCTAGGCCGGCTCCGCGGTGTATCTGCCTTTGAGCACCACTTAGAAGCGTGGCCAACGGTCGCTGACGTCTTACTCGCTAGCGCCAACGGATACTGCTGCATCAGACCAGGCCATCTGAGCAGACAATTCGAATCACTTCCGGTTCCAATCGGTCGACTGCAGCTGCTTCGTCGATGACAGTGAGCCTATAGCCCTCGCGCATCGCCTCCAGCCGCGCCAGAAGGGCTGGTCCCTGAGGTTGGATCGTGTGAACCTCCGTAAGTGCCGCTTCCGCTCGGGCAGGGAGCGGGCCGCTGAAGATCTGGCGTAGTTCGTCGATGCGGCGAATCTCGTTCTCGTCGCCAGCAGCATCTACCCGCAACATGTTGAGCTGCTTTGAGACAAACCGGCGCGCCCTGGTGTTACGCGGCCGTTTCGATTGACCCAAGCGCTGTCCAAGCTCTGCCGAAAACCGTTCGAATGCCGCCATGACCCGCTCATTTGTGCCCGCAGGAAGTGGCGTAGCTGGAGTCTCCGCCTCACACTCAGCGTGAGCAATGAACTGGGCCGGACTGATTGGCCGCGGCGCAAGATCGTCTCCGACCGCGTAGCAACCGGTTGTCTCGCCAGCACCGAGCAATACCAGGGTCTCTCCCGGCGCCGGTTCATCGAATGCTGAAGTGGAGGCTGGTCGCAGGTGTTCCGGAGACAAGAGCGCCGGCTGGGTTCCTTCATCCGCACTCAGTTCCCCAGGCGGATCGTTGCTTCTCCGAGCCTTTGCCTGCGGTAGAGCCTTCGCGATCAGGGCGGATCGAATGCCGTCGGGGAGGTTCTCGATCTGGCTCCAGAGTTCCGGTTGCTTGTCGCGGATGCGCTGGAGCGTGGCCACGGCTCGCTGGTGTACGGACACATCGTCCAATCCGTCGTCGCTGTCCGGGAGTTGCTGGTCGCGGTAGATCCGGTACATCGCATCGGCGTTGAGTTGTTCGGACTCGGAGAGCAGCTGGTTGTCCAGTCCGATCAGATCGTGGAAGAGCTGGATGCGACGAGACAGTCTGTCGGTCAAATCGAGGTCTTGGTCAACCTCGATATCTGGCCACATGCTCTGCAGGCGGATCACATCATGCTCAGTGCCGATCCGGTCGACCCTACCGAATCGCTGGATCAGGCGGACCGGATTCCAGTGCAGGTCGTAGTTCAGCACACGAGCGCAGTCCTGCAGATTCTGACCCTCGGAGACGACGTCGGTTGCGAGGAGAATGCGAATCTCCTTGATGCTGTTGCGCCTCTCAGCCGGCAGGTTCGAGCGCGGCGAGAACCTGCCGACGACACCTTCGGCGCGATCGCGGTTGCTGCCGGTAAGACGCTCGACTTCGGCATCTTCGCCATTCGGATTCAGCTCTCTGTAGAGGTAGTCGATTGTGGTCTCGGCCTCGGAGAAGATCAAGACCTTGCCGCTGGCCACGTCTGGTCGGTCGAGAAACTGCTTCAGCGCCTGCAACTTGTCGTCGTCTTCGGGCCTGACCGACTGCACGCGTCCGTGCAGGTTGCCGAGCAGGTCGTGGTCAGCGTCAAGGTCCTGAATCCAATCACCGACTCTGAAGTCTTCCACGGGATGAGCGGCGCCCGTTGAACCGTCTTGTACATCCTCCTGGCTCAGGATCTCGAATGCTTCGTCGGCGTCGAACTCCTGCCCGTTGATCAGCCGGGTGGCCAATGTGCCGACCGGGACGTAGCCAGCCTCCAGCGCCTCTCGGAAGTGCCGGTTGCTTCGCATCATCGACTCAAGGGTGGAGCGGAACGCGGCGACGCTCGACTCCAGCCGTTTCAACAGCAGGACCTTCATTAGCCCGGCAACCCGATCTCTTGACCTCAGCAGCCCGGTGTATCGGTCCTTTGCGCGTGCTTCGGGCCAAAGGTACTCGCTGGCCTGGTAGCGCGACGCCTTGTGCTCCTGGAGCATGGTTGTGATGGACTCGAACGTGCCGGCGCGAGCGTAGACGCGGTCGAGGCGGTAGTTGATGTTGTCCAGTGTCGGCTCCGGAAACTGGACTGGTTTGCCGTTGATCTCCGCTGTGTCCCCGTACAGGTCGCGAATATCTCGTCGCCTTCGTCTAATGAAGACGCGATTGAGCACATCGTCGATTTTGACACGTGGACCGACCGGCTGCTTGCGCGGCTTTGGCGCGATCGTCTGATTGGGCCTCCGTCGATGTTCCTTGAACTCAGCTTCGTACTGCTCGTAGTCCAACCACTGGCTGGCAAGGATGAAGTAATCATCAAGGCTTACCGGTTCGATGGGCAGGCCGTGATCGCGGTCATCGAGGAAGAGCCTGAGCTGGCGGTAGATGTCCCGCGGCCCAAGATTTTGTGGAGTTGCGCTCATCAGCACGACCTTGTGGTCACCGGCGTCGAGATACTGCTGCAGACCCCTGGAGCGCTGATTGATATTGCGGAAGTTGTGCGCCTCGTCGACCAAGACTGGCCCACGGTTCGCAAACCTCTCTTGCAGGACTGTGCCGCGTCCTGGTGATTCCGTATCCACGTAGCGGCCGAGTTCCTCGACGTACTGCGGCGCACCCGCAGGGACGATCATGCTGTGTGAGATGACAGCCGCCCCTAAGCTGAATCGCTCGTTGAAGAACTCCCACATTGGCTTGAGGCCGGCGGGGCAGAGAATCAGCGGCGGACCGTCGTGCGGATAGCTGAAGCTGAGCTGGCGCAGCAATTCAGCGCCGACGAAGGTCTTGCCCAGGCCGACAACGTCGCCGATGTAGCAGCCTCCGTGGGCGTCGATCATGTTCAGGCCCTGGCGGACGGCATCGATTTGGAAGTTGGCGAGCTGTTGGTCCCGAACAGGAGCGGCCAGTTCCGCCAGACCGGCGCCGGAGTGATAGAGCTCATAGAGCGCCTTCAGATAGACCAGATATGGCGGCGTCTGTTCGATCGCCCAAGAGCGATTGAGCTCCTCAACCAGCTCTTCGCTGATGTCGACCGAATCCTGCCAGAGGTTGTCGAACCAGTCTTTGAGTGCATCCATCTCCTCGTCGCCGGTGACGCGGACGTTGAGTTCGGTGTTGCCCTCGAAGCCGGCCAGCGTGAGGTTGGACGAGCCGACCACGGCCGAGCCCTTCTCGGCATGGCCCTCGTACCAGCAGAGATAGGCCTTGGCGTGCAGTCTGCTCTTGACGTAGGAGCGAACTTCGACGATCCCGTCTCGGACGAGGTCGCGGAGCTGCCTGACGGCGGCCTCCGTGCTCGCCTCCTGCGGCAGTTGGGCAACGCCTGTGGCAATGTCATCCACCGCTTGCCGCGCCACTGCCGGGCGGTCGCGGCGGCGGACCGTAGATTCTTCTTCCAGTCGTCGCTTGAGCGCGGGCGCCTGCTGCAGACCGCGGGCGACTTCCTCCAACACCTGACGGTCGGTACGTCCCACGAGGATGCGAACCCTCTGCAATCGGCCCAGCTCATCAGCGACTTCGTTGAAGCCGTTCATGAAGAAGTAGCCGACGGCGATGTCGGCCTGCTCCGCACTGCCCAGCATTTGCTTGAGCCGGTCCAGGAGCGTCGGGTCGGTGGTGCTGTGCAGGATGCTCATCGGGGTCAGACCGAGTCGTCTCGCAGCAGAGCGACGAAGCCAGCCTGTTCGAAATCGCGGTCGTAGGCCAAAGCCTTGTTGATGCCGCGCTCTTCCATCACGAGAAAACTGGCGCAGTCAGTCAGGCCCCAGCGCTGATCGGGCCGATCAGCGTAGCGCTCTAAAGCAGCCATGAACTGCGCATCGGACGGCGAAACGATCTCGATATCTAGATCCTGTTCGAGCCGACGTACCATCTGGGTGGCGAACCGCCGCCTGAACTCCCCCATGCCAGCCATAGCGTCAAGCGCCTCGATGAGGACGAGGCGAGTGGTTACTACCCGGGTCGCAGCCAAGGTTTCGGCCATGAGCACTGCACGGTGGTGCAGAGCATCGCGAGGATTCCAGGGCGCGATCCAATAGCCTGCGTCAGCGAAGACCTGCCTCAATCGTCCTCCTCCTTCGGGTGGCCGTGCAGGTAGTGCTTCTTGTTCTGAGCAAGGTCAGTCGGCAAATCGTCCCAAGCATCGGGCGGCATGGATTCGTGCAGTTCCTTCACGAAATCGAGCAGTCCCAGCAGCCCAGGACGGCTGCCTGGTTCTGAGCGTGAGCACTCAAGCACGACATCGCACCCATCTTCGATCTCGACCGGCTCGAGTGGAGTGAAGACGCCGTTCGCATATCGGGCGCGGATGGTTTGGCTGGTCATAGCGAGACTCCCTGAGGGCCAGTGTACTGAGGCCGGTGGCGTTCGGATGTGGGGCGGGAGCTTTCGAATCTCGGCGGAACATAGCCCAAACCACGAGAATGAGGCATGCAGTTGTCATAGGAAGCCCTGCCCTGCATGGTCTTCGAATGCGTCCACATCGCGGATGTAGCCCATGACAGTAGTCGGACTTCTGTGTCGAGTGACCGCCATAATCTTGTCCAGCCTCGCGTGATGGACGGCAGCGCTTGTGACAAATCCCGCTCTTAGCGAATGTCCTGCTATGTCCTTCGGATTCAACCCAATGAGGCCTGCGTAGTGCTTCACGATTCGGGGAATATCGCTGTGGTGCATTGGCTTGCCTCTCAGATGGCCGCCGCGACGCATGGTTTGGAATAGCGGGCCCTCAGTGATGCCCGAGCCTTCCAGATGGCGTCTCAATCGCCCTATTGGTTTGATGCCATCGCCGTCCTGCACGGCTATCCTCTGTCCGCGCCCCTGCTGGTCAGTCTTCGACTGGCGAATCGTCAGCCACATCCGGCCTTCGTCGTCTAGGAACTCGATGTCCTCGACCGTAAGTGCGCAGATCTCAGAGCGACGCAAAGCTCCAGCGAAGCCGGTAGCGATGATTGCAGCATCCCGCTTGCCAATCGGGGTATCAGGGCACGCGCGCAGCATGCCACTGATGTGATGCTCCCTCAGAGCATCTACCCGGCGCGGAGCAGTTCCCTTGAGACGAGCCAATCCCTTGAGCGTCGAGGAGACGATGGGATGGTTGGCAGGCGCAGGCTTCCCCGCCTCGACGTAACTCTTGTTCAGAGCGCTCTTGTAGAGCATCACTGTGCCCATCGACGGAACAATGCCGCTGCGAGGACTCGGCTGCGTTGCCAGGTGAATGAAGAACTGAGCGACCTGTTCCGGCGTTGCCGACAGAGGATCAACAATCCGTTTTGCGACACAGTAGTCGGTGAACCTGTCCCAACCCTTCCGATAAGCCGTGCGAGTGTTCTCGGACAGTTCTGCAGAGAGGACTTCTCGCTGAAGGTCTGGGACAATCATGGTCAGTGGGTGCATCCCACTCCTCCGTTCTGTGATTAGGAATCGCAGTCAGAGGCTAGGTGCGCGTTCGACAGCTTGCGGCTACGCGATTAACTACGGAATAAAGACCGGATTCAACAAGGCCTTCATCATCGATAACGAGACGAAAGAAGCGCTAGTCGCCGAGGATCCAAGGTCCGCCGAGATCATCAAGCCCGTACTCCGAGGCAGGGATATCCAGCGCTACCGGGCCGAGTGGGCCGGAAAGTGGCTGATCGCTACGCACAACGGCTATGGCGATGTGCCGCCGGTCGAAATCGACGACTACCCAGCAATCAAGGATTTCCTCGACAGACACTACGAAAGGCTGGCGAAGCGGTACGACAAAGGAAGGACGCCGTACAACCTCCGTAACTGCGCTTACCACGCAGATTTCCAGAAGGAGAAGATACTGTGGATTGAGCTGGTCGGACGCGGCCGGTTCGCCTATGACGAGAGCGGACTCTATCCCGAAGCGACCACCTTCCTCATGACAGGTACCGCGCTTAAGTATCTGTGCGCCGTGCTCAACTCCCTTCTGGTCTCCTGGTTCCTGAGAAATGCAGCTCCGACTTCCGGTATGGGGACATTGCGCTGGAAAAAGGTATACGTCGAGACCATCCCAGTTCCTCAGATTGGCGAGGATAGGAAGCGACTATTCGTTAGTCTCGTAGACAACATTATCGAAGCGCAGGCGAGGGACCCAAATGCCGATACAAAGGAATGGGAACAGGGAATCGAGAGGCTCGTCTTTGATCTCTATGGACTAACCGAGGACGAGACTCGAGTGACGGTTGTTTGAGCGTCGGCCAGCAACTCTAGGAGACGAGCTCTTCAACGGCTGAGACTTCACGAGGAGTCAAACCAAACAACTCGTACACGCTTTGATCGATCGCAGATTCTATCTCCGAAGTGTCAGAACTGGGATCGACATCCTTTGCCGACAGGATGCGATCGATCATGTCGCGAAACTCGCCCTGGGCCTCGATGCCCAACACTGGGATCGGTAACCGCTCAACCGTCACAATCGTCCACTCCGTAAGGCCTACCCCGGTCGTAGCGGCCAGGTTCTGAACCAACCATGTAACAAGAGAACTGTTCAAGACCGCACACAGGTACTTTAGCGATGCACCGGTCATGATATAACCCTTGTTGTTGCAGTAGGACTCCTCATCTGTGAGCGCAAATCGCCCATTGGGCGCCATGTCTGCCCAAAAGAGCTTTTCTTTCCGAAAATTCTCGTGGTAAGCGCAGGTATCTTGCAGTTCGAACCAGGCATTCCCAGTCTTCTTTCTGGCGCGAGCACCACCGGAAAGACGCTTGCCCGATTGCTCGAGCCGCTGCTTCCCGAATGTGAGCAGATGTCTCTTCACGGCCGGATAGTCGTCAATGTTCAAGCCGACGGCAGGGAACGTAGCAATGAGCCATAAGCTTCGCCAGTCAGCCCTGTAGCGCCTGATGTCTCTGCCTCGGAGCACGGGCTTGATGATCTCGGCGGACCTTGGATCCTCGGCGACTAGCGCTTCTTTCGTCTCGTTATCGATGATGAAGGCCTCGTTCAGGCCAGTCGTTATTCCTCGATATATCGCGATATCCCAATCTTTCAGCGGTGTCCCCTTCGAGCGCATCTTCTCCATCACCGACCACTCGGTCATAGACAGCACGCTCCATGGCATGTCCCCATCCGGCCTTGTTTCTCCCCAGTGTTCTTGCGCGGGCGGGAATTCTGTTTCGCTGTTCGTGTCCATGTCGACCGAAGGGAATGGCTTAGCTGTGCCGCCGGTGCGCAGGACCAGCACGCCGCTATCGACTATGGCGCTGTCAAAGACATCCTTGCCAAGGTCCAGCCAGTACAACGGGGTATGACTGTCGGCAAACTCGCGCCGCGTTTTCTTGCCGTACTCAGCTCGCAGCCAACTGTTCGAGGTGATGTAAGACATCAGCCCGCCCTTGGGTTGGAGCAACTGGCAGCCGCGCTCGTAGAAGAGTTGATAGATGTCGCCGGTGCGAGCGAAGGTCTCGAAGCGGCAGGGCTTGTAGAGGTTGCCCAGCTTGCCGCCGTCCTTCTGCAACTGGATGTAAGGCGGATTCGCGACGGCAATGTCGAAGCCGCCGTTAGAGATGACCTCGGCGAAGTCGATTCGCCAGTCGAGGGCGTTGTCTGCGCCGGCGAAGTGGCTGAGTTGCTCGCGGATCGTGGCTTCGGCCTCAGTGATTGCTTCTCGTAGCAAAGTCTTGCGGCCGGGATCGGATTCAGTCATGTAGCGCGACTTGAGAACTCGTAGTTCGTTGACTGCATTGCCGTCATAACCGAGCACGCCCTGTTGGCCGGTCTCGCTGGGGTTGGGGCCGAGGAGGCTATCGCCCTCGACGATCTTGAAGTCGAGGTTGGGCAGGGGCTCGGGTTGGTCCCCTTCGAACTCGATGGCGAGGGAGAGCCAGAGTCGGAGCATAGCGATGTTGACGGCAAAGGGGTCGAGGTCGACGCCGTGCAGGTTGCGCTCGATGATGTGCAGCTTGAGTTCGTAGAGGCTGCGCGCGTCCTGCTTAAGTTTCTGGTTGTAGAGTTCGACGCGCAGGTCAACCAGCTCCTGCATCATGCCTACCAGGTACGCGCCCGACCCGCAGGCGGGGTCGACGACCGTCACCGCCTCCAGCGCCTGCTGAATGGCTGTGGCCTGGGAGATCGAAATGCCGGAGGCGTCGTGATCGTCGACGAATCGGGCGACGGCGGCGGCCGTTTGCTCCCTCTCCCCCTGGGAGAGGGCTGGGGTGAGTGCGCCCTCCAGGTAACCCTTGAGCGCCTCTCGACACATGAACGAGACGACCGGCCTGGGCGTGTAGTAGGCGCCGGAGTCGTGGCGTCCGGTGACCAGTTCCTCAAAGACCTTGCCTAGCATTTCGGGGTCGACAGCGACCTCAATGTCGAATGGCGTCGACTCCATCACGGTGAAGTTGAACTTGTCGAACAGATCGGTCATCAACGGTCGGATGGCCTCGTCGGGGACGACGATGCCGGAACTCTTGTCGAGTTCGGTTTCCTCGAAGAGGCCGCCGTTGAGGAATGGTACCTTGCCGATCTGCGAAGCCATGAATCGGTCCTCGAAGTGATTGTTGAAGTCGCGTCCCTCCGAGTTGTTGAGTCCGAAGAAGAACAGCCAATAGAGCCTTCCATCGTAGAAGTTGGTTTGACTGCCATCAGATACGTAGTCCCGCCAGAGGGCATTTAGGTAGTCAGTATCGCCGTTGAACCCCAGCCAACCCTTGCGCGAGAGGAAGTAGACGAACATCAGGCGGTTGAACAGGGTCTGGACGAACTGCTTGCGCTCTTCAGCGTCGGTGAAGCCGTTGATCAGTGCTTCGGCCCGCTCAAAGATGCGCTTGTACTCACGGAAGAAGTCTTTGGTGACCTTGTCAACGTTGAAGGCCTCGTTGACAGCGTCGAGGATGTTCCCGGAATCGCGGTAGCTCCAGTAGATGTTGGAGAGCTGCTGAATCGCGGTGCGCTGTTCAATGCCGTCTTCCAGCACAATGCGGCGCAGAGTCGGCGTCGATCCCCCACTGAACTTCGGGTGAATCCAGTTAAGCTGGTCGCCGGAGCGGTTGCTGAAGAGCAGCAACATGTCCTCGCGAAGCGCGTCACGGACGACGGTCGTGACCGCCAGAACTTCCGCTTTGCGGACACGTTCCGTGGCGGTGTCAACGGAGGACAGGTCGACATAGAGGACCTCAACACCGTCAAGGGTTGCGATGCGCTCGGCTACGTCAGGGAGTTCGATGCCCGCCCGTCCTTGCGCTTGCACAAGACTGAGCTGACTTGACTCGCGATCGAAGTCAAGGATCTCGGTGAAGAGCGCTCGGAGGATGCCCGGCCGCTGCTCTGAATCAGCCTCAAAGAAACGCTGAAACCGGCTTGCGACCTGCGTGGCATCGTCTCGGTCACGGATTGGCATTGATTCCTTCTCTCATTGAATCGATGTGATCGTAATCGAGAAAGCGAACACGGTGTCAAGCCACCGGTCATGCGAGCCGGTTCTGACTGGTTCACCATCTCATTCCCGCGAGCCGCGAGGCTCTCCCCAAGTCAGCCCCATGCCCCGCCCGCATGACCCCTCAGTTCGGTCGATTGCTTCTTGCGCTGAGCCGATAGCCGCCCCAGAGTTGGTTGATGCTCGCTTGGCCCGCGGCACCGATGTTCGCCCAGTCTTGGAGTCAGGCCCGATCGAGATGACTGTCCTGATTGGCTCACCAGTCGTCTCCAGGGTTATCGCCTCACCTCGCTAGGTCTCCCCCCACCTGCAGGTCTCATTGATGTCTCATGAGACCTGTGTTTCGATTGTCCGCGGCTAGGCTCCGAAGATCCGCACACCATCGAGGTCGAATATCCTTGTTTCGAACAAGGAACGCGGCACGCCGATGCTTGCAGCGCCGAAGGAGCATCCCATGAAACACCCTGCCGACCTGATTGCAGCAGCACTCTACGCGCGCGTCTCCTCCGACCGGCAGGACGTCGATCTCTCCGTAGCTGCGCAGCTTCGCGCCCTGCGCGATTTCGCCGAGCGCAACGGCTATGTCGTTGCCCGTGAGTACATCGACGAAGCCGAATCCGGGCGAACCTCCGATCGACCGCAGTTCCGCAAGATGCTCGATGAGGCGAGTGGTGCGGATGCGCCCTTCCAGGAGATTCTCGTCTGGAAGTTCTCGCGCTTCACGCGCAAGCGTGAGCATGCGGTGGCGTTCAAGTCTATGTTTCGTCGGCGAGGCATCCGAGTTACCTCAATCACCGAGCACGCGGATGACACGCCCACCGTCAAGCTGATGGAAGCGATCATCGAGAGCGTCGACGAGTTCTACTCGGAAAACCTGGCACAGGAAGTGACGCGCGGAATGCGCGAATCGGCTGCGAGGGGGTTTTTCCTCGGCTCGCGCGCACCCTACGGCTATGGGCGAGTGAAGGTCCAAGACGGCGGCAAGGAGCGGCCGACACTGGAGATTGACTCCGCGACTGCTCCAATGGTGAAAGAAATGTTCGAGCGCTCGGCTCGCGGTCAGGGCCTGAAAGAGATCTGCCAAGGACTGCACGAGCGTGGAATCACCAAGGGCGGCAAGCGCTGGCAGAAGAACATGCTGCACTACGTGCTGACCAACGAGGCCTATACAGGCACCGCGGTCTGGGGCAAGACTGCAAAGGAAGGCCAATCGCCGGCCCCAGTGCGCGTACCAGATGCCTGGCCCGCCATCATGTCGCGCGAGCTGTTTGAAGCAGTGCAAGCTGGACTACGCGCGCGAGCGCCGAAGATGCAATCACCGGCTCGTACTGGCAGTAAGTTCCTACTCAGCGGACTGCTACGGTGCGGCACCTGCGGCAAACCGTACACCGGTCAGAGTGCAAAGAGCGGGCAGTTTGCCTACTACGTCTGCAACAAGCTACTGAAAGAAGGCGCAGGTGTTTGCGACGCTCGTTACCTAAGCGCAACGCGCATCGAGGACCAGATCGTTACAAACATCATGGGCCGCATTCTGAACGAACAGACCATCACGGAACTGGTCCAACTGGTTGCCGAGGAAGTCGACTCAATGGCAGAGGAGCGAGCATCCGACTTGGCGATCGTCGAGTCCGACCTGGACGATGTCCGCCGCCGGTTGGAGAAGCTCTACGACGCCCTGGAGAACAGCGACTTGACCTACGAGGCGCTGTCGCCGCGCATCCTCAAACTGCGGCAGCAGGAAGATCAGTTGGCAGCCGCCAGAGATGACGCACTGCGCCAGCTTGAGCAGAGGCGAGCAGAGCTGCCGTCCACACCCGAAATCAAGCGGTATATCGCCGACTTCCGCGAGTTCCTCCAGGCCGGCACCATTCCCGAACGCAAGGCGTTAATCCGCAACTTCGTCAAGGGAATCAAGGTGGATGGGGATGAGGTATCGATTCGGTACACCATCCCCATGCCCTCCGACGGAGCGACCCAAGACCAAGAATCGGTTCTTGATTTCGTCCAGTCAGGCCCACCTTCTCAGACCTAGACGTGGGAAACTACGAGCTTGATCGCATGACTGCGGCGTGCGAGGGTTTCGACTCACGTGCTCGAGTGGCGCCGGCGGATGTGGTTTGGGCGGACAGAGGTAACCATGATCCTTGCCGAGCTTGAGCTCAGGCTGAATGGAAGGTGCCCATGTACGAAAGCGCATACGCACCTCTGACGGCAGTCAGGCGGTCCTCCAGTCCTCGCGGACAGGCCCCCGGTCGATCACTCGGTCCCCGTAGATCAATCTCTCAGTATCTCGATCTCGATGCTTCAAATGGGCGCTAAGCGCCTTCCTTGTGTTGGCTCTGACTGCAGCGCTGGTCGTGCGTTGTTCCGACAGCGCTACAACAGTCTCAGCCGCAACCCAGTTTGATGTTACTAAGATGTGCCTGAGCGCGTGCGCCGCGAGCGGATAGCGGGTGATCGGAGCGGTGTGCGCCGAAACAGCGGCTGACTGCGACCCGGCTGCATCGGCAGTTGTATGAGGAGGACTACACAGTGGGCATGACGAAAGTCCGCGAGTGGCAACGGCAGCGGGCCGAGGTCTACATCCCGCTGGCCAACCGACCAGGCGATTAGGCACAAATCGACTTGTTCGCGGTGAACCAGTGACGGATCTTGTGCAACTGCGTTGGTTGGCGGTCGATTCTGTTGCCTCCATTCCTTTCACTTGTTGCGGGAAACTCTACTCTGGGCGTACCAGCTTCTGGATTGGCGCTCCTCTTGACCCGGTTTTCCAACCTTCGCGTCTCGCGACGTGTGTTCTTGCGTGTCGCTGCATCTGCGGGTGTGGGTGCGACCGCGCTTCGCGCTCGTCGGCTGTGGCGACGATGACGACGACGAACCCGCTCCCCAACTCGCAGCAGCTCAGCAGGAACAAGACTCAGATCCGCAGCAAGCTGCCGTTCCGCAACAAGAACAGCCGCAACAACAGGCGGTCGCCCAAGAGCAAGGGCAGCCCCAACAGCAGGCCGTTGCTCAGCAACCGACTGAGCAGCAGCAACAACAGACTGCTGCGGCCCAAGAGGAACAAGAGCAGCAGGCGATGGTCGCTGAGACGACCGGCGGCACGCTGCGCTTCTCTGCCTTGGGCGGCAGCGGCAGCGCCATCGATCCGCGCGATATCCGTTCGGGGCTCGCCTATCACTCCATGGCGGCCGCGTTCGACTTCCTCGCGTTGCACGGACCGAACGGTCTCGAGCTTGGCGTCGCAGAAAGCATGACGCCAAACGAAGACGCCACCAAGTGGACGATCAAGCTACGTCCCGACGTTCGCTTTCATGACGGGAAACCGCTGACCGCACAGGATGTGGCGTTCTCGATCAACTTCTTGGGCGACTGGGAGACGAGCCCGTACTTCGCGGGGCAGTGGGCCGACGTGGACTACGCGAACATGGTGGCGATTGACGACCTGACGCTCGATTTGCCGCTCTTGCGACCGCGTGCCGACTTTCTCGAAGCTTCGTTGGCGCTCTACACCCCGATCGTGCCTGAAGGAATCAGCGACTTGACGCTGCCCAACGGTTCCGGACCCTTCCGCGTCGTCTCCAACGACGGGGCCGACGGCGTCGAGTTGATCCGTAACGACGATTGGTGGGGAGAGCCTGACGCCCTGGACAGGGTTGTCACAGTCCCGATCACCGACCCCAACGCACGAATCAACGCGCTCAAGTCGGGTGAAGTCGACTTCACCAGGGGGCTGACGCCAGCGATCGCATTGGCCGAGCAGAACAATCAGGACATCGTGGTCGAACGCTCGACCGCGGGCGGCACAGCGATGTGCTTCGCGATGAACACGTCAATACCGCCATTCAATGACCCGCGCCTACGCGAGGCGATGCGGCTGGTGATCGATCGGCAGGCCTTGGTCGGTGGCGTGCTGCTCGGGCAAGGCGTGCTCGGTAATGATCTGGTTGGGCTTGGATTATCTGGCTATCACGACGGCTTACCGCAGCGCGGCCGCGATCTTGCACGCGCGACTGAACTCTTTGCCGCCGCCGGAGTGAGCGAAATGGACATCGTCGCATCGGAGGTAGTGCCGGGCCTCGTCTCGTCCGCGGAACTACTGTTGTCTCAACTAGCCGAAGCTGGCGTCGACCTCAAGATCGAAGAGGTTCCCGCTGACGCGTTCTTCAGTGACTTTGCCAGGGTCCTGTCCACGCCGCTCCAGACGATGTACTTCGTCAATCGGCCCGCAGCCGTGCACTTGCCAACGTTCGTCGGCAGCACCGCGGTCTTCAATGTCACGGCGTTCGCTACTCCGGCCTTCGACGAAGCACTGAGCGCGTCGCAGAGCACGGTCGACGACGCCGAGCGTGCCGAGCACCTGCTCCGCGCACAGGAGATTGAATGGAACGACGGCGGCACAATCGTCTGGGGCTACAGCCCGATGATCGTGGCCTACACGCCCAACGTGACCAACGTCAACCTGGTTAGCGATGGACTGGTCAAGTTCCAAGACATCGTGCTCAGTAGCTAACGACTGGACCAGATCGTGCAAAGCCGACCGGACGGCCCGACCTCGTCCGGCTGATTTGCTGAGTAGGAATGGCACGCACGAGTTGATCCCAGCGTGCCCTAGATAGCACCCTTGATGTCTCCTTTCTCCAACCTCCGGTTGACGAGGCGTGGATTCCTGCGCGCCGCCGCGACTGCCGGCGTCGGCGCGACGGCGCTCGCGCTCGTCGGCTGTGGCGATGATGATGACGACCAGCCTGCACCGGCGGAGACGGCCGCGTCCCCAGAGCAACCACAGCAACAGGATCAACCGGCCGCTGTCCTGCAACAACGTCAAGAACAGCAACAGCAAGCGACTGCCGTGGCTCCGCAGGAGCAACAGTCAACAGTGGCCGAACAGCCTGAGCAGCAACAGCAACAGCAACAAGCTGTGCCCGTGCAGCAGGAACAGCAGGCGATGGTCGCCGAGACGATCGGCGGGACGCTGCGCTTCTCGGCGTTGGGCAGCACCGGCGGCGCGATCGATCCACGCAACATCTTCTCGATGATCGCCTACCACTCCCTGGCGGCCTCGTTTGACTTCCTCGCGATGCACGGAGCGGACGGCATCGTGCCAGGCGTCGCCGAGAGCATGACGCCGAACGAGGACGCCACCAAGTGGACGATCAGGCTGCGCCCAGATGTGCACTTCCACGACGGGCGTCGACTCACGGCACAGGACGTGGCCTTCTCGATCGCCTTCATGGAAGATTGGGAAACGAGTCCACGACACGCCGCTCAGTGGGCCGATGTTGACCACGCCAGCATGGCTGCCATCGACGACCTGACCCTCGAGCTGCCGATGCTGCGTCCGCGCGCCGATTTCGTTGACGCGTCACTGGCGCTCTACGCGCCGGTGATGCCCGACGGGATCGAAGACTGGACGCTGCCCAACGGCTCCGGCCCTTTTCGTGTCGCAGCGAACGACGGTGCGGACGGGGTCGAGTTGACCCGCAACGACGACTGGTGGGGCGAGCCGGCCTCGCTTGATCGCGTCGTGACCGTGCCGATTACCGACCCTCAGGCGAGGATCAATGCGCTGAAGTCGGGCGAGATTGACTTTGCCTACCAGCTCACCCCGTCGATCGGGCTGGCCGAGCAGGAGAATCCTGACATCGTCCTGCAACGCACAACGGCGGGTGGAGCAGCGATGTGCTTCACGATGAACATCTCGCTTTCGCCGTTCGATGACCCGCGCGTCCGTGAGGCCATGCGGCTGGCGATCGACCGCCAGGCGATGGTCAACGGCGTGCTGCTCGGTCAGGGGGAAGTAGGCAACGATCTCGTCGGGCTGGGCATGACGGGCTACCACGACGGGCTGCCGCAGCGCACCCGCGATCTGGCCCGCGCCACTGAACTCTTCTCCGCCGCGGGCATCAGCGAACTCGACCTGGTCGCCTCGGAAGTAGCTCCAGGACTGCTCGCGTCGGCGGAATTGCTGGCGCAGCATCTGTCGGAGGCCGGCGTCTCACTCAGGATCGAAGAGGTTCCCGCCGACGCGTTCTTCGGCGACTTTGCGGCCCGCCTGTCGACGCCGTTGCAAACCCTCTACTTCATCAACCACCCGCCAGCCGTGCATTTGCCGCGCTTTGTCGGCAGCGGCGCCGGCTACAACCCGACTGCGTTTGTGGCGCCGGACTTCGACGAAGCACTGAGCGCGTCGCAGAGCGCGGTCGATGATGCTGAGCGCGCCGATCACCTGCTCCGCGCGCAGGAGATCGAATGGAACGATAGCGGCATGATCGTCTGGGGTTACAGCCCATTGATCATGGCACACGCCCCACAGGTCACCGACGTCCATCTGGTTGGCGAAGGACTGGTGCAGTTCCAGGACATCGTGCTCAACAGCTAGAAGCAGATTCGGATTGGGCGAATGACCTCCGGACTGCACAATGCTGCCCACTACGTCGCATGGCGAATCGCGTCACTAGTCGCGACCCTGTTGGCGGTCAGTATCATCCTGTTCGCCGCGGTCGAGTGGCTGCCCGGCGATCCAGCACAGCAAATCCTTGGCATCAATGCGACCCCAGAACGCCTGGACGTCCTGCGCGAGCAACTCAATCTGAACGACTCGGTCCCGGAGCGCTACGGCCGCTGGCTCTGGTCCACGCTGCAAGGCGACCTCGGCGAGTCGGTGCGCACCAATCAATCGGTCGAGGCGATCATTGGCCGACCCGCGCTCAACACCGCCATGCTCGCCGCGACGGCATTCGTCGCGATCACGGTCGGCGCGCTATTGCTCGCGGCATTGGGCGGGATGCGCGACGGCTCACGCACCGCCACGGTGATCTCCGTGACCGCACTCAGCGCGGTCTCCGTGCCCGAGTTCATCATCGCCGGGATCCTGATCTCGGTCGTCGGCCTTGAGTTGGGTTGGCTACCTGCGGTCTCGTTGGTGCCCAGCGAGGGAACGCCGTTTTCGCGGCCCGAAATCCTGGTCCTGCCGGTGATCTCGCTCACCATCGTCGGCGGGGCGTACGGCGCGCGATTGATCCGCGCAGCCGTCGCCGATGCAGCGCGGATGCCGCACGTGCAAGCAGCGCGACTTGCCGGATTGAGCGAAGCCCGCGTGCTCGTGCGACACCTGCTCCCCTCAGCGATCCCGCCGTCCGTCCAAGTGCTCGCGTTCATGGTTCCGTTCCTCGTTGGCGGCGCGGTTGTCGTTGAGCGCATCTTCGCCTTCCCCGGACTTGGTTCACAGCTCGTCGACCGGATTGCACTACGCGACGCTCCCGTGATCGAAGCGATCGGACTGATCCAGGCGGCCAGCGTGATCGTCGCGTTTCAGATCGCCGATGTGATCGGATTCCTCGCCTCGCCGGAACGGAGGACAACACAATGACTTCGTTGGCCGGTCAGGACACCCTCTCGGCGAGCGGCAGCCGAACTCGCCCATATCGCTTGTCCCCGGTCACCGTCGGGCTGGTCATCGTGTTGCTGGCGGTGCTCGTTCTGGCGGTGTTCGGCCCGATGATCTCCCCGCACGACCGGGGCGAGGTCGTATCGCTGCCGTTCGACGCTGAAGTGGGCATCTTCGGCACCGATCACCTCGGACGCGACGTCCTGTCGCGCATCCTGAATGGCGGCAGGCCGATTGTCATCATTCCAGCCGTCGCGACCGTGCTAGCGACAGTCATCGGTGGCATGCTGGGAGTCGCAGCAGCCGCTCTGCGGCGGGATGATCTGATTATGCGCGTCATGGATGTGTTCGCCGTGATCCCGTCGATCCTCATCGCCCTGGTGCTCTTTCACCGATTTGGAGCCCAGCACTGGGTCCTGGCGCTGGCGGTGATTCTCGCCTCGATCCCGTTCACGACCCGCTACGCCCGGGCTGCGGCCTTCCCGATCATCCACAGCGCCTACGTCGAGCAGGCACGCATGATCGGTGAGTCGGCGCCGAACATCCTGATCCGCGACGTCGTGCCCAATCTCGCCCGCCCGCTGCTCGCCGACGCCGGGTTACGCTTCATCGGCGCGATCTACCTCGTCGCAGCGGCAGGATTCCTCGGCTTCGGCCCGCCGCCGCCATCGACAGACTGGGGCTCAATGATCTCGGAAAACATCGGTGGCGCCGGCCTCAATCCGTGGGCAACGGTCGCGCCGTCGCTCATGGTGCTCCTTCTCACCATTCCAACCAATCTGCTTGCCGATCGCTTCGCCAGACAGGTCGCCCGATGATCGAAGTGCGCGACCTAACGATTCACGGCAGCCAGAACGCGCAGATCCTCGGCGGCGTGAGCATCAGCCTGGAGCCAGGTCAGACGCTCGCTGCGGTCGGAGGATCCGGCGCCGGCAAAACGACCCTCGGACTGGCACTGTTGGGATTCGTACGGCCGGGAATGCGAATGGTCGGTGGAGAAGTCCGATTCGACGGTCAAAGCATGTTCGAACTGCCTGAATCCGAGTTACGCCGATTGCGCCGAGAATCGATCGCGTATCTGCCTCAAAATCCTGCCTCGACGCTGACGCCGACCATGCGGGTCGATGCGTTGGTCGACGAGAGACGACTGGACCAGTCTCAGAGCATTGAGCGTCTGCTGGACCGGGTCAATCTCCCGCACGATCGCTCATTCCGTCGGCGTTACCCGCACCAGCTCTCGATTGGCCAACAGCAGCGACTAGCCATGGCGCGAGCGATTGCTAACCAGCCTCGATTGCTAATCCTCGACGAGCCGACCAGCTCCATCGATCCCACAACGCAGCGGCTCATGCTCTCCCTGGTCGAGCAGTTGCGCGATGATCATGGTGCGGCAACCCTGATGATCTCCCACGATCTCGCCTCCGTGGCGCGGATGGCGGACGAGGTTGTCCTGCTCAGCCATGGCGAGATCGTTGAACGCGGAGCGGCGCTTGACGTGCTCGGCGCTCCGGTTGACACATACTCGAAGGCGTTGATTTCTGCATCGCCGGACATCGCGGTCGACCAACCGCTACTGGCGCCATCCGCGAGCACCCCAGCGCCGGTACTGGAAGTCCGAGGACTCACCGCCCAGTATGTGCTCGGCGAGGGACGAGGCAGACGAACCATACGCGCCGCGGAGGACGTCTCCTTCGATCTGACGGCCGGTGAGACGCTTGCCTTAATCGGCCATTCCGGCAGTGGGAAATCGACGATCGCGCGAGCGCTGGTCGGTCTGCATCCACCCAAGTCAGGAACGATCCTCCTCGAGGGCTCGTCACTGCCTCCCCTCTTGCGACGACGAAGTCGGAGAGAGCGCGCCGCCGTACAGCTCGTGCCGCAGAATCCTGAAGAGTCGTTCAATCCTCGCCGCAATGTCGGCGACGGCCTCCTGCGCGCAATCCGTCAAACGCGAGAACTCAGCGGCTCGGCCGCGACCGAGCGCCTCGCGCAGCTCTTGCAGCAGGTCCAACTCGATTCGGCCCTCGCGAGGCGACGACCGCAAGAGCTGTCTGGAGGAGAACAACACCGAGCAGCCATCGCCCGAGCGCTCGCCGCTGAGCCCAAGGTCTTGATCTGCGACGAGATCACGACCGCGCTCGACACGATCGTGCAGGGCCAGATCATTGACCTGCTCAAACAAATCCAAAGCGACACGGCGATCAGCTTGTTGTTCATCACCCACGACCTAGCGCTGGCGCACGAGTTTGCTCACCGAGTCGGCGTGCTCAGTGAGGGGAAGCTGGTTGAAATCAGCCCCATGGCCGAGTTCGTGCAAAACCCACAATCGGCGGAGTCGCGAGAGCTGCTCAACGCCGCGCCGTCCCTAAGCCGCACGCTCGCTGCGCGACGGGAAACAACGGACGAGAATCCCGCGATAACGGCGTCCTAGAGCGAGGGCAACTAGATGCAAACCGGACTGTTCCTCAGCAATGGCGTCTCTGAAAGCGTGGACGTCCCAGCAGCCCTCGATTGTGGAGGCTGCGCGATGTCGGCTGCCCTTGCAGTTCCACTTCCCACAGGACACCGCAAGCCGCGTCAAAATCATCGAACAGTACCGCCATTGCGCCAGACAGCACGGCTGGGATGGGGACGCGGAACACCTGCATACCATTCCCTGCCTGATTGCCGGCGACGAAGCGTCCGCCCGCGAGCGGATGACGGCGGGCATGCGGGCCTCATTCCATCGCGGAGACAGGCGCGCGGAACCTCGCGCTCTACATGGAACCGCTGGGCGACCCGGACAGCACTCTCCATTCGATCGGGCGCTTCGCAGCCGACTTGGCACCTCACTTGAGATCCAAAGGGCGGCATCTCGAACCGGTAAGAGCAGGCGACGCCACCTGAAAAAAGAAAGGAGTGAATGAAAATGCAAATCGGACTGTTCCTCAACAACGGAGTCTTCGAAAGAGTCGACGACGCTGCTGCCCTGCAGCTCTCCGTCGATTCTGCCCGACTGGCGGAGACGCTGGGCTATGACCGACTCTGGGTGACCGAACATCACTTTATCGAGTACGGCGTCTGCTCCCAGGCGCTGACGTTGGCCGGATTTCTGCTAGGACTCACACAGCGCATCCGCGTTGGTACGGCCGTCGTGCTGGCACCGCTCGTTCATCCGATCACGATCGCCGAACAGGCCGCCCTCCTCGACCAGGTCAGCGAGGGTCGACTCGATCTTGGCCTCGGACGCGGCGGATACTCGCTGGACTACGAGGTCCTCTCCGTGCCCACCGAACGTTGGTCGGTGGGCATTGAGGTGACACTTCTGGCGGTGATCGACGCATTGTCGAAGACCGGAGCCAGCAGTCAGCAGGAGCTGTTTGCGTACGAATCGGTCACGGTGCGGCCACGACCGCGAACGCAGCCGCATCCTCCGATCTACGTCGCCACGTCCACGGCAGAGGCGGTCGAGGTCGCCGCACGGCTGCGCCTGCCGCTGCAGTTCTACTTCGCCGCCGATACCGAGAGCAGGGTCAAGACCATCGAGCAGTACCGCAGCTTCGCGCAGGAGCACGGTTGGGACGGCGACATCGAGCATCTGCATGCCATTCCCTGTCTCGTCGACGACGACGAAGCCTCCGCGCGAGAACGCATGACGCAAGGATTGATTGCGTCATTCAACACCGGTAACCATCCCGGTCTCCAGGATCCTGACGGCGACCTGGCTGCCCGTGGTGAACAGATGGCCGCGTATGTCCCGCAGGTGATCGAGCAAAGCCCAATCGGTCGGCCGGGTCGAGTCACCGAATGGTTCGACCAGTTCATCGCCGCCACCGGTGCCCGAAACTTCGCTCTCTATATGGAGCCCATCGGCGATCCGTCCGCCACATTGACCTCGATTCAGCGGTTCGCCGCCGATGTCATGCCCCAGCTCCGAGATCTCCAATAGGTCCGCACTCCGATGTCGACATCGCGCACGGTGAAGGCAGAGGTCAAGTCGATCCAGGATTAGTAGTTTCCATTTATTGGAGTAAAGGTAACAAATAACGACACGTCGAATAGGAAGCGCAAATGACCACAGCAGAAGTGGCCGGCGAACCAGCCGCCAATGCCATTCAGGACGAGCAACCGCCCGGCTCGCAAGTGGGGCGGCTTGTCGCCCCGCTGCGGAGAACCATCACCGTTGTCTGCTTGCTCCAAGGCATCAGTTCGGCAGTCGGGGTAATGCCCTACATCGCGGTCGCTGAGATCGGTCGCGTGCTGCTCGCCGATGTGGACTTTCAGTTCCATCTTCGGCGCGACATGGCGACCCAGCTCAGTACCGTTCCCCTCGGTTGGTTCAACGACCGCATCGCCGGAGCCCTGAAGAAGGCCGCTCGAGGACGTCAACGCATCCTCAGTCGCGTTCGTGCAGGGCATCGCCGTCGTCAAGACCTTCCGTCCGGCGCGACGCTCGTATCAACAGTTCGTTGAACACGCGCACCAGTTCCTTGACTACTTCTGGGAATGGGTCAGAGGTCAGATTCCGTGGATATCCGCTGGTAACACCGTTATGTCGACGATCTTCGCGATGGTCGTCATCATCGCGATCGGCCTCAGCATGGTTGCCAGCGGGCATACGGAGGCCATCGACCGGTTGCCGTTCGTCATCCTCGGGCCGAGCCTGGCGGCGGCCTTTCTCACATTGTCGTTCGCTCAGAATGATCTGATGTTGGCACAGCGAGCTGCCGACCGCGTCGCTGCCGTACTCGACAAGCCATCGCTTCCAGAGAGTGAGCGTCCCCGAACGCCGGTAGGCAACAGAGTCTCCTTCGAACATGTCAGCTTCTCCCACGACGGTAAGAATGAGGCCATTCGCGAAGTCAATCTCACGCTCGAACCGAATACCGTCACCGCCCTGGTCGGCGCCTCAGGATCGGGCAAGAGCACGCTGGCCCGACTCCTTCCCCGCTTCTGGGATCCGACCGAGGGACAGATCACGGTCGGCGGTGTGCCCCTCCAAGATGTCGCCAGCGATGAGCTCTATCGCAAAGTCGGTCTGGTGTTTCAGGACGTGCAGTTGCTACACATGTCGATCCACGACAACATCGCGCCCGCCCGTCCCGACGCTTCAAATGAAGACATCGCACAAGCTGCTCGTACCGCACAGATTCACCAGCGAATCCTCGAGCTGCCTCGCGGCTACGACTCCGTCGCCGGCGAGGATGCCCTGCTCTCAGGCTGGGAAGCAAAGAGAGTATCGATCGCCCGAGCCGTACTCGCCGACACTCCAATCCTCGTGCTCGATGAGGCGACAGCGTTCGCCGATCCAGAAGCGGAAGCGTCGATCCAGGACGCGCTTTCCGAATTGATCGTTGGGCGCACCCTGTTGGTGATCGCGCACCGCTTGCGCTCGAGTCGATCCTCATGGGAGTCGGTTTCGCCCTACTCGTCCCCCTCCTGCGAGCGACATCTGACGGCGACTTCGACACCGCCTGGATCTGGTTCGATGCCACCCGTGTCAGCAGCCTGGCCCGCCTGACCAGCCAGGGCGTGATTGACGCGATGGGAGTGCCCGCCCACCTATTGCGACAGGTCGTCAATGCGTTCGTGACCCCGATCACCGTGATCATCGTGATGTTCGCCTTCGACTGGCGGCTCGCCTGGGCCGCCGCCATCACCGCGCCACTGGCTTGGTTTGTCTACCAGTGGTCTGCTGGCCTGGTTCAGAACACAGACCACCGCGCTGACGACGCCAATGCCGATGCCGCAAACCGGATCGTCGAGTTCGCGCAGACCCAGGCCGTATTGCGCGGCTTCGCCTACGAGAACCACACCGTCCTCGACCAGATCAGCTTCACTGCCCAGGCCCAGGAACGCACCATGACCGCGATCGTCGGTCCCTCAGGAGCGGGCATGACGACCATCCTGCGCCTCATCGCAAGGTTCGGGGACGCCGACTCCGGCACCGTATCGATCGCCGGCGGCGAGCGCCAGCCGGTGTCCATCGCCCGCGCATTCCTCAAGGACGCACCAATCGTGCTGCTCGACGAAGCGACAGCGGCGCTCGACCCAATCAACGAGCGCGCCGTCCAGCAGGCACTACAAGCATTGACCCAAAACAATACCCTGGTCGTCGTTGCCTACCGGCTGCAAGCAGTCCAGGCCGCCGAGCAAGACCTCGTGCTAGACCAGGGTCGAATCGTCGAACGCGGCAAGCATTCAACGTTGCTCGAACAGGAAGGCCGATACGCATCGTTTTGGAAGGAACGGGTCCGAGCCGCAGGTTGGCGAGTCGGTAAGCAAGAACCCAAACAAACCATCAACAACATCGCGGCAGACTAAGTCGAAAATGCCTAAGTGTCGCAAGGAAACCGCCTCGTAGGCCAGGGCGTGTTAACACGGGGCCATTCAGTCGAGGAGTTCCCGTCATACCCACTGAGATGTCCGTCATACCCGCGCTCCGCCGCGGGTATCTTGCTGTTCCCGTGGTCATGTTTGACCGGCTCCGTTATGACCAACCATCCTTCTCTGGATTCCTTGTCGCCAAGTCCACCGACGACCGTCAGGCTAGGGCCTGGTCACCCTCATCGAGACCTCACCAGAGTTGAAGGATGGTCCACTAGGACGATGCACCCTGCGGACACCGTCTAGTGCAGTCGATGCCCCGTTAGCCTGTCGGGCAGGGTGGTCTGAGGCGGTCGAATGCATGTGTGTCTGAGCTGGCAGCGTCGCTGCCGTTGCCGAGTTCTCTTGTCTAGTCGGTCCGATATGACCATGTTTCGGCGACTGCTCGTCATCTCCGTTGCGTTGCTCGTCCTAGTGTTCGCGGGCCAGTCATCCGGGTTAGGCGCAGATCTGGCGGAGACCACCACGCCAGACGCCGATTCTCTGATCACCTCCCCTAGTCCCCTCGACTGCGTTGATGACGAATCCACTGACGTGCGTCTAATCTCGGTCGAGCCGATGCCTTGCGCCCGCATGATCGTCATCCGTCGCTGGGCGGCGATCACCGATCAGCGCCGCGATGTGCTGGATCTGAGCTACGGCGAGGTGCGGCGGGTGCTTCGCGGCGAGGTGGCGGATTGGTCGGAGCTGGGCGGCGGCGAGCTGCCAATCACCGTGATCTTGCCAATCTCACAGGCCCGTGCGATCAGCGAGGCACTCGGCATCGCAGTCACTGAGTTGTCGGCAGAGTTTGTGCCGGAAGACGAACTAATCCAGCAGGTGACGAGCACGCCCGGCGCATTCGCGCTGATTGAGCCGGAACAGCTCGTGGTAGGCGTGCTGGCACTCACAGTCGACGGACACGATCCGTACCAGGATCCAGCGCGCCAATCGCCGCTGCGTCAAGTGCGCTGGGTCCGAGCGCGGACGACCGAGGAGGCTGTCCAGCACCTCGTAGAGCGGCAAATCCTAGTGGCCGATCGGTTCGATCCCGTCGGCATGGCCATGACCGGCGAGCTGATCCCGGTGCGCTGCGCGAATCACGTGATGGCAATTCTCGACGATTACGAGGCGATGTTCGACGGTGTCCGCGATGTGCTCGTTGATGCCGATATCGCGGTCGCGCCGCTGGAGCATCCACTGATTCAGACAGAGGACCTGACACCGTGCGTGGAGACCGTGATCTTCACTGGTAGTCATCGGGCGGTCCCCGCGATCGCCAATGCCGGGATCGATGTCGTTCTGACGATCGGCAATCACATGAGGGACTGCTGGGGCGGTTGTTCGGGCAGGGCTGCGTTGAACGAAACGCTCGACCGACTTCATGCACTAGGCATCGTCACTGCAGGAGCCGGAGAAAACCTACAGGCCGCGCGCGAGCCAGCACTCGTCAACGTACGAACGGAAGAGGGCAATGTGACGTTCGCCTTTCTTGGCTACGACATCATCGCGCCCTGGTACCACGCCGAGGAGGACAAATCCGGCATGGCGCCGCTCGCGGCGGAGTACGTTCGCAGCGATATCAGCGCCGCGCGCACGCAGGCCGATCACGTGCTGGTCGGAGTCAACTGGGGCGTTGAGTACGTCGCCGATCCGGTCCTCTATCAGCGTGACTTCGCAGAGATCGCGATGGAGTCGGGTGCGACGTTCCTGTTCGGCAACCATCCACATTGGGTCCAGGCGATCGAGCACTTCAGCGACCAGCTCGTGGCCTACTCGTTCGGCAACTTCGTCTTCGACCAAAACTGGTCAATCCAGACAACGCAAGGGATGCTAATGGAGCTGGGGTTCACAAAGGATCGGCTACTGGGATACAGAGTCCGTCCGGTCGTGATCCGCGCGCACTCGGCACAATTGCCGTGGCTCTATCGCCCGGAGATCGTCGATCCAGCAGGCGAGGGTCGGCAAATCATGAATCGAATCTGGAATGCCACTGATCGGTTGCCCGCCAGGCCCGAGGCCGAAGCCACCATCCCTGAAACCGAGGACTAGGGCGTGTTCACATGATGCCATTCAGTCCAGGACTTCCCGTCATACCCGCGCTCCGCCGCGGGTATTTCGCTGCATTCTCATCGCTAGTGTCTGTGCACAACGCGGCGAGATTGCCGCGACAAGCGCGGCAATGACGGAATCCTGACGAAGCAGTTGGCTGATGTGAACACGCCCTAGATCGGGAATTGCCGATCCGAATCGAGGACGACAACAGTATCCCCAGCCTGCTGCTCGGCGATGAAACAAGGCTCACAACAATCTGCTCGCCTGTGAGCATGGCGGCCGGCGGCACGTTTCTGGGCGTCTTCGCGACGGATGAGCACGCGGCGAATCTGACGTTCGGCAGGGACGAGCCTGTTCAGTGTTGTGACGTCGGTGCGTGGGATTGTGCTTGGGTCTCGGTAGGGTCCTTGCGCCAGTTCCCGCTTCACGGAGACCTTTGCATAATCTGTTTCCTCCTCCTGCAGGGGGAGGTGCCGAAGGCGGAGGGGGTCCTGCTCCGTCATGCCCTATCTGGTACCTGCGCCAGCAGGACCCCCCTCAGTCGCTCCGCGACAGCTCCCCCTGCGAGGGGGAGCAAATAAATCAAAGGCCTCCTTCACGGCGGGCACCCGTTCTACTCGGCGTCTGCCAGCCCGAGCGGGAACTGGAAACCCTCGGCATTAGTCGGATGTTCCGCCCAGCAACGACTTGAACACTTCCAGTGTTCGCTAGCGCTAGCATCGCTGCAAGGTGAGCTGTTTGAAGGAGCTTCCGATGAGCGAAGGCGAAGTCGCGTACGAGCAGGTGCTCAAGAATGCGATCGATGGGAGCACCAGTGTCAACAGCTAGCACCCCGAGGACGGTTTCCGAGGCAGACCTGGAGCACCTCGCCGAGCTTCGGCGGCGGCGTGCGCAGTTCTTCGCACCCAATCCCGCCGCCGAGGAACGGGCGCATGATCGCGGACTGCTGACCGCCAACGAACGAATCAAGCTGCTGCTCGATCCGGGCAGTGAGTGGGCGTTTAGCTACGGTCTGGGACCGACGCCGTTACGCCTGGGCTTCGGCGAGATCCACGGTCGTCCGGTGCTCTACAAGGCACACGACAACTCAGGCGGTGCGAGCGCGTACAACCTGCGTTCGCGCGTCAACATGCGCGCGGTTGGGCACATTGTCGACAAGGCGGCGTTGCCGATGTTCTACCTGTTTCAGGGCGCCGGCGGTCAGATCGAGGACCACATCATGTCCTCGGGTTTCTCTGCCGTTGGCGGTCAAAACGTGGGTTCGCGATCCAGCGTGCCTCGTCGCGGCGGGGTGTTTACCGCGATCCTGGGCAACTCGTTTGCTCCCTGGGCGGCGTCGGTGGCCGACTTCTCGGTGATGACGCCACGTGCCACGGCGACATTCGTCAGTCCGTTCATCATCGAGTTTGCGACGGGCAAGCGTCCCGATCTCTACGAGATGGGCGGCGTTGACGTCCACACGAAACTCACGGGACAGATCTGCCGACGGGCTGAGGATGAGGCAGAAGCGATGGAGACGCTGCGCAAGTGTTTCTCCTATCTGCCGGGCCATGCCTTTGAATCTGCGCCGAGAATTATGAGCGGTGATCCAAGGCATCGCTGTGACGAAGAGCTGCGCTCGCTCGTGCCGAAGTATCCGAACCGACCGTACGAGGTGCGCAACATCATTGAGCGGGTCGTCGACCGGGACAGCTTCTTTGAGTGGCAGCCGGAGTTCGGCATGAACCTGGTCACAGGTTTCGCGCGGCTTGATGGTCACACGGTTGCGATCATGGCCAATCAGCCGAAGGTCCGTGGCGGCGCGATCGATATGAACGCGCTGATCAAGGCTCGGCGCATGGTCAAGACAGCGCGCACGTTCTCGCTGCCGCTGCTGACGTTCTGCGATACGCCGGGAATCATGACGACCCAGGAGGAAGAGCACAAGGGTCTGCTGACCGAGACTACGGTCTACATCTCAGAGAAGATGGAGTCTGAAGTGCCGACTGTCTGCGTCACGCTGGGCAAGGGCATCGGAATGGGCTATTTCATCATGGGTTGCAGCGATCCGGAGGCGATTACGTTCTCCTGGCCAACAACGCAGATTGCCTACCTGGGTCCAGAGGGCGGCGCGGCGGTGATTCATCGCAAGGCGCTGGCCGCGGCCGAACCGGACGATCATCGACGGATGCTCGATGAACTCGCCGAGCCGTTCCGTCGCAATATGAACCCCTGGCGCGGGGCGCAGATGGCGACGATCGACAACATCATCGATCCGGTCGAGACGCGCCCGCGTGTGATCCAGGCATTCGAAGCGTTGCGCCGTAAGCCAAGTGCGCGAGGACGTGGAGAACCCAGATGACCACTCGACGAGAGCGACACGTCAGTCCCGAAAAGAACTTGTCGATGGCCGAGCGAATCGAGCGCGTGGAGCAGGAACGTGCTCTGATCGATGCCTTCGACCGCGATCGCAACCTGAAACCCGGTCAGTTGACGCCGCGCGAGCGAATTTCGGCGTTGGTTGACGACGACTCGTTCCTGGAGATCGGCGCGTTTGCCAAGAGTCAGCACCGCGATGCCGCAGCGGACACTCCCGCCGATGGCGTGATCACCGGCTACGCCGAAGTTGGTGGGCGACGTGTCGTCGTACTGGCCGAAGATCCAGTTGCCTTGGCTCGTACCGATGCGCAGGTCGGCAAGAACAAGCGCAATCGGATGATCTCCAGCGCGATTTATCGTCGTCTGCCGTTGATCTACCTCGCCGACGGGACAGCAGAAGAACCTCCCGAGTTCGACATGCATCGCGGGTACCTGCTCGGCCGGGTCGCCGATCAAGCGCCTGCCCGCGATGTGGCCGAGCGAGAAGCGCCGTTTGTGACGGTTGCCTGCGGTCTCTGCGTCGGTCAGAACGGATCCCTGGCGGTGCGCTCGGACTTGCTGGTCGCCACCGTTCATGCGCGGTTTGGCGCGTCAGATGGAGCGCCGGGCTCGATCGCCGACGTGGTCATGGAAGGCGACGCCGAAGCCATCGCCGCTGCTCAGCGGTTCCTGGGCACGCTGCCCGAGGAGCTGGACACTCCGCTCGAGACGCTGACACACAATCCCGCCGGACCGTCAAACATTCTGCTTGACGAATACATGGACGCGACCCTGGAGGAACAGTTCGAGTCGATCTTCGATGGTGAAGGCTCCTTGCTGCTGAGTGGTCTTGACGCCGCATGTGTGGTTGGGCTCGGGCGGATCGAGGGCTTCCCGGTCGTGTTTGCACTGACCGGAGGAGAGTCACGCGCGGCGCTGACGACGGCTGACGTGAAGCGGATCGCGAAAGCAGCAGCGTGGAGCGCTGACTTCCAGATTCCGTTCATTTCGACGCAGAACACGTTGGGCTACGACCCGGCCGACGCGGCGACACCCGAGTTCATGCACGCCGCGGCGAAAGCGGTGGAGTCTTTGCGCGGCTCGCATGCTGCCAAGATCACGATCATCACCGGTTGGGGTTATCTGCTCGGCGACTTTGTACTTGGTGGTCTTGGCACTGGGTTCGACATGCTCTGGTGCTGGCCGTCGGGCCGGATCGGCGTGACCGAGAGTCCGGGATACCTGGCGCGGGACCCAGAATCGCCGCCTGCGGATGATCCGTGGGAGGCGGCTGATCTTGGCATCGTCTCGGAGATGATCACGCCGGCTGATACTCGCGAATGGCTGGCGCGGGCGCTGCGTCTGATCGGGCCGGGTCGCGCGCTGCCGGCAGCCCACTACGATCGAGGCCAACAAATCCACGACCTCACCTGATCAGTCACATCACCACCGACCCACCGGGACATGCGCAACGGGCCGACGACTCGCTGTTCGGCGATCGGGGCGTGGTGTGTGATGAGTAGGGGGATGCAGGCGAGGAGGACTTGGTCGAAGTGGACATAGAGGAGATTGTGGTAGAGATTACTGACCCCGCTCGGGGTCGGCATGATCGGCGCGATCAGAGTCCATTGCGCATCAGTTAAGTGTTTGTTCTCAGTGGCCTGGCTGCCAAACAGTTTTCTGGCTCTGACACATGACCGAGCTAGAGTGAATAGAACCTAGGAATGCGGATGGAGTACTTGAAGTGTGTTCTGAAAGGGGGCAACGCAAATGTTTAGCGACCGATTGGGGCAGGTAGTGCAGAGTTGGTAAGGTTCGCGCGCGCAGAACACTGTGTCATCTTAACTCTGGCGAGCCCGCAATCAACATTGAACTGACGAGCATCCCTGCGATACTTGAATGCCTCAGTGAAGACACCATCTTGTCCCGCCCTTCGTACACCGCAGGACTGTGAGCTTTCCCCGAGTTAACCAGTTGAGGCAGTTGCGAGTTATGCATGCTGCTCGTCAGTTCATTCTGAGATGGCATTGTGATCCTCGACTAATCAAGATTCTTCGGCGATTGGCTAAACAGCTTGGCTTGCGGAATCGAGAGCACACTGCCTTCAGATTGCGGGGCAGCTCGATAGCGCTTAGGAAGTCCAATCGTACCCGAAATCCTGGTTCACGATCGCTCAGGTACGCAAGTAACCGATGCTAGCCATGCACAGGAGCTTGAACCGCCCTCGCGCCCGCCGCAGATTTGACCGCGTCGGCTCGAGTGCTGAGTCCGTCGAAGTGCTTCCTCCCGGCTTTGGTCCCAGCACCAGGTCAGTTCGCCGGGCGGTGGGATGAGGCGGTTCTCCTCAATCAGTAGTAGCTCTAGCATCCGCACGTCCGCCTCCAGCCTCTCAACCGAATGCCAGTGTCGCTCGAACCCCGCGCGCTACACGGGCCAATCGCCTACAAGTGGCATCGCCTTCCCAATGACATGCCTATCGTCCTGGAAGGGCTCGACCGGGACCGCTTCGGGGTGGTTGCGGTAGGGGGTGCGAAGCACCGACCCAGCTCGCGATCCAGACCCAAACAATCGTGCCCAGGACAAGGTCTTGACCTCCTCGCGCAGACCAGTGATGCCATTGGTCTGCTGCACAATGATCGCTGTGGGGGCCGGAACTGCGGCGGTGCTCGCCCGCTTCGTCCCCGCCTCGATCATGGAAACGTTGAATCAAGACTACGTACGGACGGCTCGCGCGAAAGGACTACGAGAGCGATCCGTAGTGATGCGACACGCGATGCGTAACGCACTGATCCCAGTGATCACCGTCGCCGCACTCCAGATTGGATTCCTGATCTCGGGCGCGGTGATCGTCGAAGTGGTGTTCGCTCGCCCAGGATTTGGCTCCCTGCTCATTGGCGGCGTTGTCGGCACGGATATCAGCTCATCCAAGGCATGCTCGTGGTGTTGGTCACGGTCTTTGTGGTCGTCAATACGCTCGCCGACGTCGCCTATGGGCTCGCGTCCTCGAATTGCGCCAGCAATCGCAGTGGTTTGACGTCGCATACCGAGTGGCCCGAGAGCGGCGAGGCCAGATCGCGCTGGTGGTCCTTGGCGTGTTCTTGATCTGCGCCCTGTTGGCCGCGCAGATTGCTCCATATGGTTATGACGAGCAGCTCCGCGGTGCCAAGCTGTTGTCCCCTTCCTGGACTCACCCGTTCGGCACCGACGAAATCAGCCGCGAACTGCTCAGTCGCATCATCTTTGGTATCCGCGTCTCTCTATTCGTGGGCTTCGGATCGATCGCGATCGGGATGCCTATCGGCGTCAGCATCGGTTACATGGCAGGCTACTTCGGCAACTGGACCGACGCAGTAGCAATGCGGCTGATCGACACAATGCTGGCATTCCCCGGGATTCTCACGGCGCTCGTAGTGTTGGCTGTGCTGGGAACGGGCACACGAGAGGTAGCGATCACCCTCGGGATCGGAGCCGTACCCGTATTCGCCCGACTCGCACGTGGACAGATGCTGCAGGAAAAGGAGCGCGATTATGTCATGGCAGCCCGGACCCTAGGCGCCGGACCCGTCCGAATCATCATGGGATACATCTCGATCAACACTTTGCCACCACTGATGATCCAAGCAGCGCTCTACATGGCGTTCGCCGTCATCGCCGAGGCATCGCTGAGCTACCTCGGCTTAGGTGCATCGCGTCCGACCGCAACAATAGGATTGATTCTCAACGCGGCCAGGCCGTTCCTCACACTCGGCGCCTGGTGGTTCATACTGACGCCAATCGCGGCCTTGGCACTAATGTTAGTCGCACTCAACTTCCTCGCCGACGCAATCCTCGAGGCGACCGGTCCCTACGTACGCAACAAGTAGAGAGCCGAAGTCGAAGTTGATGACGAAGAGGCCTCCAGTGACCTCCTTGCATCAAACGTCAGATCGGCCCGAAGTTGACTCAACAAGCTGACTAGCCAGAGGGCACCCGCATTACTTGTCTTGATCCTCCTAACTATGGATTCGAGCTGCGATGGGGGCTCTCGAACCCACCCCCAGTCCCCGACTCGATCGGGGACCCTCCCATTCCGATCCCCTCTCCCCCAGGGAGAGGGCTAGGGTGAGGGCCCTTTGGCAGTTGAGCCACTCCCGACTCCTCAACTGGCGATTGCCAAGCCCTGCGACGGACGAGCAGCTCTGATGCCCGACGGCGAGCTCCAAATGTTCGAACCGGTCCTGCCTTGATTCCGTGATTTGGAGCGCTTACCCTGCGGTTCAATGAACTCACGATACTTGGCGGTCGGTTGCGCAGGTCGCCTTCAGGTTTGGGGACAATGCGATGTCTCGGGTGACCGATGGACGACGTCCGACGAGCGGGCTGAGCACGGTCCTAGCCGCCGTTGCCGCTGCAGGCCGTCGGTTGCCGATCGCTTCGACACGCCTTACCCCCCCCCCCCCCCCCCCCCCCCCACGGAACGATGAATCTCCGAAGCGACTAAGCCCCCCGGCCTCCCGACCTGTTCCTGCTTCCGGCGGGACACCTGCCGCCGCGGTCACCCACAAAGTCCCGCGCGACTTCCTGCTGGTGTTGCTCTGCCTGACGTTGTTCCTAGGTGTCGCAGACTTGCTGGCGCCCGCTGGCGCCGGAGCACAGACGCCTGGGCCGTGCCAAGCTGGCTGGGTTGCACCAACACCAACCGTGATAGCGGTCACGTCGGTGCCGATCACGGTCTCTTCGACCGAAGACGATTACTTCGTCTTGTATGTCAAGCACGACCGAGGGTCGGGCACCTTAGTGAACGTCCCGGTATCCGTCACGCGGGGCGAATCGGGGACCACCACGCTCTCGGAGAGTCTGGGTTCGCTCGGCGCCGACAAGTATCGGGTAGAAAAGTACCTCGTCGCCAACCCGGCTGACATAGACGGCGACTGTGTCGACGACATCACCGAACTCGACAATTTCGGCTACCGCAACCCGATGAACGATGCCTTTTCCGTCGCCGCAGAAGACGGGTCTATTGGGATCAAAGACCGCGCGGCGTTTGAGAATCTGTCATATCAGGGCCACTCGACCTTCCTCGATGTCGCCCTCAACGGCCTGGAGTACGTCAAATTCACGATTCTCGACATCAACTCAAGTAGTCCGCAACTCTGGTTCCAGGACACTGACAGCGATGAACTGCATTGGGAGGAGCCTTGGTTTCGCCAAGCAACCTCGATAGAATTCATATATTGCTGTTGGCAGGGATACGCCGCGGGCGTTCTTGTCTACCACCCCAATGTTGTTGCGCCGGACGGTTCATTGGGAGTCTATCGCTGGCAGTTCAGTCGGAAAGGCTTCGATTTTCGCGAGGTATCAATGGTGCATGAGACACTGGCCGCAGCAATGCCATTTCTCAACGACAATCTGGCCTACTACCCCTTCGCTACCACCGTTGCCGAAACCAAATACGAGCTCCAGAAGTCACAGTTTGACGCATCCAGGGTCAATATCTTGTTGACGAGCGATATTCTACCCGACGTTGAGTATGTACCGTACAACGAAGCAGAGGGGTACGGCTTGCTAGGGGTGTTCAAGCCGGGGGAGTCGCCGGGACCTCGTGATGTTGCAATCCTAAGTGTGTTGCCGAATGATCTGCCGCGAGCGGCCGGGGTGATCACAACGGTGCCGCAGACGCCGTTGTCGCATGTGAATTTGCGGGCGATCCAGAACGGTACGCCAAATGCGTTCATCCGCGACGCGCTCACCGACGAGACGGTGACCGACCTCGTGGGCAGTTACGTGTATTACCGCGCGACCGCAAACGGTTACACGTTACGGGCCGCGACCAAGACGGAGGTAGACACGCACCATGCTGCGTCGCGTCCGCAGCAGACACAGACGCTGCAGCGCGACTTAACAAAGACAACCATCACCCCGCTCTCCAGTGTGAGTTTCGCCGACTGGACCGCGTTCGGAGTGAAAGCAGCAAACGTCGCCGAGCTCAGCGGGCTCACTTCATTGGCCGCTGGCGTCGCGCCGGACGGCTACGCCGTCCCATTCTTCTTCTACGACGAGTTCATGAAGCAAGCCACAGTCAGTGAAGAAACAATCCTAGGCAAGAAGAAAGCACCGGCCGATGAAAAGATTACACTACCAATTGGAACAACGCTAGCTTCAGCCGTCACGCAGATGCTAGTGCACTCGAAGTTCCAAACCGACGATGATATCCAAGAAGAGATGCTGGACGACCTGCGCAAAGCGATCAAGAATGCGACCTCCCCGGCCTGGATCATTACCGCGCTGACCACGATGCACAGCTCATTCCCTACGGGCACATCGCTCCGCTACCGTTCGAGCACCAACAACGAGGATCTGTCCGACTTCAACGGCGCAGGCTTGTACGATTCCAAGACCCAGGATCCCGACGAAACAGTCGCAGATGGCATCGATAAGTCAATCAAAGCAGTCTGGGCAAGCCTATGGAATCGCCGCGCCTTCCAGGAACGTGACTTTCATCGAGTCGACCACACGACGGTGGCGATGGGTGTGCTGGTGCATCCCAACTACTCCGATGAGAAGGTGAACGGCGTCGCGGTGAGCTACGACCCGATCACCGGGCTCGATGGCTACTACTATGTGAACACCCAACTCGGCGAGGACCTGGTAACGAATCCCAATGCGAACTCGCTGCCCGAGGAGCTACTGTTGGACTCAACCGGCGCGGCCACCGTGTTGGCCCGCTCCAATCTGGCCCCCGCGGACAAGTTGTTCATGACCGACGCTCAGATGATCCACCTTCGCAACGGTCTCAAAGCAATCCACGACCACTTCAAGACGCTGTACAACCCCGGCGTTGGTGAAGACTTTGCAATGGAGATCGAGTTCAAGATCACCGCACAAAACAAGCTCGCCATCAAACAAGCTCGCCCCTGGGTGTTCAGTCAGCCACTGGTGTTAACGCCAGAGATCAGCATTGTATCGAACGGTGACATCACCGAGGGCACCGACGCGATATTCACCCTCACAGCATCGCCGAAGCCCGTGACAAACCTCGATGTAACGGTGGAAGTCACGCAAATCGGCGATTTCGTAACGACCGGTTCACAAACAGTCACGATCACATCCTCCGGTTCCGCCACCTTAACAGTACCCGCAGCGGACGATAGCACCGTGGAGGATGATGGATCTGTCACGGCTACAATTGGTTCCGGGACGGGCTACACGATCTCTACAACCAACCGTGCTGCGACCGTGGCCATCGAGGCTGACGAAAGCCTGTCGCCGTGCACCACGAAGTTGACCAGCGATGGTGTAAACCAAGGCGAGTGGACGAACAGCTGTAAGTCATTCGCCCCAGGTCGTGACCTGGCGCAATTCTACACCTTTGAAGTCACACAACAGAGTGAGGTCACAATCGACCTGACATCCTCGCACGACACCTACCTCTACCTGCGTCAAGGCAAGAGCACGCTCACCGGGAACTCCGTGTATCACAACGACGATGTCGGCGGCGGTAACTACGACTCTCGCATCAAGAGGACGCTCAAACCCGGCTGGTACACAATCGAAGCGACAACCTTCCATGGCGGTCGCACTGGACCCTTCCAACTGGAAATCAGTGGCTTGCCAGCGCAAGTATTACAGGAATCAGAGCCAGAGATCAGTATTGTCGCTAGTACAGCAATCACTGAGGGCGGCGACGCCACGTTCACTATCACAGCAGCACCGACACCTTCGGCGGACCTCGATGTCACAGTCGAAGTGTCGCAAAGCGGCGACTACGCTTCAACCGGCTCGCAGACAGTCACCATCCCAAGCACCGGTAGCCAAACGCTAACCGTCACCACGACGGACGACGCGAATGACGAACCCGACGGCTCCGTCACGGCGACAGTTAGCACCGGTACCGGCTACACAATCTCGTCATCCGCCAGCGCCGCAACCGTCGTCGTCTCCGATGACGACACGTCAAGCCTGCCCGAGATCAGCATCGCCGCCGGCGCGGACATCGTAGAGGGCGGTGGCGCCAAGTTCACGATCACCGCGACTCCGCCGCCGAGCGCGCAGCTCACCGTCAACTACACGGTCAGCCAAAGCGGCGACTTCGGTGTCAGCGTGACCACAGGCAGCGTCAACATATACAGCGGCGGCTCGAGCGCAATCACGATCACGACAACGAACGACGATACCAGTGAAGCCGACGGCTCGGTAGCAGTCACCCTCAGCACCAGTCAGAACTACACGGTATCAACCAGCGCAGGCTCAGCAACGGTGGCGGTGTCGGACGACGACGGTGTACAGCTCCCGCCGCAGTCGATTGTTGATTCATGTGTTTCGGACAGCCTGCTGACGACCGTGCGTCGATACTATGATGCGAACGAAGACCGTGCGCCAAGCTACGGCCGTAACTGGAAGCGTGTGCTGATCACGTTCCGCGACGTCCGGGACTCCCAGCTCACACCGTTCTCCGCCGCCGAGGCGCTCGCGGGTGAGCAGGTATGGTTCGGCTGGAGACCCATCCGGGAAGCCCTGGAGTGCATCGAGGCTGCAATCGCTCCCCCGCCGCCGACCGAGCCTGAAATCAGCATCGCTGCTGGTGCCGGCGTGACCGAGGGTACCGATGCCACGTTCACCGTTACCGCAACGCCGGCACCGTCAGCCGATCTCGATGTAACGGTCGGAGTCTCGCAAAGCGGCGACTACGTCACAACCGGATCCCGCACCGTCACAATCACGACTACCGGAAGCGCCGCCTTCACTGTCGCCACGACAAACGATACAACGGACGAGCCGGACGGCTCAGTCACCGCAACGATCAGTAGTGGTACCGGATACACGGTGTCGAGCAGCGCCGGAGCTGCGACCGTCGCCGTGTCGGACGGTGATGCAGCAACTCTGCCAGAGATCAGCATCACGGCCGGTTCTGGTGTCACAGAAGGAACTGCCGCGACATTCACACTGACCGCGTCTCCCGCGCCCGCGGCAGACCTGGATATCACAATCGCCGTGTCACAAAGCGGCGATTACGTCACAACCGGTTCCCGTACCGTCACCATCCCATCTTCAGGCAGCAAGACCTTTACCGTGACAACCACAGACGACAGCGACGATGAGCCCGATGGGTCCGTCACCGCTACAATCGGTAGTGCCACTGGCTATACAGTGGCAAGCAACGCCGGAGCTGCAACCGTCGCCGTATCGGACAATGATGCAGCAACTCTGCCAGAGATCAGCATCACGGCCGGTTCGGGTGTCACCGAAGGTACCGCCGCATCATTCACGCTGACCGCGTCTCCAGCGCCCGCGGCAGACCTGGACATCACAGTCGCCGTGTCACAAAGCGGCGATTACGTCACAACCGGTTCCCGTACCGTCACCATCCCATCTTCAGGCAGCAAGACCTTTACCGTGACAACCACAGACGATAGCGACGATGAGCCCGATGGGTCCGTCACGGCTACAATCGGTAGTGCCACTGGCTATACAGTGGCAAGCAACGCCGGAGCTGCAACCGTCGCCGTATCGGACAATGATGCAGCAACTCTGCCAGAGATCAGCATCACGGCCGGTTCTGGTGTCACCGAAGGTACTGCCGCATCATTCACGTTGACCGCGTCTCCAACGCCCGCGACAGACCTGGATATCACAGTCGCCGTGTCGCAAAGCGGTGATTACGTCACAACCGGCTCCCGTACCGTCACCATCCCAACATCAGGGAGCAAGATCTTTACCGTGACAACCACTGACGACAGCGACGACGAGCCCGATGGGTCCGTTACGGTGTCTATCAACAATGGGTCAAGCTACACTTTGTCGTCATCGTCCAGTACAGCGACTGTCGCAATCGCCGACAATGATACTTGTGCGCCGACGCTCCCCAACGACGCCGTCACCATCGCCGAGATCACCGGCTGGCGTGATGCCCTCGATCCCATCAGGGCGGCCGCGGGCATCAAACGCTTCAACCGCGTTCTGGCCACACTGGGCGTGGATACCGGCGAAACACCGATGACTGTTCAGCAGGCGCAGGCTGTGTCCAACTGGCTCAAGAACACCCGCTGGGATCGCATCGCTCGCACCCTCGCGGCCATAGAACAATCCCAATGCGACACGGAGCCGCCGACCGAGCCGGTGATCACCATCACCGCGGGCAGCGACATCACCGAAGGTGGCGATGCCAGCTTCACGGTCACCGCAAATCCAGCTCCCACCACCGCGCTCACCGTCAACCTGACCGTCTCGCAAAGCGGCAACTTCGGAGCGACCATCGGTGCGGACACCGTGACGATTCCAACCACAGGCAGCGCCACATTCACGATAAGTACGACGAACGACAACACCGACGAGCCTCATGGCTCGGTCACAGCGACCTTGTCCACTGGTACCGGCTACACCGTCTTGGGATCGAACAACGCAGCGACGGTGGCGGTGTCGGACGACGACGATCCGCCGCCGGCGACGCCGACCATTAGCATCGCTGCTGGCAGTGGAGTCACTGAGGGCACCGATGCCACGTTCACTGTCACGGCGAGTCCTGCTCCTGCCACCGCACTCACGGTCAACCTGACCGTCTCGCAGAGCGGCAACTTCGGAGCGACCATCGGCGCCGACACCGTGACGATTCCAACCACAGGCAGCGCGACCTACACGGTCAGCACCACGAACGACAACACCGACGAGCCCAATGGCTCCGTCACCGCGACCTTGTCCACTGGTACGGGCTACACCGTCTCAGGATCGAGCAACGCTGCGACGGTCGCTGTGTCGGACGACGACGATCCGCCGCCCGCGGTGACACCGACCATTAGCGTCGCTGCTGGCAGTGGCGTCACCGAGGGCAGCGATGCCACGTTCACTGTCACGGCGAGTCCCGCTCCTGCTACCGCACTCACGGTCAACCTGACCGTCTCGCAGAGCGGCAGCTTCGGAGCAACCACAGGCACCGACACTGTGATCATCCCAACCACAGGCAGCGCCACATTCACGGTCAGCACCACCAACGACAACACCGACGAGCCCAATGGTTCCGTCACCGCGACCTTGTCCACTGGTACGGGTTACACCGTCTCAGGCTCGAGCAACGCTGCGACGATTACGGTCTCCGATAACGATGATCCACAGCCTGTGAACCTGCCTACGGTGTCGATCTCTGATGCGCAGGAATACGAGGACTATGTGCTGATGGAGTTTTATCTTCAGCTCAGTCATGCGAGCAGTGTCCCGGTGACAGTCACTATTGAGTTCGAAGAGGGAACGGCGACCTACGGGGGAGACTTCTTGGGCATCGACACCACCCAAACCATCGCGCCCGGCCAGACCCGTAAAGCACTGTATGTACCGCTACGGGCCGACGGGTGGCCAGAACCTAACGAGACCTTCGCCATCAAGCTAACGTCGGCAAGCGGCGCCACCATCGCAGACGACACCGGCAACGGCACCATTCTCAACGACGACTAGCAGGCTGCTGAACACGCTTTCGCACGCGAATCCTAAAGCTATCAAGTTCCGCTACGGAGGGTTTGGCAGGACCGCGTCAGTCGGGCCAGACTTCAAGCTGGAGTACAAAGAGTTCACGTTGAACACTGGCGATACCACACTTGATATCGATATCCCCATCTTCGATGACAACGCAATTGAGGGCGACGAGACAATGACCATCTACGTGTACGCCACAAGCGGGATTACGATTCCCGACTACTTCGTGTACGCCGACGGCACGATCATCGATGATGACCAGTAGGTGAATGCTGCCGCGAGGGGATGATCGTACTCGGATGCCGAGACCGAGGTCAGGCAGGAATAGGTCTCTATTTCGTAAGGTTACCGCACTACCCGCAGGTCTTGCAAGGCTTCGATGTTGTGGCAAGGAAAAGCGACTCTTGGGACGCTGCAACCGAGCGGCAATCTTTGTCTGATATTGGCTGTACTGTCTTTGCGACGATAGGTCGTTGTTCTTATCGCCGCGGTGCTCGGAGCCGGCTTCGGGAATCGGCCTGGCTCCGAGCGCGGCATTGGACTACTCCGTCGGTGGCAGGAGCACCGCGTCGATCACGTGGATGACCCCGTTTGATGCCACGACGTCGGCGATGATCACGAGCGAGTCATTGATTCGCACGTTGTCGCCCTCGACGGTGATACTGACCGACTCTCCCTGGACGGTCACGGCGGCGTCCAACGTGACGACACGGGCGGCTCGGACGTCGCCAGCGACGACGTGGTAGAGCAGGATGTCGGTCAGGGCGGGGATGTCCTCGAGGAGCGCCTCGACCGTGCCCTCGGGCAGGGCGGCGAAGGCGTCGTCGGTTGGTGCGAGGACGGTGAACGGACCGTCACCTTGGAGCGTCTCGACGAGCTCGGCCGCCTGCAGCGCGGCGACGAGCGTCTCGAAGCGGTCATCCGCCACCGCGATGTCGACGATTGTGCCCGGCTGCTCGGATTGCTCGTCTTGCATTGCCTCGACCGCTGGCTCCGGCGGAATCAGCACGGTGTCAATCACGTGGTTGACCCCGTTTGATGCCACGACGTCGGCGACGATCACGAGCGAATCGTTGATCCGCACGTTGTCGCCCTCGACGGTGATGCTGACCGACTCGCCTTGGACGGTCACGGCGGCGTCCAACGTGACGACATCGGCGGCTCGGACGTCGCCAGCGACGACGTGGTAGAGCAGGATGTCGGTGAGCGCTGGGATGTCCTCGAGCAGCGCCTCGACCGTGCCCTCGGGCAGGGCGGCGAAGGCGTCATCGGTTGGTGCGAAGACGGTGAATGGACCGTCGCCCTGGAGCGTCTCGACGAGCTCGGCCGCCTGAAGCGCCGCGACGAGCGTCTCAAAGCGGTCATCCGCCACCGCGATATCAACGATCGTGCCCGGCTGCTCCGCTTGTTCGGACTGCTGAGCTTGTTGGGGCTGCTCATCCTGTTCGTCTTGCATCGATTCGGCCATTGGCTCCGGCGGCAGGAGCACCGCGTCGATCACGTGGATGACACCGTTTGATGCCACGACGTCGGCGATGATCACGAGCGAATCGTTGATCCGCACGTTGTCGCCCTCGACGGTGACGCTGACTGACTCTCCTTGGACGGTCACGGCGGCGTCCAGCGTGACGACATCGGCAGCTCGGACGTCGCCAGCGACGACGTGGTAGAGCAGGATGTCGGTGAGCGCTGGGATGTCCTCCAGGAGCGCTTCGACCGTGCCCTCGGGCAGGGCGGCGAAGGCGTCGTCGGTTGGTGCGAAGACGGTGAACGGTCCGTCGCCCTGGAGCGTCTCGACGAGCTCGGCCGCCTGAAGCGCCGCGACGAGCGTCTCAAAGCGGTCATCCGCGACCGCGATATCGACGATCGTGCCCGGCTGCTCGGCCTGTTCTTGTCGTGGCTGCCCTTGCGCTTCGTCTTGCTCAGACTGCTGCTCGGCCGCGGTCGGTTGCGATTGCTGCTGCTGGGGCTGCTCCTGCTCATCGCCCGAGCAGGCGACGGCCAGCGCCAAAACCAGCCCGAGGATGGCGATACCTCCCGCCTTAATTGCGGCCCCGGTTCGGCGACCCGCTCTCCAAGTTGGTCTCCTGACAAAAGAACCGAGCATATTGTCCTCCCAATCGTGCTTCGGTGCGCGTCCGGACTCGCTATCCGGACGGACATATCACGTCCTATGCGGTGTATGTCCAACACAGAGTATGGAGATATCCAGCAAGTTGTCAACTATAGTCAGCAACGAGGCGATGTTCCGTGGAAGGCACTCGACACGTGAATCGGCCAGACACAACGAAACTCTTGCGAGAGCGGTACACGGCGGCGCTGCTGTCGGGCGATGACCGCGAGGCGGAGCGGGTGGTCGTCGACGCTCTCGAACGCGGCATCGCGCCCGATGCGATTTATGTCGAGATCTTCGGCCCGTCACTGGTCGTGATCGGTGAGGCGTGGCTTCAGGGCGACCTGAACATCGCCAAGGAGCATCAAGCGACGAACGTCACCCTGGAGCAGATGGCGCACATCCGCGATTCCGTGCGCCGTCGTGACGACATCGCTGCCGAGGTCGTCGTGGCCGCGGTGAGCGGAGAAATGCATTTCGTCGCCACGCGGATGATCGCGGACCTCTTCCACTTCGACGGCTGGAACGTCGTGCATCTGGGGCCGGACACACCGACCGAAGATCTGGTCGAGCTGGTCCGCGAGCGAGAGTCTGATCTGGTGGTGCTGTCCGTGTCGCTGCCGGAGCGTCTGACCATCGCTCTGGAGGCAGTTGAGCGGCTGAAGGCGCTCGACCATCATCCCGTCGTATTCGTCGGCGGCTCCGGGATTGCCAGTGCCGACCTTTCGCGGGCCAGCGTCGCCGACCTGGTCTCGTCCGATCCGTCCGAGGCTGTGCGCACCGCGCGGGACCTGCTCGGCGTCAAGGGCGAGCGGCCGACGCTCGAGTCCCAACTCGGCACGCTCGGCCGTCGAGTGCAGGAACTGCGCAAGGAGCGCGGCTGGAGTCAGCAGCGGCTGGCCTCGGCGGCTGGCCTCGACCGCACCTACCTGGGCACCGTCGAGCAAGGCAAGCAGAACATCACGATCGGCGCGGCGCTCAAGCTCGCTGATGCGCTGGACACCTCGCTCGGGGAGCTGATCGAGCCTCGTTGAGCGAGCTCTACGCGCTTGGCTGTCGAGACGGCCACCAGTTCCAACGACCGCACAGCGTGACCAACGCAGGCACGATCAGCGTCCGCGTGATGAATGTGTCGATCAGCACGCCCGCCGCGACCGCGAATCCGAGCTGCACGAGGTCCTGCAGGGGCAAGGTCATCAGCGCCGAGAACGTCCCCGCGAGGATCAGTCCGGCCGAGGTGATCACGGGACCTGTGCGGGCCAACGCGCGACCGGTCGCCACTGGTAACGGCGCGTGGCGCGCTTCCTCGCGGATTCGTGACATCAGGTAGATGTTGTAGTCGACGCTGAGCGCGTTGAGGAAGACGAAGAGGAAGAACGGCACACTGGTCCCGATTCCCGCGTGATCGAATGCCACCTGGAAGACGAGTACCGCGAGGCCAAGCGTCGCGAAGTAGGTGAAGGCGATCGTCGCCATCAGATAGAGCGGCGCCACCAGCGAGCGCAGCAGCAGAGCCAGCACCACCCCGATCGCAAGCAGGATCAGCGGCAAGACGACGATCGAATCGCGATTGCTGGCAGTGCGAGTGTCGGCTGCTTCGGCCGTGTCCCCGCCGATCAGCACCGAATCCGCGCCTAGGCCCGCCGAGATTGCGGCCTCACGCGCGAGCCCCCGCAAGTCTGGGATCACATCGAGCGCTTCGTCGGAGAACGGATTCTCGCGCAAGACGACGTCGAGTCGGGCGGCGCCGCCGTCGGCGGAGATGAACCTCGCCGATGGCCCAGGCGAGCGCTCGCGCGGGCCATCGCTGCCGAACGGTCGACTAGGACCGGCCACGCTCTCGACCTCAGGGTGGTCAGCGAGCGACAGCGTGATCGAATCGAGCTGCTCGAGAGGTTCGGGCGCCAACACTTGCTCGCCCGGAGGCAGCGACACATAGACGCGGGTCGGCGAGAGCTCGCCAGCAGGGAAGCCGCCACGCAGGAGCTCGAAGCTCCGCACCGACTCGGTGTTGTTGGGCAGGCTCTCGAGTTGGTCGTAGTTGGGACGGTAGGCGGTCAGTCCCAAAATCAGCACGCCGAGCACCAGCGTCGTGACACCCAAGGTGAGCCTTGGATGATCAACCACGATCGATCCGATGCGTCCGTAGATGCTGCCTCGCCAGTCATCGGGCTGGGTTGTTTCGGCACGATCCTCGGTCGCCTCCGACGAATCATTATGTTCAATTGGCGACTCTGTGCCATCAGCTAGACGCGGTTGCTTGGGCCAGTAGACGCGTCGGCCGATGATGGTCAGGATGGCTGGGACCAGCGTCAGCGCAGCCAGCATCATGAGCGCCACCGCGATCGCAATGACGGGTCCGAGCGACTGATACGACCGCAGCGTGGCGAAGCCGAGCGCGACGGAGGCGATCAGGATGGTCGCGCCGGCCGATGCGACAGCGCCGCCGACCCCGCGCATCGTCTGTCGCATCGCCTCATGTTTGTCGGCGTGGCGCCCGAGCTCCTCGCGGAACCGCGCCGAGATGAAGAGCACGTAGTCGGTGCCTGTCCCGAACAAGACGACCGTCATGATCCCCGTGGTCTGGCCGGACAGTGGCAGATCAAACGCCTCGGCGATCGCGCCGCCGACTGCTCCCGCGAGCTGAAACACCAGCCCAACCGACAGCAGCGGAATCAGTGCGACAATCGGCGAGCGATAGATCGCGATCAGCAGCGCCAGAACCAGCAGCACCGTGACGAGTAGCAGCAGCGAGTCAATGTTGTCGAAGACTTGGATGAAGTCGACGATCAAGCCGCCCGGTCCGCCGACCGCGACCTCCGCGTTGGGCAGGTCGAGAGCTGCGGCGCGATCGCGGATCGCCTCGACCGCTTCGCGGAACTCTGGCTCCGCCGGTTCGCCGCCGATGTCAACGAGCAAGTAGAGCGTCGTTTCGTCGCCCGAGACCAGTCCCGACTCCTGTGCCTCACCCGGTCGAGGCGCAAGCACCTCTCGCACTCCCTGCGGACCGTCCGCGCCAATCAACCACGACTCAAGCTCCGCCACACCTGACCAGGTCGGTCCGCTGAGGTCGCTCGGCTCTCGCACGACGATCAGCGTGGGTGTGCCGCTCGCGGGAAATCGTTCCTCGGCAAACTCGTAAGCACGGGTCGACTCGGCGTCGGCGGGCAGAAACAGCGCGGCATCGTTCTGCGTCAGATCGTTGATCTGCGGCAACTGCGAGATTAGCAGTCCGCTGATCACAACCCAAAGCAGCAGCGTGATCCACTTCCCACGAGGGCTACTGACAAAGTCAGTCAAGATATGCATCGTGGCTCAAGCATATGCCGCACATGGCGAAGCGGACGGCATCGAAGTGTATCTCCTGTGTTTCGAATCTCAGCAACGGCTGACCTCGCAAGTGAGCGTGTCCCACTTGCGAGGTCCGTCAGCTCGATGGCCTCGGCGAGATACCCGCGGCGGAACGCGGGTATGACGAATGTCTCAAGGGGCGCGGGTGTGACGGGCAATCCTGGACTGAATGACCCGATGTCAACACGCCCTATTGTAACTGAGCTTAAACGCCGTTGGAGAGAGTCCGACCCCATAGAGACCAAGCCCTAGTGCGATACCAAGGAACAAGTTGACGAGGAGAAGCTTCACGGTGTGTCACCCAGTAGCTCAGACGGAAGCTTGCCAGCAAATGCAACCAGTTGGTCAAGCAGGGTACTGAGGGTCTCCTCTGAGGTAATGGAGTCGTAATCGTCTTCCGATAGCTGGACGAAGCGAACGACTTCCCTATGGGTATCAAACTCTAGTGCTATAACTACCGGACCTCCCGGAATACGCAAATCATACGACGTCGTGTGACCGGACTCAATGCCCCCAACCTCGAAGTTGATCCCTGAAGGGATCGTCAAGAGTTCTCCGTGAATCCTGTACGTCTTACCGCCTTCGAGAATAGTACCAGTTCCCCCTGTCTCCAGAATTACGTAGAATGACAATGATGCGGTGGCGGTCGTCCCGGTCCAATCGGTCACGGTCGCTTGGACGGTCTATTGGCCTGAGTCGACTTCTGGCTCCTCGTTGTAACCGAAGGTTTGGGTTAGGAGGTCGATGAAGGAGCTAGTGTAAGACTGTGCGCAGGAGACCAACGCAGTACCACTGGACCCTTGGTATGTTCCATTGATGTCTTCAGATTCGCCATCGATCAGGAGAGTGAATGGTGGATTACCGCCGACCACTTCCCATGTCACGGCGACTTCGCTGACATCATACCAAACGGTTGGCCCCCATTCGTACTTATAGCCGCCCTTGCCGTCATCTACCAAGTTGCGGCCACTGTAACCTTGTGCCGGGGTGGTTTCACAAATGTCCGGACCGGTCAGCGTCAGGGTAAGCGGGCCTGCAGTCCGCCAGTCGCTATCCACAGATGTCGCAGAGGTAGGCCCGCACGCGCACAGCTCCGAGGCACCAAACAGAACAACCATCGCCGCAAGCGCCGTCACAAGGGACAATATCGCAAGTCTCTGTACGTTCCTCTGTCGGAATCGGATACGCATGTCAGTCCCCTTGTAGTGTCGTGCAACCCTAACGCATCGGCCATGAGGAGGCCCGGTTTAACGGTTCTGCGAAATCGGCGCACCTGCCAACAGCAGTCACACTGATGTTCGTGGAACTAGGAGCGAGCCGAGTCAGACGCTCCACCGCCGACGCGGTGGCGGGTGACTGAGCGCGGGTTGACTGCGTCGGACCGATGGCTCAGGTCTTGGTTCGTGGGAGTCGTCACGGCTCCGGCTGCGGACACTTGCCCTGTTGTTCGTTATGGAGAACACAGCCCACACCACGATCGAAAACGCGGGCGATCGAGAGTCCACGCAGCTGCCCAAGTCAGCTCCGAGTGAACCGGCTGCGCTCCCCTTCCGCTGCCTGTCCGTGAACCTCGAGATCGGCGTACGCGACGGTCACATCCACGCAGGTGCAGCGGCGCGCCCAACCTCCAGATACTGCGCCTGCCAGTGGTCGACACGCTCTGGCTCAATCCGCTGGCCTTCCCTCGGGCGCGCCACCCCCGCAAACTCCCGAGCCAGTCGAGGAGCCGCGGAGGTCAGCTTGAACGCTTCTTGCGTACGGCCCTATTGGCCGACGTCGTTCTCCTCGGTGGTCGAGACGTTGCCTTCGAGGCAGTCGAGTGCTTCGCGAACAGGGCTCCAGCCGTCCCAGAGCGGCTCGCGCTGTCTTGCCTCCGCGGCTGTGAAGGGCGTCAGATCGGTATCCGTCTCGTCGCCGAAGGCGATGAGGACCCGCTTCCAGTTAGTCCCGAAGCCGGGCGCTCGGAGTTTGTTGTTGTCGTAGTACCCTCGCACCTGACTGAGCAGTGTGTCCGATACACAGTTCGGCGTCTGTTGGGGTTGTGAAATGCTCCTGTCCAAGATCTCAACCGTCGCCTGGCCTAGAGTTTCGTGTGGGAGATAGTAATAGTACAAGGCTGGCCGGACTGTCACAGTGATAGCCTGGTTCGGACTGTTTGCTTGGTCATCTTGCGTTTGGAGTGTGATCCAACCGAGTCCTCTCTTCGAGAGTGTTACCTGGGTTGGGTAACTTGCGCCATTTGCAAGCGGCGGACCAGTCACCGAGACGTTGACAGTCCTCGACTTACTCGTTCCTGGATACGTCATGACGGCAATCTTGAGTTCGTCCCCCTCTGTCACGCTGGTTGGAGCCAGGACTTGCACGTAAGGGATCGGGTTCGCGACGAACTTGAAGCTGTGAGGTCCGGTGTCCGCCGACTCGAGCATGGCAACCTCGAGCGTGTACCTGCCTGCGGGGAGGCTGCCCAACACATCGATCCCTCTGGACCTCGTCGCGCCAGTGCCTGGCACCGCGAACGATTCTGATTCTGAGAGGACCGGAGTACTGTGGCGCTCATTGTCACCTGCTCGGATTGCCAGGTACGGACGATCGGCCAGGTCATAGGTCGAAGCCAGCACCGATAGCTCGCCCTTCCCCGGCCAATCGAAGCTGTAGTACCGGGCCGGACCGAATGGGCTTACCGAGGAACGGCAACTTTCGTCCCAATCGTCGTTGACAGTCTGTTCGAACGACAGCGTCCCAAAGCAGTCAGCGGGAGTCGGTAGTTGCGCGTAGCCATGTCCCCAAACGTTGTCAGGCCCAGCAGCGCCGAAATCTAGCGCATGCGACTTAAGGTAAGCGGTCGTCTCCGCCGGGGTAAACGATGGATTCTGCTGGAGAACTAGTGCAGCGAGTCCAGCGACATGGGGCGAAGCTTGGCTCGTGCCAGTAAAGTAGTTACCGTATGAAACATTGGTTCCGAGTGCACTGCCAACGATGTCGGGTTTGATTCGACCGTCGGGAGTTGGACCTTGACTGCTGTAGTTCTCGATCGTGGTTGGACTGCGCCACGAGGCGGCGCCAACGGCCAGCAGGCCTGGGTTAGCGCTCTCAGCCGGGTTCTCGATACTGTGGTGGACGGTGTAGTGTTCGAGAATACCTCTACCTGATCGGCTATGAAGTTGGATCCAATCAGGAGCCTCATCTGATGCTCGTAGGCGCACGGCTATACTGTACCAACCAGTTCTTGTGAATCTGTAACTCGCCGCCTCGTGGGGAATGTGGCCCTGTTGACCGTCTTGTGTATCGGTGCTGAGTTTGATTCGATTCCCAGTTGCTTCCTCATACATAATGAGGTTGAGGTCGCTGGCGGCAGCCTGCCAACTGTCTTCCCATCGCAGCTCAACAGAAATGGTGTCGTTCCTAGAGCGGTAGAATCGTTGAAGTCGGTCTCCGGGTGCCCAGTCATGATAATTGTCGTTATCTTGATCGACAAACGGTCCATACCAGATGTCTGCGTCTGCTTGATTGCCTGCGGCGTTGGTCCAGACTGCCCCGTTGTTTACGGCGTAGTCAACGGTGTTTAGTGGAGAGAGCGGAAGCGGCGACGTGCCGTCACCTGGTCCATCCCAACGAAATGTTTGGGAAAGGTTGATGACACGGGCTCCTTCTGCGATCATCCACTCGACCGTTTCCCGAAAATCACCATGTGTCCACGGGTTCGCGATCAGCAGAGTGGCATTCGGCGCAACATCCATCACGCTCTCAGCAACCCCTGTACCGTGAGGGTTCGGGCCCCGGGCCTCCTCGCAGACTTGTAGGTCCTCTGAGTATTGGCCCGGGGACTGATACCGATAGCAGCGAGCCTGAATGGTGCTTGGTAGCTCTGTTCCCATCATGCCCTGGAGACCATGGAAGCCACCATCAATCACACCGATCGTGACGCCGTGTCCTGTAATGCCGCTGGCATGCCAGGCGAGCGCGTTGTGGGTGCCCGCGCCTTCGCTCAACACTGGTCCGAGTTTAGGCGTCGCCTGGTCTGCAATGCGGATGCGCCAGATGCCTGGCTGCGACGACAGCTCGCCTAGCAGGTCGAGCGGTACATCAGCCTCCAGGTAATCGGCCTGGGCGTGGAAATAGCGGACGCCCTCGCGCTTGAGGAATTGCGCAGCGGCCGTACTCTCACCGTCAGCCGCCGTACCGTCGAGGTAAACGCTGACGATGACGCTGTCGCCGTCAATGGCAGGAACCGCGAACGGCTCCTCGGTCAGGGCAGAATATTCGGGGTCGTCCTCTTCCTCTGCTTCAGAGGCGACTGAGCTGAGGATGGAGCCGAGCACGGGGTAGGCGAGTTCCTCGTCGCCACTGTCCGAGGGCGAGGTGCTCTTGTCGGAGCCAGTTCCAGCGCTGACTCCGCCGCCGGCAAGGAAACCGATCACAACCAATCCCAGCACGAGTTGGAACGTGAGTCGACGGAATAGATGCTGCGCGGTCTTGGCGGCCATGAGTCTCTCCTCCTTCGATGCTTCCTGCGAGTGTGCGATCGGAAGAATCCTAGTTCACACTGATTGCGATCGCAACAGATCGCACGTCGCGGCGCTCGATGGCCAGTTTGACGACGCCGCTACAGTTGCCGTGTTGACATGTCACGGTCTGGCGATGCGATTGGTCGGCGCGAGCTTTGAGGGACGCTCGAATCGTCTCACCGACAGCGACTTCGCCGCGGTGCTGCGAGAAGCGGTCGCCCTCCTGCGCGGCGACGGTCTGACGCCTGACGACTCCGACGACCGCCGTGAGCGTGTCCTCGCCGATGATGAGCGCAAGCTCGGCCTCCTTGCCGTCGGAGACGACGACCAGAACATCTATGCGTTTGCTGGAGCGTCCGTCGAATTCATCCGTCGTTTTGAAGAGGACTACAGGGCCCGTCCTTTGTATCTGACCGACAACTATCGCTCGAGCCGACACATCATCGAAGCTGCGAACGCGGTGATCGAACGATCTAGCGAGCGGATGAAAGAGGAGCATCCAATACGCGTCAATCACGCCCGCTCAAAAGAGCCTTGGGGTGGAGAATGGAGTATGCAGGACCCGGTCGGGCAAGGTCGAGTGCAAATCCTGACGGCCGGCGAGACGCCGATCATGCAAGCCCAGGTCGTAATGGCCGAGTTGCAGCGACTCACAAACCAGGCGACCGATTGGTCTTGGTCCAACTGCGCCGTGATTGCTCGTGAGTGGCGATACCTCAACCCAATTCGCAGCCTGTACGAGCTCGAAGGCGTCCCGGTGCAAATGGCGAATGACGATGTATCGTCCACTTGGTTGTTACGCGAGACGCAGTCGCTACTCAAGTGGCTACAAGAACGCGACACGGCGTCGGTTCGCTACAGTGACATCGCCGAGTGGCTCAGTAGTCAACGCTCCAACGAGTGGACGGAACTGATCGGCCAGGCGGCGGCTGAGTTTGAGCTGGAGGTCGGCGACCGCGACGCGCCCATTGATCACTTCAGAGAGTGGCTAGCGGAATGGAGCCGTGACGTGCAGCGGCGGCAGCAAGGTTTGTTGTTGCTAACTGCTCACCAGGCGAAGGGTTTGGAGTTCAACCATGTCGCGTTGCTCGATGGCGGATGGAACCGAGTCGGCCGCGACGAAGACCCTGACACCGCGTCTCAGCCTCCGTGAAGTAGTACTCGGTTTCGCCGGCCGACAATCGAGCGGACATCCAATTCACCGCGCGCTGTCACAGCTCTCCACCGGCGAGGAGTTATCACTTAAGCGAGACGCCTATCGTTGGCATCTGCTCAATCTCCAAGACGTCGTCGTTGGACAACTAGCACGTGCCTTCAAGCCTCCAAGAGACACGCGGTGCATATCGGCCAGCGTGTCCGCAATCGCTACCTGGAGCCGAGAACGAACAGATCCGCAGTATCAGCCAGGAATCAGGTGCGAAAACTGGGAAGTCCTAGTACCAGAGCTCATCTTCGCACCTCGATAATCGTTAACCAAAAGATCAGAGGCCCAGCCGAGAGAGTCGATCAGGCACGAAGCAACCGTAAACGCACGGGTCGTTGTCCCGCCGCTGACTGCAAGTGCCTCGGGGAGTACTGCACACTTACTTCGTGTCCGTTGTGTGAGCGTCACGCCACAAAAGGAGGAACACGGCATGCGAAGACATCAGCGACGCTGGACATCTGCGAAACAGAGCGGGGCAGACCCTACGCCGGCTCCGAAATTGTCTACGATGGCGATGGCAAAGCAATTGGCTCCAGAAGGGTAAGTCGAGGGTGGGACGGCATCGCCGAGATTGCGGTCCGATGGTAGGTCAGAGGAGGAACTGCACCATACATGCTTGTGATTGACAGTGAGAACCGTGATGGCGACGGCCCGTATGAAGGAACATCTGGCACGGCCTCCGTCAGTTGCGCCGTGACCTCGGCGGAGGTGTTCTACACTTCCTACGCTGAGCGGCGATTCCGTAGCGACCCACAGATTGACTCCGGGCCCAAGACGATTCATGCGACGGTAACCGACGCGACCGGCGTGACTGCCGATGCCTCAGTGAAAATCTACACGATTCTTCAACTCCGTGGGGACGGTACTATGATCTCGGGTAAGTGGCGCGGTTACCGCCTCAACTCCGGAAACACATATCGCTACAATGGTACTCTGTTCACTTTACCACAAGGCATCACCATACTGCCCGTTGAGTCTTGGCAAGGGGAAGGTGGATATGGCCGGGTTCTGACTATCGAAGGAACAGGCGTCTGGTTTGTCATTAGCCGGCGCAACGGAGAATTGTATCGAATCTTCGGAGCAATGACATTCTCGGCTCAAAATGTTTATCCCGATCAAGGATACGATGCAGTTCGAGGCTCTAGCATAGACACACCACCCCACCGCGCTGCAAGTGCCTATCTCGATGATTTCATGTCATCGCGAGGCTAGTTACCAGCTGTCTCGGGCAGCAAATGACGGGCACGCGTCTCCGCCTCTACCTGACCGCAACCGTCATTGGCCTGGCTACTGCATTTGGCATTTTGAGCGATACTGGCAACAATATCGTTGGTAGCATTGAGCCATGACCAACCCACGGCAATGGTCCGTGGACTCCTCAAGAGCCCGAGTGACATGCCGATAGCAGCACATGGTCTGGCGCCGACCGCGAGACCTTGGCTACCACCGATTCGCCGACAGGTTGGCGACCCTTAGTGACCTCGGGGACCCGAAGTTGGCTGGTCGGTGACGGTTGCGCTTCTAGAATGTTCTCTGTCGAGAATCATGCACGATCCCGATCGAGAACGCCGCCATGCAGAACGTCATCAGCGAGGCCCTCCAGACCGCACACCAAGTTGCGCATCAGCAGACCGACGGCAAGTGGCTCGAGGGCGCCACCGTCCTCACCGGCCCAGAGATCCGCGAGTGGGACCTCGCCGAATGCCATCCCTGGACCACCTGGCCCGAGCGCGAAACACAATTCCCCGAGACCACCAACGTAGATGTCGGCATCGACGCGGTCGGCCTGCGACGCAGCGACGGCGGCTACATCGCCATCCAGTGCAAGTCGCGACAGCTCGATGAGCACGGTGTCGGCGCGCCGATTAGCAAGGTCGAGACGGACAAGTTCGCCGCCGCTTCCGCCGGCGATTTCTGGGCCGAGCGCTGGATCGTCACCAATGGCGCCAACGCCCTCACCGACCAGGCCGAACAGACCCACGCACTCTCGGGAGGTCCGATCAAGCTGGTCAATCTCGTCAGCGACCTGCGACAGCAGCTTGCGACGACCTCGGTCGAGGAATGCCCCCACTGCGCCGACCCTGACAATCCCGATCACCGCCAGACCAAGTCCTGCATGCAGGACGAGGCCGTCGAGGCAAGCGTCGGCATTCTGCGCAAGCACGGGCAGTCCGACAGCGGCGGACTGCCCGTCGGACAGGCCCGCGGACGCATCATCCTGCCGTGCGGGACGGGCAAGACGCGGATTTCGCTGCGCATCGTCGAGCAGCTGACGCCGTCAGGCGCGCTCTCGATCGTGCTCTGCCCATCGATTGCGCTGGTCGCGCAAATTCGGCGCGAGTACCTCCAGCACGCCGAGTCGCCACTGCGCGTACTCGCCGTCTGCTCCGACCAAACCGCCGGCTACGACGCGAAGTATGACCCGAAACAGGAAGAGCAATCGCTCGACCCCGACGATCCGACGCTGGACAAGAGCAATGTCAGCGCCTCAGCGGTCAAGGGGATGGTGACGACCGATCCCACCGAAATCGCCGGGTGGATTCAGCGAGGTCGCGGTGGCGAACAGGTCAGCGTGATCTTCGGCACCTACCAGAGCGGCGGCCGTATCGCCGAAGCGCTGCAAGCGACCGGCGTCACCGCGAGCGTCTTGATCGCCGATGAGGCGCACCGCACTGCCGGACTGCGACGCAATCGCAAGACGAGCGAGGACAGGCTGCGCGACTTCACGCTCTGCCACGACCACGAGGCGTTCCCAGCCACGTACCGCGTCTACCAGACCGCGACGCCGCGCATCTACGACGTCAAGAAGCCGAAGTCGGACAAGCCATCCGACTGGGTGGTGCGCACGATGGACGACGAATCCACATTCGGCGTCGAGCTCTATCGCAAGAGCTACCAGGAGGCGGTCAAGAATCAGTGGTTGTCGGACTACAAGATCATCGCGCTGGGCATCAACGACCCTGAGGCCTACCAGCTCGTCAACCGACTCGCCCAAGACACCCAAAGCAAGGGCAAACGCAAGCTGACTTCCGCCGACTACCTGCGCGGACTCGCCTTCACGCTCGCAATGGGCGGTGCGACCAATGGCGAACAGTCTGGTTCGGTGCCGATTCAGTCCTGCATCGCGTTCATGAACACCGTCGACAAATCGCGCAACATGGCCAAGGACCTCCAATCGGCGACGGTCCGCGCCTGGCTGCAGAACTGGCTCGACGACAATCGCCATGGACAGCGCGCAGCTCACTTCCAGCTCGAGCATCTCGACGCGTCGAGCAGCGTGGTCGAGCGCGACAACGCCAAAGACAACCTCGCCACCGGCACGCCTGACCGTCCCAACGGCATCATCAACGTCGGCATCTTCGGTGAGGGCACCGACTCGCCCTCGCTGAGCGCGGTCGCGTTCCTTGAGGCGCGCAAGAGTCCGATCGACGTGATTCAGGCTGTCGGACGCGCGATGCGTACCTCGCCTGGCAAGCAGCGCGGCTACATTATCTGCCCGATCCTGATTCCGCCCAATGTCCACCCCGAGACCTTCCTCAGCACTAGCGCTCCCGAGGAGGGCTGGCAGGAGTTGGGACAAATCCTGCTCGCGTTGCGCGCCCACGACAGTCGAATCGAGGACAAACTGAGCTCTCTCATGGAGCTCTATGTCCCAGAGCCGGCCGAGGTCGTGCAGTCGATCGTCGCCATTGGCGACGACGAGAAGAAGCGAGCAGAGTATCGACAGCACACGGGTCCGCCGGGTGCAGCCGAGGCCGCGGTCGAGCGTGTCGTCGAGGGCAAGAGCACACTCTCCCGAGAGTTTGAGCCAATCGTCTCCGAGCCGTCGCTGCCATCCGAGACCGACGCTGTGTACGCCGAGCAGCAAAATACGAGCTTGTTCTCCGAGCCAGCGCCGCCTGTCTTTGAACCGACACAGATCATCTCTGGTAAACGCCACGACGACGGCAGCATCGAAATCCGCCGCGACTCGGTTGCGAGGGCCAAGCCGAAGGCTAAGGAATCGCGCGGTCAGGTCGATATCGACAGATCGAAGAAGAAGGCGCGCGAGATGCTCAACAAGGGCGCCGGCATTCGCGTCTCAACGCCGGTCAAACCGCCCAAACGCAAGCGCAAGACCGCGGACGAACTGGCCGAGCAATCGGCGATGCAAATGCTCGACCTGACCGGGCTCGGCGAGCATGGCAACGCGATCTGCGTCAACCTGCTGGCCAAGTCGGGCCTCACCGACAACCGCGTCATGCGCGACCTCAACCTGCTCGAGACCTCGGTCAAGGAGGCCGCCTTCCACATGCAGGCGGACGAGCTCGCGCCAGTCCTCGATCAACATTTCGGCCTACAAAACCTCAAGCAGGTGGACGCCAAGAAGCAGGCCGACGGCTGCACGATCGCCGCACTGCTGATGATGAACGCGGCGATGCTGCATCAGCGCATCGCTCGCGGCGGATGGCTTTCTGACGTGTCCAACCTGGCCGACGTCAAGAACGATGTCAACGTCGTCCGACGCATGCATCGCGAGTGGAACCGCATCATGCGGCACGACTTCCGGCCCGTGCTGGAGCCGGCCGTCGACGCAATTGAGGCGGTCGAGAACCAGGGCAAGCTGTCGGGTCTCGAGCGGGCCCTTCGACAAATCGCCGCCGAAGCGGAGCGCATCGCCGAGACCTACGCCGACATGGGCGCCGACCATGCGGGGCCGCTGTTCAACAAGGTGATGGGCAACCAAGCCTCCGACGGCGCCTACTTCACCCGACCGACGGCCGCCTCGCTCGCGGCCCGACTGACCCTTGACGCGGTCGACCCGTCGGGCGACGTCAACTGGCGCGACCCCGCGGTCTGGCGCGAGCACAAGACGGTTGACCTCGCTTGCGGCTCGGGCACGCTGCTCGCGGCGATGCTGACCGAGCTCAAGCGTCGGGCCCGCGAGCAGGGCGCCTCCGACCACGAGTTGGCCGAACTGCAGAAGATCGCCGTCGAGGAAACGATTGTCGGGCTGGACATCAATCCAGTCTCGCTGCAGCTCGCGGCGTCGCAGCTGACCGCGGGCAACCACGACATCCGCTACCGGCAGATGGGTCTGCACCTGATGCCGTACGGGCCCTCGCGCGACAATCCGTCGCTGGTGCAGGCGGGCACGCTGGAGCTACTGGGTCAGAAAGCGATCGTGGAGCGCAAAGGCGAACTCGACCTCGCGGACGACAAAGTCGGCTCGCAGGAAGTCTGGGATCGCACCGAGGACGCCGAGCTAGAGGACGCAGTCGAAGCGGTCAAAGACGCACGAATCGTCATCATGAATCCACCGTTCACCAATCGATCAAAGGTGGGCGAGAAGTTCCCTTCGTCCGTACGAGGTCCGTTGCTTTCAAGAATCGATTCCATGTCGGACATGCTGGTGCGCGGAGACCATAGGCTCGAACGCTTCGTGGATAAGAACACCGTCGCGCCACCATTCGTCGGATTTGCAGACCGCATCCTGTCACAAGGCGACGGAGTGTTGACAATGGTGCACCCCACGATTGCACTCAGTAACCCATCAGGGCTTGAGGAACGACTAATTCTCGCCGAGCGATACCACGTCCACACCATCATGACGTGTCACCAACCGGGACAGATCAACCTCAGCCAGAATACAAACATCAACGAGAGCATCGTTGTCCTACAGCGGCCAACCATTATAACAGACAGACAGACAGACAGACAGACAGACAGACAGACAGACAGACAGACAGACAGACAGACAGACAGACAAGGATCATCAACCTCGACCGCTTCCCTGCGAACGACGAAGACGTGGCGGATTTCTACGAGTGCCTTTCGCAGTGCGAGTTGGGCGAGATCGCCAACGGCTGGGGCGAGGTCTCGTATTGGCCGGCAGAAAGGATCGCCGAGGGCGACTGGACCGCCGCAATCTGGCGCTCCCCAGAACTCGCGGATGCAGCGTCTCAGTTTGCTAACGACCGGTCGATGCAAACAATCGGGGACGCTGGCCTGTCGCCATGGGCGACAGGCCAGCTACTGCGCGGCTCTTACGAGCCCGCAGTAGCCGGCTCCCCAGGGAGTTTCCCAATTCTGAAATCGAAGGGCGCGGACGCTCAACTAAGCATTCAAAGTCGACCCGATGAGGACTGGGTCGCAAAGCGTCGCGAAGAGGCTGACTATCGACGCCAGCAAATGCTAGAAAAGGCGGGGCATTTGCTCATTACTGCTGGTCAAGACACCAGCACAGGACGACTCACAGCTACCGCAGACTCAGAGTCGTACGTTGGGAATGGTTGGATGCCTGTGTCAGGTATGGGCGCCAATGAGGCAAAGGCACTCGCCGTGTTCATCAATTCTACTCCTGGACGACTACAACTGATGCGCAATCCAGGCAAGAAGCTTGCATTCCCAACGTACAGCACCACGGAGGCGAGTTCGCTCCGCATTCCCGACATACGCGACGTCCGCGTCCGACGCATCCTGGCCGACTGCTGGGAGCTGACCAAGGACGAGGTCGTGCCGCAGTTCCGCGATGGCGAGTGCGAGGTGCGCCAGCTCTGGGACGACGCCGTCGCCGAGGCGATGGGCTGGGACCCCGACAAGCTCACCCGTCTGCGCCACCTCCTCCACCGTGAGCCGCACGTCCGAGGCCTCGGCTACCACCAATTCGGCGACGCCGAGTCCGCATAACCCTGGTCGCACCCACCCGCGCACCGCAGATCGGGCAGGAATTGGCGAGCCGTACCCGCCCGAGAAGACCTTTGAGTTACCCCTCAACCGCCCCCGCCTCCAACCGCGGCCCTGCTGCTTCCCTGGCTTCTTACAGGCGGCCATGTTTGTCTCCGGTATCTGGTCGACCGAGACCAATCCGAGCAGCCTGGGCTTTGCCAAAGCGGGTCCCCGCTTGGGGACAGGGACGGGAACCTGAGTTTTTTCCAATGGTCTCTCCGAGCGGCGACTCGACATATCGAGGTCTTGCAATCCCACTTTACACAGCCTAAGGTGGCGCTCAAACGGCACGGGTGATATACGACCCAGCAAAATCTCCCGTCGCCGTTTGGATCGGGGCCGGCACGATGTCGAAACACAACACAGAACGAGGAACAACGCAACAGCGAGGCTACCCCCCCCCCCCCCCGATCGGCTTGCGGCGCGGAGACCTGGAGGCAGCATCTTGAAGCTGCTCAGCGGAACCCGCTTCGGTCTCGGCATGGCCGTCCTCGTGCTGGCCCTCGCCGTCGCGTCAGCGCTATGGCTGGTTGACTCACCACAGGACGCCGCTGCCCAAACAGTACCACCGAACATCGTGGTGTCCTTTGCCACGCTGCCGGTCGCGCAGTCGCCGGAGCTGCTGCTCACGGAGGGGACGGAGGACGTATATGACCAATACGGTAACATCACCACTCCGGCTGTGGATCCCGAGCCCATCCTCGGCAGTTCCGGTGAAGTGCAATACCACACGCCCGAAGGCAACAAGATGATGGTGGAAGTGTCCCTCTCCGCCGCGCACGGTGATCCAACCGAAGTGCAGGTCTCGGCAACTGGTAGCTCCGCATCCAGACTTATCGACTATCCGGAGGAAACCATTACCATCACGATACCAGCATGGTACACCTACGGAAGAGGCTATTTCACCATCACCGACGATGACAAGAGAGAAGGTAACGAGACCTTCACCCTGAATCTTCGTGCCTCAGTGCCAGACCCTGGCTATCCAACCGCCAGTGTGACTAACCATGCGACGCTTGACACCGCCATAGTCACCATTATCGATGACGACGCCCCCATCGTTTCCGTCCAGGGCGGAGTCACCATCATCGAGGGCGAAACCCCGACCTGGATCTTCCACTCCAGCTTTCCGGTGGGCCAGGACATGACCATCGGTTTTGTGACTGATATTTCCGGTGTCACTACCAGCGGAATGGTCACAATGCCGGCCGGAAAAACCAAAGTGACCTACCGCGGCACGCCGCCAACAGACGACAGCGTCATGGCGGACCCGCCCGACATCACACTGAACCTCCAGCAGCGCCACATAAACCAAGGAGGTGGATACAGAGTCGGCGAGCCGTCCTCCGCAACGATCGAAGTTCACGACAACGACGATATGAGAGCGCTGGACAAATATCCCCCAAGGCGTCTGACAATCTCAGCGCCGTTTCCGTACTGGACGGAGGGCGCTCCAAATGCATACCGCGACGTGGACCGCGTTACCACCTTCACTGTGCGGGCGGCCCATCACCTCGGCAAGACCGACTCTAGGGGCAGGACCGAAGTGAGGACCATCGTGTTCGAAATCTGCTTCACCGGCACGGCAACCCAGGAAACCGGCGAGACCTGGTCCGCCAACGGCGACTATCAGATACTCAAGGGCGGCATCGTGCAGACAGGCACTTGCATCAAAGATGTCATCACCGGACACGGTCCCAGCGCCAACATCGCCATCCGGGTGCGCGCCGACAATATAGGCGAAGAAGACGAGACGGTAATCGCCACCGTCTCTACCGATCATCCCGGCGTCAGGACCGCCGCCAACAATACCAAACCCGGCCCATACGCATTCGCCTCATACGAACAACACACCTACACAATCATCGACGATGACAGCGTGGAGGTGTGGTTGACTTCGGACCGCATTAATGTGCTTGAGGGAGGTACCGCAGAGGTAGAGGTGTGCCAGTCAAGGCGCCGGTCAGCCGTTACGGTATTGAAGATGAACATACCTATTGGCGGTGCGACTGCTGGATCGGACTTCATTCGAGGTGGGGACAGCAACGGCACAGCAACACGAACCGTGATCATCCAGCCTGGCCTTCTGTGCACCATCGTCGACTTCAAGACAATCTATGATGGATTGGATGAAGGAGAAGAGGCTTTCACCGTGGAGCTTAACACTTCCGGGCACTCTCAAGGAGTGACCAGGATTCCGAGAACTGATGGCGTCAACGGGAAGTTCACCCACGCCTCGGTGAGGATCCAAGATCCGCTGACAATCACGATGAGCTCGAACCGCGAAAGTCCGTTCTTTACATCTCGCGATTACACGAGCACGCTTCGTATAGGCACGGTGTATGAAGGCGCCAACATCACGCTGCACTTCGACGCCAACCGGGCAGCGCCCTATGACATCCCAATCAACTACTCGCTGAGCGGCAATCCCTACGACGCGGGCTATCAAACAGCGCCCGCCAGGGGACAGCGCCAGGTGATTCTGAAGAGAGGCTATACAAGAGCCAGCGTCACCATCAGTGTGGCAAACGACAGTATTCGCCAAGCCTCGAACTCAGCCTGCTGTATGCGTATCAAACTACTGCGACAGCCGCGCTACAAGCCCGCAGCGGACAAACAAACCTACTGGGTAAAAGTAGAAGGCGACACCGACGAAAATCTCCCAGACGGTCAAAGCAGCCAAGATTCCGAGCAGTCCGCGCAGTCTACGTACACACCGGCATTGCCAACCACCGCCGTCGCCAACGTCCAGTTAACCGCGGTGGACGACGCCAGCGCCTCGGTTACCTGGGATGCAGTGGCGCATGCCACGTCGTACCAGGTGTCATGGTCGGCCGATAGCAACGACTCGCTGACCACCCTGCCCAGCGTGACGGGCACGTCGGCGACCATCCAACACAATGCGCAGGAAAGCATAACGCTCACGGTCACAGTAACACCTGAGTACGTGGACGGCAACGGCCAGACCCAAGTCTTAAGCAGCCTAGCCGGCACGGCAACGCTCACCGTAACAATCTCGCAAGGAAGTGACCAAGACGAGAATGAAGTCGAGCCACCACAGACAGAGGTAGCTCCGCCAGTAGTAACACCGCCGCCTGATTGTGTCTCAGAGTCGCTGCTCGGCAAGGTGCGACACTACTACGACGTCAACAAGCATCGAGCGCCCGGCTACGGCCTCAACTGGAAGCGAGTCCTCCTCGCCTTCGGCGACCTATCGGACCCCAACATCACACCATTCACCGCCGCCGAGGCAAAGGAACGAGAACCAAGATGGTTCGGCTGGAAACCAGTCCGAGTCGCACTCGACTGCATCGAGGAGGGCTAGCGACACAGAGCCTAAGAATCATCGTCGACAATCAGGACACCGACCGTAGCGCCTGTTTGATTGCAAGCTAGTCGGTTTACGTGATCTTGATTTCGATCTCAACCGCCAAGTCGTCACTGGCAACAACTTGATACCGCATGCTGAACCGATTGTGAACCCTGTCGATTGAGGGTCTCGTCCGAGTCGTTAGGTGCACAAGGACACCCATTACTACTGTTGTATGCTAAACCCGATGGAAGTCACGCTCCAGGAAGGCTCGATAGTTCCAGAGACTGGCCCACACGGCCTCAGTTGATCTGTCGATACCATCCGGGGTCGTCTCGTCTGGGTCCTGTGTCTTGGAATCATAGAGACTAGCCCCGCTGAACGACGGGACGTCCTCATTGTTAGGACTGGACCGTCGGCAGCGGGGTCTTCTCGTCTACAGGCGCCTTGTTCTTACCCAGAATCGTAGCCTCGCCGAACGTTCCCTGCTTCATTAACTGGTCGCATAAGTAGGACGGTACAGCGTAGGCCACAGGTGTCGTGCCGGCAGGCAAGGGCAGGTTAGCAACCTCAGCACCACTGTCCGCCTTGACTCCGAACGCGGTCCAGTCTGCGAAGGTTACCTTGGCTAGCGAGGTTATGTCTATCACCGTTAGGTCCCGCTGCAGCGTTTAGGTCTGTTGAGGACGCAGCGCCGCGAAGTGATCGTGTCATTCCCCCACGCGAGACAAGATATTGGGGAGCGTTTCATAAATCGCAAGGTCAAAGGGGCTTGATCGCGCGCCGTCCTGCAGCAGTCGCAGACGGCCGCAGCCTTCAATTTTGTTAGACAGGATATAGTTCACGTCTGCATTGATATCCTCCTCCGGCAATATGTTCACCCGAGAGTTGTCGTGCATGTTATGTTCTGGTTCGTAGCCATCAAACTGAGAGGCTGTCATTGGTAGGTAGTAAAGCTCGTCTCTGAGGAACAGCATATGGGCTGCGATGTACTCATAGTATGCTTTCGCGCTCGAAAACCCTGCGATAACCCCACTGGACAAAGCGGAATGCATTCACCCCGAGAGAACCGTCCATTGCAGCAACGTTCGAATAGTAAACGATCGACCCATTGGCAAGTTCGTTAGCCCCGCTCGCCGGCGCGCCGATGTCCTGGCCGAAGGCGGCGGAACCTTATGCGTGTTCGTGTTGATGAAGTATGCCGGAGAACCGTTGCCAGAAAGTTCTCCAGTGGAGAACCTTACGAACTTCAATCCGTTGAAGTAAGCGAGAGCCCGAACGCCGGTGTCGCCATTGAAGGACACCGCTCGGAATGCGTCACGTGATTCGATGACGACGGCCCCACTGATGTGATTGGACTGTAGCTTCCCAGGGCCTTGAGTTCAGCGACGTCGTCGACACAATCACCGTCGAGGCCGCGAGGTTAGGGGAACGACTACTTCGAACGTAGAGTACAAAAGAGTCGGCGGCGGTCGAGCTTTCTGTGATTGGGTGTCGGTGCTTGGTTCCCCAGAGAATGGGTGAGCAACTGTGAGGATCGCAAGACTAGGTGTAATCATAAGCTGCACAGTAACAATATGGACGAGCCGTCGGATTCGGCAGGTTGACCAAGCGTACGCGGATTTGCGGCCGATCGGCGGCTCGGTGGTCGAACCTGGTCACTCGAAGGTAGCAGGATCAGGGTGTGCGGCTCGGTGATCGAGATTGGTGGGCCGAAGCAGGTCTCACAGGGAGTCGGGGAATCGACCGAGAATGATGGAATGGCGGCAACCAAACCGTGACAGCCTGAACTGATCCATGTCCTCTGATAGGCTCATCCAGCAGAGCTGGGCGCAGGTGCCCGTCCCGGGAGAAGAGGGAAGTCGGTAAGACTCCGACGCGGTTGTAATCGGAGCTCTTGACCGCGTGTTTCGATGACGCACACCGCCAGAACCCTAGAGCTTCGCCGAATAGGAGCAGACCATGTCGACTGATCATGATCCGGGCCGAACACCTACGACCCCCGCGCGTCCCGGCCCGCGTCGGCGACAGGGCCTCGTGATCGTCAATACGGGCGACGGCAAGGGCAAAACGACCGCTGCGCTCGGTGTACTGTTCCGCGCTTGGGGTCGCGACTTCAATGTGCGGATGTTTCAGTTCATCAAGCACTCCACGGCGCGTTTCGGCGAGCATCGCGCGGCCAATAAGATCGGCCTGCCGATTGAGTCGTACGGAGACGGCTTCACCTGGTTATCGAAGGATATGGACGAAACCACGGCGCTCGCACTTGAGCAGTGGCGGCGCTGTCGGGAGGTGATTCTCAATGGCGACGAAGATGTCATCGTGCTGGACGAGTTCACCTATCCGATGCATTACGGTTGGATCGCCGTCGAGGAGGTGATCGAAACGCTTAAGCAACGACCACCGGACATGCATGTGATCATCACCGGCCGATCCGCGCCACAAGCGTTGATCGATTATGCCGACCTCGTGACCGAAATGCGACTGATTAAGCATCCGTACCAGGATCAGGGAATCAAGGCACAACCAGGGATCGAGTTCTGAGGCTTGAGTGGCGAAGTTCGATATCATGCGAGAATGGACATACACGAACGAGGACACAGCAATGACCCTCCAACGAACCGCCGATGAAGTCGCCCGACTCGGCGACGAAATCTACGAGCGCGACATCCGCTCCCAAGTCGAGGCCGACCATCACGGCGAGTAGATTGCCATCAACGTCGACAGCGGCTGTTGGGGCGTATCGAATAACCTGCGGAGCGCGCGGGAGCACCTGAGGTCGCTTCAACCCGATGCGGTCGATGTGTGGTTGTTTCGTATTGGTCAACGAACGTTGCACTCCATCGGCGGACGTCCATGGAGAACCCGCGGATGATCGTCGGCGCCGTCAATGATCGATTAGCACTCGTACGTAATGTTGAACCTTACGTAGTTATCCAGACGATTTACTTGATTTTGTCGAGATCAGTTTCCGCTGAAACCTAGGCTGCCTCTCGGCTGACGTGAAGCCGCGGATATCTCCTAGCGGGAGGCAATGTCGTTATGAACATCCTGAGACGCGCCCGGACCTCGCTCCTCGGACAGAAATCGAGGGACGGTTACACTATGACACCTCCACGACTCCCCAATCTCTTACTTGCGACCGCGCTGACGCTGTTGGTCGTGCCAGTACTTCTGTTCGTGTTGTTTGACTCGTCCCGTGACATAGCTGCCCAAGACTTGCCAGAGGTCGGCGTCTTGGGCGATAACCCGGTCAGCGAGGGCGACACCATCTTCTTCACGCTCGTCCATGACCGGTTGGAGCAGCCAATCCGCGTCAGCGTCATGGTCACCCAGGAAGGCAACTACCTGGCATCGCGCGAACTGGGCCGACGCACCGTCACGCTCAGGACCGCGCCCTATTCCCAGACCAAGATTCGCATTCCGACGCTCGACAACAACCAAGACGAGGCGAACGGTTCGGTCACTGTCCGTGTGAACTCGGGTTCGGGCTACCAAATCATGGTAGACGGGCCCAATTCCTATCAGACTGCGACGACGGTCGTGGAGGATAACGACGAACCTGCAATCGCGATTGCTGATCCATCAATCAGTGTCAGTTCTGGTTCAGCGATCGTCGAGGGCGGAACTGCGACTTTCACGCTGACAGGCAACCCGAAGCCGCTTTCGCCGGTGACCGTCAACGTTGATGTCAGCCAGCATGGCGACTTCTTAACGAACGACCAACTTGGACGCCAGAAGGTCACGATCGGAACCAACGGCCGAGGGACATTGTCACTCACCATCGAGGACGATCAACAAGATGAACCGGACGGATCGGTCACTGTCAAGGTAGTGGGCGGCGACGGCTACACGTTGGACTCCAGTATGTCGATTACGGTCGAAGTCACCGATGGCGGCGCACCGACACCACGGATGAGCATTGCTGCAAGCCCGGCGATTGATGAGGGTGGCACCGCGACGTTCACATTGACGGCCAATCCTGCGCCCGAGTCAGAGTTCTACGTGGACGTCACGATCGTTGAGCGTGGCGATTTCGGTGCGAGTGCTACGGGCAAACATGCCGTCCTGATCGGTACAGATGGTCGCGGTACTCTGTCCGTTTCGACAGTCAACGACGGCCTGAATGAGCGGAATGGCGCGATCACGGTGAACTTGGTGGCAGGAACCGAGTATCTGCTCGCTCCACCGACAGCGGCGACAGTTAACGTTCGAGACCTAGGCGCGCCAGTGGTGACGATCACACGCAATGCCTCCGGTGTGATCGAGGGCGATGCTGCTTCCTTCACGCTCAAGGCATCACCGAAGCCTATCAGTAGCATTCGGGTCGAAGTCAATTGGACGGGCGCGGGAGACTTCTTCAACGGCTTGCAGTCACACGGTGAGTCCTTCACGATCGGTACTAATGGTGTCGCGACGCTGAGGGTCTACACGTATGACGACAACGTCGACGAGCGCAACGGATCGGTGAACGTGAAAGTGTCTCCAGGCGATGGATACACCGTTGGATGGCCGTCATCAGCGACGATGACTGTCAATGATAACGACGCGGCGCCAAGTGAGCGCACGGTGTCGGTGAGCGATGCCGAAGTGCAGGAGAACCCTCGCACCGGCACGTACTCCTTGGAGTTCAACGTGCGGTTGAGTCGCCCCGCTGACAGGTGGATCGAAGTGAGTTATGAGACTCGCGAAACGACAGGCGACCATGCCGCAACTCGCGGTGAGGACTATCGTCACGCACGCAACGCTGTCTCCTTCCTCCCAGGTGAGACTGTGAAGCGCGCTGTTGTGGGAGTCCTCGACGATGACGAAGAGGAAGCTAAAGAAACGCTGGAGTTGGTCCTCACGAACGTGATTGGACCCGCAGAAATCGCAGACGGTGTTGCCACCGGTACGATCTTGCCTGATCCCTTTGACGCGACGCGTCCGACGCCTGTGTTCACAATCGATGTGCAGCCAGCGGTCGTGGAGGGACAGTCATTCCTCTACATGCTGACCGCGATGCCGCCACCGGAAGATGATCTGGAAATCGACATCCGTATTATCGAAGGCTGCGACGGTGGTGAGTTGTACGATAGCGACTTCGTCGCTGGCAGCGATGAGGGCGAGCGGACGATCACGTATCTGGGTGACGCTTCCCTCATCTGGAGATTGCCCGACGGCGAAAACTACACGCGTCAGGCGTACTGGCTTGACACGGTCGATGACCTCGTCGACGAGCCAGACGGTCCCGTCTGCATTGAAGTGGTCGCACCAGACGATGGTCGTTACACCGTTGGTTCGACTGCTCGCGAGGCGGTCATTGTCTATGACAACGACGGCAGCGCGCCCACAATGCCGGAGGTGTTCATCAGCGACGGTAATGCTGGACAAGGTGCGGACGAGGGCGACACAGTGGTCTTTGATGTCTCGTTGAGCCGACCGGTGCATCCCGACGGTAAAGTTACGGTGAGATACTACACCGTTGGAGCCTCAGCGCGTTCGAATGTCGACTTCACCGTCACAACAGGTACGTTGACGTTCTACGGGAATGAGGACTACCAATCCGTCGTCGTACCAATCATCGATGACGACGTATCTGAACAGTACGCTGAGCTGTTCTTCGTCAAGCTCTGGGGCGCGGAAGGTGCAACAATCGGAGACCGACTAGGCCTCGCGTACATCCGTCCATCGGACATCGATTAGCAGGCCATGGCACGACGGGTCGGACACATGAGCGTCCGACCCATCGTGCCGGTTGCTCACCGCACGTTGCGTAGGCGAGGGTCAAGTGTGTCCCGTAGCCAGTCGCCGAAGAGATTTCCCGTCAGCGAGACCAACAGAATGGCGATTCCCGGCATCCAGATCGGCCACCAGGCGATCGTCATGAAGTTGCGACCCTCAGAGATCATCGCGCCCCACGACGGCGTACCCGGCGCGACGCCTATGTTGAGAAAACTCAAGGCCGCTTCAATCAGGATCACCGAAGGCACGTCCAACGTAGCCATGATTACGATCGTGTTCAGGACGTTCGGCAGGACGTGACGGAAGAGGAGACGTTTGTCGCTGGCGCCGCTCGCTCGCGCGGCGACCACGAATTCCTGCTCTCGCAGCGACAACACGTCGGCCCGCACGAGTCGCGCGTACCCGGACCAACTAAAGATAATGATGATCAGAATTACGTTAAGCAGGCTCGCGCCGAAGACCACGGAAATGAGAAGCGCGAACAGGATCGCCGGCAGCGCTAGTTGGACATCTACGATGCGCATCAGAAATCGGTCCCACCAGCCCAATCGCCACCCCGCGAGGAGCCCGCAAAACGTCCCAATCAGCGCCGATGCCGGGATGCAGGTGATCACAACCAGCAGCGACACTCGCGCGCCGTACATGACCCTCGCGAGGATGTCGCGGCCCAGGTTGTCGGTGCCGAGCGGGTGCGTCCAACTACCGCCCTCCTGAAACGCGGGCGGCTGCAGACGCTCCACCAAGACGATGTGCTCGGGGTCGTACGCCGAAATCAGATCAGCGAAGATTCCAGCGACCAGAAACGCGAGCAAGATGATGATCGCCGGCGCGAGCATCACCGTGCGCTGCCACGACCCTCCGAGCCGAACGCCCCGACTCAGCAGCGCCGGAGTCGCCGCGATCGCCCGCGCCGCCATTACCGCGCTCCTGCCCGGATTCGCGGATCGATGATCGGGTAGGACAGGTCGACCAGGATGTTGGCAAAGACGATGCTGGTGGAGATCACGAGGATCCCAGCGATCATCACGGGAAAGTCGCCGACCAGGATCGTGTGCAACATCAATCGGCCGATCCCAGGCCAGGCGAAGACCTGCTCAACGATCACAGTCCCGGCAATCATGTAGCCGACCTGAATCCCCAGGATGGTCGCCACGGGCAGGAGCGCATGGCGAAGCGCGTGGCGCCAGATAATGGTCGTTTCGCGTAACCCCTTCGCACGGGCCGTACGGACGAAATCGGTGCCCATCACGTCGATCATGCCGGAGCGGGTCAGTCGCATCGAGACGGCCGAGGCCAACAAGCCCAGCGTGATCGTCGGCAGGACCAGATGCTCGATTCCGCCGCTTCCTCCAGTTGGCATCAGGTCGAGCTGGACCGCGAAGAAGAAGATGAGGATTAACCCCAACCAGAAGTTGGGAATCGCCTGACCGAGCACAGCCAGGAATCGGGCCAGCCAATCGGTTGGCGTCCCGCGCTTCAACGCTGCCAGAATCCCCAGGGGAACCCCGAGTGCCAAGGAGAAGAACAGCGCCGCGGCGCCAAGTTGTAGCGTCTTCGACGCCCGACTGCCAACCTCCGACAGCGCCGGTCGCGCGCTGATGAAGGAGTTCCCCAAGTCCAGCTGGACGGCGTCGATTAGGAAGTTGATGTACTGAATCCCGATCGGACCGCTCAAGCCGAGCTGCTCCTTAAGCAGCTCTTTCTCTTCCGCAGTGGTCTCGTCAGTGGTCAGATACTCGACCGGATTTCGCGCAAGTCGCGAAACGAGAAAGACAACCGAAAGGACCACGAAGACGACCAGGATCCCCTGCAACAAGCGCGAGACGAGGATCGACGCGATGCTCTGGGCACCCATAAGCAGCCCTCCTGCAGGAGCGCTTGGCCCTGACAGACGCTAGGTCATAAGCGGACGAATGCCCCACAGACCGCCGTAATCTCGAGCGTTCCCCTTCATGTCCCACTCAAGATCGGACCGCATGATGCCAGTGCCGATCGTCTCAAAGAGGAACAGCCAGGAAGCATTGGTGTAGATCAGTTCCGCCAAATCGTTCAAGAGCTGCCGACGCTTAGCACCGTCAAACTCCGACCGCTGCGCCTCGACCAACTCCTGGATGCCCGAGTCGGGATACTCCGCCACCGTCAGCGTTCCACCGATCGCCACTTCCGCGTTGATCATCTGGAAGGGGTCGGCCGACTGATTTGTGAAGTAGTAGTGCAGTCCGGGAACATCGAGCTCCGCCATCCGCGCTCGGAAGTCGGGCAACGGATCGAGTTGCAGATTGGTCCGAATCCCGACCACGTCCAGATATTGCTGCACCGAGAGCGCGATTTGGTCGGTCAATGCGAAGAACCCTGCCGTGCCGTAGAAGTCCGACTCGAAGCCGTCGGCGTAGCCGGCCGCGTCCATGAGTTGCATCGACTTGGCGACGTCATACTCCATCGTGAGCGGGCCGGATTGATCAGGCTGCATTCCGCCGAGCTGACGGGTCCCGATCCCATACGCCCGCTGTTCGCGACCAGTGCCCAGGCTGTTGTAGATCGTCTCGACGTCGACCGCGTGGTTCATCGCTTGTCGAACGCGGATGTCCTGATACGGATTGGAACCATCGTCGAGCAGCGGCACACGAGTGTTCGGGAAGATCGTGTGGGGGCAGCAGCCGGGATCGAAGAGCACCTCAAAGTCAGGGTCGTCCGCGAACTGCTGCACGAGCTCCCACTCGAGCGATGGCGCCACATCGGCCTCGCCGGCCTGGATCGCCGCGAGCCTCGCCACCGGTTCCGGTCGGACCGACTGCACCACTTCCTTGACCCATGGCCGATGAATCCGAGTCAGATTCTCATAGCCAATCGGGTAGTTGTCGTTGCGGATGCTGCGAACCTCAATGTCTGGTTCGAAGTTGGCCAACTGGAACGGTCCACTGGCGAGACCCTCGCGGTTGTACGCTTCGTCGCCGATCTCCTCGATCAGATGCTTCGGCACCAGCGGCAGCGTCGTACCGACACTGCCCGGCGCGGTGACATCGGTGTTCACAGGCAGTCGTAGCGTGAGGTCGTCAATGACCGACGCCTCAGCGTTGACCGCCGAGACGATGTACGCAATGCCGCTCTCATAGGACCCGCTCTCGTTGTAGGCGGCGTTGCCAGCGGCGCGGTCGATTGAGAACTTCACATCGTCAGCGGTCAGCGGTGTCCCATCATGCCAGGCATGTCCGGGATTGAGGTGCCAGATCAGCGCCGAGAAGTCGTCAACCCACTCAAAGTTGCCGACATGCGGCACGATCTCGCGAGTGACGAGGTCGTACTGCAGCAATCGATCAAAGTGCACCGGTCCGTTCCACTTCAGCGTGTAGTTGCCGGGACCCTGCACATCGAGCCCACCGACCGCGTTGGGCACCGCCACCGTGACGGTACGTTCCCAATCGGTGTCGCCCTCGCGCGACAGGTCGACGACCGCCTGTTGTTGTTCCTGCTGTGCCTGCGTAGCCTGCTGATCTTGCTGGTCGGCCTGTTGCGCCTGGGCGTCCGACTGCTGCGCTTGCTGCTGCTGTTGTTGCTCAGCGGGAGCTGCCTGCTGCTGTTGTTGATCCTGCTGAACCTGCGCGACCGCCTGCGACTGGTCTTGTTGCTGCACCTGTGTCGCGGCGTCGTCGTCGTCGTCGCCGCAGCCGACCAACGCGAGACCAGCCGCGCCGACCCCCGCTCGTCCCGACGCGCGCAACAGCGCTCGTCGGCTCATTCGTGATCGGCGCATTCGCTGCCAGTAGTTGTGGGGCTCGCTTGCGCGGGAAATCTGATTGGTCATCGGTCACTCCTGGTCTCGACATCATCCGAGCGCTGATCCCCTCTCCCCCTTTGAGAGAAGGTGAGGGTGAGGGTCCCTGTCGGGATGACAAGCGGCTTAGCTCGGCAGTCACCTCGCAAGGAGTATGCCCATTACCAATCACGATTGCAACGATCAAGAGGTTCCTTCCGTCTCTGGAAGGACATCCTCAATGGAGAGCCCCCTTGGCGAGGAGCCCGTCCTTGAGAGGCGGCAAGGAAATCTCCGAGGATCCCCGCGCCGGCCCAGGTCGGACCGACGCCTCCAGTCGCTCGCTACGCCTTATGCAGTGCTTGACCTGTTGGAGTGGACAGCTAGGCGAGAACTGTCCACTCTACTATGTCCAATCATTTGTTCAGGTTGGGGTATTGGTCCACCGAACGGGCGAATGCGTTGAACGCAGCATGGATTCCCCTTTGCTCAGGGGAGGAGCCATCGGATCTGAGTGCCGAGTTGCTATGTTGCGCCGGCACTCCCCGACTGGACTCAATCCATTTGTCCATAGCGAACGTGATGGCGATTGCTGGCTTTGAGTCGGCGATCAAGAATCTTTGGTAGGCACCTTCGGATCCCGATTCACGACCCCCGACTTGCATGTCAAAGTCGGGGGGAATCGTGAAGAGACGCCCAAAGATCCGGTAGGTCTCGCCCCGCTTTAGGATTGCCGGGTAGTAATCTGGGTCAACGCGAATCACATAGAAACGGGTCGTCACATCCACTGAGGCACCGTTTGCGTCTGTCACGCTCCCGCGAACAGTCTTCCAACCGGAGTCTGGTTGCGGGTCGACACGGTGGAACCGAAGCACCTCGTCGAACCCTTTGTCGTCTTCAAACGTTGTACCGCCAGAGGTATCACCGCAAGTTACCTTGGCTGTACCGGAAGGTCCAACATAGTCACCATCAATGTCGCGCGTTTCGTTGTCGATCACGATCGTGTATGGCGGAGTACCACCGCTGACCTGCCAATGGATCGGAACGTGCACCTCTGCACGGAAGAACCAGCCGAGGGTCACTGACTGCCGGACGAGCCTTCCGTTGTCGTCTGGCCGCTGTTGAGAGACGCCGTAACGCTGAGCACCCGGCGTTTCACAGACCTGTCGAGTCGCACTCAGGCTCAGAGTCAATGCGGAGCTCTCTTCAGACTGCTGCTGGGGATGTGGTGCGGAGTTGTCCGCTGGCGTTGAAGCGACGCTCGCGCCGGTCTCTTCCCCGATGCCGGCTTCGCGGCCAATCACGACCCCCAGGACCGCGACGATTGCAGTGATGGCTACAACGAGGGCAACATCTCGCAGTGTCCAGTTTTGCCATCGCATCGGCATATCCTGCTCCTCGCATATCAGCAACAGTAGCAGAAACGTCGCGGGAGGCGGCCCGTCCCCTTGTTGACCTGCACGTCGACGAACCTGTACCATACGTCGGCGAGGGAGTCGGTTGACGAAGGAACGGAGGACCGCGATGAAGTGCAGAAGCCCGTTGCTGGACGTAGGGGCGCGAGCCTGGCCCATGGTCGCCATCGCAATTCTGATCGGCACCGCGCTAACGTTCTCCAGCGACCATACGCGCGCGCAACCACCTGTCGACGTCGTCGCAACAGATACGACGATCACACTGTCGTGGACCACCGAGGGTAACGTTTCCTTCGTCTGGTATCAGCCGGTATCACAAAAGTATCAAGTCATAGATGTTGGTGAAGCGAAAACTCACACGATTGCCGGCCTCAAGCCGAATTCGAAGCATATATTCAGCTTCTTTCGCGCCTTCTACGGAAGAGTCACTGTGACGACAAAGGCCGAGTCTGCCTCTCCGCCGCCACCACCGCCCGATCCGACAGTCAGCATTACTTCTGGCGCCGATATCACGGAAGGGACCGACGCGACCTTCACCATCAGCGTGAGTCCAATCCAGACTACCTCGCTCAACGTCAGTGTGAACGTGTCGCAGTCTGGCGAGTACACGGCAACAGGTCAACAGACCGTCACAATTCCGATCACAGGAAGCTACAAGTTGGACATCGGCACGACCAACGACGCGATCGACGAACCGAATGGCTCCGTCACCGTATCGATCACGAGCGGAAGTGGGTATGACGTCTCCACCAGCCAAGGATCGGCGACGGTTGTTGTCAGCGACGACGATGTACCAGAGATCAGCATCGCCTCCGACGGCAATGTGACCGAAGGAACGGATGCCAGCTTCACGATCACTGCCTCGCCGAAGCCACATTCTGCGCTCAACGTGACTGTCAACGTGTCAAGCACAGGTGGGTATGGTGTCACGACCGGTGCGCGTTCGGTTACGATTCCCACGACCGGTAGCAATAGCTTCACTGTGAACACGTCCAACGATTCGATGGACGAACCGGATGGCTCAGTGACCGCGACAATCGCTACAGCCAGTGCTTACACGGTCTCAACGAGCACGAACTCAGCAACCGCCGTGATATCGGACGATGATGACCCACCACAGCCCGCACAGGCGCAGTCGGCGAAAGAACAAATCTCGCACTGCCTCACCGGCAACATCCTCCAAACAGTGCGCGGCTATTACAACTCAAACAAGAACAGGGCACCAGGCTATGGCAAGAATTGGAAGCGCGTTCTGATCACCTTCCACGATGTCCAAGATGCGAATCTGACGCCGTACACGGCAGCCGAAGCCCTGAAAGGCGAGAAGGTCTGGAATGGCTGGAAGCCTGTGCGAGAGGCGATCCAATGCATCGAAGTCGTGTTTCCAGCGCCGTCAGCCGATCCTGAGATCAGTATCGCCGGCAGTGCTGACGTGACCGAAGGCGGGAGCGTAAGCTTCACTCTCACCGCGACGCCTCCACCGAGCGCCAACCTTGACGTCTCAATCAGCGTCACGCAGTCGGATTCTTACACGATGCAAACCGGCGCCCAGACCGTGACGATCGGTACAACTGGCACAGGCTCGTTCGCAATATCGACTGACAACGACACCACTGACGAACCCGACGGCTCCGTCACTGCGACCGTTAACCCGGGCGCCGGGTACACCGTGTCCTCGACCGCCGGCACGGCCACTGTCAACGTCGCCGATGACGATGACCCTCCCGCCAGGCAAGAAAGCGTGCCACCAATAGTCACGATCGCTGATTCAAGCGCCGAGGAAGGTGAGCCAATCACCTTTACGGTATCAGTCAGTCCGGCTCACAATTCCGACATCACACTGAGCTATGAAACCGTCAACGGTAGTGCAATTGCTCACTCGGATGTGGATGACTACACCGCCGCAAGCGGCACCGTGACAATCTCCGCTGAAAGCACTTCAGCCACGATCACAATCTCTACGACCGAAGATTCCAACATTGAGCTTGACGATCAGTTCACGGTAGTGTTAACCGGTGCACCGAATAACGTCACCCTCGACGACGACACCGCCACTGGCACGATCGTGAACGACGACACCGGCTCCGTTGGTCGACGAATGACGCACCGCCGCGAGCCGTTCATTCCGGTACAACACGTGAAACCGCCCCAAACGGAGAACACATCGGATTGCGCAGTTGACGAAACGGTCCAACAAGAGACGGTGAAACGGCAACCGATGGTTACATCGGAAGGCAGGGACAGCTACGGATGGTGGGTTCGATTACGGTATCAGCCGTACACGACGGTCACGTTGAGACCGTTCCTCAGGAATGAAGGGGATGCGGTGGTTGCATCGTTCCCTGAGCAGTACCTAGTGTTCACACCGAAAAACTGGTGCAGGCACCAGAAGTTCTCGGTCAACATCGAGCCAGACTTCACCTTCTACCCTGACACCTTCGAAATTGGCTATGACATGGTAGAGCTTCCACGTGAGTTTCTCCCGCATTACGCGTGGTTTTGGGTGCACGATGTAGTCAACGGACAGGTCGATCACACCCTGCCAATGCCGTCAGTGACGTTGGCCGAGGGTAGTACGCAGACATACCAGTTCCGGCTGGGCGCCGCACCGTACATGAGACATGGGCCTTTCCAAAGAGTCATTGTGGTTGCCCTGAAGTCTTCGAATCCGGATGCGGTCAACGTGACCTCGGCTGACCTCATGACGGTCGACACAAGTAACCTCCTTGATACCTCAACAGGCGAGAGGCTGGTCTTCACTGACGATAACTGGGATGAGTTCCAAGACATTACAATCACGGCCGTTGACAACAACATTGTCACCAACAATCCTGTGAAGATCACTGTGGGCGTCTACCAACCGGCGAACAGAAGGGGCGACGCCAATCCGACGGAGATCACCTTCAACGTAAACGTCACTGACAACGACTGACGCGTCTCACGCTCAAAGTTGTTGCGGTGTGCACGGAAGCGACAGCAACGCTTGTCGAGGGGTGTGGCAACCCCAAGCAGGTCCCCGATCAAGTCGGGGACGGGAGATGTCGAGGCGACCGCCTATCGCCAGAGGTGTGACGGGTCATTTGGCACGACGAACTCGATGCCGGTCACGCCCTTGTCGGCGACGTTGATTAGCGTGAGGTCTTCCCAGGTTGCCGTTCCGCCTGGCTCGGCGTAGTAGATGTAGCACTTCCTGCTTTGCCAGTGATCCTTCCACTAATTTGTCGCACACAGAGTGTGTCAGGAATAGGGAATGTGATCGACGACCGTAATACCGAACGAGGCCTCGAACGCCTCGTGCCAGGTAGGCATCTGCACCCATCGGCGTTCCTCAGGATGCAGTGTGCTGGCAGGGTAGGCGAGCGACGCGTTCTAGTTGACAGAATGAGAAAGGGTGTTCCAAATGGACAGATGTTCTGGTATGGTCTGACGAGGAGCACGAACCATGTCCCAACGAATCGCCTGCATCATTGTCGAGCTGGAGGAGCGCTCTGCCGAGCGCGAGTTCGAGCGGCTGCTGCGCGCGGTCGACGAGTTCAGCGACCGCGTCGAGGCAGCGGACCCGAGTATTGCCTACGTCGGCCTCGACGGTCTGGAACCCATGTACGGCGGCGAGCGGGCGATGCTCGACGCTTTGCAGGATATTGTCGCGGAGTGGCAACCGCGGATCGGCGTCGGGCCGGGCAAGTTTTCTGCCGAGGTCGCCGCGCGGACTCGGCGCTCGCTGGGGCTGAGCGTCGTGCCGACCAACACATCCGCATTTCTGGCGCCGCACTCGGTTGAACTGCTGCCCCAATCCCCCCAAGACGTCGTGTCGGAGAAGGTGCTCAATGATCTGCATCGGCTCAGCTGGCATCGGTTGGGCGATGTCGCGGCGCAGAAACGGTCGGTCCTGCTCGAGCGATTTGGCCATGCAGGCGAGCGCGCGTGGGAGCTGGCCAGCGGAATCGATACGCGCCCGCTGCGTCCGCGCCTGCCGCAGGAGCGGATTTCGGAGACGCTGGCATTACCGGAGCTATCGGTCTCGCTCGAGCTGCTGCGAGTGGCGGTCGACACGCTGCTCACGCGCGTCTTCGCGCAGCCGCGAATGCGCGGTCGCGAGGCAGGCTCGGCGACGCTCAGCTGCGAGCTCGAGGACGCCCCACCGTGGGCCCGCGCGTTCCATTTCCGCAGCGGCGTGGGCAGCTCGCGTCGCGCGGCAGAGATCATCAAGCCGAGGCTGGAGTCGGAACATCCCGAGTCGCCAGTCGAGCGGATGACGGTCACGCTGGCCAACCTCACCGGCGCAACAGGACAACAGCTCACCCTCTTCCCCGACGTGCGCGCCGACCGCGAGCAGCGGCTTCTGGAGACCGAGCGTCAGCTCCAGGCACGACTCGGCGGCGCAGCGCTGCATCGGTTGGTCTCGGTCGCGCCGTGGCATCCGGTGCCGGAATCGCGCACGCTGCAGGTGTCGATCGACCCCGCCGCTCGCGACGAAATCCGTCCCGTCGCTGAGGCGCGCTCAGCGGAGGTGCGGGACGGAGCCGATGGCGCACCGCTCGCGGTCCTCGTGGACGGGCGCTGGAGTCGGGTCACGCAGATCGAGGACGAATGGCGATTCGACCTCTGGTGGCGCCCGACGCCGGTGGCGCGTCGGTACTACCGAATCAGCCAGGAGGACGGCCAGCAGCTAACCATCTATCGGGACGAACGGAACGCGCAGTGGTATCGGCAGAGCGCATGACCTACATCGAACTGCACGCGAAGAGTTTTCACTCGTTCGGCGATGGCGCCTCGCACGGACACGAGCTGCTCGCCCGCGCGGCCGAGTTGGGGATGACGGCGCTCGCCCAGACCGACACCAATCTCTGCGGCGCACTCGAATTCGCGCGGCTGGCGAACAGTCTCGGGCTGCAACCAATCACCGGCGGCGAACTGACATTGATCGACGGCTCGCGGCTCGTCCTGCTCTGCCAGTCGCGACAGGGCTACGCCAATCTCTCACGCCTGTTCACACTGGCGAACGACGTCGACCGTCGCGAACCGCGCCTCGACCCATCGCACCTGGCCGAACACGCGTCGGGCCTGGTACTACTCACCGGTGGACGTCGAGGTCCGCTAGACAGATTGCTGAAAGCAAGCGATGAACGAGCAACAGCATCACGACTCGAGCGCTATCGCGATTGGTTCGGTACGGACTCAGTTTATGTCGAGCTCCAGCACAACTTCCTGCGTGGTGATCGCGAGCGCAATCAGGCATTGGTCGCGCTCGCGCGACAGCTTGGCGCGCCCATCGTCGCGACGAATGATGTGCTATATCACACGCCCGAACGTTATCGTCTGCAGCACGCACTGGTCGCCGCCAAACACAACACGACGATCGATCAAGCGCTGCAACACATTCAACCCAACTGCGAACTGTATCTCAAGTCGCAGGCACAGATGGAGTCGATCTTCTCGGCATTTCCCGACGCGCTTCGCCACACACTACGCATCGCGGAACAGTGTCACTTCAACCTCAGCACCGACCTCGGCTATACATTACCAGAACCGCTCGTACCGGACGGATACACGTCCGAAACATACCTGAGGCGTCTCTGCGAGGAAGCCGCCACGCGCCGGTATGGCGCGATCACACCCGATGTCCGAGCACGGTTGGAAGAGGAGTTCCGCTTGATCAGTCGCCACAACCTAGCGGGCTTTCTGCTGTTGTATCGAGAAATCGTACGTTTAGCGCAAGAGATCATGGAGAAACGCGGGCAGGTCGAACCGGAGACGCCGCTCGAGCGCCGACCGCCTGGCCGAGGGCGCGGATCGTCGGTCGCGCTGCTCATTGGCTACCTAATCGGGATTAGTCACGTCGATCCACTCAAGTGGAATCTGTCGCTGGAACGATTCCTACCTGAAGATATGACATCGCTGCCGGACATTGACCTCGATTTTCCCCGAGGTCTACGCGAGGAGTTAATCAAACGGGTGCATGAGTACTTCGGTCGCGACTACGCGGTACTCACCGGAGCAATCACGACATACAAACTGAAAGGGGTCATACAAGACTTAGGTAAGGCACTCGGACTACCGCAGGACGAGTTGCGAGCGCTCTCGAAGCAACTGCAATCGCATCATGCCAACGACCTCGCGGCGGAAATGGAAGAGCTCCCCGCCTTCCGTAACAACGTGTCCGAGCATGGCTGGCGCGAACTCATCGCGCTCGCGCCACAACTGATGGGCGCGCCTCGCGGCCTGAGTCAGCATGTCGGTGGGATGATCCTCTCAGACGCGCCCATCCCGGAACTCGTGCCCGTCCGCGCCGCCGCGATGGACGGCCGGTACATCATGGACTGGAACAAAGACAGCATCGCCGACGCAAACTTCGCCAAGATTGATCTACTGTCCCTACCGGTGCTCGATCAATTGGAAGAGGCGCTCGATCTAATCGAGTATCGGACGGGCCAGCGACCCGACCTCAGTCAAATCGATCCCGAGGACGACGCTGTGTATGACTTGATCAATGCCGGCCGCTCAAAGGGGGTGTTTCTGTTGCAATCGCCGGCGCAGCTTAAGATGGGTCAACGACTCAAGTCACGTTGTCTGTTAGATCTCGCCTATCAGGTTGCTCTCATCCGACCCGGCGTCGGCACGCAGGGCAGCGCGGTTTCACAGTTCGTCGATCGCTACCGACACGGCATCCCGTGGGAGTACGACCATCCACTCGAAGCGCGAGCGCTCGAGCGTGGCTGCGGAGTGATCGTCTGGCAAGAACAGGTCGTACAACTGATCATGGACGTGGCAGGAATGTCGGCGGCCGAGGCCGATGAGGTGCGTCGCGCATTCTCACGACAGAACAGCGACCACCTGATCGCGATGCATCGAGAGCGCTTTCTCGAGGGCGCCGCTCGCAACAGCGTCCCGCACGATATCGCAGAACGTATCTTCAACAAGATCAACGGACACTACATGTTTCCCGAGTCGCATTCACACGCCTTCGCAATCACCGCATTCCAGGCAGCATGGGTCAAACGCTACTATCCGCTCGAGTTCTTCACAACGCTTATCAACAATCAACCGATGGGTTTCTATCCGGTGGAAACGCTAAAGGAAGACGCGAGAAGATTCGGCGTACCGTTCCTCAATCCATGCGTTAACCGCTCCGATGTCCGCGCGCGACCAGAGCCCGTCTATTCAGTCCCCGACTGGATCGATGAGCCGCTTAGGCGGGACAAGTTGTCTTCGACCAGCCTGCCAGAACGAGGACCGCGCGGATCGAACCAGACGCCTGACCACATCGAAGGTTGGAGCTACGCAGGAGAAGTGCGACTCGGACTTGGCATGATCAAAGACATCGGAGCCGAGTTAGCTCAACTGATCGTCGACGAACGCGAGCGCTATGGTCCCTATGACGATGCAGGTGAACTGGTCCGCCGCACCGGCCTCAAGCCTCAGGCGTTGCGTTCACTGATCGACGCCGGCGCGTTCGACGCGGTCACCCCCAACCGACGCATAGCACTCTGGGAAGCAGGCCTTTCGGTTCCAGCGTCTCGCTCAGGACAACGAGCGTATCCAATCATCGGGCCAGAACCGCCCCCACAGTTCGACGACTGCACCGAATACGACAACATGATCGGCGAGTACCAGGCCCTAGGCATCTATCCGTCAGGGCACGTGATGGAGTTCATCCGGCCAACGCTCGAATCAGACGTGCACACTACGGTTGACGTCTATGATCAACCCGACGATGCACGCATCCGCGTCGCAGGCTGGCCGATCGCCAGACAGCATCCACGGGGAAAAGACGGCACGGTCTTCGTCACAATCGAGGATGAAACTGGCGACATCCAATCCATCATCTGGCCACACGTGTTTGCGGAGTGTCGGCGAGCGCTATCAAATCAACTCATTCTGCTACAAGGTCGGATCGACCGCTGGGACGGCACGACCAACATCGTCGCTGAACGTATCAATGCCATTGGCAACGATATCCGGATGCCCGACGCTCACGACTGGCACTAGTATGACAAGAATACACGCCACATTGCGACACCACGCCACGGCCGGGTCACTGAGAACATGCAGCGGTTCGGTTCCTGGCACACTATCTACATGCGTGGCCGACGATGGATCGACAAGGGTGTCCTGGAACGCGTCTTCGCCGAGCTGCAACGGGTCGAACTGGAGGCGCAGTTCGACCAAGCTGCACGCCATCGTGCTGGCTGGAAGTGGATCCTCCAGCCGAAGGCGTATCGCCGCAAGCCTTGGGTACTCAACCACGTCGCCTATCGCGCCCGCAATGCGATCGAACGCTACTTCGCACGTCTACCTCAATAGAGTCCTCCACCCATCCATACACGAGGTGCTGTGGATGTCAGTCTTTTCCTCAGCCAGTCTCACTGCCCGCGGCCAGTTGGCGAGCGGACTTGGCGAGGGCAGGTCCGCTCGCCTGCACCGCCACAACATCTGAGTCCAGCCGCACTGCGGACAGCGTTTCCTTGATGCTGGCGAACAGATCGGAGCAATCTATCGACCCAGGATCAATAGGTTGCCAGATGGAGGCAATGTGTTCGAGGCTTCTTTCAGTTGCGATCCCGTGGGCATGCATTGCGAGCACAACTTCAATACATGTCGACGTGCGGTAACCGCTCATTGAGGAGTTGAAATCCTGGGGTGCTGTCCAGTTCGGCTTCTGTCTGTGCTCCTCGGTCTCGGTGATGTCTTCAACAAGGTCAACGTAGATCTGGCGCTCCCATTCGCCAATAGTCTCATTGCGGATGATCCAGTCAACGCTGAGTGGACCACCCAGGTGGAACGGCTGCATCCCCTAGTCGATGTACGACGCTGCATCAGATTGGCTTACGGGCCGCCAGTCTCGAGCGCGCGTGTAGATCCCCTTCCACAAGTGGTTGCTCCATCGTTTCAGCGGTCGGTTCGTCGCCGTCGTCTGAAGCGCGATAGCGGAAGCGTCTGTGTTCAATCCGCCTAGCAACGAAGCGAACGACCCAGATTGCGGCCTTTGTGGCAGTCTCGAGAGAGGTTTCGATTAGTAGACGAAGACACACCTGAGTGGTGGAGATCCTCGACAGAAGGTGATAGGTGCGATCCAATGAAGCACGTTGGAGATTCAACGCGTGAGACGCGATCCACCTACAGTCGAACACCCCAGCAACAGGGAGATGGACGACTCTGAGTTGCGTAGTGGAAACTTCCTCAGAGGACTGTGACCATAATTCGTCGGTGGACCAAAGAACCCTTCGGGGTACGAAGACTTGAGAGACCTCTGCTCAGCAACTTCCGTCCATGTGGGGCAATGTCCTACTCAGCGCATCAATGTGGTCACGCTGGATTTCGTCCAACATGCGCTGCGTACCATGGGCTGACTCGACCAGCTTCTCGCCGCCAGGCTTGGGTTACCTCTTGCAATCCGGTTGCATTCTGAAGCTGGTTAGCAGAGCTGGCGGAAGCGAGAACATAGCGGCGTTCCACCTCGATCATATTTGGCAGGCTGGCAGCAACCACGACAATTACTCGACTCCATCGTACGCTACATTAGCCTCAGTGATATCAGCAATTGCCAAGGTCGTTCGGCCACACCCAAGTGCGGATCTAAAGGCAAATGCTGGAACAAGGTCGGCCGCGATCAGTCCATCCTCATGCTCGCGACGACGACCAACCCCGCGGTGGAGTTCGGGCAGTGGAGGGGAATGTGACTTCACATTTCGCCCACCAAACTGGACAAAATCAAGGACCTTCGTATTGACCTTTCCTGTGCGTGGTAGTTATCTCCTCACAGAGTCTCGATCAATCTTCAGCAGAGATTGCTGATTGCTGCCGTGACCAATAGGAGTCCATGCCGCGCGCTGGCTGCGGCGATAGGTTGGATGTTGAGTCGCCCGACCGTCGATCGCGCTGCGCCGACCATCATGCGACGGCGGCTCGTCACGCGGACGGTAACTCTTGTGAGAGGCCCAGGCGTCGACCAACGGGCCGTCGACAGTGAAGTGGTCCGGAGACAGCAGTCGCTAACGTCTGACATCCCTCAGCTTCGTGTTTAGTGCTACCTCCATTCTCCCGTACCCCTCTTCAGCAGCCTGCCTGGGCGCAGCAGACCAATGATCCGATACACGAACCTGCAGCTTGCTTCCCTCATCAGATTGCGTAGGTGTGTGATCCTCGCTGCGATCCGGCTGTCGATGGCGATGACGGATCGCGGAGAGGTCATTCACGATTCGGTCACCTGCTAACTGTTCACCGAACATGTCACACCACGAGGGATGTAATGTCGGCACCGTTTGCTGTTGCGCGCGTTCTTCTACAAGCCAACCGAAACCCCTGTCCGCGACCCGCTTTGAACAGTCCTCGATACAACGGACAGGGCCCCCGCCATGCCGGCGGGGCCCCTGGTTGTGTCCGTCCTGTCGTTGCCTATGGGTGGTGGCTCATCTACCGCAACTCGCCTTGGCCGGGTGGTGCACCTCGACTATGGCGGGTTCCGCCGTTAGCACGTTGTCCGACGTGTAGTTCGCTCTCGTAGCGACCCACACCCTCGCGGAGCCTCTGCCCCCTTCGCACCGATAATCAGGCGCGGACAGTGTGCCCACTTTGGTCGGGAACCTGGCCGTTGCCTCGGTCTGACCGGCGGGTATGGTGAATTGCTTCGTTCCATGGTCCTGGTTCAACAGCACGTCATAGCCATCTATAACGGTCAGGACAACATCCAGGTCGTAGGCCAGCGCCGCGCCGTCGATGCTCAAGGTGAGTTCCGCCGGGTCGCCGGCCGTAACGATAACGCGTTTCTCGGTCGGGCTCAGGGTAACCTTGGGTTTCCTGACCCGCTGGACTTCCACGTCCTGCCAGTACTTGGCGTCATAGTTCCCGTCCCCAGAGAAGGTCCGGTGCCGCAGGGTGACCGTACCGCTGGCGCCGCCCGTGTTGGTTACCTCTACGAGTTTGGGGTTGTTCCAGTTGTTGGGAGTGAAGACCAGGTCGTGATCAAGCGCTCCCTGGGTCATGCGACCGCCATGACTAATGTTCAGGTTCCGGTTACCGTGCTCGATGTTCAGCGTCACGTCGTGGGTGGGCCGGCTGTTCAGCCGCACCGTGTAGGTCTTCTCGCCGCGCCCGGTCGGCACGTACAGCGTGGCCTCGGAAATGGTGACCCCGAAGGTGTCGTCGTCGAGGACGGTTACCGCCACGTCGTCCACTGCCACGTCGCCGTAGCCGCCGCCGCTGGCGGTGTGGCGGATGCTGGCCTCGCGCCGGTCGTCCGGATTGTCGATGTCGTCGTTCACGCCGGTGACGGTCACCCGTTGGGGCACGTCCCAGTTGCTGGTGGTGAAGGTCACCCGGGATCGCGACACGGCAACCGCGCCGCCTGAGGCGTCCAACGCCACCGTCACCGGGCCGCTGCCGTCGGGCGGACTGGTCAGCGCCAGGGTGTAGGCGGCCTTCCCGCCGGCTTCCGCCACCTCCAGGTCCGCCGCGGACACCACGACCTGCTTCACGTCGTCATCGCCGACGGTAACCGGCAGGTCGGGTATGACCACGCCTCGATAGCCTCCGCCGCTGATGGTGTGCGTGATGGCGGCGGTCCGCTCGCCCGTGGACTGCTGGTCGTCCACGCCGGTCACGGTGACCGTCTGGGGCATCTTCCAGTTGCTGGTGGTGAACACCAGTTCCGTCGGCGCCACCGTGGCCACGTCCGTGTCGTTGCTGGACAACTCGATGCGCACCGGGCCCAGGGGCTCCGCGTTCAGCGCCACGCTGTAGGAATCCCGGGCGCCCTCCATCATGGCCAACGCCGACTTGGACACGGTGACGCCGAAGGCGACCTTCGGCTCGACGTTGTCGTCCACGTCGTCGTCCACCACCGTCACTGCCACCGGGTTCCCCACGGCCTGGCCGCTGTAGCCCCCGCCGCGGGCGGTGTGGGTGATGCGGAGCGTCCGCTGATCGTTGGGGTTGTCCCGGTCGTCGTCCTGTCCGGTTACGGTAACGGTCTGGGGACTGGCCCAGTTTGCGGTGGTGAACCGAAGGGTGGCGCTGTTCCCGGGCGCGGCGCCGCTCCGGTGCAAGGTCGCGGCGCCGGGGTTGCGGCTGGCCGGGGCGACACTGGCGGTAACCACCACGTCCTCGCTGGGCTGGCGGTTCAGCGACACGGTGTAAGTTGCCACGCCGCCGTCCTCGGCCACCAGCAGTTGGCTCTGAGACACGGTTACTCCCGGCGGCTGTTCGGGGGTGGTTGCGTCGTCGTCGGTCACCGTCACCGACACCGGGGCGACGCGAACGCTGCCGTAGCCGCCGCCCGCCGCGCGGTGCCGGATGGTGGTCCCCCGCCGGTTCTGCGGGTTGTCGATGGCGTCGTTCACCCCGGTCACCGTCACCGTCTGGGGGATGCTCCAGTCGCCCGGGCCGAAGAGCAGCACGTCATTGGGATGGGCGGTCTCCACGGTGGCCACCTTGGGGTCGTCAGTGGCCGGGGTGATGGTCACCGGCGCCGGGGGCTGGGTGGTCAGGACCACCGTGTAGGTGGCCGCGCCGCCGTCCTCGGCCACGGTGAGGTCCGTGGGCGTGACGGTGACGCCCCGGACGATGCCGATGTCGCCGAACACATCCACGGGAGCCGACCAGTTCCCGGGCACACCCAGCTCGTTCACTGCTCGCACGTAGTAGCACAGCAGCCTGTTGCTATTGAAAGCGTCGGAGTCCAAGTCGTCCACGAAGACCGTGCCATCGACCCGCTCCGGGGTGTCGTTGCTGTCGGGCAACCCGCACGACGCATCCGACCGCGACAACTCATAGTGGGACACCGGCCAGAGGTTCACGCGCTCCACCGGGTCCCAGCGCAGCACCGCGATGGGTGGCTGCGGATAGGCCTGCGCCGTCGTGACCGATGGCTGGCTCGGGTCGCCCGCTCCGGCACGGGCCACGATGACGGCGCTGTCGTTCGGTTCGTAGTAGTCGAGGTAGTTGGTGGAGTGGGTCGTGCCGTCAATCACGACCGAGTAGTCCTGCGTGTTCGCGATGCTGGCGCCGATGTTCGGGGCGCCGCTGCCGGCCGGGGCGATGAGGGTCAGCGTCGGGAATTCCGTCAGGCCTTTAGCGATCCGGCCGTCAGTGAGCGGCAGCTCGCCCAGGTCCCAGATGGCGTCGCAGAGGCCGTTCTGGCAGGCCAGCTCCCGGTACGCGCCCTCGCTGAGCCTGGGCTGCGAGCCTTCGGGCACGCCGCTCAGCGTGACCTCCACGGCCGGCGCCGCGTCCGGCCCGTTGTTGGCCGCGAGGATCGTGTAGGCCCGTTGTCCCGGCGCCACCGCCGGGCTTTGCCCGCTGTCCCGCACTTGCAACTCCGCTATGGGGCCTACGTGGAAGGTGTAGGTCCCTTCGTCGCTGTATTTTGTAACTCCGTTGGCGCGGGTTGCCTCTCCCTTGTAGGTAATCACGTGGGTGCCCAATGTCTCGAACTCTACGAAGGTTTGGTATGTCTGATTAAGAACTGGGCTGGTACTGGGGATTGGATACCTCGTAGTCGAAGGATTGGGGTCAAACATTATGTTCCTGTTATTATTGGCCCATCGTATCTTAAGGTGACCGGGAAGATTCTGCACTTTAGTAACCGTGAACGGTCCAATAGTCTTCCACGCTGATGCTCGACTTTTGAAATTTTCCAGTGAGAAACCGAGTTGCACTCCGTTTGGCTGACGGAATCCACCAGTCCCGACATCTGCGGTCTGCCACGAGACGACGCTCCCGCTTGTTACGCTGTCGCCATGCCCGTCATATGCGCGCCCACCGGGATCCCGTATCTGGACGATCACCGATTTCGGGTCAAGGTATTCCCCGTTCACCTGCGCGAACAGCTTGATATTGTCTTCGGCGCCGCAGGGGTAGTTGGTGTCGCCAACGCAGTCGTGGAGCCACCACAGAGCAATCTTGCCATCAGAAATGACCGCCGGGCGCTGGCCCAGACATAGCGTGAATACATCGTTCAGCCGCCAGCGTGGATCTAACTCGTAAGCGGGCAGGGCTTTCACCACCTTCGCCGTCAGGCAACGCCGTTCAAGGGGAAGTTCTGCAAGCGACGGGGATTGAGTGACGACCACGGGCACATCCAGGGTCAACCAAGTCCCAGGGGCACTAACAACAGTACCCACATCCCAGATCATCGTATCGCTATCGAATGTGGTCCCCCCCGGCGGCTGTAACCCGGGAACGAACTGCAGACCCTCCGATACATCGATCGCCAATTTCACTCCCAATTGCTCGATGGTACCATTGTCGCTACGGGCGCCGCTGCTCCGGACGCCTGGCACTACTTGCCGCCGGATCACACTCCTAACTCCGAAGACTACTTGTCCTCCGACTTGCGGGGCGCGGTTATCAACATTGACTGCAACGCCGGCATCTCCCACGGCTACCAATGCCCCCTTACTCCTGTGAATCATGTACCATTGTTCCGTGGTATTGTTCTGTTCGAAGCCTCGCGGTTCATTGGGAGAGCCAGGGACAAGAGTGGCAGTAACCCGGAGTGGGGTGAGATCTCCAAATGAGACTAATCCGGAAGTGCTGAACTTTAGCGCATCAACTGAAACCTCGACGCTATCGCCTGGCGCTATGTACGGGATAGTCCAAACGCCCGTTGCTGCATCAAAGCGTCCGGTACCGCTTAAAAAACGCTCGTTCGGCTTAAGCTTCGGTTCTAACCGAACCTGAACGTTCCGGACTATTTGTGCAGAGAACTCCGGGTGAAGGTTGTTTGTTACGATAAATGTGAACTTGCGCGAGGTACCCAGGACAGGCTCAGATTCTACGGACACGTCAACGAACGGAACGGGGGGAGGGGCTGCTTCGATAGATGCAGTAGGGGTAGCCGTCGCCGCAACTGATGCGGCGACGACTACCAAAAATAACAGGGCGATCAGCTTGGCGGGCACGGACATAGGTGAGGCAGGCACAGGAATTGTCTCCCATCAGTCAAGTACGGAACGCTGCTCCTGCCCTACTGGATGTGCCAGGTGATGGTGATCGCGACGGCGGCGATCAGGGCCAGCGCCAGGGTGGCGCCAACGATTCTCGAGTGCATGGGTGCTTGCTGCTCTAGGTCGGGGCGACCGCCCCAACGTTGTCGATACGCTGCGCTGACACAGCGCACCGGTGAAAAAAGTACCTCCTGCACCGGCAGTGTCAAGGGACCGTTTGCGTCCAATGTGTACCAGTTTGCACTGGCACCGTCTCAGAACCGCGTCCCCTTCCCAGCCCACCCCACGTGAGGGTGTCTCACACCTCAGCACTCCCAGCCCCCGCTTCACGCGGGGACCTGCTCCTTCCCCGGTAAGTTACCCACCACCAAATGGCCCGTACCGCCCGAGCGGATCCCCGCGTGAAGCGGGGACTGAGATTCATCCAACTGGCTTGACTTGTGAGCCCACCCCCACGTGCGAAGCCCTCTGCCCGAGTCCAACAGGGCTCATCCATCTATTCCAATGATCATTACCGCTGGCTATGGTATCTCTGCAACTTGTCAGACTGCACCCCCGTCGGCCTGCGCCACAGGTGGACAGCGTGGCTTGCCATGCCCCCGGCGTGACCGTAACCCGACCATGCGGTGTCGGTCTGACCACAGCCACTGATCGTTGTCAGGTAGGGAGCCCTGTTGGCATGCCCTGGCGAGAACTCAACCGACTCCAAGGCTGGCTGATGCCGACGACGATGGAGGAACTGCTGCCCGAAGACCACCCAGCCCGCGTCGTCGCCGCCTTTGTCGATTCCCTCACGCCCGACGACTGGTACGCGATGGGCGTCGCCCTGGAGCCGCGGCGCATGGGCGTGCCCGCCTACCATCCCCGCGCCCTGCTCGGCGTCTGGATCTACAGCTTCATGAACGGCGTGCGCTCCACGCGCAAGCGACCGCATGTCCGCCTGGCTACCCACTCCGTCCTGCACCTGTCCCAGCGCCTCCGGCAGGCACTCGCGTGGCGCAGCACCCGGCAGATGCAACGCAACCCGCTGCCTTGCGGCCCCGTCTGGGCTGACCTACGCTTTGCCTCAACCGACCCGACGATGGCGCGGCTGCCACCGGTGCCGGGTGCTGGCCAGTTGGAGGACCGCACGATGAGCAGGCTGAGCGATTGGCAATTCGGTCTGGTCTCCCGAAACCTGAGGCGCGGCCTCCTGCTGGCGTTGCTCAGCCTGCCGCTACTGCTGGCGGTCGCTGCCGATCAGGCGCAAGCGCAGCCTGCCGCGAGAAACCTCACCATCGACGTGAGCGACGCCAACGAGAACGAGAGCATCGTCCTCACCCTGACGCTGAGCAGTGCGCCGGGCAACGTGAGCGCCGCCGAGCGCACCTTCACGGTGTCGACAGCAGTGCCGTCATCCTGGGACGTCATCACCTGCATCTCAAGCTCCTTTGGCTGCACGAGCGGTGAGCGAACCGCCATCGCGTCGGACTTCGCGGCCACGAACACATCGGTCGTGTTCGGCGAGAACGACACGGAAATGACCGTCTCCATTCCCACCGCCAGGGATCGCATCCCCGACGACACTCAAATAGTGAGAATCGACATCGACTACAATCCCGGAACAACCGATCTGGGTATCTTCACGGCGGGAAGTTCACAGTACTCCGGGCGGACGGGCTTTGTCAGTGGCCCAAGTGAAAGCACAAACCGGTTACAAATCAACACATACGGACGGATTAAGGACGTACCGGCCAACTTCCTGAGCATCAGCGCGCCCGCATCCGCAGACGAGGGCGATTCGGACAAGCGCGATCTCGAATTCGCGGTGTCTCTGACCAAGGCAATGCCGTCGACATCGGTGTTTTATCGAGTCTGCTTCACGGGAACGGCGACCATCGATACGACCCAGGCTAGCACCATTCCCGCCGCTGCCGACTACCAGGCGATATCAGGAATGGGCACCTATCACTTCGCCATATCGGACTCAAACTGCGTTAGTAGCTGGATCTCGTCGTGGTTTCCAAATCCCGCCCCTCCTAACGTCATCGGCATCCGCGTTAAGGGCGACACCGACGTCGAGTCCAACGAAACAGTGATCGCGACGCTGACCATGACAGGTGATGAGACCAACACCGTCTTCCTCGGAACCAGCGTGGTGACGCACACCATTCTGAACGACGACGAAATCTCTGTTCCAAGCGACTGGGCCCTCAAGCCCGCCGACGCCGAGCCGGGCGACCGTTTCCGGCTGTTGTTTGTGACATCCACGGGGCGCAATGCGCAGTCGGGCAACATCGCCGACTACAACACATTTGTGCAGACCAAGGCCAAGGCTGGACACGACGCGATCACCGACGAATTTGGCGACCTGTTCAAGGTGGTGGGATCGACACGCTGGGTCAATGCCCGCCAGAACACCGGGACCTCAGGGACCGGCGTGCCCATCTATTGGGTGAACGGCGAGAAGGTCGCCGACGACTACGGGGACTTCTTTGACGGCAGTTGGGACTCCCGCAAATTCAGGAACGCCGATGGCAGTCTTGAAAGCCAGGACAGCTTCAGCATCTGGACCGGCAGCCATGCGAACGGCACCAGGCACAATTGGCATCTTGGCTACAGCGGAATTGTCCGTCACGGGCTGTCGACCAGATATCTTATGAGCGACAACGGTGCCACCCCCGACTCCGAACATCGCCTATACGCCCTCTCCCCCGTCTTCGAAGTGCGTCACTTGGACTGGTAGCCAAGCTATCGGCACCAACCACTCGTTGGCGATAGCGGAGCTGTCCATGGGGACCGTCGAAGGCCTCGGTGGTCGCGAAGGACACATCCGGCGAGCTGGTTGCGGTCGGAATACCTGGACCTGGTGGCTGGGAGCGGCCGCTGTGGGCGACATGGTCGGCGACCATCATCTGGGAAGCGATCAGGGACACAGCGTCGGCGGATACGAAGGCGGACACTACGACGGCGGTCACGACGCGGGTGGTCACGATGTCGGCGGCGGCTTCGACGGTGGCGGATTCGGTGGCGACATCGGCGGCTTCTAGGGCCTGTTCACTCTATTTCGTCATGAAGTGGATGCAGGCGAGGAGGATCTGGTTGAAGTAGACGTGGGCGAGTTCGGCAGCCAGCGCGCGCATCGCATCGCCCTCGTAGGCGCGGTCGGCGATCAGTTGAGCTGACCAGATATGGGACCGAGCTGCTCCAGCAGCCAGCGTCCCCAGGGCGCGTCGCTCCAGTGGCCCGGCGTCAGGGTCATGATCAGCGGGAGGCGGTCTTCCAGCACGATGGCGTGAAACTTGGTCGTCAAGCCTCTCCCCGGTCAAGCCGGGGACAGGCTGCGCGAGCGTCCGATCGCCTGCCTGCCCCTGGCTTGAACAGGGGGCGCCCCCTTTTGTAGGTGCTCCCGTCCCGTCCTGATGGACCTTCACGCTCGTGCTGTCGATCGACATTCGCAGCGGTCGGTCTGGCTCACCTTGCTCGAGCTGCGCCTCCAGTTCGGCGCGCTGGAGCTCGGCGAAGACCCGCTCCAGCACGCCCTTGTCCATCCAGCGTCGGCCGCGCATGTACACCGTGTGCCAGGGACCGAAGCGCTCGGGTAAGGCACGCCAGCTACAGCCCTCCTTGGTCACGAACAGCCAACCCTCCAGCACCTGTCGTGAGGGTAGATTGCAATTTCCGCGTGGAGTCGGCATGAGCGGCGCGATCCGCGCCCACTGTGCCTCGCTGAGTTGCATATTCCCATTGGCCCGGCCGCCAGACCGTTCCCCAAACTCTGACACAAGCCCCGATTAGAGTGAACAGGCCCTAGGATTCGTGCACCATCGTCGAAACCGATGCGTCGGCACTCCGCCATAGGAGCAACGAATATTCGCTGCTTCCATCGTGCGAGAAGAGCCGTCTATGATTTGCGAGATCGTCATCGGAGTCATAACATGCTGCAGCATCAGGACACCTAATGTCTGTTGGCTTGGCGCGACGGAGCAACACGTCGAAGTCCACGCTCGATGTGTATGGCGTGGGAGGGCCATCGGATCCATCGTCCACTACTGCGAGGGGGTTGTACGATTGATTGAGGGCGTCATCCCAACGTTCTACGGCGGTATTGAGAACGCCGACCAAAGTCGCGTCTTCGGTACAGATTTTGGTCGACCTACCTTCTATGACACTTTGGTTGAGCAGGCGCTTGGCATCCGACCAGGTGCTGGCGTCGGCATGCCAGGCAGGTTGGTGGGGTTGCGACAAGGTCTCACTGCGATTGGGCCCAACAGTCACCCTGCTTTCGATCTTGTGCGCGAAGCCGCCTAAGACACCTAGCGCCGTGGCGAGACCGATCACTACAGCAAAGAGGAAGAGACGGAGCGTCATGCGTATTATTCGTTGCGGCCGACGCTCGGCGCTTTGCCGCGAGATGCGAAGAATTCATCAAGAGCATCATCTATTGTTGATGACGCTTCCGTAGATGAACCGAAGGCAGAATCAGCAGGCATGCGGATAACACGTTGAACCTCTTCGCCATGGATGTTAATCGCAAGCCTGGACTTAGTGCCCTCGATGAGCAGGACCTGGGCAGACCCACCTCCATCTGCATCCCAAGCATGGCTCGCCACGAGCGTGATGCTTTCGGGAATGGTGAATAGGTGACCATCGTAGCGATATGTTCTACCAGGAAGGAGTCGATGTGCAACATCCTCCCCTCCACGCTCATATACCCCACCGCCGATAACCAGGATCACGTAGATACTGACTGATGCTTCTCCAGTGGCGCCGTTCGCGTCGGTCACAGTGGCGCGAATCGTCTTCGGTCCGGAATCTATCTCGGGGTCGCCGCGGAAGCGGCGCTCGTTGTAGGAGGTGTAAAACACCTCAGCCGAGGTTACGGCGCAACTGACCGAAGCTGTGCCAGATGCTTCCTTATACGGACCATCGCCATCGCGGGTCTCGTTGTCGATCACGAGGGTGTAGGGCGCCGTTCCGCCGCTCACCTCCCACCTGACAGGGATCTCAGCGACGCCATCCCAACCTGTACTAATGTCCCGGGTGCCGATCGCCTTTCCATCGTCGTCATACACGAACTCTTGTCCGGCGTATCCTCGGCCACGCTCCGTCTCGCAGATGTCCGCTGCGGAAAGAGTCAAGGTCAGCGCGGTGGTCTCTTCAGACTGTTGCTGGGGGAGCGGAGGGGATTCGTCGGCTGAGGAGGGCGCGACGCTCGCACCAGTTTGTCGGCCAATGCCGGCCTCGCGGCCAATCATCACCCCGACTACAGCCACGATCGCGACGACGCCCACAAAGCGGGACATATCTCTCAGGCTCAAGCGTCGCCAATGGTCCCGCATGTCGCGCTCCTCATCGTGTGGCGTGACCCTAGCACCTCGGGCGAGGGGAAGCGTGCGTGGTTCATCACTTGGGAGTCGGAGAGGCTCAGGTGATCTGTGGGGGACTTGAGATCCGCAACGTGGTTCTCATGTCTCGCGTTGACTCAGCGCTCGTAGGCAATGACGTCTACATCCTCGATGTCGCCGTCAGCCGTGAACCGCCAGATGCCGATGTAGCCTCGCCGCAGGTCGCCGAACTCGTCCCAGTCCATGGAGACAGAGCCGCCTTCGTAGTCCACGTCTCCGCCGTCACGGATGATGCTCAGGGCGCGCTCGATGCCCTCCGGGCCGGGCAGCACCTGTTCGCCGGGCGCCGAGCCGATGCCCCGCAGCGCGTCGCGCATGGCTGCCCCTTGGGCGTCGCCTGCCGCTTCCGCCGCAAGGGCGATGGCGATGGCGGCGTCGTAGGTCTCCTTCGCATAGGTTGCCTCCGTGCCTCTCCCGTACTCGTTGCGGAAGGCCTCGTCCCAGATCCGAGCAGGGGCGTTGTCATGGGAGGGGCCGCTGACGGTGCCGTACATGTCGGCCAGCCGTCCCTCGCCCACGACCTCTGCCAGGCTGGCCTGCCTGAGCGCGTCGCCGAAGAGGAACTGATCGTACAGGCCGCTGTCCAGCGCCTCCTGGAGGATGATCCCGGCCTCGGTCCCGAAGGTGAGCAGGACGAGCGCCTGGGCTCCGTCGCGCGCGCTCTCTTCGATCAGGTCGAGGTAGCTTTCTCGAGGCTCCAGCGGTGATTTCACGACCGCGATGCCGCCGGTCCACGCCTGCTGGAAGGCCTCCACCAGACCCTGGCCCCAGGCGTCATCCCGGTAGATGACGCCCACGTTCTCGAAGCCCCGCTCGCGCGTGAGCTGCGCCAGCACCGGCCCCTGGGCGGCGTCGGAGAGGACCGTGCGGAAGAAGAGGTCGCGATCCTCGTTGGCGGTGAGCAGCGGGGATGAGGCCGAAGAACTGATCACCAGCACGCCCGCCGGCGCCGCGACCTCCATCACCAGGAGCGCGTGAGCGCTGGAGTTGGGTCCGACGATGGCGTGCACGCCCTCTTCCTCAATCAGGCGTTGAGCTTCCTCGGCAGGGTTGAAGGTGTCCCCTTCCGCGAACTCCACCGGTTGCCCGAACATGCCGCCGGCCTCGTTGACGTGCTTGATGGCCAGCTTGAAGGAGCGCAGCCGGTCCAGGGCCCCCTCCGTTTGCGTCTCACTGTTCACAATCAGCGCGCCGATTTTGAGGGGCGCCCGCTCTTCGTCGCCGCAGGCCGCGAGGGTCGCGGCGCCGACGGCCAGGATGGCAATCACGACCAGCAACACGCCCCGCATCGAGCCACCGCGAATGCGCCAGCCGTTCAGCGCGTCCCGCCATGCTTCCCGGTTCATCATGACCCTCGCTCGTTCATGACCACCGCCGCTCGCAGGTCGGCCATGGGCACGCCCTCGTGGTCGGTCGATACATGGTACGAGATCTCCCGATGCGGGCAGGGAAGAACGTGCTCGTACAGGGAGGTCTCGGATTTCCAATCCTCTCTAAACGATGCACTGCTGGTGGGCCGTGAACTTGTCCACTGGCCGCTTAAGGTGGAATGACTCGTCGACGCAACGCTCTCAGTGAGATGCCAACATCTGGAGTAGAGAAGTTGCAACTGCACCGACAAAGTCGATCGTCCGACACAAGGGTGAGTGCGACCGCGACGGCTGCTGCTGTCGGAACTGTCAGCAGTCACGGCGATTGCGAAGGCTCCGCTATCAGCATTCGCGTCCGAGTTAACGCCGACAAGTCGGTGATCGCCGTCTTCGAGCCGACGTAAGAACGGCGAGCGCATCCTGCCAAAATCGCGCTTCTTCCCTGTCTCCAGTAGTGGCAGCTGGCCGAACAGTTCGCTGCTTGAGTAGAGCGCTCTCTAGCGATCCGACTCCTTGATAGCACAGTGCAAGCCAGCACAATCTTGGCTTGCTCCAGCACCCAGTCGAACAGCCAGACCGATGGCTCGCCTTGCTTGCACCGACGATTCTTAGTCGGCGTCGGCTCGTCGACTACAGACGAATGCTCTTGAACCACCTCTAATGAACGAAGTACGGTTAGTGACCAACGTTCGGTGCAAACTTGACACGCATCTATCCCACTTTGGGATGACATTCGAGCGGAAACGCAGAAGAAGACAAGAAGCCACTAGGGTGGGTTTGCTCCATTATGTCATGAAGTGGATGCACTCGAGAAGGACTTGATTGAGGTAGACGTGGTCGAGTTAGTGGTAGCGGTCGGCGAGCAGTCGCGGCTGACTAGCTACGGGACCGAGCAGCTGCAGCAGCCAGCGTCCCCATGGTGCATCGGACCAGTGGCCCGGGGAAAGGCTGCGCGAGCGTGAGAGCGCCTGTCGCCCCGTTTGGTAGGCGCGCCCATCCTGTCCTAATGGACCTTCACGATCGTGCTGTCGATCGAGATGCGCAGTGGCCGGTCCGGTTCACATTGATCGAGTTACGCCTCCAGTTCGACCCGTTGCAACTCGGCGAAGACACGCTCCAGGACGCGTTGTCAATTCGTCCCTGTCGGCGCATGGATACCGTGTGCCAGCGACCAGAGCGCCCAGACAAGACGAGACAACTACAACCTTCCCGGGCCGCCGACCCGTCCTGCAACTCTGACACCAGTCCCGATTAGAATGAACACGCCCTCGGAGTTCGAGATCCCGTTGGTCGAGACGCCCCAGAACACGTCCGCGAGAGGGAACGGCAACACGTTGGAGCGGATGACTGAGGTGCTCGAAGGAGCGAGCGATGGTCCAAGCCGTGAAAGCGTGTTCATGCTTGGCGACTCAATTGCCTTGTACGCGCCACGCGGCTAATCAGCCTCGACCTGTACCGACCAGCCAACGGGTCTCACCACCCCAACATCACCAACAAAAGTGCATCGCGCAGTAAGTGCGCGGTCAGTGGCGCGAGTGAATATGACGTGTCCTTCGGCCAGGCGGCGTCAGAGGCGCTCGCATCGACGAAGCGCACTCTTGACTTCACCGGCTTAGTTGAGAACCCGGCGTACACGCTGCGCGTGCGTGCTTGGAGCTGGCAAGGTTCGACCGAGTGGAGCAGCAAGTCGGTGCGGACGAAGACATCAAGACCGGCTCGTCCGCCAAGGTGAACTGTCAGGGCACCGACGGGACAAAGCCGGTGACCGTCAAGGCCACCGATGCGGTTGATAGCAAGCTGACTGTTACCGAAACGCTCACGCTCACCGTGACCAACCCACCGAGCACGGTCAAGGCAACGCCCAGGACACGGCGCATGTCTGATCATCGGCTTGAAATTGGACTGCGCTTCGATGATAGTTACGACGCCGTCCGGTCCGTCGCTTCCCTCCAGTCTCAGAATGAGTGCGATCACAACGAGCTCCATCACACTCAGTTAGAACGCCGTGACCGGCGCGACTCAGTACAACCTCAGGCGAGGCGGTGTGGTCAGTCACGGTGACATAGAGGGTCACCGGCGGGTCTGGTACTTACCTAGTGACAGTGGGCGGGTCAAGGCAAGATTCTTGAGCTCAGGAAACATCGAGCTAGGGCTTGTTCACACTAGTCGCGACTTGTGCCAGAGTTGCAGGACGGTTTGACGACCGGGTCACTGAGCACATGCACTTGACCGATGCACAATGGGCGCGGATCACGCCGCCGAAGGCGAATCGGCGCGAGACTTGGGTCCTCAACCGCGTCGCCTATCGCGCACGTAAGGCGATCGAACGTTACTTTGGACGCATCAAACGACTGTACGGATCGCCAACCGCTATCATAAACTCGTCAACGTGTACCTTTTTCGAGTCCTCCTCGGATGCATCCACTTCATGCCGAAATGGCGTAAACAGGCACTAGGTCTCCGCCCTTGTTCGCCGATAGCAGACGCCGAGAACTGCATGTTTTGTTGGTCTCCAGGCAGGGCTTACTTGGTTGTAGACCCTGCCTGGTATTGCCGCGTGAGTTTCGGTCTTCAGATGAGGCACTCGGTCCGGTAGCTTCGACCGATGTGGTCGGCGACGATCCCCTGAAGCCACTCGTAGGTCAGTGTGGCCGTCGTCATGGTTTCGCCTACGTTATACTTGACCTGCGTGGTCTGAGGCCCGAGCGCCTCCCACAGTTAGAGGTAATCACAATTGCAGACCCTCGGGTGATACGGCTTCCACTTATCATTGCCGGCGTCGAAGATCTGGGCGGGCCCGGAGATCCACAGGCTCTCCCATCCTGCGTTGTTCGCGTGGTTGGGCGCCGATTGACCAGCCCCTCCATGAATGATCCACCACGACGTGCAGCTCAACAGCAGCGGGAATGTCGCCGTGGCATGACTGCTGATCTTGTCTCCGGGGTTCGGGTCAGGTGCTCCTTGATAGCAGACCTATACCATGGCAGTCGTCGGCAGCGTCCCTTCTTAGCCGCTGACTTCAATCCACCCGTGCCCATTGTCGTTGTAGTCGCGACGCTTGAGGCCGAACTGTAGTTTGTCGTCGTCTCCGATGTTACAGTCCGCAACAGTTGTGATGCGAAGGGGTACGCGCAGCTCCTACTCCGTCTTCGCCAGACCGACTTTGTTGTCATCGACCGAGTAAAGCATTACGGGTAGTCGATTGACCGCTCCGCCGCTCCCTACGGGCAGCCACCGGCTATTGTCGTACGAGTCAACGCCAGCAATGCACTCGTGGTTCGTGTCGCATGGCGTGGTTGGCGAGACCTTGAGGTAATCCGTGTACACAGTGATACTCGCCCACGCAGTCCAGTTGGCGTCCGGTCCTCGCGGCGTGCATACCATTCCTTCCCAGCACATACGCGCCTCGATTCTCGCCGGCCGCTTTCCGATAACACCTTTGGTATGATTGGCCTGCACATATAACATATGAGTGGCTTCCCTTTCCATTACAGACTGGCCAATCGGACCGGGTGAGAGCCCTGTGCCGCCAAAGCAAAAGTTCACGGACGCCAGGGGGCGCTCTGCTGCGGTTCCGCCTGCGCGCTCTGCGGCGGATCGTCGTCGTCTGCAACCGCAGCAGTCGCGGAACCTGCGCTCGACGAGACGGTGTAGCCACTGCTGCTCGCGAGGCTTGCGGCTGGTCCGCCCGACCGACCAGCGGCACTCGGAGCCTTGACCGGTCCTCGTACTGCGCTTACAAATGCTGCTTTTGCAAGAGTTGGGCAAGGGTTGTTGCTGGCTCGGACGGGCATGGTGGTTTCCATCTACCTCTGGCTGATCGACTGTTTGCGTCGGCAAGTAGTTCCAACCGTGACAAGGCCACCAAAACCTTGGAGCCACTTCGGCGCTCAAGTCAAGCCCAAGCTCGGTTTTCGCGACCTATCCTTTGCACCGATTCAGCCGCGCTGACCGCGCTTTACCGAGCCGGGTGGAAGCGAACCAGGGGTACCCGAAAGTACCGACTCGCCGCCGACCGCGGATCGAGAAACGTGAAGGTCGTTGCGATTGCGACGACCTCTCCGCAGTCCATCTGCGACCGTCTGTTTCCGCGCCAAAGAGTGGCTACGACGCGGACCTTAGACACCGTCTTTCCACACACCGTTGGCTGGGAAGCACCTCCTCGTCTTGGCCCGCGTTAGCTCCGATCCTTGATCGTGACGGTGTAGTCGGTGGGGCCTTCGATGCTGTAGCCCGCACCGTTCAACAGACGGAAGATGGCAGTTTCGCTACCTTCGCGTATGCCGTCAACCTTCCATCTGGTATTCAGCCGGTACTGGCCATACGCTTCATAAGCGTCATAGACTTTGTCCTTGACGGGTCGCTCATCGCCGATCGTGAAAGCCTCCGGTTGGGCAGTACCCCCGATGTACTGGATCTTCACCTTCACACCTTCACACCATCGGCCAAACCAGCACCGTGGAGGCTGACGCTTACATACAACTGGCCGCCTTCGTCCACGCTTCGATTGTAGTCGGACGAATCACATTGCGATTCGTCCCGATAGTAGCAAACAGTGAGCACTGCTGTACCGCTCGTGTTGTCGTCGTCCAAGAAGGTCAACCTGGATTCGTTCTGGTCTCCCACCCTGTAGCCTGTACTACTGGACACCGTCAGGATGATTCTCTCGTCGGCCTCATTGTCACTGTCGTTCGTGATGCGAATTGGAATGTCGACGCTTGTAGCGCCGCCGGCCGCCGTCACCGTTCCGGAGGAGGTGATACTGTAGTCCGCAGACGTCGCCGAGTCTCTGACCCCGTATCGAATGGTCACGCTACTCGACGGTGCGGGGCTGGTGCTGATGGTCACGTCGGGGGTGCCGACGTTCTCGAGCACATCCGCTGACCTCCTGGCGAACAATACCGCGGGCAAGTTTGGATGGTCATTTGGACTCTCGTGCTGCCCATCGTGTAACCAGTACCGCCAATGAGAGAGATGATAATCGTCTCGTCGCTCTCGGTACTACTGTCATCATTGATGGTAACCGGGATGATCACGCTCCCCGCGCCGGTGTCTACCGACACAGTGTTGGGAACGGAATAATCAGCGCTGTTACCTCTCCTCGCCGAGCCGGCAACGCTGTAGCGGAGAGTGAAGCCGCTCGTTAGCACCTGATGCGATAGGTTTACCTGCACATCGCGGGTTCCGTCACTCTCGCTCACGCTGGCAGCCGCTGCGGAGAACTATACCTCTGGAATCGGGTCGTCGTTGTCGAGGATCGTCACTGCACGTCCGCTGCCCGCGGTATAGCCGGTGCCGTCGTTCACGTACACTTGTACGAAGCTGTCGTCCTTCTCGATATTGTCGTTCACAGTGGGTACAGTGAACGTCGTGGAGGTCGCGCCCGAGCTGAGAGTCACGATCCTACTGCGTTCCTGGCTCGCAGGGACGAAGTCCACGTCCGAGGGCTCGGAGAGCTCGATGCTCACATTGAGATTAGAAGTTGGCGCCGGGTCCGCGTTTAGCGTGAAGGTTGCCGCACTACCTTCGGTTACTGCGCGCCCGCCAGCATTTGTGATTTGGGGACAACTGGGTTCCAGGATTCGTCTCAGTAACGTCGTCGTCAACCTCAATCGACCGACCAATGCTCAGCGCGCCCGGGCCGCCGTAGTGTCCGCCCGAGGTGGTGTGGGTCAGGGTCGCCATGTCGTCGACTGCGTCGTCGTCCTGCGCGGCCGACAACGTCACCGTCTGCGCCTGATTCGAGAGATTGCTGCCGCTGGGATTGAAGGTGAGCGAAGTCGGGACAACCGTCACTTCCTGGTTGTTCAAGACAATGTTAACGGTCACCGCGGCCGTTGGCTGCGACTTCAGCCTCACCGTGTAGGTCTCACTACTACCCTCGTCCACGTCCGCCCACCGCCGATGGAACTCCAGGCCACGAGTGTCGTTGTCGGGAATGGTCACCGTGGTCGTATCACGATCGGTGTTTGCCGTGTAGTCCCTGACGATGGCGCGGGTCGCCGTGCCGTCTACGGTGTAGTTGATGGACTGAGATGCGCCGTGCAGCCCAGGCCGTCACCGACCTCCACAATGACGGTTGCGCTGCAGCCCCATTCGGCAACCCTCGTGATTTCATTACTCATCTGGCCAAGTGAGTGATCGGGTTCAGTTTTCAATTGACGCTGATCTGCAAGGCGCTGTTATCAGATACCCATGAAAGGGTGTTATTCCAATAGCCCGAAATCAGGCTACTATTCCCTATGCTAAAGCCGGTTGCGCCACCAGCATTCTCGTCATCCGAAATCACGACCCTGAGTTTGGTTGCCCTTCGGGCCTTTCTGCTGCTTGTACATCAATCACAATAGAGTACTCGGTGGACGGCGACAGCTTGATGCCCTTGCCGGACGCCTGAAACCTGATCGTCAGAGGCCATTCAACTATTGGCGAGGAATCAGGGAGTTTCAAGGTGCCGACAGTCTTCCCCGGGATTCCATTGGATCCCTCCTGGATGGTGACGCCATTACGTGGATTGTTGGTCCTGAAGATGTCATCAAGGCTATTTTCACTGAGCTCGACATCGACGCTGTTCAATGTATAACCTTGTTTGTGGCTGCCAGTCGTGAACGGTTGGGCCTAGTCTAACTTGAGATTCCCGTTAGTATCTCCGAATGGGGTCGTCTGACCGATGTTGCTGATGAACTGCGCCGTATGAACTTCAACGGCGAACCACGAGCGCCTCGCGCGGGCCACATCCCCGGACGTTTGCCCCTCGAGCTCGGTGTGGTCGGCGACAGCATAACCCGTACCGGGCAGAATGGAGGCAATCACCAGGCTTTTGGATTCATTTTGGTTCTTTGCATAGGTGGGAACAGTAAACGTCGCGGTTCGCTCACCGGCGGGAATAACGACGGTCCGATCGCCTTCCTCGGCGTTATCGACGTAGTTGATGCCGGCGCGGTTGTATTCCCGTACGTTAGGGTTGACCGTTAAGTCGGCTGCGGGCGCAGGGATCGCCATGACGGTGAATTCGGCGTCCCTGAACGCGGTCTCCGCTTCGGTACCCTCGCCTTTACTGACCCGGACGAGGCCTTCGATTGAGACCACGGGGTCCGACGTCTGGAAGTCTCCCACCTCATAGACCGCGGATATACCGAAGTAGGAGGCGAGAAGCCTTTAGGGTTATTGGTGGGCCAGATGGCGCTCGTCTCTCGGTCGGGTCCAGGTCCATCGTTGCCATATGCCACATTGTCACTGCCTAGATATCTGGCGTGTTGGTAGGTGCCCGCAAGGTGTTGTTCAAGCAGCTTGTTGTTTTCCCAATCCAAAGTGCCGGCCTTGGCGCCCTGGGTGGTAGCCACCTTGCCGTCCGCGTGGCGCTGCTTGGCGTGCGCGTTGGCATCACCCCAAGCCACGGTTCAGAAGTGGTTATAGTCTGACGCAATCTGCACGTCGTTGAGCCAGCAAATGGCCGTAGAGTAGGGCGTATGGCCGGAGTGGTCCTGTTGCCCTAGGAGCAGGTTCACACCAGTAACGGTGCGCCAGGAAGCGTCCACCCGGCGCTGCGTGCCGGGAACCCACTTTTTCACGCTACCGATAACACAGAACGTGTCGGCGTACTTCTTGATATCGGAATACCAGGGGTGGGCGTTCGTTCGCTCACGGACAAAGGTGTCGTAGTCTTCGATGTTGCTGGAAGCGCCGTCGCGAGTGTTGCCGGTCTTGAACAGCAGCCGATACTAGTGGCCAGTACTTAAGCCGCCCAGATTGAAAGTCTAGTCGCTCGGGACGTGCGTACCGTTGACAATCTGCACGATCGCGGTCTTGATTGTCAAGTTGTAGTCGCTCGGTCTGTTGCCGCTCGGACGCGTTCGCAGCGTGAGGGTGAAGTTCTCATAGTCTTCGATCACCGCATCCCAAGGGATGGGAATCTCGACCGTGTGTCGGATGGTGCCCGCCGGAACGCTGATTGTGTGTATGCCAGCGGGGAAGACCACACCCGGGGTGGCGGGACTGCCTTCCTCGGGGGCGGTACCGGCCTGAGCCAGGACCATGAAAGTTGCATCCTGAGTCGTCGCCCGACTGACATTGATGACGGGCCGCAGCGTCGTGCCCTCTTGCACATTGTAGTTTCGGTAGACCAAGTCTTCGTTACTGTCGTAGTAGGCGATCGGTCGAATTCAAGGTCTATGGTGCCTTGGGCGTCGGTCCCGGGTGCCTGCGGAGAGAACACAACCCACAGGACGATCATTGCGGCCGCCAGTCGAAGCGGGAGGTTGGCCATCTGCTGGCGCAAGCGGCTCATCGCGCGCCCCTCTCGAGTCAACCGACGTCCAACTCCGAGCCCAAGAGTCATCTCGCGCACCCAACCAGGCAGAAACCTGGCGCTGCCAAAGGCATCCAATCAATCGCCGGCCTCTGGACTCGGAGGCGGCAAATGGCATGAGGTCGGCCTCAGGGTTCTCGAAGGTCAGCGCCAGGCGGAACCTGTTGTCGTTGTCTTGGATGAGGACGAACCGATATGGGGTTCCGGATTCAGTAACGTAGGCCGGTGTACTGGGCTCAACAGTGGCTTCCGAGGCAGAGACACTGCCTACAATTGACCCGAACACCTCAGTCCGCTCGGACATGCCGTCGTCGATCGTAACGAATAACACGGTCTTGATCGTCTCGTTGGGAGCGAAGGCTATCGTTGTCGTGGGCAAGGCCACTCTATTGGCACCGCTCTCGCCTTCGGCGACGGTCGTTATCTCGACTTTGAGCGTCGGCACGGTCTGTGCGGCGGCATGGGCACCTCTGTTAGAAATAGGATGAGCAGGGCCAGTGCAGCTCTTCAGAACCACGCCCGGCGACGCGTCGATGTCATACTGAGGCTCAAGCATCCAGCGACCTATGAGATCTACTTCGTGAGCCCACCGAACGACTTCGTCGACTATCAGACTGACCTACTCACTGTCTCCGAGGTCCACCTATGACATATCTAGAGAAGTCATCCGACTCATGGCGGGGTAGCGTTCATGGGTGATGAGTATCCTCTCTTCTCGGTGGTGCTATGCCGATCCGTTCCTTTAGGGAGAACGGGTTACACGGGTCAAGAATGCCGCTAAGTGATACAATCACATGTTGATCCCTCGCCCTTCGTTCAGTGCACAGATCATGAGCAAGGCGGGGCAACCCCCACTCTGCGCCGCCGGTTCTATCCGGCGTCACGCCCTTGCTGAGCGGCGTCGCACAGCAGATGGGCTTTGCCAGTACCAGCTTCCCCTTCGAGGATTAACACCTTCTTCCTAAGCAAAGGCGCCGCTTCGAGCAAGATCTAGCGCACCGCATCACGAAGTCTAGTCGTCATATGGTTTGACTAGGGAAGCCATCAAGGTCCTAGAGCTCGTCCATCGCATACTCCCATGGAATCTCAGACTTCGGGCTATTGCGGAACGTGTTAACTTCTGTTTGCGCGAAGCGGATGGCCGCGTTCGAGTCTCGCGCTTACACTTGCTGAATCGCGATGACTCGACCCGCAAACGACATGCTCGGTCCAAGCATTTCTTGAGCATTGAATTAAGGAACTGGAACATTCGTCGCCTGATCAATGGAACCAACCTATCAATATGTGCTTGTCCGAAGGGTTCGCACCTCAAGGATGTCTTTGGCCAAAACGATTGTGATTTGGACTTGCTCCGCTCCCTCCCTAGGACTTTCTTTTCTAGCCTTGGCCTTTGTGAAGATGGCATCCTGCAGTGCCTTGTCGATCGTGGACCGCGAAAGGTTATCATTTGGGGCCAACGCCCGCTGTGCACTCCGAAGCGATGCGCGAGAACTTCTGGTCTCTTCGTGGTCGAGCTGCAGAGAACCACGTCCCTCGCGCCACTACATCGTTATAGTCGGATCGTCGCTCAATGCCTCGACAGGGGACAGGTTCGCAAGGGAGTCGGTCAGTAACTACCGAAAATCAAACCAGAATGGATTCTCAGCGGATTCGTGCATTTCACCTTCACCATCTTGAGAGTTCGCCCATTGAAGAACCCGGTCAAAGAATCGCCCATCCCCGCCGAGACCCTACTAGCCAGCCGGCACAGTTTACGCCACGCGATCGAGAACCGTTTGTTGGTCCTGGGTCGCGCCGTCGGAAGGGATAGAGTTTGAGTACTGAATCGACACTTCATCCCCGTTGACCTTCCCTCCTTTGAAGAAGTTGCGGATCAGCGTTTTGCGCTCGTGGATCGTGCCCGCCTCACGGACCTCGCGGAGATCAGCAATGTACAACTTGACCGCTCGCGTGGACGGCACCTCGTCTCGGTGCTGCTCCAGTTGGTGTAGCGCGCCTTCTCGCAGTGGCTTGTAGTGGACGTAGTTTGCAAACTACCTGTCTTGTCAATCTGACCGCTGTACGGTCATCCGATTCTCCTATAGCGAAGGCGACCGCTGAGCAATTTGTTGCTCCTAGGCGTCGGGGACACGAACGGGATCGGGAGTCTTACCCTCCTTGGTCGTCTTGCCCCCGACGGCTGCGCCGGCATAGGACTCGTCCTTGAGAAGGTGGTGAAACCGGGGTTTGTATCAACGATTACCCTTATGAAGGTGCCGTGCTCGTTGCGTTGATTACAGACTACCTTGAATCCTATACCTCGCAATGACAGCACAATTGCTTCCATCACAATTGGCGTGGTGTCAGGGTCCCCCCACGCATTCCGCGAGTAACCTTCTGGTCGAGATTCTCGGAGCAAAACTTGTCAACCAATAGGACATTCGCTTCCCTGAGCTTGTCAGTCGGCGTGTCGTCCCCGTGCTCGGTGCTGCAGGTATCGGCATACCGCAATGTTTGTTAAGAACATGCTACTATCCAGATGGGTGGCGGAGGAACGGCTTCTTCGCAAATGGCGCTCGTGCAGAAGGTGCGGTTTGATGCCTCCGAAGACCCATTAGGTTGCCGTATCCCGACAGCAACGGTATGAGCATCATGATCAGAGCAATAGAGCGCATTGTCATGTCGACTGCACTCCGTTGATAGGGACTTGGCGGACTATTGGGCCGATGATGTCGCCGCAAACAGGAGAACGATCTTCCGATTCGCGGAGAATCTATCACCGACGTCGGCCTGCTCGATAACTACTGAAGGGAATCCCTGGGCGATGACGAACCCATACCATCCAGATGACTTTCACCTGCACGACTAGATCCGCGGTCTCGTTCTGACCGTGGCGCAGGTAGCTGACCACTTGCATGTGTCAGCCGAACCGCCGGAGGAACTCTGCCACGGTAAGGCACCGGTCACGACGGCCATGGCCGTGCGCCTCTCCAAAGCGCTCGACAGCATGGCTGATATCTGGACCCGGCTGCAAACAACCTACGACCTCGCCCATACGCGGCTGAAGTCTGAGGATATCCACATAAGACCCATCGGCTCAGCCGCGTGAACATTGACAATGTAGAATCTGCCGACTGTCCGTCGACAACCACGCACAGTCGTTCCGTTGTGGCAACTTGTCTTTGACCATCTTGATACCGGACCTGCAGCTTCCAGTTACGACGTCGACGAGACGGTAGATCAACAGTGGTTCGCACTGGTATGTGAGTCGAAGCAATTCCGTACACGCTTGCGAAGGTCCTTTTTCGCTTTGACATTCAGTGCTTTGTCGAGGGTCTCCACGGCCTCCGTCACCTGCTGGAATCTCTCTTCCAGAGTCGAATCTCTACTGGAATCCACTGACGAAACATACAACCGGAGCGGCTGATGATGCTGAGAGTACATTTCGAACCATCGCGAAAGACATACTTTCAGTTCATCATTTGGCTCACTCCATCGAAACAGCGTTAGGGGACCGAAGAGGTTGCGCTCGGCTAGGCCTTGATCGCGTTCCTCAAAGACTAACTCTCTGTCTCGCTCTCGCGCTCGCGGCGGCCATAAGCAGGTTCAGTAACATCCCGCGAGGACCCGGTCAGTTCTGTAACAGCCGCACTCTGACTAGAAGCTAAACGCAGGAAGTCTCGGAACCATATGACCCGCCGCGTTGCCTCATCAGCCGTCCACCAATTATCGTTCGAATGCTCTATGTATGCGTTCTAGGTCACTCGAGCCTCCTTCGTTTCCTCCCGCGCCGACGGAAACAATTGGCGAAAGCCAATCTTTCTCCTTCGCCGTCGTGAAGTTATGTAAGATTGAGGGGTTCGGGATTCCGAACAGTGATCGTCGCATGGCCTTCCCGCGCATTGCCATCAACCCGAATGCCTGTAAGGGCGAACCACTTATCGAGCCCTTGAACTTAGAATGTCACAGGAGAGAAAGGCACGTTCTTTCTTCGCTCGAAACGGACGCCAACGAACAGCCAGGTGGACCAACAGTCACTGTAGAAATCGATCCACCTTCGGTCTTGGAACGAAAGTTCCTCCCCGTGCGTAGACATCCCTCAAGAGTGACGAGTCCGTGTTGTTTCGTAACTCTTAACGCGTGTTCACACTGTTTTGTCATTAGGTGGATGCATCCGAGGAGGACTTGATTGAGCTAGACGTGGTCGAGTTTGTGATAGCGGTTGGCGATGCCGCGCAGTCGTTTGATGCGGGCGAATTAGCGTTCGACCACGTTGCGCTTCCAGTTCGACCCGTTGCAGCTCGGCGAAGACGGGCTCCAGGACGCCCTTCTCGATTCGTAGCTGGCGGCGCATGCATACCGTGTACCACAGGTACCGAAGCGGCCAGGCAAGGCGGGCCAGCTTACAACCTTCCTTGGTCACGATCAGTCAGCCCTCGAGCATCTGTCCCGAGAGTAACTTGCAGTTGCCACGACGGGTTGGCATGAGAGGAGCGATCCGCGCCCACTGTGCATCAGTCAAGTGCATCTGCTCAGTGGCCCGGCGGGCGCAACGTCTTTCAACTCTGGTACAACTTCTGACTACAGTGAACAGGCCTCAGGTACCGTCACCCTAGCATTCTTCCAGAGTGAGAGGGGATCAGAATGGGAAAGTGCTCCTCTCGTCAAGTAGTTGGACACTGAACCCACACCGCTCGCTTGTCGAGGGGTGTGGGAGAAAGCAGACCCCCGCATCCCTGGGGGACTAGAGGAAAGGCGCTGACATGCAACTCATGACACGTGTTGTTTCTGTTGCGATGAGTATTATCATCTCGGAACCCAACGGTCACCATTATCCTAGTTGCTGATATAGAGGATGACGTTCTCAGTAACCATAAGGTCACTCGAACCCGGCACCATCGCATCGTCAAGGACTGAGTAGCGAGCCCAAGTGGAGTCAATCCACAGTTAGAAAGCACTCACACCACGACCCGTTACCATGTTAACGTTCGCAGAGGCGTCAGCTTCAACATCAGAAATGTGAGTCGATGACAAACACACCAGTCTCGCCACCAGCGGTCGCGCTGACGACAGAGTGTCCAGCACCAACCACCGCATACTTGACCGAGTCCGAGCCATGCTTAGTGGCCTTGCCCCTGTGACCCGTACCAATAGCAGTGAGGCCGGTGCCCTCAGACACATCGAACATCACCGACGTGCTGTTGGCGATTTTGTTGGCGTCCTTGCCAGTCACGCTGACGGTGACAGTAATCACATCGCCGATAGTCTCGCTGCTAGGGCGTGTTCACTTTACTCGGGACTGGTGCCAGAGTTGAAGGACGCTTCGGCGACCGGGCCACTGAGCACATGCACTTGACCCCGTCTACCTCATTCAACTTATCCTCACTTACATCCACATCTTGACGAAACAGCGTGACCACGTACTAGGCATCTATCCGTCAGGTCACGTAATCGAGCTCATCCGGCCAACGCTCGAATCGTACGTGCGGACCACTACCGATGTTTATGATCAACTCGACGATGCACGCATCCGCGTCGCAGGCTGGCCGATCGCCAGACAGCACCCTCGGGCAAAAGACGCACGGTTTCCGTTACAATCGAGGATGAAACTGGCGACGTCCAATCCATCATCTGGCCACACGTGTTTGCGGAATGTCGGCGAGCGCTATCAAATCAAGTAATTCTGCTCCAAAGTCGGATCGACCGCCGGGACGGCACGACTAACATCGTCGCCGAACGTATCAATGCCATTGGCAACGACATCCGCATGCCCGACGCTCACGACTGGCACTAACATCCCAAGATCACACGCGCTATAGCGACGCCAAGCCTACGCTCTGTCACACAACACTGCAAAGGCGGGAGTACAGTACGTAATCGTCGTCGATGATCGTGCCGTCGGCATACACGAAGTAGTCGGGAATCGTAATCCCGCTTGTGGCGTACACGTAGATGGTCATTGTCTCGTCGCCTTCAATTGCGTTGTCGTCGAAGATGGGGATATCGATATCAAGTGTGGTATCGCCAGCGTTCAACGTGAACTCTTTGTACTCCAGCTTGAAGTCTGGCCCGACTGACGCAGTCCTCCCGAACCCGCCGTAACGGAACTTGATAGCTTTAGGATTCGCGTGCGAAAGCGTGTTCAGCAGCCTGCTAGTCGTCGTTGAGAATGGTGCCGTTGCCGGTGTCATCTGCGATGGTGGCGCCGGTTGCGGACGTTAGCTTGATGGCGAAGGTCTCGTCGACTTCTGGCCACCCGTCGGCCCGCAGCGGAACATACAGTGCTTTACGGGTCTGGCCGGGCGCGATGGTTTGGGTGGTGTCGATGCCCAAGAAGTCTCCCCCGTAGGTTGCCGTTCCCTCTTCGAACTCAATAGTCACCGTCACCGGGACACTGCTCGCATGACTGAGCTGAAGATAAAACTCCATCAGCACATAATCTTCGTATTCCTGCGCATCAGAGATCGACACCGTAGGCAGGTTCACAGGCTGTGGATCATCGTTATCAGAGACCGCGACGGTCGCAGCGTTGCTCGAGCCTGAGACGGTGTAACCCGTACCAGTGGACAAGGTCGCGGTGACGGTGCCATTGGGCTCGTCGGTGTTGTCGTTCGTAGTGCTGACCGTGTAGGTCGCGCTGCCTGTGGTTGGAATCGTCACGGTGTCCGCACCGATGGTCGCTCCGAAGTTGCCGCTCTGCGAGACGGTCAGGTTGACGGTGAGTGCGCTTGTTGGAGCGGGAGTTGCCGTGACAGTGAACGTGGCATCGGTGCCCTCGGTGATGCTTGAGCCAGCGACAATGCTAATGTTCGGCGTCGCCGGCGGCGGGTCGTCGTCAGACACTGCGACCGTCGCAGCGTTGTTCGATCCCGAGACGGTGTAGCCCGTACCAGTGGACAAGGTCGCGGTGACGGAACCATGAGGCTCGTCGGTGTTGTCGTTGGTGGTGCTGACCGTGAATGTGGCGCTGCCTGTGGTTGGGATGATCACAGTGTCGGTGCCGGTGGTCACTCCGAAGTTACCGCTCTGCGAGACGGTCAGGTTGAGCGTGAGTGCGGTGGCAGGAGCAGGACTCGCCGTGACAGTGAACGCGGCGTCGCTGCCCTCAGTGACTCCACTGCCAGCAGCGATGCTAATGGTCGGCGTCGCCGGCGGCGGGTCGTCGTCAGACACTGCGACCGTCGCAGCGTTGTTCGATCCCGAGACGGTGTAACCCGTACCTGTGGACAAGGTTGCCGTGACCGAACCGTCCGGTTCGTCGGTGCTGTCGTTGGTCGTGTTGACCGTGTAAATCGCGCTGCCTGTGGTTGGGATCGTCACAGTGTCCGTGCCGGTGGTCGCTCCAAAGCTACCGCTCTGCGAGACGGTCAGGTTGACGGTGAGTGCGGTGGTGGGAGCAGGACTCGCCGTGACAGTGAACGTGGCGTCGCTGCCCTCAGTGACTCCACTGCCAGCGGCAATGCTAATGGTCGGCGTCGCCGGCGGCGGGTCGTCGTCAGACACTGCGACCGTCGCAGCGTTGTTCGATCCCGAGACGGTGTAACCCGTACCTGTGGACAACGTTGCCGTGACGGAGCCGTCGGGCTCGTCGGTGCTGTCGTTGGTCGTGTTGACCGTGTAGGTCGCGCTGCCTGTAGTTGGGATCGTCACGGTGTCGGTGCCGGTGGTCGCTCCGAAGCTTCCGCTCTGCGAGACAGTCAGGTTAACGGTGAGTGCGGTTGTTGGAATGGGGCTTGCGGTGACGGTGAAACTGGCGTCGCTACCTTCAGTGATCCCACTGCCCGCGGTGATCGTGATGACCGGCACGGTCGGCGGCTGAGTGTCGCATTGGGATTGTTCTATGGCCGCGAGCGTCCGAACGATGCGATCCCAGCGGGTGTTCTTGAGCCAGTTGGAAACAGCCTGCGCCTGCTGAACAGTCATCGGTGTTTCGCCGGTATCCACGCCCAGTCTGGCCAGAACACGGTTGAAACGCTTGACCCCCGCGGCCGCCCTGGTCGGGTCGAGGGCATCACGCCAGCCGGTGATCTCGGCGATGGTGACGGCGTCGTTGGGGAGCGTCGGCGCACAAGTATCGTTGTCCGTGATTGCAACAGTCGCTGTACTGGACGATGACGACACAGTGTAGCTTGATCCATCGTTGATAGCCACCGTGACGGACCCATCGGACTCGTCTTCGCTGTCGTCTGTGGTTGTCACGGTAAAGATCTTGCTGCCTGAAGACGGGATGGTGATGGTACGGGAGCCGGTTGTGACGTAATCGCCGCTTTGCGACACGGCCACTGTTATATCCAGGTCTGCCGCAGGCGTTGGAGACGCGGTCAACGTGAATGATGCGGCCGTACCTTCTGTGACACCAGAACCTGCGGTAATGCTGATCTCTGGCAGAGTTGCTGCATCATTGTCCGATACAGCGACGGTCGCAGCTCCGGCGTTGCTTGCCACTGTATAGCCAGCGGCACTACTGATTGTTGCGGTGACGGACCCATCGGGCTCGTCGTCGCTGTCGTCGGTGGTTGTCACAGTAAAGGTCTGGCTACCTGAAGATGGGATGGTGACCGTACGGGAGCCAGTTGTGACGTAATTGCCGCTTTGCGATACGGCGCTTGTGATATCAAGGTCTGCCGCGGGCGCGGGAGACGCGGTCAACGTGAATGATGCGGCGGTACCTTCTGTGACACCAGAACCGGCCGTGATGCTGATCTCTGGGAGAGTTGCTGCATCATCATCCGACACGGCGACGGTCGCAGCTCCGGCGTTGCTCGACACCGTGTATCCGGTACCACTACTGATCGTTGCGGTGACTGAGCCGTCCGGTTCGTCCGTTGTATCGTTTGTCGTGGCGACAGTGAAGGTGGCGCTTCCGGTAGTCGTGATTGTGACCGTGCGAGATCCAGTTGTGACGTAGTCGCCGCTTTGCGAGACTCCGACCGTTACATCGAGATCGGCTGACGGTGCCGGCGTTGCGGTAACGGTGAACGTGGCATCGGTACCCTCGGTCACGTCGTTACCAGCAGCGATGCTGATTTCAGGCTCGGTCGGCGGCGGGGGAGCGATTGCAGCCTCGATGCACTCCAGGGCTTCCCGGATGGGTCTCCAACCGAACCATACCTGCTCACCCGCGAGCGCCTCGGCGGCGGTGAACGGAGTCAACTCAGAGTCTTCTACGTCGCCAAACGCGATCAACACACGCTTCCAATTGCGGCCGTAGCCTGGCGCATTATTTCTGTTGGCTTCGCGATACTGGCGCACTAGTACGACCAGGCTATTGGATACACACGAATCTATCGCTGCCTGTAATGCGATCTGATCACCAGTATCGTCATCACTGACGGCAACAGTATCTGCGCCAGCGGTACTGGACACGGTGTAACCGGGGCCTGTAACGACGGTCGCAGTCACAGACCCGTCAGTTTCGGTCACCGAATCATCAGTCGTAGGTACTGTAAAGGTTTTGCTGCCCGACGTAGGGATGGTTACTGTCTGCGACCCTGGTGTGATGTAATCACCGGACTGCGAGATAGCAATCGTCACATCCAAATCGGAAGCTGGCGCCGGCGTGGCACTGAGGGTGAACGTAGCGGCGCCGCCCTCGGTGACATCGGCGCCGGCCGCTATGCTGATTTCTGGCACCTGTTCTTGCTGTCGCTTTGGGTTAGGCGTGGAAATCCCACCGAAGGTGACACTGAACGGACCCTTGATATGCTGCGAGTACGTGGTCACCTCGAGTGTGTACCAGCCAGGTTCCAGGTCCTTCGATATGTCCGGTCGATACGGGAAGGTATACGCGATCTCTTCCGTGTTACGACCGTCGTATCCCAGTCGGAGATATTCATATTGATCGAACTTACCAGACACGAACACGCCTACGCGCCTTGGCTGTTCAATATAGAAGGTGAAGAAGCGGGCGAAGCGATTGCCTCGCTGAACAGACTTACAACCCGACGCCCATTCCCGGTGGAGGGTGCCATCCTCCATCACACGCTCGGAGCATGCCGAAGCATCGTCGTTGTCCTCGACGGTTACTGCTGCGCTACCGTTCGACGTGGAGATGTGATAATGGTAGCCATCGACCACCGTCATCGTGATTGCCCCATCTGGCTCGTCGACATCCATGTCCCTGGTCTTGTACGTGACCACTTTAGTACTTTGACCTTTCCGGATGACGTATGAAGCAGACTCTGGGATTGCGCCATACCAACCATACTGCGCGGTCGTGATGTAGACCGTCAGGTCTTTCGACGGCGCAGGGGTGGCCGTCAACGTGAACCTGACACTCTGCCCCTCAGTGACGCTGCTGCCTGGAGTGACGCTGACAGTGGGTGCACTGCTTGCCGCTGGATCGTTATCGGTGACGTTGACAATCGCCTTGCCCTTGTGGCTCGTAATGATGTAGTCGGTGCCCTTGTCCAACTTGGCCGCGATCGTACCGTTGACCTCGTCAGCGTTATCGTCGTCGATTGGCACGGTCAACGTGCCTATGCCATCGGCATCGGTCGTCACGCTGTACGTCCAGGGACCAAACCCTGACAGGAACGCACCGGTCTGAGTAACAGTGACGGGAACTTGAATGTTCGGGATGTCGGAGGTGATCGTGAAGGTTGCGGACTCACTTTCGACAATGTCAGGACCGGCCGCAATCTCGACCACCGCCAAGTCGTCGTCCTCGACCTCGACTTTGGAAGAACCGAAGGACGTAGACGCCGTGTATCCATTACCGACCTTGATCGTCGCGGTGATGCGGCCGTCCGGTTCGATGCTGCTGTCGTCGCTGGTCTGAATGGAGAATGTAACCACGCCTGGTTTACTGCCGGTCTCTCCAGGAAGTGTTACATTGACGGTGTGCCCGGATACGCCAAAGTCGCCAGTGGCGGCGATATCAATACTGACCGGCAAATCGTTCGCCGGCGCCGGGTTAGCGGTGAGAGTGAACGTGACCTCCTCGCCCTCCGTAATATCCGGGACGCTTCGACGGATGTTCACGACCGGTGTGTCGGCTGCGTCCTTTAGGCCCTTGATCTCAAGCTCGTAGCCGCGATAGTTGTAGCCCCATCCTGACTCGGCTTCGATCGTGTACCAACCAGGAGCCAGCCGCCTATCGATGCGGGCATCGTACAGTCCACCGCCGTTGTAGCGCGCGCCGTTGTCATTCCTGAGGATGTACGGGTAGAACTTGGAGTTGTGCTTACCCGATCGCAAGCGCATGAACGGATTGACCGATGCCAACACATCTTCGCGCATGAAGATCGTAACATCGGTAGTGCGCTTGACTTCGAAGGAATGGTAACGCCTCGGACAGGGCGGAGTCAGGGAGCGCTTGAACTTGCCGTTGCCCGACAGCTCGTCCTTGCAATTTGCCTTGTCGTCATTGGCCACATGCACGCTGGCTTTCCAGTTGGCCCGGGATTGTTGGTAGGTAGCTCGGGGGATGACGTGCGCATCTATCGAGCCGTTTAGCTCGGCTTTCTCATCATCAACGGTGACCACGGTGAAATCGACGCTACCGGCGTTCGCGGGGATGGTCACGGTGAGGTTCATTGGTGTAACTCCGAATGTCCTGCGCCACTCCCAGTACTGAACATCAACCTTTAGCGCAGTTGTGGGCGTTGGCGACGCGGTGACAGTGAACGTAGCGGGCTCACCCTCGGTGACCTTGCCGCCGCCCGCGATACTGACCGTCGGAGGACCATTCATTCCCGTGGTCGTAAGCGTGAAGTTGCCGGTCTGACCGACGAGAGCTGTGGTCGCTTCAATCGTGTAGCTGCCCGGAGGGAGTGTCGTGGTGATTTGCGCGTTCGTGCCGCTCCCGCCGTCGTCGTTCATGGCGAGCGCTTTGCCAGCCTGGTTATTGTGGCCGTTCCTGAGGTAGAGGAATGTATTGACTGCCGACGATGACAGATCAATGGTCACCGTGGAGGCTTGCGCCAGCTTGAAGGTGTAGTAATGAGCATTCTTGTTCGAGTCCACAGCGGACGTACAGGTTGATGCCCAACTGCCTGCGGTGGACGTGGGAGATGTTGTGGCGTCGATCGCGTTCACGCAGTCAAACTTGGGCAGCTTGGCCAGGCCGTAACCCCAGATGTTGTTCGGTATGCTATCTCCTAGCGGTTTCGCGTGGTCCTTCAGGTACGTAGTGACCTGCTCGGGGGTAAAGCCGGGATTCTGTTGGATCACGAGGGCAGCCAGTCCGGCGACATGCGCCGCGCCCGCGCTGCTGCCACAGAAATCATCATCAGTGACGCCACGCGTACACGATACACCCGCGATGTCTGGTTTGATATAGCCGGTGGGCGTTGGTCCGCGACTGCTCGTCTCGTGGATGATATCCATCATAAAGTTCGCAGCGCCAACCGTGAGCATGCCCGGGTGCTGGCTGTCGCCGGGCGACATGATGCTATGCGTGCTAGATGCGTTGGAAATATCCCCTCCTGGCGGCCACACCACAAACTGCAACCAACTGGGAGCAATGGAACTGCCGTTTCGTTTCAACTTGTAGCCAAAGTTGAGAGTACTGAAGGAGATATACGTTCTATCCTCGTACCACCCCTTTTCGTATGGAATATGAGTTCCGTCGCCGTTTTGCAGGTCATCGAAGGTGGCCACGAGCTTCTCGTCGGACCTACCGGGGTAGCGATAGAGCTCGATCGCGAGGTCCTTCTTGGCGCCAGGCCAGAGGTCGTCCCAACGCAGGAAGGCATTAACGTTGTAGGGCCACTTCATGCTGAACGTTTGGAATTCATTCCCGTTGCTGTCCCACTCGTGATAACCGTTGCCGTCGGTGTCGTTGAAGGCGCCGTACCACGTTCTTCCGTTGTGATTGCCTGCAGCGTTGACCCAGACGATCCCGTTGTCGGCGGCCCACTTGACCGTGTTCAGTGGTCCGTTGAGATTCGGCGAGGTGCCGTCACCGGGGCCGTGGAAGAACCAGAGGATCGAATGGACGATCACATCAACACCTTGGCTGTGCATCCACTCAACCGTCTGACGCAGCTCACCGTGGCTGTTCGGGTTAGCGATGTATAGCGTCGCCTCGGGCGCCATATCCATAACGGTTTCCGCCACATACGTGCCGTGTTCAGGACCGCCCCAAAGGCAGTTGTCAACGTTCTCAGTCGGCTTTCCGTTATCAACGTAGCAGTAACCCTGGATCGCACGCGGTACGTCCGTTCCTAGCAACAGGCGTAGGTACTGGTAGCCGTTCTTCCGGGTGGCCCCGGACCGACGGTCAATCACGCCAATTTTGACGCCTTGACCTTTGACACCCGCTCGATGCCAGGCATTGGCGAGGTGGCTCGAAACGCCCTGGGAGATTGCATTACCTCTGCCCGCGGGCAAGGGACGTTCAGTTTCCCGCACCCAACTGACGCCGCGTGTTTGCGCCAATGTGCCAAGAGCGGTGCTGGGCACAGTCGCTTCGATGTAACCATCAAAGACGATGGACGCATCGCCGCCGTTACGTTCGATTACCTCGACAACGGGATCTGTGTCGCCGTCGACCGTGATGGATATCGCCACCATGCTGCCCGATAGTTCGGCGACGACAGCACTGTTGTGGTCGCCGAACGGATCGTCGGCGAGATTGCTGAGGGTGGAACCGAGGTTGGGGAAGGTCAGGCCTCCCGTCCCGGTCTGTTCAGAAGACGCCTGGTCGTTGTTGGTTAGCAAGCTCACCGCGACCAACGCGAGCACGGCCGATAACACGAAGCAGCTGAGCACTGCAGCAAATGATGAGCGTCGCGAGCGTTCTCTCAGCATCGTGTCCTCCTTGCGCGGCCAATCATCATAGCGGATTCGTCGGCATGTTCTGGCGAGTTTGGCGGACGCTGCCCTCGCACTCGAGGGCAGCGTCGGTGCCACTAGTCGTCGTCGAGGATCGACACATCGATTCCTACGTTCGGCACGATGACCAGGCTGTCGGACGCCGTGCCTTTCAGCTTGAACCTGACGTTTTCGTTTGACGTGTCGACATCGGTTGACGCGGTGACTTCGAACTTCTGGAACGTATCCCAGTTGGTCGAGTCGAAGGTGAGCGAACTCGGGCTGACTGAAACCTTGGTACTGTCGGACGACTGAATCTCAGGCTCGACCGTGACAGTGACGCCTGCCTCCGGCTGCCGCTTGAGTCGCACCCAGACCTCTTCCGTTGCTGCAACGTCCTCGATCGGGAACACCGTTGATGGGTACGCCTGCATGGCAATCGACGTGTCCTTGATAATGACGTTCAACCGCCCCGGTGCTGCCACCCCGTAACCTGACAAGTTATCCACTACGGCCTTAAACCACCTGGTTTCGTCGGTGGTGTTGGCATCGACCTCGCTGTGGAGATCAATGGTGTCACAGTACTTGGAGCTGGTCGAACGCGGTCTCGGATACCTGCCATCGCAGTTTTCTCCGGCCGACCTGGCACTCCAGAAGAAGTTCTTGCCATACTGCCCACTGCCACTGAGTCCCATAAAGATGGTCGGCCCATCGTTCTTGCCATCGGCCATCCGAGCGAACCACTCGTCTTTGTAGTCACCCTCGGCCAACAGATCCGGATCAAAGTGTATGAAGACCTCGCCAGGCGTACCTTCGGTGAGAGTGAGGGTTGAGTTGGGCGCAATCCTGTCAGTTGGATCCGAAGTCCATGTGAGCCACATCAGGGGAGCATCGGCGATGGTTGCGGTCACGCTCGGCGTGGTCGACACTCCAGCGAAGCCTGTGATCGTATGCGTGATAGTCACAGTATCTTTCTTGTAGTTGTCGTCGACCGGCGCGTTCAGCGTGACTGTCTGGGGAGTCATCCAGTCACCACTCGATCCACCGGTGAACGTGACCGCTCCGCTGACCGTGAGCCTGGTCGTGTCGCCCGAGACCGGAGTCACCACAACGGAAGCGCCATCGCCAGGGTCGCCGTTGAGACTGATGTCGTAGGTTGTAGAGGACGTTTCGTCGACCTCCACCGTGGCCGACGATAGCGACAAGCCAAGCTCATCGTCATCGTCGATGGTCACAGTCAGGGTCTGTTGCGTATTGACGTATCCGCTGACGCTGTAGTCGTGGACGATCGCCAGCGTCTGATCCTGCGGATCACTATCGTCCAGCGCCGTGAGGGTCACCTCTTGGATGTGCCAGTCGCCCTGTCCACCGTAGGGGAACGTGACGGTGGTCGGTGAAATGGTCAGCTTTGTCGGGTCGGGATTGGTGATGGTAACGGTGACAGGACCGCCTGGGTCGCCGCCCAGCGTGAGCTTGTACTTCACGGCGCTGCCGCCCTCGTCGATCGTCAAGGCTGAGTGCTCAAGATGCAGATCGTTCGCGATTTCATCGTCGAAGTAGAAGACATCGATCGGCCGAGCGACGACATCGTTGACGGTGTCGGGATATCCAGGCAGGTTCTGCAACTGATGCGGTGACATTCCCAGCGCGACCTTCACCCAATGACGATCATGAGTGGTGTTACCGTCGTCGAGCTTGCCGCTGGCGGGTTTGATCGTCAGCGTCTGCCAGTCGGTCCAGTTGCCTGTCGGACCGGTGGTGAAGGTGAGCGTTGTTGGGTCTGCGACCAAGAATGTCCCGGTGGGATGCGTGGTCATGACGACTTGGTTGTTGGATCCACCGGCTGGCCCGGGATCATGGGTGAGCCGTACACGGATTTCGACGCCCGAGGTGTTGCCTTCGTCGAGGACGAGGTTGTTGTTGCGATCAAACTCGATCTCGACCTTGCCCTCGTCGTCCAGCACGCTCACAGCGACCGATTGCGACGGTGTCTGCGCGTTGTAGCCGTCGCCGTCACCAGAGATGGCATGACTGATTGCGATGTTCTCGCTACCGTCGTCCATGTCTTGCACCGTGGTCACGGTGACACGCTGCTTGGTCTGCCAGTTGCCGGTTGATCCACCGGTGAAGGTCAACGTCGTGGGACTGACAGTAATGGCGCTGCCATTGAGCGTCGGCGTGACGATCACACTCTTGCCGTTGCCGGGATCAGTGCGGAGCCAGACATCGTAGTGGCCGCTGCCACCCTCATCGATCGTCAGCGCCTGCGGGCCGACACGCACACTGGCAATCGACTCTTCCACGGCCACGCGGAACGTCCTCGTCACCTTAGACATCTTCGGATGCGGTATCGAGATGTTAACCGTGATCTCCACATCCTCATCGTCAGTATCCCCGTCAGCGACAGGCGTGATTGTGATGTCCTGGAACTCGTTGTAGTTTTCATGGTTGAACACGAAGCTCATCGGTGAGACGGTCACCGCACCCGGATCGGGGTTCGTGATCGTGACCGTGACCGGGTTACGGGGAACCTCGCCCAGCTTCACCCGATACGTGAGCGAGGCGTTGGTGTCACCCTCCGTCAGCACATTCGGGTCCGGCTTCTCATCTATAGGGACATGCGTCCGGCCGGCACCGTACAGATTCACCGCCAGGTTACGGAGGGTCGGATAGCCTGGGTGCTCGGCAGCTTCAAGCGGGATCCATGCAAGGCCTACATGAAAACCCCAGATTCCGATGTGGCGCACAGTAAACGCTTGGTACGTGTCCCAGTTGCTCGGTGTAAACACGAGGTAGCTGGGCGTGATCTCGAGGGAACGTGCGTCGCGAGCGTCTGACACCACTGGTCGGACGGTGACCGCGTATGGAGGCTTGCTGCGCAAACGGAAGTGCCATTGCTTCGTTTCGCCGTTCTCAAACACTCCAACCTGGCCAGTTGATTGCGGTTGGATTAAGTAGATCCACTTGACGGTGCTATAGTAGTTCCTCAGGAACGAGATTGGTTCACCCACGCTGCCGGTATCGTCATTCCGAATCGTGCCCGTCGCGGTGTCATCGCCGATAGTGACGCCAGTCGGAGGATTCGATATCATCACCGTGAACTCATCGTCGATCTCGATGTCCGAGTCTTCGGTCGTTGAGATCGTGATTGTGGCGGAACTGTCGCCGGCAGGGATCGTCACGGTGCCGCTCGCGGCGGTGTAATCATCAACGTCGGCGTGGGAGATGGCTGTGCCGTCGGCCGTTTCGTAGTCCAGCGTGATCGCCGAGGTATGCGTCGGGCTGACTGAGACGGTGAAGGTGAGGCTGTCACCCTCCGCAGCCGAGGCATCAGCGATGGTGATTGTTGGTGTTGTGTTTTGCTGCTTGTCCGGTGCGTCATCATCGTCGGCAACGTTGACGGATGCGGAGCCTGCGCTCGATGACACCGTGTAGCCGGTGCCTGTGTCTACGGTCGCAGTGACGGAGCCGTCGGGTTCGTCGGTGGTGTCGTTGTCGGTCGAGATGGCGAATGAGGTTGAGCCCGTCGCGCCGATCGTTACGGTGTCCGCGCCGGTTTGCGTCGTGAACGTGCCGGATTGCGTCACGGTCACGGATACGTCCAGGTTGGCGCTCGGCGCCGGCGTCGCGGTGACGGTGAAGCTGACGCTGCTGCCTTCGGTCACGTCGGCACTGCCGGTGATACTAATCTCAGGGTCGGCGGACGGGGCTGGGAATACGATCTCGATGCATTGGATCGCCTCTCGCACGGGCTTCCAGCCAGACCATCTGGTCTCGCTCTGTAGCGCTTCGGCTGCCGTGTACGGTGTTAGCTTCTCATCGCTGACATCGTGGAAGGTGATTAGGACGCGTTTCCAGTTCTTGCCGTAGTTCGGCGAGTTGTTCTTGTTTGAGTCGTAGTAGCCGCGAACTGTCTGGAGGATATTACCGGTGAGGCAGTGCGAGATCTGTTGTTGCTCCGACTGCGCCACTGGTGTAGGCGGATCATCATCGTCCGACACCGCCACGGTGGCGTGGCCGTTACTCGACGAGACGGTGTAACCGGAACCGCTGTCAATCGTGGCGACGATGGAGCCATCCGGCTCGTCGGTGGCGTCGTTGGTTGTACTGACGGTTAGCGTGTAGCTGCCTGATGTGGGAATCGTCACTGTCTGTTGACCAGTCGATGCGTAGGCGCCTGTCTGCGATACGGTGACGCTCACGTCCAGGGTTGCGCTCTGCGTCGGACTCACGCTAATGGTGAAGGTGGCGTCACTGCCCTCGGTGATGGACGATCCTGCAGTGATACTGACCTCGGGATCGGGCGTCGGAGGAACGTCGTCGTCCGCAATGGCGGCGGTGGCGGAGCCTGCGCTTGACGAAACGTCATAGCCAGTCCCACTGCCCAACAACACCGTGACGCTGCCGTCCGGCTCGTCGGTGGTATCGCCCGATGTGCTGACCGTGAATGTCTGGCTCCCGCTGGTGGGAACGGTAATGGTTTGAGTGCCGGTCGTGACACCAAACGAACCTGACGCGGAAACTCCCACGTCGACACTGAGCGCTGTATGTGGTGTCGGTGAAGCGGTAATCGTGAAGCTGACTGCGGCGCCCTCAGTGACGTCGCCGTCCGAAGCGATGCTCAGCTCAGGCACATCGTTATCGGCGATTGCGACGGTCGCGGATCCATTCGTCGTGGACGACGTGTATCCGGTTCCACTCACAATCGACGCAGTGACCGAGCCGTCGACTTCGTCGACACTGTCGTCGGTTGTGGAGAACGTGACCGTTGCCGTTCCTGAAGTCGAAACGGAGACAGTTTTGAGCGTGCTGGGGATTCCGTAGTCGCCTGCGAGGAGCGGTGAGACCTTCACATCGATCGCCTGCGTCGGTGCCGGCGTGGCGGTCAAGGTGAACGTCGCGTCGCCGCCTTCCGTGATGTTCGCACCCGCAGCGATGGTGACTTCAGGCGTTGGCGGCGGAGTGGTGGATGCATCGGTCGTGACTTCGAGCGTGCCAAAGAACGCCGCATAGAATCTGAACTCGTGCTCCGACTCAGGCTGCAACCCTGTGGCCGTCCACGACTTCGCATCGGTAACGCTGACGTAGTCGGTTTGCTCGGCCGCTTTCTGGTACCAGAAGAAGACCACCTCCCCTTCAGCGGACCAGGTCAGCGTGATCGACGTGTCCGTGGTCACGACGTCGACGGGTGGTTGTGCGACCGAGTGGTCGGTGGAGACGACCAGCCCCGCTCCAATAAGCGCGACCATCGCCAAGAGGCGCCAGCTTCGGAAGCGTTGGTGCAGGATGATCTGTGCGGCGTTGCGGAACATGATGTATCTCCAACCGCTGCGGACTCCATGTCTTCGAGCCGACGGCCTCAGGAGGGTCGCCGACCGTGTGCAAGGACATTAGCAGATAAGTCACGCGTTTGCGATGTCGTGGGTGCATGGTCCATAGGAGGTCGCTGCACGCGCCGGCGCTCGCTCTGTAACAGCGGCTACAGCGACGTCCCATGACGCCGCGATCCAGTCGCGTCGTCGTAGGTTTCGACGTGTCGAAAGAGATTGTGAAACTTGTACTTAAGTCGGCCGCGCGGCGCGGGGGAGCGGCCGGTCGGCTGGCCAAGGGACAGCTGAATCGAGGATCGGGGGTCCGAGAACACAGTGCAAGGCTGAGGAAATCGCCCCCAAGTACCGCCTATGAGACTGTCTCACTTGGCGGCCATGGCAACACTCGTCGCGCTGCTGGGCGCGATGTTCGTGGCTCTCCCCTCGGCGGGTGCGCAGACGGCTGATCCGCCAATGTGTGGCGCATCAATGACGCTCATGCTCGAGCACGACACGAACGGTGATGACACGATTCAAGACACTGAGCCGCAGAACGAGACATGCACGGTCGCCAAGACTTCAAGTGCGATCGATGCCGCGGACGATGTCGACATCACTCTCGAGACCGGAACCGCGGGCGTTGCGACCTTTGTGTCTTCGGCGCCAGCTAACAACACAGCGACAGTGACATTCACAGCAGCCATGAAGGGGACTGCCACCTTCAAGGTCGCGATCGTTCGTGCAGGGGTGTTGTCCAATGTCAGCACGCACAAGATCACTGTGACCGAGTACACCGCCGACGAGGCGCCTGACACGTCGGCGATTTCGCCGGACTTCAAGATCACTTTCATTGGGGACTCGGACAACATCGTCGCCGCTGGTACATCGGTCGACCTGAAGGTCGAAGAGACGAATGCGACGTTGACCAGGATTACGGTCTCGGGCGGTCTGAGCTTTTTCCAGCGCACCGAAGAGTACCGATACCTCGCTGACAACACGAACAAGCCTGACGATGACGACGAACTGCTTGACTTGAGCACGACCGCAACGGTGTGGCGCAACGTGATCGGAACGATCGTGCCGACGCATCAGGTGCATTTGGCCACAAGTCCGGGAGCCGGGACCATCTACGAGACTGCTGGCGAAACTCGCTTCCGACAGCCGAAGCGGGCCGATCAGGACGGGACCGTCACGCCTGAAGTGGGTGCCACGCCAGATGAGAGTGACACCTTGCGAGAAACAACGCTCGAACTCCACGTCCCTGTCGGGACTACGCCGGGTGAGTACACCGTCACCGCGATCGGTACCTACAACCGCGATGGACGTGATCACGTTCTGGTGAAGCCCGCGATTTTGACCGTTGGTGACACCTCCGAGGTCGAAAGCGTCTCCTTCGGTCTGAGTAGCCCGCGTCGGATCAATCTCACTTCCTACGTGCCAGGTGCAGCTCCCGCGGTGATCAACGCCAAGGCCATGGACAAGGTCGGCGGCGGCGCCAAGGGCGACATGCCCGACGGTTACGACGACGACGTCTCGACCAAGGAACGCTCCAGCATCTCGGTTGGCTCCGCAAACACGACCGAGCTCACGCTGAGCATCCTTAACCTAAGCGGCAAGCCGAGTGAGGCTGACGCGATCACCTCGATCGTAATCAGCACCACCGGTGGCAGCCTGAGCGCCAACGCCGGCTCGACCGAGACCTACCGCTGTGACTCGGTCCAGCGCACGCGTGCGTGTGAGATTGACATCTCCAGCTACGCCGACGCCGGCGACCCGCTGCCAGCGAAGATTCGTTTGCTGCTGAACGCACCTGAAACGCCTGGAACCGCTGAGGTGACCGCAGTTGTGGTCGCTGGTGGTGAAGTCTTCACCCCAGACGCCGTGACCGTGACCTTCTACGGTCCGCTGGACGCACTGGACCTGGGCGACGCATCGGGCACCGTGCTTGGCTACGACGTAGTCGGCGGTGACAAGGATGCCGGCATGGACGGCGAGTCGGCCGAGGACAAGGGTGACGCTGACAAGGGCTCCGACAAGCGCGACCAGATCACCTTCTCGGTCGGCGCGATGGACGCCAACGGTAACACGATCCGCACGCCAGACTTGACCGTCAAGATCAGCGACCCCGATGGTGTCACGGTCTCCCCGTCCAAGTACGAGAAGGCCCAGACCGGCGCGCTGAACAACACCCTCCACATCGATGTCGACACTGCCGCTACTGCAGCACTGGCTGCGGGCACCTACACCCTCGAGGTGAGCAAGGGCGCCAAGAAAGCCAGCGTCGAGTTCGATGTGGTCCACACTGCCGATGGCATCGAGGCGGAAGCCTCTGAGATGAACCCGTCCGAGATCGGCGACACGGTGACCGTAAGCGTGGAAGTCAGCTCAGACGGCACAGCCGTCGCGGATGGCACGCCAGTGACGTTCCGAGCATCGGACAAGGCGGGCGACACGGACTCGATCCTGATCGCGACGACCACGGAGACTCCGATGACCAAGGGCGGAATGGCCCAGGTGACCTACGTGACCGTCGGCAATGGAGCCGCTGTTGTGACGGCGACGGTCGCTGATGACACCACCCCGGTCAACGCCGTGCTGGTCATTCAGAGCACCGCTGGTGCTCCGGAGCCGGTGGTTGAGCCGGAGCCCGAGCCTGAGGTGGCCTCGGTGGATTGTCTCAGCAACTTGAGTGGGTTCTCCACTTGGACCTGCGGTGTTGACGCTGATGTGTCCGAGATCTTCACTATGGTCTCGGAGCGTGGCGTGACTGCTATCCACCTGTGGAACGGCACCAACTGGGTGCGCTACTCAGTAGTGGGCGGCTCTGAGGTACCGGGCTCGAGTGACTTCATGGTCACCAAGACCGACATCCTCTACATCAGCCAATAGGGGAACTGAACCCTCACCCCTCGCCTGTCGAGGGGTGAGGCGACCCCAAAGCAGGTCTCCGATCAAGTCGGGGACTGGACTCTGGAGAAAGGAATGCTGAGATGAAACAGCACAGACTGATGTCGAGGTTGACGGCGTTGGCGCTTGGACTTGCGGTGGCGATTGCGTCGCTGAGTCTGGCCAGTGCGCAGCAGGAGCCGCCGTTTCGCTATCACGGCGAGGGCACCGATGGCGACATGATTGTCGCCCACGATGCCGAGGGTATGGAACTCGGCATGGCGACGGTTGCCAATGGCGTTTGGTTCATCGATGTCGACCGCGATGAGGCGGACGGCGCCACCTTCACGCTCAACGGCGAAGCTACCACGGTCGAGCTGAGCTCAGAGACGAGCGACTCGGCCAAGGTCGCGCTGACGGTCGTTATGGAGGAAGACGACTCCATGATGGATGAAGGCGACGACGGTGAGATGTCCGAGGACGACGAGACCATGATGGAAGAGGACGGCGAGATGTCCGAAGACGGCGACTCCATGATGGATGAGGATTCCATGGAAGACGGCCATATGGACGACTCGATGGAAGACGACCAAATGGACGAGTCGATGGCGGACAACGGTTACCCGGCGACGGGTTCCGGTGGTCTCGCTACTGATGGTGTGTCGGCGGGCCTGGTGGGCCTGCTGATTGCGCTTGGTGCGGCGGCGATCGCTGGGATTGGTGTTCGTCGGGTGCGGAATCGGGCGTAGTTTTCCTGCGGAAGCGGGGAGCCCCCTCCGCCCCTTCGGGGCATCTCCCCCAGAGGGGGAGGTCTTGAGAGGGAATCAAGAGGCGGGGTCGCAAGGCCCCGCCTCTTGTTGTGTCTGCGGCCCGAGCAGGTCCCCGATCAAGTCGGGGACGGGAGTTTTCGAAGCGCGGGCTGGTGTCATTGGGGTTAGCGGGACTTTTGAGACAGTCTCAGTGGGTACTCACTTCTCATTTGCCCGCATTTTGGCAGTATTGGACGCCGATAGGGAGCGCGATACGCCGATCCGGCGGAAAACCGTGCTGGTGCTATCTTTCGCGGTGGTTGCTGAGGTTGGTAATCGGCTAGGACAGGTGCATTCCATGGAGCGTTCGCAGATCGGTGTTCGGTTGGTGGGTTTGACAGGCTTGGTCGCTGCGGCGCTCTTGTTTGCAACACTCGTTTGGAACGGTGGGGGGGGGTAATCCCTAACCCCTTTGCGCGTGTCGAAGCGCAAACGGCCACGGTTGATGCCGAGCTGCGCATCGCTGCACAACGACTTGAGGATGGCGGACTTCAGTTTGGATTGCGGGTGCGGGACGAGTCGGGGAGTTGGGCGGAGCCGGCAGAACCACGTGTCAACTCGTTCGATCCAGCAAACGTTCGCACCGGACGCTGGCTCTCCAGTTCGTCGCTGATTCTGGAAGTTGACCAGTCAGGCGTCGGACGGCTGGTCCGCACCGAGGATTCTCAGCCTTCACCACCGACCGAAACGACGCTGATCACCGGTGTTGAGGGATGGGATGGCGACATTCGCTATTCCGCCTGGAATGACGCCGACGGCGATCTGATCACAACGGTGTCGATCTACAGCGGATCAGCCGGTGCGCCCGACGGAGAATTGCGGACGACCATTACCTGCCGAGAGCGTGAAATCTCGGTCGTAGTCGGCGGGTTGTCTGCCGACACTACTCCGAGCGACGACGATTCCAGTGCGGTCGATGTCAGTTGGAGCGTTGACCGCGGGGCGGCACTCTCGGAACAACGAGCCGTCTGGCCGATTGAAGGTGGAGTCGAACTGATCGGATTGACGGAGAGCGACCTGGGAGCTTCGCTGCTCAGCGGCGGCTCTACGCTGGCGCTCTCCCTCGCGACGACTCCGCCGCTTCGGAGCTCGATCGACCTCGACGCGCTCTCGGAGTTGCCGGTATACGACAATCTGGTCCAGTGTGCTGGTGACAGTTCGGCCTCCGAGCTCAAGTCGGGCCAGACGGAACTGCGCATCCAGGCGCAAGTTCGCGATGACGAACGCGTCGAGTTTGCTGTCCAGCAACGCACCGACGATGGCTGGAGCGAACAGATCTTGCCCGACTCGCGATCGATGCGGGCGTTCGGAGACCCGACAAATTGGCTGTCGTCTTCAACGATCTCCGTGGCCGTGGATGTCGAACCGTCCCATGTGATCGTCTCGCCGGACCCGGTGCAACGCAGTGTGTCGCCGCCTATCAACCCGATCTTACGCAGCGGATGGGTCACTGGCTTGCTCGGGTATGCCGCTGAACTGGACTCTGCAGGGCGGCTGAACTCGATCGTTGCTGCTCACAGCGAGCAAGAATGGCAGTTGCAGGTCGGCTGTTTCAACGGCACAAGCGGAGTACAACTTGCTGGTATTCCTAATGACGCGACAGGCGCGATGGCGCTTACGCTCGATGACATGCAATCGGCAGTGAATTGGCGTGTGGTGACAGAGGACGACACCTCCGTGCTGCGCCCCGCCGATACTGCGCGTCTGATCGAGCGACTGCGCGGCACGGAGACGGTCACTGTTAGTGTGAATCAGACGGAGCCCGCGACGTTTGAGTTGACCGGAATGTTCGAGACGCCGATCCAGGCCAATCTCGACCAATGCGGCAACTACACGGATCAGGCTTGGGAGCCGGTGACCGAGTTACAGGAAGGCAGAACCGAAGAAGGCGTGTTCTACAGGGTCTCGTATCCTGACTGGAACGACGGAGAGCGGTTTACGTCCGTCTCGATTGCTGCTAGCGGCGAGGGTCGATCAGGGCGGGGAGATCCGACGCGGTTGCATTTCCATTGCAATGGTGGCCGGAATTTCAACACATTTGTGTCAGGGTTGCCAATAGACCCCGGCGATCAAGTTGTTCGCAGCCGCCTTGCCGACGGTGATTGGGTCGAGGAACGCTGGAGTACCCGGCCCGACGGCAGCGGCGACACCGTAGCCGACGTCGGAACCATCCAGGGCGACTATGACCGGTTGCGCGAAGCTCAGACCCTGGAATTGGAGTTCCCCAGTACACCTGTGATGAGACGATCCTTCGATCTGACCGCTCTCTTCGATACTCCGGTCCAGACGAACATTGACAATTGCGGTACTCCGTTGTGGACACAGGAGACCGCCTACGTGCCGATCCTGGCGCGAGGCCAGTCGTCAGCATCTGTTTCTTACTCGGCTCAAGTGGAAGAAGACCGCGGCATCTACAGCGTGGTGACCAATAGGGTCTCCCTCCCTGCCATTCCCGGCCTGCGCGGCGATCGTTTGGAGTTGGAAATCGCATGCTTTACGTTTGGAGTCCAGAACGTTCGATTCAAGTGGTTTGGGGTATCCGAGGCCGACACGCGGGACGTGACACTGGAGATTGACGGGCATGAGTATGAAGCCGAGCCGTGGCGGGCCTTCGACTGGATGAGCGGCTCCGACCACTGGTTCGGCGTCGATAGTCGAGATGCTTCACGCGTAATCGCTCGGCTGCGCGGCGCGTCGTCCTTGAAGGTCACGATTCACGGCGCCAATCTGCCGACGACGACGTTCGATGTGACCGGCATGTTCGACACGCCGATCCAGGAGAACATCGACGAGTGTGGTTTCTATCAGCCGGGCGAGACGCGTGAGCCGCCGCCTGGGCTGAACGCCTCCGGCACGACCCAGGGCATCAACGGCGATGAGACGACGATCTCATGGTTCCGCGAGCAAGGACCGGGCGTGATTCTAAGTACGACGATCCGAGAACTGTTACCGAGTGTTTCAGGTACATCTTCCATAGAGTTGCAAGCATATTGCGGTGTGGGTGGTTTGACGCTCATTGTCTTTGGGACGCAACTCGCCGACTTGAGCGGAGAAGAAGCATCTGTGGAATGGAGCGTTGATGACACGCCCCCAGTTAGCGAGTTGTGGACCGTAACCCACATTGGACAGGTCGGAGTACTTGCTCCAGCAAATCAACCGTCAGTGTTAGCAACGTGGCGTAAGGGCTCCGTACTCAACGTCACGATCGGCGGAGCGCAGCCAATCCAGCAGCGCTTCGATCTTGGCGCCATCTTCAGCGTCCCTGTCATCTATACGTTTGACGAGTGTCTATCCAGAGCTCTGCCGATATGGATCTCGCCTGTGCAGGATGTCCCGCGGACCACCGAAAGCAACGTAAACTACCGGACAACTGGTGCTTACTCGTCCTGGGCAGCAACGCAATTGCAGTTGCAAGTGCCTAGTGATACCGCTCCTGAATGGGCACGTTACAGTTCTCAACTGGACGTTATCTGCGGCGTTGAGGGTATTGGTGTCCGTGTCACGCATATCGGTAATGCGCGAGGGGTGTTCATCTCGGGAGACACGGTGGAAGTGACTTGGCGAGTTGGAGACGGGCTCCCACAGACCGAGACCTGGGATGCTTGGTTGTCGCCGTTCTGGCGCTCGTACTCGATCTCGCCGCCGGACGATGCAGCGTTCTTTGCTGCCATCCGCGATGCCGATTCCCTCAGCATCAGCGTCGCCTCTGATCCGGTCTTCACCGAGACCTACGACCTCTCGGGCAACGGCTTCTGGGACACGCCAGTCCAACCGAATCTGGACGCCTGCGGCGGTCCCTAGTCGGCTCGCCGCACACCCACCGACATCTCCAACCCGGCGAGGCCCCGCCCTGGGCACGATGCCCTTGAAGCAGTACAGGAGGGGGCCTCGTCCTGGACGTCCCGGTTGACATCTTGGTTTCGGATCGGCATACTGCCCGAAATCCGAGCGCATCTCCTCTTACCACAGGGGATGCCAGTGAGAAAGAGATTGCCATGCCGGACCGGAACTATTGGACCAGGATGAAACGAAATCAAATGTCGCGACGCGGGTTGCTGGCAGCTAGCGCTCGGGCAGGTGTCGGCGCTGCCGGACTGGCACTCGTCGGTTGCGGCGATGACGACGACGACCAGCAAGCTGCCGCTCAGGATCAGGTCGAGCAGCAGGCGGACCAGCAAGCAGATCAACAGCAATCGCAGACCGCCACCACCGACGAACAGCAAGAACAACAAGCCGCCACCGCCCAAGCCGCTGCCGATGGCGACCCCAAGCATGGCGGCACTCTGCGAATCGTTATGTCCGACGGCGGCATCTTCGATCCAGCCATCGCGATCCACGGCGGCACCTTCGCCGGCGTTCATCAAATCTACGACTGGCTCAACTACCTCGATGAGGGCTTCGTGATCACCTCGGGCATGGCTGAGCTGCCGGAGGTCGTTGACGAGCTCAACTTCATCTACACCATCAAGCCCAATGTCTACTGGCACGACAAGCCACCCCTGGATGGTCGCCAATTCACCGCTGAGGACGCCGTGTTCGGACTGGAACGGTTCGGCTTCGACAATCCCGAGTTCGTCTTCAAGGACCGCTTCTCACTGGTCGACAAATTTGAAGCGGCAGACCAATTCACCATGACCGTCAAGGCCGGGGAGGCATTCTCACCGCTTCTGAGTGCAATCTCCGAAGACAACATGTTGATGGTCTCGCGCGACGCGGTGGAGGCGTTCGGCGACGAAGCGATCTCGACAGATTTTGAGGCCCAAATCGGCACCGGGGCGATGGTGGGCGTGTCGCGGGAGGCGGAAGTCGAGCTGAATATGACCCGCAACCAGAACTACTACAAAGAAGGCCTACCGTACTTCGACGGTTACAAGGGCATCAATCTGAGCGACGACGCGATTCGGATTGCAGCATTTGTAAATGGTCAGACCGACTTCCTCAACTATCAGTGGTTCGGACGACCGGTCGATTTCGATGCCGCCGTTACCGAGATGGGCGAAGAGGCGGTCACCGGGGTTCCAAATCCTGTGACCTACGGGATGGCAACACACATTCATACCGAAGTCGAACCGTACACGGATCCGCGTGTACGAACTGCAGTCCATCTCGCCGCTGATCGCGAGCAACTCATAGCCCTTTCCCTCGGAGAACTGGTGATCGGCGGCCCGATCGCCGTTGCAATCGCTCCATATGGAAGAACGGAAGATGAGCTGCGACAGCTTCCCGGTTATCGCTCGGGCGATCTGCGGCAAGAAGACCTAGCGGAAGCAAGGAGACTGCTGGAAGCCAGTGGCGCTGACCTTGACAACATCCCGCCAATGGAGATTTGGGCGCCGGATGCATCGGACTATGCGCAGGTGTTGCAGCAAAACCTCGGCGAGGTGGACTTCAATTTGGACATCCTCGAGTTAACCACCGCTGATGCCTTGGCCGCGCGACAGAATCGCGAGTTCTCGATGATCATGCTTGGTCAGCAGGGCGCCTCCGATCCGGATCTGCTCTACAACGATCTGCACACAACTGGAGGCCAGAACTACGGCAACTTCTCCCACCCAGACTTTGACGCGCTGGTCGAAAAGGGGCGGTCGGTCTTCGACGTCGAGGAACGCAAGGCGATCTACGACGAGACGCAAGAGCGGCTGCTGAACGAGTGGAACCCGCGACTGTACTGGTCCTGGAGCACCGTTGTCATTGCCTTCCGTTCGTATCTCAAAGGCTTCCGTCCGACACCAGGAGTGACCGCATCGAACGCGGTCCTTTGGGGAATGTGGTTCGATGAGATTCCTGAGGGCGCGCAGTCTTGATCGCAACCGCGTGAGATTAGTCAACGGACGCTGCGATAAGAATCAACGCTGATGCGCAACTACATCTTTCGTCGATTGCTGCTACTGCCGATCACGTTGCTGTTCCTCTCGATCTTCGTGTTCGCAATGATACGTCAGGTGCCGGGGTCGGTGATCGACGCACGACTTTCGGCGGGGTTTCCGGGTACCGCCAACGCGGACGACCGTGCCAAGCTGGAGGCGCATTTCGGTCTCGATGACCCGTTGCATGTCCAGTATGTCAATTGGATAGGTCAGGTGTTCACGGGGGATTTTGGTACATCGTGGCTGACCAAAGAGGACATCCTCGATAACTTCGGCCGTCGCATGCCGGTCACGATGGAGCTGTTGCTCCTCACGTTGCTAATCTATGTGCCGCTCGGCATAGGAACGGGGGTGTGGTCGGCTGTTCGCCAGAACCGAACTGACGACTACATTATTCGTTCGTTCACGATTCTCTTTCTCGCAATACCCAACTTTTGGTTGGCGACGCTAGCAATCGTTATTCCACTGGTGCTCTGGGGCTACGCCCCGCCGGTGCCGTATTCGCAGCTGTGGGAGGATCCCGCGAGGAACATCGTGCAGATGATCGTGCCCGCGATCATCTCGGCGCTGGCCGGGGCTGCAGTACTCGGTCGGGTGGCGCGCTCGGAAATGCTGGAAGTACTTCGCCAGGACTACGTTCGCACGGCCTATGCCAAAGGCTTGACTGGGTACGTAGTAGTGATCCGTCACGCATTGCGAAACACGATGATTCCGCTGATCACGTTAATCGGACTCGTGTTTGCGACGGGCATCGCTGGTTCGGTGATCGTCGAGCAGATATTCGCGATACCAGGCATGGGTCGCTACTTCGTGCAGGCGGTGCTGACGAACGATCTACCGGTCGTGCAGGTGTGGACCTTAGTCTTCGGCGCGGCGTTCATTCTGCTCAATCTACTGGTCGACATTAGCTACGGATTCTTTGACCCGAGGATTCGTGTCCAATGAGTCAAGCGCAGCCCAACACAATCGTGTTCGATGAGTTCGGCATTGCCGAGAAGCCGCCCCGCAGCGTGCGCGCGCGTCGCCTTTTGCGACAGCATCCGCTGGGTGCCTTTGGTCTATTGCTTGTAGTCGTCGTGGTGTTTCTGGCTGCCTTCGGTCCATTGTTCGCCGGCGACGCCGACACGATTTCGCCTGATATCCTCTACGGAATCAGCGGAGAGTATTGGTTCGGAACGGACCGGCTCGGTCGCGACTATCTGGCGCGAGTGGTCGCTGGGGCGCGGCTCTCGATGTCCTTGGCATTGGGCGCAATGGCAATCGGCGTGGGCACGGCGCTGGTTTGGGGAATGCTCTCGGCATACGCTCAGAAAACGTTCGACCTGCTCTCGCAGCGGGTGATCGACATGCTGCTCGCGTTTCCCGGTCTTGTCCTGCTGCTTCTATTGACGCAGGTGATCGGTCGGGGTTGGCAGTCTGTGGCACTCGGGATGGGAATCATCTTCGCAGTGAGCATGGTGCGGATCGTGCGTGCGAGCGCGCTCGCAACGCTCGCTGAAGCATATGTCGATTCTGCGCGCGTGGTAGGGGCGACACCGTATCGGATTCTGTGGCGGCACGTTCTGCCGAACATGGGACCGCCGTTGCTAATCTACGTGACGACACTACTCGGCGCGGCAATCCTGTTCGAGGGCGCGCTGTCCTTCCTTGGCCTCGGCGTGCCGCCGCCAGAGCCGTCGTGGGGACGCATGTTGGCTGAATCTCGGTCGCTTTGGAAGTGGCCGCACCTTAGCATTTTCCCCGGAGTCGCTATGACGATCGCGGTGCTTGGCTTCAACTTGGTTGGCGACTCGATCCGAGATATCTTCGACCCGCGCCTGCGTGGCGCTTAGGACAATCTCCGGCATCCGCGGAAGGGCCACCTTGCATGAACGACCGTCGTGTGACACTTATCCACCGTGGTGCGATAGCTATGCGTCGAGCCAAGCTGCGTTCAGTTGGTCGGGCGCGAGGTGCACCCTTTTGGCGCAGTAGGTGTAGAGCAGCTTGAAGACATTGGCCCGACGAACCCGCACGCCGTACGGCAGGCAGGATTCAACGCAGGCGGCATATCGACGTTGAGCTCGAGCGGGTTCTCCTCGCTATAGCTAGCCGCCGATAGCAACGCCAATGCCTGTTTCGGACGGTGTTGCTGAGCTTCTCCCAGTTCATCCTCTTAGGGCCATTCGCGTAGTCCGCTGGGCGATGTTCCAGAGTCGCGGAAGAAGGTCCAGTTACATCCAGCGAAGCAACACCGTCGTACCTCAATGCCGCCAGGTTGCGTCGATGTAGTGCCGTGCGTACACGGAAGTCGGCGAATGGGCCGTCAGTTAAGGAACAGAACGTGAAGTGCGGGCCGCCCTAGAGATTCGGTGGGGCGACCTGCTGGGCGTCCGTCCGAGAGCTTCAGTTCGAAGGGGCCGCTGCTAACCGACCGTTGCGTCAGGTCGAGATGCTGTGAATGGTAAGGCTCAATGCGCTCGACGGACTCATAGGCTGGCGCCTGACGACGTCCCGGCTCCACCAAAACTGCATATGACGATGCCACATCGCCTGCGTCAAGCGTTCTGCCATCGGACGAGCGCAATGCTCATCACCCCAGCTCCGCCGGCGTATGCCGATCGAAGGACGTGTCTCCTGGCGAGTTGGACATCGAGGGCCGAGCGCTGTTTTGTGCGCAGGTCAATCCATTCGACTTCAGTTCAGCGCACGCCGGCTTGCTCCGATAGTACAACGATATCCATCGTACGTTACGCGACGCTTATGGGCAACCGATGTAGACATAGCATTGCTAACCTCAATGCGTGAGTGTGCGCTCAACGACTACTTCGCAGAGGGTTCAACTCTCGGCTGAAGTGCCAAGCAGTCCCTTTGGTGCAGGCAGGCCAAGGCGACGAATACCGCTTGTCACGCAAGGTGCGCAGCACAATTGGACGGCGATGACCAGCGATTAGGGTTCGGACTGCAGGTGGGCACATCGTGTCGTACCTTCGGATGCCAGTGTTGGTCAGATAGCGGGAGCGCACCTACCCCTTGAGCTCCTTCGCATCCTATTGCGCCAGAGAGGTGTACCCTATGAGCTGACTGACCAGCAGCGGCACGTCGAAGGCGGCATCTTTGGAAGCATGACGAAGAGACCATCACATGCTGGATACAAACAGCCTTTTGGGACGGCATCGCCTGATGCTATACGGGGTGGCGTCAGCGCTGCTGGTATTCCTCGTCATGTTTGGACAGACGGTCGCGGATGGTTCTCCATTGTCCCTGCAGGTGCGAGCCAGCCATGAGGTTTGCACCGCAGACTCCTTGACCGAAGTGACCTGGGACATCAACGGTGGCTCGGCGCCGTATGTCCTCGCTGTGGACGGCAATAGAATTCCTAGCGGCCATACTAGTGCTAGCGTCAAATGCGGCCCGTTGCCTCCAGTCAAGCCGGGCGAGACGCCGACTAGGACCATCAACGCCCTGGTGACCGACGCTGGCGGCCAATTCGTTCGTCCCACCGTGCGAGTTGCCGTTGCTCCAGCGCTGAGCGCACCTCGGCTGGCCACCCATCATATCTTTCAGCACACCCTCGTCCACGTCATTTACACGCAAGCCTTTTCGACCTGGACCCGCGGTGTGTCCAGCAACCAACTTGAACGGGAAGCACCCTTCTACCTAGGCCGCTGGCGCATCGTGGGAACCGAATCCTGGAGCTACCAGCTCCTTCGCGTCGATTACCAGTCTTGGCATCCTATGCCGGAGATCCAAACTGAGTTCCCTGTGTTGAATCTGGAACCGTGGACCAAGATTGAAATGGGCGTAGCAGCCCTGCGGTCCGCTGTCGAGCAACAGGCGCCAGACGTGTTGCCCTGGTCTCAGACGCTCATGCTCACCACTTTGCAAACGCCGCAGAACGTGCAGGTCAGCGCCAGCCATGACACGGTCACGGTGAGTTGGGATGCGCAGCCGGACGAAACATTGTGGGACCTCCAGATCAGGGGTCCCGATGGAGAACGGTATGAGAGCCTGCTCGTCGAGCAGGGCAGCACCGGACAACACACCTACACTTTCAGGGGCCTACCAAGTCAAACTACGTATACCGTGCGAGTCAACAACAGCGAGCCGTTGGCCGAAACCCTGCCTCCGGGAACATTAGGCTACGTCGAACAGGAAGTACAAACCGGGACAGCTCCGCCGGGAACCAAGCCGCTGCCGAGAGGTCCGCAAAACGTTCGGATACGTGCGCTTGGCGATGCGATCCGAGTGACCTGGGATCGGCCGCACGACATAGATGAAGGTGATTTTCTTGTTAGCTTGGTCCTCGACGGCCGCCGCATAGATTCCGAATTCATCCCTTTTGATTGTCCCACGACAGTCACATTCAGCGGCTTGCAGCCTCAGACCGCCTACCGAGTCACGGTCCATCAAGGTGGGATCGTGGTGAAACAAGTGGTGCGAAATGTGCGAACGGCTGCCAGCGATCAGGCTCGGCTGCAAAGCGGTGAGGTGCCGTTCCCTGTTCGTTGGTAATCCACCGGCGTTTTGAGTTGCCAATCACCATAAGTGAACCGTATATCCACACGGTGGACCTTTGGGCGTGCCGCGCAGGAACAACTGAACAGCGCTTTCATGCTGCCCTCGATATCGGAAGACATCACAAGCATACGCCTACCCTCACGTTCGGTGTGATCCTGTTTCCTCTGCTACCGATGTGAAATGTTGCTCAACCATAACCTCGCCTGCACGCGTGGCATTAACGAGTCTAGTGGAGGCACAGGTTGAGAGGGAAACGCACCTGCGGCAGAGCATTACAAGCATTGGACGACTCAACATCGAGCCTCATTTGGCTGGCGCGAGTGCCTTGGCAGCTCTTGGCTCTCATATGGCTCTTACTGGTAGAACAATGCAAATGGTCTCGTGGTCTCGGTATCACTCTCGAGGTCTGAGGAGACATGGCGTGAGCTGACCGAATCCATGTCGCGGCCGAGTAAGGACCTGAGAACCATGCGGGAATCGTTGGGCTACGTGGGTGCGGGTGGAAGCTAAACCATTCGAAACCTTCAGCGTAGCTTAGATTCCCACGGCAGCAGCGTATACTTTAGTCCCAGCGTGGAACAGTATACCTATCCGAGTCTAGCGAGGCAGTAGATCCTGAGTAGGAATCGCCTCAGGAAGCTGGAACACTGATCAGTACCGAAGTCGTGATAGCAACACTGATTCTTTTGGTGATTAAGTGGGCTCCTCACCTCTTCGCCAAAGAAACTGGTCGCTTTGTAGGGTGGTTAGTCGAGCTGCTGATTGAGTGGACTTAGCGTTCGACTTGAGCGATGCCAAACTGACTTGAGTCCGGCTACACACTGGGTCGAGATAGCCTTTAGCAGCCCACCAGCTCACCCGCCTTGCCAGACCCGTGTCGTCCGCCTCGTAACTGAGCCGCGCGGGCGCGTTCTCAGTAGTCGGAACTGTGCTCAATGCTCACAACCTTCGGCACTCGTGATTCCGGCGTTTGCCGGAATCACGAGTGCTAACGCTGTAACGACGAGTCATGTCAATACTGCCTAGTCGTCGTCGGTGATGGTCATGGTTGCTTTGCCCTGGACGATGCTTCCTCCCTCGGGATTCGACAGTTTCACTAGGAACGTTTCATCCGGCTCGGTATACTGGTCATCGTTCAGATATACCTCTGCCCATTTGCTGGTTTCACCGGGGGCAAAGACGAGCCAACCATTCATTCCCCAGAACTCGACTGCTTCCAGCGCCGGGTGGTTGGCGTTGAAGTCAAACCCGGTTTCCCACCGTACCTTTACTTCGTGGTCAACCGCCTGGGACAAGGTGACCTCGAATAACACTTCTCTGCCTTCTTGTCCCGATGCGCCTGCAATGGAGATACCGACCTCAGCTGGGGGAGCCGGGTCATCATCATCGGCCACCGCCGCTGTGGCTGCGCTGTTAGATGAGGACACGGTGTAGCCTGTCACGGTGTTCAGGGTGACTGTTACCGAACCGTCGGTCTCGTCCATGCTGTCGTCGCTGGTGGCGACGGACAGCGTGTAACTACCTGAAGTCGGGATGGTTACGGTTCGCGTGCCGGTGGTTACACCGTAGTCGCCGTTTCGTGAGACGTGCACGCTTACCGACTGGGCCGCGTACGGCGTCGGGTTGGCGGTGATGGTGAAGCTGGCGTTGCTGCCCTCTGTTATGTTGCCATCGCTGGCGATGCTGATTTCTGGCACATCGTTGTCGGACACTGCCGCTGTGGCTGCGCTGTTAGATGAGGACACGGTGTAGCCCGTCCCGGTGTTCAGGGTGACTGTTACCGAACCGTCGGTCTCGTCCGTGCTGTCGTCGCTGGTGGCGACGGTTAGCGTGTAACTGCCTGAAGTCGGGATGGTTGCCGTTCGCGCGCCAGTCGTAACACCGAAGTCGCCGCTTTGCGACACGTTCACAGTGACCGTCAAGGCCGCGTGAGGCGCTGGGCTGGCGGTGATGGTGAAACTGGCCGCGCTGCCTTCGTTGACGTCGCCATTGCTGGCGATGCTGACTTTTGGCGTAGGCGGCGTGGCCGGTTTGGCCGGCGGAGGCGGCGGAGCAGGCTCATCGCACTTCGCCCAGGCTTCCAGGGTTCGGGCTGTTCGATCCCAGCGGGTGTTCTTGAGCCAGTTGGAGACGGCGTTTGCCTGCTCCACAGTCATCGCTGTTTCGCCGGTGTCCTCGCCCAATGCAGCCAGGACGCGGTTCCAGCGCTTGATGCCCGCGGCGGCTTTTGAGGGGTCGAGGGCGTCTCGCCAGCCGGTGATCTCTGCCACCGAGATGGCGTCCGAAGGTAGGTTGCAGGATTGCTCAGGCTGCTTGGCCGGCGGATCGTCGTTGTCGGACACGGCCGCTGTGGCTGCGCCGTTGGACGAGGATACGGTGTAACCCGTGCCGGTGTTTAGTGTGGCCGTTACCGAACCGTCGGCTTCGTCCGCGCTGTCGTCGCTGGTGGCGACAGTGAGCGTGTACGTTCCGCTGGTCGGGATGGTTACTGTCCGTAGACCGGTGGTTACACCGTAGTCGCCGGTTTGCGAGACGTTCACGCTTACCGACAGGGCCGCGTACGGCGTCGGGTTGGCGGTGATGGTGAAGCTGGCGTTGCTGCCTTCGGTTATGTTGCCGCCGCTGGCGATGCTGATTTGTGGTACGTCGTTATCGGACACGTCCGCTGTGGCTGCGCCGTTGCTCGAGGAGACGGTGTAGCCCGTTCCAGTGTTGACCGTTGCCGTTACCGAACCGTCGGCTTCGTCCGCGCTGTCGTCGCTGGTGGCGACGGTCAGTGTGTAACTTCCTGAAGTCGGGATGGTTACCGTTCGCGCGCCAGTCGTAACACCGAAGTCGCCGCTTTGCGACACGTTCACAGTGACCGTCAAGGCCGCGTGAGGCGTCGGGCTGGCGGTGATGGTGAAGCTGGCAGCGTTGCCTTCAGTCACCTCGCCATTGCTGGCGATGCTGATTTCTGGCGTGGACGGCGTGGCTGGCGGATGCGGCGGAGCGGGTTCGTCGCACTGGGCCAAGGCTTCCAGTGTTCGGGCTGTTCGATCCCAGCGGGTGTTCTTGAGCCAGTTGGAGACGGCGTTTGCCTGCTCCGCGGTCATCGCTGTTTCGCCTGTGTTCTCGCCCAATGCGGCCAGGACGCGGTTCCAGCGTTTGATGCCCGCGGCCGCTTTGGTGGGATCGAGGGCGTCGTGCCAGCCGGTGATCTCGGCCACCGTTATGGCGTCGTCCGGCAAATCGCAGGTTTGCTCTGCCGCCTGGGCGCTGTCCGACCCCACGGACAATGTCGCCGTGCCGGCCAGGTTGGTCAACGTTTGCGTCTGGCCGTCGCCGTCCACGTATTCCGGCGTGACGGTGACCGTCAACGTTACGGCTTCCTGGGCGTTGTGCTGGATGGTTGCCGAGGTGTCCGTCACGCTCGGCACGATGCCGGTGTTGCTGTTCTGCGAACCGACGCTATCCCAGGACACTATGTAGGACGTCGCGTGCGGCACTGCGTCCCAAGAGACGCTGACGCTGGCAGCATCTACCGTTGCGAGCTGCACGTTCGAGACGGCAGTCGTGGGTATGGACAGCGGCTCGCTTTGCTGCGGCATGGGATCATCCACGTTGCCCACGGCGCCAGTCTGTAAACCGATCGCTTCGAAAATGTCCATTGCGGTGAACTTCAGGGGGTCAGGCAACCTTGCCCATCCGCCATCCGGCCAATCCCGACACCACGGACTCTTCTTGTCCTCGGTGACGCCTTCGCCGACCGCGATCCGGCGCTGCCTGCAGTCCAAGTCATCCCACCAATTTTCCGGCGTTGACAGATCCACCGTCTTTTCTGCGCCACTCCGTTCGGCGTCCACCAGTTCACCGACTAACGCTCCCGCTCGGGCCCGGTTCTCCGCGCGCATCTTCGCGAAGGGCTTCGAGACTGACTGAGACAGCAGATGCTCCCAGTCAGAGCCGGCGGCGACATCGCTGACCATACGCATCCGCGCCTGCTGGGACAGTCCGTCCCACCAGCCACTAGCAACCGCATACGTGGCATCGTCCACGATCACGATTTCCGCAAACGTGGTCTCGCCCTCTTTCACCTTGAGCGTTGGCCACTCGGCGGCGGTGGTGTCTATCACGATGCGGAAGCGCTCGTTTTCGTCGTCAGTATCATTCCGCACTCCGATAGAGCCGGACCCTGAGGTTTCGCCTGCCAGCACCTCAACCAGCCAAGGTTTCTCGGGGTGGGGAGGTAGGATATCCGAGTGATCCATAATTCCCGCATACCCGGGACCAAGCATTGACTTATGCGGCACCAAATCTGGCCCGCATCGCTCAGTGCCATTATGGTCCCAGCAGTCGCTTTCATCGGCGGTGATGAATTGCAGATCAATCGGAATCTTCACGGTCTCAGGCAGCGGCTCTGACAGATGAATAGTGAAATTCACCCAACCACCTTCGACCCAGGCGCTGTCCGCAGAAATGCTGACCCGAGGCTTGTTGTTGTTGCCGTCGTTGTCCTGGATGGTCCCGGTGGCGGTGGATTCACCCGTTGAGAGCACGGCTCCAACCGGGTCGGACAGCTCCACGAGGAACGTTTCGTCGTTCTCTTCCACGGCGTCGTCGGTGGTCTGGACTGAGACCTTGGCCATGCGCTGTCCGGCAGGTATGGTCACGATTTGAGCCGTGGTGACGGCGGTGTAGTCAGTACCGGCGGTCGCCCCTGTCGGAGGGGTAGCGTTGGCTGCTGCCGTATCGTCGGTGGTGCTCCACTTGAAGGTGACATCTTCCAGGGGCGTGTCCGACAGGTTGACGTTGAACAGGACGACGTTCTTTTCTACCGCCTTGCCATCCTCAATGGACAGCGTGGGGTAGTCGTCATTACCAATGGCGATGACCGCCACTGCCGTGTTGCCCGGCAGGTGAACGGTGCTGGCGCCCGCGCCCTGGAAGTTGAACGTCACTTCGCTCGTGCTTCCGGTCATCCCTTCGGTGAAGCTGAGCAGGAAGGTCTCGGCAGCCTCGAATTGTTCGTCCTCGGTGGTCGAGATGGTGAACGATTGGGCCGATCCGGTGGTTCCCGCAGTCCCCTCTGGCCAGGTGATGGCCGTGGGAGTCTCGGAAGGGGTGTAGTCAGTAGCATCGGCCCGGTTGGCGCCCTTCGTATCCTCTGCGGTGGCCCACTTCAGCGAAACCGGGGTCGTCTGGATGAACCTCGGCTGAAGCGTTACCTGAATGTCCTCACCCTCGACAGCCCCGTAGGGGCGCTGGTTCGGATCGGCGTGACAACAGCGACTGATGCTGACGTCGATCTCCGCGAATTTGATGTCGGTTACCGTTACCTGTACGCCTTGGGTGGCCGTGTTGCCGTCCTCGTCGATGACTCGCACATGCGTCTTGTAAGTGTTGTCTATACCCTGGTCGGCGGGATACTCGAAGTCTTGGGCCGACAGCGCCAGAACGCCCGTATCGGGATCGATGGTAAAGAGCGACGCGTCCTCTTTTTCCACCGACCAGGTCACGTCGCCGGCCGGGTCGCTGGCCGCAGTGAGCGCGGGAGTGATCGTCCAGTCGCTGCTCTCCTCCACTGTGGAGGCGGCAATTGGCTCGAGCGACACGGAATGGACATCGTCATCCCGAATGGAGATCAGCGTCAGCTTTCCGCCGGGCTGGCCGCGTGTTCGCCCGTCGAACCGGGGCTCGAGCTCTTCAGAATTGTGCCATTCTACTGATATGCCGATGTACTCGTCGTTTTCGACGATCGTGTCCTCGGTCGTGCTGATCGTGGCGGTGAGACTGGTATCGCCGGGCGATACTTCTAGCTCAATTGAATCGTCGAAGCTGGTGTAGTCAACACCGGCGGTCGCCTCTGCCAGCGGCCACGTGTTCTCGGGGTAGACGTACAATTTACTGGCCCAAAGTGTATCGTCCGGGATCGGTGGGTCGAACTCGAAATGCAGCGTGACGTCGTCTCCCTCGTTCACCACCTGGTCGCGGATGATGAGACGGGGACGGCTATCGGTAATGGACTCCGTAATAGTAACGGTACCGACGCCGCCCGCGGGGTGGACGTTAAGACCGTCGGACGGCTCGGAGAGCACGACGGTGAAGGTTTCAGTCCCTTCCTCCTCGGCGTCATCAATGATGGGCACGCTGATGGTTGCCTCGGTGGCGCCGGCAGGGAATTCCACCTTGTGTTTGAACTGTGGCCGGTAGTCCTGCCAGGCGATGGCGGTTCCGTCCTCCATCGACACGAGAACCGTGTGATGCTTGGAAGCTGGCTCGCTCAAGCTCAGGGTTAGTTCGGCGGATCCGACGCTCTCATCCACGCTGATGTCGCTGATGGAGACCTGCGGGGTGTCATCGTCCACGATGGTCATGGTGATGTACTTAAACTTCCGCGACTCCGGGTCCAGGAACCAGCGTGAGTAATGGTTGAATCCTGTTGACTCCAGCAGGAACGTAAAGGTCTCGTTCTTTTCGGGACGGTTGTCGCCCATGATCGTCAGGTCGAAGCTCAGTTCGTACTGCTCCTTTTCGAACATCTCGAGCGTAAAGTCAGCACCATCGCCTCTGTTGTGGCACACAGGTAGGCGGTCTTTGCCGTAGGCCACGTCCCCCGGAACGTCTGCGGTGCTGCGGTAGTCCTCGACATTTGGTATTGCGAGCAGGGGCCAAATGTCATGTATCTCGGTGATGAAGCAGCCAATATAGGTGAAATGTGTGTGGAATCTCGGATCCTGTTGGCTCTCAATCGGAGATGCGTCGGTGCGCTTCAGCTTGACGGTGACTCTCTTGTTCACATCGCCCTCCATCACGTAGGTGGGTGTTGAGTCGTCAATCCAGATGCTGTACGCGTCATCGTCTTCGATGGTCGCGTATGCAGTGGAACGGAGCAGCGTGATGTCGGTATTTGAAGTGGTGATGACGACGCTGAAGTTTTCGTCCATTTCCGCTGCAGTGTCGTCCAGGATGTTGGTGGAGACTTGCTTTACGGTTTCGCCCGGGGCGAACGTGACTGCAGTTCGGCCCACTGCCGTGTAGTCTTTCTCACCGTCCGCGGTCAGACCGCCGCTCTTGGCAACGTAATCATCCCCACCCGTTCCGTCCATCGTCTGCCAATGGATAGTTACTGGAGTGCTTTGGGCGGGAGTCATCGTGATAGTGAAAGTAGCCTGGGCCGTATCGCCTGCTGTCTCGGTGACGGTTGGTGCGTCTGCGATGGTGATGACGGCTCCGTCGTCGTCAGTAATATGGCCGACGGCGGTGGCGGTTTGCACCCTGGCGCCGTGAGCGCCCGTCAACTGCACTCGGAAGGACTCCTGGGCCTCCGGTTCATTGTCCGTCAGTGTTTGCACCGAAATCGACTGTTCCTTCACGCCCGGCAAGAATGTTACGACTTGCAGTCGATCTACTTCTCGGTAGTCCAGTCCATGGACGGCGGTACCATCCTCGGTTACCCAGTTGACGGTGACGGTTCGTTCCGTTGCTCCGGACATGGTGACCAGGAACCTCAGTTCGTCCCCTTCGTCCGCCTCGGCATCGGTAATGGAGAGGGTTGGACGCGGGTCATCGTCGCGGATGATTCCCACCGCGGCTTCCTCGTCCACTGTTACACCGGTGACGTCTTCCAGTAGAACGGTGAACTTGTGATTCGGCTCGTCCACTTGGTCTTGGTGGGTGGCGATAGTGAAGGTGCCACCGTCGGTCTGGCCGGCGGGGATGGTGACCTTCTTGGGTGTCAGCGCCGTGTAATCGCTGCCGGCGGCGGCAATGGCAGCCCCTTCCGCGCCTTCGGCGCCGTCCACGCTCTTGACGGTGAATGTAACGTCCTGCGTCGTCGGCTCGCTTAAGGCCACGTGGAAGTCCAGGGAGTTGCCCTCGCCAACGCTTTCCCGCGCCGCCGTTACGGAGATGACCGGCCCGTCGAGGATGTACGCCGTGGAGAGGGGTATTCGGGCCGCCGCGGTCTCTGGGAAGAGTGTCTGACCGAAAATCTTTGATCCGTATAAGGCATGGATAGTTGAATTGCCTAGCAACACTCTGTCGAACTCCAGGATCACCGTCTCGGCGCCTTCGCCGGAAACATTGTCGGCCAGCGTGGGCACAGTGAGGGTTCCCTCGGTCTGGCCGGGCTCAATTGTCAGACCTAGTCCGAAAAAGGCGGTATCTTTGTAGTCCACGCCTATCGTTGCCGTTCCGCCGAGTCCTGAAATGGTCGACATGCTCAAGGGGTAGGGAACGGGATTGGAGAGTATCGCCCGGAAGACGATGTCCTCCCCTTCGCGAACCCGGTCGTCGTCTGGCTCGATGGTAATCGTCAGGTTCTGGTCGTCGTTGAGGATGGTGCCACGAACAGAGATGGCGCTGCCGGGCCCGCAGCGGGGAAGCAGACAGGCGTTGACGGCGTTGCTGAACTTGACGTACACCCGCTCGTCAGGCTCCTCGATGAAGTCGCCTTTGATCTCGACCTCAACGTATTTCAGCATCTCACCTGGCATGAAGGTCAGCGTGCCCGGCGTGATGGGGGTGAAGTCCTCACCGGAGGTGGCGTTGAGCGTCGGGTCGATACCTCCGCCGCCGTGCGCATAGTCCACCGTCACCGTACGGCTGCTGGGAGAGGTCAGGCTGACCGGGTAGCGCAGCATGGCGGTGTCGGAGGTGGGATTCTCACGCCACAACGGGTCCGGCTCTGCCACTTCCGGGTGCCCGTAGCGCAGTTCCGGCATCTTGTCGTCATCAGTAATTGTAATCCGGGAAAGTAGCAGGTTGGGGATAACTCGGTTCGTCTGGTCGGACTGTGCGCGGAACTTGATGCCGTGGCTGGCCAGCAGCGTGGCGTAGAAGCATTCGTTGTCTTCGTGCAGGTCATCGGGCGAGGTAGGCACGGGGATTGTAACGCTCCGATCCCCTTCTCGCATTATGTATTCGACGTATTCGAAGGTTTGATAGTCAACGTTCTTCTGCGCGAAGTCGTTCTGTCCGCTCTGGCACGCGCTAACTAGGTTAGGCTGGGATCCCTGGACCGCCGCGTTGAACGCTACTGTCTCTTCCCTCTTCAGCGCCCGCTCCAGGGTAACGGTAAGTTGGGCGTCGCCGCCCTCTGTTACGCTGACGTCCGGCGCGTCCGCCCAGAGTTCTCCATCGTTGTTCTCGATGATTGCGGTGGAAGTGCGGCTGCCGGCAATGGACAGGTCGCCCGTGGCATTGAAGAGCTCCAGGACGATGGTGTCGTTTCCTTCGACCAACGAATCCTTGATGGTGTTGAACGAAATCGTATGGGACTTGCCGTTTTCCTTGCGGCCGTCGAAATCCAGCTTGCCTGTAAGGCCGTCATTGGTGGTGTAGTCGCCGCGCACGACGCCTCCGCCGAGAGCAGTGATTGGTTCGGCGGTACTGGTGTCTCTGACCTTATATTCAACAGTCCCTTTTCCGTTGCCTTCCAGGTTCACCTTGAATTCCAGGCCGTCGCCCTCTTCGACCAGGTACTGGACACTCTCGAAGGAAACGGTGGACGGTTCTCGGTCGAGGATGGTGACCTTGTACTTGAGAACCGTAGGGTCACTAGGCCCCCCACCGAAGGTCACGCCATTACCTTCAATTTTGAACTCCACTTCGAACGTCTCATCCCCTTCCTTCAGCTTATCTTTCCTGATCGGGACGTGTACATCGACGGTTTGATCCTTTTTCGCCTGAAATCCACTCTTGGTTCTGGTTAGGGTCCCGCCGGAAGTCTCGGGGTAGCCATAGTCCTTAAACAACTCGGCAGTGCCTCCTATCGTTTTCGCCGTTATCGCAGCCGTCTGCCGGGTCCCGCTGTGCAAGGTGAACTTGAAGGAAGCCCGCGCCCCCGGATCCTCAAGCAGTGTGAGGTTGGCAGGAGTGACGACAACTTGGATGTTGTCAGTCTGTATCCCTTGGGCCTCCGCATGGGGCGGAAGCACCGTGAACGCCGCCAGGCCCAGCAGTGCGATGCTGAGTACGGCGGCGCCGAGAAATACGAGCCGAATACGAAGGCTCGCGACCGTGAGCGAGCGCGGTCCGATTGACATGTCCAGTCCTCCACCTGTCTTGCCATGTTCACTCATGGCTGTGCATTCGATGCTTCCGCATCAGGAGGATTAGCATTCTATGCAGTCACAGAATGGTCAATGACGGCAGGCACACTGGGTGCAATCGCATTGGGACCGATTCGTGTCGGTCATTACACCGAAAGGGTGTAGCCACATACTTGATACGTGGGAAGAATCCAGTGGTCTCGGGTCTACCAGATATGGCAAGTGCTGTTGCCTCGGCGACAGGAGGCATCCGGAGGCGCTCGGGGATCCTCGGTCTTGCTCGAGAGGAACCGGGACGCATCGCTCAGCCCGTTGATGCGTCAGCGCCTCCAGGAAGGAGGACAGGGTGTGGCGTGAGAGGCCACTTGATCCGCCTATCTCAGCGGCGAGAAACGGATAGCGCGCCTGGCCTTTGTGACCTGCGACGAGTGTCTAGATGTCCAGTGCCTATTGAGCTACCTCGTAGTCACGTCTTGTCGGAGGCGCGTCCAAGAGCCTGTCGAGGTGGTTGATGAGGAGCTGAGCGAGTTCCTGCTCACCTTCGTTCAGCGCATTGAAGTGAATCCAGTTCGTGCCGAGATTCGGTACACCATCGCCATACCAACTGACAGCCCGAGCGGGTCCCCGATCAAGTCGGGGACGGGGGACTTTGGGTCCCCGACTAGGTTGGGGGCGGAGGGGGCTTATGGTGCCCGATCAAGCCGGGGCCGGACGGTTTTGGGGCAATAGCGGGTGTCTTTGGGGAGTTGAGCGAGTTCGTGCTCACCAGCGCGCTTACCGAGACTTGTGCTTTCTCGTGCGCGTTCATCCAGCGCTTCGAGGTGATGCCAGGCTTTTCGGTGATTTGCTACACCATGCCCATGCCCATGCCCATGCCCGAGGACAAAGCGGGTCCCCGATCAAGTCGGGGACGGGAGGCTTTGGGTCCCCAATTTGAGTCGGGGACGGGGTACTTTTGGTTCCCGACTAGGTTGGGGACGGGTGGGTTTGGGGTTAGTGGGGCTTTTGAGACGCTTTAGGGTGGTGGCCCCAACGGGATTCGAACCCGTGCTACCAGCTTGAAAGGCTGGCGTCCTAGGCCTCTAGACGATAGGGCCCACCTGGGATCAGCTTACACGTCGATCACGCAGTGAGCTCGGCGATGGCGGCGGCAAATCCGGGTGCGGCGCCTTCGAGCTCTCGCTGTTCGACGCAGTAGGAGATGCGGAAGTAACCCGGCATTCCGAAGCCTCGGCCAGGCACGACGAGAACGCCTTGTCGCTGGAGCGCTTGGACGAGCTGCATTTCGTCGGCGACGGGCGACTTGGGGAACATGTAGAACGCGCCCTCGGGCTTGCGGACTTCGTAGCCGGCGGTGGTGAGCACGTCGTACAGGTCGTCGCGCTTGCGCTGGTAGTCGGTGGTGTCGATGGTCACGGTTTGGAGATTGCGGACGAGGTGCTGCATGATCGCGGGCGCGTTGACGAATCCGAGCACGCGATTGCAGAAGATCAGGGCGTCCATCATCTGTCCGCCGTCGTCGTAGTCGGGGTGCAGCGCGATGTAGCCGATGCGATCGCCGGGCAGGGCGAGGTCCTTGGCGTGTGAGGTGACGGTGATGGTCCGCTCGTAGGAGTTCTGTGGGAACGGGTAGGTGTGCTCGTCGAAGAGGATTTTGCGATACGGCTCGTCGCTGACGAGGAAAATCTCGGTGCCGAACTCGCTCGACTTTGCCCGCAGGAGCTCGGCCAGTGCAGCGATGAACGGCGCGGGATACATCGCCCCGGACGGGTTGTTGGGTGAGTTTAGGATGACGATCTTGGTGCGATTGGAGAGTTTGCTCTCGAGTTCGTCGAGGTCGGGGATGAAGTCATCGTCGCACCCGACGACGACGGGTCGAGCGGCGTGATTGGTGGCGTAGAAGAGGTACTCGGCGAAGTAGGGGGCGAGGATGATGACCTCGTCGTCGCGATCGCAGAGGGCATGGACCACGACGTTGAGCGCCGCCGCCGCTCCGGCGGTCATGACGATGTGGTTGGGTCCGTACGTGAGGCCGGTTTCGTCGGAGAGTGCGTCGGCGACGGCTTGTCGGGTTTCGACGTAGCCCGCGTTGGGCATGTATCGGTGGACGCCTTGTGCGTCGTTGTCGGCGAAGTTGCGGAGTTCGTCGAAGAACTGAGCTGGCGGCTCGACGACTGGGTTGCCGAGCGAGAGGTCAAAGACGTTCTCGGCACCGCGCTCTTGTCGGAGTTGGATGCCGAGCTCAAACATCCGTCGAATCCAGGAGCTGTCTTCCATGGCTCGCTGGATATCAGTGGCAATCGCCATTTGTTCGCCTCCAGGTTGCTGCTGCCGTCGTCCGCAGGCTACTCCAGCTCTCTGTTGAGCAGTTGTCGGATCTCGTCGCCGATTTGGTCACGGATGCGTCGGAAGAGTTGTGTGAGTTCGGCATCAGTGAGGTCGGGAGCGTCTGGATCCTGGAAGGAGCGGTGCAGCGTTCGTTGTGCGCCGAGGAAGACGGGGCAGGACTCCTTGGCCGCGTCGCAGACGGTGAGCACGAGGTCGAAGTGGTCGTTCACGTAGCGGTCGACGTGGTCTGAGGTGTGGTTGGAGATGTCGATCCCGACTTCCGACATGACTCGGATGGCGAGCGGGTGAACGCCCTTCGGATGAGTGCCGGCGCTGGCTACTTCGACGCGATCGCCGCCGATGTGCTTCAGCCATCCGTGTGCCATCTGTGATCTCGCACGGTTGCCGGTGCAGATGACGAGGATGCGGAATCGTTCGGTTCCGCTCATGATGGTCGCTCCTTCCGCACTCTCTTCGGGCTCCATTTTCGATGGGTCGAGACGTACCATATGAGATGCGTCGCAGGGAGGATTGTGGATGAGCCAGCAGCGCGGCTATCGTCGGCGGCCCGGGGATGTGGTCTTGCGACGGGTCCGTCTGCAGCCGGAGCGTGTCCGAGGGAAGCGGCAGCGACGTCTTCGCATTGCGCCGCGCTCGTGGATGGTCGTGGCGGTGTTCGCGCTGGTGATGTTGATTGGCGGCGCGATCCTGCATTTGCCGCAGGCGTCGGCGAGCGGTGAGTCCGTACCGTTTCTGGACGCTCTGTTCACATCGGTCTCGGCAGTGAGCGTGACGGGGCTGACCCGATTCGACACTGAGGAGACGTTTTCGCACTTTGGCGAGTTTGTCACCTTAGCGCTGTTTCAGCTCGGTGGGTTGGGCGTGACGATCTACGCGGGCGTGCTGATCGTCCTGGCGGGCCAGCGACTGGGGATGCGCGGGCGGGCGTTTTTCGGGCTGGAGTTGATGACCGCTGGAGTTGACGGCTCGGGCGCGTCGGTGCTGCTGCGTCGGGTGATGATCTATACGGCGATTGTTGAGCTGGTGACGTTTGGTCTGCTTCTGCCGTGGTTCTTGATTGAGCTGCCGGGGGACATCTCCAGCCGACGGGCGGTCTGGTTGGCTGGCTATCACGCGATTTCGGCGTTCAACAACGCGGGCCTCGACCTGATGGGCGGGAGTCGCAGCTTCGTCGGGCAGGCTCACGACGCTTGGCCGATGGTCGTGATGGGGATTTCGGCATTTCTGGGGTCGCTGTCGTTTCTCACGGTGTTCAATCTCCGACAGCCGCGTCGACGCTGGACGCTCGATACCAAGATGGTGATCACGGGGATGTTCGGGTTGCTCGTGGTCGGCATGGTGTTTTTCCTTGTTGCCGATTGGTCGAGGATGTTTGCCGACCAGAGCATTGGTGCGAAGGTCACGAACTCGCTATTTCTCTCGGTCAACCGGACGACGGGGATGACGACGGTGCCGCTCGATCAGGCGAGCGACGATACCTCGCTGGCGATGATCATCCTGATGTTTATTGGTGGGGCATCGACGTCAACCGCGTCGGGGATCAAGATTGGCTCATTCATGGTGGTCACGTTTGGTGTGCTATCGGCGTTGGTTGGCGCGCCGCGGGTGATCGCGTTTGGGCGAGAGATTGCGCCGTCGGTGGTGCTGCGGGCGAATGCGCTCGTATTGATCGCGCTCAGTGGTTATGTCTTCGGTTTGCTGTTCTTCATCGCGGTCGACCCTCACATCGACCTGCTGCCGGCGGCGTTCGATGTGATGTCGGCGCTGGCGAACTGTGGCTGGTCGCAGGGCGCAGCGCAGTCGGCGACACAGTCGGGGGCGAATATCCTGATCTTGATGATGTTTGTGGGTCGAATGGGACCGCTGGTGATCACTGCGATGATTCCCGATCGTCCGCGCGAACGATTCCGCTATCCCGCCGAAGCAGTGAGAATCGGTTAGGAGTCGAAATGCAGGTCGCGATCCTGGGGCTGGGACGATTTGGCTCGCACTTGGCCGAGGCGCTGGACGATTTGGGCCACGAGGTGCTGGCGATCGACCTCGATGAGAGCCATGTACACGAGCTCGCCGCCAAGGTGACAGACGCGCGGATTGCGGACATCACCGATATTGACGCGCTCCGAGCGCTGTCGCTTGGCGAAGTCGACGTTGCGGTCGTGGCGACGGCCGATCTTGAAGCGTCGGTGCTGGCGCTCATGAATCTGAAACAGTTGAAGGTCGAGATTGTGTATGCGAAGGCATCGTCGGACCGTCATCAACGGATTTTGCGGTTGCTCGGCGCGCATCGGGTGATTCGACCGGAGCGTGATGGCGCGGAGCGATTTGCGCACATCATCCAGGTTGCGGGAGCGACGGATTTTCTGCCGCTCACCCCGAGCTATGGGATCGGCGTGTTTCCGATTCCGGCGCCGTGGGTTAGCCAGACGATCGAGTGGGCGTTGGAGCGGGCGGGGAGTCGGCGTCTGATCGCGGTGGTCCGAGGCGATGAGGTGTTGTTGAACCCGGTGATGTCGGAGCGGGTGCTGCTGAACGACAAGTTCGTGTTCTCGGCGTTTGATCAAGAGCTGGGCAAGCAGCTGGACGGTCGGTTCTAGGGTTGCTGGCGGTCGGTTGGGGAATACAAGCAGAGCGGGGGCAAACGACAAAGCGGCCGATCTGTGGTGATCGACCGCTTTGTGACGGGTTTGGTAGCGGGAGTGGGATTCGAACCCACGACCTCCGGGTTATGAGCCCGACGAGCTACCGCTGCTCTATCCCGCAACGGGAGGGATTAGTGAAGAGATGCGTACGCGTGTAGTTGACGCTTGCCTGATGACTGTTTGCTGCGTTGCGCTGCACTGGGAGTGCTGCGCGTGGCGCAGGGCAGGTCAAGCCATTCGGCCATTAGTACGACTTAGCTGCACCCGTTACCGGGCTTCCACCTGTCGCCTATCAAACGGGTCGTCTTCCCGTGGCCTTATCCGCTCGGTGGCGGAGGGAGCGCTCATCTTGAGGTTGGTTTCGCGCTTAGATGCTTTCAGCGCTTCTCCTGTCCGGACATGGCTACCCAGCGGTGGAGGTAGGCCCTCCAACTGGCACACCAGCGGTCCGTCCACCCCGGTCCTCTCGTACTAGGGGCAGTTCCCCGCAACGCTCCAACGCCCACAGAGGATAGAGACCGAACTGTCTCACGACGTTCTGAACCCAGCTCGCGTGCCGCTTTAATGGGCGAACAGCCCAACCCTTGGGACCGACTCCAGCCCCAGGATGCGACGAGCCGACATCGAGGTGCCAAACCTTGCCGGCGATGTGAACTCTCGGGCAAGATAAGCCTGTTATCCCCGGGGTAACTTATATCCGATAAGCCACGGCCCTACCACTCGGAACCGTAGGATCACTTTGGCCGACTTTCGTCCCTGCTCGACGTGTCAGTCTCGCAGTCAAGCTCCCTTATGCCAATACACGTAACAGGTGATTTCCATCCACCCTAAGGGAACCGTTGCGCGCCTCCGTTACAATTTGGGAGGCGACCGCCCCAGTCAAACTACCCACCAGACACGGTCCGCGTGCTTGATCACGCGTTAGAAGGACACCATATGAAGGGTGGTATTCCAAGGTTGCCTCCCCCTCACCCGCAAGCGAGGGTTCACCGGCTCCCACCTATCCTACGCATCATAAGGCGACCTTCAATGTCAAGCTGTAGTAAAGCTCCACGGGGTCTTTTTGTCCATCTGCGGGGAGGCCGCATCTTCACGGCCACTTCAATTTCGCCGAGCTCCTCGCCGAGACAGTGCCCAGATCGTTACGCCATTCGTGCGGGTCGGAACTTACCCGACAAGGAATTTCGCTACCTTAGGACCGTTATAGTTACGGCCGCCGTTCACTGGGGCTTCGGATTGGGCCGTGAAGCCCTCCCCTTAACCTTCCAGCACTGGGCAGGCGTCAGCCCCTATACGTCCGCTTTCGCGTTCGCAGAGACCTGTGTTTTTGTTAAACAGTCGCCTGGGCCTGCTTGCTGCGGCCTCCGGTCCGGCGCTCGAGCGAGTCGAGGCTAGACCGCGAGGCGTTCCTTCTCCCGAAGTTACGGAACTATTTTGCCGAGTTCCTTAGCGAGGAATCACTCGTCCACCTGGAGGTACTTACCCTCACCTACCTGTGTCGGTGTGCGGTACGGGCGCTGAATGTATTCGCGACCGAGGGTTTTCTGGCCGAGGGTGTCACACAAGTCGCTTTGACTGACGTCGCCGCTTCCACGCCGCCTCTGCTTAACCGAGCGGTGTTTGAATCCCGCTCGACGCGTACGCGGCGCGACGGACCATGTCCAATAGGCCCGCTCGCGCTATCTTCCCGGGTCACCCCTGTCGCTCAGGCACACACTCAGCGGGGACGGAATATGAACCGTCTGTCCATCGCCTACGCCTTTCGGCCTCGGCTTAGGCCCGCCTAACCCTACGCGGATTGCCCTGCCGTAGGAACCCTGAGGTATTCGGTGGGTGTGGTTCTCACACACCTTTCGCTACTCATACCGGCATTCTCACTTCTGTCCGCTCCAGAGGCCCTCACGGGTCCGCCTTCACAGCTGAACAGAACGCTCCCCTACCATCTGTGCTCCAGCAAGCTGAAGTGCAGATCCGCGGCTTCGGTATTCCGCTTGAGCCCCGTTGAATTGTCGGCGCCCAATCACTCGACCAGTGAGCTATTACGCACTCTTTCAAGGGTGGCTGCTTCTAAGCCAACCTCCTGGTTGTCTGCGCGACTGGACTTCCTTTACCACTGAGCGGAAATTTCGGGACCTTAGCCGGCGGTCTGGGCTGTTTCCCTTTTGACAATGAAGCTTATCCCCCACTGTCTCACTGCCGCAGGTTCGGCCGTGGCATTCGCGGTTTGATAGGGGTTGGTAGGCTGTCCGCCCCCTTACCCAGTCAGAGCCCTACCTCCACGGTCGTTTCCCGCAACGCTGCCCCTAAAGGCATTTCGGGGAGAACCAGCTATCGCCAGGTTCGCTTGGCATTTCACCTCTACCCACAGGTCATCCAATCCATTTGCAACTGAAGAAGGTTCGGGCCTCCACGGAGCTTTACTTCCGCTTCACCCTGCCCATGGGTAGCTCACCTGGTTTCGGGTCTACGTCTTGCGACTCGCTTCGCCCTGTTCAGACTCGCTTTCGCTGTGGCTTCGGCACTGAATGCCTTAACCTCGCCACAAAACGTAACTCACCGGTTCATTCTTCAATAGGCACGCGATCAGCTCGTTTGCACGGGCCTCTCACTGCTTGAAAGCACACGGTTTCAGGAACTATTTCACTCCCCTCCCGGGGGTCTTTTCACCTTTCCCTCACGGTACTGGTCCGCTATCGGTCACTTCGAGTGTTTAGCCTTGGGAAGTGGGCTCCCCAGTTTCCCACGCGCTTTCACCGTGCCGCGTGGTACTCAGGGACGTTGCCAGCAGGCGCGTCGGTTGTCGGCTACCGGGCTTTCACCGTCTATGGCGGCCCGTTCCAGGGGCCTTCGCCTAACCGCGCGCTTGGTAACTGCTGTGACGCCACCCTCGGCGTCGTCGCAACGCCCTACAACACCGAATGAGCAGAGGAGAGGGCTCCATTAGGCTCACTTGGTTTGGGCTGATCCGGGTTCGCTCGCCGCTACTACCGGAATTGTTTCTTTTCCTCGGGGTACTCAGATGTTTCATTTCCCCCACTTACCTCCGCCAGGCCTATGTGTTCAGCCTGGGGTGACAGCGCATCACCGCTGCCGGGTTGCCCCATTCGGGAATCCAGGGATTAGCCTGCTTGACGGCTCCTCCTGGCTTATCGCAGTCATACCGCGCCCTTCATCGGCTCGAAGTGCCAAGGCATCCACCGTGCGCCGTAGTCACTTGACCTGCGCTACGCCACGCGCTGCACTGGTGAACGAGCGTCAGTCCCCGAGGTAGTTGCAGCCTCGAGGCCCTCGTTCGGTGTTGCGCGCCGCGCTGTTTCCCCGACCCATGTCGGGACTCAGCGCAGTCATCTTGCATGTCATCAGAACCACACACGTACCTCCCGCGTTCGCCCGGCCGTCCAAGCGGCCGTCGACGCGAGAGTTTCCCGCAGCCCCCCTGATGTCGATGGAGACCGACGCCGTCGCCGATTTCCGGGGGGATGCTGTGGACGCATCTCAATCACTATGTCCCTTGTCAAGGCGCACTCTGTTTTCGGTTGGCCCTGCGCTCTGGCGGGGTCAGGTGAACCAGTGGTGCGAAACACAATCATACCCACGTGTGTGAGCCGATGTCAACAAGTGGTTTACACAGTGGCTGGCAGATCGGGGGATTTCGGCCGTCAGTTAGCAACTTCGGCGGCTTCTGCTGACGCTCCGACTTCGAACGCGTCCAGCTCAGCTTCCGCGAGCTCCGGCAATCGCTTGATGTCCAGGTTGCCGACTCGCTCTTCGGCGAGTGCGAGGTCGTGGGCGGTCTGCATCCGCATCCACGCCTCTGGCGTGCTTCCGAACGCCTTCGACACTTGCACAGCCATTTCAGCGGTGATTGGAGCTCGCTCGAGGCACACTTCGGATAACTCGACAGCGTCCAAGCCCATTTGCTCGGCCGCTGTCTCGATCGTCGAGCCGGTCCCAGGCAAGCAGAATTCGATGAACATGCCGCCCGGGTGGGGTGGACGCTTCATCGACATGCCGGACCTCGCTCACAGCGCCTGTGGCAATCCACGTAGTCGATCTCATACATGACATCGCCGTCGGCGCGGAACGTGATTCGCCAGTTGGCGCTGACGCGGATTGACCAGGTGCCCGCGCGCTCGCCTCTGAACTGATGCAAGTGGAAGCCAGGCAGATTCAGCTCGGTCGGATACGTGATCGGCTTGAGCCATTCGCGCGAGAATCAGCTCGATCCGCTTGACGTATCTCGGATCAATCCGGCCGCGATCGCCGCGCTCGAACAGGGCTCGCAGGCTGCGAGAGCGGAATCGAAGCTCGGCCACTGAATCAGAACCGATCTTGGTAGGACCTTGACAGGGACTCCGAGGGGTCGGCCTGGATTCCTAGCGGTGGGATTGGGTAGCGCAGCCCGTTTCGGGAGAGCTTGTCGAGCCCGTCGAGGAGTTTGGGCAGGTAGCGCGGTGGGATTGCCATGAGCAGCTCGTCGTCCTGGACGCCGCCGAAGCGACGCTCGGCGTAGCAGGGAATGCTGAGCGATGGCTCGCCGGTGCGCAGGGCCCGACCCCAACTGTCGGCGCAGGCTGACTCGCCGACGGAGGCGAACTCGAACTTCTTAAAGCCTGAGAACTGGAGTCCGTTGATCAGGATGATCATCTGGCCGGGCGTGCCGTAGAGCAGCACGACGTCGGGTGGATCGAGTCGGCCGGTTGCGATTGGGGAGAGCGCCAGTGCTCGGTAGCGGCCCGAGGGCAGCACGTCCATCGCTTGCTGATGGAGGATCGCGTCTTCGTCGGTCTCGAACCAGACGTTGGTCATGGTCGTGCGGAGTCGCCATTCTCCGTCGTCTTCGTTGGGGTGCAGACCGACAGGCGCTCCACATTGGGCGCCGATCAGGTCGTCCATGGTTACGCCGAGGGTGAAGTTGAGCCATCGCGCTTGGGCGACGAGTTGGTCGAGGGCGTGCTTGAACTGCGGCCGGCGGATGCGCTCGATCTCTTGCATCTCCTCGACGGTCTCGAACATTTTCATCCCGACCGGCGTGGCGGTGAGGCGGAGATATCTCTGCAATCCAGCGACGATCTCGGGCCAGTCGTAGCTGTCGGGCTCGGGTGGTGCGTCGGCGGCGACGCCGACAGGAGCGGTGGTCATTCTTGAACTCCATCCTGTGCTCTGGTTGGACTCTCGCATGGTACGCCCGACGGTGCGGCGACGACCACACCTCGTCACCTCGTCCGGCCGTCCTAATATGTGTGCGGCGGGTCAGGCAGTTGGATTAACTGGCACAGAGGCTCGAGGGGGAGCGTCGATATGGGACTCAATGGGCGAACACGAATCTTGGTCTTGGGGTTGATTGTCGCGACGGTGGTGGCGACCACGGTGGTCAATCAGTTCGCGTTTGGACCAGCGGAGGCGGACTCGGAAGAGCACACGACGCTGGCGCTGCGAATCGCTGCACAACGACTTGAGGATGGTCGGGTGGAGTTCGCGCTCCAAGGCCAAGGAGACGACGGTGGGTGGGGGCAGCGGATTGAGCCTCGGCAGCGAATGTTCCCTGTGGACGCTGAGGTGGGTCGCTGGCTGTATAGCTCTCCTGTCGAGTTCGCGGCGCCGATCCCCTTGTCTCCTCCGTTGCCGACGATCTGCGTCGTTGCCGATGGCGACCCGGACTCGCACTTCTGGCAGATGCTTGAGTTTCACACCAAACGCGGTGCGGACAACTTGGGTCTCGACGTGACGTATTCCTCGCATCCCGATGTCGATGACCGTATCGCCGCGATCGAGGAGTGTGTTGATGACGACGCGCCGATGCTCCTGGCCTCGTTGGCGGATGCAGATGATGTGATTCCGTCGTTGCACGCGGCTGCGGCGGCGGGAGTCAAGATTGCGACGTTCGGCGCAGGCGAGCGTCACGCGGATCGGGCCGGGTCGCTGATCCACGTGTCGTTCAACGAATCGGCGGCTGGACGACGAGCCGTGGAGCAGTTTACGTCGCGAGATGTGAGCGGTCTGGTGCTCTGTCTGTACAAGGAAGGCAATCCTCAGGGACGTACGGGTATCTGCGACGTGGTCGACGAACTGTATGAGGGCGGCGACGTGGAACAGGTTGAGCTGACTCCGAGCGATCGCGCCTCTCAGATTGTGCAGATCCTCAACGACCACCAAGACGCGGCGGGGCTGCTCGTGGTCGAGGGCGACCTGCTGCCGCCGGCGATTGCGGCCATCCAGGAATCGGGGGTCTCACCCGTGTTGGGCTCGGTTGGCGAGTATCAGCTCAGCAGACTGAGCTTTGCCGAGCGCGACCTGATTGCGTTCATGGTGATGGATCTCGCGCGGGTGGAAACGCTTCTGCCGATGGCGGCATTGCACTACATGTATCGCTACCACCCGAACGCGCGATTCTTCGAGGGCGCGATGCTGTTTGGTGGCGAGCCCAACACTCACGTCGGCGGAGCCCTCGGTGGACACGGCCGACCGGCGCCTGAGGGCGAATCTGACGACGACAGTGACGATGAACACGATGACCATGATCACTAGCGCAGGAAACGCGTAGCCTGATGGTGGTTGCCGCGAGACGCGGCGCGGAAAGGATCAACTGATGCCAGCTCTTGACGGACTCCGAGTCCTTGATATGACCCAATACGAGGCAGGGACCTCCTGCACGCAGGCACTGGCGTGGCATGGCGCCGATGTGGTCAAGATTGAACAGCCTGGTGTTGGCGATCCGGGACGGGGCGTGGGCAACGCCTCGGATGTCGACTCGCACTACTTCATCAACTGGAACTCCAACAAGCGCTCGGTCACGATCAATCTGCGAGACGAGCGTGGTCGGGCGTTGCTTTTCGAGATGTTGCCGCACTACGACGTCTTCGTCGAGAACTACGGCCCTGGCGTGATGGAGAAGCTCGGGCTGACCTATGAGGCGCTGAAGGAGGTCCATCCGTCGATCATCTACGCGCGGCTCAAGGGGTTCGGCCTGTCGGGGCCGTTTGCCGGCTTCAAGAGTTTTGATCCCGTCGCTCAGAACGCCGCCGGGGCGTTTTCGGTCACGGGCGAGCATGACGGTCCGCCGATGCGGCCTGGCGCGTGCGTCGGCGATAGCGGGACAGGGATGCAGCTCGCGTTTGCGATCACTTCGGCGTACGTGCAAAAGCTGCGCACAGGCGAGGGCCAACACATCGAGATCTCGATGCAGGAGGCGATGACCTACTACGTGCGCACGCCGGTCGCTGGAACACAGAGTTGGGGCGATGTCGCCGCGGAGCGTCGCGGAAACGGCTGGAGCGGCCCGACCGATCTGTATCCGTGCAAGCCTATGCCCGGCTCAAACGGCGCCGATGACTACCTGTACATCATTGCGCTCACGACTCGGATGTGGGACACCTTCTGCGCGGCGATGGGACGTCCGGACATGGTCGTCGACCCGCGATTCTGCGATGAGCAGGCGAGAATCGACCACAACGACGAGCTCAAGGCGGAGATTCGCGCGTGGACGATCCAGCACGACAAGTGGGAGGCGATGCAGATTCTCGGCGAGGCTGGCGTGCCTTGCTCGGCGACGCACAGCACCTACGACCTCTTCCACAATCCCCACTTCGACGAGCGCGGCTTCATTCAGGACATCGAGCATCCGCAGCACGGGCCAATCCGTCTGTTGGGTTGGGCGCCCAAGATGGAGAAGAGCGATGTACCGATGACGGCCGCGCCACTGCTCGGCGAGCACACCCGCGAGGTGCTCGGCGACGACCTCGGGATCGAAGGGTCGGAGTTCGCAAGGCTCGAGTCGGAGGGAATCGTCAGCTGTCGCAACGGGATGTGAAGGGAGGGCGGAGTCTAGCAACGTCGGCCTACTCGAACTTGAGAGAGGCCGGTCCTGGACTCAGCGAGATTCCCGCGCCCCGCCGCGGGTATGACGAATGCTCTCGGAGGCATCCTCGGCGGTGCGGTGTCATTGACCATTTGTGGGCGTCGGCCGAGCGGACCCCCGCATTCGCAGGGGAATTGGATTCGCACTCTCGGGGGAGTTGGATTGCGGGTGCTCAGTACCTGTTGTGAGCGAACTGGAAGATGGGTGAGTTTTCGGATGTTGCGGACTTGGTGATATACCAATAGACGCTGCCTGATTTGAGAATTTCTTCACGAAGGACGACTCTGTTGCCGCGTTTGAGATGTCCGCTCTGGCTGGTTGGGATGCTTCTTGGTGTCCTGTTTGGGCTGGCAGCGATCGTGGTGGCTTGTGGCGAGGACGAGGTGTCGCAACCGCTTATCCAACAGTCGGAGCAGCAGCGCGAGTCAGACTCCCAGCCCGAGGAAGCTGAGTCCACTCAGCGAGAACCTACCGAGGCGCAGCAAGATCAGGCACCTTCCGGACAACAGGACGAACAGCCGAACGAAGCGACGACCGCTTTAGCGACCGAACAGCAAGCGCAGGAGCAATCGACTGCCTCGGATCAGTCGCAAGCACAATCCGTACCTCAGCAGCAGGAGTCGGCAGCGCAGGATCAGCAGAGCCAGCAGTCGGCGCCTGAGGAAGCGGTGCCGGAGGGCACTCGGTTGATTACGCTCTTCGGCGACATGACCGAGGTCGTGTATGCGCTCGGCGCGGAGGACTTCCTGGTCGCGCGGGATACGAGCTCCATCTATCCGCCGGTGGCGGAAGCGCTGCCCAACCTTGGGTTTGCGGGCGCGCTCAATGCCGAGGCGATTCTCGACTTCGAGCCAACGCTGATCATCGGTTCGCCGATGGCTGGTCCGCCGGAAGTGCTCGAGCAGCTGCATCAGGCCGGGGTGGAGGTGCTGATCATCGAGGACCTGATCCGACTTGACGCGCCACAGATCAAGATTCGAGCAATTGGCGAGGCGCTCGGCATTCCGAAGCGCGCGGAGGCAGTCGCGCTCGACGTTGAGAAGCGATTGGAAACGGTTCTCGCAACGACCGACAACGAACAACCCGTTCGGGTGATGCACGTCTACCTTCGCCGGGGCGGTCTGCAATTGGTATCGGGCTCGGGCAATGAGGCTGAGTTGATCATTGAGGCAGCCGGCGGTGTCGATGCGGCAGCGGAGGTCGGTATCGTGGGGTGGCAACCGCTGAGTCCCGAGGCACTCGTTTCTGCTGATCCGGATGTTTACTTGGTCATGGATCGAGGTCTTGAAGTGGTCGGTGGTGTTGAGGGACTGCTGGAGATTCCTGGGATGGCCCAGACCAGGGCGGGAAAGGGACCGTACGTGATCTCAATGGCCGACATCTATCTGCTCGGCTTTGGTCCTCGCTTGCCTGAGGCGATCGCCGATTTGGCGCAGTTTCTCCGCGAGGTTCGGTCTGAGATCGGCGAAGACGACATCGAGCAGCGCAGCGGTGACAGCGAAGAGTAGTGGTCAATCGTCCTCTGGCCCAGCTTCGGGAGCGTCGTCCTGAATGGGCGGACATCGGCGAGGCGCCGCTGCCGGGGCTGTTGGGAGTTCTCGCTTGGGCAACGTTGTCGGCTGCGTTACTGGCGTTGATTGCTGCCAACCTGATTCTGGGCGCGTTTGACGTCGAGATTCTCCGCATCGTGGGGTTGATCTTCGACAAGGCTGGCATCGACCTCGGGATCGAGTACACCAGTCGCGAGGAGGCGGTGGTCTGGGTGATCCGTCTTCCGCGCATGATCATGGCAGCGCTGGTCGGCGCTGGACTGGGCGTCTCGGGAGCGGCGCTACAGGGACTCTTCCGCAATCCGCTTGCTGATCCAGGATTGATCGGCGTGTCGAGCGGCGCGGCGTTTGCAGTTGCGATATCGATTGTGCTCGGTATCACCGCGTGGGGGGCGTTCGTACAACCGCTGGCTGCGTTTAGTGGTGGCCTCACGCTGACATTTCTGATCTATGCGTTCGCCCGTCGCGGCGGACGCCAACAGATGGCGACGATGTTGCTGGTTGGCATCGCCGTGAATGCATTGCTCGGAGCGGCGTTGAGTTTCATCCTTTCGTTCTCGGACGATGCACAGTTGCGAGACATCGTGTTCTGGACGTTAGGCAGCCTGGCGGGATCGATCTGGAGCTACGTACTCGCTGCGGCGCCTCTGATCTTGTTCGCGATCGTCGTCCTGATCCGTCAGTCGGGAGCGCTGAACCTGTTGTCGTTGGGCGATGCCGAGGCTCGGCACCTCGGGCTCCGAGTGCAGCGCGCGCAACTATTGATTGTCGCCGCGGCGGCGATGGCGACGGGCGCCGGCGTGGCTGTCGCTGGAGTGGTGGGATTTGTCGGCCTGATCGCGCCACATATGGTGCGCCTCGCGGTCGGACCCGACCACCGTCGATTGATGCCAGCGAGCGCGATGGCGGGTGCGATCCTCGTGTTGGGCGCAGACCTCGCAGCGCGGACGATCGCCGATCCGGCCGAGCTGCCATTGGGTGTGCTCACGGCGCTGATCGGTACGCCCGTGTTCTTGTATCTGATCGACCGCTCGCGGCGCAGCCTAGCTTCGGGTTTCTAGCGTGGTTGCGGACGGGTTCGGCGCACGACATTGCCAGAGGTATTGAGCGGCAACCTCTATAATGTTGCGAAGTTTTCACTAAAGGAGTACCCGATGCGCGATCGCGCCAGGTCCTCATTGTCTTCCGACCGCAGTCGACGCGTCGGCGGCTTCACGCTGCTGTTGGCGGCGCTCGCAGCAGTCCTGATCCTCACCATGGGCGGCGAAGCTTGGGCAGCCCGGCAATCCGCGCCAACGCAACCGCAATCTGAGAGCCTATCCAGCAGCGGACTCGCGCTGGACGTTTCGGCCACACGTCTGCGCGTCGTCGAGGGTGGCTCGGCGGCGACGTATACGATCCGTCCCAGCACGGTTCCTGTGCAGACGATCAGCATCGCCATCGGTAACCCGGATACGACGGCGTTCACCGTCTCGCCGCCCACGCTCAGTTTCAACACCAGCAACTGGCAAACCGCTCAACCGGTGACCATCACCCCGCTGCAGGATGACGATTCCGACCACGAAGTCGTCAGTCTCACCCATACCGCCTCTGGCTTTGCGGATCCCGATATCAAAGTATACGTCTCGGACGACGATGCGACTGATCCTCCGCCCGTTCCCGACGATGCTGGTGGCCTATACGGCACGCTGGCGCAAGCCTCGAAGGCACTCGTTAAGGTCAACGAAGGCCACTTCGAACACGTCGACACCTACACACTTCATCTGACATCTGATCCAGGACAGAACGTCACGCTCACCGTGAACAACCCTGCTCCGGAACAACTCGCAATCTCGCCCACTTCGCTTACGTTCACAGCAGGTGGAAGTGGTAACTGGAATGCTCCACAGACCGTGACAGTCACTGGTCAGTCTGACAGTGACAACCGGAACGATGGCCTCTACCCGCTGTACTTCATCCACAGCAGCGGCGCGTTCTTCGGCCCGCCGGTGCTGGTCCACACACGAGACATTAGCGGCGTCGGTGACAATACCGTCGTCTATGGGATGGAATACGTCTACGTCACCGAACGCGGCGCGACAGCGACGTACAGCGTGCGCATGGCTGGCGCCCCTGCGAATTACCTCCGCGTCAACATCTCCAGTACGATTCCTAAATCGGTGCTTGTCGAACCAGATACGGTGGACTTCGATCAAGCAAACTGGGATGATCCACAGTTCATTACGATCACCGCGCGTGATGACCTCGACTCCATCAGCCAACGGGGCATGATTACGCACCGATATCAAGAGGCAAGCCACACCAACTGGGACAACGTGATCATGTTCAGGGACGGCAAGTCGCTGCCGATCATCACCACAGACGGCTGGAGCGGAGACCCAATCTTCGAACAGAACGGCGATGCGATCGCTAACGTTCTCACCTACGATGGCAAGGAGCCCACCTACACGGTACGCCTCGCCAACGACCCTGAGCAGGACGTCACCCTGGACCTGCAACACGATGACAGGTTCACTGCCCATCCCAACCAACTCACCTTCACCGGCGGCTCAAGCGGCAACTGGGCCACACCGCAAACCGTCACCCTCCACGTTGGGTTAGACAGTGACACCGACAACGAAGAAATCGTAATCGATCACGTGTACGATGGCTTTGTCGAAGCGACACTGCCCGTGACGATCATCGACAGCGATCCGAAATCAATGATCGTCTACGTCTATCCCAGCACCAGCACGATGAATGAGGGTGAGACCATTCAGTGCTACTTCGTAGCCCTGGCAGACGATCCCGGCGGCGAAGTCACGATGACGCTGACCTCCTCTTTGCCGGGCTCGCTGACGATTTCGCCCACGACGTTGACATTCAACAGCGACAACTATCGGGATATGCAGCCGATCACCCTCACCGCCGTCGAGGATATCAACGCCAACGACGAAACCGTTGCTATCCTCCACGAGCTGCCCGGATACCGCCAGGTCACCCTGAGCATCGACATCACAGACAATGACCCAGGCGGCATTACGATTGCACCGCGTAACGAATTCACCCTTCCGGAAGGGCCCGGCAACTACTCGTATCGCGTCCACTTGACGCGAGACCCTGGCGTCGGCAAGACAGTCGCCGTTGAGCGCAGTGGCAATACAGGCGGCATAACGTTCTACACTGCCAACCTTTACGGGAGACTCACATTCACCGGTGGCCCCGATGGCACATGGGCCATCCCTCAGAGATACGATTTCGGCGTCGATCGAGACTCTGACAACGTCGACAACACATATGTCGCCACACATACCACGACCATTGATGGCTTCACTAGCAACAGCGACGTGATCCTGCACGTAGTTGAGACTCATCCCAACACTCGCCAGCGCGCACGCCCCGTCGTGTACACCGGCGCGGACATGATCGTCGAAATCCCCGAGCCAGTCGACTGCGAGGACGACCCCGACCACGAAGATTGCGAAGAGCCCGATCCCAACCACTTCCCGCTGCCGACGGTCGCACCGTCACGGCTCCACGTCGTCGAAGGCAGTTCAGCTCGCAGCTACAGCGTCTTCTTCACAGAAGATCCGATGACAGACATCACGGTCACCATCACCACAGAAAGCGCCAATTCAACGCTCGCTAGTTGGTCGGTCGCACCGTTGACGTTAACCTTTACCGGCGGTGAGAACGGCAACTGGCAGACCCCACAGTGGGTCGCCGTCAGCGGGGTCGCCGATAGTGATACCGACGACGATCTGCTCACTATCGTTCACCGAGCGACTAGCTACGCCCAGGATGGCACCGTAGCCCGCCAGGAGTATGGCGACTCGGTCATTGCCAACCTGTATGACAACAACACTGACGCGGTAACCATCAGCGACATCGCGCTCGCCATCAGGGAAGGAGCAACGGCGACGTACACAGTCTCGCTGGCAAGCGACCCCGGAGGAACCGCAACCGTTACTCCGACAAGCAGCAATACTACCTCCGTGACAATCTCTCCCGCTTTGCTCACATTTACATCATCCGATTGGATGAGCCCCCAAACGGTAACGGTACAAGCAGTACAGGATCCCGATGGCGACCACGAGACCGCTACCATTTCGCACACCGTTTCTGGCTACACCACGGCGACACCACCTGCCAGTGTGAGCGTCGATGTCACCGATGACGAAGCTCCGACAGTCAGCGTCACGCCCGGCAGCGCCGTCACTGAAGGCGCGGCTGCTAGCTTCACAGTCTCCGCAAGCCCAGCGCAGACATCACCCTTGTCGGTATCCATCACCGTCGCCCAGAACGGAGAATACGCCGCTGATGCCGATATCGGTACAAAGACTGTCAGCATTCCGACTAGTGGCAACCTGATGTATACCGTCGATACCACGGCCGACGATCAGGACGAACCCGATGGTGACATTACGGTCACCTTGAACGCCGGCGACCCCTACACAGTGTCTCCGACCGAAGGAACAGCCATGGTAGCGGTCTCGGACGATGATGATCCACCTGAATGCACGGTCCAGTTGCCTTCCGACGCCATTACGGTCGCCGAGGTCAAGGTATGGCGGGACGAATTCACAGCTTCAACCCATGTCCTGCGTTGGAACAAGGTGCTCGCGGCCCTAGGTGAGAGTACTGGCGAGTCGGCCATGACTGCCGCCGAGTCTCGGGACATTAAGAGTAGGATCAACAATAGTCGCTGGGATCGCACGACCCGCACGTTAGAGGCAATGGCCAAGTGCGGCACGACACCGCCAGTGATACCTGAGCTGTCGATTACCGCGGGTAGCGACGTTGCGGAGGGTAGTGATGCAATCTTCACAATCACAGCGACTCCGGCTCCTACGAAGACTCTACTCGTGTGGCTTTCCATCGCTGAGGTAGGTGATTTCAACGTCGATCCAAGCGGGGTGTACTCCGTCAACATGACGACCAGCGGGTCATACACGTTGGAGTTGGAAACGACAGGTGACAATGTCAATGAAGCCGATGGCTCAGCTAAGGTGGCAATCAGTGCCCGCCCAACGTACACCGTCTCGACAACTGCTGGTGCGGCTACCGTCGCGATTGCTGACGACGATGTGCCTGAGATCAGTATTGCATCTGTCTCCGACATCATTGAGGGCGCTAATGCGATGTTCACCCTTACTGCGATTCCGGCTCCAGCGATTCCGCTGGCTGTCGAAGTGGAAGTGACGCAGAGCGCCGACTTCGGTGCGGCCACTGGCATGCATACAGTGACAATCCCGACATCGGGCACCAAGACGTTCCAGGTCGCCACAAACGATGACCGTGCCGACGATGCGGACGGTCCAGTTACTGTCACTATCAGCACTGGCACAGGCTATACAGTGTCCGCCGGCTCTGGTTCCGCAGAGGTAAACGTGTCTGACAACGACCCTCCCGCGGGTACCTCTATCATTAGTATTGTTGCCGGGTCTGATATCAAGGAGGGTGCCGACGCAACGTTCACGGTCACTGCCAATCCTCCACCGTCTGCCGACTTGGCGGTCTCGGTAACTATCTCCCAAACGGGCGAGTTTGTTGCGGCAACAGGTTCCCAGACCTTCACTATCCCGCCGACCGGCACGTACATGTTCACGGTCGCGATCGACGACGATGACGTGTACGAAGAGGATGGCTCCGTTACGGTGACGGTCGGCACCAACACCAATAACCCAGGTTCCTATGCTGCATCGCCCACGGATAGTTCGGCAACGGTGCAAGTGTCTGACGACGAAAAGTCTAACCCCTGCGTGCAGGTTGTGACGGCTAGTGGCACCATCGAAGCGCAATGGACGAGCAGGTGCGATTCTCATGCCCGCTGGCAGCGCTATAGTCAGTTCTACACGTTCGAAGTCTCCCAGGAGAGCAAGATTACCATTGACTTGGTATCGGTCGCCGATCCCTACCTGTATCTGCGTGCAGGGCAAGGCACAGACCGAGGCGCATCGGTAGAAACCAACGACGACGGCGGTCCTGGCAGGAATGCGCGAATCGTGAGACAGCTCGATGCTGGATGGTACACGATCGAAGCAACCACATACTATCGACGTGCTGAGGACAAGTTCCAACTTACGATCGGTGGACTGCCGACTGCGACATCGCCGAAAGCGCAGCAGGCGCAAACTACTGAACCAGAGATTACGATCGTCGCTGGTGCCGATGTCACTGAAGGCAGCGACGCGACCTTCACGATCACGGCGTCTCCGACTCCGGCGGTAGACCTTGACGTGACAATTGCAGTCACACAAAGCGGCGATTACGTCACGACGGGCCCTCACACGGTGACGATCCCTACTTCCGGTAGCCGGACCCTCACGATATCCACAACGAATGATAGCGATGACGAACCTGATGGCTCGGTCACGGCGACCTTGTCTACGGGTCCGGGTTACACCGTCTCGGGAACGAGTAATGCTGCGACCGTTGGGGTTTCGGATGATGATGATCCTCCCGTTGTTACTCCAGTGACTAGTATTACGGCCGACAATGGGATTACTGAGGGCGGGAATGCCAGCTTTACCGTGACGGCGAGCCCCAATCCGACCTCGGTGCTCACCGTAACATTGGCAATCTCGCAGAATGGTAGCTTTGGTGTTTCGATTGGCTCTCGGACGATTACAGTTCCCACAACTGGTAGCATCACATTCACCGTTGCTACAACGGACGACAGTACTGACGAGCCTGATGGCTCGGTCACGGCGACGATTAGTAGTGGTACCGGGTACACGGTGTCGCAGACTTCTGGTGCGGCCAGCGTTGCGATCTCGGACGACGATGATACTTGTACTCCCACCTTGCCGTCGGACGCTGTTACTATCTCAGAGATTACCGGCTGGCGCGATGCGCTCAGCAATGCTGCTGGGATCAAGCGATTCAATCGTGTGCTGGCAACGCTTGGTGTGGACACCGGCGAAACTGCAATGCCTGCGGAGCTTGCCCAACAAGTCGCGGATTGGCTCGGCAACACGCGCTGGGATCGCATTGCGCGCACACTAGCGGCAATGGAGCAGTCGCAATGCGAAGCGCCGCCCACCGAGCCCGAGATTAGTATCACCGCTGGCAGCGGGATTACTGAGGGTGGGAACGCTAGCTTTACCGTGACGGCGAGTCCGAATCCGACTTCGGCGTTGACCGTCAATGTGACGATTTCGCAGAGTGGTAACTTTGGTGCGACTACTGGTTCTCGGACGGTCACTATTCCGACGACTGGCAGCAGAACCTTCACCGTTGGTACGATGAACGACAGTGTTGACGAGCCTGATGGATCCGTTACGGCGACGTTGTCCACGGGTACGGGTTACACTGTGTCGGGAACGAGCAATGCGGCGACGGTTGCGGTGTCTGATGATGATGATCCGCCCGCTGTTACTCCAGTGATTAGCATTGCGGCTGGCAGCGGGATTACTGAGGGTGGGAACGCTAGCTTTACCGTGACGGCGAATCCGAATCCGACCTCGGCGTTGACCGTCAATGTGACGATTTCGCAGAGTGGTAGCTTTGTTGCGACTATTGGATCTCGGACGGTCACTATTCCGGCGACTGGTAGCAGATCGTTCACCGTTGGTACGACGAACGACAGTGTTGACGAGCCTGATGGTTCGGTCACGGCGACGTTGTCCACGGGAACGGGTTACACTGTGTCGGGAACGGGCAATGCGGCGACTGTTGCGGTTTCGGATGATGATCCTCCCGCTGTTACTCCAGTGATTAGCATTGCGGCTGGCAGCGGGATTACTGAGGGTGGGTACGCTAGCTTTACCGTGACGGCGAGTCCGAACCCGACCTCGGCGTTGACCGTCAATGTGACAATCTCGCAGAGTGGTAGCTTTGCTGCGACTACTGGATCTCGGACAGTCACTATTCCGACGACTGGCAGCAAAACGTTTACCGTTGGTACGACGAACGACAGTACTGACGAGTCTGACGGTTCTGTGACGGCGACTCTGAATGCTGGCACGGGTTACACCGTGTCGGGTTCGAGCAATGCTGCGACGGTGGCCGTTTCGGATGATGACGATGCACCGCCACCTCCTCTGACGACCGGTCCGCCGACGGTGAGCGTGAGCGATGCTTCCGCAAGTGAAGGAACGGGACGCGTGCCCTTCGTCATTAGACTTTCGCACGCGCACTCGAGGAGCATCACGTTCCGATATGGCGGGTTTGGCCAGAACGCAGGACTGGGGCAAGACTTCCACATCGTGTACGAAGCGTATACGCTTGCCGCGGGTGATACGGAAATCGAGATTGGTGTACCAATTGTCGATGATACTGAGGTGGAATCGGATGAGACGTTCAGAGTGTACTTCTATGCTAGGAGCGGAATCACGATCCCAGGATACTTCCTCTATGTGGATGGCACGATCATTGACGATGACTAGCGGTTGTTCTTCGGGGATGCTGTTCTTATGAGGAGCGTCTCGGACGCGCAACCGTGTGCTAGCGGTCTGGTGCCGTTAGTCTGTAACTGGACTGAGGGAGATGCGACATGACCACACCATTGCTTGACGGGATTCGGGTGCTTGATTTCACGCAGTTTCAACAAGGGCCTTCCGCGACCGTGTTGATGTCTGACCTTGGCGCCGAGGTGATCAAGGTGGAGCGGCTAGGCGTTGGCGATCCGTCGCGGCATGTTGGGAAGAATGCTGAGGGGTTCTCGCAGTACTTCCACACGCATCACCGGGGCAAGCGCAGCATCGCGGTCGACTTGCGCTCGGGCAGCGGGCGGGAGCTGATCTACGAGTTAGTTCAGCAGGTCGATGTGGTGACGGAGAACTTCAAGCCGGGCGTGATGGATCGATTGGGACTTGGTTGGGACGATCTGCGGGAACGCAATCCTCGGCTGGTGTACGCGAGCGCCAGCGGATTTGGTCCGGAGGGTCCGCGAGCGAAGTCGACCTCGTGGGCATCGGTCGCGGGAGCGGCTGGCGGCGGGATGTGGGCGAATGGCGTGAAGGACGGCGAGCCGTACGGCAACGTCGCCGCGCCCGATCCTGACCAGACGGGCGGGATGATCTTCGCGTTTGCGATTGCCAGCGCGCTGGTTGCGCGGGAGCGCAGCGGCGAAGGTCAGTTCGTCCAGACGTCGCTCTATGGGAGCCAGATTTGGGGCCGAGCGCCTGCGATCAACGCGATCGCGAATGGCAATACCGTGCCATCGGCGCGGAACATGCCGATTTCCAACATGTTCACGCTGCAGGCGCAGGGCTCGGATGGCGAGTGGCTGTTTGTTGGCTTCATCACCGACCGCTGGGTGCCGATGTGTCGGGCGTTGGAGCGGTCGGACCTGCTCAGCGACCCGCGGTTCGCCGATTTGGCGGATCGCAATGCGAACATGGACCTGCTCCGCGAGGAGGTCGCCGTGACGATTGCGACGCGCCCTGCGTCGGAGTGGCCTCACCGCTTTGATGCGGAAGAGGTGCCGAGCACGCTGATTCAGGACTACGCGATGATCGCCGCCGATGAACAGGCCGCGGCGAATGAGTACATGGTGACGTTCGAGGACGAGCGAGTCGGGGCACTGCGGATTGTCGGTTCGCCGGTGCGCGCGAACGGTGAGCAGGGACAGATTTGCGGGCTCGGACCTGAGCTCGGGCAGGACACCGACGCGTTGCTTGCGGCGCTGGGTCGCTCGGCCGAGCAGATCGCTGGGCTTCGCGAGGCTGGTGTTGTCGCGTAGCCCGCGCTTCGGGCAGAACTCTCGCAGCAGGAAAGGAACGGCTATGTCGGAGCGACGCACGGGATGGGTGTATCACGAGTCGTACATGTGGCACGACACTGGCCGCACGCGGGCGTTCGACCCGGTGCTGCGACGGTGGATGCAGGCCTGGGAACACTGGGAGAATCCCGACACCAAGCGGCGGTGGAACAATCTGCTGGAGGTCTCGGATTTCTCGGAGCAGCTTGTCCAGCTCAAGCCGCGCTCGGCGAACTTGGAGCAGGTGCTGCGATTCCACACACCCGATTATGTCGACCGCGTGCGGGAGTTGTCGGCGGTCGACGGCGGTGACGCGGGCGAAGGGGCGCCGTTCTCGCACGGGGGCTACGAGATTGCGTTGCTCTCGGCCGGCGGCACGATCACGGCGGTTGATGCTGTGCTCGATGGCGATGTCGACAACGCGTATGCGCTCGTTCGTCCGCCTGGGCATCATGCCGAGCGTGACCGGGGTCGGGGATTTTGTGTGTTTGGCAATGTCGCAATTGCGGCCATGCACGCGCTGGCAGAACGTGGCATCGACCGAGTGGCGACGCTCGATTGGGATGTCCATCACGGCAATGGCACGCAGCAAGCGTTCTACGAGCGCAGCGATGTGCTGACGATGTCGATTCATCAGGATCAGTGGTATCCGCGCGACAGTGGTCGGATGGAGGAACGCGGCGAGGGAGCGGGCGAGGGCTACAACATCAACATCCCGCTGCCGCCGGGAAGCGGTCATGGCGCGTATGTGGAGACGATCCGACAGGTGGTCGTGCCGGCAATGCAGGTGTTTCAGCCTGACTTGATTCTGGTGCCGTCGGGGTTTGATGGCAGTATGTATGACCCGTTGGGTCGGATGATGGCGTACTCGGAGACGTTCCGCGAGATGACTCGGCTTCTCATGGAGGCGGCGGATGAGTTGTGCTCGGGACGGCTGGTACTGAGTCATGAGGGCGGGTACAGCCCGACGTATGTGCCGTTTTGTGGGCTCGCGGTGGTCGAGGAGCTGAGCGGGAGGCGGTCGATCGCTGGCGATCCGTTCGAGGACAACTCGGCGACGGCTGGCGGTCAGGAGATTCAGCCGCATCAACAGTCGGTGCTCGACGATGCGAAGTCGCTGGTGGACGATCTGCGTCGGCTTGAGGGGGTGTGAGCGGTTGGTGGGGATGCGCCTTGGGGAGGCCTTCACCCTAACCCTCTCCCAGAAGGAGAGGGGATCAGATTGGTGCTCAGTCATGAGGGAGCATGCAGCCCGACGTTTGTGCCGTTCTGTGGGTTCGCGGTAGTGGAGGAGCTGAGGGGGAACCGGTCCATCGCTGGCGATCCGTTCGAGGACAACTCGGCGACGGCTGGCGGTCAGAAGATTCAGCCGCATCAGCAGTCGGTGCTCGACGATGCGAAGTCGCTGGTGGATGTTCTGCGTCGGCTTGAGGGGGTGTGAGGGGTTGGTAGGGATGAGGCTGGGAGAGGCCCTCACCCCCCGCTTACGCGGGGGCAGGCTCTCACCCTCTCCCAGAGGGAAAGGGGATCAGATTGGTGCTGAGTCATGAGGGCGGGTACAGCCCGACGTATGTGCCGTTTTGTGGGCTCGCGGTGGTCGAGGAGCTGAGGGGGAACCGGTCCATCGCTGGCGATCCGTTCGAGGACAACTCGGCGACGGCTGGCGGTCAGGAGATTCAGCCGCATCAACAGTCGGTGCTCGACGATGCGAAGTCGCTGGTGGATGATCTGCGTCGGCTTGAGGGGGTGTGAGGGGTTGGTGAGGCTGCGGCTGGGGGAGGCCCTCACCCTAACCCTCTCCCAGAGGGAGAGGGGATCAGATTGGGGATTTGGGAAGGAGCTCTTCCATGGGGAAGGGATTTGGTGAGAGGATTGGGGGGCGAGGGGTTCAGAGGGGAGAGGAGACCCGAAGGGAAACTTGGGCAAGCTTCCACTCAGAGAGGGAGGAGCGTTGTGCGTTGGGCTCGTTTAGAGCTCAAAGAGGGTGATTGTGTCGTTGGGGGCCAACTGGTCCCCGGTTGGCTCGGCTCAACAGAACCAGTCTTCGGTGAGGCCGGGTCGGTGGACGTGGGGTGCGGGGACGTCGGGCCAAGGTTCGGCTTCGAGGAGTCGGCAGGCTGTGGCTTTGATTTGCGGGAACGATGCTTGTTGCTCTGCGAGGCGTGCGATCTCAGCTTGGAGAGTGTCCATCCGAGGTTCGGCGTGGCGCCAGTTCCAGGTGAGGCCGTCGGGATCGTAAGTCGTGAGCGCGCCCATGTCTCGCATTGGCTGGACGAGCGGCGAATCGGACGGTGCGAGGAGGCGGAGGCCGAGCTGCACCGGCGGGGTGAGGTCGACGAGCCGGCGGGTCTCGATGAACTGGAGCAGGTCGAGGAGATCGCCCGCTGAGGTCCAGGGCGTGAAGGGAAGCCAGGTCGGGCGGAGCGCGATTCCCACTCGTTCGGTGAGATCGAGGACGCGGTCGAGGTCGGCGGCGGTGTGTCCCTTGTCCAGAATGTCGAGGAGCTGGTTGTCGACCGACTCGAACGCTGAGGTGATGAAGGTGACGCCGCGTTCGGCGATTTCGGGCAGAAGCGCCTGGTGCTCCAGCAGGTGCTCGACTTTGATGGTCGCGTCGAAGGTGAGCTGGGGGTGCGATGCCGATGCTCGGCGGAGCAGGTGCATTGCGAGATCGGGCGCGTTGAGGAAGTCTGGATCGCCGAAGGTGATGTGTTCCGCGCCGGCTTCGACTTGCTGGTCGATGTCGGCGAGGACGGTCTCGGCGCCGTTGAGACGCAGTCGTCCGGCGTAGATCGGCGTGAGGGGGCAGTGGGTGCATCGGTGCGCGCAGCCGCGTGTGGATTCGACGTATCCGGCAAGATGCGCGGCGCCGCTCGGGTCGCGGTACTGGGCGTACTGGTCGAGCGGGGGCAGCAGCGAGCGGTCGGGAACGAGTCGCGCCTCGCGGTCGAAGTGGGGCACGTCCGCGGCGGTCGCGCCATTCGCGACTTGGACGAGTTGGAGGTCGGTGTCGCCGCTGATGGTGCGTCCGAGACCGAGGTCACCAAGCGAGTTTGCGGCGAGTCCGTAGAAAACGATCTTGTCGCGGTGGTCGTGGAGCTGTCGGGCGATGCGGATGCCGAGTCGGGCGGCAGTGTGCATCGGCGTGGAGATGGCGACGAGGTCAGCGTCGGAGGCGGCAGCCGCGAGGTGGTCCGAGCTGACTGACTGGACTGCGAGGTCGAAGGCTGAGACGTGGTGTCCAGCGTCGACCAGGGCAGCGGTCGGAGCGGCGACGCCAAGCGGCTGGTGTCCTTGCTCATAGGTGGATATCAGGAGGACGCGCGCCATGATCTCAGGGTATCGCTAAGGTCGGGTGAGGTTGGGTCTGTGGGGGGATCTCGCGGGGCACTTGGCGTTCTCGTCATACCCGCGCTTGTCGCGGGTATCTCGCTGAGGGCAGCACCGGTGTCGACGGGTCCAGGTGAGCACGTCGGCCTTGCACTACGGATCGAGATTCCCGCGGCGGAGGGCGGGTATGACGGAGGTGTGTCGCGGCATCGGGCCGAGCGGGTCCCCGATTAAGTCGGGGACGGGGAATGGGGTGAATCTCCCGTGGCGAGGCGGTCTCAGCTGATTGGCTCGTCTGCGAGGTCGAAGGCTGAGATGTGGTGGTCAGCGTCGATCAGGGCAGCGGTCGGAGCGGCGATGGCGAGCGGCGGGGGCTATGAGTTATTCGTCATACCCGCGCTTGTCGCGGGTATCTCGCTGAGGCCAGCACCAGGGTCGATGCGTCCGTGTGAGCGCGTCGGCCTTGCTCGACGGATCGAGATTCCCGCGGCGGTGCGCGGGTATGACGGAGGTGTGTCGCGGCTTCGGGCCGCGCAGGTCCTCGATCAAGTCGGGGACGGGGAATGGGGTGAGTTTCCCGCGGCGAGGCGGTCTGAGCTGACTGACCGGACTGCGAGATCGAAGGCTGAGACCTGGTGGCCGGCGTCGATCAGGGCAGCGGTCGGAGCGGCGATGGCGAGCGGCGGGGGCTCCGAGTTGTTCGTCCTACCCGCGCTTGTCGTGGGTATTTCGCTGAGGACAGCACCGGTGTCGATGCGCCTTGGTGAGCACGTCGGCCTTGCACTACGGATCGAGATTCCCGCGGCGGTACGCGGGTATGACGGGGTTGTGGCGGAGCAGGGGAATGACGGAGGTGTGGCTCGGTATGGGGCCGAGCGGGTCCCCGATCACGTCGGGGACTGGAAACAGGGGCGGGATTCCCGCAGCGGAGTGCGGGGATGACGGCATTTGTGGGCTGTGGAGACCTTTAGGGGGCGGTCCTGCTTTGGGTTGCTATTTCTTTGAGGGTTTGTAGTAGGGGTTGTCGCCGGATTGGTGGTCGGTGATGTCGATGAGTTCGTCGATCTCGGGGAGTTGTTCCTTGACCGCGACCTCGATGCCTTGCTTGAGCGTGACGTTGGCCATGCCACAGCCTTGGCATCCGCCACCCATTTCGATGTAGGCCTTGCTGCCCCGCACTTCGAGGAGCTGCACGTAGCCTCCGTGAGCGGCGATTTGGGGATTGACCTGCTCGTCGAAGATGGCCTGAATTCTGTGTGCGATGGGGTCGCGCCAGACGGGGTTCGGGTTGTGGAACTCGAGACCGGAGACGTTGGGGCCTTTGAACTCGTAGTGGACCGCGGTGCCGCGCAGGTCGTCGATTCGGTCGCCCTCGATGTAGAGACGGAAGTCTGGATACTCGGCCGTGGCGTCGCCGTCGGGCTCGAAACCCTTTTCGACGATGGTGAGCACGTGCTCGAAACCCTCGGACGTTTTGCCGGTGATCTTGAGTCGGAGTCCGGCGACTTCCTCGGGATAACCGGTCAAGACCTCGACCAATTTCGAGCGTGCGACGTCTGAGAAGGTGATACCGAGTTCGCCAATTTTCGTGTCGGTGGTCATCGATTGCCCCATTCCAAGCCTCGTTTCTTAGCATAGCTGTCGGATGGGTCAATTGGTGCAACTTGAATCGGAGAATGCCGTGGGTGTCGAGCAAGTATTGGTACAGAAGAATCTTGAAATCCCGATGCGCGACGGGATCATCTTGCGGGCTGATCTGTATCGGCCGGTTGACGCGGATCAGCCTGGTCAGGCGGTGCCAGGGGTCGTGACGCGGACGCCGTACGACAAGGAGCAGTCCGGAGCGGGCGTGGTAGCGGTGATGCCGAACGCGCTCAAGCTGGCCGAGCGCGGGTACGCGGTCGTGGTGTGCGATTGTCGCGGTCGGTACGAGTCGGAGGGTGAGTTCCGGCCGTTCCACCAGGAGGGCGAGGACGGTTACGACACGCTCGAATGGGTAGCGGCGCAGGATTGGTGCGACGGCAACACGGCGATCTATGGGCCGTCGTATGTCGGGGCGACGACGATGCTGGCGGCTCGGGAGCGTCCGCCGTCGCTGCGATGCGCGGTACCGATTATCACTGCGGATGACTACTACGACGGCTGGACGTATCAGGGTGGTGCCTTTCAGCTCGGTTTCGTTGGCTTGTGGGGGAGCGGTCTGGCGGCGACGGGCTATCTGCAGCAGGGGCATTCGCGTCCGATGGAGGCGGCTGAGCAAGTGACCGACGCGGTGATGGGCAACGGCTTTCGGCTGTTGGGTAGCCGTCCGCTGAACTCGATGCCTGGGATATCGCAGGATGGCGTTGCGCCGTACTGGCACGAGTGGCTGGAGCACGAGACCAGGGATGAGTATTGGGAATCGGTGCGGCACTCGGCCGATTACTCACGATTTCAGGTGCCGATGCTGCATATCGGCGGATGGTTCGACATCTTTGGCATTGGCACGGTGCGGAATTTCCGTGGCATCTCGGCGGAGGGCAACGGCGACCAGCACCTGATTATGGGTCCTTGGGCGCATACCAACTACGACCGCTGGCTCGGTGAGTTGGAGTTTGGACCGACTGGCGCTGCGGCGGCGGCGAACGTGATTGCCGATATCAACGTGTTCCTCGATCGCCATCTCAAGGGACGAGATCGCGAGCTGGCACCGGTGCGCTGGTTTCTGATGGGTGCGAATGAGTGGCGCACGGATGAGTCCTGGCCTCCTCCGAATGCGGAGGCGCGGTCGCTGTACCTCGCCTCCGACGGAGGCGGCACGTTGCACTATGGCGACGGTCGGTTGGTCGATGAGTGTCCGGCAGATGATCTGCGCTGGGATGAGTATTCGTACGTCGGCTGCAAGCCGGTGATCACTGAGGGCGGATCTACGTTGCAGCAGGCGATCGGGCTGCCCGGTCCGCGGGATCAATCGCGCGTCGAGAGTCGTGACGATGTCTTGTGTTACACGAGTGAGGTGCTGACGGAGTCGGTGGATGTCGCGGGACCGGTTGAGGTGGACGTGTGGTTCTCGAGCAGTCAGCCGGATACGGACATCACGGCCAAGCTGGTGGATGTCCATCCTGATGGCAAGCCGGTGTCGCTGGTCGACGGGATTCTGCGGGCGCGATTCCGCGAGGGATTCGACCGCGAGGTGCTGTTGGAGCCTGGCGAGGTGGTCAAGGTGACCATCGATTTGGCGTCTGTGGGGCATCGCTTCGACGTCGGGCATCGGATCCGCCTGGAGATATCAAGTAGCAACTACCCTCGGTTCATGGCGAATTCGAATGATGGCGGATCTGTCAACTCAGCGACCGAGATGCAGACGGCGATCAATCGGATTCGTCGAGGCGGGAAGTATCCATCCGCGCTACGGTTCTATGAGCTGAGGGACGACATGACCGAAAGGAACGACCAATGATCTACGAACTGCGAATCTACACGGCGCATCCGGGCAAGATGGGCTCGCTGATGAAGCGTTTCCGCGACCATACGATGGAGTTGTTCGAGCGTCACGGGATTCACAACGTGGGCTACTGGACGAACTCGGTGGGCGGTCGCTCGGACGAGCTGTGGTACATCGTCAGCTTCGAGAGTCACGGTCAGCGGGAAGAGGCGTGGAAGAACTTCGCGTCGGATCCTGAGTGGCAGGCAGCGCGCGCGGCGTCGGAGGAGAATGGTCCGCTGGTGCACCACATCGAGAATCGGATTCTGCAGCCAACAGAGTGGTCGCCGATGCCATAGGCGGTGGGGATCATATACATGACTTGACAACGACATCGCAGAAAGGAATTTGGCGACTTCTGTAAAGAAGTTTACAAATCCTATTGCCATTCGACCTCCTGAGGTCAAGAATGGTCATTCGGGACGGCGTTACGCACGCAGTGACCGAATATGGAGGCGGCCCCGGTGAGACTTGAACTCACAACCCCCGCTACGCAAAAACGGTGCTCTTTCCATTGAGCTACGGAGCCGCCTCCCAGCCTACAGGAGCAGGAGAACGGAAATGCCACGCCAACCGATGATCCCGCCGACAACCAAGACGCCGGAGCAGCTCGCCAAAGCGCTGCTCAAGAATCCAAAGGGGTGAGAGTGCCCTCGATGGGACTCGAACCCATGACTTTACCCGTGGCAGGGGTACGCTCTCTCCGCTGAGCTACGAGGGCGTAACCAGTTTAGCCCCCGGCCAATTGGCCGGGGGCTATCCAATTCATCAAATCAGCTCCACATGAGGAATCGAATTGCCAATGACTGTGACGATCTCTCGAACGCACGTAATCACCGGCCTATTGGTCGCCGTAATCGTGGCTCTGGCCGCTGTCCTGGTGTTGAGCGGAGGGGGTGAGCAAGTCTCTCAGACTGCTGATCGTGAGACCGCGATCCCTGTTGAACAGCAGTCAGCGTCTGTTGAACAACAGTCAGTTCCTGTTGAACAACAGTCAGTTCCTGTTGAACAACAGTCAGTTCCTGTTGAACAGCAGTCAGCGTCTGTTGAACAGCAGTCAGTTCCTGTTGAACAACAGTCAGTTCCTGTTGAACAGCAGTCAGCGTCTGTTGAACAGCAGTCAGCGTCTGTTGAAGACGACACCGTTGCGAACCTCGTTATCGCTATGGCTCCATTGATGGCGAATGTCGAACGGTGCGAACAAGTATCGTGGGAATACAATGCCAATATTCGAGTTATGACGGAGAAGGGCGCAGACAACCTTACGCGCACAGATGCTCAAATCCTTGAATCTGGGGCTAGCAGAGTGTTCGACTGCCTTGATGAGATCGAGACTCAAGTGGCGCAGTTGGAGATTGATTTTCCTGTTTCGGTGAGATCGGATGAATTTAGGGGAACTAGGCAAGCGTGGGGGAGAGCTACTGATGTCAAGAGTGTTTTCGAGCAATCGTGGGCAGAATTGAGGTCCACTCTTGTGGGTCGTGGATTGTTGGACTAGGGATGCGTTACGCCCCTTTGAGTTCTTGGTAGGTCAAACGTCGGCCCACTGAGCGCTGGACGATCTCGCCCATGATGTCGATGGTGTCGAGGTCGCGCATTGTGGCGCGGCAAGCAAACTCGTTTGCGTATCGCTGAGTGTGCTTGGCTGACCAGTGGTGGAACGTGCCGATGAATCCGCGCTTGAGCATCGACCAAAACGACTCGATTCCCTGTGTGTGAAACGGGCCTTTGACGTATTGGCGAGCGCTGTGCTGAACTGATCGGTGCTTGAACCCGAAGTCCTCGAGGTCCTGATACGAGGCGTGGAAGAACTTCGCATCCGATCCTGAGTGGCAGGCAGCGCGCGCGGCGTCGGAGGAGAATGGTCCGCTGGTACACCACATCGAGAACCGGCTGCTCCAGCCAACAGAGTGGTCGCCGATGCCATAGGCGGTCGGGCGAGCGTCGTTGGCGATATTCTGAACGGGTGAGGGTATCGCCGTGACAACGCAGCAGAATCAGAGCGGGGCGCTACTCGGCACGGTGATGTCGATGGACGAGATCCGCGAGCGGGGGGGGGGATGCCGTTCGAGGAATTCTGTGCCTCTCATCCTTGGTGGGAGTGGACTGAGGCACGGCTCGGCCGTCGGATGATTGACTCTCAAGGTCGCGCGTGGGTCGCGATGTGGGATACCGAGTATGGGGTCGGGATTAGCTACGAGCCTGAACTCACTCCTCAAGCGGAAGTGTTCATCGCTGAGCTTGCACGGCGAGCTCGGGAAGAGATTCTCGCTGGTGGGGGTGACGTGTTCGATTATGACGCTCCGGATGACTAGAGCCGATGCGATATCGGGACCGTCGCACGGGGGAGGCGATTGAACAGTTTCGTGGGCTATCTCCATACCCAAAGGGTCAGGTAAAGGAAGCGCTCCGTAGGCTGGAACTCGATCCTTACGGCCCCGCGAGCCTTCGACTCAAGACTCAAGAATCTACATACCGAGTTCGTACGGGAAATTACCGGGTGCTGTACAACCCGGGACCGGGCGATATGGAGATTACCGTCTTTCGGATCGCATTGCGGGACGTGGCTTATGAGGGATTTGCACATCCCGACAGTCGGCCGTGATCTGGTTAGGCTCGATGTCGTAGCCGGGCGACCATGACGGGTGGGATGTTTGGGAGATGATCCCAGCTGAGGCGACCTTCGGCGTCTCCTTTGCCTCCGTCGGTGATGGCGGGTTCGCGGATTCCGTCGAGGACCCAACCTCGATCGAAGGCGGTTCCGAATAGTTCGGTCAGCGTGCGGTCGAAGTAGGGCTGGATGGCCGGTTGGCCGACGATGGCGATGCCGTGACCCACTCCTCTGTTGAGGTAGCTCGTGATGCGTATGCCCGACTCTTCGATGAACTGGCCGTCTGGGGTCTCGGTCCGCTCGCGGTAGAGCTTCACATGGGGTCCGGGCGTGAAGGCTGGATGCAGGACGGAGAACACGAACGGCGCGCCATCGGCGAGGGCGAGGGGGAGCACTTCTAGGAGCGGCGAGATCTCGGCGATGTCCATGAGAGCCATGTTGCACACCACGGCTCCGAAGGGCGCGCCATCGGCGCCGGCGAGCGCGGCTAGGGCGTCTCGATCGGTGGCGTCGAGTTGGAGCCACCTGATCCGATCGCTCTCTGAGCGTTGCTTGGCGTTGTTGAGCTGTGCGTCCGAGCCGTCGGTTGCGGTGACGGTGACGCCTCGCTTGGCGAGCTGTCGCGCGAAGTTGCCGTTGCCGCAGGCGATTTCTAGGACGGTCGCGGGTAGGGGCTCGAGAAGCTCGATCGTGCTGGGGAACACGAGCACGCGCTGCCAGTAGTTGCCGTCGTCGCCCTGTGCTTCGTCCCAGAAATCGGCGTTGACATCCCAGGCGGCGAGCGACTCGGTGTTGGTGTCGGGGTAGTCGACCATCTCAGTTGCGACCTCGTTGCTACCGTTACTGCATAGCTGTTGAGACCACCGTAACCCGAGTGAGGCTGTTGGAGGATCTGATGAGTGCTCCGTTACCTGTGATTGTGCAAGGTCTGGGACCGATCGGACTGCGAATTGTCGAGGCTGCGCTGAACGACCCGTTTCTGGAGGTGGTGGGCGCGGTGGAGATCAACCCTGAGATGGTCGGACGGCCGCTGTCGGAATTTATCGATGGTGCGCCGGAGATCGTGATTCGGCAATCGGTCGCGGCGGCGCGTGTGGACTCGCGGTCGGACGGTGGGATTCTGGTGCAGTGCACGGGCTCGTACCTCGACAAAGTGTCGGCCCAGATTGAGGAGGCGCTACGACAGGACCTACATGTCGTGTCGACCTGCGAGGAGCTTGCGTTCGCACATGCTCGGCATCCAGAGATTGCGGCAGGCCTTGATGTGCTGGCGCGTCGGGCGGAGCGGACGGTCGTGGGCACAGGGGTCAATCCAGGCTTCCTGATGGACGCGCTGCCGGCATCGCTTTCGTCGATCTCGCACAGCATCAAGTCGGTGTCGGTGAAGCGGGTGCAGGATCCGTCTCGTCGGCGGATTCCGTTTCAGGAGAAAGTGGGGATGGGTATCTCTGTCGGAGAGTGGGAGAAGCGGCGCGATGCTGGCGGGTTTGGACACGTCGGGCTGGAGGAGTCAGCGCGACTGCTCGCCTATGCGTTGGGTTGGAAGCTGATCGATTGGCGGCATGACATGGTTCCGTGCGAGGTGCCAGGACAGGAGCTTGTCGCGGGGACATTGGAGACGCTGGAGGGTTCCACGTTCGACGGGCATTCGGTTCGTCTGCACTTTGAGGCGAATGCGTCGGTTGCGGAGGAATACGACGAGATCGTAGTCGATGGGACGCCGCCGCTGAAGCTGCGATTTGAGGGTGGGGTGTTCGGCGATGACGCGACGGCGGCCTCGGTCCTACGTGCGGCCCGGGTGATTCCTCACACTCGGAGAGGGTTGATGACGGTGCTTGATCTCCCGCTGCGTTAACCTGGTTCTGCGGCGCCTATCGATTGAGCGCTCCCCGCTCACTTGGGGGAGCTGTCACGACGTGACTGAGGGGGCCCTGTTGCCGCCGCGCGGCACCTTCCCAGTTGGGGAGGTCTGAGATGTGGAATGGAGGATCGCCATGGACTTCGACGACCGAGACTTTCGCAATGCATTAGGGATGTTTCCGAGTGGTGTCACCGTGATCACGACGGGGACGGAGCCGAACTTTGTCGGCATGACTGCGCAGTCGTTCTCGTCGTTGTCGCTCGATCCGCCGCTTGTGCTGGTCTGCGTGGATAAGGGCGCGAGCGTGCTGCCGCTGCTCAAGGAGACTGGCGCGTACACCGTCAACATTTTGCCCGACTCGGCGATGGATACGTCGAACTTCTTCGCGAGCAGCAAGCGACCGGCGCCGCCTCATCAGTTCGACGAGCACGAGCATACGCTCGGGGAGACCGGTCAGCCGCGACTCGCCAACGCGACGATGGTTTTCGACTGCGAGATTGATTCGGTGCTCGACGGTGGTGATCATGAGATCATCGTGGGCGCGGTGAAGGCATTCGAGAAGCAGTCGGACGAAGAGCCGATCCTGTTCTATGGCGGCAACTATCGGAAGATGGGTCCACCCGATCCGTCGATGAGCTGGTAGTCGCGCTGCGACTTGCTTCATGTGCGTACTAGATACAGGCGATCGGCCGCTCTTGGCGACAGATCCGCCGATTCCCGCGGATGACTTCGTTCCCGCGCTGTGGGTGCCGCTGACGCGTGCGCTGCGTGCGCGACGTCGGCTGGTTCAGATGGTCGAGACACTGCCATTGAGTGCCTGGCTGGAGCGCTCGGCCGCACCGTCGTGGTCACGTCGGGATGTGTTGGCGCACGTGGCGGCGTCGGATCGTCGGGTTCACGATGTGCTGATCGCGGTGCTGAATGGGTCGCCGTTGGAGGAGTGGCAGCCAGATCCCTGGGTGCCGAGCGCCGCGTTGGATCGGGCGAATGCGTTGGGGACGGAGCGGTATGTCGGGAGATCGGTTCCGGAGCTCGGCGAGCAGCTCCGCGCTGGCGGGGTGAAGTCGACGATGTACTTCGCGGCGCTGACGGAGGATCAGGTGTTGATGCGGATGGGATTCGCGGCGAACGGGTTGTCGCTTTTGGAAGCCTGGGCCTCGCACGACAACGATCACGCGGACGACATCATCAACGGTCCGACGATGATGCGGACGTTGTGAGCGGTACGTGGGGTCGCTGATCGTCTCCTTGCTGCGACCTGTCTGATCCTCGGCGCGAGACAGGCAGACCCCCGCTTTCGCGGGGGCATGCCCGATTCAGCTACTTCGAGATTCGTAGTCGCGTTTCCAGCAGGCGTTCCGTCTTGGCGACTTCGAGTCGGTCGATGAACGCGTCGACGAGGGCGTTGGCGACGGAGTCGGCACCTTGGGTCATGAGCATTTGCAGTATTCCGCGCTTGGGGCGGACGAGCGTGGTGCGTTCCTCGATACCGGCGGCGTCGGCTGCCCACTCGATTGCGTCGTTGAGGTCGCCCAGTCGGTCGACCAGGCCGAGCTCGTATGCCTCGGCGCCGGTGTGGATTTCACCAGAGGCGAGCGAAGCGACCTGTTCTCGGGAGAAGTCGGGTCGACCTTCGGCGACGATGTCGACGAATCGCTCGTAAACGGATGTGATCAAGGCGTCGAGTTTCGCGTCTTCCTCGGGCGTGGAGTCGCGGAAGAGTGAGCCCATGTCTTTGTACTCGCCAGCGGCGCGGGTGCGCATTTTGACGCCGACGCGGTCGAGGGCTTCGGAGATCATCGGGGCGGTCCAGATCACGCCGATTGATCCGACGACCGAGGTCGGCAGGGCGAAGATCGGGTTGGCGGCGCAGGCGATCATGTATCCGCCGGAGGCTCCGACACCGCGAATAGCGGCAGCGACGGGTTTCTTGTCGGAGAGTCGCTTTGCTGCGAGGTAGAGCGCCTCGGACGCGGCTGCACCACCGCCTGGCGAGTCGATGTCGAGCACGACCGCGGGATAGCGGGGATTGTTGGCGATGCTGTTGAAGGTGCGAGCGAGTTCGCGCGGATTGATTCGGGTACCGATCTGTCCGGCAACCTCAACGATGGCGATCCGGGGCGGGAAAAGGTATTGTTCAACATCCATGTCGGCGAGTCCGTTCCACAAGTTCTTGGTTTCAGTGTATGCGTAGGGAGCGTATTCGTTGACTCTGTCAGGTATGGGCGCGATGATCTGTGACACGGAGCACAACGCAATCGAGGGAGGCTCACGTGGCTGAAACAGTCGTCTGTCCATTGTCGGAGTTGCGACCTGGTGAAGTGACTGCGGCTGACGTCGACGGAACGCGGGTCTGCGTGGCCAACGTTCACGGCGAGATTTTCGCAGTGCAGGACAAGTGTCCGCATCTGTTCGCGCCGCTCTCGGTGGGCGAGCTCAAGAACGCACACATTGTCTGTCCGTGGCACGACTCGGAGTTTGACATGCGGACGGGCAAGACGAAGTCGTGGCTGCCGAACGGCATCTGGAACGTGATTCACAAGATGATGCCGCCGCCACCGCCGTTCATCAAGAACAAGATTGAGCCCGAGTCCATCCAGACGTTCAAGACTCGGGTTGCGGATGGGCAGATCTACGTCTCGGACGAGTGACTGTCTACTGTTTGACAATCAGTCGGCGCGTTCTTGTAGACGCCGCAGCTCGGCTTCCAGCTCCGCCACTCGAGCCTCCGCGCGCTGCGCCTGCTGCTGAGCGCTCTGCGCCTGCTGCTGAGCGCTCTGCGCTCGGAGCTCGGCTTCGATGCGACCTGCGCGCTCTTGCTCGAAGGTCGAGGCCGGTCGGCCGGTTGTGGGCTCGACCCAGTAGAGATCGCCGTCTTCCCAGCGGAGGATCATGTCGAGGACTTCGCTGTAGCCCTCGAGGATTCCGGGCGCAGGTTGCTTGACCGGGAGCGGTTCGTAACGGCCGTTGACCAATCGATCTCCACCGAGTCGGGCGCCGTGGGACTTGCCGTCGGGATCGAATCGCCAGTACTCGAGGATTCCCCAGTACTCGTAGTCGTCGCGCTTGGAACCGATGTCACGCTCGCCGGTGCTCGGTGACGCGACTTCTAGGACGAAGTCGGGCGGTTTGCCTTGCTCGGTGATGACGTATCCGTTGCTGGCCTTGTAGGCCGCTGGGTCGACGTGGAAGGCGACGAGCAAGTCTGGATAACGGGCGCGGTCGACGAAGGTGGAAAAGTCCTCGACGATCCACTTGTCGGCGGACATCAGGGTCGTGTTGCGGTCGGCGCCGCGGATGAAGAGATGTTGGAGGAGATGGTGCGAGTTGCCGTCGTGAAACAGATGATCGTACTGGGTCACTTCGTCTTCGTGCCGTTTCGGGATTTCTGGTAGCTCTGGGCGCACAGAGACAGGGGCGGGTTTGAGCGTGGTCATGGTCGTCCTCTGAGGCTCATGTTAGCTGCGAGATGAGCGAGCGGGAGCTGTTCCCTGTTCAAGTCAGCACAGGCCGCGGAGCGACTGAGGGACCTCGCCTGATGGCGCGGGTACCAGAAAGGACTTGGTGGAGCAGGACCCCCTCCGCCTTTGGCACCTCCCCCTGCAAGGGGGAGGAAAGGGATTATGCAAAGGTCTCCCTTCGCGGGGACAGGCTCTGCAGGGGGAGGAAAGGAACAGTTATGCAAAAGTCTCCGCTGCACGCAGGAACGATGGATCGGCGCGGGTACGGCGAGACGCAGAAGGCCTCGATTGCGTCGGGCAACTGTGGCGTGGCGATCTAGCGGTTTAGAAGCCTTGGAAGTTTGGCTCTCTCTTCTCGGCGAAGGCTCTTGGGCCCTCTTTGGCGTCCTCGGTTGAGCGGGCGATGACCATGGCGTGGTCGGCCATTTCGAGCGACTCGTGCAGGCCGGTCTCGGCCGAGCGGTAGGCGAGTCGTTTGATCATCTGGACCGAGACGGCGGGCATCTTCGTGATTTGTCCGGCGAGCTCGTAGGTCTCACTGAGCAGGTCGTCGTGGGGGACGACGTTAGAGACGTAGCCCATGGCGAGCGCCTCTTCGGCTGTGAAGATTTTGCCGGTCCACATCAGCTCGAGCGCCTTCGACATTCCGACGATGCGGGGCAGGTAGTAGCAGCCGCCGTCGCCGGGGATCAGGGCCATGCGTACGTAGGCCATGCCGAACTTGGCGCGGTCGGAGGCGACGCGGAGGTCGGCCATCGAGGCCATGTCCATACCAGCGCCGACGGCGGCGCCGTTGACCGCGGCGATGTACGGCTTCTCGCAGTTGAAGAGCGCTCGCGGTACGCGCTGGACGGAGTTGCGCAGCGAGTTGCGGTTGGCGGCGGGCGCGTTGGGGTCGCCGCCGAGGACGTCGGCGCCGGCGCGCTCGCGCCCGACATCGGCGCCCGAGCAGAAGCCGCGACCATTGCCGGTCACGACGATCACACGGACCTGTTGGTCTTGCGAGGCGCGGGTGATCGACTCTTGCCAGGCGTCGAGCATTTCGTTTGAGAAAGCGTTGAGCTTCTCGGGGCGATTGAGGGTGATCGTGGCGATGTGGTCTTGGACGTCGTAGAGCAGTTCTTCAGTCATGGTTGGTGTACTCGTCTTCGTGATCTGAGGCAGGTTGGAGTGACGGGGGTCGTTTCGTAGCGAGGGATTCGACCCTCTCAGCCTACGACAGCGGTCGAGTTCAAGTGAGGCCCTTGAGTTTCGCGCCGACCCCCGTCATTCCCGCGCTTGGGAACGCTGTACGGCGACTAGTTCATTCGCATGCCACCGTCGACGTTGAGGGCTTGGCCGGTGATGTTCTTGGCGTCGTCCGAGGCGAAAAATGCGACAACCTTGCCGATGTCCTCTGGGGTCTGTTCGCGCTTGATCGCCATGCCGCGTTCAATTCCTGCCTCGAACGCCTGGCGACGGTCGACCACCTCATCGGCATCATCGCCGACCAGCATGCCCTCGAGCTTGCGCCACAGGTCGGTCCAGAGCAGGCCGGGGCAGACGGCGTTGACGTTGATGTTATGTTGGCCCAGCTCGGCGGCCTGCGATTGGGTGATGCTGATCGCTCCGGCTTTGGAGGCGGAGTAGGAGGCGATCGCTCCGCCTTGTCGACCGGCGATCGAGGCGATGTTGACGATCTTGCCGCCGCCGTTCTCGATGAAGTGCGGAGTGAGGACGCGGCTGACTTTCCAGATCGCCTTGAGGTTGACCTCGAAGCAGCGATCCCAGTCGGACTCGACCTCGTCCTGACTCAGGTGGTCAGGCGCGACGCCAGCGTTGTTGACAAGGATGTCGATTTGGCCCATTTCGGCGAGCGCGTTCTCGACGTTGGTCGAGATCGAGTCATCGCTGGTGACATCCATTTCCAGCGCCATCGTCGTTACGCCGTGGCGATTCTGGAGCTCACCAGCGGTCTGGTAGGCCAGGTCGATGAGCAGGTCGGCGACGATGACGTCGGCGCCTTCCTTGGCCAGTTCGGTGGCGATGCCTTTGCCGATGCCTCGCGCTGAGCCGGTGACCAGCGCGACCTTGCCGTTGAGTCGTCCCATGCTGTGCATCCTGTTCGTCGGGCTTGGACGCCGTTAGCTGGCGCCGTCTTTGCTTGTGATCTCGTTGTGCTGAGGTGCGTATCGAGTCGCGATCAGGCTAGCGGCCAATCGCTTCAAGGGCGCGCGATGGATGCGCGCCAACATGATCAGGAAGGTCAACGTGAGCGCATTGACCGCTGCGATTGCGACGAGGACGGGCCGATAGTTGTCGTCGACGAGATCGAGCAGGAGTCCGGCCGCGAACGGGCCGATTGCGAGGGCGACGTTCCCGGTCGAGGTTTGCATCGCCATCAGCGTGCCGAGGCGACGGAGGCCGAACACGTCTGACGCGATCAGTCCTTGTAGGGGCATGGTCTGTCCCCAGACGAGTCCGGCGATGATCGCCGAGAGATAGATCCAGAACATGGGGCCAGCAGCGAGCAAGGCGAGTGTGCCGAGCAGCATGACCGCGTAGCCGACGCCGAGGGCCGGTCGCAGACCGAGCAACGAGGCCATTGGGCCGATCATCGCGCGTCCCGGGATCGAGAGAAAGCCTCGAAGGCCGGTGAGTGCTCCGGCGGCGGTGATTGACATCCCAGCGGCGGTGGAGGCCGGGACGAAGTGGTTGAGCAGTGCGCCGAGTCCGAAGGAGCTCGCGATCACCATGGCCAGCATGACCTGGACTTCGCGCGAGCGTAGCGCTTCTCGGACGCCGCCGAATCCGTGCTGAGTTTGAGCTGCTGATGGACCGGGCGTGGTGCCGGGACTTGGCGGCGGGCTCGACGACGGGATGGGCGGCAGCCGTCGCACCGTGAGCACTGCTGGTAGCGAGATCGCGGCGGCCACGATAAGCAGGATTCTGACGGCCCAGCGCCAGCCGAACTCGTCGGTGAAGAGTCCGGTGAGAGGCATGAAGATGACTGAGGAGAATCCGCCGGTGGTGACGAGTACAGTCATCGAGGCGGTTTGTCGCTGGGGAAACAGTCGCGCTGCGATCGGCATGGTCACGTTGTAGAAGAGGCCGGCGATCGTGACGGCACCGCCCACGGTCCAGCAGATGATGAACAGCCAGATGTTGTCGGCATAGGACGCGGCCATGAGGAAGATGGTGCCGACGATTAGGCCGGTCCAGAGCACTGGTCGGGGACCGAGCGTGTCGAGGATGCGTCCGGAGACCAGCGACGCTGCGGCGCCGAGCAGGTAGGAGCCCATGAATGCGGCATTGACTGCCGCCGATGACCAGCCTTCCTCAGTCTGGATTGGTCCAGCGATGATCCCGAATCCGTAGAGGACGAGTCCGTAGGCTCCGCAGGTGAGGATGCCGAGCAGGATGATCGACCGCCAGGTTCGGAGCCAGCCGATTGATCGAAGAAGTAACCGGGATGGAGGCTGCGTGTTCACCGTCGCAGGGTAGGCTGCCCCTATGACCGACTCGCACGATTCCCACCCTCGTTCCTCCCACGCGGTGACCGTTGAACGGCAACGGCTGCGATTTGCGGCGGGGCATTTTGCCACGTTCGCCGACGAGCTGGAGCCGATCCACGGGCACAACTACGACGTGTTCGTCGAGGTCGTGGGACCGTTGACCGAGGAGTCGTGGGTGATCGATTTCTCGCTATTGAAGCGACTGACGCGCGAAGTGTGTGAGCGGTTGGATCACAAGTTCTTGCTGCAGATGGAGTCTCGGGCGCTAACGATCACCGATGATGACACGCATTATGTGATTCAGTACCGTGACGAGCATCCGTATCGGTTGCCGAAGCACGACGTGGCGGCGTTGCCGATTGACAACAGCACGGCGGAGCGACTGTCGCAGTACATCGCTGTTGAGCTGACGGCGTCGCTGGAGACTCAAGGTCCTGCGGGGCTGGCTCGCTTGCGCGTTGGTGTGGAAGAGATGCCTGGTCAGGCAGCGTGGTACGAAACGGATCTCTGATGCCTGATTCGTCGCGCGACGTGGTGGTGTTGGTGCTATACGACTCGCAGGGGTTGGTAGCGGAGTTGGCACAATCGATCGTTGAGGGAGCCTCGTCGGTGAGCGGGGTTGAAGTGTGGGATCGACCGCTGGACCAGGCGGACAAGGACGAGCTGGTTCAGTGCGACGCACTGATTCTCGGGAGTCCGAACTGGACCGGGATTACGGGTCGGCTGAAGCACTGGTGGGACTACACGGGCGATTTGTGGGAGTCGGGTGAGTTGGCCAACAAGCCGGCGGCCGCGTTCAGCGCGGGCTGGAGTCCGTCGGGCGGTCTCGAAGCAACCCTGCTGCAGCTCGTGCATTTGCTGATTGGTCATGGGATGCTGATTGTGGGCTTGCCGTGGTCGCCGACGATGAATCACTCGGGCAGCTACTACGGTGCGACCGCGGTGCGTAAAGTCACAGAGATGGATCGGCAACAGGCACGGCGGCTCGGCGAGCGGGTATCGGCAGTGACAGTGAGGTACCAGCGAGGTGGTGAGTGATGTTGAAGCTGTCGGAGAGTCGGTCGCTGCTGCAGGTCGAGATCAGTGCGTCTGAGGACGAGATCAATCGGGCGTTTCGCCGGCGATCGAAGGAACTGCATCCGGATGTCAATCCGGCGCCTGATGCGAATGAGCAGTTCGTCCGCCTGCAACAGGCTCGCGATCTGTTGCTCGATCAGTTGGGCAAGGCGGAGCCGAGCGCCGATGACGTGCCGCGGTATCGACCGGCGAAGCCGGTCAGCGAGGACAAGCGCGAGGACATCCTTGGCACGTTCCGGCGGCGTCGTGAGGCGGAGGCGCGTCGGAGGTCGCGACGACGCTCGGCGGTGAAGGGTCAGGCACAGAGAACGCAGCGCAAGAACGACGAGTTCCAACAGGAGATGGCGCGTCGAAGAGCGGCGTTCGAGGCGAGAAGTCGAGAAGAGCAGCAGCAGGAGTCGCGGCGTGAGGAGGAGCGGGCGAGAGCCGCTCGGGAGCAGCGAGAGCGGGAGGCGGCGGAGGCGGAGAATGAGCGTCGAGCTGCAGAACTGCAAAAGAAGCGGGAGCGCGAGCAGCGGGAGCAGGAAGCACTGGAGCGTGTCGAGCGAGAGGCTCGCGAACGAGCGCAGCGGGAGTCGCGAGAGCGAGCGACGCGAGCGAAACCGATGCAAGACGCGCCGGAGACGTGTGCCTGGAAGGGCTGTCGGGAGACCGAGCTCGCCGCGCCGCTGCCGACCGCGCTAGGCCTGCGTCGATTCTGTCGGGCGCATTACGACGAGTACATCGAGTTTCGTCGGCGCAAGGATTCGCGAGATGCATCGGCTGCTGGAGGTCGGAGTCGGCGAGCGGGGGGTTGAGGACTTGGCAGGACCAAGACGGCAATCAAGCGTTTCCACTACTATCGGTCTGCTGTTTTCTTTAGTACACGACCTGCTGGGAGGTTGCTCGTGAGAGATCCAGAGGAAAAAGCTCGGGAAGAACGTGACTGGCAGATGGCCTTGGAGCGCTCGCGGAAAGGTTATGAGCACAGCGATCCCCTCAAATCTCCAGGCAGAACCGCCAAACAAGGTTGGAGTTGGATCCCCCAGCGTCGACAAGAGCAACGGCAGGTGGTTCAGGCGCGAGCGGATCGTGAGAGGCGAAAGCGGGAAGCTGCGGCGCCTGAGGAACAGCGTCGAGTTACAGAACTGCAACAGAAGAAGGAGCACGAGCAGCGAGAGCGGGAAGCGGCTGCGGCTGAGAAACAGCGACGAGTCGCAGAAGCGCAACAGAAGAAGGAGCGCGAGCAGCGAGAGCGGGAAGCGGCTGCGGCTGAGAAACAGCGACGAGTCGCAGAAGCGCAACAGAAGAAGGAGCGCGAGCAGCGGCAGCGGGAAGCGCAGGAGCGTATCGAGCGAGCAGCTCGCGAAGGAGCCCAGCGAGGGCAAAAGGAGTTGAAGGCGATAGAGAGAGAGCAGCAGCAGTTGCGAGCGAGAAGGAAAGCGAAGCGCGCAAAGCGATAGTCGCGAGCGACGCGCGCGAAACCGATGGAAGACGCTCCGGCGACGAGTGCCTCGAAGGACTGTGGCGAGACCGAGATCGCCGCGCCGCTACGGACCGTGGTGGGCCTGCGTCGATACTGTCAGGTGCATTATGACGAGTACATCGAGCGTCGTCAGAGCAGGGTATCGCTCGGTGCATCGACTGCGGGGAGTCCGAGTCGGCGAGATGTTATCAGCAGTGACAATGAGGCACCAGCGAGGTGATGGGTCATGCTGAAGCTTTCAGAGTGTCGGGCGCTGTTGCAGGTAGAAGTCAGCGCGTCCGAGGACGAGATCAATCGGGCGTTTCGCCGGCGATCGAAGGAAGTGCATCCGGATGTGAATCAAGCGCCTGATGCGACTGAGCAGTTCGTCCGCCTGCAACAGGCACGCGATCTGTTGCTCGATCAAGTGGGCAAGGCAGAGCCTAGCGCCGAGGAAGTGCCGCGTTATCGGCCCGCGAAGCCGGTCAGCGAGGACAAGCGCGAGGAGCAACAGCAGGAGACGCGGCGTGAGGCGGAGGGTCCACAGAGGTCGCGACGACGCTCAGGGGCGAAGGGTCAGGCTCAGAGAACGCAGCGCAAGAACGACGAGTTTCTGGAAGAGCTGGCGCGTCGAAGAGCGGCGTTAGAGGCCGATCAGTACGACGAGAAGGCCCACCTCGAAGGTGCAAGGCGTAATCGCGAAAGACTTGGTAGAGCGAAGACGACAACTTGGGAGCAGTTTATGAAGACGGTGCATAGGAGGAGGCGGGAAACAAAGCTGCGAAGAGACAAGGAGCGCGGGCAATCCGAGCGGGAAGCACAGGAGCGTGCCGAGTATGCGACTCGCGAACGAGCGCAGCGTGAGCAGAAGGCTCAGGTGCGTGCCGAGCGTGAGGCTCGGGAGCGCGAGCAGAGGGAGCGGGAAGCGCGGGAGCGGGCGGAGCGAGAGGCTCGCGAACGAGCGCAGCGTGAGCAGAAAGCTCAGGTGCGTGCCGAGCGTGAGGCTCGGGAGCGCGAGCAGAGGGAGCGGGAAGCGCGGGAGCGTGCGGAGCGAGAGGCTCGCGAACGAGCGCAGCGTGAGTCGCGAACGCGACCGAAGCGCGCGAAACCGATGGAAGACGAGCCGGAGATGTGTGCCTGGAAGGGCTGTCGCGAGACGGAGCTCGCCGCGCCGCTGCCGACCCAGCTGGGTCCGCGTCGATTCTGTCGTATGCATTTGGACGAGTACATCGAGTTTCTTCTGCGCAAGGGATCGCGAGATGCGTCGGCTGCTGGAGGTCGGAGTCGGCGAGGTGGTATCAGCAGTGATAATGAGGCACCAGCGAGGTGGTAAGTGATGCTAGAGCTGTTGGAGTGTCGGGCGCTGTTGCAGGTAGAAGTCAGCGCGTCCGAGGACGAGATCAATCGGGCGTTTCGCCGGCGATCGAAGGAACTGCATCCGGATGTCAATCCTGCGTCTGATGCGAATGAGCAGTTCGTCCGCCTGCAACAAGCACGCGATCTGTTGCTCGATCAGGTGGGCAAGGCAGAGTCGAGCGCCGAGGACGCGCCGTTGTATCGGCCGGCAAAGCCGGTTAGCGAGGACAAACGCGAGAACATCATTCGTGCGTTCCGACGTCATCGTGAAGCAGATGCGCGCGAGAGGTCCCGACGAGGCACGGCGGTGAATGGTCAGGCTCGGAACGCGCAGTACAAGAACGATGGGTTCCACGAGGAGGAGGCGCGTCGGCGAGCGGCGTTCGAGGCGGAACGTCGAGAAGAGCAACGGCAGCAGTCGCAGCGGGAAGAGGAAGAGCGGGCTCGAGCCGCTCGGGAGCAACGAGAACAGGAGGCAGCGGAGGCGAGGAGGCGGCACCAAGCGTCTGAGCGTAATCGCGACGAGGCAATGCGAGCCGCTCGTGAGCGGCAACAGCGCAACAGAGCGGAGGCGGCGAGGCAGCGCCAGGTCGAAGAACGGCGACTGGAAGAGGAGCGGGAGCAGGAAGCGCGGACGCGTGCCGACCGAAAGGCTCGCGAACGAGCACCACGTGGATCGCGCAATGAGCAGAGTTCAAACACGCAGCGTGAACAGGATCGCAGATGGCCGAGTTTGAGAACGTTCTGGTTGATGTTGAGGGGCCGGTTGCGACGATTACGTTGAATCGGCCGGAGAAGTTGAATGCCTTGTCGGAGGGGCTTCGTCGCGACCTTCATTCTGCGTTGGCGGAGCTTAATCCTGGCGACTCGGTGCGGGTGATTCGGATTAGAGGGGCTGGACGCGCGTTTTGCGCTGGCTACGACATCACCCCTGACGACAACGACTTCCAGTTTGTCCCGAGTCGGCGGAGTGGCGATCTGGCGTGGGAGTTGGGCGAGTCGATGGTGGCGATGAATCGCGAGCATTTGCGCGACTCGATTGAGCGCTGGCTGTGGATTTGGTCGTATCGGAAGCCGATCATTGCGCAGGTACACGGGTGGTGTCTGGCCGGCGGCAACGACCTCGTGGGCTCGTGCGACATGATCTTTGCGTCGGAGTCGGCGCGGTTTGGACATCCCGCGGGGCGGGCCTTGGGTCAGCCGCCGACGCTTGGCATGTGGCCGGTGAAGATTGGGATGCTGAAGGCGAAAGAGATGCTGTTTAGCGGTGACACGATCGACGGTGTGGAGGCCGAGCGGATTGGGATGGTCAATCGGGTCTATGGGGAGGATGAGCTCGACGCGGAGACAATGGCGTACTGCCAGCGGATCGCTCAGGTTCCTCTGGACGGTCTGACAGTGCACAAGCACTCGGTGCATCGGTGGGCGGAGCTGATGGGTGTACGGATGTCGGCGATTGAAGGGGCTGAGTTCAATGCGATTTTCGCTGAGGCGCCGACGATCGCTGAGTTTGGCAAGATTTCGCGTTCCAAGGGTCTCAAGGCAGCGCTCGAGTGGCGGGACGATCCGTTTGGCGATGGTCGCGGAGCATTGCGTCGGTAGGGGTGCTGAGACGGTCAGTGCGGGGTGGGACAGGTACCATTTGATTGACTGATTGTACTGCTTGTGAGGAACGAATCGATGACCAACTATGAGAATGTCCTCGTCGAGATCGACGGGCCGGTGGCGACGATCACGTTGAATCGTCCCGAGAAGCTGAATGCGATCTCGGGCGGGCTGCGCGATGACTTGGAGTCGGCGCTGCGCGAGTTGAATCCGGGGGATGATGTCCGCGTGATCCGGCTCAAGGGCGCGGGCCGAGCGTTCTGTGCTGGATACGACCTCTCGCCCGAGCGTGGGGCGCTGTCTTGGCGGCCGAATCAACGGTCCGGCGATCAGGCGTGGGAGCTGGGCGAGTCGCGCATCGCGCTCGACCGCGAGGGGCTGCGCACGTCGGTCGAGCGCTGGCTGTGGATGTGGTCGTATCGCAAGCCGATTGTTGCGCAGGTACACGGTTGGTGCCTGGCTGGTGGCGGCGAGATGATCGGCGCGTGCGACCTTATCTTTGCGACCGAGACGGCGCGGTTTGGGCATCCGGCTGGTCGAGCATTGGGAATTCCGCCCACGCTGGGCATGTGGCCGATCAAGATTGGCCTGCTCAAGACGAAGGAGCTGCTGTTCAGCGGCGACACGGTCGACGGGCTTGAGGCTGAACGAATCGGGATGATCAATCGGGCGTATCCAGAGGATCGACTGGACGAAGAGACGATGGCCTACTGTCAGCGGATCGCGAATGTGCCGCTCGATGGGCTGACGGTGCACAAGCACTCGGCCAATCGGTGGTTTGAGATTATGGGACTCCGCACGGCGGCCGCCGAGGGCGCAGAGTTCGACGCGATCTGGCATGAGGCGCCGTCGATTGGCGAGTTCTCGACGATTTCGCGGGAGAAGGGTCTGAAGGTGGCGCTCGAGTGGCGCGACGATCCGTTTGGCGACGGTCGTGGCTCGATTCGACGGCGAACGTAGCGTGGCAGGTCCGATGCGTCCCCAACCGACGGCTTCAACATCGCTAGTGCGCGGCTATGCGCTGCGTGTCTGGGAGTGGGCTGCGACGACGACGGAGCCATCGCGGACCGCGGTACTGATTCATGCGACGGGATTTCACTCGCGAACGTGGGACGACGTCGTGCGGCTGTTGCCCGAGGACTGGCGCGTGTTTGCGCTTGACATGCGTGGACATGGGGCGTCGCAAGCGCCGACTGAGAAGTTGGGCGCCGATTGGCGTGAGATGGCGGCCGACCTGAACGAGTGGCTCTCGCAGCGTGAGATATCTGATGTGGTCGCCGCGGGACACTCGATGGGCGGCTGCGTCTGCACGATCGCGGCAGCGACGGGAGAGCGAATCGAATCGCTCGCGTTGGTCGATCCGGTGTTGGTCAATCCGAACGGTCCGATGCCGCCAATGCCACCGGGCGGGTTGGCGGTGGCGGCGCGCAAGCGACGTCGGATTTGGGGCGGTCCGCAGGAGATGGCGGAGTCGCTCAGCGGTCGCGGCGCATTCACGCATTGGCCTCGCGCGGCGGTCGAGCGTTATGTCCGCTATGGGCTGAAGCCGTCGGGCACGCTGGGCAAGTGGGAGCTTGCTTGTGATCCCGAGGTTGAAGCGTGGTGCTTTGAGTATGCGCCGACGGTCGATCCGTGGCCGGAGATGGCGCGTGTGCATCAGCCGACGCTCATTCTTCGCGCGGGCGAGACGGAGGGTCACGGCTCGCCGACGGGACAGCACGCCGCGGACGTGTTCCCCAATGCCTTCGAGGAGGTCGTCGGGGACTCGGACCACTTCATCCCGATGCGTCGGCCGGATGCGGTGGCAGATGCAATCGTGAGGGTGGCGCGGGACTGCTCAGCAGATAGTCAGGGCTGAATCCGTCGGCGCCTTCGCGAATGTGGGGCGAGATCGCATTGACGAGGATGTCGCGGGCTTCGCGATATGAATCGGCGTTCCAGCCGAGGCGCTCCGCGACGTGGTGCGCTTGCTCGCCGGTGCCTGCCCGGAAGTGGCCAGCAGACTCGGTGAATTCCTCGACGGCGAATCGGTGCGCACCCGTCGATGCGACGTCGGCGGCGAACCGGTTTGCGTCCTCCAGCGGGAGCAGCGGTGTCATGGTGATTGCGACTGGGATGCCGGCGTCGGCAAGTTGCTTGGCCGCGCGGAGACGGTGAGGGATCGGTGGGTTGCGAGGCTCGAACGCTCGGCGGACGACTTCTGAGTCGGTGGTGATGCTGAGGTTGACGCAGACTTCATTGAACTGGCTGAGGAGATCGATGTCGCGCGTGACCAGTGGGCTGCGCGTCTGGACGACGAGGCGAGCGCCTCGCTCGGCGAGGATTGGCAGCAACGAGCGGGTCAACTTTAGTGGGCGCTCGATCGGCTGGTACGGGTCGGTGGCGCTGCTGAGGTAGATGGTTCTGTTGGCGAGTGGGCGTCGGACTCGGGAGAGTTTGAGTGTGGCGTTCTGTTTGACTCGGACCCAGTCGCCCCAGGATTGCTGGAGGTCGGGAGGGGCGAAGAAGGCTGCGTAACAGTAGGAGCAACCGAATGCGCAGCCGACGTATGGGTTGAGCGAATAGTCGTATTCGCTGAGGTAGCCGGTGCCCGGTGTGAGGATTTGGGTCGCGTTGTAGGTGTCGACGGTTGGCATTAGTTGGCAGTATCGCTCTCTTCGGCGCTTTCTCACTCATTTCCGCGCTTAGTGACGGAGTCGCAATTGATTGACACGGGCACGACGGGGAGGGGGAACGGGTCCCCGCTCGGGGGCGGGGACGGAACATACCTCCAATCAGTCGAAGGTGGCGGGGTCGGGATACATCTTCGGTTATGCGGAGGTGGCAGAGAGGGGGAACGGGTCCCCGCTCGGGGGCGGGGACGGAACGAACCTCCAGTCAGTCGAGGGAGGTGGAGTCGGGATATACCTTCAGTCAGTCGAGGGTGGCGGGGAGGGGGATACGCCTTCGGTCAGTTGGACGTGGCAGAGAGGGGGAACGGGTCCCCGCTCGGGGGCGAGGACGGGACATACCTCCAGTCAGTCGGGGGAGGTGGAGTCGGGATGTACCTTCGGTCAATTGAGGGTGGCGGCGATGGGATACGCCTTCGGTCAGTTGAAGGTGGCGGGGAGAGGGGGAACGGGTCCCCGCTCGGGGGCGGGGACGGAACGAACCTCCAATCAGTCGAAGGAGGTGGAGTCGGGATATACCTTCAGTCAGTTGAGGGTGGCGGGGTCGGGATACATCTTCGGTTTGACGGAGGTGGTGGGGATGGGGTTGACTGGGTGTTAGTCGAAGGCTCCGGTGATGAGGTGGTTGACGTATTCTTCGTCGGACATTCCGATGATTTCCTTGTAGACCTTCTCGTTGTCCTCTCCGAGCAGAGGTGCCGCTTTGGTGAGCTCTGCGGGGGTCTCGGAGAGTCGGAAGGAGGGGCCGTCGTAGGCTCGGTGACCCATGGTGGGATGGTCGAGCATCCAATAGTGACCTCGGTGCGCGAGTTGTGGGTCGTTGCGGAGGTCTTCCGGCGTTTGCACCACTCCCGCGGGGACGCCTGCGCTTTGGAGTCGGTGCATGAGGTCTTCGGCTTGCTGCGACCGCGTCCATGCGGCGATTTCGTCGTCGAGCGCGTCGGCGGACATAGTTGTCCACGATGGTTGACCTGCGACGTCGGCGAGGGCGCGAAGCTCGGTGTCGTTGGTGACGGTGATCGCGATCCAGCGGTCGTCATCGTCGCCTCGCGGCGCGCATTGGTAGGTGGCGTATGGCGTGTGGTCGGGATGGCCGGCGCCGAGCGCTTGCTGCTCGCGACCGTTGACGGTGTAGTCGAGCACCATAGTCTCGGTGGCGTGGATTGCGGCCTCCATCTGGCCGAAATCGATGTTCTGTCCCTCGCCGGTGCGCTGGCGATGATCGAGCGCGGCAAGCAGCGCCGAGGCGGCGAAGTGCGGCACGAGGAAGTCGGTGTAGGCAACGCCCGTGCCGATCGGTTCCTCGCCGGGGTATGCGGTCATGTGTGAGATGCCGGCCGCTGCCTGGAGGACGTGTCCGTAGCCTTGCCACATCGACCATGGACCGGTGAGTCCATACATCGGCATCGAGATCATGATCAGGTCGGGACGGACCTCGCAGAGGTCGTCGTAGGTCATGCCCCAGGCGCGCATTGCCTTTGGGGTGAACGACTCGGTGACGATGTCACAGTGCTCAACGATCCGCTTGGCGATCTTGACGCCGTCGGGGTGTTGCAGGTTGAGCGAGATGCACTTCTTGGATGAGTTGAAGTCGGCGTAGTAGCCGCTGTTATCGAGTCCTGGGGTGTCGTTGACAAATGGCGGGGCGCGGCGGAGCGGTTCGGGGCGGACTGAGGACTCAATGCGGATCACTTCAGCCCCGTGGTCGGCGAGGTACTTGGAGACCAGCGGTCCCACGCCGACCCAAGCAAAGTCGGCGACGCGGATGCCTTCAAAGACGGTGTCGGTGGTGGGCATAGGGTTGTCTCCTGCGGTCGCGTGAACGATGCGGGTTCTATCAAAGCTGGACTGCGGGCAGGCGGCGTAGCGTCTCGTCGCGCATATCGATCTCGATGCCGAGAGACTCCGTCGCCGTCGCGCCGAGCAATGGTCGGACGCCATCGTCAGCGAAGACGACCGTTACGCCTGCAATGCCTCCCATCAGCCCAATCTGGGCGACGCCGACGCCAAGTTCGATGACCTGGCCATCGGCGAGCGTGTACTGCCGCTCCTCCACGATGGGAATGCCGATCTCCCGCAATTCCTTCGCCGGCACCACGGTGTCGATTGCTCCTGAGTCCACCAGGAACTCACCTTGCCAGTTTCGCGAAGGATCGGCTGGGTTGCTGACGACCACGCTTGTCAGGATCGCGCCCATCGTTTTCCCGTTCTTGACCATGGCTGCTGTGTTCACCGTAGCTTCTCTGTCCGCCAGTGGAGACCCTACTGCGCTCGCCACCTAGATCGTCCCTTCTCTAGAGAGTTCTAGAATCTCGTCGTCTGAGAGGCCGAGGAGGTTTCCGTAGACGTAGAGGTTGTGCTCTCCGATGCGGGGGGCTCGGTGGCGGATGGTGATTGGGGTTTTGCTGAGTTTGGCCCATGGTCCGGGATAGGTGACGTGGGCGCCTTCGTGCTCGACCTCGGTCCAATAGTCGCGTTCGGTGAGGTGTTCGTTCTCGAGCAAGTCTTTCGGTGTGTTTGTGATTCCCCAGCCGTTTCGGATTTGCTGGGCTTCGCCGACGAGTTGGGCTCGGGTGAACTTCTTGCAGAAGTCGATCAGGATTTGGTTGAGGTAGTCGGCGTCGTCGCCTGTGGGCGGCGCGAGAATGCCTTGGGTGGCGTCGAGCTTGGCGAGCCACTCGTCGGAGGTGAGGTCGCCGGCCATGCCGTGGTGGTCCAGCCACTCGATTGTTTGGCGTGCGGTGAGTCCGAAGAGTCCGCCATAGGAGAGGCAGGCGACGTATCCGTCGGACGCTTCGTAGACGTATTGTCCCGACTTGTACCCGCCGATTTCGCGCCCGTTGCCAGGTCGACCGTTGTTGAGCCCTCGGATGTCCCAAGTCGGGGAGGCATTGTCGTGGGTGAAGGTGACGGCCTCCTGCATGGACTGGTCGACGTGTTGTCCGCGGCCGGATTTCGTGCGTTGATAGTGGGCGATCAACGTGCCGACCACCGCCTGCGCCGACGCTTGCGCAAAGCCTTGTGACGCGGTGGGACGAATCGGCGGGCGTCCGGGCGCGCCGCAGAGGGAGGAGAGTCCGCCCATCGCCGTGCCGACGAGGTCGGTTGCTTTCCAGTTGGCGTATGGACCTTCTCGGCCGAACGGGGTGATTGAGGTGTGGACGAGACGGGGATGCTGCGAACGGACTGTCTCGACGCCGAGACCGAGCGCTGAGGCGGTGTCGGGCGGGCACGTCTCGATGAGGAAGTCAGCGTGCTCGAGCAGCTGAGTGAACAGCCGTTGTCCTCGCGAGGTTGTGAGATCGAGCGTTGCGCCGAACTTGTTGGTGTTGAACGTCCACCAGTGGAGCGAGAACTCGGGGTCGACGACGTCGCCGCGGAATGGTCCGATGAATCGTGAGGCGTCGCCGCCGGGCTGTTCGAGCTTGATCACTTCAGCGCCGAGGTCACCGAGCATGCGCCCGGCGAGTTGTCCGAGCTCGTTGGTGAGGTCGATGACGCGGAAGGGGGCGAGTGGTCCGGAGGCGGTCTGTGTGGTCATGGGGAGCATGATAGTCGGCGCCATTGATCGCTGATACAACTGACTCCAGTCCCCGCTCTACGGAGGCCTTTGAACATTCGTCATTCCCGTGCTCCGCCGCAGGAATGGCGGAGTTGGTGGAGTATGCAAAGGCGTCCCTTACGCGGAGACCCGTTCTTTCTCCGCACAGCTCTGCCCCACTGAGGGCAAGCGAGGGACAGGGCGGGTCCCCGCGTAAAGGAGACCTTTGCATAGTCTCTTTCCTCCCCCTGCAGGGGGCGGTGCCGAAGGCGGAGATGGTCCTGCTCCGCCAAGCGCTATCTGGTACCTGCGCCAGCAGGACCCCCTCAGTCGCTCCGCGACATCTTCCCCTGCGAGGGGGAGCAAATTAATCAAAGGCCTCCTCGGGGGCGGGGATTGGGAGGGGTATCAGCTGGCGGCTTCGGCGTGACCGGTTCGGCGTTGGACGATGTGGATGCCTTCCATGGTTGGAATGGCGTGCTCGATGGCGAGCTTGAGCTCGTCGAGATTGGTGCGTTCCTGCGCCGATACGGCGATGGGACGGATCCCAAACTCTTCGTCCATCGTGTCGAGGATGTCTTGCAACGGGTCTTCGAGCGCGTCGGTCTTGTTGATGACGGTCAGGGTTGGTCGCTGATCGACACCGAGGTCGCTTAGGGTTCGCTGGACGCTGCGGCATTGCTCGATCAGGTCGGGCGAGGTGCCGTCGACGACGTGCAGGAGCAGGTCGGCTTCCTCGAGCTCTTCGAGGGTGGCGCGGAATGCGGCGACGAGCTGGGTGGGCAGTTTCTGGATGAACCCGACGGTGTCGGAGAGGAGAACGGTGTGATCCTCCGAGAGTCGCCAGCGTCGAGTGGTTGGGTCGAGCGTCTCGAAGAGACGGTCGCGAGCGCGGACTTTGGCGTTGGTCAGGCTGTTCATCAGCGTCGACTTGCCGGCGTTGGTGTATCCGACGAGGGCGACCAGCGGAACTCCGGCTCGGTCGCGACGCTGTCGATGCTGTTGTCGGTGGGTGCGGACGCGTTCGAGGTCCTGCTTGAGTCGCTTGATCTGATTGCGGATCAGGCGACGGTCGGTTTCGAGCTGGGTTTCGCCAGGACCTCGTGATCCGATCGCGCCTTCCATCCGCTCGAGGTGTTCCCACTGTCCTGTGAGGCGCGGGAGGAGGTACTCGTGCTGGGCGAGGGCGACTTGGACGACACCCTCGCGGGTTCGAGCGCGCTGAGCGAAGATGTCGAGGATGAGGGCTGTGCGGTCGATGATTTTAAGCTCGAGTCGTCGCTCGAGCGTGCGTTGTTGGGCAGGCGTGAGTTCGTCATCGAAGATGGCGATGGTGGCCGCGATTTCGTCGCGCAGGCTGGCGATCTCTTCCAGCTTGCCTTTGCCGACGTAGGAGCCGGGATCGGGATGGCGCAGGCGTTGCTTGACTCTGGCGAGCGGCATCGCGCCGGCGGTGAAGGCGAGCTGGGCGAGTTCCTCGAGCGAGGCGTCGATGCTCCAGTGTGATGAGCGTCGGGAATCAACGCCGACGAGGATGGCGCGCTCGAATGGAGGCTGAGTCGGATGGTGCTTGCGGCGTCCGCCGCCTGGGTTTCTGTTCCGTATGCGTGGAATGGTGGTCTCCGTCGCTACGCCTTCGCGACGTTGGTCGCGCTTGGTGTGGCGCGACGTAGGTCGCTCGACGCGATTCAGTCTATTGGGGTACTGATGCACTGACGAACAGACGAGACCTACTGGAACATGTCGGGACGTTTCTCTCGATGGTGTGTTTCGGGTTTGGTACGAGTTTAGCGCGAAGTGAACGCGGCGATCCGCTCGACGCCTTCGTCGACCTGCTCGTCGGGCAGGGTGAGTGAGAGTCGGATGTAGCCCTCGCCGGCGGGTCCGTAGCCATTGCCTGGGGTGACGACGACGCCTTGTTCCTCGATCAGTCGGGCGGCGAAGTCGGCACTCGTGTCGCCCTCGGGGATTTTGGCCCAGATGTAGAGGCTGGCTTTGGGGTTCGTCACTTCCAGGCCGATCGAGCGGAGCGCGGTCACGACCTTGTCGCGTCGTTGCTGGATGATCGCGTTGTTGGCCTCGATTACCAACTGGTCGCCGTCGAGCGCGGCGATCGCCATCTGCTGAATCGCCTGAGGAATGCCGGAGTCGATGTTTGACTTGACGCGCAGGAGCGGATCGACGAGCTCGGCGTTGCCGCAAGCCCAGCCGAGTCGCCAGCCGGTCATGTTGAATGTCTTTGAGAGCGAGAAGTACTCCATCCCGGCGGCCTTGCCTGAGGGGGCCTGGAGGTAAGCGGGTGCGTCGTAGCCGTCAAAGGCGACGTCGCAGTAGGCGTTGTCGTGGAGCACGGCGATGTCGTTGTCGAGGCCGAACTGTGCGGCGCGCTCGAAGAAGTCGATGTCGGCGAGGGCGCCGGTCGGGTTGTTGGGGTAGTTGATCCACAGGACGCGGGCTTGCTCTCGGACATCGGCTGGGATGGCGTCGAGGTCGGGGAGGAATCCGTGTTCCTCGGTCAGCGGCATCTCATACGACGTACCGCCCGCGAACATTGTCCCGATCGCGTAGACGGGATAGGCCGGGTCTGGGATGAGGGCGATATCGCCGGGATCGATGAAACAGAGCGCGGAGTTGGCGATGCCTTCTTTGGCGCCGATCAGCGGGACGATCTCGGTTGCGGGGTCGAGCGTCACTTCAAAGCGTCGGGACATCCAGCCGGCGATGCACTCGCGCAGCTCGGGCAGTCCTTCGGTCTCGGGATAGCGGTGGTTGGCGGGCACGTCGGCGTGCTCGTGCAACGCTTCGAGAATGTGTGGATGGGTCGGGAGGTCGGGATCGCCGATCCCGAACGAGATCACGCGGACACCCTTCTCCCGCTGCTCGGCGATTTTGCGCGAGATTTCAACGAAGAGGTATGGAGGGAGATTCTGTACTCGCTGAGCCTGCTTGAACGGCATTAGAAGCGCCCCCAGATCTTTCCGACCTTAACGAAGGTGGTGACTTTGTCGTCTCGGATGCGTTGGACTTCGGCCGGGTCGGCCGGTCGTTGGTAGGTGAGCTCGTTGGTGATGTGTCGGAAGTTGAACTTCTTGAGCAACGGGTCGCCGACGCTGTCTCCGGCGACGCGCAGGGTCAGCGCTCGGCGATTGGCCTCGGCGCCGCGCTGCATTGCCGCTGCGAGGAGCGCGCTCGAGACTTCGGAGAAGTCCTGATCGGGGTGGACGATGAGTTCCTCGGCGATGATTCCGCGCTTCTCGGCGGGAGCGACCTGGATGTAGCCGGCGGGTGAGCCGTCTCGCTCGGCGATGCCGATCCACTCGGAATCGGCGAAGAACTGCGTTGCCAGGGGCGGTGCGTGGGCGCCGTCTCCCGCGGCTTGCTGCTCGATCTCGACGATTGCGTCGCTGTCGGCCTCGGAGGCGTCGCGGACGTGAATGCCGGGCGCGATCTCTGGTAGTGCCTGGTCGCGGACGTCGCGACAGCGCATGATTGAGACCTCGGACGGCGAGACGAAACCGGCGCCGATCAGCATCGGCTCGACATAGTGACGATGAGGGAAGTCGGTGTAATCGATCACCATGAGCTCGGAGTCCGAGTGCTCGTTGGCGAGCTCGCCCATTTCGTTGAGCAGGTTCGTCAAGTGCATGCGGATGTGGTTGATGGTGTCGAACTCATAGAACACGCGCAGGTGGCGTCCGTAGGGGACGCCGATTACGTAGCCGTCGTCGCACTGCGTGGAGAGCATCCTCGGCAGGCGGACGAGTTGGTCGAAGTCGGCGTTGGGTTGATTTCGATACGACAGGGGTTTGGTGGCGAGAGTTTCGTGCAACTCTCGCACGAGGCCAGGGGCGACGTCTTGCGCGTGCCTCGTGTAATCAGGTGTGACCATGGATCGTCCGTTCGCTCGTGAGTGATTCGGTGTCGGTGCGGTGGTTAGGCTGGGCTGACTTCAGGAATGGCCAGCAAGTTGGCGTCGAGTGTGCCTTCGAATGAGAACGTCGCTGGTCCGGTCATGAAGACCGAGGCGGTGGGATCGGCGAGTCCATTCCAGGAGATGTCGAGGTCGCCGCCGGGGAGGGAGACGGTGGCTGCTTCGTCGGCGAGCCCTCGCAGTCGGGCGGCCACCAACACAGCGCACGCACCAGAGCCGCACGCGAGGGTGATCCCGACGCCGCGCTCCCAGACTCGCATCTTAAGATGATCAGGGGCGAGGGCGTTGACGATCTCGAAGTTAGTTTTCTTGGGGAAGTCGGGATGCGTCTCGATCAGCGGGCCGATCTCGGTGAGCGGGAAGTCATCAACGTCGTCGGTGGTGAACCACACGGCATGCGGATTGCCCATGCTGACGCAGGTGAGGTCGAAGGTCCGACCGGCTACCTCGACTTCGTGGTGGAGGATTGGCGCGGGGCCCTCGTGGACGACTGGGATTTCGTCGGCCTGGAGCCAGGCGGGACCCATGTCAACGCGCACGCGGTCGACGCTTGCGGTGGTCATCTCCGAGAGGTCGGCCTGGAGTACGCCGGCGCCGGTTTCGATCGCGAGGGCGCCGTTGGTTGGCGTCATGCCTGCGCGTTCGACGAGGTACTTGGTGAAGCAGCGAAATCCGTTGCCGCACATCTCGCCGTCGGAGCCGTCCGAGTTGACGATCACCATCCGCGCCGCGGCCACGTCGGTGTCCTGCGCGATAAGGATGCCGTCGGCGCCGACGCCGAAGTGTCGGTCGCAGATGCGTGGGGCGAGCGCGGACCAGTTGAGATCGTTCAGGTGCGAATGTTCGCCGAGCGCGTCGATCAGGAGGAAGTCGTTACCGGCGCCCTGCACCTTGAGAAACGGTACATGTTGGGTCTTCAGGGACATCAGCGACTCCGACTGTCACGTTCGCGGCTGTTTGCATCTTACTCAAGCATGTCGAGTGGTACATCAGTGGACCAACAGATTGCGGGATCATCTCGTCGAAACCACATGCGTTGTCGGCGTGCGAAGCGTTGCGTGGCTTGCGTGACCGCGTCAATGGCTTGCTCAAGCGTGAGCTCGCCGCGGAGATGGGCGAGCACTTCTCGGTAGCCGATTGCGTCGAATCCGGGCGCACGCTCGTAGATTCCCTCTGCGAGAAGCTCGCGGACCTCATCGACCAAGCCTTGCTCGAACATCGTGCGGGTGCGCTCCGCGATTCGTGTGTCGAGCGTCTCGAGCTCAAGATCGGGCGCGACCGTGACGTGGGAGAGCGGTGAACGGCGTGCCTGCCACTCGGAGATTGGCGTGCCGGTCGCGCGGTGGACTTCCAGCGCTCGGATGATGCGGCGGGCGTTCGTCGGTCCGATTCGCTCGGCGGCGGTCGGATCCACGTCGATCAGTCGTTGATGCAATGTCTCGGTGGGCACCTCCGACAGGGACGCTCGGAACTGCGCATCCTCCGCGACGGGTGGGATCTGCCAGCCCTCGAGCAGCGCTCGCATGTACTGTCCGCTGCCGCCGACCGCGATCGCTCGCTTGCCTCGGCGGTGGATGTCGTCGATTGCGGCACGGGCGGCCTTGAGATAGGGGCCAAGCGAGCAGCGCTCGGTGGGATCGAGGAGGTCGAGGCACCAGTGTGGGATCTCGGCGCGCATAGATGGTGTGGGTTTGGCCGTGCCGATGTCGAGGCGTCGGTAGATTTGGCGGGAGTCGATCGAGACGATCTCACTGTCGAGACGGCGCGCGATCCGCATGGCCCAATCGGACTTGCCAGAAGCCGTGAGACCGACGACCGCGATGAGTCGCGGCTGATCAGCCGCTGTCGGCGATGGCTTGGGTGATCGCGAGGAAGGCATCGGGGTTGAGGGCAGCGCCGCCGACGAGGGCGCCGTCGACGTCGGGCTGGGACATGAAGTCGGCGATGTTGCCGGGATTGACGGACCCGCCGTAGAGGATGCGGATGCCGTCGGCGACGTCCGATCCGAGTCGGTCGGCGGCGACGGAACGAATGTGGGCACAGGCCGACTGTGCTTCGTCGGGTGTGGCGGCCTGGCCAGTCCCAATTGCCCAGACGGGCTCATAGGCGATCACGAATCCTGCTGGAGCTGGATCGTCTCCCAACGCGACCGAGACCTGGCGCGTGAGCACCGCTGATGTGCGCTTGTTCTCGCGCTCTGCCTCGGATTCTCCGACGCAGAGGATTGGGGTGAGGCCGTGCTCGTCGGCAGCGCGCAGTTTGAGCGCCAGCGCCTGATCGTCCTCGCAGAAGAACTGTCGACGCTCGGAATGGCCGAGGATCACCCAGTCGGCGACCTCGGCGAGCTGGACAGGCGAGACCTCGCCCGTGAACGCGCCTGAGGGTTGAGTGTGCATGTTTTGGCCGGCGATGTGGACGTCGGTGCCGCACCAAAAGTCCCAGACCAGCGGGAGTTGGGTGAAACTCGGCGAGAGCACGACATCGACACCATCGATTGCGTCGATACCAGCCAGTCCGCGGCAGAGTGCTCGTGCCTCAGCGTTGGTGCCGTTCATCTTCCAGTTGCCCGCAGCGATTGGGATTCTGGTCATTGGTCATCCTCCGCTGGGGCGTCACTGTCGGGGTCGACTTCGGGCTCGTCCTCGACCTCACGGTCGGGCAGGACGGCGATGCCGGGCAGGTCCAGTCCTTGGAGATACTCCAGCGCCGCTCCGCCTCCGGTGGAGACGTGGGACATCTTGTTGGACAATCGGAACTGGGCGACCGCAGCAGCGGTCTCGCCGCCGCAGATCACGGTCGTGGCGTCCTCCATTTTGGCGAGGGCCTCGGCCATGGCTCGGGTGCCGCCGGAGAACGCCTCGCGCTCGAACAGACCGAGAGGGCCGTTCCAGACGACGGTGTCGCACTCTTTGACTGCCTCGCTAAATGCCTCGACGGTGGCAGGGCCGACGTCGAAGATTTTCCAGTCTTCGGGCAGTTCTTCCTCGGCGAAGACCAGGGGCTTGGCTCGGGGTGGTTCGTCGGCACCGTGCGCGATCACGCAGTCGGACGGAATGAGGAGATCGCACTCCTGCTCACTGGCGATTGCAGTGATCTCGTTCGCGGCTTCGACCATGTCTTGTTCGAGCAGTGATGTGCCCGTGGGCAAGCCTCGGGCGAGGAGGAAGGTATTCGCCATTGCGCCGCCGACGGCGATCACGTCGGAGAGCTCGGAGAGTCGCTCGAGCAAGCCGAGTTTGTCGGAGACTTTCGCTCCACCGCAGATGAATCCGAGCTTGCCCGCTTCGCCGTTGCGGATTGGGTCCAGGGCCGCGATTTCGCGGTCGAAGAGGAGTCCGCCGGCGGCGGGCATCATCTGGGCCAGCGCATGGGTGGAGGCGTGCGCCCGGTGCGCTGCGCCGAAGGCGTCGTTGACGTAGATGTCGGCGAGGTCAGCGAGTTGGGCGGCGAAGTCTTCGTCGTTCTCTTCCTCTTCCTCGTGGAAGCGAAGATTTTGGAGGACTAACACTTCACCGGGATTGAGCTCGGCTGCCATCTGATTGGGGATGTCGCCGATGCAGTCCGGCGCTAAACGTACGTTCATTCGTAGTGTGCGAGCGAGACGCACGGCGACGGGGGTCAGATCAAAAGCAGGATTGCGCTCGCCTTTCGGTCGTCCCAGATGTGAGCAGACGATCACGGCGGCTCCGTGATCGAGGGCGTACTTGACGGTCGGTACGGCGGCGCGAACGCGCGTGTCGTCAAGCACTTGCCCGCCGTCGAGTGGGACGTTCAGGTCCAGGCGGACGAGGACGCGTTTGCCAGCCATATCGAGGTCGCGAATGGAGACTTTGGCCATCTCAGTTCACTCCATGATCGCGGCGAATGCGATGAGCGCGAGTTCAACCGAAACTACAGTCGCCACCGGTCAGGCCATGGGCGACAGCTCGACCGCGGGCAGACGCTCGGCGTGCTGCTGCGTCGGTTCAGTCGCTGACTCGCTGTGTTTGGCTTCAACGGCGGCGAGCTTCGCGAGTCTGCGCACGTGCCGTCCGCCTTCGAACTCGGCTGCGACAAATGTGTCGACGATTTCGCCTGCGAGCGCATGTCCGGTGACGTACGAGCCGAGGGCGAGCACGTTGCAGTCGGTATGTTCACGGGCGCGTCGGGCTGACCAGGTGTCGGTGCAGAGCGCGGCTCGAGCGCCGCGGACTTTGTTGGCCGCGATGCTGACGCCGACGCCGTTCGAGCAAACGACGATCCCCAGTTGGCACTGACCATCGACGACGGCTTCGGCTAGCGGAGCAGCGATATCGGCGTAGTCAGTCGGTTCTGACGAGTAGGGGCCGAAATCTCGAACTTGATGACCTTGCCTGTGGAGTCGATCGCGGAGGCGTTCCTTGAGGTCGAATCCGGCGTGGTCGCTGCCGATCGCAATGTGCACGAGACGCTGCCTTATCTCTCAATCTCACCGGTTCAGGAAACGGAATCCAGGTCGGAGAGTCCCCAATGTCGCATGAGCAGTTCTCCGATTCTTGCTTCAAGCATCGGTCCACGTCGTAGCACGCGTGGGACTCGGCTTGTGCAATCCAAGATAGTCGAGGCGGAGCCCGCGGGCATTATGCCTCGTTCTTCCACTATGTGCAGTAACTCACTATGGCGTTCAGGCGAACGTAATGTAGTGAACTGACGACGTACGTCCTCGGCGCTCAGTGAGGCCGGTTCGCCGTGCAAGTTGGCAGAAGTGCCGGTGAGCGGGGCGTCGACGAGATCGAGGAGCTCGGCAGCGACGGGGTGATCGGGAATGCGGAGCGCGATGGTTGAGCCGTCGACGGCCGCCGTGGACCACTCGGGACGCTTCTTCACGATCAAGGTGAGCGCACCAGGCCACGCGGCCTCGGCGAATCGCCACATGCGTTGGTCGAGGGATGCTGCAATCTGGTCGAGATGCTCGCGCCAACGGGTCGGCGGAAGGAAGACTGGCAGGTTCTCGCCGCCTGGGCGTCGCTTAAGTCGGAAGACGGCGGCGACCGCTTGGTCGTCGGTTGCGATGGCGCTGAGTGCGTACTGGGTATCGGTCGGTAGGGCGACGACACCCGAGCGTCTCAAATGATCAGCTGCTTGTACAAGTTCATCGAATGACACATCGACAGCATATCGCGCCGTATCATTATGACGTGAACAGCGGAACCGAGCGGTCGTCATCAGCTGTGGGCGAGCACGAGTCGATCGTCATTGTCGACCTCGGTTCGCAGACGGCGATGCTGATCGCGCGACGTGTCCGCGAGCTCAATGTCTATTGCGAGCTCGTCCCTCCGAATGCCGAGTGGGATCGCGTTCGCGGGCTCAATCCTCGAGGGGTGATTCTCAGCGGCGGACCGGCGAGCGTGCATGACGATGGCGCGCCAGTCGCGCCGGATTGGGCGTTGGATGGTCGGCTGCCGGTGCTCGGCATTTGCTACGGCATGCAAACGATGGCCAACCAGCTCGGCGGCCTGGTCGAGAGCGGTCGGGAGCGAGAATTCGGCTCAGCGCACATCTATCCCAGCGATGAGTCGCCGCTGCTCGAGCATCTCCCGCGACCGATGCCGGTGTGGATGTCGCACGGCGACCGCGTCGAGCGAATGCCCAACGGGTTTCGCGCGCTCGCCGGGACGGACAGCATTCCGATCGCGGCGATGGGCGATGACGAGCATCGGTTTGGGATTCAGTTTCATCCTGAGGTCGTGCATACACCTCAGGGTTTGCATTTGCTGAGCAACTTCGTGCATGAGATCTGTGGCTGCTCGGGCGATTGGGACGCGGCGCATTTCATTACTGAGTCGGTGGACGCGATTCGTCGGCAGGTCGGTGACGATCGCGTGATCTGCGGGCTCTCGGGCGGGGTCGACTCATCGGTCGCGGCGGCGTTGGTTCATCGCGCCGTGGGCGATCAGCTGACCTGCATCTATGTCGACAACGGGCTCATGCGTCTGGGCGAGACCGAGCAGGTCGTGGATACATTCCAGACGCATATGGGGATGCAGCTTTATGTCGCGCGGTCGGGAGACCAATTCTTGGAGGAGCTGGCTGGAGTGGTCGACCCGGAGACTAAGCGCAAGCGCATCGGCGAGACCTTCATTTCGGTGTTTGAGGAGGCGGCGCTCGAGATTTCACAGAACGAGCGCGGGGTGGACTATCTCGTGCAAGGCACGACCTATCCCGATGTGGTCGAGAGCGCCGGCTCGGGCCACGGCTCAGCGACCGCGATGATCAAATCGCACCACAATGTCGGCGGCTTGCCAGAGGACCTGCGCTTCGAGCTGATTGAGCCGCTACGCCACCTGTTTAAGGATGAAGTGCGTGAGGTCGGGCGCGAGCTCGGTTTGCCCGAGGAGATTGTCGGTCGACAGCCGTATCCCGGTCCGGGACTGGCGATTCGGATCATCGGCGCGGTGACGCATGAGAAGGTGCGGGTGCTGCAGCTCGCTGACTCGATCGTGATGAACGAGATTCGCAGTGCTGGCTTGTACGACGAGTTATGGCAATCGTTTGCCATCCTGACCGACACTCGCACGGTCGGCGTGCAGGGCGATGCTCGGACGTATGGTTGGGTCTGCGCAATCCGAGCGGTCACCGCCGACGACGCCATGACCGCCGACTGGGCGCGCATCCCGTACGACGTCCTCGGGACCATCGCCAATCGAATTGTGAACGAGATTCCAGAGATCAACCGCGTCGTGTACGACATCACCTCGAAGCCGCCAGGCACGATTGAATGGGAGTGAGCGTCCGGTGATCATCACGATCTGTATGAGCATGTCCCTGCGACATCGTCTGCCGGCAGTGTGTCGAGAGTTGGAGTCGGCCGGGCATGAGGTGCTGACTCCGGTCGACACGCGGGAGTTTGACTATGAGCGCGCCAACGATCTCGAACGCGCCGAGCTCAAGCGGGACAAAGATCTGATTCGCACGCATTACGAAAAGATCAAGCGCTCGGACGCGATTCTCGTGTTGAACGAAGACCTGCCAGATCGGGCGAGCTACATCGGCGGAAACAGTTTTCTCGAGATGGGCTTCGCCCACGTGCTCGACATCCCGATCTACCTGATGCAGGAAGTCCCCAAGTCGCAGTATCGGTCGGAGATGCTGGCAATGGATCCGGTGGTGATCGACGGGGACTTGTCGAAGATCGGTGCTGCTGAAGTCGCTAGATGACGCCAAAGAGTCGCAGCAGTGCGGTGAATCCCATACCCATGAGTGTCGCGCCGATGCCGACCACGGTCAGCATCAGTTGCCGATGTCGCTGTTCGTTTCGTGCGGCCTCGTTGTCCATGCGTTGCTCCAGTCGTTCCAGCCGGTTCTCGACTAGAGCAAGGCGTGCATCGAGAGCCTCCATCCGCGCATCCAAGAGTGCCATCCGAGCCTCAATCACGGTCATCCGTTTCTCAACGTCGACAAGACGTACTTCTACAGCCGCGACCCTTTTTTCGAGCGCTGTCACGCGGCCTTCAATTGCAGCCAAACGATCTTCGACGCCTAGGACGCGACCCTCGATGACAGTGATCAGGCTCTCCATTGCGACGAATCGGGCATCGATCTGCGCAATCTCCATTTGCATCTCCATGCGGAGTACCTGGAGTGCCGCCTGCAGGACCTCAACCGCGTGGTCGAGGTCTTGCTTGCTGACAGCGTGTTCTGCACGATCGACTGCGTGGGCGATCCGACGCGCCCGCCCCTCGGGCACGCCGATGCCGACGAGGGCTTCGGTGATTTCGTGCGGGGTTGTGACCACGACTCAACTCCTGCCATCAGAATATCGCAGATAGACTCGCCATATGAGAGTACTGATTGTCGGTGGTGGTGGGCGAGAGCATGCGCTGGCTTGGAAGCTGGCACAGTCTCCGCGTTGCGAGGCGGTGCTTGCGGCTCCAGGAAATGCGGGAACGGCGCAACTCGGCGAGAACCTGAATCTGCGCGACTCCGATATCGACGGCATCTGCGCGGCGGCCCTGGATCGGCGCATCGACCTCGTCGTGGTGGGCCCGGAGGCGCCCTTAGCGGCTGGTCTGGTCGATGCGCTGACCCAACGCGGAATCGCAGTGTTTGGTCCGACCCAGGACGCCGCTCGGATTGAGTCTTCGAAGTGGTACGCCAAGTCGATCATGCAGTCCGCTGATGTTCCGCACGCCGGCGGCGAGCTGTTCGAGTCGGCGCAGGCGGCGCACAAGTGGCTCGAGATTCTCGGCCCAGACGACCTACCAGTGCTCAAGGCCGACGGTCTTGCAGCGGGCAAGGGCGTGATCGTGCCGGACCACATCGATGACGCGCATCGCGCGATTGACGAGATGTTTGGCGGCGCCTTTGGCTCGGCGGGCGAGCGCATTGTGATTGAGGATCGACTGTCGGGGATGGAAGCGTCGGCGATGGCGATCGTGTCGGGGACAGACCTGCTTCCGCTTCCGCTGAGTTGCGATTACAAGCGAATCCTGGATGGCGATGTGGGCCCGAACACTGGTGGAATGGGCGTCTATGCACCGCCGGGATTCATTGACTCCGATACCGATGTGTTTAGCGCGATTCACCAGCCGGTCGTTGAGGAGATGGCATCGACAGGCTCAGAGTTTCGCGGGCTGCTGTATGCCGGGCTGATGATCGACGATGGTGCGCTCAATGTGCTCGAGTTCAATGCTCGCTTTGGCGATCCCGAGACGCAGGCGGTCTTGCCGTTGCTTGACGGTGATCTGCTTCCGATCCTCGCCGCCTCGGCGAGAGGTGAGCGCTTGCCGCGTGACACCATCGCCCATTCTGGCATGGCGTCGGTCAGTGTGGCGATCGTCAGCGGTGGCTACCCGGGCTCGTATGAGACGGGGAAGCCGATCTCTGGACTCGATGCTGTCGATGATTCGGTCGAGATCTTTCATGCGGGCACCGCCGTCGACGAGGATGGTCGGACGGTCACTGCCGGTGGACGCGTGCTCGCCGTGACGGCGGTCGCCGATACGCTGGAGGCGGCGCGCGGAATCGCCTATGACAACGTCAAGAGAATCACATTCGAGGGCTCGTTCTATCGAACCGACATCGCCCTGCGCGAACTGATCTGAGGAGGGATCACGTTGACGACTCGCACTATCCAACCGAACTTGCAGATCCATGACGACGTGCCGCCGATTGAGATGTTCGAGGGCGTCTCGCGACGCACGCTCAATGCTGGCGAGCGCACCTCGATCCATGAGATCGCCATCGCCGCAGGATGCGTCGTGCCGATGCACACGCATCCACATGAGCAGATAGGCTATCTCGTCGCGGGTCGAGTCCGGTTTGAGCTTGGCGATGAGGTGAAGGAGCTGTCGGCGGGCGACTCGTGGATCATCCCGTCTGAGGTGCCGCACGAGGTGACGGCGTTGGAAGACGCGGTCGCGTTGGACATCTTCTCTCCCGCTCGCGAGGAGTACATCCCCTAATGATTCCCCGTTATCAACGCGCGGAGATGGCCGCGCTCTGGACCGACGAGGCGAAGTGGCAGCGCTGGCTTGACGTGGAGATTGCGGTCGTCAACGCATGGGCCGACGAAGGCGTGGTGCCTCGCGGCGACGCCGAACTGATCGCCGCGAACGCTGGCTTCAACGTCGCCGATATCGACCGCTATCAAGTGGCGGTCCACCATGACACGCTGGCGTTTCTGCGTTCCGTTGGCGACACGCTGGGGCCGGAGTCTCGCTGGGTGCATCACGGATTGACGACGTCGGACGTGTGGGACACCGCCTCGGCGCTGCAGATTCGGGACGCGGCGCGGATTATCGAGGACGACCTCGAACGTCTCGAAACTGCAATCACGAAGCGCGCGGTCGAGCACAAGCACACGCTCTGCATTGGTCGGACGCACGGCATCCACGGTGAGCCAACCACTTTCGGCCTCAAGCTGGCGAGCTGGGTCGACGAGACGCGTCGCAATCGGCGCCGTCTGGCAGATGCGATCGACTCCGTCGCCGTGGGCAAGATTTCAGGTGCGGTCGGGACACATGCGACGGTTCCGCCTCACATCGAGGAGCGGGTCTGTCGAGAGCTGGGCTTAGGCGTCGAGGCGATCTCGACGCAGGTCGTGCAGCGTGATCGACATGCCTACTTCCTATCCACCCTTGCGGTGATCGCGGCCTCGCTTGAGCGATTCGCGACGGAGATTCGTCACCTCCAACGCACTGAAGTGCGTGAAGTGCGCGAGCCGTTCGCCGAGGGTCAGGCGGGATCATCGGCGATGCCGCATAAGCGCAATCCGGAAAAGGCGGAGCGTGTCTGCGGATTGGCGCGGACGATTCGCGCCAATGCGATGACGTCGCTGGAAAATGTGGCGCTCTGGCATGAGCGCGATATCTCGCACACCTCGGCAGAACGGATCGCGATTCCCGACGCGTGCTTCGCGCTCGATTACATCACCGACATGATGGCCTGGATCATCGATGGTCTCGTGATCGATACGGATCGAATGCAGATGAATCTGGATTCGTCATACGGCCTGATTTACAGCCAACGCGTGATGCTCGCGCTGACCGAGGCTGGGGTCAGTCGGGACGACGCCTACAAGCGGGTACAGTCCTACGCGATGCAGGCCTGGGACGAGGGCATCCAGTTCCGCGATCTGATCGAGGGCGATGCGGTGATCGCGGCGGCGTTGGATCCATCAGCGATGGACGCGGTGTTCGATCCTGGCTACTTCACGCAGCACGTGGACGCGTCATTCGCTCGACTGGGGTTGTAGCGCGTGTGACACCTCTCAACATCCCTCGATGGGCTGTTGAGCCGGTCCCTGTTGAAGCCTGAATTCCTCCGCCGGTACCTCAAATCCCCCGCGCATGCGGGGGACTGCTCGCTTCGCGCCTGGCCATTGGCAAATCGTGGATTGCCTGAGGGGAGCGGGTCCTCGATCAAGTCGGGGACTGGAAATGGGTGTCGGGGACTGAGAGATTGGGGGGGGGGGGGGCGATGGAGGACAAAGCCGGTCCACAACCAAGTTGGAGACGGGGCGAGATTCCCGGGGCGGTGCGCGGGAATGACGGTACTTGAGCGTTGCCTGACCGTACGTTTTGACACATCCTCACGTAGGATTGTTGAGGAAGGAGCCTGTGATGACTGTGATGATGGAATCCGACCTCGACCTACCGAAACACTCGGGCAAGGTGCGAGATATCTATGACTTGGGCGACCGACTGCTGCTCGTGACGACCGACCGCGTTTCGGCGTTCGATGTGGTCTTGCCGACCGGGATTCCCGACAAGGGTTGCGTGTTGACCCAGATGTCGGCGTTCTGGTTCGATGCGACCGAGACGGTGGTGCCGAACCATATGATTCGCGTGATCGACTCGACCGATAACCCAGATATCCCGGTGTCGCTGGGCCCTGAGTACATCGGCCGCTCGATGCTGGTGACCAAGGCGGCGCCAGTCAAGCTGGAGGCGATCGTGCGCGGGTACCTCGCCGGTTCGGGCTGGGCTGAGTATCAGCGCGACGGGACCGTCTGCGGGATACCGCTCCCGCCAGGACTGACCGAGTCCGAGCCATTGCCCAATCCGATCTTCACGCCCTCGACTAAGGGCGAGGTCGGCGAGCATGACGAGAACATCACCTATGAGCAGGCAGTGGGGATCGTCGGCGCCGACATCGCCAACACGGTCAAGGTCCGCTCGATGGCGCTCTACACGTACGGGCTTTCCAGAGCGCAGGAGGCGGGCTTCTACCTCGCCGACACGAAGTTTGAGTTTGGTGTCACTCAAAACGAACAGGGCGAGGACGAGGTGATCCTAATCGACGAGGCGCTCACGCCGGACTCGTCCCGATTCTGGGATGCCAAGATCTACAAACCGGGGCAATCGCAGCCGTCGTATGACAAGCAGCCGTTGCGTGACTGGCTCTCGGGCACAGGGTGGGACAAAGAGCCGCCGGGTCCGCCACTGCCGGACGAGGTCGTGGAGACGATTCGCAGTCGCTATCGAACCGCGTTCGAACGCGTCACCGGTCGCGATCTGATCACGGCCGGCTAGCGGTAATGCAGTACAAGGCCGAAATCCACGTCACCCTGAAGCGCACGGTCAACGACCCGCAGGGGCTCGCAATTCGCGGCGGCCTGCACTCGCTGGGCTACGCCAGCGTTGGAGCGGTGCGCGCCGGCAAGTTCATCGAGGTCTGGCTGGAGGCCGAGTCTGCTGACGACGCTCAGCGTCTGGCGGAGGAGATGTCCGACCAGCTGCTGGCCAATCCGGTGATAGAGGAATATACGGTCAGCGTCGTCGAGGGAGCCCCCTCGCCCTAGCCTTCTCCCAGAGGGAGAGGGGACCGGAATGGGAATCGTCGATTCAACTCCTTCTCCCTGAAGGAGAAATTCAGAGTGATCGTCGGCTGCGTTTGGCTATGAACTGAGCGTGCCTTTGGTGCTGGGGGCGCCGGCGCTGTCTGTGATTTGGACGGCGTCTCGGAGACAGCGAGCGAGGGCCTTGAATGTGGCCTCGATGATGTGATGCTCGTTCTCGCCTGCGAGCTGACGGACGTGGAGAGCGAACCGACCCTCGAACGCGATCGTTTCGAGGATGTGCTTGGTCATTGATGAGGGCAGGTCGCCGATCATCGGCGCGGGGAAGCTCAGCGCGATCTGCGCGTAGGGTCGGCCGCTGAGGTCAAGCGCCACCTGAATCAGCGACTCGTCCAGCGGGACGACGCGGTCGGAGAAGCGGGCGATTCCTGCGCGGTCGCCGAGCGCGTCGTTGAGCGCTCGACCGAGGGCGATTGCAACGTCTTCAGTCGTGTGGTGTGCGTCGACGTGCAGGTCGCCGGTTGCTTCGACGGTCAGATCGAATCCGCCGTGTCGGGCGAGCTGATGCAGCATGTGATCGAGCATGCCGACGCCGGTTGACACGTTGGCGTTGCCGGAGCCATCAAGATCGAGCTCGACTCTGATCGACGTTTCGCCGGTCTCACGGGTGACGGTTGTGTTGCGCATGCGTCCACTTTGTCGCACACATGCGGCGATGTCCAGTGTCGGCGGAGATTGCACCACGCTCTTGCGCCCATCATCATCAAGGCAGCGCGCGGACACAGGGATGCGAGGCGGAGATGGATCGGGACACGCTGATCGGATTACTGAACGAGGACCTGGCTTCCGAGCTGGCGGCGATCATCACCTACATCACATACGCCGCCCGCGTCGACGGGCCGCATCGTCCTCAGCTCGCGACCTTCTTCTCGTCGGAAGTCAACGGTGAGCAGATCCACGCGGCCTACCTGGCCAACAAGATCGTGACGCTGGGCGGGGAACCGACAACCACGCCGGCGGAGATTCCGTTGCCCAAGGGCAATCGCGCGATGCTCGAGTGCGTCCTGGAGATGGAGCGGGATGCGGCCAGCCGCTACGTCACGCGTGCTCGACAGGCCGAGGAGTACGGCGACATCGGACTCAAGATCACGTTGGAAGACTTCATCCGCGACGAATCCACGCACGTCGAGGAAACCGAAGCAATCCTGCGCCACTGGACGACTGACTGATCCGCCCATTGAACTGTTTGGGCGTGAAAGAGACCTTCGGAACATAGTCAAGTGCGCGCGGGCAACTCCGTCATACCCGCGCTTGTCGCGGGTATCTCGCTGATTCGAGCACAAACGTCAGTGCCGGATGCAGCGAGATTGCCGCGTCGGAGCGCGGCAATGACGGAACAGGGACGTTTGTTGAAGCAGGGGCTGGCGCTCTAACTGGGGCGTTCTGTCGTGCGCTCCTCGATGGCGTAGAGATCGTCCATTCCGGCCATGCCCTGAACCTCGCGATAGAGCGACATCAGCTCATCGACCTCGCGGCCTGATGCTCCGCTGGATGCGATGTTTCGATAGGCATCACGCATCGCTCCATAGGCCGCGACCTGTCCGGTGAACGGGTCGATCAAGACGTTGAAGCCATGTCCCGCCAGTGTCACTCGATCGAGACGGTCGGCTGGCGCCATCATCGAGAGCGGTCCGCCCAGGACTCTGCCTGCTTCGGCGATCTGAGCTTCATCGCTCGAAAACGGCATCAGCACATCGGCGCCTGCCTCTCGATAGGCGGCGCAGCGTTCCAGCGCTCGCTCGAAGGACTCATTCCGGACGGCACCGGTGCGGGCGATGATGATGAAGTCCTCGTCGCGCCGCGCATCGACGGCTTCGCGCACCTTGTCGACCATCATCTCCATCGGCACCAGGTGCTCGACGCCCTTGTGATGATGCGCGCGCTTGGGCGCGACCTGGTCCTCGATCTCGATTGCGGCGGCGCCCGCCGCCTCAATCTCGCGTACGGCGCGCCACGTGTGCAGCGGATCGCCAAAGCCGACGCCGCCGTCAACGATCAGGGGAATCTCGGAGCGAGCCGTGATCTGTCGAGTGAGGCCGGCGACCTCTGTAATGGTGAGCAGTGCCTCGGAGACGGAGAGCTGGAAGCCGAAACCGCCGCCCGAGAGGTACGCAGCCTCGAAGCCGAGCGACTCGACGAGTCGAGCGGAGAGCGGATCAAGTGCGACCGGAGCGAGGATTGACTCGCCGTTGCGGACTTTGTCGGCGAACGCGGCTCGATTGGTCATGTCTCGCTTCCTTCCAGATCGACGGAGACCACGCCCTCGGTGACGAGCGCCTGGATTTGTTCTGGCGTTCGACCGACCAGTTCCAGCGCCTCGCGGGTGTGCTCTCCGATGGCGGAGGCTCCTCGGTTGAGAGTGATTGGGGTTCGGGAGAGGTGGACGGGGGAACCGGAGACTTTGATTGACTTCTGCGACTTGGCGACAGGGAGCTCGGCGATCATGCCTCGGGCGGCGATGTGTGGGTCGTTGATGATCTCGGGGATCGTGTTCATCGGCGCGGCGATGCAGACGCCTTCGAGTTCGGCCTCCCATTCGGCGGTGGTTCGCTTCTTGAAGGCTTCGAACAGGATTGGCTCGAGGTCGGCGTGGTGCTCGGTGCGATCGGGATTGGTCTGGAAGCGCTCGTCGTGAAGCAGGTCGTCGCGCTCGATCTTGACGCAGAAGAGCTGCCAGTCCTTGACGCCGGCGATCACCATCCAGCCGTCGGCGGTCGGCAGGGCCTGGAAGGGCGTGACCAGCGGGTGTCGGGTGCCGATTGGGCCCGGTACTTCATCGGTGTTGGCGGCGCGGACGACGGCATTTTCGAGCAGCGCGACCTGTGCGTCGAGCATGGCCACATCGACGTGTTGTCCGAGGCCTGACGAGTGTCGCTCGTGCAAGGCGGCGAGCACCCCGATCGCCGTGTACATCCCGCCAGCCATATCGCCGATGCTGTAACCCGGTCGCGCAGGCGGTCCGTCCGGGTGTCCGGTGATGCTCATCACACCGCCCATGCCCTGCACGATCACGTCAACGGCGGGTCGATGTTGATACGGCCCGGTGTGTCCGAAGCCGGAGGTTGAGGCGTAGATCAGTCCCGGATTGATGGCAGAGAGCGCGTCGTAGCCGAGGCCGAGTCGTTCCATTGCGCCGGGACGGAAGTTCTCGGTCAGGACATCAATGGCTCCGGATGCAGGGTCGATCAGATCCTTGATGATCTGCACTGCCTCAGGATGCTTGAGGTCGAGCGTGACCGACTTCTTGCCCCGATTGACACTGAAGAAGTAGGTCGAGACGCCGTGTACGTATGGTCCGGCGCCTCGATGCTGTTCGTTGGTGTCGACGTGTTCCACCTTGTAGACCTCGGCGCCGAGGTCGGTGAGGATCATCGAGCCGTAGGGACCGGCCAGGGCCCAGGTGAAGTCGAGCACTCTTAAGCCGTCAAGCGGACCGGGCATGGTGGCTCCTGACTCGTCTAGTCGAGTTCGAGGCCGGGCGTGCCCGGTTCGAGCTGCACGCCGAGGGTGTTGAGCGCCATCGAGACGAGATTGTACTGTCCGGCAGCGAAGACGACGTCCATCAACTGCTGCGTGTCGTAGCGCTCGGCCAGCTTGTTCCAGGTCGCGTCGCTGACGAAAGCGTCTGAATGCAATTCGTCGGCGGCCTGCAGTAGCGCAGCTTCGTGCGAGGTCCAGGCGTCGTGATCGGGGCCTTGCTTGACTCGCTCCACCTCGTCGAGCGTCAGTCCGGCTTCCTGGCCCATGCGTCGGTGCTGGCCAAACTCGTAGCCCGACTGACAGTTCCAGCCCATGCGCAGGATGATCAGCTCGCGTTCGCGCTCGGGCAGCGACGATCCGGCCAGCACGTGTCGGGCGAAGCGTCCCCAGGCAGAGGAGAGCTCGGGGTAATGAGCCAGCGTCCGAGTAATGTTCAGCACACGTCCGCCGCGAGCCTCGGCGCGTTCAAGCTGTGCCTTGGACTCGCCTTCTGCTGTTTCCACTGTCAGTGGCGCTAGTCGTGGTTCTGAGAGTCGCATTGTCGGCCTCCTGAGGTTGGAGCGCAGGCTAGAGGGTTAGAGCACCGAGCGGATTCGCTCGATCAAGGTGTCGAGCTGATCGTGGTGCGGGATCGAGATGCGGACGTGGTTTGCCAGGCGCGGGTCGTCATAGGCGCGGACGAAGACGCCGACCGAGGCGAGTCGGTCGTGGAACTCGCGTCCGCTACCGATTGACGCGTTGACCTCGACCAGAATGAAGTTCGCATGCGACTTGAGCGGCGACAGGCCCTCGAACGACTCGAGGGCGCGCACGAGGTGGCGTCGGGTGCGGCGGATCTTGCTGAATTGTGCGTGGCTGGCGGCGCGAGAGTCTGGGCTGAGCGCAGCCAAGCCGGCGACCAGGGCAGCGTCGTTGATGTTGTACGGCTGCTTGAGCTTCATCAGCTCGGCAATGAGCTCGGGATCGGCGAGAGCGTAGCCCAATCGGAGCCCAGCGATGCCTGCCCATTTGCTCAATGTGCGTACCACGATCAGGTTGCCGAACTCGGGTAGCAGCATGATCGGCGAGCGATAGTCAGCGGCGAACTCGTAGTACGCCTCGTCGATGATTACGGTGACGTCTTGCTTGAGCAGTTGCAGCAGCAAGGAGGACGGAATGAGGTCACCGCTGGGATTGTTCGGGGAGGTGAGGACGACCAGGCTGCCAGGCGGAGCCGCTTGAGCGGCCTTGAGCAGCTTGGCGCGACTGATCCGGAATCGACTCAGCCTCGGGACTTCGACGAGTTGGAGCTGGTTGACGTCGGCGAGAAACGGGTACATCCCGAACGAGGGTGGACAGGTGATCACCACACCGTCGGGAGGGAGCAGCGCGCGGAAGATCAGGTCGAGCAGTTCGTCGGCGCCAGCGCCGGCGATGATCGACTCGGGCCCGTAGAAGTGCAGATATCTGGCCAGCGCGTTTCGGAGCTCGGTCTGGTTTGGGTCTGGGTAGATTGCGCCGAAGGACGGATCTCGGACCGCCTGTTCCAGCGCCTCGCGGACGTTGGAGAGCATTCCGTACGGATTCTCGTTGGCGTCCAGCTTGAGACAGTCTGCAGGGTCGAGACCGGCTTGCGAAGCGCGGAGTTCGGGCGGTACGACTGGGGCGTAGCCAGGCAAATCCGCGAGGTGCGGGCGAACGGTGGGGATGCGTCGTGTCATAGTTTGGCTCATCGGTCAGCTCGTCGACGTTCTAGTGAGCGGGCGTGGGCGTCGAGATGTTCGGCGTGGGCGATCAACTCGGCATCGGCGGAGACTTCATCGAGCAGATCATCGGCGACCTGCACGACGGTGGTGATCTTCAAGAACTCGCCAACATTGAGGGCAGAGGCGAACCGGGCGGAGCCGCCTGTTGGCATCACGTGTGACGGTCCGGCGACGTAATCGCCGAGCGCCTCGGGCGAGGCCTCACCGACGAACAGTCCGCCCGCGTTGCGTACATCGCCGATGCGTCGCGTTGCATCGTGCACGACGAGCGCGAGGTGCTCGGGCGCGTAATCGTTCGCGATGGCGAGCGCGTCGTCGAGGTCGGGGACATAGGCGAGACCGCCTCTGTTGCGGAACGCGCTGAGCGCGATCTCGCGACGTGGAAGATCACTGACCTGTTCCAGCAACTGCTCGGCGACGGACTGGGCGAGCGATTCGCTCGTGGCGAGCAGGATTGGCGCAGCGACATAGTCGTGCTCGGCCTGGGCGAGCAGGTCGGCGGCGACGAGTTCGGGATTGGCGGTGTCGTCGGCGATGATCAGCGTCTCGGTGGGGCCGTAGATCGCGTCGATGCCGACGACGCCGTAGAGCCGTCGCTTGGCCGCGGTGACGAAACGGTTTCCGGGTCCGAAGATCTTATCGACCGCACCGATCGACTCGGTGCCATAGGCGAGGGCGGCGATCGCTTGCGCGCCGCCGACCTTGTAGACGGTGTCGACGCCGGCGATCTGGGCCGCGACGAGTTTGAGCGGATGCACCTTGGCGGAGCCGTCCTCGGATGGGACTGCGGGAGATGCGATCGCCACTTCTGGCACTCCCGCGACCTGCGCAGGAATTGCGGTGTGCAGCACGGACGACGGATACACCGCCGCGGTGCCGGGCACGTAGAGCCCGACGCGGGCGATCGGTCGGACGAGCTGTCCGAGTCCGTCGCTCGAGAAGGAACTGGCCGCGTGCTTGAGTTGCAGCTCGTGGTAGCGTCGCACGCGGTCGGCGGCGTGTTGGAGCGCCGAGACCAGCTCAGGTGCGACCTCTCGGCGTGCCTCTTCGAACTCGTCGGCGCTGACGATCAGTGCGTCGGGTGCGGCGCCGTCGATCGCGCGGGCGATCTCTCGGACGGCGGCGTCGCCGCCGGTGCGGACGCGATCGATGATTCGGCGGACCGCCTCCTCAAACTCGGGTTCGTCATCGAAGAGGCGGCGCAGAATCTGACGTTCGATCTCGCTCAACTCGTCGTCGTCCGGGCGACGGCGCGCTTGGAGCTGGGAACGGGCCTCTTCGGCTCCTTGCCAGATCGGGATGTCGACGGTTGTGGCGCTGACCATCAGTTGGTGTCCAGCCAATCTCGGAGCACTGCGGCGGTCCGCTCGGTTGTGGATTCGAAGAACCCGTCGAGGGCATGTTGGTCGACGTGGCTCATGGTGTCGTCGAGGAGTTGCGGGATCGTCTCCATGAACTCTCGCAGTCCTGATTCGCTCTCGATACCGGCCTGCTGAAGATGTCGCGAGGCGATGAAGGAGAAGCGTTCCCAATCGGGTGGATGCTCAGTCATCGCCGCGGTGGTATCGCGCCACTGGGTGAGCAAGGGACGGTCGACGAACCCGGCGTCGATCTCGATCGCCGAGCCGAAGAGCGCTCTGCGAATCTGTTGCATCTGCTCGTTGGACTCTCGCTCGCGGCGGTCGAGCTCGTATTGCAGCACACGGTCGAGCAGATTCGCATGCGAGCTACCGCCCAGCAGCGATCGCGAGCCGAAGAATGGGCGATAGATCTGGAGGACGTACTCCTGGTCCATGATCACGTGGGTCAGGTATCCGGCGACCCAGGCGCGAGTTTCGGCCGAGAGGTTGGCGGGGTCTCTGAACATCCGGTGCGCGTTGAAGAAGTTCTCGACGCAATCCTGGTGTCCGTCGTTGTAGATGTCGAAGAAGTGCGTGCGCTCGCGATCCCAGCGCGTGAGCACGCGGATATCTGGCGTGGTCGCGCCGAGCAGGTAGTCGCCGTTCCGCACGTCGAACGAGAGATCGGGGGACTGAAGATGTCCACCGGCTCGGACGGCGGCGATCATGTGGGTAACCAGAGGCGGCATGATCGGATTGTATCCCGCCTGCGTATTCTTGATGTATGAATAATTTCAGTTTCGGACTCGTACATCTGATTCGGCGGCCGATGCGGGCGCTCGCCCTGGTCATGGTCGGCATGGGCCTGTTCTCGATATTGCTGACCGGTTGCGGATCGGACAGTCCTCCTGGCGCGGTACATGTGTCGCGGATGGCACAAGAGATTGGTCCGGTGTCGGCCAACTTTGTCGATCGAGCGCTTGATCGGGCTGAGCGCCAGAATGCCGCTGCCTGGGTCCTGATGATGGACACACCCGGCGGGCTGATCACCTCGACCGATGACATGGTGCAGCGCATTCTCGCGGCGGAGATTCCTGTGGTGATCTTCGTCAGCCCCGCGGGGGCGCGAGCGGCGTCGGCAGGGACGTTCATCACGATGGCGGGGCACGTCGCGGCGATGGCGCCGAACACGCAGATCGGCGCAGCGCATCCCGTCGCCGGCGGTGGCGAGGACATCGACGGCGATCTCCGAGAGAAGATCACCAACGACGCGGCTGCCGACATCCGCGGTATCGCCAAACATCGTGGCAGGAACGCGGAGTGGGCGGAGTCGGCGGTGCGCGACTCGGTCTCGATCACCGGCGACGAAGCGGTCGCGCTGAATGTGGTGGACTTGGTCGCTGCCGATCTCAATGATCTGCTCGAGCGCATCGATGGTCGCACAATTCAACTGCATCCGAATGGTGAACAGGTGACGCTCGAACTCGCTGGCGCGCCGATTGTGGAGACGAACTACAACTTCGCCGAGTCAATCTTGGATGTGATCGCTGATCCGAACGTCGCGTTTCTGTTCACGTCGTTGGGCAGCTTGCTGCTGATCATCGAGGCGTTCTCGCCGGGCTTGGTCGGACCTGGCGTGTTCGGGGTGATCATGCTGGTCTTCGGATTCTTCGCGCTCGGACCGCTCGACACTAACCCGGCGGGGATTGCGCTGTTGGTGATCGCGATCATTCTGTTAGTCGCCGAGGTGTTCGTGGCCGGGTTTGGATTCCTTGGCATCGGCGGCATGGTGGCGTTGGTCCTAGGGGGACTGTTGCTGATCGGCGACGCCTCGGTCGATGCGGAGCGTGTGTCGATCTGGGCGCTGATCGTTGGGGCCGGGTTGATCGGCGTGGTCGTGTTCGGGTTGGGCACGCTGATCGCGGTTGATCGGCGAAAACCAAAGTGGTCGTTCCATGGTCCGAGGGAGATCGTCGGCAAGGAGGGTCTGGCGCACAGTGCGCTCGCGCCGGGCGGGACTGTGGTGGTCGACGCTGAGCTCTGGTCGGCCCGCGCTGCGGCGAGCGTGGAGATCGCAGAAGGCTCAGAGGTCACAGTGGTCGGGATGGAGGGGTTGACGGCGATCGTTGAGGCGAAGGAGTCGGCGGATGGTGATGAGTGAGGCTGGGCCCTCACCCTAACCCTCTCCCTCAGGGAGAGGGGATCAGAGCGGGACGACATCTCTCAGGGAGAGGGGATCAGAAGGGTTGTTAGTAGGCGTGGACTTTGCGGGTGGCGTTTCGGGGACGCTGGGCGATTCTTGCGGCTCGACCGGTTCGATCTCGGAGGTAGAACAGGCGGGAGCGTCGGACTCGGCCTCGGCGGGTCACTTCGACCTTCTCGATCCTCGGCGAGTGATAGAGGAAGGTGCGCTCGACGCCGATGCCCTTGGTCACCCGTCGAACGGTGAAGTTCGATGAGGTCCCCTGTTTCTTTCGACGAATGACGACGCCTTCGAAGACCTGGGTGCGCTCGCGGTCGCCCTCGACGATCACGGCGTGTACGCGGACGGTGTCTCCGGCCTGAAATTCCTCAATCGCCGGATTGCGCTCATAGGTCAGAAGATCGCTGCGGTCCATGATCAGCTCCGGACAGATAGGTCAGACACGGTTGGTCGAGTGCGGGCAGTGCTTTCATCTTACGACCGTTTGTACGTTGCGTTCTAGCCGATGACGCGAGATGAGCACGGTGTTCGTTGAATTAGGTCGTTGTCTCCGACACATCGGTCGCGTTGTTGAGTAGGTCGGGACGTCGAGCGCGGGTGCGTTCGAGCTGCTGTTCGCGGCGCCAGCGGTCGACCGCACCGTGATCGCCACTGAGCAGCACATCGGGGACGCTCCAGCCGCGGAACTCTGGCGGTCGGGTGTACTGGGGATACTCAAGCAGACCGTCGGCGAAGGACTCCTCGACCGTGGACTGTGACGAGCCCAGCGCTCCCGGTTGTAGTCGCACGACGGCGTCGACCAACACGGCGGCCGCGGGCTCGCCGCCGGAGAGTACATAGTCTCCGATCGAGACTTCGTCATCGACGAGATGCTGACGCACCCGTTCATCGACGCCCTCGTAGCGCCCACAGAGGATGATCAGGCGCTCCTCGGAGGCGAGTTCCTGTGCCAGTTCTTGCTTGAGCGGACGACCTTGCGGTGTGAGCAGAATCGCTCGGCCGGGATTGCCTTGGGCTCGAAGCGCCTCGACTGCGCGAAACCATGGCTCGGGCTTCATCACCATCCCGGCGCCGCCTCCGTAGGGATAGTCATCGACGGTGCGGTGCCGATCCTCGGTGTAGTCGCGGAGATCGTGCAACTGAATGTCGACGATGTCGCGCTCGCGGGCTCGCTTGATGATGCTGTGCTCAAACGCGCCCGCGAGCATTGGCGGGAAGATCGTGATGACGTCGATCCTCATCGTCCCTCCACCGTCATGGCTCTGCCTAGTCGCGGCCGAGGCCGGAGCGGGGATCCCAGCGACGGTGACCGTTGCCGGAGTTTCCGCCGTTCGTGTTCACCACGGGTGGCTCCTGCTGCTGGCGATTTCGGAGGAAGGACGGAGTGGACAGCTCCTCGGCGGTGGGCGGCTCGACCGGTTCAAAGGTGATGCTGTCGAGCGCTTCCTGTCGAGAGGGACTCCGGCGCTCGGCGTACTGAGGCGCGGGCTGCGGTGGAACACTCTGCGCTGGAACACCGTACGAGGCCATCTGAGGCGCCGGCTGGGCGGGCGCTGGGCGGGCGCTCTCGTCGACAAAGCCGGTCGCGATGAGCGTCATGTGGATGTCGCCGTCGAGCGATTCGTCGATCACGGTACCCATGATGATCTCGGCATTGGGATGCACCTTCTCGCGGACGAAGTCGGCGATATGCGAGAGCTCGAGCATGGCAAGGTCACCGGCGGAGGTGATGTTGTAGAGCACACGAGTGGCGCCGTGGATGCTGTCCTCGAGCAGCGGCGAGTGAATCGCCTCCTCGACGGCGTCGAGGGCTCGGTCATCGCCCGAGCCATGTCCAAGAGCCATGAGCGCGTGTCCGCCGCCGCCCATGACCTTCTTGACATCGTTGAAGTCGAGGTTGATTTCGCCGGGCACGGTGAGCACGTCCGAGATGCCACGTACCGCCTCGCGCAACACGTCGTCGGCGCGATGGAACGCTTGCGTGACGGTGAGGCTGCGGTCGTTCTCGTCGATCAGTCGCTGATTCGGAATCACGATCACGGTGTCGGCGACGTCCTTGAGTCGGTCGATCCCGGCTTGCGCGGCGTTGGCGCGCGGGTTGCCTTCAAACTCGAACGGACGCGTGACGACGGCAATCGTCAGCGCTCCGGCCTGGCGTGCTGACTCGGCCACGATCGGTGCGGCGCCGGTTCCCGTGCCGCCACCCATGCCGGCGGTGATGAACGCCATGTCGACATCGGAGAACAGGTTGCGAATCTCCTCGCGGCTGTTCTCGGCTGCGCGGGCGCCGCGCTCGGGGTCGCCACCGACGCCGAGCCCGCCCGACTCCGAATCGGCGATGCGGATGATGGTCTCCGCCTCGGAGCTCGAGAGTTGTTGGTTGTCGGTGTTGACCGCGACAAATTCCACACCGCGGATTTCATCGGTGATCATTCGGTTGACGGCGTTGCATCCGCCTCCGCCGACACCGACCACAGTGATAGGAGGAATGCCCTCATCGCGGATTCGCTGTGTTCGTTTGGTCATCTATGGATTCCTCTCCGTGGTCTGTCGATTCGACGACGGTCAGTGTGGTCCCAACATCGCCGTCCTCAGGTCGGACGACGAACTTGTTGCGGGTTATGAGTTCGGACTGAAGACGCGCGCGAGGCTCCCGATCCCGGAGGTGATCGAGCGAAGCATGGAGCGTTCGCTCCCCGCGGTTGGCCGCGATCCGGTGCTCTGGCTGGTCTGCATGATGTCGCTGGAGTCGAGCATCCAGTCGAGCATTCCGACCGCGCCGAGGGCTTGGGGACCGGTCAACTTGTCGGTGAGACCGAAGAGCTCACCCGAGTCGCCCGGTCGGGCTGGCGACTGCATCGCTTTGCTGAAGAGCAGGTCGATCCCGCCTAAGAGCGCCCCCGTGCCGGTGAGCACGATTCCTCCCGCGACGGCGCGCTGGAGTTGGTGCTTGGTGATTTGGGCGGTGATCATCGAGATGATCTCGCAGACGCGAGCGTGAATGATCTCGGCGACGAATGAATGCGGCGTCGTTTGGGCGACGCCGGTCGCAGTGCCGAATCCGCGCAGTTCGATGTCGCCGGCGTCGCTGGGGATGAGCTGCGGGACGGCCTCGCCATGGGTTTGCATGACGCGGCGCGCCTCTTCGTTGCTGCAGTGCAGACCGATCGAGAGGTCGCGGACGATGTGTGACGTCCCGATCTGGATTGCGGATGTATGAGAGATGACGCCGTCCTCGAACCCGGTCAGCGTGGTGGTCCCGGCGTCGAGTCCGACGACGAGCACGCCGAGCTCCTTTTCCTCGTTGCGGACTGCACGCTCGGCCGCGACGACCGGTTTGGCGGCGATCAACTCGACGTCGACGCCCGCGTTTTGGATGCAGTGGGCGGCGTTCTGAATCGCGCTCTGCGAGGCGGTGACCAAATGCATTGAGACATCGAGTCGCTGTCCGTGCTGACCGCGCGGATCGAACGAGCGGCGCTCGGAATCGACGACGTAGTATCGCGGGATCGCGTGGAGCAGGGTGTTCGTCGCGTCGATCGTGACCGCTCGGCCGGAGTCGATCGCTCGGATCAGGTCGTCGTCTTGGATGGGATCGCCGAAGGACGGCAGTGCAACCGCGCCGCGATTGTTGGTGCTGTGCAGGTGCGATCCCGTCACGGCGATGCCGACTGAGAGGATTCGTCGCGCCGATGAGGCCTCAGCTTGATCGAGCGAGTTGCGGATCGCATCCGCCGCGCGAGAGACATGGACGATCTGCCCAGCCTCGATGCCGACGGATGGCGATTGACCAACTCCCAGGATGTAGAGATGTCCGTGTTCATTGCGACCGCCGACGATCGTCGTGATCACGGACGATCCGAGGTCAATAGCGACACTGGCGTTTGGTGTTGGCGGCATGGTGGTTCCTGGTGTACTTGTCTGTTGACCCAGTGCGTTGTTCTGTTTGTGAGCTAATCGCTTCGCTCGTTGAGGTTGGCGCTTGCGGTTTGATCGTCGAACCCAAGATCCTGGGTCCGAATGCCGCGACCGCGATTGAGCCCGATGTCGACGCTTGGTCGCAACCCGAAGCGCAGATCGGCGAAGAGCAACGGCTCGCCGCGTTCATATGCTTCGCGTTCCAGCAGTTCCCAGACGCCGTACTTGTAGTCGAGCCCATCGGCGTCGCCGAAGACGATGCGTCCGTGCTCGGTGATCACGACGAGCCCGTCGGCGAGCGACCATTCGTAGGCGAGCACACTCGGTAACGGCAACGGCGAGCCGCGCTTGTGGAGCTCGGCGGTTGCCTGAACGGCGGTCAGATCGACCACCGCTCCAGCGGCGATCGCCGGCAGCGCCGAAGTCTGCGTCAGAATCGGTCCGTTGAATGGAGGCGCTTCGCCCTCGAGGACGACGCCATCTGCATCTATTGCCCACACGGTGTTGTCGGCCCGCCACCGGCCCCACGGCTTGCGTTCCATTATGGCAACTCTGATCCCGTTTGGCCAGTCCCTGAAGATGGCCACATCTCTCACCATCGGCAAGGCCGCCACGCGTAACCTTGCCTGCTCGAGGTCGGCCAGCAAGACGTGCTCTCCCTTGAGCCCGACGAGCTGTCGGACGGATGCCGCCGACACGACCTCGGTGCCTTCGACCTCGATGGTCTGGATCTCCAACAGCGGCGAATTCAGCAACACCAGCAGCCCGGCCATCGATGCACTGAAGAGGAGGACGGAAACGATCGTCAGCCGAGGCACACGGAATCGCATCCAGCTAGGCCGACTAGGAAGTTGGGGACCGTGAAGCGACGGGAGTCGCGGAACCACGCGTCGCAAGCGGCCGCCGCGCTTCGGTTGGAGGCGTGACAGCGACCGACCAACCGTCCGTGGCGGCATCCCGTCGAGTTGTGGAGTGCTTCGGCGTTTTCTCATCGAGAGGCCTCGCGTTTCGCCTCTCCGGGGAATCGCGCACGCTGTCGGTGCCGCTCGATACCGAGTTCGAGTAGCCGATCGATTAGTTGGGTCAGCGGAATGCCAGCAACTTCAAACAGTCGGGGATACATCGAGGCGGACGTGAAGCCGGGAATCGTGTTGAGCTCGCCGAGCCAGAGCTGTCCGTCCGGTCCGAGAAGGAAATCGGCGCGGACCATGCCTTCAGCGCCGATCGCGCGCCAGGCGTCGAGCGAGAGCTGCTGGATTCGCTCTGTAATGTCGGAGTCCACATCGGCAGGGACGACCAGCTCGGTGTCTGGATCCTCGTACTTGGCGTCGTAGTCGTAGAAGTCACGTCGGGTGCGGATTTCACCCAGCGGCGAGGCGACAGGCGTGCCACCATTCATGGTGCTCTTGGTGCCCAGCACGCCGCACTCGATCTCCCTCGGCGACGGCATCGCTTCTTCGATCAGCACTTCGGTGTCGTAGGCGAATGCGGTCGCGATTGCCTCAGCGGCAGATTCACGGTCGTCGACGCGACTGATCCCGATGCTCGATCCACCTCGCGAAGGTTTGACGAAATAGGGATAGCCGAGCTCTGCTGCTTGACGCATCACGGCGGTGCTGTCGGTGCGCCAGTCGTCGCAGGTGGCAGAAATCCATGGCGCGACCGGGATGCCGGCGTGGGCCAGAATCTGCTTGCAGCGCAGCTTGTCCATTGCGATCGCCGACGCGCCGACACCAGCGCCGACATAGGGAAGACCAAGCGTCTCCAGAAATCCCTGGAGCACGCCGTCCTCGCCGTTGGAGCCGTGGATCATCGGGAAGACGACGTCGCAATCGAGCAGCGCTGCCACGCTCTCGGGGTTGAGTGGCCCTTGACCGTGTGTGCGAGGCTCTGGGATCTCTTCAGGCGAACCGTGCTCGATCGCTCGCAGCGCGGACTCGGACTCGTCGGGCGACAGCCAGGCTCCGCTCTTCGACACCGCGAACGGCACCGTATGCCAGCGCGCAGGGTCGACTGCGTTGATCACCGCTCGGGCAGAGCGGATGGAGATCGTGTGCTCGGCCGACTCGCCGCCCAGGACGATGCCGAGCGTGCGTTGCTCACTCGCCATCGGTCGCCTCCTCACCGAGGATTGCGATCTCTGGCTCCAGTTGAACCTGGAACCGCTCGGCGACGCATCGCTGAATTGTGGCGATCAGCGCGAGGAAATCGCAGGCGCGGGCGTTACCGACGTCGACGTTGAGGATGTAGTTGGCGTGCAGCTCTGATACTTGCGCCGCTCCAATTCGGGTGCCTTTGAGTCCTGCGGCATCGATCAGTTCTCCGGCGCTTCGAGGGTCGGTTGATGGATTCTTGAATGTCGAGCCGAGGGATGGACCTGTCGGGGCATTGGTCTTGCGATGTGTTTCGACGCGGTCAATCTCGGCCAGGGACGTGTAGACATCGCCGCGCTGGAGTTGCAAGGTCAGCGCGACCACGATGTGACCCTGCAGCGTGCCGCTGCGTAGGTTTGAGTCCCGATAGTTGAGATCAAGTTCGTCGACCGTCCATTCGGCGAGCGTTCCATCCGCGGCGACCGTCGTGGCCGAGACGAGCACGTCGGACAGTTGCGATCCGTAGGCGCCAGCGTTCGTTGGCAGACCACCGCCGACCGCTCCGGGAATTCCGGCGGCCCATTCAAGACCGGTCAGTCCAGCGCGGGCGGTCGACCGCGCCAGGGCGGCGAAGCGGACGCCAGAGTCGACTTCAATCAGGGCGTCGCCGACTTGTCGGCAGCCTCGGGAGTCATTCTTGAGAACGACGCCACGCAACCCGCCGTCGCGGATGAGCACGTTTGAACCTGCACCGAGCACAGTCAGCGGCGTTCCGGCGCGGTGCGCCGATCTGACGGTATCGATCAGCGACTCCCGATCGCGAACGGCGACGAACCACTCGGCCGGGCCGCCGACCTGGACGAAGGTATGCCTACTGAGCGGCTCATCGCTCAGCGCGCCGAGCTCATGCATCATCGACTGCAGGATTTGCGAACCGGTCATGACGCGGCTCCGAGCATGTCGAGAATGGCTGGCCCGGCTGCGTCGATGTCGCCTGCCCCCAAGGTGATGATCAGGTCGCCTGAGCGTGCCTCCGAGGCGGCGATCTCTGCGCTCTGTGCGACGGATCCGGCATAGGTCGCTTGGGGCGACACGATTTCATTGGCGAGCTGCTCCGAGGTCATTTCGTCGCCGGACATCGCTCGGGCGGCGTAGGTATCGACGGTGTAGACGACATCGGCATCGCGGAAGCAGGTGCGGAATCCGTCGATCAGGTACGAAGTTCTCGTATACGTATGTGGCTGAAAGAGGACCACGATGCGGCGACTGGGCCAACGCTGCCTCGCCGCGGCGATTGCGGCGCCGACCTCGGTCGGATGATGGGCGTAGTCGTCCAGGACGACGACGTCGTTGGCTTCGCCGTGCAGTTGGAATCGGCGATTGACTCCGTTGAAGGTGGCCAACGACTCGGCGGCAGCGTTGACATCGAAGCCGGCCACGTCGAGGGCAGCGAGCGCCGTCGACGCGTTTTGTCGCTGATACTCACCGGGCTGGTTGAGCGTCCCGCGGAGCACGCGCGTCGGCGTGGTGAGCGAGAATGCGTCGCCGTCCGATGCGATCTGGTAGTCCGCCGTCCTTCGAGCGGAACTGGTGACGACGTTGACATCGGGGCGGTCTGTCCGAAGCGCGGAGGCGATCTCTTCGGCGAGCACAGAATCGATACCGACGATCAGCGTGCCGCCAGACTTCACAGTACGGACGTAACCGAGGAATGCCTCTTTCAGCGCCGCGAGCGATCCGTAGTAGTCGAGGTGGTCGGCTTCACAATTGGTGAGCACTGCGACTTCTGGTGTGTAGTGATGAAATGCCCGACCGTATTCGTCCGCCTCGAGGACGAGCCACGGGTCGGTCCCGCGTCGAGCGTGGACGCAGAGATTGGGGACTTCGCCGCCGATGACGTAGCCGGCGTCTCGGCCGCTGGCGCGCATCGCGTGGGCGATCATCGCGGTAGTCGTCGTCTTGCCGTGCGTTCCGCCGACCGCGATCACGTCGCGGGGCGCAGCGATGCCGGCCAACAGCTCGGCCCGAGTCTGTACGGGAATGCCCAGGTCGAGCGCACGCGCGACCTCTGGATGCGACTCGGGTACCGCCGCCGTTCGGACGACTTGCGTTGCCGTGGTCACGTGACGCTCGTTATGTCCGATGACGATGCGGGCGCCGCGGTCGCGAAGGGGTTCCAAGATCGGCGCGTCGGCGCGGTCGCAACCTGAGACGATCAGTCCGTCGTCGAGCAAGATGTGCGCGAGGGCCGACATGTGAATGCCACCAATTCCGACGAAGTGAACGTTCATGGTCATCGTTATGTCACTTTGCCACATCTGCGACCACCTGGGCAATCCGACGCGCCGCGTCGGACCGACGCAGCGCGAGCATCGACTCACGCATTACCCGCAACCGCTCGTTGTCGGACAAGAGATCCGCAACGACGTCGAAGAGCTCTGTGGTGACGCGCTCGTTCTCGAGCACGACGGCGCCGCCAGCGTCGGCCAGGAGGTTGGCGTTTTCGCGTTGGTGTCCGCCGGCTTCATCGATCGGCGACAGGACCGCCGGCAGACCAGCGGCGGGATACTCTCCCATCACCGAGGCGCCAGCCCGCGAGATCGCCAAATCGCACGCCGCCATGGCGAGCGGCATCTCCTCGGACATGTAGGGATAGAGCCGATAGCGGGATTGCAGCGTGCCCGGCAACGACTCCCGCTGCTGTGACATGCGCCCGAAGTCGTTGGGACCGGTGATATGGATGAGTTGCGCCTGCGACAGCAGCGACTCAAGGTGCTCGGCGATGCAGTCGTTGATCCGTTGTGCGCCTCGGACGGCGCCTGTCACGAGGAGTGCGGGGCCACCATTGAGCTGGAAGTGGGCTCGCGCCATTGGTTTGTCGAGGTCTTCGAATCCTGAGCGCAGCGGATATCCGGTCACGACCGCTTTGCCTTCGCGGTAACGCTCGGCGGAGCGCGCATGCGTGACGCAGATGCGCGTGGCAAGCGGCGCCAGAGCGCGGAGCGTCCAGCCGGGCTCGACATCGGGTTGGAGGAGGACGATCGGTCGGCGAGCGATCCACGCCGCGACGCCGACCGGGGCAGAAACATATCCGCCAGTGAGAAAGACAACGTGCGGTCGGTACCTGAGGATCAGCATGAGCGCATCGAACACGCCGGTCGCGGTCGCGCCGATCGAGAGCAGTTTGGAGATGAGGTTCCGACCTCGCAGGGCGCGGGCGGCGATGGTTGCGTAGGGCAGACCCGCTTCCGCCGCGAGCTCAGACTCGACCCCGTCCGCCGTGCCGGCGAAGCGGAACTCGACGTTGTCGCCGCGCCCCGCAAGTTGCTGCTCCAACGCCTCCGCGACGGCGAAGGCGGGAAACACGTGCCCACCTGAACCGCCACCAGAGAGCAGGACTCGCTTCGAGCTCATCAGCGGCCGTCCCCTCGTCCGGCCAAGAATGGAGACCGTGACCGACTCTGCGTGCGTTTCGGCGCCTTGTCCCGAGTTGGCTCGCGGTCGTAGATGGGCGGATCGGCGGCGACCGGCAAGATGCCGCGACCGTGTCGCGAGATCGATACGAGAATCCCAGCCGCGGCCATCGACGCGATCAAGGCGGACGAGCCGAAGCTCAGGAATGGCAGGGGAATGCCGGTCAGGACGATCGTGCGCATCACGCCTGCGACGTTGAAGAACGCTTGCAGCGCAAACCAGGCCACAATCCCGAACGCCAGCAGCGTGCCAAATCGATCTTCCGCACGTATCCCTGCTCGGATTCCGCGATAGATCAGTAGCGAGAAGATCGATACGACAATCAACGCGCCGAGCATGCCGGTCTCTTCGCCGATGATCGCAAACACGCCGTCGGTGTGAGCTGAGGGAACGTAGAAGAACTTCTGTCGCGAGGCGCCAAGTCCGACGCCGGTGAGTCCACCGGAGCCCAGGGTCGAGACGAGGTTGATGATCTGGAATCCGGCTTCCTGCGCCACTTCCTCGGCATTGAAGAACGTGCGAACGCGCTCCATGCCGTATCCCGCGCCGGCGACGATCGCCAACAGCACCGCCGAACCACCGACCAAGAGCATGGCCATGTGCCGCATCGCTGCGCCGGCGAGGAAGAACATGACCACGGCGGTGCAGGCGATCGCCGCGAACGTACCTAGGTCTGGCTCGAGCATGAGCAGTGCGCCGAATAGGCCGATGGTGACACAGAACGGAGCCAAGCCGAGGGGAATCCGCTTGATTTCGTCGCCTTTGTTGGCGAGCCAGGCAGCGACGTAGACGCAGATGGCGAGCTTGGCGAACTCTGAGGGCTGAATTGCGGGGAGCGAGCCGATTTGGATCCAACGCGTGGCGCCGTTTTCTTCGTGGCCGACGCCTGGGACCAGGACCAACGCGAGCAGCACAAGCGAGACCCAGATGATCGGCGTCGAAAGTCGTTGCCAAATCCGATAGTCAAGCCGTGCGAGCAACAGAAACGCAGCGAGACCGATGCTCGCGCCAATCAGTTGACGAATAGCGAAGTATCGCGTGTTGCCGTGTAGCTCTTGCGAGATCGCGAACGACGACGAAAACACGAAGACAATCCCGATGAAGACCAGCGACAAGACGGCGACGACGAGGACATAGTCAGGCGGCGATGCTGGTCGGCGAAGTCGGTGAATCAGGCGCCGACCGACCGTCCGCTCGTCGTCGCCGTAGGGCGCTTGCGGGTTCTGATTGCTCGGCACACGTACACGACCCAGCACGCCGCTGGACGCCGATGCTGGCCCGGGAAGGGTCGCGCGGTTGCTGCTCATTCGGACGACCTCCTCAGCGTTGGCCGCGATTCTCGCCAATGGGCCACGAGATCACGGAAGTGTTGGCCGCGAGCTTCAAAGTTTGGATACGCGTCAAAGGAGGTGCCACCTGGCGACATCAGCACCGTCTCGCCAGCGCGCGCGATGCCCGCCGCGTGGGCGAACGCGGAGTCGAATGTGTCTAAGGCCACAGTGTCGATCCCGTGCTGGTCGAGCCAGCGCACCCAACTCGGCGCGGCCTCGCCGAAGAGCACGACCTGACGCACCCGACGCTTGAGGTCCTCGACCAGCGGGTCGAGCGGCAGATTCTTGTCTCGGCCGCCGAGCATGAGGACGATTGGGCCTCGAGTCGCCCGCAGGCCTGCGAGCGTGCGCTCGGGGGTGGTCGCGATGGAGTCGTTGACAAATCGCACGCAGTCGACCGTGTCGACCAGCTCGAGTCGATGAGGCACGCCACTGAAGGTTCTCAGCACTTCAGTCGCGACCTCGTCGGGCACGAGGTCCGCCGCGATCGCCAGCGCCGCCAGCGCGTTGCGCAGATTGTGCTCGCCAGGGAGGTTCAACTCATCGGCTCGCATCAGCGGACGGTCATCGCGGAAAATGTGTTGACCGTCGCTGCGAACCGTGCGGCACCCTGGCTTGGTTGGACGACCGATCCCGAACCATCGCGGGCGCGCCTCAGTTCGGGCGATCGCCGAGGCGGCCAACGGATCGTCGAAGGGCAGGACGACGACATCGTCAGCGGACTGGTAGCTCACGATTTGGTGCTTGAGCTCCTGGTAGTCGGCCCAACTGAATTGATCGAGATGGTTGGGAGTGATGTTGGTGATCGCTGCGGTCTGCGGGCTGCGCGTGGTGCGAAGCAGTTGGGTATGTGAGATTTCCGCGACGACCGTGTCGGTGGATACGATGTCGGGCAATGTCGAGAGCAGGCCTCGGCCGACGTTGCCTCCGAGATGCGAACGCACCCCGGCTGCCTCGAGCATCCGATGAACCAGTGTCGACGTGGTCGTCTTGCCGGCGCTGCCGGTGATTCCGAGCACCGTCGCGGGACATCGCTCGAGGAAGATCTGCATCGGTCCATAGACCGGAATCCCGCGATGCTCCGCTTCTGCGAGCAGGGGAACCTCGTAGTGGACACCTTGGCTCGCGACCAGTGAGTCGATGTCGTTGACCAGCGACAGGTCGTTCTGGGATCGTTCCGCGCGCTGGGGATTGCGATCGACCGTGATCGTTTGCGCTCCTTCTCGGGACAAGAACAGCAAGGCGTCGCGACCCTCGATTCCGATGCCGAGGACGGCGACGCGCTGGCCCTCGAACGATGTTGGAGCTTCGGTGGCGCGCGGAAGGGTCATTTGGGCACCTGCAATGCCAGGGCGACACCGAGGATTCCGCCAGCGATCCCGATCAGCCAGAATCGGGTCACGACCTGCGGTTCAGACCAGCCCCCCATCTCGAAGTGGTTATGGAGCGGCGCCATGCGCAGAATTCGCCGACCCTCGCCGCTGCGTCGGCGAGTCCACTTGAACCAACCGACCTGTGCGATGTCGGAAGAGGCCTCGAGCACGAACACAATGCCGATCACCGGCAGCAGCAGCCAGTGACCGGTCATCAGCGCCACGATCGCGAGCGTCCCGCCGAGCGCCATCGCGCCGGTATCGCCCATGAAGACGCTCGCCGGATGAGCGTTGAACCAAAGGAATCCCAGCACCGCGCCGACGGTCGTGAAGGAGAAGCGGACGAGGAAGTCCTGCTCCTGCCCGACAGCGATCACGCCAAACGAGGCGATCGCAATGGCCGCGGTACCGCCGCAGAGCGTGTCCAGTCCGTCAGAGATCGCGACCGAGATGATGGTCGCGAACACGGTGATCGCGGCGATCACGATGTAGACGGGTCCCAGCGAGAATTGTCCCGCCCAAGGGACGTTGATCGACTGGACATCGAGCGCGAAGTACAGCACCAGCCCGACTCCAACCGAAAACAGGGCGAGGAAACCAAACTTCAGCTTCCATGTCAGGCCCGATTGCACCCGTCCGATCAGTGTGCCCAAGTCATCGACATACCCAAGCGCCCCGAGCGCCACGATCCCGACGAGGGGCAGCAGTATTGACCATCGGTCGCCCTCGACGAGATTGGCAACGATGGTCAGCACGACGATCGGGATCAGGAAGATGAACCCACCCATGGTCGGCGTCCCGGCCTTGGTCATGTGGGTGGCGGGACCTTCGTCGGAGATGGATTTGCCGGCGCTGCGTTGTCTAAGCCATTGGATTACAAGCGGTCCGACGATCAGCGCGAACACGAACGCGACCCCAGCGGTGCCGAGCGAGAAGGTCGTCATGAGACCACCAGCCTCTCGACCACTCGCTCCAAATGCATCGCATGCGACGCCTTGACTAGCAGCGTGTCGCGCGGCTCCAAGGTGTTGCGCACGATCTCCAGCGCTTGCCCGGCCTCGGCGACCCAGCAGGCCTGCTCGTGACCGGCTTCACGCGCGGCATCGATCAGCTCGCGCGAGCGCTCGCCGACCCCGATCAACCAATCGCAACGGTCGGCTGCGAACGCGCCGAGTTCTCGGTGGGCAGACCGTTCTTCGCTGCCGAGCTCGAACATGTCGCCCAGCAGGGCGATGCGTCGTGGTTGACAGTCGCTCAGTAGCTCAAGCGCGGCCTGCATCGAGAGTGGGGCCGCGTTGTAGGAGTCGTCGATGATGGTGGCTCCGTTGAGTGCCACCTTGCGGGCGAGTCGGGAGCCAGGATTCAACTCTGGGAGGAAGGCAGCGATCTCGCCGAGTTCCAGTCCGGCGTGCAGCCCAACCGCCGAAGCTGCGAGCACTGTCATCGCTTGGTGCGAGCCGATCAATGGCGTGCACACGTGCGTCCGCTCGTCGTTCTGACAGTCGTGGAGATCGAGCTCGATTCCGTCGAATCCTCGGCTCACCACATCGGACGCGCGGAGATCGCAGTTCGGTCCGAATCCGAAGGTGCGAACCGAGGCCTGTGTGCGATCCGCCATGCGCCGCACACGCGGATCGTCGCCGTTGAGTATGGCGAGGCCGCGCTCGGGCAGTGAGGCCGGTAGGAGACCCTTGATCCGCTCGGTGTCAGCGATCGTGCCGAACCGTTCGAGGTGCGTCGGCCCAACATTGGTGACGATACCGAGATCAGCGCTCGCGGAGGAGACCAAGAGCTCCATCTCCTCCTGCGAATATGGCCCGATCTCGATCACGGCCCACTCGTCCGTTGCGTCGATGCCGAGCAAGGCGATCGGCAGGCCGATGTCGCCATTGAAATTGCGCGGCGATTGGTGCGTCGAGAATCGCTGTGACAGCAGTTGCGTGGTCGCTTCTCGGACTGTGGTCTTGCCAACGCTCCCCGTGATGCCCACGATCTGCGCCGACATCCGCCGTCGCCAGCGACGCCCAGCCTCTTGGAGCGCGAACAGGGGATCGTCAACGACGAACATCGCCGAACCACGCAGGCGGGATTTGTGCGACACGAGCGCGGCCGTCGCCCCACGGCTGAGGGCGTCGTCGACGAACTGATGACCATCCCGCGACTCACCGGAGAGGGCCACAAACAACGACCCTGGTGTCGCCTCTCGAGAGTCGACCACAATCTGAGAGAACGGCGCGGCGTTGCCCGTCGGCGCGTTGAGGAGCAAACCGTCAAGGAGTTGACAGAGATCGGTTGAGGAGATCATTCTTCGACCTCCCCCGGTGACTCACTCTGCTCGGTATCGTCGTCATCTTCATCGTCCTCGATGTACGTGACGGGCGAGGGCGAGATTGCGTCTTCGTCGTCACCTTGCTCAGCGTCGGTGACTTCGGCGGTCAGTGAGTTCTGAGAGCCGTCGGATGATTCCGATTCGGCGCCTTCGGTGGTGTCAATGCCGGAGTTGGGCGCTGTGTCCCATGCAGTTGGGTTGGCGATGTACGCCGTCGGGGGAACGCCGAGATACGGCAGGACCCGATCCATCAGGGCGGAGAAAATCGGCGCGGCGACGATCCCGCCGAAGATCTCGCCTTGGGGACGGTCGATTCGCACTAACACGACGACGCGCGGGTCATCGGCCGGGGCAAAGCCGACGAACGAGGCGAGCGACTCGCCCTCCACGTAGCCACCGGCTTCCACCACATCGGACGTGCCCGATTTGCCCGCCACTGGCCAACCTGCCACTTGGGCAGGGTGTCCCAGGACACCGTCGACCACTGCTTGAAGCATCCAGGTGATGGTGGCGGCGCTCTCCCGACTGATCGCGCGGTCGCCGGTGCGTGGTTCGAAGCGTTCGACGCCCTCGTCGGTGATGATCGCGGAGACCAGGCGAGGATGAATCATCTCTCCGCCGCGCGCGACTGCCGCGTACGCCTGCAACATTTGCAGCGGCGTCACCGCGATGCCCTGACCGAACGAATCGGTCGCGAGCTGCGCCGGCGACCACCTGATGTCGAATGAGTCGAACACGACGCCACCGATCTCGCCCGGCAGTCCCGATTCCGTGCTCTCGCCGAATCCGAATTTTGCAACGTAGTCATAGAACGTGCGCGCTCCCAACTGCTGCGCGACCCAAACCGATCCGGTGTTCAGCGAGCGCTGCAGGACCTGCGTCATCGTCTGCTCGCCGTGATAAGAGAGGTCGAAGTTTTTGATCGTGCGGTCTTCGATCACGACCGCGCCGGTGTCGATGAACGTCGTGTTCGGCGAGACGATGCCAGCGTCGATCGCCGCGGCCATCGTGACCATCTTCATCGTCGAGCCCGGCTCATAGATGTCCGAGGCTGCGCGCGAACGGAGCAGCGCCATCGACTCGGGTAGGTCGAGGTCGATCGTCGACGGGTTGTAGGTCGGTCGAGAGGCGAGCGCGAGAATGTCGCCATTACGCGGGTCCATCATGATGATGTGTCCGCCCATGGCATCCCATTCTTCAACTGCTTCCGCAAGCGTCGTCTCGGCGAGCCACTGCAGATTTCGGTCGATCGTGAGGACGATCGACGCGCCGTGTTCATACGGCAGCTCGGCCTTGGGCGAGAAGGGGATCGGTTGACCGAGGCCATCGACCTCTTGGACCAACAGCCCGGACTCGCCAGCCAGGACGGCGTCGAGTTGATACTCAAGCCCGGCCAGTCCCTGTTCATCGCGACCGACGAGACCGATCACCGGGGCGGCCATGCCACCTTCCATGTATCGACGAGACGACGTCTTGTGAACCTGGACTCCGTGCAGCACCTCGGAGTGAACCTGAGCGCCGAGCGCATTCGAGAGTCCGTACGCGATCAGCGCATCGTGACCGCCTTCGGCATGGGTCTGCGCGGCGAGCGATAGGACGACGGATTCGTCGGCTTGAAGGAGTTCGGCCAATCGACGAGAGGCGTCCGTGGACTGGAACTCCGAGCGCGACCACATGCGCGTGTCGACGTGGACTTCCCAGGTATCGACCGATGTCGCGAGCGGGAATCCGTTGCGGTCGAGGATGGCTCCGCGCGGACCCTTGGTCTCAACGGTCCAGGTGCGGTCAGCGTTGGCCTCGTGCTCTTCGTGCTCGATCACTTGGATCATGACGAGGCGTGCGACGACGATCACCGCAAGTCCAACGAACAGGGTGATGATCACACCCATTCGCCAGGTAGAAACGGATTCGAACCCGGGGCCCGACGACGGACTGGCCACTGCTCTGTCCCTTCGTCGACATCTATTCGAAGATCAAGAAGTCGATCATGGCGCGCCAGATCGAGTCATCGATCGCCGATGAGGTTTCAGCCGTCGCATCAGTCATCACGTTGCTCGACGGCAACAGGCGGACCGGCAGCGTTCGAGCCGGAGGCGGCTGATCAATCGTGAGCGAGACGGTCGGTCGGGCTTCCACCATGTTCAATCGCTCCTCGGCCTGTCGTTTGATTCGCTCCAACGAGCCGAGCTCGCCCACGTGCGCCGCGAGCGAGCGAATCTCCGATTGCAACCGCTCGCGCTCGGCTTCGAGGGCGAGCAGTTCAGTTCCGCTCTCGGTCACGCTGGAGGTCCGAATCACCGGCAGGGTGGCCGCGATGCAGAGTCCAATCACGGCGAGCCAGACCCAAGCCGGCAATCGACCGGTGTAGCGAGGTCGCCGGGGTAGGATCGGTCGCGGACGGGCATGATGTGAATCACTCGCAGCAGAGGTCGGCAACGACGTATCGAGTGTGGTGCCTGGTTTCGCCGTTGTCATTGGAACGCCGATCGACGGCGTGAAGTTCCGCTGATCGGAGCGACACTCTCGCTGGGTAACGAAGAAGTTATGTTAAGCGTGTGTCCGGAATTGTATTCGTTATGGCAATTAGCCAAGAACAGAACAATTCCTTGGTGAACGGACGTACAGTAGTACCAGGGAACCCGCACTGCAGGTTCCAACGGTCGGGGAACGTTGAGCGGATCGTGCTTGCAGACAAGGGGACAAGGACCACGCTTGCCATGACCTAGGGCCACGCGCAACCGTGTTCCAGTGCTTGGGCGGCGGGGTTTCTCCTTCGTTGTGATGACTGTTAGGTAGTCCCCGTCGCACGATCCGCTCAACGGTCTCCGACCATTCGGATAACACCATCGAGAGCCGGGAGCAGCAGTTCGGGGGTCGTTGAGCGGATCGTGCAAGGGACGTGGACCACCGTCGACGCAGCGCGAGGCTACGCGCGAGCGTGATCCAATCGTGCGGCGGCGGGGATTCTCCTTCGTTGTGATGACTGTTAGGTAGTCCCCTACGCACGATCCGCTCAACGACCTCCGAACGAGCTTCCAACGCCCGTTGCGTTCCAACTTGCTCCTTTCGCTATTCCCACGACGCTGTTCGCGTCGCCGACTGACAGGTTGAGAGTGACGTGGCATCAGATCGCCTCCGCCGCTCGAAGCCGTGCGCTACGCGCACGGGGATTGCGCTCGATCTCGGCCGACGTCGGACGTAGCACGCGTCGAGTCAGCGTGCGGAACGTCGGCGTATCGCCGGACGAGTGCTCTTGCAGGAATCGCTTGACGATACGGTCCTCAAGCGAGTGGAACGCGATCACAACCAAGCGTCCGCCGAGACGGAGAATGGCTCGCACCTGGGCGAGAAACTCGGCCAGTCGTTCCAACTCCCGATTGACCTCGAGGCGGATCGCCTGAAACACGCGCGTCGCAGGATGGACACGTGTCCCTGGTCGGATGCCGACCGCGTCGACGACCGCCTGCGCGAGCGCGGTCGTTGTTGCAATCGGCCGGTTCCGCACGATCGTCCTCGCGATGCGACGCGAGCGACGCTCTTCGCCGTAGTCGAAGATCAGCGAGGCCAACTCTTCGGCCGACCATTGATTCACAATCTGGTCAGCAGTGACCGACGTAGCTTCGTCGGCCGTGTCCTCGGACGGTCCCAATCGCATGTCCAACGGACCTGCGGTCTGGAACGAGAAGCCTCGATGCGCGCTGTCGAGCTGCAACGAGGAGACACCGAGGTCGCAAAGCACACCGTCGAGCGGTGTCATCGATGTGTCGACCGCTGCCTGCGGAGCCTGATCCAGCCAACAACGACGCAACACGGCGCGGTCATGGTGAATGAAGTGGAGGCGCTGAGTGGCGGCGCTCAGCGCCTCCGGGTCGATGTCTGTGCCGAGCAGTCGCCCGTTCGGCTGCGACCCCGCGAGAATCGCTTCGGCGTGTCCGCCAAGTCCGACAGTGGCGTCGAGATAGCGACCGCCGGGCTGGACGTCGAGCATCGCCAACGACTCGTCGAGCATGACGGGAGTGTGCGTTTGCGAGGAGGTCATGATGGCTCCTCGGGAGAATCCATGGACTCGTTCGCCTCGAACTCGTCCTCGAGGATCTCGGCGTAGGTGGCTTCGCTCTCGGCCAGTTCTTGCTCCCACTGGTCGGCATTCCAGATCTCGAGGTGCTTGCCCACCCCGACGATCGAAGTCCTGCCACTGAGCCCGCGCTGCTCTCGAAAGCGCTGCGGGATCAGAATCCGCCCGCCGCGATCGAGCTGTACTTTGAATGCGCCTCCGAAGACGACCCGCGCTAGACGTCGGGCGGCTTTGTCTCGCCGACCGCTGACCGTTCGCTGCTTGGTCACGGCCTGGAAGCCCTCGGTCGTGAACAGCTCGAGTTGACCGTCCGGACCGGGAAGCAGGTAGCCGCCATCCACGAAAAACTGGCGGAACGCGGACGGAATCGCCAGACGACCACGGTCGTCGACTTGGTGTTCGTATTCCCCGGTGAATTCGAATGTCGGCACTGAAACATCTCTGGTAGGGAGAGGGACTGAGGTGTTGCCACGATTCAGAGGTTCGAGACATATCTCCCCATTTCGCCCCATATGACGGGCGCAAATCCCACTCTGAAACACTTCCGCCCAGATTGCAAGACCCAACGACCCATAGATTGACTCGATACAGGGCGGAGCACCATAATTTCTCGAAACTCGTCCCTGCCATCCCCCCTCAAAGGTGGTCAGATGCGAATTTCGGGCTCGAAAATGCGTCCGAGGTTGTCAAAACTGCCGCCTCGACCGGTCTACTGAGTGAGCGACATGACCTCCAACCCGACTGCCGCCGTGCTGACGTTGTCCGATCAGGGCGCCCGAGGTCTGCGCGAAGACACCTCAGGACCGGCCGTGCGTGAGCGCCTCGCAGAACTCGGAATCACGGTCGCTGAGCACGCGCTCCTCTCGGACGACCCGAATGCCATCGCCGAGCAACTGCGTCAATGGGTCGGCGAGAACGTCAGCCTGATCGTGACCACCGGCGGCACCGGCTTCGGACCTCGCGACAACACGCCAGAGGCGACCCGAGCGGTGATCGAACGGGAAGCATCCGGCCTGGCCGAGCTGATGCGCGCGGAAGGAATACGCAAGACGCCGATGGCGGCGCTCTCGCGCGGCATCTGCGGGATCGCGGGACGAACGCTGATTGTCAATCTGCCGGGCTCGGAACGAGCCGTGCGCGAGAATCTCGACGCGCTGGCACCCGTTCTGCCACACGCATTGCAGCTCATCGGCGGCGACACCGAACATTAGGCCCGTTGCCAGCGATCGCACGCGTACACTGATTGCATGGCTCAACGTACCCTCTCCCGCAACATCACCCAGGCCCGACAACGGCTCGCCGCCGAGAATGGCGCCATCGTCAAGGACTGGGGCGGACGCCTTCCGGTCGCGTTGGTCTATCCGAACAGCTACTACCTCGGCATGTCCAATCTCGGACTGCAGACGATCTACGACCTCCTCAATCGCCGCCCCGACATCGCCTGCGAACGCGCCTTCTACGAGCCACCGCACAAGTCCGAGCGCGGCGACGACCCATCCTTAGGCCCGGTCACGATTGAATCGCAGCGACCGCTCGCCGACTTCCCCGTCGTCGCCTACACATTGACATACGAGATCGACTATTACCACGTCGTCCGATCACTCCAGTCGGCGCAGATCGAACCGTTGAGCATCAATCGCGACGACGGTGATCCGCTGATCATCGCCGGCGGAGCAGCGGTGATCACCAATCCGCTGCCCTTGGCCGATTGCTTCGACGCCTTCGTCATCGGCGAGGCGGAACCAATCCTCGACGAACTGATCGACACCCTGAGCGAGTACGCCTACCACTCCCGCGCCGATCAGCTGGATGCGCTCGCCAAGATCCCGGGCGTGTTCGTCCCGGCAAAGGGCACACAGGTCGGCGTCGAGCGCCAGTGGGTTCGAGACATCTCGACGACCGAAGCGAGGTCGCTGGTGTTGACGGACGAGACCGAATTCAACCAGATGACGCTGATCGAGGCCGCGCGCGGCTGTGGTCGTGGCTGCCGATTCTGTATCGCTGGTTACGTCTTCCGACCGCCGCGATATCGACCGCTCGAGTCCCTGCTCAATCAAGTGCAGGAAGGGCTCACGCGAAGCGAACGCGTCGGACTGCTCGGCGCCGCCGTCGCTGATCACCCACAGCTCGCCGAGTTGGCGGTCCAGGCCGATCGCATGGGAGGACGCGTGTCCGTCTCCTCGCTGCGGGTTGACAATCTCGCGCCGGAACTGCTCGACGTGCTGTCTCGCGGAGGGACTCGCACCGTCACGCTAGCTCCCGAAGCGGGCTCCGAGCGCATGCGCCAGCGAATCAACAAGGCAGTATCCGAGGAGCAGATCATCGAGGCCGCCGACAAAGTCGGCGCCGCCGCGATGACTCGCCTAAAGCTCTACTTCATGATCGGCCTGCCCGACGAAGAAGATGAGGACGTCGAGGCGATGGCCAACCTGGGTCACTCGATCAAGGAGCGACTCGACGCCCACGGTCACGGCACTGAGCTGGTCATGTCCGTCGGGCCGCTCGTGCCCAAGCCAGCGACCGCGTACCAGGAACTCGTCCAATCCGAGGCTGGGCTCGTCAAGCATCGACAACGAATTCTGCAGTCGGCCTTCCGCAACTCAGGCATCCGACTGCGCGGCGACAGCCCGACCTGGGCTCGGATTGACGACATCTGCTCACGAGCCGACCAACGGCTCGCGCACGCGATCCTCGAGATGCAGGCGCCATCGGCGCGCGAATGGATGCGCGCCGCGCACGAGTGGAACCTCGACGGACCACTCCCATGGGGCAGCGGCCCGACGCCGTGGTCGGCAGTGGAGACAGGGATTAGCGCGCGATTCTTCGAGCGCGAACTGTCCAAGCATCGGCGCGAGAAGTCGACCATCGCCTGTCCGCCGCCCGAAATCGGCTGCAACATGTGTGGCGTCTGCGGCGGCAACGAGATCCCGTCATACTCGCCGACCATCGTACCGATGGAAACAGTCGACGCCGAAGCCATCGTCGGGGTCTAAGGTGTCAATCGCCGACAACTTGCTTCAAGTCAACGACCAGATCGCAAGCGCATGCGAGCGCGCAGGTCGCGACCGTTCAGAGGTCACACTGATCGCCGTCTCCAAGACCTTCCCCGCCGAAGCGATCGCCGAGGCGCACGCCGCAGGACAGCGCCACTTCGGCGAGAACCGAGTCCAGGAAGGTCTGACCAAACTGGAGCAGCTCGCCGAACTCGGCGTCGATGCCCACATCCATCTGATCGGCCATCTCCAGCGCAACAAAGCACGTCACGCCGGCAGTTTCGACTCGGTGCAATCGGTCGACAGCGTGCGCCTCGCCGAGGCCATCTCGCGTCGACTCGACCATAAGCTGCCGATCATGTTGGAGGTCAACGTCGGCAAGGAAGTGAGCAAGCAGGGCTTCGCCGCCGCAGAACTCGATGAGGCACTCGAACAAATCCGCGCGCTGCCAAATCTCCGCGTCGAAGGCCTGATGACAGTCGCGCCAGAGGTCGCAGATCCCGAGGATGTCCGGCCAGTCTTTGCAACACTGCGCAAATTGTCGGAGCGATTCGAACTGCCTGAGCTCAGCATGGGCATGACCAACGATTACGCTATAGCCATCGAGGAAGGTTCCACGATGGTCAGAATCGGCCGCGCCATCTTCGGCAGCCGCGGAGGCGATCCGCGATGACCGACACTCCCAGAATCTCCGTTATCGGCGGCGGCACGATGGGCGTCACGTTCATCCGCGCCGTGACCAACGCTGGTCTGGTGGACATCAAGAACATCACCGTCTCCGAAATTTACGAAGCTCGGCGGAACTGGTTGGCAGAGGAATTCCCCGGCATCGACGTCCAAGATGGGCAGATCACGAGCGAACCGAACACGATCATCTACCTCTCCGTCAAGCCGCAAGACCTGACCAGCCTCGTGAGCGGCTTCAAGGACAGTCTCGTCATCTCAATCCTCGCTGGATCGACCATTGCCCAGGTCGAGGAAGCCACGGGCGCCCAAAGGATCGTCCGCGCGATGCCCAATACCCCAGCCCAAATCGGCGAGGGATTCACCGCCTGGACCGCAACGCAGTCCGTGACCGAAGATGAACGCGAACGGGTCGGCCAACTCCTCGGCGCAATGGGCGACCAGCTCTACGTCGCCGACGAAGCGACGATCGACAAAGTCACCGCCGTCTCGGGCAGCGGGCCTGCTTATGTGTTCCTCGTGATCGAGGCAATGATCAATGCCGCCGTCCAGATCGGACTTCGTCCCGACGATGCCCGACGGATGGTCCTCCAAACCGTTACCGGCTCGGCCCGATTCACCGCAGAGACCGGCCAACACCCGGCCGTTCTCAAGGACATGGTCACGTCGCCCGGTGGCACGACCGCGGCCGGTCTGCGCGTGTTGGAGCAGCGAGCCGTTCGCGCCGCCGTGATCGACGCCGTCGCCGCGGCGCACCAACGCGCGATAGAGTTGGGTCAGCAATAGTGGAAGTGCAATGAGCGACGCCCTCTTCATCATCGGTGCTGCAATCCAGATCTACTCATTCATTCTGCTCGCCAGAGTGCTCATGAGTTGGATTCCGATGTTCACCAATCGGCCGCTCGACCCCTCCAATCCGCTCGTCAAATTCTTGCTCGATGTGACCGAGCCCGTGCTCGCGCCGTTGAGGCGCTTTCTCGTTGTGGGGATGATGGATCTGTCGCCGTTGGTCACGCTCATCGGCCTCCAGATTCTTGCTGGTGCGCTCCAAAACGCCGCCTGATCAGACGGTGGCGACTGCCCTCGATTCCATTATAGAACATGCGCTTGACATTGCGCCGACTCTTCGGTAGCGTGCGCAGCACGGACGTTCGCACCACAAACCATCCACCGTCTCGCGTCCGTCAACATTGCAGAAGGCGCATATTATGACACGTAGCACCGTCGACGAACCTCAGACACCAATCGCCCTCGGCACGGATGCGCAGGAACCGCTACCTATGACCACCGCCAACGAACCTCCGCCCGCAGTCACCGATCTCCTTGGCGACATGGAGCGTCGTTTCGGCGAAGGTGCGCTCATGCGACTCGGCGATGCCAGCGGACGCATGACCGTCGATGGCATCCCCACCGGCGCGCTGTCGCTCGACGTGGCACTGGGAATCGGCGGACTGCCGCGCGGCCGCATCGTCGAGATCTACGGACCGGAATCAGCGGGCAAGTCGACCGTGGCCCAACACGTCATCGCGGAGGCTCAGCGGCTTGGCGGTCAGGCGGCGTATGTCGACGTGGAACACGCGTTGGACCCCGAATTCGCCAGCCGACTCGGAATCGATACGGCGCAGTTGCTCATCGCCCAACCGGACACCGGTGAACAGGCGCTGGAAATCGCCGAAGCGCTGGTCCGAAGCAACGCGATCGACGTCGTGGTCGTCGACTCGGTCGCCGCGCTCGTGCCGCGAGCAGAGATCGAAGGCGAAATGGGCGACGTCCAAGTGGGGCTTCAGGCGCGCCTAATGTCGCAAGCGCTGCGCAAACTGACCGGCGTCGTCTCGCGCTCGAAGACCGTACTGATCTTCATCAACCAGCTCCGTGAGAAAGTCGGCATCGTCTTCGGCAACCCGGAAACGACGCCAGGCGGACGGGCGCTCAAGTTTTACTCATCGGTTCGAATTGAGCTCCGTCGGGCGGAAACGCTCAAAGACGGTCAGCTCGTGATCGGTTCACGAGTCAAGGCCAAAGTCGTCAAGAACAAGGTCGCGCCACCATTCCGCACTGCCGAGTTCGACCTCATGTTCACCGCAAGCGAGTACGGAATCTCGAAGACCGGCTGCCTCCTCGATCTCGGTATCGAGCCTACGCCGGGGACACCGACCGGCACGCCATCCGTGATCAAGAAGCAGGGCACGTTCTACTCCTACGGCGAGACCCGACTAGGTCAGGGTCGCGAGCGGACCAAGGCATTCCTGCGCGAAAACAAAGAGATGGCCGAAGAGATCGAGTCTCGCATTCGCGAGGAGCGAGGCCTGCCGACCGCATCATCACTCGTCGCGGTCGACAGCAAAGCGTCGGCACCGATCGAAAAGCCAGCCCCCCGCAAGAAGGGTCGCTCTCGAGTGAGCTAACCGTGCCTCGCGATACTGATTTGCCAGAATCGACGCCGCCTAAACGTGCGAGGAGCTTGCAGTGATAACCACGATCGTATCGGTCAAACCGAGCGGCTCCGTCTCCACAGTCGACTTCGACGATGGCACATCGTTCCGCTGCACCCGGGATTTCGCGCGACGGTCAAATCTCAACCGAGGCCAACAGATCGATCCCATCTTCGTGGATCGCCTACGGCTCTCCGCAACCACCGACCTCGCACTCTCCCTGGCTGAGCGGCTCAATCGTCGTGGACGTTACAGTCGACGGGAAATCGAGGTCAAACTTCGAGATGCCGAGATTCCCTGGACGTTCGTGGGACTAGCGCTGGACACACTCGCAGAACATGGCGACCTGAGCGACTTCAACGTTGCGCTCGCTGTGACGCGGACCAGTCTCCAGCGATTCCCAGACCGCGGCGATCCCGACCATTGGCGTCGATTCCGCGAGACGCAGACCAGGCGTCTGCGCCTCCGCGGTTTCGACCCAGCGGCGGCCGATCAGGCCCTGCGACTAGCGTGGGCGGAATGTGAACAGATCGGTAGTGGCGCATGATCGTGAACGGGCGTAACCTGAGACTCAGCGACACTCCGTCAGCCACTCGCCGATTGAACCTCAGCGAGTCAACCAGAACAAGTTTGAACCGCAACGTTTGAACACCAATATCGGCAACGCAATCGCAATGCCATTTCCAATGAGTCGAGGACACTATGTGGGGAGCCCTAATGAGGCTCCTGCGCGGCGGGCCCGATCCCAAAGTCGAGGCCACGCTCGAAGCCGAACGCATCATTCAACAGGCCCGAGAACAGGCCGAACGAGAGGCGCGTGACCGGCTACAAGAAGCGCAGGAGCAGGCGCAAGCCGAACGAGACCAAATCCTGGCCGACGTGCGCGGAGCGCGCGACGACCTCCAGCGGGCCGTCGACCGGCTCGACCGCCGCGAAGCATCGCTCGAAGACCGAGTCAAGTCGCTCGACGATCGCGACTCGAAACTGAACCGCGATCAACAGCGACTGCAGCGTCGCGGTGCCGAGCTCGACGAGCGAGCCTCGGAGCATGAGCGTCGACTCGAGGAAGTATCCAATCTCACTCGCGACGAAGCACGCTCCGTGCTCTTCGAGCAGGTTGAACGAGAAATCTCCGACGAAGCCGGCAGAATGGTCCGCGAAGCCGAGCAGAAGGCCAAAGACGAGGCTGAGACTCGCGCCCGCAAAGTCGTCGCCACGGCGATCCAGCGCGTTGCGTCTGAGGTCACAACTGAGTCAACGGTCTCGGTCGTGCAAATCCCGTCGGACGAGATGAAGGGACGAATCATCGGCCGCGAAGGTCGAAACATCCGCGCCCTCGAATCGGCGCTCGGTTGTGACCTGATCATCGACGACACGCCCGACGTCGTCACCGTCTCGGGCTTTGATCCGGTGCGTCGCGAGGTGGGACGGCTCTCCTTGAGCCGTCTCGTGGCGGACGGTCGCATCCATCCGACTCGGATTGAAGAGACGGTCGCCAAAGCACAGCGAGACGTCGACCGCATCATCCGCGAATCGGGCGACGAAGCCGCGATCGAAGCACACTGCAGCGGCCTGCCTCGCGAGATGCTCGACATCTTCGGCCGACTCCGATTCCGCACCAGCTACGGACAGAATCAGCTCCGACATGCGGTCGAGACCGCACACATCGGCGCGATGATCGCGCAGGAAATCCACGCCGATGTCGAAGTGACGCGACGCGGTTCGCTCCTCCACGACGTCGGCAAAGCCATCGATCACGAGGTCGAGGGTACGCACGCGATCATCGGCGGCGAGCTGGCGCGCCGATTCCGCATGTCCGAGGACATCGCTCACTGTATCGAGGCGCATCACGACGAGGTCGAGTTGCGCACCGTCGAAGCGATCATCGTGCAGATGGCCGACGCCATCTCCGGCGGTCGACCGGGCGCGCGACGCGAATCGGTCGAACGCTACATCGAACGACTCCGCGCACTCGAGGACATCGCCACGTCCTTCGACGGCGTCGGTCAGGCGTACGCAATCCAGGCCGGCCGCGAGGTCCGCGTCGTCGTCGATCCGCGCGAAATCGACGACCTCGGCGCCATGCGACTAGCCCGCGATATCTCGAAGCAGATCGAGGAATCGCTGCAATATCCAGGCCAAATTCGGGTCACCGTGCTACGCGAGACGCGCGCCGCCGAGTACGCGCGCTAGACGAGACGCGGCCCATGGCGGGGCTCGACCTGCATCTGCACAGCACCTCCTCCGACGGGACGCACTCACCGGGGTGGGTCGTGAGGCAGGCCGCCGCACACGGCGCCAAGCGCATCGCACTCACCGACCACGACACACTCTCCGGCGTTCCGGAGGCCCAAGCGGAAGGTCGCCGTCGAGGCATCGCGGTCATTGCTGGTGTGGAAATCAGCGTCTACGACCCGACGCTCGGCGAGCTTCACGTGCTCGGCTACTTCTCAGACCGCGCGCCGCTCAAGGACGTTGAGGCTCAGCTCAGCGCATATCGGAGCGAGCGCGAGTCGCGAGCGCAGCGCACCGTCGAGCGATTGGCCGATCTCGGGTTCGAAATCGAGTACGAGGCCGTGTACGAGATCGCGAACGGTGCATCGGTCGGTCGTCCGCACATTGCTCGAGCACTCGTCGAGGCAGGTCACGTCGAGAACGTCCAAGAGGCCTTCAACCGCTTGCTCCGCAACGACGGACCAGCCTACGTTCCGCGTTCTTTGCTGAGCCTGACCGATTCCGTCTCGATGATCCACGAGGCCGACGGCTTTGCATCGCTCGCCCATCCGACTCGCTACGCCGAGCCCGAACTCGCCACGCACGCGTTCGCCGACGCGAGCGGCGACGGCGTCGAAATCTACTATCGCAACGACGGCCCAGAAGCGATCGCGAACGGCACCCAGCTCGCCCAACGACTCGGCCTGATGCCTACCGTTGGGTCGGACTTCCACGGCCTTCACCCGAACGAAATCCCGCCGAGCTGCGTCGATCTCCCCGACCACGCCGCTGCCCGCTTGCACGACACACTGAAGGACCTGACCGCATGACCGACTACGCGCTCCCGCTCGATGTGCCCGCCATTCGCCAGATCATTCCCCACCGCTATCCAGTCCTGCTCGTCGACCGAATCATCGAGCTCGAGCCGGGGCAACGGGCGGTCGGACTGAAGAACGTCACCGCGAACGAGTGGTTCTTCGAAGGACACTTCCCCGAGCTACCGATCATGCCAGGCGTGCTGATCATCGAGGCGCTTGCGCAGACCGGCGCCGTCGCGGCGCTCTCGGCGGACGAGTTCGCGGGCAAGCTCGGACTGTTTGCCGGCATCGACGGCGTTCGCTTCCGCAAACAGGTCGTGCCTGGCGATCAACTGCGCCTCGAAGTGGAGATGGAACGCCTGCGTCGAGGCATCGGGCGGGCGGCCGCAATCGCAACCGTCGACGGCGAAACCGCCGCTGAAGGACGCTTGACGTTCGCCCTCGTTGATCCGCCTACAGCGTGACCGCTGCCCACAGCGCGAGCACCAGCGCGACGCTGACAACAGTCGTGAGTGCAATCCAACCGATGTCGCCGCGGACGTAGTGGAAGTCGTGCATCGCGGCTGCGGCACGGGCGCGACGGTCGCGACGCTCCACCGCAGCACCAGCACCACCTCGCGGTCCACCGACCGAGCGCGCGCTCGGCGCACCGAGCCGACCCGGCTGTTGGACGTTCCCACTCAACGACGCACCGACCGGCGCGTTGGCCGCGCCCGCTTGGGCGGTCGGCAGTCGGTCCTCTCGACCGCGTTGGTTTCGTCGACCTTGCGGTCGGGCCGCTCGCTGAGCCCGATTCGTGCCACCTCGACCTCGACGTGATCCGCGTGCCATCTGCAACCTCCGACGCTTTTCCTACACCTTATGCGCAGTTGCCGAATCCTGCCAGTCGCGGTAAAATATCTCGTACGGCCCCGTGGTGTAGCGGCCTAACACGCCACCCTGTCAAGGTGGAGACCGGCGGTTCGAATCCGCTCGGGGTCGCCACTCAATTTACTGCCTCTTGTCAACCACACAAGCGTCCAGCGACGATTCTCCTCCCCGCTGGACGCTTAGGCTGGGCCTCGTTACTCCAACGGATCGCAAATCCAGTACGAAGCACCGTGAACGATCTCCCAGCGATCCTCGCCTCTAGTCCCGCCCGACAGGGCGTGCATCACCACGAGGTTGGCATGTACCCGATCACCGTCAACTAACGTGACGAGGCTGTCGTCATCGCGATCTTCTGTATAGGCGAGAAACACCACGCTTGACCCGGACAATTGATAGTCGTCGACCAGGTCGAAGCTGTGTTGAACCACTTCGAACAGTTCGATGACTCGCTGGGACGGTAGGCCGTTCTCGTGCTCTGAGACGAGGTTGCTGCTGTAGCCGCTTGCTTTTGGCGTTGAGGTCTCTATCTCCCCGCAAGCCTCCTGGCCAAGAATCGCCTTCATTCCACATAGAGTCGCGACTCAATCTCGCTGAGAGACATGTGGGAGACGGCGAGAGCGGGTCGTTCTCCAGATCGCGTCGGCATCATCACGATCGTGATGCTCGGGTTCTCCTCTCAACTCTGGGGCTATTGCGCCCAACCTTAACAGGGACCGAGCAATGCTCCGTAATCGGCGCCCCAGTGCGGCGTCCCTTCCGCGTCGTAGCCGAGCCAGATGACTTGAACCACCTCTGGCAGCGCGCTCCATCCCTCTTGAATGTCGAATGATGCGAACACTGCTTGAGTTGCCGTCACGTGCCAGTGCTCGAATGAGTCCGGTTCGCTGCCTGCCTCCCGAATCGCTTCGAGAATCTCCGGCGTCGGCGCCGAACCTTCTGTCAGCCCACTTGCCTCGGGATAGTTGGGATCGAGACCGGTGCTATCTAGCGAGGCTTCCCAGGTTTGTTCGCAATCGAGCCCATATCGGACGCCCACGCGTTCATAGACCGCTTCCGTCGCCTCGTGTCCATCAAGGCCGACCAAGCTGAAGGGCGCGGAATCCGGCTCAGCCTGAACTGGGTCGCCCCCGCCAGCGCAACCGATCAACAGCGTTGAGCATATGGTGACCGCCAATGAGCCAACAACTACCGTCCGAAATGGCGCACTCAACATCCAGTTACCACGTATCGATGTACGGACGCTTCTTGCCGGTGCGCTCCGGCGTTGGCGGGAGGCGCTTGAGACCGTTCGCTATCCACTCGCGCGTCTCCGCGGGATCGATCACATCATCGAGACCACCGCCGGCGGCTGAGTTGACTGCTTTGGCGTTGTCGTACGCTCGCGCCACCATGTGCTCATAGGTTTCGATCCGCTCCTCGGGGTCCTCGATCGCGATGAGTTCTTTCCGATATCCAAGCTTCACCGAACCCTCAATGTTCATACCGGCGAACTCGGCCGTTGGCCAGGCGACAGTGAAAAAGCCGACCAACGCGCTGGCGCCGCACATCGCCTGTACGCCCAGACCATACGCTTTGCGCACGACCACGCCGAACAGCGGCACACTTAAGTTGGCGCCAGTGTTAAACATCCGCGCACAGTGACGCACCAGCGCCGTCGCCTCAACGTCCGGACCGACCATCATGCCAGGACAATCCATCAGACTGAGCACGGGGATATCGAACGCGTCGCAGAGCTGCAGGAAGCGTGCGCCCTTGTCCGAACCGTCGGAGTCGATCGCGCCGGCCAGATGATGCGGATTGTTGGCAATCACACCGATGGGCTGACCCTCTACTCGTATGAACGCGGTGATGATACCGATCCCGAACTTCTCTCGGATCTCCAGCACCGAGCCCTCATCGGCAATAGTGTCAATGATCTCTCGCATGTCATAGAGACGTAGCCGATTCTCCGGCACGATGTGGCGCAGGCGGCGTTGATCGGGCGCGGTCCATTCCTTGATTGGTCCCTGGAAGTAGCTCAGATACTTCTTGGCGATATCGGTCGCTTCCTCTTCGTCCTTGCAGAGGATGTCGATCACGCCGTTGGGGACCTGGAACGACATCGGCCCAACTTCTTCCGGCGTGTAGATGCCGAGTCCGCCGCCCTCGATCATTGCCGGGCCGCCCATCGCCACCGTAGATCCTTCGGTAGCAATGATGACATCGCAACAGGCCAAGAGCGCGGTATTGCCGGCGAAACAGCGACCGTTCGTCACACCGACCAGCGGTACCTGTCCTGACAGCTTCGAGAATTGCGTGAACGTATACGTGTCGAACGCGACCCCGGGACCGGTGCGGTCGTCGCCGGGCCGTCCTCCGCCGCCCTCGGTGTAGAAGACGATCGGGAAGTCGAAGCGGCGCGCCATCTCAAACATGCGGTCCTGCTTGTAGTGATTGCGACCGCCCTGCGTGCCAGCCAGCACCGTGTAGTCGTAATGCACAACGATGGCGCGCGCGTCGCGCTCATCATCAAACAGGTCGCCATTGATCGTCGCCGTGCCGGCGAGCAGACCATCGGAGGGTGTGTTCTCGCGCAGCTGTTGATCGGTGTTGCGCTGATGCTGACGCGCCACGATCAGCGGCCAGTACTCCTGGAACGACCCCGGATCGACGAGCTGTTCAATGTTCTCGCGCGGCATTCGGTAGCCGCGTCCGCGACGTTTGGACACAGCGACCGGTCGATTCTCGTCCAGCGTGTAGGCGTGGCGATCGTAGTTTTCCTGCAGGTCCGGGCGGATGAAGTCTGGGTCAATCAGGTCGTCGCCGCCGATCGCTTCGACCGAGACTTCCGCCTCGAGGATGAAGACGAGCGGAAATCCCTCGCGGATCACGTCGCCGACCGAGCAGCCCAACGCCTTGACGATCCCGTCGCGGTCGGCGGAGATCACATGCTCCATCTTCATCGCTTCCATCGCGACGAGGTCCTGGCCCTTCCGCACTTCCTGACCCTCTTCGACCATGATCGAAACGATCGTCCCCTGGATCGGCGCGGGCAGACCGATAGAGCCTTCCGGGCCGGTCAAGTCCGGAGCCTCTTCCTCGACGACCTGCAAGGACTGCTGCTGCTTAACTTCCTGATCGTGCTGAAAGAGCGCCAACGGGTCACGCGAATCAACCCGCGCGCCAGCGAATCCGCTGTCCGCCGTTGGGGCTTCCGTCTGCAGATAACGCACTCGCTGCGCACCATTGACCGTCGCCAGCTCAGCCATCTGCTCGTCGACCCAGCGCGTGTGGACTCGACCGTTGGTGAGGTCATCGTGCTCGAGCACGTTGGTCAGGAAAGGAATGTTGGACGCGACGCCCTCGATCCGAAACTCGGACAGCGCGCGCAACGATCGATTCACCGCATCCTGGAAACTCGGAGTCGGGGAGTGGGCGATCACTTTCGCGAGCAGCGAGTCGAAAGCCGTCGAAGTCTGGTATCCGACGTAGCCAAAGCCGTCCGTACGGACGCCAGGACCGGAGGGCGCCTCATACGCCTTGAGCGTTCCCGATGCAGGACGCACCGACCCATCCGCCGTAAGCGTTTCCATATTGACGCGTGACTGGATCGCAAACCCTCGAGGTCGGAGCCACGACGGGTCATCGATCCCAAGCTCCGCAATCGTCGAGCCTTGCGCAGCGCGCAACTGCGACTGCACGAGGTCGACGCCTGTGACCTGCTCGGTCACGGTGTGCTCAACCTGGAGGCGAGCATTGGCCTCGAGGAAGTAGAACGCGTCGTCTGCATGGTCGGAGGCGTCCAGCAGGAACTCAAACGTGCCGAGCGAGGAGTAGCCAACGTCCCGCGCGATGCGTACCGCGGCCTCGACAATCACGTCGCGAGTCGACGATTCGAGGTGCGGCGCCGGTGCAATCTCGACGATCTTCTGGAATCGCCGCTGGACGGAGCACTCGCGCTCCCACAGGTGCGTCACGTTGCCGTGGAGATCGCCGATGACTTGCACTTCAATATGTCGCGCGCGCGGGATGAGCTGCTCGACGTAGAGCTCACCGGAGCCGAACGCCATCTGCGCTTCCGAGACGCATCGCTGCCACGCTGACTCAAGGTCGTCGATATTCGTTACCGCCCGCGAACCACGTCCGCCGCCTCCTGCGACCGCCTTGAGCATGATCGCCGCGTCCTCGCCGAGCGACTCGAAGAACTCCAGCGCCTGCGGCAACGTGACCGCTTCGTCCGACCCCTCGATCACGGGTACGCCAGCCTCGCGTGCCGCCTGTCGAGCGCGGACTTTGTCGCCGAAGAGGTCGAGCAGATGCGGCGTCGGTCCGACGAATGTGATTCCGGCATCGCGACAAGCGCGGGCGAACTCCGCCGACTCCGCGAGAAAACCATAACCAGGATGCACCGCGTCGCACCCGGTCGACCGCGCCGCTTCGATCAGTGCCTCAATGTTCAGATAGGCGGAAATGCCCAATCCCTCAAGCGCCACCGATTCGTCGGCCACGTGGACGTGTAGCGCCTTGCTGTCGTCCGCCGAGTAGACGGCGACCGTGGCAATACCAAGGTCGGCGGCCGCGCGCGCGACTCGGATCGCGATCTCGCCACGATTGGCGATCAGCAGCTTGGAAACAGGAGACACAGAACCACTCGGCGGCATACCAACTCCATCTCGCGTGGACTCACATGGGGTGAGGCGACATCGTCAGGATTGACTATCGCCAAGATACCAGCGCCCGCGATATCCCCATTTGCCGCGATTCCCAACACCCGACTTGATGAGACTTTTGGAAAATTCGTCATACCCGCGCTCCGTCACGGGTATCTCGCTGAGACCAGCATCAGCATCGACGCTGTTCACCGTTCATGTCAGCACATCGGACTTGCCAAATGGATCGATATTCCCGCGCTGCGCCCAGGAATGACGGAGTTGGTGGATTATGCAAAGGCCTCACCTGATCGAGGATCCGCTCCTTGATGGTCAAGCATCGTCCAACGTCCCCGTCACTCGACGCTCCACCAGCGAACGTGATTCCCAGTCCCCGACTCGATCGGGGACCTGCCCCTCGTTGGTCAATCACCGACCAACGCCATCATCCAACGTCCCCGTCACTCGACGCTCCACCAGCGAACGATACTCCTCCTCCGTGACGCCGAGCTCCTCCGAAAGCACCGCAGACGAGTGCTCGCCGACGCATGGTGACGGCCTCAACGCACGGTCCTCGGGACCGCTCAAGCGCCACGGCGCGCCCGGCAGCCATGACGGCCCGACCTCCGGGTGATCGACCGTCTGGATGAAACCCGTCGATTGGAGATAGCCGTCGGGGAGAGAGAACATCTCGTACGGCGAGTGCACCCGCGCGGCATCGACGCCGATTGCGATCAGCCGACGCTCGACACTCGTCGATTCCTGTGGCCGCGTCCACGCTGCGACGATCTCATCCAACTCCTGCTCACGCGCCTTCCGCGAGGCTGCATCGACGAAGCGCGAATCGCTCTTGAGGTCAGGCTTGCTCATCTCATCGCAGAGCGCCTGCCACTGTGTCTCGGAATCGACCGCAATCGCGACCCAATCGTCCTCGCCTGCGCATGGGTAGACATTGTGCGGCGCCCGCTGACGGTCGCGATTGCCCAGCGGCATCGGCAGGCGACCCGTCGCGTCAAACTCCGCGATCGCATCGCCGACCACGACGCCCATCGCCTCGAGCATGGCAACGTCAATCTCCTGCGGTCCACCGACACGCTCACGCCGCGCCAGCGCAGCGAGAATGGCCGACGTCATCGCGTATCCGGAGATCGGGTCGGGATAGAGCCCACCCGTGTTCATTCCAGGATCGCCGTCGTATCCATGAATCGAGGACAGCCCCGACATCGGCTCAGTCGTCGCGCCGTTGGCCGGATACGACGAGTACGGCCCGGTCACGCCATACCCCGAGATTCTCGCGAGGATCACGTCAGCGCGTTTCTCGGCCAGCGTGTCGAGCGTGATTCCCCACTTGGTGAGCACACCGGGACGGAAGTTTTCGGCGATGATGTCGAACGCTGGCACCAGCCGCCAAAACAGTTCCTTCCCCTCGTCGCTGCGCAGGTCCAGCGTGATTCCACGCTTGTTCAGATTGACGGCATTGAACAAACCCTGAGTGTTGAAGGCGTGCTGCGTTTTCGACTCGTCACGAATCGCGTCCGGAATCCAAGGTCGCACCGTTCGCCAGATATCGACCCGCTGGAGCGCCTCGATCTGAACCACATCCGCACCGAGAAACGCCAGCAACTCGGTCGCAAATGTCCCACTCCAAGCCTGTGTAAACGTCAGGACACGAATCCCGTCCAACGGACCAGACGTCGTCGGTTCGGAAAGAGCTCCCCCTCTGGGGGAGCTGTCGCGGAGCGACCGAGGGGGCCCGTCCGATGGACGCGCCGCGTCATCATCCAATCGCGGAGCAGGACTGCGCAGCGACCAGCTCGGTGGCGACATCGGGTGCGGATTGCCCGATGCACGCGTCGTCCGACCCTCGAGTTCCGTCTCGACGATGAACCCGCGCGACGCGAGTTGCTCGTTCTCGACCAACTCAGGGACGGTCTGCAGCACGCCCGAGATGCAGCGCAGCTTGGCCAACTGGTGGAAGAGCGGCCACTTTCTGATCTTGACCAGCTCACGCGCGACACCCGCCTGGACCGGCGCCAAGTCCTGCGCGTAGCGACCGTCGTGCGCCTGGAGGTCCTCGCGTGCGCCTTGATCGGGGAGGTTGAACAGTTCCATCGCCTCCGACCAGTTGTGCCAGTCGCCGAAGCCGAAATTCATCCGACCGTCCAGCGCGTCGTAGAGCGGACCAGGCTCACCTCTCGGCCGACCGCCCGTCGCGCCGCGCGACCACCCTGAACCCTGATAGATCGCGCCGATCGACCACGGATAGCCCGTGTGGGTCAGCGCTTCAAACTCGCGCACGTCCACGATCTCAGGCTTGTCAGACTCCGATCGTCGCCGCAACGCCGCCGCCGCGGCGACAAATCCCGCAAATCCACCGGCGTAGCCCGACTGTCGCGAGGGCAGGGTCAGCGGCGGCTCGTCGCGCATCGCGTTGATGTGTGACCATCCACTCCGCGCGTTCAGCGTCAGATTGCTGGCCGGCGCCTCGGCGAGCGGACCGTCGAGCCCGTACGGCGTCACCGAAAGGTGAACAGCATCGGACGGCATTTTGCCTAGCGGCAACTCCGACAGTCCCGATGGCGAGTCCGTCGTGATCACGACATCCGCCGCGGCGATCCAAGGCTCCGCCTCGCTCGGTCCGCTGATCACCATCGAGCGCTTGTTCCAGTTGATATAGGAATGCAGTGCCGACCGCTCCAGGCCTGGCGTGTCGTCGAGAAACGGTGCTTCGTGCCTCAGCGGATGGCCCTCAGGTGGCTCCAGCATGACGACATCCGCACCGTGGTCAGCAAACAGTCGCGCCGCGAACGCACCGGACATCCGACGCGACAGATCGACCACCAGGAATCCCTCGTAGGCAGGAATAGCATCGTCAGGCATTGGCTCACTCACTCAGGTCCAGGCGCGAATCGCACGATTGGTCGCTCTGCGTCACATTATCCGATGACTGCTGTCCGCTCAGTGCGCCTTGCTGACCTATCCTCCATCGACAGGCGGAGGACGACATGACCCAATCAACCACCCAATATGACGACATCATCGTCGGAGCCGGTTCTGCCGGCGCCGTGATCGCGGCACGACTCTCCGAGGACCCGAATCGACAGGTGCTGCTACTTGAGGCCGGTCCCGACTACACGCGCGTCGAGGACATGCCTCGCGACCTACTCAAACCGTGGGTCTCCTGGCGCGACCATGACTGGGGCTTCAATGCGAACGCTCGCCACGGTCGAGAGTTCCCGCTGCATCGCGGCAAGGTGATGGGTGGATCGTCGGCAGTCAACGGCACGATCGCCCTGCGAGGCGTCCCTGGCGACTTCGAGTCGTGGGTCGACCTCGGCTGCGAGGACTGGAGCTTCGAGGAAGTCTTGCCCTACTACCGTCGACTCGAGTCGGACCCTGAAGGCGGCGACTTCCACGGTCAGTCTGGTCCCGTACCGATTGAGCGTGAACCGTCCGACAACTGGCAGCCGCTCCAACGCGCCTTCTACGACGCCTGCATCGACAGCGGATTCGCCGACGTCTGGGACCACAATCTCCCCGACGCGAGCGGGGTCGGACCGTGGCCGCGCAACCGCTCAAATGGCAATCGCATCTCGACCAACATCGCCTACCTCCTCGGAATCCGCGACCGCGAAAACCTCACCATCCGACACGGCGTGCTGGTCGACCGACTGAACTTCGACGAACACTCCGAAGCGCGCGTCAACGGCGTCATCCTCAGCGACGGCGAGATGATCCACGGCGAGCGGGTGTGTCTCTCCGCCGGCGCGGCGGTCTCCCCGGCGATTCTCCTACGCAGCGGAATCGGCCCAGCCGAGAAGCTGTCACCCTACGGCATCACGCAGCGAGTCGCCCTGCCCGGGGTCGGCGAGAACCTAATCGACCACTTCGGCACCGGCGTGCAGGCATTTCCAAAGTCGGACGTCATCCACGATCCCGGCGTCGTCACCGAAATCGGCGTCCGCTACACGGCGCCGGGCTCCGAGCAGTTCAACGATATGCAGCTCGCCATCTCCACCATCTGGGACGAAGAACAGGTCCGCGGTCTCACCGAAGCACCGCGCCAGCACCCGTCCTTCGGTGTCGGCGCGGTAATCCAGCGACCGCTCTCGAGGGGATCGGTCACCCTGCGCTCCACGGATCCGTCGGAACAACCACAACTCGATATGAACTACGCCTCGCACCCTGAGGACCTCCGTCGACTCATGGACGGCGCCCGACTCTGCTGGGAGATCATGAACTCGGACGCGATCGCACCATTCGTCGACCGTGTGATTGCGCCTCGTCCCGCCGTGATGGAGTCGGATAACGCCCTCGCCGACTACATTCGCCGCACGACCTCCACAACATGGCACATCTGCGGCACCGCGAGGATGGGCAAATCGACCGATCCACTCGCCGTCACCGATCAGCGAGGCCGCGTCTATCAGGCCGAGAATCTCCGAGTCGCCGACACATCAATCATGCCCGACATCGTAAGCTGCAACACCAATCTCACAGCCATCATGATCGGAGAGCGAGTAGCCGAGTCCCTGCACTAACCGTCAAACCTTGGCCCAATTCGCCGCACCCGCACCCCGCGGGATTCGTCATACCGGCTGCTCCGCTCTCTTCGTCATACCCGCGCTTGCCGCGGGTATCTCGCCGAGTCCAGTACGTAGGGCGACGCGAGTGACTCGTTCTCTGCAGCACATCAGCTCTGCCGAACGGATCGAGATTCCCGCGACGAAGCGCGGGAATCTCGGACTTGGTGCGTCGGAGAGCCTCTTGTGCAGGCCGTCAATCCTCGCCGACCTTTTGTGGTCTCTGCAGCGCGAGCGACTTGGCGATCGGCGCCAGTCCGCCCGTTCCATTCGCCGATGCGCCGTTCGATGACACCCCAACTGCGACCGCTTGCGGTACGGACGGACCGGCTGCTGGTTGCTCCACTTCCCAGGTTGCTTGCTCTTTTCGCTGCCGACTGGGCACCAGAATCCAAGCAACGATGCCGGAAATGAGTGCAAAGACGATCCCGAAACGCATCGTGTCGGTGATCGCATCAACGAACGACTCACGTAAGACCAATTGTGCCGGTTGGAGTAGCGCCTGATCGAGCGTCGGTAGGACTTGCTGTGCTGCGCCGATTCCCGTCGCTAGGATCTCAACGGATTCGTCGGCGATCGCGAGCGGCTCCAAGCCACTGTGCACTCCCGATGAGTACACCGCCGCAGCAAATGACCCAAGTATGGCGATCGCCAGTGTGCCGCCGAGTTGTCGGCCGGCGTTGTTGACGGCTGATGCCTTACCAGCCAATTCGACTGGCACCGCCGCCATCGAAGTATCGGTCGTGGCGGGCATATGCATCGCCCCGCCCATACCGAGGAATGCGAGTCCGAGCCCGATCATCCAGTAAGGCGTATCGACATCGAGGATGAAGCTAAACAGTAGTAACGCGCCGCCACCATGTACTGCGGGCGCCCAGAAGAGCATGAATCGTGGCCCAAGTACAGGTAACAATCGTGCCATCAACGGAGCGAAGAACATCATCGCCAGGGCGAGCGGCATCAGCCGAGCCCCACTCTCGGTCGCCGACATCCCTTGCACCAGTTGGAAGAACTGAGGCATGTAGAACATGACACCCATCAGGGCGAACATGATGAAGAACATGCCGATCATCGAGCCGGTGAAATCACGCTCGCGGAAGAATGCCATTGGGAGCAACGGCTGCTCGGTGCGACGCTCGATCACGATGAACATCAACGTTGAAACGAACGCCACAGCGAATGACGCGACGATCATCGGATCAGTCCAGCCGCGCTGGATGCCCTCGATGATTGCAAAGACGATGGCGATCATCGCGATCGTGCCGGTGATCGCGCCAGGGACGTCGAGTTTGGTATGCAGTGTTGAACGGGATTCTGGCACGACCGCCATGCCGGCCATGGCCAGCGCCGCGATCGGTGCGGGTACCCAGAACACGCCTGCCCAACCGACCGAGTCGACGAGGATGCCTCCGACCAATGGTCCGAAGGCCATGCCAAAGCCCAACGCGCCTGACCAAATGCCGATCGCGCGAGCCCGCTCCTCACGGGGGAAAACGGCGGTGAGAATCGAGAGCGTCTGCGGAATAACCATCGCTCCGCCGAGACCCTGCAGTCCGCGTCCGATGATCAGGAAGTTCGCATCGGGCGAGAACGCGACCGCAATCGACGCCGCGACGAAGATCGCCATACCGATTATCAACGTCTTGCGTCGCCCAAATCGATCGCCCAGCGCTCCTGCGAGCAACAGCAGGCCGCCGAAGATCACCATGTAGGCGTCGGCGACCCAGAGCGATTGCGATTCCGACATCTCGAAGGCACGTTTGATCGCGGGAAGCGCCGTGTTGATGATCGTCGCGTCGAGCTGAACCAGCATCTGCGAGCCGGCCAGCACCAGCAGAATGGCCCAGCGTCGGCGTGATGTCGGTCCCCCAGTCCCGACGCCAGACTGAGTGGGAGCTCGGGCCGTCATGCCAAGCGCCAACGCGGCTGCGCGAGGTCGTCCGCGGTCTGCTCAAACACGACTCGGACGCGCGCGCCGATCTCCATCGCCCCGCCAGTCGGGGCATCAACCACGGCGCCCATCAACTTGATCTCCGGCATGTCGTCGAGCTCGACCAGCGCAACCACATAGGGCCCGAACTCTCGCAGCGCTGGATGCGCCGGGTGTGCGACCTCGACCCACGACCAGACCGTCCCCCGCCCGCTCGACTGCTCCCAATCCATGTCAAATCCATAACAGGCGTGACAGTTGAGCTCGGGCGGATACTGCCGAGTGCCGCAGTCGCGACAACACTGGACGACCAATCGACCCTCCGCAGCCGCGGCGTAGTAGCCCGCGTTGATCGGATCGTCGGGATCCGGCGTCGTCATCCCCTCAGGGAAGAATGGGGCGTCGAGAAATTCGGCGGTACTGGAGACTGTCGACATGTTATGAGGGTAGCGGGTTCAATTGGCAACCTGCCCAGACGCAATCGACCGATACCCTCGGTCCAAATGCGCCCGCTCATCTCGACGCTCTCGTTGACCGTGATTGTCGCCCTGGCGTGGTCGGCTGCGACCGTCCTGAAGACCTCGGCCGCGCCGCTGTGCACGCTCTCGCCGAGTTTCGTGCGACATGTCCTCGAGAGCGACGCCATCGTCGGCGCGGCCGTCTACGACCTGCGCACCGGGACGGTCTGGAGCGGTGGTCACGTGGGCCCCTTCGCCATGCACAGCATGATGAAGCCACCGATCGCATTCGGGATTCTCAGCGACGTTGAAGAAGGCGAACTCGAACTGACGAGACGCCAGCGCGACGCGCTCTACTACATGGTCTCCCGATCCCAGAACTCCCGCGTGGACGAGTTGCTCTCGACGATCGGCGGACTCTCGGGACTGCGCGACTTCTACGTCCGATGGGACGTGCCCGAGATGGTCGAGCTCATGCATCCTTCGAGGTGGGGCATCAATCTCGCGGAACCAGAGCACCTCGCACGACTCTACGGCGCTCTGGCAACGTCGAAAGAAATTCCCGACAACGCCAGACTACGCGGCTTCGATCTCCTGCGGGCAGTGATCGATGACCAGCGCTGGGGCACCGACATTCCCGAACAAGCCCTGCCCGGCTGGGAGTCGTTGATCAAGACGGGCAATTACACGATCCCGGTACTCGTCGACGTGACGGAGCTCGACAACTCCACGAACGACAACGCGGACAATGAGGAGCAGCCACAGAGTGACGGCGGCGAGCAGGACAGCCAAGACGAACAGTCGACCAAAATCCTTGTCCGCGGCGGCGACACGCCGCTTCGGTCGGAAGCGACCATGAGTAACCTCGTCGTGCGGATGAACAGTGCAGCCATCTGGCTCGCTCCGCCCTGGCAGGGCAGCGAGCCGCGTTATGTCGTGTCGATCATGATGGAGAGCTTCCTCTCCTGGACGAAGTCGCGTCACTTCCAAGACCAGCTCGGCGACGTCCTCGCCGAAGCAATCATCCAGCGGGAATCAGGCCAGTCGGAGACACCATCGCCACACTGCATCAAGCGCGCGCTGTCTTAGGTCGTGTTCACATAGGGCCGTTCAGTCCAGGAGTTCCCGTCATACGCGCGCTCGCCGGAGGCCATTGAATAACTCAGTTTCCCGTCCCCGCCCCCGAGTGGGGACCTGCTTTGGCAAAGCCCAGGCTGCTCGGATAGATCCTTGTTGACCAGATACCGGCGACAAACATGGCCGCAGGTAAGGAGCAGGCCCCCGCTCGGAGGCGGGGGCGGTTGAGGGGTAATTCAATGGTCTCCGCTCGCCGCGGGTATCTCCCTGCATTTCAGCGCCACAGTCTGTGCACAACTCGGCGAGACTGCCGCGCATGTCGCGGCAGTGACGGAATTTTGACTCAGCGAATGGCTGATGTGAACACGCCCTCAGACAGCCACTGGTTCAGTCGCTTCAGTTGCGGAAAATCGCCGATGAAATCGGCGCAGATGCTGGGCCAGCCGCGACGATGCATGTCCGCGCGCCCGCAACGGGATTGGGTGAGTCACCGCGCAACTGTCGGACGGCCTCAACCGCGAGGTTGAATCCGTGCGTGTACGCCTCCGAGAGGTTGCCGCCCGAGGTATTGATCGGAAACGCGCCGGCGTGCGGAGCATCGCCGTCCGCGACCGCCGTCGTCTCCAATCGTCCACCCTCACAGAACGGACCACCCTCACCGACCTCGCAGAACTTGTGATCCTCGAACGAGGTCAACACCTGCCCCGTGAAGTTCTCGTAGAACTGCCCACAGTCGATGTCCTCTGGTCCCATGCCAGCCGCTGTGTAGAGGCGGTCGACCATCGTCGAGTAGTTGGAGCCCATAAAATCGTCGTGCCAGAACCCATCCACGACGTTTCCCTGTCGATGCCCGGAACCCTGCACCGAGGCAGACAGATAGACCGGCGTATCAGTAAAATCGCGTGCGATCTCCGCCGTGGTCAGAATCATCGCAGCGGCACCGTCGGTCTCGAGGCAACAGTCGTACAAGCGATAGGGGTCCGCGATCATCCTCGAGTTCTGGTGATCCTCCAGCGTGATCGGTCGACCGTTCATCACGGCACGAGGATTGTTCTGCGCGTGCTTGTTCGCGGCCACAGCGATCTGTCCGAGCTGGGACGAGGTCGTGCCGTACTCGTGCATGTGTCGCTGCATCTTCATCGCCAGAAACTGCGCGGGCGACATCAACCCTTGCGGAACATTGAACGCGTACTGACCGCGCAAGCGTCCGCCTCGACGCGATTGTCCGAAGCGGCCAAATTCGCCCTGGGCCAGCGCTCGATAGACCACGACAAAGTTGGCGTATCCGGAGACAATCCCGGCGGCGGCATTGCCAATCGCCGCGCAGACGCCACCGCCGCCACCGCCGTAGACCATCGAGGCAAACGCGTAGTGTGGCAGATCAAGCGCCGTCGAGAGCCGGTTGGGATCGTTGCGGTCGGCAGAGTAGGAGGAGAACCCGTCCAGCATTCGCGGCTCAAGTCCTGCGTCTGCACAGGCGGCGAGTATCGCCTCGAGCGCCAAGCGAAACTCAGGACGGCCAATCCGACCATGCTTGGTATATTCGGTCTCGCCAACGCCAATCACCGCCACCTTGTCGCGAATGTTGCGGTCATACTCATACGCCATGTCAACCTCCCTCAAGTCAACCTGAGGCTACGCGATCCCAGCGCGTATCCTCGTAGCGCTAGCCCACAAACAAGGAGTCCATGATGTCTGACTTTGCCAACCTTCCTTCTGCCGACCCTGAATCGCTGGGAATCGACGCCGATCGTCTGGCTCGCATGGACGCCCGAATGGCGCAGGCCGTGGAGAACGGTGAGGTTCCCGGCGTGACGACCGTGTTGATTCGCCATGGACATGTGGCTCACGTCTCAACGCACGGCTACCTCGACGCCGAGCGCAAGAATCCGCTCCCGGAAGATGCGCTCTTCCGCATGTACTCGCAGACCAAACCGGTCACGGCCGCTCTGACGATGCAGCTCCAAGAGGAAGGCATCTTCTACGTCGATGAGCCGATCACCAAGTGGCTGCCCGAGTTCGAGAATCGCCAGGTGTTGTCGCCGTTGGACCCGCCGAACAAGGTCCGCGGACAGGGCCTGCTCATGGGTCAGACGGTGCCGATGCAGCGCGAGATCACAATTCGCGACCTGCTCACGATGACCTCAGGGCTTCCCTCGTTTGGGAACATCCCCTCGGCGATGTTCCCGCTACTGGAGCCCGCATGGAGCGGCACCGAGTTCGGGATCACCAATCCCGGCGTCGTCGATACGTCGGTATCTGCTGAGCAGCGGGTGTTGGGCATGGCACAGCTTCCCAACGCGCGACAGCCCGGAGCGGCGTGGGAGTACGCAGCCGACTTCGATGTCCTGACGCAAGTGCTCGAACGCGCCACCGGGCAGAACCTCGACGAGCTCTTCCAAGAGCGCATTTTCGGACCATTGGGCATTACAGGATGCGGCTTCTACTGTCCGCCTGAGGACGCCGACCGACTCGTCACCAACCATCACTGGGACGAACAAGGCGGACTCAACCCAGTCGAACGGCCTGAGGACTCGCACAAGGTGCGAGAATCGCTGGGTCAGCAGATCTCCGGCAACGGACTGTATGGTGGCGTCCTGATGACGCCTGCCGCCTACACACGATTTGCGGCAATGCTGCTCAACGGCGGCGAGCTCGACGGACAACGCGTACTCGGACGTAAGACGATCGAGCTGATGACGTCCGACCACCTCGGCGCATTGTGTGGCACCGAGATCGACCTCGTCGGTCCGGGCTACGGTTTCGGCTTCGGCTACAGCGTGCGCCGACGAATCGCTGGCACGCCGATCCCCGGCTCGATCGGCAGTTACGGATGGGGCGGAGCGGCCGGTACCTACTTCGTCGTCGACCCGGTCGAGAACCTCGCCCTCCTCTTCTTCACGCACGTCTTCATGTACCAGTTCAATCCCGCGGCCTACTTGGAGACCGATTTCGAGAAAGGCGTCTATGAGGCGCTGTTGTAGCGTCAATCGCGCTTCGGCAGTGATCGCCAGAAGGCGACGAGCAGCACCGGCACGATGACGAGCGATCCATAGGCGCCGGGCGGCGGCTTGGCGACCTTGAGCGGTTTGCGGCGTCCAATCAGAATCCGTCCGATGTTCTCCAGCAGGCTGAGGAGCAAGATCAACGGAATGAGTCCTCGGTAACGGGTCACGACAACCCAGCCGATGGCGGCATTCAATAGCTGGACCAATCCCCACTGCGCAAAGATCGCGACAATGTTGCGCCCGCCTTCAACCTCAATGTCGACACCTGCGATGGTCGCTGCACCGCCATCGTGCCGAGCAATGTGAATGACGCTGCGAGCCGTCATGATCACCGAAAACAACACCAGAAACCGAGGAACCCAGCGGTCTCCGCGGTACCTTCGCGCGTCGTCGGGGAGGATTGCGGTGAAGACTCGCATAAGATCAATCTTCCGTGATGTCGGAGAACGATGCAGGGATGTCTCTAGCGGTATGAAGGACCCTATAGATGTCGATGGAATGCTCTCGCTCGACGTAGAGGACGAGGTAGGGAAAGCCGCTGACGGGCCAAGAGCGCAGGTCAGTCACACCAAGTAGGTGGCTATAGCGTGGCGAGCCGGACCCGGGCAGGCGACTGATGTGGAGGTACGCCTCTTCCAGCGCGCCGATAAACTTCTGCGCACGCTCTACCGACGCTGTTGACCGATAGTGTCTGGCGGCGTTTTGGAGATCGCGGGTCGCTGCTTGACTGCGAACGAGCGGCTTTTCCTTCACTGCCAATCATCTTCGCGAATACGTCTTCGAAGGTCGTCAAAATAGTCTGCATTGACAACACCTGCCGGAGGCGAATTCGCGCCCTCCATGATCAAATCACGAAGCTTCTGGCGATCAAGCTCTCTCTGGATCAGCGATTGGATGTACTCGCCGCAGGTCTCGAAACCGCGCTCGACGACTTGCTGATCGACATAGGACTGGAGCGCATCGGGTAGGGAGATGTTCACGTTGCTCATGGCGTCAGGCTAAGCGATCACGCATCAGTCGACAAACAGCGGCGGCAGCCAAGATTAGTCTCCGATCGTCCGGGTCGGGAAGTCCTTGGCCGGATGATCCTTGAGCACCTGCTCATCCAGGTCGATGCCGAGGCCGGGGGCAGTTGGTAGGGCGATGTGGCTGTCCTGGACCACAAAGGCTGGCGTGGCAGCTTGTTTGCCCCAGGGTTCGAAGTTGACGAAGTACTCGGTGATGATGAAGTTGGGCATGGTTGCCGCGGCATGCAAGGTTGAGGCGAGCGCCATCGTCGTGGAGTTGTAGTTGTGCGGCGCCACGGCGACGAAGTAAATCTCTGCCATTGCCGCGATCTCGGTCAGCTCCTTGATCCCACCGACATTGGCCACATCGGGATTGATGATGTCGGCGGCTCGCTGCTCGAACACCTCGCGGAACTCGAACTTGGTGTACAGCTCTTCGCCGGTGACCGTGGGAATGTTGATCTGCGCCGTCGCGGCGGCCAGGGCCGTCATGTTCTCGGCCCAGACCGGCTCCTCGAACCAGAATGGTTCGTACTCCTCGACCATCTGCGACAGTCGCACCGCGTTAGACGGACTCAGCCGCCGGTGAATCTCTAACAGCACATCGACATCGGGCCCGACCGCTTCGCGCACCGCGCGGACGCGCTCGGCGGCGAGCCGCAGCTCCTTCATGCCGACATAGCTGCGCCAACGACCCGGCACTGGGTCGAACTTGAGTGCCGTAAACCCTTGCTCGACCATCGCGCGGGCGCGGGCCTGCAGTTCTTCGATGTCGTCCATCTTGGCCCAACCGTTGGCATAGACCCGCAGTCGATCACGAACGGCTCCGCCGAGCAACTGGTGCACCGGCATCCCGGCGCGCTTGCCGGCCAGGTCCCACATCGCCTGCTCGACCCCGGACACGGCTGAATACAGGTCCATCGCGCCGCGGCGATTGCCGAAGTCGTTGTAGATCGCGTCGGTCCACGGCTTAATCCGGGCGGCGTCCCAACCCACGATGTAGCGCCGCATCGCCTCAAGGTGCGCAGTGATCTGGATATCACGGTCGGACTGGGTGTAGCACTCGCCCCAGCCATGCAGTCCATCGCCCGTCTCCAGCCGGACAAAACAAAGGTTCTTGCCCGCGATGTAACGGTCCGGCTGACCAGTGTCGGGAGGTGTGGGATGGATCAGGTAGTAGCGGAGGTCGGTAATGGTGGTGTCGGTCATTTGGAGATCCTTAGCACAAGAAGTGTTCCTTCGTCGAACCACACTTTAGCCCCCCGCCCCAGCAGCAGCACTGTTCTTCAAAGTGGTCAACAGCTCATTGGCTCGTTCTGCAATAAGTTCACGCCTGCGCTGCAAGAAATCAGGATACCTGTCGATACTCCACAGCGCCTCTTCACGGGGAATCCACTGGCTCTCCAATGCACCTGGGAACTTCGTCTCGACTTCCGGAAAGTACTCCTCAGGTAAACGTCGCCCCAGTTCTTGGTTGGACTGAGCTGTCTGAAACGACAGGTTGCCTACCTGATCTATCAGTTCCTTGGACACGCCTGCTTTCCTTAGTGCGCTTTGTGGAAACACGTGATGTACGTGTAGTTGATTCTGCCCTCCGAGCAATCCGTGCTTCAGTGCGAAGCCCGTGCGCCAGTCCTGAGACTCTTCCAATCGGGTCATCAGATACAAAAACGAATAGTACAACGACGTCCTGCCTGCCACGATCTGCTCAGGTTGAATGTCCAATCTGCCGAAATCCGTCGTTAGCTTATCCAACAGTCCGTCTATCGGATTCGGTGACTTCTCGATGGCGCGAAGATCGCCGATCAGTGTTGGTTTCGGACCTGCATTCGCTCGCCTCATACCGGCATGCACGTACCAGTACAGGAGTTTACCCTGCTCCTCGTAGGTCATAGCCTTTCCCATTTTCTTCCAGCATAGAGCCATCGAGTAGATTGCTCTAGGTCCGAAAAGAACGTCTTTGTTCACAATGCCTAAGCGGTCAGCCAACAAGTTCAAGACGTCGTCGATGTATCGTTTCGTTGATCTAGCGCCCTCCTTGAGTTCCTGAGCAGGTAGTTTCGTAATCTTGTCAAAGTCAGCTTCTTCAGTCAGGAAAACATTGTACGCTAACAGCAGCCAATCCAACGATAGGTCTAAGTTCTGGGTACGCCACTCTCTACTGTACCTCAAGAGAGTCTCTCTTGCATCTGGCCACTGGAGGGAGAGACGCGCAAGTGCTAGGTCCCCCTTGCTTAGGCGTTGCCCGCCTGAATTTACAGCATTAAAGATCTCCACGATTTCGTCAAGCGACCGCTCATCTCCTTCTATGTGATCGAGCCCCACTAGTTTGTTCGGAATGTCCGCTATCCGAGCTAAGCGATCGCCGTAGTCATCCATGTTATCCGCATACTCGGCCATATCTTCCAAATTCCTCAGCAGATGTCGCTCCTGTTTACGGCCTCCTTTGAAGAGTTCTGTCAAATTGATCCAGAGGTCACTTTCTGCAAGTGCCTTCTTGGATGGAAAGGCAAAGCGTTGTTCTTTCAAGTGGAAGTGGATGCCGAAACCAGGAAAGTCCGTGTGACTCTCCTCATAGAATGGTGGTGTCTTGCCTCGAATCACTCCGTATAAGGTGGTCACTCTCTGCTGACCATCGAGAAGTAAGTCGAAATTCATCTGCGCAAGCGCATTCGAACCTCTAAGTGGAACGTTGCCAGATTGCGTCTTCCAAAGGAGCAGATTACCGATAGGGAAATCACGGTACAGGGAGTCAAAGAACTTGACGATCCGAGGTCGAGTCCACTCAAATCCCCGCTGGAATTTGGGGAGTTGTATCGCCCCAATGTCGACCTGATGGAGCAATGTGGAAATCTGCATGTGTTGGCTTCTCCAGTCAGTGCGCGTTCGCAGGCAAGAATAGCGGAGGCTCACTTGGTCCCCGGTGCTTTGCGGGGAGATTCCCGCGGCAGAGCCTGAGAATGACGGTGGCTCGACGAGGCCCTGACATCCTGTCAGGGCCTCGTCGACTCGTCGCTACCGACTGTAGCCCGGGTCCTCGGACTCATGCTCTTCGGCGATCGCCCCCATGGCGGCGAGGATTCGGGCGAAGTCCTCTCCGGCCTGCGAGTCGAGGATGCTGCTCGGCAACTCCCAGAACCAGTAGGCGAGCTCGTCGAGTTCCTCCGCTCCGATCGACATCGTGTCGGCGCTGATGCCATGCTGGTCGAACCAGCTGTACCGATCGGCCGATAGCGCGACGACCGAGCCGAGGTCGAGCATCGCGTCGTCCCCGAACTCGGCGATGCCGGAGACCATTTGCACCTGTTGGCTACGCGATTCGTCGGACATCGGCACGAGCCATCGCAGCTCGACCTCACCCAGATCGACAATGCCTTCGCTGACCGCCTCGTCCGAGAGCTCGACCTCGAAGAACATTGTCGTGGCCGAGCCCATCGGGATCTCGGCGAACTCCTTGCGGTCCTGCTCAAAGTTGCGGTCGGACGTGACGCGGTTTTCGTAACCGACGAGTCGCCAGGCGAGGACGGAGTCGTCATTCCAGCGCACCTGCGCGCGGGCCTGGTCGGCGAAGGGAATCGAGAGTGCCAGCCAGTTCTCGCGACTAAACGTGCGTCGCGCTTCGGCGACGTCGGAGAGGTAGCGATACCAACCGTTGCCATACTGCGCGAGCTGCTCGAGCAGTACATCGTTGTAGTTCGCGATGCCCACGCCAACCGTGATCAGACGGAGCGGGTTGGACGAGTCGCGGTCCTCAGCCGTCTCGAGGATGGCGAACGGGTCGGTTGCATCAACATTGGCGACGCCGTCCGACATCAAGATGACGTAGTTGTAAGCATCCGGTCGTTCGCGACGAACATCATCGGCGTAACGAACACCCACGTTGAGACCCCGCTGCACATTGGTCCCGCCCAGGGGAGCAAGGTATTGAATCGTATCGCGGACACGCGTGTCATCCGGGCGCAGGTGGTCAATGAAATAGACGATGTTGTCGTCGAATAGCACCACCGCGAGGCGATCATCGCGGCTGAGTCCCCTGCGAATCGACTCCGCAGCCGCGCGCGCGATCTCAACGCGATCGCCTTCGCCCATTGACCCCGACGAGTCCAGCACCAGCGTCACGTTGAGCGGCGTGTTATCGACAAATTCCGGCGCTTGTGTGGCGATGCGCACCAGGTGCAGACGGTCGTGCGTGGGATGCTCGACGATATCGGTCGTGACGGCAAAGCTGTCGTCGACGTCGGGCAGTTCGTAGTTGTAGTTGAACGCGTTAATCCACTCCTCGGCCCGGACCGAGGCAGGCTCGATCTGATAGCCATTCTCAACCCAGTTGAGAGCGAGGAAGTAGGAGGTGCGGTCGACATCAAGAGAGAAGGTAGAAGTGTCGTCATCGACGGTCTCGCGCCAACCGGTGGTGGCGTAGTCCTCGAAGTTGGTCGCGGGTGGCGGACTGGCGCGAAGCTCATCGCTCGACTGTTGCTGACGGCGTGCTGAGGACGACGACGAGGATGCCTCTTCTTGTGAAGCTTGCTCTGTCTCCTTTTCTTGTTGCGCGGACTCGTAGTCAGCCTGTTGTTCCGCCTGCTGTTGCTCCTGAGCGGCCACCGATTGCTCATACGACTGATCGGCCTGTTCCTGCGTGGCCGCCATCTGCTCGGCTTGGTAATCGTCGGCCGTTTCCTGCTCGTCCACCTGTTGCTCTTGTTGCTCTTGTTGCTGCACCTGCCGGACAGGCTGTTCGCTCTGCTGCGACTGCTGCTGGGCATCGTCCGAGCAGGCCGCGATGCCGATCATCGCAAGTGCGGCGATGAACGCGACCGCGATCTGGGGCGGCGAGAGGATCCGAATCCAATGCTTGGCCCCGGGTTTGCGGGTCTGGGTGGTGTGCTCGCTCATGGTGTGGCCTCCTGACCAATGACCGGTCCGGGACAGAGGCACTACGACCGACCACTGTCCACTGGTTTACAGACGCTCACTCCTGCTCAATTGTTCCCATTGCGCCATCGGAGGGCCGAAAAGATCGGCGTTACGTCGAGATCGGCAGGCGAAATCGCTCCTTCAGGAGAAGGCTTGGGGTCCTCACATGCGGCTGGGGCGGGGTTGGCTATCATCGGGACATCAGCAACACCTGAGAGAAGAGAAATCGATATGGCTTCAGCACCGACCCGCGTACACGTCGTCACCGGCGGCTTCCCACCCGGACAGCACGGCGGACACGACATGGACTTCGCCCGACTGCGGCTGCTGGACATGCTGTACTCGGACGGCAACGTCCGCGCCACGACTGGCAATGACTTCACCGACATGTGGAAGTGGCTCCCGGTCACCGATGTCCTGATCACCTACACGGCCGGACCGTACGCCGACGATCCGCAGAACGAGATCCTCAGCGACTGGATCGGCAACGGCGGACACTGGGTCGGCTTGCACGGGACGTCCGGCGGCAAGGCTGCGCGCATCGGCGAGGGCAAGCGCCAAATGGTCAAGATGGGCCACCACGAGACGCTCGGCGGATTCTTCATCAATCACCCGCCGATCAAGCGATTCACGGTCGACGTGAAGGGCGTGAACTCGCCGATCCTCGAGGGTCTGCCAGAACAGTTCGACGTGATCGATGAGCCGTACATGATCGAGATCACCGACCGTCCCAACACGGACATCCTGCTGACCGCACCGATCGGTCCCGACACGTGGCCCGACTTCGGCTTCGACTACGAGGAAGACACAGCGATCGAGGAAGACGGCGTGACGCGGGTCTTCGGCTATTCGCGCGGAATCGGCGAAGGCGGAGTCTGCTACATCGCGCTGGGGCACTGTCACTCGCCGCTGACAAACTCGCAGCCATTCGTCGAGGACAACGCTCGAGACGAAAACGGAGAAATGCCAAGAACACTGCGCTTCACCTGGGAGACCGAAGAATACGGTCAGCTCCTGAAAAACACCCTCAACTGGGCCCGGGGCTAAGTCGAGGCGCCATCCTCCTGAATCAAGCAAACGGGAGCTTCCAGGTGGGACCTGGAAGCTCCCAGCCCCGGACAGGCACGTCCAGACTCGTGCTATTGCGTCCAGCCCAGGGCTGCTACGTCCAGCCCCCAGCTGTTACGTCCAACACTCGACCGCTGCGTCCAGCCCCCGACTTGATCGGGGGCCTGCTCGGGGCGATTTTGGTGAGCGAAAGTGAATTTTCCGTCCCCGCCCCCGAGCGGGGACCCGCTCGGACCACCCACGACAGACGCGTTAGGTGACGATCAAGCAATCGCTGGTTGGAGCCTGCGAAAGGCAAAGGGCTGTCATGGATCGACAAAATGCGTTCGTGTACATCCTCGCCGGCAATAGGCCAGACCAAGGGGAGCCTGCCATCTACGTTGGTTCCACAACCGACCTGGTGCAACGTGTTGCGCTCCATCGCGAAGGCAGAGGGAGTCGACATACGGCTAAGTACAAGATCAGACGACTTGTTTGGTACGAGGCATTTGACTCTATCAGCACCGCGCAATCAATCGAGCGTCGCTTGAAGCGATGGGACCGTGCGTGGAAGGACGAGCTGATTGAGGAATTCAATCCCGAATGGAAGGACCTGTACCACGACCTCGCCTAAGCGCGCTGGGAACTAGGGAACGGGTCCCCGCTCGGGGGCGGGGACGGGAATTCCGTCGCTCCGCAACTGAAGAGGCCAGTTCTCACATCAACTGGCCAGTTCCTACATCAACCAAGGTGATAAACAGCCCCATCATACCCGCGCTTGCCGAGGGCATCTCGCTGAGCCCACGACGCGGTACTACATGGCTACTGCCTCAGCAGCACATCGGCTCTGCACATCGCACCGATTCAGCACACCTCAGCGTTCGCCAGGGAGCAGGTCCCCGATCAAGTCGGGGACTGGACCTTGGCGCAACAGAGCCAAGCTGCCGAACAGCTCCGTCATACCCGCGCTTGCCGCGCGTATCTCGCTGAGCCCAGGACTTGGCACGACATGGCTACTGCCTCAGCAGCACATCGGCTCTGCACATCGCAGCGAGTCAGTACTCCTCAGCGTTCGCCAGGGAGCAGGTCCCCGATCAAGTCGGGGACTGGACCTCGGCACAATAGAGCAAAGCTGCCCAACAGCTCCGTCATGCCCGCGCTTGCCGGGCGTATCTCGCTGAGCCCACGACGCGGTACGACGTGGCTACTACCTCAGCAGCACATCGGCTCTGCACATCGCACCGATTCAGCACTCCTCAGCGTTCGCCAGCGAGCAGGTCCCCGATCAAGTCGGGGATTGGACCTTGGCGCAACAGAGCCAAGCTGCCGAACAGCTCCGTCATACCCGCGCTTGTCGCGCGTATCTCGCTGAGCCCACGACGCGGTACGACATGGCTACTGCCTCAGCAGCACATCGGCTCTGCACATCGCACCGATTCAGCACACCTCAGCGTTCGCCAGGGAGCAGGTCCCCGATCAAGTCGGGGACTGGACCTCGGCACAATAGAGCAAAGCTGCCCAACAGCTCCGTCATGCCCGCGCTTGCCGGGCGTATCTCGCTGAGCCCACGACGCGGTACGACGTGGCTACTACCTCAGCAGCAGCACGGCTTCTACACAACACATTGAGAACCGGTTCGCCTCAGCGTTCGCCGGGGAGTGGCTCTTGGAGGACGTCGAGTAGCGATGGCAGCGGCTCGGGTTCGGGGTCCTCGAGGATTGGCGTTGGGACGACCGGTTGTGCGCTTGGTACGGGTTCGATTTGGAAGAGCGCGTTGAAGATTGACTCGGCGTGTTCGATGAATCCGAGCGCGCCAACGCCATCGACATAGATGGCCCGACAATGCGGCAGCTCCGAGGCGATCTGCGTCGCCATTTGAATGGGATGCGATTCGTCCAGAGCGCCGTGCCAGAGCGTGACGGGGAAATCGACATCAGCCAAATCGAAGCCCCACGGCTCGAGATGCATCCGTGCTTCGTCCCCGGCGGCGGCCGGGCCTTGACGGAACGCCTCGCGGAGGTCGGCAATCCGATTGGCGCGAATTGGGTCAGAGCCGAGCACGTCAGCATCGACGGGCGGCATCCGCTTGATCTGCTCGGCCACGACACGGTCGGGTCGACGCTGCACCGAGCGTCCGTAGCCGCGCATCCACAGCGAGGCAAGTCGGCGCGACTTGAGGAACAGCGTGTAGATCAGTCGCCACTCGTACGACATCCCTTCAAGCGCGGAGTTGGAGTCGATGCGGCCCAGTCCCGAGATCACGGCGACGCGATGCAGACGCTCCGGCATCTTCAACGCACAAGCCAAGGTGTACGGCATCCCAGCCGAGATCCCAGCGAGCGAGAATCGCTCCAGCTCGAGATAGTCGGCGAGCTGTCGCAGGTCGTTGGGCCAGTCGAGAATTGCACGGCCAGGCTGGCCGTCGGAGAAGCCGAAACCAGGACGTTCCGGCGCGATCAAGCGGATGCCAGCGCGGCGCGCACCTTCGTCAAGCACCGCGGCGGTCAGCCGCGAGGAGGGAATCCCGTGATGAAAGAACAGCGGTTCGCCATGCGGATAGCCGTACTCAGCCCAGCTCAGCTCCCGACCATCGGTCAGCCGCACCACGGTATGTGGCGGCTCCGGATCGTCGTCGTCGGCGGCGGCGAGGTTGGCAGATGCCATGTCCTAACGGTACTACGCTCAGTGACTATCCGCTATCGTCCGATCGTTCAGCGTGAGCTCACGAATCCGAGACGAGCAGCTCTGCCTCGACATCGTCGGCGAGGTTTTCGATGACCGGGGTTTCACCGAGGCAACCGTCTTCGACTTGCATGTCGAACGCGTCGGCGAAGTAGCGGTAGGACTGGTACTGGTCTCCATACTTCATGTGGCCGGCGGTGTGGTGCGCGGCCGAGAGGAGCAGCGTATTGCGCATCTCGGACGTGGTGCGGCGATAGTCCTCGAGCATGCAGAGACCGATCTCCTGGTTGTGAGGATCGTTGCCCTGCTTGGCGATACCGTCGGCGAGGGTCTCGACCAGCGGACCGTCGTCGTAGCCCTGCTTGAGGTAGTTGTCAGTCCAGTAGACGGACTGCTCAGTATCGAGCGAGAGCATCGCGTCGTTGAGTTCGCCGAGCAGCTTGCCCTGCGACATCGGTTCAGCATCTTGCTCGAGTCCATAGCCGGCGAAGTAGGTCGCCGCGCCGCGGGTCTTGTTGCCCTTCGAGTTGGTCACCCAGTGGGCGCACTGATTGATGAAGTTGGCCGCGATGAACAGCAGTTTGGTCTTGTGCGGGTGATCGAAGTTTTCGTAAAACCAGCCGAGCATGTTGGTGTACTCGTAGCCGTGTTGAGGCATCGAGAAGTTCGCCGGCAGACCACACTCAAGCACAACGCGCGCCGCGGCGATTTGGATCGCGTCGAGGATCGACTTGGGCGATCGACCCGCCTTGAGTAGCGCGACGATGTCCTCGATGTAGGACTCCTCCGGCTCGCGGATGATCGAGCGGATCAGACCCTCGGCCTCGGGCGGCGAAAGCGGGATCTGGTTTCGGAACAGCTCCTGGTCACGGGTCGAGGTCTGGGTCGCGTTGAGCGACGAGCTGGGCGGCTCTTCCTCGAGGTGGTACATCATGATCTGGCAGGCGGACTCGAAGAGCGAGTACCAGCGCGGCCCCACGGCGATGTCGGGTACGCCGGCGTAGAGCACGTGATGCGCATTGTCCCAACCGATCGCGCGTCCGAGCTGGATTGTCGCTCTGGCGCGGAACGACTTGTGTCCGGTCGTGTAGGAGCGATTCCAGAACATGCGATCCTGGACATCGATCAGGCCGGCGAACATCAGTTGGCCGAGGATGTCTTCACGACGCTCGGGGAACTTGTCCCAGAGTCCGAGGAAGAGCGAGTACTCCTCGTTGACCTGTCCGTACTGGACAAGTGTGAGCCAGTCGTTCAGACCTTCGTCGAGCGAGCCGTCGTAGTGAGAGGGTTCCTGGTCGTCCCAGTGAGCGGCGGGCGGCGCGGGACCATCGGGGTACTTTGCGGGGTCGTAGGTGCGTCGCGAGTAGTGACCGGGCATTCGACCCTTGAGCTGATTCCAGATGTCGAGGCCGGTGGGCACGTACCACGCAGTCTGGCTCAGCGGGAGATGACGCATCTCTTCCGAGACCAAGTTCTGCAGTCCCAACGTCGCGCGCGAAGACAATAGGCAATGGTCGTTGTTGACGAATCGGACGATGCCGGCATCAATCCGCTGGTGATACGGCACGTGCGTATACGGAGCGTGCGCGCGGATCGTCTCAGAGAGAATCTCGGTCGTCGGCCGACCGCCCTTGATCAAGTCGAAGGCTTGGTGGAGCGCTGAGGTGTTATCGCGCTCGACAACCGTTTCGCGGTAGCGGTCGTAGGCGGCCGCGGTCGCGCGATCCATGTGTGCGGGTGACGACCCGCTGTCGCCGTTTCCGGATGTCTTGTGCAAGCCCATTGAGCGCTCCAGGTCGGGTGTACAGAATTGCTGAACCTGCTGGGCAGTATAGCGACGGGTCGAGAGCGCTTCAGTGGCCGAGCAAATCCAGCCGCCGAGCGAATTCTGTTACCTGCTCAATCCCGACGGCCACACCTCCGGAGGGCATGAGCCCCTCGTAGAAGTTCTGGTACAACGCGTTGGCCGAGTGGAAGAGCGCGTGCAGTTCGGGGTCAGCGGACTCGGTGGCCAGTTTCTTCACGATCTGAAGGAGATCGCCATGCGATTGGTGTCGCCATCCGCGCTGCTCGGCAATCGCCTTGGCCTCCTGCGCGGCCGCGCCCCAGCCCTTTTCTGACGCCTGCGAGAGGTCGCCTGTTGCCAAATGTTCTTGGACCCTGGACAGGAACTCGGCCGACGTTTCGCTGCGGACGCTCCTCTGGACGGTCATGAATCCAGAGTAACCGCCGATTCAAATCACCTGACGTCTCGATGGGTTCAGCCAACGAGTGCGCTCCTATACTGGGCCCATGAGGGTGCTCCGATGACGACCGAGTCCACTCCTGATCCCATCATTGCCAATTGGGCAGAGACACTCGAAGGTGACCTGATCGTGGCAGGAATGGAACATGCTGAGGCGCATGCCTATCGGCAGGCGTTCGAGTTGGGCCTCACGAGGATGATGTCGGTCGTGGCAACCAAGCAAGAGCTTCGACTAGGGTTGGCCACCCTGCGTGACGAACTTCGTCGCGAGATGGAGTTGCGCTTCACAGAGGTCGACCGTCGATTCACTGAGTTGGCACATCGGCTCGACGAAGCAGAAGCACACAATGATCGCCGATTCGAAAAACTCGAACAGCGAATCGACCAGCGGTCTGATGAAGCGAAGAGATACACGGATCAACAGTTCGCAGAACTCGAACGAAAAATGGACCAGCGATTTGATGACTTCGGAAAGCTAATGGATGCGAGATTTGAAGGTCAGGACAAGCGACTTCGGATGCTGGTCGGCGTTGTTGCGCTTGGATTCACAATCAATGCTGGACTTCTGAGCGCGATCATCGCGCTGCTCGCGCAGGTCTTATGAGATGACCCCCTTCTGAACCGTCCGTTCTGACCAATTTTGTCCTATATTGCGCAACAAGAGCAGTTGTGCGCACGATTTTCTGGAGAGGTGTCCCATATGTCTGACGACCAACGAGCACTGGTCGCTCATCTGATGCGTCGCGCTGGCGCCGGCGCGACCCCGTCTGAACTGGATGAGCTGGCCAAACGACCCTACGCGGATGTGGTCGAAGAGCTGATCAATCCGGCCCTAGCCGAGGATGACGACGACCTCGTCTTCCGCTACTTCCCCGCGTTGGCCAATTCCGACACGCCCTGGCCCTGGAGCGGTCGCTGGATCTACTGGATGGTGAACTCGAAGTCACCGCTGCGCGAGAAGATGGCGCTGTTCTGGCACCACGTCTTCGCGACCGCCTGGTTCAAGTCGGAGCATGGACCGTCGATGCCAGTCCACATTCAGATGTTCCGCCAGTACGGCCTCGACAACATGCGCGTGCTGTTGGAAGAGCTGTCCCGCGACCCGCTGATGATCTACTGGCTCGACAACAGCGAATCGGTCGTCGGCGCACCCAACGAGAACTACGGGCGAGAGCTACTTGAGCTCTTCTCGATGGGTGTCGGCAACTACACCGAGGACGACATCAAAGCGGCCGCCTACAGCTTCACCGGCTGGACCTTCGAGCAGCCAATCCCGCTCTATCCGCACGGCGGATACCCAGCGCGATTCGTCTACCGCGATGACCTCCACGATCACTCCGAAAAGGAGTTCCTGGGCCACAAGGGTGACTTCAACGGTGAGCAGATCATCGACATCATTGTCCAGCAGCCGGCGACAGGTCGGTTCATCGGACGGCATCTGTACAACTTCTTCGTCAAGGACGAGCCGGGCGTATCTGCCTGGTCGGTGACTGAGCCCGGAGATCCCGAGGCAGTGGCCGAACTCGCCTCGGCCTTTGCGGAGTCCAACGGTGACCTCCGCGCGGTCATGCGAGTCCTCTTCAACGCCGAGTGGTTCAAGCAGGCAAGCTATGAGCGCGTCAAGTGTCCGGCGGAATGGGTCGCCGGAGCGTACAAGCTCTCGGGCAAGCTCGACATTCCGCAGCCCGAGATGTGGAACCTCCACATGACGATGGGCGCCATGGGCCAGAGCCTGATGGACCCACCCTCGGTCGAGGGTTGGCACACGGGCAAGGAATGGATCGACGGCGGCACACTCATGGAGCGGATCAACTTCGCCTCGAAGCTGGTCTCCGATCCGTCGACACCAGGCGTGCAGGAGTTGGTCAGCCGACTACAACAGGTCGGCGCCAGCAGCGCGGAGGAGCTCGTCGACGCAACGCTCGACTTCGCCGGTCCGCTTGTCGTTTCCGACACCACGCGCTCGGCGCTGCTCGAAGCGGCGTCCGAGGGTGGCGACATCTCGTTCGACAGCGATGACGCGAAGCAAGCGGCGGGACAACGCGCGGCCCAAACGCTGCGCCTGGTGCTCGCCTCGCCGGAGTATCAGTTCGCCTAGGGGGCCTCATCGTAGCCCTCTCCCGGAGGGAGAGGGGACTAATGCAGATAACAGAAACGGAGCCAAGTAATGAGCGGTAACGGACACAGCGACAAGAAGGACCCAGTCCTGGTCATTGTCCAGCTTTCGGGCGGCAATGACTTCATGAACACTCTCGTGCCCTACAACGAAGGTCACTACTACGACGCGCGACCGTTGGTTGGCGTGCCTCAGGACGAGGTCATGCCGATTAACGACCAGCTCGGCTTCAACCCCGCCGCCGAGCGGATGAAAAAGATGTACGACAACGGCGACGTAGCCGTCGTTCAAGGCGTCGGCTATCCGAATTCGTCGCGATCGCACTTCCGCGGCATGGACATCATGCACACCTGCGAGCCCGACCGAATCTCGACCGAAGGTTGGGTCGCGAAGCTGATCCAGCGGCTCGATCCACAATCCGAGAATCCCCTGACCGGGATCAACATCGGTCGCGGTTTGCCGCGGGCGATGGTTGCTTCTGGCGTAACCGCGACTTCGGTCGGCGATCTCGACAACTACGGTCTGATGCCTGACATCCAGGCCGAAGAAGACCGCAATCGCGATCTCGAGATCTTCAAGCGGATGTACACGCCGGCGATCGGTACGGGCATGGTGATGGACTACCTCCGCCAGACTGGGATCGACTCCCTCGCGGGCGCCGACATGCTGGCGCCGGTTCCTGGCATGTATGAGTCGACGGTCGAGTACGGCTCCAACCCAATCGCCAAGGCACTGCGCGATGTCGCACGGATCCACACCGCCGGACTCGGCGCTCGGGTCTTCTACACCAATCACATCGGCTATGACACGCACTCGCACCAGCCACCGGTCCATCCAGGACTGCTGCGCGACGTGACGGGCGCGCTCGACGATTTCCTCACCGACCTGCGCGAGCACAACGCGGCCGAGGAAGTGTCAGTCCTCGTCTTCACCGAGTTCGGTCGTCGGATGAAGGACAACGGCTCGGGCACGGACCACGGTTCGGGTGGCGGCGCATTCATCATTGGCGAGCATGTCAAGGGTGGACTCTACGCAGAGTACCCGTCGGTCAATCCAAAGGACTGGCTCAACGGCGAGGACCTCAAGCACACCATCGACTTCCGTGGCATCTACGGCACGATGCTGGAGCAGTGGATGGGCGTCGAGCCAGAGGAGATCGTCGTTGGCGAGTTCGAGCAGGTGCACCCGTTCGAACAAACGATGCTGGCAAACTAAGAGCTCCCACTCTGGGGGGAGCTATCGCGGAGCGACTGAGGGGCACTCATCTTTTGGGAGGGACCCCCTCCGCCTTCGGCACCTCCCCCTGCAAGGGGGAGGAAAGAGGATCCTAAGCTCCTCTGCAAGGGGATGAACGGGAATCCTCGGCTCCTCTGCAAGGGGAGGATCGAAAGCATTCAATTCCCACGTGAATGCGGGGGTCTGCTCGGGCAAGCGTCGCTATGCGATAGCACTTTCTCGCCCGCGGACGGGAACGAGATGCCTAGCGAGGCTGGGCATGACGACAGATAGGAAGAGGTTCCAAATGACATTTCCACATGCAATGCTGCGCTGCGGCTATCCGTACGAACGTGTTCTCGGCATGCGCCGCGTGACGACGTTCCCGGTTGATGTCGCAATCGGTGACGACAGAATCTACGTTGTCGGTCGCACGGAGCTTGGCGTCGGTGGCAACATTCGAATGGTCTCACTGAAGTACGACGACGAGCTCGGCGACGACCTCACTCACGGCGACATGGGCACCATGGCCGACACCGGTCACATCTGGCCGGTCGGACTCTTGCGCACTGATGATGGCAACCTGCACGTGCTCGACGAAGGTTCGCACAGCGTCACGACGTACTCGCCGGACGGCGAGAAGCTCAACCAATGGGGTGAGCACGGTTCCGATCCGGGACAGCTCGACCGACCGTCAGGATTTGCCTTCGATGCCGAGGGCAACGTCTGGATTGTCGACACCCAGAATCACCGAATCCAGCAGTTCTCGTCGGATGGTGAGTACATCGGTGGATTCGGCGAACACGGCGACGGACCGAGTCAGTTCAATATGCCCTGGGGTATCGCCATTGACTCCGAGGGCGACATCTACATCTCGGACTGGCGCAATGACCGCGTGCAGAAGCTGACCACGTCCGGTGAGCACATCATGGACTTTGGCACACGCCCAGGGTACGAAGTGCAACGTCCGAATGGCATCGCTGTGGACGAACACGGCGATCTCTACGTGTGCGAGCGGGACAAGCATCGAGTCGTGATGTACGACCCGCGCGGTCGGTACGTCGAGTCGTTCCAGGGCGCAGCGACGCTCGGTCGAATGGGCCGCGAGTATATCCGCGCCAACCAGAAAACGCTTCGACTGCGTGAGATGACGTCGCTCGAGGAGCAAAAGCTGCTTCGCTTCCCGCAGGGCGTGCGCTATCACGAGGGACGGCTGTACATCTGTGACTTCGGCAGCCATCGCGTGCAGGTCTACAAGAAGGACGCCGAGCCGCTGACCGAGCAGCAGATCATGCCGGAACTCCGCGCACCGACGCTCTCGACGACGTAGTCGCTGTCCTAGGTGGAGCATCACTCCGAGGTTCTCGCGGCTCCGTCGCGGGAACCTCGCCGAAGGAGCGCGGCCGATGCCGATGGTGTTTGGTTTCGCCGCTCACCGACGCCAACAGCTTGAGGCGGAGTTCCTCCGCATCGCAGGATCAATGCGACAGCTCGGCGCGGAACGATTCTGGCTGAGCGGCGACCTCGCCCGTGGCGACATCACGCCGACGTCGGAACTCGAACTCCTGATCGTGCATGAGACCGAGCAGCCGTTTCATCGACGCTCCGACTTCTTCCAGACCCATCTCCGCCCGCAGGTGGGGACAACCTTCATCGTCTACACGCCGGCAGAATTTGACGAACTCGCCGAACGCGACCGCGTGATCGTCGAGGCGATTCGGCTCAGCGACGAGGTGGTCGTGTGAGCGGTCGGAGAGAGTCTGGCCGCTGGCTGGCGCAGGCTGAGCATGACCTCGAGACCGCGGCGTTCGCGAACGATGGCGGCTACTACGCGCTGGCGTGCTTCCTCTGCCAGCAAGCAGGCGAGAAGGCAGTCGCCGGATTTCTCTTCGCGCATGGCGCCGATCACGTCTGGGGACACGCCCTCTCCGACCTCTGCGAGGACGCGATGCAGCTCGACACCTCATTTGACGTGATCAAATCGGTCGCGATGCTGCTCGACAAGTATCACCTCCCCACTCGCTATCCGACCGGATTGCCGGGAGGCGTTCCGCACGAGGCGTACGACCAGCTTGATGCCGATCGGGCGCTCGAAATCGCGCGGGACGTGTTGCAGTTCGTGTCGACGAAGCTGGAATCGCTCGAGCCGTGATTCAGTTCCGACACGTCCGACTGAACGAGTATCACTGCGCCATGCTGGCCGACCTGATGGCGCTCCAGGACGCGCCTGACCCACGCAACATCCTCGTCGAGGACGCGGTGGCCGAGGACGGATTGGTGTTTCGGCCTCGATTGCGCCACTCGGGATACCACCCCGACGTGCTGGCAAGTCTCGCGGAGCACGGCCTGGTGGACCTGACCCACGTCGATGGCTCGACATTCCGCGTCTATGTGACGCCCGTCGGTCGCGACTGCTACGACGACATGTGCGGACTGACCTGAGGACAATGTCGGCGCTGCAAGAACCAGAGCTGCCCCGTCCATTGTCGCCGCAGCGGTTGGGAGCGATTCGTCGTCGGCTGTTGGACTGGTACGCCGAGCATGAACAGCCATTTCCCTGGCGCAACGCACGAGACCCCTACGCGGCATTAGTCGCGGCGGTCTGCGCCCAGCAGACCCAGATGTCGCGAGTACTCGAGGTCTACGACCGCTGGATGTCGGCATTTCCGACCATTGAGGACCTCGCAGCGGCGAGTGACGCGGACGCCCTGCGGGTCTGGGGCCGCGCGGGATATCCGAAACGGGCGATGTACCTGCACCGAACGGCGCGAATCGTCTGTGACGAACACGAAGGACAGTTACCGCGGGATCGCGCGGCGCTCGAGTCGCTGCCTGGGATCGGACCGTTCACAGCGGCGATCGTGTTGAACTTCGGACACCGGATCGATGCGGCAGCCATCGATACCAACATCACCCGGATGTTGGGACGTGTGTTGTTCGGTGATTTGCAACCGGCGATCGAGACGCCGCCACGACACATACGTTGGGCAGCAGAACGCATACTACCAGATAACGAAGCATTGCGATGGAACCCGGCATTGATGGATTTCGGCGCGGCGATCTGCAAGCCACATCCGCGTTGTGCGTCATGTCCAATGACCCGTTTGTGTGCCGCGTATGACGAGTTTAAGGCAGGTGGTCGAGCCGAAGCGGTGCGAGCACAAGCGTCGTTTCGAGGATCACAGCGAGAGATTCGCGGCCTCTTGCTCAGCGTGTTGCGTGAAGCGGACGATCCACAAGACCGCGAGCGAGTGATCAGGAGTGTTGCCAAACAGGCTGGTGCCAAGCGATCGCGGGTGGAGCTGGCCGAACGATCGCTGATAGCAGATGGTTTGATTCGGCGAACCGACTATACGCTGGGTCTGGGTTCTGACTGATACTTGACTATCATACGGTGGTACTGCATATACTATGTGTCACTGAGGTGGTTGATCACAAGCGATCGTGTTCAGCCACTAACGCAACCCCGCACCGAAGGGACAGAGAACTATGGCGGACTCATTTGAGGATCAGCTGCGCTCCGAACTGGGCGGCATCCAAGGCGAGATCGAACGACTCGAAACCAAGCGTCGTTTGATCCAGGAATTGTTGGGGACCGTATCGGAGCCAGCGCCCGAGCCGACTCCGGCACCTCCGAAGCCAACCCGACGTCGCGCTGCACGTAGGGTCAACGAACCGGCTCCGGCACCGGCGAAGCGATCGCGTCGACCGCGCGGACTGATCACAGGTAAGGTTCGCGAGTACCTGAACTCACAGAGTGAGCCGGTGCACGCAACCGAAATTCTGGCGTTCTTGGAAAAGAACGATGCCGCTCCTCAGTCGGCAAAGCCGATGCCGACGTTGCAATCGACATTGCAGCGAATGAAGGAGATGGGCGAGATCCAGAACACGGGTCGGAACCGATGGGCGTTGATCTCATCCAGTGACGACAGTGACAGTAGTAGTGCCCCCGCACCGGATGCTGCACCCGCGCCTGCTCCTGCGCCCACACCGGCACTAGCACCGGTCGACGGTCCTCCAGTGGTCACCTCGACGACCACCTTTGGAACCAGGCCGCTGAGCAGCTAGTAAGCGTCCACACTGGTAATCGCGGGCGGCGATAGCGTTCGTCAACGCTGTCGCTTCCCGCGTCACCACCTTCGAGACAAGCTGATCCTTGTCTCGCGAGCTGCACGCGTATGCGTCGTGCAGGGAGTAACACCATGTTGTTTGAACTACGTCAGTACACGATCAATGAAGGTCGTCGCGAGGAATTCGTCAAGCTCATGGAAGAGGAAATCATCCCCTTCCAAACCCAGCAAGGCATGACCATCCTCGGTTCGTTCGTATCCGAAGAGGATGAGAACACCTACGTCTGGATCCGTCGATTCCACTCCGAGGAAGAGCGCGAACAGCTCTACGACTCCGTCTACAACTCGGACCACTGGAAGTCCGCAATCGCGCCACAGGTCGGCGAGATGATGAGTCGCGACAGCATCTCCGTCAAGCGACTCGAGGCGACGCCGCGATCGCCAATTCAGTAGTCGGTCGCCCTTCGTTGTCAGGCTCCAACATCCAGTCCACAACTGACCGTGCCACGCCGTCCGACGAGCCGGGTGAGGCGCTCTTCACCCGCGCGGGCGACGCGTTCGTCCCGACCGATCGGGCCCGCGGTCCGTGGTCGCCGGATTCGTTGCACGGAAGCCCTGTCGCCGCACTCATCGCATTCTGCGTGGAGGAGCGGCTTGCGCAGATTGCTCCGTCCGACGGATCGAGCGAGCTCCGCATTGCTCGGATGACGGTCGACCTCTTTCGTCCAGTGCCCTATGGCCAACTCGAAGTCGACGTTGAGCCGATTCGTCAGGGTCGGCGCATTTTGGTGCTGCAAAGTCGGATCAGCTGCGAGGGCACCCTACTGACTCAAGCGACGACACTGTGCCTGCGCGCTGATGCACAGCTCGGGTCGGTCGGCGCCGATCATGGTGGCGCGGTTCCTGGGTCGCCGGAAGAGGCGAACCCGGTCAGCATCGATCGCGTGGGCAATCGGTGGACCTCCTATCCGGGCACGTTGGAAATGCGACACGTGACGCCACCGGGCGGACAAGATGCACCTGTGGTCTGGATTCGCAACGATGCGCCAGTGCTCGCCGAGGTGCCGATCTCGCCCGCGGTGCGCGCTGCGGGAATCGCCGACTTCGTCTCGCCGTTCGCCAACATGCAACCGGGCCGAAGCGGGTACGTCAACGCCGACATCACCCTGCACCTGCATCGACCACCCGTCGGAGCATGGCAGTTTCTGCGCGTCGTCTCGCGCGGAGCGGCGGACGGTCTCGCGACGGCGCAAGCCGTCCTGGGCGACCGCTCAGGGGCGTATGGCGGGAGCTCCGCCGCGAGCCTGATCAATCCCTAGCGAGCGCTTTTGCAAATGACTGTGACAGACCGATAGCCAACTCGACGCTGGGACGTTAATCTGCTCTTATGGCTGGCCGAATCGTTGGGATGATTTCTTCGCTCACGACCCTTGGCGTGATCGTCATCGCGGCCGTGTTGCTCATGCTCGCTCTCGATTCCGAGAGCGACAGCGGTGAGCGCGCGGCGAGACTGCTCGCTGAGTCGGTGGCGCGCTCGTTAGTGTCCGCCGACTTGCAAGCGCTAGAAGACGCCGAGGTCGACGCGCTGATTCGGATCAACGCCCCGCCGGCCGAAGGCGAAGACGACAACGAAATCGACCTGACCGACATCTGGGTGTTCAATGCGCAGGGCAGGCTCGCGGCCTCGTCCGAGGGCGCCCGGGTGGTGACACGGAACGAAATTATCCCCGCGCGACAGGTCATGGAGCCTGGCGAGGTCACCACGATCGAGTCGCTGCCGGCCGGTCGGTACGCGGGAACCGCGGCCGTGCGAGCGTCGGACGGAACCGTCACGGGCGCTGTCCGAGTGGAGTTTGCGAGCAATCAGATCGGCACACACTTCGAGTTGTATCAGACGGAATACCTGATCGGCGCGGCCGTCGTTCTGGTGTTGCTGATTCTGGGGAGTTGGTTCCTGGCCAAGCGCTTGGCTCGGCCGATCGGAATCATGGTGCGCGCGGCGAAAGCGGTCGAGAGCGGACAACAACCCCAGCCGGGCGTCGCCGCGGCGCTGCGCAACACATCGCTGACGAGAGACGAATACGGCGAGTTGGCCGGCGTATTCCTCGACATGGCGAGAGAAGTTGGGGCGCGCGAGATTCGCCTCAATGCCTTGGTCGCCGATCGAACGCTGGAACTCTCGCAGAAGAATCGCACGCTCGAGGAGACCCAGCGGGAGATTCGCAATGATCTCGAGATGGCCCATTCAGTGCAGGCCGCGTTGGTGCCATCGGACTTGCCCAGCGATCCACGCGCTGGCGTCGCGGCGTTCATGACCCCGGCGCTCGAAGTCGGCGGCGACTTCTACGATGCCTTCATCACCGATCACGGACATCTCGCGTTCTCGATTGCAGACGTGTCTGGCAAGGGTGTCGCATCGGCGTTGATGATGGCGGTCGGACGGGCGCTGCTCCGAAGCGCGGCCAACCAGCACCCTGATCCGAGCGACGCGATCGCCGAGACCAACAATCAATTGTGCAGCATGAACCCGAAGGAGCTGTTCATCACAGCGTTCTTCGGCATCATCGACCTCGACTTGGGTACGCTGACGTACGTCAACGCGGGACATGATCCGCCGTATCTGATTCGTCCCAACGATGCCCCGGAGATGATCCCGCACACTGGCGGCATCGCGCTCGGCGTGTTACCCGAGCTGAACTACGCAGAGACGACGATTCCGCTGGATCCGGGCACGGCGCTGTATCTCTACACGGATGGCGTGACCGAGGCTGAAAACGGAAACGGGCAGCAGTACGGCCGCGATCGGCTGGAGCAGCGACTCGCGGACGGACCACAGGACGGTCCGAAGGAGCTGATGGACGACATCCTGACGGACCTGCGCGGCTTCGCCGGCGACGCCAAACAGTTCGACGACATCACCTGTATGGCGGTGCAGTATGTCGGCGGCGCGGTGCCAGAGCGGTACATTCCAGGCCAGGACTCGGCGCACCTCGCTTCTGGCTGGCGACGGATGGTCGTGCAGCCGGCGTTGGAAACGTCGCTGCCGCGCGTGACGGCGTTTGTGGAGCGCTTTGCCGAGTCGCAAGACTTCCCCGCGGCGGCCGTCTACCGAATCAATCTCGCCCTCGATGAACTGCTGACCAATACGATCGAGCACGGCTTCCCCGGTCGGGAGCACGAGGCCGATATCTCAGTCGCGATTCGCAGCGAGGGCGAAACGGTGATCATCCGCTATGAGGACAACGGACCAGAGTTCAATCCGCTTGAAGCGGTCGAGCAAGACACCGAGCTCAATCTTGACGAGCGACCGATCGGCGGCCTCGGTCTGCAATTGGTTTCATCCACCTTCGACTCGGTCAGTTACGAGCGAGCCGACGGCCGAAACGTTACGACTTTGCAACAAGGTCGCGAAGAGCGTCGTGAGTCCGAGTCCAGCGAGTCCACTGAACGGTCTGTATAGGCTATTCTAATCAATGTGAGAAGCGACCGAGGAGATGCCCAATGGTTGACCTGTACCCCGAGTATGACAATAGCGTGTTGGTTCTCAACCCGTTGGGTCGCATCGACGGCACCAACGCAAAGGCGTTTGAAGAGGCCTTGCTCGGACGGATTGAGGAAGGCGACACGCAGATCCTGATGAACTTCGAAGGGATCAACTACATCTCTTCGGCCGGCTTGCGCGTGCTGTTGATGGCGGCGAAGCGTACCAGCCAGTCATCGGGACAGCTCGCGCTGTGCGCCGTTCAGGATCACATCCAGGAAGTGTTTAAGTTCTCCGGTTTCGCGGAGATCATTCCGATCCACGGCGACCGTCCAGAAGCACTCAGCACGTTCTAATCGCGGATACGCTCAAGCGACACCCGGGGCCCATTCCGCAAGCCGTTCCCGGTGTAAGTGAGTCTCTCCGCGCGGCGCCGTTCTGATTACACGACATCTACGAGAATGCTCCCCCTTTGCAGGGGGAGCAAGTTCTCTCCGCAACTCCGTGGGCCGCACTAGAGGCCGAGGTCGCTTTCGAGCTTGGCGATTGCTCGCGAGATTCGGTTGACCAGCTCGTCGGCCTCTTCGAGATTCGTGGTCAGCGGCGGTGCGACGGGAATCGCGGCTCCGCCACGGGCGAGGACACCTTCGTCACGCAGATTCTGGGTCACTCGCGCCGCGACGTTGTCCGCCTCGTCGAAGTCTTCCCCAGTTACCGGGTTCTTCTTGAGCTCAATCACGTGCATCAGCCCGATTCCTCGAGTCTGATGAATCGTGCGATGCTCCTCACGGAGTTGGACAAGCCGTGAGCGGACGTGTTCACCGACTCTCGCCGAGTTCTCGACCAGGCCTTCGCGCTCGATGATGTTGAGGTTCCCCAGCGCAACGGCGCAGGACACAGGATTCGCGCCCCAGGTGATACCGCCGATGGTGCCATCCCTACCGGCTTCTTCGAAGGTCTGAGCGATCTTGTCGTTGACCAGCGTCGCGGCGATCGGCGAGTAGCCGGACGAAATCTGCTTGGCCGTAGTCATGATGTCGGGCTCGACATCGAAGTGATCCATACCAAACCACTTGCCGGTACGGCCAAACCCGTTGATTACTTCGTCGGCGATCAACACGATGTCGTGCTTGTCGCAGATGTCGCGGAGGGTTTTCCAGTACTTCTTGTCGGGTACGTAGCTACCGTTGGCGGTGGAGATCGGCTCCGCGATCATCGCCGAGACGGTGTCGGGGCCAGCAGTCGTGATCACGTCCTCGATTGTGCGCGCACAGAAGACATCGCACTCGGGGAAGGTTTTCTCGTACGGGCAGCGGTCGCAGTTGACGTTGGGCACGTGGAGCGAGCCCGGGACCAGCGGCTCATAGGGTGCCCGCATGGTGTAGCTGGCCGCATTTACCGACAGCGCGCCGGCGGTCTGGCCGTGGTAGGAACCGATACGGGAGATCGTCTTGAACTTCGTACCGTTTCCGCGGATGTGGTGGTAGTGCTTGGCGATCTTGAGCGCATTCTCAACTGCCTCAGAGCCACCGTTGACGAACACCGCCTTGCGAATCGTGGAAGGCGTGAGGTCGTACAGCTTTGAAGCAAGCGCGACCGCGGGCTCGGACGCGTATGCGAAGGTGTTCTGGTACGCGAGCTGCGACATCTGCTCGTGGGCGATGTCGGCCAACTCGGTACGACCATGTCCGACGGCGTTGAGCCAGAGCCCGGACATCGCATCGATGTATTCGCGCCCTTGATCGTCGTGGAGGAAGATTCCCTCACCCTTCTTGATCACGAGCAGACCATCGTCAGCGGCGAGGTCGGCGTGAGATTGGGTGGGAATCCAGAGATGCTCCAGTGATTGTTTGCGTAGTGCTTCCTGCGTCGGGCTGGTCATGCGAGGTCCTGTCGTGCCATGTGTGATATCGCCAGAATAGGCGCAACGGGTCGGCAGCGCCTAGCGCTGGGCTGACGTCGGTGCGCCGCGCGCGCGGAGGTCGTATGCCATCATCACCAAGTCGCGAAGCCGACCGCTACGGTCCATCACCCAGCCGGGGAGCGTCGCGATCGGACGGAAGCCAAGCGACTCAAAGACCGCCTGCGCGCTGTGTTGGTCGTGAGTCATGCGAGCCGAGATACGCTCGAGGCCGATGGAGTCAGCGATCGCGAAGATCTCCTCGGCGAGGAAACGGCCGAGTCCCTGTCCGCGAATTTTGGAGTTCACCGTCACACGGATTTCGCCGATGTGATCGGTCCAGCCGGCCTCGTTGTGGACCAACGACGCTTCGCCCAGGATTGCGCCATCGTCGATCGCGAGGACGGTGGTCGTCTGGTGGTGCCGAATGTTCTCCAACCAACGGTCGACCACGGCTTCGTCGGTGATGTCCCAGGGCAGGTAGAGGAGGTCGTCAGTTGAGAGCGACCGAGCAAAGGAGAGGAACCGAGACCGATCGGAGTCGCTCATCAGGCGCATGTCAATCTCGCGTCCACCACGGAGGGTGGCGCGACTGGGGTATCGCCGCGCAATCAGGGCGGCTTGGCGGGCGGAAGCTTCGTTCGTCATCGTTCGTCTCCCGTTCCACAGTCAAACAGAGCTGGCGCTCATCGGTTATGTGTAGTGAACGCGTGCGAGCAGGGTAACACTGCGTCGGGGAGGTAGGTGAATCAGGCGTACGCCGCTCCCGTCCTCGCCGGCGCAGAGGACCTTGAACGGTCCGTCATACTCGCGCGGCGCGCTGGAATGACAGAGTTGCTTTACCTCGGAAAGGCAGTCCACCGAGCGAGAACTCGTTCACCTGTTGGCATCCAACGGATACGAGGCACCCGACCGAGCAGACCCCCGCTTTCGTGGGGGAATTGAGTATCGACCCGTTCAGCTCGACGGTGGTCGCCAGCGAGTGGTCTTGGGCTGTAGACGCGCTCCACGGTCGGCGGCGGAGTCGATTTCGAGCGTGACATCGTCGCCGGGATACATCGTTCCCTGTCGTACGACCCGTGCGTACAGCCGCGACCTCCCAGGATGCGTCGCCTGGTTGATCCGATTGAAGTCGCCGTCCTTGAAGCAATGCCCAATGATTCGGCAGGGCGCGGCGTAGGATGTGATTTCGACGATCACCTGCTCGCCCAAATGGACACGAGCGCCGGGCACGAGTTTCTTCCAGTCGAGCCCGCGGATGGTGACGTTCTCGCCAGTCGTTCCAGGCCCGATGTGGTGGCCGTCGGCGCGCAGGCTGTCGAGAATCTCGGCCGCGAAGAGGCATACGGCGCGTTCGGTTCCACCGTGGTGACGACGGTCGCGCTGTCGGTCGCGGGTGAGTCCGTACTCGTTGACAACGGCCTCGGTGACGGCACGCTTGGGCACGCCACCAGCGGAGACGTTGAGTTGCTCAATCCTTCCGGTCGTTCGGGCTGTTTGTTGCGACATCTCGTAACTCCGCTGGTTCGTGTTGTTGTCCGCAAGTGTAATCAGCCCGCGTCGGACTCGCCGTAGGGGCCTTAGTACTGCCAGTGGACAATCATTCCGTCGACGTAGAGCACTCGCAAGGCGGTGAGCAGACCAGGGAGTAGCTGCCTGCGTTGCGGATCGGGAACGCCATCGAGCAGGTCGTCGAGGATGGCTCGCGTCGGCCGTTGACCGTCGATGCGCGATGCGAGCGCGGCCACGAGCGTTGAGATCGGTGCGCCTTGCGGTCTCGCGGCGGACGAGATCACCGCGCCCCACTCGAACTTGCCGTCGCCCACGATCGGCTTGCGGCTCAGCGATACACCCTCGGCGAGGGTCGGCACCGCGTCGAGCATCGGGCTGCGATCGGGCCAGGCGGCATCGATGAGGCGCGTCATTTCCGCGTCACGACGGTCGCGAGCCGCCTCGACTTCCGCCACTCCCTGGACGAAGTCTGCTGGCGCTTCACCTCGCTCGAGCACGACGCGCTCGTACCCCTGCGGAGGTTGTCCCGCGACCGCGGCAATGAATGCCTCGCGGGGCGAGACGTCACCTGATGTCTGGGTAATCCGACGCGCTTCCCAGAAGTAGGAGTCGGAGGTGCGATTGGACGCATAGAAGAGTGCGGCCATCTCGCGGAACTGGTGATACTGCTGCATGTAGAGCTGCGTGTAGACCTCGGCGGCGGGCTCGCGCATGTCTGGATCACGCAAGGCCGATGTCACGTACGCCGACGCCAACACCGCCGACGACAGCGCCAAATGCACACCGGAGGAGAAGAGCGGGTCGATGAAACACGCGGCGTCGCCGACGAGGATGAACCGATCTCCGACCAGTCGCTGTGCCGTATAGGACCAGTCCCGCACGATGCGAGTTGAGTCGATGAGCTCGGCGCCGTCGAGCATTGCTGATGTGTGTTGGGTCAAGGAGAGCTGCTCGCGATAGAACGCCTCGGTCGGCAGGTCGTTCAGTTGCGATCCAGCCCAAGCAGCATCGACAACCACGCCAACCGACATGACATCGTCGGGCAGAGGGATCGCCCACGACCAGCCGTGCTCGTAGGCCTCGATGAAGATGTTCCCGGTGTCTGGTTCTGGCAACCGATCGGCGCCGCGATAGTAGCTATAGACCGCGAGGTTACGGAAGAACTCGTCGTGAGTGCGTAGGTCGAGTCGTCGGGCGAGGAACCCGTTCTGTCCGCTGGCGTCGACGATCCAATCGGCATGGAACGTTTCCGTTGCGTTCTCCGACGTGCTCACGGTCACGGCGACCGCGTTGTTCGACCCAAAGTCGGCATCGACGACTCGCCAACCTTGATGAACATTGACACCGCTGCGGACAGCGTTGTCGAGCAGGATTTGGTCGAAGGTCGGTCGCCAGACTTGGTAGGCGTGTGGATAGGTTGCATTGGTCTCGGCGAAGTGCCACGACCATGGCTCCGCCGAGCGTCCCCAGACCATTGTCGCGCCGTACTTCGGCGTGAAGCCTGCGGCTTCAATCTCGTCGATCACGCCGAGCGTCTCGAGGATGGGAATCGAGGCAGGGAGCAGCGACTCACCGACATGCTCGCGGGGAAAGATGTCGCGCTCAAACAGTGTGACATCGAATCCCTGTCGGGCGAGCAGCGTCGCCACGGTGGAGCCGCCAGGTCCACCTCCGATAACAATCACCGACGATTCAGGTCCATCAGCCATTGAGGTCAGCGTACTCCCGAATGCAAGTTTCCAACTCAGCGCCCATCGGCTTCGCAAAGAAGGCAATGCCGTCCAGCGTCATCTGGACAGGATCCGTATCAGCCGCTTCGACGGTGAGAGTCAGCTCGGCCGAGTCGCGCACAGCGTCGATGAATCGCAGACTCTCACGCGCTGATAGTGGCTGTATCCAGCCTCGACGCGCTTCCCAGACCGCGGTTCCCACATTGCCGCTGCCATTGACCCATGACACGGTCGCAGATTCGGCGGTCGAAGCGTCGTCTTGATCATGGGACTGATTGGAGTCGTCCCATGGCACGATGAGCGTCGCAATGGCATAGACGTCGCCCTCCGTTTCTCGAATCCAGGCCAGAGCATCATCGTGATTCCATGGTGTTGGACCGCAACTGATCAGGACTGTGTTGTCCGTGACAGCATTGCGGTCCATCAATGTGATGCTGTGCCGCTTCCCTTTGGGGACCCAGTAGGCATAGGCCGAGAGGTAGTCGCCAGTGCGTCGCTCAATCACATTTTCGTCGCAGTCGTCGATGGCGAACTGCGCTGGGGTGAGAAACAGGGACGTGAGATCAAACGTGATTCTCAGGTCGTCTGAATCTTCTTTGCGTCCGATCAATTCAGCGGTCTCGGCACGCTTAAGGTCGTCAAAGAAGGCCAACCCTACTTCGTCGTTCGCCGGAAGAAGATTCGCGGGTCTGGTGTTCGTGCTCATGCTCCAGCGTCCCCCCTCCCAAGGCCGCCCATCAAACTGCCACGTCCACTCACGGCCCCAAACGCTCTCAGGATCTGTGATTTCTGACGGGCTGATCGAGTAACTCCAGGCTGACTCGCCCTCCCGACCTTCTCCAGGTGACGCATCGATATTGATGCCCGTGTGGGTGTGTCCAGAGGCCTCCCACGGCTTCCCCGCCTCGGTGAGGCATAACACTCGGAGAGACGAATCGGAGCGGTCGCCCGAGACGATGGCACCTGCATGCCAACGATCTACATGTTCGTTGTAGGCGATGGCGACGGTAATGTTCTCGGGCAGACGAGCCGGTGGGTCGGAACTGCAGCCGACCAGGACCGCGGCCAGCGCCAGGATTGCTAGCACGGCGCTGAACAGGATTGGACGACCGGCCATCGCGCACCTCTTTGTCTTGTGCCAACTCTATCGAGATGCAACGGTCGCAGGGCGGAGGGACCGGGCGACCACAAGGGTCGCCCCTACAGGAACTCATGGCGATCTTGGTCTTGTCTACGCACTGGTCTCGGGAAGGGGAGAGTGACGGAGCACGGAGAGCGGGAATGTAGTTGCAGGGGGTGGGGTTAACTCAACAGACCCGCGCTCCGGCGCGGGTCTGTTGTTGGTTTGACGGGATGTTGAGCTTAGTCGCCCGAGAGCGGGGCTCCGGTCTGAGTGTCGACCTCGAAGGCGCCCTTGAGGTCGAGTTCCTTGCCCATCTCGCGAACGGCGGGAATGACTTCCTCGCCGAAGAGACGGAGGGATCGCATCGCGTCCTCGTGGTTCATCGCGCCATCGCCGTCCCAGAAGAAGATGTTGCCGGGGCGCAGCTCTTCGAGGACGTGGCGAATCTTGGGAATGACGGTCTTCGGCGTACCCGTGATGATCGAGTACTTGTTGACCTGCTCTTCGTACGTGCCGAAGGCGTCGGCGTCCTTCTTGTCCTGCTCGGCGTCCTTCTCGGCGAGCGCAGCATCGCGTTCCGCCTGGCGACCGCGCGCCGCGGCGGCGAAGGTGCTGACCGTCGGCAGGAGCTGCGTGCGAGAGGTCAGTCCTGGCAGGTTCTGCAGGTTCGAGCGGACGCTACCCTGGTTGCCCTCGAGGAACGGGTTCGCCGGACCGGAGATGTACTTGCGACCGGCCTCTTCGGCCAGTTCTTCGGTCTCGTCGACGTGGACCTTGAAGAGGTAGCCGTGGTGCTCGGTCGAGGCTTCGTAGCCATTCTCGCGGGCGACCTCGTCGTAGTACTCGAACGACTTCTTGGTCGGCTCAATCTCAGTCGCGAGCATCACGTACGGGTAGCGATGCTCTGCGCACCACTTGACGGTGTTCCTCGACATCACGCCGGGAATCCAAATCTGCGGGTGCGGCTCCTGGTAGGGGCGTGCCCACGGGTTGACGTAGCGGTACTGGTAGTGCTCGCCTTCCCAACGGAAGGGTCCAGGAGTGGACCACGCCTTGACGACGAAGTCGTGCGCTTCCTGGAAGCGCTCCCAGTTGAACGGCGCCTGCGAGTTGTGGGCAACCGACTCTCGGCCGGTGCCGCGCACCCAGCCGGTGACCAGGCGGCCGCGCGAGATCATGTCGATCTCGGCGAGCTCTTCAGCCAGCCACAGCGGGTCTTCCCAGATCGGGAGCACGTTGCCAAGCAACACAATCTTGGCTCGCTTCGTGATCCTCGCGAGAATCGCCGCTTCGACGTTCATCACGCCACCCATGCAGAACGGCGTGGAGTGATGCTCGTTGAGCATCAGGCCATCAAAGCCCATTTCCTCGGCGTAGACCTTCTCGTCGAGGTAACGGTTGTAGAGCTCGGCGCCGATGCGGGGGTTGTAGTCCCCGTTGGTCATGCCGAGGTCTTCGATCTCACGACCGGTCGCGCCGACCCAGCCTGAATCGAAGTCCTGATATGGACGTTCCGTGAAATAGCCAACGAACATGGTTCTGGTTCCTGTTCTCTCCGGCTCGGTGTGCGGTGACCTCGCCGGTTGTGCGCTTCCTTACGCGAGTCTTGTTGCGAATGATACGTGATCTCAGACTGCCACGAGATCGCGCTGCTGAGCCTTAGAGACCCGCGATAAACGAGCTCACCGCGTCGGCGGTGGCCTGCGGATTCTCGAGCTCGGTGAGGTGTCCGACATCGTCGATCACCTGCAGACTGCTGTTGGGCAGACTGTCGTCGTAGACCTGCGCCACACTCAGCGGGACGACGCGGTCGTTCTCGCCCCAGAGCAGCAGGGTCGGCGTTTCGACCTCGCTGATCAGGTGCGGCAGCTGTCGATTGAACATCCACGGCTTCCAGGTGAGGCGGGCGGTCATCTCACGCGAGAAATCCCAGAGCTCCTTCAGTTCCGATGCTGCCTCGTCGCCGAAGACGTCTGCGTATGCCTCATCCGAGGAGAAGCCGAGCTTCACGTATTCCTCGAACTCGTAGAAGATCACGTCAGCGATTTCGCCCTCTTCCGGCTGGACGCCGGCTGCGCCGATCAGGGTGAGACTGTCGAGACCGTGCAGGTGCATCGAGGCGAGCTCGGCCGCGACCCAGCCACCGAAGCCCATGCCGACCAGGTGCGCATCGGTGTCGATGCCCATCTTGTGGATGGCGCTGTGCAGCATGATCGCGATGTCGCGAGGGTGTCGGGCCCACACGGGACGCTCGGACTGACCGTAGCCGGGCATATCGATCGCGGTGACAGTGTGGTTCTCGGCAAGGAGGTCGTAGAACGGAATCCATCCCGGGCCAGTCGAGTGGTGCAGGACCACCACATTTGGTCCGCTGCCGTCCTGCAGCGCGTTGACTTTCAGACCGGCCACTTCAACGGCGATCTGCGTTTGTGACGCTACCGATGCGTCGGTTTGGGTGGTCATCGAGTGAGCTCCTGACAACGATGTCGATTGCGTGAGGCAGGTCGGCGAGGTTCAAGCCAAGGGCGGTTCCGCCCAGGACTCAGCATCCGACCTGCAGGGTCGTTAGGCGCAGGCTAAACGGCGATCAAGTCAACGGCAACTGCGCGGGACATCGGGATGAGCAGGAGCACGAAGTCGGGTGGGTAGTGAGGTCCGATGCAAGCCGATCAAGATACCCGCGGCGGGGCGGAGGCCTTTGTTTGATCTGCTCCCCCTCGCAGGGGGAGCTGTCGCGGAGCGACTGAGGGGGTCCTGTTGGCGCAGGTACCAGATAGAGCTTGGCGGTGAAGGACCCCCTCCGCCTTCGGCACCTCCCCCTGCAGGGGGAGGAAAGAGATGATGCAACGGTCTCCGGGGGAGCACGGGTATTACGGGGTAGGGGAGCGACGGTATGACGGAAGTGGTGGCGCGGGAAGGAGTTTAGCGCGAGTGGGGCGTTGAGGTGGTTGGCGTTGGCGCCGAGGTTCGGCGATGGCATGGGGTGATTGGATTGCGGGCGTAGCATTGCTACATCATGCTTGGCCTTTTTCGCTTACTCCGACTGGCGGCGCTTCGCGAATTGCGCGGTGGCTGGCTGCTCATGTTTGGCGCGGCCTCGCTGCTGATCATTGCGGCTGGACTTGTGGCGCTTCCACTCGTATTCCGAGCGGCCGCCGCCGACCTCGCCCTGACCGAACTGATCGACCAATCTCCGCGTGGTGTCGGCTTCGCCGATCACGCCCGCGCCTTCCGTCCTCCCGACGTGGACGACTTCGACGCGGTTGTACAGACCGACACGGAGATTCGCGAGCTTCACCTCGCTCGGTTTGACGGAATGGTCGGCGATACGCGCCGAATCATCGAGACCCCGCGCAGCTTCGCCGCATTCACTCGACTCGACAACGACATCAACGAGTCGCTGCTTGCGTATCTGATGTCGTTCGATCAGCTCGATGTCCATTCGCGCCTGGTTCGGGGCGAATGGGCGAATGGCGTCGACGAGGCGCTGATTGGCGCAGACCTCGCCGACGCGCTGAGTTTGGACGTGGGCAGCGTGGTCTCGTTCGACGAAACCCGACAGTTCACGATCACGGGCATCATCGAGCCGGCAGCGGCGAATGTGAGTCGCGTGCTCGCGTTTCACTACACGGACGTTTGGTTCGACTTACAGATCAACATCACGCAGGGCGGAGCTGAGGAACCATACTTCGGCCTCTTCGTCGATCAGCCTGCGCTGGCGACGTTCGGATTCCCAGTCACTCACCGGATGCGCACAGAGCTTCATGCCGACGAGCTCAACTCCGACCAGGTCGACGACGCGATCGAGGGGTTGAGCGCCTGGGAGCAGCAGCTCAGTCGGCTGGAAGGCGGCTCGGCCGGAACGTTGCTGCTGAGCACGCTGCAGCGATTCTCACGACAGGCTCAGTTCTCGGCTGGGCAGTCGCTGTTGGCCGGTCTTCAGATTGCGGCCGTGGCGATGTTTGGCGTGGCGCTGGTCGGTCGGGTGATGTCGCAGCGGACACGGGTCGACCGCGAACGATTGGCAGCGCGTGGCGCGCGTCCGTGGCAGCAGGCCGGCGCTCAAGCGATGCTTGGCGCGGTCGCCGCGGTACCGGCCGCCGTTCTCGGTGCGCCGCTGGCAGCGTTCGCTCTCAGTCACGCTGGTCGGCTGGACGCGGTCGCCCGAGTCTCGGGAGGTGAGCCGTTCAATACCCGATTGACCTGGGAAGCGTGGCTGTTGGCGATTGCAGGTGCTCTGATCGCGTGGGTCGCCTTCGCCGCGCCAGCGTGGTTCGATGCGCGACAGCGAGAGAACCAACGTGTCGCCGTCGGCCGTCCGCAACGACAGTCGCTGATCCAGCGAGCCTGGCTGGACGTGGCGCTCCTGATTCTGGCAGCAGTGCTGTTCCTGCAGTTCGAATCCGAGGCCTCGGGAGGAGCGCTCGCAGCGGTGGAGTCGGGCGGGATCAATCCGGTGCTGATGCTCAGCCCTGGGCTGCTGCTGCTTGGGTCGGCGCTCACGATCATGCGCCTCGCGCCCCGAGTCTGGGGTGGTGTGGCCGCAATGCTCGCGAACCTGCCAACTCCGTCATGGCTCTACCTCGGGGTGCTCAATGTGGCGCGAAATCCGACGGGACCGATGCTGCTCACCGCTCTCGTTGCGTTCATCACAGCAGTCGGACTGATCTCGGCGACCTATGCGTCGACGATCCGCACGGTCGAGCGTTCGCGGATCGAGTACGCGGTCGGAACGGACGTGCGCGGTGTTTCGATCGGTAGCCACTTGGCGAACTCGACGGTCGCCCGCGTCACCGAGCCGTTGGATCGGCGCGACGGGATCTCCGCTGGAGCCGCGTATCGAGGAATCGGCGCAATCGGCGGCGACCGCGAAGGGAGCCGTGTCGTGATGCTCGGGTTGCAGACGAATCGCGCGGCGGAAACGGTCACGCTTGAGGAGAATCTGCTCGGCATGCCACTTCCGACGCTGCTCGCGGCGATCGCGCGCGAGCCCGGCCGCGTGGGACAAGCGCTGCCCGATGATGTGAGCGCGCTGCTCATCGACGTCCGAAGCGATCCAGGAAATAGCAACCTCGAGATTGCGGCACGAGTCGTGGACCGTCACGGTCAGGTGCACATGCGACCGTTTCGTACCAATACGTCCACCATCGTGAATGACGAGTCGCAAGTGATGCGGGCGCCGCTCGCCGGTCTCACGCAGCCGTTGCGACTCGCGGCGATCGTGATGCGGCCCCAGGCGAGAGTCGTTCGCGCTCCGACGGGCACGCTGTTCATCGAATCGCTGACTGCCGAGGTGGGCGAAGAGTCGGTCATCGTCGATTCGTTTGATGCGGTCGGTCCGTGGCTCTCGGCGTCGGGTGGCGCGGGCGAGGATCGGATCGAATTCTCCGGCGGCGCACTGCAGTACCACTGGTCACAACTCGCTGCCAACGATGAACGGATCGTCGTGCGAGAGTCGCCAAACCTGCCGGTCAATGCAGCCATCGATCGACACTCTCTGGAAACCTCGGAGCTGAGCATCGGCGACGTCGTCACGATCGGCTTGAACAACGCCAGCATTCCCGTGCGGATTACTGCGGTGGTCGACTTCTTCCCCACGCTCAATCCCGCGCAGGGGGGATTCCTGATCGCGGACATCCTGGCCTTGCGCGCTGCAGCGTCGGTTGCGGCGGTGCAGGCGGTCTTGCCGATCACCGAGGTGTGGTCTGCGACCGAGAACAATGCCCAACGCTTGATCGTGAACGAGCTCATGGATGACGTCTACCTCGCGAGCACCATCCTCGACTCTGAGGCGCAGATCGTCGCGGCCGAAGAGGATCCGTTCCGCTCGGGCGGCGCAGCGGCGCTGTTCGTGGTTGGATTCATCGGACTGTTGGTCGTCGGAGCGGCGGCGCTGGTGTTCACCCTCGCGGCGAGCGGTGGCGAGCGAGCCCGCGAGTTCGCGCTCATGCGGACCGTCGGCTCGGGTCGCGCCGGACTCACCGCTCAGGCGGCGGTGGAAGTCGGTCTCGTGCTGACTGCTGGAGTGGCATTGGGATTCGGACTCGGACGAGCGGTCGCCGGAGCGCTGCTGGCATTTCTCGACGTCACGGCGGAAGGAGTCGCAGCGGCTCCTCCGACCGTGCTTTCGGTTGACTGGGCCCTGGCTGGTATCGGCGTTGGCGTGACGGTCGCCTGCGCGGTGCTCGGCACCACGGCGATCTCTCGATGGGCGACCGGTCGGGAAGCTGCTCCACTCCTGCGGGAGGGTGCGGACTGATGTCCAGACAAGTTCCATCCCCTGTCCGCCGCTCAGACAAGGCGCCACGAGGTGATACCGCTCGTGAGCTCGCGCTGCTGGCGATCCGACGGATCACATCGGCGCCCCGACTGTCGGCGGTGCTCTTGGTCGGTGCGTTGCTCGCCGTGGGACTGGCCAGTAGCGCGCCGATCTTCATCGAAGCGGTGCGCGACCTTGGACTCCGACAGACGCTCGCCGACGCTGATCCCGCGTCGCTCGATCTGCGCTTCGTCCAGACCAACGTGACCGCCGATCCAGAGTCGGTTGACGCGGTGGAGTCGCTGATCGCAAACGAAGTCGGTTTGGCCGTGGAAACGGTGACGGTCGGTCGAATGACGGCGATGCGCACCGGCGGCTACATCCTCCGAACGGACGACCAACCGTTCAATACACCAAACGCCGAAAACGGATCCTTCGTCGCGCAAAGCGACCTGGAAGAGGTATCTGAACTGGTCGACGGACAGCTCCCGTCGGACACCTCGGGCGACCTCGAAGTCCTGGTCGAGGCGGAACAGGCAGTGCTGTTTGGCTTGGCGGTCGGGGACGAGTTGCTCGCCCAGCCTTTCTGGCTTGGACAACAACACGAAACTCGCATTCGCGTCGTGGGACTGATCACGCCGTCGGGCGACGAGCGTCGCTGGGCGACGCTTGACCCGGTCTACATGCCGATCGCCGCGCGCGATACCGAGTTGCGATTCTGGACGAGCCGGGCCGGCATCCTCGGCACACTGGCGGACCAATCGCCGACGTTGCGACTGGCCCTGCTCCAGCGATTCCGCACGGATCTGACGGGACTGTCGGCGGCCGAAGCCTCGGCCGCAGCCGACGCCCTCGAGGTGATGACCCGACGCATCGCGCAAGCGCTCGACGGCGTGCAGCAGGAGACCGAGCTCGTCGACACGCTCGCCGGATTTAGCCGCCGATTCCAGTTCGCCCAATCGACGCTGCTGATGATCGTGCTCCAACTCGTGGGCGCGGTGCTTGTGTACGCCGTGGTCGCGGCCGCGATGCTGGCCGAGCAGCGCACTGAGGACACCGCCTGGCTTCGCTCGCGAGGCGCGCGCCAACGCGACGTGGCGATGCTCCACGTCGTCGAGGCATCGATCCTGACCGCGCCGTCGATACTGCTGGGGCCGCTGATCGGGATGGGATTGGTCAGTCTGCTCGGCTTTGTGCCGCCCTTTGACGAGACGCTGTCAGCGACCGGCGCGGGACCATTCCTGCCGGTCTCGCTGCCGATCGAGGCGTGGTACCTCGCCCTGGGTGCTGGTCTGCTCGCGTTGCTCGCGCAAGCAATGCCGACCTATCGCGCCACCCGGCAGACGATGGTCACCACTCGTCGCGAGCGTGGCCGTCCACCGTCGTCATGGACGCAGCGCGCCCTGATCGACGCCGCGGTCGCGGGGCTCGGCGCGCTCCTGATCTTCGAGTTGCAATGGGCCGGAGACCCGATCGATTCTCCATTGGTCGGGGAAACGAGGCTCGATTGGTTGGCGGTCGCCACGCCGACGGTCCTGCTGTTCGTGGTCGGTCTCATCGTGCTCCGACTCTTCCCACCAGCGATGCGGCTCTTGGCGAGAGTGGTCTCGCCGTGGCGATCGCTGACCTTGCTGCTCGGCGCGTGGTACCTCGGTCGGACGCCGACACACTATGCGCGGACGGTGCTGCTACTCGCCATCGCAGGCGCGTTGGCGGTGTTCGCAGCGTCGTTCCGTTCGACGCTGGACACCTCATACGACGATCGGGCGCTCCACGCCGTCGGCGCGTCGGTTCGGTTGAGCGAACCGTGGTCGGAATTGATTCCGTTTGAGGAGATTCGAGAGGTCGGCGGAGGCACAGTCGCGCGAGTCCAAAGCATCTCCGGCGCCTTCGACGGCGACGAAGACTCCGGGCGGCTGCAGATCGTCGCCATGGATGCGAAGGTCGCCGCGGCGCAACTGGCCGAACGTGAGATCGCCTGGACGCTGCCACCGTCGCAGCTATCGAGCATCGCATCGGAGCCGACAGATGCTGACACGGCCAGCGGAGCCATCATCGACGAGCTCGGCGGCACGGTCGAGTTGCGATTGGCGGTCGTCGATCTGGTGCAGGAGACCTCGGTCGGGATCAAGGTGCTGGACGACAACGGTCGCTACTGGTGGTACGAGATCGACACGATCACGCCGTCGATGATTCAGCCTGAACCGAACCTGATCACATTGTCCGCCCGACTCGGCAACCTTCCAGAGGCGTACCTACCGCTCGAGGGCGCTCGGATTGTGCAGAGCGCCAGTCGATTCCGACCCGGCGTCACTGAGCGTCCATTGGCGCCGCTGCGACTGGTCTCACTCGACCTCGCCGTGGTCCGCGCTCCGGGCGAAATCCTGCTCGCCGACTTGCACTACGAGCACCGTGGTGAGCGACAGCTCCTGGCCGACTTCAGCTCGGGTCGATGGGAGGCGACGCCGCTCGAGGTCGGTGAAGAGCCGCTCGACTTCTTCCTCGCCGCCGAGCCGGGCGCTCCAGCGCGGTATCGCTGGAATGCGATTCCAGCCTCCCTGCGAGGCGTACGTTATGTAAACGCACGCGAGCCGTTACCTGCCTTGTTTTCGGCCGAGGCGATACAGCAGGGCCGACTCAACATCGGCGAGACGGTCCGCGTGCGGGTCGGTCCGACCCCGATGAAGTTCCTCGTCAGCGGACAGTTCGAGACATTCCCCACGTACGACCCACAAGTGGATCATCCGATCGTGGTGATCGATCGCGCGTCCCTGGTCGATCGGTTGTATGGCAGCGCTGCCGCAGGCGTGGCACTGGCAGTGAACGACGAGCTCTGGACCACGGCACCACTCAATCGATGGGACGAACTGCTCGTCAAGTACGAAGTCCCACCAGACGAGGCCGGCATCGCCACGCTCGAACGCTCCCGCGAGGAGCTCGCCGCCGATCCGCTGATCGTCGCGTCGTGGAACGGCGTCTTCATCGGCGCGCTCGCGGCGGTAGCGATCGCCTCGGCGTTCGGGCTGATCGTACTCACCGCCGTCACCGCACAAGCCCGACGGGTCGAATTCGCGGTCTGTCAGAGCGTTGGGATGAGCATGCGCCAGATTCTGGGACTGATCGCACTCGAGCAACTGTGCGTGATCGTGATCGGTCTAGGAGCGGGAATGATCGTTGGCACGCAGGCTGGCGCCGTCCTGCTCGATTTCTTCGCCCTGACGCCGGACGGTCGCGATGTCGTGCCGGCGTTGCAGTTCATCATTGACTGGCAGAGCGTCGGCATCCTCTTCGGAGCGCTATGTGCTCTGTTCGCGCTGAACCTCGCGGCGTTCCTCTGGTTCCTGCGTCGAATCGAGCTCCACGGAGCCCTCCGTCTCGCGGCGTGAGCAACCGACTACGGGGCGATACCGAGCGTGCTCTGAATTTGGCGGACGTGAAACAGTTGGTGGTCGGCTGCGGTCAGGGCGATCGTGCGCAGCGACATGTCGAGCACCTCGCCATCGAGTTCGAGGTTGGCAGGCTCGCGGAGCTGGTCTGCGGACAAATCGCCCAAGAGCCGCTCGGTGTCTTCGCGCACGCTCGTCAATGCCCAGCGCAACTCGGGAAGCGAGGCCTCCGACTCCGTGTCGGGCAAGGTGACGCCGCCGACGCGCGGGATCGCCAACTGGGGCGCGACCTCTCGGCGGAGCAACATCAGTTGAGGCTGGAGCCAGCGCTCGGAATGAATCACGTGGAGCAAGATTTCGCGAACGGACCATTCGTTGGGCGAGAGGCGTTCTGACATTTGGTCATCGCGACAGAGATCGAGCAGCGCGCGCAGTTCCTCGAAGTTCTGTCCGAGCGCAGCCTGGACGTTTACAAAATCAGCGATGATCTTTACCTCAACCCGTACCCATTTCGACGGTGGTCACGCACAGTGTCGAGGAACGGCGGCGGCGGGGCAACTCACATGGTTTCACTGATCAGCCACGGCTGGTCAGCGCTCGAGAGGGGCGACCGGCCTTATGGCCCGAGTTCGCGAGATCCCGTCCAGAGCCGAACAGCTCGCACTTGAACCGACCGTGTCTAGCGACCATCGAGCGGAGCTCGCGCGCGGCGCCGCCGAGTGGGACGCCGGCGACTTCTTCGACGCTCACGAGACGTGGGAAGACATCTGGCAGGTCGAGCGACGGCCAATCCGCAGCTTCTACCAAGGCATCATCCTGCTCGCGGCCGGCCTCCACCATTGGACCGGCACACACCGACCTCGCGGAGTACGAATCAAGCTGGCCTCAGGGATTGAGCGTCTGGCGCCGTATGCGCCGACCTATCTGGGCGTGGATGTGTCGATGATGATCGCCGAGGCGGCGGCGCTCCTGCGTCAGGCGCCGATTGACAGTGATGCGCTACGGAACACCCCTCTCGATATGTTCCCACCATTCCGTTGGGCTGTGACGGATGGTGGCGCGCTCGGAGCCTTGCGTGTGCGGCGACTGCGTGCGGCGGCGCAGTTGCCCACACGCGGCTCCGAGCTGGCCTCCGGGCTCGACCTCTACGCCGAGCTCTCCCAACTCGGTGGGTCGGTGGCCCTATCGCAGATGCCGCAGCCGGTACCGACCGGAATCGCCTGCGCGCCGCCCACAGGGTGCGAAATCCAGATTCGACCACGATCCGGCCTGACGCGTCGCGGTGTCGAGATCGGTTGGGGAACAGTGGACGCCGATTATCGAGGTGAGCTCCTCGTTTCGATGTCGCTGCGCGGTCCAGCGGGTCGTGGATATCGGATCGAGCACGGAGACCGGATTGCGCAGTTGGTCATCGCTCCCGTGGCGCTGTCGGCGGTGGAAGAAGTGGATGAACTGGATCAGACAGGTCGCGGCGCAGGCGGCTTCGGCTCCACAGGTCGCTGATTGATGACCGATCAATGACCGTGGCCACGATCGCCTCGATCGCGCTCGGCGGCGCCGCCGGATCCGTGTTTCGGTATCTGCTGAGCCGCTGGATCGGTCAGCCTGACGGCTTGCCGATCGGAATCCTGCTGATCAATCTCAGCGGGACGCTGGCGCTCGGACTCGTCGCAACACTGTTCCTGGAGCGAATCGGCGTCTCGGACAACCTTCGTCTGGCAATCACCGTCGGCTTGCTGGGCGGTTTCACCACGTTCTCGACGGTGTGGCTGGACACATTGCATCTGCTCAACGGAGGACGCTGGTTCTGGGCGCTGGCAAATCTGGTCGTCTCGGCAACAGGAGGTCTCGTGGCCGCTTGGCTGGGACAGCAGCTCGCCCGGGTGTAGGTGGTCACTGAGTCACGCGGGCAAGACAAACTCCTCAACGGTCACCTTCGGCAACAAATGCGTATAGAGTGGAACTAGGCGACGGGGCGGTTGAACACTGATGTCCCCATTTCATTGGACCAAGCGGCGGCGTCACGCGCTGACCGCTTCACTCATCCTGATCTTGTTCTCCACAGCGATGGTGCTGTCCGGCTGTGGGCTGTTCGGCGACGACGAACCCACGCCCGAAGTGGTGGAGCCGCCGGCATCGACGCAGCAAACCGACACCAGCGACGCCGCATCCGTAGCAACGACCCAGCAAGCGCAGCAGCAAGCTCAGCCCACCGAGACCGTGGCCGTGACCACCTCGCCGTCGTCGGACGACGAGACGCAACAGCAGCAACAAGTCGCCGCAACCGAGACAACCGACCAGGCGGGCGACCCCACCATCTACGTCGTCCAACCGGACGACACGCTGGCGCAGATCGCCAATCAGCTTGGCGTACGGATCGACGACCTGATCACGCTCAACGGAATCCAAAATCCCGATGTCTTGCATGTCGGACAAGAACTGAAGATTCCGAACGTGGAACTGTCCGACGTGACCAGCGGAGCGGCGGCCGACGATGGGACACAGTCAGAATCCGAACCACAATCGGACGACCAACAGGAAGAGTCGGAAGACGACGATCAGATTGAACCACCGAGCGTCGAGTTGCCCACGGTCGCGGTTCCTGTAGCGAGCCCGACTCAGGTGACCTACACGCAGTTCCCTCAGCCCGGACCGGAACAGACCACCGACACGATTCCCGACGTCCCCTCCAACTTCCTCCAGTACGGCGCCGCGGCGCTGCCATGGCTGCATGGGATATCGGAAATCGAACCGATCATCGAGCTCTTCAAGGCTTGGCCGATGCCGGCGCTCGCCGTCGGAAATGACCGCATCGTCCTGATCTCCACCAGAGCCGAAGCACAGTTCTCGGCCTCAATCATCTACACCGATCCCAACTCATTCGGCGCCGCGGTGCCGTACTCCAATCTCGTTGTCTATGACCCGGTACCTGGCAATCCGTCGCAATATCGGATCGCCTACGATCACGCGCTCGCCTACGCGCGTGAGGTCCAAGGGATTCAGCAGGTCAACGATCTCGACCTGACCGGCGACACCCTCCACGACCTCACATTCCGCGAAATCACCTGCAACGACAGCGGCTGCGTGAGCAGCTTCTACGTACTCTCGGCCACCACCGACGGCTACCGCACAATCACAGGCCCCGACGCGCAGGTGGCTGAGGTCTCAGCCATCTCCGTCGAGGACCTCACAGGAGACGGAGTGCTCGACCTCGTCATCGAAGGTCTAGCAATCGACGAGGACACACCAACGCAGTACCGATTCGTCTTCACCGCAAGAGGAGACAACCTCATCGAAGCCGCAAGGCTCACAACCGCCGCAAACACCTCCGACGAAGACTCATAGGCAAGCAAGAGTCGCGAACTCCGAGCCGAATCGTCAACCAAAAGTCATCCGTCCACTCTCGCCCGTCTGCGCTATGGCCGCGCTGCCTCCGTCATTCCCGTGCGTCGCCGCGGGAATCTCGATCCCTTCGGTGTTGCAGCCGCTCCCACACTCGGCGAGATACCCGCGGCGCAGCGGAGGCCTTTGAATAATTTGCTCCCCCTCGCAGGGGGATCTGTCGCGGAGCGACTGAGGGGGTCCTGCTGCCGCGGGTACCAGATAGGGCTTGGCCGAGCAGGACCCCCACCGCCTTCGGCACCTCCCCCTGCAGGGGGAGGAAAAAGATTATGCAAAGGTCTCCGCCGCAGCGGGGGTATGACGCAAGGGAGACCGGGCCTGACGGACGTTTCGACCACGGGTATGACCGAGGAGGGCGCGGGAGTAACGGACGCGAGGCTTGGGTATGACGGTGGAGGGCGTCGGTTTGCCCGCTGTGTGGCTGAGGCATAGCCTCGAACTCAGGCCAACCCTCTTCGTCTTCAACGATTGCAGATCGCAGGTTCACTGCGTACGACGGGTGAGCGACACGATGTCCCTGGTTCTTCGTCCGTCGCGACGGTTCGGGACGCGATCGGCACGACTCTTCTGGCGACTCCCGCTGATTGGTCGCGTGCGCGTCCCGCGCAATCTCGCGCCGCTGCTATTGGCTGGCGCCGTGGGACTCGCCGCAGGACTGGCGTCGGTCGCGCTGACCGAGCTGGTCGACGCCCTGACGATGCTCTTTGACGAGCTGGAATCCGTGCTCGGCGATCTCGCCGGTGGCTGGACGCTGATGCTCGTGCCAGCGATCGCCGCCATTCCTGTCGCCATCATCGTGTCCCGAATCGCTTCCGAGGCGCAGGGCGCTGGCGTTCCTTATGTCATGGTCGCGGTCGAGCGAGCAGGCGGCTTCGTCCGACCGATCATCGCCCCGGCCAAGCTCGTCGCCACGGGCTTCACGCTCGGAGGCGGAGGCGCGGCCGGCCGCGAGGGTCCCATCGTCCTGATCGCCGCGTCGGTCGCCTCGACGATCGGTCGGCTCACCAAGCAACCGTCCGACATGCTCGTCCTCATGGTCGCGGCGGCCGCCGCCGGTGGGGTCGCCGCGACGTTCTCCACGCCGATCGCCGGGACATTCTTCGCCATGGAAGTCGTCCTCCGCCGATTCAACGTGCGCAACTTCACCATCGTGGTCGTCTCGGCCGTGCTGGCCAACATCGTCGCGATCGGGTTCTACGGCGACTCGGCCGGACTCGACCTGCCCGACCTCGACATCAACAGCAACTGGGAGCTATTCCTCCACGCGATCGTGGGCGTCTCCGCGGCGATCGCGGGCATCCTCTTCGTCCGAACACGGTTCTTCACCGAGGACGTGTTTGAGTTCCTCGGCGTTTCGCTGATGATTCGGCCGATTCTGGGGCTGTTCGGCGTGGGGGTGCTGGCGCTGATCGAGTCGGACATCCTTGGATCGGGCCACGAGCAGATCCAGATCTTCGCAGAAGGCGGCACCGCGGTCTGGACGCTGGCGATCCTGATGGTGCTGAAACTGATCGCAGCGTCGTTGACAATCGGCTCCGGCGCTTCAGGCGGCGCCTTCGCGCCGCTGCTCTTCCTCGGCGCGACGCTGGGCGCGCTCATGGGCGCAGGATTTGAAGCGGCCCTACCGAGCATCGTCGGCCCGACCGGGACATACGTCGTCGTCGGGATGGCGGCCGTATTCGCCGCAGCGGCGCGCGCGCCGTTTACGTCCTTGTTCATCGTCTTTGAGCTGAGTGGGTACTCACTCATTCTGCCGCTGATGACGGCCGTCGCCTTGGCGACGGCGCTCGCGCAGCTCCTCACCCGCGACACGATCTACAACGTCCGACTTCGCCGCGCCGGGCTCGAAATGCAGGACGAGCGAGAATCCTCGCCGCTCGACAATCTGATGGTCTCGGAGACGATGCGCACGGACACCCCGATTGTGTCTCGTACGGCATCAATTCAAGACCTCGCCAACGCGATGAGCCAGTCGCGCGGCAACGTCGTCGCCGTGGCGGACCAACTGAACCGATTCATCGGTCTGGTCACCGCGACCGATGTCGCCTCCGCCGTCCAACGGCAAGAGTTGGATCGTCACGCGTTCGATCTCGCGGTCGTGGCGCCGATCGTGGTGCATCCAGACGACAATCTGCGCTACGCGCTCTCGCTGCTGGTCGAACACGATGTGCGTCAGCTCCCTGTGGTCGCGCGTGAGGATGAGACGCGGTTGGTCGGCATGTTGACCCAGCGCGACGTCCTCCGCGAGGTCGCCCAACCCGCCGATCGTGAACCCGGCGAGCGGGTCGCGCCACCGCCCGTGCGCCGATTGGTCGGCGCGGTCGAGATCGAGGCACGGGTCGAGCCTGGCTCAGAGGCGGAGTCAACGACCGTGTCAGCACTGCGCTTGCCGGAGGCCTCGGTGATCACCGCGATCCATCGACGAGGCGAGATCGTGATCCCTCGCGGCAACGTCCGACTGGAGGCGAACGACTTGGCGATCCTACTTTCGGTCCCGCCGGAGGAAGCCGCGGTCCGCGCGCTGTTCATCAATCACGCGGCGCGGTCACGTCAGAGCTGGTGGTTCCTCCCACATCCGCCAACCATCCCCGACGACGCGTCCGATGGTCGGTAGCGACGCCTACAATCGGTTGCATGCCTAGATTGTTCACCTTGGCACAGGCCCGACGATCACTGCCGGCCATCGCGGCGGTCGTGATCGTCATGCGCAAGCGAGCCTTGCGTTTGGACGAGCTGACAGCGATTGCCTCATCGATGCGTCGCACCACGAGCGCCGACGGTGACGCAATCACCAGCGACGACACAGAAGTCCAGGCGGAGATGACCAAGCTGCGCGGCCAGATCGCCACGCTGATCGATCACATTCAGCAGCAGGGTGTCGAGGTCAAGGACATCCGCAAGGGACTCGTCGACTGGCGGGCCGAGCGTGATGGTCGAGAGGTCTACCTCTGCTGGCAATACGGCGAACGCACCGTCAGCTTCTGGCACGAGTTGGCCGACGGATTTGCTGGTCGCCAACCAATCGTCGTCTCCGAGTGGACCTGAGGCGCGTCGTGCCGCACCACCGCACGCTCGCGCCGCCCGCGCGCACGCTTACACAACCAGGCGCTCAAACGAGCAACGGCGTCCCAGTCATCCACGCCGAGCTAGAGCGCCACTACGACGCGCTCTATGACCTGCTGCTGCACAACCGTCCGGCGCGCGACGCGCGGCCCGTGCTCGATGTGGGCACCGGCGACGGACTCGCGCTCTCCGCGATCGTGCAGGGCACGCCGCTGCACGGCGTCGGAGTCGATCGCGGAGAGATTGGTCAGTGGTTCGGTCCTCCCGAGTGGAGTGTGCTCAGAGCCGATGCGCAGCGACTCCCGTTCGACGATGCATACTTTCGCTCAGCGCTGATGGTCGATGTCTACGAGTGGCTCCGACATCCCACGGCGACACTCAGCGAAATCGCGCGGGTGACCGCTGGACCAATTCTGATCGTCCAAACCGACTGGGAAGGTCTGTGGTTCCAGGCCGACAAAGCAGAGGTCGGCCGTGAGCTGGTCCGCTCATTCACGCGTGGAGCGCCCGACCGCCTGCGGCAACGCATCGCGGAGTCCGCCGAGGAGGCGGGACTACAGCACGAACGACGTTCCACCGTCTCGATCACGGCCGATCGCATCGAACAGGGCAATCTCGCTTGGGACGTCCTGGAGTCGATCCGGCGCTATCTCGTGATCGAGTCTGCCCAGGTGCGCGCTCGGAGGTACGACGATTGGCGCGCAGAGCTGCAAGCGGCGTCGGAAGCGGGCCAGTTCTCAATGCTCGTCCGACGAATCGTCGCGCTACTCAGCGCAGGCGACTAAGTCCCCTACGGCGACTTCAGCGTTGAGCCGTGGCGATGGCCCTCTTGGTGCTCGTGATCTTCCATGTGGAGCTGCAGCTCGTCGCCCAAGCGGACAGTGTGGTGGTCTGCGTGTGATTCGGACTCGCCGTGGACCTCGCCTCGAGACAGGATCGCAAGCTCCCGACCATACGTCCGACGCAGCACATCCTCGGTCAACACTGACGATGGATCGCCCTGCGCCACGATGCCGCCAGCGGAGGCGTTGACGCAAATCACTTCCGAATAGTGCTCGATCACCGTCGACAGATCATGTGTCGTCATGATCACTGAGGTGCCGAGCTCGGTCAGGTCGCAGAGCACATCAAACAACTGATCGTCTGAGACGACGTCCAGCGCGGACGACGGCTCATCGAGCAGCAAGATTCTCGGCTGTCGCGCGAGCGCGCGGGCGATCAGGGCGCGTTGACGTTGGCCACCAGAGAGTTCGTGAATCTGTCGATCCTGCAAATCCTGGACGTCCATCATTGCCATTGCTCGGTCGACGGCCATACGGTCGGCTCGGTTGCGAATCAGTCTGCCGATGCGCCGCGTCCAACTGAACTGGTACCGACCCATCTCCACGAGTTCGCGAACGGTCAGCGGAAATCGCCAATCGACGTTGCTCACCTGAGGCATGTATCCAAGGAACGACTGCGCGTTCTTCGGAGGCTCACCGCCGACACGCACCTCGCCCGCCGATGGCTTGACCAGCCCGGCGATCGCTTTGAGCAGCGTGCTCTTGCCTGAGCCGTTCCCACCGATGATGCCCGTGAACACGCCGCCAGGAATGTTAAGCGTCAGGTCTTCAAACACCTGCTGACCGGGATATCCAACGGTCACGCCTCGCAACGCGACCTCTGCGCCGGCGACTGGGACGATCGTCATATCTGTTCCGTCTAGGCGCCGATAAGACACTCTCGCGCCACGGTCGCTGATAGCCTCAAGTCCATGCCTAGCGTAATCGACGCCACCGACACCGAGATCAATCTGCAGCGCCCAGCTCGGGAGGTCGTCTCGCTGGTGCCCTCAATCACCGAGTTGGTCTGTTCCATGCGGCTCGGCTCGCGACTCGTGGGTGTGACGAAATTCTGCGTCGAGCCGGCCGAGATCGTGACGCCGATCCGCAAAGTCGGCGGGACGAAGAATCCCGACGTGGAGCGGATCATCAGGCTGAATCCGCAACTCGTGCTCGCCAATCGCGAGGAAAACACCGAGGAAGACGTGCTCGCCCTCCGCGAGGCGGGACTCAACGTCTACGTCAGCGAAGTACGGACCGCTGAAGAAGCCCAGGCCGAGGTCGACAAGATCGGTCGCCTGCTCGGCGGCATCTCGATGAAGACCGGTGAAGCGATCACGGAAGCGTTGGAAGAGCAGCGACACGTCCAACGAATGCGACCACGAGTCCGAGTAGCAGCGCTGATTTGGCGCAACCCATACATGGCCGTCTCGGGCGACACCTACATCGGAGACATCCTTCGGACCTGCGGCGCGATCAATGTCTGCGAGGACGCTGGTCGAGGGCGCTATCCGCGACTCCAACTGTCAGACTTGGTCGCGCTCGACCCCGAGGTGATTCTGCTTCCCTCGGAGCCCTATCGATTTCGCGAGCGACACGCCGAGGAGTTGCTCGCCCAACACGGGATGGCGGCGGCTCGCAATGAACACGTCTACCTCTGCGACGGGCAGAATCTGACCTGGTGGGGCATCCGCACGGCGACGGCGATTCGCGAGGTCGTAGACCTGCTCGACCGCGCGCGCGAAGGCTGGCAGGAAGAGGCCGCGATCGTCCCAGAGCTGCCGCCAGGACTGAACCTCAACGTGACCCAGCAAGACGTGGTCGAGTAACGCCCCGCGGCGACAATCGAGAAACCGCGCGGGTGTGACGAGGAAATTCGACGGACTGAACTCTGCAAGTGCAAGCCTCAGAGCGGCCGACCGCTGTCGAGCATCAACGCTCGCGCCGCAATCTGCGCAGCGAGGACCAGTGCCGTGGTCAGGTACAGCAAGCCGGTCGCGGCCATCATCGAGCGCATCCGCGCCGTCGTCCACGCCATCCAGCCGAATACCAGCGGCAAGGCGAAGCCAACCACGATTCGCAGCCAGAACGTGGGATCACTCGTCAGCGCGAGATCGCGTCCCCCGACCGGATCGTCCACCGCAACAAGCAGCGCCACACCGAACAAGATCGCCTGAACGACGACCACAACGAGGAATGCCGCCGTGATCTCGACCAATGGGCGAGCCGGCAGTCGCGGTGTCACCAGATACCAATGACCGAGCGCCAGTCCGACGGCGGACAGTCCAATCGCGAGCGCTCCGAAGCCCAGGCTGAACGCGGTCAAGGCCTCGGGAGAGTCGGCCAACGTCGCCGCCGTCAGCCCCAGCGCGGCAAACGAGAGGCCACTGAGCAGCCATCCGAACCGCCGTGCCCACGCATCGTGGTCGGTGTAGAGCGCCGCGTTGTGCAGCACCGAAACCGCCGTCATCGCCGCCAGCACCCAGACCAGGATGTCGCGCGGTCCCGAACGGATTCGGTATCCCTCGACGACGTCGCCATCGAGCGTGAACGCGGTCCAAAAGGCGAGGCCCAGGACGATCGGCACCATGATCGTCGTCGCGCGGATGAATCCAGGCGTGGACTGTCCGCGCAGATGCACCGCGTGCATCACCAACGCGCCGCCCACGCCCAACTCCAAGAGCAGGAGCAACAGCGTGTACGGCAACGCCCCAGACTGAGCGACCGATCCGTCCACCGCGAACTATGAACCCAACTTGAGGAGCAGGACTTCTCGACGCAAACCTTCATCACCGATCTCGACCTGCACGCTCAGCACGCGAAAGCGGTCATCGCGCCCTCCGCGGCGAAATCGGAGCACATCGCCCTTGCTCCAGGGATAGTCAGTCTCGAGCGTGTCGAGCAACGCTTCGCGCCGCTCCGTAAACGCGTCCGATTCCCAGAACTCCGTCAGCATCGCAACCCTCCAGCGACAGGCATATGGACTCATCGTAGACCACACTTGGGATTGTCAAACAGTGCTTCGGATATGTCAGAATGGCAGCCATGAGCAACACAGAGAGCTCTCGGCGATGGTTGATGAAGGCGCTGCGCGAGGCGTCGGGCGAGATGTATGAGCTGATGATGCGCGCCCTGCGAGGCTCACTGCCGGACGCAGAGTCGTTGATCGAGCAGGCATGGCGCCACGAGACGGTCGCCGCATGGCAAATCGGACACATCCTCTTCCAAGACATCGATGACCTCCCGCTGCACGACTACGAGTGGCTGGAGCAGGTCAACATCCCAGACTGCTACGAGCAAATGCGCGAGTGGTATCGGACCAGGGAACAGATCTCCAGCGTGCTCTACATGATCTCAAGCCACGAATGGGACCGCTCAGCGAGTCATCGCTTCCAGGGCGAGCTCGACGTCGAGTCAATCGCGAGGGCAATGCACCAACTCGACCTCGAGACACTCAATACCCTCAGGTCGCAGCTCCAACCAACCTGAGACCACCGCCCACGTCCCTCATCCGTCATTCCTGCGCGGAGCGCAGGAATGACGAAGCGTTCCAGTTCCCTCGCGAATGCAGGGTTTGCCTAACTCGCGTCAGCCAAATCAGTCAGCGGACCAGCCCAGCGCCGTCGCGACCTCTGACGCCGCGCGCGCGAAATTCATCGTGTAGACATGCAGGCCCGGCGCGCCGAGTTCCAGCAGCCGCTCTCCGAGCGCCACCGCGACCTCGACGCCGATTGCCCGGCGCTCGGCAGGGCTCATCGCGCGCTCCAGTCGATCACGAATGGCCTCGGGGAACTCGGTCCCGTTGAGCGCCGACATCCGCTCAATGCCGGCCACATTCGTCGGCGGCATGATTCCAGGGATAACAGGCGTGTCGACGCCGCGGCGCCGAAGCTCGGTGACGAACTGTTCGTAGTGTTCAGGGCGATAGAAGAACTGGGTCAGGGCAAAGTCGGCCTGAGACAGCTTGTCCGACTGATGTGCAAGGTCTGCCTCCCGAGAGGCCGCCATCGGATGGCCTTCCGGGTGCGCCGCCACGGCGATATCCCAGTCGGCGCGCTCACGGATGAACCGGGCCAGTTCCGCCGCCGTCGCGAACGCCTGACTTTCATCGCCACGGTCGGACGCGGCCTGCGGCAAGTCACCGCGGAGAGCAAGAATGTTCTCGACGCCGTCGTCCTGGTAATCGCGGATGATCGTCGCGATCTCGTCTTGAGAATGCGCAACGCAAGTGAGGTGCGGCATCGCCTCGATGCCGAACTCGTCACGGATCGCGTGTACCCAGTCGCGAGTCGGACCGCGGGTCGCTCCGCCCGCTCCGTACGTCACGGACATGAACTGCGGAGCGTGACGCGAAAGCGCGGACAGCGTCCCTCGCAGACGCAGCGCACCGTCATCGTCGCGCGGTGCGGAGAACTCAAAGGACAGCGTCGGACCCGCACCAAGCAATTGCGTGATGCGGGTCATCGGTGATCAGAGACCACGAAACGCTAGATGCAGGAGCGAGCCTGGGACGCGCCGGCACCGGACTCGGTGTCGAAGCTGGAACCGCAGGCGCACGCGTGCGAAGCGTTGGGGTTGGAGATCGAGAACCCCTGCTTCATCACGTCGTCGATGTAGTCAACGCGCGAGCCGGAGATCAACGGAGCGGATTCCTCGTCGATCAAGAATCGCACGCCATTCTTCTCGATGATGGCGTCGCCGTTCTCGGCGTCCATCGCGAGCGCCATCCCGTACTGGTAGCCCGAGCAGCCACCGCCGACCACGAACACGCGCAGCGCGCCCTGGGCGAAGCCTTTGTCCTCCAACAGGGACTTGGCCTTTTCGGCTGCCAGGTCCGTCACGTCGAGCATCTCAGTCATTTGAAAGACCATCGCGTCAGTCCTCTCAATCGGTTGAGTTACGTCCAAAGCATACTCGACTCCTACCCTCCAATGCCAGAGGCCGAAATCACCTTCAGCGCACCCAGAGCCAAGCGGTTGCATCTCCGTTACGCTGAGCTCATGGAACGTGCATATTTTGACCATGCTGCAACAACACCGCTCGAACGACGCGTGCTCGAAGCGATGCTGCCGGCCCTCCAACACGGCTGGGGCAACCCATCAGGAATTTATCGCGAGGCACAGTACGCGAGAGCGCTCCTCGACCAGGCCCGCGACGACATCGCCGGGGTGCTCGAATGCTCACCATCTGAGGTCGTGCTGACATCGGGCGGGACGGAGTCCGACAATCTCGCAATCCGAGGCGTCGCGCTGGCTCGACAGCACGTTGGCCGACATCTGATCACGCAGGCAACCGAGCATCACGCGGTCCTCCACACGATGGAGCAACTCGAGCACGAAGGCTTTGAGCTGACCGTGCTCGGTGTCGACGGCGAGGGATTCGTCAATCCTGAGGAAGTCGCCTCGGCGCTACGCGACGACACGACCGTAGTCAGCATCATGCTCGCCAACAACGAGATCGGGACCATCCAACCGGTCGCTGAGATCGCACGCGTCGTCAAGAAGCGCAATCGTCGCACGATCGTGCATACCGACGCCGTCCAAGCCGCCGGCGCAGTCGACATTCGTCCCGACCTGCTCGGCGTCGACATGATGTCGCTCACGGCACACAAAATCTACGGACCCAAGGGCGCGGGCGCGCTCTACGTCCGACGTCGGACGCCGCTGCAGCCGTTGCAACTGGGAGGAGGACAGGAGGAGGAACGTCGAGCCGGCACGGAGTCAGTGGCCCAAGCCGTCGGCCTCGCGAAAGCACTGCAACTGGCCGAGGCAGAACGTCACCAACGAACCGCACACGCATCGGAGCTGCGCAATCGGCTCTGGCGCGAGCTCAACGAGCGCGTCCACCCAATCCGACTGAACGGCCCCGCCGACTGGTCACGCCGACTGGCGAACAATCTCAATGTCAGTTTCCCCGGCGTCGAGGGCGAGAGCATCCTGCTCCAACTCGACCTCGAGGGCACTGCCGCATCATCTGGCAGCGCGTGCAGCACCGGAAGTACCGACCCGAGTCACGTCCTCAGCGCAATCGGGCTGGATCCCGACACCGCGCACAGCACCCTGCGTCTGAGCCTGGGCATGTCGAATACTGAAGAGCAGATCGACAACATCGCGCGGACGATCGAGCAGATCACCACGCGTCTCCGCGCCCTGTCACCGGTATAGGCTCGAAGCCCACGGAAGGAACGCCGAATGGTCACGGCACAGGGTCCTCGAGAGGCTCTCAGCGGTCATATCCCCGCGCCGGCGGAGACCGCCGCTAGTCTCTTCCCACTTCGCCTGCAAATGCCGTCGGAATGGAAGCTCACCAACGAGAACATTCTCGATCTGTGCAGCCTCAATGACCGTTGGCAAATTGAGACAGACGGCGAAGGCGGAGTAATCATCATGGCGCCATCGGGCCCATTGAGTAGCGAGCGCAGCGGCAGGATTTACGCACAGACTCTGTTTTGGAGCGATACGACCGAGCGCGGATGTTGCTTTGAGTCAAACGCCCTGTTCGAGCTACCGAATGGCGATCGCCGATCGCCCGATGCCTCCTGGATCAGTGAGGAACGAATGGCCGGGCTCGAGGCCGACGACGAAGGTGTCTGGCACGTATGCCCAGACTTTGTCGTAGAAGTACGGTCGAACAGTGACCGATTGAGTCAACAACAGACCAAAATGGAGATGTGGATTTCGCAGGGTGCGCGTCTCGGCTGGCTCGTCGATCCGTATGCAGAGACCGTGTGGCTCTACCGACCAAAACAAGCGCCCGAGCGTCTCGAGCGACCAATGTCGCTGACCGCCTCCGAGATCGCGGACGACTTAATCATCAATTTCACCAGAATCTGGCCTACTGATCGTCCTGATCGTCAAACTGCACCGACCACGTAGTTTCAGTACCCAGAAACCGACCAATCTCACCAAATTCGCCATCCATCTGTTGCAACGCATCGTCAGAGAGTGGCTCGAAAGCGGTCACCGTAACGGTCATACTGTGGGAACGCCTCCTCCGTTCCCACGTACCGACTAAGCGGCCGTCGATCAGTACGCAGGAACGGATCATCCCACCGCCGGCATTGATCCGCTTGAGGTATGGCGCGGGGACCAAGAGGTCTCGCTTGGCGTAGCCGAGCACATAGGGATCGAATGGACCGAGAACGCGAAGGACCTGATCCTCCTGTTCCAGTACCTTGTCGACCCTCGCCGCAGCATCGCGAGTCATCCACATTGAACGTCCGTCGACCGCAATCTCGATCAACTCGTCTGTAATCGACTGCATGCCTCGACGCGCGTCCGATGCCGGCAACCCCGACCACCAGCGATAATCGGCCGCGGTCGAGGGACCGTACGCGCTGAAGTAGCGTCGCGCGAGTTCGGCGCATGGGTCCGACGGCTGGAATCCATCTGCTAGCCAGTCATCAATCAGTACATGTGTCGACTCGCCGTTGCGGTCGGGGCCGTAGCACATGATGCCAAGCAGAGACGCCGTCCGCATGAGGTGCGGCGTGGCCTGACCCTCCCACGGTAAGCCGGCTGATCGCAACGCTTCTGCAATCTCTGGCCGAGTCATCGGACCTCGTACCGCAAGCTCAGCCCGCAGGAACTCAAGCACCCGTTCGTGATCATCAGTGCTGATCCCGAGATCCTGCCGACGCTTGAGCGCTTTCGCGTCAATGCGCTCGCCGAGCACCTCCAGCATCCAACGCAAATCTTCGGCTGGCACAAGATGTAGCGTGCCCCGCATCAGCCAACTCCGCGCCAGCGACCGGTCGACATTACGCGCGTGGCCGACAAGTTCAGCCGACAGCCCGCTCGACCGAACACCGATCGCCACGGTCTCGGCCAACCGATCCTGCGCCTGGATCGCCCCAGCCTCGCGGACCACATCGACGAGGGCATCGGACCGACCCACACCAAGTCCCTGCGCCTGCAGGCGCAGCCGATGAGCCTCTTGTCGACTCAATGCTCTCAGTTCTGCCTGGGCTGCCATTCCTAGACTCGCATCCTCGCTCTGCCACGCTGAAACCCAATAGCAACGCCAGTGCCCCCCCCTTGTATCTTCGCTGTCGCCCCGGGAACAAGTGTTTCCCGGGGCGAAGCGTGGTGCGGTAGACCGATTCCCCCTGGGCCTGTGAGGCCGTGACTGAGCTTGGGTCGCCGCACCACTACAGCGAGAGAGCCCGAACAGTTGCCCGGGCCCTGGAGCCCTCATCTTGCAAGGACGGGCCTACGCAGGATAGGAGTGGGAGATGACCGAGACGAGTCGCTACGTCGGCATTGACGTATCACAACAGTGGTTGGATCTCGCCATCCGGCCGGCTGACGGACCCGCCCAGCGGGTGGACAACGACACGGCCGGGATCGACGCCCTGGTCAGTCAGTTGGAGGCGCTGGCACCGACACGAATCGTGCTGGAGGCGACCGGCGGTCTGGAGCGGCCGCTGGTCGCGGAGCTGGCCGCGGCGGGGTTGCCGATGGTGGTGGTCAACCCGCGCCAGGTTCGCGACTTCGCCCGCGCCACCGGCCGGCTGGCCAAGACCGACGCGCTCGACGCCGCCGTCCTGGCCCACTTCGCTGAGGCCGTCCCGCTGCAGCTGCGCCCGCTGCCCGATGCCGAGACCCAGCATCTGCGTGAGCTGCTCGCCCGACGTCGACAACTGGTCGCGATGCTGGTCGCCGAGGGCCAACGCTGCCGCGCCACCACCCCCACCCTGCGAGCCGGGATCGAGGCGCACATCGCCTGGCTCACGCAGGAACGCGAGCGAATCGAGGACGAGCTCCAGGCCAGCATCCAGGACAGTCCCCACTTGCGGGCACAGGACCAGCTCTTGCAGAGCGTGCCCGGCGTCGGACCGCAGATCTCGCGCATCCTGCTCGCCCAACTGCCCGAACTGGGCCAAATCGACCGGCGCCAGGTCGCGGCCCTGGTCGGCGTCGCCCCCTTCAACCGCGACAGTGGCCAATGGCGTGGCCGGCGCAGCATCTGGGGCGGTCGCGCCACGGTCCGTGCGGCGCTCTACATGGGCACCCTCGTCGCCACCCGCCACAACCCCGTGATCAGCGATTACTACCAGCGCCTGCTCGACCGGGGCAAACCCAAGAAGGTCGCGCTCACCGCCTGTATGCGCAAACTACTGGTCATCCTCAACGCCATCCTCAAGAGCAACACCCCTTGGCAACCACCTCAACACGCTTGACTTCCAAGACAGTTGCTCAGTCGCTCCGCGACCGCTCCCCCATGGGGGGAGCTCTACCCGATCAGTCTCTGCGGTGAGGCGCGAACGTTTGGATGGTTCGCGTTGGTAGGCTAGCGCCCATGAGCACCGCACCAACTCGACCCGACGACTCTTGGCAGCCCGATCAGTATGCCCGCTTTCGCGCCGAGCGTGAGCAACCCTTCCATGATTTGCTGTCATTGGTCGAGCCTGTGCCCGGCGGTCGCGTGGTCGACCTCGGATGCGGGACCGGCGTCCTGACCCGTGTTCTCCATGAGCACACCACCGCGGCCGAGACCATCGGCATCGACCGTTCGGAGTCAATGCTCGAACGCAGCGCAGCACACTCAGGCGATGGTGTGCAATTCGCACTCGGCGACATCGCAGAATTCCAACAGACCGACCTCGATGTCGTGTTTGCGAACGCGTCGCTGCAATGGGTCGAGAACCACGAGGCCCTATTCGCTCGACTGGCGGCAACACTCAAACAGGGCGGACAGCTCGCCGTGCAAATGCCGGCCAACGAGGATCATCCATCGCACGCCGTCGCGCGTCAGGTCGCACGAGAGGCGCCACACGTCGACGCCCTAGGCGGCTTCGTCTACCGCCACTCCATTGAGATGCCAGAGTGGTACGCCGACCATCTTGCGCGACTCGGCTTCGCCGAGCAACATGTCCGCACGCAGGTCTATCTGCACCGGCTGCCCGCTCCGGAGGATGTCGTGGAATGGGTCAAGGGCTCGCTCCTGACGGAATATCGGAATCGGATGTCAGTTGCGGACTACGAAGCGTTTCTCTCCGACTACCAAGCGCGTTTACTCGCAGAGCTGCCCAACGAGCGACCATTTCTCTACACGTTCAAGCGGATTCTGCTCTGGGGCCGAATGGCGTAGGCAATCGCACGTCCGACGTTCACCCTTGCATCCGACGCTCGTGTATCCTGACTGCGAGCGCAGACGGGAGCTGGCATGGTTTCTCCGACGATTGACACAGGAGGGGCACCGATCCCTCTGCTGGACCCAGTGACGGACGTTGAGGACGAGCTGCGATCGCAGCTGCTCGTCTCGACCGTTGACAAAGTCTTTGGCTGGGCGCGACGTTCGTCTCTGTGGCCGGCAATGTTCGGGCTGGCGTGTTGCGCAATCGAGATGATCGCAACCGCCAACGCTCGCTACGACCTCGCCCGGTTCGGCGCCGAGGTCTTCCGAGCCTCTCCCCGACAGGCCGACCTGATGATCGTCGCCGGCACGGTCACTTGGAAGATGGCGCCGCCCGTGCGACGCATCTACCTGCAAATGGCCGAGCCCAAGTGGGTCATCTCGATGGGGTCGTGCTCGAACATTGGCGGACCCTTCGCCCATGGCTACTCGACACTGCCAGGTGTCAACAACGTCGTGCCCGTTGACGTCTACGTGCCCGGTTGTCCGCCGCGACCCGAGTCCTTGCTCGCTGGACTGATGCTGCTCCAGCAAGTGATCGACGACGAGCACGCGCACAACCATCGCAAGCGCCGACCAGAGCCGACAGGCGACTTCTCACGAATGCTGCCGGAGGGCGACCCGATTCGCGAGGAGCTGGAATCGCTGTTCCCGCCGTATCTCAGCGCCGATGGTCAGCCTCGCGACAAATGGACGGGCGCGCTCCCGCACGACCAGAACTTCTTCACCAGCCGCTAACACCGCCGCTAAACTGCAGACGCAGCAACGCACTAGAGGGACACCGACATGGTCTTCGGCAAAGGCATCGCCAAGGGACTCATGACCGTCGTCAAGCACGTTCGCAAGGCACCGGTCACCGTCCAGTTCCCCGAGGAAGAGCGCAACATCCCACCGCGTGCGCGGACCAACCTCGTCTGGTTCGTCGAGCGTTGCACCGGCTGCTCAACCTGTGCGCAGTCCTGTCCCGACGGCTGCATCCTCGTCGACACCGAACCACGCGAAGACGGCTCATTCCTGGTCAACCGCTACGAGATCGACTTCCGTCTCTGCATGTATTGCGGACTCTGCACTGAGGCCTGTCCCTACGAGGCGATCCAGGTCGGCGGCTCCTACACCAACGTAGTCACGAATCCAAACCGCTTGTACAAGAACAAAGACGATCTGATCGAGTTGGCCAACGAGTATCTCGAGCAGCACGATTGGGTCTACCCCAACGGACAGAAAGCCGTCCAGCAGACGGTGCACCCAACAGAGCGTCGGCAGCACCACTAGGTCGCAGTCCTTGGCAAGAGCTCACCTTCTGGGGGAGCAGTAGCGAAGCGACTGAGGGGCTTCCCGAGGAAGCCACGACGCGCGGCGAGTAGAGCCGCCCTCCTTCCTTGCAAGGCACCTCCCTCAGAGAGGGGCATGTCTTCTCACCCCGCTGTAAGAGTCCGTTCACGCATTTGCTAACTCCGTCATTCCTGTTGTACAAACTCCGTCAGTCCTGCTGTGCCCACTCCGACATTCCGACGCGCAGCGCGGGAATCTCGATCCGTGCTGTACGGCCGCCGTGCTACTGAGTGCGCATCAACCGCGTGGGAAAGGTGTTCTCGATTCAGCGCCATGCCCGCGGCAGTAGGCAGGCATGACGATTTCATTCAGTGGACTCGCGCTACGCCTCGACTTCTGCTGACTCGTCGGACCACTGCCAGATCTCCTGGAAATCGACCTCGAGCCCATCCAAGACGTCACCCCCGCCGATGTTGTCAGGGCGCTCAAGCACCAGCGGTTCTCGACCCGGTCGATAAACTTCAACGACACCGTTCCACGGATCGACCGCCCAACCAAGACGTACGCCGAAGTGCATCCACAACTCCATCCTCGACCGCACGAATGGCACCGAGTCTCCTGGCGACCGCACCTCGATCACGAAATCCGGCACCAGATTCCAGAAACCCTCGCCCCGACGATCCCGAGTCGAACGAGCATCATATCGCTCGGCGCTGATCCAGGAAGCATCCGGCGCCCAGCTTCGCTTGGCGCCCTCGCCATCGTCCATGTTGTAGGTGCCGTCGGAGTCGCAGAGCGCTCCCGGGCGGCCATTGGCTCGGTACCACATACCCACTTGCACCACGAGGTCTACGCTCGCCCTGCTGTGTAGTTTGCTCGACGTAATCCTCGCCTCCAACAGACACTCGCCGCCACGCTCGATCCGCCAACCGGGATTCTCATCATTGATCTTGATCAGCTCGTCATCGGAGATCGGCATGGGCAGCGGGATCCGCAGATATCCAGGCCCCGACATGCCGAATTCACCGTCTCCGATCACGCGTTCATCCACTGGCATTCGCGTCGCTGTCGTCATCTCGCGTCCGATCCGTCACTCTGCAGACATGCCGGCGCCGTCAAGGTTCCGACTCCATTTCAGTCTATGCCCGCCGAGACGCCGACGAACTCACCGCTACTGATAGACTGTGCCCGGTTTCGCGTGCCTGTGATGGGGAGGCCTGTATGGCGACGATCACGATCAATGGACAGACCGTAGAGGCCGAGGTCGGCGCTCCGCTGGTCGAAGTCATCAAGAACTCTGGTTTCGCGATCTCCAACCTCTGCTATCTCGACGGGCTGCCGCCTTACGCCGGTTGTCGAACCTGCGCGGTCGAGGTCGAAGGTATGCGCGGACTGCCGCTCTCCTGCACGACCAACGTGATGGACGGCATGGTCGTCCGCACTGATACGCCAGAAGTCACCGAGATGCGACAGGAAGTCCTGGCCGTCATCCTCGCCAACCACTCCGACCGCTGCCTCACCTGCCACCGGATTGAGCACTGTCGCACCGGCGAGATCTGCCTGCGCGACAACGAGGTCACGCATCGCTGTGTGACCTGCTCCAAGAACTATCGCTGCGAGCTGCAGACCACCTGCGACGCCGCCGATGTCGGGCGCGCGAATGTCGAGCCGTACATCGACGAGGCGCGAACTTACTATCGACAGAACCAGCCCGAGCCCGACCGCGCCAACCCGTTCTTCGAGTTCGATCCGCAGATGTGCATCATCTGTACCCGCTGTGTGCGCGCCTGCGACGATCTCCGTCACACCACCGCGATCACCCTCGCCGGGCGCGGATTCTCGACTCGCATCGCCTTCGGTGCGGGCGGTCAGATTGACGAGTCCAACTGCGATTTCTGCGGCGCCTGCGTCGATGTCTGTCCCACGGCGACATTGATGGAAGCGCCGAACAAGTGGGTCGCCCGACCCGACAAATGGGTGACCACGACCTGCACCGAGTGTTCCATGGGCTGCACAATCCAGATGGGCGTGCGCGATGGTCGTGGGGTCCAGGTCCGACCTGGCAACGGCAACGATGTCTCACGCTCGCAAATCTGCGTCCGCGGACGCTTTGGCTACGACCAAACCAGAGACAAAGACCGTCTCCGATCCGCCACAATCGGTCGCGGTGAAGACGCGTTCCAGCAAGACGGCGATGCCGTCGTGGCGCATGCCGCGGCCGCGCTCCAGGCAATCATCGACGAGCACGGACCGTCCGCCGTCGGCGTGCTGGGCTCTGGCCAGCTCACGCTTGAGGAGCTCTTCGCGCTCCGCACGCTGACGACCCGTCTGAGCATTGCCAATCTCGACTCCTCGCTCGGACCCGTCACCGCCGCGATCGGCGACGCCTTGACCGACGCCTTCGGCTCCGAACATCTCCCGTCTCGCCTGACCTCGGTCGAGACTGCCGACCTGATCGTGGCGATCGGCGACGACATTTCCGCATCGAACAATGTCCTCGGCGTGCGAATCAAGGACGCGGTCGCCAACAACGGCGCGTCGCTGATCAGCATCTCGTCGCGACGCAACCCGCTCGCCGACTACGCGGTCGATGAGGCTCACGCGATACATCCCACGGATGGCGACCTCGCGCAGGTCGCGCAAGCGCTCGCCACAGCCGTCGTCAAAGACCTCGACGTGCGCACCGGACTGTCAAGCATTCAGGGGCTCGCCGACCTCACCGCCAACATCGAAGGCATCGCTCCAGCCGCAGCCACGATGCTCCGCCGTCGCGGCGGGAACGTCGCCGTCGTTGTGGCGCCATCGCGGACGAACGCAGCCCAAGCGAGTGCTCAGGTTCGCGCTGCCGCCAACCTCGCGATCGCCCTGGCAGGCCCAGCCGACGCGCCAGCGTCGATCCACGTGCTCCCGCCCGAGGCAAACTCGGTCGGTCTGCGCGACCTCGGCGTCACGCCGGGCGAAGGCGGACTCGGTGTCAGCGACATGCTGGCCGCCGCCCGCGACGGCAGCATCAAGGCGATGATCGTCGCCCGCGACAACCCCGTCATGCTCCACCCCGACCGCGCAGCGACCATCGTCGCGCTGGACAACCTCGATGTGCTGATCGCGATCGATGAGGTCGCCACCGAGACCGTGCAGCGCGCGACACATGTCCTTCCCGACATCTCAGTCTTCGGCAAGGATGGCCACATCACCAACGCGGACCGACAGATTCTCCGCATTCGACCCGCCACGGCGGAACAGCGCAATGGCGAACGACTCGGACTCTGGCTTGCCGCACTCGCCGAGCAGATGTCCGCAGTCGACACTCCCACAACGACCGAGGACGGCGAGCCAGGCGACCCGATTCTCGCTCCGTCTCAGCCGCGGAACCTCCCTGAGGCCCGCTCCGGGCTCGCCGAGCTGGACAGTCGCTACGCATCGCTCGCCGCGCCAGGCGCCACCCAAATTCGCATGCCGATCAACGGCGCCGCGACGCAACGATTCCTCCCCGTCATAGAAATGGGAGCAGCAAACGGCGAGGATTCGGTCACGCTGCTCACGGGTCGCGACCTCTACACGGACCGTCTGACCGCAGCGCGTGGCGCCTCCGATGCGGACCTCCTGCACCGCGCCGACGGCGTACAGATCAACCCCGCCGACGCCGCATCCCGCGGTATCGAGGCGGGCGCAAACGTCCGCCTCGCCGCCAATGACGGACAGCTCATCCTGCCGGCCGAGATCACCGAAGACGTGCCCATAGGCGCCGTCTGGACATCGGCGCTGCACGATGGCGGTGCAATCCAAACGCTGCAATCCGAGAACGCCGATCGACTCACCACAGTCGCGATATCGACAGTTGAATAGTCGGACATCCACGACAAACGATGATCACCGACCGTTAATCGGGATAAGCTCGACGTAATGCCGACATCAGCAGGAAAGGAGGTAGACCGCTAGGTACTCAGGAACGCCACTTGTTTGATACGGAACAACCACTTCATTGAAGAATCGAGTTATGACATGACACTACGTCACGAACCAAACACCTCCATGATCCGCGGGAACTACGTTTTCGTCGACGGCCCATCAATCGACCGCTGCCTCGGTGAAGTGATCGGCAGGGCGCCAACTCCCGATACCCGACCCGACTGGCGCAGCCTGGCACACTTCGTCAACAACCAGTTCGGTCCTGCAATGCCCGATGCCTACCAACCCACCTTCGTCGTCTGGGGGCCTGGACAAGAAGGCTTCCTGCACTTCCTGCGAATGTCTGGGTTCAAAGTCGGCATCGGCGAGCGCTTCACTTCCGGAAAGACTTGCGTCGATGTGATCCGCCAGGGAATCGCTGAGCTCAATCAACCGGGCGGTGCGAGACAACCCTGGAATCTGATCGTCGGCACTCAGAACCAAAGCTTCATTCGCGAACTGCCGAATATCGCCACGGGCGCGGAACGAATCGGCGTCTTCGGATTCTCTGAAGAATTGCCCAGCGATCATGAGCTCGAGCGCCTGATCGAGTTCTACGACATCGAGGATGACGCGAACCTCTTCCGCACACCACTGGACCGCTCCGAATATGAGGAAAGTCCTGAGGAGGCACCGCCAGCGCCGCCGTCGTATGACTACCAGCCCGCACTCGCCAGTGCTCCGGCCGTCGAGCAGCCGACATCGCCTCCTCCGCACCAGGCACCTCCGACCAATGCAGAGCGCGACCTCTTCCTGATTGTCGACGGTCGCAGCATCGATAAGGAACTGGGCGAGATTCTCGGCGAGAAGCCGAATCCCGAAACCAGACCCGACTGGGGGAAAGTGCTCAGCTTCGCCCGCAACCATCTGCAGGCCGGCAACCGCGACGTCAACGCCCTCTTCGCGCACATCGCTCCCGGACACTCGGGATTCAAGTACGCGCTCAAGGATCTCGGCTACGCGTCCAAGCCCGTCAACCCCGACGAAACTCAGCCCTTACGGCCAGTGGTCGAGGAATACGTCGCAGGACTGCTCGCCGCGCGATTGCTCCGAGGCGAGACCGGCAAGCCCGCGCCCGACGTCATTGTCGTTGGTCACAGCCAAGCGATCTTCGACGCGCTCAGCAGCATTCCCAACTACGGTCAGCAGCTATGCGTCCTCGGCTTCCCCGAGCGGATGCCCGCGGCCGAGTACTATCCGCAGATTGTGCGTCTCGACATCGAGAACGACGCGCAAGCCTTCGGATCAGCGCTACCGCGCGAGTTCGGTGTCAACGTCGACGATTTCGACCCCGACGACGAGCTCTCCCGCCTGTTCTAGGGCGTGTTCACACAGGGCCAATAGGCCCAGGAGTGATCCGTCATACCCGCGCTCCGCCGCGGGTATCTCGCCGCATTCAGCGCCAGTGTCTGTGCACAACTCAACGAGATTGCCGCGAAAAGCGCGGCAATGACAGAAATCTGATTCAGCAGTTGGCTGATGTGAACACGCCCGAGCGCAGCCGTAGAGCGCGTCCGCAGCTCAGTACTACAGGTCGAACGGCAGCACGCTACCGATCGCGAACGTCACGCCTGCTGCCAACATGCCCACAAACACCGACCGGCCAGCCGAATAGAACGGATTGCGACTCGTCACTAACGACGTGAACAGCCCCGCGATCGCGAGCATGACCACACTGGCCAGCACGCCAGCGATCAGCGCCCAATAGTCGACGTGCCAGCCAGCCGCGTGCCAAAGCAGAAACGGGATCAGCGGAATCAGCGCACCGAACGAAAATGCCGCAAACGAGCTCGTCGCGGCGCGCCACGGGTCGCCGAGAGCGTCGGGGTCGAGACCGAGCTCCTCGCGGACCATCGTGTCGATCAGCGCATCTGGTTTCTTCGAGAGCTCGGTGGCCACCTGCTCAGCTAGCTCCTCCGACAGCCCCTTCGCCCGATAGATGCTGACCAACTCGCGGCGTTCCTCCGCGGGGTCGAGCAGGACTTCGTCGCGCTCCATGGCGATCTGTCGCTCGAGCACCTCAGACTGTCCCCGCACCGAGATGTACTCGCCCGCCGCCATCGAGAACGCGCCGGCCAGCCATCCGCCGATCCCGGCCACGAGCACCGCGTCAGATCCGACCGCCACTCCGGCCACACCGGCAATCAACGCCAGGTTCGAGACGATGCCATCGTTCAGACCAAAGAGCGCAGCGCGGAACGTCGAGGCGCCCGACGCGCCGACACCGGCGTGTCCCTCACCCACAGCGCCGACCGCACCGTGTTGGGCTCCCAACTCGGCCAAAGTCGCGCGATGCTCCCGCTCATCTTCGGCGAGATCGCCAGAGTCCGGATCCGAGACGTACTTCTGGATGTCAGTCAGTTCCGCACGTCGAAGCTGTGAGATCACGAAGCCCAGACCCCAAATTCGGGCCTGGAACGCCATCAGTCGCACGCGAATCGACGGGCGATACAGCTCAGTCGGCGCACGCTCGTCACCGAGCAGTAGAACCCAATGTCGCGCGTGTTGGCGCTCCGATTCTGCCATGCTCTCGAGCACACCGGCTGACGGCGGGTCACTCATTGCCGCGAGCCGGTCGTACAGCCAGGCCGCGTCAAGCTCGTCGGCGATCATCTCCCGCAGCCGCTCGCGACGGTCGTCGGTCAGAGGAACATGAACCTCAGGCGTATCCATCGTCGACATGAGGGCAGTGTATCCCGCGATACGACCGCACTCGGATGATGCGCGATGATCACCACAGTGTCAGTACACATCGCAATACAAATGCAACAGACGCCACTACGCGTCGTGGTCAGCCTGGAGTCACCGCCGTGCACAACACGCTCAAACTAGGATTGCCCAAGGGATCGCTGGAATCCCCCACCTTCGACCTGTTCCGTCGAGCAGGCTTCCGTCTCTCCTTGAACTCACGCTCGTACTTTCCGCAGATCGATGACGAGAGCATCTCATGCACGATGTTCCGAGCCCAAGAGATGGCACGTTATGTCGAGGACGGGGTCGTCGACGTCGGTATCACCGGCCACGACTGGGTCGTGGAGACCGGCGCCGATGTCGTCGAAGTCGCCGAGATGACGTACAGCAAGGCGACGAGTCGGCCAGCGCGCTGGGTGCTCGCCGTGCCCGCCGAATCGGACGTGCATGAGCTCGAACAGCTTGCCGGCGGCGTGATCGCGACCGAGCTTGTGCGCACCACTCGCGACTTCTTCGAACAGCGCGGAATCGACGTGCGCGTCGAGTTCAGTTGGGGCGCCACCGAAGTCAAGGCCCGAATCATCGATGCCATCGTCGACGTAACCGAGACAGGATCGTCCCTGCGAGCCAACAACCTGCGAGTGATCGCCGAGGTGCTTCAAAGCACGGTCCGACTGATCGCCAACCGCGACGCCTGGAACGATCCAGAACGCCGAGAAAAGATCGAGGCGATCAACACGCTCCTCCAAGGAGCGATCACCGCGACGACCAAGGTCGGTCTCAAACTCAACACCCCGCGAGATCGGCTCGACGACGTCCTCGAGATCATCGGCAAGTTCGGAGAGCACGCACCCACGATCAGCCCACTCATCGATGACTCCTGGGTCGCTCTCGAGATCATCCTCGACGAGCACCAAGAGCGAGAAATGATCCCAGAGCTACTCCGAGCCGGTGCCAGCGGCCTCGTCAGTTATCCGCTCAACAAGGTCATCTCCTAACCGCAAGGCTCGGCAAGCAGTCACAAGCGGAGGATTCCTCTCGCATTTCTGCGCCTCTCACTTCCGTCAGACACGCGACGCCGACCCGACCAAACTCCACCTCCGCGGGGTGTCGAGAGCGGCCGAATGTCCGCCCGAACCTCCTATGATCGGGAGACCAGAACGGAGCCACCGTGACCCAACTGCTTGCGCCAGAACATCCCCCGAAGATCGAGCCGGCGTTGCGCGGCGACGTGATCATCCCATCGGCAGTCTTCGATCCGCCCGACGACGCCACACTCCGACGCCTCAGCGTCGAAAATCCCGGCTGGAAGTTTGAGATCGGATGTGACGGGGAGCTGGTGATCAACATGCCCTCAGGTGGAGACAGTGGAGACATCTCCGGCGAGTTCGGGCGCCAAATCGGTAACTGGAGGGTCACCGGAGGCGGCGGGACCGGTACTCGGGGTCGACTTCGAGGTTCCCAGAGTGGCTATTGGCTCGGTGGCGGAACTCAGCGACCTCCCCTAATGCAGCCCGATGTGTCGTGGGTCTCCCCAGAGCAGTACGCAGCGCTCAGTGCCGAAGAAGCACTTGGGGCATATCCCGTCTGCCCGCCATTCCTCGTGGAGGTCCGCTCACTCTCCGATAGCCTCAAGCACCAGCAAGAGAAAATGGAGCTCTGGCTTCGGTACGGCATGAAACTCGGTTGGCTCATCGACCCGTTCGAAGAGACCGTCTGGATCTACCGCACCGACCAGGAACCGGAACGTCTTGAGCGACCCGACACCCTCTCCGGCGAGAACATGCTCGAGGGACTCACCGTCGACATGGCCGAAATCTGGGCACTCGTCGACGAAGCGAAGTCCAAGTCGGACTCCGAATAGCCACCCACAGAATCTGCAACATCGCACTCGTCGACTACGATCGAACGAGTCACTCAACCTCATCGTCAGTCGGACGATTGGAGTCTCACATGGCCCTACGAACTGCCGCCGAATACGTCGAATCGCTCCGCGACGATCGAGAAATCTGGTACCGCGGCGAGCGCGTCGACGATGTCACCACCCATCCCACAATCAGCAAAGCCGTCAAACACGCCTGCATCGACTACGAGATGGCAGAATCCGACGAGTACCGCGATCTCGCCACTTACGAAGAGGACGGCGAGTCCTACTCCGCCTACTACCGCATCCCGCGCTCGACTGAGGACCTGCTCAACCGTTCTCGACTGATCGAGGCCGCAACGGCCGAGGGCGACACCCTCGTCGTGCTGATCAAAGAGATTGGCACCGACGCGCTCTTCGCCTTGCTCGCCGTCACCGCAGAATTCGAGGATCAGACCTACTTCGAGCGCGTCAAGGCGTACTACGAATACTGCCGAGCCAACGACCTGTCGCTCGCCGTCGCACAGACCGATATGAAAGGCGACCGCGTCAAGCGACCAGCACAACAGGCCGATCCGGACATGTACCTGCGCGTCGTCGAGCGACGGCCCGACGGCGTCGTCGTGCGCGGAGCCAAGGCCCACACCTCGGTCGTGACGAACACCAACGAAGTGATCGTCCTCCCTACTCGCGCCATGGGTCCCGACGAGGAGGATTGGTCGATCGCCTTCGCCCTGCCGGTCAGCACCGAGGGTCTGCGCTTCATCGCCTCACCGTTCGGCGATGGCGCCAGTCACGAGGGTGAACGACCGATCTCCGCCGTTCGCAAGATGATGGAGACGATCACAATCTTCGACGACGTCTTCGTTCCCAACGACCGCATCTTCCTCAACGGCGACGCAGCAGCCGCTGGGAGTCTGGCCTTGACATTCGTCGAGTACCACCGCTTCACGGCCGTCTCTTACAAGCTCCCCCTGATCGACGCGCTCGGCGGTTGCGCCGCGATGGCGGCCGACTACAACGGCATCCTCGGCGTCTCGCACGTGCGGGAGAAGTTTGTCGACCTGATCTCATACGCCGAGACCACCCGCGCCCTGATCGAAAAATCGGCCGAACGCTGCATCGACAAGCCGAATGGCCAGGTCGCGCCCGACCCGATGACAGTCAACCTGGCCAAATCACACTTCGCGCACGGCTATCACGAGGCGGTCCAGCACGTCCAGGAGATCGCCGGCGGCATTCTCGTCACCGGACCCGGCGACGAAGACTGGGCATCGGAAGAACTGCGACCATTCCTGCAGAAGTACCTCGCCGGGCGAGAAGGTGTCGGCGGCGAGCAGCGAATGAAACTGCTCAACTTCATCCGCGACCTCACGTCGTCGGACTACGGTGCCTACCAAGAAGTACTGGCGATTCACGCCGAGGGATCGCTGCAAGCCGAACGACTGCAAGTCTTCCGAGCCTTCAACGAAAACGGCGGTGCACGACGCGTGATGCGACTCGCAGGTAGAATGGCAGGCGTCAGATAGCCACTCCTGACTCAATTGCGCGGAGCGAAGCGATATGCCGGAACTTCCACTGTTTCCGCTACAGATAGTCGTCTTCCCCGGCGAAGTCGTGCCCCTGCACATCTTCGAGCCTCGCTATCGACAGCTAGTCAAAGACACGCTCCAAAGCGGCGACCCATTCGGCATCGTCCTCACTCGGCGGACCCGTCAGACGGCGACGCCGCAGGATCGGGAGCCCACCCACGAAATCGGTTGCACCGTGCGCTTGGATTCGAACGAGGCCTTCCCCGATGGACGCTTCAACATCGCGTGCATCGGCGAACGCCGGTTCCGGATCATCGAGAAACTGGGAGAGCGACCGTACTGGGTCGCGGAGGTCGACTATCTCGATGATCCCACTGACTCCGAGTCAAGCGACGCCTACAGCGTGGCCGAAGCCGCCTCCGATCTGTATCGCGACCACCTTGGCCTCGCGCTGGCGTTGCAAAACTCCTGGCAACGCACGTACCGACTCCCCAGACGCCCCAGTCCGCTGGTCAATCACATCGCCTCCCGAATCGAGGCGCCAGCCTCGGTCAAGCAGGAAGTGCTCAAGTCAGAGTCGACGGTCGAACAACTCAACCTGCTCAGTCGCATCCTCCGAGCATCAAATCGGCAGCTCAACGACCGCGTGCACCTGCATCAAAAGCAGCGTTACCAAGGACTCGGCGTCGGAAACTAGGGCGCGTGCACATGGGGCCATTCAGTCCAGGAGTTCCCGTCATACCCACTCAGACATCCGAGATACCCGCGCTCCGCCGCGGGTAGCTCGCTGCATTCAGCGCCATGTCTCGCACAACTCGGCGAGATTGCCGCGACAAGCACGCCAATAGCGGAATTCTGACTGAGCAGTCGGCTGAAGTGAACACGCCCTAATCCACAGCTCGCGAGCGGGTGCTACGTCGTCAACGGCTCGAGTATATCGAGCAGCTCCCCGACACTCTCAACGTCGGCAGCAATATCGTTCGCGTTCAGGAACTCGTCGCGTTCGTAGAATTGGGAATGCAAATCATTGGCAATCCCACGCAACATTCGCACGCGATCATTGCCTGTCAGACGCCCGACATTGTTCATCACAATGATGAAGTCACTGCGCTTGTCATAGCGCCAACCATGCGCTGCCGCGACCGCCTTGGCCATATGCGCCGCCGCACCCCAGCCCTTCTCCGACGCTTGATGCAAGTCCCCCGACGCCACATACTCGCGCGACCGCTCCAGGAACCGTCGAGCCTGCCGCCGATACGTCTCCACCTCCGGCCGATTCATCGTCGTCACGCCTTACTCCTATTCGCCACGCCGTTGCACACGTCACCAACGTGAAGACAGTATCACATCGTCAGCGGCTCAAGTACGTCGAGCAGCTCCGCGACATCTTCAATGTCCGCTGCGATTGCGTTTCCATTCAAGAACTCATCGCGTAGGTAGAAGTTACTATGCAGCTCGTTTGCCGTGCCACGCAACTCTCGAACGCGATCGTTCTTCGTCATCTCCCAAACATTATTGAGCACAACGGAGAACTCACTGTGCTTCTCATAGCGCCAATCGTGCGCCGCCGCGACCGCCTTGGCCATATGCGCCGCCGCACCCCAGCCCTTCTCCGACGCCTGGTGCAAGTCCCCAGACGCGAGATACTCACGCGACCGCTCCAGGAACTGTCGAGCCTGCCGCCGATACGTCTCCACTTCGGGCCGATTCATCGTCGTCACGCCTTACTCCTATTCGCCACGCAGTTGCACACGTCACCAATGTGAAGACAGTATCACATCGTCAGCGGCTCAAGTACGTCGAGCAACTCCGCGACACTCTCGACATCAGCAGAGATAGCGTTCTCGTTTAAGAACTCATCGCGTTCGTAGAAGTAACCATGCAAGTCGTTCGGCGCTCCACGCAACTCTCGTACTCGCACATTACCCGTCATCTGCCAAACAAGATGGAGTACGTGCGGGAAGTCGCTATGCTTCTCATAGCGCCAATCGTGCGCCGACGCGACCGCCTTGGTCATGTGCGCCGCGGCGCCCCAGCCCTTCTCCGACGCTTGATGCAGGTCCCCCGACGCCACATACTCGCGCGACCGCTCCAGGAACCGTCGAGCCTGCCGCCGATACGTCTCCACCTCCGGCCGATTCATCGTCGTCACGACTCACTCCGTACCTTCACCACTCAATCGTACGCACTGACATCGCTACCGCAACATCACTCCGTCAGCGGCTCAAGGATTTCGAGCATTTCCGCCACGCTCTCGATGTCCGCAGCGATCTCTTCGCCGTTCAGGAATCGCTTGCGCTGATAGTAGTTGCCGCATAACTCGGTCGCGACACCACGAAGAAAGCGCAACCTCTCGTTACCCGACAGCTCAGAAGCATTTCTGATGACAGTAACGAAATCGCTATGCGTTTGATATTGCCAACCGTTGGCGTTTGCTACTGCTTTCGCCATATGCGCCGCCGCGCCCCACGCCTTCTCCGACGCCGGATGCAGGTCGTCGTTCTGGACGTACACCCGCGCCCGGCTCAAGAACTCTCTCGCCTGTCCTGCATAGTCTTCGATTGCTTGCCGATCGGTGGTCGTCATCGATGTTCCTTTCCCCACCGACTCAGTATAACTACAGCGCATCCGTACCATTGTGACGCACATGCCTCGCGACCGTCAGTCGCAACAGCTCCGTGGGACCCTCCGCGATTCGCAGCGAACGACTCGTCCGATAGAGTCGCTCCAGCGGATGACCACGCAACAACGCCTGCGCACCGTGTAGTTGAATTGCACGATCCACCGTTCGATGCAAACACTCGGACGCGAGCCACTTTGCCGTCGCGACCTGCGTGCCCGCCGTCGACTCGTCGGATTCTCGTGCGGCCGCCGCCTGATACACCGACGTTCTTGCAGCGAACGTGTCCGCAACCATGTCGGCGAAGATTGCTTGCACTTGTTGTTGCTCGGCAAGCGGCTGTCCGCTGCGATGCGGACCCTCAATCCGCTCAAGCGTCTGCCGTGTAACCCAGCGCGACCAACCGACGCAATCGGCGGCCACTCCCAGTCGCATCCGGTCGATGTTCTGCATCGCCCTGGGCATACCGTCGCCGACGTTTCCAAGCAGTCGACTCGCCGGCACCGCGACAGACTCAAAGTAGAACGGTGAATGCGTACTGCCATCGATGGACGCGCCGAGCTCCCCTTCGGTAACACCCTCCGCTTCCCTATCGACCACCAAGAGCGCGGTGCCCTCATCAGGAACATTAGCGACCACAACCAGCCAGTCAGCCGACGCTCCGCCCGTAACAAAACCCTTCGCGCCGCTGACTAGGAATCCTTCACTGCCGTCATCGAGCGTCGCTCGTGCAGCCTGCGTCGGTTCTCGATGTCCATCAGGGCGCAGCGCCTCGGTGAACGCGAAGGCTGCCGTCCGCTCGCCACGGAGCACTGGGAGGTAGAGTTCGTCACGCTGGTCATCGTTATCTGCCAGACGCATAATCCCAGGTCCCGATCCCAGCACGCGCGACGCCAGTGGATTACCGCTCAGCGCGAGCGCCTCACGCGCTGCAACAATCATCCGAGGTCCAGCGCCCAAGCCTCCGTCCGACTCAGGTACGGCGAGCTGATAGAAGCCCGCCTCGTCCGAGAGCCGCGCAATCTCGCGGCGCAGCTCCGCCGATGGCGACTCCGGATCGGCACCCTCAGTGATCGGGTCGATCTGCTCGGCGACAAAGGCCGACAGGCGAGTCTGCATCTCGGTCAGGTCCGCTGCGAGCGTAAATTGCATGTGGAAAGCTCCAAGATCTAGGTGAGCGGTTGCCCTATGGCTGGTTTGTACTGATGTGACGATGTCGCTATTCCGACATCTGCGCGAGTTCAAAGTCTCGAATGTCTGGTGCATCTGCATGCGTCATTGCGACACCCAAGATCCGCGCTCCCGAGAGCAATTGTTGCGCATGGATCAACTGCTCATCGGACGCGTCCGCCCGAGCGAGGAGGATGACACCGTCCGCAGCCTGACCAACCTCAGCGGTCGAGGGTTCGGACAACGGATCGGTCAACAGCATGACCGTTCGATCTCCACGCTTGGCACTGTGAGCATTTCTGATAATCAGCGATCGTCGAGGTACCGGCCACCATTGAGCGCCAGTCAGCCAAGACGGAGGCTCGCCATACGACACCTCAAACGCGGGCCGCCGACTATCCAGCCAAACCACCGAGCGGCCTCGCGAGGCGAGCACCTGTGCGGTATGGATCAGTGTGGCAGTCACGTCTGACGTGGCGTCCAACGGCGTCAGCGCGACGACCCCTGAGACCGGGTTGAGCGCGTTCGCCAACATCACGGCATCGTTGGAAACGACATTCTGCTCCTGGATCGGGTCGACGGTCGCGGTCCTGGAATGTGTGACCGTCCGCTGCGCAGCTCGCTCCGCATCGGACGAGATCACCGTGATCGGCCGAAGTCCGAGCCGCCCAAGCCGCCCGAGCGGCCTGCTCGGACTTGTGGAACGGGTACTCACCGCCCACGCGAGCGCGAGACCGATCGCCAGCCCTGCGGCCGACGCCCAGGCGGCCGTCCACTCAGTCGTCGGGGCGACTTGTCGTGCGCCAGGTCGGACCAGACCGAGCATGTCGAGACCTGATTGATCGCCATAGCGATTGATCGACTCATTGACCGCCGCATGTCCCAGGGAGATCGCCAACGCCTCGGCGTCAGCCTCGTGAGCCGAGCGAACGGTGACCCGTATCAGCGTGTCGTTGAGCACGATGGCGACACCGTCGAGCACGGGCAAGCCCGACTCAGACGCCATCATCCCGCTCGTCGCCGCGTCCTGGACCGAGCCGTCAAGAACAAGCTCGGCATACTCCGCCGCCGTCCGACCGTCCCGCGCCCAAAGGTGCACGTCCGCATCCCACGCCGACGCCGTGCCTCGAGAAGCGCCGACCGCAATGAGCGCGGCGATCACCGCCGTCAAAATCGGCAGCCACCAAGCAAATCCATTGCGCCAGCCCATCGATGCGATCACAGACCTGAGTGTATCCGCCAAACCGCCCACATCAATTCCCCCACTCCCCCCACCTCCATCATTCCTGAGCACGAGCCCCAAGACCCGTCACTCCCGCGAACCCACGTCCGTAACTCCTACGGCCCCAAACCCGTCGCACTTGCGAACCCGCCTCGGCCATTCCAACGTCCCAAGAACCGTCATTCCCGCGCTCCGTCGCGGGAATCTCGACCGCTATGCCAGTGCCGATGCGTCACACCAAACGACTCGACCTCACCGCCACCACTGCCGGCACGACCGAGACACCTGCGCACCGCGGCCACGTCGAGTGTCTCAGATGTCACATCCACTCAAGTACCCTCAGCCAATGCGTCGGTGCATCCTGCTGTTGGCATTGATCGGTGCGCTTGCGCTGACCCTCTCTTCGGCGACGTCCGCGCCTCCCGACGAACCTCGACTCCACCTCGACGTTCGAGTCGATCTCTCGCAGCCGAACGCGGAACAGCAACTGATCGAGGCCGGCTTTGACGTCGAGCTCGCCATTCCCGAGCTTGGGCGCTGGCAAGGCTGGCTTCCCGCCGACCAGCTTGACGAGTTCACAGCGCTGGAAGTCGTGATTGCGATCAGGCGGCCACACTATGCCCAGTTCGCGAGCGGCGCTGCCCTCAGCGAGGGCGACGAAGCCTTGAACGCCGCCGCCGCTCGCACCAGGTTCGACGTCGACGGCTCCGGCATCCGAGTCGCCGTCATCTCCGACGGCATCGCTGGTCTCGCACAGGCGCAACGAGCGGGTGAGGCACCACGGCTCGTCGATGCCAAGACCTTCGGCACCGACACCATCGACCAGGGCGAGGAAGGGACCGTGATGATCGAGGTCATCCACGACCTCGCACCCGGCGCCGCGATCTCGTTTGGCGCCGTCTTGACGGACCTCGACCACATTGCGGCCGTCAACTACTTCGCACAGCGAGTCGACATCATCGTCGACGACGTCTCGTTCGCGCTCCCCGCCGACCAACAGAGCGATGTGTCGCGGAACACGACCGAGGCGCTCGAGCATCCCGATTGGCCACTGAGGCTCTACGTCACGGCTGCAGGAAACTGGGCCGAATCACACTGGTCGGGAGCTTGGCATAAGGGCTTGAACGGCATGAACTTGGGACTACCATCTCCCGGAAGAGTGCATTGGTTTGGCCCTGAACAGGTGGCCGTCGGCGCGGAGAATCCAATCGCAGCCGGCAACCGACTCGTCGTGCGACCTGGAGACGTCCTGCGCTTGATTCTCCATTGGGACGACCCTTGGGGACGTTCGACCAACGACTACAACCTCTACCTCATGTCCAGCGACGGAGAAGTCATGGGCGCCAGCGAGAATACGCAAGGCGTCGGCGCGACCAATCATTTTCCCCGCGAACACATCAGATATGAGCATGACGGTGAACTGACCGAACTATTCGTCGTCATTCAGAATCACAACGACGACGCCGATCCCGTAACGTTCGATCTCTTTGCATATCCCATCGCGGGCGAGCAACCTCGTCTCTATCACCACACCCCAGAGGGCAGTTTGCTCGCCCAGTCCGATGCCGAGGGCGCGATCACGGTGGGCGCCGTCAATGTCGGACGCGAGACGGTCACTGCGTACTCCAGTCGAGGACCGACGCTGAACGGCGCACTCAAGCCCGACATCGCGGCGGTCGACCGCGTCACCGTCTCGAACACGACACAGTATGCGCCGCGATTCCTCGGCACGTCGGCGGCAGCGCCGCATGTGGCCGGTGTCGGCGCCCTCCTACTCGAGGCGCAACCGGCGCTGCTCGCCGCCGACGGCGGAACCGCACTACTGGAACGTCGACTGGTACGCGACCTCTTGCTCGACACCGCACGAGACATCCCACCCGCAGGCCCCGATCCGGCTTCCGGAGCAGGACTAGTGGACGCCATCGCCGCCATTACGGAGGCCCAGACCGAGATCGCCGTGGTGACATCCACAGCCGCTCGAGGTCCAGACACCTTCCGCGAAGCGCTCGACAGCGACGCATCCATCGTGCTGTTTCAGTCATCAGATACCTCGGAGGCCAACGGACAGACCATCAGCCCGGGAAATCCCGCGCTGAGCCTCGACAACGGACAAATCATCGACGGTCAAGGCTGGACCATCAACGCGTCCAACCTCCCAAACGGCCTCAAAATAGGCGATGGCAGCGAACTGTGGGGACTAACCATCACCGGCGCGGATCAAGCCGGAGTGCTCGTCGAGGGTGACCACGTCCACCTGAACGGAATCACGCTGAACAACAATCTAGTCGGGGTCCGCGTCACGGGAACCGAGGCTCACATCGCGGGCATCACCGTTACCGAAAGTCGACGGAACGGCATCGACATCGCCGATGGCGGCTCAGCCTTCATTACCGCGAGCACCTTCGACTCCAACGCTGGCGCAGGAGTACAGATCGCTCGCCGAGCTAGTCACGTCGTCATCGGTCCCGCGACCGAACCACCAACGATGCAGAGCGCTGCCGACCTCGCCATACCGATCGGCGTGCTCAACTCCTTGCCGCTCGAGCCTCGCGCCGGGCTTAGCCACACCATCGTCGGCACGGTCAGAATCGACGGGATTCCTGCACCAAACGACACCACAGTCAACATCTACCTCGATCGTCGACTCGCCGCTTCCGTCATGGTCGACGAAGCCGCCAGCTTCGTCGCCACGGCGACCGGACCAGGCGCCGAACTCCGCTTTGCCGTGAACGGCGTACCGCTCGATCAACGAGTGACATTCCAGCCCGGCGCGACCACCTCAATCGCGCTGCCCGCGATCAGTCCCACGACCGTGTTCGGATTCGACCGTGCAGAACACGCCGTCGAGGGCGCAAACGTGTTTCGCGACAACCTGACGGCCGTGGAGATCGTCTCGGACAACGTTCCGCCCGCCGGACGTCGGCTCATCTGGGGGAACGTGATCCAGGGCAATCGCACCAACGTGACATCGCCGCGATCAGCGCCCACAATCGTCGATGCCGAGTGGACTCCGTCAGGCCTCGGACTCAACGGCTCGGCGGCAGGCGCCGACGTCGCCCACCTCTACGCGGGAGACTCGACCGTCCGACGATTCGCAGCATCGACGCCCGTCTTTGGCGGTCGCTTCCGATTCCGAGATGTCGATGTCGATCCCGACGCGTCCGTATTCTCGATCATCACCCATTCGGCAGCCGGCCAAGCCAGCGAGGAAAGTGCAACGATAGAACTCACACCGTCAGGCTCAGTCACAAGCGTGAGCCCGAGCTGGGGTTACACGGGTGGTCGCGACGACATCGAAATCTGCGGCGAAGCAATCGCAACCGACATGGAAGGCCCAACAGTATGGCTCGGCGAACAAGTCGCGCGAGTCACCTCCTTCGACGCAGAATGCGTCACCGTGACCACCCCAGCGGCTCCCGCAGGAACGGTCGATATTACCCTGCTCCCGCCGAACGGCCGACCGATCATCGCGCCCGCAGTGTTTCAATACCAGGCACAGCGGAGCGTGCGCCTCAATCAGGGGTGGAACTTGGTCACTTGGTACGGCACCGATACTCGAGTAACCACCGCCTTCGCCTCGCTCGCGGGAAGCACGTTTCGGGTCTACGCATGGGACTCAGACGAGCAGCAATGGAAGCTCTTCTCCCCCGACATGCCACCGACACTCATCACGCTACGAACCCTCCAGCGAGACCAATCACTATGGGTCGTCCTCGAATCACCAGAGGTCAACTGGCGACAACCCGTCCCCGAGTAATGTGGCCCGCGAAAGCCACCAACGCCGTCACTCCACGGCCCCATCTCCGTCGTTCCTCCGCCCCTGTTCCGTCGTTCCCGCGCTCCGCCGCGGGAATTTCGATCCATGCGGCTGAGCCGATCCCTTACCGCAGACGCCCCACCAGCGTCGACCCTCGTGCTCGCCTCAGCGAGATGCCCGCGACAGAGCGCGAGCATGACGAATATCCCTCCGGGACATGAACAACCTCTCAAAGGTCCCCTCAAGCGAGAACCAGTCACTCGCTATCATCGACCTATTGCCCGCCATCAACTGAGGAGCACACTATGGCCATTAGCAAGTTTGACGAACCACAGCCTGGGGTCGACCTGGGATCATCCGCTATCGAGGTCGATGAAACCGCGCTGAGCGACTATTTCGAAGGCCTCGAGCTGAACCGTCCAGCAGACCTCACCTCCGCCCCATCGATGGTCGCCGCCAATGCCGACCTCTCCACTCGCATGCACTACCGCAACGACTTCGGCAACCTCTGGCTGCGACAGGAATGGGACTTCCGACAGCCGCTCAAGCCCGGCGCCCGTTACGAGACCTCTGCCAAGTCGATCGACGTCTACGACCGCCGCGACCGCAGCGTGATCCTCACGGAAACCGTGCTCAAGGACGAGTCCGGTGATGTCGCCGTCGCAATGCGACACCACCAGTCGTTCGTGCTCTACCAGAGCGAGGGAGAGGTCACGCTCCGCGATCCGTCCAAGAAGGAAGGCGCCAAGTCCTACGCGCTGCCCGAGGGCGAGGCCTTCGGTCCGCTGGTCCGCACCATCACGCTCGAAATGTGCGGCTCATTCTTCCACGGCGACCGCAACTACCACACCGACAAGCAGGCATCGGAAGAGCTCGGCTTCACCGACGTAGTCGTCGGCGGCAAGATGACGATGTCGTTGATCGGCGAGTTGCTCGACCAGCGATTCGGCGACGCCTGGAAGTCGTCCGGCAAGCTGCTCGTCAAGTTCGCCAACATCGTTTGGCCCAACGAGACCGTTTCGGTCAAGGGTGTCCTCCAAGGCGTGAACGAAGACGATCCCGACCGACGCAACATCGCCTGCTGGGTCGAGAAGGACAACGGCGTCATCGCCGTCGTCGCCGAGGGCAGCCTCAAACTCTAGAGCCGCGCCACCAACAAGGACTCGGACGAGCACAGCGTCCCCCATGGCCGACACGGCTGCCGATATCACCGTCTTCGTGCCGATCGGCATGCGTCCGCTCACCGACGGCGAGCGGACGGTGCCCGCGGCCGGCCGCACCGTCGGCGAGGTGATCAAGGATCTGGATGCCCATTATCCGGGCTTCCAAGCCTCGCTGATCGAGAACGGCCAGCTCAAGCCGGGCCTCACCATCGCGGTCAACAGCGAGGAGCAGCCCCTCGGCCTCCTCGCCCGTGTCCCCGCCGGAGCCGAAGTCCACATCCTCCCCGCCATGGCCGGCGGCTGCTGCCGTTATGTGAATTACATCACAATTCTGCGTGAATTACGTCACAACCCTTGTGCCTAACGATTCCAGGGAGACAGCGATTTGATTTTTTCGGTCGACCTGGATACCGTCGGATTCATGAACACGTCGAGTCCAGGACAGACGCGCACTCAGTGCCACGCTCATCCAGAGCGCGGTTCGCGATGCTCGTCCGCTCACGGCTCGAACCAACAGAAGGGTGATTCCGACTCCGCGCAATCGGCGACATTGGCACCGGCAGGCCAGACGAGCAGTCCGCATATCAACGACCCGAACCTATCGAACGAGCGTCGGTTGATCCATCCGGACGACCCGAACCTATCGAACGAACATCGGTTTATCCACGGGGATATCCCGAACCTATCGAACGAACGTCGGTTTATCCACGGGGATATCCCGAACCTATCGACCGAACGTCGGTTTATCCACGCGGATATCCCGAACCTATCGACCGAACATCGGCTTATCCACGCGGATATCCCGAACCTATCGAATGAACGTCCGTATACGAATACGGACGGCAGGACCACATCACCGCTCACATTACCGATGATCCCGCTCCGATGCCTAGAACTCAGCATCGCAGCACAGAGCAACAGATGTGACTTTTCTACTATTTTTCCGGGCCGAAGCCGGCACCATATCAATTCCTGCCTACGTCGCCGATCCAGCGGGGCCAGCTCAACAGAAATCCCAAGCGGGTTGCAAGAAAGGACCCTCTATCTAAACAAATCAACATTTGTTGTTTTCGGTAGTGGTAACATGCCAGCGAAGTTTGAAGTGTCAGTCATGCTGTTCTCAACACTATTGACTAGCATCTTCATACATATCGACGAAGTAACTCGCTTCGAGCAAGTTCACTGTCGAACGTAGTCACTTCAAACGGCACTTTCGCGGAGCGTTCTCGCTCCGGGCTTCCTCTCCTGGACGCATTGAATGTCACCGTCAGCCAATGGCTGTCTTCGCGCTCGAGTCGCACTTGTGCGGCCTGGGCCTTCTCAACCGTTCACTCAATATGTGAAGGAGGCCAATGGCCTCCTTCGGGAAGGATTGGACATGAAACTCTTACCGTATCAGTCAGCCACGGACGGGCTGGTCGCCGTGATCGATGGGAACGACTACTATCGAACGCGAAAAACATTGCCCGGCGTTCAACCGCACGGACCAACGGATGTCAACATATTCCTCGGCATGGGGGCTTTTGCGGAACGGCTCGCTGCGACTGTCTCCGAGCTTCTGACAAGCGTCGAGTTCTTCGACCTGCTGCGCGGAAAAAAGGGTCAGCAACAGCCCATCTACCAGGAACTCAGACGACACAACATTCGTCTGCAGTTGACATCTCGATATCCGTCCCCTGACGGTAAACCGAAACCGTACGAGCTAAACAGAGACAACACTCTGCGTCGCTTGTACACCATCGTGGACTCAACTTGGTCTTCGATCCTCTACGTCGGAGGCGCACTGATGGATCCTGCAATCAGAGACGCCCTGAAAGACATCAGTTACCAGCGACCGGTCCACTTACTGTGTCTCTCTCGCGTGTGCCAGTTCGAAGACCATTCCCTGAAGACATTTGCCAGTGTGAACGACCTTGTCGAACTCAACATTGCTCCAAAGACGTTCTATGAGGATCTCCCGCCGGGCGAGCATCGACACCTGGGATCAAAAGCTGTGGAGGTTGGGCTCATGTAATCGACTTCGGCAGCTCACAATCATCCACCACCCAACACCCAGCGGCGCAGGACCTCAACTCCCGCGCCACAATCCAAAGGACAAAGTCAAATGACTACTAGGAGAACCATGAACCCCCCGAGCCATACCCGACTCCCGGAGCTGATCCTTGCCGTCGATGGCTTGGACTTGCAACTGACCCAATCCGATCTTCTCGGACATGCACCGTGGGGCGGACGAGAGACCATCGACTACGAGAAGATCGAATACTTCGCCACTTGGCCCAAGGACCGCCTCGGAACCAAACAGGTGCAACACTCCACCAGGCGTTGGTTCTTCGACCTCAACCGAGGGAACGGTCAGCCAAATTCCTTCTACAGCCGAATGCAGCACGAGGGATACGACCTTAAGCGGACTCTCCGAACGGGGAGCAACGAGGTCGATGCTCGCGAGCACAACAAGCAGATGAGAGACTGGCTCTCCGCTCTGAGCAGTGATCCTTCGATTCCTCTCGTGTACGTCACAGGCAGTTCGCGGGATACTGAGATTCGTCGCATACTGCTTGATTTGGCGAACGGGCGTGAGGTCTACCTGATTCACTTCGGGCGGAAGAGTCAGTTCCAGCAGCACGAGCTTGCAATGTTCGCCAATGTCCAGGACCTCGTCAAGATGAAGGCGGTCAACGAGATCTACTACAAGCGTCCAGAGCCCGCGCGCATCCAGACTCCACCGACCGCATCCCCGGCGCCCGTCGCCGTCGAGCAACCTGAGCCAGCCATGGGTTCACTTGCCGCGCCGTTGCTTAATGCGCTACGGAAAGCGAAGTTACCCGAACCTCTCTCAACCGAGACGGAAGACTCGACAGACCCACCTGTGGTCGAGACCTCACCGGTGTCAAGCGAGACATCCGAGCAGGATCCCGCCCTCAGTATGGCGAGACAACGTCCAGAAGAGGGCTCGTCCGACGAAACCACGGTCGAGGAAGACTCGCCCAGCAAGGAGCAACGTATGTTGTACGTACCCGATGACCTCGCCCGGTCTTCCGCCATGCCTTCTCAACAGCCGGCTCTCATCGTCATCGACTGTGCGAACATCGATGTCACGACGAAGACGTTCTACGGTCCCGAGGTTGAACTCACCAAGGAACTGCGATTGCAGTGGGACCGTCTGCAAGACTGGGTCGATGACGACTGGGGTCAGAAGTACGGACAAATCGTCCCCGTGCTGCAAGACAACGGCGGCGAAAACCTCCCCTTCGCCAACTACCTAGCGTCTGTAGGTTTCCATCCGACGCCACTGATTGAGCCGCAGGATGGCCGAAGCGTCGACGACGAGGCCATCATCAAACTGCTCAAGGAGATGAAGCATCGAATTGGCGACGTCGTCGTGATCAGCAACGATGGCGACTACTTCGATACACTCTGCGAGATCCACGAGGCGAACTTCGATCCCAAGCGTCGGATCATCGTCGTCGGGTTCCTTGATCGCATGAACAGCCGCTATCTCACGGCTGACTTCATCGAGGTGCTGGACCTCGAGCGAGACCTCGACTTGTTCCTCCAGCCACTTCCGGACCGCCACATCGGCATCGAAGTGGATGACTTCGACGCCGCGTCCTTCCTGGACAAGCTCGAAGTGTTCGCATCCTTCGCACCGCAGAAGGGGTAAGCCGAACGGAGCAGATCTCTTGGGGCTCAACTGACCCGCAGGAGACATCAGCAGGGGCGGACTTGGTCCGCCCCTGTTTCGTCCCCCAAGAGTCCATGGCGGATATCATTTGTTCAATGGATACTCCGCACGACACACCAACGAGGAGCCGCCGATGACGACTGAGACGATGCCCACCAGCACAGATGGATACCGCGTAGTCGGCACCCGACCGCTCCGACCCGACGGCGCAGACAAAGTCACCGGACGCGCCAACTACGGCGCCGATATCGCACTGCCCGGCATGCTCTACGGACGCATCCTCCGCTCGCCGCACGCGCACGCGCGGATCCTCAGCATCGACACCTCCAAAGCCGAAGCGCTCGACGGTGTCCGCTGCGTGATCACGCACGAAGACCTGCCAGGCGCGTCGGACGCCGTGATCGACTTCGGCGAGAGCGTGTCGCCGTACAAGTGGATGCTCGAGCAGACCTTCGCGTCGGAGAAAGTGCTGTTCCAGGGCCATCCTGTTGCCGGCGTCTGCGCCACCGATGCACACATCGCCGAGGATGCGCTTTCCCTAATCGAGGTCGAGTACGAAGTACTCCCGCCGGTGCTGTCGGTGCACGACGCAATGGCCGATGCCGCGCCGATCCTGCACGACGGCATGAAAACCGTGGAGATGGTCGCCCGATTCGTCCCCGGCGACGGTCGCGGCGAGCGCGACTCCAACATCGCCTCGCAGCTTGAGTTTGAGAAGGGCGATCCGTCGAGCGGCTTCGAGGAAGCAGACATCATCCTCGAAGGCGAATTCGAGACCGCCGCAGCGCATCAGGGCTACATCGAGCCCCAAAGTGGCACCGCGTCGTGGAACTCCGACGGCACACTGACCATCTGGACATCGTCGCAAGGCCCCTTCGCCATCCGCGACACGGTCGCGCGGATGCTGGAGATTCCCCTGGCCAATGTCAAGGTCGTACCGATGGAGATCGGGGGCGGCTTCGGCGGGAAAACTCGACCGTACATGGAGCAGGCCGCTGCGATTATGTCTCGAAAGACTGGTCGACCGGTCAAGATGTACATGAACCGCGAAGAGGTACTGATCGGCACCGGCCCGACCTCGGCGACCTATGTCCGCTGTCGACTCGGCGCCAAGAATGACGGCACACTGGTCGCCGCCGATGCAACCCTCGCGTACGAAGCCGGCGCGTTCCCAGGCTCCCCGGTCGGAGCGGGCGCCACCTGCATGTTCGCCACCTACGAGATTCCGAATCAGTATGTCAACGCCCTCGACGTCGTGACCAACAAGCCCAAGGCGCACGCCTACCGAGCCCCGGGCTCGCCGCAAGCGACCTACGCGATTGAGTCACTGCTCGATCAGCTCGCGGAGCGACTCGAACGCGACCCAATGGACCTTCGCCTACAGAACACCGCTCGCGAAGGCACACGTCGAGCCGATGGAGTGGTCCTTCCTCGCATCGGCGCCGAAGAGACGATGCAGGCGACAATGGAGTCGCCGCACTATCGCTCGGAGATCGGTATCGACGACGACGGCCGACTGGTCGGTCGCGGCGTCTCGATGGGATTCTGGACCAACGGCGGCATGGAATCCTCCGCGTACGCCATTCTCAATGCGGACGGCACGGTCAATCTGTCCGTCGGCTCCGTCGACATCGGCGGACAGCGTGCCGGCCTCGCCATGCAGTTCGCCGAGACCATGGGTATCGAATACGACCTCGTCCGCCCACAAGTGGTCGACACTGACTCAATCGGTTTCACCCATGTCACGGGCGGTTCGCGCGTCGCATACGCGACCGGGATCGCGGTGCATGAATCGGCGCTCGATGTTCAGCAGCAGCTTTGTGAGCGCGCGGCCATGATCTGGGACTGCGACGTCGACGCGGTCAGCTATGACGGCGGCGCGATCTATGGACCGGACAATCAGAGCATGAGTTTCAAGGAGCTCTGCGGCAAGCTGCAACGTACGGGAGGTCTGATTCAGGGCAGCGCCGATGTCCTCCCAACTCGACCCGGGCCTGCCTACGGTTGTCACATCGTCGATGTCGCGGTCGACCAGGACACCGGCAAGGTCGATATCCTCCGCTACTCAGCCGTCCAGGATGTCGGAACCGCGATCCACCCGTCCTACGTTGAAGGACAGGTTCAGGGCGGCGTCGCGCAAGGCGCCGGCATGGCCTTGACCGAAGAGTACGTCTACTCCACCGATGGTCGGATGTCGAACGCCAGTCTCCTCGACTACCGCATGCCAACCGCGCTCGACCTGCCCGAGATTGAGACGATCCTGGTCGAGGTACCAAACCCAAGCCATCCCTACGGTGTGCGGGGTGTCGGCGAGGTACCGATCGTGCCACCGCTGGCCGCGATCGCGAACGCCATCTACGACGCGACCGGCCTCCGCATGAACTCCCTGCCAGTCAACCCGACCAAACTGCTCGATCGTTTGATGGAGGAATAGGACGGAACCGTACCATCGTTTGTACTAGCAAACCGTGGTCGTTCTCGTTAGACAGAACGTACGAACTGTGGTTAAGATCGTGTCAAGGCAGGAACAGCAATGGCACGCATCAACGTTCAACGATTTCGAGACGTCCTGGTCGAGGCTGAAGTAGCCGAGGAGGCACCAGCGTTGTCAGTGTCGGTAGCTCTAGACGAAGAGTTCGAATCGTTCGCCAACGATCTGGCGACGAAGCAGGATCTCCTCCTGCTCACTGTTGAGATCAAAGCGGAGATGGCCGAACAGTCGGCAGAGCTCCGGGCGGAGATGGCCCAGCAATCGTCTGAGCTCCGAGCTGAAATGGCGCAACAGTCGGTCGAGATTAGGGCCGAGATGGCACAACAGTCGGCAGAGCTCCGAGCCGATATGGCGCAACAGACGTCCGAGCTCCGAGCCGATATGGCGCAACAGACGTCCGAGCTTAGGGCTGAAATTGCTCAGCAATCGGCCGAGCTCCGAGCTGAAATGGCGCAACGGTCGACCGACCTCAAGTCCGAGATCGACAGACGGACGGGCGACCTCAGCACTGAGATCGACAGACGGACGGGCGACCTCAGCACTAAGATGACTGATCAGTCGACGCAGTTCGACATCCGGTTTGAGCAACTAGCCACCGAACTGCGCAATCAATCGGACAGAATAGATCAACTGACAATTGAGATGGCAAGGCAGTCTGCCGAGATCAAGACCTTAGCGGCGAACATGCAACAGCAGATGGCCGAGCAGGAGGCTCGCCATCAGCAACACCTGAATCGCCTGACCGCTACTGTTCTGGCCGGAGGCTCACTCATCGCAGCCGTGACTGGTGTCCTCGTCGCAGTTTTCGGCTGAGCAGCCGTTTGCCGATTGGCCGATTATGTCGCGTATTCGCGAGCCAAATCGTCGAGCAGGTCGACCATCAGATGCGGCGCCGAAAGGAACGGCGAGTGATCCGTCGCCCATTCCACTACGCGGTCGGCGTTGCGCGCGAGCGTCCGTTGACCCTCGGCTAGAAGGGCTCGATCTTCGGTGCAAACCACATACGTCGTCGTAATCTTGTTCCAAGCGGTATCACGAGGGGTCTCAAAGGCGATCGCTGCCTCGTCGCGAACCAGCTCGCCGAGCGCGCGCTCGTAGTCTTCGTCCGAACACTGGTGATAGAACGCGTGGCGAATCAGGTCCGCCTGGACCGTGGTCGACCCATCGTCGCCTGCTTGTACGGCGGTTGCCAGCTCAGGGTTGACGAAGTTATCGGGAATCGTTCCCTCAGTATTGGGCATCATCGCAGTCAAGTAAACTAGGTGCTTGACGCTATCGTTTCCCAGCGGAGCAGTGGTAATCGGCTCACCTCCGAAGGAGTGACCCAACAGCACCATGGGTCCTTCAACGTTGTCTAGTGCGCTTCGGACGATTGCTTCGTTCTCAGCCGCATCCGTAACACCGCGCAGCTGTCCGCTGGCTTCATGCTGCCGTCGACGGTCGACCGCAATCACCGGCACACCTCGGGCCTCGAGACCGGAAACAACCTTGTCAAAACACCATGGTCCATGCCAAGCGCCGTGGACTAACACGACCGTTGCTGGGGTTGTCGTTGCTGTTGTCATACTGTTCTCCGGTTACAATTCAGGACGGAAATCGGTCCGTTGTTTCAGGTTCAAACTGCACGCCAAACGAGTTCAGGGCCATGGACACAATGTGATACTGACCAACAGTAAAGACGACATCCATCAACTGTTTCGTCGAGTACCGTTCGGCCAGAGCGCTCCACGTGTCCTCGGTGATGAATGCATCATTGTGCAACTCGTCAGCGGCACGCAATAGTGTTGCCTCAAAGTCGTCCCAACCGTCTGCCCCAGGACCGAGCACGACCCGGCGAATCTCCTCGTCCGAGAGTCCAACAGACCGCCCGAATCGGGAGTGCTGAGCAAACTCATACTCCGATTGGCAGTTCCAGCCGGTCCGCAGAATCAGGATCTCCCGTTCTCGCGGCGGCAGGGAGGACTGACGCATGATGTGCGTCGTGAAGTCCTGTCGCGCTCGGGCAAGCTCGGGATATGTCGCGATCGTGCGCTGAACATTGAGCGGCGACCGTCCGATCGCCGCAGCGGCGAGCACTTCGCGCTGTTCGTCTGTCGCTTGGTCGTCGGAGACCGGGTCAATTCGAGGTTCTGAGAGTCGCATATTCACCGCCGTTGGCAGGGTAGCGGATGGTCGGAGCGGCCGGATTTGAACCGGCGACCTCTTGACCCCCAGTCAAGTGCGCTACCAAACTGCGCCACGCTCCGACTTCGCTCAGCCTATCACTCAAGCGCCAGTCAATCGCCCACACGAATCCGAGCTATCCGAGCAGTTTGAAAACGGGAACCCCTGGGTTCACAATACAGTACAACCGTTCCGCGTATGTGCTATCGTCTTAGACATGGCTCTCGACAGACTTCGTTTCCACAATATCCTTATCCTTGTCCGTGAGATGGACGCACCGTCGCCGGCCGCAACCGAGCTCGCCGAGGACGTGGACGAAGGCATTGCGGCGGCCACAGGCGATCTCGTCACAAAGGGGGACATGACGGCTGAAATGAACCAACTTCGCCTTGAAATGCAGCTCATGTTTCGCGACGAAATCAACCGACTCCTCAAGTGGGGAGTCGGTTCCGGAGTGGCAATCGGTTCGGCTGTGATCGGTTTGCTGGTCGCCTTGGTGCTCCGAGGCGGATAGGCAACGGCATCCAAACGACTTCGACATTTCTGCGCTCAGCGCAAGTATCATGAGCACTCGAAAGGTCACCTAAGTTGCGCCCGGCGTTCCTCACCCCGTTTCGCTGACTCCCCGGGACGTGGAGCACGATCTTCGCAGACATTGTTGACTTGGCCGCGGCTACTTCGCCCGCGGAACTTAGATCTACTCCGCAGGTCGCTTCAGCATCATCCCGGTTCGCCGACACTTCACAACCAACTCGCCTCGCTGATTTACTCCTCGATGCTCGAACGTGACGATTCCTCGATCGGGTCGGCTGCGTGACTCTCGACGATCGATTATCTCCGTCTCGCATGTGATCGTGTCGCCGATGAAGACGGGGTTGGGGAACGTCGTTTCGTCGAAACCCAGATTGCCGAGAGTCGTGCCGAGCGTGGTGTCGGACACGCTCAGGCCTACGGCCAGTCCGAGTGTGAAGATGCTGTTCACGATTCGCTGTCCGAACTGCGTGCCCGACGCGAATTCAGCGTCGAGATGCAACGGCTGCGCGTTGTGGGTGAGCGCGGTGAACAATAGGTTGTCGGCCTCGGTGACCGTGCGCGACGGCTGGTGTTTGATCACCAGCCCTGGTTCCAACTCTTCGAACCATCGACCTGGCATCGTCCCGACCTAACTGAATCGCGACATGTCGTCGGCGGCATACTGTGCCACGGCGTGGTCGGCTTGCGCGGTTTCGGCGAGTCGAGCTAGCAAGTCCGACAACTGTGTCGCAGGGATGGCGCAGGTCATCTCGGCGTTCGGCATCTGCGTGCGAACTCGCGAAAGTTGACACCCGACCGATGCCGCCATCTCCCCCGCCTTGGCGATCGCGATGATGTGGCACTGTGGCTTGCCTTCAATTCGCAGGTCCGGGAACGCATCGTGCAGCACCATCAGTTGGCGTCCCGTAATCCGAATGAGAACCACATCGGGATCGGAGGGCGTTTCAGATAGCGGTCCGTAGACCACTTCCTCAGGCTTCTCCTCGACCACAGGGATGCCCATCGCGGCCTCGGGAGTCACCCAGCCGGACTCGAGCAGCGCTCCGACGTCGCCGTTCTCCAGGACATCGCCCAGTGCCAGGAACCCGTGCGTAACCGACCCGACCGAGCAGTTCGCGTGGTCGGCGGCGACCGTCGAGAACGTCTGGTCAGTGGCGTGCATCCAGAACACACAGCCCGCCGGCACGCGACCAGTGCGGCCATCAGCGGCTGGCTCGGGCATGGGCTGGCTGAATCCCGCGACACCTGAGGCGGAGTCGTGGAAGGTAATCGCCAGTGGCGCGTTCGCCAGTCCGAGCGCACCCTGAAGCTGGTCGGCGAGGTCTGTCCATTCGGTCATTCGGGCCTGCTCTCACTTGCGTTGTTTGTCTCGGCGTGTAGCGCTGCGGCGGCGCGAGGCGATCGGAACGCCTCACGAAGCGTTGGTCCGATGCTACGCCAGTATTGAGTCACCATCAACGCGGTGATCGCGAGATAGATGATGCCAAACACAATCCGCGGCGCGGTGTCCTCCTGGAAGAAGAATTGCGTAATCAGTTGGGCCAAGAAGAGGCTGAGCAGTGCGAATCCGGCCCGCGCGGTGAGCCGACGGTCGATGATCAACATCACACCGAAGGCCGACTGTGCGGCGGTAATGAAGACCTCGGCGCGCTGCACGTCGCTCGAGCCGATGCCATCGATTCCTCCTCCAGCGGCCATGTAAGCGATCGGGATCGACGCGATCAGCAGTGTCCACTGGTTGACTTTGCTGGAGATCAGCATGTTGACGCCCAGGCCGGCGGACCCTCGCCAGACCAAATAGAGCGCGGCTAGGAACTCTGGTGATTCCGAAGCAAGTGGTGCGATCCACTGAATCACGAAGAACTCGCCGATGCCAAGGTCGCGTCCGACCTGTTCCAGTCCGTGTACGAATGGCTCCGCTGAGATCGCGATCACGAACGCCGAGTAGCCGATCAGCGCAATGACCGCCGCCCGCCTGCGGCCGGTCGGTAAGCTGCCGATTTTCGCTGCCGGACCCTCGAGTTCCGGTTCCTCGACCGGTGACGTGGTCAGCCGGATGACGTACCAGACGAACAGCAGGCCGAGGACAATCGTGTCCTCGATCGCGAGTCGACCCTTGGCCACGATTACGAACGAGTACACGGTGGCCACGCCGAGAATGCCGATGTCCAGGCCGATGCCGCCTGGTAGCGTCAGCAGCGGCTCGTCTGGGTCGGGGTCTCGTCGACGGAGGAATCGCCAGGAGCTCCTAGCAGCGGTCGTCACAATCTGGCGCGGCCCGCCGCGTCGCCAGGCGAAGAGGAAGATGACGGTCGCCCAGCCCACGCCGAGCAATAGTCGATTGGCACCTGTCATGTTGGCGAGCGCCAGCTCGTCCTTGCCGGGAATGCCTCTACCCGCTTCCCATGCCAAAAGTAGGTCGACGGCATATTCCGGCAACACCGCGATAAACGCGACCAGCGCCACCGAAAGCGCAGCGGGGATGTCGTGCTGGGCCGCCTCGGCGCCGGTAGAGATGAGAAACGCGGCCGAGAGGATGCCAAGTCCGAAGATGGTGACCTCGACCTCAGTGCTGGTATGAATTCCGGCAAAGCGGACGATCAGCGCCGGCACACCAAGAAGCCCAGCCAGCACCAACAGCGTCCAGGCAGATTGGATGTTCATGTTCTCAACTTATGCTGTACAAGCTTGATGTTCATTCGTGACTCTCAGCATCCACTACCGCGTCTGCTTGATTCAATTGGCGACGCAATCGTCCTAGTAAGCCCAACCAAGAAATCGCATCAAGCTGTGAAACGTCCCTTCGTACATCGTGTGAGTAGACATTCCGCACACCTCGAGTGACACCCAGAAAGAGAAGACGAAATGCCGCATGTTCATCACGCTCAGTGGGATTTGAGCGGCTGTTGAACGCTAGGAGTGGGTTGTTGTCCTGGAAGGTGTGTTGAACGAGATCGAACTCCTTCATCTCTACTTGCAACGTCCGCTCCTTGAGTTCCTGCAGCAGATCCTGCGCATCATGACGAATCGCATCTCGATAGAACCCTTGCAGAACAAGGTTCATCGCATGTTGACTTACACCAAGCTCCTGCATATCGATCGTGACAGTGGTGTCCTCGCTCATTCGGTCACGAGCCTTTGAGCGAGCTCCTTTGCCGCCTCCACTCCTGCTGCCCTCAGGCGGACCACGCGCTTGCCCTTACGAGGCTTACCGAGCACAACGAACTCGGGACCCTGTTGGAGGGTCGACATGAAGTTCGGACTGTCGAGTTTTCGATACTCTTTGGCGACAAACCGAATCTGGTCGGTGGTAGTGTCCAGCCCGACGGCAGTACGTCCGGCAAGCACCAATAGGGCGATCTCCTTTGTCGCCGGCTGCTTCTGTTGAGACAACTCGTGCCCGTTGTAGTGAAATGTAGGCTCGACATCCAGGGAATAGAGCTGCTCAACCAGGTCACGATCAAGATCGAGATAATACGAGATCGCATCGCCGCGGAGTTCGGGGGTTGAGTAGAAGTCCTCTCGGCCGCTATCGGACTCGTCCTCCGCAGACTCTTGGGAATCGCTTCCATTGGCTCCATTTGCGATGGCGGCCGGGTCGCGCAGCATCGCCTCGAGCACGAGCTGGAACGCTGCTTCTCTGGTTTCGGGCGTGACGTCCTCACTGAGTTGAGCGGTCGCGAGCCATGCCTCGCGGACGACGCTCGCCATGTCGATGCCCGCCACAGTGGCTGGTTGCGACGATCCCTGAGTCTCGGTCCCCATGCCATCCCCTTCGCCCGCTTGTGTCGCACTAGCGTACTACGTAATCGCCAGAACCGTCAACACCTCGCCGACCGTTTGTTCCCAAACCGACTGGATCGATTCAGCCCCCAGTTGCGACACGATTGATGCGCGCCTAAGGGCGTATGGAGCGTGCCCTTAGGATCGAGAATCCCGCGCTGCGGAGACCTTTGAATTGCCCCTCACCGGCCCCCGCCTCCGAGCGGGGGCCTGCTCCTTCCCTGGCTTCTTTACCGGCGGCCATGTTTGTCGCCGGTATCTGACCTATCCGAGCAGCCTGGGCTTCGCCAAAGCGGGTTCGCGCTCGGGGGCGGGGACGGGAAACTGAGTTATTCAAAGGTCTCCGCTGCGCGCAGGAATGATGAGGCTATTGGATCAAATGACGACGTTCGTGGACTACTCGATGGCCTCTGAGCAGGCGAGGAGGGAGACTTTCGCGGATTCCCGAGAATCACCGACATGCGATGATGTGTATATGTCCACCGCCCTCGGCCTTCGGCTGCTTGCCCGACTCTCACGATTTCTCCCTCGCAACTGGCTCTACGCCTTCGCCGAGACGCTCGCCTACCTCGCGATGCCACTGCTCGAGCGCCGACGCATCCGCATCCGCAACAACCTCCAGCGCATTCACCCCGAGCATTCGCCCGCGGAACTCAATCGCGACGTCACACGCGTCTTCGCCGAGACTGCTCGCTACTACGTCGACCTCGCGATTCTGCCATCGATCTCGCCGCGGGGTATCCTCAACCATCACCTCCACGTCAGCGGTCTCGATGAGCTCCTCGACGCGCATCGCGCTGGTCGTGGTGTCGTTCTTACCACCGCTCACATTTCCAATCCCGAGGTCGCCGTCAAGGCGCTCGCGGCGCTCGACATTCCCGCCGTGGCCCTCGTTGAGAAACTCGACGACCCACGACACCTCGAGGCCGTCAACGCTTCACGAGCTGCCATCGGAGTCGAGTTCCTGACTGCCACCCAGACCGGCATCGCCAGCGCCCTCCGCACCCTCCGAGCGGGCGGCGTCGTCTGCGTGCTCTGGGACCGCGACCGACAGGGCGGCGGCACTTGTGTGCCCTTTTTCGGACGCCAAGCCCGCTTCCCCGTGGGCGCCATCGACCTCGCCCTCCGCGCCGACGCTGACGTTCTACCGCTCTACGCGGTCCGTCGACCAGGGCCCGATCGACTCCAGTTCGACGTCACCTTCCTCCCGCCGCTGGAACTACTGATCAAAGGCAATCGCGCGCTCGACGCTCGGACCAATATCGCCAATCTCGCCCGACTCTTCGAGCCCATCATCGACGAACACGCCCACCTCTGGCGTGTCCCCGAGTCTCCGTGGGCCCCATGTCGAGACACGCCTTGGGACGACCCACATCCTCGCGAGGCCAGCGCCGCGGCCGAGTCATGACCGACCCACTGGGCCGCGCCGACCTGCAGATCCACACCGATCAGTCGGACGGCATGGACGACGCGCTCACGATCCTCAACGCCGCCGACCGACGCGGCCTCCACGTCGTCGCGATCACCGACCACGACCAGGTCCGCGGCGCACATCTCGCCCGCGACCTTGCCGAGCGCGCCAACCATCCGGTTGAGGTGATCGTCGGCAGCGAGATCACCAGCCGACACGGCCACATCCTCGGTCTCTGGCTCGAGGAGCCTGTGCCTGCCTTTCGTAGCGCGGCCGCTACGGTCGAGGCGATCTGGAAACAGGGCGGCATCGCGATCATCGCCCATCCAGGAGCGGTTATCCCCTTCGCCTTGAACGTCGCCGATATCGAACGATTGGTGCGAGACCTCGGCCCCGAGCGAGCGGGTGACGACGCGCCGGTGCTCGCGATCGAGACCGCGAATCCGATTCCCTCCGCCAAATGGCGACGCCGACGGATGATCGATGCGAACCAGGATTGGGCGCTGCCTGAGACCGGCGGCTCCGACGCGCACTTCCACGAGCAGGTCGGATCCGGGGTCACCGCGTTCCACGGTCGAACCGCTGCCGACCTCCGTCAGGCGCTCGAAGTCGGCCGAACGAGGGCTGAGCTTGCTCCCTATCCCCGCCTCCGAGAAATCGGCGCCTCCCGACTCCTCCGTCAGCAATGGCGAGGTCTCACCGCTACCCCACGAGCGCTTCTCAACCGACACCTTGGCGCACACCACTAAGCCCGTTATCCCAGGGCGGTGACCGATACATTACATGACCCGTTTGCAAACGCAAACCCTCGCATCCGCCAGGAGGCAGTCGTCCAGGCAGCGCGTGCGCAGGACGCCAGCCTCCTCGACCAGATCCAGTGCCTCGCCCTCCACGATCCCTCGCAGGAAGTGCGCCGCGAGGCGGCCAGCGCCGTCGGCAGATTGTCCCGAAATCATCCCCAAGCGTTCGACATCCTCATCGACCTGAGCAAGCACGCTGATCCCGGAGTCGTCATCCAGGCGGCCCGAGGTTTGGTTGCTGCCCGCACCGCTGAACAGCGAGCCGTCGCCCGACCCATCCTCAAGAAGCTGGAGCATCACCCGAACGAGGTCTTGCGCGACTTCGTCCACACCGAGCGACTCCGTGCCACCACAACACGTGCGTCCGTACCAAGCCATAAGGAGACGAACAATTGGCTGCGAAACATCATCGTGCATGGCGACGCTATCCAGACGCTACAACACGTGCCGGATGATACCGTCCACCTCACGTTCACCTCGCCGCCGTACTATAACGCTCGCGATTACTCGACCTATCCGTCATATGAGCATTATCTCGAATTCCTTACCGATGTCTTCCGCGAAGTGCATCGGACAACGTTTGAGGGCCGATTCCTGGTCGTCAATACATCACCCGTGATTGTGCCTCGCGCCGGTCGACAGCACGAGAGTCATCGCTTCGCAATCCCCTTCGACCTGCACTCGCGCCTCACGGGCTTGGGTTGGAAGTTCATCGACGACATCATATGGAAGAAGCCGGACGGCGCGGCCAAACCTCGCAACAGCGGATTTGCCATGCATCGTCAGCCGCTCACCTATAAGTCTAATGCCGTCACCGAGTATGTCATGGTCTATCGCAAGCAAAGCCACCGACTGATCGATTGGAATTTGCGACAGTATCCAGAACACATCCGCGACGCTTCACAAGTTCCCGATGGTTATGAACGCACTAACGTCTGGGAGCTCGATCCCGCTAACGACCGCGTGCACAGCGCCGTCTTCCCCGAATCGCTCTGCGAGCGTGTAATTCAGTACTACTCAATGGTCGGAGATCTCATCCTCGACCCCTTCGCCGGCTCCGGAACCCTCGGTCTCGCCGCCCAAAAGCTGCAAAGAGACTTCCTCCTCCTAGAGCTCAACGAAGAATACGTCAAACGCATCCAACAGCGTTGTGGACTGCTTGGCAAAGTGGTTCGCCTGCAAGATTGGAGTCCCTGATGGTGACCCTGTCGAACGACATGACAAGGCATATCATCCGAGAGCTGTTGACCGATGGCGGAAATCATCGCCTAGCCGTCTTTCAAGCGATCAATCGTACATTCATTAGATATAGCCTGGACTTTCTCCAGAAAGCTACCGAAAGTAAATCGCAATGGGTCGATTCCGATATAGCGGAGATCGCCGAAAGTGATTGGTATGTTGAGTTCCTACGATCGCAGTTCACAGATATGGATGAGGCCGAGATCATTGGCGCGATTCCGAAGAAAACCATCGAAAATATCTATAGCGGCAAGAGGAAAGCTCTAGTGCGTTCAGCCCTTGAGGCAAACATCGAGCATCTCATCGAAGCCTTTGAGGAAGCGCGAGCATTGCACGGGCCGTCGGAAGTGGCAACGGTGACGGTCGATGGGATCGAGTTCACGGCGGCACAGTCAATGCTGCTGATGAATAGCCTTGCCGTGAAACGGCAGCAGATCAACGGAGGGTTTTGGTCCGCCGTTGGAAACGCAGTTGAAGTACCGTTGCTGAAGTCGCTCTGCAGGCTATACGAGATCGACGAACAGTATCACAGGGGCGGACTGAAGAAGGACAATCGACATCAAGTTGACTACATGTTGCGCCGATCGGGCGTAGAGTATCGATGCGAAGTGAAGCTGAACGGCCGTGGTAACCCGGAGTCTGTCACAGCTGCCATCGCGCGGGACCCGCGCATCGTACTAGCTGATCACATCTCCGAGCAGAATCGGGAGAAGTTGAACTCTGCCGATATCTCGTGGGTCGACTTCTCAGATAACGGCGGATTCCTCAGGTTTGGGATAGCGTTGGAGAAGTTCAATATTCCACACCGGGAAACACCGGACCTCTCCAACCTCGACAACATCCTCGATCGGATCCTCCCCCTACCCTGATCGCGTGCGCATCCGACACGTCCTCCCTTATGATCCTCGACAGCCTGGCGGTGTCCAGACACATATCTTTGCACTCTCGGATGCACTCGCCGACCTCGGCCATGACTCCCAGGTCTTCGCTCCCTCTCGACCGCTACGTGTAGGACTCGGTGGCACCCGCGCTGACCTGGCGTTTCATCCGCTCGACCTCCTCGCTCTCCGCCGATTCTTGCTTGCGCCTCACGACATCCTTCACATCCAGGAGCCGATGCTGCCACTGCTCGGACCGCTGGCGCTTCTTCATCCTGGCGACGCCGCGACCGTGGTTACGTTGCACTCGGCTGAGCCGCTCGCGACCCGCGCCTATCGCTGGACGCGACCACTGACGCAGCGACTCCTGAGTCGCGCCGACGCCGTGATCTGCGCCACCGAGGTGTCACGAGACACCGCCTCAGCAGTGATCCCGCACGATGCCCACCTGATCTTCCCGTGTCTCGACCTCGCTCCGTTTCGAGCCAGCGTTCGCAATCCCCAACCCGACACCATCCTCTTCGTTGGCCGTGACGAACCCCGCAAGGGACTCCACGTATTGCTCGAAGCGATGCGCCAGCTGCCGCATGCCCGCCTGACCGTCGCCGGACCCGTTTCGGATCGGACACGCTCCCTCGCCGAGAGCATCGCCACCGACCGAGTGACATTCCTCGGACCGGTCCCGCACGACGATTTGCCCGTGCTCATGTCCCAAGCGACCTGCGCAGCATTCCCCGCGCTCGGAGGCGAAGCGCTCGGCCTCGTCCTCATCGAGGCCATGGCCGCCCGAGTGCCGGTCGTCGCATCCGATATCGACGGCTACCGCATCGCCTCCAACCACGGCAGCGCCGCGATGCTCACCCCACCCGGCGACGCGGAGTCGCTCGCGGACAACCTCAACCTCCTCCTCGACGACCACGCCTTACAGGAGCGACTCGTCGCCGAAGGTTCGGAATCGGCCAACCGCTTCGACGCCTCCGCAATCGCCCAACAGCACGTCGACCTATATCAATCGCTCCTCCGCGCCTAACCTATGCAAGTGATAGCAACGCGTCTCCCGGTGCTCATCTTGGCCGCCATCATGGTGACGGTCGCCGTGACCGCGTCTCTGTTCACCGTTTCCCGCCTCGCCGACGCGCAGTCGCCGACACTCGAGTGGACCGTCGCCGAACGTGACGACCTCGACCTCTGGCACTGGCAGGGGCAAGAGCGCACCGACGTGCTCGCCGACAGCGCACAAGGCGCCTACGAGCTCGTCAGCGACCTGTTCGATGTCGCAATCGACGAGTCGATCATTCTGGTCATATGGCCCGCCGACACCGACCCCAGCGATCGCTCGATGCTGCCGCCAGAACTCGCCGACGCCGAAATCGTGCCCGTCCTGCGCAACACCTCAGGTGAGGTCCGCAACGCCGTCACCGATCAGCTCATCAACGCCGCCACGGGACAACACGCCGACGACGTGCCCCTCTGGATGCGACTCGGTCTCGGCCTGTGGTCGCAAGGGCCGATGCCCGGCTTCTACCTGCGACGAGCCGGTTCGGTCGTCGTCCTCGACCACGAGGAGTTCTACTCGGTCGAACAACTACAAATCTTCCCACAAACGTGGCAGTTCCAGGCCAAGTACCTGGGACAGGTCGGCGGGATGATCGCCTGGTTCATCCAAGATTGGGGTCCCGAGTCCATCTCCGAGGTCTTCGGGCAGGTCGGAGACAGTCAGCCGTTCTACACCGCCATCGAGCAGGTCTACGGACTCCCGGAGGATAAGCTCATCTCCGAGTTCACCAAGAACGCCGAACGAGCGCTGCTCCTCACCTGGCCCTACATCGAAGCGCAGACGCCACCCTTCCATGAGCGGCTCAACATCAACTACATCATCGCGGTCGCTGCGGCGATTCCGCTGATGATCCTGTTCTTTTTCATCGGCAAACGACTGTTTTACGACTGACCCGATCAATGTCTCTGCCGACCGCCGCCAATCCGCCACCGCTGTGTACAGTGAGTCGGCGGCGGTCGGGATTGCATACTGGAACCCGGGCGGACGGTGTCACTCCTTCCTCACTCGATCTCACAAGGACTATCCGAGCGTCTCGGCACCGCGGTCGCGCGCACCGGGCTGACGCCGAACGCGCTCACGCTGATCGGCCTGCTCGGAATGGGCGGAGCAGCCACGCTCGCCGCCTACGGCATGTTCTGGCAGGCGGGAATCGCGATGCTCGCCGCGGCCGCCTTCGACATGCTCGACGGCGCCGTCGCCCGAGCAACCGGCCGCGCCTCCAACTGGGGTGCCGTCTTCGACGCCGTCTCCGACCGCCTCGCCGACTTCGCGCTCCTCTTCGCCCTGCTTATCTGGTACAGCGCCGCTGAGCGCTTCGACCGCACCGCAATCGTGCTCATCGGCATCGCGCTCTTCGGCAGCATGATGGTGAGCTACACGCGCTCAAAAGCAGGCGAGTACGGAGTCAGTATTCGCACCGGACTCGGCACACGACTCGAGCGGGTGCTGATCATGGTGATCGGCTTGCTGTCGGGGCAGATCCTGCCGATCCTCTGGCTCTTGGCGGTACTGACCAATCTCACAGCACTCCAAAGGTGGTTCATCACCTGGAGAGCGATGCGCATCATCGAGGACGACCCACCGATGCTGGAACTCGACGACCCAATCGATGAGGACGATCCTCCCGCGGACAGTCCATTCGGGAGCTTCCGCAACTAGGGCGCGTTGACAACGGCACCCTGTTCACGATCTGAGACCTCTCTGGCCTTGCTTGCTACCTAATCTCCCGTCCCCGACTTGATCGGGGACCCGCTCGGGGCTTCCGAGGCGAGGACAGGACATGAGGTGGGACCCTTACCCTCCGCCTTCGCGGGGGCAGTCTCTCTCCCTCAGGGAGAGGGGATCAGAGCTCCGAGCGGGTTCCCTCTCGGAGGCGGGACCTCAGGCGATTCGCTCGCTATGCGTTGGCTCGCACCAGTTCGACGATTTCGTCGACTGTCGCGTCTCGCCATGAGGCCCACTCGTCGGACGACTGCAAGGCTCGGTAGCTCTCGCGAATCCGCCCGCGCATCTCGTCCTCTGACTCGCCTTCCTGCCGGCTGAAGAGTCGCTGCATGTTGGCCATGTGCTCATTCGCGACCGCGGGCCGCTCGATCCAGTGACCGACGTACTCGTGGTCGAGCGTGTAGATCACCGCCGTCGGGATCGACTCGTGCTGGCCTTCCTTGAGGAACTCCGACATGATGTCGCTGTTCTCGTCGCGTGCGAAAATCCGCAGTTCCCAGCCCGCGGTCGCCGCGATCTCCGCCAACACTGGCAGGCCGCGGTAGACGTCCGGGCACCAGTCCTCGCCGAGGACCAGCATCTTCAAGCGCGGGAGCGACTGCAGCGCTTCCCGACCCGCTTCTGAAATCTGCCAGGCGCTCATGTTGCGGATGAATCGCTCGACATTGGCGTCGCCACGCGGCGAGCCGCCCGGGGTCAGTCGCTCCTGATTCTCTTCCGAGTTGATGTACGCCAGATACTGGTTCCAGGACATGCCTGACTTGAACCGCTCGGGCGTAACCACTGATTCCTTGGTTGCTGTGGTCATGGTTGTTGCTCCTTCATGTCAACGTTTGGCAGCGGGCCGACTCAGACGCGTGCCGCCGCCGTTGTTCGCAGTGTAGCCCTGCCCAAATTCCCGATCCCGCAGCCGAGGCTAGTGCTCCTGATGGCAGGGACAGGTGCACTCGTCGAGGGAATAGCGCAGGACGTCGACGTAGGTCGCCTCGGCCAAATGCTCGGCGAGCTGCGGTGGCAGTTTCAGACCTTCAGTCGCCCCTGCCTGGGTCACCGACGCGAACGCGTACACGGCCATCGCCGCCGCGCGATCAATCACATCGGCGATGTCGCTCCGCAAGACTCCTTCTTCGCCCGCATGCCGCTCATCCAACGCCCCACCTCATATCCGTGATTCAGGCTCAGCCGTCGTCGAGATGCGCTTAGGATACACCTGATCGCATGTGATCGGCCGCGGGCGAGTTCGCGGAGCAAACTGGAGAAGGAGTGGCATTCATGGCACAGTTCGAATTCGGCTGTCAAATTCCCGCTTGGCACTGGCACTGGGACGTCTCGGAGTTGCGCGATTGGGCGCAAGGGGTCGAGGCGATCGGCTGCGACTTCATCTCCATGGCCGACCACGTGATCTACGCCTACGCGCGTGACTCCCGTCCGAACGAAGGCCCCTATCAGGACGACGTCCATCAGCACGAAGTGATGACCACACTCGCCTGGCTCGCCGGACTGACCAGCCGAGTCGCCCTGCAGACCAACGTCCTCGTCCTGCCGCAACGCGAGCCCGTTCTCGTTGCCAAACAGGCAGCCGAGATTGACATTCTCTCTGGCGGACGAATGCGGCTCGGAATCGGCATCGGATGGCAATGGCAGGAGTTCGACGCCCTCAGCGCCAACTTCAAGCAGCGCCCCAGTCGGATGGAGGAATACATCCGCGTGCTCCGAGCCTGCTGGACCGAGGAGCCGATCACCTTCAGCGGTCGATACGTCCAGATCGACGAAATGTCAGTTCTGCCAAAACCGGTCACGCCAGGCGGCCCGCCGATCCTGTTCGGTGGACTCTCAAAGCCTGCGATCGAGCGAACCGCACGACTTGGTGATGGCTGGATTGCGCCAGTCCAAAGCGACATCAACCAGCTCGCCCAACTCTGCAGCGATCTGCGCACGGAACTCGAGAAGAACGACCGCGACCCTGACGAGTTTCCGATCCAGTGGGTGCCACCGCTGGACTCCGACATGTCGAACACGCTGCGCCTGCTCAGCGCCGCTCGCGACGCCGGCATCACTCGTCTGGGCATCGGAATGCCGAACTACGACCGCGAGCTCGCGATTCCTGTCGATCAATACCTGCAAACAATCGAAACCGCCTGGAGAGAAGTCTGGCCCGAAGTACGAGGCTAAAGCAACAGACCGAGCAGGATCGCCACCGCGAGAGCGATTCCACCAAGGATCACTCCGACCATGACCAGCTGATTTCGAGAAATTCTCGCTTCACGCTCCGCTGCATCCGACTTAATCTCGGAGATCGCCGAACGGATATTGTTGTTGACATCTCGGATATCGTCCTTGGTCGCTACATCTTTCAGTTGTTCTTGAAAGGTGTCATCGAGTGCATCGGCGAACTCGATCGCTCGCGCCTCGGGAACGTTGCCCCGGACGAGGACGTTCCGAAATCGCAGTTTGTCAATACGCAGCGCCATCGTTCCCTCCTAAAGCAACAGACCGAGCAGGATCGCCACAGCGAGAGCGATGCCGCCGAGGATCACTCCGACCATGACCAACTGATTCCGTGTAATCCGAGCCTCACGCTCGGCCGCGTCGGCCTTAATCTCGGAGACAGCAGCCCTGATGTCTTGCCGAACCCCGCGTATCGCGGACTCGACTCCCTGTTGGGATGCCAAACCCTCAAGCTGCTCTTGGAATGTATCGTCGAGCGCATCGGCGAACTCGATCGCTGGCGCCTCGAGCACGTCACCACGGACGAGGACGTTCCGAATTCGCAGCTTGTCAATACGCAGCGCCATCGTTCCCTCCTAAAGCAACAGACCGAGCAGGATCGCCACAGCAAGAGCGATGCCGCCGAGGATCACCCCAACCATGACCAGCTGATTGCGGGTAATCCGAGCCTCACGCTCGGCCGCGTCCGACTTGATGTCGGCAAGCAATGCTCGGATGTCATCTTTCGTCGCTAAGCCGTCAAGTTGCTCCCGGAACGTGTCGTCGAGCGCATCCGCGAACTCGATCGTCGGTGCCTCAGGCACGTTACCTCGGACGAGAATGTTCCGAAATCGTAGTTTGTCAATGCGCAGCGCCATAATTCCCTCCTAAAGCAACAGACCGAGCAGGATCGCCACAGCGAGAGCGATGCCACCGAGGATCACTCCGACCATAACCAACTGATTACGAGAAATCCTTGCTTCACGCTCCGCAGCATCCGATTTAATCTCTGCGAGGAGTTGGCGCATCGCGCTGTCGAAGTGATCCTGCGTCACGACTCCGTCGAGCTCTTCGCGGAACGTTTCCTCAAGCGCATCCGCAAACTCGATCGCCGGTGCCTCTGGCACCTCACCACGGACGAGAACGTTCCGAAATCGCAGCTTGTCAATGCGCAGTGCCATCTTTTCCTCCTGACGATATGATAGCACACCGTAAGGACACCCGTTCTTAGTAGCAAACCCTAGTCATGTGTCGATCCAACACAATGCGCGCGCTCGCAACATCGACATCAAGTAATGCTGAGCGTTGTCGCAACGCAGACTCGATCGATGCAGCGCCGACCTCACCGCGCCAGCGTGCTCAGTTCCCCCGACCAACGCTGTCTCAATGCCGTCGAGTTGTAACGATAGCAAGAATCGCATGCTATCGAGCGACGTGGACCTGAACATCTCCGCTTGTTCCACGTCGTCCGCACGTTGTGCAATCGCGAGCGCCGCGGCGATCCCCTCTGAGTACGCCGCCGTCCCGATGCCCGGCGTCTCCTGATACGATCCTACCCATAACGGATTGCCAACATTGTCAGTATTGACATGCTCGCTGATCGCCCAGTGAGCCATCTCATACGCGTAATCCCGCGCGAGCTTATCATTCGTCACGGCATGCCATTGGTCGCACGCTTGGATCATCCATGTGGTAAAGGAAAGATCGCGCTCTTCCGAGTCTTTCCAACGTTCGGCATAGTGCCGTAGCGAACGTTCAACCGCGCTCTTCAGACGTGGCCGCTTCCGCATCGCATATTGTCGAGCCAACGCCAACACGACCTGTCCCGCGTAATACGTCTCCGATCCTTCCAACTCCAAACCACGAGTACGAGTTCCCAGTCGCCCATGTCGATCTTGTACCGCCAACAACGTCGCTGTGAGCTGTTCAACTGTTTCTTTCGGAAGGCGTAACGAGTCACCAAGCTCGCTGATCGCCAACAGTAACAGCGGAATCGCTCCCAGTTTCGGTTCTCCGTACATATCCTCCAGATAGAACAACCGACCCGGACCATCACGTCGCAAGTGCCGATCGAGAATCCCACCGATCGCCCGAGCCGCGGCCTCGCCGATCTTGCGGTCGCGAGTCAATCGCGCAACAAATGCTAGCGCCCAGGCGCAGCCGCATTGCCGCACGAGCTGATCAAACGGAGTCCAAGCACCCGCCTCGCGCTGATCCTCTGCTGGCGGCAGATATTCATACGCGAATGATCCGTCGGCGCGTTGATGACGCAGCAGCCACGCGGCCGCCTGCAGTGCGGATCCGGTCAGCCGATCTGGCAGCACCTCGTCGATCTCAACGCGACGAAATCCTCCCGAGCGCGGCGAGATCCGTTCTCCATCGGACGGCCCCACCGTTCCCAATGCCTCAACCGTCGAGAACACCTCCACCGATGTGCTCGGTGCCAGCCGACTCCCCGGTCGACGCACCTGCCGATTGAGCCGCTTCACCCAAGCCGCCGTCCGACCATCCGTCCGCAGCGCGTCGGCCGGCCATCCGCGCGCGACTTGCTCGCCATCGCGGAGCAACAGCCCCTCATATCCTGCTAGCGGCGTCTGAATCAGCCCGATCAGTCCTTCAGGACTCCGAGACTCTCGCCGATCCTCAACCTCGACCGCCAGCGCATCGCCAGGTTGGTCGCTTTCATCGCCCAGCGCTTGCCGCAGCGCGACGCCAGCAGCCTGTGCCGCGCTCAGACCTTCCGCCGAGGACGCCTCAGCCTCGGCGACCACGACGCCGCTTCGCCACAGACGCGCCCTCGCAGCGACATCGCCGTCCGCGTCCTCGACGGACGCGCCTGCGAAGCCGGCTCGCGCTGCTCCGAGCAGGTCGACCGCTTCGGGACTACGGGCTTCAGACGCCGCCACTTAGTACGCGCCCTGCTTCTCGAACAGGTCGCGCGGATTGCCGATCAGCATCTGGTCCACCTGCGACTGCGTCACGCCGCGCTCGAGTAACGCCGGAATGACATCGTCCGAGATGTGATTGAAGTGCCAGTTTGGCTGCGCCTGACGCATCGCGTCGATATCCGGAATCCAGTCCAAACAACACGACGCATCGTGAGCGAGCAGCATCCGCTCCGTGTAGCCGTCCGCGGCGAGCTTGACCACCGTGTTCACGCGATCATCAAAGGACAGAATTTGGTCCAACCCGAATCGGTCCAGCCCGACGTACGATCCCCGATCCATCAGCGACTTCAAGTAATCCGTATCCGCGGTGTCGCCGACGTGTCCAATCACGATGCGCGAGAGGTCGCAGCCCTCATCCTCGAAGATGTCCTGCTGCTTCGCTCCCAACTCAGGCGGACCGTTGTGCGTTGCAATCGGCACGCCCGTCGCCCGATGTGCCCGCGCTCCTGCGCGCAGACACTTCTCGTTGTAGCGGTCGACCCCGCCGCCCTGCTCGTCCGACGCCAACTTGATGATGTTCGCTCGAACGCCCGTGCCTGCAATCCCTTCGACAATGTCCTTGATGAACACCTCGGTCATCATCTCCGCCGGACGCCCGCGCCAATACATCGACCTCAACCAGTAGATCCCCGTGCACAGGACGACGTTGATCGACGTCACCTCCGACACTTTCTGGAGGAATCCCATGTCGCGGCCGAGGTCAGCCGTCGAGAGGTCGACGACCGTGCTCACGCCGCGTTGCTGGAGCGCGTTCAGCTTCTCGTCGGCCGACGACACGCAGCCCGCCTCATCCCACAGCTCGGGCCAGTTCTCCGAGATGCCAGGCGAGCGAATCCCAATGTGCTCATGAATCAACGTCCGACCGAGCTCCGACGTGTCTACCTCACCATGCAACGTATGAATCGACGGCATCGCAGAAATCCTCCCTAGTGCATCCAGCGCAAGCCACCCAAGAGGGCAACAACGCCAGAATAACCCCCCAAGAAAGAACAAAACTACACACTGAGACTGTCTCAAAAGTCAGATCATCCGGCCCCGTCCCCGAACGGGGACCCGCTCTAGCCCCAGCCGACACCCATTCCCTCAGTCCCCGACTCGATCGGGGACTTGCTCGGCTCTCCGCGGCCGCAAACACAACAAGAGGCGGAGCCTCTCGACCCCGCCTCTCGATTCCCTCTCAAGACCTCCCCCTCTGGGGGAGGTGCCCCGAAGGGGGAGGTGCCCCGAAGGGGCGGAGGGGGCTCCCCGCTTGCGCAGGGAGACTACGCCCGATTCCGCACCCGACGAACGCCAATCCCAGCGATCGCCGCTGCACCAAGTGCAATCAGCAGACCCACGAGGCCCGCCGAAACGCCACCATCAGCAGCGAGACCACCAGAACCCGTCGCCGGATACCCAGTGTCAGCCATCGAGTCCTCCATGTGGCCGTCTTCGTCCATCGAGTCCTCGTCCATCATGGAGTCGCCGTCCTCGGACATTTCGCCGTCATCCTCCATCATGGTTTCGTCGTCTTCGGACATCTCACCGTCATCGCCCTCGTCCATCATGGAGTCGTCCTCCATGGCCATGGCCGTAAGCGTGACAGCGTCCTGACCGGCGCCCTGCGACGTCACCTCAGAGTCGGCAACCGCACCATTGATCGAGAAAACAACGTCCTCGGCCTCATCGCGGTCCACATCGATGTACCAAGAACCGTTCTCGTCAACGGTCGCCGACGCGATGAGCGTCAGTTCATCATTGTTCATGTGGACACCAATAGTGTCACCGGCAGTAGCACCATGTCCGTAGAACCTATGCGGAGGCTCCTGCTGCGCGCTTGCGAGACTCAACGTCGCAATTGCAACAGCGAGCCCGAGCGCCACTCCGACAACCCTCGTCATCAGTCTGTGCTGTTTCATCTCAGCATCCTTTCGTTCCCAGTCCCCGACTTGATCGGGGACCCGCTTGGGGTCGCCGCTCCCCTCGACAGGCGAGGGGAGCGGACGCTAGTCCCTAGTTGCTGATGTAGAGGATGTCGTTCTCAGTGACCATGAAGTCACTCGAGCCCGGCACCATGGCATCGTCAACGACTGAGTAGCGTACCCACGTGGAGCCATTCCACAGATGAATCGCACTCACGCCGCGCGCCGAGACCATCTCAAAGATCTCAGAAGCATCAGCCGAGACACCGCAGCTCCAAGTAGCAAAGCCAGAGAGCTCGCTAAGGCAAGAGACCGAGGCCTCCTCCTCAGGCATCGCTTCCGGCTCAACCATGCCAGCGGTGCTTTCGACCACGACAACATCGACCTGACCATCGGCTGTGGCTGTGACAACTGCGGATCCAGCGCCAATCACGACGTAGGTTGCAGTCGCAACGCCACCCTTGGTTCCAGGAGTCTCACTCGTTGTTGCCACGAGAACCGAGTCGGAGTCGCCGGTTGTGTCGCGAGACCTGAACGTCACGACAGTTCCATCAGCCACTGGTTGGTCACCACTGTTGACGGTTGCCGTTACGACAACATGCTCTGCGATCTCACTTGGTGCCATGTTGTCGGCCTCAATGCTGAGTGCATCCGCGCCACCGACGACCATGAACATCGCCGATTCGTTGATTGAACCAGAAGTCACCTTGACGGTGTACTCGCCAACCTTAAGCGCTGTGTCAGCATTGTTGCCGCTACGATTGGTGACCTTGACAAAGACCTTGCCGCTTTCGGCCATCCGCTCGGCGTCGATCTTCCTGTTGGTACCAGACGTTGCGAGTTGCTTACCGTCAGGGTCATGGACCGTGATCGTCAGCGGGTCCGGTACCGCAGCGGTGTTTCCGCTGGAGTCGGCTGCCGTCACCATCAGCTTGATTGAGTCCATCTCGTCCATGAGGTTGATGCTACGCAGGTTCTCAGTCGCATCTGCGAGGTCAACGGACGCAGCGTCGCCAGTGAAGTTCAAGCTCACGGTCTCGGTTGTCGCGACACCAGCCTTACCAAGGACGATGGCGTAAACATCGATCGTGCGCGGCTTCTGGCCAGAAGACGCGACGTTGATGACGACCGAGCCCTTCTTCACCGCGCCAACGATGTTCGTTGGGTCTGCGTCCTTGGCCGAAGTCTTGTCGTTGGTGGCGTAGTACTTGACGTCACCAAATGGCGCGACGATGCGAATCTCATCAACGTCCGCGGCATTGACTGGGTTGTCGATACCGTTTGTGATTGACAAGACGAGGTTTACTGACCCGGTGCGACCTACTGAGCCACTCTCTGGCATGTCGTTCGCGGCGTTGGCGTCCGGCGGACCTTCCTTGAGGCCAAGATCAAGTGAGGCGCTCTTGACGAAGTTACCTGCATCGCTGATGGTCAACTCGTCCGTGAACTTAGCACTGTTGGATAGGACCTGATTGGGGTCCTGCGCAGGATCCGCCGGGTCTGGAGTGAGATGGCCCTGTGTGGCGGTCGCTGTGACGACGTACGTGCCGTCAGGCGCGCCGTCTGTCAACAGAGTGAAATCTGCCGTGGTGGTGGGAGACTTCCCAGTTGTCACCGGATTCACGCTCACAGTTTGCCGCTGTCCAGTTCCGCTCGTGAGCGAAAGGCCAGTGCTCGGCACCGTCAAGGTGACCTGGATGTCGTTGTCTGGAGTAGTGTCGTTGAGTGTTGAGCCGTCATCGGCACGGCTATTGGGGTACGAGATGGTGACTCGGACCGTAACGTCGGTTCCAGCTCCAAAAATCTCATCGCTGTCAGCGACGAATGTTCCACCCTCGACGGCGCCAAACTCGATCTTGGTGACTGCAATCTTCTGCACGGAGATGGAGTAGGTCTTGGACACCATCGTTGCCGGTGCCTCCTCATCCTTCACGGTCTGAGGGTCATCCGCAACCGCAGCGGTGTAGTCGTTGTAGGTGATTGTTGCACTGCCAACACCGTTTGCCGTCACCGTCGCCGTGGTTCCAGACACAGCCGTGGTTGTGACGTCCGCGTAGTTGTCATTGGAGGACTGGATCTGATCCTGCTCTTTGTCCAGTGTCACAGCGGAGTCGCCACCATTGCCATCTGAATCGAGAGGGTCAGCGATACCCGTAGTGCCAGCGACAACAGTGATCGTGCAGGTGTCGCCGATTCCTAGCATGGTCGTCCCGTCGGGATCGCATGCGCCGACGCTGACAGCACTCACCGACCCCATGGCGACGAACATCGCGCCGAGCAGCGCGACGAGCGTTGCCATGGCCGCCAAGTGAGACACTCTCATAGGGCGTGCTTCGGTCGTCGGAGTGGCCGAGCGGGTCCCCGATCAAGTCGGGGACGGGAGACTTGTGGTGGTGGCGGGGGCTGACCCTCGCGTGAAGCGGGGGATAGGAGATGGGCGCGAGGGATGACCAAGGGAGCGGGGGGATAGGGAGGGTGCTGTGGGATAGGGATAGAACGGGCCTCGTGGCCGACGTCGCAGGGTTGCGGGGCGCTGGTACCATACGTCCAACCTCTTCACTCACTGTTCCGAAAGGCCCGCGTATGGCTTCCCCTCTTAAGACCGAACTCTGCGACATGATCGGCATCGAGTACCCCATCATGCTCGCTGGCATGGGTGGCGCCGCTGGACCGACCCTCGCCGCTGCCGTCTCTGAAGCTGGCGGACTCGGCGTCGTCGGCGCGACCGGCTACACCCCCGACGAGCTCCACGGCATGATCGCCAAGGTGCGCTCGCTGACCGACAAACCGTTTGGTGTCGACCTCCTCCTCCCGTCCTCTATCGCAGACAGCGGAAATCGTGAGGACCTCGAGCTCGAAATCTCGGCCGAGCACCACCATTTCGTCGACCAGCTCAAGCAAGAGTTTGAAATCCCCGACCCGACGGCCCAGCTCGACCGTCCGCCGCTCACGCAGGACTACTTCCGCCAGCAGGTCGAAGTGATCCTCGACGAGAAGGTGCCCGTCTTCGCGTCTGGCCTGGGCAATCCTGGCTGGATGGTCGACGACGCCCACGCGCAGGGGATGAAGGTGATCGGCCTCGTCGGCAACACGCGCAACGCCCGACGCGTCGCCGCGGCCAACGTCGACGCCGTCGTCGCGCAGGGCACCGAGGCCGGTGGCCACACGGGTCGGATTGGCACGCTCGCCCTCGTCCCGCAGGTCGCCGACGCCATTGCCCCGACCAAGACCATCGCCGCCGGCGGGATCATGGACGGTCGCGGCCTCATGGCGGCGCTCTCGCTCGGCGCGGAGTCAATCTGGTGCGGCACCGCATTCCTCGGCACGTGGGAGGCCTATCAGGACTCCGAAGAGCGCGGCGAGACCGACGAGTGGACGCGCAAAGTGCAGTGGGACAAGCTCGTCGCTGCGGTCGATGAGGACACGCGCATCGGTCGGATGTACTCCGGCAAGACGATGCGTCACATGTACAACGCCTGGACCGAGGCTTGGGAACGTCCTGAGGCGCCGCCCACGCTGCCAATGCCGCTGCAGGGCCTGCTCGTCGGCGAGGCGCTGCGCGGAGCTCGCGAGGCGCACATCGAGGAGCTGATCGGCGGACCCGCTGGCAACGGCGCTGGTCTGATCAAGGAAATCCGCCACGCCACCGACGTGGTGGAGTCTATGGTCAGCCAGGCTGAGGCACTGATCGAGCGCTTCGGCGCCCCGGTCGGCGTGTAGTCGGCTCTCGACCGAAATGAGCTCCCCCGCTCGTGGGGGAGCTCCGCACCATCCTCGACGTTCCCTCTGGCAGGGACTGATGCGTACGACCTGAATTGCCCGTCCTTCTCGCCGTCGCGGGAATGACGAACAATTCACTGAATGGCGACTCCGGAGCAGGGACGCTGCTTGCGATGAAAATCTGCCCTGCCTGCCATCAGGAGACCTTCGACGGACGCGCCGCCTGTCATCGATGCGGCTCCGATGTCGCCGCGCAGCGGCCGATCGCGCTTCCCAGTCGCGACGCCGCCACGCTGGTCGGACCCGTGCCATTCACCGATCACCAGGGCGACCTCGTTCTCGATGTCGATGGCGTCACGTTTCTCCGAGAGAACGGTCGGCCGCTGCTGCACATCCCGGTGTCATCGGTAGAACACGTCCGACCGTCCCGCGGCCGAGACCTCGTGATCAGATGGAAGCCGCCCAATCGACGGCGAGCTCGTCGCACACGCCTCAGAGTGCGCTGGGCGCCGCAAGCCGATCGCACGCTGCGGACGGAGTGGGTCGGGTCGCACTACGCGCTGCGTCGACCCTACGGACACCGAGTCCCGCGCAACCCGAACCGGCGCACCGGTCGGGATTACACCGTCGTCAGAGACCGCTGGCTCTCGGCCCTCTCGATGCTCCTCAACGCCGATCGCTATACCCTAAGTCGCTGGTGAAGGGAGACTCAGCTTGAGCCAACCAGACATCATCCGTGGGGCGCTGACCATCCTGCGAGATTCGCTCGAGCCAAAAGTGAAGCGCCTGCTCGACAACGCGACCGAAGATGAAATCGACACGCTCGAAGATCGAGAGGTCATCGAGCATGGCGTCAACCTGGCCACGCTAAACATCAGTGATCCGATCACAATTTTGACCATACTGCAAAACCTACCGCGGCACAGGCAGTTGCTATTTGACGAAGTCAAGGACGACTATGTGATGGACCGCATCACCACGGTTCGTCGCATGCGCAATCAATGGGCCCACTTCGGGCCTCCGCCAAGTAGAACGAGCTTCAACGCCTTGCGGTGGCTACTGAAAGAGTCAAATGATTCAAATGCTTGTCAGAAGTTGGATGAATTGACCGGCGCACCACGCCAATCGCGACGCACCAAACACATTGCGAAGACTGATGCTGAGGTCCACCGCCGAACGAGCGAAGTTGCTGAACGTGAGCGTCAGCTTCAACAACAGCTGGCAACATTCGACCGGGACAGAAAGGAACTTAAGCAACGCGAATTAACCATTGGACAGCAGGAAGCCGAATACGACAATCGATCAAAGGCAATTGCACTCGAACGTGAAGACCTCGATCGACGACGTGTTGCTCTAGAGCAACGGGAACTTGCGCTGGAACGCGCTCCCGCGCCAGATGATCTGCTCAACCGAGAGCAGGCGGTCCAGGCTGAAGAGACGTTTGTAGCACAACTCCGTGAAGAGTACAAGGCACTATTGGAAGACGTACGCAGCCAATCTGATGGACTGAAAGCAGAGCGAGCTGCTGTAGACCGACGCAACGAAGAACTGGAAGAACGTGAAGCGGAACTCGAAGAGTTACGAATCGAGGCCAGCGCCCTGTCCGAACGTCTGAACGGTACTGTTGACCGTCTCGAAGCGCTAGAGCGTCGCCAGCGTCACGTTGTCCTTAAGGGCGATCCCCTGCTGCCATCACCTGCAAGAGGTGGCCCCGAGAAGCGCGACAACTCCCAGTCAGTTCCCCGGACCACTCCAGTGAGTCGCCCCTGTCGACGCACTGGTTGCGAGGGGCATTTGGAACAGAAGCGAGGCAAGTACGGGGACTTCTTGGGTTGTACCGAGTATCCGAATTGCAGATACACGGAAGAAGTCTCTGCTGACAAATCGACACCCAGTCATGACTATGGTTCGTGTCCAGACTGTGAGTCTCCCCTCGTGAGGCGCCAGAGTTATCGTGGTCCCTTTATCGGTTGTAGCAACTACCCTCGCTGCCGACACACTCGTAACCTTCGTTCCGAGGATACGCCCAACCACCAACCTGCCGTACTTGAGAGGCGAAGTTAACGATGCCTCGACGTAATCGTAAAGGTCGGCGGCCGACACAGCGGCCTCGTCGATATCACAGTACGCGTGAGTCACGACGCGAACGTCGTGAGCTGATCGTTCTCGATGAAGAACCACAACCGTCCTTAACCAAGCACTGTGGAAACTGCGTCGAATGGCTTCCGCCGGGTGCCGATACCCTCGGAGCTCGAGGTACGTGTATTCATCCTGGCAGCGGTATCGTCGCGCCAGACGCCGACACGCCAGGTTGTGACTTCTTCAAGGGTCGCCGTTAGCGTGCTATGCTATCGTAGGGTTCAGAGAAGTCGAAGGGAGACGACGGTGGGGGAAATCGTAGTAGAGATTCTATTGGAGAATGTGATCGATCTCGGCATCGTCGGCCGAGGGGTGGGCAACGACTCCGACGTGCGTCGCGTGCGAATGCCAGCGATCGCCGATACCGGCGCGATGATGCTTGCGCTTCCGCAAGATGTAGTCGACCAACTTGGATTATCGACTGTGAGAATTGCCTCGGCGACGTATGCCGATGGTCGACGCGGTGATGTGCCAGTCGCCGGACCGCTCAACATTACTATTGGCAACCGCTTCATGACCACGGAGTGCGTCGTCATCCCAGTGGGTTCTGAAGCGCTGATCGGGCAGATTGTGATGGAAGGACTCGACCTTATCGCCGATTGCGCAAAGCAAATTCTCGCACCAAGGCCAGAGTCGCCCGATCGGCCAATGCTACGGTTATAGTTGTGTTGCCGAAGCCTGCGTCAATCAGCCGCGAAATCGCCCGGTTGGTTCCATTCGATATGCCCGTTGATCCCATGTCGTTCATATGTCAGTAACACGTCGCGAATGAATTCATAGAGTGAAGCGTCGTTGCTTTCTTGAGCAAGGTCCAAGAGGCGGATGAACATCATCTTGCCGGTTTCGGTCTGGCCATAGTTCTTCTTGCGCATGTTGTGTGGAGAGCACAGAGTTTGACCATTCGAGACTGTCGCCCGACCGCCTTTGTCCTTGGGTTTGATGTGGTCAACATGTAGCTCGACGCCATTCTCCTGCGAAGCACCACAGACGACGCACCGGTAACCATCGCGCTTGAGGATCGCATCGCGTTGCGCCTGCGAGAAGTCTTCAAGATCGACGGCTGCTATCAGGTCGGGATCGTAACAATAGATTCCTTTGCCGAGCTTTTGTAGTTTACCCTCCTGATGGAGCTTTCTGATGGCACGGTCGGGGTCCCGAAACACTTTGCCCGTCAAACGGGTCCACTCGGCCGTCGACCAATCAACCACTTCAGCGTGTGGTATCGGAACCTTCGGACGTTCGCGATAGTAGCTGAAGATCAACTCCGTTTGGGACATCTGCCGGACCATCAGAACCTCGGCACTTCGGCATTGATGCGTCCGAGGGCACGCTGTCGATACCCCTCATCGATTTCCACACCAAACGCTTCACGCCCTTCACGGAGTGCTGCGACGAGCGTGGTCCCGCTTCCCGCGAACGGGTCGAACACCTTGTCTCCCGCGTACGAGAACAGGCGGATGCAGCGCCTGGGGAGCTCGATTGGGAACGGCGCCGGGTGTCCGATGCGTTTGGCCGACTCCCCACCGAATGTCCACATCTGCGAGGCCCATTCCCGTGCTTCGGCTGGAGGTAGTCCGTCGAATCCGGGTCCGCGCGGACGAGTCAACAGTTCTGCAAAGGAAACGCGCAGGGTTTCCAGTGCGATAGGGGCAGCGCCCTCGAACGAGTGCGCCCAGTCAAGCAAGGTCGCTGGCGAGATCAGCGACTCCGACCCCGGAGTGGACTCCGTTGGCTCCGTCGGCTCCTCCTCCCGGTGAGTCCACACGCCCGACGTCCACTCCATGAACTCGTCGCGCTCGATGGTGACGCGGTCGTTGCCGAGATGCTTGCGCTTCCACTGTTCCTTGTAGAGAACGACGATCGTTTCGACCGGCGCAATCACGTGCGGCGCCGACGGTCGCATCCACGACCCCCACGCCGTGCGCCGCGAGATGTTGCCCTCGTTCCAGATAATCGTCGCGTGGTAGCTCCAGCCGACGTCGCGCGCGATGTTCGTGAGGTCGGCCGTGACCGCCTGCTTGCCGCCGCTGTTCTTGTCCAGCGGGATGTTCAGGCAGAGCCGCCCGCCCGACGCGGTCCAGCGGAAGACGTTGGCAAGCCAGGCGCGGCTGAAGCGGAGGTAGTCCTCGTAAGTGCCGCCGTCGTCGACGCCGTCGCCGTACGACAAACCCACGTTGTAGGGCGGCGAGGTGACGGTGAGGTGGAACTCGCCAGGCGCGAACAGGGCGGCATCGGTCGCGTCGCCGAGGCGCAGGTTGTCGGGGTCAAAGGGGGCGCTCACGGCGCCACCCTCGGCGCTACGAAGTCGTCGCTTCGGCTACAACACCGGACAGACGTGCGGGGGGGGGGGGGGGACAAGTGGGCAAAGTCGAGGGATTCACACCGGCCGGTATACCTCGCCGGCACCCGACCGGCAAGCCGGACACCACCGTCCGGTTGACACGAGCAAAACCGGCGTGTATCCGGTTTGTATGGCCGATCAACAGTCTCTAGCTCTCGCGCGGGAAAACTCAGTTCTGCAGCTGTTCCTGGATTGGGAAGATGGGGATCCCGAGCAACACCTGGCAGAGATTGTCAGTCGATTTGAGCAACGGCACGCTGGTAGCAATGTGGATGCTGCCCGTGCCCAAGGCGGGACCGCTTTGCAGAAGCTGGTGCGGTTCATGATCGAGGATGAAGTCAAGCGACTGAATGTTAGCGGTGGCTTTGGCCTGTCATGTACCACCGACCAAGCTCTCCGAAGGAAGAACCCTGAATCGCCGCTCGATCGCGTCAAGCGTAATCTCTTGATCGACTACGGAGAGTACGGTTGTCATCTCCCGGACGCAGACATCGTTGTCTACCGACAAGAGAACTGCGCGATCGTGTGTGTGGTTTCCTGTAAGACTTCCTTGCGGGATCGACTGAAGCAAACGGCGTATTGGAAGCTGAAACTGCAAGAGAGTTCGCTCACACGACACATTCCAATGTGCTTGGTCACACTCGACAAAGATGGTGACCTGATCGCGAATTCCTCCCCTCATAAGAAGAACTATGCGATTGCGAATGTCGATCTCGACGCTACTTATGTGCTCCGCAATGATTTACAACCGCACGGTCGCATTCATCACTTCAGTAGCTTCGAGAGTGACCTACGCTCTTGGCTCGGGGGGGGGGGGGGGGGTAGGTGTCGAAGCACCTGTCCCGCCAGGCTCTCCAGCTTGCCGAGCAGTACCAGCAGGCGCTGGATGCTCGCAAGGCGCTGCGTGCCTATCGACGTGGCGCCACACTCTTCGGCGACCCCGACGTCGCCTACGACAACGCTACCAAGGACCTGGCCGCCATCCGACAGAGGCTTCGTACACTCGAGCGTCAGATTGCTGCCGCCGCAGGCATTGAGGAAAAACCCGTCGTCGAGGCGACGACACTATGGGACTTCCCTACGCAGTCGTATGGGTCCTTGAAGAAGGGCGACTCCAAGTATCAGGGTGTGACTCCAGCGTTCATTATCTACAATATGCTCCAGCGCTACACCGACGCGGGCGACCTCGTGCTGGACCCGATGTGTGGCTCCGGCACGACGATTGATGTTTGTACTGAGGAAGGACGCGAGGTGATCGGCTACGACATCAATCCCATCCGCGACGACATTGTTCAGAACGACGCACGACGGATTCCTCTCGAGGCGAACTCTGTCGATATGGTGTTCATCGACTCGCCCTATGGCGACAATGTCGACTACAACGATCAGCCAGGCAACATCGGACAATACTCTGCCGAGCTTGACGAGTTTTACGATGCTCTCACCGAGGTCGCCAGCGAGCTCTTCCGTGTACTCAAGGCAGGCAAGACGCTCGGTTGGTTGATTGGCGACCAATGGGTACGACGTCGGTATACGCCAGTGGGGATGTACATCTATCAGATGTTAGTTGATCACGTTGGGTTCATTCCCATCGATTGGATCGTTGTGGCTCGACGCAATCAGTCGTCCAACACGGGACTTTGGGCTTACCGAGCTCGACAGCATAACTTCTACTTGCGCGGACACAAACACCTTCTACTGATGCGCAAGCCTGAACGACGCGACATTCATGTGATGCCGGAGCGCATTGTGCAAGTCGGTAGCGATGCAAGCACTCGAGCCCCAGCCGCTCGAGATTGGAAGAAGTACAAGTAGATTTAGCGCACTCCCACAACGTGCATACGACCAGTCTCGCCGGCGACATCGTCGACGTAGTAGCATCGGTGCTCGCCGACATGCACAAACGTCGGCACGACCATTTGTCCTGAGCGATTTACCTGTGGTTCTACGGCGAAGGTGGGTCGGGTATCGTCGACGCCGACCAAGTCGGGGTCGAGGGCTAGATGGTGAGCGCTCTCGGCGCACCAGCGAGTGAAATCTCCGTCGTAATCGAACCAGGCTCCGCCGGATGCTTCAGCAAACTCTTGCATCGCGCCGACCGCTTTCCACATGGCTGCGGAATCCAGGTCGGACGTTGCGACGCGGATTGCCACTCGCGGCATGTGTTGGGCCGCCTTGTTCAGTAGCTCTCCCGTCGACGGTGCGGCTGCCTCAAACCAGCGGTCAGGAACGTCCTCGTCCTGGTCGGAGAGCTGGAGCTCCAACTCAAGCGCTCGAGCCCGAGCGGCACGAATCGCGTCGACACCCGGGTGCGGAGCGTCGGGCGCCGGCTCACGGATCGCGCGTTGCGCCGCAAGTTCGGCTTCAAGCGACGCAATGCGCTCAGCCTGTTCCGGATCGGGAACGGGAATCCGCTCTATCACACGCTCAGGCTCCGGAGGCGGAGTCGGAGCAGCAGGCTCAGGCGTCGGCGACTGACGTTCAACCCAGAGGAGCGCCGCAACGGCCCCAGCAATGATCGCTGCAACAGTGCGAATTAGGCCTCCCACTAGCTACTACTCGCGTTCTGGACGTATGTGTGCGGTCCCAGGAAACCGATATGGATCTTCCCAGTCGCGCCGTCTGTATCGTCGTAGAAGTATAATCTCGGACGATTCTGTCCCGTGCTACCAAACTTCACGTGTGCAAACATGTCGCTTTCGCCAAGCGGATTCACTCCCGAGTCAACAGAGAACGCGCGTGATTGCGCGCCACCCTTCCTCGCCTTCTTGCTCGTGTTCTTCGTCGTATCCGATTCGTTCATGGCCACGTGTGCGTATGGATAGACGTGAGCATGTCCGCTGCTCTGGCACCAATCGTAGAAGTTTCCGTTGTATTTGTCGTCCATGGTTGCGTACTCGTGCAACGCGCCGATCGCTTGCCACACTCTGCCGGCAAGTTGTTCAACACCAAGAACGCTCTTAAGTTCGCCGATCGTAGTGACCGCGGAAGGCGGTAGCGCGATGGATTCCGAGAATTCCCTGCGGACATTGGTGACCAGTTCCTCGAAAGTTTTCGGCTGTGGCTTCAGATACCAATCGCTCTTTGCAGGAGTCTCGTTGTTCGATGCTGTTGACGGAAGTTGCTCCACACGGTGCTTAAGGTTCACGTTTTCGGCGCGGGCTCGACGCAGATCGTCGTTGACCCGTTCAAGTTCTGACTGTAGCTGCTGGAATGCAGTACTGGTAGCCCGATGCTGATTCTGTTCTTCCGTCAGTTGTTCGCCGATCTTTGCCAGCCTGTTCTCGAAGCGTTCTGAGGAGTCACGTTCCTCGGCAAGCTCCTCGCGTAGTTCCGACTTGGTCGTCTCGTACACCGAAGCCATGCCAATCAACTTGCGCAGGCCGTCAACGAACTCTCGTTGTGCTTCGTTGAGACGTTCTTGTGGTTCCAGTAGCGTGAGGGCATGGTCGGAGATGGTATTCTCAGCATCCTTGAGATCGTTGCTGGTGGATTCTAGCTGAGAAGTCACAGAAGCAAGTGCCTCCCTTTGCAACGTAATCTGGGGGACTTGTTGTTGGAAGGTGTCAATTGAGTCTGTCAAGGAATGTGTGCCGGATGACAGTTGTTCGGCGCTGGATGCAATGGATTGCTTGTTTTCGAGAATCTCGTCGGCAAGTGTGCTGCGCATGGTCGACACTTGAACCCAAGTCGCATCAACCCTGTCGAGAAGGTCCTGCGACTTGGCGATGTTGGCATGGTACTGTTCTTGATCTGCGGTGAAGTTCGTCACAAAATCGGAGACTTGTCCACCGAAGTCGCTGATCTGCTCGACCCGTGACACGAGTGGCGTGATGGCCTCTTCCAGGGTGTTCAACTGACCGGTGATGCGAACATTCTGCTCTGTGACGCGTGGCGATTCCGTTTCGAGGCGGTCGACCTGCGCAATCAGTCGATTGTTCACTTCGTCGAGCAAGCTAGTCAACTCGGGTAGGCGCGCGAGGTCGCTGGGTTCAGGCTGACTGCTTTGGACGGCATTGGGTCGGTCTGATCGCCTGCCCGCGAACCATTTCACGACAAATCTACCGCTTCCCGCCCCTATCAGGAACCATGCTGCTGCCTTGATGATTGTGCTTCTGTTCATCGATGCTCCTCTCGTACTCCTTCGAGCCAGGTGAGACACTTGGCGTAGATTGCCTGCGTGATGAGCTCCCTTGACAATAGGTAGTTGAGCAAACCCTCCAAAGTCAAGAGTGGATGCACCGTCACCCCTTCCCGACGCATCCGATCGACCCCGCCGGCGCCGCGATCGATGAGCACGAACGCGTCGTGCACCATCAGTCCCGCCGAGCGCATGAGGTCAGCCGTTTCGGATAGCGAACCCCCGCCCGTCATCAGGTCGTCGACGAGAATCACGGTCTGACCTGGGTAGTAGGCCCCCTCGATCTCCTCGGCGACGTGCCGAATCTGGCTGGTCGGGTGGATGTAGATCATGGGCACGTTGCTCGACAGCGAGAACGCCGTCGCCGCGTGCAGACCGCCCATTGGCACGCCCGCGATCAGCTCAAACGGCGCGATCGTCGGTCGCAGCATGCCTCCCAGCGTGCGGGTTTCGTCGCTGAGCAGCTCGCCAATCCGACGCAGCGCCCACGGATGCGCGATCAGGCGTCGGACGTTGATGTAGACCGGCGATCCGCGCGTCGCGCCGAGGTCGAAGTCGCCGAACATGATTCCGCCGGAGTCCCACAGGGCTCGAGCCAACCAGAGGTTGCCCGGTTCATCGCTCTGTGGGGTCCAAGCGGCTTGACCCGGTGTCGACATTAGCTACCAACCTCCGGACTCACGGTATTCGGTAATCGCTCGCCAGCGAGCCCGGCGCGCAAATTTACCACCGCCATGTCGGCCATTTTGCTCCGTGTCGCCATCGAGGCCGAGCCGATGTGCGGCAGGATCGTCACGTTGTGCATAGTCAACAATGGCGAGTCCATCGAGATCGGCTCGACCGCGGTCACATCGAGTCCAGCGCCGGCGATCTGTCCTTGTTCGAGCGCTGTCGCCAATGCTGACTCGTCCACGATCGGCCCTCGGGCTGTGTTGATCAGAATCGCGCTCGACTTCATCTTCGCCAGAGCGTCCGTGCCGATGAGGTTGCGGGTGTCTTCCGTCAGGGCGACGCTCACGCAAACGAAATCGGACTGTTCGAGCAGGTGCTCGAAGGAGCATTGCTCCGCACCGACCGCGGAGGCCTCCGTCGGTCGGGGACTGCGATTCCAGCACAGGACTCGCATTCCGAAGCCTTGCGCTCGCCTCGCGATTGCTTGGCCGATGGCGCCGAAGCCGACGATGCCGAGCGTGGCGCCGTGGATGTCGACGCCCGCCAACTGCGTCGGTGTCCAGGTGTGCCACTGTCCCGATTTGACGTATTCCGCGGCTTCGACCACTCGTCGCGCCGACGCCAGGAGCAGCGCCCATGAGAGGTCGGCGGTGGTCTCGGTCAGGACGCCCGGCGTGTTCCCGACGGGGATTCCGCGCGCCGAGCATGCGGCGACATCGATGTTGTCCACTCCGACCGCCATCTGCGACACAACCCGGAGTTGCGGTCCTGCGGCATCCAGGACGACCTCGTCGATGCGGTCGGTGATCAGGCAGACCAGCCCGTCGACGCCGGCCGATCGTTCCAGCAGCACCTCGCGTGACGGCGGGAGTTCTTCGGGCCAGACGTCGAGATCGAACGCCTGATCGTTGAGCAGGTCGGCAAAGTTGGCACCAGGTAACTTGCGAGTCACGAATACCCGGAATGGCGGAGGCATCGCATCCCCTTCTAAACGGTCAAGCAGTACGGCCAAGATAATGGGACACGACAGTGAGGAAGCACATTGTGAAGGCATTCACTATGTTGGCCCTTGACGACCACGACGCGATACGGCGTGCCGGGTCGAGATGATTGTCTGCATGCGAGCAATCCCCTCCTTCAGAGCAACGGCAGCAATGTTGGTCGCGCTGATTCTGTTGCCGATCTTGCTGAGCGGCTGCGCCGATGAGGAACGCCTCACTCTGTCGGAGTACGCGGAGTTTTGCGCGGCCGGCATCGCCTCGGCATCCAGCCTGATCGAGCCCGATTCTGTCACCTGGGGCGAGCTCGATGCGCTCGCGTCCGAGTCAGCGGCGACCCTACGGCCCGTCATTCCACCGGCTGAACTGTCCAAGTTTCATCGGGCGAGCCTGACAGCGCTCAACTTCGTCGCCGAGGTGGCAAGCGACCAGGATCCCGATGCAGTGGCCAATCCGCTCGCGTTTGGCTTTGAGGTCATCGGGATCGCCACGCAGCTCCGACGCTCGGTGGACGAACTGTCGCCCGAGACTCGCCGTGCCTTGAATGATGCAGGCTGTCTTTGATGGAGCGATTCAGGTGGTCAGCGGACTCAGCCGGTGCCGCGGCTTGGGAATCGGCGCACGATGAGCAGTCCGATCGGCCCGAGCACAAATCCCAGCAGCGCGCCTAACTGTCCTGGCCAACCGCGTCGAGTCGCGAGACCTGAGCTGATCATGCCCATCGCCAGCCATCCCGCGAGCAGGACGAAGATGAGGCCCGCCGTCGCGACGAGGACCAAAATCGCGAGAATCAACACTGCGCCGATTGCGCCGATCGGCACGCCGATGATGCCCCAAAACCACCGACTCCACCAGGGACGCTGAGTCTCACCCTTTGGCTGGCTCCAGGACCAGGCATCTGTGCTCCAGGTCTTGGCCTGCTCGCCCCAGCGATTACCTTGGCGCTTGCCCCAATCCGCCCAGTCGGTCACAAACTCGGGGTCGAGCGTGCCATCGGCACGACCGTCGGTGTCATCGCGATCCGTCATGTGATCATCCTAAGGGAGAACGTCTCAAGAGTGCGTGCAGGAGCACGCAGTTGCCTCCATGCCATTGCGTCAGTCCGTCATACCCGCGGCAGGCGCGGGTATCTCGCCGAGTCCAAGACAAGCAGTGACGTGGCAGAAGCGTTCACAGCCGCACATCGGCCGGAAGGCACGGATCGAGATTCCCGCGCTGAGCGCAAGAATGACGGAGGTTTTGGATTGTGGCAGGGGGTTGCAAGTAGCAACTCCCTACGACCCCTCCGACCGACGCTGGGCGACTGATTCGATTCGCATCTGCCTCTGATTGGGCTCAGCTCCGGCGGCGAAGTTTGGTTGATAGTCCGATTGCCGACCCTCGATCTGCGCCGTGTGTTGGCGGTCGTGTCGATAGAACGAGCGGAGATACTGCATCACGGTCAGTTCGCCGAACCCGGGCGTCACGGCGGTGTGAGAGAACTCAGACACACTCAGCGATCGGATGTACGCATTCGTCCGTTCACGCTCGCCGATCAGCTCGTCGAGCAATTCTCGGACGGTGTGGTCGGGCGCATCTTCGATTGGAATTCGTACTGCGTCGCCTCGGACATTGCTGACATCGACGCCGCTCTCTGCCACTCCCGCCCGACACCATGCGACGTACGAACGCTCCATCTCCATGAGGTGAGCGAGCTGCTCCTTCGCCGTCCATTGTTCCTCGCCGACTGCGTCAACTGGCACCTGATTAGCGTCGTCGCCGCGTAAGCCCTCGGCGGCTGTGATCAGCTTGCCCCGTTCGAGCGCCATCTTCGACAGCAGCGCTGAAACGTCGTCTTGTGTGTAGCTCTGTGGCGTGGACATGCTGGATTACCTCTTCCATCAGCTTCTGCGTATCAGGACCGCGACTGCAGCGCTCGGCCGATCTGCTCCAAGTGCAATCGGTCGTGCTCGACGCTGCGTTCTACCAGTATCTCGATCGTGTAGAGCGCGTGCTCTTCATGGAAGCCGCGCCTCGACCAGTCGGCGTTGTCGATGCGCCTGATGATCTCAACGTTCGACGCTCGAAGCGCCGTGAACACAGCTAAAGAGTTGTCGATCGGACGGTCGTAGTGCAACCGCGACGCAAACAGGTCCTCGTCGTACGCGACGATCAGCGGTCCATCGTGAGCCAGCATCTGACGTAGTCGCATCGCGTCGCCGACTTCAACGTCGGCAAGGTGATGGACGATCTGGCGCACCGACCACTCGTCATCGTGCTCACGCAGTTCGAGATCGTCGGCCGAGGCTGAGCGAATCCCACGCTCGAGCTGGGCCGCGGACTCCACGATCTGGTGCAACAACTGCGACTGTCGTGACATGCGCGACGACTCAGCACGTACCGGTGAGCGCGTAGCGGATCTGGTCAACGTGTTGCTCGATGTGCCGTACGCTCGCGGCCAGCCAATCCTCAACGCTACGCGACTGGTTGCCGGGTATCGGTCGAGGCTGGGTCCACTCGTCCTCGCTGAGCGATTCCAGGATCGACAACGCTGACTCCACCAACCCATCGACCGTCCTCAGGGCCGGACCGATCGCGCGTCGATCATTGCGCAGCCGACCTTGCATTGTGTCCTGATCGATCGGCCACGTCTCGACCTCAACGTCGAGCAGCATCAATCGCAGTCGCAGGCCAGCCATGACCGCGATGTCGGATACGTGGTGGACCGTCGTGCGCGCGGTCCAGCCGGGCTCTGGTGGAGCGCCGTCGAGCTGGGCGATCGAGGAGCCTGCGACCGATTGGCGCAGCGACTCAGGTGCCGCTCGATAGCGCGCCAGCAGTGCTGCCCGATCGGTGGTGTCGCTCACGACAATCGACTCTTCACTAGTGCGGCCAAGCGTTGCACTTCCTCGTCTGCGAGCACGCCCGACGGCTCAGAGTCGCCGCGCACCACACCGACGACATCGCCCGATGCCCAGCGCAGCTCAATCATGCGCTGCACCGATGCGCCGTTCTCCATCCGTGTCCACTCGCGCATGAGCAATCCGCCGCGCTCGCCGATGTCCACGATGGTGACACCGTCATCGTCGATGTCGCGCGGAGGATCCACATCAAGCGACTCCGCAGCGCGCTCGTCCGACTCGTACTTCGTCAGCTCGACCTCCACCCGTCGATGGGCTCGGTTGCGATGCACGGTCTGCGCGAACACCCAGTCGACAAACTCGCCCCACGAGCGCGGATCGCGGAAGCTCTCGCGATAGCCAATCACACGACCCGCGAGGTCGAGCTGGGCAATCGTTGCTTCGGGATTGTCGCTGGCGAGGGCGATGGCTTCGGAGCTGACCGACTCGGCGACCTGTGGAGAGAGTCCACTCGGTAGCTCGTCGCTGCGAAGTCCGGCCGCCTTGAGCGACGGCACGCCCTCAGCCGAGAGCGAGCGTCGACGCTGGGCCGCGCGAATTGCGGCCTGCAGGATCGGCACGCCCACAACCAGCAAAATGATCATGATGCCGATGATCAGTCCGGTTGACATGATCTCAGGCTATCGCAGCGGTTCCAGCAGGGCCGACAGTGATGCGTCGAGATCGGAGAGGTCATCGAGCACGATGTCGGCCGCGTCCAGCTCGCCTGGTTCGGCGTAGCCGGTTCGGACGGCCACGACCCTCGCCCCGATTGCATGACCTGCCTCAACATCATGCCCCGTGTCACCGATCACCACGACCTCAGCACCCTCGCTCGCGTGCCCCTTTAGCCGTTCCAGGCCGGCCGCGAGCAACTCAGTTCGGTTGGCATGATCATCGCCGTAGCCGCCGTCGATGAAGTACTCCCAGACACCCAACGGTCCGAGCTTCGCCTCGGCCGCGCGACGAAAGTTGCCCGTACCGAGTCCAAGTGTGACATCCGCTTGGGCCAGCGCCGCGAGCAGCGGCTCAACGCCAGGACAGAGCTGTGCATCACGCTCGACCAGCGCATCGGCGAGGTGTCCTACGTAGACATCGATGAACCGCGTCAGGTCCTCGGCCGAGCAGTCTCGACCCTGATTGGCGAGCGCCGTCGGGACAATCCACGTGTCCGACCGACCGGCGAAGTTCATCCCCTCAAGCGCATTGTGGATGCCCCAGAGCTGCTCGAAGGTGTGCGACATCGCCAGCGTGCCCGCACCTTGCGAGCGCGACAGCGTGCCATCGATATCAAACATCAGAATGGTCATGGAGCGGCCGATCGCTATTCGTCGCTGGCAAACAGTGAGAAGTCCGACCAACCGCCGAGCACTCGCAGTTGCAGACCGCTGGCGTCGAGCGGGATGTCGTACACCGCGACCACCGAGATCGTCAGCTCGGGCTGGAGGATCAGCGGGGGAGCGTAGGTCACGCCGGCCGTGGCGCGAGCCTCGCCCCACGAAAGCGACGCATCGGCCAGATAGGCGCGTCCGTCGCTGGTCACCAGTTGCAATCCGTTGAGCGGCAGCTCCACCGCTTGGTTAGAGCGATTAGTCATCGTCAGGTGAATTGCGGCAAACCGCTGAGCGGGATTGCGCCAGATGCCGTCCGCGCGAATCTGATCAGGGAACGTGATCCCGGTAACGCTGACCTCCACCGGTCCGACCAAATCGGAATCGCCAAACTCGACGACTTCGGTGCGCAGAGCTGAGGTCGTCGTCACCTCGGACGCGGTTTGGGGATCGTCGTCGCCGCCACCGGTCAGGCCGTCGAGTCCACCTGAGACGAGCAGATAGACGATCACCACCACCACAACGACAAGGACAAACACCGCATAGCGCTGCGTCCCACTCATACCCCTCAGCATCGGCAACCCCATCCGGCCACATCACCACACCATCTCACGACGCCACTACCCCATCCCCCGACTTGATCGGGGGCCTGGCCGGCCCCCTCCCACGACCGCGGGGAGCCGTCACCGCGCGGAGCGAACGCGTCGAAGCCTGTGTTGACGAGCAGGCGCAAGGCCATATCAGCCGGACTCAGCCCGGATGCTCGATCGGCAGCCCTGCCGCGATCCACGCCTCGGTGCCGCCTTCGACGTTGTAGAGGTCGGTGAAACCGAGCGCCGCCGCGAACTCGCAGGCCACGGCCGAGCGCTGGCCCTTGGCGCAGATGAACATGACCGGCTGGTCTTTCCCGCCGGCAATCTGCTCCAGCTCCGCAGCGCGGGTCATGACCGACATATGCGGCATCAACGGGGCGCCAGCCGCGTGGCCGTCCTGGTATTCGTCCAGTTCACGAGTGTCGACCAAGGTCACGCCGGCTTGTCGCTTCTCGTCCGCCTCTGTGACTGAAATTCGCTCAAACGGTTCCTGCTGCGCCATCATGGGACCTCTCGGCTCGCCTGCAATTGTCCATGCCAGCATCGTATCACTGCGTCGGCAATCTGCGGGCACCAATCACGACTGCTGAGTCTGCAAGTGACGACCTACATGCCCAACCTGAATTTTGAAGCTGAGTGGACTCCAGATGAAGTGAATGCGACAGGATTTATCCTGTCCTCGTCCACCGCCGAGCTTGAGGTGCATCTGCATTTCAACCAGGTGTCCATCGTCGTTCCTGAATTGACGCCGATCGCCATAGAGCCGCATCGTGCTAACGCTCTCAGTGCTGACGTCGCAATTGTGTTCTGTCAACCATCGGATGATGTGTGACTCTGTTGTCAGCCCTTCTGAGAGGCGAGAACCAAGACGGTCAAGCGTCCTCAGTTCTTCCAGCACTTTACGAGGATGGCGGTAGTGTGACTGCTTGGCAGAGTCAATCGCAGTTTGGAAGATCTCGAGGTGTACACACTCTTGCTCAGCCAATTGGACTGCCTCAACGATGGACTCAGGCTCACGACTCAGACTATCTGTCTGTTGAGACATCTCATTGGCCATGTATTCGGCCGCAGCTTCCACCTGCTCTTCTAATCGGGCATTCTCCCGTCGGAGTCGTTCGTTTTCTTCGGCGGTTGCCGACATTTGGTCAGCATTCTGAGCTGCTTGCTCCGATAGGATGCGCTCGACGATCTCCCTACCAGTTGTTGGAGGATCGTTTGCCAGCGAGCGATCAACAGTGATGTCCACAAGCTTTCGAAGGAACCCGCGTCCTCGTGCACTGGACCAAACGAAGAAGGGATGGCGTTGTCTGGGATCCGTTGGACTCGGTCGTGGGAGATAGACGCGAACTGCCCCGCCGTAGCAAGCGAATTGACGCCCAAACCTTTGCACGAGCGAGCGTGAAAGGTCGCTGTTCCACACTGCTATCCGAGCGAGGCCGCCGAGTTTCTGTTGCACCTCATCGGGATCGATCGCGGTTTGCCCTTCGTCGTTGAGAGACACTCCGACAATGGGGAGGCTGCGTTCCTGTGATTGGAATGTGGTCGTGAGGAAGTCCTCAAGATTGGACTCGTCCACTCGCATCGCCTCGTTGTTCAAGGGCTGACCATCCCGAATGCAGGCGAAATCTTCAATGAGTTTGGGAATCAGCCGCAACCTTACGCCTCCGTCTCCAATCTGAGACTCGACTCTTGCCTCGGCGACCAGCGTTTCGGCCTCGACCGCGAGCACAACCTCAATTCTCCAGCTGTCAGAGGGCGACAACCAAATCCGCCAAGCTGAAGCATCTTCGATCGAACCCTGCCATTCGTCCAGATGGTCCTCGGATAGCCCATCGACCGAAAGAGCCCATTGCCGAACGGCGTTTGCCACTTCAGAGAGCTTGGCATCGATTTGGAAGTGGGTGCGGTACGCGGTTCTCATCGGTTCGTATTCTCAGCACCTCCTTCCATTTGGATCAAGCGCCGGCGAGACGCCTCAAGCTCGTGCGCCCATTACCATTTCCTCGATGACCTCTGGCAGGAAACGAGGATTCTGACATGACCACCCCCGACGCTGCGATGCCCGTCAATGAAACCTACTCACCGCCCGAGCGTGTGCGCGATGGCGCGCTGGTCAGCTCTCGCGAGGGCTATGAAGCGCTCTGGCGACGCTCGCTCGATGAGCCGGACGCCTTCTGGACCGAGATGGCCAATGAGCACCTTGACCTGATCGAGCCCTGGCACACGCTCAAGGAAGAGAACCTGGCCGAGGGCGAAATCGCCTGGTTCCTGGGAGCCAAGCTCAACGTATCGGTGAATTGCCTCGACCGTCACCTCGCCGAGCGCGGCGACCAGACCGCCATCCTCTGGGAAGGCGACGAGCCTGGCGACAACGAGTCGCTGACCTACCGCGAACTGCACGCCGAAACCTGCCGACTGGCCAACGAGCTGCGCAGTCGCGGTGTTGGCAAAGGTGACCGCGTCGCGATCTACATGGGGATGACGCCTGAAGTGGTCGCGGCAATGCTCGCCTGCGCCCGGATTGGCGCGATCCACTCGGTGATCTTCGGCGGATTCTCCGCCTCCGCCATCGCCGACCGCGTCACCGACTCGCTCTGCAAGGCGATTATCACGCAGGACGAAGGCAAGCGCGGCGGACGCACCGTGCCGCTCAAGGCCAACGTCGACGCGGCCATGAACCAGCTCGACGCCAACGGCGTCGACTGTGTCGATTTCGTGCTCACCCATCAGCACACTGGCGGCGACGTGACGATGAAGGACGGGCGCGACATCTGGTGGCACGAGACCGTCGCCAACCAGTCGGACGAGTGCGAGCCCGAGGTCATGGACGCCGAGGACCCGCTCTTCATCCTCTACACGTCAGGCTCGACTGGTAAGCCCAAAGGCGTCCTGCACACGCAGGCCGGCTACTTGCTCTTCACGATGCTCAGTCATCGCTACACCTTTGATTACCGCGACGGCGACATCTACTGCTGCGCCGCCGATGTCGGATGGATTACGGGACACAGCTACATCGTCTACGGACCGCTGGGCAACGGCGCGACCTCGGTGATGTTCGAGTCGATCCCGACCTATCCCGACGCGGGACGTTACTGGGACATGATCGATCGCCTCGGCATCAACATTCTCTACACCGCGCCAACCGCAATCCGAGCGCTGATGCGCGAGGGCGATGAGTGGGTCAAGGTCCACGAGCGCACCAGCCTGAGAGTGCTTGGAACGGTCGGCGAGCCGATCAACCCCGAAGCCTGGCGCTGGTACTTCGACGTCGTCGGCGACGGCCGCTGTTCCATCGTCGATACCTACTGGCAGACTGAGACCGGGGGGCACGTCCTGACCGGCCTGGCCGGCGCCAACGACATGAAGCCGGGCTCGGCCTCGCTGCCGTTCTTCGGCATCGAGCCGGTGCTGGTCGATCCCGACGGCAACGAACTCGATGGCAACCCGCAGAGCGGCCTCCTTTGCCTGGCGCGAAGCTGGCCGGGCATGATGCGCACCGTATACGGCGACCACGAGCGTTTTATCAACACATACTTCATCCAGTACCCGGGCAAGTACTTCACCGGCGACGGATCGTTCCGAGACCACGACGGCTACTACTGGCTGACTGGTCGGGTGGACGACGTACTCAACGTCTCAGGCCACCGACTGGGCACGGCCGAGATCGAGGGTGCCCTGGTCGGTCACGCCGGATGCGCCGAAGCCGCCGTCGTCGGCTACCCGCACGAGATCAAAGGAGAAGGCATCTACGCCTACGTCCTGCTCAAAGACGGCTTCGACCCGGGCCCCGACCTCGCCGTCGAACTCAAGAGGCAAGTGAGAGCCGAAATCAGCCCCATCGCCACCCCCGACAAGATTCAGTTTGTCGGAGGCCTGCCCAAAACCCGCTCCGGCAAAATCATGAGGAGAATCCTCAGGAAAGTCGCCGAGGGCGAGCCCGAAAACGTCGGAGACGTCACCACCCTGGCCGAGCCGCACGTGGTCGAGGAGATCATCGAGGGCGCATCGGCAGCGCACTGATCCGAGTATGTGTCAAGAGTGCCATTGGGGGGTTGAATCCCAGTCCCCGCCTCGCGCGGGGACCCGCTCGGGCGGCACGGAATCGTTGGTGATCGAGGTCGTGCTTCGTTGAGCATGCTGATCGCGCACCATCGGGAAGGACCGAGAGGCTATGCACCTCCGAGTATTGGGCGTCGTCGCGATGGTGGGACTGGCGCTCGTCGTGGTTGCCTGCGGCGATAACACGCCCGACTGGGATGCACCCGATGCGGTGCTCAACGAGACGGACCTCGAATGGGCCAAGTGCGTGAGCCGCCTCATGGACGGAATCGAGTCCGATGGCAGTCCCGACGCCGGCCAGTGGTTGATCGCCGCAGGCAATCACTGCACCGAGTGCATCCTCAATCACCCCGACACGGGCTGCAATGTGCATCGCATCGTCGAGCGCAACAACCCGCTAGATCCCGAAGACGGCCTCAGCGACAACCCCAAGCCAACCGAGCAATCGGAGGAATCGGAGTAGCTCGCCAAGTCGCTAACAGACCGATACGCGATCTCCAAGCGGCTATTCGTGAGTGGGCTCGCCCAGCGTGCAGAACGACCACTCTGGAAATTGAGTTGGCTGAGTGTCTGCTTGTATCGTTGGCACCCCGCTCGATTCACTGCTATGCCAGAAGTGATCGAGATACGAATGCGGGTCAACCGGCGGTACACGAATCGTCCAGACCAATCACTGATATGGCATACGGCTGCTTCTTGTACTTCCGCGGGCCGGCGTTCGGCTCACGGTCAATAGCAGATATGAATCTGGAGGGATTGGCTGGAAGAGTACTTGCACCCGCGCCCGATGGTCGTGAAGAAACGGCTCGAGGCCAATCACGCTTTCATGCGACCATAAGGTCTGCCGTCGGCTGCGTTCAAACCCAGTACTGTTTGTTCCTAGTTTGAGTTGCAACGGCCGAGGAGTGGTCAAAGCCAGAGGCCAGCCTTCGCTGTATTCCAGCTGAAGCACCTCGTTCACGAAGCGAACCTCGAAATCGCTTGGTTCGGTTAGTCGAAGCCCATTACTACTTACCTCCGAGCCTGTACGCACGTAAGCAACTGATGTTGGGCTCTCTCCAAAACCGGCTGGAACACGCTCTCGTACAGTGACCTTGAATGGCGTGTCCGCTGGAATCTCTCGAAACACCGCAGACATTGTGGCATGTCGCTCCGCCTCGATTGTCCTCTGCTCTTGGTAGGAGTTGTCAGGGTCCGCCCAGATCACGCCAGGCCAGTCTGGCGAAGTTGCAGTAACCCAGTATTGGCCAGTTGTCGACGGCCAACTGACAACGATAGTGTCCGAGGTCGCAACAGAGCTCAAACGTGGATGTCCACGTGTGCGGAAGTGGAACGACTCCGACCAATGAATGCGGTCTGCGTCCATCCAAGGATGCCACCAGTCTTCTCTGTTCGAATCTTCCCTCCACCATGGGTCGTGACTCGCACAGCCTGAGTGCCACCCGGGGCAGGCATTCCACATCCATGCCGCCTGCAGTTCGTAATCCGTCTCGGGGCGGAGACCGCCAGCGTGCGACGCTTTACACCAGCGACAGCCGCTCTGTGAGGGTGGCGGAAACGCTGTGCCATATTGCCAAGTCCGGTCACCGATCGGCGAACACGGAGGATCGCTACCTGGCCAATCGGCAGATCGGTAGTCTCGCTCGGCTTCGGTATGAGGAACATCCACTGACTCGTGATGACGCTCACACCATTGAGTCCAAGGAGCATCCGGACCTCGTCGATCTTCCCTTCCGGCGGCCGACCTACCACTCCGACCCACCACTCCGACATTCACTGAACTGATCAATGAGTGTCCTGCTGAGTCTTTGAGTTGTACGTCCATTTCCGCGATTGCGTGATCCTCGATCTCCCCACCGAGTACTTCGCTCAGAATCCGATCACATGGAATGTCGTGATGTCCACGACAGCATGTGTCGGCGATTCACGGGCGCGACTCCGGTTTGAGCGCGGGTGTCTTCAACGACCGCTCACTACTTAGTTGTGCAATCGCGGCGCGTTGTTCCCCTGAACCTGCCCTACAGCAGCCGCGGCGACCTCTTGCGGCCTGGTCGGGGGTCGTAGTTTGACTTGAACATCAGCAGCTGATCTCGTTCGATCAGGTACTTGCCGCCGTAGATTTTCGCCGGGACGCGCTGCTGCTTGATCAGCCGCCGCATCGACTGTGGGTGGATGTTGAGCTCGCGCGCAGCCTCGACGATGTCCAGCCAGCCCTCGAACGGGTCACCTTCGGCCATGGCGCGTACCTCCGCAGCTGCACTGAATCGCTCAACGGCGAAACTGCATACACAATAGCAGCCACCGCAGCCACCGACGGCGGCGATCGCCCCGCTCTCGGGTGTTTCAACGGGGCGTGTAGAATTCGAAGAACCGCCAGACGCAGCCAGGAAGTTGCCTATGTCTGCTGATCTCATCGCCCAAGCACGCGCCGAGGGTCGCACCCTCCTTTCCGAAGTCGAAGCCAAGCAAATGCTCGCCGACGCGGGTGTGAATGTGACCGAAACTCGTCTCGCCACGAGCATCGACGAAGCCGCATTGCACGCGACCGAGCTCGGCTATCCGGTCGCTCTCAAAGTGGTCTCCGACACGATCACCCACAAAACTGACGTGGGTGGCGTCGAGCTCGGAGTTGCAGATGAGGACGCGCTGCGCGCCGCCTGTCAGCGCATCCACGAGCGCGTCACCGCCGCCGCGCCCAACGCCGACGTGCAGGGCGTCTCCGTCCAACCCATGGCCGAGGCCGGCGCCGAAGTCATCCTGGGCATCACCCAGGACCAGCAGTTCGGGCCGGTGCTGATGTTCGGCCTCGGCGGTGTCTTCGTCGAGGTGCTCAAGGACGTCGCCTTCCGCATCGTCCCGCTGGAACCGCGCGACGCCTCCGAAATGGTCCGCGAGATCCAGGGCTTCCCAGTGCTGGAAGGGTTCCGCGGCACGCCGGCAGCCAACCTTGATGCAATCGAGTCGATGTTGCTGCAACTCTCCGAGTTCGCCGAAGCGAACCCCGAGATCGCAGAGCTCGACCTCAACCCCGTCTTCGCCCGACCCGACGGCGCGGTCGCGGTCGATGCGAGGATTCTGCTGACATCGGAGTCTTAGCAACAGTTCGCTCCCCTCGCAGGGGGATCAAAGCAGTCGATTGGCAACTCCCCTGCGAGGGGGAGCGAGGAATCTAGGAGAACTCCGATGGCCGTAACACGTGAACGCCTGACTCGCGCGCTTGCTCCCAAGGTGGTCGCCGTCATTGGCGACAAGAAAGCCAGTGGCTACAACTGGCTGCGCTCGCTCAAGCCGTTCGTTGGACCGCTGTACAGCGTCCAGGTCGACGAGAACGAGATTCCCGGCATTGAAGAGCTGGGCATTCCCAACTACAAGTCGCTGACCGACATTCCTGAGAAGGTCGACTTCGCCGTCTGCGCCGTGCCTCGACAGGTGGCGCCCTTCATCGTCCAGGGCTGCGTCGACGCCGATGTTGGCGGAGTCACGTTGTTCACGTCGGGCTTTGCCGAGACTGGCGAGGACATCGGCGTCGAACTGCAGCAGAAGGTCTTCGACATCGCCGACCCGGCCGGACTCGCGCTGATCGGTCCCAACTGCATGGGCCTGCACGTGCCCGGACTCGGTGTGCGATTCAATCGCGACCAGCCGGAGGGCGTCCAGGGCAACATCGGTTTCGTCTCGCAGTCTGGTACCCACGGGATGAACTTCTCGCTCACCGGCGCCGCGCACGGACTCTACTGCTCGACCCTGGTCAGCTTCGGCAACGGGATCATCCTCGAGGCCGCCGACTATCTCGAATACATGGCCGATGACCCGCAGACCGAAGTGATCGGCATGTACATCGAGGGCGCGCGTGACGGTCGCCGCCTGTTCAAGACCCTGCGCGAAGTTGCCGCGAAGAAGCCCGTGATCATCTGGAAGGGCGGGCAGACCGAGGGCGGCGGACGCGCCATTCGCTCGCACACCGCCTCGCTGGCCAGCGACCAGGCGATCTGGGAATCGATGATCAAGCAGGTCGGTGCGGTCGCGGTACATAACCTCGACGAGATGATCGACGTGGTGAAGGCCACCTTGCTGACCAAGCGCACCCAGGGCAACCGCCTGGGCCTGGTCGCCATGACCGGCGGACAGTCGGTCGTCCTGACCGATGCCTTCGAGAAAGAGGGCTGGAAAGTCCCGACGCTGTCCGAAGGTAGCTACGCGCAGCTCTCGGAGTTCTTCAACATCATCGGCGGCAGCTATCGCAATCCGCTCGACGCCGCTGGCACGATCGGCCAGGATCCTAAGCATCTCGACACGATTTTCGACATCCTCAACGAGGACGAGAACATCGACGCGGTTGGCATGGAGCTCTCGGCCACCTTCATGGCTCGCCGCTGGCAGGACAAACCGGAAGAGTTCGACCGCCTGATCACCTCACTGAAGAAGTTCATGTCAGAGTCGGACAAGCCGTTCCTCGCCGCATTGCACCCGAGTCATCAGGAAGAAGCCGCCCGCACCGCCCGCCTCAGGCTGCAAGAAGAGGGAATCCCCACCTTCCCCAGCTTCGAGAGAGCGGCGAATGCTCTGCGGAAGGCGTCAGGGCTGCGAGCCGTGGGAGGAGCCATCCGGCGTTAATCAGGGCGATACTCAACTAGTGACGAGTTGCCTGCAATCGCAAGGATACGAAGGTAACAGCGGTTGCCTGCTGAATCGACAAGCGAGAGTTCCTCGTCGCCCGGTCGAAAGGTGACAGGCTGCGCTTGCCCCTCATTGATCGCGACATTGCTTGCATACAGGTAGGTTCTGTCTAAGTTGTCCAAGATCGGGTTCAGATTACCTTTGAGCATCGGTATCGAGCCACGTCCTTCTGGAATGATCACTGAACCGCCGCCAGGAAGCGGAGTGAGTTCGATCACGAGCTCCGTTTCCGAAGGGATCCACGCTCGCACAAGTCCCCCTGCTAGTTCCGGCGCCGCGACATATACGGTCATCGGTAGGTTTCCCGTGTACAACTCGATCGCGGCGTCCCCAAGCTGGTCGGTCACGGCCTGGCGATAGGTGCCATTCGGAAACAACACTAGCACATCTGCGCCGATCACCGGTCCGCGGTCGCTCCGAACGTGGACATGCGTCCGAAAAGAGTCGGAGGCAGGCGTGGCCGCAGGAATGGTCAAGCGCAGTTCTACATCGTTGATTACTTCAAAGCGAGGCATGCGTCCGGTCAACGCTTGGGTCGCCCGTTGGATCCGCATGACGCCATCCCCGCGCGTCTCCATGAAGTAGCGGCGCTCCTCAGATCCTTCGACACTGGCGACTGGCATCCGGCTCAGATTTGATGTCACCGCGACATTCCGAGTGGCCTGGAGCGAGGCCATCTGTTCAATGGTCATGCCGTTCGGCAGGGCACCTGGAGAGCAGATTTCCAACCGATCGCTAAACATGCGAAGCCGAATCCGCATTCCACGTAACATATAGTCTCGGTGCGCGACCGCGTTAACCAGACCTTCAAAGACTGCTTGCATGCTGTACTCAGGTACCTCGAGCCTGGCTGGGTCTTTGATTGCTCCGACACGCATGTTACGCCGGACGAAGGCTACTGCGTCAGCTACCTGTTGGTTGAGCGGCCCGGTGATGGTTCGGGCATCCAATTGGCCAGTGGATTCGTCGCCACCGCGATACGAGGTTGCAGTGATGACCGCTTGCTGGAGCAGATCTTCAGGATGATCGGTGCACAACAAGACTCCAGCAACAGATGCACGACGGGTGCCGTGCTCATCATCGGTGAGGAGGGCGAGCTTTTCCAGGCCGACGGCTGGTTCGGCATGCTGGTCGGCGCTGAGTAGTGGCTTCCAGAGGTGCTCATGGAGCGTTGCGAATCCTGTGTTTGCAACAGGAGACTCGTCAAAGCTCAGGCGCTGTGCCTGACCCCGACGCAAGGTCAATCGTATTCGTTGCTCTGAATTCATCAAACGCTTAGAGCTACCGACCCGAATAAAACTCTGCCCCTTATGCTCGTGCAGTGCATAGCCCGATTCAATCTCAACAAGCAAACAACGGTGGCCGTCGATGGTGCACTTATGGGTCAATGGGATAATCGGGGGCGTGATACTGTCGCGACATAGTTCCACGATCATGAGCTCTAGCTCATTGAGCTGCTTGGGCGAGAGGCCCTGGGGTTTCCCATCGTCAGTTACGCCGAGAAGCAGGCAGCCGCCGGACGAATTGGCGAAGGCGACCATTTCCTCGGCCCAGGTGTCTCGTTGGTTGCGGATCACATGATCGCCGCGAAACCTGACCTGCTTGAACTCCCAGTCGCTATCTTCTCCAGCAGTAAGCCGATCCCGCAGTTCCTCGTCGCTGTAGCGCATCGTCATGAGGACGATGGTAGCCGGGTTGATCGCACGGCGGTACACCCCGCGGTTATCCTCACGAGACCATGCCCACTCCAATCACTCCCCACGACCTCCAACAGCGACTCGCCGATGACGCGCCCGTCGCCCTGATTGATGTTCGCGACCCTCCCGAGTACAACGCCTCGCACATTGTTGGGGGGAGCCTGATTCCTCGACGCATGCTGGAGTTTGACTTGGCTGGGGCGGTGCCGCACCCGGACACGCCGATCGTGCTGTGCGATGAGGATGAGCAGCTCGTCCATTTCGCCGCCGCGACCGCTGAGGCGATGGGCTACACCGATGTCGCGACGCTATCTGGTGGGACCAATCGCTGGGCCTTCCTCGACCTCCCGACCGAGTGGGGCGTGAATGTGCCCTCGAAGGATTTCGGCGAGCGCGTGGAGGTCGTCCACCACGTCCCTGAAATCGATGCCGACGAGCTGCACGAGCGCATCGAGCGCGACGAACTGGTCATTCTCGACACGCGCACGCCTGAGGAGTATCGGCGCGCCTGCATCCCCGGCGGACGGAGCATGCCTGGCGGTGAGCTCGCTCTTCGCATCACCGACGTCCTCGCCGATGTCCCAGATGATGCCACCGTCGTCGTCAACTGCGCTGGTCGGACCCGCAGCATTATCGGGACGCGGGTGCTGCAGCGCATGTCGCTTGACCGTGAGGTCGTCGGCCTGAAGAACGGCACCGCTGGCTGGATGTTGGCTGGACATGAGCTCGAGTTCGGCGCCGACCGCGACGCGCTGCCGACCGTCACCGCCGAGGGTCAAGCCGCTGCCGACCACTACGCCCGACGTTGTGCTTACGAGGACGGGGTTCAGTTGATCGGCGTGAGCGAGCTCGACGTACTTCTTGAGCGCAGCGGGTCCGAGAGCGTGTACTTCATTGATGTCCGCACCGATGCTGAGTATGGCGCGGGGCACATTCCTGGCTTCCGCTGGTTCCCTGGCGGGCAGGCCGTCCAGCGTTCTGACGATGTCGCGGTCGTGCACGGCGCGCCGATCGTGTTCGCCTGCGACGGCATCGCGCGTGCCGCGTTGACCGCGTCGTGGTATCGACAGATGGGACATCCGCACGTCTACGCGCTCGACGGCGGCGTTGGCGCGTGGACCTCGGCTGGGCGCGCCCTCGAGGCAGGTCGGCCGATGAATACACCAGCCCTGTTGGCCGAGGCGCAAGCTGTCGTCGCCACGATTGCACCTTCTGACATGTTTGCTTCACCAAACGCTGTCGTGCTTCATGTGGGCACGAGCCAGGAGTTCTCGGGAGCACATCCGCCCGGCGCGCATTGGACGCCGCGAGCTCGGCTCGAGCGTGATATCGAGGATCGGGCGCCAGATCGGTCAACGCCGATCGGCACGGTGTGCGAATCGGGCGAGCAATCGCTCATTGCCGCGCACACGTTGCTCCAGCGAGGCTACGACGATGTCTCGGCGGTGGCAGGTGGGATGATCGAGTACGAGCAGGCGGGACTACCGATTGAGTACGGTCTCACCGGCGTGCGCTCGGCGCCCAACGACATCCTCGCCTTCGGCCCGCAACGAGGCTACGCCGACATGCAGCACTACCTCCGCTGGGAAACCGCACTCGGAGAAAAGTACGCTCCCGAGAACGGCTAACAGCCCACGCCGCACCTTCGATGATGCGTTCGCGATGGCGAACGTCTGGAGTTCGTGGTCGTTGACAGACCCCGGGGTGCCCGAGGATACTCAGTGCACCGCGGCAGGAGGTCGACGTGAACTCACAGAACATGACATTGGGCAAACTCTTCAAGAGTGTTGTTCAATACGAAATCCCTGACTACCAGCGTCGATACACCTGGCGAGAGGACGACCAGTGGGAGCCGCTTTGGATCGATGTGCGGGAACGGGTCGAAGAGTTCGAAGAACAGCTCCTGACGGAAGCAAATCCGACGGTTCGCCCTCACTTTCTCGGCGCCGTCGTCCTCCAGGACCTTCCTGCCAACGCCTCTGAACCGACACGATGGGCCGTGATCGATGGGCAACAGCGGCTGACCACGCTGCAATTGTTGCTCGACGCGGCCCAAGAGGAACTGGAAGCACGCAATTCACGAGTCGCGCGATTTCTGGAGAAGATGATTGAGAACGATCGCACGTTCTGGGAAGGCAACGAGCGACACCGACTGAAGATTGTTCCGACGTTCCACGATCGCGAGGCGTTCAACTACGCGATGAGTTCCGACTTAGATGGTAGTCGCGTTCGTGGGACGAAGATCGGCGATGCTCATGCATACTTCAGGGATCGGGTTCGTGAGTGGCTCGCCGAACCGGTCGACGGCGATGCGATTGAACGACGGGAGACAGCACTACTACAGGTGCTGGACACCGGACTGGAAGTGATAGCGATCGAAGTCGGTTCCTCCGACGATGCAAACCGCATCTTCGAAACGCTCAATGCTCGAGGCACGCCGCTCCGCGCCTGGGACTTGAGCAAGAACTTCCTGATGAACAGGTTCCCCGACACAAACGCGAAATCGCTCCTCGAGCAATTCGACTCCGACGAGTGGCAGGTGGAAGAGGGGCTTGGACGCAATCGGCGGAGTCGGATCGACAATCTGCTCATCGATTACACGATGATGCGGACCGCGAAAAATGTCGGGACTCGATCGCCACGAGACATCTTCTTAGCGTTTCGCAGCTACGCCGAGAAAGACGGTGACGGTGAGAAATCGATCGCTGGCGTGATCCATGACTTCCTCCGGGTCGGTTCGGTGTACAAGGAACTGACCACTCTGGACGATAACGCTCCATGGGGTGTGTTTCTCCGCAGGTGGCGTGTGTTGCCGGTTGGTCCGTTTCGGGCTGTTCTGTTGTGGCTCGCCTCTGCAGATATTCCTCCATTGGAGTTGGAGGCTGCCGCTCGAGTGCTGGAAAGCTACTTTGCGCGTCGGATGTTCTGCGATATGACTACGAGGGGCGGCGGACAAGACCTACTGAGATTCGCACTGGACTTACTGGGCGCCCTCCCGTCGTTCGGCGGCGAGACGATCACCGACGAAATGGAGGAGTTCATCAACGTTTTCCTTGAGCCACGTGAAAGGATGCGCTGGCCCACCGACGCGGAGTTGACGATGGCGCTAGAGAACGGCGTGGCCATCTACGATCGGTTGAATCGAGCGAGGGTGCGTATGCTCCTGGAAGCGATCGAATTGGAGCTTCGCGATCCGTTGCTCTCTGAGCAAGGCGTGCCTGGACACCTCACAATCGAGCATGTGCTGCCACAGTCGTGGTCGGCCCCGGAGCAAGACTGGCCTCTGCCCATGCACCCTCATCCGGCGGTCGGTGAGCAACAGCCGAGCGAGTTTCGTGACCACTTGATGCACTGCTTAGGCAATCTCACGCTGGTGACCAAGAACTTGAACTCGAAGCTGTCCAATCGGTCGTGGGAGAACAAGCGGAAGGCTCTCGATAGTTCAGTGTTGCAACTCAACAAGGAGTTGCAGCGAAACTCTCGCCTTGCAGCGTGGGATGAGTATGACATTATCGATAGGGGTGAGCGCTTGGCTGAGATAGCCAAACGCATTTGGCCAGAGCCGGGAGCCTTTCCACTCGTCGAGCGTTAAGCGGCGACACCCCGACCGTTACGGTCGCAGGATCACTCGGAGGCGGCCGTCGTAGCTCAGGGCGACGGATCCGTCGTCGAGGTGTTCGACGGTCCAGGGCAGCTCGGCGTTGGTGACCTCTTGCAGGAGAGCGAGCAGCATCGTCTGCACGACCTGGTTCGGCGATGTCGGCGAAGACTCCACCGGCTCCGTCGACTGCGGTGGGACTTGTGGTTCGAGGCTCGATCCGGCTTGTGCGCGACGCTCTCCGGCTGGGGTCAGCTTCCAGACGCCCCGTTCTGAACCGTCGATGAGGCCCGTCATCGCCAGATCCTGACGGGCCCAGGCGACTCGATTACGCCAGAGAGAGGACCTGCCATCCTTCTGGAGACGGGCAAGATCCTCGTCTGTCAACTGGTCACGGAAAGCGAGCGTGACGGCTTCAGTGGCTTGCTTCGCTCGTATTGGCCCGGACGTCCGCAAGATATCCAGGAGCACAGGATGAATCTCCGACCGTGTTGGCATCACCATGAAACGGTCCGTTCCGCTTAGGGTCGCAGGATCACTCGGAGGCGGCCGTCGTAGCTCAGGGCGACGGATCCGTCGTCGAGGTGTTCGACGGTCCAGGGCAGCTCAGCGTTGGTGACCTCTTGCAGGAGGGCGAGCAGCATCGTCTGCACGACCTGGTTTGGCGATGTCGGCGATGACTCCACCGGCTCCGTCGACTGCGGTGGGGCTGATGCTTCGAGGCTCGGTAGGGCTTGTGCGCGACGCTCACCGGCTGGGGTCAGCGCCCAGACGCCTCGTTCCGACCTGTCAATGAATCCGTCTTGGGCGAGGTGTAGCCGTGCCCAGTGGACGTGATTCTCCCAGAGTGGCGATCCATCTCGGCGCTGCAATGCCAGGTCGTCGTCGGTCAGTCGGTGTCGGAGCTCTTGGGTGACGGCAAGGACGACGTCCCGCGGTTTGGATCGACCGCCGTTGGCCAGCAAGACTTTGAGCACGGCGTCTTGGATTTCGGCCTCTGGAGGGATGGTCATGGCAACAGTCCAATCACGGTCGCAGGATGACGCGCAGTCGACCGTCGTAGCTGAGCGTCACGGAGCCGTCGTCGAGGCGGTTCATGGTCCAGGGCAGCTCGGCGTTTGACATCTCGTGGAGTAGCGCGATCAACATCTTCTGAGCGGCCTCGTTGGAGGACGACTCGGGTTGTGGTTCGACCGTGGGAGGCGTTTGCAGCTCTCCCTTACGTTGTGTGAGTCGTGCCGCCAACTCGAATCCTTGGGGAGTGAGTTTCCATATGCCATGCTGCGAGTTGTCGAGCAGACCCTCCTTAAGGAGATCGTTCCGGGTCCACCGAATCCTGTTGTTCCAGTAGTTTTCGCCGTTGTCCGTTTCCCGCTGGAGATCTTCCGTTGTCAGGTCGGGGAATGAATTCGTCATCAGTGGATAGGCGTTCCGCGTCGACAACCCGTCGGGATGGGACGCCAAGACGATCAGAAGCTTCCTGCGCATCTCAGGAAAGTCAGGGATTGTCATCGCATACCTCGCCTGTTTGACATAGGATACGGCGCTCTCTGGCGCCTGTGTCGATGTTGCATTCGTATGCGACACTTGACCCTATGGCCCGACTTCCCAAGCTCCGACGTCGTGGATTGCAGCCTCTTGCTGGGTGTCGACTGATCGTCGGTCTGGGCAATCCTGGCCCCGACTTCGCACAGCACCGACACAATGCCGGCGTGCGCGCGGCCGAGCATGTCCGCAGAGTCCTGGGCCTGCCGCAGCTCGAGCGTGAGCCCCGTTACCGCGTTTCCCATGCCGAGACCCCGCATGGACCTGTCGCCGTGATGATCCCGCGGACCTTCATGAACGAGTCGGGGAAGGCGGTGCAATCGTTGCTCGACAAGTACCGCGCCGAGCCGTCCGACCTCATCCTGCTGGTCGATGAGATGGACCTCGAGCCCGGTCGGATTCGCATCCGACCCTCGGGTTCCGACGCCGGGCAGCGTGGTATGCGCTCGATCAAGGGCATCATCGGCGAGCTCGATTTTCCCCGCATCCGCATCGGTGTGGGACGACCGGTGGTCGATGGCAAGCCGTCACATCACCCGGACGATGTCGCCGACTGGCTGCTCAGCAATCCAACCACGACCGAACGTCCGCTGCTGCATGAGGCGGAGCGGCGCACCGCACAAGCGGTGGTTCACATGCTCGAGCATGGTGTGGAGTCGGCCATGAATGAGTACAATCGCAATCCCGTGCGAGCGGAGAGTGGTGACCATGTCGAGACGGAGTAGCGAACGGAGCGCCGACGCGCTCGAAGCATTAGCCACAGCGGCGATCGGATGGATGCTGTATCCGTCCGCCCGACGGCTGATCGACTACCTCGACGCCACCGACGATGACAAGATCCGCGCCGACGTCCGAGCGTCGGCGGAGGCGTTGCGCGACCTCGGTGAGCGAATCCTCAGCTTCGCAGGACGTCCTGCAGGTACCGACGACTCCGAACAGGTCGCCCGAGTCGCCGAGCTCGAGCGGGAGCTGGAGGTCGCGCAGACCGAGCATCGGGCAGCAACGGAGTCGGTGGAGCGGCTCGAGGCAGAACTTGAGACGGCGAAGTCGGAACTGTCTGCCGCCACTAGCGAGCACAACGACACGCTGGCCGAGCTACAACGACAAGTTGCTGAACTACAGGACTCACTGAGCGATGTGAAGGAAGAGAATCATAAGCTCTCGCTGAGGAATGAGTCGTATCAGGCTGTTCTGACTGAGCGCGCGACTGCAACGCTGGAGGAGCTCGAGGAGCTGGGTATCGAACCTGATACGAAGCTCACCATCAGTGGCGTGATTGAGATGGCGCGTGAACAGTTGGATCGAGTGCAAATTCACGATGCTGCGCCAAAGGAGATTGAGGCGATGGAAGCGGACGAGAAGTCAGGCGATTGGGCGCGGGAGATTCTGCGAGGTCTGGAGGCGTTACAGGCGTATGCCGAGGAAGCTGAGCATTTTACCGGTGATTTCTGGGTATGGTGCGAACGCAGTCATCACCCGTCCACTTGGTACGCCTCGGAGAAGAAGTTGGCGATGAAAGAGTCTGAAACGGTACGGAACAGCGCCAAGCTGTGGAAGTTGCGTCGATTCAACGTGAGTCGTGAGGTCGAGCCGCAGGGCTACAAACACATGGAAGCGCACCTGAAGATCTCCGAGGGTGGTGGTCAACACATTCCCCGCTTGTACTTTCTTGACGACACCAAGGGTCGGACGGGCCACGTCCACGTCGGGTTCATCGGACCGCATCGGCTGGTGCCCAACACGAACAGCTAGCGGGGGTCGACTGACCTCCAAGACGAGATCATCTGCCAATCGCGGCCGCTTCACGTAAGCTGGAGTGACGCAGTCAGCGGATGGAGATTGTGCGCGTGAGCGCCATCGACCCGCGCGACATGTCGCACGACACTCCGCCCGGCCTCCTCGCCGGGTTGGGTCCTGCCGTGCTCTCGGCGATTGAGCCGTTTGACGCGCAGGCCTCGCTGGGCCTGCCGGACTCCGCCAAACCCGCAGTGATCGCGGCGCTGGCCGCCCGACATCGCGGTCCAGTTTTGGTCCTCACGGCGACCCCCGCGAACGCGGCCGACTTGGTCGACGCGCTGCCGCTATGGCTCGGCAAGACCGACCGTGAACGGCTCCGACAGTTTCCCGCGCGCGACACCACACCCTACGATCGGCAGCAGCCCGCTGCAGATGTGATCGAGGCACGGCTGTCGACGATTACATCGTTGCGCAACCACTCGCCGATCGTCATCTGCGACATCGACGCTGCCGCGCAGCGCACCGTTGCGCCGACGTCGGCGACTCTGACGATTCGCAAGGGCGAGAGCGTTCGACTGATCGACATCGTGCGCTCGCTTGATGAGCATGGATACGACCGTCAGCGAATCGTGGTCGAGCCGTCATCGTTCGCGGTGCGGGGCGGGATTGTCGATTTCTGGCCGCCCGCGGATGAGGCGCCGGTGCGACTTGAGCTCTTCGGCGATGAGATCGAGGCCATTCGCTGTTTCGACCCACACAGCCAGCGTTCAACCAGTGCCATCGGTGGGGTGGAGCTCCGACCATCCCGAGAATGGATCGCGGGATCAGCGTCACAGCCACGGATCGACGTGCTCCTCGCGTCTGTTTCGGCGGATGGCGATGACGCTAATGAGGTTGAGCTGACCGCTGAAGCGGAAATCCTGAAGCTCGATCTCGAACATCTCCGCAGCGGTGGCTCGCCAGTGCGGCCCGATTTCTGGACGCAGTTCCTCGCACCAAGCACGATTTTCGAGCACTTGCCCAACGACGCGCTGATTCTCATCGATGAACGACACGACATCGTCGCCCGAGCCGAGGACCAGGACGAGCGTGCCCAGCATGCAAAGGGTGAGCTCGAACGAGGCGGTCGGGTGCCCTTCGGTCTCCCGCATCCCCGACTGTCGAGTGCGGAGCTCGAGCATGATCTCGACCAGGCATCTCAGCAGGTGCGCTCGCTATCCCGACTGCAGAGCGGCGACGGACGACTGCCGTTCCGCTCAACGCCTCGGATGGCTGGGAAGCTGAATCAGCTCTTTGAGTCGTTGCGAGGAACGGCGGACGTGGGCGCACGTGTTCTCGTTTCGCTGCAGGAGGCGCGCCTGTCCGAGCTCATGCACGATCTTGGGCTGCCGCTGACCCGATTGGAAGCGGAGTCGCCACCTGCTTCAGGGGTGATATCGGTGGGTCGGGCCATCGTCGGAGAAGGCTGGCAGCTCGATGATCCGCACTCCGGCGAGCGTCTGGTGACCTTGATCAGCGACACCGAGATCTTCGGATTCGAGCGTCAGCGCCAACGTCGGCCGCTGAAGACGAGAGCCGCACCGAAGTCGGAACCGCATCTGCTCGAGACGCTCAAAGCGGGCGACTTCGTCGTCCATATCGACAGTGGCATCGGTCGCTTCCACGGAGTGGTTCGAGAGAAGCTCGGCGATCGAGAGGATGAGTACCTCGACGTGCGCTTCGCCCAAGGTGACCGTCTCCTTGTGCCGACCGACAAGCTCGACCGGGTCCAGCCGTACGTCGGTCCATCCGATTCTCCGCCGAAGTTGACACGACTCGGCGGCAGCCAATGGCAGCGGGCCAAGTCACGAGTCAGGAAGGCCGTCGCCGAGATCGCGGACGATCTGCTCGAGCTGCACGCGGCTCGGGAGACGGAGCCCGGCATCGCAATCGATACGGACACACCGTGGCAGATCGAGCTTGAGGCGTCGTTCCCCTACGTTGAGACGCTCGATCAGCATCGCGCGATTGAAGAAGTGCGCAGCGATCAGGAGGCGCCCAAACCGATGGATCGGCTGATCGTCGGCGACGTCGGCTATGGCAAAACGGAGGTCGCGATCCGCGCCGCGTTCAAAGCAGTGATGTCCGGACATCAGGTCGCGGTGCTCGTCCCAACGACGGTGCTCGCGCAGCAACATTTCGAGACATTCCGCGAACGTCTGGCGGCGATGCACGTACGAATTGGATTGCTGTCGCGGCTACGAACGTCGGCCGAACAACAGGTTACCGTCGATGGCCTCAAGACTGGTTCGGTGGACATCGTGATCGGTACGCACCGACTGTTACAGCGGGACATCGGGTTCAAGAGTTTAGGGTTGTTAGTAATCGACGAAGAGCAACGCTTCGGCGTCGATCACAAAGAACGTCTGAAGCGACTCCGACAAGAGGTCGATGTACTAACATTGTCGGCGACGCCGATTCCACGGTCGCTACATCAAGCAGTGACCGGCATCCGTGACATGTCAACGATCGCCACACCGCCAGAAGAACGTCTGCCGATCAATACGTACGTGATGGAGCGCGACGACAGTGTGATCCGAGAGGCGATTCTGCGTGAGATCGATCGCGGCGGACAGGTGTACTTCCTACACAACGAAGTGCGCAGTATTGATCGCGAGGCGGTCGAGCTGCAACAGCTCGTTCCAGAAGCGACATTCTTGGTCGCGCATGGTCAGATGCCTGCGAACGTACTTCGAGATCATATGGAGCGATTCACCCACGCCGAAGCGGATGTGCTGGTCTGCTCGACGATCATTGAGTCTGGTGTAGACATCCCGCGTGTCAATACGATCATACTAGACCGTGCCGAGCGGCTCGGGCTCGCGCAGATGTATCAGCTCCGCGGTCGCGTGGGGCGATCCAGTGTGCGGGCGTATGCATATCTGATGACGGAACCATACCGTTCACTCTCCGAGGTCGCGCAACGTCGACTGGCGACGATCATTGAGGCGGATGAACTCGGTGCAGGATTCCAGATCGCTCTGCGCGACCTCGAGATTCGCGGGGCCGGCAATCTACTTGGCGCACAACAATCCGGTCACATCGGCGCGGTCGGGTTTACACTATTCACGCAGATGTTATCAGAGGCCGTCGAGCGGGCGCGATCAAAGCGTGACGGTCGGAGACCAACGTCGCCGCGCCGGGGCACACGAGTAAGCGTAGATCTGTCACTGCCGCGCTACCTCCCGGATTCATACGTCGACGATATGGGTCTGCGGATGACGTTGTATCAACGTCTCGCGAGTCTTGACGCGCCGGAGGCGGTCGACGAGTTCGCACAAGAGCTGGAAGATCGGTTCGGTCCGCTGCCACAGCCCGGACGAAATCTCTTGGCTGCAATGCGACTGCGCACGCTAGCGTCGAGACTGGGGGCGGAGTCGATCCAGTCGGAGGGGGAATCAGTGGTGATTCGTCTTGCGTCTGGACTCTCGTTTAGCCCGGCGCAGCGTCGTCTTAAGGTTCCCAGACAGTTCCAAATCGGAGCGAGCCAGCTTCGATACACGCCACCAAGACGTCTCGCGGAGGCGGATTGGGAGCAAGCGGTCGGCGAGGTGTTGACGGAGCTGGCGATTACTTAGGGTCTGACTGTTCTGTTTCGTATCGAGGTGGATGTCTGCGAGGAGGACACAATTTAAGTAGACGTGGGCAAGTTTGTGGTCGCGGTTGGCGATGCCGTGCAGTCGCTTGGAGTGTCCGAAGTAGCGTTCGATACTATTGCGGGCGGATGGTTCACCGCCAGTGGACCGGTCGGTGGGAGACGTTTGAGCGATGCACACCTCCGTTACTCCTGCGCGGAGCGCGGGAATCTCGTTGCAAGTAGAACGCTCGATGCTCCCTTATGTACGAATTGGCCTTGTCGTGATTGATTCTGTAGCGGCGAGATACCCGCGGCGGGGCGCGGGTATGACGAATCTAGGGTCGCTAGGTTTGACGTCCTTTCGGCGGGTTGGTGGCTGCTTTCGGTGGGTTAGCGGGTGTTAGGGAGGGAGATGAGGGTTCCGTCGGTTCCTAGGGTGATTTTTCCTTTGAAGACGTCGGCGGTTCCTTTGAGGAAGAGCCTCTCGAGGGCTGGGAGCAGGAGTGTTGGCGAGATGTGGTAGTAGAGCAGCTGGCCGACTCCGGCTTCGGCGGCGGATTCGGCCGCTTCGAGCGGTGTGGCGTGATACGAGTTGATGTCGTTGACGATCCTGGCCGCTCGGGTGGCGCCGGCGGATTCCGCGGCGCTGGCGATCTGCGCAGTGAGGCGCTTCTCCAATGCCTCGTGGACCAGCAAGTCGACGCCTTTGGAGTGTCGGATGAGGTTGGCGGATTTTGTGGTGTCGCCGCTGAGGACGACGGATTGACCCTTGTAGTCGAAGCGGTAACCAACCGCCTCGGAGACCGGGTCATGGGTGACGGAGAATGCGCTGACTTTGACGCCGTCGGAGGTCTCGAGGACGGTGTGGAGGTCGCCTTCGGCTGGTAAGGGATAGGGAAACGCTTGCAGTCCGGCGCCGCTGACGGGGACGAAATCGGCGCCGTGATGGTCGACGCGGTAGCCGATGTCGGCTGAGTAGGCGCGGTTGAATCCCTCGACGACTTCTGAGATCACGGGCGGACCGTAGACGGGCAGTGGCTGCTCGGCGGCGGAGTTGACCCAGCGCAACATGCCGAGTTCGCCGAGCCCGTCGATGTGGTCGGAGTGCACATGCGTGAGAAAGACGGCCTCGATTCGGCCCGCGGCGACGGAGAATCGGCTGAGATTGCGGGCGCCGTTGGTCCCGGCGTCGACGATGAAGAGGTGTTTACCAGCCTGAATTGCAACGCAAGGGCCGGAGCGTCGGATGTCGGCGAGTGGGCATCCTGCTCCAGCGAGCATCACGTGGATGCCGTCGGGCAGGGAGGCGAGTGCGTCGGTGGTGGTCGCGGTCATGACCGCGCGCTCGAGGAGACGGAAAGTCATGCGCTCGGGCATTCGCGCGGCGATTGGCGAGCCCAGAACTTTGGCGACGGTCGCCATGGCGAATTGTCGAACCGGGTTGTTGCTCATGGTCCGCTCCAGGTTTCCAGATCGTCCGAAGGCTCAGCCGCGAATCGACCGAGCGAGGTCGCGCGCGAGTGGGTTCACGGTATCAGTCGGGAGTTGGAGGGTGTTTGGGTGAGGCACACATGTGTTCGTATCTGTTACGATATTGATTGAGGAGCTAGTGCCGTGACGAGCAAAGAAGAACTTGCGGAGATCGTTGAGCGGGTACGCTTTGCGACCGATTCAATAGGTGACGCTGATCACCGCTTGCGGGAGATCGCGTTTGAGAAAATCCTGGAGCATGAGTTGGCAAGTGGTGCTGACCCGAACGGGTTGGTAACGGCCGCGCAGGAGAGGGAGTCCAGCGATGATCTGGTCGACACCAGCTATTCGTCGCCACAGATGCGGGCCGACGCGGTGGCTCGGTATTTCGGTATCGACCCTGAGTCGACGGGGGAACTGTTCGACTTGAGCGGGGAGGAGCCGACACTTCATTTGCCCTCAGCCCGGCTTGGACACTCCAAGGCAGAGCGCGTTCGAGAGATCACCCTCTTGGTGTGCGGGGTGAGAACTGCGTTGGGTATCGATACTGGCTCACGGCACATCAGGACTGTGGTCGAACAGTACGGCGACCTGGACACCAACTTTGTTGCACACCTCACCGAATTCGACAAGGTAGCTGTGAGAGGCAAACCCGGCTCACAGAACCGGCTGGTGCGCATGCGGGCGACTGGTGCGGAAGAGAGCCGAGCACTAGCGCAACGACTGGTTTCCAATGGCCTTGGGTGAGGACATCGGGGTTTCTTCCCAGGGCATCGAGCATCTCCACCAAGAGGTGAGTGTCGCGGATGATCTGTTTCGCAGCGGCTTCTACCGAGAAGCAGTCCAGAAAGCAGCGGAAGGATTCAATATTCGAGTTGCGCGGCTTGCGGAACGACCTGATCTCACCGGGTCGGCGCTTGCGAACAGGACCTTTTCCGAGGATAAGCCTCTACTAATGTTTGCTGAGCAGCGAGAGTTCCCTTCCGATCGCGACTTCCACAACGGATTTCGATTTCTCCACTTAGGACTGACTCTCAGCGTCCGAAATGTCTATACGCACACGATCGATCTGCCAGTCGAGCGAGTTGAGGCGATCGAATGGCTCTCATTCATCAGTGCGATGCATCGTCGATTGGATCGAACGACACGATCTCAGTGATCGGCGAGCTGGGTCTTGTCGTGAGGCAATTCTCAGCTTGCTACCTCCGGAAGTTGGCGGAATTGGTACCACTGGTCGGGAGCATTGCTGATTGGTTGCTCGAATGCGTTGAGGAGTGGTTTGGTTGGCTCGTGGTTGAGGTTGATGTGGGGGAGGAAGTGGAAGTCGTGGCCCTGACGTTCGGCGGCGAGGGGAATGAGTTTGGCGTTGGTTGACTTGGCGATTCTGTGGATTTCGTTGGGGAGTTCCAGCTTGATGTTGAAGAGTGTGTCGGTGGTGGTTCGTTCGCTTGGTCGTGGTGGTCGGTCGATGAGGATGGCGGCGGTTCCGTTGTTGCGGAGATGGTCGACGAGCTGTCGGAGTCCGCTGCGGCCGGTGACCGGAGTCATCCCGAGACGTTGTCGCTGGCTCTGGATGGCCTGGTTCAGGGCAGGATGCCCGAGGTCGTCGACGAGCACCATCGACGGTCCGACGCGGTGGGTGAATGCTCCACCGAGCACGTCCCAGTTGCCGAAGTGGATGACCGCGAAGAGGATGGGTCGTTGACGGTACCACTCGTCGAGTTGGCGCCACTGATTGGCGTAGCGGGAGTCGTCGCCGCCGACGGCCTCGTAGCAGTCAGCGGGAGTGAGTTCGTCAAGTCGGACGGCGTCGACAAGGTACTCGCCGTAGCGCTGGAACTGCGCGCGTGCGAGCGAGGCGGCGTCGCCGTTCCAGTCGACGTGGGGCAGGAGGAGATTGGCGTTGTGTTGGGCGGCGTCTCTGCCGCGAGGCCAGCCGTGGTAGACGGCGGTCATCAGTCGGCGGGCGGTGTCGTAGGCGATGGGTCGCGGGAGCGCGCGGGCGGCGTGTCCGAGGGTTTGGTAGCCGAGGGCGAGGGGGTGCATTGGGGGACCCACCCTTCCCGCTTTCGCGAGGACCCTCACCCTAGCCCTCTCCCAGAGGGAGAGGGGACCAGAAGAAGACGGCGGCTCCCCCTGCACCCCCTGCAAGGGGGAGGTAATGGACCAATCTCCAATTTTGGAGCTCCAATGCGGGAGCGCCAATGCTGGAGCTCTTCGCCGTGGTTATCCGCCGCTGTTACTCACCGTCGGCGAAGGTTTCGACGGCGTCTCGAGCGACGTCGTCGGTCCATTGCTCGGGTGGCGACTTCATGAAGTAGGCGGACGGAGCGAGGAGCGGGCCGGAGAGGCCTCGGTCGAGGCCGAGCTTGGCGCAGCGCACGGCGTCGATCACGACACCGGCCGAGTTAGGTGAGTCCCAAACTTCCAGCTTGAGCTCGAGGTTGAGCGGCACATCGCCGAAGGTGGTGCCTTCGATCCTGATGTGGCACCACTTGCGATCCTCGAGCCAGGGCACGTGGTCGGAGGGTCCGACGTGCACGTCGCCGGACGGCATCTCGTACTCGATTTGCGAGGTGACGGCGTTGGTCTTGCTGATCTTCTTGGACTCGAGACGCTCTCGTTCGAGCATGTTGTAGAAGTCGGTGTTGCCGCCGAAGTTGAGCTGATAGGTGCGGTCGATCTGGACGCCGCGGTCGCGGAAGAGGCGTGAGAGCACGCGGTGGACAATGGTTGCGCCGACCTGGGATTTGATGTCGTCGCCGACGATTGGTGAGCCGGCGCGTCGGAAGCGGTTGGCCCAGTATTCCTCGCGGGCGATGAAGACGGGGATGCAGTTGACGAAGCCGCAGCCGGCCTCGAGCACCTGCTCGACGTACCACTTGGTTGCCTCTTCAGAGCCGACGGGGAGGTAGTTGATCACGACGTCGACATCGCGGTCTTTGAGGATCTGGGCGACGTCGACGGTGGAGCCGGGCGCTTTCTCGATCACTTGGGACAGGTACTTGCCGAGTCCGTCGTGGGTCATCCCGCGCTCGACGGGGACGCCGAGGTGGGGGACGTCGGTGAACTTCACGGTGTTGTTGGGCTCGGAGAATATGGCTTCCGAGAGGTCGAGGCCGACTTTGCGGGAGTCGATGTCGAAGGCGGCGACGAAGTTGAGGTCGGAGATGGCATAGCCGCCGAGCACGGAGTGCATGATGCCGGGGATTTCGTCGCCGTCCTGGGCGTTCTGGTAGTGAGTGACGCCCTGGACCAGGGATGAAGCGCAGTTGCCGACGCCGACAATGGCGACGTTGATTTTGCCGGTCGGCGTGTTGTCAGGGCTCGCGCCGTCTGAGTCATTGGACATGGTGGATTCCTTCCGCTTGGGCTGCGGTCTGTGACGTTGCCGAGCAAGGTCGGAAGCTCGAAGGGCCGCGCCGCGCTGGCCTCTGCAAGTACTTCAGCATACCAGCGAGGTTCGCGCGATAAATCGGGAACGTCGAGACATGGTCCAACGCGGTCATCCCGCCCATTCACCGTCAATCCCGCGCTCCGTCGTGGGAATCTCGTTCCGCTTGGCTGAGGGTGCGTTGTCAACAGCTTCGATGGCGGGGAACTTTGTCGCAGGTACGCTGGGGACATGCCCGATCCGCGTGAGCTTGTCGCTGAGATGTATCTCCGCTTTGCGGAGGAGTTGGCCGATGCCTCGGGCGAGGCGATCCGACCCTGGTTTCGGAGTGGCCTTGCGGTCGATCGGAAGGGTGATGGTTCACCGGTGACCGCGGCCGACCATGCGGCAGAGACAGCGATCCGCGAGCGCATTGCGGATCGATTTCCACAGCACGGGATCATCGGGGAGGAATTTGGGAACGAGCAGTCGGACGCGGAATGGGTCTGGGTCATCGATCCGATCGACGGTACGGGTGCGTTCGTCTCCGGTCTGCCGACCTTTGGCACGCTGATTTGTCTAGCGAATGAGGGTCGGCCCGTATTGGGGTTACTTGACCAACCGATATTGCGTGAGCGTTGGGCGGGACTCGATGTGACAGGTGTGATCCACAGGACTACACACAACTCACACGTTATCCACACCTCGTCAACGAGCGATCTGCACACAGCTACAGGGTTTGCTACGACCCCAGAGATGTTCGTCGGAGCGGCTCATGAAGCGTGGAGCGGGCTCAGTGCGTCCTTGGAGCGAGTTCGCTATGGAGCGGACTGTTACGCGTATGGACTGCTGGCGTCGGGGTTTGTGGACCTTGTCTGTGAGGCGTCGTTGAAGAGCTGGGACTATCTCGCCCTGGTACCGATTGTGCGAGGCGCGGGCGGTCAGATGACGGACTGGGAAGGCGCGGCGCTCACCCTCGTATCTGGTGACCGAGTGCTTGCTAGCGCGAATCAGCAGCTTCATCGGGCCGCGATCCGGTGTTTGTCGGGTGTGAATGGGTAGTTCAGCGGTGAAAACACGACGCGAGCCGACCGTGGGTGGGGTCGATCAGGTGAGAATTGACGCTCGGCCTTGCTGGATTTCCCGGGAGCGGGTACCCAAACGATCAGTCAGCGACTTCGGCATGGGCCTTGACTTTGCGCAGGACGGGCAGTCCGGTGCGGGCATTCTCGACGACTTCGTAACCGTCGGGGATGGAATCGATCGCGCCGGGCTTCTCCGACTTGGCGAAGAAGTAGATGCGCTGAGAGTGGTGGTTGCGCAGTTCGATGTCGCGTGCGTGGAGGAAGTAGGTCTCTTGCCGTCGATTGATGGTGGAAAACGCCATGATTGCCATCCTCTACTGAATTGATCACGTGCCTATGCCATTGTGTCATACTTTGAGACAATGGTGTTTTGTTATGTCAATAGTTCAGCGTGTATTCGTTATGTGGAGTATTGGCAGTGCGTTGACAAAACGTCGACTGAGTCTGGGCCGTGCGTTGGGTGTCCTGATGGCGTTGGCGATGGTGTCCTCGGCGTGTGGTGACGCAGCACAGGAGGATGAGTCTCGGATTGCGCACGGCGTCGGTACTGAGGATGCCTGGGACATCGCGGAGCTCGATCCGGAGGCTGAGTGGCTGCCGATTCTGGCTACGCAGGATCTTGCCGTCGGTGTGAAGCGCATTGCATTCAGCCTTGACGGACTTGATGTCAACGACGAACCGCCGACGGTGCGTGTGTCGCTCTTTGCGCTGGATGCGGATCGGGAGTCGCCGAGGTCGGTTCAGTACGCGCGATTCATTGCCTACGACCCCAGCGTTGGCATTTCTGCACACGGCCATGTCAACGCGAGCGTCTCGGACCGAGCCTTGCCGATCGGTCTGGGGGTGTATGTGGTGCCGGTGCAACTCACATCGGCAGGGTTGTGGGGCGTGCTGTTGGAGATGAGTTCTGCCGAGCTTGCGGAGTCGGTGCGGTTGCGATTCTCGGTCCGCGAGCGTCAGGCGGCGCCTCGAGTGGGCGAGCGCGCGCCATCGGTGGATTCACGGACTCGGAACGACGTGGACGCGCTCTCGAGCCTGACGTCTGACTCTGACCCGGAGCCTGGCCTGTACGCGATCTCGATATCCGAGGCGCTGGCCAACGATCGTCCGCTGGTGGTCGCGTTTGCGACTCCAGCGTTCTGCCACTCGCGTACCTGCGCGCCGGTGCTGGACGCGGTCAAGGTTGTCTGGCGTGAGTTCTCGGCGCAGATGGATGGGATCCACGTTGAGGTGTTTGAGAACCCGCACGAGCCGTCGCGACTGGTCGAGTCTGAGGCGTTTGTCGCCTGGCGCTTGCCGTCGGAGCCGTGGGTGTTCGTGGTCGATGGGAGTAGCACGATTCGCTACGCATTCGAGGGTGCGGTGACGGAGGCGGAGCTGCGGTCGGCGGTGGAATGGGTCGTGCAGGACGCGGGCTAGGAGCCGTTGTCGAGGATCGATTCAACGCGCTCGACGAGCTGGGTCACTTGGGTGAGCGAGAAGGCGACATCACGCACCGGCATGTAGCCCTCATAGAAGTTGATGTGTAAATCATGCGCGGCACGAAAGAGCATTCGAATCTCCGCGTCTTCAGCTTCTTGGGCCAAGCGATCGGACGCCTCGTAGAGGTGACGATGGTGTCCGTGACGCCAGCCTCGCTCTTCGGCGATGGCCTTCATCAACTGCGAGGCGGCGCCCCATCCCTTCTCGGATGCCTGTTCGTAATCCTCTCGAGCAAACTCCTCTGAGGCTTGGGCCAAGTACCTTCGTCCTCGCTGCGCGTAACTCTCAGCTGCGGCGTTCATGTCCAACCTCCCCTGGTGACGAGCGTATCTCGTTGATGTCCGTTGAGGAGCTATCCGAATGTTCAGAACGATCCATCGTGTCCGCGATTGGAAGCTCTTGCAGAAGCCGCCACCTCCGTCATTCCTGCGCGCAGCGCGGGAATCTCGATCCGTTTGGCAATACCGATGTGCTGACATGGACGGGTCAACAGCGTCGATGATGGTGCTGGCCTCAGCGAGATACCCGCGGCGGAGCGGAGGCCTTTGATTAATTTGCTCCCCCTCGCAGGGGGAGCTGTCGCGGAGCGACTGAGAGGTCCTGCTGGCGCAGGTACCAGATAGGGCTTGACGGAGCAGGACCCCCTCCGCCTTCGGCACCTCCTCCTGCAGGGGGAGGAAAGAGATGATGCAAAGGTCTCCGGCGGAGCGCGGGTATGACGAATTGTTCAGGAGCGCGGGTATGGCGGGAACTTCTGGTGGGCGTGACGGGAACTTCTGGTGGGTGTGACAGGTACTCCTCGAGTGAACGGCCCCGTGCGGACACGCCTGAGGTTGGCACGATGGTTTCGATGATCTTTGTGGCGGAGTAGTCTGTCACCTGAGAGTGAGGGTCGCGATGGCGCTGGCAGGTTCGGAGCGGGCCCAGATTCGTCAACAGTTTGCCGCGATCGAGGGACCGCTAAAGCTGGAGTACTACCACCAGAGCCCGCGTCGGGTGGTGGTGCCGGGACGTCCCGAGAAGCCGAATTGCGCTCTGGCGAAGGAGCTCTACGAGGAGATTGCGGAGCTGTCCGACCATATCTCGTTGACGGTCTATGAGTACGAGGAGTCGGCCGAACAGGCGAAGCGTCGCGACATCGTGGATGTCCCCTGCGTGCTCGTTCGGGGGGAGCTGAATCGTCCTTTGCGCTTCTATGGCGCGCCCAATGGACATTTGCTGGTGGCGATGATCCGGGCGATGGTGCTGGCCTCGACGCGACAGGCGAAGCCGTCGGTGCAGATGAAGCGAGCCCTGGGCAAGCTGCGTCGACCGACTCGGTTGCGACTGTTGGGATCGGCACATGATCCGATGGCCGGTCAAGCGGCGTTGGCGGCATGCGCTGCGGCGCTGTTGTCGCCCAAGTTGCAGGCGGATGTGTTCGCGATCGAGGAATTTGCAGAAATCGGAGCGCGGTCGGGCGTGAGTGCGGTGCCGGCGCTGTTCATCGACGATCGACTGTTTGCCGCCGGGTTGATTGAGCCGATGGCGATGGTCGAGTTCATCGGATTGTGGCAAGCGAATCCGGAAAAGGCGCAGCTCAATCCGCCTCAGCCGCAGCCTGGTTCCGCGACCGCGTGGCGACCTCCACAGCCAGCCGGTCAGCGTCCCGAGCAGGGGGCGATCGATCCGGTTGCGGCGGCGGCTGGACGTGCTCGTGAGACGGTCGCCACACCTGAGGGTATGCGTCGCACGTCGGGTGGGCTGATTGTGCCGAATCGGTAGTACGCTTCTGACTATCGGTGACGATCACGGTTGTGGAGCGGATTCGTGGCAGACGTTGATGCACTACGCGACACGTTGGCAGCGTTGTCGAGCCAATTGCGCGACATTCTGGAGCGTCTTTGACCTGCCCGCGATTGAGGCAGAGGTGTCGCGCCTGGAGACGGCATCGACCGCGCCGGGCTTTTGGGATGACGCCGACCACGCGCGATCGACGATGAAGCGGATGTCGGCGCGGCAACGGACGATTGAGGTTTGGCGCGGGCTCGAGGCTCGGGTTGATGACGCGGTCGAGCTGCTTGAGCTCGCCGACGATGTCGAGCTGGCCGCGGACCTCGTGGCGGAGGCGGAGGCGATCGGCGAGGAGATCGAGCGTCAGTCGTTCGAGTTGGCGTTCTCGGGTCCGTATGACGATCGGTCGGCGGTGATCTCCATCTATGCGGGATCGGGCGGCGTTGACTCGCAGGACTGGACCGAGATGTTGCTGCGGATGTACCAGCGCTGGTCGGAGCGATCTGGCTTCGACGTTGATCTGGTTGACCTGGTCGAGGGTGAGGAGGCGGGGTTGAAGTCGGCGATGCTGGAGGTCCGTGGCGCGTCAGAGGGCGGCGGCGCCTATGGCTGGTTGCGATCTGAGCATGGTGTCCACCGACTCGTGCGAATCTCACCGTTTGACCAGAATCATGCCCGACACACCTCGTTTGCGCGGGTCGAGATCATGCCCGAAACCGAGGGCGCGGCGGAGGTGGCGATCGACGACGACGACATCAAGATTGATGTCTACCGTGCGTCTGGCAACGGTGGTCAGAATGTCCAAAAGAACTCGACCGCTGTGCGCCTGACTCACTTGCCCACCGGCTTTGTCGTCAGTTGTCAGAATGAGCGGTCGCTGCGTCGGAATCGAGAGTCGGCGATGCGGGTGCTCGAGGCTCGGTTGCTCATGCTCGAGGAACAGAAGCGCGAGGAGGAACGGCTGGCAATCCGCGGCGAGCACATTGAGGCCGGCTGGGGTAATCAGATTCGCTCCTACGTGCTGCAGCCGTATCGGATGGTGAAGGATTTGCGCACGCAATGGGAGACGTCAGACACGGATCGCGTGCTCGATGGCGATATCGACGCGTTCTTGCGGGCGTCCTTGCAGCACCAGATCGGTGAGGGTGGCGAGAACGGACAGCGACAGGGAGTGCCTGCATGAGGCGGTGGAGTCTGATCTCGGTGGTGGCACTGACGTTGCTGGCGGCGGTTGCGTGGTTCGCGCCGTACGGTGTTGAGGCGCAATCGAGCGCGGACGGTCCGTCGGTGCAAGGCACGCGATTTGAGAACTTGTGGCCGGACTCGGTGGTGGTGACGGCGCTCGTCGCCGATGCCGATGAGGTGGAGTCGGCGACGTTCCTCTATGCGATCCTGCCTGAGGGCGCGCTGACTCGGGAGGCGGCTGAAATCGATGCGGGCGACGTGACTCGCCTGCGCGCGGAGTTTCCGACTCGCGACGCACAGCTCTGGATTCCGGCGGGGGCCGATTTCGAGTGGCGCTGGGAGTTCGTCACGGACGCTGGTGAGACAATCGAGACGGAGCCAGAGATTTGGCGATACGAGGATCCGCGCTTCGAGTGGCAGTCCCTGACTGAGGGCGATCTTGAGGTTGCCTGGTACGACGATCGCGGTGTGGCGGAGACGATGCTGCGTGAAGGTGTGGAAGCGCTCGAGGAGATCTCGCCGTTTCTGGGGCTCGACGAGTTGATTCCGATCAAGGTGTACGTCTGGGCGAACACTGAGGACGCACGCGAGGTGGAGCGGATTCAGTCGGAGCGATTTGAGGAGTCGGTGATCACGGGCGGCACGAGAGTCCTGGCCGACCTCGTCCACATCTACCAACCGTCGCGCTGGGTGGTGCGTCACGAGTTGACCCATGTCCTGACGAAGCTGGCTGGGGAAGGTCCCTACGGCGACCTGCCGGCGTGGCTCGACGAGGGTATGGCGACTATTTCGGAGGGCGACTGGCTCGACCGTCGAGGCGGAGCGCTGCAGTACGCGATCAATAACGACCTCGTGTTGTCGCTGCGGAGCATGGAGTCGCCGTCCAATCGACCGGGGTTCGTCGACATCTTCTACGGGCAGTCGGCGTCGGTGGTGTCGTATCTGATCGCCGAGTACGGCGTTGAGCAGATGAATGTGCTGTTTGACACGTTCAAAGAGGGAGCAACGGTCGAGGGCGCGCTCAGCGAGGTCTACGGCCTCACCCGAGACGAGCTGGACAACGCGTGGCGAGCATCGGTCGGTCTCGGTCCGCGAGAGACCGAGGCGGATCGCTCGACGACGATCGAGGACGACGTGATCGGCGGGCCTGAGGTCGCGGGGGATGAGGAATCGGAGCCCGAACCGGCCGAGCAGTCGTCGCAAGCACAGTCCGAGGCGGAATCGGACGAAGAAGAAGTTCAAGAAGAAGAGGGGTCGGCAGAGGCGAGCGGAGCGTCGGACGACGGCGATGAACCTGAGGCCGAAGTGTCGAGTCGGAGCGAGGAAGATATCGCGGAGCGAACGGCAGAGATCGAGCGTCGGCAGGATCAGCGTCGGTCGGGACCGGCGTTCGAGGTTGCAGGTCCGTTCCCGTGGGAGTATCCGTTGATCGGTCTGGCGGGGGCGCTGGTACTACTTAGTGGGCTCATGTTGGTGAGGCTGGTCACACCGCGCCGGTCGTAGGTGGGGATTTGGGGTCGTCTGGGGCAACTCCGTTGTTGGTGCGCGGGAATCTCGATTTGCTGCGCAATGACGTCGTGCAGGGTGAGACGTGTTTGTCATGACGTCGTTGGTGCTGGGGCTTGGCTCGCGCGGTGTTGCTTTCCCGAGCGGGCCCCCTCAGTCGCTTTGCGACAGGTCCCCCGGAGGGGGAGCTCTTTTGCATTGCGACTGACGCATCGGTCTTGGCGAAGGGTTGGTGACGCGGTATTGTCCTACCGGACTTGGAGGCCTGCCCGAGCAGACCCCCGATCAAGTCGGGGGATGGGGATTGGGGCGCGGGGCATGCGACCCAAGCCTCCAACTCGATCGTTCCTGCGCAAGGCTCCAGCTCGGTCGTTCCTTCGCTCGGCGCCAACTCCGTCATTCCTGCGCGTAGCGCGGGGATCTCGTTGTGCTTTGCACTGACGTTGTGCGGCGTGAGACGTGTTCGTCAGGATGTCGTTGGTGCTGGGGCTTCCTTCGCGCGGTGTTGCTTTCCCGAGCGGGCCCCCTCAGTCGCTTCGCGACAGGTCCCCGGAGGGGGAGCTCTTTTGTTTTGGGTTAGCGCAATTGGGCGATTCTTGCGGCTCGGGTGACGTTGTTGAGGAGCATGGCTACGGTCATTGGGCCGACCCCTCCGGGAACGGGCGTGATTGCTCCCGCGACCTCGGACACGGGGCCGTAGGCGACATCGCCGACTAGTCGATAGCCCCGCTTGCGGGTTGGGTCGTCGACTCGGTTGACACCGACGTCGATGACGGTGGCTCCGCTGCGCACCATGTCGGCGGTGATCGTGTTTGGTCGGCCGGTGGCTGCGACGAGGATGTCAGCAGCCTTGGTGATGGCGGGCAAGTCAGTCGTGTTGGTGTGGCAGACCGTCACGGTCGCGTTGGCGCCCTGTCGCTTCTGAGCGAGCATTGCCGCGAGCGGCATTCCGACGAGTCGGCTGCGTCCGACGATGACGACGTGTTTGCCGCTGGGATCAGCGCCGCTGCGGACCAGGAGCTGCTGGACGCCGTGTGGTGTTGCGGGCAGGAAGCGTTCTCGGCCTTGGAGGATGCGGCCTTGGTTGGTCGGGTGGAGTCCGTCGACGTCCTTGAGTGGGTCGATGCGGTCGAGCAAGGCGTCGGAGTCGACGTTGTCGGGTACGGGCAGTTGGAGGATGATGCCGTGCACGTCGGGGTCAACGTTGAGGAGGTCGATGCGGTCGCGAATTCGGCGTTCGAGCTGCGTCGGATCGGGATCGGGCTCGATCCGATGGATGACGACCTTGATTCCGGTTTCTTCGCCGGCACGCTGTTTGCCTCGGACGTAGGAGGCGGAGGCTGGGTCGTCTCCGACGAGGAGGACGGCGAGATGTGGAAGCAGACCTCGACCGATCATCTCGTCCACCTGGCGAGTCAAGGCATCTCGGATGCCTGCGGCGATCGCTGCACCATCGATGATCGTGGCTGTCATGCCGTCAGGGTATGCGATGCTCAGACAAGGATCACGACACTGGGCGAGCTCGTATCGGTGTTGCGCTGCACACGTTGCACAATCCACAGAACCTATCAATCGCGCGAGATCGGGATGCGAGGTTACCGTGTCTCACCTGACAGCTGACGTCAACGCTGATCTGTGGGATGCTGAGCGTTGAGGTCGTCAATACTCACGGCTATGGCCATTTGCCACTTCGTACCGAGAATAGCCGCTTGTCCGATGCTAGTGTCGCGAGACTAACACCAGTAGGTTTTGTCCAATGAAACGACGCATTGTGACCGTGAAACAGTGGTATCGGAGTCTGCCGGCTCAGACGATTGTAGGCGGGATGTTTGGAAGTGCTGCACTGTTCCTTCTCTTTGGGGATGAGAGTGTCCCGATGATCGCACTTGGGTGGGTAGGGCTCGCAATTGGCTTCTTGATTGTTCACCTGCGTGAGCAAGACCTTAACAACGGGCCAAAGTAGCCAATCCTTGACATGACGCCCCAATGAGGAGGGATACCATGGAAACTATGAGCTCAGGTACATCTTTAGGTGTCACAGCCTCCCATATCTTCAACTACCAACATATCCTAAGTTACTAACATTAGGGCGTGTTCACATGGGGCCGTTTAGTCCATGAGTTCCCGTCAAACCTGCTGAGATATTCGTCATGCCCGCGCTTCGGCGCGGGTATGACGTTGCACTCAGCGCCAGTGTATGTGCAACAACTCGGCGAGCGAGATTACCGCGACATGCTCGGCAATGACGGAATTCTGAGTAAGCAGTTGGCTGATGGGAACACGCCCTAGTTCGTAGCTCATTGTTGTCCCTAGATGTCTTCTACGTCCCGAACGTGTGAGTCCTCAGGTATACTTTGGGAACAAGCATCAGAGCCGCTTTCGTAGGGCTCGACTTCGGGCTGCTCCTGATCAGCGGGAACGATTCGGAGGCGAGCGGCGTCCAGTGCGACCGTTGCGTCGGGGTCCAGTCTGGGTCGTGCGACACCGAGCCTGACGAACCTGAGCCACGGCCCATTGCTTACGTGGCGGGGGACGTTGTCGTGTACACCGGCGGCGGGGTCGTCGCACCGGGGCCTTGCGACGGTCGGTTCCGTTCCCTTCGTACTGTGTGCTGTTACGATCATTGAAGATGTTTGGCGATCTGACCTGTGGCGTGGACTTGCTGCTGATGGAGCGCTTTCGGCAGGTGCTGGAGCGTCATCCTGAGCGATTTCCGCGTCGAATTTTGACCGATCGAGAGCGTGACTACTGCGGAGGCCGTGTGGCGGAGATGGCGGTGCGATTCTCGGGCAAGGAAGCGGTGATGAAGTGTCTGGGGACGGGTGTGCGCGGGGTCAAGTGGAAGGAGATTGAGATTCTCGCCAATGCGCGAGGCAAGCCGGTGGTGATTCTGCACGGTGGCGCGCGAACGCGTGCGCGTGTACTGGGGCTCGAGCGGATCGAGATTAGCCTGACGCATGAGAAAGACATGGTCTGCGCGTTCGCGGTCGGACAACCAATAGGGGGAGGACAACGATGAAACTGTTGACATCGGCGGAGATGCGAGAGCTGGAGGAACGGGCGGAGGCCGCGGGTGTATCGACGGCGACGCTGATGGAGAACGCGGGGCTGGCGGTGGCGCAGGAGATCTGGATGCAGCTCGGTTCGCTGGAGGATCGGCGGATTGTGGTGCTGGTCGGTCCCGGCAACAACGGCGGCGACGGCCTGGTCGCGGCGCGTCACCTATACGAGTGGGGCGCGCAGGTGCGGGTCTACGCATTGCGCGAACGCTCAGACGCGCAGTGGACGCAGACGGTCGAGATGGGCGTGCCATGCGGGACGGTCGCGGAGGACGAGGGCTTCGAAGCGCTTGAGGCGCTGTTGTCGGGTGCGGAAGCGATCGTCGATGCCTTGCTGGGCACGGGAACGTCGCGACCGATCGAGGGCGATCTCGCAGAAGTCATGATGCGACTGTCGGCGGTGCGATCGCGGACGGTGAAGCCGAAATTGGTCGCGGTCGATCTGCCGAGCGGGCTCGACGCGGATAGCGGTCGCTTGGATCCGCTCGCGGTGTCGGCCGATGAGACGGTCACGTTTCACGCGCCCAAGGTGGGTCTGTACATGCAGCCCGGAGCGGCGGCGGCAGGATCGGTGCAGCAGGTCGAGATTGGGATTCCGCCTGGTCTGGACGAAGATCTGCAGACCGAGGTGCTGGAACGTCGTGCGGCGAAGGCACTGCTGCCAGAGCGCGCGTCCGACGCTCACAAGGGGACGTTTGGCCGGGTGCTGGTGATCGCGGGGTCGTCTCGTTATCCGGGCGCGGCGGTATTGGCGGCGAAGGCAGCGTATCGAGCCGGCGCGGGGCTGGTCACGATTGCCACACCGCAATCGATCGCGACACACATGATCAGCGCTGTTCCTGAAGCGACGCTGCTGCCGCTACCCGAGTATGACGCTGGAGTCATCTCGGGACACGATGCGTGGGAAGTGGTGCGGGACGAGTTGCCGAGCGTTGACTCGGTCGTCCTGGGCTGCGGGTTTGGACAGCACGATCACAGTGGCGTCTTCGTTCGGCGATTCGTGATCTCGGAGGAGGCGGCGTCGGTTAACGGCATCGTGCTCGACGCCGACGGACTCAACCTGGTCGCGGAAGACTTGTCATCGCTGGTGAATGCGGTTGCGCCACTGATCGTCACTCCGCATCCGGGCGAGATGGGCACGTTGACCGGGCTATCAACCGACGAGGTGCAGGGCCAACGACTGACGCTGGCTCGCGAGCGGGCGGCGGCATGGAACTGCCACGTCGTGCTCAAGGGCGCGAACACGGTCGTGGCGACGCCGGACAACCGTGCGCGGGTCTCGGAGGTTGCGCAGCCGGCCCTGGCGACTGCAGGCACGGGCGATGTGCTCAGCGGAGCGATCGGCGCGCTGCTGGCGCAAGGCTTGTCGCCATTCGACGCGTCAACGCTGGGCGTGTACCTGCACGGCGACGCGGGCAATCGTGCGGCGCGCACGCGAGGCACGATCGGTGTGACGGCTGGAGATGTCGCCGATCAGTTGGCGATGGCGTCGAGGTCGTTGGCCGGTGAGGAGCCGGTCGAATCACCGTCGCTGGGTGGTTTCGGTATGGGCGCCGGAGGCGGAGACATGGGCGGCCTCGGTCAGATGGGTGGCGGTGGCGGGTTAGGCGGCGGTCTGGAGGGTCTACTCGGGGGACCGCAGTGATCGAGAACCCTGCGGTTCGGTAGTCTTGGATGGAGGAGGTCGCAGCATGGTCACAGCACCAACCAAGCGAGAGAAGATCGAGCCCGAGAGTGCCGCTGCAATTCATCATGTGGTCTCGATCAAGCTAAGGCTGCCACCCTGTTGGGATCCCACGGATGAGGCGTTGATTGAGCTTGCCCGCAACAACGAGTGCTGGCGATTTGAACTGACGGCGGAACGGGAGTTGGTGATCATGTCGCCAGTGGGTCGCGGCAGCAGCCGGCGTGGTGCAGAGATTCTCACTGACGTTTCGATCTGGAACAGGCAGTCGGGGGACGGCTTCGTGCTTGGCCCGCAGGCAGGCGTTCGATTGCCGGATACGTCAATGCGGGAGCCAGATGTCGCCTGGATGAGTGCAGAACGGTGGGACCTTCAGGACGAAGACAAGGATGAATCGCTTGCGCAGAGTTGTCCTGAGTTAGTCGTCGAGATCGTGTCGGTCACGGACGTCCAGGAAAAGCAGCGGCAGAAGATGGAGCAATGGATCAAGAATGGCGCCTTGCTTGGCTGGCTGATTGACCCCTTCGAGGACGTTGTCGTGATCTACCGACCAGAGACCGAACCTGAACAGCTTGACAAACCTGATCGCCTGAGCGGTGAGGATGTCTGTGAGGGGCTAGAGGTGAATCTTGAGCGAGTCTGGAAGCAGCAGTGAAGGCCGAAGGTGACTGGGTATGTCGCGCGACTTTAGCTGCACGGTAACTGCACGATGCAGGAAGGGCAGATCGGTAGTCTTGGTTGCGGAGCGATGAACGAGGAGTCGCCAGATGGTTACTGCCCCGACCAGACCTGAGGAGTCCGTTGACCCAGCCGTTCAGGACGCATTGGCCTTTCCCACAAATCTGAAGCTGAAGCTTCCTGCCGAATGGGACCCAACGGACGAGGCGTTGATTGAGCTCTCGCGTATCAACGAGCCTTGGGATTTCGAGTTGACAGCCGACAGAGAGTTGGTGTTCGTGGCACCAGAAGGTCTCGGTAGTAGCGCTCGCGGTGTCAGGCTCGGTGGGCAAGTGAGCAGATGGAGTGATGCAGCAGGTAGCGGCACCGTGTTCGGGCCTCGAATGGGAGCCAGACTGGCTGATTCGTCCGTGAAGATGCCCGATGTCGCATGGGTCAGTGACGAACGATGGTCGGATCGCGATGTGGACGAGTTTGCGCTGCTACACGGGGCACCCGATCTGGTCATCGAAATCGTGTCCAAGTCAGACTCCTTGTCGGCACAGCTCGAGAAGATGACCGAGTGGATGGCGAATGGAGTGAGTCTGGGCTGGTTGATCGATCCGTTTCGGGAGGTCGTCGAGATTTACCGACCAGGCGCCGAGACAGAGCGACTGGACCGACCTGACCGGCTGAGCGGTGAGGATGTGTGTGAGGGGCTGGAGGTTAGTCTTGAGCGAGTTTGGAAGCAACAGTGAAGACTGAAGGAGATTTGGTATGTCGCGCGTGAGTTTCAACTGCACGATGCAGGAAGGGCAGATCGGCGAAGAGGCACGGGCGGTGCTCGCTGAGGCCTTGCAGCAGATCACCAAGGATGTCCTTGGTGAGTCGCCGGATGACGTGCCGGTCACGTTCTCGGACATTCCCCAAGGCTTTGGATTTCGCGGTGGGGAACCGTCGACGACGTCGCTGGTTCGGGGCAGCATCGTCGGCGGAGTGTCGCAAGACGTGCGTGAGGACCTAATGCGACGGATCTGTGATCGGTGGATGGAGATCAGCGGCTGCACGGTGGACGAGCTGGTCGTCTCCGCTCGCGATGTCTAGGTCGGGCACGTTGTTGGTGCGTTAGTATGCGCACAATGTCAGCGTTCGAGAGAGGAAGTTTCCGATGCCGTATTACCGCTGTGTAGTTCCCAAGGATGCCGTCCCGTACGAGCAGCGAGCTGCTGTGGCCAAGGCATTCACCGATATCCACTGTGGAAACACCGGCGCGCCGCGCAGCTTCGTGCACGTCGTCTTCGACGAGGCCGACGACCGCTGGGAAACGCCGTACTTCCTTGACGGCGGCAATCGTGCCGGTCGCTCGGAAGAGGTCAAGGCCGAGTTGCTTGACGACCTGATGGGCGCATTCCGCGAGATCACTGGTGTGTCGTCGGAGGAGTTCAGCGGTCGCATCACCGAGGGTCCGGCGAAGTGGACGATGGAGGGTGGGATGGTCCTGCCCGAGCCGGGCGAAGAGACCGAGGAGTGGTACTCCCACGGTCAGGCCGCCGCCGGCGGCTAAGGCCGCGAACGAGGCGTTCCCATGGTTTCCACTCCTGAGCGGCCGGTCGCAGCGCCACTGGCCGAGGGTGCTGGTGCCCGCTCTCTGCTGCCGGGAGAGCCAGGCTACCTCTCAGAGCCAATCTGCATTCGCCTGCCGGCTGCCTGGCAGTTGAACGACCTCGCGTTCGTCGAGCTGTGTCAGAACAACGTTCCGTGGAAGTTTGAGACCACGGAAGATGGAGCGCTGCTGATTATGGTGGGCGAAGGGATGGCGACGAGTGAACTCGGCGCTGAGCTGATCGCAGACGTGGTTATGTGGAATCGCGCCACCGGCAACGGACATGTTTTAGGACCGTCTGGAGCCTCAAGATTGTCTGAACGGCTAATCATGATTCCCGATGCCTCCTGGGTCAGCCATGAACGGGTGAAAGAAGGGGAAGAAGACTCCGAAGGCATCCTGCTGGGAATCTGCCCAGAATTTGTCATTGAGGTTCGATCGAAGAATGACTCCTCGCGCTCCCAGCAAGAGAAGATGGAGCGCTGGATTCGGTACGGGACACTTCTCGGCTGGCTGGTCGATCCACAGGAGGAGACTGTCTGGATATACCGGCCAGATTCGGATCCAGAACAAGTAACGAAACCTGGTGAACTCGACGGGGAAGATGTGTGTGTGGGGTTGACTGTGGACTTTGCGCGAATCTGGGAGCTTGGCGAGTAGTTTCCTACCTCCGTGCTGATTGGCCACAGAAGGCGTTCCCTGACTAGCGGGTCTGAGCACCTTTATCCCGTCAACGGAGTAGGCTGAGGGTGCACTGATCTTGGGGACCTTGGGGGATGCTATGGACGAGCGCACTGCGCAGCGCATTGTGGTGACGGGCTTGGGCGCGGTCACGGCCGTCGGCGCGACGGCACAGGAGACCTGGGAGTCTCTGATTGCCGGACAATCGGGCGTCAGAGATATCTCGATTTTCGACGCGTCGCGGTTGTCGGTCAGATTTGCGGCCGAGGTGAGCGACTGGAAGCCGGACGCGCACATGCCTCGCAAGGAAGCGCGGCGCATGGATCGGTACTCGCAGTTCGCGATCGTCGCCGCGCAGGAGGCGGCTGTGAGCGCAGGATTCGAATCGGGATTCGACGGCTCGGACCGCGTCGGCGTGATGATTGGCACGGGAATCGGCGGGATTGCCACGACCCAAGAGCAGTTTCGGATTATGGACTCGCGCGGCCCTGACCGCGTGTCGCCGTTTGCGGTGCCGATGATGTTGCCCAACATGGGCTCAGGACAGGTTTCGATTTCGCTGCAGGCTCGCGGACCGAATCTCGCCCCGATGTCTGCCTGTTCGTCGGCCGCCGACGCGCTCGGTCTGGCAGCGGAAACGATCATCCGTGACGAGGCGGACATGATGGTGGTCGGTGGCGCGGAGGCACCGCTATGTGAGATGGCGGTGGCGGGTTTCGCCTCGGCGCGCGCGTTGTCGGCGCGCAATGACGATCCAGTGACGGCCTCGCGTCCCTTCGATGCGGAACGCGATGGGTTCGTGATGGGCGAGGGCGCCGCGGTGATGGTCCTGGAGCGGGCCGATCACGCGCTGGCTCGAGGCGCTGAGATCATCGCCGAGCTCTGCGGCTATGGGTCCGTCGGGGACGCGTATCACATCACGCAGCCGGCCGAGGGCGGCGACGGCGGCGTCCGCGCGATGTCGTTGGCGCTCGAGCGAGCTGGCATTGCTCCGTCGGAGGTCGACTACGTCAACGCGCACGGCACATCGACGCCGCTGAACGACAAGTTCGAGACGATGGCGATCAAGAGCGTTTTCGGCGAGGCCGCGTACGGCTTGTCGATCTCGTCCACGAAGTCGATGACGGGGCACTTGCTCGGCGCTGCGGGCGCCGTCGAAGCGCTGGCCACGGTCGAGGCGATTCGCCACGGTGTGATCCCGCCGACCATCAATCTGAGAAATCCTGACCCCGATTGCGACCTCGACTACACCCCTAATGTCAGTCGAGAACGCGACGTGCGGGTCGCGATCTCAAACTCGATGGGGTTTGGTGGGCACAACGCGTGTCTGGTGTTCCGTCGCTGGGAGGATTAGTCCTGCCGCGCTCCGCGGCTTTCTTGCTCAGTCCAGAGCGGGGCAACGTCGTTGATGCGTTCGGTGGAGCAGAGTGGCTCTGACGAGTGCAGCGAGATTCCCGCCGCGGAGGGCGGGAATGACGGACTTTTGGCGGGCAGGAGTTACGGAGTTGGCGCGTGGGTATGACGGAATGGGCGTGGGAATGATGGTGTTGGGGGCCAGGTTGACGGCCGACTGGTGGCGAGGAGTTTGGTGTGCGTGAGCATTCGGATGGCTGGCTGGGACGCATTTGGCGTGTCGCCGAGGCTCACGATGCTCCGCCGATTGAGGGTCTGGATGCGCCTTCGTTCGTTGGTCGGTTGCTGCGACAGCGTGGGATCGACACGGTCCCTGCGGCTCAAGAGTTTCTCAATCCTGAGTGGTACCAACCGGCCGATCCGTCGGTGCTGGGCGATTGGGACTCGGCGCTTGAGCGAATCGCTCAGGCTGCGCAGCGGGGCGAGCCAGTGGCGATCTATGGCGACTACGATGTCGACGGGATTACGGGGACAGCGATCCTCACGGAGGCGCTGAGGGATGTCGGTATTGATGCTCGGCCGTTCATTCCGCATCGAGAGCGCGAGGGCTATGGATTGCAGGATGCAGCGGTGGGACAGCTCGCTGCCGACGGAGCGAAGGTACTGATCACGGCGGATTGTGGGATTACGGCGCTCGAGGAGATTGCGGCCGCGCGAAGTCAGCACGGACTCGACGTGGTGGTGCTGGACCACCACGAGCTGGCGGACTCGCTGCCGAACGCGACCGCGATTGTCACGCCCAAACATGCCCCCAAGGGACATCCCCTCTCCGAACTGTCGACCGGTGGGTTGGCATATCGGTTTGCGCGGGCGTTGACCGAGCGGTTGGCGCCGGAGGTCGAACATGAGCGTTGGCTCGACCTGGCGGCGATGTCGACGGTTGCTGATGTCGTTCCGCTACGCGGAGAGAATCGGTGGATTGTGCATCAGGGCTTGAAAGAGTTGGCGACAACGAGCCGACCCGGACTCCGCGCGCTGCTGAAAGGTCGGCGAGGCGGCGGTCCTGTGGACACGGAAACGATCGGCTTCCAGCTCGCCCCAAAGATCAATGCCGCTGGGCGCCTCGCCGAGGCCTCGTTGGCCATGGACATGCTCGTGGAACGCGAGCCTCGGAAGGCGGAATCGATGGCGGCCGAGCTGGACTCGCTCAACGAGGAGCGACGCCGTCTGACCAGCGAGGCGATGGTCGATGCCGAGCAGCAGATTCGCGAGCAACTCGACCCGTCGGGACAGGCTCCGCTGGTGCTGTTCGTCGGCGGAGAGAGTATGCACCACGGAATCGTGGGGATCGTCGCGGGGAGACTCGCCGATCAATGGTCACGACCGGCGATTGTCTGGTCGGTGGTCGATAGTGAAGCGCGTGCGTCGGGACGGAGCGCGGCAGGATTCGATCTCGTGCGGATGCTGGACGCCTCGCGGGATCTGCTCGTCCAAGGCGGCGGACACGCGATGGCAGCGGGATTTTCCGCCGAGCCGTCGCAACTCGGAGCGCTAATGGCGCGATTCAATGAGTCGGCGCAGGCGCAGCTCGATGCTGGTGATGCAGGCGCATGGTCGGCGCTGGAAGGTCACATGGAGGTCAGTGCGCAGGTGCCGTTGGCGGCGGTAAATCGGCAAACAGTGAACTGGATCGAGCGTCTGGCTCCGTTCGGTGAGGGTAATCCGGCGCCGACATTCCTGAGCAAGGGGGTCGGTGTCCGTGAGGTCAGCACCATGGGCGCTGAAGACGCGCATCTGCGAATGAAGCTTGATGGCTGGTCGGCGATAGGGTGGCGATTGGGTGGTGCGGCGACGGATGTTGGTTCCGAGGTCGACATTGTCTGGCGGCTGCGTCGAGGTCTGCGCGGTAATCCGGAACTGGAGATCATCGATCTGGCGACTGGAGACAGTAGGTAGACTGGGCCCATGACCACGGCGAAGAGCACCGACCTCCACGAACACATCACCTTCCCGGATCCGGAGCGGACGCCCGACGATATGACCACGTTCGAGCACCTGGCAGCCACCGGCAGCGCGCATCATTTGATTCAGCATTTTCGCCAACGTGACGGCCAGCTTGAGAGGACGCTGGTCACCGGTGAGCACTTTCTCAGTCCCGAGTTCAGGCGCAGCATCAAGGGCTTGCGGATTCCCGATCTGCTGATCGCGTTCGATGTCGATCCTGCGGCGTTCAAGCGGACGAATGCGTATGTGATTTCGGAACAGGGCAAGCCTCCTGACTTCGTGATGGAGGTCGCGTCGCGCAGCACGGGACGTCGGGATGTCGGTGAGAAGCGGGTGTACTACGAGAGTGTCGGCGTGACGGAGTTCTGGCGCTTCGACGAAACCGGACGGTTTCACGGTGCCAGGTTGGGTGGTGATCGACTGGTGGACGGTCGGTATGAGCCGGTTCCGATTCAGGAGTTGCCGGATGGGTCGCTTGAAGGCTACTGTCGGGTGCTCAACCTGAATGTTCGCTGGGATCACGGTCAGTTGGGTTGGTACGACCCAACAACGGGGCGCCACATTTCGACGTACGAAGACGAACGCGAGGCGCGGCTGGACGAACGCGCGGCGCGGTTAATCGCTGAATCTCGAGCGAACTCGGCCGAATCGCGAATACGTTTGCTGGAGGCCGAGGTGCGTCGGCTGCGCGAGGCGTCGGAGTAGGCGTCGGTTTGTGCGAACGGGTGCATGCTGACTGACGGTCTCATTTGCTGCCGGATCGTAGGGACTGCGTGGGACTTGGGTGCGTCGAGGGCGAGAGGCGGTCTTGGCTTGGTGTATCCGTTAACCTGAGTCAATCTGGCGCTGAGTTCGGGAGGATTCTCTTATGGCGGTACGCAATGTGGGTGTGGTTGGACATCAGGGTGCTGGGAAGACGACGCTGGTCGAGGCCCTCGCCTTCGCGACGGGGATCACGACGCGGCTGGGGCGCGTCGAGGAGGGCAACACGATTTCCGACTACGACCCCGAGGAGCAGCAGCGCGGCATGTCGATCTCGACATCGCTGATCTCGCTGGAGCACAATGGCACGCGGATGAATCTGCTCGACACGCCTGGCTATGCCGACTTCGTCGGCGAGGTTGTGGCGTCGGTCGCGGTGGTCGACGCGGTGATTGTGGTGGTCGACGCCTCATCGGGAGTGCAGGTGGGCACAGAGATCGTGTGGCGGATGGCGGGCAAGCGAGGCATTCCTCGAGCAGTGGTGATTTCGCGACTGGATCGTGACAACTCGTCCTTTGAGGAGGCGCTGGACTCGGTGCAATCGGTGCTGGGGTCGGAGTGTCAACCGCTCTTCCTGCCGAACGGTGCTGAGGGATCGTTTACTGAGCTGATCGACGTGTTGGGCGATGAGGACGCGGATGGTCGTGACGGCCTGATTGAGCAGATCGTCGAAGCCGACGAAGACCTGATGATGCTCTATCTCGAGGATGAGGAGATTGACGAGGCCGACCTCCGGGCGGCGGTCAAGGCGGCGATGCTGGGCGGCTCGTTGGCGCCGGTGATTCCGATCTCGGCCGTTGTTGGTGTCGGCTCGAGCGAGGTGCTTGGCTTGATCGCCGACGTGCTGCCCGAACCTTCTGAGGCGCCATCGATCGCTGAGGGGATCGACGTGAACGGCGCGTCGAGCGCGTTCGTCTTCAAGACGACGGCCGATGAGTTTGTCGGACGTCTGTCATTCCTTCGCGTCTGCTCGGGCTCGGTCGCGAGCGATGTCCATCTGGACAACGCGCAGTCGGGCGAGGATGAGCGACTGGCCGGGCTGTCGCGAGCGGTGGGCAAGAATCTCAACGCGGTTGGCCAACTCTCGGCGGGCGATATTGGTGTGGTCACGAAGTTGCAGCACACGACGACCTTCAACACCCTCCGCGAGAAGGGCACCGACCTGCTGATTCCCGTCCCCGAGATGCCTACACCGATCTTTGCCGCCGCGGTCGAGCCGAAGACCAAGGCCGATGTCGACAAGCTCGGTCCGTCGTTGACGCGGCTGGTCGAGGGTGACCCGACGTTACAGATCGAGCGGGACCGCGACTCTGGCGAAACGATTCTGAGTGGATTGAGCGAGTCGCATGTCCAGCTTTCGGCAGGACGTCTGGCGAGCAAGTTCCATGTTGAAGTGGAGATCAAGGATCGTCGCGTGCCGTATCGCGAGACGGTCACGATGCAGGGTCAGGCCGAGTATCTGCACAAGAAGCAGACCGGTGGGAGCGGTCAGTATGCGCGAGTGGCGCTGCGGGTCGAGCCTCAGCCGCGTGGCGCGGGCTTCGAGTTCGCGGACGAGATCGTCGGCGGCGCGGTGCCTCGGAACTACATTCCCGCGGTCGAGAAGGGCGTCGTGGAATCGCTTCCGCGCGGCGCCTTCCCGTTGACCGACCTCCGCGTGGTGCTCTACGACGGCAAGCACCACGACGTGGACTCCTCAGAAATGGCATTCAAACTGGCAGCGTCGCAGGCGCTGAAGGAGAGCGTGTCGTCGGCGCGTCCGATCCTGCTGGAGCCGGTCCACTCGCTGCGGATCACCGCGCCGGAATCGTCGACAGGTGACATCATCAGCGACCTCAACTCACGCCGTGCTCGCGTGCTTGGGATGGAGCAGTCGAACGATCCGCCCGACTCGACGGTCGTGATTGCCGAGGGTCCGATGGCGGAGTTCCTGCACTACGCGACCGATCTGCGGTCGATGACCGGTGGTCGGGGAACGTTCACCTGGCAGTTCGAACGCTATGACCAGGTTCCAGAGCATGTCGCACAGAAGGTGCGTCAGGACGCTGCGACGGCCGCCGCCGGCTAGCGTCCGCCGAGCAGAGCGGGAGCCATTGACGTGGTCACGGTCTCCGATACGGATCGAGCTGAATCTGCGGGCGTCGCGTTGCCGGTGTCCGCAGTTCAGGGCAGTGTGTGGCCAATCGTGCTCAAGATGCCGTCAGCGACGCCGCTAACGGCTCAGTTGCTATTGCGGATTAGTGAGCAAAACGACGGGTTGCGATTCGAGCGCAATGCAGATGGGGATCTGGAGATTATGACACCTGCCTCGAATGAGAGCGACGAAGCGTCGGCCGAGATCTCCGGGCAGATTCGCAACTGGATCCGCTCAGGCATTGGCGGGATGCTGCAGGGGTCGAGCGGCGGTTTCGATCTGCCCCAGGGACCAATCCGAAGTCCCGATGCTGGCTGGATCAGCAGAGAACGACTAGCAACGCTCACTCCCGAGCAGCGCTCACAGTCGTTCAAGCCGATCGCGCCGGAGTTCCTCGTCGAAGTGCGCTCTCCCAGTCAGGCGCTACCGGACCAACAGCGCAAGATGCTGGAATGGCTGCAAGGCGGCATGGTTCTAGGCTGGCTTATCGATCCCGAGGCGGAGACGGTGCACATCTATCGCGAGGGAGGATCGGTCGAGCTCGTCGAGCGACCCGACGAGCTCTCGGCTGAGCCGACCTGTCCAGGACTCACGATCTCGTTTGAGTACGTCTGGAATCTCGGTTCATCCGCCGAGCAGAACGGGAGCCATTGACGTGGTCACGGTCTCGGAGACGGATCGAGCTGAATCTGCGGGCGTCGCGTTGTCGGTGCCTGCAGTTCAGCGCAGTGTGTGGCCAATCGTGCTCGAGATGCCGGAAGAGATGCCGCTGACGGCTCAGTTGCTATTGCGGATTAGTGAGCAAAACGACGGGTTGCGATTCGAGCGCAATGCAGATGGGGATCTGGAGATTATGACACCTGCCTCGAATGAGAGCGACGAAGCGTCGGCCGAGATCTCACGACAGATCGGCAACTGGATCCGCTCTGGCATAGGCGGGATGCTGCAGGGGTCGAGCGGTGGTTTCGATCTGCCGCAGGGACCAATCCGAAGTCCCGATGCTGGCTGGATCAGCAGAGAACGACTAGCAACGCTCACTCCTGAGCAGCGCTCACAGTCGTTCAAGCCGATCGCGCCGGAGTTCCTCGTCGAAGTGCGCTCTCCCAGTCAGGCACTACCGGACCAACAACGCAAGATGCTGGAATGGCTGCAAGGCGGCATGGTACTGGGCTGGCTGGTCGATCCCGAGGCGGAGACGGTGCACATCTATCGCGAGGGAGGATCGGTTGAGCTCGTCGAGCGACCCGACGAGCTCTCGGCTGAGCCGACCTGTCCAGGACTCACGATCTCGTTCGAGTACGTCTGGAATCTCGGTTCATCCGCCGAGTGAGCACAGCGGATGAACCGAGCGGTGAGCGGTACCCGCTTACTCGGTCTCCTCGGGCAGTGGGCGGATTTCGAAGACGATGCGGACGCTGGCGTTGACAGGCTCGCTGCCACCGAATACGGGAGTCGGGACGAAGCCACCGTCGTCGGCCATGGCTGCTTGCTCGGTCTCGAATTCGTAGGCGCGGAAGCTCCCGGTCGCGCTTGGCTGTGTGATCTCGACGATGCGCACGATCTCGTAGCCCATGTGGTCGACCATCAAGTCGGCAGTCTCTTGGGCGTCGTCGATTGCGTCGAGCAGGGCGAGTTTCTGCGTCTCAGCGCGACGAGAGGAGGTGAAGCTCAGTCCTTCGAATCGCACGACGTCGCCTCCTGCTTTGATGACCAGGTCGACCAGGCCGCCAGCGAATCCGGTGCCGCGTAGCGCGATGCTGAGTCGATTCTCGTAGCGGAACCCCTTGGAGACACGACCTTCCTCGGTCCAGTCGAACTCCGGCTGAATGTTGATGCTGGTGGTTTGCAGACCGTTCGGCGAGATGCAGGTTGGCGGCGCGGTGTGGTCGGCGTCTTCCTCCCCTGGGGTGCAATTCTCCGCTACCGAATCGCGGATGGCTGTGACGACCGTGTTTCCCTCGTTCACGGCCTCCAACACAGATGGGCGAAGCACGCTGACCGTGAAGCGGCCGACCGTTCCGTCGTGGGAGACGCTGCGCGAGCCGGCACCGTCAACGACAAGCGTGGTGGTCGATGCGGGCTTTGCGGGCTCGACGGCAGTCGTTGCGGTCTGCTCGTCGCTTTGGGCGCTGACACTGAGCAGACCGACAGTGAGCACGCTCGCTGCGAGCGCCAATAACACCAGTAGTCGCGTTGATTGGGAACCGAGTGAGCGGATGTGGACTCTTGCCATGATCTCTCCTTCTGTTGATCGGTGGGGTCGGACCTCTACCAACGTTACGACTGAATCGCCTCCGATGTTCCCGAGAGATGCCGATCGAAGAAGTCCAGCATCGCTGGCCAGGCGGCTTCCGCGGACGGTTCGTGATAACCAGCTGTCATTGGCCCGAAGCGGACCAGGAGCGATTGCACGCCGGAGTGTTGGCTCATGAAGGAGTGACCGGCGCCTGGGAACACGGTCACCTCATGGTCGACGCCGAGCTGATCCAGGTGTCCGCGCAACCGATCGGCCTGGTCCACAAACATCCCATCGTCTTCGCCGTAGGCGCCGAAGACGGGGCAGATGCCTTCCAGCTCCTGCGGATCTCGGGGAACGGCGCCGTAGAAGTCGGCAGCGACGCCGATCGGTGAACGCGCCGCGTGCAGAATGGCGAATCCTCCGCCGAGACAGAATCCGACCACGGCGAGGCGCGATTCGTCGACGTCAGCACGATTTGCCAGCCACTGCCGCGAGGCCTCGATGTCGTCGAATGCGCGACCGCTGCCGCTGCTAACCGCCTGCATGGCTCGGCGGACACAGAGCAGTCGCAGCGACGGACCGACGGAGTAGAGGTCGGGCGCCAGCGCCACATAGCCGTTGTCGGCGAAGCGCTGGGTGATTCGGCGGATGTCGTCGTTGAGTCCGAAGGCCTCGTGCAGGACGAGCACGCCAGGACGCGGTGAGTCGGTCGAGTCCGACGAGTTGGGACTCGCCAGGAAGGCCGAGAGGTCGCCGTCGTTGGTGGGAATCCGGACAGATTGGGTAGGCATTGGGAACCTCCTGGACTCGCGATACCCTGCGGGTGAGCAGGCTTACCTGAGCCAACATTAGCGAAAGTGGGATCTGATGGCAGACTACGAGACGCTGGGGTACGAAGTTTCCGAGAGCGTGGCAACGATCACGATCAATCGTCCCGAGGCGGCGAACTCGCTCTCGATGGAGATGTGCAAAGAGCTGATGGATGCGTCGATTCGTGTCGACGACGATCCCGACGTGCGCGCGGTCGTGTTTCGAGGGTCAGGGCGATTCTTCTGCACGGGTGCCGATCTGCGTGGATTTCCGCCGGCAGGACCGGAGATGGCCACGTTCATGAAAGAGATGACCACCTACCTGCACGCCGCAGCGTCGCGATTTACTCGCATGGACGCTCCGCTGATCACGGCGATCAACGGTACCTGCGCTGGCGCTGGGATGAGTATGGCGCTGATGGGCGATCTCGCGTTGGCGGGCGAGTCCTCGCGATTCACCATGGCTTACTCGCGGATTGGCCTGACGCCTGATGGCTCTTCGACCTATTTTCTGCCCCGACTCGTCGGCCTGCGACGGTCGCTTGAGCTGTGTCTGACCAACCGCATGCTCTCGGCTCAGGAGGCGTTGGACTGGGGCATGATCAATCGCGTCGTCGCGGACGACGAGTTGCAGTCGGAGGCGCATGCGCTCGCAGCACAGCTCGCGGCAGGCCCGACCGAGTCGATCGGTGCGGCCAAGCGGCTCTACCACAGCTCGTGGAACGAGGGTCTGGAGACACAGATGGAGTTCGAGACTCGGGAGATCTGCGACGCGGCGCGACGTCCTGAGGCGAAAGAGGGGGTCACGGCCTTCTTCGAGAAGCGCGACCCGGTCTTCCGCTAGGCGAGCGCTGCAACTGGTGCAATAGGTGAGTTGTGTGCCAAATGTCGATGCCTGAAGATCCGCTGTTTGCCCATGTTCAGGGCGAGGCCGAGCGCATGGAGCGTGCGGTCGACCGTCGATATGAGCGTCGGGGCGGACTAGCTCGGCTGCGTCTGTCGCCGACCGAGACCAGTCCCACTGAGGAGACGGTGTTCACGTGGCGCTACCGATTCACATGGCAAGAAGCGGAGCGTTCGCGTCGCTATGTGATCTCGCTGCCGGTCGATCGCTGCATCGCCGCGCGAGAGGCGGTTGAGGAGCGGATCGCCTCGTGGTTGGTCGGTCGAGATGTGACCGTGCGTGAGGTCGGACCGACTGTGGTTTTCCGAGAGGTGAGCCAATCGTATGAGGTGACGACATCGGTGCGATTATCGGAACGCCAGACGTCTGCGAGTGCGCACTGCTGATCAGCGCCGACAATTTTGCTAGCTTGACTCCACCAATGCCTCTCCAGGGAGAGAGGCGACTGGCAACGATGCCGGAGTACTAGAAGGGTCCGATCATGAAAGCCGTTGTGATGGAAGGTGTCCGTGAGCCGCTGGTCGTGCGAGAGTTCGACGATCCGGTGATCGGGCCGAAGGATGCGCTGGTGCGCGTCGAGGCGTGTGGCGTCTGCCGCTCGGACTGGCATCTGTGGCAGGGCGACCTGTCGTGGGTGGGATTTGAGCTGCCGATGCCGATCGTGTTGGGACATGAGTGGGCTGGCACGGTCGAGGCTGTTGGCGACCAGGTCGAGCACATCCGACCAGGAATGCGCGTGCTGACGCCGTTCCACAACGGTTGCGGCAACTGCCGACTCTGTCGCGAGGGTCTACCGAACATTTGCGACAACAACGCAGCATTCGGGGGAGGCTTCGGCCAGAAAGCGGCGATCTCGAATGCTGACTTCAACGCAATCCCACTGCCCGACAACGTCTCATTCGAGGCCGGCGCGGCGATGGGCTGCCGATTCATGACGTCGTATCACGGCGTCGCCGATCGCGGCGAGGTCAACGGCGGCGACTGGGTTGTGGTCAATGGCTGCGGCGGGATCGGTCTGTCCGCGGTGCAGGTCGCGGCGGCGCTCGGAGCGCAGGTGATCGCGGTTGACCTCGAGGAGGGCAAGCTGTCGCTGGCGCGCTCGCAGGGCGCGGTGGAGACGATCAACGCGCTTGAGCACGACGTTTCCGCTCGCGTACGGGAAATCACCGACGGCGGTGCCGACGTCTCGGTCGACGCGCTGGGCATCAAGGCGACGATGCTGAACTCGGTCAACTCGCTGCGCAAGGGCGGCGTACATGTGCAGATCGGAATCACGTCTGCGGACGAGGCGGGCGAGGTCGGTCTGCCGATCGACTTCATCACGATGTCCGAGATCGAGTTCCGCGGCTCGCTTGGGCTGCCGAACCAGAACTATCCGTCGATGCTGAACATGGTCGCCGCGGGCAAACTGCAGCCCGAGACCATTGTCTCGGAGCGGATCTCGCTCGACGATGTGCCGTCGGTGGTGGAGTCGATGACCACGTTCCAGACCACCGGCTTCGTCACAATCACGGACTTTGCGTAAATCGCCGTGAACCACAACTGCAGGCTGTGCGGTTGGGGTGGCGAGCGCCACTACTGTCCGCGCTGTGGGGCCGCGCTTGGTGCGCCGAACGATGCCGGCTGTACGGTCGTGCTCTCCTTCGATGTCGACGGTTCGTCAGGGATGATCAACCGCGACCCTCGGGTGGAGCATCGACCGTCGGCGCGGTCGTTCGGCGACTACGGCCCGATGGTCGCGGTGCCGCACATTCTGTCCGCGCTTGAGCGCGTTGATGTTCCGGCGTCGTTCTACGTGCCGGGTTGGGTCGCCGAGCAGACTCCGTCCGTGGTTGAGCGGATCGTCGAGGCTGGCCACGAGATTGGCCATCACGGCTATCTGCACGAGCCGCCGGCGACGCTCTCGGCCGAGGAAGAGGCTGAGGTGCTCGATCGCGGCAGCGAGGTCCTCGCCGGCATCGTCGGCGAGCGGCCCGCTGGGTATCGCTCGCCGTCGTGGGAGCTCAGCGACGTGTCGTTATCGCTCATGGCTGAACGGGGCTTCCGGTACGACTCGTCGCTGATGGGCTCCGACGCGCCCTATTGGGTCCGCGCCGGAGATTCGGCGCTGGTGGAGTTGCCGATCCATTGGGCGCTCGACGACTACCCATACTTCGTGTTCGCGCCGACCGATGGTCGGCGGTTACAGGCGTCGCCAGAACATGTCGAATCGACGTGGAGAGATGCATTCAACGAGATTCACCAACGCGGCGGAGTCTTCACGCTGACGATGCATCCATACATCATCGGGAGGCCGGGTCGTCTGGCGATGGTAGAACGGCTCATCGCGTACATGAGGTCCCGACCAAACGTGAACTTCGCCAAAGCGGTCGATGTATGCGACCGCTTCGCGTCGGAGTGGCACGTTGACGCGCAGTCTGCGGTTCGGTAAGGTATCACGTCGCATGCTGCAATAGAGAGGAATCGGAGAGCGTCTCTATCACTGATCGAGAGGCTGTTACCGTACTCTAGATGACAGGCATTCATCTGCTTAGTCAGAATCCCGTCATTGCCGCGCTCCTCGCAGCCTGCCCCGTACTTCATGCGAGGGCAATCTCGCCGAGTTGTGCACAAACTGGCACTGTATGCAGCGAGATACCGGGCCAAGCGCGGGTATGACGAATATCTCAGCACGTTTGACGGGAACTCCTGCACTGAACGGCCTCATGTGAACACGCCTTCGGTTGTTCAGTGTAACGTCGGCCAACGAGTCTGAAGATACTATCGAACGTTCAAGTGACGATGGCTAACGGAGCGTATCTATCCATTACTATTCCGGGCTCGAGTATCACCTGTACATAGTCAGCTTCCGCGATGCGGAGACAGGGTTTGCATGTAAGTCGGGACCGTGCGTCGCCTGATGTGAGGTAACGTTTACTGTCCTCAGTCTGGCGAGGCGCACTCAGAGCGAGACCGAACGACACAGCTGCTAAGCTCGTTCTTGCTGACATCTGGAGGTGCTGGCGACCATGCTTGATTCGGAGAGGGACCGATACCTGCAAGCTATTGCCGCGATTGATGCGGCAAACGCTGATGATCCGTTCACGCTGGCCATCGACGGGGTGGCACGGCCGAAGGAGCAGACCCACGCGGAGATGATGTCGCGCTGGGTTCTCGAACTCGATCCGGATGCTTCGGAAGAGTTGCAGCTTGCCGCCCGGGCGCACCACATTCGACGCTGGCAGACGCCTCGTTCTGTCTTTCCCGCCGGTCGCGGAGGGTATCTGCGCTGGCGTCGGGCGATGCACGCGTTTCACGCCGAGCTCACAGCGGCCATCCTCGAGGACTGTGGCTATCCGCGTGCCTCGGTCGAACGCGTGGCCGGCCTGGTGGCGAAGGCCGACTTGCTTCAGTCGGGAGATTCCGACGCGCAGACCCTCGAGGACGCGCTCTCGTTGGTCTTCCTCGACACGCAGTTGGAACCGCTGATTGACGATCTCGATGATCGGCAGTTGCGACGTGCATTAGGTCGGACGTGGCGGAAGATGTCTGTGAATGGACAAGCTGCCGCGGGTCGACTGGCGCTATCGGAGCGCGCCGTAGCAACGCTCGCGCGGATGATTGATGGGTTCGCCGATGAGTGAGTCACCGCAAGATCGATACACGCATGGCCATCACGAATCGGTTGTGCAATCGCACGCGCGTCGACGCGCCGAGGTCGAAGCATGGTTCCTGTTGCCACGGTTGGCGCCGGGGATGCGAGTGCTCGACGCTGGCTGCGGCCCCGGCACGGTGACCGCGGGATTGGCGCGCGCCGTTGCGCCGTCGGAGGTGGTCGGGCTCGACGCCGCCCCTGAGGTGCTTGAACACGCCCGAGCCCACGCTCGCGAGGAGCGGGTCGAAAACGTCAGCTTTGTCGTGGGGGATGTCTATCAGTTGGAGTTTGCCGACTCGGAGTTCGATGTCGTGTACGCGAATCAGCTCCTCCAACACCTTGCGAATCCAGTGCGCGCGCTGAAGGAGAAGCGTCGAGTGCTCAAGCCTGGTGGCCTGCTCGCAGTTCGCGATGCCGACTACGCAACGATGTCGCCGCATCCCAAGTTTCCCGAGTTCGCGGATTGGAATCGGCTGTATCACGAGGTCGCATATCGGAATCACGCGGAGCCCGACGCCGGCAGGACACTCCCAGCGTGGGTGCGTGAGGCTGGATTCTCAAGAATCGAGATTCATCCCAACGTGGTCGCGATGGACGGAGAGGAGGCGCGAGTATGGGGGCGGACGTGGTCGCAGCGGATTCTGTACAGCGGGATCGCCGAGCAGGCGCTGGAGTATGGTCTCGCGGATCAGGAGGCGTTGCAGCGCCTTTCGGATGGTTGGGCGCAGTGGGCGGAGTGGGCTGAGCCGTTCTTCATGTTCACGCAGATCGCGGTGCTGGCGGAGCGCTAATCGGCAACCTCGGCCTGGCCGACACGTCTACCCCGGCGCTCACGAATGGTATCGAGCGTCAAGTCGTGGATGAAGTGAATGAGATTCACGCCAGAGGCACGTTGTTCCTCGCCGAGCTCTCGGATCTCCTCGGAGGTAAATCTCACTTGCAGGATGGCACCAGGCTGATCGGCGACGATCCACTCCTCAGGCTCGTCTTCGAAGTCTTCGTCTGGAAATCGTGGATCATGCGTCATGGTCTGTTTCTCTTGCCTCCAGGTTGAGCATATCGAGTTTCCTGGGCGGGGCTTGAGCGCCATCCCGTCACGAGATGCGAGACTCGTTCCTCATCTGGATCCTCAATGATGAAGGTGAGCAACCGACCATCGTCGCTTGGACCTATCATCATCCAGCGACGCCGAAGTCCAAGTCGAATTCGCTCCTTGTTCCCTTTGTTCTGGAAGAACTTCGGGCGAATCGATAGCGCGGCGCGAGCATCATCCAAGGTCAATCCATGCCCTGCAAGCTCGTCCAGGGTGGCCGCATTCCAGGTAAAGTCGATCACGAAGGGTGGCACAGTGCAGCCTGTATGGCATGGCAGATTTCAGTCGAACACCACCTCGATCAGGGGCGAACCGTCGACCCATTCCTGGACGTTGGACTCGTTGATGTACTCGCTCAGTTTCTTGGCTGAGAGGAATACTGACCGCTTTTCGTCGGGGTCTGTGACAACTCTCGCGGTACCGTCGAGGTCGGCCTCGACCGACTCTTTCAGGTGAAACGTGATACTCGGGTCTGCGAGCACGTTGGCATACCACGAGCGAGGACCGGGCCGACCGGTGATGTAGTAACGGTCGTCGACATTGTGGAACCAGATCTCGAGTCGTTTTAGTTCACCGCTACTGCGGCCGACCGTCGTGATGTCGATCACCAGATCGTTGGCGAGCGCCTGAGCGATGTTTGGGTCAGTTGGTGAAGTCATTCGGTGCCTCCGTTTTGGCTTGTTCCTTGCATGTTTGCAGATGCTTGCGTTCGTGATCGAGAAACCACTGTTTGCGATCGAGTCCACCGCCATAGCCGCCGAGTCCGCCGTCGGAGCGGACGATCCGATGACACGGCACCGCAATGCCGACGGGGTTGCGACCGGTCGCGGTTCCGACTGCACGATACGCGGACGGCTTTCCGACCGCTCGGGCGATTTCCAGATATGAGGCGGTCGCGCCAACGGGAACTTCACGAATCGCCTGCCACACGGCGCGCTGGAAGTCCGTGCCTGGAGGGTCGATGTTGATGCTGTCGATCGCTTCGACATCGCCCTCGAAGTAGCTCGAGATGGCGTCGCGGACATGTGTCGCCGACTCGGAGAGGTCGTTGTCGTCCGACGAGTCATCGGGCGATTCCACCGGCCTCGCCCAGGTTTCCAGGAATCCAGCTTCACGCAGGGCTCCATCTTCGATGGCGAGATACATCGTGCCGAGTGGCGTCTCAATCCAGCATTGCTCCAGGGTCATTCGGTGTCCCCATTCCGTTGCCGCCTCAGCGTACGTGGAGCAAGTATAGAACACAAGTACGGAGCAATCAGCTATGATGTGGCTGAGAGGAGTGCCATGGTCACCCTACAGAAGCCTGTTGCGCCGGAGGCGCCCGACCTCGCGCGTCCGTTGATGCTCGACGAGCTGGCGATCGCGTTCCCCGAGTCTGTCGTGCTCTCGGACGAGCTGATCTGCGAGATCGCAGTGCTGAACGAATCGCTCGCGTTTGAACGGGACGAAGCAGGGAGGTTGATCGTTTCCATGGGACCAGATTTCGACAGCAACAGCGTGGGTCGCCGGATTATGGCGCAAATCTTCGCCTGGGATCCTGAATGGCTGGGGGAGACGCTTGACCCATCTTCGATGCTTCATCTTCCTGACAACAACCTCCGCATGCCTGACACCGGCTGGTTGAGCCCTGCGACCGCTGCGCGCGCGCGAACGGGGGAGCGTCCGTACCCTCATGTTGTGCCTGATTTCGTCGTTGAGGTGCGCTCGTCGACGCAATCGCTCCCTGCCCAACAGGCCAAGATGGCGATGTGGATGCGCAATGGCGTTGCGCTCGGCTGGCTGGCTGATCCGCAGACTCGGACTGTGTGGGTGTATCGACCCGACGCTGAGCCAACCGAGCACATCGATCCGACTGAGTTGTCGGCTGACCCGACGTGTGAAGGTCTCCAGATCTCCTTCGAGCAAGTCTGGTGAGGTTCCGTCGTGAGCGGTGTTTGTTTCCGTTCGCGACTCCTGAGCAATGGGCGATACGATAAGTCCTTGAAACGAGGGACCCATGTCCGACCGCGACCGACGGCAGATCCGACTCACTGATCTCGCGCGCTGCGGTGGTTGAGGGTCGAAGTTTGGCCCCGAGGGGCTGGCTCACGTGCTGAGCCATTTGGGTCCGCAATTTCCTGCCGATGAGCACCCCGAGTTGCTCGTCGGGCTGGAACGTCCCGACGATGCAGCGGTCTATGCGATTGATGATGAACGCGCCCTCGTGCAGACGCTCGACTTCTTCGCTCCGCTGGTAGACGACCCGTATCAGTTTGGCGCGATCGCCGCGGCGAACGCGATGTCGGACGTGTATGCGATGGGCGGACGCGTGCTGTTTGCGCTGAACATCGCGGCGTTCCCCGACGACCTTCCGCCAGACGTCATCGCGGACGTCTTGCGCGGCGGTGCCGACAAGGTTCGCGAGGCTGGCGCGGTCATTGCTGGCGGTCACACGATCATTGACGAAGAGCCAAAGTACGGACTCGCGGTGACGGGTGAGGTCGCCCGCGACCAGGTGCGGACTACTGGTGGAGCTCAGCCGGGCGACACGATCATCCTGACTAAGGAGATCGGCACTGGCGTCCTGATCGGTGCCAATCAGCAGGGCGCGGTCTCCGAGGGGCACTGGCAAGGAGCCGTTTCCCAGATGATGACCCTCAATCGCGATGCGGCAGAAGCGGCGTCAGAACCTGACCTCGCTGCGGGCGTCCATGCGATCGCTGATGTGACGGGGTTCGGTCTCGCCGGTCATCTGCACGAGATGGCGGAGCTCGGCGACGCTGCGATCCAGATCGATCTTGGCGCGGCGCCGGCGTTGGCTGGCCTCTCGGAGGCCGTGTCGGCAGGGTTCGGCAGCGGCGGACAGGGTCGCAATCGCGAGTACTACGGTGCGCGGCTGACTGTTGAGTCCGATCGTGAGCTGACAGCCTTCGAGGAGGCGCTGCTCTACGATCCGCAGACCTCGGGTGGGTTGTTGATCGCCGCAGGAGTGATCGAAGCGCCGCACCTGATTCATGAGTTACGACAGCGCGGCGTGGTCGCGACGCCTGTTGCTCAGGTGACTGGTTCCGCAGAAGGCGGACGTCTGAGCGTCAAGCCGACGGAGTCGCCGCGTGTCTGATGGTGTGGATTCTCTCGACGCCGATGTGGCCGTGATCGGTGCGGGCATTCTGGGCCTCTCAGCAGCGATGGCGCTCGCGACGACGCACGAGGGCCTGCGCGTGATCTGCCTTGAGCAGGAGTCGGGCGTTGGCCGACACCAGAGCGGCAACAACTCGGGCGTGATTCACTCGGGGCTGTACTACCGTCCGGGCTCTGCGAAGGCGCGGATGGCGGTCGCCGGTGCCGAGCGAATGTATGCCTTCTGCGCGGAGCACGGGATCGGCGCCGAGCGTTGTGGCAAGGTCGTCGTGGCGACCCATGAGTCCGAGCTTGAGCGAATGCGAGAGCTACACCGTCGCGGCGATGCCAACGGGGTACCAGGCATCCGAGAGCTCGGTGCGGAGGAGTTGCGCGAGTTCGAGCCAAATGCGGCAGGCGTGCGAGCATTGCACATCCCGTCGACGGGCATCGCTGACTATCGGGGCGTTTGCGAGAAGTATCGCGAGCTGCTGGAAACTGCAGGCGGAGCGGTACGGATGAGGTCGCGGGTGTCGGCCGTGCGCATCGATGCTGACGGCGTGCAGCTCTCGACCACTAGTGGCACGGTGAAGACGCGATACGCGGTCAACTGCGCCGGGCTGCAAGCCGACCGGATTGCTCGTCGGGCAAGGGCGTCGGAAGCGCGCGACCTGCGGATCGTGCCGTTTCGGGGCGAGTACTACGACCTCGTGCCTTCCGCACGTGGGATGCTTAAGAATCTGATCTATCCGGTGCCCGATCCAGCATTTCCGTTTCTGGGCGTGCATTTCACACGCCGACTGGATGGCTCGGTCGAGGCTGGGCCGAACGCGGTGTTGGCGCTCAAGCGCGAGGGCTACCGCTGGCGCGACGTCGACCTGCGCGACGCGGCGGAGTCTATCTCTTGGCCAGGCTTTCTGCGCCTCGCTCGCGAGCACTGGCAGACGGGTCTCGGCGAGGTCTGGCGCAGCGCCAACAAGCAGGCATTCGTCACAGCGCTGCAGCGACTGATGCCCGATCTCGAGCCGTCACAACTCGTGCGCGGCGGAGCTGGGGTACGGGCGCAGGCATTGCGTCGCGACGGTTCACTGGCGGACGACTTCGAGATCGCGCAGCAGAATCGGATGATTCACGTCCTCAACGCACCAAGTCCAGGCGCCACGGCGAGTCTGCTAATCGGCGAGGAGATCGCATCGAAGGCAGCAACCGCATGGTTGGGCGGGTAGCTTGCTTCCGCTGATGGACTCAATATTTCGCACCCAAGTTCACCTTCCAAAGAGCGAGCAGGCGCTGTTCACGGCGTTCGTGCCCCACACATCTCTAGTTGTGCGGCGACGACTTCACAGGTAGCGACTCTACGGAGGCTGAGATGCTAGAAGGTTATGAGTTCGTCGAGAGTTGCGTAGGTCGTGTTCACATGGGGCGGCTCAATCCAGGAGTTCCCGTCATACCCGCTGAGATATCCGTCATACCGGCGCCAACAAGAGATCGTTACACCCGCGCTTGCCGCGGGTATCTCGCTGCATTCAACGCAACTGTCTGTGCAAAACACGACGAGATTGTCCCCGCATCAAGTGCGGAGAAGGCCACGACAAGCGCGGCAATGACGGAGTTCTGATTCAGCAGATGTCTAATATGAACATGCCCCAATGTCGGTCATTGCCAGACAGAGATTGGCTGAAGTCGAGTCGGTCTATCGTCGTACTGGTTGCGCACGTTGATATCCTCGATGCTTTGAGGCTGCGATGACCCTTCGATACACCGCCGAGATCTATGCGGAAGACGACGGATACTCCTCAGTCTGTCGAGAATTGGTGGTCGCTAGCTGTGGAGATACGGTCGAAGAGGCTCGGACCATGCTTGTCGAAGCGATCGAGCTGACATTAGAGGACATCACTCCAGAGGAGTATGAGTATCGAGTCAGCGGTCAACTATCCGCCGACGGCGACATTGAGGTTGGGGAACTCCTGGAGAATCCGAAGTTAGTCGAAGCGAGTGTCATCGAGGTTAACGTTGAGCTTCCGTTCGTGCCGGCTCGGTAGCTGTGCGAGTCCTCACCGCTCGACAGGTGAACCGAACTTTTGAGCGCAATGGCTTCGTCTAAGTGAGGCAGCGCGGGAGCCATCGCAGGCTCCGCGGGGTGGTGAACGGGGTCATTCACTTCGTCACGGTGCCGCAACACCGCAACATCCCTCCGCGAAACTTGGCGACGATCATGCAGCAGTCGGGGCTGCCACGAGAGATGTTCGACTGAGTCGGTCGGGGTAGCTCGCGTATCCTTTGGCTATGACTACCAACAACCTTCGACCTCCTCTTGACGGGGTCCTCGTCATCAATGCCGGACAGATTTTGGCTGCTCCTCACTGTGCCACGATGTTGGCTGAGTTTGGTGCGGATGTGATCAAGGTCGAACGACCTGGCTCGGGCGAACCCAATCACGGCACGATCTCTTATGTGCAGGAGAACCGCTCTCAGCGAGGCGTGACTTGCAATTTGGCAGACCCTCGCGGCAAGGAGCTGTTTCGCAAGCTGTGCGAGCGGGCTGATGTGCTGATCGAGAACTTCCGTCCTGGCACGCTCGAGAAGATGGACCTCGCTCCTGACTCCTTGCGCGAGCTCAACGCTGGTTTAGTGGTGACGCGAGTCTCGGGCTTTGGCCAGACCGGTCCGTATCGAGAACGAGCCGGGTTTGACCGTGTGGCGCTCGGGTTTGCCGGCATGACCTACCAAACCGGCTGGGCCGATGGCCCGCCGGTGCGTCCGGGCTACATGGTCGCCGACTACAGCGCAGGCGTCTTTGCGGCGATGGGAACGCTGATGGCGTTGCGCGCACGCGACGTGAACGGTGGCGTCGGGCAGGATGTCGACGTGGCGCTGTATGAGGCGATCTGGAAGCAGTCAGGCACGCACGCATCGCAGTTCTCGATGACCAATCAGAATCGCGAACGCAGCGGCAACTATTGGCCCGGCGTCGTGCCAGCTGAGCAGTGGGAGACAGCCGATGGGCATCATCTGATCATCAACGCCACGACGCAGGGCACGTTTGAGCGGTTGGTCGCGGCGATGCAGCGGCCGGACCTGCTCAGCGATCCAAGATTTGCGGTGCATCGCGATCGTCGACAAAACTACGAGGCGATCCATGAGATCGTTGGCGATTGGATCGGCGGCCTCACGCTCGAGCAGGTCCAGCAACTATTGGACAAGCACGGCGTCCCAGCGACCAAGGTCTATGCCACGTCGGATGTGATGTCGGATGAGCACTACGTCGCGCGCGAGCAGATCGTTGACGTGCCCTCGGAACAGCATGGGGAACTGCCGCAACCTGGCATCGTGCCTCGGCTGTCGAAGACGCCAGGCGGCGTCAAGCACCGAGCACCGACTCTCGGCGAGCACAACTACGAGGTGTACGGCGGCATGCTCGGGGTGAGCGATGACGAGCTCGCCCAACTCGCGGTCGACGGCGTGATCTGATCGGCTCGGTCCCGAAGTCGTTCGCTACGATCATTTGCGAGAGGGGTCGCCGATGACCACGTTGACCCGCGCAACTACCAAGCCCCCACCGCTTCCCGGTTTGGTCCGACTGTCTCCTGAGTTTGGACCGGTCACGAGCGAGCATCTGGAACGCATCAGCGCCGAGAATCCTGGCTGGAAGTTCGAGATCGATGCCAATGGGGAATTGGTGATCAGTATGTACGCAGGTGATGAGAGTTCGGACGTCGAGTTAGAACTAGGCAGCCTCCTTCGCAACTGGAGGGTGTTGGGCGGTGGCGGCGGACGCGCTCGCGGCGCCAGCGCGGGTTACCAACTTGCCGACGATCAGGGGCACGGGCCGTTGGTCCAAGCGGATGTGTCGTGGGTCAGCCCGGAGCGTTTGGCGGAGGCCACCCGGGAACAGCTCCGAGGGGCGATGGACCTCGCGCCTGACTTCATCGTCGAGATCCGTTCTCCGAGCGACCGTCTCGTGGATCAGCAGACCAAGATGGACGTCTGGATGCACTATGGCGTGCGACTCGGTTGGTTGTTTGACCTCGATGCGTACCAGGTGTGGATCTATCGATTGAATGCTGAGCCAGAACTGCTCGACCGACCTGCGACACTCTCTGGTGAGGATGTGATGGTTGGTCTCGAAATCGATTGCGCCGAAATCTGGCGGATCGTGGACGAAGCCAACGCCGACTAGCACCAAAGGACAACCGACATGACCACCGTGACCGTTGAACACACAATCACCGCATTCCTCGACGGTGATGATTCGCTGGAGATTGGCAACATCATCCACTCGACCGAAGGCGCGTCGCGGTTCGGCTACTCGGGCCCGCTGGTCGGTGGAACCACTGTCTACTCCTGGTCAGTGGGAGCGCTGGTCGAGGCTCTGGGCAATGTCTGGCTGGACGAGGGTTGGATCGAGTTCCAGCTTCGAAAGCCCGTCTACCCCAACGAGGTGATCACAACACGTGTCACGCCCAAGGGGGAAGATGTCGAGTTCATGATGATCAAGCACAGCGGCGATATCGCTGTTCGAGGTACGGCAGGACTCGGAATCGCCGACTTCAACACCGAAATCACTTCAGCAACGAATCGGACGCCGCAGCCCGAACGACCAGACCGACCATTCATCACCCGAGACGTTGCACCGCTCGGTGAGGACCTTCCGGCGATGGCCATCGACCTGAGCGCCGCCGAAGCCGCACGGTATGCGAAAGAGAAGGCCAGCGACTTCGATCCGCTGTGGCATGACGGCAACGCCCGTGTCCACCCGGGATGGATCGCCCAGCGAGCCAATGCTCTGCTCGCCCACACCTGGCGCTATACCGCGATCCATGCCTCCAGCCAGATCCAGCACCTCGCCCCGGTCCATCCGGACCAGCAACTGCTGGTCAGCGGACGGCTCGAATCGGGCTATCAGCGCAAGGGCCACGAGTATGCCGTCATCGACCTGACAATCACCGGTGAAGATGGACGAGATCTGGTGCGTATGCGCCAGCCGACCATCTACCAGGTAGGAAAGCGCTAACCACTATGACCACCCAGACCATCGAACGGTCGATTACCGCGTTCCTTGACGGTGAGGACTCGCTGGAGATTGACAACATCATCCACTCGACCGCAGGGGCGGCGCAGTTTGGCTTTTCTGGCGCTCTGGTTGGTGGCGTGACCGTCTATTCCTGGGCAGTTCCGGCGTTGATCGAGGCGCTCGGCGAGGCGTGGCTCGATTCTGGCTGGATTGACTTTCGTCTGCGTCGACCGGTCTATCCCGGCGACGAAATCACGACTCGCGTGACTTCGCCATCGCCTGCCGACAGTCCGTCAGAGGCGCAAGACTCTCCCCAGGGTTCCTCTCAGGTTGAATTCACGATGTCCAAGGAATCGGGCGAGGTGTGCATCGCTGGGTCGGCGGGATTGGGCACGGCCGAGTTCTACTCCGACCTTGCGGTCGCACAGAATCGTGTCGCCGTCCCGCCGGCCGATCCGCCGACGCTGCTTACTCCCGAGAACCTACCGATCGGCGAGGACCTGCCAGCGATGGCGGTACCTATGTCGAACGATGATGCTGGCGCGTATGCGGACCAGTTTGCTCGCGACTCAGATTCGCGCTGGCGCGGAGACGGGGCTCGGCTGCATCCTGGATGGATCGCCGGGCGATGTGTTCGCCTGACCAAACACACCTACGACTATCCCGCAGGCATCCACGCTGGCAGTCAGATCCAGATGCTGGCGCCAGCGCTGGCCGGACAGACCTTGGTGGTCTCGGGACACGTGACCGACGGCTATCGGCGCAAGCGGCACGAGTACTGTCTACTCGACGTGACGGTCAGCGACGAATCGGGCCGCGATATCGCGCGACTGCGACACCGGACGATCTATCAGGTCGGCGGGGACGAGTCGTAGGTGTCAGGAGAGCCAACGTCGCCAGACGATCCAGCTCAGACCCAAGAGGACGCCAAACGCGCCGGCGATGTAGACGAATAGACGCACCACGTCGACCAGCGGCTGGTGATAGGTGACGCGCACTTGGATGGGCGAGTAGTAGAACCACTCGTCGGCCGAGAGCTCCTCTAACCGAATTGGTTCGGCACGAGGAAACCGAGTGCTGTCCCAGCGTCGATTGGGCCGCAGCATCCGCAATCCGAGTTTGACGTCGTCGTCCGAAAGGCCTCGGACGATCACGCGCGCCTGGCTGGGCGCGTTGCGCGTGTCGTTGGACAGCACGATCGGATCGGTGGACAGCGATCGAGGGCGATTCACGAGGGTGTAGTCGAGGATCGCGCCGTCCGTCTCGTAGACGTAGACGAGTCCTTCGTGGCTGGTCTCGCGGAGGCCGATTTCGGCGCGCTGATCATCGATCAGGCGCAAACCGATCTCGATCTCGCTGACGCGCGCAGGCTTGCCGACTCCAAACGCCCAGATGCCGGCGCCAATGATGAGGCCGACGACGCCAATCATCACCCAAGTTTGCCACTGGAGCTGCGGGAGTTGCATCGGCTTAGCGTATCGAGTGATCGGATGTACGCCACAAAAGCAGACGCGAAGGTTGTGATCGGAACCAACTCCCACAGAGACCGAGGAATGGGCGTTGGGCGTCGGGGTCCGAGGGGGAGGCCGTTGTTGTCCTCGTTACGCGAGCTTGGGGGCCAACTCGAGGGCGTATCGGCCTGCTCCCGACGTAGACTGTTCGCATGAGGCGAAGTATTCAGGGCTGGCGAGCCAATACGTTCCTCGCTCTTGAACATCCTCAGTTCCGCATTCTGTTTGCGGGCACGATGTTCGCGACGCTCGCGTACATGATGATGTTCGTCGCCATGTCGGTCGTCTCGTACGACCTCGGCGGGACGAACTCGGCCGTCGGCCTGGTCGCCATGGGGACCGGCATCTCAATGCTGATCGGCTCGCCGTGGGGCGGCGTGATCGCCGATCGGGTGAATCGGAAGCATCTGATCATCTGGGGACAGGGCGCTGGCGCGGTCATGCTGGCGCTAACTGGGGTGCTGCTGCTGCTCGACCTCGTCAACCTGCCGTTGATGTTCATCCTCACGCTGATTCTCGGCGCGACGTTCGTGTTCATGGGGCCGGCCCGCAACGCGTTCACGGCCGACATCGTCGGTCCGCGGCTGATCGCGAACGCGGTGGCGCTCAATCAGCTCGCTCATAGCTGGGGAATGCCGATCGCGCCGATGATTGCGGCGCTCTTGCTCGAGTCCGCTGTGGGCGGCGGTGGCACGTATGTGGTGATGGGTGTGCTGGTCTCGATCGGCGTGCTCTCGATGGTGGTCATGCCGAACACCGGCAAACCGCAGCAGGGAGAGCCCCGCAGCCCGATGTCGGACCTGCGAGACGGCATCCGTTATGTCCTCGACCGACCTCCGCTGCGCCTGATGCTGCTCCTGTTCATGGCGACCGTCGTGATCGGCTTCATGTTCCGCGTGCTCACACCGGCGCTGCTCGAGCAGCACCTCGACCGTGAGTCGACCGACATGGGTCTGATGATGACCGTGAACGGGATCGCCAGCGCGATTCTGGCGATCGGCGTCGCGGGGCTCGCGACCTCACGTTGGTCGTGGCCGGTGATCTTTGTCCTGATCGGGGTGATGGGACTCGGCTATCTGGTGATGTCGCAGGCGCAGAGTTACGGCGTCGCGGTCGCCGCGATGGCCCTGCTCGGACCAGGACTACAGGGTCCGACGCTGCTCCTCCAGGCGAAAATCGTGATGAACACGGAGTCGGCCTATCTCGGTCGGGTGACGGCGTTCACGATGATGTCGTGGGGCATTTCGTCGGTCAGCGGCGGCCCGGCTGGGGTGCTCGCCGACATGCTCGGTGAGCGAGAGGTGCTCGCCGGGGTCGCGCTGATGTCCTTCGTGGTCGTCGGCGTCGGAGTGTTGGGATGGATGGCAATCCGCAAGTACGAGGGGCCGCTTCCCGAGCTGTTCCGTCGGCCCGAGACCGACATCCGAGGAGCCCAACTCGCGACGTCGGAACAGCGAAACGGAGGAGGAGTACTCCCAACCATGCCACCACCGCCAATGCTCCGACCGGTCGCGCTCATGTCAGGGCAAAAGATCCGCAGCTAAGTCCCCGCGACGACCTGAGGCATTATGGGAGCCTCCGTCATACCCGCGCTTGCCGGAGACCTTTGCATAATCTCTTTCCTCCCCCTGCAGGGGGAGGTGCCGAAGGCGGAGGGGGTCCTTCTCCGCCAAGCCCTATCTGGTACCTGCGCCAGCAGGACCCCCTTGTATCTTCGCTGTCGCCCCGGGAACAAGTGTTTCCCGGGGCGAAGCGTGGTGCGGTAGACCGATTCCCCCTGGGCCTGTGAGGCCGTGACTGAGCTTGGGTCGCCGCACCACTACAGCGAGAGAGCCCGAACAGTTGCCCGGGCCCTGGAGCCCTCATCTTGCAAGGACGGGCCTACGCAGGATAGGAGTGGGAGATGACCGAGACGAGTCGCTACGTCGGCATTGACGTATCACAACAGTGGTTGGATCTCGCCATCCGGCCGGCTGACGGACCCGCCCAGCGGGTGGACAACGACACGGCCGGGATCGACGCCCTGGTCAGTCAGTTGGAGGCGCTGGCACCGACACGAATCGTGCTGGAGGCGACCGGCGGTCTGGAGCGGCCGCTGGTCGCGGAGCTGGCCGCGGCGGGGTTGCCGATGGTGGTGGTCAACCCGCGCCAGGTTCGCGACTTCGCCCGCGCCACCGGCCGGCTGGCCAAGACCGACGCGCTCGACGCCGCCGTCCTGGCCCACTTCGCTGAGGCCGTCCCGCTGCAGCTGCGCCCGCTGCCCGATGCCGAGACCCAGCATCTGCGTGAGCTGCTCGCCCGACGTCGACAACTGGTCGCGATGCTGGTCGCCGAGGGCCAACGCTGCCGCGCCACCACCCCCACCCTGCGAGCCGGGATCGAGGCGCACATCGCCTGGCTCACGCAGGAACGCGAGCGAATCGAGGACGAGCTCCAGGCCAGCATCCAGGACAGTCCCCACTTGCGGGCACAGGACCAGCTCTTGCAGAGCGTGCCCGGCGTCGGACCGCAGATCTCGCGCATCCTGCTCGCCCAACTGCCCGAACTGGGCCAAATCGACCGGCGCCAGGTCGCGGCCCTGGTCGGCGTCGCCCCCTTCAACCGCGACAGTGGCCAATGGCGTGGCCGGCGCAGCATCTGGGGCGGTCGCGCCACGGTCCGTGCGGCGCTCTACATGGGCACCCTCGTCGCCACCCGCCACAACCCCGTGATCAGCGATTACTACCAGCGCCTGCTCGACCGGGGCAAACCCAAGAAGGTCGCGCTCACCGCCTGTATGCGCAAACTACTGGTCATCCTCAACGCCATCCTCAAGAGCAACACCCCTTGGCAACCACCTCAACACGCTTGACTTCCAAGACAGTTGCTCAGTCGCTCCGCGACAGCTCCCCCTGCGAGAGGGAGCAAATTAATCAAGGGCCTTCGCAGAGCGCGGGAATGACGATGAGTGCAGTGCGCGCACGACGGCCGTTGGCCAATCAAGACGGGGTCAGGTTGGTGGGCCGTGGGTGTGATTCTCCAGTTTGCGGAGCCGCTTCTCGAGTTGGGCGATCCTTGACTCGAGGTCGTTGGACGACAGTTCGCGCACTCGCTCTAGCAGCGCTTGCCAGGGGAAGTCGCGGCCCGGGTCGGACTTCTGTCGCGTGAGCTCGCTGTGGCCGACGTGGTGCTCGCGGTCGATGGGGATGTCGTACTTGCGACACACAAATGCCGACCACGCGGCGACCGACTCGAATTGTCGGCTGCCGAGCGTGAAGGTGTCGCCGATCTGATGGGCGTAGCCTTCGATCTCAATCGAGAGCATGCACGTGTTGTAGCTCACGAACTCGTCACGCCACCAGGATGGTCGAGGGAGGATCAAGTCCTTGCTCCGGACACCCTGCGCCCAGGCGAAGTCTTGGTCCCGAACCATCTGGTAGAGGTCGCCGTCGGAGTCGGCGTAGTAATGCGTGCTGGCATTGGCGCGCGGATCGGCAAACCAGGACGGGGTGACCTCGTTGTTGTCCCACGGTTCCTCGGGCGTGTGGTAGCAGATCGCCGCGAACCGCCGCGTCGCGCCCGAGTAGGGTCGCGACGCGGCAGCGGAGTAGTTCGTCGGATTGGCGGGGTGCCAGATCGTGCGTGCACCGCTGGGCAGGCGGATGAGCCCGTCGAGATCTGGCGCCGTCTTTGTGTCGGGGATTGTTGTGGGCGGTCTCACTCGGAGCCTCCGATCTTTTGCTCGCGGGATCGCAGGAGGCCGTATCCAGCGGCGATCGCCAACGCGATCGAGCGCACGGCGTCGGACGCCTCGACGCCGACCGTCCCGGTTTCGAGCAGCGCCCAGACGCCGATCACGCCGAGCGCGATCACCGCGCGGACGCTGCCTCTCGGCAGCCAGAGCGGATTCGGCGGCTTGGGATCGTAACGCTCGGGCGGGGCACTTGGATGCTGTTGATGTTGCGGTTCAGTCATGGTTCTTCCCTCTCTTGGAAACGTGGAGTCCTGGAGTGTTGGAGTCGTTGTGTGGAGCGGAGCCGACTCGACCGTCCCCTCCTTGCAGGAGGAGGGGACGGACATGAGCTCAGCCGCCTCGGACGATGAATGCCGAGACCAGCCCGATCGTTGCGAGCAGCACCGTTCCGCCACCGAGTGCGACGTAGAGGCGGTCGATGCGCGCATCGATCTGGTCGAGCGCGCTCTCGATGCGGCCGAGGTACTGCCAGAGCGCATCGGTGGCCTCGCTGTGTGGCTCACCGTGGCATTCGTGGCGTTCCCGCTCAGGCGCGGGAGGCGTCGGACTGTCCCGGCTGGGTTCATGCTTCGGATGCGACATCGCTACTTGCCTCCTTCCGACTCCGCCACGGTCGGCGTGTTACTCGTTGCTGGGAAGACTTGCCGACCCTGCGCCTTGTCCCGCCACGTGGTCGGCAGTTCGTCCATCGACTCAGCCTCGGACCAGCCATTGGCGCGATGCTTGAGGTACTTGTCGGCGCGGACCGTGGACCATCGCGGACCCTCCGTCGAGCCATCCCTCGACGGTTCTTCGTCGTCGGGCGCTCGCATGAGGAGGTCGTAGCTCTCGAGACCGTTCCCGAGCGATCGGGCGATGTGGTACTCGTGGTAGCTGAGGAGGACGGCGCGCTCGCCTGGATTGACCATCGTGGGCGACGCTGGGGAAGGTGCGGTGTCCTGTGTGCGGTTCTTGGTAGCCATCTGATTGCGTCCTTTCTGGATGCTTTGGGTTGGGCATTGAGCGGGGATGCGTGGTCGCGCATGCCTGCTGGTGTTGGTTGGTCAGCTCGGACCGAGACCAGCGTTGATCTCGGTCTCGAGCCACGGCTTCGCCTCGAGCGATACCGCTTCATGCGATACGCCTTGCGACTCGGCCGCATCGAGCAGCAGTTGCTCGGCCTCGCGAGCGGAATGGAATCCGCTCCCGAGCAGAGCGTGATCGCGGCCGAGATATTCGCGCCCGTGTCGGTCCCGCTTGGGCACTCGTAAGCAGGCGCGTTGTGCTCGCAGGGAGCGCCCGAGCTGCGGCGCCGAGAACACCTCGGAGCGCAGCTGGGAGAAATCCGCCGGAGCCCACAATCCGCGGTCATCGAGTGGCATCGTTAGCCTCCATCCGCGGTGATCTGGCAGCCGTGATGCTTGAAGCCAGCGATGCCCGCGTTGTAGTCGGCGAGCGATCGCAGGGTGACACCAGGCCACTCGGCTTCCTCGAAGACGGACATCTGCCAGTCCATCGAGCAGGCCCAGACCAAAGCCTCGGTGCCGAACATCGAGCAGATGTAGTCACCCTGACCGTCGGGCGCCATGTAGCCATCGACGAAGACGGCCGTGCCCATGAGCGGGATCTCACTCACATGGAATCGGCGGATCATCTGCTCCGAGATGCCAGCCGGAATCCAGTTGGAACCGGAACCGACGCCGCTCGCGCCGATGTCCTCGAGCACGCGCTCGGCGACCACGGGAGAGAGCACCGTCACGATGTCGCCGCGGGGTGGACCACCCTTCGCTCGAGGCACCGACTGCAAAATTCGTCGAGCCTGACGCAGATTCGCCAGCGTGAGCTTCGCGCCGCTCTTGCCGAGGTCGTTGTCGGTGTGCCAGTTCGCGAACTCACCGGTGAGATCGGTGTCGATGTCCTGTCCCTGCGACAGCGCCATCTCGTCGGAGACCAGCCGGATCAGGTCGTCCTGCGAGTAGTTGATCGCGCGGATGTGGATTCGCACGTAGATCGCGCGGAAGGTCGGCGAGATCGTGTTGCTGGCGAGCGTGAAGCGCGAGGTCGTGCTCAGCTCGTCCGTCTCGTTCGGCGTCTGCACACTGGAGACGCTGGAGACTCGAGGAATCTGAGCGCTGTTCGAGCCCTTGGGCACGATCAGCTTGCGAGCCAGTGAAAGCATCGGCGCCGACTGGGGCATCTGGGCGATGGTGCGCTCGACCATCGCCGTGTACGAGGATGAGATGTTGGTCGACAGTGTGTCAGCCATGTGGAAGGTCCTTTCCTGAACCGGTTATTGTGACCATGTGTTGCGATCCCGCGCCTGAACGTCAGGCGTCGGGATGGTTGGCGAGCCAGTCCGCAAACCGCGCTCGCCGCTGTTGGCGTTGCCCTTCGTCGCCGCTGGAGTGGATGAAGTCCGTCCACTCAGCGACGCTTCCCGGAGGTGCAGGCGGCGCTCCGCCACGCAGACCAGCGGTCGGGCGCGGTCGAGCGCCTCTGCTGCGGACCTCGAACTCTCGCGTCAGCTCGGCGCGAACAGTCGCCTCGCGCTCCTGAGCAGCACGCTCGGCGATCAGGTCGCGCCAGACGCTGGCTACGTCGGCGGGATGCTCGACCGAACCCAGCTCAGCGCGCTCCTCTTCCGACAGCTCGCCGATCGCGTCGAGCATCGCCTCGCGCAAGGCGGTGGCATCAGGCGACGTGCTCGCGGGAGCTGATGCCTGTTCCGATGGATCGCCAGTCTCCGGGGGTGGGTTGTCAAGGACTGGCGTACGTTGTGCAGAGATCATCTGCGCCTCCAAACAAACTGAGCGTCGACGGACGATACCGTTCGGCGCTCGGAGGCGCGCAATCCGCTGCGCTGTTGCAATGAACATATGTTCGTTGATATGAGAACGCAAGCAGAAGCATGTATCGATGATTACTGTTTTGGGTACCAAACGCCTATTGGCATCAATACGCAACGGCGACCATTTCTAGCCTGGGCCGCAACCTGATACCGAATGCTCAGGGTTTGCTATAGCAAACAATGTGCTCCACACTCAGTCATCGACAATGCTGTATGATGTCGCCATGGTGATCGACAAGCTTCGGGCAAAAGACATCCTCGTTCGCGATATGGGCGTGCCAGAATCGACCGCCGAAGACTTCGTCGATGCCCTCGCGGATCCGTCGGACGAGGAAGCGATCGAGAGATTGGATGCCCGCATTCAGGAGCAATTCCATCTCCTGCGGACTGAGCTTGTTGCCAGAATCGAGATCGTGGAACGGAACCAGGAAAGCGATCGAAGGACAAACGAAGAGCGGTTCGACCTCATCGACCGTCGATTCGAAGAGGTGGACCGTCGATTCGAAGATGTAGACCGTCGTTTCGATGATGTGGACCGTCGCCTGGATCTCATCGACCGCAGGCTCGAGGGTGCTGCCCAGGACCGACAGAAGATACGCGATGAGTTCCGCCAGGCGATGGCAGATCAGACCATTCGCCTTGAGCGCATGATGTACCGAGTCGCTGTCGCTATTCTGGGTGGCGGTGCAGCGATCGGCTCGCTCATCGCCCTCATCCTCGAACTGACCTGAATCGACGCTCACTCCAACTCAGAATGCTCAACGACACTCGAATCCTTGACCTCACCGACGAACCACTTGCGCTCGGCGCTCGGATGCTGGCCGATATCGGCGCCGTCGTCGTCCGCGTCGAAGACGCTCGCGGCGACGACCTGCGCATGCGCGAACCGGCGCTCCAAGGCGACGCCCCACGCACCGAGCGCGGCTGGGCGCATCTCCTCTATAACGCTGGCAAGCGATCTGTTGCCGTCGACATCGACGACCCAACAACGTGGGCGCGAGTTGAGTCGCTGCTGCCGCAGTTCGACGCGCTACTAGCGCCGTTGGAGGCCAGCGGCGCGCTCGCCGATTGGCTCGAACGCGGTCGCAACGGCGACTGGTCCTCCGAGATCCCGATCGTCGACGCGGTCTTCCGACGCGGCGCGAGCGAGCCCTTGACCGACCTCACCGCGATGGCCGCCGGCGGACACATCGTGCTCAACGGTCATCCTGAGGACCCGCCCATCCATCCCGCAGGCAATCTGTCGCACAAGCAGGGATCGATCGCGATGGCCGAGGCCGCGATGGCGCTGATCATGCATCGTCGCCGTGGCGGGGCTTGCGGACGGATCACGGTCTCGCTCCAGGAGGCCGTCACGTTCACCACCTTGCAAACTGCGAGCGGCAACTGGTGGACATGGCATGGCATGTCGCCGAGTCGACACATCCCGATCGGCGCAGGCTCCACGTTCCAAGCCGGCGACGGCCACTGGCTGTCGTTCACCATTCATCCGCCGCATTGGTACCGATTCGTCAACTGGGTCGACGAGGTGCTCGGTCTCGAGGAAGGCGAACTCCGTGGCGAGGACTGGGACGACGAATTCTGGCGCGAACAGCATCAGCCCGAAATCTTGCCATGGATCCAACGTCTCTGCCAGGCGCTGACGGTCACCGAGCTGCACGATCGCGGACAGGAACTCGGACTGCTCGTCCTGCCAATCAACACGGTCGAAGAGGTCGCCGCCGACCCGCATCTGATCGCCCGCGGTTACTACCAGTCCGTTGACCATCCGCAACTGGGAACCAGCCTGATCCTGCCGCGCTCGCCGATCCGCACCCGCGGCGAACAACCTCAGGCCAAACGAGCGCCGGCGCTCGGCGAACACACGGACCAGATCCTCAATCAGACCGCTCCGTCATCGACACCGACCGGCGTGTCACCTGGCCCACACTCGACGCTCTACAACGGAGACGTCCCACCTCCTCGGCGTCCCCTCGATGGCGTCCGCGTGCTCGATTTCACCTGGGCGATCGCCGGCTCGCTCGGCACCCGACTGCTCGCCGACCTCGGTGCGGAAGTGCTGAAGATCGAGTCGGAATCGCGCATCGATCCGATTCGCTATCGCGGAGTGCAACCGCCCGACCACTTCTCGATCAACACCAACGGCACCTTCAACGACTGTTCGGGCGGCAAGAAATCGGTCACCCTCAATCTCAAGACCGAGGAGGGCATCGCCGCGGTCCGAGAGCTGGCCAGCCAGGCCGACCTCGTCACCTCGAACTACACGCCATACCGGCTCGATCGCTGGGGAATCGGCTACGACGACCTGCGACAGATCAAGGAAGACATCATCGTCTGCAACGTCGCCGTCATGGGCATCGATGGACCCCGCGCCGAGTGGCGCTCGTACGGCAACGGCATTGTGGCGATGTGCGGTCTCTCCTGGCAATCTGGATTCCCCGGCCGAGCGCCAATCGGACTCGGCACTCTCCACACCGACTTCACCGTGCCCTACTACCTCGCCGCATCGGCGATGGCCGCGCTCGATGACCGAGAACGCAGCGGCGAAGGCCGCTACCTCGAGATCGCGCAGTACGAAACCGCCGTGCAACTGCTCGATACTGACCTGATCGAAGCCTTGAACGGCGCCGGCGAACGACCGCGCATGGGTAACCGCTCACCCTTTATGTCGCCCCATGGCGTGTTTCCTGCAGCCGGCGACGACCGCTGGGTCGCCATCGCCTGCCGCGATGAGACCGATTGGCGCAATCTCTGCCGAGTGATCGGTCGCGCTGACCTCACAGCGAGAGTCGAGCTCGACCGACTCGATGGTCGGCAGGCACATGAGGATGAGATCGAAGCAGCGATCGCAGAGTGGACTCGCACGCAGGATGACTGGACGTCGTACCGACTACTAATCAACGCCGGCGTTCCGGCCAGCCCCATCGAGCGGCTCGAAGACTTCTTCGACGGCCAGGATCGGGCCATGCGCGACAACTACAACCCGGCCGAGTCGCCGGAGGGTCCCACGTTCCAAATTCAGCAGGAGCCGATTCTCTGGGACGGTGAACGCCTCCCAGCCGTGCGCGCCCCAATCTGGAGTGAACACACCGAGGAAATCCTCAGAGGGCTCCTCAACTACACCGACGACGACATGACCCGCCTCGCCGCTGCCGGAACCCTGGGCTAACGGCCCGTTCACGCTAGAGCGTGTACACATAGGGCGATTCAGTCCAGAAGTTCCCGCCATACCCACTGAAGTATTCGTCATACCCGCGCTCCGCCACGGGTATCTCGCTTCAGCGCCAGTGTCTGTGCACAAATCGGCGAGATTGCCGCGACAAGCGCGGCAATGACGAAATTCTGACGGAGCAGTTGGCCCAATGTGAACACGCCCGAGTGGAGACCTTTGCCAGAGCTAGGGGACGGTCTGACAGCCAGGACAACGGAAACATGTAACTGACCGATGCACAGTGGGCGCGGATTGCGCCGTTCCTGCCGACTACGCGCGGCAACGGCAAGTGCGCTGACGACAGGTACTTGATGGTTTGCTGTTCGTGACCAAGGAAAGTTGTAGCTGGCACGCCTTGTCCGAGCGGTTCGGCCGCTGGCATACGGTCTACATCGCGGACGGCGTTGGATCGACCCAGGCGTCCTGGAGCGCGTCTTTGCCAAGCTGCCGTGCGACGAGCTGAAAGCGCAGAGCGAGCAAGTTAAGTTGGACCGGTCGGTGTGCGTGTCAGTCGACAGCGCGATCGTGAAGGTCCCATCAGGACCGGCCGGGAGCGGCCATGGAAGGGGTGGCACGCGATCGTACGCCCTCGGGCGGCCTGACGACGAAGCTGCAAGCGTGAATCGCTACCGACCGCATCCCGCTGATCTTCGGTCTCTCACCTAGCCAGCGCCATGATGCGCCCTGCGGCCGCGAACTGCTACGCCGTCTCTGTCAGCCAGCAGGCGACCCGAACTCGTCATGGACCGCGCCTACGAGGGCGTCCGCACCACAACGACTGTGAAATACCCCGCCGCTGTATCAGCGGTCGAGCACTTCTTCCGGCGCCTCAAGTGATTCCACCGCATCGGCACTCGTTGCAACAAACTCGACATCATTTTCCTCGCCGCCATCCACCTGGTCCTGACCTATGACATGCTCAACTCAATGTAAGCAGACCCTAATCAACCGCAACTACTCGCCGAATGCACCTACGAAAGGCGATACGTTGCGCGCCTTGGCTGCCGAACCCGGACGGGCCTTGGTCACTCCGCCGAAGGGGAATTGGTTCGAGCCTTGTCCGTTGAATAGTGCCGCCTACCTCGCGCCCAACGCGCTTGAATGCTACTTCGGCCCCTTCAAGCGATTGCAGGGGCAAGGCCAATCGCTACTAGAAGCTCGACTATGTCTACGTCAACCAAGTCCTCCTCGCCTGCATCCACTTCATGACGAAACAGAGCAATCAGACCGTAGCAACCGTCGAGCAATACTCAATTCCTCCGCCCCTAGCGACTATGAAGCATCCGCCGTACCAGCGATTCTCCCAGGAATGGCGGTGCAGGGGCATTGTTCCATGGCACAGATCATGCAAGCAATGGCGGGGTACGAGAAACGCCTCACGTGAGGCAGGTGATTGCCACCTGCTCACGAGAGGCGTTCTCGCTGGACTACCGATTGCGACGGTTAGTTGGCGTCAACCTCCTGATGCCAACGACCGTGTCCGTGACCGTACCCTCGACCTTTGCCCTTGCCCCAACCGCGGAGATTCTCCCGGTCGAGCCCATTGTTCACGAGATCATCGATCTTCGTCGCTGCCTCGTCACGCTTGGTCTCGGCCTCTTCCTCGGTCAGCCTGCCGGATTCGACGGCCGCATCGATGCGCTCGTTGGCGCGCTCTACCAGTGCGTCAACCACCGACTGCACCTCGACGTCGTTCGCTTCCGCGATCTCGGCCAGGGTTTGACCTTCACTGATGGCGCTCTTCAGTCCGTCGAGGTCGGTCCCGACCAACTCGGCCAGCTCAGTGAACCCACCTGAGAGCCTGCCGTGACCCTTGCCTCGATCGCATTCGCCGTCCTCCGACTCATCGTCTCCCTGAACGAACTCCCATCCTTCGTGCAGCACTCGTCCGCTGCCAGAGCTCGCCGAGATCACCGTGACCGCAGCCACGCTGATTGCCCCGACGAGCGCCACCGGCATCAGCCACTTGTACGCAATCGACATCCACCGACTCGATGAACCTTCCATCAACCGTTCCCTTCTCACTGTGAAGCTGTCAGTCTTGACAGCTCCAACGTCGAGTCCTGTCCCCGACAACGACTACCGTACGGAAGCCATGTAATCGCGCAGTCCGAGTCATGTATGCAGCGCGTCAACGATTCGTGAACCGAGCGGGATGCCACGCTTGCAGCGATTGAGACGATTGGCCTACGGGATGTCGGGGTCGTAATCCATCCCGATGTGCCCTCGCGCTCGGAATCCCTCGAATTCTGACTCGGAATAGCCCAGGACGTCGCGATAGACATACTCGTTGTCCTCGCCCAGCGCGACCGCCGGTTTGCGGATGCTGAGCGGGGTCTCGCTGAACTTCATGAACGGCGTGTTGTAACGATACGGACCGATGCCATCGAACAGCTCGTGCGACTCGTTAAGGCCCCGATACTGGACATGCGGGTCGTCATGAACTCGCGACGAGTCCAACACCGGCGCAGCCGGAACGCCGTGCGACTGGAGCAGATGCATCAGCTCGTAGTCGTCGCGCGTGACGGTCCACTCGCTGATCCGCTCATCGAGTTCGTCGTGACGCTCACGCCTGCCGGCCTCCGTTCGTAGCACAGGATCTCGAGCCCACTCGGGATCATCCATCGCCGCTCTGAGTCCCATCCACTGGTCGTCGTCCATCACGGAGATGGAAATCCAGCGATCTCCAGCGACCGATGCGTCGCCCTCGGACCGTGCTGGATAGACCCCGTACGGCGCGTGACCATCGAGCGATCGGTTGCCGATCCGCTCTTGCACGACGCCGTTGAGCGAGTAGTCCATGAACGCCTGAGCCAGCATTCCGCCTGCGCACTCGGCCTGGGCGAGCTCGATGAATTGACCCTCGCCGGTGCGTCGTCGATGCCGCAGCGCCGCCATGATCGCAAACGCGGCATGAGCGCCGGCCACGTAATCGCCCGAGAATATCGACGTGATGTAGGACGGATCCAGATCGGGGTATCCACGAAGCAGCGTGTGTCCCATCACCGACTCCAGATGGACCCCCAGAGCTCGCGCATACCGATACGGTCCGTCCGACCCGTATGCCGGCATTCGCAGCACGATGATGTCCTCCCGCGCTTGCCGCAGAACGTCCGGGCCGATGCCCAGTTTCTCGAGCGTGCCCGTCGCGTTGTTCTCGATCAGCGCGTCCGACTTGGAGACCAAGTTGGCAAAGATTTCGCGTCCTTCGTCTGTGAGCAAGTCGACCGTCATCGAGTGCTTGTTGCGGAACTGCTGCACGAAGGTCGGCGAGTAGTTCCACGGTCGGGGGCCAGGTTCGGCGTTGGGATATCCGACCGCCCAGCCAGCGCCACCTCTGATCGTGTCAACCGACGGTCGCGCCTGGCCACCGCGCGTCATCGGCTGCCAAACGTGGACATTCTCAACCTTGATCACCTCCGCACCGAGGTCGGCGAGCAAGGTCGCGCCAAACGTCCCCGCCCAAACAACGGTGAGGTCAATCACGCGAACACCCGCAAGAGGCAACGTCATGACAAGAATGCTAGCCGCTACTCGAACAGTGCACGGGGGAGACCTGAACGTCGGATGATCGCGACGAGCGTACCCCGCCGAAGCGTCCGATGCAGCGGTACCGTGAGCGGCCTGTCCAGATTGCCGTCTGGCGGGACGAAATTGACATGACTTCCGCGCTGGCTCAACTCTTCGATTCCGTTCTTCCGCAGGATTTCACACACCTCCTTGCCCGAGAGCGCTCGCAACTTAGCCAACGGGACTCCCCAGCACTGGCACCTCTACCGAAAACGTAAACCTGCCGACCTCTTCCAAGGTCAAATCATCCTCATCCCAATCAGAAACATCCAAGTGCGACAGCCCGAGCTGCAAGCGACGGTCGATGTCCTCCACCGACAGGACATCCAACAGTCCCTGCACTGCGTCCAGAATCATTTCGCGCGCGTGCTCGACTGAGTCTCCCTGTGTGAGAACGTCCAGCTGAGGGCAGTAGACGCAGAAACCAGCAGGAGGTTCACCATCGTCATACAGAATGCCGGTGAATTCGTAAGCCATACCGATACCGTTTCGTGTAGCGAACGGGTGTTCCGCTTAACTCATCCTATCACTCCACGGCTTCGATATCTTGCAACCTCCGACGCCTCGAATCCACATTCTGTTAGCACCTCATCGGTGTGTTCTCCGAGCAGTGGCGGCGGACGACGGATTGACCATGGCGATGCTGGCATCATCAGCGGACGACCAGGAATCTGCACTTCGCCCATCTCGGCGTGAGTTGTGGTCGCCCAGAAGCCGCGATCGCTGAAATGTGCGTCCTCGAACAACTCGTCTACCGAGAACAGCGGTCCGCAGAGCACCTTCGCCTCCCGCGCCTCGGCCCAAATCTCGCGCTTGGTTCGCTCGAGCGCCCAGGGCAGGAACTGCGCATTGAAGTCGTCGACGAGCTCGGGATTCACGCTCGCGCCCGGCTTCCACCACTTTTCGTCCTGCAGCCACTCCGGACGACCGAGCATCTCATTCAATCTAGGAATCCGAATCGCCGCGCCTGAAAACTCGACATAGCCGTCGGCGCAGGGATACACACCCGAGAGCATGCCAGCCGCCGGCCCCGGCGCTCGAACCGATTTCCGACCGGCGAACTCCCAGCCGATCGTGGTTGCATGTCGACGATCGACGCCGTTGAACTGCGCGTCAGCCATCGCGAAGTCGACATGCTGTCCGACGCCCTGCAACTCAGCCGCGGTCAGCGCAGCCATCGCGGCGGCCGAGGCGGCTGCGCCGCACTCGACGAGTGACGCGGTGCCGTACATCTTGACCGGCTCGCGGTCTTGCACGCCGATTGAGTACATCTCGCCCGCGAATCCATAGAGGACAAGATCAGACACGAGGTAATCGCGATAGGGCGAGTCCTGCCCAAACGGCGTGATCGAGACCATCGGCAAGTCGTCGCGCATCGCCGAGACGCGCTCCCAGCCGAACCCCAACGCGTCCAATCGACCGCGCGGCTGAGAGTCGATCACGATGTCGGCTCGGGAGATCAGCCGTTGTGCAACTTCAGCAGCGCTCGGGTGCTCCAGATCGAGCGCAATCGAGCGCTTGTTCGTGTTGAAGTAGAAGAACGTCCCGGAGCGTTCGACACCCTCGATCCCTTGGTAGTACGGCCCAACCGAGCGTGACGGGTCGCCGCTGAGCGGCTCGACCTTGATCACATCGGCGCCGAAATCGGCAAACAGCTTGGTGCAGTACGGACCAGCGATGTGCTCGGTCAAGTCGAGTACCGTCGCGCCATCAAGCGGTCCCATACCACCTGCCTCCGGTCATCGCCATTCGCTATGTCGCCCTCGCGCCGACGAGGACATGAGCAGAGTCTAGATGCAGAGGAATCGTTGTGGTCGGCCGAATCACGCACTATCAAACGGCCTAGGTTTGAAACCAAGAACAAACATACAGGTTATACTGAAGGACAGGAGGCAAACCCATGGCATCGATGAATCCGATCATCAGAATCCGCCGAGCCTTCCGCTCGGTCGGCGCAGACTCGCAGCAGGCCGACGAGATGGTCAGCGCGGTCGATGATTATTGCCTCAGCCGCAGAGAGTTCGAGGACCGCATCGCGGCGATCATGGCCGAGCAGCTCAATCGGTTCCTACTCGGAGTCTTCGTGTTGCTGAGCATCGCAGTAGGGATCATCCTGGCATTCGTAGCTTGAGGAGACCTTCGGAGGCAAATCCATGGCATCGATGAATCCCGTAATTCGCATTCGCCAAGCATTTCGCAGGATCGGCCTAGAAGAAGCTCAAGCCGACGACGTGGCCGAAGCCCTGACCGATCACTCCTTCGGACGTCGGGAGACTGAGCTGATGTTTCAGCGCGAGCGGGCAGTCATGCTCCAGGCGATGGCAGAGATGCGCAATCAGATTCTGCTCGCAATCGTCTTGGCGGCAGGACTGATCATCGCCGCCGTTGGAGTGCTCATCGCGGTGCTGGACTGAGTCTGCCCGCTCCCATTTGACCTTGTGAACCTGGCAAATCATCCCGACCACCGTGCATCGCGACCCCTGGCCGGGGCGGTGAGCACCACCGGCCTCCGACCACTCGACCCTTGCGTCGCGAGCTCGTGCATGTACCGATCGGCATCCACGAGGTCGTCGTTGCGCTTCTTCGGACGCGGACTCTGCTCCGACGCCTTCTGATCCCACTGATACTCCTGCATTCGCCGACGAAAACTGGTCATCGTCGACGTGTAGTAGGAACTGGGCGGATCGCCGTTGAGTCGCTGCTGAACCAGCGAAATTCCCCAGTTCACCGAGTCGGGACCGCCTTTACTCGGCACCACCTGATGACCCTGCCGACGTTGATGGTCGATCCAGGCCGATTGCGAACGGTCGGCGCACCACTGAATCGGGCCGAGCTTGCGCTGCCACGAGCGTTGCCACTGCTCGAGCCGTTCGGTCACGCCGGGACCTCGATCCTCGAACTCGCCCAATCGCACCAGGATGTTCGCGCCGCACGGCGCCCGACGATCCGTGATCCCGGCGACCACACCAGCGGTGTAATGGTCCTGCGGCGACTGACCACCGAAGTCCAACCCGCCGATGTATCGCGCAAACGTCGGAAGTGGCGCATCCCAACAGTGACGTTGCGCATCAAAATGCTCGTAGACCTGCCCTTCGAAGGCGTCGAACCGCCCTTCGATGAATCGCTGCACCCACTCGCCGGGCTGAAGCGCTCGCTGCTGGTCCGCGTAGCTCGACGGCAAGTGCGGATTATCGACGATTCGCGCCGGAACGTAGACGATCCGCCCGTTTGCTTGGGCGAACGCATCCTCATCGAGCTCGCGCCTCGCGAACCAGCGCTCGAACCATCCCGGCCACGGATTCGACGCCGCCACAAACCAGCGTTGGCGCTGCGCCGGATGTCGGAGCCGCGTGAGCAGCATCTGCGCGGCCTCCTCCTCGACCTCGCCCGCTTCATCGACGAAGACCGCTCCGTACTCCTCCGATCCCAGCCCCGACCACTCGGTCAGATGGCGAAAATGGACCGTCGAGCGGACACCCGCCGGCCAGGCCGCGTCACGGATCGCGACCCACTGCGGCGAGGATCGCTGCCGACCCACCACCAGCCGTTCCGGCAAGCAATCGAAGAACTCTCGCATCGTCGTCGTTTGTAGATTCGAGTAGTGTTGTCTCGCGATCAGGATGTTCGTTCCAGGAAACGTCAGTGCGGTATCGATCGCCAACTCAGCGATCGCGCGAGTCTTGCCGCCGCCCATCGCGCCGCCATATCCGACCAACGTCATCCCGCCCTCAGGCGTCCGACGCAAGGCGTCGTACACGGCGAGCTGACGCTCGGTCGGGGCGAATTGCCGCTCGGTCGGTCCGAGCTTCGGTGCGTTACTCATCGACATCGTCGCGCTCCGATCGGTCCGCTGGCGTCACGTCCAGCGCTGGAGTCAGTCGGACCACCGGCGCGCCGCCGTCAGACGGGTTGTCGCGGAACATGCCGATGTCCTTACCCATCAGCTCCCACGCTCGGAGGCTGACATTCTCCGAGCTCGCACCATACGCAAGACGGCGAATCCCACGCATCACCTCCGTCTTGGTCACTGGCCCCTGAGGAATCGGGGCATCATTGTCATCGGAATCACTCACGTTGGACCTCAAATCTCACAGCCCAGCGAAAGCTGGCCCGGCAAATCAGGAAAGTGCGGTCGATGGTATACGTACAGATGTACTACTCAATGTATCGGAGTTGACCCAACAACGAAGCCGGCTGGCCAGAGGCCATCAAAACACTCGCCACCGCGCATCAAAACATTCGTCACACCCGCGCTCCGCCGCGGGGATCTCGCCGCCATGACGGAGCTGGTGCGTCAAACAATGCCGACGCCCTGTCCCCTAGTCAATCATTCGATCGTGACCTGGATGGCGTCGTGTGCCGAGACTTGGAAATCGGTCGACCCTGGCACGGCCTGTCCGTCCACTGCTGCGTACATCAACCACTCCTCGCCCGACCACTGCCACAGCGCCACGACCCGATGGCTTGCCACGAGCCGGAAGAGATAGGACGCGGTCCACGGCTCGGCAGCCTGCTCTGACGGTCCATCAATGACGATTGACGCGCCATCCGAAGCTGCGCCTCCCTGTTCTGACGATGAAACGGGACGCAACGAAATCGAGGATGGCGACCCGCTGCCCACGCTCGCGCTCGAGGCCGCGTTGTCCGTCGAATCCGTTGTCTGGCCGGTCGTGGTTGAGGTGGACGGGGCTGGCTGGGTTGGCTGGGTTGGCTGGCTGGTCGGAGCAGCGCCACAGCTCTCAGCGATCGCTGCTTGGTTGGCCCTCCGTTCTGCGGAATCGGTGGCGAGCCCGTACTTGGCCTTCACGGCGACGGTCACCTCGGCAATGTGCTGGCGTTGAGCGCAACTTCCTCCGGTCCACTCGGCGAGGTCACCGTCCGACTTACTCACGTTGAGGCCAGCGTCGAGACACCACTGATTCAGTGGATCGTTGGCAAACTGCCGCTTCCGCGCATTCGACCATGAGCTCGCGCCGGAGTCGTACGCCTCTTTGAGCGCGACCACGTGATCGACGTGTTCCGACCCTGAGCAGCCCAGTCGACTGCGAGCAGCGCTCGAGTCGTAGCTCCAGTTGTCGCGGTCGTATCCGGAAGAGCGAGACGAGGAAGAAGACGAGGACGAGCTGCCCGAGGAACTGGGGCCGCCCGGATTCCACTCACAGCCGACCCCGTCGCCATCGCCGTCGTGACCGTGACCGTCGTAGACCCGGTACGGATAGTGGGTTTCGCAAGTCCCATCGGCCGAGGCGTTGTCATTCGTTACCACGATTGCGACGGCCAGGACGATCACGATCGACAAGGCTGCAATCACAACGCGATGCAGGGAAGATTGCTTCAGCCCTGCCCGTCCGATCCGACATCCACGAGACGCATCCACTGAGTTCTCCATCGCATCCACCCCCGTTCTGTGTTCCGAACAGCATACGAGAAACGTTCGGTATCGAGAACATCGGAATGAGCACGAAAGAACCAGTCCTCTGTAACCCCCGTTTGCATTCAGAAAGCCAAGAAAGGCGATGAGGCGTGATAATGGTTCCGATTGGAGCGCGATCATGACCTCTCAAGAACTGAGCTCCGTTGCAGCGATCTCCGACTGGTACGTCGACGCCCTCGCCGCGGCCAGCCCGAATATGGCCACCGGACTCGGCATTCCCGGCCGAGAGACTGAGCTGACCGACTACTCGCCCGATGGCCACGCCGAGCGCTCGGCGATTCGTCGGCAGGCCGAGTCTGCCCTGCGATCGCTGGCGATCGACAACGACCGCGATCGGGTCGCTCGCGATGTGATGCTGGAACGATTCGACTACGAAGCGGAGCTCGAGGCACAACAGGAACATCTGCGCTCGCTCAACGTGCTGGCCTCGCCGCTCCAGAACACGCGCCAGATCTTTGACCTCATGCCTCGCGAGACCGAGGAAGACCACGCCAACCTCGTCGAGCGCATGGGCGCGGTACCCGAGGCACTCGAGCGCTACCGAGCCTCGCTGTCGGCGGGGATGGACCAAGGCATCGTGGTCGCGCAACGACAGGTGCGCGGCGGGATCGCGCAGTGTCGCGCGTGGTCAGGGCTGGGACCCCCTCAGCCTTCGGCAGCTTCCCCTGCGAGGGGGAGCAAATCATCGCCGTCCTTCTTCCAACAGCTGTGCGAGGAGCTGGGCATCGACGGTGGCGCCAATGCGACGGCCGCCGAACAGGGGTACGCGGCGATGGCAGACTGGCTTGAGCACGAGTACCTGCCTCGAGCGAATCCGCTCGACCCGGTCGGTCGCGAGCGATACCAAGCAGCATCGCGAGGTTTCAACGGAATCGAACTCGACCTCGACGAGACGTATCAGTGGGGCTGGGAGGAGCTCTGGCGCATCCAGGACGAGATGGCAAAGACAGCGGAGCGGATCTCGCCCGGCGCATCGGTGCCTGAGGCGATCGCGATCTTGGAGTCGGACGACGCGCGCGCGATCGAGGGCGAGGACGCCTTCCGCGAATGGATGCAGCAGACGCAGGACGAGACGTTGCAGGCGTTGCTCGGCACCCACTTCGACATCGCCGAGCCCGTCCAGCGCATCGAAGCGATGATCGCACCGCCCGGCGGAGCCCTGGCGATGTACTACACCGGCCCCTCGGAGGACTTCTCGCGTCCCGGTCGGACTTGGTATCCGACTGGCGGCGCCAGCCGCTTCCCGCTCTGGCGCGAACTCTCCGTCTGCTTCCACGAGGGTGTGCCGGGACACCATCTCCAGATTGGCACTACGCGGTACCTCGGCGACCAGCTAACGCGCTATCAGCGCCTGCTCGCGGGCACGTCGGGTTATGTCGAGGGCTGGGCGCTTTACGCGGAGCGCCTCATGGCCGAGATGGGCTATCTCGAGGATCCCGCCTACTACATGGGACTACTCAGCAGTCAGGCGCTCCGAGCGGTGCGCGTCGTGATCGATATCGGAATGCATCTCGAGCTCGAGATCCCCGAGCGCGAGCCATACCACGGCGGAGAAACATGGACGCCAGAGCTCGCTCTTCCATTCCTGATCGAGCGCTCATTCTTCCCCGAGAAGATGCTCGCCAGCGAGGTCGACCGCTACCTCGGCTGGCCCGGTCAGGCAATTTCATACAAGGTCGGAGAGCGAGAATGGCTCGCCGCAAGAGATTCGGCGAAACAGTCGCTCGGGCCCGAGTTTGACCTCAAGAGCTTCCACAAGTCAGCCCTCGAGCTCGGCCCCATGGGCCTCCAACAACTCCGCGACGAAATGTCAAGGCTGGGCGTCGAATAGCTGGCTGGGCGAGTCACGTCTCTACGGGATTCCTAGGACTTGGAACACCACCATCTCCGTCATTCCTGCGCGCAGCGCGGGAATCTTGACCTGACCTGCACGACCGTTGCCCTGCCAAACACGTACCAACGGCGCGGAGCGGGTTCTGCACTCCGCGAGATACCCGCGGCAAGCGCGGGTATGACGAAACCGTTTGGGCTTCCTGTGGCAGCTTGCGGGCTCCGTCCGCCCAGATCTCGACCTGGGCTGTCGATGATGGCGGACCAGGCAACATGGGTCTACAACCAAGTGCAGAGACACCAGAATGCCAAGGACGTTCGTTGATCGAACGTCACATGTCCGCGATAGGCTGACTTCATGCAATCGGTGATCCTGTTCTTGATCGCGGTCGGCCTCATTGCCGTGGCTTGTGGTGGCGACTCCGATCCCCAACCGACCGGCACGGCGGCCTCCCAGCGCGTAGAGCGCCAAGCGACCGTGTCCGAGCAACCGCAACAAGAGGCCGGCACGCAACAATCACAACCCGCACAAGAACTGCAGACCACACAGGCCCAACCGTCCTCACAGCCCGATCAAGCTGCTGCTCAGGATCAGCCAACGTCCGAGCAGGCCGAGTCCGAGAACGCTCCCACGCAAGACGATGCACAAGACGAGCAACCAACCATCCAAGAAGACGAGCCGCCGCAACTCGAGGACGAACAAGCCGTTGCGATGCCCGAGGACATCGTCGGCGAGCACAAGGGGCTCCGCTCCGAGCGCAACGTCCTTGGCGACCCCGACGCGCCGGTCGAAATCCGTTACTTCGGAGACTTCACTTGAGGTGGCTGCCAATGGTTTACGGCTCAGGTTGAGCCGCTCGTCCTCGAGAACCTCGTCGCGACCGGATCGGCACGCTACGTGTTCCGACACTTCCCCATCCGCGGCGATGCGGCGGTCTACGCGGCCGTCGTGGTCGAGTGCGCCGCCAACCAGGGCGGATTCTGGCCGCTCCACGACCGCTTCATGGCCCCCGATGAAACGCTCTTCACCGAAGCCGGCCTGAATCGCCAAATCGAGTTCGAAGGTCTGAACTCCGACGAATTCTGGACTTGCCTCAACGAAGGTCACACCATACCCATCGTCAGCGACTCATACGACGAAGGAGTCGAGCGCGGTGTCCCAGGCACGCCGACCGTGTTCGTCAATGACGAACGTGTCGATCCCACCTACGAAGCGATCGAACTCGCCGTCCAGCAAGCGCTCGATGAATCGCAAGCTGAAACGCCGTGAGACCGAAGGTCGACCGATTGAACTCGTCAGATACAGTCACACCATGAGTCGGATCCTGGCCCTCGTGACATTGCTCGCGGTGTTCGGACTGTTGGTGTCCGCGTGTGGCTCGGGAGGCGAGTCAGCCGACCCTGACGACCAGTCACAAGCAACCGAGACACCACGCAGCGAACGCGTCGAGCGCCAAGCCACGGTCATGCAGCAAAACCAATCGACCGAAGCGGTCACGGTACAAGGCCAAAACGCACAGGACGTGGAGGACGCTGACAACCAGAACAGGCCGCAATTCGGGGTCGAGGATGATGTCTCCCAAGACGAAGAATCCGACGACACCGAGAGCTCAGCACCGACCACTGAGGCATCCGTGTCAGCGAGCGTGATCGACTTCGGCCATCGCGAAGGCTTGCCCTTCGCCCGCAACGTCGTCGGCGATCCCGAAGCGCCGGTCTTGATCATCGAGTACTCCGACTTCCAGTGACCGAGCTGTCGAAATTTCGCGGCTCAGTTTGAGCCGCACGTGATCGAGGAAGTCGTCCGCACCGGACTCGCCCGCTACGAGTACCGACACTTCATCATCTTCGGCGTCGCCTCGCAGTTTGCCGCCATGGCGACCGAATGCGCTGGCGACCAGGGCGCCTGGTGGGAGTTCCACGACGCCTACCTTCTCGATGGCCAGGCACGAACGTACACTCGCACCGGCGCAATCGAGCTCGCCCGCGATGAGGACTTGAACGTCGCTCAGTTCACCCAGTGCATCGACGACGAGGCGCACCGCGACCGAATCATCCAAATGCAGCAACAGGCGATCGCCGATGGCGTCACCGGGACTCCAACGTTCCGCGTCAACGGCGAGCCCGGCGCGCGCTCGCTGGACGGCATCATCGATCAGGTCCGCGCCGCTGCCGACGCGGCAGAAAGTCAGGAAGGCGGATGATGAAACGCAGATTGATCATCGTGGCCGCGGCCGTCGCGCTACTCCTCGCCGCCTGTTCCTCAAGCTCCGAGGTGACCCAGCCCCAGCCCACAGTGGAGCAGACCGTCGCCCAACAGCAAGAGCAGCAAGAGACGGCCACCGCCTATCAGGCGGGCGAGAGCGCCACAACGAGCGATGGCGAAGAGGATGCAGAGGATGTTGAGGCCGCCCGAGTCCAAGTCGTACACGGACGGGGATCATTGGGCGACCCCAATGCGCCGGTCGTGATTGAGAAGTACTCCGACTTCCTTTGAAGTAGCTGTCGACGCTTCGCGACCCAGGTTGGGCCGCGCATCGAAGAAGAACTGATCGCCACCGGAGAGGCACGGTTCGAGTATCGGCACATCATCAACCACGGCCGAGCCTCGGAGATCGCGGCATTAGCAACCGAATGCGCCGGCGACCAAGACGCCTGGTGGGACTTCCACGACTTCTACTTCGACGGTCCAGACCGAGATGCCTACACCCCCGAAGGCGCGGTTGCGGTGGCTGGGCGATTCGGTCTCGACACCGATCAATTCGGCCAATGTATCGAGGAAGAAACCCACCTTGACAGGATCTACGACCAGCATCGAAACGCCTTCGCCAACGGCATCACAAGCACACCGACCGTCCTCGTCGACGGAGAGCGAGCCCCCGTCATCGCAGACCCACTAATCGAAACCGTCAAACAAACCACCGACGGAGCATAAGTCCAGCACACCCAAGACCATCTCGGTCAAGGGCATCCCGTCCCATCGCCTCCCCGTCCCAGTCCCCGACTTGATCGGGTACCCGCTCCCTCTCCCCCTCCCTCGACAACAGTGCCCCACGCCCAAACCCAACCCTCCCTCCCCATCACCGTCCCCGACTCGATCGGGGACCCGCCCCCTCTCCCCACCCCTCGACAACGGTCCCCCGCGCCCAAACCCAGCCCTCCCTCCCCGTCCCAGTCCCCGACTCGATCGGGGACCCGCTCCCTCTCCCCCCTCCCTCGACAACAGTGCCCCACGCCCAAACCCAGCCCTCCCTCCCCATCCCCGTCCCCGACTTGATCGGGGACCCGCCCCTCTCCCCCCCCCCCCCCCCCCCTCGACAACGGTGCCCCGCCAAACAGACCCCCGCATTCACGTCGGAATTGCATGGTGCTTACCTCCGTCATTCCCGCGCTGCGCGCGGGATTCTCGATCCGCCCAGCACAGCCCTTGTATCGCTTGGTAGGAACTTCGCCACCTCGCACCGAGTGCCGAGCACCGCGGGATACCCGCGACAAGCGCGGGCATGACGACTCTTCAAACGGCCTCCACATCCGACCCTTCACCCAACCAACCTCCACTCAGCACTTGACATTTACGCATACATGTTCTCATAATCAGAGTCATGACAACACAGAACTCACATTCGATATCGAAAGGCTCGAGCCCATGCCCGCACTCTCCCTCGCCAACGATCTCCCACCCGACAGCCAACCGACCGCCGCAACGGCTGAGCCTTCCGACTCGATGCCCTCGAACATCTCCGCCGACACGCTCTCCGAGGCCGACCTCAATCACATCCTCGATCAGCTCGGCGGCGGACGCTCGGAACGTGGCGCGCTGAGCCGATTCTCGGCGCTGCACAATCGGATTCGGCATCGGGAATCGCACCTCTACAACACGCCCGAAGCGAACCCGCGATTCACGGCGCCGCATCTCGACGCTGAGCCCTGGCAGACCGATCTCCTGCGCCGTACCTGGTCACAGCTCCGACAGCGCCTCACCGAGCACCCGCTCCGCGTCCATGTCGAACCGCCCGATGACTCACCCTCGGCACGCCTCGCGGCCGACAACCTGGAGCATGTCTTGGAACAAGGTCTGCGCCAGGTCGAGGATCGCTCGCCGCTCTCATTGCAGGCCGACCTCGGCTACGGACAGGCCTGTCTCTGCTTCGGTGTGCTGCACTGGCAGCAAGCAGCCGACCGTCTGCCGCCGCTTCCCGCTCGCGAGCAACGTGGCGCTCGACCGGAACACCCCGAGGAGCGACGTCGGTTCCGACGGGCACGCTCGGAAGATGGTCCATCGTTGCCGTGGATTGAGACCGAGGAGAGCCGCCGCGACCGCGATCGGCAGCGCCAGGCGGCCGCAGGATTTCCCTGGGACGTCGAAGTGATTCGACCCGACCAATTCGCATTCGTCGAGGATCATGGCTCGGGAAACGGGCTCGGACTCGCCGTCGTGCTGCGGGAGGTCGGGCTGTTCGAATACCGCAACCGACTGCGCGAACAGGACGGACTCGAGCTGCGCATGACCGCAATCGCGGGCGAGCGCACGCTGGCCATCTCGCGCGCCGTCGACGCTCCGCTGCCCGAGGAACCATCGGGAGCCGCTTGGGGCGAACGAGTCCGCATCGCCGCGGTCTGGACGCGGAATGAGTACTACGAGCTCGCCGCGTTGGACGGCGCCTCGACTCGCCGATCATCCCACCCCGACAGTCAGCCGAGGTTTGAGTGGACCCTGATCAAGTCGCACCCACACCCATACGAGATGCCGCCGTTCGCAATCGCCGAGGCCGACACCAACGATCACCCCGACATGGTGCGTCGCTGGGAGCCGACGATGGAGGGCATCTATCGAACCAAGCCCGGCTACGACTACGAACGCTCATTGGGCCGCTTCCTCGCCGAACAGACAGCGATCCCGCTCTACTGGATTCAGCTCGCCGACGGCTCATGGCAAACCGACGAAGACGGCAACCGTGTCGAACTCACCCCAGATGCCGCCGAAGCGCAAGCGTTGCCCGCGGGCGCATCGCTCCACCGAGTCGAGTTCCGCATCGACCCGGCATTCGTCGAGTTCTTGCGCATGTCGCATGACGAACTGCTCGCCGCCGCGCCCGACTCAGGCACCGTCGAGCGAGGTGAAATCGGCCCGAACACCCAGCCACACACCCTGAACCTGCTGTTCGGCTCACGAAATCTGCAAGTCCAACAACTCAAGCGAGCCCAAACCAGAGCCGTACGTCTGATGCTCCGCAACATGGCGTTGGTGATGTCCAAGCCGCTCGCCGCGGGCGGCTTCGGCGCGCCCATCTGGACGTTCGCCAAAGGCAGTCACGGACAAGTCCAACGTCGCGAGACCGTCTGCGTCGAACCGTCTGTGATCCCGTCGTTGGACATCGATGTCTGGATCGATCCCTACTCAGCCGCGCAGCGCATCGCGGTACAAGAACACGGCCGCGCGAGACTCAACGATCCGATGGATCCGCTCGACCAACGTGGCTATCTCGAGCACTACATCGGTGAAGAACACGCCGAGCAGGTGCTCGCGAGACACCGTCAGTGGCGCCTGGAACAGGCGCGGTTCGAGCGGGAGCTGAGCATCGCCCGCGGAACGCCAGTCTCCGAGCCGGCCCCGCACGCCAACCTCGATGCGCTCGACGTGCCAGCATCAGCCCGCATGCAGGCGCACATCTCGCCACTCGGTCGACTGGTTCAGCCAGACGACGACCGCGCTCTCAGCCCCTAGTCCGCCATCCCGCATTTCGCCCCGCAACCATCCACATCCCAGCAACCGAATGGAGCCCACAATGTCCGAGAAGCATGAAGTCCGATGTACGAATCCCCAGTGTCCCAGCAAACGCCACGAGCAGCGTGGCGCCCTCGCCTGTCGCGTCGAGGAGCACCCCGGACACGTGACCATCGCCTGGAAGTGCCGACGCTGCAAACGGGGACAACGCGTGCCGCTACCCAAGTCGTAGGCCGCACGTCGACCGGGTCACGAATCTCGACGCAGCGCACCGTCCACAATGACATGCGTCGCCGACAGGTCCGAGGTCGCGAAAGGCACGACATCGGTGTCGGCGGTGGTCAGGATCACCTGCTCCACCGCCGATACCGCCTCAGCCGTCCGCAATCGACGCGCCGGATCCATTTCACTGAACACGTCGTCAAGCAAGAGGATCGGTGAATCGCCAGAATGCGCCGCGAGATAATCCGCCTCGGCCAAACGCATACTCAGCGCGGCCGCTCGCTGCTGAGCTCGCGAAGCGAAGTTCGCCGCTGGTCGCCCATCAAGATCGACGAACAGGTCGTCGCGGTGTGGACCGACCGAGGTCGAACCCCGCGCGAGATCACGCGCGCGGGATTCGCGCAGCGTCTGCGAGTCAGCCGGCGCATACGTCAAGCTCAACACCTCGGCGACATCCTCAGGCGATCGCAACCCGAGATGGCGCGCAGCAGCAAGCTCCGACAGTTTGGTCGACGCATCGGCACGCGCCCGCCAGATCGATCTGGCAGCGGCCTCAAGCAGCTCGTCCCACTGCTGAAGCTCCGACTCGCCCGCGCGACGCTCCGCGATCCGCTTGAGCAGCGCATTCCGCTGACTCAGCGCCCGTTGGTAGCGGCTCAGATTCCCGGCATGCTGGCGATCCACCTGACCAATCGCGACATCGAGATACCGCCGTCGCACCGAGGCCGCCCCGGTCAACAGGTCGAGGTCGAACGTGGAGAATTGCACGGCCCGAATCGCGCCCAGCGCGTCCGACGCGCGACGAGCAACGCCGTTCACTCGAATCCGCTTGCTGGTCAACGGAGCACCCGATCGCTGCCGCGCAGCCCCCACGCGCTCCCCGCCTCTGGCAGCCAAAGCGATCTCCACTTCAACGACACCCGAAACCGAATCTGCGACCCCCGCGACACGCATCACCTGCGGCGAAGGCGCCTCCCAGCGGATCAACTCGCCCTCAGTCTGCGCCCGAGTCGATCGCAAGGAAGCAAGCATGTACGCCGCTTCCATCAGGTTCGACTTCCCGGCAGCGTTCGCACCGCTGATCAGGGTCACGCCAGGATGCAAGTCGACGTCGAGCTCGGCCCAGGATCGAACGTTGGTCAAATGCAATCTGGTGAGGTACACACCAGCGAGTCTATGCCCGCCTCAGCCCAAGAAGACCATTGCGGCGATGATGGCAGCGGTTGCCGACAAGATGGTCAAGGACAACGTGCCGAAGAGCCACCACTTCATCGCCTGCATCTCACCACGCAACAACGCGAGCTCGCGACCATTGTCGTCAATATCTCGTCTCAGGGCGTGGTACTCGTCTCGGACATCGTCGTGCTTGGCCATTCCGACGCGCGCCGCGACCGCAGTGGCCTCGCTCGCTTCATCGAGCGCATCCGTCTGCGGTTCGCTGAATCCACTGGCGCGGAGTCGACGTCTGACAGCAACTGGCAGGAGACTCATGTCCCGATCATTACACCACCCCACGGCCAATTCAAGACATTGAGACCTAAGGTTCGGTATTTGGTACCGCTGCGGTCTTCTACCGCGAACTCTGTCCGGGGAAACTCAGCCCGAGATTCCTGCACAGAACCGCTCTGTGGTGTAGTATGCACGGAACCTGCAGCGGAGCTCCCCGCCATTCATTGGAGTGTTCAGATGGCCACAATTCAGCACGATGTCCCCGGAATCAACCTCGACTGGCTCAACGTCGACACTGATCAAGGGATGGAAATCGAGACCGGCCGCAAGGGTCTCACGCTTGACACCATCAACCAGATGACCTACGGCGTGGATGACCATGACGAAGCACGCCACCGCCAGTGGGCGCCTCGCGGAGCGGTCGCCGACCCGCGCACGCCCTCCAACAGCGTGCAGCATTTGAACAAGGCCGATGTCTGGACCGAATCGGCAATGCTCCTCTACGAAGAGGCACTCCAGCGACAGTGGTCCTCCGCCCGTGACATTCCCTGGGACACGATCGACGAACTGCCCGCAGACCTCGAGCACGCAATGTGCACGCTCTGCACGTTCCTCACCCAGGTCGAGTTCATCGCCGGCGACGTGCCAGGCCGCTTCCTCGAGCAGATTCACCCCGAGTTCTTCGAGTCACAGCTCTTCCTCGGCACGCAGCTCATGGATGAGGCCCGACACCTCGACGTCTTCCGCAAGCGCACCCTGATCAATGGTGGCGGGATGTCCGGCGCAGGCCTCGGCGCTGTGCAGCTGCTCGGCTCTGATGACTTCACCGAGATGACCGCTCTCCTGCACCTCGTCGGTGAAGGCTTCGTCCAGACACTCTTCCGCATGGGCGAGCTGATCTCCCAGAACGAAGCGGAAAAGCGGATGTTCCGACTCTCCGCGCAGGACGAGTCCCGACACCTCGCCTTCGGTGTGACCCACCTCAAGTACACCGTCGAGACCGAGCCCTGGCGCAAAGAAGAGTTGCACCACATCCTCGACATGCAGGAAGCGCTACTCACGCAATCGCAGCAGACTTCGCTGACCACCAACCCGCTCACCGGTGAAGCGCTCGCCATCCTTTCGGGTGGAGGCATCGAGCACCTCGACGAGGGCTACAACATGGTCATGCTGATGCGACGCAAGCAGTTCATCGAGTACGCGCACCGACTCGAGGTGATCGGACTCGACCGCTCCGACCGCTTCGCACCAGAGGTGCGAGCACTCTTGGGTGAAGACAACTAAGCGAGACACAGCTTGCACTGTTCGCCCCGCCGCCAACAGCGCCACTAGTGCGCCGCGATGGCCGTACGCTGCATAGCGTGCGGCCATCAGCGTTAACCCAGTCCCGACGCAACGCCTCATTGCACCTCGACCTGAGTAGGACGTGACATGGAACTCTCGACGACAACCAAAGTGCGAGCTCGCAAGGCCGGCTGGTCCGACCAGCTGATCGAACGAATCGAGTCCTCACAAGCGACCGATCAGCAGGTCGAGAACCTCGCCCGCGGCGAACTGAGCGAAGAGAAGATCAGCGGCTGGCTCGACTTCCTCGCCAACCATCCCGACAACCCCTTCTCCGCCGCGCCATTCAACATCTTCAAGACCCCCGCTGAGGTCGGCGTCAAAGCCACGCCGGGCCCCGACGGCCTGCGCCTGCGCGACATCAACATCGGCAGCTACGGCGTCGTTCCCGACACGTGGGACCTCCCCAACGACGCCCCTCGCGGCACCGAATCAACCGGTCAGATCATGGCCGCTGGATACTCGATCTTCGACAAAGCAGAAGTCTGGTCCGAAAACGCGGTCGACCTCTACGAAGACGCGATCAAGGACCGCTGGATTCCCGCGACCGAGCTCGACTGGGAAAACGGACTCGCGGAACTCCCCGAGGAGCTCGAGCGCGCCGTCGGACAGATCTGCACCGTCTACTCCAACAACGGCCTCGTCGAGCAGAAGATCATCGGCCGCTGGCTCGAGGAAATCTCCTACGGCTTCCACGAAGTCAAGCTCTTCCTGGCGACCCAGGCCTTCGACGCCGGCCGCAAAGTCGAGGTCCTGCGCAAGCGCGCACTGATCAATGGCGGCGGATTGGGCCAGGCACCGCTCGGACAGATCTACCGCGGCTGGTATCAGGGTCTTACGTTCACCGACATGATCATTTCGCTCAACGTGGTCTACAAGAGCTACGAGGTCGCCCTCTTCGAGTCCGCCTCCGAGTGGGCGCAAACCGAGGTCGAGCGCGAGATCTTCGCCAACATCGCCAAAGACTCGCGACGTCACCTCGACTACGGTCTCGGCCACCTCGAGTGGTACGAGCGCTACAAGCCCGAGTCGGAGCGCCGCTTGGGCATCTCCTTCCTCCGCGCGGAAGCGGCGATGGTCCAGGAAATGCGCCTCTCCACGTCCGAGCGCGAGGCCCTGATTGTGCTCATGGCTGGCGGTGTCGAGAATCTGCAAGCGGGCGTCGAGAAACTCAAGACGCTGCGCCAACGCCAGTACGACGCCTACCTCGAGAATCTGGCCTCAATCAACTTCGACCGACCGACCGCGCATCCCGGCCTCATGGGTCAAATCACCGACCCGCTCGAGGGCGGAGTCATCGCCGTGCGAGCCGCGGCGCAGAACTAGCGCTCGTTCGACAACACGCAGCGACCGGGAGCGGTGATAGAATTCCATCTGAGCACTCGTCGCTGAAGGAACGGGCGAATGGCGCAGATCACGCTTCCTGAAGGTCGTACCGTCGACCGAATGACGTTGGTCAAGGCCCTCATACGGGGGAAGTTCGACGAAGAAGCCGCCGAAGAGACGGCCAACGTCGTCACGACCATGGTGACCGAAGCAACCGACGGTCGCGCCACGGACAAGGGACTCGCTGAGACCGAGACACGGCTCAAAGACCACCTTGATGCTCGGATCGCCCAAGCCGAAGCCCGGATGATGCGATGGACACTAACCGTCGGCGCATTTGTGATCGCCGCGATAACGATCATCGACCAAGTGCTCTGAGGAGACCACAAAGTCGATGTCTGCTGGTCCTGATGACGATTATGCGACGAACGCAGCGCTCGCAGAGTCTGAGGCACGGCTAGGCGCGCTGATAGCACAGTCAGAAGCCAGGCAGATGCGCTGGACGATGGCCGTCGGGCATTCGTGGTCGCCGCGATCACGATCATCGACAAGGTCCTCTGAGGCGACGCTACCCGCCCAGTACCTCTGCCGACGGCACCGGACACAGCACTCTCAGCGCCTGCGGTTCGACGTCGATCGCATACGCCGACGTCGGTCCCGGATCACCGTCGATCTGCATCGGTGGCGACTCCCCAAGCGGCGTCAATTCGAGCCGTTGGAACCGCAGATTGGTCACCCCAGGGCCCTGCGGGAGCCAGCCATACCGCGCAAACGGCGACAATGCCAGCGCGCGCCACGGCGCTCCGGTGACCAGCAACATATCCAACTCGCCGTCGACGACCGTGGCTCCAGGATTGACCTCCAGCCACGTACCCAACATCCGCGTGTTGCCCACCGTCAGCATCGCCGCCTCGACCGGAAACGGTGTTCCACTATCGACCCGCAGCGACACCGGCCACGACCGTCGGCCGATCACCTCGCGCACCGCCGAGAGGAAGTATGCCGGTTCCCCGAGCATCCGCTTCATCCGTTGGCGACGACTACTGGAGACAATTCCGTTCACGGCCGCAGCGTCGAGGCCCCAACTCGCCATCAGGAGAAAACGCTGCGACGCTGGCGATCCATCAGCATTCGTCGACCACACCCGCCCGCTATCGACCCACATCGCCTCGCCTTGCTGGCCATCGAGTGCGGCGAGCTGCGCCGACAATGCCGACAACGGAGTCGACGGGATGTGGGTCTCATACGCCCAAACATTGGCCGTCCCCAGTGGCACAACGCCTAGCGCCGTGGACGAGCCAACCGGAAGTCCTCGCACCAGCGCAGACAGCGTACCGTCCCCGCCACAGCCGAAAATCGCCGCAGCGCCCGACTCGTGCGCCTGCATCGCAACCTCGGTCGCCTTTTCTGGTGTCCGCGTCGCCGCGACGTAGCAATTGCGACCAACCTCTCGGCTGGCCTCATGGCAAAGTGTCGTCAGCGTGCGTCGATGCAGCATCCGTCCCGAGTTGGGATTGATCACGTACACGACATCACCTGGTTGCATCTGCATCTACGCAACATACTTGCAACGCGCCGAGTCCGTCACTCATGCCCGACACAAACCACTCTCGCATCGGCGCGGCGATCACTGGAATGTGCGTTATGCCAACGCCTCTCGGTCATTCCCACGCATTTCTCTCGTCCCCTCAGCCAGACATCGACCACGTCCGAGCCACACACAGCCACGTGGGATAAGCTGGTTGCGATTGGAGCGACGCGTTATGGCTGAGCGGAACGGACTCGGTTGGGTACGGCTCGATCACCTCGCGATCGCCGCGGAAGATCCCAAAGCCGCATCGCAATTCTGGGGACAACTCTTCGGACTCGATCTCGACCACTGGACCGTCTCCAACGACGGCGGCTTCCGCGTCTCCCAGTTCCATTTCCCCAAACAGCAGACGGGTCTCGAGATCATCGGCCCGTTCGACAAATCCTCCTTCGTCCAGAAGTTCATCGACGACCGCGGACCAGGGATGCACCACATCACCGTCGAGGTCGAAGACGCCGACGCCGCCTGCGCATTCGTGCGCGAGGAAATGGGCATCGAGCCGCTCGACGAGCCATACTCAGACTTCGAGTGGAAACAGTTCTTCATCCACCCGCGCGATACCGGAGGCGTGCTCGTGCAAATCTATTCCTGGCTACCCGGTCGCCGACCGGCAGACTGGCCAGACTGACCGTTCGGACCGATCCGATGTCCACGCAAACGGCGCCAGCACATCCTCAGCCGACATTCCGCGACGGCGACTTCGTCCCCACTCGCGAGGTGCCATTCTCGACCGAGCTCGACCAAACGATCGCCGAGATTCGCGCTGGCAACGCCCCGAACATCGGTCGATTCTGCGGCTACTGTTCGGCGCCGTTGGGCAAGGCCGAACGCTGCAGCGTCTGCGGCGAACCAACGGAGCAAACGCCAGCGGTCGACAAAATCGACCGAGACCTCGCCCAGATCTACCTCGCCAAACGCAAGCGCGAGGGCCTCTACGTCCATCTCGCCGCCTGGTCCGGGATTCTCCTCGCGACCGGCCTGTCGATCCTGATGATCCTCCTCTTGCCCGGCTGGACAAAGGTCTTCGCGATCATCTTCCTCGTGCTCGGCGGATACTTCGCCGGCGTCTTCTTCGGCAACGTCCTCGTGCAGGGGTATGCCTACCGAGCCGGCCTCAAGATGTTCGCCAAGCGTTGGGCTCAATGGCGGGCATCGAGCGCAGCGATACGGAGCATGGGCTGATCAGCGGAATTCTGCGCACATCGGCGGTGGCTTGCACGCTCGATTGGCGCTTACCACGTTCCCAGCCGCTGCCTATTGTGCAGTCGCACTGCGCAGGCGCACCGACCCCGTGCAGCCAGCGCCGACACGCGCGAGGAGTTTGAGTTGCTGCGTTTCGCGCTGGCAATGGTGAAGCGGGTGCTGGGCGCCCTTCGAGACTTGCTCCCGATCTTCGCTGTGATCGTTTTCTTCCAGGTCGTGGTGATCCAGCAGCCGTTTCCCGATGTGGTCAGCGTGGCGGTCGGACTGGTGTGCGTCGTCGTCGGACTGGCGCTGTTCATTCAGGGTCTGGAGAGCGGACTCTTCCCGCTGGGCGAAGCGCTGGCGCAGGGCATGGCACACAAGGGAAGCACAACGGCGTTGCTGGCGCTGGCCTTCAGTCTCGGCTTTGGCACGACGGTCGCGGAGCCGGCACTGATCGCTGTGGCGGCCGAGGCGGCTGAAGTGGCCGCGGAGGCGAGATTCATCGGTTACAGCGATGCCGCCCAGGATCGGTACGCCCTTGAGTTGCGCCTGGTCGTCGCGGTCGCCGTTGGATTCGCCATCGTCCTGGGAGTGCTGCGCATTCTCAAGGGTTGGCCGATTCACCGCTTCATCATCGGCGGCTACGTCGTGATCATGGTGATGACCGTGTTCGCGCCCGAGGAGATTGTCGGCGTCGCCTATGACTCCGGAGGAGTAACCACCAGCACGATCACGGTGCCGTTGATCACCGCGCTCGGCGTCGGACTGGCTTCCTCGATTCGCGGGCGTAACCCGATGCTCGACGGGTTCGGGCTGATCGCGTTCGCCAGTCTCACGCCGATGATCTGCGTGCTGGGCTACGGGATGGTGTCCTGATGCTGGAGTCTCTCGAACTCTTCGGGGAAACCCTGATGTACACGCTCCGCGACGTGTCGCCGATCATTGTGATCCTTCTGGTCTTCCAGGCAGCGGTACTGCGGCGCAAGCCCGCGAACGTCTGGGGCATCGTCACGGGCTCGGTGATGGTGCTGCTGGGGCTGGCGCTGTTTCTGATCGGACTGGACCAGGCATTGTTCCCCGTTGGGGAAACGATGGCGCGTCAGCTCACGGAGGAAGCACGGTCGGTGGCGGGCGTGGTGCGCTGGGAGGACTACTGGCTGGTCTATCTGTTCGCGGCGGCGATCGGATTTGCGACGACCGTGGCCGAACCGTCGCTGATCGCGGTGGGGCTAAAGGCGGAGGAGGTTTCCGGTGGCGCGGTGAATGCCTGGGGGCTGCGCATCGCCGTGGCGATTGGGGTGGCTGCGGGCGTGTCTCTGGGCTGCTTCCGAATCGTGACAGGCACGGCGCTGCCGTGGTACATCATGGGCGCCTACATCATCGTCATCCTGCAGACGATCCTGAGCAATCGTATGATCATCCCACTGGCCTACGACAGCGGGGGTGTCACGACCTCGACCGTGACGGTGCCGGTCGTGGCTGCTCTGGGGCTCGGATTGGCCGCCAACGTACCCGGGCGCAGCCCGCTGATCGACGGCTTTGGGCTCATCGCCTTCGCAAGTGTGTTCCCGATAATCTCCGTACTAGGCTATGCAATCTCCGCCGATTGGGTGGGCCGCTGGCGTAGGCGGAAGCAGCATCAGGAGGTGGAATCATGAAGATGTCGCTGGTCGTCGCGCTGGTGAGTGACGACAAGACAACCGATGTGATCGATGCCGCGCGGGCAGGCGGCGCCACGGGCGACACGATCATCAGCGGCGTGCGCGGCGAGGGACTTCGCCCGGAAAAGACCTTCCTTGGGCTGGACCTGACCTCGCAGCGGAACATGGTGCTGTTCCTGGTGGCGGAGCCGCGAGCGAGGGACATCCTCGAGCGCATCGCAGAGGCAGGCGGCATGGATCGCGAGCATGGCGACGGCGTCGCATTTCAAATCACGATCGAGGATGCGGTCGGCCTTTCGACCCAGTTGCCCATTCTGAAGGAAGAGTTGGAGGACACCATATGACCGATCAGAGCGAGATCGCGGCCTTACGCGTGTTCGACGTGATGGGCACGCAACTGCACACGATCAACGGGCTGGCGACAGTGTCCGAGGCGATGGCGTCAATGAAGCAATATCAGATCAGTTCGCTGGTGGTGAACCGGCGCAACGACGACGACGAGCCGGGCATCGTCACCGTGAGCGATATCGCGCGTCAGGTGATCTCGCTTAATCGCGCCCCAGAGCGGGTCAATGTCTACGAGATCATGTCGAAGCCGGCGCTGACCGTGCGAGCGGGGATGCTGGCACGCTACGCGGTGCGGCTGCTGACGCAGTTTGGAGTCTCGCGCGCCCTGGTGGTCGACGATAAGGGCACACCACTGGGTCTGGTCACGCTACGAGATCTGGTGCTGGGCCTGTCCGCAACATAGGCGTCGCGCCCGCTAAGCCTGGCTGGGACCCGGTCAGGACCGGGTCAGCGTCTTTCGCCGATTCGTGACGAAGTCATGCAGGGCTACGCCTACCGAGCCGGCCTCATGATGTTCGCTTGACGCTGGGCGGAATGGCGCGTCGAACGCCAACCTTGACCGCGGAAGAATCCCTAGTTTCAGATCTAGCTTCCGTTGGTGTCTGAAATCCCCGAGTAGATTTCTTGCATCATCATTGAGATCGGCGAGAGCACCTTCGTCGCGCCCGCCCGACGCATGAGATCCTCGTTGTCGGGCTGATTGACCCGCGCGATAATCACGAGCTCGGGCGCCAGCTCCGATGCGCGCATCGTCGTGATCAAGTTGGCCCCGTCGTCCCCCGTTATCACCATCAGTTCGCTCGCCCGCTCCGCGCCCGCCTCTTGCAGCACCGAGACCATCTGACCGTCGCCCTCCACAACGAACCAACCTCGGTCCCGCATGCTCGCCACGGTCGTAGGATCGCTCTCAATGATCACGAGCCGTTCGTCGTTCTCAGCTGCGAGGTTGGCCAGGCGGAATCCCAAACGTCCAGCACCGACCATAATTCGATGCCCCGAGAGTTCCTCAATCATCTTCCGACGCCTCCGCTCCTGGACATCTCGGTGCAAGTCGCCTTCCAAGATGAGGCTAACAATCGCCGTCAACAGATAGAGCGCGATTCCGACCCCGAAAATCATCACGAAGATCGTGAACGTCCGCGCCTCTCGACTGAGCGGATAGAGCTCCTGATAGCCCACGGTCGTCACCGTAAGCACCGTCTGATACAACGCGTCGAACGGCGAGTACCCCTCGATCAGGTGGTACCCAACCACCCCCAACGCGAGCACCACAATCATCCCGACCGACGCCCACAGCAGACGTGTCACCGCTTGATCGGGCGCCCGCGGGAAGAGATAGCGCAGCAGCAGTTTCGACAACCATGCCGGGACGATGCGGAGCAGCAAGGCTACGACCGACTCAACGTCTTTCGACGATTCGTGACGAAGTCGTGGAGTACGTACTCACCTAGCTCGTCCGGCTGACTGTAGAAGACTCGCCCGCCGTTAATCCGTGCGACGCGGTCGACGAACTCTTTGAGGTAGTAACTGCGATCCAGCATGAAGACATTGATCACAATGTCCTTCTTGGTGCAGTGTCGGACTTCCTTCAGCGTCTCGCGGATCGTCACCGGCGACGGCGGATAGGCGAAGTACGAGCGTCCCTGTTCGAGATGCGCCGTCGGCTCGCCATCGGTGATCATGATGATCTGCCGAGTACCAACCTTGTGTTTCGCCAACAACTGCTGAGCGATCAGCAGCGCGTGGTGCATGTTGGTGCCCAACACCGTCTCGTCCCAGCGGACGTACGGTAGCTGGTCGGCCTTGAGCTCCCGCGCATAGGCGCTGAACCCTATCAGGTACAGCGAGTCTCGCGGATACTGCATACGAATCAGGTTGTTCAGCGCCATCGCGACCTTCTTCGCGGCCTGGAACGACCCACGCAGCGCCATCGACCACGACAGGTCAAGCATCACCACCGTCGCCGTCTGCGTCAGCGTCTCCGAGCGGTAGACCTCGAAGTCGTCCGACGAGAGTCGGATCGGGAAGCGATCAGGAGCAGTGTCCGACGCAAGTGATTCCGTGGACGTGCGCAAGATCGCGTTGGAGATCGTTTCCTTGAGATTGAGGTGGAACGGATCACCGAACTCATACGCCTTCGTATCGTCGGCCCGATCGCCATAGCGACCAGTCTCGGGCACGTTGTGCTTGCCGAAGTTCTGTCGCTTGAGATTTGCGTAGATCTCCGCGAGCGCTTTCTCGCCAATCCGACGATTCCCCCGAGGCGTCAGCTCCCAGGCGTTGCCCTTCTTCTCCAGATATCCAGCCTCTTCGAGCAGTTCCATCAGTTGCTTGAGCTGCTCAAGAATCTCCCGAGCCTCTTCGCCCATCAACTCCTCAAGCAGGTCGGGGTCGATATCGTCAATGTCGCCGCCGTACTGCACTCGCTCGAGCGCGCGCTCCAGCTCGTCCAGCTGCTGCATATCGCCCATCAGCGACATCGCCGCCTGCAGATCAATCTCTTCCTGACCGCGGAAGGGATACTGATTGAGCATGTCCCGCATCGGATAGAGCGCCTCGAGATTCTGCGCGAGCTGGGCGAGCTCCTGCTCCATACCCATGTCGCCCATGAGCTGCTGCATCATGTCGCCGAGCTGTTGACGCATCTCGCCCGGCAATGACGACATCAGATTCTGCATCTGCGCTGCCTGGCTCTGCATCTGTTCGACGAGCTCATCTAGGGACTGCGGCGGATCGTCGCCGAACATGTCGCCCCACTTGTCCATGAACTCGTCAAACTGCGGATCCTCACCTTGACGCTGGCGCTCCAGCATCTCGTTGAGGTCGCGCATCATCTCTCGGGCCTGCTCCATGTCCTCGGGCGACATGTCAGACATCATTTGGCTCATGTCGTTGAAGAAGCGATTCATCATCGACTGCTTCAACTGCTCGAGCAGCTCTTCATACTTCTGCCGCGCCTCGTCGTTCTCGAACTCATACTCCTGCAGGTCCTTGACCTGACCGGCGGCATCCTCAGGAAGCTGCTCGATCTGATCCTGCTTCCGCTCGAGTCGCTGTCGCAGCGCCTCCTTGAGCCGATCCATCTCATCTTCCGTGAGCGGAGAGCCGCCCTCCCCTTGGTCGCTCTGCTGACCAGTGGGAGCTCCTTGTTCACCGTCGCTCTGTTGCGATGATTGTGAGGACGGCGACCTCTCAGCATTTGCTCCCGCATCCTGGGGGACATCCTCCGTAGCGGGTGAGGCACCCTCATTCGAGGGCCGCGGCCCGACCTCATCAAGCCGATCATCCAGCGTGTCCCGTTCGAGATCGAGAATCTCATCAAGCTGACGTTGAATGTCGTCGAACACCGAGGTCAGATCGAACCGCTCGAGCTGCTGTCGGCGCTGCTGTCGTAGCTGTTGGAGCAGGTCGCGCATGCCGTCCGTGCGATCACCGTCGGGCGTGCGAATCCCGCGTTGCATCATGTTGCGCAACGCCTGCTGGAGATCGCCAAAGGACAGCAGGTCGTCCGAGAGCGACTGCAGCACGTCGTCCGCGTCGAGCTGAGGGATGTCCTGCGTGCCATCCCATTGTGAGTATCGAAATCGGGTGGGCATGGGCACATCCTTTACAGCGGACAACGTTCCCGCACATACGGGCCGCTAGAGCAAGTCTATCGCGGGAAGAACTCCCTCTCGCAGAACCTGTCCCCGCTAAAGGTGACTACGCCCGATAGAAGATGCTGCTTCCGACCACATCCTTGTTCAGACGCTTGTTGAGGTGCAAACCCTCGAGCAAGAACTCGACCGCTGCCGCGAGCGATGCCACGTCTTCGCCAACATTGAGCGGCTGCAACGCCTCATCGAGACCATCAACCCGACCAACGATCGCGGCGTAGTCGCCCGCCTTGAGCGCCTCGCCAACCTCGACCGCCAGACCCGACTTGAACTGCGCGATCACCGGTTCCAGCGCACCCAGATCGAAGTACCGTCCGAACACGACCGCAATCGCGCCCGCGATCAGCTTCTCGATCACCTTCTCGTCGGCGCCTTCGTCGACCGTTTCCAGTTCCATCTTGCCCTGCAGCGCCGGCGCGAGATGCCACAGGTCACAAATCCGCGGCGAGACCTGATCCTCGCCCGCGAGAATCGCCCGACGCATCGCGTTCGCGGTCAACGTCTCGAAGCCCGCAATCGATGCACGCACCGACACACCCGATCGCTGCGACACATCCGGACTGCGACGCGCCAGGCGGACGATCTCCGCCACGATCTCGCCCATGTAATCGGGCGTGTTCAGCGTCCGACCCGGCGCGACCATCGGCGCCGCCTCCTGCGAGACGATCTCCAGCTCGGTCTCCAGCTCGGACGGGTAATGCGTCCGAATCTGCGCGCCATAGCGGTCCTTGAGCGGAGTAATGATACGACCGCGATTCGTGTAGTCCTCAGGATTGGCCGAGGCCACAATCAGCACGTCAAGCGGCAGTCGGACGCGGAATCCGCGAATCTGTACGTCGCGCTCTTCCATGATGTTGAGCAGACCCACCTGAATGCGCTCAGCAAGGTCAGGCAGCTCGTTGATGCAGAAAATGCCGCGATTCGTGCGAGGAATCAGCCCAAAGTGAATCGTCAGCTCGTCCGACAGATACCGACCTTCAGCCACCTTGATCGGGTCCACTTCGCCGATCAGGTCAGCGATCGTGATGTCCGGAGTGGCCAGCTTCTCGCCGTACCGATCCGCTCGCGGAATCCAGCGGATCGGCGCGTCATCGCCGAGCTCTTCCGCTCGCTGACGACCCTCGAGCGAGATCGGCGCCAGCGGCTCCTCGAAAATCTCCGCACCCTCGAGCGCCGGCACCTCATCGTCCAGCAGGCCCGTCAGCGCGCGGATCATCCGACTCTTCGCCTGTCCACGCTCACCCAGGAAGATCACATCCTGCTCGGCCAGCAGCGCGTTCTCGAGCGCCGGCACGACCGTGTCCTCGTAGCCGTGAATTTCAGGAAACAGCGGACCGCCCGCTTCGAGGCGAGAGATCAGATTGCCACGAATCTCTTCGCGGACGGTTCGGGGTTGATAGCCGGATGCTTTCAGCTCTCCGACAGTGGTCGGTTTTGCGCTCACGTCTGCTCCACTCCTCAATCTGGTCTCAACTGCTCACAACTGCCCACCCATGGCGATGAGGCGATCATGTCCGGGGGTCGTCGTCGGCCAAGGCTCGGAGCGCCTCGTCCCGCGTGAACCGCGGCAACGGGCGATCCCTTCCAGAATCGCGGCCAACGTGACTGAGTGTAGCGGGTATCCCTGCCCGCACCTGCCCGATCGCCGACGCCAACACGCCTGCGCTGGACAACTGAAACAAGATCGTATCGACCGCCTCAGGCGCGACCGCAGCCAGCAACGTGCCCGATCCGAGCAGCCCCAGCGGATCAAGCCCGCGGTCCGCACACACGCGCAGCGTCTCCTCCAACCAGAGAATCTCCTCGTACACGAGCCTCGGAGCGAGCCCAGCCGCCTCGGCGAGCTCACTCGCCGCCGTCGCAACGCCACCCTCGGTGACATCGTGCATCGCGTGGACACCGTCAATCTGACGAAGCGTCCGTGCCGCCGTCGCCACGCTCAAGCCCGGCGCGGCGAGCAGTTCAGGATGGCCAAGAATCGCCGTGCCCTCGATCGCCGCCGCTCCCGCCTGGACAATCACATCGCCGTCGCGAGCGCCGTCCGAGGGAACAATCTGCGCCAACGGCGCTCGACCAACCAGCGTGCAGGAAACCACAGTGCGAGTCACCGCATCCGTCACCTCGGTATGTCCGCCGACCAATGCAATCCCAGCGTCTCGACACGCCGACTGAATATCAACCAGCAAACCGCGCAACGCCGCACCATCAATACCAACCGGCGCGAGCACGGTCGCCACGAGCCACTCAGGCTCACCGCCGACCGCAAACACATCATTGGCATTGACCGCTACCGCCAGGCGCCCCACATCAGCATCGACAAACGTAATCGGATCAGAAGTGATCACGAGCGCCTCATCGCCCCACCGAACGATCGCCGCATCACGCCCCAGCCCCGGTCCCTGCAACAGGGTCGCCCGCTCAGCAGCAGTCGGCGCCGACAGCACCGCCAAAACCTCCGCAGGAGCCTTACCCAACCCCAACCCACCCTCAGATCGACTCCATGCCAACACCAAAGTCCCTCCAACCCAAAATCCCGTCCCCCAAGCAGCCTACCGCCCTTCCAACCCCCCTCCACTCCCTTCCAATCCCCTCTCCGCACCGAGAAACTCCAATCCTTCCAATCCCCTTCCGTTCCCCTCCCCCTCCCTTCTGATCCCCTCTCCCTCTGGGAGAGGGGTAGGGTGAGGGTCCCCCTACCCTCCACCCCCAGACACACCCCCACGAACTAGCGACCCAACCACCCCTCAAACCTATCCTTAACCCATGACCCCCACACCGACCGAACAACCGCGCGGCCGCGCATGGTCCGAGGACCCAGGCGGACTCGAACTCCAGCAGATCCGCGTCGAGTTCGACGACCCGACCCTCGGACCGATCGCCCTGCCGCGTCGAGGCCCGATCCGCTTCACCGAGTACCACCATGCGCACCTCCTCACCGAGCTGCGCGAACACATCCTCGCTGCCGAGCAAACGCTGGCCGGACCCGTCGACCTCCACTGGCACCGAACCGACGCCGACGATGTCGAAATCGACGATGCCCAACTGATCGACACCCCGCTCTCTTGGGGAGCCGCACCGGGACACGGCTACAGCGATCCGCCACACCCCAACGACCGCTGGTCGCGCGCCAACGCTGGCGAGATCATGCCCAACGTGATCTCGCCGCTGAGCTGGTCCGTGATCGCCGAGTCGCTCGACCGCGGCTTCCAAGTGCCCTGGCGCGAAGCGACCGACTGGACCGAGGGTCGCCGCTTCGTCGCCTGCTTCGACGGCTACGTCTACTTCAACGTCGGACTGATCCTGGAGCTGATCGGAGAGCGCTCCGGTCTGCCCACCGCGAACTTCCTCGAGATGCTCGGCGGTCCAGAGGACGCGTCGCTCGGCACGACCGCAATGCACTGGCCAACGATCCTCCGTCGCGCACCGTTCCTCCTCAAGTCCGCCCGCGAGCAACGCGCCACGCCGCGACGCTGGCCCAAACAGCGCGCCGAGACCGAAGCCGAACGCGACCGACTCCGCGCGCTCAATCCCGACGAGCTCTCCGACACCGCCCTCCTGCGCGAGGTCACCCTCTCCAATCAGGCCGTCGACAGTATGGTCGTGTATCTCATGCAGGCCCAGACGGCGGTCTACAGCGCGGTCCAGACCCTCCTCTGGATTCTCGACGGATGGCTCGGCCCCAGCGTCCGACCGCAGGCGCTCAGCATCCTCCAAGGCATGCCCGGCATCCGCACGCAGGACGGCAACATCGCCCTCCGACGGGTCGCCGAACGCGCCGCCGACAATCCACACGCCACCGAATTCATCCGCCAGCACGATGCCGACACCATCTGGCCCGCATTGCAGTCTGCCGACCTCGCGGACTCGCTCACGGAGCTGCGAGACGACCTCGGCGCATTCCTCAACGAATACGGCCACCGCGCCGCTGGCGAGCTCGAGGCCGCCGAGCCTCGTTGGGTGGAGCAGCCCACCCTCATCCTCGGCACGTTCCGCGACTACGTCCTCCAACCGGACCCTGAGTCAACCGACGACTTGCTCGCCCGACAGCGTGAGCAGCGAGAAGCCGCCGAGCAAGAGATCGAGGCTCGCTTCGGTCGCTCCCCCATCGGTCGACTGCGTTGGACCATCATTCGATCGCTGATTCGCCAAGCTCAGAGCCTCCAGCCGCTGCGCGAGAACCCCAAGTTCAGCCTCCTCGAGGTTTCCCTGCAACAGCGCCGACTCTGGCGAGTCCTCGCCCAGCGATGGCAAGACCGCGACCTGCTCGACGACCTCGATGACATCTACTACCTCACCCTCGACGAGCTGACCACACTCGCCCGTCGCAGCTCAGAGCCGCTAATCGCCAATCGCATGCGAAGCCGCATCCGTCGCCGACGCGCGCAGTTCAACGAGTGGATCCAACAAACACCACCACCGCTACGCGACCACCTCGGCCAACCGATCGCCCAGCCAGATCAACAGACCACACCGACCGAGTCAGAACCAGACTCGGAACCGCAAGTCGCCGACTCCGCGCCCGCGCTCCCGCGCGCGATGAAGGGAATTGCCGCCTCAGCCGGCCTCGCCGAGGGCATCGCGCACGTCGCCGACTCCGCCGCGCAAGGCCGCCAGCTCGAACCAGGCCAAATCCTCGTCGCTCGCTTCACCGACCCCGGCTGGACCCCAATCTTCCCACTCGCCGCCGCCGTCGTCACCGAAATCGGTGGAGTCCTCAGTCACGGAGCCATCGTCGCCCGAGAGTTCGGAATCCCCGCCGTCGTCAACGTCCGATCAGTCACGAAAGAAATCCAAACAGGAGACCAAATCCAAGTCGACGGAACCAAAGGCCAAGTAACCATCATCAAACGCCCCACATAAGACCTCCCCTTCTGAAGACCTCCCCCTCTGAGGGAGGTGCCCCGAAGGGGCGGAGGGGGCTCCCAATGCAAGTAGCGACCAAACTCAATCCAACAACTCCGCAATTCCTCCGCTCCGCCGAGGGAATCTCGACCCACCACACCCACTCAAACCACAGGAGGCGACGGCTCCAATAGATTCCTCGTCTGACCATCAACGAGCAGCGGCATGTAGTCCCACCCCGCGAGCAGCAGCGGATCAATCCCACGCAGCGCCGTGCTCACCAACTCCCGATCGAGACTGTTCGCCAGCGAGATCATCGATGCGATACGGAAGCCGTTCGCTCCGGCACTCGCACCGATCGCTTCCTCCGCCGCCCGCAGCGACCTCCGCATCAGACGCCTCACCGTGCGACCGTCAACGAGCGATGTCGGCGGCGCGCAGACCACGATCGGTTCTTCCAGGCCGTCAAGCCGTTGGATACGCCACGTATCCTCGCCCTTGACCGTCGTTGCGACGCCCTCCTTGCGAATCCCGTTCGCGACCAACACGAGGAAGTCGACCATCTGCGTGACCTTGCCCTCGTCCTCGGGCAATCGATGAATCTCGGAAGAATCGAGCTGGTACTCGCCCATCACCTGATTCGTAAACCGAGCCCACTGTTGCGAGAGCCCGCCCAACACGCTCATGTAGGACCCGTCGCTGCCCGTCTTCCGAATCGCGATATCGACAGTAAACGCGACCTCGCCGCGCTCCCCGAGTGACATCTCACGCGCAGCATCGGCGATCTGTCCAGCCGCGAGATCTGCGTCATCAGGAAGCGCCGCGCCCGGCGGCACCCAAACTGCGACATCGCGAGCCCCATACGCATGCAGACGCTCCTCCAACGCCACCTTCCGAGCAAGCATCGGACCATCACCCTCGAGCGCGTCGAGGTCAAACAGCGCACAAGCGGCAACGCTCCCCTCGGCGCCGTTCGAGCGGAACGTCGTCACCAAGGAACCAGGCTCCGGCCGCTCGAACCCAACCTCAGACGCCGCCTCCGACCCGACGCGTGACACCAAAGAGTCGCGAGTCATCGTCGCCGCAAGGAACGTCAGTTGTTGCCGCATATCCATGCTCGAAAGCGTATCGCACCATGTCAGCGACAGCGTGCACGGCAGCACATCGGCCTGACCGCTTGGATCGAGATTCCCGCGCTACGCGGAGGCCTTTGGTTAATTTGCTCCCCCTCGCAGGGGGAGCTGTCGCGGAGCGACTGAGGGGGTCCTGCTGGCGCAGGTACCAGATAGAGCTTGACGGAGCAGGACCCCTTCCGCCTTCGGCACCTCCCCCTGCAGGGGGAGGAAAGACATTATGCAAAGGTCTCCTACGCGCGGGAATGACGGTGTGAGGGCGTCAGGAATGACGGTATTGGTGACAGAAATGACAGGTCCGTGACGACAAATCAGTCGGGCAATGGCGACGATCCCACATCCGTCGACGGGAGCCAGACCGTGATCGTCGTGCCGACGCCGAGCTCGCTCTCCGCGCCGATCCTGCCTCCGTGCGCCCTCACGATCTCTCGCGAGATCGCCAGCCCCAAGCCCGCTCCAGGACCTGTCCGCGATGCCGGCTGCCAGAATCGGTCGAAGAGATGCTCCAGGTCCTCCGAGTCGATGCCCTCACCCGTGTCCGCGATCCGAAACTCCAGACCTGCTTCACCATTCTTCGCAGTCCGAGCCGTGACCGTCACCGATCCCTCTGCGGTGTGCCTCAGCGCGTTGTCCAGCAAGTTGTTGAACACCTGAACCAGACGATCGAAGTCGGCCGCAAACGTGGCGACATCCGCATCGCTCTCCAAACGCAGCTCGACACCCTGGTCAACCGCTCGAGCGCCAAACATCCCGTCGAGATACCCAAACAGCTCGTCCAAGTCGATCGCCGACGGTTGCAATCGATGTTCGCCCGCTTCCAGTCGCGAGAGGTCCAGCAACTGCTCGATCATCCGCAGCATCCGACGCGTCTCGTCGTGGACCACGTCCAGCGAGGACGCGCGTCGTTCCGGATCGACAACCGTACCGTCGCGCATCGCCTCCACAAATCCTCGGATCGAAGTCAGCGGAGTGCGCAGCTCGTGCGACACATCCGCGATCAAGCTCCGCATGGCGCGTTCGTTGTCCGAGACCCGCTCAGCCATCGCGTTGAACGCAGAGGCGAGCTCCCGCACCTGACTCGGCCCGCTCTCGGCTGCTCTCATGTCATACCGATTCGGACCAAACCGTCGCACCACGCCGGTCAGCGCCTCTAGTGGACGCATGAGCTGCCTCGAGAGGATCGTCGCGATCACCACCGCCGCCGCAAGACCAGCCAATCCCGACACAATCAATCGACCGACCAATTCGTCAAGCGAACGGTCATCGTGTTGATCACCAAACGTGACCGCCATGAGCAGACCCGTCCCGCCACGCACTGAGGGATCTTGCGGAATCAGCACTCGCACCAAGGCCGGCTGCGAGTGACCATCGACCCGCAAACTGATGTCGAACCAGCCGCTCGCATCGCGTCCTTTCTCGATGTCGGAGTACCGGATATCACTTCTACCCTCTTGCACACGGCGATTCGGCTCGAAGCCAGGAATCACCCGTCCATCGCCATCGGTGAGGATCACGATCAGACCCGCGTGTTCGGCCTGCTCTCGAATCAGCGAGACCACCTCCTGACGGTCAGCGTCACCGGCGCGTCGCATGATTCGGATGATCTCGACAGAGAGCGCGTTTCCGGCCGTTCGCAGTTCGGAACGATCGATATCGTCGCGGATATCGCCAAACAGCGACCAAAACACCACGCCAGAGACAACCAGCATGACCAGCACAATGCCGGCAAAGCCCGCGAACAGTCTCAGCCCGTACCCGCCGCCCACACGCTAGTCCGAGGCGTCCGACCGCACCTCGGACGTCGCCACCAGCTTGTAGCCGACACCTCGCACCGTCTCAATCGCCACGCCAAGGTCGGCGCCGTCGGGCGAGAGTTTGCGTCGCAGCTGATTGACATGCACGTCCACCGTGCGCGTTTCGCCGAAGTACTCGTATCCCCAAACCTGCTCCAAGAGCTGCTCCCGAGTCAGCACAATGCCGCCATACTCCGCGAGCTGCTTCAGGAGCTCAAACTCCTTGTTCCGCAGCGACAGCGGTCGCCCGCCGATGCTCGCCTCTCGCCGATCCCAGTCCACGCTCAACGGCCCCACCGAAAGCTGTCCCCGCTGACTCGCCTGCTCGTCGCCAGTCGCCGACGTCGTCGCGCGCCGCAGGATCGCCTTGACTCGCGCCGTCAACTCGCGCGGATGAAATGGCTTGCCCAGATAGTCATCCGCACCGAGCTCCAAACCCACAATCCGATCGACCTCCTCGGAGCGAGCGGTCAGCATCAGAATCGGCACGTTGCGGATCGCATCAGGATGCGCGCGAAGCTCGCGGGTGACGTCATAGCCCGACTTCTTGGGCAACATCAAGTCCAAGACAATCAGATCAGGTGACTCCGATTCGGCCATCGAGAGCGCGGATTCACCGTCTTCCGCCGTGATCACCGAGAATCCCTCGCGCTCGAGATACATCGAGCACAGCTCACGGATGTTCGCCTCGTCATCAACAACGAGAACGGTTCGTTCTCCATGCGCATGGTCGAGCGTGGTCACGGCCAGTCCAACTCAGTCAACATCGTTCCGCCGACCAAACACACAGCCGGCCAATACAGCAAGTATTCCTCACACTCGGAGCCGCAACATCACGCCGACGTCATGCCTCGGTGAGCATTGCGTAAAGGGAGTCAAGGAACGGGAACGGAACCTGAATCCTCAGCGAGGCATCCGCGGACGGCGCACCTTGACCATCGCGCGACGGCGCCGACGCGCAGCCCGGCGCTCGGCCTGTCGCTGCTTCTCCCGATTGCTAATGAACCGACGTCGACGCCTCGACTCCTGCAGCACGCCGTCGCGCTGCACCATCTTGTTGAAGCGGCGGATGAGAGCCTCTGGGCTCTCCTGGTCTTTGCGGCTCACCAGTAGCATGGGCGCTCAGTTCCTCTGATCAATCTCACGTCGTTGTCAGGTTGCGATCCATAGCCTAGCAGGAAGAATGCCAAGCGCTGGAAAACGTGGAAACACACATCGGTCGGCAAACAGCGCAACCTCGCTTCGCCGACATTCATCCTCAGCGAGCACGATCGGTCCGACGAGCAAAGATCAGCGCCACCACCGCAATGATGAATATCAGCAAGGCCGTGATCGACGCGGCGCGGGCCCAATTCGGCATCTGGTCCGACGGTACGAGGCTGCCCGACCCGGTCAGCGGCGTCGCTGGCCTGATGATCTCTCGTGTTTCGGTTACGCTCTCTTCCGCACCGTCGTCACCGTCACCAACCTGCTCCGTCGTCGAGTCCTCGGTACTCTCACCGACTTCGTCACCTTCCTCTTCCATCAGGTCCGTGTCGTCCCCGACCTCGACAACTTCCTCCTCCAGCAGGTCGGTGTCGTCATCTGCGTCGTCTCCGACCCCTTCATCATCTTCTTCCAACAGATCCGAGCCGTCACCTGCGCCGTCCCCGTCCTCCACAACTTCCTCCTCCAACAGGTCGGAACCATCATCCGTGTCGTCCCCGACCTCCCCAGCTTCCTCTTCCAACAGGTCCGAGCCGTCATCTGCGCCGTCAGTGGCCTCGGCTTGATCGTCGTCAACAGCGTCAGTCGACTCGCCACTCTCCTCAGTCTCTTGCTCCTCGCTCCCGTCGCCCGTGGTCAACAACACCAACCTCACCCGAAGCTCACAAGATTCCCAACCCGGCGTCGTTTGGACAGCACCGATGATGAACGTGACGTCGCAAGGACCACCCGCAAAGTTCCGAGCGTCGTAGTAGAGGAACCAGGCTCCCGCCGGATTCACCGTCGCCCGCCCAATCTCGACGTCCCCCTTGAACGCCACGATCTCGACACCTGGTTCAACAGGCTCGCCATCGATCGTGATATCCAAATTGAAGCCATAGAACCAAGCCGACACTTCGCGTTCCTGCGCGCTCGTCGACGGTGTCGCCAGCAGCGCGATCGCCAGAACTACCAGCGCAGTCGCGGTTCCAACGACCCAGCGTCGCTGCCTATCTGCCAGTCGATTCAACATGGCCCCTCGCGAAGCGAACAGTGTCAGTTGCGTCAGCGCCTCATGACACTGATTGCACTTTGCTGCGAGAGGCCATTCATTGGCAACGTGCTTCTGTCAAGCACCGCCGATGCTTTACCAAACTTCTACAGATTAAACGCTGGGCTCAGCCTGAGGCCGAGCCCAACGGACATATCCAGTACCGAAATGGCTCAGGCGTTGCTCATCGTCGACATCGCCTGCGGCGAAATCCCCACAGGATCCGCGTCGTCCGGCAGGTCAAACGGACCTGGCAGATCGAGCTCCTGCGCCATCTCACGAACCGCGGGCAGAACCTCTTCGCCCATCAGTCGCAGCGACCGCATCGAATCCTCATGCGACATCGAGCCATCGCCGTCCCAGAAGCAGATGCTGCCCGGGCGCAGATACTCCAGCACGTGTCGAATCTTGGGAATCACCGTCTTCGGCGTGCCCGAGATGATGCTGTACGACTCCGTCAGCCCCTGATACGTATCCTCCGTATCGACAAAGCTCTCGGCCGCATCCAGCGTCAAACGCTTGTAGTCGTCCGCCTTCACATCGCTGGTTCCACGCGATTCCTCGACAAATCGCACGCCTGCCGTTGGCAGCAAACGTCGCCGATCGACCATGCCCGGCAGATTCTGAATGTGGCGCTTCACATCGCCGCGCGACCCCTCGAGGAAGATGTTGCCAGGACCGGTCAGATACTTGCGACCAACCTCATCCGCCAACTCCTCGGTCTCATCGACGTGCACCTTCCAGAGATACCCGCGATGCTGCGGTCCCGCCTCATAGCCAAACTCCGCCGCCACCTTGTCGTAGTAAGCGAACGAGTCACGCGTCGGGGCAAGTCGCGTGGCGAGCATCACATACGGGTAGCGACGCTCGGCCGCCCACGCGACCGTCCGCTGCGAGACCGCGCCGGGAATGAAGATCGGCGGATGCGGTCGCTGCAGCGGCTTCGACCACGGATTGACGTAGCGATAGTCATAGTGCTCGCCCTCCCAGCGGAAGGGACCAGCGTCGGTCCACGCCTTGACGATCAGATCATGCGCCTCCTGATAACGCTCCCAGTTGTACGGCGACTGCGAGTTGTGCGCCAACGACTCCCGACCCGTCCCGCGTACCCAACCCGTCACCAACCGACCACCCGAGATCATGTCGATCTCAGCCAACGTCTCTGCCAACCACAGCGGATCCTCCCAGATCGGCAAGATGTTACCGAGCAGACAGATCCTCGCCCGCTCCGTAATCCGCGCCAGAATCGCCGCCTCGACATTGATCACTGAGCCCATGCAAAACGGCGTCGAGTGATGCTCATTCAAAATGATCCCGTCGAACCCCGCGTTCTCCGCCGCAACCGCCTCATCGAGGTAGCGGTGATAGAGGTCCGAGCCCAGTCGCGGGTCATACTCGTCATTCGATGAGTCCAAATCCGCCAGTCGCCGACCCGTCCGCCCCCACCAAGAGGCTTCAGGATCCTGATACGGACGTTCGGTAAACCACCCAATGAACATCATCCACTCCCAACATGCCAGCGCCAATCAGCGCAACTACCTGCAAGCAAGGTATCGCACAGAACCACCGTTAGCGGAACAGTTCAATACTCAGCAGATTCCCGAGTTCGAGCCGTGTCCAAGGGCGATCGCCAGTCAGCACCGGCACCTGAAGGTCAATCGCGAGCGCAACACACGCTCGGTCACCGAACGACAGTCCCGCGTCGCGTGTCAACGGACGAAGCAGACCCACCATATGGGCGGACCGCTCGTCGAACAGGTGATAGGTGATGTCGAACCGTCCGAGCTCGGATTCGATCTCGGCAAGGCTCTTTCCCTAATCAGCCAAGCGGGACACTACCTCGCCCAGATTGACGACGCTCATCGCCACACCCGCTTCCAGCGCCGACTCCACGCGCTCGCGACCCGGCTCTTCCTTGATCACGGCGAGTAGCGCCGAGGAGTCGAGGACTCGCTCACTCACCCCATTTGTCCAGGCTTGCACGCGCGATTAGCTCCTGTATGAGTTCACGGTCCTCGGGGAGATACTGGGTGATTCGCGCGATGACCAGCAACAGCGCAGCAGCCCGCCGCTCGAGGAACAATTCGTCCGTCGCCGTGGGTTGATAAGGCGCGGGAATCTTCCGCGCTTGTTGAGCTTCGCGACTCAGTTCGGTAAGCGTCTCCAATACCTCGTCCTGAGACAACTTCCTCGATCGGTCGGTCTGAGCGATCGCCTCGTCAAGCCCGACCTGCTCGTCAAACATCTCGAGCGCACGTTCGACCACCTCGTGAGGAACAGGTCGACCGCAAAACCGATATGTCACTTCCATGCCCAACTCCGAAAATCGACGCTCCCCGCTAATCTGAAATGGCACGCCCGGAGGGACTCGAACCCCCGACCCCCAGGTCCGAAGCCTGGTGCTCTATCCGCTGAGCTACGGGCGCACTTCCTCAGCTTACCCCGACTGCCACGCCTGAACACACGACTCCAACGCAGCGACTGTTCACCGATGGTCCAACGCACACCCAGCCGACATGCCCGCTCCTCCCGAGGCACCAGTTCCGACACCGCACCATCGAGCGCCGTCTGGGACGTCGTCGCTCGCGTCGACGCCGGCCAACTCGACACCGCCGCAATCCAGCTCCACAACCTCCACCCCGCCGACCAGGCCGACGCACTCGCCGCACTCGACCCCGCCGAACGTCGCCGTCTCCTCGACCGCATCGACTCACACACCCTCGCCGAGCTCCTCCCGTTCCTCACTCCCGAGGAACTTGAGCACGTCGCCCCCGATGTCGCGCTACCCCAACTCACCGCGGCGCTCGACCAATCGCCCGCTCAGCTCGGCGCCGACGTCCTCCATGCCATCCCCGAGGACGATGCCGAACGCATCCTCGACCAACTCCCCAAAGCGGGTTTAGTCCAGCCGCTGCTCGAACACGACGACGACTCCGCCGGCGGCATCATGGCGCCCGAGCTCATGGTGCTCGGCCCTCACCTCGCCGCCGAGCAGGCGCTCAACATGCTCCGCGCCGCCGTTCCCGTCCCGACCGTGCGCGACACAATCTACATCGTCGATACCGAAGGCGTCCTCCTTGGCTCGGTCGGCCTCCACGCGGTTGTCTTTGCTCCCCCAGTGACCGCGCTGCGCGACCTCATGGAACCGATCGGCCAGACCGTCACCACCGACATCGACCAAGAAGATGCGCTCAAAGTCCTCCAGCGTTATGGACTGCATGCGCTCCCAGTTCTCGACCAGGACGGCCGACTCGTCGGTGTCACCACCGCCGACGATCTGCTCAACATCGCCCAGCAAGAAGCAACCGAAGACATGTACCGACTCGTCGGACTGGTCGACGACGAGGCACTCACCGCTCCGGTTCGCTCCGCCCTCCGACGTCGGCTGCCGTGGCTGCTGCTGAACCTCGCCACGGCGTTCGCCGCCGCCGCCGTCGTAGCCGCCTTCGAAAGCACCCTGGCCCGAGTCGCAGCCCTCGCCATCTTCCTGCCGATCATCGCCGGACAGGGCGGCAACGCCGGCATGCAGGTGACCACCCTCGCCGTGCGCGCCATGGCGCTCGGAGAGTTCGACCGCCACTTCACCCGCCTCGTCCTACCCCGAGAACTGATCATCGGAATCAGCTCAGGGCTCGCCTTCGGACTGCTCGTCGGAGCGGTCGGCTGGGTCTGGCAAGACAACCTGTGGTTGGGCGTCGCCGTCGGAGTCGCCATGCTGGGCACGATGGTCGTCGCCGGACTATTCGGTCTCCTCATCCCAATCGTGCTCCGACGAATCGGCGCCGACCCAGCGCTCGCCGCCAGCATCTTCGTCACCACCGCCACCGACATGCTCGGCTTTCTCTTCTTCCTCGGCCTCGCTGCGCTCCTCATAGAGCACATCTCCTGACACATCGATTGCATCTCCAATACCGAGCAGTCATCGGTCAGTGATACGCTGAGGGTGCGCGATGTGGGGCTGAATGCCCCGACGCGCAAACCGTCCTCCGTGGTGGGCGTCGCCTAGAGGCCTAAGGCGCCAGGTTGTGGCCCTGGTATTCGTGGGTTCGAATCCCACCGTCCACCCCACCCATTCGACTCCGCTGCCACCCACGATCGGCAACCCTGGATCCCCATGACCAACGCCTCGCCAGTCAGACCGCTCCTCGCGATCGCGATGCTGGCGTCGTTCGTCCTGCTGATCCTCGCTGCTGCCGCTTGCGAGAACAGCGACGACGAAGAACGGCTCGCCGCGCAACGACTCTTCCGCAACTACCTCATCCAGTCCGACCGCACCGCTGTCTCCGACGTCCGTGTCCAAGGCATGGTCGACGAACTCCCGCCCAGTTTCCCAGAGCACGAGGAACTCAACCTGCTCGGCTCCGCCTTCACCGACACCGAGAATCGCCGAGAGCTAATCTTCGGCTGGCAAACCACCGACGAGCGCGCCGACGACCTCTACAACTGGTATCGCTCCAAGCTCGACACCGACCCCTGGCGCGTCACCGCCGACCCGCAGCGAGCCGGAGTCGACTTCATCACCTTCCGCGACGCCGACAACCCCGCCTTCCGAGGCGAACTGCGCATCGCCCAAGAAGGCGAACGCGCCATCGTCGTACTAGTCGCCGTCGAAACACTCCACACCGACCCCGGCGCCTAACCAATCAGAAAAACTCCCCCACTGGGAAAGTCCAGTAAGAGCTCCCCCCTGGGGGACGTGTCGCAAAGCGACTGAGGGGGCCCTCCCCACACTCCGAAGAGTCCCAGACACCTAAGCCCCCTCCGCCACATCGGCGCACCTCCCCCAAGAGGGGAGAGCTTCCATGCCACGCTCAGGGCAGAGACAGCACGCCCGGACGAGTCGCCCGCACCCAAAGCACCGGGTACCTCCACTGCCCCGGTTCCCAAGCTCTCTCGACACGCGGCCAGATCAGCTGCCACGTGTCGCCGTCCCACTGCCAAACCGACCCCATCAGCTCAGGCTCCGCCGCTTCGAACGCCTCCAGCGTCGTAATCGCGTCGACCCGCTCGCCAAGCCAGCTCACACTGTTGAACCCTTGCCACAACACGATCGACGACGCAGGCGCAAGACCAACCCCTGTCGGGACAAAGAAGTCCCGAGGCGGCCGCTCCTCCAAGTCCAGCCTGACCACGTCGCCTGTTTCGAGTCGTTCGAGACTGCCGCGTCTGCCATCTTCGTCGGCAGGAACAATCGGCGACCAGCCTCGCCACCGACCCTCGCTCGACTTCCACACCCACACCGTCCGCACCCAGCGCTGAATCGGCGACATCGCCTCCTCAACCGCCATCTCCGGACCGCTCCAGGCGAACCAATTGACCCCGCCACCGATACTCACCCGCTGCGACGGCAGGAACGGCGGCGAGAACTCCGAGGTCGCGCCCGCCGACGTCGCCGCAACCGCCCGTAGCGAACCCTTCGGTATCTCAGCCCTGCTGAACTCCCAACGTCCGCTGCGATCCGCAGCTCCGCTTGCTCCCAAGCTCCGCTCGCGATCACCCTCACGTACGTACAAATGAACCTTGGTGCCCGGCGTCGCCGTGCCGCTCAACGTCGACCGGAACAGCCGATCATTTCGCCGCACGATCTCATGCGTAAGGATCACAGGATGGTTCAGCAGACCGTTCGGACCTCGGTCGCGGTCTCGCAAGTCATCGTTGACCGACGGACCATCAGCCCCCAAGTCAATATCAATCCGATTGCCCGAGAACTGATTCACCCCGCTCGAGACCGAGGAAAGTCGAGAAACGAACGAGTTGTCCTGCGACGACGCTCCAACGACCGAGATCCCGGCCTGGTCCGCGTCAGCGATCAGATTGTTCCGCACCTTACCTCGCACCACACCATCGTCGAGACGGATCGCCCACAGCATCTGCCAGTCGCTATCGAACGTCACCCGACTCGCAACACTGGCCCCAACCGAATTCGAGTCAACCTCAGGCTCCTCCACGCTCGCCAGACGAATGCCGAACTCAGCCCCGCAGACATGGTTGCCCAACGAGCGGTCGCCGCCGCCGATCGTGACCTCGGTGCCCGACCGCACATCGATCGCCGCCTCCGTTGGACCCTGTCGCGATCCAGCGACCACGTTCCGCGTCAGACTGACCCACGTCGTGTTCGCGTCCGCCACGACGATCCCGAAATCGCCAGCCGAGACGACGTTGTTGCGCACCTGCACCTCAGCCGCCCCAGCGATCACCGAGATCCCCCGCTCGCGATTCGGCCGCACCATCGCACTTGGCAACATCGATTCCTGCAACCCTCCGTCATCGTCAACCGGCACGAGCCCAACCCAGTTGTTCTCAATGAACGCCTCCCGAGCACCCTGCTCCACAGCGATTCCCACACGATTTCCGCTCACCACATTCCCAGACTTACTACCCACACGCGCATTCGCCGACCCAGGACCCAAGAACACACCCACATCGTTCGGAGCCAGCGCGCCGTCACGTCGGACGCCAATGCGGTTCCCATCGACCGATATCTGTTCCCGAGTTTCCCGCAACTCAATCCCGGCGACGACACTATTCCCAATCGTGTTGCCCACTATGGTCGCTTGAGCAGCATCAACCACGAGGATGCCGTCGTCGTTGGCCCGAGCCTCGCCATTTGGTCCAAAGCCGATCACATTCTCAACAATCCTGACCTCTTTGGTACCACCGCCACCGACCACAATCCCGTGACCCACTCGACCCGCCGAGCTATTGCCCCCAATCCGGTTGCGCGTGATCTCCACGCGTTCCGCGCCAGCCAACACCGCGATCCCACTCAGGGAATTCGGCGAAGCGATTCCGTTATGCCAAAAGCCGATCCAGTTGCCTCCGATCTCAACGTTTCGAGCCCGCTCCCCAATCACGCCGATCCCGTAGCGCTCAAATCCAACAATGCCCAGACCAATCACGCGAACCGTGTCAGCCTCAATCTCCAGACCCGCCGCATCACCCGCCGCCGCACCGTCCAACCAGACCGTTGGCATCAAGTCAACCGACTGCTCTGCCTCGGCGTTCCCCTTAATCGTGACATGATCATCAAGGACCGTCGGCAAGGCCGACCGCAGCCGAATCGTCATCAACCCCGCGAACGTGATCACATCGGCACCATCGGATTGATTCGCCGACTCAATCGCCCACCGCAACGTCCCCTCACCGCTGTCACCATCGGACGTCACGACCCACTCATCCACCGATTGCCCAGACACCGTCAACCAACAACCACCCAAAGCAACAACCAAAACCAAAACGAAGAACCAAAACTTCACACCCCCACTCTAAGACCGAAGCCCCAAATCCAGCCCAGCCACCTCACACAGAGAATCTCCCCACCTCCAAGCAAGAGCCAATTCCCCCTCGCCCGTCACCCAAGACCCTCCAAATGAGGAGCGCCACCCCAAGCAGACTCCCGCATTCACGGGGGAATTGACCAACTACCTCTCGCCGCCACTCCCGCTCCCACCCTGATCCACTCCTCGACCTTCAGATCCCCCCTCTACCTCAGATCCTCTCTAATCCCCTTTGATCCCCTCCCCCTCCCTTTCTGATCCCCTCTCCCTCTGGGAGAGGGCTAGGGTGAGGGTCCCAGACCCCCCATCCACCCACACGCACCCAATACCCCTACCGACGCTCAACACCCTCCAGCAACGCCGCCGACCGCAACACCAAGTGGAAATCGTCCCCCGGTTGCAAAACGAAATCGACCGCGCCCGGCACGTCGGCAGTGAACCACGCCTGCCACCGACCGTTCGCCGACCGACGCCATGCCGCGGTCACCACATCCTCAATGCTCGACACCGCCTCGCTCACCCTCACCTCTTCGCCTCGCCAGACCAAGTCATTCCAACTCGAACGCAACGGCACACCGTCGCCCAGCAAGTTCGAGATCAACCCACTGTTGTTCACCTGCGCCTTCGCGATCAACCACGCACGCGCCTCAGTCGCCTCGGTCAACGCCCGACCATCGACATGCTGCAAGTCAAAGATCGCCGTCGCGACACCCTGTCGCGTCACGCTGACCTGCGGATAGACCTGCGCTCCCGCCCGGCCCACCACCGGCCACCACCGAACCTGATACTCCCCAGCCACGCGCTGCCCCATCCGATCCACCACCTCCGCCGACAGCCGGTACCGACTCGACGAGAGGAAATCCTCAAGCAGATATTCGTCCACCTCGGCGCTCGTCAGCTCCGCCCGCAGGTACAGCGCCACCGGCGGACCGGTCACACGAATCGTGAGATCGTCTCGCAGTTCAACACCATCGCCAAACCACGTCGCCGAGACTCGCGCCATGCCCAGCCGCGCATTGCGACTATCCAAACGCACTCTCGCCGCACCGGAGTCGTCAGTCACGTTCGAGGTACCATCGCCGCTCAAATCAACGACGATCCCGCCCTCTGCCTGAAACACAATCCGCTGATCGGGCACGCCATGTCCGCGCTCGTCTTGTAGCAGTGCCTGGATCGCTCCCGGCCCAGTCACCTGTCCCGCTTCCAGCGCCGATCCCGCAGTCGACAACAGACGCAGCGTCCGAGGCGCCCCGTATAGCTGGAACTCCATTTCCAACGTGGCAGCACCGCTGCTCGCCGAAATCTGCACGTCGCCAGGCTCCGAGGTCAGCACCACCGTCGCCAGGCCGAGCGAATTCGTGACAATCGACAACTCACTCATGGAAGTCGACACCCCGCTACGCAACTGGGCCCCCTCAGGCGCATCGACCAATCTCAACAGGATCTGCGCCGATGGCGCGCCGATGCCGGTGTCGTCGCTCGCTTCCAATCGCAACACGTGCTGCGCCGAGGCGTCCAACCGCGACCGATCGCTCGGCTCCAACAAACGCAGCGAACTCGTCTCTCCGACAAAGCGGATCGTCACCGTATCGACAAGCGATCCCACCTGAGCGCGGACCACCGTCGTCCCCACACGACCATCTCCAACCAACGACACCGTGATCCCCAGCATTCCGTTTCCGACGTCCGACAGCATCGCGTCAATGCGCGGAGGTCCACTCACTGCATCGAACGCACCAAGCTCCGTCGACAACGTGACGCTCTTCGACTCGCCAACACGGTCGGCCGGGACTCGGACAGAAATCCGAGACTCCCCATCGCGCGCCGGCACCACCGTCGGCGATGCGGTCACCGACAATACTTGTTGGGCCGTCACGCGCCCGTTGTCAACAGCCGTCAACAGCCCAATCAGGATCAGCAGGCCGACACCGAACACCAACGCAGCACGGCTCAAGCACCAAGTTGCACGACGCTCGCTGAGACCAAATTTTGGGCAGATCATCACGGATTCAGTGTACGCATCAGCCTCGCAGACGCTTTCACTCTCTACCCGTCCCTTGCCCAGAAACGACACAGTTTTACCGTCGCTTCACGCGCGGTCCTAGACTTGCTCATATTGAGAACGCACAGCACCAACTGACCCAGCCTTCCAACAGTCCCAAGAGTCCGCTACCAACCGACCCACGAACCCCACACCAGCACGCAACCCTGAAAGGTCCTCCGATGTCCAATCACGAATCCTGGCCCGACGCTCCAACCCCGCTCGCCGACGGTGAGTGGCAGGTCACGCTCTGGGACATCACCGACAACGGCACGCTCGCCATCACACTCAATCGGCCCGAGCGTCTCAACGCGCTCTCATACCGTCTGCTCCGAGAAATGCAAGCGCTCGTCGACTTCGCAGCCGCCCGTCCCGACATCCGCGTCGTCACCATCCGAGGCGCGGGCCAGCAGGCCTTCTGCTCCGGCGACGACCTCTACGGCATGGAACCCACACCCGGCATCGACTCCTCGATCACCGTCCACCATCCGTTCCTCATCTCCCTGCGCGAGCTCAAGAAACCAGTCGTCGCACTGGTCAACGGCTGGGCCCTCGGACACGGTTGGGAGATCGCCTCAGCCTGCGACATCCGCCTCTGCGCCGACAACGTCGAGGTCGGTGATCACCGCGCCCAACGGGCGATCGGCATGAACGGCGGCACCACCTGGTTCGTCCCACGGATCATCGGTCGCGGCCGAGCCCTAGAACTCCTGATGACCGGTCGGCACATGTTCGCCGAGGAAGCTCTGCAATCCGGCTGGGCAAATCAAGTCTGGCCACTCGACAACTTCGACCAAGAAGCCGAAGCATACATCGACAACCTCACCAAACTCCCCACACTGAACATTTCCGCCTTCAAAGAAATGGTCGACTACTCGGCCGAGCATTCGCTCAGAGATAGTCTCGCCCACGAAGTCGAAGTATCCGATCGCTATCGCTACTCAGACGACGCGCACGAAGGTCGCCGAAGCTGGCGAGAAAAGCGACCATCCGTCTTCCGCGGCTACTAAAGCAAACAGGCGTCGTTCTCACTAACAGACTATATGTTCGGCATTGGTATAGGCTATCCCCATCACCTACGGAGGCCACACCAATGACCACCCAAACCTACCAAGACGCCGCACGCCACCTGCTCCAACAAGCCGAAACCGAACTCGCCGCTGGCGACACCCGCCAAGCCTCCGAGAAAGGTTGGGGAGCCGCCGCGCAAGCGGTCAAGTCAATCAGCACCGGCCGACGTTGGCCCCACGACACACACGCATTGCTCCACCAAAACGTCTCGCGACTGGTCAGCGAATCAAGCGACGAGCAGATTGAGCACCTGTTCGCAGTTGCTACACGTCTGCACATTAACTTCTATGAGAACTGGCTCGACGAGGCAACGGTCAGAAGAGGACTCATCGCTGTCCAACGATTCATCGACAAACTCGAGGCGTTCCAATGACCACCCAAACCTTCCAAGACGCGGCAATCCACCTCCTCCAGCAAGCCGAAACCGAACTCGCCAACGGCGACACCCGCCAAGCCTCCGAGAAAGGTTGGGGAGCCGCCGCGCAAGCAGTGAAAGCCGTCTGCGAATCGCGAGGCTGGCGACATCGCAGCCACGCATCGTTGTTCCGTGCCATCGAAACCGTCGCAACCGAGACTTCCGATCCGGAGTTCCACGACCTGTTCGACACCGCCAACACGCTCCACATCAACTTCTATGAAGACTGGATGAGCGCCAATGTGGTCAAGCAGCGACTGCCAAGAATTCGTCGACTCATCGACAAACTCGAGGAACTCCAATGACGACCCAAACCTACCAAGACGCCGCACGCCACCTGCTCCAACAAGCCGAAACCGAACTCGCCGCTGGCGACACTCGCCAAGCCTCCGATAAAGGTTGGGGAGCCGCCGCGCAAGCAGTGAATGCCGTCGCTGACCAACGCGGACTGGCCCATCGTCGACACGCCGCGTTGTTTGCCGTGGTCGACCAACTCGCCTCGGAAACTCAGGATGACAACCTGCGAGACCTCTTCCAGGTCGCCAGCCATCTGCACACCAACTTCTACGAGGACTGGGACACCCCAAACAACGTTCGATCCGCATTGAACGCCGTGAGGCGATTCGTCACCAAACTCGAGGCACTCCAATGACCACCCAAACCTACCAAGACGCGGCACGCCACCTCCTCCAGCAAGCCGAGACCGAACTCGCCGCTGGCGACACTCGCCAAGCCTCCGAAAAGGCCTGGGGCGCCGCTGTACAAGCAGTCAAGGCGGTCTGCGAGTTGCGCGGCTGGCGACATCGGAACTACAAGGCTCTGCAGCGAGCAGTCCGAAATCTGCAAGACGAGACTGCCGACGACGACCTACGGCTTCTCTTTCGCAGCGCGTACGTCCTCCACGTCAACTTCTACGAGGACGACGAAGATCCTCAGTTCGTTGCGGAAGGAATCGCAGACGTCCACCGCTTCATCGCCAAACTCGAAGCACTCCAATGACCACCCAAACCTACCAAGACGCCGCACGCCACCTGCTCCAACAAGCCGAAACCGAACTCGCCAACGGCGACACCCGCCAAGCATCAGAGAAAGGTTGGGGGGCTGCGACGCAGATCCTCAAGGCGGTATGCGAGCGTCGTGGTTGGCAACATCGCAACTACAAAGCGCTCGCACGAGCAGTATCACGACTTGAACAAGAGACCGGCGACTTAGAAATTCGACCACTGTTTCGCAGTGCGAATCTGCTGCAGGTCAACTTCTACGAGGATGCGGAAGAACCACAGATTGTCGCCGAAGGACTGGGAGAGGTCCAACGCTTCATCGACAAACTCGAAGCACTCCAATGACGACCCAAACCTACCAAGACGCCGCAATCCACCTCCTCCAGCAGGCCGAAACCGAACTCGCCGCTGGCGACACCCGCCAAGCCTCCGAAAAGGGTTGGGGCGCCGCTGTACAAGCAGTCAAGGCGATCTGCGAGTTGCGCGGCTGGCGACATCGGAACTACAAAGCACTGCAACGAGCAGTCCGTAATCTGCAAGACGAGACTGCCGACGACGACATACGGCTCCTCTTCGGTAGCGCGTACATCCTCCACGTCAACTTCTACGAGGACGACGAAGATCCTGAGTTCGTTGCGGAAAGAATTGCTGACGTCCAACGCTTCATCGACAAACTCGAAGCACTCCAATGACGACCCAAACCTACCAAGACGCCGCAATCCACCTCCTCCAGCAGGCCGAGACCGAACTCGCCGCCGGAGACATCCGCCAAGCCTCAGAGAAAGCCTGGGGAGCCGCCGCGCAAGCGGTCAAAGCCGCAGCCACCATTCGAGGATGGCCTCACGAGAGCCATCACCTACTGTTCGACGTCATCCACTCGCTAGAAGATGAGACTGGCGACACAAACCTCGAAGCACTCTTCGCGGTCGCGCATCAGTTGCATGTCAACTTCTACGAAAATGTGCTCAGCGAGCGATTGGTCGGACAAGGACTCATCGCGGTTCGTCGATTGGTAAACCGGCTCGCAGAGCTACAACCACAAGAGGCTCGCCGATGACCACCCAAACCTACCAAGACGCCGCACTCCACCTCCTCCAGCAGGCCGAGACCGAACTCGCCGCTGGCGACACTCGCCAAGCCTCGGAAAAAGGTTGGGGGGCTGCGACGCAGATTCTCAAGGCGGTATGCGAGCGTCGTGGTTGGCAGCATCGCAACTACAAAGCGCTCGCACGAGCAGTATCACGACTTGAACAAGAGACCGGCGACTTAGAAATTCGACCACTGTTTCGCAGTGCGAATCTGCTGCACGTCAACTTCTACGAGGATGCGGAAGAACCACAGATTGTCGCCGAAGGACTGGGAGATGTCCAACGCTTCGTCACCAAACTCGAGGCACTCCAATGACGACCCAAACCTACCAAGACGCCGCACGCCACCTCCTCCAGCAAGCCGAGACCGAACTCGCCGCTGGCGACACTCGCCAAGCCTCGGAAAAGGGTTGGGGCGCGGCCGCGCTCTCCGTCAAGGCATTGTGCGAGCGACGCGGATGGACGCATGGAAGGCATCGAGATCTTTTCGTCTCGGTCGATCTCCTGGTCGACGAAACCGGCGATCAAGAACTCGACACGCTGTTCGCCTCCGCCAAACTCCTTCACGTCAACTTCTACGAGAACCACCAAGGCGTGGAGAAGGTTGCCGAGCGACTCAACAACGTCCGTCGCTTCATCGACAAACTCAACGCACTGGCCTGATATTCTGCGATCAGATCCTCTTACCAGTCCACACAGGGAGACCAACAGGGAGACAACATGCCCAAGACCTACATCCTCGGCGGATACCAGTCCGACTTCGCTCGCAATTGGCGCAAGGAAGAACACAACCTGCGCGATGTCATGGCCGAGGCCGTCCACGGCGCCCTCGACGTCGCTTCCATGGAGCCCGGCGACATCGACACCGCCCACGTTGGCAACTTCGCCGGCGAGCTCTACGCCAAACAGGGCCAGCTCGGCGGCTTCTTCGCCGAAATCAACCCCGACTTCGGCGGCCTGCCGACCTCTCGACACGAAGCCGCCTGCGCCTCTGGCAGCATCTCGATCCTCATGGCCTCCGCCGAGCTCGAAGCAGAGCGCTACGGCACCGCGCTCGTCCTCGGTGTCGAGCAGATGAAGACCGTCAGCCCCGTCGAGGGCGGCGACTTCCTCGGTACCGCCGGCTGGTACGAGCTCGAGGCCGAAGGCGTTGACCTCCCCTTCCCCAAGCTCTTCGGTCGCCTCGGCGACGTCTACGACGAGCGCTACGGCCTCGACGCCGCGCACCTCCAGCGCCTCGCAGAACTCAACTACGAGAACGCCCAGCGCAACCCCGCCGCGCAAACCCGCGCCTGGCTCAGCGATGTCCAGTCCGACCTCACCGAAGGCAAGTACGTCGCCCCGATCACTGGTCGACTGCTGCTCCGCGACTGCTCGCAAATCACAGACGGCGCCGCTGCGCTGATCCTCGCCAACGAAGAGCGCGCCGCTGAGTGGGCCGAGTCCCGTGGCATCGACCTCGCCGACGTGCCCACAATCCAAGGTTGGGGACACCACACCGCCGCACTCACCTTCGACGAGAAGATCGCGCAGGCCCAGGGCGACGAATACATCCTCCCCCACACCCGCCGCGCCATCACCGACGCCTACGAGCGAGCCGGCATCGACGGGCCCTCCGACCTCGACGTGATCGAAACCCACGACTGCTTCACCACCAGTCACTACATGGCGATCGACCACTTCGGCATCACCGAGCCCGGTAAGTGCTACGAGGCGATCGAGGACGGTCGCATCGACTTCAACGGCGAGATTCCGATGAATCCCTCAGGCGGACTCATCGGCGGCGGACACCCCGTCGGCGCGACCGGCGTGCGCCAGGCCCTCGACGCCTGGAAGCAGGTCACCAATCAGGCCAACGACTACCAGGTCGCAGGAGCATCCCGAGCCGCCACGCTCAACATCGGAGGCTCCGGCACCACCAGCGTCAGCCTCATCATCGGCCGCTAATCGGCCAAAACGCTACCGAAAAACGTCAGGTGCCGCTCCAGAAATTGGAGCGGCACCGCCAAGAGCTATCTCCGATATAGCATTCCTCAGGCCTTGCTGGATAAAAGTCAATCATCGACTGTAGTACCAACCGAGCTGGAACGAAACAGCGGCGGTTGGTAGAGCGTCTCTTGGTACTCGATTGCGTAGTTGCAGGTAGGATAGTCGGCACAACCCACATAGTACCCTCCGTCGTCATCGTCGCGGAGGACCAGTTGTGAATTGCAGCGTGGACATGGTTCGAGGATTGGCTCGCCTTCAAACGGTACCGATCGGCTAAATCGACACCCTCGAGTACGATACCGAGAACAGCCCACAAAAGGATGCTGGTCCCGCGTACGTACTCGTCGATACAAAGTACCGTCACAACCGGGACGAGGACATGGGCCGTAATCGGGCTCAGGTTCTCCAGGCTCTATACCATCGTGCCGCTCCGCGGCTGCAGTGAGGACGCTATCCAATGACACCTCCTTGTAACTCAACTCCTGCTCTGCGTCCTCCAGTCTCGCTCGACGCACATTGAGACGAGCCTCCATTTGGCGGAGCGATTCTCGCTCCTCTTCCAATTCCTCTGCCTTAGAATTCAAGTTCGCCTCTTGAATGGACAGTGTAGGAGCATCTTGCAATTCTCGTATTGCGTCAACTTGCGCATTAGCGTCCAGGGCGACAAGCAGAGGCAAACAATCTAGTAGGAGTTGATCGAGATCGCTCGTTGAGATCGAACGCATGTGAGCCCAACGGTTGCGAAACTCCACCAATCGATTGATTTCTTCGTAGTAGGCTAGTTCGTCTCGAAACAGTTCTTCCCGGATACGCGGCGAATGTTGCAACACTTTCAATTGCGACTGCACATCGTCGAGATCAGTGTGCGCTTCACCTATGCGTACTTGAAGGCGTGAATGAACCTGGCGATCAAAGCGAATCGCCAGACCGATGTGTGATCTCAAAACAACCTGCAATAGCCACAGTGCTCGACCTGTTGCTTCCCAGCGATCGAGGCGAGTACTCTGCTTGGCCATCTACCTGTCCGTTCTGAATGCGAAACGACAAGCGTATGATATCGGAAGACTGAGCAGACCTTCCTCACCTGCGCGTTACATCAACGCGCCCTCTCGCACCTACGAATCACCCAATCACGCCTGCTGCCGACAGCTCCGCAAGCTCCTCCTCGCTCAGGCCCAGACGCTCGTTCAACACCTCACCCGAGTGCTCACCCAGCTCTGGTGCGTCCCGACGGATCGACGCTGGCTGACTCAGCAGATTCACCGGATGCGTCAGTGTCGGCGTCGGACCGTACACCCGATGCTCGTGATTGACCAGATAGTCATTCGCGATCACCGCTGGATCGCTGGTCAAATCGCCGATCTGCTGAACCCGCGTAAAGATTAGATTCGGCTCGCTGAGCAGTCGCTGCTCCCACTCCTCGCGCGGCGCCGACGCAAACCGCTCCTCGAGCATCGCAATCAGCTCCCCACAATGAGCACCCATCGCCGACAGCGTCGTAAATCGTTCGTCCTCGACGATCGCTTCTAGTCCCATCGCCCGACAGAACGATGCCCAGTCGCGCTCGGCCTCGAGGATTCCCAGCATCAGCCACTTGTCGTCGCCGCATCGATACAGATTCCAAAGCGGATTCGCCGCCTTCGAGCGGTCGAACCGCGGCCACAGGTCCAAGTTATGCATCATCCCGACGCTGATTCCCCAGAACTGCAACCACATCGTCGCCATGATGTGCGAGACCTCGATCCGCTGACCCTTGCCACCATTGAGCTCGCGACCAGCGATCGCCGCTAGCACGCCATACGCGAGACACGTCGCGCCCATCACATCGGCGATGCCCAGCGTGTTCCAGTTCGGCGGATCACCAGGTCCTCCGCCCGAGTACATGAATCCGCCCCGCGCCTGACCAACAGCATCCAATGCGGGCAGGTGCGCCTCATCGCCCTTGAATCCATAGCCCGCCGTCGCCGCGTGAATCAGCCGCGGATTGATTTCGCTCAGCGCCTCCGTCGACAGCCCGAGCTTCTCAAACGTGCCCGGACGATAGTTCTCGATGAACACGTCAGTATCAACAATCAGCTTGCGAAACAGCTCTCGCCCCTTCTCAGACTTAAGGTCAAGCGCCAGCGACCGTTTGTTCCGGTTCACCGCCTCGAACAACGCCGAGCGTCCGTCAGGCATTCGATTCGGAATTCCGGCGACCGACTCCACAAATCGCGCCGCGTCGGGACGAGTCGGCGACTCAATCTTGATCACATCAGCGCCAAGATCGCCGAGCATCATCCCACCAATAGGCCCAAATCCCCAAGTCGAGCACTCCAGCACCCTAATCCCATCAAGCGGTCCAGACATCGTGCGCTCCCCTCGAATGCCTACGGCCAAAGGTCGGACAGATCGACGACCAGGCCCTCCATGACGTCCTCACCGCTCAACGACCCTGGGTCGTCCAACACTTCCGGTTCCCGATTCGGCCGATAGATGTGAATCTGGCGTCGCCTTGGATCAATCAGCCAGCCCAGCTTGACTCCATTTGCGATGTACTTCGCCATTTTGCGTTGCTGACCAATCAATCGCTGACCCGGTGAGCGAATTTCGACGACAAAAGGAGGAACCAGATTGGGTTCGGCATTCCAGGAATCCGCATCGCCTCTCTCAGGAAGCATGTCACTAGGTATCCACGACAGGTCGGGAACCAACAGCGAGTCATCAGGAAACGTAGACCCGCTGGATCCGCCCCTGAGCATTCCGCCTCCACCTTGCTTCATCCAGGGACGGATCTGATCTCTCAGCTGATTCTCGATCCAATCCGCAGCCATTGGTGGAGTCCCCGTCACAACCAACCTCCCGTCGGCAGCGCGCTCAAACCGATACGGCTCATTCAGCTCGCCGAGCTCGCTTAGGACCTCCCACGACAGGACCCATTCAGCGGGTAGCCGCAACTTCACTTCGCCGAACACACGATGCTCAAGCTGGTCACCTTCCGGCGATGTCTCTAGTGGTGGGCTCTGCATCGTCACCATGACGTCACCTCGTCTGTCGGACGCTCAGACTAGAGCACCACGTGTTCCTGATGCTCACCAAAGACATCTCGCATCGTGTTCATGATCTCGCCCAGCGTGCAATAGCTACGCACCGCGTCGAGCATTTGCGGCATCGAGTTCGCGCGCGGATCGCGACACACATTCGCCAACGCCTGCAACGCCGAGTCCGCAGCATCCTGATCGCGCTCCGATCGCGTCCGTCGCAGCCGCTCCAGATGCCGACCCTCGCCCTGCGGATCCATCTTCAGGATCGGAATCTCCAACGGCTCCTCGATCTCGAAGTCATTGACACCAACGATCGTCCGCTCATCCCGCTCGATCTCGCGCTGGAACCGAGCCGACGCATCGGCGATCTCCTTCTGGAAGAATCCGGTCTCAATCGACGCGATCACTCCGCCCAAGGCTTCAATCTGATCGAAGTACTGGTAGACATCGCGCTCGAGGTCGTTCGTTAACTGCTCGATGAAGTACGAACCACCCAACGGATCGACCGTGTTAATCGCCCCAGACTCGTGCATGATCACCTGCTGAGTGCGGACCGCCAGCCGAGCCGCCTTCTCCGACGGAAGTGCCAGCGCCTCATCCATCGCGTCCGTGTGCAGCGACTGCGTCCCGCCAAGCACCGCCGCCAGCGCCTGGATCGTCACGCGGAGCAGATTCACCTCCGGTTGCACATCGGTCAGTGACACGCCCGCCGTCTGCGTGTGGAATCGCATCCACCACGACCGCGGATTCTCCGCCCCGAACGTCTCACGCATTTCGCGAGCCCAGATCCGACGCGCCGCTCGGAACTTGGCGATCTCCTCAAAGAAATCATTGTGCGAGTTGAAGAAGAACGACAGCCGCGGAGCAAACTCGTCGACATGCAGTCCGCGCTCCTGCGCCCAGCGGACATACTCCAGCCCGTCCGCGAGCGTGAACGCCAACTCCTGCGCCGCAGTCGATCCTGCCTCGCGGATGTGATACCCCGAAACCGAGATCGAGTTCCAGCGAGGCATGTACTCCGACGCAAACTCGACCGTGTCCGTCACCAACCGCATCGACGGTCGTGGCGGAAACACGAACTCGTTCTGAGCGATGTATTCCTTGAGGATGTCGTTCTGCAGCGTCCCGCCGAGCTTCGAGCGGTCAATCCCTCGCTGCTCCGCCGCGGCGATGTACATCGCCCAAATCGGCGCCGCCGGCGAGTTGATCGTCATCGACGTCGTAATCTGGTCGAGCGGCAGCTGATCGAGCAGGATCTCCATGTCCGCCAACGACGACACCCCCACACCGCACTTGCCGAATTCGCCCGCCGCCAGCTCATCGTCGTGGTCGTACCCCATCAACGTGGGCATATCGAAGGCGATCGACAGCCCAGTCTGGCCATCGTCGAGCAATCGCTTGAACCGCGCGTTCGTCTCCTCCGCCGAGCCAAAGCCCGCGAACATCCGAATCGTCCACGGCCGACCGCGATACCCAGTCGGATGAACACCGCGCGTGAACGGATACTCGCCCGGCAAGCCGAGATCACGCTCGACATCCCACTCCGAGTCCGCCAACGTCGTCGCGTCGTACAGCCGTTCAATCGGCCGTGACGACACCGTCATGAACGGCCCCGACCGCTCACGACCCTCCGACTCCACTCGCGTGTCCCACTCCGATCGGGACTTCCGCAACGTCTCAATGGTCGCCGAATCAAGCATCGTCAACTCCCACCTGGACACCAACTACAAGTCGCTACCCATCGAGTATACGAACCGCCGAGCAGTCTCCGCCGATTCGTCGGACACCGGCAATCGCCGCTCGACCTGCGAGTGGACGCCTTCGCAGAATTCATCATCCCTTCGCTCCAGCGAGAGAATCTCCGCCTCAGCATCGCCTCAGCGCCAGAAACCCTCGCAGGACATCTCAAACCCCACCATCACGTCCTCCCCGCTGAGCGTCTCCGGGCGATGCCGACACTCCATCTCCAGTCCCGGACGATAGATGAACACGTCCTGTCCAATCGGATCGACGAGCCAGCCCAATCGCACCCCGTTCGCCATCCACTCCTGCATCTTGGTTTGTTGGTCCGCAACGGCCTGACCAGGAGATCGCACCTCGACAATCACGGCCGGCACAAGATCGAGAGGATGATCGAGCAAGTCATCCGACATCTCAGCGATCGCGGCAGCCTGCTCCGCACTGAACCATCCTGCGTCTGGACGTCGAATCCCTTGCTTCAACCGCACATCGAGATCGGCGATATCGCCGTTTCCGCCGTTTGCTTCCGCCCAGTTGCCAAGCCAACGGGCGATGACGCCTCCGATATTCGTGCTTCGAAAGCTGGGACTTCCCACGATCAGCAGGCTCCCATCCGCCGTCCACTCGATTCTGATGTCGTCGTTGAGCGCAACCAGTTGTTCAAACACCTGGTCGGACATCTCCCAGCACTCAGGCAGGACGAGCTCAATGTCTGGACGCCGCCCCGGAACGGGCAGCGACAGATCACGCACTTCAGTCTTGATTTGCGACGGCAACGTTGATGTCGGCGTGACCATGCAAGCGCCTCCTCAGCTCAGTCTATCGACCCACTCAGCTCAGACGTACCGAGTTGCTACGCTGAATAAACGGGATATATCGAGGAATGACCACTCAGACCTACCACGAAGCCAGCATGCTCCTGCTTCAACAGGCGGAAGTCGAACTCGCCGCCGGAGACATCCGCCAAGCCTCCGAGAAAGCCTGGGGAGCCGCAGCACAAGCAGTCAAGGCGGTCGCCGAGCAACGTGGATGGCCACACCAGAACCACGGAGCACTGTACCGCGTGGTCGATAACCTGTGCACAGAATCCGGCGACAACGACATCTACCTCCTATTCCAGGTCGCAAACCAGCTTCACGTCAACTTCTACGAAAACTGGGACAGCCCGAGGAACGTGTCCAGAGCGCTATCTGCCGTACGCCTCTTCATCGAGAAACTCTCACCCTTCGCCCTCTGAAACCACCGACCAACCACAGCGCGACAACCCATGACCACTCAGACCTACCACGAAGCCAGCATGGTCCTGCTCCAACAAGCGGAAGTCGAACTCGCCGCCGGAGACATCCGACAAGCCTCCGAGAAAGGCTGGGGAGCCGCCGCACAGATCGCCAAGGCGGCAGCGGAGCAGCGTAGCTGGCCACACAGAACACATGCCGACCTGTTTCGCGCAGTCGACGGACTCACTACCGAGAGCGGTGACGGGAATCTGAGCAACCTGTTTCAAGTCGCCAACTCGCTACATCAGAACTGCTACGAGAACTGGGACACCAAGCACAACGTCGAGCGTGCCCTACTCGCAACTCGGAGCCTTGTCGAAATCGTGTCGTCGCTGCTCTGAGCAAGAAATGAACTACCCAACCCTCAGGAACCGACGCAACGCAGCCTCGGAAACCACCGACCAACCACAGTGCGACAACCCATGACCACTCAGACCTACCACGAAGCCAGCATGGTCCTGCTCCAGCAGGCGGAAGTCGAACTCGCCGCCGGAGACATCCGACAAGCCTCCGAGAAAGGCTGGGGAGCCGCAGCGCAGATCGTCAAAGCGGTCGCCGAGCAACGTGGATGGCCACACCACGGCCATGCCGACCTCTTCCAGGTCGTCATCCGGCTCGTTCGAGAGACGAATGACGAAAGCATCAGCAACCTGTTTCATATCGCAAACGCGCTCCACCAAAACTTCTACGAGAACTGGGACGACGCAGAAAACGTCGCAATAGCACTCAAGGCCATGCACCTCTTCGTCGAGAAGCTCTCGCCGCTTCTCAGTCGCTAGTGCAGTGAACTGAGCAGGGCGGCATACTCCGCGTCCGTCATCGGAGGACCCACAAACCCCGGACAAGCCAGATCCCTGGTCACCCTCGGGGGCTGACCGACTTCCGACTCCAGGCGGAATGGATAGTCCCGACACCCCCTCGGCCTGACCTCGTACGCGCCGCACCGCAGATCATCGCCGAGCAGCACGCACGCATCTTCGACCTGGCGCATCAACACCATCGACGCCCGCTCGTCCAGCACCTCCGCGACGTCCACCGCTCCCGCGAGACGCGCGACCTCACTCTCGCCGAGATCTACCCGATACGGATTGCGACAGCACATTGCTCCGCACTCATCGGCAAGACAGCGAAACGACGGTGTGCCAGGACGCACCACATTAGCATCATCCTGCGGCACACCGTCGGACATTTCGCTCCCGGTCGACCGCTAGTACCCAGCGGCCGCGGCGTCGAGCAACTGGATCCGCGTCTCCTCACGAGACCACGGCGAGCCTTCCTCGGCCAGCAGCTCTCGCAGGCGCTCCTCGTAGAAGAACTCCTCGCCCTCGGCCGGCTCCAACTCGTCGAGCCAGCTCGCTGTGTCCGAGTACTTGGCGAAGAACGGCTTGCCAACCCACTCGGGATCACGCCCCTGGAGGAAGCGCAGCACGATCAGTTTCTCGCCGCGGAACTCAGACACGCCCAGCACCTGGACCTTGCCCGGCCCTGCCGACATCGACGGCCCGCGCACCGTTCGCGACACGCCCGAGACCCGCTGATACGCCCCGCGGAAGATCTCTTGACACTCGACCAACGGCAGCTCGAAGTACCGCTTCGCTCCGGTGTCCCTCGCGACAAACAGGTAGTACGGCACGCATCCTGCCTGCGTTTGCTCTGCCCACATATCGGCCAGGAGCCGCGAGTCAGCATTGATGTGATTCAGTAGCGGCGTCTGCGTCCGAATCTGCGCACCCGTCTCCCGAATCCGACGAACCGCCTCAAGCGCGACCGGGGTGCGTAGCTCGGCAGGATGGTTGAAATGCGCCATCAACGCGAGCTGCAGCCCAGCATTCGTCACCTCGCGGAACAGGTCGAGCAGGTCATCGGCATCATCGTCGTACACAAACCGGTGCGGCCAATACGCGATCGCCTTGGAGCCAATCCGCACCGTCCGCAGATTATGTCCAGCGTCCGGCTGCGTCAGCGGCCCAATGTACTCGCGCAGCGTCTTGGTCTTCATGATCAACGGGTCGCCGCCCGTGAAGAGCACGTCTGACACCTCGTGGTGCTCCGACAGGTAGCCTCGCAGCAGCTCACCCTCGCGCATCGCGAACTTCTTGCCCTCCAGTCCCACAAACTGTGGCCAGCGGAAACAGAACGTGCAGTACGCGTGACACGTCTGCCCCTGCGACGGGAAGAACAGCGTCGTCTCCCGATACTTATGTTGCATACCAGGCAGCGCCTCATTCTGGTACTGCGGCATGTTGTGTTCCATCTGACCCGCCGGATGCGGATTCAGAGTCATCCGAATCTCGTCCGCCACCACCTTCAACTCGCGCGAGTCCTTGCCCGAGTCGATCGCCGCCGCCATCTTGTCGAAATCGGCCGGCGCCAACATATCCCGCTGCGGGAAGGTCAGACGGAACATGCCGTCATTCAGCGCATCATCCCAGTCGATCAGATGGTCAACCACATACCGATTCGACTTGAACGGCAACACCCGGCCGACCACGTTGATGTCGTACACCACATCCTCGGGCAGCGCCTGAATCTGTTCGAGCTGCTCGAAGTTATGTAAATTGATCGCCTGGTACCGCTCCGATCCGAAGTCCATCGAGTCCAGATTCACCACGTCATACTGCTGACTGACCACAAAGGCATCCTCCTCAAGGCTGCTGCGCCGAAGCGACCGCAACGCCACGCGCAGCCCAGCTACTGTGCTTTCGCTCTCCCACCATTCTAGAGAACAAAAACAGCCCCCGATCCTCGAAGAAACAAACCATCCCCACCCGCCCGTCACACAAAGCCCCAGCCCGCCACTCACACACAGTCCGCCACCCAAACAACTCCCCCGCCAAACAGACAATTCCCCCGCGTATGCCGGGGTCTGCTCAGCAATACCACTCCATGCGCACCAATCGCAGGATCCTCCAAGAAAAGGAGCTCCCCCTCTGGGGGAGCTGTCGCGAATCGACTGAGGGGGCCCACCGGAAGAGGCCTCAACACCACCTACCAACGCCGTCATGTCCACCCACCAACTTGGTCACATCTGCGCCCCGCCTCCGTCATTCCCGCGCCCCAGCGCGGGAATCTCGATCCGACCAGCAAGGCCGATATGCCGACACAGACCCGCCAATAGCGTCGACCCTAGTCCTGCCCTCAGCGAGATACCCGCGGCATGCGGAGACCTTTGAATAACTCAGTTTCCCGTCCCCGCCCCCGAGCGGGGACCCGCTTTGGCAAAGCCCAGGCTGCTCAGATAGGTCCCGGTTGACCAGATACCGGCGACAAACATGGCCGCCGGTCAGAAGCCAGGGAAGGAGCAGCCCCCCGCTCGGAGGCGGGGGCGGTTGAGGGGCAATTCAAGGGTCTCCGGCTGCGCGCGGGTATGACGACCATTTCAGCAACACAGGTTTGACGACACCACTGTGCCGTCGCTCTCCCACAACCTTGAGAATCAAAACAGCCCCCAGACTCTCAAAGGAACGAGACCACTAGCACCACCTCTCCCTCCCACCAAATGAACAGTTCCCCCGCGAATGCGGGTGTCTGCTCGGAAATGCCACACCATTCGCTCCAACCGCAGGATCCGCCGAAAAGGAGCTCCCCCTTTGGGGGAGCTGTCGCGAAGCGACTGAGGGGCCCACCGCTAGAGGCCTCTGCACCCTTCACCAACTACGTCACTCTTGCGCCCCATCTCCGTCGTTCCCGCGGCAATGCGCAGGTATGACGAACATTTTGGTGCGAGCATGAGGACCATCCCAAGAGCCTCCGAAAACCGGAACAAGGACCCACCCCCACCAGCCAAGTAGCACTCGACACTTGACGTTAACTGAAACTTCACCCACGCGTAAGAGTGATCACACCAATCTCCGGTCGACACCCAAGCCTCAGCGGTACGTGCGCCGTGCCGAACCCCCGACTCACCACGACCTGCGTTCCGTCCAGCTCAAACGCCCCAGCCGGCCGTTCTCGAGACACCAGCCGCGAGTGGCGCAACGGCGCTCCCCAGCCCGGCAGACGTATCTGACCTCCGTGCGTATGCCCGCTCAGCACCACCTTGGGCCGATTCTCAGCAGACGCCGGCAGGCGCAGCGCCGTGTCGGGCGAGTGCGTTAGCAACATCGAGAACCCACCCCGAGGCGGTAGCGCTGCTTCGAGACGCGCCATCCGCACCGACTCGTCCCCGGCACCTGCGATCCTGACCAGCTCGCCGCCAATCTCGACCGACCGCCACTCGTTTCGCAGCACCACAATCCCAGCCGCCTCGAGCCGCTCGACAAACGGGCTCGGATTGACAAATCGCCGCGGAGAACCCAGCAACCGGTCGACATTGAACGACACCCACTCATCGAGCGTCCCCACCGACTGACAGTAATCGTGCGCGCCGAGCGTCGCGTACACCCCAAACGGCGCTCGCAACTGCGTCAGCGCGTCGGCCGCCGCATCCCACCCAGCCGAGGTCTCGACGTAGTCCCCCGTACAACAAACGAGGTCATACTCAAGCGCCGAGACATGCTCCAGGAACCGCCCAACCGAGTCACCGTCGGCCGGGAAATGCGTATCCGACACATGAAGGATACGTAAACCATCGAGCCCCGGCGGAAGATCCGCAATCGAGAGCCGACGATCCGTCACCTCCACCGCGGTCGATTCCCACCACGCATACAGCGCGGCGGCCGCGCCGAGCGTGCTCGCCGCGGCCAACCCGCGCGTAAACAAGGATTTGCCCAACGGACTCAGCCGAGAATCTTGTCGACCGCGGCAAAGTCCGCCGCCGACAACTCCCAGCTCAGCGTCGCCGCGACATTAGCCTCAATCTGCTCAGGCTTCGTCGCTCCAGCGATTACCGACGACACCGCCGGATCCGAGGCGAGCCAACTCAGCGCGAGGTCGAGAATCGTGTGACCGTTCTCTTCCGCGAACGAGCTCAGACCTTCCAACTTGTCCCAGTTCGTGTCGGACGTCAGCGCCCCAATCCGCGCCGGCATCGCCCGCGACCACGCCTCCAGACGCGTGCCCTCAGGCAGATCCGCCCCACGCGTGTACTTGCCCGTCAGGAAGCCCGACGCGAGCGGGAAGAACGGAAGCTGTCCGAGCCCAAATTCTCGGCACGCCGGCATGATCTCCGGCTCAACCTTTCGCTCCAGCAAACTCCACTCGTTCTGCGCCGAGACGAACCGCACATACCCCTTCGATCGCGCCGTCCAATCGGCATTCGCGATCTGCCAGCCGCTGAAGTTGGAATGCCCGACGTAGCGAACCACGCCCCGATGCACCAAGTCCGAGAGCGCGTCCAGCGTCTCCTCAATCGGTGTATGCAGATCCGGCTGATGCATCTGGTAGACGTCGATGTAGTCCGTGCCCAATCGGTTCAACGACCGCGCTACCGCCTTCTCGATGTAGTGTCGCGATCCGCCGCGAGTAAACGGACCCTCGCCCACCGGCATCGCAAACTTCGTCGCGATCAGCACGTCCTCGCGCCGCGACCCCAACGCGCGACCGAGATACTCCTCCGACAACCCGCCACCGTAGATGTCGGCGGTGTCGAAGAAGTTGATCCCCGCATCCAGCGCCGCATCGACGACCGACTTCGACCCCTCATAGTCCAGCCGCATCCCAAAGTTGTTCGTCCCCAGACCAGCCAGCGACACCTGCAAACCCGAGTCACCCAATCGTCGATGTTTCACGCCTCATCCTTTCAGCGGCTCCAGGCCGCAAGTTGCATCTCCACATACCACCCTGATGTTACGCCCTAACAGCGCTGGACCCAGTCACACCTGCGCCCCATCTCCGTCATTCTCGCGCCCCAGCGCGGGAATCTCGATCCTTTCAACAAGAACGTTCCGCCACGGCGGCAGCCAATCCCGCACCCATCGAGATACACGCGGCAAGCGGAGGCCTTTGATTAATTTGCTCCCCCTCACAGGGGGAGCTGTCGCGGAGCGACTGAGGGGGTCCTGCAGGCGCAGGTACCAGATAGGGATTGGCGGAGCAGGACCCCCTCCGCCTTCGGCACCTCCACCTGCAAGCGGAGGAAAGAGATAATGCAAAGGTCTCCGGCAAGCGCGAGCTTGACGAGCCTCTTCGCAGGCCTCCGACAGCCAACATCTGTACAGTCGGTTAAGCAGACAAACGGCAGGACACCATTAGATCAATGCATGTGACCGAGAGTGCCAATGCGTGTCACCTTGCCCGTCCCGTATTCCTGATCGCGATTCTGATCGCTGCCGCTAGCGGAGCCCTCGCCGCAGTTCATCGCGCCAGCGCCGATGGCGGCGTGCCCATCCCAGCTCCCGCTGGCACTCAGTGGAGCGTCGTCGCTGGATACAACACTGGCACCCACTCCGTCGCCGACGGACACGACCCACACGCCCTCGACCTTGTCCGCCTCGACGCGTCCACTGACTGGACACCAGTGCTCGCGCCCGTCGACGGGGTCGTCACTTGGTTCGATGGCAACGGCGTCAGCATCGTCGACGAGCGCGGATACGCACACTTGCTCGTCCACATTGATACCGAGAACCACCTCCACCGCGGGCTCAGTGTGAGCGTCGGAGACCAAATCGGCCGTGTCTTCCCCGTTGGCTACGACATCAACGGCGGTGTCGCTCACATTCACTACGCAATTCACGTCACCTCTGGCGGCGGCTACCTCGACCACACGATCCCCTTCACTGGCACCTACGCCCTCGAGGGACGAGACCTGCCCTGGGCCGACGAGTACAACCTCTATCTGGGAGAAGAATTCACCTCGACCAACAGCCCCAACCGGTCCGCACCAACCGACGACCAGCCCCCAGTCAAGGACAACACCGAGCCCACCGAGCCCGTCAACACGCCCCAGCCCGAGCCGGTCTGGACAGTACCCGCCGATGCCCCTCGCGGCGGCTGGCGCACCGTCGGCGTGCCGCGCAACACCTCCGTCGCGGGACTTTTCTCGCTCCTCCAAGCACCGCTAGTCGAGCTGCGCTACCACGACGCCGTGCGCAACACCTATCACCGCTTCGATCCCGTCGACTCCGCCTCAGCCGATGTCGCCGTCCGCTCGCTCGCTGCCGGGCGCGCGGTCTGGGCGTTGGTCGAGCCCGACGTCCAATGGATTCCAGCGCCAACAGCCGAGCCCAAGCAGGTCACGATCCCGCTCTCGCCCGGGCCAAACCTCATCTCCTGGCAAGGACCGCAACGACAAATCAGCGAGGCACTGCGCAACGTCGCGCACCTTAGCCACGCCTACAGATACGACCCCTACACCGGAAATTGGCAGTTCTGGTCGCTCAACGGACCAGCACTCCTCGACAGCCTCATCACACTCAATCCCGGCGACGCCCTCTACATCCACGTCCGAATCGGCTCCACCTGGACCCAACTGCCCTAGTCGCGGGGCCTGCAGACCGAGTTGCCTCCGGGAGTCATGACCTCCCCGGCGAGGGGGATCGATACTCCCAAACGAAGGGGTGCCGACTCCGTTAACGCAAATCAGCCCCCGACTTGCGTCGGGGGCTGGGATTCACGAACCGCAGACGCTAGCGCTGCAGCCAGCGGAACTGCTGCTGCCGACGCTGCGCTCCTGGCGCGATTTCGACGTTGATCAACGTCGAGCCCTCTTGCTGGAACGAGTCGTCCAGCGCAGCCTCGAGCTCTTCCGGCGACTTGCAGTAGTAGCCCTTGCCGCCGAACGCTTCCATGATCATCTCGTAGTGCGCCATCGGCGTGAGCTGACCAGGGTTGATCGTGCCGGTGTCGTACTCCTCCGGGAGCTCTGGCGCGCCGCCGCCGATCCCGTTGTTGTTGAAGATGATCCACGTGATCGGCAGCTTCTGCCGCACCGCGGTCTCAACTTCGCCGGGACCAAACCCGAACGCCGCGTCACCCTCGAGCGCAATCACGCGCTTGCCAGGATTCACGACCTGCGCCGCCAGGGCAAAGCCCGGACCGACACCCATCGTGCCCCACGTGCCCGCGTCCAACCGACTGCGAGGCTCGTACGACTGAATCACCTGACGCGCAATCGCCATCGTGTTCTCACCCTCGGTGACAAACACGGCATCGCGCGGCATGCGATCGTTGATTTCCTTGAGCGGTCGGTAGTAGTTCATCGGAGCCTCGTCCGACGATGCCCACTCAGCCTGCTCGGCCGCCTTGCGCTCCAGCTCGGCGTTAATCGAGGCGATCCATTCGGTCGTGTCCTCGAACTGCCACGGATTCTCGTCCAGGTACGAATTGACCTGACCCATTACCGCTTTGCCATCGCCGACCAGCGCCACCTCGGTCGGCACGTTCGTCCCGATCTCCGACGGCTCAATGTCGAGCTGGATGATCCGCACGTCTTCGCGGAATCGCGGCGGCTTACCAAAGTGCAAAATCCAGTTCAGCCGAGCGCCCAGCAGGACCACGAGGTCCGCGTTCTTGAGCACGTGCGTCCGAGCCGCGGCCGCGTTGTTCGGCGCATCGGCCGGAACCACGCCCGAACCCATCGGCGTCGCCAACCAGGGAATGCCCGTCTTGTCGACGAACTCCTGGACTTCCTGCTCGGCTCGCGACCAGGCCATCCCCTTGCCCACAATGACCAGCGGATTCGAGGCTGTTTTCAACGCCTCGATCGCTGCCTCGACGGACTCCTGAGAGACCATCGGCCGCTGCGGTTCCTCGACCCGAGGCGCCCACTGCACCTCAGACTCGTCCACCACCGCGTCGATGATGTCGCCCGGAAGGTCCAGATACACCGGACCCGGTCGGCCATTGATTGCCGCACGAGTCGCCTGCGCGATCAGTCGTGGAATCAAACGCACGTCGCGCGCCTGGTCCGACCACTTCACGAACGGTCGCGCTGCTTCCACCTGCGGAGCGTCCTGGAAGTCGCCCATCTGCGACAGCGTGATGTTCGCCGCGCCGCCGAGCAGGATCATCGGCCAGCAATTCGCCTGCGCGTTGCCCAAGGCCGAGATTACATTCGTCATCCCCGGTCCCGAGACCACCAACGCCGCGGACAGATGTGTCCGCATGTACGACGCCGCCTGCGCCGCGAAACCCGCAGCCTGTTCGTGTCGCACGCCGATAAACGGCTTGCCTTCCTGTTGCCAGGCGATCGAAATCGGTACCACCGGTACCCCGACCAACCCAAACATTTCTTCAACGCCTTGGGTCGCCAATGACTTGGCGATAATCTGCGCCCCACTCAGTTCTGCCACGAGTCTCTCCTCAAGTAATCATGTCACGTGTTTCGGTCACACTCTCAGCAGACTACCACCAGTCGCCGCACCAAAGAATCCGCGCGGAATGCACGACCACAGCAACACACGAGCGTCACGCGGACAAAAGGAAGAGCTCCCCCTCGATAGGGGGAGCTCTCGTGGAGCGACTCGGGCGGGGTGGTCACTTCACGCAAACCTTCACGTTGATTGCGGTCGAACTACGCTCGGCGACGACGCACCTGGTAGACGCCCGCTCCAGCGACCAGCACCGCGAGCAGTGCCAGCGTGCCAACTAGCGCCTCAGTCGACGACCCATCGTCAACCAGTCCGCCAGTTCCAGACGCCGGGTAGCCGTTGTCATCCATGTGCATGTGATCGTCGACCATCTCGTTGTCGTCATGCATCTCATCTTCGTGCATGTCGTCGTCCGACATCTCTTCGTCCAGCATCTCGCCGTCCTCATACATGTCGTCGTCGGTCATCTCATCCTCGGCCATATCGCCTTCTTCGGCCATTTCGTCATCGCCGTGCTCTTCCATCGCGTCCTCGGCCATGACCGTTAGCATGACCTTCGCCTGAAGTTCACCCTTTCGGTCAATCTCAGCCGTCGCCGCCACGCCATTGACGTAGAACTTCAGCGTCGGCAGCTTGTCCGCGGAGCACTCGACATCCACGTGCCACATGCCATCGGCCGGCACGGTGGTCGAGCCCTTCAAGTTGTCATCGGCGTCATGGACGAGGATCGCGTCGCCCGCCGTTCCATCGCCATATAGCGTGAGGGGCGGACGGGGTTGCGCCGACGTTGATGCGCTCCACAGAGCCAGCACCAACAAGGCGGCAGCCGCCGCTCCAACCAACTTCATCATCCGGGGTCCTGCAAACGTACGCATCGCTCGGTCCTTCCCTTGTCTTCCCGAGACTGTTGCCAGCCCTGCATATAATGTGCACCTCTCACGCCAACCTCGCCACCCAATAATCAGTTAGCGATAAACACTGATTACGCTCACGCAAACAATGGCATAACGCACCACATTCCGTCATACCAGCAAAACACCCCACCAAGCCCCCACAAGCACCCCATCACACCAACCCAAGCGCTTCCTCATGCCGGTACGAGTACACCCTCATGCCAACGCAAGTGCTCCGTGATTCCCGTCCCCGCCCCCGAGCAGGGACCCGCTCCGGCCCCGCGCAAGTACTCCGTCGTACCTGTACAAGCACTCCGCCATACTCGCGCGCCGCCGTTGGACTCCCGCCCCTATGAGCCCCGTCCCCAACATGCTCAGTGACCCGCTAGGGCCACAAACAAGACAAGAGGCGGGGCCTTGCGACCCCGCCTCCTATCCCAGTCCCCGACTCGATCAGGGACCCTCCCCCTTCTAATCCTCTCTCCTGTTGGGAGAGGACAAGGACGATGGTCCCCTGACCTTTCGACCCCTCTAAGAGCTCCCTCCCTTTCTGATCCCCTCTCCCTCTGGGAGAGGGTTAGGGTGAGGGACCCTTCGGGACGGCCGCCGGACTACGCCCGACTGCGCACCCGACGAACACCAATCCCAGCGATCGCCGCCGCACTAAGCGCAATCAACAGACCCACCAGGCCCGCCGACACACCATCAGTAGCGAGACCACCGGAACCCGTCGCCGGGTAACCGTTGTCCGACATCGACTCGTCCATGTGGTCGTCTTCCATCGAGTCGTCCATATGGCCGTCTTCCATGGAATCCTCATCCATCATGGAGTCGCCGTCGTCCGACATCTCGCCGTCCTCTTCCATCATGGTCTCGTCGTCCTCGGACATCTCACCGTCGTCGCCTTCATCCATCATGGAGTCGTCTTCCTCCTCCATGACCTTGGCCGTGAGCGTCACCGCCGACTGACCAGAGCCGGTCGACTCGATCTCTGAGTCCGCGACCTCGCCATTGATCGAGAACACGACATCGTCGGCCTCGTCGCGGTCGACATCGATGTACCACGAGCCTTCGCTGTCGACGGTTGCCGTGTCGATCGGCGTCAGGTCGTCATCATTCATGTGGACACCAATGGTGTCGCCCGCGTTCGCGCCGTGTCCGTAGAAGCGGAACGGCGGCTCTTGCGGGTCCTGCGCCGAGGCCAGCGCCATCGCCGACACGGCCACCGCAAGACCAACCGCCAACGCCGCAATCCTCGACATCAGTCTGTGCTGTTTCATCTCAGCATTCCTTTCGTTCCCAGTCCCTGACTCGATCGGGGACCTGCTTTGGGGCTCCGATCCCCTCCCCTTCCTAACCCTCTCCCTGAGGGAGAGGGTTAGAGCCTGCCCCCGCGTGGGCGGGGGGGGGGGGGGGGGTGGAGGGGTGAGGGTCCCCTAGTTGCTGACGTAGAGGATGTCGTTCTCAGTGACCATGAAGTCACTCGAGCCCGGGATCGACGTGCCCTCGGCGTCAACCGAGTAGCGCACCCAGTTCGTGCCATTCCACAGGTGGATAGCAGTCACGCCACGACCCGAAACCATGTCAAAGATCGCAGACGCGTCCGCGTCAACGCCACAGCTCCAAGTGGAGAACCCACTCAAGTTGCTGAGACAATCCACCGAGGCCACCTCAGGCTCGGGCTCCGGCTCCACAACCGGCTCCGGAGCACCAGCGGTGCTGTCCACGACCACCACACCTGTGGTGCCGTCCGCAATCGCGGTGATCACCGAGGTGCCATCGCCGACCGCGACGAACGTGGCCTTGGCCATGCCGCCCTTGGTCGATTGCGCGTCGCGGTCGCCCACGTGCGCCAACACCTGGTCCGAGTCCGCCGTCTGGTCGCTGCTCGTGAACATGACCTTCGTGCCGTCCGCAACGGGGTTGCCGTCAGCGTCGGCCACCGTGGCGGTCACCTCAACGGTGTCGCCAACCGAGTCCGGCGCCATGTTGCTGGCTTCGACCTCGACCGACGTACCCACGCCCACGACCGTGAACATGGCCGTGTCAGTGATCGTCGCCGACTGGCTGACCTTGATCGTGTACTCGCCGTTGTCGAGCGGTGTCGCTGCGCCGGCCTTGGTCTCGAGCGTGATCTTCGCGTTCGGCAGACCAGCGGTGCTCGGACCCTGGCTCACAGCGATCTTCGACTCAGGAACGTTCACACCGTCCGGGTCCGTCACCTGGAAGGAGACGTCAGGGATGGAGGTAGCGTTGCCCGACTTGTCGACCGCGCCCAGCGAGAAGCTGATCACGTCGCGCTTGTCGGTGTCTTTGCCATCGTCATCAAGGCTGGTCGCCGACTTCATCAGCAGAGTCCCCGAGGCATCGCCCAGCGAGATCTCGGAGGAAACACCGGTAAAGGTCAGGTCGACCGGGTCAGAGGAATCGAATCCTTGTCCGTTCTCATCCACGATGATTGATGTGACAGTTACCGAGCCGGGTGTGTCCTTTGTGATCACGAGGGTGATGTAGGGACCATTGGCGTCGAAACTCAGGCTGTCGTCCTTCGATGCCACGTCCTGGCTTACAGGGCCGGCGTCGTTGGCGATGGAATGTACAGCGATGATCGCGCCTGGCGCGCTCACCGTGACCTTGACTGGTGTGTTGGCACCTTTGTCGAGGGAGTTCAACGCGGCCAGCGAGAGGTAGATCTTGCCGCCGTCAGCTGCAGCCGAACTTCGCTGCGTCTTTTGCGCCTTAGCGACCGTTGTTGGGTTGCCGTCAGCATCTAGTGGCGAGAGCGTCAAGGAGGCGGTCGAGACGTTCGTCCCGGAGTCGCCAACCGTAATCACCTTCGAGGAGCTGATTCGCTTAGCATCGGCTTTGTCGCTTTCCTTACCAGCGGCAGCCACGGTGTACTCACCAGCAGCCTCGCCCTTGGGAATCACGACCCAGAGAGTGGTCTCACCACTGCCGTCGCGAGAACCGATGAGCTTATCGCTCAAGGAGCCATCTTCCTTCGCCTCGTAGAGGTCCAGTCCACCAGAGACAGTGACGCTTTCGAGTGTGGCTCCACCTGCCTTGGTTATGGTCACCTTGACGTTCGTGCCGTCATTGACGACACCATCGGAGTCATTCGGGAACGCGATCTTCAGGCCAGGCGACTTCGCAGCCTCTGTCTGGGCATCAGCCGCTTCCTTGACCTTGTCCTGCACCTCGAAGGTGTAGGTCATTACAACGTCGCCTTGAGTGGGCCGAGTATCGGTAATCGTGATCGTGGCTGTTCCAGCCTTACCAGCAGTGATTGTCCAGTCACTGGTACCGCCATCGGTCACTTCAACGATCGTCCCAGTAGTGTCGCTGTTCTCGAACTTGTCAGCGGCGTCGCCGGTCGTCGTCCAACCTGTGATGCCAGGAATCGTCAGCATCTGAGGACGCATTGCGTCGGTGTCGGACTCGCTTGTGTCACCCTTTTCTTTGTTGTCCGGGTTGTCAGTGAGCAGGACGTTGGTCTTGTCATCCTTTGCTACACCGAGGGTGATCTTGTAGACGAGCTCCCATGCGTAGGTATCGTCGGTGGTGTCGTTGTCGTCATGGTCCCCCTTGACTGTCCTGACTTGGTCGCCAGCCTTCGGAGCCTCGGCAGACGCGTCCAAACTGTCAGCGCAGTCATCGCCATTCTGAAAATCACCCGACTGCGCAGTGACGTTACCGTCCGCCGCCGCCAAGACAACGAAGTTGGTGCCGTCGTGGACCTCAAGAATTCCATTGTTGGCCTTGCACATGTAGGTCGCAGCACTCACCGACCCCATGGCGATGAACATCGCGCCCAGCAGCGCGACGAGCGTTGCCACGGCCGCCAAGTGAGACAGTCTCATATGAGACTGTCTCAAAAGTCCCGCTAACCCCAATGACACCAGCCCGCGCTTCGAAAACTCCCGTCCCCGACTTGATCGGGGACCTGCTCGGGCCGCAGACACAACAAGAGGCGGGGCCTTGCGACCCCGCCTCTTGATTCCCTCTCAAGACCTCCCCCTCTGGGGGAGATGCCCCGAAGGGGCGGAGGGGGCTCCCCGCTTCCGCAGGAAAACTACGCCCGATTCCGCACCCGACGAACACCAATCCCAGCGATCGCCGCCGCACCCAGCGCAATCAACAGACCCACCAGGCCCGCCGACACACCACCAGTAGCGAGACCACCGGAACCCGTCGCCGGGTAGCCGTTGTCCGACATCGACTCGTCCATGTGGTCGTCTTCCATCGAGTCGTCCATCTGGCCGTCTTCCATGGAATCCTCATCCATCATGGAGTCGCCGTCCTCGGACATCTCGCCGTCCTCCTCCATCATGGTCTCGTCGTCCTCGGACATCTCACCGTCGTCGCCTTCATCCATCATGGAGTCGTCTTCCTCCATAACGACCGTCAGCGCGACCTTGGCCGAGTCGCTCGTCTCCGAGCTCAGCTCGACCGTGGTAGCTTCGCCGTTGAGCGTGAAGGTGGCGCCGTCCGCCTCATCGCGGTCGACATCGATGAACCAAACGCCATTGGCAACCGTCGCCATGCCGAGTTCCATACCCTCGGCATCGTGGGCGACAATCATGTCGCCATCGGTGCCCTCGCCGTGATAGCGAAACGGCGGCTCCTGCTGCGCACTGGCCAGACTCAGCGACGCAATCGCCACCGCAAGTCCAAGCGCCAACGCCGTCAACCTCGACATCAGTCTGTGCTGTTTCATCTCAGCATTCCTTTCTCCAGAGTCCAGTCCCCGACTTGATCGGAGACCTGCTTTGGGGTCGCCTCACCCCTCGACAGGCGAGGGGTGAGGGTTCAGTTCCCCTATTGGCTGATGTAGAGGATGTCGGTCTTGGTGACCATGAAGTCACTCGAGCCCGGTACCTCAGAGCCGCCCACTACTGAGTAGCGCACCCAGTTGGTGCCGTTCCACAGGTGGATAGCAGTCACGCCACGCTCCGAGACCATAGTGAAGATCTCGGACACATCAGCGTCAACACCGCAGGTCCAAGTGGAGAACCCACTCAAGTTGCTGAGACAATCCACCGAGGCCACCTCAGGCTCGGGCTCCGGCTCAACCACCGGCTCCGGAGCACCAGCGGTGCTCTGAATGACCAGCACGGCGTTGACCGGGGTGGTGTCATCAGCGACCGTCGCCGTCACAACAGCGGCTCCATTGCCGACGGTCACGTAGGTCACCTGGGCCATTCCGCCCTTGGTCATCGGAGTCTCCGTGGTCGTCGCGATCAGGATCGAGTCCGTGTCGCCCGCCTTGTCCGATGCTCGGAACGTCACTGGCGTGCCATCCGCGACGGCTGTGCCGTCTGAGCTGACTTCCACGCTTACGGTCACCGTGTCGCCGATCTCGGACGGGTTCATCTCAGAGGCTTCCGCCTCGATGCCATCGGCAGTGTGGACCACATCGAACTCGACGCTGGCTTTCTTGGCGCCCTTGCTCACCTCGAGGGTGTAGGTGCCCGCAGCCAGTGCTGCAGTAGCGGCAGTGTCGACATCGATGTGGAGGGTGTTGTTCAGCGCGCCGGTCTGGGCCTTCTCGTACTTGGACGGGGAGACCGTGACACCATCGGGGTCGCTGATCTTGACGGTCAAGTCTGGCGTGCGGATCGTGTTACCGTTGGCGTCCATCGCGCCGACCGAGAAGGTGATCTGGTCGCGCTTGTCGGAGCCCTTGTCAGCGTCACCCTTGTCCTCGGCCGACTCGCCGTCCATGCCGGCATCCTTGTCACCGCCGACTACGTCGTAGCCAAGCACGGTGCCCGATGCGTCGCCCAGGTCCAGTGCGTCCAGCGGACCGTAGAAGGTCACGGTCACGGCGTCTGGGGTGAAGACTTCACCACCAGCGACCACAACTGCGGTCACCTCAGCGGTTCCAGGCGTTTCAGGTGCGTTCAGCAGCAAACGAATCTTCGCTGGCAGCGGGTCGCCGGCGTCGGCGTAGCTGGAGATGTCAATCTCACACGCACGCGTGCGCTGGACCGAGTCACAGCGGTAGGTCTCGGTCGAGCCGGCGTTGGCGCTCAGGCTGCCACCGGTGGTGCTGATTACGATCGAGGTGATCGCGTCAGCCTCACTCGGCTTGCCGCTTAGGTTAAGGATGCTCAGCGTGAGCTCGGTCGTGTTTGCGGAGCCAACCGAGATGCTGGAGCGTTCCTTGGTCGAGACGTCGTCGTCGTAACCGTCGGGCATGTCGCCCTTGGCGCCGCCGCCGACCTTGTCCATGGCCTTGGCGTTGATCACCGCGGGAGCTGCACCTGGCACGTAGGAAGTGAGATTGATCCGACGCGGGCTACTCAGACCGAAGGAGACGCTTTCGACCTCGGAGGTGTCACCAACGGTCAAAATCGCGGGCTTCACCAGAACGTGATCACGTCCATCGCGGTTGTAGGTACCGATCGCGGTGACGGTGTACTCACCCGGCGTAGTCCCGACAGGGACGTGGAGTTCGAGCGTTGTTTCTCGCAAGGTGTCACTCTCATCTGGCGTGGCACCCACTTCAGGCGTGACGGTCCCGTCCTGATCGGCCCGCTTCGGCTGTCGGAAGCGAGTTTCGCCAGCAGTCTCGTAGATGGTCCCGGCTCCCGGACTTGTGGCCAAATGCACCTGATGCGTCGGCACGATCGTTCCGATCACGTTGCGCCACACCGTTGCGGTCGTGCTCAAGTCAAGCAGTTCGTCGTCATCGTCAGGCTTGTTCGTGTTGTCAGCGAGGTATCGGTACTCTTCGGTGCGCTGGAAAAAGCTCAGACCGCCCGAGACCGTAATCCTGGTCAACGTCGCATTCGTCTCTTCGACCTTCAGGTCGACCGATGTACCAGCGGCGACGATGTTGTCCGAGTCCCCAATGAAAGTGATCTTGAAGTCCGGCGAAATCGCCGACGTGTCAGGCGCCTCGTCGGCGGTGTACTCGGTCACAGTGATCTTGTGCGTGCTGACATTGGACAACACCCCTGCACGAACGATCGCGACCTTGAAGGTGGCAGTCCCCTTCATGGCTGCTGTGAATGTCACTGTCGCTGTGTTGTTAGCTGGCGCCGAAGACACAAAGGTCGCAACGCCCGCGGTTCCGGTCTCGAGAGTGATGTCGACATCGTCCGCGGCATCGATCGCACTTGAAGTCTTGGCGACCGTGCATGTCTCGTTCTGCGGCTCAGTGTCTTGAATCGTGTCATCACCGTTCGTGTCGTGCTCGAGCATGAGCGTCATTGATGCGCCACACATTGGCGGATCAGCCGTCTGCGCACCCGCCGAGGGGAGAGCCACGAACATCGCGCCCAGCAGCGCGACGAGTGTTGCCATGGCCGCCAAGTGAGACAGTCTCATATGAGACTGTCTCAAAAGTCCCCAAGGCCCTTATGACACTTGCCCCCGCCCCCGAGCGGGGACCCGCTCGGGCCTCGCCCAACACCCATACCCCCGTCCCCGACGTGATCGGGGACCTGCTATGGCACCAGCCGACACCCACTTCCCAGTCCCCGACTCGATCGGGGACCTGCTCCGGCCGCACAAACGACAAGAGGCGGGGCCTTGCGACCCCACCTCCTGCTCCCTCTGAGGACTCCCCACTCCCCATTCTGATCCCCTCTCCCTGAGGGAGAGGGTTAGGGTGAGGGCCCCTCGGCCATCGGACTACGCCCGATGCCGCACCCGACGAACGCCAATCCCAGCGATCGCCGCTGCACCAAGAGCAATCAACAGACCAACCAGGCCCGCCGAAACGCCACCATCAGCAGCCAGACCACCGGAACCCGTCGCCGGGTAGCCGTTGTCCGCCATCGAGTCATCCATGTGGCCGTCTTCGTCCATCGAATCTTCATCCATCATGGAGTCGCCGTCTTCGGACATCTCGCCGTCATCCTCCATCATGGTTTCGTCGTCCTCGGACATCTCACCGTCATCACCCTCGTCCATCATGGAGTCGTCCTCCATGGCCATGGCCGTAAGCGTGACAGCGTCCTGACCGGCGCCCTGTGAGGTGACCTCAGAGTCGGCGACGGCACCGTTGATCGAGAACACAACGTCCTCGGCCTCATCGCGATCCACGTCGATGTACCAAGAACCGTTCTCGTCAACAGTCGCCGATGCGATCAGTGTGAGATCGTCATCATTCATGTGGACACCAATAGTGTCACCGGCAGTAGCACCGTGTCCGTAGAACCTATGTGGAGGCTCTTGCTGCGCGCTAGCGAGACTCAACGTTGCAATTGCAACAGCGAGCCCGAGCGCCACTCCGACAACCCTCGACATCAGTCTGTGCTGTTTCATCTCAGCATCCTTTCGTTCCCAGTCCCCGACTTGATCGGGGACCCGCTTGGGGTCGCCGCTCCCCTCGACAGGCGAGGGGAGCGGACGCTAGTCCCTAGTTGCTGATGTAGAGGATGTCGTTCTCAGTGACCATGAAGTCACTCGAGCCCGGCACCATGGCATCATCGACGACGGAGTAGCGTACCCAAGTGGAACCATTCCACAGATGGATAGCACTCACACCACGACCCGTGACCATGTCAAAGATCGCAGAGGCATCAGCCTCAACACCACAGCTCCAAGTAGCAAAGCCACTCAGCTCTGACAGACAAGAGACCGAGGCCTCCTCCTCAGGCATCGCTTCGGCTTCGACCGGTGCACTCATGACGGTCGCTGTACCGGTTGCTGAGCCATGGTCGACCAAGATCACTGCGGTTCCGCTGCCCTTGGTGACCACGAATCTTGCGGTAGCTTCGCCGTCTTTGGCGTGCTTGGTAACAACGCCGCCGGAGGCACCGAATCCGCTCAGTTCCAGAGCCCCAGCACTGGTGAACTCGACATTTCCAGCCTTGGCTGCGTCGTCATCAGCGATCGGGTTGCCATCGGCGTCGGTGATTGTCGCGGTGACAGTAACCACATCGCCGAGCTCGACTTCAGCGCTATCAACGGAGACTTCGATGCTGTTTGCAACGCCGACCACGGTGAACATGCCAACCTGCTTGGTCTGCGCGTCATTGTTGAGCATGACCTCAACGGTGTAGTCGCCTGCTGCTGCTGCGTTGTTGGCGTCCGATTCGACCATGATCGTCACGGCAGTATCGACGATTTCGCCGGGGTCCCTAACCTTGTCGCCATCGCTGTCAACCCACTTTTGGGCATCAGAGACCGTCAAGTTCTTAGGAGTTTTGCCGTCGGCGTCCTTGATGACAGCGGTGATTTGAGCATCGTTCACTTTGGCGGTGTTGCCCTCTTTGTCGGTCGCGGTGACTTCGAGCATGACCGAGTCGCCCTTCCGAGCGAGTTGGTCACTAGCGTCGCCAACGCTGATTGCGCTCGCGCTTCCAGCGAAGGTGAGCACGAGTTCATCAGTTTCGGCGGTTCCAGCTGCTCCACCAATCACCGTGACTCGCACAGAGACTGTCCCCGCGGTCGCCTTACTGACCGTGAGTGTGGTCTTCGCACCGATGTCATCGTCGGTGGTATTGCCATCGTCGTCTTCGTCATACTGGCTGAAGTTAGTCTTCGCACCCTGGCCAGCGATATCGATGTTTCCTCCGAAGGCGTAGACGAGAATGCTGTTCACATCACCGGCGTTCGCCGCGGAGCCGAGCGAGTTCATCGCCTCGACGACCAGATTGACCTTATCGGTCCCGCCGGCCTCAGCGTTCGCCGTCTCGCCTGCGGCCAGTGACAAGGTTGCTGAAGACAGTCCGGCACCTGCATCACCGACGGTCAGCGTCGCGGTGTAGTTGCCCTTCTTCAGGCCGCCAAGATCACTACCCAGAGTGGCAGTAATCACGTACTCACCGTCCGGTGCTCCGGCAGTCTGGAGTTTGGTGTTCGAGGTCGCCATACCTCCGGTCACGGAACGCAGAATATCCCCAGATAGCCGTGCGACCTGGGATGTGCTGTCATTTCCGCCTAGGAAGTAAACGCCGGTGTTTGGTGCCTTCAACGTGACGTCCGTATCGGCAACTATCGCGTCTGCGACTGCCCTAACAGCGATCCCTACAGTGACTTCCTTCCCTGCCTTCACCGTCGCATCCGAATCGTCGAACGTCACCGTCAACGTCGGGGCAGCAATCACTTGAATCTCGTAGGTGCGGTTGATCGACGCGTCATCGGTGTCCGTGACAGTGACCGTAGTCATTCCAAGCCCGCTGGCCGTAGCAGTGGTGGTGGTAGGTTCGGCCACGACCGACTCATTGGTCGATGTCACAACAGAAGTGTCCACGACCGAGCCGATCGTGCAGGAGTCCCCGATCAGCAGGTAACTCGTCATCGATTCTGAGCAAGCACCGAAGGAGTGATTTCTGGCCTGAGCACCTGCCGAAGGGAGAGCCACGGACATCGCGCCGAGCAGCGCGACGAGCGTTGCCATGGCCGCCAAGTGAGACACTCTCATATGAGACTGTCTCAAAAGTCAGATCATCCGGCCCCGTCCCCGAACGGGGACCCGCTCTAGCCCCAGCCGACACCCATTCCCTCAGTCCCCGACTCGATCGGGGACTTGCTCGGCTCTCCGCGGCCGCAAACACAACAAGAGGCGGAGCCTCTCGACCCCGCCTCTCGATTCCCTCTCAAGACCTCCCCCTCTGGGGGAGGTGCCCCGAAGGGGGAGGTGCCCCGAAGGGGCGGAGGGGGCTCCCCGCTTGCGCAGGGAGACTACGCCCGATTCCGCACCCGACGAACGCCAATCCCAGCGATCGCCGCTGCACCAAGTGCAATCAGCAGACCCACGAGGCCCGCCGAAACGCCACCATCAGCAGCGAGACCACCAGAACCCGTCGCCGGATACCCAGTGTCAGCCATCGAGTCCTCCATGTGGCCGTCTTCGTCCATCGAGTCCTCGTCCATCATGGAGTCGCCGTCCTCGGACATTTCGCCGTCATCCTCCATCATGGTTTCGTCGTCTTCGGACATCTCACCGTCATCGCCCTCGTCCATCATGGAGTCGTCCTCCATGGCCATGGCCGTAAGCGTGACAGCGTCCTGACCGGCGCCCTGCGACGTCACCTCAGAGTCGGCAACCGCACCATTGATCGAGAAAACAACGTCCTCGGCCTCATCGCGGTCCACATCGATGTACCAAGAACCGTTCTCGTCAACGGTCGCCGACGCGATGAGCGTCAGTTCATCATTGTTCATGTGGACACCAATAGTGTCACCGGCAGTAGCACCATGTCCGTAGAACCTATGCGGAGGCTCCTGCTGCGCGCTTGCGAGACTCAACGTCGCAATTGCAACAGCGAGCCCGAGCGCCACTCCGACAACCCTCGTCATCAGTCTGTGCTGTTTCATCTCAGCATCCTTTCGTTCCCAGTCCCCGACTTGATCGGGGACCCGCTTGGGGTCGCCGCTCCCCTCGACAGGCGAGGGGAGCGGACGCTAGTCCCTAGTTGCTGATGTAGAGGATGTCGTTCTCAGTGACCATGAAGTCACTCGAGCCCGGCACCATGGCATCGTCAACGACTGAGTAGCGTACCCACGTGGAGCCATTCCACAGATGAATCGCACTCACGCCGCGCGCCGAGACCATCTCAAAGATCTCAGAAGCATCAGCCGAGACACCGCAGCTCCAAGTAGCAAAGCCAGAGAGCTCGCTAAGGCAAGAGACCGAGGCCTCCTCCTCAGGCATCGCTTCCGGCTCAACCATGCCAGCGGTGCTTTCGACCACGACAACATCGACCTGACCATCGGCTGTGGCTGTGACAACTGCGGATCCAGCGCCAATCACGACGTAGGTTGCAGTCGCAACGCCACCCTTGGTTCCAGGAGTCTCACTCGTTGTTGCCACGAGAACCGAGTCGGAGTCGCCGGTTGTGTCGCGAGACCTGAACGTCACGACAGTTCCATCAGCCACTGGTTGGTCACCACTGTTGACGGTTGCCGTTACGACAACATGCTCTGCGATCTCACTTGGTGCCATGTTGTCGGCCTCAATGCTGAGTGCATCCGCGCCACCGACGACCATGAACATCGCCGATTCGTTGATTGAACCAGAAGTCACCTTGACGGTGTACTCGCCAACCTTAAGCGCTGTGTCAGCATTGTTGCCGCTACGATTGGTGACCTTGACAAAGACCTTGCCGCTTTCGGCCATCCGCTCGGCGTCGATCTTCCTGTTGGTACCAGACGTTGCGAGTTGCTTACCGTCAGGGTCATGGACCGTGATCGTCAGCGGGTCCGGTACCGCAGCGGTGTTTCCGCTGGAGTCGGCTGCCGTCACCATCAGCTTGATTGAGTCCATCTCGTCCATGAGGTTGATGCTACGCAGGTTCTCAGTCGCATCTGCGAGGTCAACGGACGCAGCGTCGCCAGTGAAGTTCAAGCTCACGGTCTCGGTTGTCGCGACACCAGCCTTACCAAGGACGATGGCGTAAACATCGATCGTGCGCGGCTTCTGGCCAGAAGACGCGACGTTGATGACGACCGAGCCCTTCTTCACCGCGCCAACGATGTTCGTTGGGTCTGCGTCCTTGGCCGAAGTCTTGTCGTTGGTGGCGTAGTACTTGACGTCACCAAATGGCGCGACGATGCGAATCTCATCAACGTCCGCGGCATTGACTGGGTTGTCGATACCGTTTGTGATTGACAAGACGAGGTTTACTGACCCGGTGCGACCTACTGAGCCACTCTCTGGCATGTCGTTCGCGGCGTTGGCGTCCGGCGGACCTTCCTTGAGGCCAAGATCAAGTGAGGCGCTCTTGACGAAGTTACCTGCATCGCTGATGGTCAACTCGTCCGTGAACTTAGCACTGTTGGATAGGACCTGATTGGGGTCCTGCGCAGGATCCGCCGGGTCTGGAGTGAGATGGCCCTGTGTGGCGGTCGCTGTGACGACGTACGTGCCGTCAGGCGCGCCGTCTGTCAACAGAGTGAAATCTGCCGTGGTGGTGGGAGACTTCCCAGTTGTCACCGGATTCACGCTCACAGTTTGCCGCTGTCCAGTTCCGCTCGTGAGCGAAAGGCCAGTGCTCGGCACCGTCAAGGTGACCTGGATGTCGTTGTCTGGAGTAGTGTCGTTGAGTGTTGAGCCGTCATCGGCACGGCTATTGGGGTACGAGATGGTGACTCGGACCGTAACGTCGGTTCCAGCTCCAAAAATCTCATCGCTGTCAGCGACGAATGTTCCACCCTCGACGGCGCCAAACTCGATCTTGGTGACTGCAATCTTCTGCACGGAGATGGAGTAGGTCTTGGACACCATCGTTGCCGGTGCCTCCTCATCCTTCACGGTCTGAGGGTCATCCGCAACCGCAGCGGTGTAGTCGTTGTAGGTGATTGTTGCACTGCCAACACCGTTTGCCGTCACCGTCGCCGTGGTTCCAGACACAGCCGTGGTTGTGACGTCCGCGTAGTTGTCATTGGAGGACTGGATCTGATCCTGCTCTTTGTCCAGTGTCACAGCGGAGTCGCCACCATTGCCATCTGAATCGAGAGGGTCAGCGATACCCGTAGTGCCAGCGACAACAGTGATCGTGCAGGTGTCGCCGATTCCTAGCATGGTCGTCCCGTCGGGATCGCATGCGCCGACGCTGACAGCACTCACCGACCCCATGGCGACGAACATCGCGCCGAGCAGCGCGACGAGCGTTGCCACGGCCGCCAAGTGAGACACTCTCATATGAGACTGTCTCAAAAGTCCCGTGACCCTTCAAGACAGCGCTCAAGCACCGCCGGTCACCGGCACCCCGCTCAAAGGCCGTCATTCCCGCTCCCCGCAGGATCGCCCCCCCGTCCCCGCCCGTGAGCGGGGACCTGCTATGGCTCCAGCCGACACCCACTTCCCAGTCCCCGACTCGATCGGGGACCTGCTCCGGCCGCACAAACGACAAGAGGCGGGGCCTTGCGACCCCGCCTCCTGTTCCTCCCTCTGATCGGGGACCTGCTCCCCGATCCCTCCCCATTCTGATCCCCTCTCCCTGAGGGAGAGGGTTAGGGTGAGGGCCCCTCTGGGATCGGAACTACGCCCGATTCCGCACCCGACGAACACCAATCCCAGCGATCGCCGCTGCACCAAGCGCAATCAGCAGACCCACCAGGCCCGCCGACACACCACCATCAGCAGCCAGACCACCGGAACCCGTCGCCGGGTAGCCGTTGTCAGCCATCGAGTCATCCATGTGGCCGTCTTCGTCCATCGAGTCCTCGTCCATCATGGAGTCATCGTCCGACATCTCGCCGTCGTCCTCCATCATGGTTTCGTCGTCTTCGGACATCTCACCGTCATCGCCCTCGTCCATCATGGAATCGTCCTCCATGGCCATGGCCGTGAGCGTGACTTCGTCCTGGCCGCCGCCTTGCGACGTTACCTCAGCCTCAGCGACGGCACCGTTGATCGAGAAGACCACATTCTCGGCCTCGTCGCGGTCCACATCGATGTACCACGAACCGTCATCAGCAACCATCGCCGATGCGATGAGCGTGAGGTCATCATTGTTCATGTGGACACCAATAGTGTCACCGGCAGTAGCACCATGTCCGTAGAACCGGTGAGGCGGCTCCTGCTGCGCAGAAGCCGACGCTATCGCTGCCACCGCAATGACAACACCCATCGCAACAGTAATGACACGTGTCATGAGTTGCATGTCAGCACCTTTCCTTCAATTCCCCCGCGAACGCGGAGGTCTGTTCCCGTCCCCCACCCCTCGACAAGCGAGGGGTGGGGGTTCAGTGCTCCTCTCCCTCAGGGAGAGGAGCACCTTCCCTTTCTGATCCCCTCTCCCTGAGGGAGAGGGTTAGGGTGAGGGCCCCCTTAGGTCCCCCGCTAGTTACTGATGTAGAGGATGGAGTTCTCAGTGACCATGAAGTCACTCGAGCCCGGCACCGTCGTACCATCAACGACCGAGTAGCGCACCCACGACATGGAGATCGTGCTCCACAGGTGAATCGCCGTCGCGCCTTCCGGCTGGACCAGTGCAAAGACCTCCGAGGCCATAGCACTCACACCACAAGTCCAGACAGCAAAGCCACCCTTATTCTCGATGCAGTGATTCCCAACCATCTCGGGCTCGGTCATCGCTTCCTCTTCGGCCTCAGCGGCAGGATCAGAGACGACTACTCTCTCTGAGGCTGCGCCGCCTGCAACCGTAACGAGGACTCTCGAAGTGCCCGCGCCAATGACGAAGAACTGTGCGGTTGCTACGCCGTCGGCATCAGTCATCTTGCCAGCGGCTCCGACGCGCTCGAGCACGGCGCTGTTGCCGCTGGCGTTGAAGGTGACAGACGTGTCCTTGGGTACCGCATTGCCGTCTTTGTCCGTGACGGTCGCTGTCACGACGACGAGTGCCTCGTCAATGCCCGGGTTGGCGTTGTCGACCTCGAGCATCACGTTCGCGGCAGGTCCGGCAACGGCGAATGAAGCAGACGCTTCGAGATCATCGATGTCTCGATGACTGATCTCGATGGTGTACGTGCCAGGCGTGAGGCTGGCGCCTGAGCCTGTAACTCGAACGATGGTCTTGTCGTTCTTGTCCTTCGTTGCCACGGCGGCGATGCCAGAAACGACGAGATCGCCTTCGGGATCAGTAATGTCGCCGACAATCACGTCCTCTTCGGGCACCGGCACATTGAGACCACCTTCGTCCATCGCGGTAACAGCAGCGAGGTCGAGCATGTTCTCATCAGAGCCAGCACTGTTCAGTGCGCTTGCGCCATCGGCAAGGGAAAGCATGTCGGCTGGACCAGTGAAGGTCAGCGTCAAGGTGTTTGATTCGACGCGGCCCGAAGAGCCACCATCGACATCGACCGTAACCTCAACCGTGCCAGGGCGCTTGTCACCCTTCGCAACCCAGAAGCTGGTCTTGGCCATAGCGTCGGTCCCGGAGATTGTCAGGAAGCTGCTCGACGAGCCCTTTGCCCCTGGCTCATCGGTACCAACGACTCCGCCGGTAGTGGTCGAAACGTAGATCCGTTCGACATCGTTGTTGTTGGCGGCATTGTCCATGCCGTTCGTGACCATGACGGTGAGTTGGATTGCGCCATCAGCAGCGACAGCCTGACCCGTTCCTGGCTTACTCTCATCGGTCCTGGTGGTCGCAGCGTCGTCTGCTCCGGTGCGGGCCAGTGATAGCTTCGCAGCTTCGACGTTCACTCCAGGATCTCGGCTCCGACTGTCAGGTCAAAGGTGCCCTTGGCGTCCTTGTCCTGTGTTCCATCGGTGGCGTTGGGTTGTGTGAAGCCGTTGTCGTCGATCACCACCGTCAACGTGTAAGTGCCGTTAGGGGCACCATCGGTGATGATGTTGAATGTGAAGATGCCGGGTTCGGCCGGGGCACCAATGTTAGCAAAGCGTTGTGTGGTGCCTCCACTACCGTTGTCAATCGACAATCCCGTTGTCGGAACTGTCAGGCGTGCTCTGGCGGCGGCGCTCGCAGAATGCGAGGTCACCTTAAGCATCACGGGATCGCCAGCCTTGACCACACCGTCGGAGTCACCGTCAACTTCGATCTTCGTGATACCGAGTGCAGTCACAGTCACGCGGATCTTCTTGAGTACCTTCAGTGCTTCGCCTGACCCCATTGTGACCTCGACGTGCTGGTTGCCTGCGGAAGTTTGAGCGGTAAGTTCGGCGGTGGCGCTTGTCGCATTTGCAGTTACGTCGGGATCATCAAGCAGGTTGGCAATTGCCTGGTCGTTGTCATCAACACCCCGACTGACGAGACGCAAACCATCGGCATCCTCGTGAACGGCCTTCAAGTCGAGAGTGCAGCTCGCTTCCTTGTTGAGTGTGATGTCTGCGTCGACCGGGCAAGCAGTCGCCGTCTGGGCTCCCACCGACCCCATGGCCACGAACATCGCGCCGAGCAGCGCGACGAGCGTTGCCACGGCCGCCAAGTGAGACACTCTCATATGCATGCGCTTTCGCGCAAGTGTTCCAATCATTTTCTGCCCTTTCTCTGGGCTGAATGAGCGAGTGGCGCCTGTTGCCTCTCGCCGTCTGCCTGCCCCCGGATTGGGACCGGGGCGAGCTGTGTGGTTCCGCGGATGGCGCCTCCTTCTCCATGCAGGAGCCTGCCCCCCAAGAATGTTGGAGGTAATACGCAGGCCCCGCCCGCGCATGGTTCGGCTCTGGTCTCGAGTTTCCACGTGGTGATCATCGCCGATTTCGGGCGGCCTACGCAACCGATTATCGGTGATCGGGTGATCAAAATTACACTGGCGCAACATTCGACCCATGCGCATCGTGTCAGAATTTGGCGGTTTCGTGCTGGTCAGACCAGCTGGCGAGTGTTGGGTCGGGTGGAGTCTCGGCGGTCATGTAGTCCGGATTTTCCAGCGCTGAGCGCGGCCGTGGGGTTAGGCGACCAGTGCGATGATCGCGCTCATGAGCCCGGTCAGGATGCCAAAGCCGACCGCCATTGCGGCGATCAGGTAGCGGGTCCGAACCGCCATTTCGTGACGAAGGTCGTCGCGGAAGTCATTGAGATTCTTGGTGAGGTGGCGTTCGCTGTCCTCGATGCGTTGTTGGAGACGCTTCTCACTGTCAGCCAATCGCTGCTGGAGGTGCTTATCCCTGTCCGCAATTTGCTGTTGGAGGTGCCTATTGCTGTCCGCAATTTGCTGTTGGAGGTGCCTATTGCTGTCAGCGATTCGCTGTTGGAGATGCTCTTCGCTGTCCGTAATGCGCTGGTTCAGCGTCATTGTGGTGTCGTCGATGCGCCGATTGAGCCGATGCTCAGTGTCGTCGATGTGCTTGCCGAGCTTTTCCTCGGTCACGTCGATGCGTTTGCTGAGGCTCTCGATCGTCTCGTCGATGCGTTCGTTGACCTCTTGGAAGCCTTCGTCCATGTCGAGCTTGGTCGCGAGCTGGATCAGGTCGTCGCCCAGTCGCGACACGACCGCCCGAGCGCTTTCAGGTGAGACTCCTGCCTCCAGGAGCGCATCTTCCACTACCTGCTCGAGGTCCCGCGTCGTGACCATTTTCCCCGCTCCTCCTTTGCACCGATCATAGCCGCACTATCCTGCATGAGCTGCACTGAAAGTCTGAGGGGAGCGACCGGATGTATTCACTGAGCGGACGCGTGGCGGTGGTGACCGGCGGTGGACGCGGGATCGGGCGCGCGATCGCGCTAGAGCTGGCTCGACATGGGGCAGACATCGTGGTTTCGTCGCGGACCCTCGAGCAGCTCACCTCGGTGGTCGCCGAGGTCGAAGAGATCGGCACCCGCGGACTGGCGGTCGTTGCAGATGCGCTTGATCGGGAGCAGTCGAAGGAGCCGGTTCGTCGCGCGATGACTGAGTTCGGGTCGTGCGATGTGTTGATCAATAATGTGGGCGGTGGAGCGCCGATGCGCGGCTCGCAGAATCCGTTCACACACGATGACGACGTCTTCGAGGCGAATTTGGCGCTCAATCTGACCTCGGCCTATTGGACCACTCGCGAGGCATTGCCGCATATGCGCGAGGCGGGCTACGGACGCATCATCAACATCGGCTCGGGCTATGCGAAGCGCTCGGGTGGGGCACTGGCGTATTCGACGGCGAAGCACGGACTGATCGGGTTCACTCGAGCCCTCGCTCACGACACCGCGGCGCACGGGATCACGGTCAACTGTCTCTGTCCCGGCTGGACGAATACGGCGTTGGTCGACTGGGAGGCGATGGGCAAGGCGGCCGGGATCTCGGCCGATGAGGCGCACGCCATGCGCGCGTCTGAGAACCTGCAAAATCGGGTATTGGAACCCGAGGAGCTCGGCCCGATGGCGGCGCTGCTCGCCGCACCGGAGTCGGCGGGGATTACGGGACAGGTGATCAGCGTCGACGGCGGCTACAAGGTGTAGCCCGATTGCACTCTGCACAACTCACAGGAACAGTGGAACTCGGAAGGAAGACTCGATGACATACCAGGACCTCACACTCGACATCCAGAACCAGGTCGCGGTCGTGACGCTGTCGCGTCCAGAGAAAATGAACGCGATGGGTCCGCGACTCGTGCACGAACTGCTCGACGTGCTGGAATCGACTCGCCACGACGACCACGTCAAGGCGATGGTGCTGACCGGCTCCGGTCGGGGCTTCTGCGCTGGCGCGGATGTCTCGGGCGGCGCCGAGGCGCGCAAACTCTCGGACGAGCTCGATGAGGCGGACAGCTACCGTCGTCACCGCGAAGCGCCGATCGGACACTATGGCGTGCTCTTCTCAGCCCTTAACGATTACCCCAAGCCGATCGTCGCTGCGGTCAATGGCGCCGCCGCCGGCGCCGGGATGTCGCTGGCGCTCGCCTGCGACATCCGACTCGCCTCGACCAATGCGCGATTCGTCTCGGCGTTTGTCCACCGCGCGATCGTGCCCGACACCGGCAGCACCTTCTACTTGCCACAGATGATCGGCAAGGGCCGCGCCCTGGAGCTGATGTACACGGGCGAGTCGCTCAATGCGTCGGACGCCGAGCGTTACGGCCTGGTCAATCGACTGGTCGATCCCGAGTCGCTGATGGATGAGGCCATGGCGCTGGCCGAGAAGATCGCACGCGGACCGTCGCTCGCGATCGAGCTGACCAAGCGGCTGATCAACAACCAAGCCTCGAGCTTCGACATGCAGGTCGAGCGTGAGGCCTGGGGGCTCAGCATCACTTCCAACTCGGAGGATCGCCAAGAGGGCATCGACAGCTTCCTCGAGAAGCGTCCGGCCCAGTTCCGAGGTCGCTAGGTGGAGCAGATCGGCGACCGTAGCCGTGATCGATTCGCGTTGGATGATCGATCCAACCTCGCTGTGGCATCGGGCCCGCCGGAAGGGGCTGAGTCGGCGTCGGTTCCTTCAGCTATTGCTTGCGGGCGGGAGCGCGGCTGTCCTCGCGGCGTGCGGCGACGACATCCCCAAGTTGCCGCCGCACGCTGAGCAGTCACTGATGGACGACCAACCTCCGCCTGTCTTCAAAGACGCGACGCCGTTCGTCAATCACGGTCGATCTGGTCTCGAGGCTCGGCTGGAACATCTGACGACCACGATCACTCCGACCGAGCTGTTCTTCGTGCGAAACAATTCGCGCAGCCTCGATGTCGACGTTTCTCACTGGACGCTCAGCGTCGAAGGTGATGCGGTCGACAATCCAATACAACTGACATTCAGCGATCTCCTGCGTTTGCCCCAGCGTTCGCTGACTTCGTATCTCGAGTGCGCGGGCAACCATCGCGTGATGTTTGACCTCCTCCAGGGCCGCCCAGCGAGCGGTACGCAATGGGGACGAGGCGCCGTCAGCAACGCCAATTGGACTGGCGTCGCGCTGGCCGATGTTCTGAGATTGGCAGGTGTCACCAACGACGCAGCCAGCGTCCTATTGATCGGAATGGATCGAGGATCGGCAGAGGGCGGATTCCGACGAGCGCTCCCAATCGAGCGAGCCACGCACCCCGACACGCTGTTGGCGCATCGGATGAACGGAGAGCCGCTTCCGCGCGATCACGGCTTCCCGCTCCGCGCGATCGTGCCTGGATGGATCGGCGCGTCGCAGATCAAGTGGCTCAGCCGGATCGTCGTCTCCCGAAGTCCGCAATGGACCCGCAACAATACGACCTCGTATGTGCTAATCGGCGACGACTATCCGCGTGAAGGCCAGGCGGATGGCCAGGTCCTGAGCGTGCAATCGATCAAGAGCGCGTTGGCCCTGCCTTGGCCAGCACAACTGAGCCCAGGCCGACACCGACTCCACGGATTCGCGCACTCACCGTCGGCAGCGATCGCCCGAGTTGCGTGGAGCGACGACGGCGGCAAAAGCTGGCACGATGCAACGCTCGGTCAGCAGCGCGACTACTCGTGGGTGAAGTTCGAGTTCGAATGGTCCGCAAGCTCCGGCAACCACAAGCTGTTAACCCGAGCCACAGACACCAACGGCACAACCCAGCCCGACCAAGTGCCATTCAACGAGAAGGGCTACCTGTTCAACCAACCGCTACCACATCCAATCAAGGTCATCTAAGCCCCCCAATCGGCTCTACTCCACATCCACCAACTTCACCATTACCGCAACATCCTCCACCTCCCTTATTCCTCCGCAACAACCTCCACCTCCGTCATTCCCGCGCACAAACTTCGTCCTTCCCGCGCTTGCCGCGGGAATCTCGATCCGCTCAGCAGGGCCGACGCGCCGTGCCGCTGTGAAACACCCGCGCGCCGCTGCGAACTGACGGACATGAACAACCGAAGCAATAGAACTGACCCCGCGACCACCTGCAGTCGGTCACGAGTTGGCTGAACGGTCAACGGCGATAACCTAGTCCTAGCGCCGGACTCCCACTCGACGCTCGGACTAGGACCGTCGACGCCCAAGACTCACGCGTACGCATCCAGCCCTTGGATGGAGAACTTCCGATGACAATCAGCATCACCGACCTCAAACTCGATGTCTTCGACTGGGAAACGCCCAACTGGCGCGTTGGCACTGGCATGCGCTTCGGCGGACGCAACCAGCTCTCCGTGCTCAGCGTCGAGACCGACGCCGGCGTCACCGGCAATGCCTTCCTCTCCCGACCACAACACAACGCGCAAGCGCTAATCGATGTCCTCAAGCCACGCGTGATCGGCAAGAACGCGCAGGACATCGGTCGCATCTGGGCCGACATGTGGAAGCAGAACCGAGCCGTCTCGACGGCTGCCATCGGCGCGATCGACATTGCCCTCTGGGACATCAACGGCAAACTTGCCAACCAGCCCATTCATCGACTGCTCGGCACCTGCAAGGACGAGGTCCCGGTCTACTCCTCGACCGCCTGGTGGGAAACTCCCGAGGAGTACGCCGAGGAAGCGCTCCAGTTCCAGAACGACGGCTGGATCGCACACAAGATCCACCCGCACGGCGTGGCCAAGCCTGACATCGAAATCTGCAAGGCCGTCCGCGAAGCCGTTGGCGACGACATGATCCTGATGCTCGACAGTATGTGGAGCTATCAGTACGAAGACGCGATGCGCGTCGGACGGGCGATCGAAGACCTCAACTACTACTGGTACGAGGATCCGCTGGTCGAAGAAGACATCTATAACTACGTCAAACTGCACCAGAAGCTCGACATCCCGATCATGTCAACCGAGTACGCGCCCGGTCGCTACTACGGTATGACGCAGTGGATTACACAGTATGCTACCGACATCCTACGCGGCGACGTCGCGGTGACCGGCGGGATCACACCGCTCGTCCGCCTCTGTCACCTGGCCGAGGGCTTCCAGATGAAGTGCGAGATCCACCACGGTGGCAACAGCCTCAACAACGTCGCCAACCTGCACGTGATCATGGCCGTCCCCAACTGCGAGTTCTACGAGTACTTCCCTAGCACCGGAGGCTTCGTCTACGGCCTCGTCGAAGACATCGACATGTCCGAAGGCATGGTCTCCGCCCCAACCAACCCAGGCCTCGGCTTCGAGATCGACTGGGATTTGATCAAGTCCCAACACATCGCGACGCTGGAGTAACGGGTCTGGAGTAGAGGGGCGACCTACGCGCCGTACTCGGTGTACGCCTCTTCGTCGTCGCCCCAGCACAGGACTTCTCCGTCGGCGGTCAATGCGCAAGTGAAAACGGTCCCAGCGTCGATCTCGACAAACGTGCCGCTGGGCGAGTCGAGTTGCCCATCCCGATTGCTGCCCCAGCAACGCACTTCTCCTGAAGCCGTCAGACCACAAGCATGATTGAAGCCAACACTGATGCTGGCGAACTGAATCTGCGGCGCACTTGTGGCTCGCTGGCTTGAGCCGCCCCAGCACCTGACAAACCCGGCAGTCGAACGGGCACAACCAAATCCAGACCCAAGACCGACCTCTACGAATCCCGCATCTGTCGGTGCGCCGCCAGGTCGGAATCTTTCTCCCCAACACACAATTCGCGTATCACCAGCGACCGCGCAGCTACGCCCCCAACTCACGCTGATCTGTGTGAATGCCCCGTTCGGCGCTTGATTCTCTCTATCTTCCTCATGTCCCCAGCAGCGCACCGTACCGAGTACATCGATTCCGCAACCTCTCCCGGTACCAAGGCTGAGCTGAGTGAACTGCACGTCTCGATAATCGAGGTTCGGCGAAGCCGGGGTCAGGCCCCAACAGCGAATCTCGCCGTCGACTTTGATGCCGCAGCCGAACCAAGATCCCACCTCAATCGTCCGGTACGGACCGGGCGGAATTCTCCTCCCCGCCATCCACCACCTGCCTCCGCATTCCACTTCGCCCGATGTCAGAATCCCGCAATGAAGCCCACCTCCAACAGAAATCGCCACGTACTCGCCTGGCGGCAAGTCTGTGTGCGGCGGTGGAGGGACCGGTTCAGGGTCTTCACGTTCCTGTTGAACCTGCTCAGCGCCGTCCTCGGCCGCTGACGCGGAGGGCTGTGGCACTCGCTCAGCGTCCCCAGCGCATCCGTACATCGTCATCACAGCAACGAGCCCGAGCAGCAGATATCGCAGCCCACGCGGCCACGCTCGCCTCCGACGCTCTTGACTCGAGGAGATCACCATAATCCAATCATCGCTATTGCTCCGACGTTAGCCACCGGAACAAACTGCGCACTTCGCTGGAGTCGCGAACTCACTAGCGCTTCAGTGGCGCGATTCTATCTGGCAGTTGCCCACGCTCCAGACGGGCCCACGCATCATCCAGTTCGCCAGCATGCTCTCGGGCCCAGCGCAACACTTGCCGCTGTTGGGTATTGGGCAACCATCCGTCGACGATGCGAAGAGCTCAGAGCCTAAGGGACGCCTCGTGCTCCACATACTTCACATGCACATGCGGCCACGCATGATCGTCGATCTTTATGCGGACAATCACTTTGCCCCAACGGCACAGTTCAGGCACGGTTCAATCTGCCGCCGCCACCCCGACCGACTCCTTGGAGAATCCATGTAGGTCGATGCCCGTGATCCGCTCCCACAGGTGCCAACCGCAGAATTCCAGATCTCGGTTCCAAGAGATTTCGTTCTGCTCACGATCCAGTACGACTCCATCGAATCCGCCGGGCTCCTGCCAACAAGCAGTGATTGGCTTGTCGACAAGGTGAGACATGTCCACCTCGCCACTGACACCGTCGTCGTACTCGAGGTAGAGCCGGTACCCATCTCGCGCCTCGACATGCGTCGCCTGTGGATGTTTGACTGGCTCAGGATCGGGACCCCACCACTCCAGGCTGACCTCCGCTGGTGGCCGCCCGAGCACACCGGCGTAAGCGCGATAGCCATCGATCCAGATTTCGTTGCCCAAACCGTCAGGCTGACCCCACCACAAAGACGAGCCGCTAAAGCTAGCGCATACGCTCTCGAAGAATGACCGGTCCTGCCACCTCGGTGGCGGACTCTGGCGAACGTCGTAGTCCTCTGAGACGGTCCACTCCACATAGTCAGCGGCGTCAAACTCCCCCGACACGCCGTCGCTGAACGAGACCCACACGCGAAACTCATCGCGAGGTTCAACAGCAGTGATCGTCGGCGTGTCCGGGAAGTCTTCCATAGCGCTAATCGTAGACAATCACACCACGACCGTCCTCGCCCCGCTCGAGCGCGTGGAATGCCTCGTTGATCTCGTCCAGCGGATACCGACGCTGCACGATGTGGTCGATCTCGATCCGACCGGTCACGTACATGTCGACAAGCTTCTGGAACGTCCGATGCGGCGAGGCTGAACCGTAATACGACCCGACCATCGTCTTCTGCATTCGTACCATATTGACGAGGTCGAACGACCCGACCGTCTCGGTCGGCGCGATCCCAACGATTACCCCGGTGCCGCCCTTGCCCAACGACTCGAAGACTTGATTCGCCGTCAGGTCCGAGCCGAACGTGTCGAACGCGAAGTCCACACCGCCATTCGAGAGCTCTCGCACCGCTGCGGCCGCATCGATCTTGCTCGCGTTGACCGTGTCCGTCGCCCCGAACTTTCGCGCGAACTCCAACTTGTGGTCGTGGATGTCTACCGCGATAATCCGTGACGCATTCAACATCTTCGCGCCCTGAATCGCGTTCAGGCCAACGCCGCCCGCACCGATCACCGCGACCGTCATCCCGGCCTCGGCCGTGGGCTGATTAATCACTGCACCCACGCCGGTCGTGACTGAGCAACCGATCAACGCCGCCACATCCATCGGCACCGCGTCGGGAATCGGGAAGCAGGCCTGCTGCGCCGTCACGACGTGTTCGCCGAACACACCCAGCTTGCCCATCTGGAAGACCTCAGTGCCGTCCTGATCGTGCAGCCGCACCGTCCCGTCGAGCAGCCGTGACCCTGTCGCTTGATGCAGATCACACAACTGAGGTGAACCTCTGCGGCACGTCGGACACTGCCCGCACGGTGTCACAAACGACAAGATGCACCGATCGCCCGGCTTAAGTTCGGTCACGCCCGGCCCAATCGCCTCGATCGTGCCTGCGCCCTCGTGTCCCAGCACCGACGGTAACGGAAACGCCGCCGTCCCCTCCATGATGTGATGGTCCGAGGCGCAGATTCCCGCCGCGCCCATTCGTACCAGCACCTCGCCATATTGTGGCTCGTCCTGGACCAGGTCCTTAATCTTCATCGGTGTGTTTGGGGCTTCAAGCACGGCTGCGCGCATGGAATTTCCTCTCTCTAGGCCGTTGAGGTCAGCTTATCGCAGCCGCTGGGGTCGAAGGTCACCGCGATGCCACCTCAGGATCGGTGGGACGGGGAATCTGGTACCAAGGCTGATCGCAGAACTCCAAGTCAGCCTCGGTGAGCGTGACCTCCGCGTATCCCAACGAGTCCACGATCTGCTCCGGCCGCGACGCGCCGACAATCGCCGAGGTGATCCCGTCCTGGGCGAGAACCCATGCAATCGCCGCGTGCGTGATGCTCATCTCGCGCTCGGCAAAGTAGCGCTGCAGGCGGGCGACCTGCTCAAACTGAATCTCGTCCCAGTAGCGCTTCCGGTATCGAGGACCCGCGTTGCCCAGCGTGAAGCGGGTGTTGTCCTGCAAATCCTCGGTATTGCGGTACTTGCCGGTCAGGAGCCCACCGGCCAGCGGGTTGTATGCGATGATCCCGACACCCTGGTCGCGACAGAGCGGGAGTAGATCGGACTCGATGTCTCGCCAGAGGATGTTGTAGCGCGGCTGATCGCAATCAAACCGCGCAATTTCAGCCTGGTCCGACGCACCCAGCGCCAGCGCCAACTGCCAGGCCCGATAGTTCGACGCGCCCACGTATCGCACCTTGCCCCAGCGGACGAGGTCATCCAGCGCGCGCATGGTTTCCTCAATGGGCGTGTTCGGGTCCGGCCCGTGCAGCTGGTAGAGGTCGATGTAATCGGTGCCCAGACGCCGCAGCGACTCGTCGACGGCCGAGAGAATGTGCTGCCGCGAGGTGCCGCGCTGGTTGGGCGACGGTCCCATCGGGGCCGAGCACTTGGTCGCCAGCACGACCTGGTCGCGCGGCCTGCCGGCCAGCCAGCGCCCGACGATGGACTCGGTCGTGCCGGCCTCGTTCGTGCCCAGCGGGTAGACGTTGGCCGTGTCGATGAAGTTGACACCACCATCAAAGGCTGCGTCCATAATCCGGAACGCCTCTTCGGCCTCGGTCTGGAAACCAAAGGTCATGGTCCCCAGACAGATCTCTGAGACACGCAGCCCAGTCCGTCCCATTCGTCGGTGTTTCATCGTTTGTCCTCCATTCGTACTGACATTCTCGCCATGCTAGCTCTCGCTTGTCGCCCTGAAGTACACCGCAGACGTCGGATCTTGCCCGACCGCTGCGCCGTATAGCTGCAGATCCGATGTGAGCAACAGCCGTTCTGCCGAAGCCACTTCAAGGAGCGCTACGTCGGTCAGGCCAAGGCGTGTAAACTCCAGATGCCTTGCAGCATCTTTGCTGGGTACGACAATCTCAAGCTCATCTTCAATCAACTTACGCAACGTCGCTGTGAGCACAGTTCCTATCGATCCCCGCTGCGCCCTCAGAAGGTTTGACGCCTCAGTCAACGTGTTTGGGGTGACGAGAATGCGACCTGGCGACTTAAGCATGTCGACCAAGTGATCGTAGTCGTCAATAGTATATTGCTTGAGTCGTCGATGTCGACTTATGTGCTGTCGATCATATCTGCCGACAATCAGCAGCACGAGCAGATTGGCATCTACCAGGTAGTCAGTCACCGTTACACGCTACTCGTGAGGATCGGCAAACTGCAAGATACGATCCTTGACCGCAAGTATCTTGCTGCCATCCTCAGTCATTCTGATCTGTTTGTATGCCCGATTCGTTGGTAGCTCAAAGCCGATGTGCCCACTCGTCTTTGGCGAGGCCCACGGCCGGGTGAAACCGACTGTTACCCGCCACTCATCTGTTTCGTGGTCGAAGTCGATCTCTTCGAGTGCCACCTCTGCAATGTTCTCTTCAGCAAACAGTTCAGCCACGTATCGTTTCGCATACGAAACAGCCTCTTTTGCATCCATGAGGTCCTCCTCTCGCTCTCTACCCAGCTTACCGCAACTGTCTGATAACGTCCTCATCTAGACGCTGGAAATACTCGGGATCGTTATCTCCACGACGACCGAACATGATCTCGTCGATTCCATACTCGATGAACTCGCCGATTCGTTGCACGATCTTGTCGGCGCTTCCGTTTAACGTACCAGGACCGATACGCTCCTCCCACGCCTTCGCTTCAGTTTCATCATCAGTGAGCAGACACGGCATTAGCGCCGTCACCTTAATCTCCGACGGATCACGACCCACATCCTCGCAATGCGCGTGCAGGATATCAACTTTCTCCTTCAGTAGTTCCACCGACATCCCGCGACCAGCCCAGCCGTCGAGATTCAATATATCGCCGTACTTGGCGAGGGTCCGCAACGTCCGCTTCGGCCCCGTACCGCCGACCAGAATCGGGATCGGCTGGTCGTAACTCCCTGGCGATAACGGTGCGTCATCAAGTGAATAGTACTCACCTTGGAACGTCACGCGTCCGCCATCGCTATGAATGATGCTACGCAGCATCTTGCATGCTTCCTCAAACCGATCCTGACGCTCTTTCATGCTGGGAAAGTCCCAGCCGTAGGCCTGGTGCTCACGTAGGAACCATGACGCACCGATCCCCAGCGTGAAGCGTCCGTGCGAAATGTGATCGACCGACCCCGCGATCTTCGCCACCAGACCGGGATTGCGATACGTGTTACCCAATACCAAGTGGCCGATCCGCAGCGTTTCCGTCGCCACGGCCACCGCTGCCGCGAGCGAGAACGCCTCGAACGCCTCCCGACTCTCGACTTCCTTCCCCCGATTCGGCGGGACGAAGTGGTCGGCGAACCAGATCGAGTCGTACCGACCCGCGTCCATCGTTTGCGCGACCGACTGAATCTCATCCCACGACGTCAGATACGCCGATACCTGCGCGCCAAACTGCACATCCGTCATCGTCATGCCTCCAGCTGCTGACCCGAATCTGCCGACCAGTCTACTTCGAGAGGGACCGCTGCACTTCGGTGATACCCTGACCGCTGGCGCCCACGCGGTCGCGCCTCAACCCGACTCAGGAGCCGACAACCCATGCGTGTACTTGTGATGCCCGGTCTCACCCTTCCCGAAGTTTCCAACGCCCAACTGGACGCGATCCGCGCAGCCGCTGGACCCGAGGCCGATGTCGTCGTCGCGAACAATCGCGAGGACGCCACCGAGATGATCGCCGACGCAGAAGTCCTGCTCGGCTACCTCACCCCAGAGCTCTTCGCCGAGGCCAAGGAGCTCAAATGGGTCCACGCGACCGCCTCAGGCGTCGACGGATACCTGTTCGACGAGTTCAAGAACGCCGACATTCCGCTCACCGGCGAGAAAGGCCTCGTCGGTCCGCACCTCGCCGACCATGCCTTCGCCCTCTTGCTCGCCTTGGCCCGCTCGCTCCGACCGGCTCTCACACTCAACAGCGAGGCCTGGGGCGCTCGCGTGCCGATGCGTCGCGCCGCGTTCGAGCTCTCGGGCCTGACCATGGGCATCGTCGGCTTCGGCGGCACTGGGCGCGCGATCTCCGAACGAGCCAACGGCTTCGGCATGAATCTCCGCGCGGTCGACGCCATCGCCGTGCGAGGCACGCCCATCGTCCCGGTCGTGGGCCACATGAACCAACTCGACACCCTCCTCGGAAAGTCGGACGTCGTCGCCGTTTGCACGCCGCTCACCGAGGATACGCATCACCTGTTCAACGCCGAGACCTTCGCCAAAATGAAGCCTGGCTCGGTGATCGTCAACGTTACGCGTGGCGAGATCATCGAGCTGGAAGCGCTGATCGATGCTGTCGAATCCGGTCACCTGCGAGGTGCGGCACTCGACGTCGTCGAAGGCGAGCCGTTGCCCGCAGACCACCGTGTGTTCGATATCGAGAACATCGTCATGACCCCGCACACCGCGGGCGCTTCACAGCTTCGTGCTGGACGCAATGTCGAGCGCTTTTGTGAAAACCTGCGTCGCTACCGCGGCAACCGAGAACTCGTCGGCCAAGTCGACAAACAGGCGGGTTTCTAGTCCCAAACCACTGCCTGACACTGCCCGACCGGTGAGATGTCGCAGAGCGACAGAGAGGGCGGCTCGTGATGTACGAGGCGGAACTCGAAGCCGCTCAAGAAGCCGCCCGTCGCGGCGGCGAGTTTCTGCTGCGTTACCAGCAGTCCGGCGCTCGGTACGGCTGGAAACAGAGCGCCGAGCGTGAACACTGGAGCGGACGAGGCTTCAGCTACGAGGTCGTCTCCGAGGCCGATGTCGAAGTCGATACCGCCTTGCGCGAGACTCTGCTCGGCGCCTTTCCCGACGACGCCTGGCTCTCTGAGGAAACTCACGACACTCGCGAGCGTCTCCTGAACCGGCGTGTCTGGATTGTCGATCCGCTGGACGGCACGCGCGAGTTTCTCCAGGGTGTTCCCGAATACGCGGTCTCAATCGCCCTTGCGTACAACGGCACGCCCGTGCTCGGTGTGGTCTATAACCCCGCCGCGGAGGAAATCTTCGCCGCCACCGTCGACAGCGACGACGACCAATTCCAGCTCGATGACGCCAGCGCCCTGTCCGACAGCTACATGCTGGTCGGTCGCGGCGAGTGGCATTTTGGCGACCTCCCGCCGGTGCCCGACGGGACGAGCGTGATGCCGGTCGGCTCGATCGCCTATCGCATGGCCCTGCTCGCCACGGGGAAAGGTTGCCTCGTCTTCACAGCGGGACGTCGCAGCGAGTGGGATCTCGCGGCCGGCGCGGCCCTCCTGCAAGCTGCCGGCGCGACCGTCACCGACATCGACGGCAAGCCAATCCAGTGCAATCAGTCGGACCCATCCGTCAAAGGGCTCATCGCAGCCAAACCGAGCATCCACGAGGAAGCGCGAAGACTCTGGCAAAACTCAGGCTGGAGCATCCGCTAAGCGGCCAGATCGCTTCAACAATCGACCAACGCCCCCTCTGAGGCCCGTGCAACCTCCACCAACGCCCGTCATTTTTCGCTCCTGCAACTATTCCGTCATTCCCGCGCTCGCCGCGGGAATCTCGATCCGCTTGGCAGGGCAGCTGTACTACGGTGGAGCGATTAACCGCGTCGAAGCCGGTTCTGGACTCAGCTAGATACCCGCGGCAAGCGGAGGCCTTTGATTAATTTGCTCCCCCTCGCAGAGCCTGTCCTCGCGTAGGTGGGGAGGGAGCTGTCGCGGAGTCACTGAGGGGGCGTCGGCGTGGCATCTGGGTGGCGACTGGCGGAGTGGGACCCCCCTCCGCCTTCGGCACCTCCCCTGCAGGGGGAGGAAAGAGATGATGCAACGGTCTCCGGCAAGCGCGGGTATGACGAATCCTCTAATCGCGCGGGCGTCGCGATCTCACCTACCCAGACGTGTACAGCTCCAGGTCATCTCGACGTAGGTCTTCTCCGACGAGCTTGAGGATCTTCTCTAGTTGGTCGAAATCCCACTCTCCCACGAATGAGATTGCTGACCCTTCAGCTCCCGCTCGACCGGTGCGGCCGATTCGATGGACGTAGTCCTCGGGCGTTTGTGGGAGGTCGAAGTTGACTACGTGTTGCACGTCGGGGATATCGAGTCCACGCGCTGCGACATCGGTGGCGATCAGAAACTGCAGCTCTCCCGACCGAAATGCGCTCATCACTCGATCGCGCTTCCGCTGATCGCGGTCGCCATGGATCGCGTCGGCGTTTAACCCGCGATCAACAAGACGCCGCACCAATCGGTCGACCGTGACTTTCATGTTGCAGAACACCAGCGTCCGACCCGAGAGCTCGGGCAGGAGCTCCTCGACCGCGCGAATCTTGTCTCGATCGGCGACCTCGTAGTAGCGCTGACTGATACCTTCAGCCGTCGCCACCTCGGGCGCGATGTGGACATGCTCAGGTTCGTGCATGAATTGGTGGATGAGCGACTTGATCGGCGTCGGGATCGTCGCTGAGAAGAGCGCCGTTTGCCGATCGTCCGGACACCGACGCAAGATCCGCCGCATGTCGGGATAGAAGCCGATGTCCAGCATGCGGTCCGCTTCGTCGAGCACCGCCATGCGCACGTGGCCGAGGCGCAGCGTGCGCCGTTCGAGGTGATCAATGATCCGACCCGGCGTGCCGACCACAATCTGAGGCCGTCGCTCGAGGTTGGCGAAGTCGTCCGACAACCGACGTCCGCCCATGAGCACCGTCGCCTCGAGACCCTGCGCGCGCGCGAAGAAATCGAGTACCGAGCCGACCTGCTGGGCCAGCTCTCGCGTCGGGGTCAGCACGATCGCCTGGCACTCGCCCAGTTGCGGGTCACAGATCTCGACCGCTGGTAGCCCAAACGCGACCGTCTTCCCGGTACCAGTTTGCGCCTGCCCGACCACATCGCGGCCACTCATCATCAGCGGTATCGACTGCGCCTGAATCGGTGTGGGATCCTCAAACTTCAACGCGGTCAAGGCCGACAACATCCGCTCCGACAGTCCCAACGCCTGAAACGACTGCGGCCAGTCGTCGGTGGTGACATCGTCCAGCTCGTTCAGTGCCGGGAGCTGGTATCCGCCCGAGAGCAACGCTTTCTGTGTCGCGCTTTGCGCTCGTTGGGGAGCACCGCTACCGCCTTCGCCTGAACGTCGGCGTCGGCGACGCTGCTTCGGCGGTCGGGGAGTGTCCTCAACCCTCGACGGAGCCGATGTCGCGACGGGAGCCGGACTAGTCCGCGCCGAGCGCGGCTTGCGCTTCCGACGTCGGCGCCGCGGTCGAGCCTCAGTCGACTCCGTCGCGACCGAGTCAACAGCACCATTGGCGTCGTGAGCGCGACGCGGAGGTGGGGCGGTCGTGGTTCGAGGAGGGGAAGGAGCAGGAGGGGGAGGAGGGGTGTCGTGGGATTCAGAGGACTCAGTCGTTTTGCCAAACAGTCGCCGAAGGATACTCAAACGTTCCGCCGCACTATGCGCGTCTCGCGCCGATCATCTTGCCGATGGCTTCAGCCTATCAGCACATCGATCCGAACTGTCGAGCTGCCTCCGAAACACCGTCGCAACATCCGACACATCACCGACACATCCGCGCAACCGAAACGACATCTATTGGCAACTCGGCCGAAACCGGCGCAGCCCCGACCTTCCATACGTTGCTTTCAGACCGGAACTCGGGAAGGAGGCTTCTGTGACATTAGCCCGCACGTTAGCCGGTAACGTCAGGACCACGCCCATGAGAACGCACTTGTCGTTCGGCGCGGTTCGAAAACCTGGACTGGGGTTATTCCTCGGTATCATCACTGGCCTGTTGGCCACATTCGGGATCGCGTATGGCCAAAGCGTAGAGGAGAACGCTGCCACACTCGCCGATATCGTCCTCGCCGTCGATACGATCTGGTTCGTCATCGCCGGCATCCTGGTGTTCTTCATGCAGGCTGGCTTCGGATTACTCGAAGCCGGCTTTGTACGAGTCAAGAACACCGCCAACATCCTGATGAAGAACGTACTCGACGCCTCGCTCGGCGCGGTCGTCTGGTGGGCCGTTGGATTCGGCTTCGCCTTCGGCGGTTCGCAGGGCGGACTGATCGGCGGTAACTCGTTCTTCCCCGCGCTCGGCGGCCTCACCGAGACCGACGGCGTCTCGGAAGCGGCCGTCTTCTTCTTCCAGTGGGCCTTCGCCGCGACCGCCGCGACGATCGTCTCTGGTGCCCTGGCCGAGCGCACCAAGTTCAGCGCCTACCTGTTCTACACCGTGTTCGTGACCGGGATCATCTACCCGATCGTGATTCACTGGGGTTGGGGCGGCGGCTGGCTCGGCGAGCGTGGCTTCATGGACTACGCCGGCTCAACGCTGGTGCACTCCGTCGGCGCATGGGCTGGCATGATGGGTGCCATCCTCGTCGGACCAAGAATTGGCAAGTACGTCGGCTCTGAAATCCGCGCCATCCCCGGCCACAACATGACCCTCGCCACGCTGGGCATGTTCATCCTCTGGTTCGGCTGGTACGGATTCAACCCTGGCTCCACGCTCGGACTCTCTGGCGGACTCGCCACCGAGGCAGCATGGATCGCCATCAACACCACCCTCTCCGCTGGCGCCGGCGCCATCGTCGCGGTCGGCATTGCCAAGCTCCGCTACGGAAAAGCCGACCTCGGCCTGACCCTCAACGGCGCACTCGCCGGACTCGTCTCGATCACCGCAGGCTGTGGCTTCGTCGAGCCATGGGCAGCGCTGATCATCGGAGCGATCGGCGGCGGCATCGTGGTCTTCTCGGTCGAGTTCTTCGACAAAATCAGAATCGACGACCCAGTTGGTGCGATTTCCGTGCACGGCAGCTGCGGTGTCTGGGGCACGCTCGCGGTGGGCCTCTTCGCCACGGCCGGCGCGGCCGAGGCCTGGGGCGCACCCGGACACGGCCTCTTCATGGGTGGCGGCGTCCGTGCCCTGGGTGAGCAGGCAATCGGCGTGCTCGCCATCTTCGCCTGGGTCACCGTGACCGCTGGCATCCTGTTCTTCATCATCAAGAACACGATCGGACTGCGGGTATCGGAGAACGAGGAACTCGCCGGACTCGATGTCCAGGAACACGGCATCGGCGCCTACCCCGAGTTCCCGACGGTCTCGCCAGGAGTCGCCGTGGAAGTCTCAGCGGGCGAGGAATCCCCCGCAGCCGGCTCCGCCAGCAGAGGCGGCGACTAAGCGAGAAGTCGGAGCGCCTCCCTTTGTCACTCCGTGACATCTCCCCCCGCTCCGGCGGGGGGAGAAGGGGAACCGGCACAATAGAGGGGCCCTCACCCTCACGCTCTCCCTCAGGGAAAGCGGGAACAGAAACAGGAAAGGCAACACGATCATGAAAATGGTGATCGCCATCATCCGCCCCGAGCGACTCTCCGTCGTTCGCACGGCGCTCGAGGCCATCGGCATCGTCTCGATGACCATCTCCGAAGTCCGCGGACGCGGCGCTCAGAAGGGCGTCGTCCAGGAGTTCCGCGGACAGCAAGTGCAGGTCGACTACCTGCCGAAAATCAAGATCGAAATCGTGATCAACACCACGCCGCTCGACGACGTGATCGATGCGATTCTCGATAACGCGGGTTCCGGACAAATCGGCGACGGGAAAATCTTCGTCCTCGATGTCCAGGACGCCGTGCGCGTGCGTACTCGCGAACGGGGACCGGCCGCCGTCTAACGGCAAATGGGCGACGTCCCGTCCCCCTCCGCGGGGACCGGTTGGGGCGGGGGCGGCTCTCACGAGCTGCTCCCGCTTCACGCGTTTCGTCGAAACGAAAACCCAGAGCTGGTAAACTGACCCGCGAGAGGGTGGACTCCATGGTCACCATGATTCGGGAACTCGAGCGTGGCTTGATTCAAGCAGGACTGCCGGCCGAACGGGCGACGGCCATCGCCGAATCGTTCGAAGCGCGCATTGCCGATGTCGCGAGCAAAGAGGACGTCGAACGGATCGTCAGCGATTTTCGACGTGAGCTGGAGGTCGTGCGCAACGAGATGCAACTCGAAATGCGGATGCGCTCCGATGTCGTTGACGAGCGCTTCAACTCAGTAGACAAACGGTTCGACCAAGTCGACAAACAGTTCGACCAAGTCGACAAGCGGTTCGCGGAAATCATCGATCGGCTGACCATGCTTGAAGAACGGGTCATTCGACTGATCACAGTGCAGATCGGAGTGATCGCTGCCCTGGTCGCCGGCCTGATTTCAGCGATCATCTACGCCGTCGTCGGATAGCCCCTCTCTCGCGGTACCCTGACCGCCCAATGCCTCTCACGATCGAGCTCCTCCCCGACCCAGCCGCCAACGATCTCCGTCTCACCCAACTCGTAACCGAGCGTGACTCCCCGCTCCGTCGGCTCAACATCCTCCATGGCTCTGCTCTCCAGCGACTGGCCACGCAGCGCATGCTCGCCGAGGCCAACGGTGGAGCGCTCGCCGCGATCTATGGCTTCACCCCGGTCGACCTCGCCGCTGCCGCCTCACGTCTCGGCGACCGTCCCGACCGCCAGATTTGGCCCGCCGGCGCCGATATCGCCGCCGTGCAGCAGGTCGCGCGAAGCGTGCCGCTGCGAGACCTCGACCCCAGCGCGCCCGGCATTCCCTCGGCTCTATTGCGGACCCTCACCGACCTCCGAGAGGCCGCACTCGCGCCCGCCGACCTGCCCGATGGCGACCTCAGGAACATCTTCACTGCCTGGACCGACCACGTCGCAACCGTCGCCGACCGCACCTCGAACTATGAAGACGCGATCGCGCCGACGACTCCTACTCGGGCGCTCGCGGAGGCGCTCGGCAACGCGCCACTGATCGTCTCCGGCATCTACGACCTCACACGCATCCAGCGACTGCTCCTCGCGCGACTCGCCCAGTCGACCGATGTGCGCATGCTCCTCGTGACCCCGAGCAACGATCCTGACTCCCTGCCGAACCGCACCCTCGACACCCTTCGCCGTGAACTGAATGTCCGCGTGATTCGGTCCAGACTGAGCCCAGAGCGGCTCGCCCCCGACCACTACTTCAGCGTCGGCGACCCTACCGCCGAGGCTGACGCCATTGCGTCGCGCATCCTCCAACTCGGACGCGACGGCGTCGCGTTTCACGACATCGCAATCTTCCATCAGCAAGGCACATCGGCGGACGAACGTATCTGCGCCGCACTCGAGCGTGCCGAAATCCCCTCATGGAGAATCGGTGGTCGGCAACTCGCCGACACACCCATCGGACAAGCGGCGAGCACCCTCGTCAGCATCCTCCTCAATCCCGAGTCCGTCGAACGCACGACCTTGCTCGATTGGATGTCTCATCGTGCGCTCAGAGACAGACCGCTCGGCGTCACACGCCGACCGGCACAGTGGGAGCGCATCGCGCTCGACGCTGGTCTCGCACGCGGACTCCATCAGATGCAGCAGCGGCTCGACGGCTGGCTCGAACTCGACCGCTCAGAAGAGGCATCCGAGCTCGCGCAAATCATCCGGGACCTCTGCCAACGATCCCGCCAACTCGAAAAAGCGGGCACATGGTCCAACGCGCCGGACGAGCTCCTCGAAGCATTCGAGGCCTACCTCGAAGACAGCGAATCTGCCGATGAACAGCAAGAGCTCTTGACAGCGCTCAATGACACCGTCGCACGCATCCGCGAGCACGACGCAATCGACACTCCGTGGTCACCGAGCGTCGGCCTCACCGCGATCGGTCGGGCCCTCAGATCGCGAGTCGTTCGCGATCAGAAACGGCTGATCGGCGGCGTCAACGTCGGCGCTGCGACCGGTCCTGCCCGAGGCATTCGCTACCACGCCATCTTCGTCGCCGGCGTCGCCGAGCGCGTCTTCCCCGCAGTCGGTCGACAGGACCCACTCCTCCCCGACCCCGACCGCGCCGAAATCAATGCCCGCATCCCCGATGCGCTCGCGCTTCAGGGCGAACGTGCCCTCAGCGATCGTCACGCCTGGTTCCTCGCCCGACGATCCGCGAGGTGGCAGTTCAGCGCAAGCTGGAGTCGGCGCAGCAGCGCGGTCGGCGGGCCCTCCCGACCCTCGACGCTGATCCTCGAGTCCGCCAGCCCCGATCCCGAAGGCCCAATCCTCCCGGAAACAACCCTCACCAAGAGTGGCTCCATCGAACGGATCGACTCCTCCGTCGTCACCCCGTCGCTCAGGGCTGCGGACGTCGCCGACGACAACTGGTCAGCCGCGCTAGTCACCCCAGAATTGCGAAGCTTTGATCTCGCACTGATCGCCGCTCCTGGTGCCGATAGCCGGCCGCTCCTGCCGAGGATTTGGCCCACCGCCGAATCGGCCGAACTCGGGCGCCTGCGACGCAACGCCTCTCGGTTCACCGACTACGACGGATTCCTCACCGATTCCGTTCCGACGGAATCGTGGTGGCCGCTCGACCACGTCTGGACCGCAACGGCGCTTGAGACCTACGTCCACTGTCCATACCGCTTCTACTTGCAGTACATCGTCGGCGCCGAGTCATCGCTCGAATCAGACCGACCCGACCGCTCGCAGTGGCGCATCCACGGCGACCTGGTGCGCCGCGTCCTCGCAGCCTGGGCTCAGAAGTTTGACCGCAACAACCCAGAGAGCGCGTGGCTCGACTATGCAGTCGAGCCTTCCAACATGGCATCCGTCGCCCGAGACATCCTCGATGCCGCCCAGGACGCCGGAGCGCTCGGACCGCCCGCCGGTACTCGTCGACTGCGCACGGAGATCGAAGGCGACCTCGACCGGTGTCGTCGCCGAGAGGTGATCGTCGCTCGCGAGGGCTGGCGCCCCGTCGAGGTCAACTTCGCCTTCCACGACGCAACTCTGAAGGTCACAGGCCACCGCACATTGCGCCTGCGCGGCGCCATCGACCGCATCGACAGACATCCAAGCGGACACCACCGCGTCATCCGCTTCTTCACCGACGAAGCCATCCCCGACGTTCGCGGCTTCGTCAACGGCTCCTCCTTCGAGTCCATCGTCGCTCTGGCAGGCTTGAACCAGTACGGCATCAACGTCGGACAGGCGGAAGTCCAGCACAGCGCGGTCACTCGCCGAGGCCACTTCGAGTCACAACTGCTCCAGGGTGAATCCCTCACGTCGAACTCTCGAGCGGCAGCAGCACGCCTCCGTGACACGCTCGCGCTACTCGCCGACCAGCTCGAAGCCGCAAACTTCATCCCCTATCCCGGACGTCCAGCGCGCGACCGACCCCATTGCCAACGATGCCCCTATGAGTCAGCCTGCACCACCGACATCGGCCAACGCTACGAACACAAAGCGCGCCAACACCAAGACGCCATCCGCCAAATCGAACAACTCCGCCAACAGCGCCCATAAGAAAACGGCCGCCCCATGCCCAACTCCATCACTCACTCTCCCCCTTTGCCATTCCCGCTCCCTTTCCGTCATTCCCGCACAGCGCACGGGAATCTCGATCGATTCACCTCCAGCCTCAATCCCCCGCGCATGCGGGGCCCGCTCGGCTCCCGCGTCGCACATGACAAGCGCGACACACCCTCGCACCGCCGCGGAAACGGCGCTCTTAAGCAGCCTGCCGATGCAGGGACAGGCTTTCCACGCGAGAGAAGACGGATGATCCCAATCCCTCTGACAATCGCGGACATGACGCACCTCCCGATACTCTCCAAACACCCATGACCGACGCCGAACTCCCCGAAACCCGACGCCCACCCGCCGACCACGATGTCCGACGGCGCTTCATTGACGACCTCGACACCTCATTCTTCCTTGAGGCTGGCGCAGGCTCGGGCAAGACCTCCGTGATCGTCGACCGCGTCGTCAACCTCGTCCGCAACGGGCGATCGCTCTCGGAAATCGTCGCCATCTCCTTCACCGAGAAGGCCGCCGCCGAGCTACGCGAACGCATCCGAAAAGAACTCGCCGCAGCCGGCCTCCACGACGCGCTCCGCGACGTCGATGCCGCGCCGATTCAGACGATCCACGCATTCACCGCCAGCATCCTCCGAGAGCATGCGCTCGATTTCTGCCTCGACCCTGACTTCCGTGTCCTTGATCAACTTCAGGCCGATCTCCGCTTCGCCCAGTCCTGGCGCTCATGGCTCTGGAGCGATCAGTCATCGCCCGCAACTCAGTCCGCTCTGCAACGAGCGCTGGACCACGGGCTCGAGCTGAACCACCTGCGGCTCGCGGCTGAGCACCTCTCCAGAAACCGCGACCTCGACGCCGACCACCCGTCGCCCGACGATGCGAACAACACTGAGTTGGATGACCAACGCGAACGCGACGCTGCCCTGCTCGATGTCGTGCGCGGACTTCGACAGTTCATCGACGATGACGCCGTGCGTCGCCGACGCGAAGGCGCGCTCACCTACGACGACCTCTTGCTCGAGGCTCGCAACCTCCTGATCGCGTCGCAAAAGGCGAGACTTGCCCTGCGCGACCGCTATCGCACCATCCTGATCGACGAGTTCCAAGACACCGATCCGCTTCAAGCTCAGATCGCGCTCCTGCTCGCCGCCGAGCCGGACACCGACGACTGGACCCAGGCCAAGCCGGGACCCGGCCGACTCGTGATCGCTGGCGACCCCAAGCAGTCCATCTATCGGTTCCGACGTGCCGATATCGATGTCTACGAGCAGGTCCGCGACATTTTCGCCAACTCGCCCGAGACCTCAGCGATCGCCAATCTCTCGGTCAACTTCCGCGCTCGACCGCAACTCTGCGCCTGGCACAACCGCGTCCTCTCGCGCATCCTCGAGCCCGTTCCCGACGCTCCCCGAGCGCAGGCTCGTTGGGAGAAGACCGTCCCTCACCGCACGACAGCAGGACCGGCCGTGGCTGTCATTCCATCCAATCGACAGTTCAAGACCGTGCCAGAAGCTCGCAAGGACGAGGCCACGCTGATCGCCAACCTGATCACACACTTGCAAGAACCCGACGCCAAGCTCGGCGCATTGACCTCCGACGACGGCCACTCCCGAACCCCCGATTACCGCGACATCGCCATCCTCGTCCGCACTCGCACCGGCGTCGATCTCTACACGGCCGCCCTCGACCGCGCCGGCATCCCCTACCACTTCGACAGCGGCCAGAACTTCTACCAGCAACCCGAAATCCGCGCGATCGCGCACCTGCTTCAAGCGCTCGATGACCCCACCGATCAGACGGCCGCGATCGCCGTCCTCAAGTCGCCGCTTGCTGCCGCTTCCGACGCCGAGCTGTTCGAACTCCGCACCGCGCTCGACGGTCAGCCTGTGACCATCAATCCGCAATCGTTACCGGACGACTACGACGGTCGGCTCCGCGAACCGATCGCCAGCCTCGCCGAGCTCCGTCGCGACCTGCACCGATTCCTCTTGCCTGAGCTGATCGACCACGTCGTCCGCGCATCTGGACTACTCGAGGCGCAAGCTGTCGTCAGCCGAGCGGCATCAATGCATCAACGACAGTCAAACCTTCGGATGCTTGTCCAGCGAGCCGCTCAGTTCGCCGACAACAACAACCACAGCCTGCGACCATTCGTGCGCTGGCTCTCGCAGCGTGGCGTGCGCAGCCTGCCAGAGTCAGAATCCGCGACCACCGAAGCCGACGATGACGCCGTCCGCATCCTCACGATCCACCAGGCCAAAGGACTCGAGTTCCCCATCGTCATCATCCCCAAGCTGCAAGACCAACCATGGTCGGCCGCCGACGTGATCATCGACCGACCGAACGACCGCCTCGAGTTCCAACTCGGCGACGCGCGAGCTCCGTTTCGCACGCCTGGTTATGTCGCTGCACGCAGACGTGACCGAATCTACGCCGACGCCGAAGCCCGACGCATGCTCTACGTCGCTGCGACCCGCGCTCGGGACTGGCTGATCCTGCCTTCGTTCCCCGCCGACAGTCTGCAGAACCGCGACTCGTTCCACACCTACCTCGACGACGCCGAGCCTGACTGGCTATCGCGCAACCTCGATGAAACGCGCCTGGTCGTCTCACCGCGTTCCTTCGACACCCCGCCCAGGCTTACGCCCGCGCTCCGCGAGCCTCCCTACGAGGAGCTCCAAGAACGCTGGCACGAGCATCATCAAGCAGCCCTCGACGGCGGCCGTCGGGACGTGCAGTCGGTCACGCCGTCGCAACTGAGCAAGGGCCGAGAACTCGAGCTCCAATCGGACACCGACGATTCCGAGCTTGAACCGATGACGTTCGCAAAGCGAGACGACCCAGAGACCGACGTGCTCACCTTCGGAACGGCGGTCCACAATGCCCTCCACGAGGCTGACCTCAACGACCTCGATCTGACCTATCGGCGAACGGCCCGGCTCTGCCACCGATCTCTAATCCCGTCGGAGCCTGTGTTCAAGCACGTCGAGCGAGCGTTCAGGTCAGACCTCCTCCAGCGCGCCGCGCGATCGGAACAGGTGTATCGTGAGCTCCCGCTGGTCTCAATCGAGCCCGACGACGACCACACAACGATCACCGAAGGCGTCGCCGATCTCCTGTTCTCCGATCCAGCAGGCTGGGTTTTGGTCGACTACAAGACTGACAGTAACATCCCCACCGAACCACCAGCACAATACTATCGACAGGTACAAGAGTACGTATCATTGCTCGACAACGCAAACGTACAAGTGAGCGAAGCATACCTATTGTTCACCGCAACTGGCGAATCGATGCCCGTGTCTCTCAACGATGACTCTGCCCCATAAGTCGGCGGAACGCTATCGTCAGACCGAGCAACAACCAACTCCGCCTCTCACGAGAGGAATCGCACATGTCCCTCAAGCCGTCCACACCACAGCAAATCCGTGACGACCTGCTCCTCCGGCGACAGAAAATTGTCACCGAGATGGGCTCAGTCGACCGCATCGCTCGGCAGCACGACAAAGGTCGACTGACCATCCGCGAACGGATTGACAAGCTGTTCGATCTCGGCAGTTTCCGCGAGATCGGCACCTTCGCGGTTTCCGAGGTCCCCGATGTCCGTGAACGAACACCTGGCGACGGCAAGATCGGCGGCTGGGGCGCCATCGACGGTCGACCCGCCACCGCCTGTGGCGACGATGTCACCGTCCTCCACGGCTCGTCCTCGGTCGTCGGTGGCAAACGTATGAAACGCATCTACGAGCAATCGCTCAAGCAAGGGGTGCCTCACGTCTACTTCGGCGAGACCGGCGGCGCGCGACTGCCCGACTCCCTCGGGTCCGAGGGCTTCAGCAAGATCACTCCAGGAATCGAATCCGCCCGTCGACGGCGACGTATCCCCATGGCCACCGCGATCGTCGGCGAGTCCTTCGGTGGCTCGAGCTTCCACAGCGCCTATTCCGATTTCACGGTCCAAGTCCGAGGCTCCGCGCTCAACGTCTCGTCCCCGCGCGTGATTGAGATCGCTACGGGCGAGCTGATCTCACTCCAGGATCTCGGCGGCGTCGACATCCATCTCGACCTCACCGGCCAAATCGACCAATCGGCCGAGTCCGAAGAGGACGCGATCGCGCAGATCAAGCAATTCCTCTCGTATCTGCCGTCCAACTGCTGGGAGACGCCTCCGTTCCTCGACGGATACGACCACGCAGAGCCCGACCCCAGCATCGCCAATCTCGTCCCCACGCGACGCCAACGCGCCTATGACATGCACCGCGTGATTGAGCGCATCGTCGATGACGGCGAAATGCTCGAGTTCAAGCCTCGATTCGGCCGATCGATGATCGCCGCGCTCGCGCGAATCGGCGGACACACCGTCGGCATTCTCGCCAGCAATCCGATGTTCAATGCTGGCGCCCTCGACCCCAACACCTGCGACAAAGGCACGCAGTTCGTCTGCATGTGTGAAGCGTTCAACATCCCCACGATCTGGCTACAGGACGTGCCCGGATTCATCGTCGGCTCCCAGCCCGAGCACGCCCGACTGCTCCACAAGGCGATCATGTTCATGGAGGCGCTCGCCCTGATGACCGTGCCCCGCATGACAATCGTCCTCCGCAAAGCCTTCGGTCTCGCGTACTTCTCGCTCTCTGGCAACAGCATGGACAACTCGCTAATCACCGCCTGGCCAGGCGCCGAGATCTCGTTCATGGACCCCGGCGTCGGAGTCAACGTCGTCCACGCGCGAGACATCGCAGAAGCCGCCGATCCCGACGGAGAACGCCAGCGACTGATCGATGAATGGACGCTCGGGCACGAACCCTGGGGAGCAGCAGGAATCATGAACCTCGACGAAATCATCGACCCCGCCGACACACGACGGTGGCTGATGGAATCGCTACAACGCTTCCCCGTCACACCACCGCGCCGAGGCGAAACCAAAGAACTCGCAAGCTGGCCCACCTGCGTCTAATCTCGCTAGTCTGAGGACATTGGAGACGGTCATGGTCACCGACAAAGAAACGCTCCCCTTCGACATCCGCATGGTCACGCCAGGCACTCCGGAGTACGCGGAGGGAGAGGTGATTGACCGGGAGTCGCAGCGCAATCTCGACTATTTCCTGGAACATGAAGCTGCGCTGATGGAGCAGTACCGAGATCAGATTGTTGTAGTCTACGACGGCGGCAAGATTAAGCCGTGTGCCAGTACAGATGAGATGGTCGACTTCCTACTCACCTTGGATCGCATCACTTGTTCGTCAGCCATGCACTTCACCTGGCCCGAAGAAGGTACTGCGTGGGCCCTGTAGTACGTCGATTTCCTGGACACTTTAGCCAGGTCGCACGACCTGCGCATCGCTCGCTGTCGAGCACGCCGGCCCCGCGTATCACGCTGATCGTGCTCTTCGGCCGGCAAGCCATACGGGTGCCATTCATGATCGACTCCGGTGCGGATTTTACGATTCTCCAGTACCACGACATTGCCAGCATGTTCAGGTTGGAAGGTCGCGACATCAGTTTTGAGCATGGACCCGACATGATTTCCGTCAGTGGAATCGGCCATGCCTCAGCCCGCTGTCGTGTTCAACAGTTGGGCCTGCGCCTTCGTGACTCCGCGGGAAATCCGTTCACCATCACACAGGCAGTAGCCATCGCCGAGCCGCTGCCGAGCAACACTCAGGGAGCGCCATGGAAGCTCCCGTCCCTTCTTGGACGAGACCTGCTTTCCCGATTCGACTTCAACCTCTCTTACGATCCACCAACCGTCAGTCTCACCCTCAATCAGTAGACCGACGCGCCGACATCCGACGCTGCATCGCTTCTGATGGCTTGGCTAGCTTATGCCCCGTCTCGATCTTATTTCGTACTTCTCGCACCACTCTCGGCACCAGGCGATCCGATCGCTCATCAATGAACGACATCACCGCATCAGGATCTCGACGCCCGAGCTCCCGCAATGCCCAACTCAACGCTTTCGCATGCAAGTCTTCTCGGTCATCGACAAACAACTCACAGACTTCGAGCGTTCGCGCGGCATCGCCCGATCCGAGATGACGCTCGTTCAGCGCGAGCGTCGAGACCAAGCCAACCCGACGCCACCAGAAGTCCGACGATGTCGCCCACCGACGCACCCGCGCATTCGTAACCTGACCTCGTTGCCAGGCCGGACCGCTGAGCTTGCGAGCGAAATGATCGACCGACGCCCAGCCGTCGAGCGTCCGTCCGAGGCGCTCGAGCTCCTGCCAGTTCAATAATGGGAACGTCGGTCTGTGCATCCAGGCAATATCAAACGCAACCATCCGCGACTCGTGCGCGGCTCCGTGCTCTGGTCGCCTGACCCGACCACTGCCACCGTGCTCGATGAGCAGATTGCAAAGTTCCAGGACATCCTCGCCAGGCTGTGACGTTAACTCTCTCGCTTCGCGCCTGGCGATCGTTCGCAGTTGAGGTGTCATGAGCACCTCCGGCGAGTCGAAGATTTCCCGTAGCAACGCCTCGGCGCGTTCAGCGATGGTCACGTGCTGCGCTCCGACCCGCAATACGACCAAACACACTACCCGCCATCAAGCCCGATCCGCCTGCGTAGTTGTTATAGAACAACCCACCGACCAGCTCTCCCGCAGCGTAGAGACCGTTCATCGGTCGTTCCTCTGTATCCAACACTTGACCGCTGCGTGGATCGATCTTCAGTCCACCGAACGTGAATGTGATCCCACAAGTCACCGCGTAACCGAGATACGGCGGTGAGTCGAACGGTAAGGCCCAGTTCGACTTGGTCGGCCCCACGCTACCATCGGTGCTGACCCCATCGAGCACCGATGGATTGAAGTCTTCAACTCGGTCCCACTGAATCGACTTGTTATACTCATCGACGGTATCCACCAGCATCCGCTGGTCAATGCCAAGCGCATCAGCCAACTCCGCGACCGTATCAGCGGAGGCCATGGTCGCCTGACGCACTCGATACTCATCTCTCAGCAGACCAACCGTCCGCTGATCGAACAGTTGGAACGCGACACGTTGCGGCTGCTCCAGGATTTCGCGTCCGTACTTGGCGTACGTATAGTTTCGGATGTCCGCACCCTCGTCGACGAACCGCTCTCCGTTGATGTTCACAATCAGACCATACGGATACGAGTGTTTCTGATACAAATCAGCGACGATTCGATTCCCCGTCGGCGGCGCATTGAGGTCCCACGCGACCGCGTGCGCGCCCGACCAGTTTCCATACGGTTGCGCCCCGGCGTCGATCGCCGCTTGAATCGCGTCGCCAGTGTTGAATCGCGATCCGCGCACCTTGGCCATATCCCATCCCGGCCCCAAGTAACGGGTGCGCATTTCGATATTCGCCTCGAAGCCTCCCGCCGCGAGCACGACTGCGTCGGCCTCCAGCTCCTCGACGGTATCGTCCGTCCACAGCTCCACACCGGTGATCCGCCGACCCTCGCGAAGCAGATTCACCACCTTCGCCCCATATCGAACGGTGACTCCCACACGCTCCGCGGCCTCAAACTCCTGATCTGACAATCCCTTTCCCGCACCGACCGCTTCAACGGTCAGACCACCATAGAAGACCAGTTTGCCATCGACCTCGTTCGCCTGCCGACCCGTCATCAGAGTGAACTTCACGCCCTGATCGTGAAGCCAGCGCATCGTCGGCGCGGCCTCTCGGACCAGCGCTGACGCCATCCCGTCGTCGATCAGGCCATCGGTCACCCGGGCGAGATCGGAGCGAAACTCGGCCGCCAAATAGGCACCCACATCGACGCGCTCCACTTCTGCAGGACTGAGGTCGGGAATGATCGCTCGAATATCGTCGATCCCCTCATAGGGAAACCGAAAGCCGCCACCGGTAAAATACGTGTTGCCGCCGCGTTCACCCTCGGGCGCCTTCTCGAGCACCGTCACATCTGCGCCGTGCTCCCGTGCCGACAGCGCCGCGCACAGCGCCGCATTGCCAGCACCGACCACAATCACATGCGGAACATGAGGCTGTTGTGTCACGTCAGATTCCTCCTCGTCGGAGCTGACGGCAACGGCTGAGGCTCAGCCGTGCCGTTCCGACTACTGCTCTGTCCATTGTCTTGCTTCGCCGCCGCCTTCTGCCCTCGGAAGAGCGGCACCATGCCTGCGATCTCCACCTCGATCGCCTCGCGCACGACTTGCACGCCTTCTGCCGCTTTCTCAGCCACGACTCGCACGCCGCGCTGACCACCGAGCAACGAGAGCAGGATCGCGGGCGAAGCAGCGATCGCCGAGAATAGCAGCGCCGACTGAAAGCCTTCGATGATCGCGATGCCGCTGTCTGAGGCGACGCCATGCTCGGCAGCGAAACTCGCGGCCACCGAGGCCATGATCGCCACACCGACCGACGTGCCGAATGCGTTCCCAAACGTGCGCGCCGTCGTCTGCGACGCCGATGCCGTCCCCAATCGTTGCGGAGGCACCGCCGACATGATCACCGACGTATTGGGCGAGCTAAACGTCGACGTGCCGACCCCCAGCAGCAGCATCCTCATAGCAAAGTCGACCGGAGACGTGTTGGAGTCGGTCTGCGATAACAGGAACAGCGAGAGACACACCATCACCATCCCAACGGTCGTCAGCGGACGCGAACCGAATCGATCCGATAACCGACCAGATATCGGCGACCACATCAACATCATGATCGATAACGGCATCATCATCAGCGCCGTGTCGGTTGCGGTGAATCCTCGACCGTCCTGCAACAGCGTCGGGACGAGATAGAACGTAAAACTCATCCCAAAGAACTGTAGGATCGCCGCCAGAATCCCGAACGAGAATCCTCTTCCGCGAAACAAGGCCAGATCAACCACCGGCGAGGGCGAGCGTCGCTCGACGATGATGAACCACACGAAGAACAGCAGCCCAGCCGCCATGACCGAGCTCACCAGCGTCGAACCGAGTCCGAGGTCCCGCGCCCGATTGATTCCGAATGTCAGACAGGCCAGCATCCCGAACAACAGGATCGCGCCGGGAATATCGAGGCCCTTGGGTCGTTGCTCGCTCGGCGCGTCCGTCAGCAGACGCCATGCCAGCACTGCCGCCAACAGACCAAACGGCACTCGCGTCCAGAAGATCGCGCGCCAATCGAAAATATCAATCAGGACTCCACCAAGAATCGGTCCCGCCGCCGCCCCAGCGCCGACCGTCGACACGATCAGTCCCAACCCCGTGCCTCGCTTCGACGGTGGAAATGCAGCAGTGATAATCGCCGCGCCATTCGCCATCGTCATCGACGAACCAATCGCCTGCAGGACGCGCGTGCCGACCAGCTCCTCCAAGCTCCCCGAAATCGAGGACAGGAACGTCGCCACGGTGAACAGTACAAATCCCCACACGTAGAGCATCTTGCGGCCGTAGAGGTCGCCAAGCCGACCCATCGTCAGCGACAGACCGGTGCTCACCACGATGAACGCCAGCGCCACCCAGATCACATCGTCGAGCGGCCGATTGAACTCGTCCTTCATCGTCGGCAGGGCGATGTTGGTGATCGTGTTGTCCATCACCCCGAGGAACGTGCCCACACAGACCACGATCGCCGCGACCCAGTGATACGGCAGCGGCCCCAGCGAGGGCCCGGTCACCAGAGGTCGGTCATCCTGAGGCGGCTCGTCCCGTAACCGAGTCCGCTTCCCCATTTGCGGGGTGCCTGAGGATGGTTCCCCGTTCCGCTGCACCATCGCCGCCTCATCCCAGACCCGTCGGAACTGCTCCAAACGCGCCCCAACGTCAGTTTAGATGGTCACTTCGTCCGCACGAACTATCTCCGCAACAACGAGTCCAATCCCTGCCGCTCACTTCTGTCGTTCCAAGACCTCCCCCTCTGGGGGAGGTGCCCCGAAGGAGCGGAGGGGGCTCGCCGCACACTTCCATCATCCGCACCTTCGGAGGAGGCTATCCAAAGGGTCCGTCATACCCGAGCTGACGTTCTCGTCATACCCGCGCTTGCCGCGGGTATCTCGCTGTGCCCGCGATCAACGGTGATGTGGGAGGTGGCCGCTGGGCACCGCACCTTCAGATATCGGATGATCTAGGGGCGCATACCGTAGCGGGTTCGGATTCCGAGTTGCGTCGGGAGCTGGGTCTCGTAGGCGGTCGTGAGCCACTCGTGGAGGAGGCGGCGGGTGTCGCGTGGGTCGACGATGTCCTCGACGGCGAAGGCCTCGGCGGCGCTGAATGGGCTTCGTAGCGCGATCAGACGCTCCTCGATCTCGGAGCGATGTGCGACCGGGTCTTCAGCGCTCTCGATCTCACGTCGGTAGGCCGCAGCGACACCGCCCTCGATCGGGATCGATCCCCACTCAGCGGACGGCCAAGCGATGCGGAAGCAGAAGCGACTGAAGTCCTGGTGCGCACCTCCCGCGACACCGTAGAGTCGGCGCACGACGACCGTCGCCCAAGGCACCTGCGAGTCATCGATCGCGGCAGCCGCGCGGACACCCGCTCGGAGCGTGCCGCTGCCCTCGCCGGGCCGTCCGATGAGGAAGCCCGGCTGGTCGGCGAAGTTGACGATCGGCAGGTGGAAGACGTCGCAGAGGTCGACAAACTTCTCAAACTTGCGCGCCTCGGTCGCACTCATCGCGCCGCCGTAGTGCATCGGGTCGTTGGCGAGCACGCCGATCGGCATGCCGCCGATGCGCGCGAAGCCGGTCACCTGGGCGCGTCCAAAGTACCGATTGAGCTCGAAAAACGAGTCGCGGTCGACAACCAGCTCGACCAACTTACGCGGGTTGTACCCACGATTGCGATGTCGGGGAATGACCGACAGCAGTGCGTCATCGCAGCGGTCGATGGGGTCGTCGTTCTGCTGAATCGGCGGCAGCTGGTGGACGTTTGTCGGCAGGTAGGAGAGGAAGGCGCGGATTTGGTTGAAGAGGTCGTGTTCATCGGCGGCATCGTTGTCGACGACGCCGCTCTTGCGCGCGTGGACCTCATATCCGCCGAGATCCTCCTTGGAGATCTGCTCGCCCAGCGATCGGGCGACCAGTGGCGGTCCACCGGCGAACACCTGAGTCGTGCCGCGCACCATGATCGCGAAGTGGCTCGCTGGGACCTCGGCGGCAGGCAGTCCGGCGACAGATCCGAGCGCCGCCGAGACGACCGGTACCTCGGCCATCAGTTTGCCCCATCGATGAGGCCAGAACATCTCGGGGAGGTACGTGCGACCCATCTGCGCAGTGGCGCGAATATCGGCGCCGAAGCCGTCAATCAGTCGGATTAGCGGAATCTTGAGCTCAAGCGCCATCTGTTCAGCGCTACCCGCTTTGTCGCCGCCGCCACCATGAACACGGAGCTTGCTGTTCTCGATCTCGGAGCCGCCTTTGAGCCTCGCCGTGTAGTCGGCTCCGCGCACTACGACGGGCCGTCCATCGATCCGAGCAGTGCCGATCACGGTGCCGGACGGCAGGAAGCCAACGAGTTCATCATCGTCGTAGAAGCCGGCACCAGCGAGGACGCCACGCTCGTGGAATGAGTCGTCGTCGGTCAGTTCATCGATCCGTTCGCGGACGGTGAGTCGGTCGAGAGCATGTTGCTCGGCGACGCGCTCGGGTCCGCCCATGCGGAGGGCGAGTTGGCGTCGGTGAGCAATCTCGTCAACCTCTGGCTGCCAGGACATATCAGCGCTCCTTCACGCCGATCGACAGACGATCGGTCGGTAGCAGTATCACGCAGTCGCGCACCCCTGGTCACGCTTGGACATGCCTGTAAGGGCGTACAGCGCGGGCGCACTGACGCCTCAGTTAGCTCGATACCCAATAGCTCTGATCGGAGGGGAACACGGTTGAGGTTCGCGTGATCTCAATCTCGCCGTCGAGCGTGTCAGCGGCGGCCGACCAGACGGCGTAGTGAGGCGCCGCGCGATGTGCAGCGAGCGCATCCTCGTTCTCGTAGACCTCATAGAAGTAGTAGGTCAGGTCGTCCGAGGCGTCCTGGAGGACGTTGAATCGATGACAGCCCGGTTCGTCACGCTCGGAGCCGAGGCAGTCGACCTCGATCGCCTCGAGGAACCGTTCGCGTCCTTCTGCCTTGACCTTCACCTTGACCCAAATGGCGATGTTGCTCATCGGTTGCTGCTCTCCCTTGTCTGCTTGCGTGTCGTTGCTCTGAGGCTAATCGGTGGCTGGCAACTTGTCTCTGAGGTTGGATTGCCTGCTAATGTGGGCGCGCCTTGAACGACTCGAAACAACTCGAACTGAAGGAGACGATCATGAGCAGGATTGCTGACGATCCACGCATCGACCCACGAATCAAAGCGATGTTTGGTGGCTTCGATTCCATCGGCAGTGCGGACGCGTCAAGTCGCGAGGAGGTGATCGAGCGAGCAAACTCGGAGGAGGCACAGGCGCAACGCGAAGGGCTGGTGGGATTCCTGGCGATGTGCGACACCGAGGAGATCGCGCCCTCCGACGGCCTCCACGTGAGCTCGAAGACGTTCAAATCCGAGCCCGACGGCAACATCGTCCAGATTCAGTTCATCCGACCTGAAATCGACGAACCGCTGCCTTGCGTCTACTACATCCACGGTGGCGGGATGGCGTCGATGTCGTGCTACGACGCCAACTATCGGGCGTGGGGACGGATCATCGCGCAAAACGGAGTCGCGGTGGCAATGGTCGACTTTCGGAACTGCGTGACCGCGTCCTCGGCGCCGCAGGTCGAGCCGTATCCGGCTGGGCTAAACGACTGCGTCGCCGGCCTCAAGTGGGTCGTCGCCAACGCCGACCGACTCGGCATCGACCCAGATCGGATCGTCATCGCGGGCGAGAGCGGTGGCGGAAATCTCACGCTGGCGACGGGCATGAAGCTCTTGCGCGACGGAGACGTCGGCCTGATTCAGGGTCTGTACGCGCTGTGCCCATACATCGCTGGAAGCTGGCCGCGCGACGACCTACCGTCGTCGACTGAGAACAATGGGATTCTGCTCAATCTGCACCACAACACGGGAGCGATGGGCTACGGCTGGGACGCGTTCGAGGCGCAGGATCCGCTCGCCTGGCCGCTGTTTGCCTCGGCTGAGGACGTCATCGGCCTGCCGACAACGGTCATTTCAGTGAATGAATGCGATCCGCTCCGCGACGAAGGCATCGCCTTCTATCGAATGCTGCTGGAGTCGGGCGTGCCGGCTCGGTGTCGACAAGTGATGGGCACAATCCACGGAACCGAGGTCTTCCCGCTGGCCTGTCCCGACGTGTCAAGGTACACGGCCCGCGACCTCGCGGGCCTCGCAATCGGCGGGTGAGTGGTCTGCTGCGCATCGCTCGGTGGTGAAATTCAGATAAGATGGTCTGACACCACCGAGCGCCAAACTGGGGCAACTCCCTGGAGAGCATCGATGACGACCGAGACGCGCCCAGAACCTCCAGATTCTGCCAGCATCGTTGGCGAGGACCTCGAACAGTCGCTGGTCGATGCCGGAGTAACGGCTCAAGCGGCCCGCGCGATCAGAGCAGCCGTCGAGTTGATCGTGCTGCGTCTGAGGGCATCCGTCGCCACAAGAGATGATCTCTTGCTCCTCAAAGGCGATCTCTTTGGCGTTCGGGACGATCTCCGCCGTGAGATGGATGTTCTTCGTCGTGAGATGGACCTCATACGCCGCGAAGTTGACAACCTGCGGCGCGAGATGCGTTGGACGGCGTTCTTCATCATCACCGTGCTCGGTGGGATGTTGATCGCGCTGCTGGCTCGTACCTTCTGAGCACTGATGAAGCAAAACCCGCCGAGCTAGTAGGGCTTGTCCCCCTGAATTGTGACGCGGATGCCACCGCGCGACTCTGGGTAGTAGTCCCAGATCGCCATGTGCTGCGTGCAGCGATTGTCCCAGAGCGCGACTGAGTTGGCGCCCCACTGGAATCGGCACTGGAAGTTCACGTTCTTCACGTGCTCAAAGAGGAAGTTGAGAATCGCGTTGCTCTCCTCCAGTGGCAGCTCGACAATGCGTCGAGTGAAACTGGAGTTGACGAACAGCGCCTTGCGTCCAGTGACCGGGTGCGTACGCGCGATCGGATGCACGGCTCGCGGTGATTCGCGCTGCGGCTTGTGTTCGCCGTACTGTCCCGAGTAGTCCGACGCGTGCACGGCGGTCAGCGGCTCAAGCAGTGCCTGCATCTGGGGCGAGAGTCCGTCCCAGGCGGCATACATGTTGGACCAACAGGTGTCGCCACCCTGCGACGGGATGTGGTGGATGTGCAGGATCGAGGCCATCGGCGGCTCTTCATCGGCCGATACGTCGGAGTGCCAGCGTTCACCGTTGTTGCGGAAGGAGTCTTTGTCGGTGTGGATGCGCATGAGCTCGGGATTGCCGTGCTCGTAGGGAGCAGCCGGGTGAATGTGCAGATCGCCAAACATCCGACCGAAGGCGAGATGCTGTTCCGGAGTCATCGCCTGGTCGCGAAAAAAGAGGACGAGGTGCTCCATCCAAGCGTCGTGGATGAACTGGAACGTTTCCTCGTCGATCGGCTGGGTCAGATCGACGCCGTGGATGGTCGCGCCGATGGTCGGAGTGAGCGGTTCGATGGAGATGGCAGAAGTGGTCATGGGGTACCTCGGGAAGACGCGGAGTTTGCTGTCAAGAAGATAGCGCTATTCGTAATCGGGACGGGTCAGAGTGACCGTGCGGTTGACGTAGCTGAGCTCGAACTCTCCTGGTCTGATGGCGTCTCGACCGAAGAGCGAAGGAACGAGCCAGTTGCCTTCTTCTGATCTGTAGTCTGGCTGGGGCTCAGCAATCCAAATGCGCTGTGCTAACTCAATCGGACTGTCGGTGTCATCTGTAAGCACGAGAGTGGCTTTGAGTGGAGTCCGTAAATCTCTCGCTCGCCGATCCCCTGGAGAGGGACACTCTCCGGATGGGAACGAAAATCCATCTCGAAGTAGCGATCGTCTAATACCCAATGCGCATCTCTGGGCATCAGAATCGTCGCGTCCGAGCCAGTGTCGATCATGAAATCGATGCTGTGCGACGCGGCATCGTAGATCAGACGCACTCCAACGAAGGGCGCGTGATCATCGGGATCGTTCGACTCGGTTCCCAGCCAGCCGTGAACTCGCCTCACGTTGCGCGACGGCGAAACGCGCTGGTCATGCGGTGAGTGTTGGGCTTGGGTGGCGGGGGCCACCTAAAGACAGTTGATCTGTTGAGCTCCTCGAGTTGAAACAAGTGGTCGAAGTGTGCCTGTGCGTCCTCGTGCGCCACGACCGTTTGGCCACCGTCGTAGATCGCGATCCAGTGACTCGGATATCGATCGCGGATGCTCTTCCAATCACGCTGCCATCGCTCGCGATTACGCCGCCCTTCGGCGAGGGTCTCTTTGATGGCTGCCTCTTCGAACTGATTTATCTCTTCAGCCTTCGGTCGCGATTCCGTCTTCATCGCCTTCCTCCAGACCTCATTCTACCAAGCCTCGCCGATACCCTCAGCCGCTGATCGGCTATCTTGGACGGGTAATCCAGAGCGTTGGTGAAGGGAACGATCAATGGCACTTGGTGGATTTGCGAATCGTGTCGCTCGAGTCAATCTGAGCGACCGCACAGTCACATACGAAGGCGTCAACGAAGACGACGCGCGCAAGTACATCGGCGCACGAGGCTTGGGTGTCAAGTACCTCCTCGACAACGGGCCCGACGTGGATCCGTTGTCTCCCGACAACATGCTGGCGCTCGTCAACGGTCCGCTGACCGGGACCGAGGTGACGATGTCGGGCCGACTTGCGTTTGTGACCAAGTCCCCGCTCACCGGTACCGTGACCGACTCACACATGGGCGGTTGGTCGGCGGCGCGACTGCGCTGGGCTGGCTTCGACGCCGTGCTGATTACCGGCAAGGCAGCGTCTCCGGTCTATCTCGAAATCGAGAACGGCGAGGTCGAGATCAAGGACGCCTCCGATCTCTGGGGCAGAGGCATTCACGAGACGGTGCAGCACTTTGGCTCGGGCAGCGGCAACTCAACCGACATTTCGGTCATGTCGATCGGCCAGGCGGGCGAGAACGGCGTGCTGTTCGCCTCGATCCTGAACGAGGACGACCGCGCAGCCGGTCGCGGTGGCACGGGTGCGGTGGCTGGGTCGAAGAACCTCAAGTGTGTGGTCGTGCGAGGCACGCGCGACGGTCGCTGGCGACCAGAACAGGGCGAAGCCCGACAGAAGTTCCGCGCGGCGCAGGGTCAGCACCTGAAGCTGATCTTGGAATCGCCCGTGACATCGCCGTCTTCCGTCAACGACGACGGCACACTCAAGGACGGTTCGGGCGCCCTGTCCGCGTTCGGGACCAACGTACTCATGAACGCCGTCAACTCGATCGGCGGGCTGGGCACGAAGAACTCGCAGATGACGCAGACGACACCAGAAGCCGCAAACGCGGTCTCAGGTGAGACGATGCGCGACGATTACTTGACCTCTGAGCCGACCTGTCACGCCTGTCCAGTGGCCTGCAAGAAGGAAGTCGAGATCACCGACGGTCCGCACGCGGGCTTGAAGATGGAATCGTTCGAGTACGAGCCAGCCTGGTCGCTGGGCTCGAACTGTGGCAACGACGACCCCGCCGTAATCGCCAAGATCATCGACCAGTGCAACGACTACGGCATGGACGCGATCGAAATCGGTAACGCCATTTCCATGTACATGGAGGCCTCGGAACGCGGCTACGTAGACACCCCGCTCGACTGGGGAGACGGCGCGGGCATGGTCCAGGCGGCGGAAGATATCGCGCACGGATCTGGATCGATCGGCCAAGCGCTGGGTCAGGGCCCGGCCAAGGCAGCAGCCGGCTGGGGTCACCCGGAGATTTCGATGACCGTCAAGGGACAGGCCGTGCCGGCCTACGACCCGCGCGGGATCAAGGGCGAGGGTCTGGGCTACGCGACCTCAAACCGCGGCGCCTGCCACCTGCGTGGATACACGCCCGCCTCCGAGCTGCTCGGTATTCCGGTCAAGACCGACCCCCTGGAGTGGGACGGCAAGGGTCCGCTGCTGAAGATTTTCCAGGACCTGCACGCATTCTCCGACTCGCTCGACCTGTGCAAGTTCTCGGCCTTCGCAGTTGGCGCGCCCGAGTACGCCGCACTCTACGAGACGGTGGTCGGCCTGCCCATGTCCGAGGAAGACGTGATGACCGCCGGCGAGCGCATCTACAACCTCGAGCGCTACTACAACAACCTCGCAGGCTTCGACGGCAGCGATGACTCACTCCCCGACCGCTTCCTGACCGAGCCGGCGCATGGCCCCGCCGAGGGGCACGTCTGTGAGCTCGACCAGATGAAGGAGCAGTACTACGACGCCCGCGGCTGGGACGACGGCGTCGTCGGTGAGTCCAAGCTACGCGAACTCGAAATCATCTCCTAGCGACCGAGGGCGCCATGGAGATTCGCTTCTACGCCACGCTGCGACCGATCGTTGGCGGTCGCAGCGTGACGCTGTCTGACCCAGCCGAGACGATCGGCGGCGTACTCGAGCAGTTAGCGTCTCGATACGATGGGCTGCAGCCGCAGCTCTTCGACGAGGACGGCACGGTCCGCCGATTCGTCGCCATCATGGTTGACGGTCGGGACATCCGCCACCTCGAAGGACTGCAAAGCCGAGTCTCGGCGGAGACCGAACTCGACATCTTCCCACCCGTCGCCGGCGGCTGAGCCCCAATCGCGGTCGGCGTCGGAGGAAAGAGACATGTGCACCAGAGAGACGGTCGTGTCTGTGCAAAACCGTCAGCAAATGAGGAAAACGCGCCGGAATGACCGAATGCGTGCCATTCTGCCGATACGCTCAGTGAATGTCCCTGCGTGAGCTTCGCAACCTGTTTCGCTACGACCTACCCCGGCAGACGCTGCTGTCGTTCTTGATCGCGATCGGCGTGACGGCCGGGATCGGCTGGCTGATCTCGTCGCTTGACCAAGTGACCGAGGAGTCGATCGCCAAGTCCGAGGTTCGCGGGACGCGCGAGGGTCGGCTCGACGGCTACGAAGCCGGCTTCGAGCGTGGTCGATTGGACGGCGCCGGACGGTCAGCGTTGGTGGTCGATGAGTTGTTGGTCGAAGGTGATCCAGCGGACGGCTATGGACTCGCCTACGACTTCGCCTGGAACGACGCGGTCGATATCGCGCTGTTGACCGCGAAAGGTCAGAAGCTCGAGGTCGACGCCGCGTTCGAGCAATGGGAAGCGTTGCGTCGATGAGTGAGCAGCGACATCGACTCACCGGTTGGGGTGAAGGCGACACCGAATCGGTCTGGTGGAAGCGTGGCCGAGACCCGATCGGGCGTCACACGATGGTCGCCGTGATCATGGGCGTGGTCGTCGCGGCGATTGTCGGCGCGCTCTTTGATCCGCTCAACATGCAGACCGCAGACGACATCCGCCGGGCCGAAGAGGCCGCCCACGCCGAGGCCTATGTGGCCGCAGAGCCGCTCGGCTATCGCGATGGCGTCCCATACGGCGAGGTCGAGTATCTGGGAGCGCAAATCGTCGGGTCGGACGACGGTGCGGAGTCGCCGTACGGAGCCTCGTTCAGCGACGGCTGGCGCGAGGGCTGGAACGACGCCCTCGACGCAATGCGAGAGACCGCGAAGACAGCGGGCCTCCCCGAGGGCTACACCGAATATCGAGTCCTCGATGAGATGACGAGGCGATAGCGGTCAAGCGCCGCGGAGCCGTGGGTCGAGCACGTCCCGGAGCGCGTCTCCGAGCAGGTTGAACCCCAGCACGATCATCATGATCGCGCCGCCGGCAAAGACCGTCTGCCACGGATGCAGGTCGAGCGAGCCGCGACCGGCCTGGACCATCTGTCCCCAACTCGGGATGCCCTGCGGTCCCGCACCGAGGAATGAGATCGTCGCCTCCGCCAAGATGTAGGCGCCGATCCCAATCGAGAACGCGATGATCAACACCGCGACAACGTTGGGCAGGACGTGTCGGATCATGATGCGCAAGTCGGACGCGCCAACGACGCGGGCGGCGAGCACGAACTCGGACTCGCGCACAGCGAAGACAGCCGAACGAATCAGCCGCGTGGTAATCGCGAGACCCGCCACTCCGAGCCATAAGACCACATTCAGAACGGAACGCTCCGTAATCTGCGTGAACACGAGGACGAGCACGAGGAACGGAATCGCCTGCAGCATGTCCACAATTCGCTGGATCAACAGGTCGACGATGCCGGAGTAGTACGCCGAGATCATTCCGATGACCAGGCCTCCGATCACGGCGATCACCGAGGCACCCAGCCCGACGATCAGGCTCAGTCGCGCGCCGTGAATGACCTGCGCCCAAATGTCGCGGCCGAACTTGTCGGTCCCGAACCAGTGCTCTCCGCCGGGTACGGCGAACTGGTTGACCACCACCGGCGAGCCGATATCAGGATTGCGGGCGAGCTCAATCACCGTGGGATTGGCCTTGTAGTCAGGGTTGGGCGAGTCGAAGATTTCGTCAGGGTCGTGTCGCTGGATCACCGAGGCGAGTAGCGCCACCAAGATGAACACGACGACGATGATCAGCCCGGAGCCGCCGAGCGGTTTGTTGCGTGTGAATCGTCCGATCGCGAACACGCTCCCGAAGATTCGGTCGAGCGCCGTCGCGTCTCGCAGGGGGACGGCAGGATCAGCGACGTTGGTCATCTTTCTGAGTTCCTTTGCGTTCCCATTTGCCTACGAGAGCCGAATGCGCGGGTCGATGATGCCATAGAAGATATCGACCGCGAGGTTGGTGAGGACGGTGAAGACGGCGATCAGCAGCACAACCGACTGGAAGACGGGATTGTCACGCGCGAACAGCGCGGTCAGCACCTTGTTGCCGATGCCGGGGATGTTGAACATGTTCTCGAGGACGACCTGCGAACCAATGATCGTGGCGATCGTGACGCCCATCACGGTGAGGACGGGGAGGAGCGCGTTGCGCAGGGCGTGTCGCATGATCACGACGCCCTCGCGAAGGCCCTTGGCCCGAGCGGTGCGGACGTAGTCCTGTCGCAGGACTTCGAGCATCTGCGATCGCAGCAGTCGCATCGTCGCAGCGGTGCCGGCGAAGCCTCCCGCGAACATCGGGATCAAGTACCAGGTGATCGCGCCGCCGGGATCCTCCCAAATGTGGGGTTGGCCGATCACGTCGATCAGGAAGAGGTCCCACTCGAGCACGAGCAGCGAGGCGATCGCAGCAGTCCAGAAGACCGGTGCGGCGAGCGCGAGGATCGCCAACGTCCGCAGCACGTAATCGACGCCCTTGTCCTGGAAAATCGCCGATAACAGCCCCACCGGGATGGCGACGCTGAAGCCGACAATCATGATCAGGATGCCCAGTTCGACGGAGTAGGGCAGTGATCGTCCGATCTCGTACCAGACAGAGTTCTGAGTCAGAAACGAGGTGCCGAGATCGAGCTGGATCGTGTCCCAAATCCAGTTGACGTACTGGACGCCGATCGAGTCGTCGAGACCGAGGTCGGCGCGTCGCTGCTCAATCTGATCAGCGGAGGCGCTGCCGGCGTCGAGACCGAGCGAAGCAGTGGCGAAGTCGCCAGGGAGCACACGAATCGCAAAGAACGAGAACGTCCCGACGAGAAACACGACGAAGACAGCCCCGATGATGCGTCGGATGATGTAGCCCTGCATGAGTCGCCTTGGCTGTACTTTCTCTGCGTTGACCGTCAATCAAGAAGAGGCGGGGCGCCGTCCTTGAGGGCGCCTTCCAAGATGTTCACCACTCCCGCTTGCAGAGCCTATCCCCGCGTAGGCGGGGAGCACTGCCGAACGCGGAGGGCTCCAGTTCTGCCCTATCCGGCATCTCCCTCTGCAACGGGAAGAACACCGCACGATCGGACATCCCTACTTGTCCGAGAGAAGGAACTCGCGGTGAGCGCCTCCTCCCGGCAAGCGAGAGATTGGATTAGATCGGTGTTGCCTCTGGCGCCTGTCGATCGGATGCCGACGGGTCGTCGAGATCGAGCGAGTGCTCCATCGCCTGGAGACTGACAGCGAGGAAGTTCCAGCCCTCTTCGTCTGTCTTCGTCTCGATCCTGTTGTAGTTGTAGCCGATCCACGGGAAGATGTAGTTGTAGCAAATGCTACGACCGAACTGCCCGCGCTCCATCGCGTACTCCTGGACATCGCGCACCATCTGGTAGGCCTTCTCGTAGTCGAGCTCCTGCTTGGCGGCGACCAGTGTATCGTCGATGTACGGGTCGGAGACTTGCCAGTAGTTGGAGCCGGCGCCAGTGGTGAAGGCACCGATCATGTCGGCCCGCGCATCGGGAATCTCAATGTTCGGGATCCAACTGAAGAACGGATCGAAGTCATTCGCGATCCAGGACGGGATGATCTCCAAGTACGGCTTGGTGATCCCGTTGAACTGGTCGGTATCGAAGGCCTTGTTGAACATCTCGGCGATGATCCCCGGCGTCGCCGACCAAGCGGCGCGAGAGGCCCACAGCTCGGAGGTCACCCAGTCGATCTGGCCAATCTCGGCTCCGCCAGCGGCATCCCAGAGGGCGCGCGCTTCCTCGATGTCGGCAGCCTTGTCGACACGGTAGCCGGGCATGGTCTCCAGGTCCTCCTGGGGAATCGCCCAAGCTTCCTGCATCCACGAGACAGGTCCCGAAACCTTGCCGAACCCGTTATGTAGCTGCTGAATGAGCTGGCGCCGATCGACCGCCAGGTCGATGGCACGGGTCAGCCGGAGGTCGTTCCAAGGTGCCTTATTCGACGGCGTGAATATCGCCACCGTGTTGGCGACACCCTGGTAGGTGAGATACGTCTCGTCGATCAGACTGTCGTGAATCGCCAAGATCGTGTTCGGGTCAGGGTCGGTCATGGAGTCGACCTGCTTCTGCTCGAACGCGATTCGATAGGCGTTGGGGTCCTGGAAGGTCTGCACCCACACCCAACCATCGAGGTAAGGCTTGTTGGGCAGATCATAGAAATCAGGATTCTGTACGGCGGAGATGCCCTCGCCCGGATCCCAGCGCGTGAGGATGTTGGGACCGGTGCCGATCACCCTCGAGGCATCGACCTCGGTGTATTGGTCCTCGGTGCCACCGACGAGTTCAGGCTGATTAATCAGGTTGAACTCGTTGGCGAATCCCTGGACGAACGTGGCGTCAGGCTCGACGAGGTTCAGGGTGACGCTGGTCTCATCGTGATCGATGGTGGCGACACCACCCCAGTAAGCAGACCGACCGAAGTTGCCCGCCTCTTCACCGTTCTCGAGCAGCTTGTTGCGCTGCCGGTCGATGTTCCAGACGATGTCTTCGGAGGACAACGCACGTCCGGGAGCCGCGGCCGGGTGGTTGGCACCAGGACCTTCCGCGTGCCAGTTCACGCCGCCGCGCATGTGCAGCACGATCGTGGTCGGATCCGGCGTTTCCCATGACTCAGCCAGATCGCCAACGAGTTCGCCGGTGTCTGGGTTGGAGAATCGGAGCAGCTTGGACTGCACACGGGCGAGCACCTGGAGCACCGGAGACGCGACGGTGCGCTGGGCATCGTAGGTCTCATAGACGTTGGCCGACTGCTCAATCAGGTAGCCGCCGTACTTCTTGGCGTCGCCGACCATGGCCTGCTGCTGCGCAGCCTGATCCTGCGCGGCGTCGTCCGAGGACTGCTCTTGCTGCTCCTGCTGCATCGCCTGGGTGTCGGCGTCCTGCTGCTGTTGCTGCTGCATGGCCTGCGGTTGGTCTTGCTGCTGCGACTGTTGCTGGACGTCCTGTTGGGCCTGCTGCTGTCGCTGCTGAATCTGTGCGGCGGTCTGACTGTCGTCGTCATCGTCGCCACACCCGACGAGAGCCAGCCCGGCGGCGCCGACGCCTGCCCGGGCCGAGGCGCGCAAAATGCCGCGTCGACTCATCCGCTTTCGGTTCATTCGCTGCCAGTAGGAACGTTCGCTCATCCCGTACTCCTTTGCTGCGGCGTACTCTGCTCGAGAACGCACCTGCATATGGGCGATAATGTTACACGATTATCACGACTATGGGGTCGTGGTTGACAGATCGCGATGGAACAAGTCGCGAGGAGCAAGCCATGGCTCGATCGGTCCGTGAGATCACGCTACGAGGAGTGCCGATCTGGCTGCTGAGGCAATACCTCGGGCAGCTCGGCGGCGAGGACGTCCCCTCGCCAGCGCCCGGCGCGACCGATCCCGACGGCGTCGTGCGTCCAGACGGCGCGATGTCAGGAGATAGCTGGACCGCGCTCTGGCGAACCGAGCAGCGGCCAGTCCATCCACGTCTGCCGACGAAGATGGACGAACACCATTTTGTCTTCACCGCCGAGTCGGAGGAGGCGCTAGAGCGGCTGGTCGACCGATTCATGCTCAAAGCCCAACGCGGCGGCGGTTGAGGGCACGAGATCACGCGAGAAAGGGCGATAGGGCGTTCTTTCTTCACGCCCTGCATGACCTAGAATGGGTGTCGGAATACGAGGTGCCAAATGTCTGACGTCGAACGTTCTCAGCGTTTCGTTGGTGACGATGCCGGCGATCACGAGAGCCATCGCAACGAGTCAGCCGGCGCGACGGTCGATGACTCCGCCTCCCCAGCAACCGACGACCAGCAGTTTGGCCAAGCGATAGTGGATCGCGGCCTCATGACACCCTGGGAGGCGTTCAAGATGTTCTTCGGTCGTGGTGAGCATAAGAACGAAAACTAACCGCCGCTAGAGGATGCCAGAGGCAACGACGCCTACGAACAGCAACACATCGGTCGCCCACAATGCAACGGCGGCCGTCAGCATTTGACGCTTTTGGTTGATCCTGCGTGAGTTGTTGGACACCGCACGAGCCATCGCATCCGCAGCGAGGCGCAGATTCCGATCGTCATCCAACTCCGATTCTCGAAGATTGCGCAAAGACGGCCCGAGAGCGAGCCCGTGATCGAGGTACCCGATGAACGTCACGATGACCAGCAGCACATAGACGATGCCGGCGGCAATCAGCAGGACGTAGAGCGGCTGGGTCGGATTGGTTGCATCCCAATCCTGAAACGCCGCGAACAGCACCAGCAGCGCTGTCGCCGCTGTGAACACCCCCGCCAGCCTCGCGTTCAGCTCGCGCAAGTAGGTGAGCTGCTCGTCGAGTCGCCACCGTGCAATCTCGTAGTAGACCTGGCTCGCCATCGCGCCTCCCGCGAGCAGCTTACCTGCGACCTATCATGCGACAGACGATGGACTTGGAGGTCTGCGATGCCTGGTCCGCTTGACGGTGTGCGTATCTTCGACCTGACGCTGTGGATGGTCGGGCCGTGGGCTTCGATGCAGTTGGGTGCGCTCGGGGCCGACGTAATCCACATCGAGCAGCCGGATGTCGATCCTCGCACGCTCGGCGCTGGCGTGCCGCCGACCATCAACGGCACCTCGGTCGGATACATCACCTGGAACATGAACAAGCGCGGTTTGTTCCTCGATCTGAAGTCAGCGGCCGACCGACAGACAGCGTACGAACTCTTGCAGACCTGCGATGTCTTCATGATCAACATGCGTCCCGGCGCCGCCGATCGGATGGGTGTGGGCTACGAGCAGGTATCGGCCGTCAATCCGAACATCATCTACACAGCGATCACCGGCTGGGGCGAGGTCGGCCCAATGCGTGACAAACCAGGTGCTGATGTGCAGTGTCAGTACTTCACGGGTTTCTGGTCGGTGAATGGCAAGCGCGACGGTCGGCCGGAGGTCTATCGGCACTTCACGCAGATGGACGCGAGCACGGGCAACGTGGCCGCGCAGGCTGTGTTGATGGGTCTGCTCGCGCGGAAGCGGACCGGCAAGGGTCAGCGAATCCATGTCGGCATGCTCCGAGCCGGAATGGCGCTGCAGAGCGGTCGTATCGCTGAACATCTCGCGACTGGCGAGCTGCATCAGCCACTCGGATCGGCCGGATATGCAGCCGCGCCCGATCAGGCATTCCAGTGCCAGGAGGGCGAGTGGATCGGCGTCGCGGCGACGAGCGAGGCCGAATGGTCTCGTTTCTGCGACGTCATGACCAAGTCGGAGGCGCAGGTTGCAGGTTTGGACGAACTTGCGAGCGATCCACGCTTCCCGACCAACCTCCATCGCGTGGCACATCGCGACGAGTTATCGACGCTCCTGCAGTCAGCCTTACGACAGCGCCCTCGGCACTATTGGATGCTGCGACTCGCCGAGGCTGACGTGCCATGTGGCTATCCGATCTCGTTTGAGTCGCTGCAGCACCACAGGCAGGCGATCGAGAACGGATATCTGCGCGAGGTCACCACATCTGGCTGGGGCGATGTCTGGACCGGCGGTCCGCCGTGGCAGCTATCGCGTACGCCCGCGCGTTGGACCGGGACACCACTCCCTGGCGAGCACACCGGCGACATTCTCGATGAGTTGGCTCAGAACCGCGCCGCAACCGAGTCGCCGGCGCCAGTGATCGGTGACTGAAGTGCCCGGTCCGCTTGATGGTTATCGAGTAGTGGAGATCGCCGAAGGTGTGGCTGGTCCCTACACAGCAATGTCACTTGGCGACGCCGGCGCCGACGTGATCAAGGTCGAGCCACCCGCGGGCGATCGTGCGCGTGGCTGGTCGCCGCAGGCAGACTCGGGGGACTCGGTACTGTTCCGAGCGCTGAATCGGAGCAAGCGTGGGATCGTCCTGGACTGGAATTCACCGGCCGACCTCGAGCTCGGTAAGCGCTTGCTCGAGGAAGCGGACGTCGCAATCGTCGACAAAGTCGGCCTGCCAGAGGCGTTGCGTTGGGAGTCGTTGGACGCACCAGGCCTGGTCTACTGTGCGATCTCTGGATTCGGAAAGCGCGGACCCTGGGCAGATCGGCCGACCTCGGAGCTTGCCGCGCAGCTCGCAAGCGAAGCGACGGCTTCGCTCGGCATAATCGGCGAGGAACCAGTCCGACACGGCGGCGACATCGGTTCGATGTACGCCGCCAACTATGCGATCCAAGCAATCTGCGCAGCGCTCTTCGCACGCGACGATTCTGATCCGAGCACACCAACCGGCGGACAGCGGATCGAAGTGTCCCTATTCGGCAGTTTGATAGCAATGCGCTCGACGCTCTGGGTGGCGCTATCGAATCCCGACGAGTGGTGGGGATTCCACCTCGACTCATACGTAAAGCCGCCCGATCATGGGTATCAGTGTCGGGATCTGCCGATTTACTTCTCGCTGGCGCGAATCCGTGGCGATGCGTTTGAGTCATTGATCGATGAGTTAGACATGAATTGGGCACGCGAACACGCAGACTATAATCGGTTGCGGTCGGACGGCGCCGGCGGAGCTGGTCGGTATGCAGCAGAACTGAAACCCCTCTGGGAGCGCGGCTTCGCCAACTTCGATGCCGACAGAGTCATCGAAATCGTTGAACGACACGGCGGCTGGGCGTTTCCGATGCATGACTACGAACGACTCAGTCGCGATCCCCAAGTAGCAGCCGTGGATGCGATCATCGAGGTGGAGCAGTCAGACGGCTCCGTGCTGCGACAGGTCGCGCCGCCATGGGACTTCGAGGGCACGCCAGTGTCGGTGCGTCGGCCATCGCCAACACTCGGTGAGCATCAGGAAGAACTTCTGGCCGAGCTGAGGCAATCGCGATAAGATCGTACGCGACACGACTCAGCCAAGGAGGATGAGATGACTGACTCCGAAGGTATCGACGTAAAGACTGAGCACTCCGAGCAGCCCATTGACCGTACGCGACGGCGAATCCAGACGAGAATGCCACCATCTCAGGTGATCGATGAGCGCACGGGCGCCACCGGTTGGCCTGCGAGCGGTGCCGATCCTGCCACACTCAAGGCGGACTTCGAATTCGACGTAGACGAGTTTCTGCGCATCATCTATGAGGGCCGGAAGGAGTGCTAAGGGACAACGGAGCCCCGATAGTCGTCGATACGAACATTGTTTCCTACTTGTATCGAGGTGATACGAGAGCGTCGAAGTATGAATCGCTCGTTGCCGAGAGTCGGCCTTCAATCTCCATCGTGACTGTTGGTGAGCTACTCTACGGTGCGTATCGGGCGAACTGGTCAGAGCGCCGCACGAACGATCTGATTGAGTTCATCCAATCCTTTGATATCGTCGACATATATTGGACCGTCGCGGAATATTGGGGAAGGATTCGGGCTGAAGCGAGTGCAGCCGGAAAGACGCTACCACTGACAGATGCTTGGATTGCTGCCACAGCCCTAACGCTAGAGTGCCCACTCGTAACGCATAATCCGTCTGATTTTGCTTCAATTGAGGACTTGCAGATCATCTCCTACGTGTAGATTAGGATGTTGTTTCGGGACGGAAGACGGGTAGTGTGATCTCGTCTGTAACTTGACGGAAGTCAACCTCGACAGCGAGGTCACAGCTAACATCCTTGTCGTCGATATCGACGAGCGTGGAGTACATGTACGGACCCTCTTCAAGTTTGATCAGCGCGATCGTGTACGGATACTCATCGGGCGACCAACCCTGGAAGTATTTCTGCCACATACGGATCCAGGACCAGACGGTCCCACGCCCCGAGATCGGGCGCCACTCCCAGTCGTCCTGGAGACAGCGCGGACAGGCCTCGGCCGGAGGAAACCAGGGCAAATCACAGATGTTGCAGAACTGAATCTGCAGTACGCCCTCGCGACAGCCGTCCCAGAACGGTTTGGTCAGTTCGAGCACGGGCGGCAATGGCTTTTCGTAGCTGAGCTCCATTGGCTGCGTATCAGTGGTCATTGCTGGTCTCCCGGTTAGTCATCACGGCGGAGAATATGGCCCGTCGCGAGCGGCGCGGCGCAGGCATAGAGTCCATACTGAGCATCGGCGACTTGGCGCTCGCCGCATTCGTGTCGGAGCTGTCGCACTGCCTCGACATGCAGCGCCCAGCCCTGCATGTACGACTCCGATGTGTGTCCGCCGCCAGTGTTGAGCGGCAGCTCGCCATGCAGGCCAATGCGCTCTGGCGTAATCCAGTCGGTGCCCTCGCCGGGTTCGCAGAAACCCATGCCTTCGAGCGTGAATAGCATCGTCGGCGTGAAGTTGTCGTAGAGCTGCGCGAATGCCAGATCCTCGCGTTGGACGTCCGAGTAAGCAAACAGGTCATCAGCGATCTGCGACATCGGTTCATGCCAGAAGTCGTCCGCAACGTAGACGGGGGTGATATCGGACGCCTGCGAGGTCGCGTGGATCAACACTGGCGTGTGCTTGAGGTCACGGGCCCGCTCGGCCGAGGTAACGATGAAGCAAACGCCACCGTCGTTGATCAGACAGTAGTCAAACAAACAAAGCGGCTCGGCGATGTAGCGCGCCCCGTAGTAGTCATCCATCGTGATCGGTCGCTGCATGACCGCGTTGGGATTGAGCGCCGCATTGGCGCGATTGGAGATGGCGAGGTGCCCGAGCGGCTCAGTCGTAGTGCCGTAGCGATACTGGTGTCGGCGGAACATCATCGAGCTGACCGCGCCGGGTGAAGTCATACCGTACGGAGCTTCAAACATCGCTTGAGTGGAAACACCCCGATTCTCGCCGCCGTAGCGCGCGCCGGTCGAGCGTCCGTTGTTGCCGTAGATGCAGGCCACCACGTCGGCCATGCCATTGGCGACGGCGAGCGCGGCGTACTGCAGCGCGATGCCCGATTGCCGACCCTCGCCAGGCAGGACGTTGACGAAGCGAGGATGTCGGAGCCCGATCATCTCGCACATGCGGCCATAGTGAGGCAGTCGCGAGACAATCACGCCGTCGACATCGGTGCGCTTCAGCCCCGCGTCTTTGAGGGCCTCGCGGAAGGCGATCAGTCCCAGCTCATAGGCGGAGCGCTCCGGATTGAGGTCGCGGTAGATGGCGCCAAACTCGGTCGTGCCAACACCGACAATGGCGGTGCGGTCCTGGAGTTTGCGCAGGTCGCTGCGGTCAGGTTGATCGGCCATATGGGAAGTCTACGGGGTCAGCGTCGAGAGCGACAGGGGACGCAGTCACAAGTGCGATAGTTCGCGGTCAAATGGACAAGGCCATGCACTGGGCCACCAGGCTCCTGGTCGAACGCGGGCAGCAGCAGATTGAGGATTCTCTGATCTCCTGTTGCATATGCTCGGTGGACCCAAAATGCAACGAAATCAGCAAGTTGGAGCAGACGACTCAATTCGCTGTCCAGAAACATCGGGACTTCAATCATCGAACCGAAAGGGTAATCATGTCGAGTTTTCGTGTCACTGACTAGGTTGCTCTCAGCAGCTAAGGCTTGGATACGCTTTCTGAGCGGGTTCTCATCGAGGATTACTAGGTACCGACGAAGCGCGTCAAGATACTCACGTTCAAAGTAGTCGTTAACTTGTTGGAAGAGACGAGTATGGACGTCGATGCGAGGATCGAGTTGCCCAAAGTCGCTGGCAACGACTGCGAACGGCTTGATTCGGAAGGTCGAAAAGCAAGTAAGCAGTTCATTCGTGATCTGATTTCGAACAGTTCGGGGTACGCCGCGCCATCCTCGTCGGCCTGTCTCCATGGGGCTTGCGTGCAGCTCGCGGTTTGCTATTGGAGACGGTATCAGTTCTGCGATGCGAACGATGGAGGTGCGTAGTGCGTCAACCTGTTCATCCTCCACTGTGAATCCGCCGAGAACCCAATGCGGATCGTTCACGGAACCGCTTGCTGACTCATCAAGGTAGAGGAAGTGCACAGCTGGCAATCATGAACGTAGTCGGAGGGACGGGGGGACGGGGGGACGGGGAGCGACCACTGGCTCTCGCAAAAGGGGCGAGAGCACTCGTCCCCCCGTACAACCAAGCCTATGTCCTGCTTCTGGGTTGTGTCAAGCAGTCAAGCGAAGCGGCTGAAGAGTGAGCTTCTGTCACCCGATCAACTCAGACCAAGTACTGGTCGAGCGTTTGCTACTAGCACCTGGTCCAGTTCACTATCGGAGAGGCCGCATTGCAGGAGTTGTAGAATCTGCGGCTGCTGATCAGCGCCTGGCGCGTCTGAACCGAACAGCACACGCTCCACACCGAGCGTACGGATCAACCGCGCCGCGTCCTCAAGAGCGCAGGCTCGGCGACCGTCACGACATGTGAAGTGACCGTCGTTGAAGCCGCCGGCAGTGTCGAATAATACTTGAGGAAATCGCTTCGCGATATCGATACGTTGATCCCAATACGCGCCTGGCATGTGCGCCATGATGAACTGCAATCGAGGAAAGCGTTCGAAGACCGGGATGAAGTGGTCGGGCATTCCGTAGATGTCGTCGCCTGGCCCTCCGCGGAGCGCTCCGGTGTCGCTGAGGATCGGCAGACCTAACTCTTCTAGTCGGGCGTAGAGCGGCATCATACGTTCGTCGGCGGGAAAGTACCGACCGAGACCGGGATGCATCTTCACACCTCTCGCACCCATTGCGACGCCACGTTCCAACTCTTCCATCAGAAGATCAGTCTCGAACCAGGTGCCGATATCGCAGCAGAGGAACGTGCAGATCCGCGGGTCGGCTTGCTGACGTTCCAACGTCCAAGTATTGAAGTCGCGCACCCGTTGGTGCAACGTATGAACAATCTCCGCGTCCGACACATCGGGCCGGCGTGCTCGTTGCTGCTCAAACATCTCTGGCACGACCATGTAGTTAAGACCAACGATCGCTTCAACATTGTTGCGTGTCATGTACTCGCCGCAAGCGACACCGTTGGCCCATCGCCACTCGAGCGGCAGACCTCGTCGTGGGAAGACGATCGCCTCCTGCTCAGGCGTCCGACAGAGGTGGACGTGGACATCGATCACGTTTGGCATGACGACCTCAGCGATTCTTGTCTGACTCGGGCTTAGGCAGTCGCGCAGCGAGGAACTCGGCGTAGTGCAGCGTCTCGTGGTTGGCGTCGCTGGCGACTGCGCCCGCTCGGATGTGGAGCACGCAACCGGGATTGTTGGTGAGCAACGTGTCGCAACCCGTCGCGGCAACGCAGTCAAGCTTGCGCTCGAGGATGCCTTGTCCGACCTCGGGCGCTGCCAGAGACGTCATCCCGCCGAATCCGCAGCAGACCTCCGCTTCCGCAAGCGGAAGCGACTCCTCGCCCGTCAGACGCTCGACCAGAAGGTCAATGCGAGCGCCGGGATCGTCGCGGTTGGACGCCTGGCAGAATCGGTGCGCGGTCCACGAGCCTCCGACTTCCGCCTGGAGCGAGCCGTCCGGGAGGCGTCCCGGTCCTTCGAGCCACTCCGCGAGGTCATGAACTCGACCGCTCACGGCGTTAGCTCGCTCGAGCCACTCCGGTTCGTCTCGGAAGAGTTGTGACCAGTGGTCGCGCATGGAGATCACGCAGCTCGTGGCAGGAGTGACGATCGGATGATCACTTCGCTCCAACGCCTCAATCGTCTGACGCGCCATCGTCCTGGCAGTGTCCCAGTCGCCAGCATCGAATGCTGGAAGCCCACAGCAATGTTGGTCGGCCGGCACCCGCACCTCGCGATCGCCTGCCTCAATCAAACGCGCGGCCGCGTCAACCGTGTCCGGCAGCAAACGTTTAGCCAGGCATTGCGTGAACAAGTCAACAGAGGAGCCCCTCACCCTAACCCTCTCCCCAAAGGGGAGAGGGGATCGGATCTTTCTCTCCCCTAGCGGCGAGTGATCCTCACTTCTGAGCCCCTCTCCCTCTGGGAGAGGGTTAGGGTGAGGGTCCCCGCCAGCACCACGCCGACGCGCGATCAGCTCCTCGCCAGTCCTCGGCGGGATCAGCGGAATACTGCGCCAACTCAGACGACCGGGCAGCGGCAGACGCAGGTGGCCACGATGGCTCAGTCCCACCGCTTCCGCCAACCGCGAGCCGGCCGCGCCGAGTCGCATTGCCAAGTCGTACAGACCACGATCGGCCCACACCTTGAGCGCCGCCCGCTCCCAGCGAGGCGCATGTCCTGCCTCGTGGGCGCGATGACGGACCTCGAGAATCTGCTTCGGCAGCGGGATGGCGACCGGGCAGACCGCCTCGCAGGCGCCGCATGAGACACAGAGCCCCTGCGGGCCCGCGGCATCCGCGAGGCTGTGGTGGAAGGTCGTGTTCACCAGTCCGATCGCGCCGGTGTAGATGTGTCCGAAGGTGTGCCCCCCGACTACCTGATAAGGCGGACAGACATTCGCGCAGGCACCACAGCGGATGCAGCGCAGGGCATCGCCGATCGTGTCGGCCTCTCGCATCGCGCGACGACCATTGTCGAGCAGGATGATGTGCATCTCTTTGCCCGGTTGAGCGCCAGTGATGCAGGTGGTGTACGTGCTCAGTGTCTGAGCGGTCGCAGATCGAGGCAGCAGTTGCAGTTGACGCTCCGCATCCGACCAGGTGGGAATCAGCTTCTCGATACCAGCGGTGACAAAGTGCACATCGGGCAGCGACGTAGCGAGTCGCATGTTGCCCTCGTTCGTGACGACCATGATGCTGCCGGTCTCGGCGACGAGCGCATTCGCGCCCGTCAGCCCGGCACCCGCGGCGAGGTAGTGTCGGCGCAGTCCGCCACGCGCCGAGGCAACCATCGCAGGAATATCGTCGGGGTCGAACTCGCGCTCCAGTTCCTCCCCGAGCACCTCAGCGACATACTGTCGTTTCTGGTGGATCGCCGGCATGACCAAGTGCGAGGGACGTTCCTCTGCCAGTTGGAGGAGCCATTCGCCGAGGTCGGTCTCAATCGCGGTGATCCCGCGCTGCTCGAGCTCGTGGTTCAGCTCGATCTCTTCGGAGACCATCGATTTGCTCTTGACGACGAGGTCAATCCCACGCGACTTGCAGACGTCGGCGATGTACTGCACCGCTTCTTCAGCCGTACTGAGCTCGACCACCGTGGCGCCCGCCGCTTCCGCATTGGCGCGGAACTCGGCGATGTAGTCGTCGAGACGCTCGAGCGTAGCGTCCTTGACAGCTGCGAACTCGTGACGCAGCTCGTCGAACGACTGCTCCGTGCATTGCTCCAGACGTCGGACCTGCGCGTCGCGGCTTTCCCGCCAGGAGCGCTGGAAATCGAGCAATCGAGGTTTGAGATCGGGATCGGTGACCGAGCGTCGGTAGCGAACCTTGAAAGGTGCGGTCGAGGCACTCATCGAAGCACCGCCACGGTGAGTCTGCTCGGTCCCTGCACACCGATGGTGAGTGAACGCTCGATGTCGGCAGTGCGCGAGGGTCCGGTGACGAACGTCGCATATGCGGCAGCACGAGGCTGTCGGACGAGCCAGCGGAAACCGTCGGCGAGATCGTCCACGATGTCAGCCTCAGCGACGCCGACGATCAGGTGCCGAGTGAGCAGTGACACCGCACGGTCGATCGGCGCAGGCTCGACCAGCAAGACAGAGCCGGTCTCAGCAACCGCCAACTCGGCGCGAGTGATGCCCACAGCGCGGTCTGCGATTGAGCGGAGCGGATCCTCAGCGTCGGGCAGGTCGCCGCGTTGCAGTCGCGCAAACGCCGCAGGCGAGACAACCGGCGTCTCGTCCGAGATGGAATCGGCAAACCCCCACAGGTCATCCCAAGAGGAAAGCTCGACAAGATCGCCCTGCGCAGAGGCAAGGGCATCAGCAAAGAGATGCAGTCGGTCGGTGGTAATCGTCGGCATGGCCACAGGCTAACGCTGATCGGGAGTACTCCGATCACCGTCGACCCGACGATTATCCGAGAGCGCCGAGCGCACTTCATCGATCAGAAGCCATCTACAGAACGCGAGAACTCAAAGTGGGGTCCAGCCTGCCTCGTGAACCGGCGACATACGAGGAGCAATAGCCAGCGCTCAGGCGCGATAAGATGCAGACATGATTGAACTGACCGAAGCTCAGCGACTGTTGCAATCGACCGTGCGCGATTTTGCTCGCGCTGAGATCGACCCGATTGCGGATGAGATCGACCGCGAGGACTGGTTCCCGCCGCAGCTCTGGCCGATGCTGGGCGATCTCGGACTGCTGGGTGTGACAATTCCCGAGCGCTACGGCGGCTCCGACGCAGGGCTTCTCGCTGGCGTCATCGCGACCGAAGAGATTGCCCGAGCCTCAGCGTCGATTGCGCTGTCGTACGGAGCGCACGCGAATCTCTGCGCGAACAACATTGCCGCGAATGCATCAGACGCGCAGAAGGAACAGTACCTGCCTGGCCTCTGCGACGGCACGCAGATCGGCGCACTGGCGCTAACCGAGCCCGAGGCCGGCTCAGACGCGATGGGCATTCGGATGACCGCCGTGCGCGACGGCGATGTCTATCGGCTCAATGGGTCAAAGATGTTCATCACTAATGGTTCGGTGGCGGACACTCTGGTGATGTACGCGAAAACCGATCCCGACGCGGGCTCACGCGGAGTGACGGCATTCATCGTCGAGTCAGGCTTCGAGGGATTCGCGGTCGGGCAGCATCTGGACAAGGTGGGCCATCGCGGATCGCCAACGGCGGAGCTCATTCTCGAGGACTGCATCGTGCCGGCCTCCAACGTGCTCCGCGGCGAGGGTCAGGGCGCTGGCGTGATGATGCAGGGTCTGGCGGTCGAGCGCGCATTCCTCGCCGGCGAGCCCTTGGGAATCGCCCAGGCAGCGCTCGACGAGGCGGTGTCGTACGCGCGCAATCGCAGGCAGTTCGGACAGAGAATCGGCGACTTCCAGCTCATCCAGGCGATGCTCGCCGACATGTACACGGAGCTCGAGGCCGCACGCTGGCTGGTCTATCGGACCGCGCATCTCGTCGAGAACGCGGCCGCGAGCGGAGTCCGAAGCAACAAGGAAGCTGCGGCCGCAATCCTCTACTCAGCCGAGATGTCAAGTCGGGTGGCAGACAAAGCAGTGCAAATCCACGGAGGCTACGGCTACATGAGCGAGAGTCGGGTAGCCCGCTACGTGAGAGACGCCAAGCTCCTCGAAATCGGAGCAGGCACATCCGAAGTACGAAGAATGCTCATCGGCCGAGAGCTAATCGGCCCCGAGTAACAGTCAGCCCACCACCGCCGCTCCCCTCACCGTCCGAGAGAAAAGAGCCTTCCTCCTCTGATCCGCTCTCCTTGGGTAAAGTGCAAAGCCCCCCCTTCTGGTGGATGTGATCATAGGAGAGCAGTCCGCAAACCCCACCGATCACCGGTTCACGCACCAAGAAGAATGGCGCGACCTTGGTGATATGCCTCCAGAGCTCGCGCCTCGAGACCCTCTCTGTCCGCGCTGCCGATTGGGTGGTCAACGAGGGCGTAGCGGAAGTCCGGCAGACCGAGCGTCTTCGCGATCATCCGACCGGTCGGGTCGAACGGGTGCGTGCAGAGGACGAGCCCCGGCTTGCCGGTCTGCTCGAAGGTGATGCCGTCGTGCACACTGCACGTCGAGCAGGATCCTCAATCGCCGACCGCGGTGATCAGGAAATCCACATCGTTGGCGATTCTTTCGAGCACCTGCGGGTCGGCAATACGACTGGCGTTGCGCTTACCAGAGTCGATTACGATGCTGCAGCCCGCTTCGCGCTCGAAGACCTCAGCCGTGTATCGCAGGAGCTTGTCGGCGTTGACCTTGCCGTTCGAGAACAGGCCGATGCGTAGGCCGTCGACCGTGGTTAGTCGCGGTGCGGCGGTGAAGCCGGTCGGTACGGGATCTCCGGTCGGGTCGAGGATTTCGAGTGGCATCGCAGTCTCCGTCTAGACATTCAGCAGTCGAGGCAAACGCCGATCGCCTTGGTTTGGTAGAGCGAGTTGCGGCCGCGACTCCAGGATGGCAGGAACGCGGAGTGTCCGCCCGCTTCACCGCCAGCAACGACAATCAAAATGTCCTCCGGGCTGCGACCTCGGCGAAATTGGCCTTTTGTTCGATCATGTCCGCCCTGACCCTCCGAGAGTCCGTCCAGCACGGCTCCCGACGGCCATTTGCCTTTGCTGAGCATCTCGTCGGGATCGCGGCTGGCGTGGTCGAAGAGATACGCCTGCACGTCCTGCTTGGACATCCCGGTCGATGCCGCAATTTCGGCGTGCTCGGGCGACATCACGACCAGCGATTGTCCATCCGTCAGCGCGCCGAGCGATCCCATCGCATCTGCGAACGTGTCGAGCAGCCGCTCGGGGTCGGAGGTGTAGTGGTTCTCGATGTTGTAGAAGCCCGAGCCGGCAAACACGGTCGCGGTCGAGACCTCGGGCGGGAATCCGAGCGACTCATGCAGCGGCTCCCAAGGACTGTTGAGGATGTTCTCGGCGATGCAGCAGGCATACTTGCCAGGCCAGCCGGTCGTGGAGCGGTCGGACACGCCAGGGATCATCTGGAAGACGTTCATGATCACGAGTCGGATAGCGCGGCCGATGGTCGCATTCGCGCGATTGCCAGGACCGAACACGTTCACCGACGCGTTCATCCCGATTTCATCGCGGATGTCGCCCGAGACAACCACAACAGGCGCCGACCCACCAGTGCTCGCGGTGGAGCCATGGAAGTTGTAAGCATCCTCGTTGAGCGCCTCAAGAGCGGCCAACACCGTCGGGAAGTACTGCGGCAGACACCCAGCCATCACCGCGTTAATCGCAGCGGACTGGACACTGCACTCGCGTCCCGTGGCGGGATGTCGGGCGACAACCTCCTCAGGAGGCCGACCAGCGGCCATCAGAAATCGCTCAACCCGCTCACGGGCAGGAGGAACAACGGGAAGCCCATCAGTCCAACCCTGCTCATAGCACCAGTCGATTGCAGAAAGTTCGTCAGTGAGGATGTGGCTCGTAGAGGTCATGAACAAAGTCTAAAGCGTCCACCGCAAACAAGAAGAACTACCCACTGAGACTGTCTCAAAAGTCAGATCGCCCCTCAGACAGCACTCAAGCACCGTCAATCAACGCGCAAGAGTGGTCAGACAGCACCCAAGCACCGCCAATCAACGCGCAAGAGTGGCCAGACAGCACCCAAGCACCGCCCTACCCGCGCTCCAATCCCCGTCCCCGCCCCCGAGCGGGGACCCGCTTTGGCCACGCCGCCACCCATTCCCTCAGTCCCCAACGTGATCGGGGACCCACTTTAGCCCCAGCCGACACCCACTTCCCAGTCCCCGACTCGATCGGGGACCTGCTCCGGCCGCACAAACGACAAGAGGCGGGGCCTTGCGACCCCACCTCTTGTTCCAGTCCCCGACTTGATCGGGGACCTGCTCGGGGCTCCGATCCCTCCCCATTCTGATCCCCTCTCCCCGAGGGAGAGGGTTAGGGTGAGGGCCCCTCTGGGATTACGAGCAACTACGCCCGATTGCGAACCCGACGAACGCCAATCCCAGCGATCGCCGCTGCTCCCAGCGCAATCAACAGACCCACCAGGCCCGCCGAAACGCCACTGTCGCTAGCCAAACCACCGGAACCCGTCGCCGGGTAGCCAGTGTCAGCCATCGAGTCCTCCATGTGGCCGTCTTCGTCCATCGAGTCCTCGTCCATCATGGAGTCGCCGTCTTCGGACATCTCGCCGTCATCCTCCATCATGGTTTCGTCGTCTTCGGACATCTCGCCGTCATCACCCTCGTCCATCATGGAGTCATCCTCCATGGCCATGGCGGTAAGCGTCACGGCATCCTGACCGGCACCCTGCGACGTCACCTCAGAGTCAGCAACCGCACCGTTGATCGAGAACACAACGTCCTCAGCCTCATCGCGGTCAACGTCGATGTACCAAGAACCGTTCTCGTCAACAGTCGCCGACGCGATGAGCGTCAGTTCATCATTGTTCATGTGGACACCAATAGTGTCACCGGCAGTAGCACCATGTCCGTAGAACCTATGCGGAGGCTCTTGCTGCGCGCTAGCGAGACTCAACGTTGCAATAGCAACGGCAAGCCCGAGCGCCACTCCGACAACCCTCGTCATCAGTCTGTGCTGTTTCATCTCAGCATCCTTTCGTTCCCAGTCCCCGACTTGATCGGGGACCCGCTTGGGGTCGCCGCTCCCCTCGACACGCGAGGGGAGCGGACGCTAGTCCCTAGTTGCTGATGTAGAGGATGTCGTTCTCGGTGACCATGAAGTCACTCGAGCCCGGCACCATGGCATCGTCAACGACTGAGTAACGCACCCACGTGGAGCCATTCCACAGATGAATCGCACTCACGCCACGACCCGTGACCATGTCAAAGATCGCAGAGGCGTCAGCCTCAACACCACAGCTCCAAGTAGCAAAGCCCGAGAGCTCACTCAAGCAAGAGACCGAGGCCTCCTCCTCAGGCATCGCTTCCTCTTCGACCATGCCCGCAGTGCTGTCGATGACAATCACACCAGTCGCGCCACCAGCAGTCGCACTAACGACAGAGTGTCCAGCACCAACCACGGCATACTTGACCGAGGCCATGCCATCCTTGGTGTCCTTGCCCATGTGACCCGTACCAATAGCAGCAAGTCCGGTGTTCGAGGAGACATCAAACTGCACACTCGTACCATCCGAGACCGGGTTGCCGTCAGCGTCGGTGATTTCAGCTGTCACTGTAATCACGTCGCCAATGGTGTCGCTGGTCGTTTCATTTGCGCTGACCATAACGTCAGAGGCGCTACCCGCAACAGAGAACATTGCAGAGGCTTCCAACGAGCCCTTCTTCAGCATGACGGTGTACTCGCCAGCCATCAGAGCTGCGCCAGGCGCACCCTTACCAGTCAGGGTCAGGTCACGCTTACCACCGGCGTACGCAGTGGCGAGCATCGCTTCGATCTTGTTCGAGTTGACGCGATTACTATCTGGGCCGGTAATCGTGATGTTGAAGCCCTCACCCGGGTCGTTGGCGATGCCACCGTCATCGGCGCCAGTGACGGCGAGCGTGATCGAGTCGTACTCCGCCGGCTCAACGGTGTCGTTGGCATCATCGCCGTCAACATTCACGCTGCGAAGCGTGTCCGTGGCCTCGCCAATGGAGATGGAGGACGTCTTGCCTGAGAAGTTCAATGTCACAGGGTCTGTGGTTGCCGCACCGCCAGAGCCACTGACAATCGCGTAGACCGTGACCATGCCAGGCTTTGCGCTGTTACCACCAGCCTTCTTCACATTGATGACCATTCGAGAGCCCACATTGTCAGCAGGGTTGTCATTGGCGGTATTTTCGGTGAAAGTTGCGCCGCTCTGGTTGCTGGCAACCGTTGCAGTGTTGCCTGTGCCTGCACTGACCTCTCCACCAGGTGCGATCACAATGACCTGGTCCACCACAGCTGCGTTGGACTTGCCACCCAAGGAGTCGAACGCCTCGATCACCAGATTGATTCCATCTCCCGTAGCGGCTGGCGCTGTGCCAGTTTCAGCAACCGCTTCGTTATCAGCCGTGTACGGCTTGTCTTCAGCACTGTTGCCCAAAGAAAGCGTTGCGCTGGTCAAGCCAGTGCCTGGATCTCCGATGGTGATCTCGAGCGTCTGAGTGTCCTGCTTGCTGTTCTCCAAGCGGGTCGTCCTTTCAGCCGGGGACTCATTCTCGGGGTCGTTTGCAGCGATCGGGTTTGACGACGTAGTGCCGAACATACCGTCGTTATCGGCCGTGAATGTCAAAGTGTACGTTCCGGTAGGAGCGCCCGCTGTGTTTACGACGAACTCCAACATGGCGGTTCCACCACTGTTGCCGACTGTCTGCGTATGTGATTGCGAGGTCGTACCTAGGGCTGAGTCGGTCTCAATTGATAGACCGGTAGTTGGAACCGTCAGTCGAACCTTCGACTCACTGGCTGTGGCAGAGCGGAGCGTCGCCACAACGGTCATCTTTGGGCCAGCGCTGACAACTCTGTCGTTGTCGCCTTTGACCGCAAGACTCTTGATGCCGAAGCCAGCGACCGTGACGTCGTACTTCACCATTTCGGTCGTATCGTCAGCGGTGTCGCCAGTTCCCTTGGTATCGAGGATCGAGACCGTAACTGTGGCTGAACCGACGGCAGTACCATCAATGGTGATCATGCCTGCAGTGGCATTGCTTGAGCTAACCGTCGGGTCCGCAACAGCAGCGGTGTTGTCCGATGATGCTGTGGTCGAGGTAGCGAGGCCGTCAGGGCTCTTGTGCGTGATTGTGCAAGTGTCCCCGACCCCGAGAGTGATGTCTGGGTTTGCGGTACAGTCCGCAGCACTCACCGACCCCATGGCCACGAACATCGCGCCGAGCAGCGCGACGAGCGTTGCCACGGCCGCCAAGTGAGACACTCTCATAGGGAGCGCTTCGACCATCGAGGCAGGGGAACAGACCCCCGCGTAAAGCGGGGGATGGGGAACGGCGCGGGAACATTGGGGAAGGAAGGGAAGCGGGGACGCCGAGCGGACCCCCGCGTGAAGCGGGGGATGGAAATGGACGCGGGGGATGGGGAATGGGCACGGGGGATGGGCAAGTGGGCGTCAGGGATGCGGCACGATGTGCCTCGGGTTGGGCAAGCAGGCGCGGGGGAGCCGAGCGGGTCCCCGATCAAGTCGGGGACGGGGGAGGGGAAGGGGCAAGGGCTCGCCATAAGTTGGGGCCTTGGTACGCTATGTCGCCAGAACCCACAGTCGACTCAGGAGGCCCACGTTGCCCTGGCGTGAATTCAACCGTGACCAAGGCTGGCTCATGCCGCCGTCCCTCGACGAACTGATCGCCGATGACCACCCCGCCCGTGTCGTAGGTGCGTTCGTCGACGCCCTCTCCCGACGCGAGTGGCTGGAACTCGGCGTCGAGCTCGACCCCCGACCGAACGGCTCCGCTGCCTACCATCCCCGCGCCATGCTCGGCGTGTGGATTTACGGATTCATGACCGGCGTGCGCTCCGCCCGCAAGCTCGAGGTCGCCTGCCGCGAACAGTTGCCCTTCCTCTGGCTCTCGGGCGGACAGCAACCCGACCACAACACGCTCTGGCGCTTCTACCACGCCCACCGCGAGGCGATGCGCATGCTCCTCCCCCTGACCGTGCGCACCGCAGCCGAGCTCAACCTCGTCGACTGGGGCCTACAAGCGGTCGACGGCACCAAAATCGCCTCGGCCGCGGCCAATCGCTGGACCTACACCAAACGCCAGCTCGACAACATCGAGAAGCGCACGGTCGATCAGATTGAGGAGATGGAGCGCATCCACGAGATCGGCAACGCGAACGCGCCCAAGCGAATCACAAACCAGCTCAACGAGGCCCGCATGCTGCGCGATCGAGTGCGGATGGCGCAGGATCAGTTGCGACGCTCGGGCCAGCGATTCGTCAGTCTGGTCGACGCGGACGCGCGGCTGATGCGTCGGGCGCACGGCGGATCGCTGACGGGCTACAACGCGCAAGCGGTCTCCGTGCGTCTCGACGACGAGGGCGACTGTGCACTGCTCCTGGTCGCGGCGGAAGTGTCGCAGAGCGCGGTCGACAGCGGCGAGCTCCCGCGCATGGTCGAGGCCGCAGCGGAGAACGGCGCGCAGTCGGAGATGACGGTCGCCGACGCGGGCTACTTCGCTGCGGACGCGCTCGGGCAGTTGCGGTCGAAGGACGTCCCGGTCGCCGTGCCAGAAGTGCGCGAGTTCAAGGACCAACCGTACCACTGGCGACACTTCCTCTACGACGAGGACAACGATCGATACATCTGTCCGCAGGGTCAGTCGCTGGCGCGTCGGCAGCGCAAGTACACGCGGAACACGCCAGCGAGAATCTATCGCGCCGACGCGGACACGTGTCAGGCATGTTCAGCGTTCAATGTCTGTACGACGAGTCGTTTCGGTCGGACGATCACGATCTCGGACGACGCAGAGGCGCTCGAGGCGCACCGAGACTGGATGCGCTCGGATCAGGCACAAGAGGCGCTGCGTCTGCGGCCAGGATTGATCGAGCCCGTGTTCTCGATCATCAAGGAACGACAAGGCGGGCGTCGGTTCCTGTTGCGGGGCTATGAGTCGGTGCAGGCGGAGTGGTCATTGCTCGCGGTGGCATTCAATCTGCGAGCGCTAAGCAAGCATTGGCGTCGGGTGCCCACGGTGCTCAGTCGGGAGTCGTTGGAAGCCGCGATAGGAACCAGTCAACATCGGTATGACCAATACCCCGGGATCGCGACCGCAATGGGTGGGGCGTAACAGGCGGTAACGCCGTTCTCGATACAAAACATTGGTTGTTTTGTTCTAAGTTACAGTATACTTGGGTCATGACTACCCGAAGCACGTTCCACACCGACACGTCCGATCAATTTCTCATCAAGGCGCGCGCGTACCTCGCCGACGGCGACCTGTTGCAAGCATCGGAGAAAGGCTGGGGCGCCACCGCGCAGATGATCAAGGCGATCGCCGAAGAACGCGGTTGGAGGCACAAGTCGCACGGTGACCTGTATCGCGCCATCGATCGACTGACGGAAGAGACCGGGGACGAACGGCTCGGCATTCTGTTCAGTTCAGCTCGCGATCTCCATCAGAATTTCTATGAGGGCCTGATGTCGGCAGCATTCGTCGAACAGAGACTCAGAGACGTTGACGAGCTCGTTGGGAAGCTGCGTTCGTTTCTCGACTAGCGGAGCTCAGCAGAATCGAGAGGACCAACCTAATGACGACGCGCACCAATTTCCACACCGACACGTCCGACCAATTCCTCATCAAGGCACGCGCGTATCTCGCCGAGGGCGACTTGTTGCAAGCCTCAGAGAAAGGCTGGGGCGCCACGGCACAGATGATCAAGGCGATCGCCGCAGAACGCGGCTGGAGGCACAAGTCGCACGGTGACCTGTATCGAGCGATCAGTCGCCTCGTTGCTGAAACCGGAGACTTACGGCTACGAAACCTGTTCCGATCAGCTCGCGATCTCCATCAGAATTTCTATGAGGGGCTGATGGAAGCGGACTTTGTCGAAGACAGCCTCAATGATGTCGACGAGATCGTTGGGAAGCTGCGCTCGTTCCTCGACTAGCGGCGCTCAGCAGAATCGAAAGGGCCAATCTAATGACGACTCGCTCTGATTTCCACACCGACACGTCCGACCAATTCCTGCTCAAGGCGCGCGCATATCTCGCCGAGGGTGACCTGTTGCAAGCCTCAGAGAAAGGCTGGGGCGCCACGGCACAGATGATCAAGGCGATCGCCGAGGAACGCGGCTGGAGCCATAAATCCCATGGTGACCTGTATCGAGCGATCAGTCGCCTCGTTGCTGAAACCGGAGACTTACGGCTACGAAACCTGTTCCGATCAGCTCGCGATCTCCATCAGAATTTCTATGAGGGTCTAATGGAAGCGGACTTTGTCGAAGACAGCCTCAATGATGTCGACGAGATCGTTGGGAAGCTGCGTTCGTTTCTCGACTAACGGCGCTCAGCAGAATCGAAAGGGCCAATCTAATGACGACTCGCACCGATTTCCACACCGACACGTCCGACCAATTCCTCATCAAGGCACGCGCATATCTCGCCGAGGGCGACCTGTTGCAAGCCTCAGAGAAAGGCTGGGGTGCTACCGCCCAGATGGTCAAGGCGATCGCCGAAGAACGCGGCTGGAGACATCGGTCTCACGGCGATCTCTTTCGCGCTATCGCTGGGCTGACTGAAGAAACTGGCGACCAACAGTTGCCCATCTTGTTCGGATCGGCGAATGCCCTGCATCAAAACTTCTATGAAGGCCTAATGCCGGCCGAAATTGTCGAGGCCAGTCTCAATGGTGTCGACGAGCTGGTCGAGAGGTTGCGCGACTGCCTCGAATAGGTTCACTGCGGCAGACCGCGTGGTTGACTATGATGCTGACAGGACGATTGAATGTTCGCCATCGAGATGAGGCGGACAGTGGAGGGAGCCTCGCAATGCCGGCACTCGATGGAATGCGCATCCTAGACATGACCCAATACGAGGCAGGCACGTCCTGCACGCAAGCCTTGGCCTGGCTGGGCGCGGATGTCGTCAAGGTGGAACAGCCCGGCGTCGGCGATCCAGGGCGCGGCGTGCGCACGGGGACCCTGAACTCACCGTACTTCATCAACTGGAACTCCAACAAGCGCTCGGTCACGATCAACCTGCAAGAACCCAAAGGCCGCGAGCTGCTGCTCGAGATGCTTCCCCATTACGACGTCTTCGTCGAGAACTACGGACCAGGCGTGATGGAGCGACTGAATCTCACCTACGAGGTGATGAAAGAGGTCAATCCGGCCATCATCTACGGTCGACTCAAGGGATTCGGACTGTCGGGCCCGTGGGCTGACTACAAGTGCTTCGACATGATCGCGCAGTCGGCCGCGGGCGCCTTCTCGGTCACCGGCGAGTCTGACGGCCCACCGATGCTGCCCGGCTCCACGGTCGGAGACTCTGGCACCGGAGTCGAGCTCGCTCTCGCGATCACGGCAGCTTATGTCCAGCGACAGCGGACCGGCGAAGGCCAGTTCATCGAGATCACGATGCAGGAGGCGATGACCTACTTCATGCGAACGCGGATCGCCTACTCCGAATGGGGCGAGAAGGTCGCGCCGCGTCGCGGTAATGCTGCGGGCGCGCCGACTGACCTCTATCCGAGCAAATCGACCCCCGAGAGCGAGGCGCGCGGCGGCAACAACGACTGGGTCTACATCATGGTCGTGACCAGTCGGATGTGGGACACCCTCTGCGCAGCGATCGATCGGCCGGAACTCCTCGTCGACCCGCGCTTCGAAGACATGTGGAAACGCAACGAGAACGGCAAGGAGCTCTACGCGGAAATCTCGAAGTGGACAATGCAACGTACCAAGTGGGAAGCGATGGATGAGCTCGGCGCGGCCGGCGTGCCCTGCTCGGCGGTGCTCGACACCTACGACCTCTTCCACAACCCACACTTTGAGGAACGGGGATTCGTCCACGAACTCGAGCACCCGGCTCACGGCAACATTCGGTTGCTCGGCTGGGCGCCACGAATGTCGAAGAGCGATGTTCCCCTGGTCCGCGCGCCACTGCTCGGAGAGCACACGTCTGAGGTCCTCTCCGACGATCTCGGCTTCAGCGCCGCAGACCTCCAAGAAATGGAAGCAGCGGGAATCATCGGCGGCGAACCAGTCTTTCCCGCGAAGTAGGAGACCTTTGAATTACCCCTCAACCGCCCCCGCCTCCGAGCGGGGGCCTGCTCCTTCCCTGGCTTCTTACCGGCGGCCATGTTTGTCGCCGGTATCTGGTCAACCGGGACCTATTCGAGCAGCCTGGGATTTGCCAAAGCGGGTCCCCGCTCGGGGGCGGGGACGGGAAACTGAGTTATCCAAAGGTCTCCGAAGTAGCGGGAACCATGACCCCAGCCCCCTCCGAGGCGGAGAGCGAGTATCCGATACCCTCTCCCTGAGGGCCCAGGTGAGGGTCCACTCCTCCCTGTCGCGATGAGATGTCGCTCAACCATCTTCACTCTCCCCCCTCTGGGGTGAGATGCCGAAGGCAGAGGGGGACTCCCTATCCCTACCGAACCACTCCTCACTGGTCTGCCACCGATCCTGCCCGACGGCCCAATCCGAGCCTTCATCCTGGGATCGTTCCCGAGCGTACAATCGCTCAAGATGCAACAGTACTACGCCCACCGCCAAAACTGGTTCTGGCGAGTCATGCAACACTGCAACATCGTCACGGACGCGAACGCTGCCTATGAGCTACGTGTCGAGCAAGTCAAGTTGAAACAAATCGCAATCTGGGACCTCTACAAGCACGTGCGACGCGAAGGGTCAGGAGACGACAAGATACACGATACCGTAGCAAATGAGATCGACGATCTGCTACAATCCAGAGGGCCATTTCCGATACTACTCAACGGAAGGCGACTCCGAGAGTTTCGGAGAGTGTTTCCGGAGACGAATACTGAACTGATAGCACTACCGAGCACAAGTCCGCGTCCGTTGCATTGGAACACAGCAGAGTCACAGTTTGCTGCACAAAACGAGTGGTGTTCTGCATTGTCACGGTTTCGCGAAACTAGCGGATCGTGTACCGATTCGAACATGGACAACCAACCGACGTAGATTGTGTAGACTACTACTGAGAAGTCCGTCATGTCGATGAAGAATCCGTGCCACCCAGGCGAGACGATCCGAGAGGACTGCATCGAGTATCCGGGACTGACGATCGCCGAAGCTGCGGCGCATTTGCAGGTCGAGGAGACGGTATTGGCCGCCGTTTGCGCCTGCGAGGCACCAATCACGGCGGACCTAGCAATCCGTTTCGAAATGGCCTTCGGAAGCACCGCAGAAACCTGGCTACGCGTCCAGAACGCATACGATCTAGCACAAGCCCGGACGACGGCCTGTGAGATTAAGCGAGTCGAACGCGCCGCCTGACGATGCCGATGAAGAATCCACCGCATCCAGGAGAGTCGATTCTCTTGATCTGCCTGAAGCCGCTTAACCTTTCGGTTTCCGAAGCGGCAGCCCATTTGGAAATCGACGACGCCTACTTCGCAGCGCTCTGCGAAGGACATGGCACGATCAACGCGGACTTGGCGGATCCGCCTCGAACAACCCTTCGGCCGCACCGCCGACGTGTGGATGAGGATGCAAGCCTCCTACGACCTAGCCCAGATGCGCCTGAAGTCAGATCACGTGCAAGTCAAACGCATTGGCTCAGCAGCCTGAAACTGCCACCGAACCGCATATCATCCTTCAATCCCCCCGGACTTCGGTGTCTTGGTCGTTGACTCCAAAGGTCTCCACCAACATCGCAAAATAGTTTAGTAGCGACGCGGCCTTTAGACTGTTTACCTCTGTTCCATAGTTGACCACCTCGCCATGAAGAACTTGATGTCGATTGAGATTGGAGAAGGAATTGCCTCTCTCGTCTTCTGACATCCAAACAGCAGCCTCTGCCTGCAGAGCACTCGGGAGTACTTCTTTGGTCCATCTCGACTGGGCGGCCGATGCAATCTTCCTCCTTGCGCTCTCACGCGGCTTACGCATGAACGGGCTTCCTCCGAACCCTTCGGAGAACACTCCGTCCGCCTGTGCCAGCAGCAGTGGCACTGAGAGTTCGTATAGACCGTTCCGATGCGCTCCGAAGGCAGCTTGCAGCAAGGGCCTTCTGTTCTTGTAGGCTCCACTCACTTGGGCCTCGATGGACCACATTCTGCTCCTAAAGTGTTCAATAGAGGGCTCGTCACTCTGCTTTACGTCTTCGTCGTCCGCATATGCGACTTCCATAATGTAATGAATCGGCATTTCATCATCCAAGAACCATCCATGCTTCGCCATTATCCTTAGGCCCTTTGCCAGGTCTGGCGTCATGTTTTCCATTCGTTCGAATACGCGCTGACACTGTTCTATGTATTGCTTTTGCAGTCCTCGAAACACCTCAGCCAAGTCGGCGAGTTGACGACGGTATTGACCTTCAAATTGCAGGATAGCTCGGTTGACCTCTAGCATCTCTTCGGTGAGTATTCGCGTGTTCTCTATTCTTGGTACCTTCAAGGGTGGTATCTCGAATCGTGTTCTGGCCGCATACATTACGCTCTGCTGCAACTGAAACAGTGCGTCAGAATGGACCGTCCTTTGTATGTTCGGAAAGTCTATTCGCGAAAAATCTTCCAACGCTCGCAATGCTGCTTTGGACGTTTCCGATTTCGCTCTAGCCTGATTTCCCACCTCAGGACTCTTGGCTCCGTGGTCAGTTTCTGATGAGGGTCCGGAAGGCATTGGCTTCCCCTCACCCGATCCCACTGACCCGCTCTCATCAAAGTCCTCATTCGATAATGGCTGGTTCATCTAGGCCTCTCCAACTTCCCCACCAACGACGACACCATTGACATCATTGGACACGTCACTCCCAACTCACCAGCTCTCTCCACTGGTTGCTGAAAGATGGCGCCGACCTCGAGCGGTCGACCTTCGTTGTAGTCGATCACGGTGCTCGGCCGATAGGCACCCATGCCGGCGGTTTGGCTGAGATAGCGATGGCAGAGCTCGTCACCGTCGATTCGGACTGACTCGCCGTGTGCTGCGAGATCGGCATTTCCTGCTGCGACGACCTCGCGCATGATCTGATGCGCTGCCTCTTTGAGCGCGGGATCGTGAATCACCTGATCCGTCGCCACGCCTCCCGCGATCACGCAGAGCCCGTTGAAGGGGACGTTCCAGCCCAGCTTCTCCCACCGCGCCTTGAGCAGGCTCGGCTCGGGACGGATTTCGACGACCGAGCCCTCGAACAGCGCCTCCGCCCGTGCGAGTTCGGCGGGATCATCGCCGCGATGTCCGATGTTGAGCGCGCCGAACTCCTGGTGGATGATTTGTCCGGGCTCACCGCGGATCACGCCGATGAACCCGAGTCCGCCGAACAGCGGCGTGCCCTCAGGCAACTGTGCCGCAATCTCGTCGTCGACCGTGAGCCCATTCATGATCGCGAGCACCCGCGTGCCCTCAGACAACAACGGCCCGACCAGCATGGGGATGTCAGGAATCGCCGTCGCCTTGAGTCCGACTAAGACCCAATCGACCGTCCCATGCGAGGCCAGCGCCTCCGACGTGCGCTCGACGATGCGTGGTTTGAGCGACAGGTCACCGAGGTGGCTCGAGAGATTCAGGCCGCGCGAGGTCACTGCGTCGTAGTCGCGTCGCATTATGTAGCGGACATCGTGGCCCGCCTCGGCCAGCCGCATGCCGTAGTAGCAGCCGATCGCGCCAGCGCCGACGACCGCAACCCGTTGAGCCACCATCGTCTCAGTCTCCTGCGGCTGGCTGCGCCGAATGCTCTCCTCGCTGTGCGACCGACGGGACGAAGCGGTCGATTCGGAAGAGACTCAGGTCGTGGCTCGATTCGCGGTCGATGCTGAGGTCAGCGAGGGCCTCGCCGATCGCCGGCGCAAACTTGAAGCCGTGTCCCGAACACGAGCTCGAGAGCACGATGTTCGGTCGCTTGGGATGGATGTCGATGATGAAGTGCGCATCGGGCGTGTTGGTGTAGAGACAGGTCTCGGCGCGCAGCATCGGTCCGCCGACATCGGGGAAGGTGCGCTCGAGCCAGTCGCGCACGTTCGCTTCATCGGCCGCGTTGACAGTGCGGTCATACGTCGATGGATCGACCTCGTCGAGCGGCTGGTGGTGACCGAGCTTGAATCCCTTACCGACATTCGGGAAGCCGTAGGCGAAGTCCTGCGGTCCACGCTCCCACATCCAGAAGGGCAGCGCGCCGAGCTCGAACGCCTCGGGATTGGCCCGCGGCTCGAACCAGAACATCACCTGTCGGGTTACGCGCAACGGCATATCGAGCTTGCCGAGTAATCCAGCATTCCACGCACCGGCGGTGACGACCATGCGATCCGCCTCGTACTCGCCCTGCGCGGTCTGGATTCGAACCGGTGACTCAAGGTCGTCCATGTCGATCGGCAGCCAACGCTCGACCGGTTCATCGAAGTGCAACTCAGCGCCGTGCTGTGCGGCGAGATCGAGCTGTCCGTTGAGCGCGGTATCAATATCAATCATCCCGCCGCGCTGCTCGAGCACGCCCACAAGATCGTCGGTAGCGGCGATGCTGGGATAGCGTCTGCGCAGGTCTGAGGCATCCATCTCGTCGACCGCAATGTCATGCTCACGGGCGCTCGCCAGCACGCCCTCGACAAGACTCGCGCCTTCAGTACCGAGCGACAGCGCGCCCGTCTGGGTGAACAGCGGTTTGTCAATCTCCGCCGACAGCTCATCCCAGAGGTCGTAAGCGCGACGCACAAACGGGACGTACGACGGACCCTCGTAGTAGGCCTCGCGGATACCGCGACTGTCGCCGTGGGTCGATCCGAACGTGTGCGGCGGTCGAAAACGGTCGAATCCGATCACGCGCTGGCCGCGCAGGGCGAGTCGCCAAGCGGCGGCCGATCCTTGCGCACCAAGCCCAATGACCGCAACGTCATATCGGTCGCTCATACCCATTCCTCCTCAACAACGCTTTCATGATATCCGCCGCCCGGCCGTACGCCTTGCGGCGAATCCGTTCAGCCTCAGACAGCGATGTTCTTCCGTCATGCTCCGACTCGCAACTGCTCCTTGGTCAATCGCAGTTGGAATGATGCTATTCGCTTGTGCTGACGAAGTACCCACGCACCAGCAGGATTCAACGTCAAACATCCAACAACAGACGATCCGGGAGCCAGAAGAAGTCGACGACTCCCTCTGCGCCTCGCTCAACCCGCGGATCAGTCGGAGCTCCATTACTGAGCCGAGCGTCAACGTCGGAGATGTGGTCGACGCCGGCGCTGATCTTGCCCTGCGAGACCGGCACGGCAACACTGCGTGCGACATGCTCAACGAATACCTATCCGATCCCGAAGTCCGGCAACAGATCTGCAAGGATGGCTAGGGGTTGTTCATCTGGGGTGTTCATTGCGGACGACCGCGAAACAGGTCAGCCAATGGGGAGTGGGACCTCCTCAGCCTTCGTCAGCTTCCCCTGTGAGGGGGAGCGGAGAATCCGGAATAGCCATGCAGGAGTTCTCGGCATCCATGTGAACACGCCCTAGTCAGCTCCCTGCCGCTTCTGCGCCTGCTTGCGCCTTCATCTCCGACGCGACCTGCGACATCGAGTTGTTCTCCCAGAAGAGCACGTGCTCGACGTGCTCGCGGATTGACCACTCGTCGTTGGGCGCTTTGGCGTCGAGCAGTGCGTCGTCCATGTGCAGGAGCTGTCCGACCAGCTCGGCTCGCTGGAAGATCAGGTCTCGGGTGAGATGCGCCAGCGGTGACTCCTGCATCTGCTTGGCCGTATACCGAGCGGTCGAGACAGCGCCGGCGTGCATGCGATCATGTTCAGCATTGTGGACAAGCAGTCGCTGCACTCCACCATTCATCGCGCAGCCATGCGCAGTCGGGAACGACAGGTCATCGTCCGAGATTCCGCTGAGCTGCTCAACGGTATCAGTCAGCTGTCGCAGAAGCTTGATCGCAAGCTCCGTGGATTCGTTGGTAGCCATCGCCTAAGTCCTTCATCACTACATTCAGGGGCATATCCCCTCGCCCAGGGCGAGAAGTATGAATCTTCTCCCTGTCTCCCTTCTCGGGATGCTTAAGTCTGATCCCCTCTCCCTTTGGGAGAGGGTTAGGGTGAGGGTCCCTCCCCACCCTGCAAGAACTCAAGCAGCGTCCTGTTTGTAAACTCCGGCGCCTCCTCGGGGAAGAAGTGGCCAGCCCCAGGCACGCCGACTGCGGTCAAGTCGGGGAAGTACATCGGGAACTGGTCGAAGAACGGATTGCCCGACGGCGTTTCGCCAGGCGCTCCATCAGGCGCGAGTCGGGCGTTGCCATACATCCAGAGGGTCGGCTTGTCGAAGCGCTTGTGCCGATCCTCCGGCCCGTACTCCATGAACTCCCGACCCCACGGATGATCGTTGAGCCCGTGCCGCCAGACTTCTCCGACCTGGCTGCTCGTCAGACGTTCACTGCGGTATCCACCCTCGACCTGCGAATCGGGCCGCATCCGGTGGAAGGCCAACGCGTGTCGATAGTAGGCGATCGCCGCGGCATGCGATCCGGGGTCGGAGAAGGCCTGCTTGTAGACCTCGACGTCCTCGTCCGTGGCCCACCGATTCTGAGTCAGTCGTCGGCCCGCGACGTTCCAAGGCGACGCCGGCCAGCCGGGCAACTCAGGATTCGAGGTGCCGGTGAAGATCGTCTCGATGAACTGCTCGTGGTACTCGGCGAAGAAGAGCTCGGGCAGCGGTCGCGCCTTGAACCAGAAGCCGTGAATCGCGGCCGGCGTCCAGACCGTGCAGAGCGTGTCCAGGAGGGCCGCCCGAGAGATGCGCTCGGGCCAGTCGATCAGCAACTTGAAGGCGATAATCCCGCCCCAGTCGTGGCCGATCAGGGCGCACTCGTCGACATCGAAGTGATCGAGCACCCCAGCCATGTCCGCAGCGAGAGTGTGCCGCGAGACCGGTCCCAGCGGCTTGTCGGAGTCGCCGTAGCCACGCGTGTCAGGGACGATCACGCGGTAGCCCGCATCGACAAGCGCGGGGACCTGGTGTCGCCACTCGTACGAGGTCTCGGGAAAGCCGTGAATCAGGAGCACCGGCGGCCCGTCGGACGGTCCATCGGTGGTGACGTTGATTCTGATTCCGTTGGAGTCAATGCGTTGCGTGTCCATGCGTTCTCCGCTCATTCTCCGAGTAGGTTACCGCCGATCGGGGTGGGTAAGCTGAGTCAATGACCACCGCACAGGCGACTCACTACAGCGACCTCAGCGCCAGCTATCTGCGCAAGGCCTACTTCCATCTGGACGAGGGCGACCTTACCCAAGCATCCGACAAAGGCTGGGGCGCCGCCGCGACTGCTGTCAAGGCGGTCGCTGAGTCTCGTGGGATTCCTCACACCGGGCACCGCGAGCTGTGGCGAATTGTCCGCACGTTAGTGCGCGAGACCGGAGACCAAGACGTTCGAGTCGATTTCGGCTTGGCGGGAGAACTGCACGTCAATTTCTACGAGGCATGGCTCGATCGCGACGATGTCGTGGCGTACCTCACCAACGTCGAACGACTCGCAGCCAAGCTCGATCGTCTGAGCTGATCTCAGCTCAACAGCGAGTCGCATGACATCGCGACAGTTTCGTCGCTCGGTTCATGCCGACTCGATGCACTCCAGGGCGACTCGCACCGGTCTCCAGCCCGACCAGCGTCCTTCACCCTCGAGGGCTTCGGCTGCCGTGAATGGCGTGAGCTCCGCATTCTGAACGTCGCCGAACGCCACGAGCACTCGCTGCCAGTTCTTCCCAAATCCCGGTGCCTTGTCGCGATTCGCGTCATAATATCCGCGCACGGTATCGAGCAAGTGCTGGGGAACACATGATGCGATCGACGTTGGTGTCGAGGTCGAGATTGGCGTCGGAGGTGGCGGCGGAGCGTCGTCATCGTCCGACACGCCGACGCTGGCGGAGCTGGCGCTCGTCGAGACCGTGTAGCCGCTTCCGCTGCTCACGATCACTGTGATTGAGCCGTCAGTCTCGTCCGTGGCGTCGTTGCTGGTCGTGATGCTCAGCGACTGACTTCCGCTCGTCGGGATCGTCACCGTTCGCGCGCCGGTCGTGACGCCGAAGTCGCCCGATTCCGACACCATCACCGAAACCGTCAGCGCCGACGTCGGTGCGGGACTCGCGGTCAGCGTAAAGCTCGCGCTGCCGCCCTCGGTGATACCGCTGCCCGCGCTGATGCTGATCTCCGGCGTCGGAGGTGGCGGCGGAGCGTCGTCATCGTCCGATACACCGACGCTGGCAGAGCTGGCGCTCGTCGAGACCGTGTAGCCGCTTCCGCTGCTCACGATCACTGTGATTGAGCCGTCAGGCTCGTCCGTGGCGTCGTTGCTGGTCGTGATGCTCAGCGACTGACTCCCGCTCGTCGGGATCGTCACCGTTCGGGAACCGGTCGTGACACCGAAGTCGCCCGATTCCGACACCATCACCGACACCGTCAGCGCCGACGTCGGTGCGGGACTCGCGGTCAGCGTAAAGCTCGCGTTGTCACCCTCCGTGATACCGCTACCGGCGCTAATGCTGATCTCCGGCGTCACAGGTGGAGGCGGAGCGTCGTCATCGTCCGACACTGCGACGCTGGCGGAGCTGGCGCTCGTCGAGACCGTGTAGCCGCTTCCGCTGCTCACAAGCACCGTGATTGAGCCGTCAGGCTCGTCCGTGGCATCGTTGCTGGTCGTGATGCTCAGCGACTGACTTCCGCTCGTCGGGATCGTCACCGTTCGGGCGCCGGTCGTGACACCAAAGTCGCCCGATTCCGACACCATCACCGACACCGTCAGCGCCGACGTCGGCGCGGGACTCGCGGTCAGCGTAAAGCTCGCGCTGCCACCCTCGGTGATACCGCTACCGGCGCTAATGCTGATCTCCGGCGTCACAGGTGGAGGCGGAGCGTCGTCATCGTCCGATACACCGACGCTGGCGGAGCTGGCGCTCGTCGAGACCGTGTAGCCGCTTCCGCTGCTCACGATCACCGTGATTGAGCCGTCGAGCTCGTCCGTGGCGTCGTTGCTGGTCGTGATGCTCAGCGACTGACTCCCGGTTGTCGGGATCGTCACCGTTCGCGCGCCGGTCGCGACGCCGAAGTCGCCCGATTCCGACACCATCACCGACACCGTCAGCGCCGAGGTCGGCGATGGACTCGCGGTCAGCGTGAAGCTCGCGCTGCCACCCTCGGTGATACCGCTGCCCGCGCTGATGCTGATCTCCGGCGTCGGAGGTGGCGGCGGAGCCTGTGATTGCTGGCTCGACGGCGATTCCTCCGGAGCCATAAGATCCGCAATGCACTCGAGCGCCTCGCGGATGGGCTTCCAACCGGACCAGACCTGTTCGGCGTCTCTGGCCTCGGCGGCGGTGAATGCGGTGAGCTCGGAGTCTTGCACGTCGCCAAGGGCGATCAGCACTCGTCGCCAGTTCTCGCCGAACGTGGGCGCCTGGTTGCGGTTCGACTCGTAGTAGCCGCGCACGAGAGTGAGCAAGTCGGCCGAGACACAGGATGATACGTCGAGCGTGGTGACGACCGGCGGAACGTCCTGTTCGGAGGTTGTGGTTTTCTTCGTCTCGGGCGCCGTGTCATCGTCCTTGACGGTGACCGTCACAGTCGACGACGAATGGTTCACGATGTAGAAGTTGCGGCGATCCTGCACGATCGACGCGGTGACCTTCCAGTCGTCTTCGTCGACATCGTCGGAGCGGGTCACGTATGTCCAGGTGCCAGATGCCTGGCCAGCACGGATGAGCACCGCGTCGGGACGCACGTACTGATTCGACTCTGGCTCCTCAATGATCCTCAGGTAGACATGCTGATGCTTCGTTGGTACCGGGTCTGCGGTGATCGTGAAGGTCACCGTGCCGCCCTCATCGACTGAGCTCTCGACGCTGCTAACCGACACGGTCGGTACGGTCGGTCGGGCCATACCCATGACTGTCGTTTCCACCATGGTTCCGTCCGACGGAGTCGATGTCGACGGAGTCGCTGTCGACTGTGGTCGTGCCTGCGGCTGCCCGCCACTGATGGCTCCCTCCGTGACCACTTGGTAGCCATCGCCATCGACCAGCTCGACCATGATTGTTCCCGCAGTCCCGCTGAAGTCGGTCTGGAGGTACAACTTGGCACTCTTCTCGCCCAGCATCAGGTTGACGAACTCTGGCGCGACGCCAACCAAGGTGACCCCGGTCAAGGTGATCTTCACCTTCACCGGCAGATACTTGCCACTGTCATCCAAGGCCGACGCGATGGAGCATCCGTACGCCTTCTCATTTGGGTCGCAGACATGCACCGTCTTGCTCGACCGGATGATGAATGTGGCCACTTCACCAGCCGTGACCTGCGTGTCCCCATCGATGGACAGCGTCGGTCCGAGCGGCTCGTCGGGACCATCCATGACCGGCACGCTGGCTTTTCCTGGTCGAGCTGCGTAGTACGTGCAGATCGTCGGGTCGTTCTGCTCAGACACCGTGCTGCTGCACTCCGGGATCACATAGTTCGTGCGGTCAAAGCCGTCGTAGTCGAACCCAGGTGTGAGCAAGTAGGCCTCGACATTGCCGTCGGCATTCTGATAGTCAGCCGACTGAGTCGTCAACGTGAACACTGCCACAGGCTCGTTGGGGGTCAAGATCGCCGTGTGCAATCCGAAGTCGGCGTCCTGTAGGAATTTGGCGCCTTCTCCTCTGGTGCTGTACGAGCCCAAGTGAGCGTTGACCAACAGGTTGTCCTTCTCGCCGTCTCCGTCGTGATCCGCGTTCGGGCAGGGATTCGCGTTGAACACGAAGCTCACCCGATCGCCCTCGGTGACCGCGTTCAAGTTGACTGGCTCGATGGACACGACCGGTCGCCCCGTGTTCGACGTGCATTCGTTGTCGGTGATCATCAAGCTGCGGTCGGCGGGGTTGAGCGCGGCCGAGGTGTTCGACGCAGCCGCCCAGACCGTCACGCGCTTGTGCGGCGCATCGACCGTGTTGTCAACTGCGGTGATCGTGACCGTGCCCGTGCTGCTGGTGGCGCCCTTCGGAATCGTCAAGGTGCGGTTCGTGCTCAGCGTGAAGTCGGCCGGGGTCGCGGGATCCACAGCTCGCGCTCCGACGGTGAGGGTGATCGGCTTGGTGTGCGGCTCGGTGAGCAACGCCGTGACCGTGCTCACGCCGCCCGCCTCGGAGATCGCCGGTGGCGTCAAGACCAAGCGAGGCATCGCCTTCTTCGCAGGCGGCGGTGGCGGGATGATGTCTTGATCGTCGTCCCAAATCGTGATGGTGGCAGGAGCGATCGTCAGACCATCGAGCGTGCCGGTCACGGTCAGCGTCTCGGGTTCCTCCGACACGCGGTCGTCGACGGTAACCAATCGGAAGGTCGCCTGGCCCGTGCTTACTTCAGCCCCCAGCGTCAAGTCGACGCTGCTCACAGGCAGGTAGTCGCTCGTGACCAACGCCGTGTCGCCGCTGTCGGACAGCGCAATCGTGATCGTCTTGGCTGTTTCGTAGGTAAACGCGCCGTCCAGAGTCAGTGTGACGGTAATTGTGGTCGAGCCGTCGCCCTCGCGCACCGTATCTGGGCTCACGCGCAGCTTGGCCGACTCCGGCTTAGTCTGCGGCTCTGCGTCATTGTCGGCCAGGGTGATTGAGACGTAAGACTTCGACGAGGTGCCAAGCGCGATGAGCGTCCCTTCAATACTGATTGTCTCGGAAGCCTCGAACAGCGAGTCATCAATCGGCGTCAGTGACACGTCCTTGTAGCCGCTCGTCGCGCCCGCCTTGATCGTGATCGTCTGCTGGCCGATCTCCGCGTAGTCCGTGCCTTCGGTTGCCGAGTCCCCGGACTTGCCCACATCGACCGTCACCGTCTGGTCAGTGGCGTACGTCGTCGACCCATCAACCGTCGCCGTAATCCGTGCCGTCGTCGCACTGTCACCCTCGGCGACGCTTGTCTGCGTGCCTGGCGTCCCGGTGTCAGCGTCCACGGTCAGCGTCATCCCAGACGGCGCTTCGTCGTCATCGGTGATGGTGATCGTGGCATCCGTCACCGTCAGCGTGCTCAATGACCCAGTCACAGTGATCGTCTCGGAGCCCTCGTGCACCGAGTCATTCGTCGGGGTCAGTGACACATCCTTGTAGCCGCTCACCGCACCCGCCTTGATGACGATGCTCTGCTGGCCAATCGTCGTGTAATCCTTCCCCTCGGTCGCCGCGTCGGAGTTCTTCCCAACATCCACCGTCACCGTCTGGTCGGAGCCAAATCGCGTCGACCCATCCAGAGTCGCCGTGATCCGTACCGTCTTCGCGCCGCCGTTCTCAGCAATGCTCGTCTGCGTGGCTGGGGTTCCCGTGTCCGCATCGATACTCAGAGTCAGTCCGGTCGGAGCTACGTCGTCATCGGTGATGGTGATCGTGGCATCGGTCACCGTCAGCGTGCTCAATGACCCAGTCACAGTGATCGTCTCGGAACCCTCGTGCACCGAGTCATTCGTCGGAGTCAGTGACACATCCTTGTATCCGCTCGCCGCACCCGCCTTGATGACAATGCTCTGCTGGCCAACCGTCGCGAAGTCCGCGCCCTCGGTCGCCGCGTCGGAGGTCTTCCCAACATCCACCGTCACCGTCCGGTCAGAGTTGAACCGAGTCGACCCATCCAGAGTCGCCGTGATCCGTACCGTCTTCGCGCCGCCATCCTCGGCGACGCTTGTCTGCGTGCCTATAGTCCCCGTGTCCGCGTCGATGCTCAGAGTCAGTCCGGTCGGGGCTCCGTCGTCATCGGTGATGGTGATCGTAGCGTCCGTCACCGTCAGCGAGCCCAATGACCCAGTCACAGTGATCGTCTCGGAACCCTCGTGCACCGAGTCATTCGTCGGAGTCAGTGAAACATCCTTGTAGCCGCTCACCGCCCCCGCCTTGATGACAATGCTCTGCTGCGCGATCGTCGCGTAGTCCGCTCCCTCGGTCGCCGAGTCGGAGTTCTTCCCAGCATCCACCGTCACCGTCCGGTCAGAGTTGAACCGAGTCGACCCATCCAGAGTCGCCGTGATCCGTACCGTCTTCGCGCCGCCATTCTCAGCAACGCTCGACTGCGTGGCTGGAGTTCCCGTGTCCGCATCGATACTCAGAGTCAGTCCGGTCGGAGCTGTGTCATCATCGGTGATGGTGATCGTAGCGTCCGTCACCGTCAGCGTGCTCAGCGACCCGGTCACAGTGATCGTCTCGGAGCCCTCGTGCACCGAGTCATTCGTCGGAGTCAGCGACACATCCTTGTAACCGCTCACCGCACCCGCCTTGATGACAATGCTCTGCTGGCCAATCGTTGCGTAGTCCGCACCCTCGGTCGCCGAGTCGGAGGTCTTCCCAACATCCACCGTCACCGTCTGGTCGGAGCCAAATCGCGTCGACCCATCCAGAGTCGCCGTGATCCGTACCGTCTTCGCGCCGCCGTTCTCAGCAATGCTCGTCTGCGTGGCTGGGGTTCCCGTGTCCGCATCGATACTCAGAGTCAGTCCGGTCGGAGCTGCGTCGTCATCGGTGATGGTGATCGTGGCATCCGTCACCGTCAGCGTGCTCAATGACCCAGTCACAGTGATCGTCTCAGAACCCTCGTGCACCGAGTCATTCGTCGGAGTCAGTGAAACATCCTTGTAGCCGCTCGCCGCACCCGCCTTGATGACGATGCTCTGCTGCGCGATCGTCGCGTAGTCCGCACCCTCGGTCGCCGAGTCGGATGTCTTCCCAACATCCACCGTCACCGTCTGGTCGGAGCCAAATCGCGTCGACCCATCCAGAGTCGCCGTGATCCGTACCGTCTTCGCGCCGCCGTTCTCAGCAATGCTCGTCTGCGTGGCTGGGGTTCCCGTGTCCGCATCGATACTCAGAGTCAGTCCGGTCGGAGCTGCGTCGTCATCGGTGATGGTGATCGTGGCATCCGTCACCGTCAGCGTGCTCAATGACCCAGTCACAGTGATCGTCTCAGAACCCTCGTGCACCGAGTCATTCGTAGGAGTCAGTGACACGTCCTTGTAACCGCTCGCCGCACCCGCCTTGATGACGATGCTCTGCTGCGCGATCGTCGCGTAGTCCGCACCCTCGGTCGCCGAGTCGGATGTCTTCCCAACATCCACCGTCACCGTCTGGTCGGAGCCAAATCGCGTCGACCCATCCAGAGTTGCCGTGATCAGTACCGTCTTCGCGCCGCCATTCTCAGCAATGCTCGTCTGCGTGGCTGGGGTTCCCGTGTCCGCATCGATACTCAGAGTCAGTCCGGTCGGAGCTACGTCGTCATCGGTGATGGTGATCGTGGCATCCGTCACCGTCAGCGCGCTCAATGACCCAGTCACAGTGATCGTCTCAGAACCCTCGTGCACCGAGTCATTCGTAGGAGTCAGTGACACATCCTTGTAGCCGCTCGCCGCACCCGCCTTGATGACGATGCTCTGCTGCGCGATCGTCGCGTAGTCCGCACCCTCGGTCGCCGCGTCGGAGGTCTTCCCAACATCCACCGTCACCGTCTGGTCAGAGTTGAACCGAGTCGACCCATCCAAAGTCGCTGTGATCCGTACCGTCTTCGCGCCGCCATTCTCAGCAATGCTCGTCTGCGTGGCTGGGGTTCCCGTGTCCGCATCGATACTCAGAGTCAGTCCGGTCGGAGCTGCGTCGTCATCGGTGATGGTGATCGTGGCATCCGTCACCGTCAGCGTGCTCAATGACCCAGTCACAGTGATCGTCTCAGAACCCTCGTGCACCGAGTCATTCGTCGGAGTCAGCGACACATCCTTGTAGCCGCTCGCCGCACCCGCCTTGATGACGATGCTCTGCTGCGCGATCGTCGCGTAGTCCGCACCCTCCGTCGCCGAGTCGGAGGTCTTCCCAACATCCACCGTCACCGTCTGGTCAGAGTCGAAGCGCGTCGACCCATCCAGCGTTGCAGTAATCCGTACCGTCTTCGCCCCGCCGTCCTCAGCGACGCTCGTCTGCGTGGCTGGGGTTCCCGTGTCCGCATCGATGCTCAGAGTCAGTCCGGTCGGAGCTCCGTCGTCATCGGTGATGGTGATCGTGGCATCCGTCACCGTCAGCGTGCTCAATGACCCAGTCACAGTGATCGTCTCGGAGCCCTCGTACATCGAGTCATTCGTCGGAGTCAGTGACACATCCTTGTAACCGCTCACCGCACCCGCCTTGATGACAATGCTCTGCTGCGCGATCGTCGCGTAGTCCGCACCCTCGGTCGCGGAGTCGGAGGTCTTCCCAACATCCACCGTCACCGTCTGGTCGGAGTCGAAGCGCGTCGACCCATCCAGAGTTGCTGTAATCCGTACCGTCTTCGCCTCGCCATTCTCAGCAACGCTCGTCTGCGTGGCTGGAGTTCCCGTGTCGGCGTCGATACTCAGAGTCAGTCCGGTCGGAGCTGCGTCATCATCGGTGATGGTGATCGTGGCATCCGTCACCGTCAGCGTGCTCAATGACCCAGTCACAGTGATCGTCTCAGAGCCCTCGTGCACCGAGTCATTCGTCGGAGTCAGCGACACGTCCTTGTAGCCGCTCGCCGCACCCGCCTTGATGACGATGCTCTGCTGCGCGATCGTCGTGTAATCCTTCCCCTCGGTCGCCGAGTCGGAGGTCCTCCCAACATCCACCGTCACCGTCTGGTCAGAGTCGAAGCGCGTCGACCCATCCAGAGTCGCCGTGATCCGTACCGTCTTCGCGCCGCCATCCTCAGCAACGCTCGTCTGCGTGGCTGGAGTTCCCGTGTCGGCGTCGATGCTCAGAGTCAGTCCGGTCGGAGCTGCGTCATCATCGGTGATGGTGATCGTGGCATCCGTCACCGTCAGCGTGCTCAATGACCCAGTCACAGTGATCGTCTCAGAGCCCTCGTGCACCGAGTCATTCGTCGGAGTCAGCGACACATCCTTGTAGCCGCTCGCCGCACCCGCCTTGATCACAATGCTCTGCTGGCCAATCGT
>CBDCDO010000002.1:0-1752766 GCA_965215375.1 Dehalococcoidia bacterium
TCGTGTAGTCCGCACCCTCGGTCGCCGAGTCGGAGGTCTTCCCAACATCCACCGTCACCGTCTGGTCGGAGTCGAAGCGAGTCGACCCATCCAGAGTTGCTGTAATCCGTACCGTCTTCGCCCCGCCGTTCTCAGCAATGCTCGACTGCGTGGCTGGAGTTCCCGTGTCCGCATCGATACTCAGAGTCAGTCCGGTCGGAGCTCCGTCGTCATCGGTGATGGTGATCGTGGCATCCGTCACCGTCAGCGTGCTCAATGACCCAGTCACAGTGATCTTCTCGGAGCCCTCGTGCACCGAGTCATTCGTAGGAGTCAGCGACACATCCTTGTAGCCGCTCGCCGCACCCGCCTTGATGACGATGCTCTGCTGCGCGATCGTCGCGTAGTCCGCACCCTCGGTCGCCGCGTCGGAGGTCTTCCCAACATCCACCGTCACCGTCTGGTCGGAGTCGAAGCGCGTCGACCCATCCAGAGTCGCCGTGATCCGTACCGTCTTCGCGCCGCCATTCTCAGCAACGCTCGTCTGCGTGGCTGGGGTTCCCGTGTCCGCATCGATACTCAGAGTCAGTCCGGTCGGAGCTGCGTCGTCATCGGTGATGGTGATCGTGGCATCGGTCACCGTCAGCGTGCTCAATGACCCAGTCACAGTGATCGTCTCGGAACCCTCGTGTACCGAGTCATTCGTCGGAGTCAGTGAAACATCCTTGTAGCCGCTCGCCGCACCCGCCTTGATGACGATGCTCTGCTGGCCAATCGTCGTGTAATCCTTCCCCTCGGTCGCCGCGTCGGAGGTCTTCCCAACATCCACCGTCACCGTCTGGTCGGAGCCAAATCGCGTCGACCCATCCAGAGTTGCTGTAATCCGTACCGTCTTCGCCCCGCCGTCCTCAGCAACGCTCGTCTGCGTGGCTGGGGTTCCCGTGTCCGCATCGATACTCAGAGTCAGTCCGGTCGGAGCTGCGTCATCATCGGTGATCGTGCCGGTGGCCGTCGTCGTCGTGCCCAGCGTTGTGTTTGTCGGTGATGCCAACGTGACCGTGAACGTCTCGGGACCTTCAGCAATCTGGTCCTCGGTCGTCTGCACCTCAATCGTGCCCGTTCGTGAACCCGCTGCGATCGTTAGCGTTTGCGCCGTCGTCTTAGCGGTGTAGTCCGTGTCCGCTGCTGCCTGATTTGCGCCGTCCGAAGTGTCGTCGCCCGTCGTCCATTCGACCGTCACGTCACGACCCGAGACCGCGTCCAGCGTCACCGTGAACTGCGTCTTGCCACCTTCAGTGACCGTTGCGTCAGCGATGGTGAGCTCCGGCAGCGCGTCGTCGTCGGTGATCGTGACCGCAGCGTCGGAGATGGTCAAACCATCCGCCGTTGCGTTGACCGTCAGCTTCTCATCAACCTCGTCGAGGTCGTCGTTCGTCGGTTTCAGCGTGAGCGTCTGGGAACCTGATTTCTGGCCAGCCGTAATCGTGATGTAGAAGTTGTTGACTCCGGTGTAATCGGTGCCGGAGATTGCCGAGTCGCCGTCCTTGCCGACCCTAACTGTGACCGTCGTGTCGGTGTTGAACGTGGTCGATCCTGTGAGGTTCGCCGTCACTGTGACCGTGGTCGCGCCGGCAGCCTCACCGACGCTCGTCGGACTGACCGATAGGTTCGCCGTCGTTGGTGCTTCATCGTCATCAGTGATCGTAAGCGTCGCGTCCGAGGGATCGGCCACGCCGCCGCCCGAGGCTGCGCCGGACACCGCTACGGTCGCGTTTGGTGCGTCGACGTCGTTGTCCACCGAGGTTAGTGTTACTGTCCCGGTGCTGCTCTGCGACCCGGCGGCGATCGTCAGCGTCTTGTTCTCACTCAGTGTTACCGGCGACCCGTTTGGTACCGATACCTCGACTGTGACCGGCGTGTCTGACTTGCCGGACAGCGTCGCGGTTACCGTGCTTACAATGTCGTCGCCACTCTCATTGATCGTCGATGGCGTCAATGTCAAGCTCACGGTCGGAGTGCCTTCGTCGTCCGTGATTGTCAGCGTCGCATCCGTCGGACTCGCTACGCCGCCGCCCGAGGCTGCGCCCGACACCGTTACGGTCGCGTTTGGCGCGTCGACGTCGTTGTCTACCGCTGTTAGTGTTACTGTCCCGGTGCTGCTCTGCGACCCGGCTGCGATTGTCAGCGTCTTGTTCTCACTCAGTGTTACCGGCGAGTTATTCGGTACCGACACCTCGACAGTCACGTCCGAGTCCGACTTGCCGGACAGCGTCGCCGTTACCGTGCTTACATTGTCGTCGCCACTCTCGTCGATCGTCGATGGCGTCAATGTCAAGCTCACGGTCGGGGTATCTTCGTCGTCCGTGATGGTCAGCGTGGCGTTCGTCGGATCGGCTACGCCGCCACCCGAAGCTGTGCCTGACACCGTTACCGACACGTTCGGTGCGTCGACGTCGTTGTCTACCGCTGCCAGTGTTACTGTTCCGGTGCTGGTCTCCGACCCGGCGGCGATCGTCAGCGTCTTGTTCTCACTCAGCGTTACTGGCGACTGTGCTGGGACTGACACCTCGATTGTGACCGCCGAATCCGACTTGCCGGACAGCGTCGCGGTTACCGTGCTTACAATGTCGTCGCCGCTCTCATCGATCGTCGGTGGCGTCAATGTCAAGCTCACGGTCGGAGTGCCTTCGTCATCCGTGATGGTCAGCGTCGCGTCCGTCGGCTTCGCTACGCCGCCGCCCGTGGCTGTGCCTGACACCGCTACGGTCGCGTTTGGCGCGTCGACGTCGTTGTCTACCGCTGTTAGTGTTACTGTCCCGGTGCTGCTCTGCGATCCGGCTGCGATCGTTAGCGTCTTGTTCTCACTCAGCGTTACTGGCGACTGAGCTGGCACCGACACTTCGATTGTGACCGCCGTATCTGACGTACCGGACAACGTTGCCGTTACCGTGCTTACATTGTCGTCGCCGCTCTCGTCGATCGTCGATGGCGTCAATGTCAAGCTCACGGTCGGAGTGCCTTCGTCATCCGTGATTGTCAGCGTCGCATCGGTCGGCTTCGCTACGCCGCCGCCCGAGGCTGTGCCTGACACCGCTACGGTCGCGTTTGGTGCGTCGACGTTGTTGTCTATCGCTGTCAACGTCACTGTCCCGGTGCTGGTCGTCGCCCCGGCGGCAATTGTCAGCGTCTTGTTCTGACTCAGCGTTACCGGCGAGTTGTTCGGTACCGATACCTCAATTGTGACTGCCGTGTCTGACTTGCCCGACAGCGTCGCGGTTACCGTGCTCTCGTTTCTCGCTCCGCTCTCATCGATCGTCGATGGCGTCAGTGACAAGCTCACGGTCGGGGTGCCTTCGTCGTCTGTGATCGTCAGCGTCGCGTTCGTCGGATTCGCTACGCCACCGCCCGAGGCTGTGCCTGACACCGTTACGGTCGCGTTTGGTGCGTCGACGTTGTTGTCTACCGCTGTTAGCGTTACCGTCCTGGTGCTGCTCTGCGACCCGGCGGCGATTGTCAGCGTCTTGTTCTCACTCAGCGTTACTGGCGACTGAGCTGGGACCGAGACCTCGATTGTGACTGCCGTGTCCGACTTGCCGGACAGCGTCGCGGTTACCGTGCTTACAGTGTCGTCGCCACTCTCATTGATTGTCGATGGACTCAGTGACAGACTCACGGTCGGGGTGCCTTCGTCGTCCGTGATGGTCAGCGTCGCGTCCGTCGGACTCGCTACGCCGCCGCCCGTAGCTGTACCCGACACTGTCACCGTTGCGTTTGGTGCGTCGACGTCGTTGTCCACCGCCGTTAGTGTTACTGTTCCGGTGCTGGTCTTCGACCCGCCGGTGATCGTCAGCGTCTTGTTCGTGCTCAGTGTCACTGGCGACTGAGCTGGGACCGAGACCTCGATTGTGACCGCCGTGTCTGACTTGCCTGACAGCGTCGCTGTTACTGTGCTCTCGTTCTTCGCCCCGCTCTCATCGATCGTTGCTGGACTCAGTGACAGACTTACAGTTGGCGTTGTCTCGTCGTCTGTCACTTTCACTGCGACGCTGCCGATTGACTCCTCATCGTAGTCATTGCCTGTTGACGTCACGGTGTGCGTGATGCTTGTCTTGCGTTGATCGCCTGCGTTGTCCAGGTCGTCGTCGACCGCCGTCACTGTTACCATTTGTGCGTCCCAGTCTGACGGTGTGAACGTTAACGTCATTGGACTTACCGTCGCCACAGTCGCATCAACACTCGCGACCGTGATTGTGACCGTGCCCGTCGGCTTCGACGCGAGCGCCACCTCATAAGTGGTCTCGTTCTCGATAGCGTCCGCGGTCGAGGACTTGTCCACCTCGTGGACCGTCAGCCCCTCAGCCGGCACACTTACGCCCGCCGTGGTCGACAGCGTCACGCCGCGATCGTCGTCGTCGGTGATCGTGCCCGTCGCCGTCTTTGATGTGCCCAGCGTCGCGTTCGTCGGGTTGTTCAGCGTCACCGTGACCGTCTCGTTTGACTCGTCCAGCACGTCGCCGAGGATTGGGATGACGATGCTGCCAGTCGTCGCGCCCGACGCGATGCTGACCGTCTTCGTCTCGGGGTCTGTGTAGTCCTCGCCCGCCGTGGCTATGCCCCCCAGCGTGTACTCGACGCTTACATCGTGCCCGCTTGCCGCCGAGAGCGTCACGATGAACGTCATGTTTGTCGCCATCTCAGGGTCGTTGCCCTCAGCCACCGCCGTCGGGTTCGCCACCGTTACTGTTGGCGTCGCGTCGTCGTCCGTGATCTCGAGCTCGGCGTCGGAGATGGTCAGACTATCCGCCTCTGCGTGGACCGTCAGCTTCTCATTAGCCTCGTCGAGGTCGTCGTTGGTCGGTGTCAGTGTGAACGTCTGGGAACCTGAGTCTTTGCCAGCCGTAATCGTGATATCGAAGTCGTTGACGCCGGTGTAATCAGTGTCTGACTCCGCCGCGTCGTCGTCCTTGCCGACCGTGACTGCGACCGTTGTATCGGTGTTGAACGTCGTCGACCCATCGAGCTCCGCCGTCACCGTGACCGTCGTCGCTCCTGCGCCCTCGGCCACGCTGGATGGACTGACCGACAGGGTCGCCGTCGTTGGAGTTTCATCATTATCCGTGATCGTCAGCGTGGCGTCCGACGGACTCGCTACGCCGCCACCCGAGGCTGCGCCTGACACCGCTACGGTCGCGTTTGGCGCGTCGACTGTGTTGTCTACCGCCGTCAATGTCACAGTTCCGGTGCTGGTCGTCGCACCGGCGGCGATTGTCAGCGTCTTGTTCTCACTCAGCGTTACTGACGACTGTGCTGGGACTGACACCTCGATTGTGACCGCCGTGTCTGACTTGCCCGACAGCGTCGCGGTTACCGTGCTTACATTGTCGTCGCCACTCTCTTCGATTGTCGCTGGCGTCAATGTCAAGCTCACGGTCGGGGTGCCTTCGTCGTCCGTGATGGTCATCGTCGCGTTCGTCGGATCGGCTACGCCGCCGCCCGAGGCTGTGCCTGACACCGCTACGGTCGCGTTTGGTGCGTCGACGTCGTTGTCTACCGCTGTGAGTGTTACTGTTCCGGTGCTGGTCTTCGACCCGGCCGCGATCGTTAGCGTCTTGTTCTGACTCAGCGTTACCGGCGAGTTGTTCGGTACCGATACCTCGATTGTGACTGCCGTGCCTGTCTTGCCGGACAGCGTTGCCGTTACCGTGCTTACATTGTCGTCGCCACTCTCGTTGATTGTCGATGGCGTCAATGTCAAGCTCACCGTCGGAGTTCCTTCGTCATCGGTGATCGTCAGCGTGGCGTCCGTCGGACTCGCTACGCCGCCGCCCGAGGCTGTGCCCGACACCGCTACGGTCGCGCTTGGTGCGTCGACGTCGTTGTCTACCGCTGTTAGTGTTACTGTTCCGGTGCTAGTCGTCGATCCGGCGGCGATTGTCAGCGTCTTGTACTGACTCAGTGTTACCGGCAACCCGTTTGGTACCGATACCTCGACAGTCACGTCCGAGTCCGTCTTGCCGGACAGCATCGCGGTTACCGTGCTTACAATGTCGTCGCCGCTCTCATCGATCGTCGCTGGCGTCAATGTCAAGCTCACGGTCGGGATGCCTTCGTCATCGGTGATTGTCAGCGTCGCGTCGGTCGGACTCGCTATACCGCCGCCCGAGGCTGCGCCTGACACCCTTACGGTCGCGTTTGGCGCGTCGACGTCGTTGTCTACCGCTGTCAGTGTCACCGCCCCAGTACTGGTCGTCGCACCGGCGGCGATTGTCAGCGTCTTGGTCTGACTCAGTGTTACCGGCGAGTTGTCCGGTACCGAGACCTCGATTGTGACTGCCGTGTCTGACTTGCCTGACAGCGTCGCTGTTACTGTGCTCTCGTTCTTCGCTCCGCTCTCATCGATTGTTGCTGGACTCAGTGACAGACTTACAGTTGGTGTCGTCTCGTCGTCTGTCACTGTCACTGCGACGCTGCCGATCGACTCCTCATCGTAGTCATTGCCTGTTGACGTCACGGTGTGCCTGATGCTTGTCTTGCGTTGGTCTCCTGCGTTGTCCAGGTCGTCGTCGACCGCCGTCACTGTTATCGTTTGCGCGTCCCAGTCCGATGGTGTGAACGTCAACGTCTTTGGACTTACCGTCGCTACTGTTGCGTCACCACTTGCGACCGTGATTGTGACCGTGCCCGTCGGCTTCGACGCGAGCGTCACCTCATAAGTGGTCTCGTTCTCCGTCACGTCGTTGGTCGTCAACTTGTCGATTTCGTTGACCGTCAGACCACCGGCCGGTACTGCCACGCCGTTCGCGTCTACAATCGTCACGCCGCGGTCGTCGTCGTCGGTGATTGTGCCTGTTACCTTGCCGCCCGGGACGCTTGATGACGAATCGCCGTTCTCCACCGTGTCAATCGTCAGTACGATCGTCTCGTGCGCTTCGTCCTCTGAGTCGCCCGTCACCTCGAACGTAATCGACACCGACGTCGAACCCGCTGGTATCGTCACGCTCGTCTTCTCGGGCGCCGTGTAGTCCGTGCCGCTGGTCGCCGTGCCCGACACCGTGTAGGTCACGACTACGTCGCGTCCGCTCGTGCTCGGAATGCTCACCTCGAACGTCAGGTCCTTCGTCCCCTGGTCGCCCTCTGTCACCGACACATCGGTGATCGTTACCGTCGGCGTCGCGTCGTCGTCAGTAATCTCGAGCTTGGCGTCCGAAATGTCCAGACCCGTCGCCTCTGCGTGGACTGTCAGCTGCTCATCGTCCTCGTCGAGGTCGTCGTTCGTCGGTGACAGTGTGAACGTCTGGGAACCTGATTTCTGGCCAGCCGTGATCGTGATATCGAAGTTGTTGACTCCGGTGTAATCAGTATCTGACTCCGCCGCGTCGTCGTCCTTGCCGACCGTGACTGCGACCGTTGTATCGGTGTTGAACGTCGTCGCCCCATCGAGCTCCGCCTTCACCGTGACCGTCGTCGCGCCTGCGCCCTCGGCCACGCTGGATGGACTGACTGACAGGGTCGCCGTCGTTGGCGCTTCATCATTATCCGTGATCGTCAGCGTCACGTCCGACGGACTCGCTACACCGCCGCCCGAGGCTGCGCCTGACACCGTTACGGTCGCGTTTGGTGCGTCGACGTCGTTGTCTACCGCCGTTAGTGTTACTGTTCCGGTGCTGCTCTGCGATCCGGCTGCGATCGTTAGCGTCTTGTTCTGACTCAGCGTTACCGGCGATCCGTTCGGCACCGACACCTCGACTGTAACCGCCGAATCCGACTTGCCGGACAGCGTCGCTGTTACCGTGCTTACATCGTCGTCGCCGCTCTCATCGATCGTCGATGGCGTCAATGTCAAGCTCACGATCGGGGTGCCTTCGTCGTCCGTGATTGTTAGCGTCGCGTCCGACGGACTCGCTACGCCGCCGCCCGAGGCTGTGCCCGACACCGCTACGGTCGCGTTTGGCGCGTCGACGTCGTTGTCTACCGCCGTTAGTGTTACTGTTCCGGTGCTGCTCTGTGCCCCGGCTGCGATCGTTAGCGTCTTGTTCTGACTCAGTGTTACCGGCGAGTTGTTCGGCACCGACACCTCGACAGTCACGTCCGAGTCCGACTTGCCCGACAGCGTCGCTGTTACCGTGCTTACATTGTCGTCGCCACTCTCATTGATCGTCGATGGCGTCAATGTCAAGCTCACGGTCGGGATGCCTTCGTCGTCTGCGATCGTCAGCGTCACGTCCGACGGACTCGCTACGCCGCCACCTGACGCCGCGCCCGACACCACCACCGTCGCGTTTGGTGCGTCGACGTCGTTGTCCACCGCTGTTAGTGTTACTGTCCCGGTGCTGGTCTTCGACCGGGCGGCGATCATCAGCGTCTTGTTCTGACTTAGCGTCACGGGCGAGTTGTTCGGTACCGACACCTCGATCGTGACCGCCGCATCCGACTTGCCTGACAGCGTCGCCGTTACCGTGCTTGCCTTGTCGTCGCCACTCTCGTCGATTGTCGCTGGCGTCAAAGTCAAGCTCACGGTCGGGGTGCCTTCGTCATCCGTGATTGTCAGCGTCGCGTCGGTCGGACTCGCTACGCCGCCGCCCGTGGCTGTGCCTGACACCGCTACGGTCGCGTTGGGCGCGTCCACGTCGTTGTCTACCGCGGCCAGTGTCACCGCCCCAGTACTGGTCGTCGCACCGGCGGCGATTGTCAGCGCCTTGTTCTGACTCAGTGTTACCGGCGACCCGTTTGGTACCGAGACCTCAATAGTGACCGCCGTGTCTGACTTGCCTGACAGCGTCGCGGTTACCGTGCTCTCGTTCTTCTCTCCGCTCTCATCGATCGTCGATGGACTCAGCGACAGACTTACCGTTGGCGTCGTCTCGTCGTCTGTCACTTTCACTGCGACGCTGTCGATTGACTCGCCGTCGTAGTCATTGCCTGATGATGTTACTGTGTGCGTAATGCTTGTCTTGCGTTGGTCGCCTGCGTTGTCCAGGTCGTCGTCGACAGCCGTCACTGTTACCGTTTGTGCGTCCCAGTCCGATGGTGTGAACGTTAACGTCATTGGACTTACCGTCGCCACAGTCGCATCACCACTCGCAACCATGATCGTCACCGTGCCCGTCGGCTTCGACGCGAGCGCCACCTCATAAGTGGTCTCGTTCTCGGTCGCGTCCGCGGTCGATGACTTGTCCACCTCGTGGATCGTTAGCCCACCAGCCGGCACGCCGACGCCAGCCGTGGTCGACAGTGTCACGCCGCGATCGTCGTCGTCGGTGATCGTGCCCGTCGCCGTCTTTGACGTGCCCAGCGTCGCGTTCGTCGAGTTGCTCAGTGTCACCGTGACCGTCTCGTTTGACTCGTCCAGCACGTCGCCGAGGACGGCGATGACGATGCTGCCGGTCGTCGCGCCCGCAGCGATGCCGACCGTCTTCGTCTCGGGGTCTGTGTAGTCCTCGCCCGCTGTGGCCGTCCCGCCCAGCGTGTACGCGACACTTACATCGTGCCCGCTTGCCGCCGAGAGCGTCACGATGAACGTCATGTTCGTCGCCGTCTCAGGGTCGTTGCCCTCAGCCACCGCCGTCGGGTTCGCCACCGTTACCGTTGGCGTCGCGTCGTCGTCCGTGATCGCGAGCTCGGCGTCGGAGATGTCCAGACCCGTCGCCGTTGCGTGGACCGTCAGCTTCTCATTAGCCTCGTCGAGGTCGTCGTTCGTCGGTATCAGTGTGAACGTCTGGGAACCTGATTTCTGGCCAGCCGTAATCGTGATATCGAAGTCGTTAACGCCGGTGTAATCAGTGTCAGACTCCGCCGCGTCGTCGTCCTTGCCGACCGTGACTGCGACCGTTGTATCGGTGTTGAACGTCGTCGCCCCATCGAGCGTCGCCGTCACCGTGACCGTCGTCGCGCCTGCGCCCTCGTCCACGCTGGATGGACTGACCGACAGGGTCGCCGTCGTTGGCGCTTCCTCATCATCCGTGATCGTCAGCGTGACGTCCGTCGGACTCGCTACGCCGCCGCCCGAGGCTGTGCCTGACACCGTTACTGAGGCATTTGGCGCGTCGACGTCGTTGTCCACCGCGGTTAGTGTTACTGTCCCGGTGCTGCTCTGCGATCCGGCTGAGATCGTCAGCGTCTTGTTAGTACTCAGCGTTACTGGCGACTGAGCTGGGACTGAGACCTCGATTGTGACTGCCGTATCCGACTTGCCCGACAGCGTCGCCGTTACCGTGCTCTCGTTCTTCGCTCCGCTCTCGTCGATCGTCGATGGACTCAGTACCAAACTCACGGTCGGGGTGCCTTCGTCGTCCGTGATGGTCAGCGTCGCATCCGTCGGACTCGCTACTCCGCCGCCCGAGGCTGTGCCCGACACTGCCACCGTCGCGTTTGGTGCGTCGACGTCGTTGTCCACCGCGGCCAGTGCCACCGCCCCAGTACTGGTCGTCGCACCGGCGGCGATTGTCAGCGTCTTGTTCTCACTCAGCGTTACTGGCGACTGTGCTGGGACTGACACCTCGATTGTGACCACCGAATCCGACTTGCCCGACAGCGTTGCCGTTACCGTGCTCCCGTTCTTCGCTCCGCTCTCGTCGATCGTCGCTGGCGTCAATGTCAAGCTCACGGTCGGGGTGCCTTCGTCATCCGTGATTGTCAGCGTCGCATCGGTCGGCTTCGCTACGCCGCCGCCCGAGGCTGTGCCTGACACTGCCACCGTCGCGTTTGGTGCGTCGACGTCGTTGTCCACCGCGGCCAGTGCCACCGCCCCAGTACTGGTCGTCGCACCGGCGGCGATTGTCAGCGTCTTGTTCTCACTCAGCGTTACTGGCGACTGTGCTGGGACTGACACCTCGATTGTGACCACCGAATCCGACTTGCCCGACAGCGTTGCCGTTACCGTGCTCCCGTTCTTCGCTCCGCTCTCATCGATCGTTGCTGGACTCAGTGACAGACTTACAGTTGGCGTTGTCTCGTCGTCTGACACCTTCACTGCGACACTGCCGATTGACTCGCCGTCGTAGTCATTGCCTGATGATGTTACTGTGTGCGTAATGCTTGTCTTGCGTTGGTCTCCTGCGTTGTCCAGGTCGTCGTCGACCGCCGTCACTGTTACCGTTTGTGCGTCCCAGTCCGATGGTGTGAACGTTAACGTCATTGGACTTACCGTCGCTACTGTTGCGTCACCACTCGCGACCGTGATTGTCACTGTGCCCGTCGGCTTCGACGCGAGCGCCACCTCATAAGTGGTCTCGTTCTCCGTCACGTCGTTGGTCGTCAACTTGTCGATTTCGTGGACCGTCAGACCGCCGGCCGGTACTGCCACGCCGTTCGCGTCCACAATCGTCACGCCGCGGTCATCGTCGTCGGTGATTGTGCCTGTTACCTTGCCGCCCGGGACGCTTGATGACAACTCGCCGTTCTCCACCGTGCCAATCGTCAGTACGATCGTCTCGTGCGCTTCGTCCTCTGAGTCGCCCGTCACCTTGAATGTAATCGACACCGACGTCGAGCCCGCTGGAATCGTCACGCTCGTCTTCTCGGGCGCCGTGTAGTCCGCGCCGCTGGTCGCCGTGCCGGTCACCGTGTAGGTCACGACTACGTCGCGTCCGCTCGTGCTCGGAATGCTCACCTCGAACGTCAGGTCCTTCGTCCCCTGGTCGCCCTCTGTCACCGACACATCGGTGATCGTTACCGTCGGCGTCGCGTCGTCGTCGGTAATCTTGAGCTTGGCGTCAGAAATGACCAGACCCGTCGCCGTTGCGTGGACGGTGAACTTCTCGTCGTCCTCGTCGAGGTCGTCGTTTGTCGGTGACAGTGTGAACGTCCTTTTGCCGCTCAACTCGCCAGCCGTGATCGTGATGTCGAAGTTGTTGACGCCAGTGTAATCGGTGCCGGACACCGCCGCGTCGCCGTCCTTGCCGACCTTAACTGTGACCGTTGTATCGGTGTTGAACTTCGTCGACCCAACGAGCTCCGCCTTCACCGTGACCGTGGTCGCGCCTGCACCCTCGGCCACGCTGGATGGACTGACCGATAGTGTCGCCGTCGTTGGCGCTTCATCATTATCCGTGATCGTCAGCGTCACGTCCGACGGACTCGCTACGCCGCCGCCCGAGGCTGTGCCTGACACCGTTACTGAGGCATTTGGCGCGTCGACGTCGTTGTCTACCGCGGTTAGTGTCACTGTCCCGGTGCTGCTCTGCGATCCGGCGGCGATTGTCAGCGTCTTGTTCTGACTCAGTGTTACCGGCGATCCGTTCGGCACCGACACCTCGACAGTCACGTCCGTGTCCGATTTGCCGGACAGCGTCGCGGTTACTGTGCTCTCGTTCTTCTCTCCGCTCTCATCGATCGTTGCTGGACTCAGTACCAAACTCACAGTCGGGGTGCCTTCGTCATCCGTGATGGTCAGCGTCGCGTCCGTCGGCTTCGCTACGCCGCCGCCCGTAGCTGTACCCGACACTGTCACCGTCGCGTTTGCTGCGTCGACGTCGTTGTCCACCGCCGTTAGTGTTACTGTTCCGGTGCTAGTCTTCGACCCGGCGGCGATCGTCAGCGTCATGTTCTCACTCAGTGTTACCGGCGAGTTGTCCGGTACCGACACCTCGATCATGACCGCCGCGTCCGACTTGACGGACAGCGTCGCGGTTACCGTGCTTACATTGTCGTCGCCACTCTCTTCGATTGTCGCTGGCGTCAAAGTCAAGCTCACGGTCGGAGTGCCTTCGTCGTCCGTGATTGTTAGCGTCGCGTCCGACGGACTCGCTACGCCGCCGCCCGTAGCTGTACCCGACACTGTCACCGTCGCGTTTGGCGCGTCGACGTCGTTGTCTACCGCCGTTAGTGTTACTGTTCCGGTGCTGGACTCCGATCCGGCTGTAATCGTTAGCGTCGTGTTCTGACTCAGCGTTACCGGCGAGTTGTCCGGTACCGACACCTCGATCGTGACCGCCGCGTCCGACTTGACGGACAGCGTCGCCGTTACCGTGCTTGCCTTGTCGTCGCCACTCTCGTCGATTGTCGCTGGCGTCAAAGTCAAGCTCACGGTCGGGGTGCCTTCGTCATCCGTGATTGTCAGCGTCGCGTCGGTCGGACTCGCTACGCCGCCGCCCGTGGCTGTGCCTGACACCGCTACGGTCGCGTTGGGCGCGTCCACGTCGTTGTCTACCGCGGCCAGTGTCACCGCCCCAGTACTGGTCGTCGCACCGGCGGCGATTGTCAGCGCCTTGTTCTGACTCAGTGTTACCGGCGACCCGTTTGGTACCGAGACCTCAATAGTGACCGCCGTGTCTGACTTGCCTGACAGCGTCGCGGTTACCGTGCTCTCGTTCTTCTCTCCGCTCTCATCGATCGTCGATGGACTCAGCGACAGACTTACCGTTGGCGTCGTCTCGTCGTCTGTCACTTTCACTGCGACGCTGTCGATTGACTCGCCGTCGTAGTCATTGCCTGATGATGTTACTGTGTGCGTAATGCTTGTCTTGCGTTGGTCGCCTGCGTTGTCCAGGTCGTCGTCGACAGCCGTCACTGTTACCGTTTGTGCGTCCCAGTCCGATGGTGTGAACGTTAACGTCATTGGACTTACCGTCGCCACAGTCGCATCACCACTCGCAACCATGATCGTCACCGTGCCCGTCGGCTTCGACGCGAGCGCCACCTCATAAGTGGTCTCGTTCTCGGTCGCGTCCGCGGTCGATGACTTGTCCACCTCGTGGATCGTTAGCCCACCAGCCGGCACGCCGACGCCAGCCGTGGTCGACAGTGTCACGCCGCGATCGTCGTCGTCGGTGATCGTGCCCGTCGCCGTCTTTGACGTGCCCAGCGTCGCGTTCGTCGAGTTGCTCAGTGTCACCGTGACCGTCTCGTTTGACTCGTCCAGCACGTCGCCGAGGACGGCGATGACGATGCTGCCGGTCGTCGCGCCCGCAGCGATGCCGACCGTCTTCGTCTCGGGGTCTGTGTAGTCCTCGCCCGCTGTGGCCGTCCCGCCCAGCGTGTACGCGACACTTACATCGTGCCCGCTTGCCGCCGAGAGCGTCACGATGAACGTCATGTTCGTCGCCGTCTCAGGGTCGTTGCCCTCAGCCACCGCCGTCGGGTTCGCCACCGTTACCGTTGGCGTCGCGTCGTCGTCCGTGATCGCGAGCTCGGCGTCGGAGATGTCCAGACCCGTCGCCGTTGCGTGGACCGTCAGCTTCTCATTAGCCTCGTCGAGGTCGTCGTTCGTCGGTATCAGTGTGAACGTCTGGGAACCTGATTTCTGGCCAGCCGTAATCGTGATATCGAAGTCGTTAACGCCGGTGTAATCAGTGTCAGACTCCGCCGCGTCGTCGTCCTTGCCGACCGTGACTGCGACCGTTGTATCGGTGTTGAACGTCGTCGCCCCATCGAGCGTCGCCGTCACCGTGACCGTCGTCGCGCCTGCGCCCTCGTCCACGCTGGATGGACTGACCGACAGGGTCGCCGTCGTTGGCGCTTCCTCATCATCCGTGATCGTCAGCGTGACGTCCGTCGGACTCGCTACGCCGCCGCCCGAGGCTGTGCCTGACACCGTTACTGAGGCATTTGGCGCGTCGACGTCGTTGTCCACCGCGGTTAGTGTTACTGTCCCGGTGCTGCTCTGCGATCCGGCTGAGATCGTCAGCGTCTTGTTAGTACTCAGCGTTACTGGCGACTGAGCTGGGACTGAGACCTCGATTGTGACTGCCGTATCCGACTTGCCCGACAGCGTCGCCGTTACCGTGCTCTCGTTCTTCGCTCCGCTCTCGTCGATCGTCAATGGACTCAGTACCAAACTCACGGTCGGGGTGCCTTCGTCGTCCGTGATGGTCAGCGTCGCATCCGTCGGACTCGCTACTCCGCCGCCCGAGGCTGTGCCCGACACTGCCACCGTCGCGTTTGGTGCGTCGACGTCGTTGTCCACCGCGGCCAGTGCCACCGCCCCAGTACTGGTCGTCGCACCGGCGGCGATTGTCAGCGTCTTGTTCTCACTCAGCGTTACTGGCGACTGTGCTGGGACTGACACCTCGATTGTGACCACCGAATCCGACTTGCCCGACAGCGTTGCCGTTACCGTGCTCCCGTTCTTCGCTCCGCTCTCGTCGATCGTCGCTGGCGTCAATGTCAAGCTCACGGTCGGGGTGCCTTCGTCATCCGTGATTGTCAGCGTCGCATCGGTCGGCTTCGCTACGCCGCCGCCCGAGGCTGTGCCTGACACTGCCACCGTCGCGTTTGGTGCGTCGACGTCGTTGTCCACCGCGGCCAGTGCCACCGCCCCAGTACTGGTCGTCGCACCGGCGGCGATTGTCAGCGTCTTGTTCTCACTCAGCGTTACTGGCGACTGTGCTGGGACTGACACCTCGATTGTGACCACCGAATCCGACTTGCCCGACAGCGTTGCCGTTACCGTGCTCCCGTTCTTCGCTCCGCTCTCATCGATCGTTGCTGGACTCAGTGACAGACTTACAGTTGGCGTTGTCTCGTCGTCTGACACCTTCACTGCGACACTGCCGATTGACTCGCCGTCGTAGTCATTGCCTGATGATGTTACTGTGTGCGTAATGCTTGTCTTGCGTTGGTCTCCTGCGTTGTCCAGGTCGTCGTCGACCGCCGTCACTGTTACCGTTTGTGCGTCCCAGTCCGATGGTGTGAACGTTAACGTCATTGGACTTACCGTCGCTACTGTTGCGTCACCACTCGCGACCGTGATTGTCACTGTGCCCGTCGGCTTCGACGCGAGCGCCACCTCATAAGTGGTCTCGTTCTCCGTCACGTCGTTGGTCGTCAACTTGTCGATTTCGTGGACCGTCAGACCGCCGGCCGGTACTGCCACGCCGTTCGCGTCCACAATCGTCACGCCGCGGTCATCGTCGTCGGTGATTGTGCCTGTTACCTTGCCGCCCGGGACGCTTGATGACAACTCGCCGTTCTCCACCGTGCCAATCGTCAGTACGATCGTCTCGTGCGCTTCGTCCTCTGAGTCGCCCGTCACCTTGAATGTAATCGACACCGACGTCGAGCCCGCTGGAATCGTCACGCTCGTCTTCTCGGGCGCCGTGTAGTCCGCGCCGCTGGTCGCCGTGCCGGTCACCGTGTAGGTCACGACTACGTCGCGTCCGCTCGTGCTCGGAATGCTCACCTCGAACGTCAGGTCCTTCGTCCCCTGGTCGCCCTCTGTCACCGACACATCGGTGATCGTTACCGTCGGCGTCGCGTCGTCGTCGGTAATCTTGAGCTTGGCGTCAGAAATGACCAGACCCGTCGCCGTTGCGTGGACGGTGAACTTCTCGTCGTCCTCGTCGAGGTCGTCGTTTGTCGGTGACAGTGTGAACGTCCTTTTGCCGCTCAACTCGCCAGCCGTGATCGTGATGTCGAAGTTGTTGACGCCAGTGTAATCGGTGCCGGACACCGCCGCGTCGCCGTCCTTGCCGACCTTAACTGTGACCGTTGTATCGGTGTTGAACTTCGTCGACCCAACGAGCTCCGCCTTCACCGTGACCGTGGTCGCGCCTGCACCCTCGGCCACGCTGGATGGACTGACCGATAGTGTCGCCGTCGTTGGCGCTTCATCATTATCCGTGATCGTCAGCGTCACGTCCGACGGACTCGCTACGCCGCCGCCCGAGGCTGTGCCTGACACCGTTACTGAGGCATTTGGCGCGTCGACGTCGTTGTCTACCGCGGTTAGTGTCACTGTCCCGGTGCTGCTCTGCGATCCGGCGGCGATTGTCAGCGTCTTGTTCTGACTCAGTGTTACCGGCGATCCGTTCGGCACCGACACCTCGACAGTCACGTCCGTGTCCGATTTGCCGGACAGCGTCGCGGTTACTGTGCTCTCGTTCTTCTCTCCGCTCTCATCGATCGTTGCTGGACTCAGTACCAAACTCACAGTCGGGGTGCCTTCGTCATCCGTGATGGTCAGCGTCGCGTCCGTCGGCTTCGCTACGCCGCCGCCCGTAGCTGTACCCGACACTGTCACCGTCGCGTTTGCTGCGTCGACGTCGTTGTCCACCGCCGTTAGTGTTACTGTTCCGGTGCTAGTCTTCGACCCGGCGGCGATCGTCAGCGTCATGTTCTCACTCAGTGTTACCGGCGAGTTGTCCGGTACCGACACCTCGATCATGACCGCCGCGTCCGACTTGACGGACAGCGTCGCGGTTACCGTGCTTACATTGTCGTCGCCACTCTCTTCGATTGTCGCTGGCGTCAAAGTCAAGCTCACGGTCGGAGTGCCTTCGTCGTCCGTGATTGTTAGCGTCGCGTCCGACGGACTCGCTACGCCGCCGCCCGTAGCTGTACCCGACACTGTCACCGTCGCGTTTGGCGCGTCGACGTCGTTGTCTACCGCCGTTAGTGTTACTGTTCCGGTGCTGGACTCCGATCCGGCTGTAATCGTTAGCGTCGTGTTCTGACTCAGCGTTACCGGCGAGTTGTCCGGTACCGACACCTCGATCGTGACCGCCGCGTCCGACTTGACGGACAGCGTCGCCGTTACCGTGCTTACATTGTCGTCGCCGCTCTCGTCGATCGTCGATGGCGTCAATGTCAAGCTCACGGTCGGAGTGCCTTCGTCGTCCGTGATGGTCAGCGTCGCGTCGGTCGGCTTCGCTACGCCGCCGCCCGAGGCTGCGCCCGACACCGGTACGGTCGCGTTTGGTGCGTCGACGTCGTTGTCTACGGCTGTCAGTATTACTGTTCCGGTGCTAGTCGTCGATCCGGCTGCGATCGTCAGCGTCTTGTTCTCACTCAGTGTTACCGGCGACCCGTTTGGTACCGAGACCTCGATTGTGACTGCCGTGTCTGACTTGCCTGACAGCGTTGCCGTTACCGCGCTCTCGTTCTTCTCTCCACTCTCGTCGATCGTCGCTGGACTCAGTGACAGACTTACAGTTGGCGTCGTCTCGTCGTCTGTCACTTTCACTGCGACACTGCCGATTGACTCGCCGTCGTAGTCATTGCCTGATGATGTTACTGTGTGCGTAATGTTTGTCTTGCGTTGGTCTCCTGTGTTGTCGAGGTCGTCGTCGACCGCCGTCACTGTTACCGTTTGTGCGTCCCAGTCCGATGGTGTGAACGTCAACGTCTTCGGCGACACCGTCGCCACAGTCGCATCACCACTCGCGACCGTGATTGTCACTGTGCCCGTCGGCTTCGACGCGAGCGCCACCTCATAAGTGGTCTTGTTCTCGGTCGCGTCCGCGGTCGAGGACTTGTCGACCTCGTGGATCGTTAGTCCACCAGTTGGCACGCCGACGCCGGCCGTGGTCGACAGCGTCACGCCGCGGTCGTCGTCGTCGGTGATCGTGCCTGTTACCTTGCCGCCTGGGACGCTTGATGACAACTCGCCGTTCTCCACCGTGCCAATCGTCAGCACGATCGTCTCGTGCGCTTCGTCCTCTGAGTCGCCCGTCACCTTGAACGTAATCGACACCGACGTCGAACCCGCTGGTATCGTCACGCTCGTCTTCTCGGGCGCCGTGTAGTCCGCGCCGCTGGTCGCCGTGCCCGACACCGTGTAAGTCACGACTACGTCGCGTCCGCTCGTGCTCGGAATGCTCACCTCGAACGTCAGGTCCTTCGTCCCCTGGTCGCCCTCTGTCACCGACACATCGGTGATCGTTACCGTCGGCGTCGCGTCGTCGTCAGTAATCTCGAGCTTGGCGTCAGAAATGACCAGACCCGTCGCCGTTGCGTGGACGGTGAACTTCTCGTCGTCCTCGTCGAGGTCGTCGTTCGTCGGTGACAGTGTGAACGTCCTTTTGCCGCTCAACTCGCCAGCCGTGATCGTGATGTCGAAGTTGTTGACGCCTGTGTAATCGGTGTCGGAGACGGCCGCGTCGCCGTCCTTGCCGACCTTAACTGTGACCGTCGTGTCGGTGTTGAATGTCGTCGATCCTGTGAGGTCCGCCGTCACCGTGACCGTCGTCGCGCCTGCGCCCTCGGCCACGCTGGATGGACTGACCGACAGGGTCGCCGTCGTTGGCGCTTCATCATCATCCGTCATCGTCAGCGTCACGTCCGACGGACTCGCTACGCCGCCGCCCGAGGCTGCGCCTGACACCGCTACGGTCGCGTTTGGCGCGTCGACGTCGTTGTCTACCGCTGTTAGTGTTACTGTCCCCGTGCTGCTCTGCGATCCGGCTGCGATCGTTAGCGTCTTGTTCTCACTCAGCGTTACTGGCGACTGAGCTGGCACCGACACTTCGATTGTGACCGCCGTATCTGACGTACCGGACAACGTTGCCGTTACCGTGCTTACATTGTCGTCGCCGCTCTCGTCGATCGTCGATGGCGTCAATGTCAAGCTCACGGTCGGAGTGCCTTCGTCATCCGTGATTGTCAGCGTCGCATCGGTCGGCTTCGCTACGCCGCCGCCCGAGGCTGCGCCTGACACCGTTACCGTCGCGTTTGGCGCGTCAACGTCGTTGTCTACCGCTGTTAGTGTTACTGTCCCGGTGCTGCTCTGCGATCCGGCTGCGATCGTTAGCGTCTTGTTCTCACTCAGTGTTGCTGGCGACTGTGCTGGGACTGACACCTCGACTGTGACCGCCGAATCCGACTTGCCGGACAGCGTCGCGGTTACCGTGCTCTCGTTCTTCGCTCCGCTCTCGTCGATCGTCGATGGCGTCAATGTCAAGCTCACGGTCGGGATGCCTTCGTCATCGGTGATTGTCAGCGTCGCGTCCGTCGGACTTACTACGCCGCCGCCCGAGGCTGCGCCTGACACTGCCACCGTCGCGTTGGGCGCGTCGACGTCGTTGTCTACGGCTGTCAGTGTTACTGTTCCGTTGCTGGTCTTCGACCCGGCTGCGATCGTTAGCGTCTTGTTCTCACTCTGCGTTACCGGCGAGTTGTCCGGTACCGAGACCTCGATTGTGACTGCCGTGTCTGACTTGCCGGACAGCGTAGCCGTTACCGTGCTTACATTGTCGTCGCCGCTCTCGTCGATCGTCGCTGGACTCAGTACCAAGCTCACGGTCGGGGTGCCTTCGTCATCCGTGATGGTCAGCGTCGCGTCCGACGGACTCGCTACGCCGCCGCCCGAGGCTGCGCCTGACACCGCTACTGAGGCGTTTGGCGCGTCGACGTCGTTGTCCACCGCTGTTAGTGTCACGGTCTCGGTGCTGCTCTGCGATCCGGCGGCGATTGTCAGCGTCTTGTTCTGACTCAGTGTTACCGGCGAGTTGTTCGGTACCGACACCTCGACAGTCACGTCCGAGTCCGACTTGACGGACAGCGTCGCGGTTACCGTGCTTACATTGTCGTCGCCACTCTCTTCGATTGTCGCTGGCGTCAATGTCAAGCTCACGGTCGGAGTGCCTTCGTCGTCCGTGATGGTCAGCGTCGCGTCCGTCGGACTCGCTACGCCGCCGCCCGACGCTGCGCCGGACACCGCTACGGTCGCGTTTGGTGCGTCGACGTCGTTGTCCACCGCGGTTAGTGTTACTGTTCCGGTGCTGCTCTGCGATCCGGCTGCGATCGTCAGCGTCGTGTTCGCGCTCAGAGTCGCAGGCGACCCGTTCGGTACCGATACTTCAACCGTCACATCCGTGTCCGACTTGCCGGACAGCGTTGCCGTTACCGTGCTCGAATTGTCGTTGCCACTCTCGTCGATTGTCGATGGCGTCAATGTCAGCGTCACGGTCGGGGTATCTTCGTCGTCTGTGATCGTCAGCGTCGCGTCCGACGGACTCGCTACGCCGCCGCCCGAGGCTGTGCCTGACACTGCCACCGTCGCGTTTGGTGCGTCGACGTCGTTGTCCACCGCGGCCAGTGCCACCGCCCCAGTACTGGTCGTCGCACCGGCGGCGATTGTCAGCGTCTTGTTCTGACTCAGTGTTACCGGCGACCCGTTTGGTACCGATACCTCGATTGTGACCGCAGCGTCTGACTTGCCTGACAGCGTCGCTGCTACTGTGCTCTCGTTCTTCTCTCCGCTCTCATCGATCGTTGCTGGACTCAGTGACAAACTTACAGTTGGCGTTGTCTCGTCGTCTGACACTTTCACTGCGACGCTGCCGATTGACTCCTCATCGTAGTCATTGCCTGTTGACGTCACGGTGTGCGTGATGCTTGTCTTGCGTTGGTCTCCTGCGTTGTCCAGGTCGTCGTCGACCGCCGTTACTGTTACCGTCTGTGCGTCCCAGTCCGATGGTGTGAACGTCAACGTCTTTGGACTTACCGTCGCTACTGTTGCGTCACCACTTGCGACCGTGATTGTGACCGTGCCCGTCGGCTTCGACGCGAGCGCCACCTCATAAGTGGTCTCGTTCTCCGTCACGTCGTTGGTCGTCAACTTGTCGATTTCGTGGACCGTCAGACCGCCGGCCGGTACTGCCACGCCGTTCGCGTCTACAATCGTCACGCCGCGGTCGTCGTCGTCGGTGATTGTGCCTGTTACCTTGCCGCCCGGGACGCTTGATGACGAATCGCCGTTCTCCACCGTGTCAATCGTCAGTACGATCGTCTCGTGCGCCTCGTCCTCTGAGTCGCCCGTCACCTTGAACGTAATCGACACCGACGTCGAGCCCGCTGGAATCGTCACGCTCGTCTTCTCGGGCGCCGTGTAGTCCGTGCCGCTGGTCGCCGTGCCCGACACCGTGTAGGTCACGACTACGTCGCGTCCGCTCGTGCTCGGAATGCTCACCTCGAACGTCAGGTCCTTCGTCCCCTGGTCGCCCTCTGTCACCGACACATCGGTGATCGTTACCGTCGGCGTCGCGTCGTCGTCAGTAATCTCGAGCTTGGCGTCAGAAATGACCAGACCCGTCGCCTCTGCGTGGACCGTCAGCTTCTCGTCGTCCTCGTCGAGGTCGTCGTTCGTCGGTGACAGTGTGAACGTCTCGGAACCTGAGTCCTGGCCAGCCATAATCGTGACGTCGAAGTTGTTGACGCCTGTGTAATCGGTGCCGGAGATTGCCGAGTCGCCGTCCTTGCCGACCTTAACTGTGACCGTTGTATCGGTGTTGAACGTCGTCGCCCCGTCGAGCTTCGCCGTCACCGTGACCGTGGTCGCGCCTGCGCCCTCGGCCACGCTGGATGGACTGACCGATAGTGTCGCCGTCGTTGGCGCTTCATCATTATCCGTGATCGTCAGCGTCACGTCCGACGGACTCGCTACACCGCCGCCCGAGGCTGCGCCTGACACCGTTACGGTCGCGTTTGGCGCGTCGACGTTGTTGTCTACCGCTGTTAGTGTTACTGACCCGGTGCTGCTCTGCGACCCGGCTGCGATCGTCAGCGTCTTGTTCTCACTCAGTGTTACCGGCGAGTTGTTCGGCACCGACACCTCAATTGTGACTGCCGTGCCTGTCTTGCCGGACAGCGTCGCCGTTACCGTGCTTACACTGTCGTCGCCGCTCTCGCCGATCGTCGATGGACTCAGTGACAAGCTCACGGTCGGAGTGCCTTCGTCATCCGTGATGGTCAGCGTCGCGTTCGTCGGATCGGCTACGCCGCCACCCGAGGCTGTGCCTGACACCGTTACGGTCGCGTTTGGCGCGTCGACGTCGTTGTCTACCGCTGTGAGTGTCACGGTCCCGGTGCTGCTCTGCGATCCGGCTGCGATCGTCAGCGTCTTCTTCTGACTCAGTGTTACCGGCGAGTTGTTCGGCACCGACACCTCGACAGTTACGTCCGAGTCCGACTTGCCCGACAGCGTCGCGGTTACTGTGCTCTCGTTCTTCGCTCCGCTCTCGTCGATTGTCGCTGGTGTCAATGTCAAGCTCACGGTCGGGGTGCCTTCGTCGTCCGTGATGGTCAGCGTCACGTCCGACGGACTCGCTACGCCGCCTCCCGAGGCTGTGCCTGACACCGTTACGGTCGCGTTTGGCGCGTCGACGTCGTTGTCCACCGCGGTGAGTGTCACGGTCCCGGTGCTGGTCGTCGCACCGGCGGTGATCGTTAGCGTCTTGTTCTCACTCAGTGTTACAGGCGAGTTATTCGGTACCGTCACCTCGACAGTCACGTCCGCGTCCGACTTGACGGACAACGTCGCGGTTACCGTGCTTACATTGTCGTCGCCACTCTCTTCGATTGTCGCTGGCGTCAATGTCAGCGTCACCGTCGGAGTTGCCTCGTCATCGGCAATCGTCAGCGTCACCGGCGACGGACTCGCTACGCCGCCACCCGAGGCTGCGCCTGACACCGTTACGGTCGCGTTTAGCGCGTCTACGTCGTTGTCTACCGCCGTTAGTGTTACTGTTCCGGTGCTGCTCTGAGATCCGGCTGCGATCGTCAGCGTCTTGTTCTGACTTAGCGTCACCGGCGACTGAGCTGGGACCGAGACCTCGATTGTGACTGCCGTGTCTGACTTGCCTGACAGCGTCGCTGATACTGTGCTCTCGTTCTTCTCTCCGCTCTCGTCGATCGTCGCTGGACTCAGTGCCAGACTCACCGTTGGCGTCGTCTCGTCGTCCGTGACCGTCACTGCAATGCTACCGATTGACTCGTCGTCGTAGTCATTGCCTGATCGCGTGATCATGTGCGTGATGCTTGTATTGCGCTGGTCCTCTGCGTTGTCGAGGTCGTCGTCGACTGCCGTCACTGTCACGGTCTTTGCGTTCCAGTCCGACGGTGTGAATGTCAACGCCTTCGGACTCACCGTCGCCACTGTCGCGTGTTCACTCGCGACCGTAATCGTCACTGTGCCCGTCGGCTTCGACGCCAGGGACACTTCATAGGTTGTCTCGTTTTCCGTCACGTCCTCGGTCGAAGGGTTGTCCATCTCGTGGATTGTCACACCGCCGTCACCGATCGTTGCGCCATTCCCGCCTACCAGTATTACTCCGCGGTCGTCGTCGTCGGTGATTGTGCCCGTTGGCGGTTTCGAGTCATCGTCCTCAGGCGGGAGCTTCCCGTTTGTCGGCGTTTCCGGCGTCACAATGATGGTCTCGTCTGGCTCATCCACCTTGTCACCCGTCACCACGAATGTGATCGTCACCGACGTCGAGCCCGCTGGAATCGTCACGCTCGGCGTCTCGGGTGGCGTGTAGTCTACGTTCACCGTCGCCGTGCCCGTGACCGTGTACGGCACGACCACGTCGCGCTCGCTCACGCTCGGGATGCTTGCTGTGAAAATGAGGTTCGTCGTGCCCGAGTCACCCTCTGACACTGACGTGTTGGTAATCGTTACCACCGGCAGTTCGTCGTCGTCGACGATTGTACCTATCATCGACCCCTCAACAACGAGCGCCTCTGGCGACGAGATCGCCAGTACAAACGTTTCCTCGTCGGGCTCATCCATCGCGTCCTGAGTTGTTTGTACTTTCAGGACGATCGGATTCTGCTCGGTGACCAATTGACTGACCTGCACCGTGTTGTTTTCTACCTTGGTGTAATCGGTGCCTGCTGTGGCCTGAGTAGCGCCCTCCGTTGAATCATCCGTCGTCGACCAAATCAGATCGAACGAGTGATCTTTGCCGAGTGGCTGTCCGCCATCCGTAAAGTAGACCTCGAACTGAACCTCACCGCCCTCGGTCGCCTTCGTCACCTTCTTCACATGCATCGTCACGTCGTCGTCCTCGAGTGTCACGACGACGGCCGCGTCGGCTACATCCTTGTAGTCAGCGCCGGAGGACGTATGCGTAATTGTTACGGTTCGGGTGTTGTCGCTATCGTCGATGTCGTTGTCGACGGCCCGCACCGTGACCGTCTGCGCTTCGTTCCAGTTCGACGGTGTGAATGTCAATGTGTCGTCTGGAAGCGCTGTGAACGTGCCGTCGGCCACCTTGCCGATCTCGATGAAATCTTCGCTCTTTGCACTAGTACCAGTCACTGTGAAACTGACCGTGACATCACCCGTCGGCTCCGACGTCAGCTCGACCGTGTATGAGCCCTCGCCGCCCGCTTCCGCCACACTCAGATTGTCCGTCGAGAGTTTGATTCCGCGCTCGTCGTTGTCGGTGATTGTACCCTTCGCCGACTTCGCGTCGCCGAGGGTTGCCTTCGTCGGCGCGGACAGCGTGACCACGAACGTTTCCTCGTCCTCGAACACATAATCCTCAGTCGTCTGTACCTCGATCGTCGCCGATGTCTCGCCCGCGTCAATGGTTACTGTTTCGGGCGTCGTTACTGACGTGTAGTCCGTGTCCGCCGTTGCTTGTTTCGCGCCGTCCGACGTGTCGTCGCCTGTTGACCACTCGAACGTCACATCCTGACCCGAGACCGGGTCCAGCGTCACGGTGAATGTAACTGCGCCGCCCTCGGCTCCCTCGCCCTGACCGATTGTTAGTACCGGTAGCGTGTCGTCGTTGTCGGTGATTGTTCCCACGATGGCCGCTTCCGCCACGACGAGCGTGGAGGGCGCCGAGAACGATATCACTAGCGTCTCGTCCGCTTCGTTTAGATCGTCATCCGTTGTTTCCACCTCTATGACCAGCGGGCTGTCCTTCGTTCCCTCGCCCTGCTTCACTGACACTGTCTGCGCCGACACCGCGGTGTAATCGTCGCCCGATGTCGCTTGCTCCGCGCCTTCGCTCGCGTCGTCCCCGGTGGACCAAGTCAGGTCGACATCTGCTGGCGCGCCGCCGCGCTCGCCGCCGTCCGAAAACTCGAATTGGAACTGCAGCTTCTCGCCCTCAACCGCCGACGGTGACGACAGTAGATGCAATGTTACGTCGTCATCGGCAATCGCGACCTTGACTGCGCCGATCTGGACGTCCGTGTAACCCGCGCCGCTTGCTCGATGCTCGATCTCGATCTCGCGCTGATTGCCAGGGTCGTCCACGTTGTTGTCGACCGCTCGCACTCGAATCGTCTGCGGCTGATTCCAAGTTGCCGTAGTGAACGTTAGTGTGTTGCTGGCGATCGGCGTGAGCGTTCCGCCGACGTCCGAACCGATGACCAGATGCTTCTGTGTTGCGCTGTCGCTGCCTGTCCAGACCAGCTTGACCTTCACGTTTGCCGTCGGCTGCGAGTCGAGTTGGACCGTGTACGTTGTCTCGCCGCCCGCCTCTTCCAGACTTAGCGACGGCTTCGAGAACGTCAGACCGGCCGTCTCTTCGTCGTCGATCGTCCCGATTGCTGTGTCCTCACCCTCTTCCGTCGAGACCGTCACGTTCGTCCCGCCCGATAGCGTCAGCTCGACCGTTTCATCACCCTCTGCGATGAGGTCGCCGACGATTGGAATGACAATGTTTAACTTCGCCGTGCCCTCGGCAAAGTCGATACTCAGCGGACTTGGCTCCTTGTAGTCTTGGCCTGCTGTGGCTGTCCCGCCGAGCGTGTATTCCACCGTGATTGGCTTGCCGCTCGCTACGGACAGCGTTACCGGGAACTCCATGTCGGTGGTGCCGTTTGGGTCGTCGCCCTCCGACACTGTCCCTGCGTCAGCGACCGATACCGTTGGTGCGTCGTCGTCGTCCTCGACTGTGACTGCCACCTCATAGGTGTCTCCGTCGTAGAAGCCTCCGCCCGACGCGTTGATAGTGATCTTGCCTTCTCGCTTGTCTTCTGCGTTGTCGGTCGGATCGTCGATTACGGTCACCGTGACCGTCTGCGTCACTTTGCTCGTCTTGCTCCAGCTTTGCGGCGTGAACGTTAGCTCCGAGGGCTCTACTTTGTATGCGGGAGTCTCTGAGTCGAACGTAAACTTGACCGTGACGTCTTCGTAAATCTCGTGTTTGTCCAGCGACACTTCAAAGGTCCCGGAACCGTCGGGTTCGCTCAGCGTGAATGCAGTCTCGGAAATATGTAGTTCTCGTGGGGTGTATTTGATTGTAGTCGTTCGACGCGCGCTGTTGCCATCTTCATCCCTCACGATAATGGTCGGCGTGTAGGACAGGCCTGCCGTTTCCGACTTCGGAATTGCTGCGTGTGCCTGCAGGAAGATTGTGCCGTTATCTGCGTCGATGCCGATGGTGTCCGCGAGCGCGCCCTCCACGCTGAAGGTCAACTGACCTTGGACGCGGGTCTGAATGCTATTGAAGAATGCATCGCGACCGGCGAAGGTATGCGGATGCCCCGACGGTATCGTAATGGCGTCGAATATCAGTGGGAAACCGACTTCGCCATAGTCATCGTCGCGGATGATCAACACATGCTTGTGGCCGGTGCGCGTGATGCTGTAGCCGTCGAATTCCGGGAGGGAGGCAAAGCCAGCGGAACTAAAGCCAAACGGAGCCGTGTCAATGCCGACAATCCGGTCCCCGTACTTCTCAGGAATCGAGTTCGGAACCGTCTCAAAGGTGAACTGACCCGTAGCTTCCGTCGGCTGATGGTTGCCACTGCTGATCTCCACGTCCCAACCTGCTCCATTTGGAGGTTCGACGTAGTCGGACACCGGTTGGGCACGCTGACTTTGGCTATCAAACGGCGTCGAATCGACTTTGAAGAACCATCCGGGTTGATGACTGTGGTCAGCTGGCTGGATGTAGTAGCCCAACGTCTTCGTTTCGCCCTCATCGACCGCAGCGTCTGGGAGGAACAACTCTGGCTTATCGTCATCGTAATCGATCCTGAGCACGATAACGGCATCCTTTGGATCGATACTCACCTCTTGCGACCCGGTCGAGAGTCGTACCTCAAATTGCTCCCGACGCTCGCTCTCGCGATCATCGATGATCGGAACTACAACCGACTCACTCGTCTTGCCCGCACTAATCGTCACACTGGAGTTTTCCGGCAGGAAATAGTCTCGGCCGAGCGTCGCGGATCCGTAATACTGGTCCGCCTTGCCGTCCTTGAACTCCAGATTAACAACAACATCCCTTGACACCTTTTGAGTCAGTGTCACGGTGAACTCAACAGTGCCACTTTGCTCGCTCCCAAGGTAGGAACTACTCCCTCGCTTAAGCTTCGGCGCATCGTCGTCGATTACGGTGAAGCCCAGGACGATTCCGTGTCGATGCTCCGGCGGGAAGTGCCTGCCAATCTCGTCGTTGTTGGGGCCTGGTACCCGCTCCAGGAAGACGAATACCTTCGCGTCACCGTTGGCAGTATCGTCACCGATGATCGTCAACGGCAAGTACGTTTGGATTTCAGTGGGCCCCATGCTGAGGTGGTAGTGCCCGGACGCAGAGCTATCACACCGGGCGTCGGTCAAACTGCCAATCTGGACCCGCTCATGCACATCGTCGGAGCTGATGTACTGTCGCCAGTTTCGACCCGGGTACGTCGCCTCGAGCAATTCCGCTGACTGTCGCGTGATAAAGCACGCTCGCATCTGCATCGCAGTGGTTTTGAGCTTATCTTCAACCTTACTCAACGCTGTTCGCTTAAAGTAGATGTTAAACGAGCTTTGATCGGCATCGGTCTCTTTGACGAGACCGTGATCCGCGGTCGACTTGCCAATGATCGACCTTCCAATGGTACTTAGAGAATCGAACCAGAAGGTCGCGACATTGATCTTCGGATTATCCCGAATCTGGCCGATCGCCGTCCTCCGCTCGAACTGATGCTGGCTGTCGCTGCTGCTTAGGTGGACTTGGAACTCTTCTGTCGACTCTACGAAGCCGTCGTTCTTAACGCTCACCGTTACTGTTTTCGAGGTTTCGCCCGGCGCAAAGGTTACGTTTCTCGAGTTGACCGCCACGTAGTCCTTGCCTGCCTCCGCGGTTAGGTGCGGCGGACCGTCCCCGTCCTCTGTGCTCCACTGGATTGTCACTGGCTGCGTCTGCGCCGGTGTCATCGTGATCGTGAACGTGGCATCGGTCGGACTGTAAAGGGGCTCTCCCACCGATGTATCCGCGATTGCGAACGACACGCCGTCGTCGTTTGTGATGGTGCCTGTCCCATATCGTGTCTCCGGCGCTCCGTAGCGCGCGCCCTTGACGTTTGCGATTTGCACCTTGAACGTCTCGTCGGGTTCCGGTTGGTTATCGGCCTCGCTCCAGACGCTCACTTCTCGGGACGTCCAACCAGGTGGAATCACATACGTCTGACGTCGTAGTACTGGACCAAAGTCGTCGTCATACGCTTTCGCTGTTCCATCCTCGGTCATCCAGTCGAACGTTACACGCTTATCCGACTTGTGGGACAGCGTGACCTCGAACTTCATCCGCCCACCCTCTGCCTTGGTGCTGTCGCCGATCTTAATCGTCGGTTGACGGTCATTGTCGCGAATCACACCGATCGCAACATCTTCATCCAGCACCGCACCTGTCGGCGACGACAACACTACACGGAACTGCTGACGCGGCTCGTCAATGGTGTCCTCGAGCGTCGTTACACGCAGCTTCGCCGATGTTTCGCCAGCGGGGATCGTTACTTGTGGCGCTGTCTGTGCTTCGTAGTCCAATCCGGACTTCGCCGTGTGCGCCTCGTCCGTGCTTTTGCCACCGTTCTTGGTATCCCACGTGAATGTGACATCGCTCGCCGCTGGCGGATCGAGCGTGACCACGAAGTCATAGCTCGCGCCCTCGGCCAATGTCCCCGACACCGTCTCCGGCGCCGAGACCGACAGGGCCGGACCATCGATGATGTAACCAGTCGGCTGCTGGACACCCTCCGTTAGGACCGCTCTACCGCGCCATCCGAAGTACTCTAGGTACTTCGGATCGTCCTCCGGAACCGGGTTACCATCAGATTGAGCGAGGCCGACAACCAGCTTGTCCGTACCAAGCGTAAAGTTCTCTTTGCCCTCGGCCAAACCATCAACGACCGTAGTGATCGGGTTACTGATTGCCTCAGTTTGACCCTTGGCGATGTTCAATACGATGTCATGGGGCTTTCCGGGAAGGTTGAAGTCAGTACCTCGAAGGGCATCTCCTGTACTGCCTTCGAATCTGATCTGGATCGCGTTCCCGATTGGACGAGAGAGCCGCGCCCTTAGACGCATCTCCGTGCCCTCGCGGACAGTGTCGTCCACGAAGCCAAACTCGAACTCCGCGTTTTCGTCGTCGTTGAGGATCGTGCCCGAGACCTCGAGCAGACCACCATCGCAGGTATTGTCCGCATACAAGCACGAGTTAATCGGATTTTTGAACCAGATCCAGACGGTCTCATCCGGCTCTTCGTAGTGATCGCCGGTGATCGTGAGCTCGGCAAATTGTTCGTACTCGCCCGGCTCGAATACGATCTGCGTACCTGATTGCATCGGGAAGTCTTTGAAGTTCCCCTTGCTGTCCATTTCGAAGCCCGGTGCTGTCGCGTTGTCGCCGGGCGGCAGAGCGATCGGCCGGCCGTCCCTGCCGTAAGGCCGTGACGTCGTCCAGGTGACGCGCACCTCTCTTTCGCTCACGATGTCCAGGCGCACTGGGAATCGTAGCGTTGAGGTCTGGCCTGCGTCGCCCTCCAACACGCTCGGATGCCCGAATGACAGCCTCGGCGGCTCGTCATTGTCCTCAATTGTGATCGGAACGTGAGCAGACGAAGGCGTTACCTGCAACCTGTCCTGACCCTGACCCGGCAACTCTCGGAATTTCACTCCCCACTCCCTCGACAGGTCCGCCTTGAAGCACTCCGGGTCTTCAGCGAGTTCGTCATCGAATGTTTGGATTTCAAACGTCGCCGTCTTTCCCCCGACCAGATCGTCTTTATCCAGGATGTAGAGCGATGATCGCACCAGCTCGTAATCCTGGCCTGCTCGGACGAACTTCGAGTTGGTCTGTAGGCAAGAGAGCGTCCCACGGCCATCCGCCGTGAGCCGAATGCCGACCCGCTCGCCAGCGGTCAACGCGCGATCTAGCGTCATTGTCAGCTCTGCGATTTCGCCCTCATCCACGCTGACCTTGGCTGACGTCGCGCCGATCGTGGCCGTGGCATCCGTGATCACACCTGTCGCGCGAAGTTCGTTGGCGCCGCCGTCGAACTTCAGCGTTCCGGTCGGATTCGTCAGCACGATCTGGAACGTTTCTGGCCCCTCCACTAGGTTGTCTGGCGTGAGCGGAATGTTAATCTCGTACCGTTGCGTGTAGCCAGTCGGCGGTCCGACGGCGGCCAGCTTTGCTGTACCGGACATCGTCGTGTAGTCACTCGTGGTTGCCGTCCCCGCGACGATCTTGTAGTCCACCGTTCCCGCGCCGCCGAGATCCGGATCGGTCGCTACGAATTCCGCCTTCATCGTCCCGCCCTCGCTTGCCTGGAACAGACTTCGCGTGAACCGAACTGGACTATTCTGCCGATTCTTGATTGTGATCGGAACGAGGTACGGCTTTTGCTCCAAGTCGATCCAGCCGAGTAGGAGGTTGTCCGAACCGACACGGGTTCCGTAATCATATTTGGTACGGTCAGGAAGGTGAAGGTTTTCGCACGTTGAGTCCACATCGCCGCAGGTGGGAAAGTTGACCTTCTCCACCGCAACCTCCACGTCGAGCGTTTCGACACCTTCGGATACGATGTTATCAAGTTTCGTCTGGAGAGTGAACGTTTTGGTTCGGCCGCTCGTAGCCGGTTCCCAACCTTGAGCGAGGACCCGCGTGAAGTCTACGTCCCCTTGGGCCGTTCCAGCCATGGTCCGATAGGTAACTCGACCGTGCGTGCCGGGATACACGTTGTGGTGACTGAGGGTAAACGTGACGGTCTGACCTTCCCAAACTTCGACCCTCGTCTTTTTCGGAGCGAAGTCTGGCGACGGCTGCACCCTGATCCCGTTGTCACATTGGTTGACCCGGAATGCTATCAGCCCACCCTCTATACTCTTAACAGCCTCGTGTTCGTCTGCGAACCAGACCGCCTTCTTATCGTCGCCCTGAGCCGAGAGTACGACCACTCCGGCCTTCCATGAATCCAGTTGATGCCGCCAAGTGTCGAATTCGATCCGCTCGACCTGCTGTCCGCGGTTGCTGAGATCAAAGTTGATCTCGCCACCAGTCTTTTCGAAGTCGGCACCGTCTCCTCTTTTCCCGGCCTTCCCTTTCGTCGGTAAGTCAGCTCTGCCCAAGCCATCCCGCGTCTCCCAATGGACTGTCACTGGGCCGAAGCCGGTCTGCGCAGACGAGGCCTCCTCAAGGACCACGTACAGGGACATCGGCATCCCTTCGCAGGTTTGGAATTTGTCATGGAGCGGCGCCAGAGCAACGAGTTTGACCACCCGCCGTTTGTCGGCCGTCGTCTCCGCTCCCGCGTCGCCTGGGAACTGCACACCGAGGACCGCCAGCGCAATCAGGAGGAGGGTCGCACCCGCCCAGATCCAGCCTCGAGCACCGGACCGAACTGGACACCCAAATCGCCGAGATGAACTGGTAGCGGTCACCATGACACCCCTCGCTCCCTGAGTCGCATATTTGAATCTTCCCAGGACAGAGATGGAATCACAACTAAGTGAAATCATGCACAGGGTTGGTGGGTTACTTATTGATAGCTGCCATGGTTGCGCACGCACTTTAGAGGATATGTTCGTTACAGCAATCACAAGCTGTTCTCAATAGCAGACACCTCCGACTTCGTGACACTTTGTACAAGCTACGAGCTATCCAAGGAATCTATCGATCATCAGCAATCTATTGAATGCGACCGGTACCAAACACTACTTTCTGCTTACCGGTCAACCAAAGGCGCCCCCGCGACCCCTTGACATCTCGTTCCGCAGTCTGATCTGGGCCGTTCCCAGTAGGACGTTCCCGGAACGCATCCGATCGAACGACTGCCTAATCTGTTCGACTCGATGGTGTGCAGAATGCCGATCTGAGTCCAACATTTGGGTATTGAGCCTCTCCTCGGATTTCGGAATGTCCATGGTTATGCCGAGTAGCGGCCCCAGACAGGCCAGAATCGCGCTCTTGCGAGTGCAACCTCGGTAACAGCATCAGGCCAAATTCACTCAGGTCGGCGCCGGCATGCGTCCTTCCCGCGCGCACACTTCCCGTCACTCCTGCGCGGGCGGCGGGTCGGCAACAGGGGGAGCAAATCTCCCGAGGACCTCCGACGAATCGCGGGAACGTCGGCCGCAGGCCCCGCGGCAGGACGATGGGCCGATTCTGCCGAATGTCTGCCTGCAAATTGCGGCGGAGAGAGGCAAGGAGGAGCGGTGCCGAGACAGCTTTGGCTGGTCTTTCTCGGTGAGGGGCTGCTTGCGAGGCTCGCAAGGCGGGTGCGATAGGCCTGGCGCTGCTCGCCCTGAGCGATCCCTGCCAGGCCAACGAGAGAGTCGTGACCTGTCGGGACTTGCGGTTCCAGCTATGCGAACGCGGGCAGCACTTCGTTGGTGACGCGGTCGTACATCGACTGCTGATCGTAGCCAACGAGCCGAAGCGTGATTGTTGTCGCCCCGGCGTCGACGTACTCCTGGATGTCGGCGATGCACTGCTCGGGCGTGCCCATCGCGACCCATAGATCTAGCTGCGCGTCGGAGTACTCGGTCACGTAGTAGGCCTCGAGATATCGGCGTGCTTCGTCCATCGCTGCCTGCCGATCCTCGTTCACGTTGATGTTGTAGTAGACGCCGACTTCAAAGTCTTCGGGCAGCTCGCGACCCTGGTCGTCGGCGTAGCGACGGATGTCAGCCAAGTACTCGGCGACCATCGCTGGCGGTTGGAACGTGGTCATCCAGCCGTCGCCGAGTCTGGCAACGCGGCTGAGGCCAGCCTCGCGGTTTCGCTTCAGGTGCGGCGCAGGATTGGATGTGACCCAGATGGGCACGGGACGCTGGACTGAACGAGGCTCGACCGTGACGTGGTCGAAGTCGTTGTACTCACCGTGGTACGAGACGTCGTCCTGCGAGGTGAGCAGGCGCATAATCTCGATCGCCTCTTCCATCCGCTTCATGCGCGATTCTGGGGCGACGCAGAAGGCATCGAACTCGGCAATCATGTCGCCGCCTCCGGGCGCTGGTTGTCCCATGCAGGCGGCGAAGATGGTGCGTCCGCCCGACATGAAGTCCAGCGAGGCCCACTGATAGGCGAGCAGCAGCGCGGGTCGCAGCGGGGTCGAGGCGAAGCAGGCTGGTCCAATGCGTACTCGTTCGGTCTGGGCAGCGAGGCCGGCCATGAGACCGAGCGCGTCGAGTCGTGGTTTGGCGAGCAGTGAGTCGCCGACCCAGACGGAATCCCAGTTTTCGTCAGCATCGGCGCGTCGGGCGAGGGCAAACATATCGTCGAGCGTCGAGGCGCCGGTCACGACGCCGCGATTGGAAAGAGTGAGTCCGAACTTGGTCATGGGATTCTCCGATCAGATGAGCGCATGGTAGTCGGTGATGCTCGCAGGGTCAGCCGTTGTGTTTTGTGAGTCCGTCGACTAGGCAAAGTGGAGCCCAACGGCCGCGGCTGCCAGCGGAAAGTAAAACAACCAGATCGACCACGACGTGGCGGTCTTCAAGCGCTCGACGAGCGGTGCGCTTGGGGTGATCACGTATAGGTCGTCCGACGTGATCGTGCCTTGTTGCAACCTCTGCACGAATGCGTTGTACGAGCGGCGAAGGTCGCGCTCGAGCGCTAGGTACATCGCGTCCTGATAGGCGAGAACTCCGACCGGAATGAGCGCGACGAGCGGTGAGAGATCGATGCGTTGAGTGAACGCGAGGACGAGCACGGCCGCCACGAGTGTGACGCACCATGTCTTGCACGAGGCGCTGTTGCTCGCCATGCGAGCGATGATGCCTTGCAACATCTGCAGGTGCGCCGTGACCGCCGGCGAGTCAAAGTCGTACTGGGACCGCTCCGCCACGACGCGCCTCTTTCGCTATGAGCATAGCGATCGCGAGGCTCGCGTGGTTCTCCGACCGCTACGCCGTCACGCCTTCGAGGGTGAAGCTTCTGACGAGGTCGGCGAGCGCTTCGGGTGCTTCGAGGTCGGCGAGATGCCCAGAATTAGCGATTTGGACGGACTGCGCGCCGGGGATTGCGGCACGCCAGATGTCGCCCATCTCCGTGGCGACGATGTTGTCGTGCTCGGACGTCGCGATCAGCGTTCGCGTGTCGATGCGCATCAGCCGACGGCCCACGCCGGTGTCGGGAATTGGGTAGAGGAACTTGGCTGAGGCACGCAGATCGAGGAGCTCCTCGACGTAGGCATCGAGCGGGTCACGGTCGGCCATGAGGAGCTCGTTGCGCTTCTCGGGGTCGCTGAACAGCACGGCCGTGGGGAAGCCTGGATGCTGCGCGAAGACGTCCTCGCCGGGATACTGCTCCGACCACAGTCCGAGCGGATTGACGAGCGTCAGCGACTGCACGGCGTCGGGACGAATGGCCGCGATCTCTGCCGCGATCCAACCGCCGATGCTGACACCGACGACATGCGCCGACTCGATGTTGAGCGTGTTGAGCAGGTCGACGTTGAAGAGCACGAGGTCGAGTCCGTCGCGGACGCCTGGTAGATCGTCCTTGGCCGGGCCCCAGCCTGGCTGGTACGGCGCGATGACGCGGAAGTCGTTGGCGAGCGTCTCGAGCGCGTCTCCCCATCGCGGAATGCCGGTCACCGGGTGCAGGAAGAGCAGCGCGGGTGAATCGGGATCGCCACCGTCCCAAACGTGGGCGGTCTGTCCGCCGGGTCGAAGGTCGAGAGTTTTCAGTTCAGCCATCAGTTCACTCCTGCGAGTTTGTGCTCGTCATTTGTTCGGTGCTGGGACGCCGGCTGACTCAACGAAATCGGTCGCGGCGACCAGTGGTCCTGACTATCGTCCCATAAGTGTCGCAGACGTGGGATTACGTGCTCAGCAAACAGTCGCGTGCTTCGCAAGGTTGCCTCGTGCGACATGTCGCCGATGTGAAACACACCGACCAAATGACCCACGCCTAACGTGGTCACCAGATGTTCCAACTGCTCGGTCACCGTCGACGGTGAGCCAGCGGCGAGCGATCCGCGCTCGATCCGCTCTTGCCAGGTTGGCACGCGGGCTGGAGTCGGTTCTGCCAGTTGCGACATGGTGCGGACCGCCTGCTCGCGGATGCCGCGCTCCGAGCGCCAGCCCGGTGCTTCCGTCCAGCCAGGAAAGTCGTCGAGCGTGTGTCGGCTCGTGTAGTCGAGGTGCTGCTGGTAGCGCTCCTGGGCCTCGGCATCGCTGTCCGCAACGATGATCGTTTGCGATACGACACCCTGATACGGATTGCGCTCGATACCGCGCGCCTCGACGCGCGACCAGAATCCATCCATCGCGGCCTGGGCCGGCGCGATGCCACGAGACGCGAGGCAGACGTAGGCGTAGCCTCGATCGGCGCAAAAGTCCCACGTCTCCGCCGAGATGCCGTCGGCGGGAATCCAGATCGGTGGATGCGGTCGCTGAATCGGACGCGGCCAAATGTTGACGTATCGCAGTTTGGTCGTCTCACCGTTCCAGGCGAAGACGTTCGGATCGGACCAGGCGCGGAGGATCAGTTCATGGTGCTCGCGATACACCTTGCGCAGCTCGGCGGGATTGGTGCCGTAGGCAAAGTTGGTGTCCATCGGTGTGCCGAGCGGAAATCCAGAAACAATCCGACCGCCAGAGACCACGTCGAGCATCGCGACCTCTTCGGCTGCCCGGGTGGCGGGTCGATACAGCGCGATCGACATTCCGAGCAGGATGATCGCCGCGCGTGACGTCTGTCGTGCCAACGCCGCGGCCATCAGCTGCGGGGACGGCATCAGGCCAAACACGTGCTGATGGTGCTCATTGAGCACGAGGCCGTCGAAGCCGACACGCTCGGCGAACTCGAGCTGGTCGAGATACTCGTGATACAGCCGACCGCCCTCCACTGGGTCGTAGAGGCGTGAGTCCGGGTCGACCCAGACGGATCGATTGTGAGCACGGAAATCGGTCGGGAGATGCGGCCACGGCATCCCATGAAACCAGTGAAACTTCACGCTGAGTCCTCGCTCGGCCGTGCAGGGAGAGCTGTCCCAGATCCGACGCTCCCCCTGCAAGGTCGAGCTGCCCCAGATCCCGCGCTCCCCCTTGCAGGGGGAGCTGCCGCAGGCTGTGGGGGTCCCTCCCCCGCCGCCTCAGCAATAGCGTCGAGAACCGACTCGATGTCTGACATCACTTCGTGATCCCAAAACCGCAAAACGCGAAACCCTCGCTCTGCCAGAAACACGTCTCGCTGGGCGTCGTATTGCTGTGAATCGCTATGTTGACCGCCATCCAATTCGATGATCAGCCGCTCCCGCAGGCAGGCGAAGTCTGCGACGTATGGGCCGATCGGATGTTGCCGGCGGAAGCGCATGCCGGACAACTGCTTACGCCGGAGGTACTTCCATAGCAGTTGCTCGGCTTCTGTGGCGTTGCTCCGCAGTAGGCGGGTGAAGTGCAGTTGGTTGATGCGACCTTGGCTGTTTGGCACGGGACCCCCTCAGCCTTCGGCAGCTCCCCCTGCAAGGGGGAGCGAGACGTTTTTCGGCAGCTTCACCCGCAAGGGAGAGCTGGGAATTTGTTGACAACTCCCTCCTGCAGAGAGCGAGGAATCCGGAGATAGCTCACCCGCGAGGGGTCGGGAATGCCTGACTGTTCCCCCTCTATGAGGGGGAGCAGCAGGCTGATTGGCACCGCATCGAGACGGACAGTTAGTTCGCGCTGAGCACTGGTGCCGGTGTGGCGACGTGCTCGGCACCGACCGGCTTTGGCGACCAGTGATCCTCGTAGTCGTCCCAGATGTGCTTAACTCGAGGAATCACCTGCTCCGCGAAGAGCTTCGTCGAGGCGCGTGCCTTGTCGTCTGGCATGTTGCCACAGTGGAGCAACGTGACCAAATGTCCGACCTGCAGCTTGGTCGCCAGGGCTTCGATCTGCTCGGCGACGGAGTTCGGCGAGCCGGCCACGATGTAGCCCTCGCGAACCCAGTCATCCCAGGTCAGCGTGTGTGCGATCCCGAGTCCCTGCGCGCCACCGGCACGGAGACCCGCTCGGATCGTGTTCTCGGTTCGGTAACCGGGAGCGTCGGCGAAACCGGGGTGAACGTGCAGGCACTTGTCGAAGAAGTACTGCAGGTGCTCGGTGTACATCTGCTCGGCTTGGTCGTCGGTCTCGGCGACCACGACTTGCTGAGCGAACGCACCCTGGTAGGGGTTGAACTCGACGCCCATCTCGCCGAGGCGGTTCCAGAATCCCTGCATCAGGGCCTCGCCTCGGACGTAGCCGTTGAACGAAAGGTAGCTGTAGTTGTAGCCCATCTCGCCGCAGAAGTCCCACGTCTCAACCGAGCCGCCGCCAGGAATCCAGATCGGCGGGTGCGGCTTCTGGATCGGACGCGGCCAGATGTTGACGTAGCGCATCTTGTTGTACTCGCCGTTCCAGGCGAACACATCTGGGTCGGCCCAGGCGCGCAGGATCAGGTCATGATTCTCGCGATACTTGTCGCGCAGCGTGGCCGGGTTGGAGCCGAAGCAGAAGTTGTCGTCCATCGACGTGCCCACCGGGAACCCGGCGACCAAACGACCGCCCGACATCACATCGAGCATCGCCATCTCCTCGGCAACGCGAGTCGGCGGGTTGTAAAGCGCGATCGACTGTCCGAGCAGGAGGATGGTCACGTCCTGCGTGCGTCGCGACAGCGTCGCGGCCATAATCTGGGGCGAGGGCATCATCCCGTAGGCGTTCTGATGATGCTCGTTGATGCCGATGCCGTCGAATCCGAGGCTGGCCGCGTACTCGAGCTGGTCGAGATACTCGTTGTACACGCGGTGACCTTCCACCGGGTCATAGAGTCGCGAGTCGACGTCGACCCATACGGATCGGTTGGTCTCGCGGAAGTCGTCTGGCAAGTGAGGCCAGGGCATCAGGTTGAACCAGTGAAATTTCATGGGAACTCCTTCTCGGGAGGGCGCGTTGCTCGTTCCCGTCAGTGTAGACGGTGAGCAGCGCGTATCCATTGATCCATTGAGCACGCTGGCTCATACACTAGCCACATGAGCTCTCGCGACGCGACCTGCTATCGCCATTCTGACACCTGGGCCGGCGTGCTCTGCCAGCGCTGTTCTCGGCCGATCTGCACGTCGTGCATGATCACCGCGGCCGTGGGATTCCACTGCCCCGAGTGCGTCGCCGAGAGCCGTCGACAGACGCGGCAGTGGTCCACGGCGTCGCCGATTCGGGTGACCCAGAGCCTGGCAATCGCCAATGCGGTGATTTGGGTGGTCGTCTCGCTGTACACCGGTTCGCTCGCGTTGTGGGGCGGCGGTCTGACCGACATTCACTACGACTTCGCCCTGCACGGCGGCTTCGTCGATCGCGGCGAGTGGTGGCGATTGGTGACGTCGGCATTCCTCCATTACGGCCTGATTCATATGGGGATGAACGTATTCATCCTCGTCCTGCTCGGTCGGATGCTGGAGCCGGCGATCGGCGGCTGGCGGATGCTGTTGCTCTATGCCGTGTCGCTAACTGGCGGCGCGCTGGGCGCACTGATTGTCGAGCCAAACGCGTTCACGGCTGGCGCGTCCGGCGCGGTCTACGGACTCGCGGGAGCGGTCGTAATCGCAGAACGCGCCTCGGGCGTTCGCTGGCAGGATTCTGGGATCTTCGCATTTCTGGCGATCAATCTCGTGTTCTCCTTCCTTTGGCCCAACGTGAGCATCGGCGGACACCTCGGCGGGTTGATCGTGGGCGCGCTCGCCGCGGTCGTCTTCTGGAGCTTCCCCAACTGGAGCGGATTTATCCGCATGGCGACGCGAGTGAAGGTGCTGCGTCCGCTGCCCGATCTCTTGGTACTGGGGTTGGGCGTGCTCTGCGTTTTCGTGGCGCTCAGCTGGGCCGCACCGAACTGGCGCACGCCGCTCTTCTAGAACCGAGCCGACGCACTATCCTCTGCACATGCCCCAAAGTTGTGGACGACGTGTCCGTTGAGAGGACGACTGAACATGAGTGATCGATTTGCAGGTCGAGTAGCGATTGTCACCGGAGCCGCGGGCGGCATCGGTCGAGCAGCATGCGCACGATTCGCAGCGGACGGCGCGAAAGTCGTCGCAGTCGACCTCGCCGGCTCGGACCTCGATGAAACCGTCGCCGCGGTGGCCAACGCAGGCGGCGAGTGCATCACCGTCGAGGCGGACGTTACGCAAGAAGCGGACGTCGCACGATACGTCGCCGAGGCGCTGTCGGCCTATGGTCGCGTCGACGCGTTCTTCAACAACGCGGGGATCGAAGGCGTTCGCTCGGCCCTTACTGAACTCGACGAAGCGGACTTCGACCGTGTGATCGCGGTCAATCTCAAGGGCGTGTGGCTGGGGATGAAGCACGTCGCGCCAGCGATTCAGCAATCTGGCGGTGGCGCGATTGTGAACACGGCCTCAATCGCGGGCCTGTCACCGACGCCGGGCATCATCGCTTACGGCGCCTCGAAGCACGCGGTCGTGGGGATGACCAAGTCGGCGTCGCAGGAGCTCGCACCCGACGTCCGAGTCAACGCCGTCTGCCCAGGACCAATCGAGACACGGATGATGCGTTCGCTGGAGCGTCAGTTTGACCCGGACAACCCTGAGGGCGTCCACGAGATGTTCGCGTCAGCAAACCCCATGGGTCGCTACGGCGAGCCGGAGGAAGTCGCATCGCTGGTGACCTGGCTCTGCTCCGACGACAGCATCTACATCAACGGGGCAATGCACACCATCGACGGAGGAGGCAATCGGGGTCGTTAGTCGACTTGCCCGTCGCCATTTCGCGTACGGAGGATGATTGCACGGTCGATCAGACCGTCGATCCGGGGATGCACATTGTGCAGAATGATACGGGTCATAAAGGACCGCGGTCCGAGCTGAAGGAACAGGCGCCCAAACACCTCATCTGCGAAACTGCTGGTGATTACATCGATACCTTCGAAGTCGATTCGCACCCGGCTGGCGTCGGTGAGCAGATTCTCAATCTGCTGCCTGACGCGCCGACCCCCGGCACGGGTGCCAAGATCGCGTCGGGCGTGGTCAGCAATCCGATAGACAGTCTCTCCAGCATCTGACTCGAATTTCGACTCGACAAAGTCGAAGGCGGGCCTGTGTTGCGTGCCTCCGAACGCGAACGCTCGATTAATCGCGTCAATGTCACGTGTTCCGATGCCACAACGAACCGACGTACCGAAGTACGGTACGCTTTGATTGACTACAGATTGTGATTGTAGCGTCTGATTATAGTACAATAGTCCGTACATCGATTGAATCTCGAACTGACCACTTGAGCCGGCTGCCAATTGATAGCTGCCAAACAGTCCGTTGCCCTGATTCTGTTCAGCATCTCTTGTCCCGCCTTCGGAGACGGCGAATCGGAGAGCGCCATTGTGATCGGACATGCCAACACTTGCTGGAATTCCTACGCCACCATCGGCAACCACAAACTCGACTCTGTCCCTAAAGGAGGTCGCTTGAACGAATCCGCCGACTTGCGAATCAGAGTGTGTCAACACATTATCCATAATCTCATTCAACGACCACTCAACCGCAGCTAGGACATCCCGATGCAATGCGATTGACCGGTGAACGAAGTTCAACACTGCCTCACTAACATCCCACATATCCTCTTGTGACTGAAATCTACGCGCTGGCACGTTTCCGAACGACTGCGTGCTGGCATCGAATCTCTCCGGTTCAATGAAGTGCGCCCAGTTCGTGTTCGCGAATAGGCGATACAGCTCACTGGACTCAGGTGGCTGCAATACAAACGAGACTCCGTCGCGTTCCCGATAACGCGCGATGAGCGGCATCATCGGGAGCATGACCGCTTCGGTTGCGGCGGAACAGTCAGAGAAATCGAGGAGGATTTCAGAGAATCCGCGGTCCACGATCGCTTGATGCAAACACAAACAGAGCCTGCGAATTGCACCTGCCCGAGTCAGCTCGCCCCTCGCCTGAATCTCGTTTCCATTGCGGGAGATATCAAACGCCATGTGCGCGCCGTCGAGGAAGCCTGAACCTACTCCACCTGCCAGGTGGAGCGGCCTCGGAGGAGTTGTGCGACGTCTTGCCGATTCTTGAACTTGGCGACCTCGATTTGACCGTCGAGGTAGTCTCCGTAGGTTGGCGTTGTCACCTGGCGGATGACTCCCATTGGGACGGGCATCTCGGGGTAGGCGCAGCGCGCGAGGAGCTGGTGCACATCGGGCGCGGGACGGGTGGCGTCGTGGGTGAGGATCAGGCCGGCGTCGGGACCATCGGCGTCAACGACGCGCAGACCGGTCGCCGATACGGCCAGCCCCTTGTTCTTGGCTTCGCCGAATAGCATCGGCTGCCCGTGCTCGAGGTAGAGCAAGCGCTCGTCGCGGACATTGCGATCGGTGTAGTCAGCGAAGGCGCGGTCGTTGAAGATGTTGCAGTTCTGGAGAATCTCGACGAACGCGGCGCCGTGATGTCGGGCCGCTCGCTCGATCGTGGCGGTGAGATGCTGAGGGTCGGTGTCGAAGCTGCGCGCGACAAACGTCGCCTCCGACGCGAGCGCGACCGAGAGCGGGTTGAGCGGTCGCTCGGTCGTGCCGATCGGCGACGACTTGGTCACTTTGCCGAGCTCGGAGGTTGGCGAGTACTGACCCTTGGTCAGTCCGTAGATGCGGTTGTTGAAGAGGAAAATCTTCACATCCACATTGCGACGCAGCACGTGGAGCAGGTGGTTTCCACCGATCGAGAGGGCGTCGCCATCGCCCGTGATCACGAAGACCTGCAGGTCTGGGCGCGAGAGCTTGAGTCCCGAGGCGATCGTCGGGGCGCGACCGTGAATCGAGTGCATCCCGAAGGTGTTCATGTAGTACGGGAAGCGCGAGGAGCAGCCGATCCCTGAGACGAAGACCGTCTTCTCGGGCGCGATGTTGATGTTCGACAGCGCGCGCTGCATTTGGGCGAGGATCGAGTAGTCGCCGCAGCCCGGGCACCAACGGGTGTCGATGTCGGAGGCGTAGTCCTTGCGAGAGAGACTCTCCTCCGCGATCGGAATGATGGACTCAATCGGTTGATGCGTTGGCGTCTGGAGTACCATCTCGTGCCTCCTGTGATTCCCTCTGTTGGCGATCGGGTGCGTCGTGCGTCAGGTGTTTGATGTGGCTATGCGTTGGCCATTCGGATGATCTCTTGGGCCAAAAGTCGGGCCGAGAGCGGCTGGCCGGTGACCTCGTTGTAGCCCTGGGCATCGACGAGGAAGTTCGCTCGGACGAGCATGCGGAGCTGACCCGAGTTTGCCTCGGGAATCAACACCTTCTGGTAGCGCGAAACGATGTCGCCCAGATTGCGCGGGAACGGATTGAGGTACTGCAAGTGCGCGTGCGCGACCGTGTGGCCGGCATCACGCGCATCGTTCACTGCAGTAAACACTGCACCGTAGGTCGAACCCCAACTGAGGACGAGGAGGTCGCCCGATTCCGGACCGTCCACCTCGAGCTCTGGAATGAAGTTGGCGATCCGGCTGATCTTCTCAGCGCGCAGGTCGGTCATGCGCTGGTGATTCTCGGGCGAGTACGCGACATCGCCAGTGACATCAGACTTCTCCAGGCCACCGATGCGGTGCTCGAACCCTTTCGTTCCAGGCGGAACGAACATCCGTGCCAGCGTGTCGGGATCGCGCTGGTACGGCTGGAACTCGCTCGGGTCGACCTGCTCCATGCGACGATAGGGAACGTCGATCAGGTCGAGTTGCGTGATGTCGGGAACGGGCCACGGCTCAGCCGTGTTGGCCAGGTAGGTGTCTGAGAGCAGCACCACCGGCGTGACGAACTGGAACGCGAGGCGGACAGCCTCGAGGACCATGTAGAAGCAGTCGCCCGGCGACTTGGCGGCGAGCACGCAGAGCGGCGACTCACCATTGCGCCCGAACATGACCTGGAGCAGGTCGGTCTGCTCGGTCTTGGTCGGCATGCCAGTCGAGGGACCGGAGCGCTGCACGTCGAGGACGATGAGCGGTAGCTCGGTCATCACGGCGAGGTTGAGCGCCTCGCTCTTGAGCGCGATTCCAGGCCCGGATGTGCCTGTCACGCCGAGTCCACCGCCGTATGCCGCGCCGATCGCGGTGCCGATTGCCGAGATCTCGTCCTCGGCTTGGAAGGTGCGGACGCCGTACTCTCGGAGCGCGGCGAGCTCCACCAGGACATCGGACGCGGGCGTAATCGGGTATGAGCCGTAGAAGAGCTCGAGGTCGGTGAGGTGCGCCGCAGTGATCAGACCGAGGACGAGCGCCTGGTTCCCAGTGATCGTGCGGTACTCGCCAGGCTTGAGCACGGCCGGCGGGACGCGCACGTGGGCGTCGGCAATCTCGGTCGTCTCGCCGTAGGCGTGCCCAGCGAACAGCGCTCGACGGTTTGCCTCGGCGATGTTCGGCAGCCGACCGAATCGATCATCAATCCAGTCCAGGGTGGGCTGGAGGTCGCGATCGTAGAGCCAGTACACGAGGCCGAGCGCGAAGAAGTTCTTGGTGCGCTCGGCGTTTTGGGTGGTGAGTCCCAAATCATCGACTGCGGCGACGGCCGCGGTCGTGATTGGCGCCTTGATGATGCGAAAGTCATCGAGCGAACCATCCGCGAGCGGATTGCTGGGATAGTTGGCCTTCTTCAGGTTGCCCGAGGTGAAGGCGTCCTCATTGACGACCAACAGACCGCCTTTGGCCAATGCCGCGAGATGCGACTTGAGGGCCGCCGGGTTCATCGCGACGAGGGTGTCTGGCTCGTCGCCGGGCGTGAAGATCTCGAATTTCGAGAACGAGATCTGGAAGCTCGACACGCCGGCCAGGGATCCCGCGGGAGCGCGAATCTCGGCCGGGAAATCGGGCAGCGTCGAGAAATCGTTGCCGAAGACCGCGGTGGCGTCGGCGAAGCGGTTGCCCGCCAGCTGCATACCGTCTCCGGAGTCGCCGGCAAACCGTACCGTGACGCGGTCCCGTTCTTGAATCGGAACGGCGGTTTGACCCGATCCGTTCGCCTGCGTTGAAGTGGTGGTCATCTCTCAACGGCCTCCGCGGACGGCGCGGGAATGCGGTGCGCCGACCAGATTATTCGGGAATGCTCCCCCAACGACCGACATCGCGAACGTTCCCGATATTCACCATAGGCCGGTGTGTTATCGGGTACGCAATCGCCAAGTGAACACTGTGGAAACTAGGGGATGTCGCACCACGCGGGCAGGTCATTAGGTAACCCTCGGTAGATCCCCGACATTCAGGACGCTACGCCCTTTACCGCCCGTTATGCAAGTGTCCCGTTAACCCAGATTGCGATTTTCTGGATTCGACAGACACCGGCCGGGCGGCAAGGGGTTCGCGGCATGGACCACTACTCCTTGAGGCTGTCAAGCATCGCCTGCGCCTCGTCTGGTCCCATCACGATCGGTTCGATCTCGATCGCCGCGCCCTGGAAGTACAGGGCTGGGTCGATGCGGAATCGATCGAGCATGTGAGCCAGCGCGGTCGCCGTGTAGGCCTGAATCTCAGGGTGGTCGATGATCGTGAACAGCAACTCGCCGTTGACGATGCGACTCGCGGTGCCGACGCCGAAGCCGAAGCCGGCGGCCGGGATGTCGACGTCGTTGCGACGGAAGATCCAGGTGACATCAACGGTGGAGTCGATCGAGAGGGACAGGACAGCGTCGACACCGCCCTCATTCACGCGATCCATGAGGTCAAACGGCAGATTCCACTGGCTGGTGGGCTTCCACACCTCGACCTCGCCCTGGTAGACCGATTCGAGTCCTTCACAACGAGCTTCGAGCCCGATGTTCTTGGGCTCGTGGATGATGCAGAGCACGTTGCCGGTGATTTCGTTGTTGTTGAACGCCTCACCGGCGAGTTCGCCAGCGCGACGGTCGTTGAGGCCGAAGTGCAGCGTCGTGCCGACGTCACTTGAGACCTCCGAGCCGGAGTTGAAGGACAGAATCGGGACGCCTGCGGCGTTCGCCTCATCGACGACCGGCTGCATCTTCTCGGGATCGGAGAGCGTAATCGCGACCGCGGCCGCGTCCTCTTCGATGCACTGACGCGCTGCCTCAACCTGCTGGTCGATGTCGGAGAAGGCGCCGGTGCGCAGTTCGAGATCGAGACCACCAGCGAGCGCGTAGGCTGCCTCGCCAGCGAGACCCCAGAAGAGGTCGCCGAAGCCCTGCGGTTCCGGTCCGCCGTGACTGATCACGCAGAAGAGCGAGTCGGGGTCGGCGATGTGCTGGTCGACGAGCTCGATCCAGTAGGAACCAGGCAGGCTGACTTCCGCGGCTTCCTCGGCCTCGATCGCAGCGAGCGCTGTCTCCAGACTCGTGGCGAACCAGCCGCCGAATGGCTCAGTGCCGTCGTCGGTCTCGGCGCCGCCCTCGGGACCGATCATGGCTTCGATTTCCGCCTGCAGACCAGCGAGAGTCGCCGGCGCGAAGATCTCGAGGTGGCCGGTGTATTGCTCGGCCATGCCCTCACAGAGCGCGCCGATGCCGACATCGTCAGGATCGACAATGCAGAGAATCGGTGGGGTCTTGTTGCCTTCTTCGATCGTTCGGTCGAAGTAGCCGGTGAAGCCAATCGCAGAACCGACGCCGCTGGCGTGGAGGTAGTCGCCGTATTCACGCGCGACCGACTCGGTGCGAGTCTCCACCGGGACCAGGACCTCGGAGCTGTAGTAGCGCTCGCCAACCTCCGGCTCAGCGGGGATGTAGCGGAATTGCGCCGCCTCCAGATCGTGCCACACACCGTCCTCGCCCTGCTGTTGCAGTCCAACTTCAATGCGACCGTCGTCATGCTGGACGCCGAACATGCGCATCGTGAGGTCGCCGTCGGTTGATGCCCATACCGCGCCCAAGGCCAATGCGCCGAGGACCATTCCAAGTCCCAGCCAGAGCACTCGTTTCATGCTGTTTCCTCCTGCTTGAATCTGGCGTTCTGTGCCGTGGTCGTTCGCTGTCGCAAACGTGTCCAAACGTGCCGATCAAGGATATCAGCGACCCGCGGACTGTCCGCTCAGGAGGCCCAGAACTAAGTGGCGCCAGCGGGTGAGTCGACAAACTCGCGATTGATCCCCAACAAGCGCGAACATGCCGAATGTGTCGAGCGCCTATCCTGCGTACACGTGGACATCTCACACGCAGTTTTGCAGAAATGTAGACAGAATCGAGGAGAACATGGCAGGAGCGCTTGAAGGTCAGGCGGCACTGATTACTGGTGGCGCGAGCGGCATTGGAGCGGCATGCGCGATTCGCTTCGCTCAGGAAGGCGCGGACGTCCTCCTCGCCGATCTGCTGCCCGATCGATCTGCCGAGACCGTGGCAGCGGTGGAAGCACTGGGACAGCGCGCGGTCGTGGTCGCGTGCGACACCTCGACCGAGGCCGCGAACGATGCCGCCGCGCAACGCTGCGTGGACGAGTTCGGTCGGCTCGATATCGTCGTCGCTGCGGCCGGGATCTCGAACGCGGAGTACGTCTCGGGCGACACCACCGAACTCGGCGACGATCCGACGGCGGCGTACATCACGAATCAGAACGTGGAGCACTGGGAGAAAGTGCTCGCGGTCAACCTGACCGGCGTGATGATGACCGACCGCTCGTGCGCTCGGAAGATGATCGAGCTCGGCAACGGCGGTTCGATCATCAACATCGCCTCGATCATGGCGAAGTTCCCCCAACCGGGCGCGGCCAACTACTGCGTCTCCAAAGCGGGCGTCTGGATGCTGACCAAAGTGCTCGCCCAAGAGCTGGTCGGCGACGGCATCCGCGTCAACGCGATCGGTCCGGGATTCATCGAAACACCGATGACGGCCGCAATCGCGGGCCACGAAGAGCTCAATCAGTGGGTGCTCAGCATGACCCCCATGCGTCGCTTCGGTCAGCCGGAGGAGATCGCCAAGGTCGCCTGCTTCCTCGCATCGGACGAGGCGTCCTACGTCACGGGAGAGATCATCCATCCCGACGGAGGCTGGTTCACGGAGTAGCAAGTCAAAACAGGACGCAGCGAGATTGCCGCGGCGCAGCGCGGCAATGACGGTGAACGTGCTTTGAGGTACGTCAAAACAGCGCGACAATGAGGGAACGCGTACCTTACAAGGGGCTCCTCCCGAGGGAGGCCACGATGGGAGGATGTACGAATGTCGCTCTGGGACATCGCATCACAGTCGATTGACGCCGCGTCCGAGTCGCTCCGCGCACTGAGCTTGGACATCCACTCGCACCCCGAGGAAAACTACGAGGAGGTCCACGCTCACGCGGCACTGACCGCTTGGCTCTCGGACGCGGGATTTGACGTCACGCCGTCCGCCTATGGCATGGACACGGCCTTCGAGGCAACGCGAGGCTCGGGCGGACCCACAATCGCGGTACTCAGCGAGTACGATGCCCTGCCCGGAATCGGCCATGCCTGTGGCCACAACCTGATCGCGATCTCCGGCGTCGCCGCTGGACTCGGTGTCGCCGAGGCGCTAGAGCGCGAAGGCGTCGAGGGCACCGTGCGTGTGCTCGGCTCACCTGCTGAGGAGGGCGGCGGAGGCAAAATCCGCCTGATCGACGAGGGCGCGTTCGAAGACGTCGGCGCGGCCATGATGATCCATCCAGGAACGGGCAACATCATCTATCCGGCCGTCCTGGCGATCGATACCTGCTTCGTCGAGTTTCGTGGGAAGAACGCTCACGCCGCTGGGGCGCCGTGGGATGGTCGGAATGCGTTGGATGCGCTCGTCCTGGCCTATCAGGCGATTGCGCTGTTGCGACAACAGTCGCAACCGACCGTGCGAATCCACGGCAAGATTCATCATGGCGGCGAGAAACCCAACATCATCCCCGACTATGCACAGGCCGAGTTCTACGTCCGCGCCCCGTACGAGGGTTTGTTGGACAACACGATCAGTCGGGTCGAGGACTGCTTTGCCGGTGCCGCCAAGGCGACGGGCTGCGACTTCTCAGTGAAGTGGCAAGCGGGCGAACGATACAGCAACATGGCCAGCAACCGACCGTTGGCCGAGGCGTATGGGCAGCGCTGGCTCGACCTCGGCGTGCAAGCGGCCGATTTAGATGGCAAAATTCAGGGTAGTTTCGGCTCCACCGACATGGGCAACGTCTCGCACCACATCCCCTCGATCCACCCGATTTACTTGATCCCGCACGAGAGCGGCAATCACACTCCGCAGTTCACCGCGGCCGCCGCGAGCGACGACGGGCATCAGCTCACCCTCACCGCCACCAAAGCGATGGCCCACGCCGCGATCGACTGGCTCATCGACCCCAATCTCCGCGACCGAGCCCTCGAAGACTTTGAATCAACCCACGGAAACTGAGGAGACCAACGATGCTCGACCACATCGTGCTGGCGACCCCCGACGTACAAGCGACCGTAGACGAGATCGCAGAGGCGATCGGGATACGAGCCGGCGTCGGCGGACGATTCACGGAGATGGGCGCCTACAACCATCTGCTCGCGCTACAGGACGGCGCATACCTGGAGATCATTGGCCCCGATCCCGACCACCAGGGCGGGGGATCGATGCCGTTCGGCATGGACAGGCAGTCCAACCCAGCCGCCCATATCGCGCACTGGTGCTGGAAGGGCAACGAGCGGATCGACGAACTTGCGGCAACAGCCAAGTCAGCGGGCTACGACCTCGGCGCGGTCGTCCCGCTAGGACGCGATTTGCCGGACGGTGGTCGCCTGGACTGGCGACTCACCATCGGCACTTGGCCGCCTCATCTGGGCGGATTGATCCCCTTCCTGATCGACTGGGGGGATGCTCCGCATCCTTCCACGACCGCTGTCCAGGGCGCTAGCCTCGCATCCTGGCACGGCGAGCACCCTGACCTCGACGCCGTCCGGGCCGCGCATCGCTTGATGGACATCGAGATTGAGTTGCGCGAAGCCGACGAGCCTGCCCTGGTCGCCACGTTCCAGGGACCAGATGGCTCGATCACCTATCGCTAGAAGGGTCCGCCATGCTGGATCACATCGTTCTCGCCACGCCCGACGTCCAGGCCTCGGTCACCGAAATCGAGGCTGCAATCGGCCTGCGCCCCGAGCTCGGCGGGCACTTTCCCGGTCGTGGCGTGTACAACCACTTACTTGCACTGCAGGACGACGCCTACCTGGAGATCATTGGCCCGGACCCGGACCAGGCTGATCATGAAGGAACGCTGCCCTTCGGCATGGACGATTTCGGCGACAAGGGCGCGCATGTGCCGCACTGGTGCTGCAAGGCCGGCGCTGAGATTGATCAGCGGGTGGCAGCCGCGAAGGCGGCTGGCTACGACATCGGCGAAGTAGAGCCACTAGGCCGCGTGCTCGCCGATGGAACGAGGCTTGACTGGCGCCTGACCCGTACCATCTGGCCACCGCTGCTGGGAGGCCTGATGCCCTTCCTGATCGACTGGGGCGACGCCCGGCATCCGTCGTCGACGGCGGTCAAGGGCGCACGGCTCGTGTCGTGGCATGGGGAGCATCCTGCAGTCGACGAGGTGCGCAGCGCGCATGAGGCGCTGGGCGTCGAGATCGAGTTGCGTGAAGGAGCGGCGCCTGCGCTCGTTGTAGTGATTGAGGGTCCGAAAGGCCAGATCACGCTGCGATAACAGAACCAAGACCTTCCTCTTCGGAAAGGCGCCACGAGGTGGCGGACGGGAACCAGCGCACGCTGTTGCCGAGGGACCCCCTCCGCCTTCGGCACCTCCCCCTGCAAGAGGGAGGAAAGAGCAAGGCCAACACTTAGTCTTGCAAACGCGATCAACAGGATCGGAGCGCTAGCTTTCCACTTGAAAGAACGAGCGCGAGAAAGGATTGAGACATGAAACTCGGACTCTCACTCGGATACTCCGGCGCCGACATGGCGCTGCCGGTCGAGCTCGTTCAGCGAGCCGAAGCATTGGGCTACGACTCGGTCTGGACGGCAGAGGCGTACGGCTCGGACGCGTTCTCGCCGCTGGCGTATCTCGCCGCGGTGACCGAGAAGATTCGGCTTGGCACCGGCGTAATTCAACTCGCCGGACGCACGCCAGCGAACGCCGCGATGACCGCCGCCACGATCGATGCGCTCGCCGGCGGCGACCGCGTGATCTTGGGCGTTGGAGTCTCGGGACCGCAGATCGTTGAAGGTTGGTATGGCCAGCCATGGGGCAAGCCCAACACACGGATTCGCGATTATGTCGCGATCATTCGCAAAATCCTCGAGCGTCGAGAGCCCGTCACACACGACGGCAAAGAGATCGCGCTCCCCTACGAGGGTGCAGGCAGCGCAGGCCTGGCCAAGCCGCTCAGGTCGATCCTGCACATGAATCCCAACATCCCGATCTGGCTGGGCACTGGCACCGAGATGAATGTCCGCATGACCGCAGAGGTCGCCGACGGCTGGCTGCCGCTCGGGCTGACGCCGTACAACGCCGATTTGTTCGCGCCGTGGGTCGAAGAAGGCTTCAAGCGCGCGGAAGCGAAGTCGGGCGAGCCCAAGTGGTGGCCAGACTTCGAGGTGCAGTCATCCGCCGAGGTGGAGATCACCGATGACATCCGAGACGCCTTCCGCAAGATGAAGCCGCGCGTCGCGCTCTACGTCGGCGGAATGGGACATCGGACGCTCAACTTCCACAAAATGTCGATGGTCCGACGCGGATACGGCGACGCCGCCGAGCGCATCCAGGAGCTCTATCTCGCGGGTCGCAAGGCCGAGGCGATGGAGGAGGTCCCCGAGGACTTCCTCGACGAGCAGGCGCTGCTCGGATCGCCTGAGCGCATCCGCGAGCGCTACCAAGCGTGGGCCGACAGTTACATCACCGGTCTCACCGTGAGAACGGATCAGCCCGAGGCGGTCGAGCTCATGGGAGAGCTGGCCAAGGAATCATCGGGCGCATAGCGAGGTCGGAAGCGACCACTTGAGGAGAGGAACGACCAATGTCAGAAGCAGCAGAAATCGTCAACGCCTTCATGGCCGAGTTCGACGCCGAACATCCGGACGCCGACCAGTTGGCGTCATACTTCACCGCCGACGCGATCTATCACAACATGCCAATGGCCCCGGCCGAGGGGCTCGAAGCGGTCAAGGCAGCGCTGGCCGGCGTGTCGCAGATGACATCCAAAGGCTGGGAGATCGTCCACCAGGCGGTCAACGGCAACATCGTGCTCAACGAGCGCGTCGACCGCTTCGTCATGGGCGACACCGAGGTGGAAGTGCTCGTCTGTGGAGTCTTCGAGATCCGAGAAGGAAAGATCGCTCGCTGGCGAGACTACTTCGACATGGCATCGTTCCAAAGCCAAATGCCGAGCTAAGTCCCGAGAGAGCTCCCTGGCACTGTTGCCAGCGCCAAGATCATTGGGCTCAACGGAGGATCGCTCGCGTCTGGAACTCTCATTCGCAGCCGGTCAAATCGTCAATCTGCTAGGCCTTTGCATGACGTGTGGACAACTGCCAGCAATCCGTCATTGCCGCCATGGCCGCGGTTGATGCGTCTGCTGAAGCACATTGTCCGTGTCAATCCGGTCGAGATTCCCGCGAGGAGCGCGGGAATGCCGGAGTTGGCGGTCCGTTAGCAGGTAATGGAGCTGGCGGTTGGTATGACGCAGTTGGCAGCAGCTAACGGCGTTGGTGCCAGGTAAGACGGGGTTAGTCGATTATGCGTAGGCCTCCTTACGAGGGCTTTGCATGGGGGAGCGGACGGGTGGCACTGGTCCTCCACATGGGGGCGTTCTCCAAGCTCTGCCCCCATGTGGAGGACGCTGACTTGTTTGCGTTCTTGAACTGCGGCAGCGAGCGATGGCCCGTTTAGCCCATGTCGAACGCTGACCTGAGCTCTGCTGCGATCTGGTCGAGGGCTGCGTTGCCCTCGGGAACCGCGGCGAAGGCGCTGACGAAGCCGTGGATGACGCCGTCGTACCGAGTGCAGCTCGACTCCACGCCCGCCGCCGAGAGCGCGGCCGCGTAGGCCTCGCCCTCGTCGCGCAGGGCGTCGTACTCCGCCGTGATCGTCAGCGCGCGCGGCAGGTTTGAGAGATCATCGGCCTGCAACGGCGACGCGTACGGATTTGAGGCGTTGCTCTCGTCGCCCAGGTAGAGGTCCCAGAACCAGCGCATTCCCGCCTCCGAGAGGCCGTACTCGCCACCTCCGTTGAGCTGATAGGACTCGGTCTCGAAGTTCCAGTCGGTCACGGGGTAGATCAGGACCTGTGCGTCGATGCGCGGCCCGCCGCGATCGCGCGCCATCTGCGACACCGCCGCCGCCAGGTTTCCGCCCGCCGAGTCGCCGGCCACAGCGATGCGGTCAGCGCGACCGCCCTGCTGCTCGTACATGCTGTTCATCCAAGCGACGGCCGCGTAGGCATCTTCCGCGGCCGCGGGAAAGGTCGCCTCTGGCGCGAGCCGGTAGTCGACCGAGCACACGCTGATGCCGGCCCGATTGCAGAGTGCACGGCAGACGGCGTCGTGCGAGTCGAGGTCGCCCAGCACCCAGCCGCCGCCGTGAAAGTAGACCAAAGTCGGCAGGTCACGCGGATCGTCGTTGGGCAGGTACCCACGAGCGGGGATATCGCCGCCGGGACCTGGGATCGTCATCTCGTGAACCTGAGCGACGGGCTCGGGCTCGACCGCTACGGGTCGCATGGCCGCCATCGCAGCGCGCGCCTCGTCGACGGACAGCTCATTGTACGCCGGAGCGTCGGCGCGCATGTTGAGGATCGCTTGAGTTTCCGCAGTGACTGGCATCTCAGTCTCCTGAACTTAGACGTGGTCGTTGATGAAGGCGGCTGCCTCTTTGAGGCATTCCACACCGGTCGGGATGACCGCGAACATCATGAATGGATCGTGGACGACGCCGTCGTAGCGATGCGCCGTGACGTCGCCGCCGGCCGCCTCGATAGCTGCCGCATAGGCCTCGCCCTCGTCGCGGAGCGGGTCGAACTCCGCCGTCTGCACCAACGCTGGCGGCAGTCCCGACAGGTCGGATGCCTGCAGCGGCGACGCGTAGGCCTCCTGCCCGGCCTCGTCGCTGGGGAGGTAGTGATCCCAGAACCAGACCATCGAAGCGCGAGTGAGCAGCTTGCCCTCGGCGTTTTCGGTGTAGGACGGATAGCTGTAGTTGTGGTCGGTGACCGGAACGTGAAGGACCTGCGCCGCGATCGCCGGGCCGCCCTTGTCTCGGGCCATCTGCGAGACCACGGCGGCGAGGTTGCCGCCGGCGGAGTCGCCGGCGACCGCCATGCGAGAACCGTCGGCGCCAATCTCAGCGCCGTTCTCGGCGACCCAGGCTGCAGCGGCGTAACAGTCGTCGGCTGCGGCCGGGTACTTGGCCTCAGGGGCGAGCCGGTAATGGACCGAGACAACGACCGCTTCGCCCAGCTCGGCCAGGAGCTGCTTGCAGGTGCCGTCGTGCGAGTCAATGTCGCCGAGCACCCAGCCGCCGCCGTGGAAGTACATCACGACGGGCAGGTTCTCGCCCTCCGACGCGTAGATACGGACGGGAATTTCGCCACCGGGGCCGGGAATGTTGCGGTCTTCGACGCGCGCCGGCTCGGGCGCGCCAGCCTGCATCGCGGCGAAGTTGGCGATCGCCGCGCGAGCCTCCTCCGGCGTCTGTTCCGAGATATCGGGCCCGCCGGCCTCCTCCAGCATGGCGAGCAATCCCTGGGTCTCTGGTGTTGGGGGCATCGATTGGCTCCTCTGAATTTGTGCCTCGGCGAGGCGCGGTTGGTATGTCGTTACCTCGACAGGATAGTCGTTGTGAGTCAATTGCTTTCGGCATCGACGATTCCGTACACGCGCTTGAGGGCCATGATTCGTCGCGCCGACTCGAAGATACGTTCCTCTGAGATGTCTCCCGCCTCCACTGCCTCAAGAATTGCGTCCTTGATCTCGATCAGCTTCTCCAAGTCGTAACCCGGGCTTTGGTTGACTGCGAGCAGGACATCGGCACCGGCCTGAATCGCCGCGATCGCACTTCCACCGAGTCCGTACTGCACCACGATCGCTGGATCCATGACGCGAGCTGAGACGATCACGCCATCGAATCCCAGGTCATCGCGCAACAACCCGGTGACGACAGTCTCCGAGAGCGAAACGGTGACACCGCTCGGGTCGAGCTCGCTGATGATCACGTGTGCGAGGAGGATCGGATCGTTGTAGCCATCGCCAATGAGGTCTCGAAACGGTTGCAACTCAATCTCACGTTGGTAGGTATGTGAGAGCTGACGCACACCTTGCTCAGTCGTGCCGTCGTCGCTGCCGTGTCCTGGAAAGTGTTTGAGAATCGGAATCACATCATGCGAGCGCATCGCACTGATGAACGCCTGAGCGTGTTCAACCACCCGATTGGGATCGGCGCCAAATGACCGTCCAAGGCTGCCGACAGAGGGGCTGTCAGGATTGACATTGACATCAACCACTGGTGCGAAGTTCCAGTTGATTCCGAGATCGTGCAACTCATCAGCGAGATCCATCGCCACGTTCGACGTTTCGGCGATTGGACCAGCACCCAGATCCTGGTGACTGGGCACAACGGTCGAGAAGCCGTCATCGGCTTGCAGTTGCATGATGTTGCCGCCTTCAGCGTCGAGAGCGACAAAGTAGGGGATGTGCGCCTGATCCTGTAGCCCAGCAATCAGCGAGCGCAGTTGATCCGGTGATTCGATGTTTCGCTCAATCGCGCCGGCCGAGGGCACATCGGTCCGATAGAGAATCACCCCACCCGGTCTGACTTCGTCCAAGATGTCGGCGAGTTCGGCGTGCACATCAAGTCCGCGGAAGCCGATCAGCAACATCTGGCCAACGGCATCCTCAAGCGACATCGCGTCCGCGCTGGTCGTTTGATCGTCGCCGCACGAGATGGTGGCCACGCCGACCAGAACGAGAGCAAGAATGGCGACTATCGATAGAATCCGGCGCACTTGCGATCCCCCGACGCTGGACATTGATCCATCGTCCAGCGTGGACGTTTGCCTTATCCAGCGTCGAGCCACTGCCTGGTCATCTCCGCGTGACCGACGTGTTCCGCGGTGTGCGACAGCGCGCGTACGACGAGCTCATGTCCGCTGAGATTCTTGTCCATGAACATGTGATAGTGCGGACCGTCCCAGGCGCCCTCATCGAGCCCTGCGAGCGCCGCCTCAATCGCCGACTTCGCTCCGGCCCATCGCTCGGCGAGCAAGCCCTGCGGATCGTCAACCGAGGTCGCTCGCGAGTCAAACTCAGCCTGGCGACTGCGATCAACCTCCTGACCGGCCAGCACCTGGACGAAGTTCCACTCGGTCGCCGAGATCGAGTGTGTGGCGAGAATGAACAACGTCGAGGACTCATCCCACGGCGCTGCGTCGAGCTGTTCGGCTGAGAGGCCCGCGGCGGCGGCCAGGATGCGGTCGATCAGATCGCACGCGGTTTCGAAGGCAGGCAGAGCGGGTCCTTGAAGCGACATCGCGGTCTCCTATCGTGTTTCTATACTTCGACTGAATGCGCGTGGCACAGCATGGTGTTTCGCGCGATCAACAACATAGCACACCTATTCCAGTCAGGAAATCGACATGAAGCCCGATCCGCAGACACAGGCGCTGAACGTAATGATCGAAGAGGCCGCTGCGCAAGGGAAGCCGTGGCACGAGATGGAACCGCAAGAACTGCGCGACACGCTCGCGCAGGGTGGTCCGTTCGGTCCGCCCCCGCCGCGCCTCGACGACATCGCCCAGGAACGCACCGTCCCCGGCCCTGCCGGCGAGGTCCCCGTGCGCATCTTCATTCCGCCGGTCGTGCGCGGTGTCTACCTCCATATCCACGGCGGTGGCTGGGTGATCGGCACGCACGACGGTCAGGACGAGCGACTCTGGGAGCGCGCCCAGTCGACCCAACAGGCGGTCGTCTCAGTCGGCTATCGACTTTCGCCCGAGCATCCGTATCCCGGACCAAACGAGGACTGCGAGGCCGCAGCGGTCTGGCTGGTCGAGAACGGTCAGTCCGAGTTCGGCACCGACGCCTTCACGATCGGTGGAGAGTCGGCTGGTGGACATCTCTCGGCGACCACGCTGCTGCGAATGCGAGACAACCACGGCTACACCGACTTCAAGGGCGCCGCGCTGACGTACGGCGTCTTCGATCTGCGCCACTCGCCTTCGGCGAGGCTCTGGGGCGAGCGCAACCTGATTCTTTCCTCGCCGATCATGGAGTGGTTCATCGACCATTACGTCACACCCGAGGAACCAGAACTCCGCGATCAGCCCGACGTGACGCCATTGCTCGCCGATCTGTCCGACATGCCGCCAGCGATCTTCACCGTGGGTACGCTCGATCCGCTGCTCGACGATTCGCTCTTCATGTCCGCACGCTGGCAGGCCGCCGGTCACGAGGCTGAGCTGCACGTCTTCCCCGACGCCCCACACGGCTTCGACGGCTTCCCCACCCCCGCCGGAATGGACGCAACCAACCGAATCAACAACTTCCTCAGCGGGTGTTTGGGATAGCAAAGAGCTCCCCCTCTGGGGGAGCTGTCGCGCAGCGACTGAGGGGGGCCGCCGATTACGGCAGCTCAGACGCTACCCGCTCGACCACTGAGTCAAGGTCCCGAAGTACTTCGTCGTTCCAGAACCGGAGTACGCGGAAGCCCAAGGCCTCAAGGTCGAGCGTGCGGGCCTCGTCTTCTTTGTTGCGGTCGGCGTGCTGACCACCGTCTAGGTCAATCACGAGACCCTCTGCGACGCAAGCGAAATCGGTAGCCGTTGAGTTGACGTCGGCGCAACCGACCCCACAGCAACAGGTCAGCGTCTGACGCATTCTGACGGTGTCGTCTCGCGAATTCGATCTGTTCTTTGAGGGCAAATCTATCGCCCCGTCGCGCTATTGTCTCCCTGCGCGGGACCCCCTCGGTCGCTTCCCCTCCGAGGGACCCCCTCAGTCGCTTCGCGACAGCTCCCCCTGCGAGGGGGAGCAAATTTCATCGGGTCAGCCCGTTACGTTCTTCGAGCGTTTGGAGAATTTGGTCCAACACGCCGCTGAGATTTTGGCGGACGTCCCGGTTCCAGACTCTCAACACCTTGAATCCGTGTTCGGCAATGTTCTCGTCCCTGATCTTGTCTGCATCCCTTTGCTCCGAATGCTGGCCTCCATCCAGCTCCACGCGCAGCTTCGCCTCGAGACATGCGAAATCAGCTACGTACGGGCCAATCGGATGTTGACGGCGGAACTTGAAACCACCGAGCTGTCTCCGTCGCAGTTGAGACCAAAGGATCAGTTCCTCCTCCGTCATCGATTGACGGAGAACCCTTGCACTACCCACAGAGTCATCACGGCGGACACTTTGCTCCCCCTCCCAGGGGGAGCTGTCGCGCAGCGACTGAGGGGGCCTCTCGGCCATCGTGCGAGGCAGCAGTGACCGTCTAATTCACCCGCTTTTCGACGCCCTCCCAGTAGGCCTCCCTCAGCTCGAACTTCTTTAGCTTGCCGGTTGCCGTTCTTGGCAGCGTCTCGACGAACTCGACGTTTCTTGGAATCTTGAAGCCTGCCATGTTCTCCCGACAGTGTGCGACGATGTCGTCGCGGGTTACCGCGTGGCCCTCGCGAGGCACGATTAGCGCGAGCGGGGTCTCGCCCCACTGCTCTGACGGAATCCCGATCACCGCCGCCTCGAGCACAGACGGATGGTCGTAGAGCACGTCCTCGACCTCGATGCTGCTGATGTTCTCTCCACCGGAGATGATCACGTCTTTGGCTCGATCGACGATGTTGATGTAGCCGTCCTGGTTCACCGTCGCCATGTCGCCGGTGTGGAACCAGCCGTCTACGATCACCTTGTCGGTCTCCTCCTGCTGTTCCCAGTAGCCCTTGAGGACCACGTTCGACCGAGCAACCACCTCGCCGACCTCCTCGTCGTCCCAGGCGACCTCGCGGCCTGAGTCGCGCACTACTTTGACGTGGACGCCGATCACATCGTGGCCGGCACGCACTTTGGTTCGGAAGTAGGCGTCCTCGTCGGCGTCGAGATATGGCTTCACCTCGGAGACGGTCAGAATCGGTGAAGTTTCGGTTAGCCCGTAGATCTGGATGAACTCCCAGTCGAGTTCCTTCTCCAGACGCTCGATGAACGCCTGTGGCGGCGGGGCGCCGGCGACCGTGAATCGTGGCCGCACGGTGATCTCGAACTCATCCTTGCGCTCGAACTCGAGAATCCGCGCCAGCACGGCGGGCGCCATGCAGGCGAACGTGCAGTCCTCATCCTGAATCACGCGGAAGATGTCCGCAGCTTCGGGCGAGCGGAGGACGACGTGCTTGCCGCCCATCGCCGTGATCGCGTACGGACCACCCCAGCCGTTGGCGTGGAACATCGGCAGTGTCCACATCTCGGCGTCGTTCTGCGAGATTCGCAGGTGAGCGATGAAGTTGTAAGCGTTGATGTAGGCGTTTCGGTGCGTAATCATCACACCCTTGGGTCGAGCCGTGGTGCCCGAGGTGTAGTTGATCGACAGCAGATCGGTCTCAGCCAGGTCCGGTTCGGGTGGTCGAGCGGTCGGATGACTGCTGATCCACTCCTCGTAGTTGGTCCAGCCGAGATTGATCGGCGCATCGTCGTACGGGATGGCGATAAAGTGCTCGACCGTGCCAATGCCCGAGCGCAACTCGTCGACGAGATGCAGGAACTCAGCATCGACGTAGACGACCTTCGAGCCGGAATGCTCGAGCATGTACGCGAAGTCCGACGGCACGAGTCGATAGTTCATCGGCACGATCACGGCGCCGATCGCCGCTGTCGCGTAGAACGACTCGAGGAACTGGTGCGAGTTCGGGGCGATGATCGCAACGCGGTCCCCCTTGCCGATGCCGGCGGCCAGCAGGGCGTGAGCCTGTTGGTTAACCCGAGCGTTGAACTCCGACCAGGTGAAGCGATGCTCTCCATCGACGACGGCCTCCGAGGGTCCGTACAGCGTGGCAGCGCGGCGCAGAAAGTCGTTGACCAGCAGTGGAACTTCCATCTCAATCCCTCATCTCAGTGGCAATCACGACAGCTCAGTCATTATCGCAGCATGAAGCTACCTTGAGGTCAAGGGCGCCACGAATCCGCACGATGTGGCTGCGCAATCGGTCAGGGCCGCGTTTCGGGAAGAGCACGCATGGAAATCGCGATCGGAATCATTATCGGAGTCGTAGCCGGCGTGGTCCTCTACCTCGTCGGCCGACGTGAAATCGCGCCGTTGCGCGCCGATACCGCAAGCCTGCGGGCAGAGCTCGACGATCTGCGTCACCAGCTGCAAGCAGGAGAAGTGGCAAAGACCACCTTCGAGACGCAGCTCACCGCGCGAGAGGAGACTGTCGGCACGTTGACGACCGAACGGGACGAGGCACGCCGATTGCTGGACGAGCGAAGTGGCGACTTGTCCGAGGCTTCCCAAAAGCTCGCCCAAGCGGAGGAGGCCAGAGACGGCCTCTCTGCCCAGTTGACTGAGCGAACCCAGGAACGTGACGCCGCGCGGAGCCAATTGGAGGTGGTCAGATCAGAGCTGAACGAGAAAGTAGCGACGCTTGCCGAGGTAGTAGCGGACCACACGGCGAGACAAGAGGAGTTGGAGAACTACCGGACCGAGCTGGAGGATCGATTCAAAGGCATCGCGACCAATGTCACGCAGTCAACTCGCGAGGATTTCATCAAGGAGTTTCGTGACTTGACCAAGCAGCAATCGGAGGTGAGCCAGGAAGCGGTAACCAACCTGGTAAAGCCGGTCCGCGAGAGGTTGGCCGAGTTACAGAAATATGTGGACGACTCGGACAAGCGCCGGGCCAGCGATTACGCACAGGTCTCTGGCGGTGTCGAGCGCCTGATAGAAGAAACCACTGGACTGCGCCGTATCTTGCACAACCCAGGCCGACGAGGCGAATGGGGAGAGCAGCATCTGCGCAATGTGATGCAAGCGGCTGGAATGACTGACCACGTCGACTTCATTGAACAGCAGCAGTTCGAATCGGAGGGCGGATCGACCAAGCCAGATGTTGTCGTGCACATTCCCGGCGGAGTGCAGGTCGTGGTTGATGCCAAAACGCCATTCGAGGCGTACGACGCGGCAATGAAAACCGACGATGAAGACGAGCGCACACGACAGTTCGCCAAGCATGCCCGCGACCTGCTCGGCCATGCACGAACGCTGAAAGCGCGGGACTATTCCAAGTGGGTTACCGGATCTCCTGACTTCGTGGTCATGTATGTCCCTACCGATCCGATGCTTGACGCCGCAATCGAAGCCGACAGCACTGTCTGGCAGAAGGCGTGGAGCAATCACCGGGTCCTGATTGCTACCCCTGGTCTGCTAATCGCATTCCTCCAGACTGTGGCTCTAGCTTGGCGCCGGCAAGCCGATCATGAACGGGCCGACGAAATTGCCGAGACAGCTAGAGAGTTGTATGAACGCCTCGGCACCTACACGGGCCATATCAATCGCATGGGCAGTCAGCTTGGGACTGTTGTAGATACGTACAACAAATCGGTCGGCTCGTTTCAGTCACGGGTGTTGCCGAAAGCTCGTCGCATTGAAGAACTGAGTGAGATTGAAGAATCTCGTCGATTTGATGAACCTGACTCGGTACTGGCGGATATTCGCGAATTGCAGGCGCCCGAAGTGCATGACCCGGAGTTTGAAGCGATCGAGCCAGGCGACTAGAGGTTTTCCAGTTCCAGTGGACCTCGGGCGTATGCAAATCGCGGTTGCGCCCAGCCTTCGGCGGCTCCTCCATGCAGGGGGAGTCGGAGACGGAGTGAGACTCTCAACCAGTGGGCCGACTAGTCGTCCCACTCTTTGCGTGTTCGCGGACGGACGGCGTTGTACTTCCTCAGGTCGGCGATCGTGACGATCCGACCGGTCCAGTCGGGACCCTGCGCGACCATCCACAGACACGCGTCCGACATGATGATCGGATCCTCGAAGTCCATCTGCTTGGCTTGCTCGCCGAGCGTGAAGGCGTAGCCCTCACTCCAGACCGAGAGTTCCAGACGCAGACAGTTGACCGAGACGCCCGTGCCCTTGAGGTCGCTGGCCAACGACTCCGACATCGCCTCGAGCGCGCGCTTGGTCGTCGTGTAGCTCGCCCGACCGAAGTCAGGACTGACCGCAGCGCCGGAGCCGATGTTGATGATCGCTCCACCGTCGGCCTCGGCCATTTTCGGCGCGACCGCGTGCGTCAGATAAAACGGTGCATTGACGTTGATTTCGACGGCCAGATTCCACAGATGCCGTCCCGATTCCAACGCCTTGCCTGGCGGCGCGATCGCCGCATTGTTAATTAGCACATCAATCTGGCCGAAGCGGTCGTAGGTCTCGGCCACCGCGCGGTCGAGGTCCTCGACCTTGGCCAGGTTGGCGCCGATCGGCAGGCACTGCTGTCCCGCCTCCTCAACCAGTTGCGCGGTCTCGTTCACGTTGCCGGGGAGCTTGGTCGGGGTATCCGCGGTCGAACGGGCGACGGCAGCGATGTCATACCCGGCGAGGGCAAAATCCTTCGCGAGCTGCTTGCCAATCCCACGACTGGCTCCGGTGATGAATGCGACTTTGGCCATTTCCCTACTCCTCGCTCGAATTCCCGTTGCTCCCCCTTCCAGGGGAAGCTGCCGAAGGCTGAGGGGGTCCCCTCCCCACACGCCCGCTGCTCCAGAATACCTGCCAGTTAGACTTTCGCTTGAGGAGGTCGACCATGCCCCATCACGTCAAGAGCCAGGCGCTCTCTCACTTGCGAATCTGCGACTTTACCGGCCAGTTGGCAGGCGCTGGCGCGACCAAATTCATGGCCGCCTTCGGCGCCGAGGTCATCCGCATTGAAGACCCCACCAACCACGGTCGCTGGGACATCCTGCGCGGGATGCCGCCTTACGTCGACGACCGGCGCGGACCTGAGCTGGGTGGCCCGTTCAACAATCACAACGTGGGCAAACTCGGCATTTCGCTGAACATCAAGACCGAAAAGGGACGCGAGTTGTTCGAGCGCCTGGTAGCGATTTCTGACTGCGTCACCGAGAACTTCTCCTCCGGCGTGATGCGTTCCTGGGGCTACGACTACGACGCGCTGAAGCAGCTCAAGGAAGACATCATTTATGTCTCCAACTGCGGCTTCGGACACTCGGGCCCGTACGAGAAATTCAAGACCTGGGGACCGATCGTCCAGGCCACAAGCGGACTGACGATGTCCTCGGCCATTCCCGACCAGCCTCCGGCCGGTTGGGGGTACTCATACATGGACCACACCGGCGCGTACTTCATGGCGATGGCGATCATGTTGGCGATTCACCATCGCAACCGTACCGGCGAAGGACAGTATGTCGACGTTGCCGCGACTGAGGCAGCGTTGACGCTGAATGGTCCGGTGCTGCTCGACTACACGGTCAATGGCCGTCCGCTGCGCCGCGACGGATATCCCGACGCCAACCACTCTGTCAGCCCAGCGATGGCGCCGCACAACATCTACGCAGCCAAACCGATTCCCGGCTCGTTCGACGAAGCCTGGATCGCGATCGCCTGTCGCAACGACGAAGACTGGCATGCGATGCGTGACGTGCTGGTCGCCGACGGCTGCGATTGGGCCGCGGACGACCGCTATGGACAGCTCGCCGGTCGGATGGCGGCGCAGAATGAGTTGGACGAGAACGTAGGCGAATGGTGCTTGCGTCGCGATCCGTTCCAGTCGGCCGAGATGCTGAAACAAGCCGGTGTACCAGCGAATCCCGTGCAGACTCCGGAGCAGCGCATTGACCAGGACGTCAACTCGGCCGAAGCTCGGGTCTGGCCGACGATTCGCCAGGCCGAGATGGGTCGCGTTCGGGTCGACGGGATTCCGGCGCACTTCTCAGAGACTGACTGGTCGATGACGCGCGGCGCCGCGACGCTCGGCGAGGACAACGACTATGTCTACGGCGATCTGTTGGGATTGAGTCAGGACGAGATTGCCGGGCTGCAGGAAGAGGGCGTGATCTAATGACGACGAGTTCGAATCCCCTGGCCACAATGGCGCTTGACGATCTACGAGTGCTCGAGATCGGTGATGAACGAGGCGCCTGGTGCGGCAAACTCATGGCCGACATGGGGGCCGACGTGATCAAGATCGAGCCGCCTGATGGCGATCCGTCCCGTCAATATGAGCCGTTTGTCGACGATGAACCGCATCACGAGCGCTCGCTGTTCTTTTGGTACTACAACACGTCCAAGCGCAGCATCGTCATGGACTTCAACGACCAGTCCAACGCAGAACCATTCCTCAAACTGGTGGAGTCGGCCGACATCATCTTCGACACCAATACGTACGATCCGATTGGGCGGCTCGGTCTCGATTACGACCAGATCATGGCCGATAATCCGGGCCTGATCTGGTGCACGATCACGAACTTCGGCTTCGGCTCGGTGCGAGATGATGAACCACAAACCGACCTGACCCTCGCGGCTAACGGTGGCTTTGCCTGGATGAATGGCTACGACGATCACACGCTGCCGCCAGTGCGAGGCGGTGGTCAGCAGGCGTATCACACAGGTTCGAACTATGCGTTCATGTCAATTCTGACAGCACTGCTGCACCGCGACGCCACCGGCGTTGGCCAGCACATCAACGTGAACATCAACGCGTCGGTCAACGTGACCACCGAGGCCGGGTCGTACTCATGGTTGGTCGCGCACGCGACGGTGCAACGTCAGACGGGACGCCACGCAGGAGTCGCGCCATCAATGCCCTCACAGATCAAGTGCGCCGACGGTCGCTACGTGAACACGGGCATTCCTCCCCGCCGGCCAGCCGAGTTCGGCCTGGTCTATCAGTGGTTGGAGGAAGAGGGTCTGCTCGACGCGCTACCGGAGGCGCCCTTGCTGCAGGTTGGTGGCCAGTTGGAGAGTTTCTCCCTGGCCGACGTGTTCAGCGGCGACAACGAAGAGTTGCTGGCGATTTTCGGAGCGGGTCGTGAGGCGTTCGACCTGCTGGCATCGAAACTGACGGCCTATGAGTTCTTCACCAAAGCGCAGAATCTGGGCTTCCAGGTGGGCGTGATTCACAGCCCCGAAGAAGCGCTGGAAGATCCACACTTCGTTGATCGGGGCATGCAGGTCACAGTGGAGCATCCGGAGCTGGGTCGGGAAGTGACTTATCCGGGAGCGCCGTATCAATTGACCAAGGGAAGCTGGGGGATCACACGTCGTCCGCCGCTACTCGGGGAACACACCGACGAAGTGTTGTCGGAGCTGGCATGAGCGATTGATTGGGCCCCAACCCAAGATTGCTGAGGTCATGTCAGTCCTTCAAACGAGCGAGAGCACAGAGCTGGGCGCTTAGCCGCGCATCGCCGCAGCCCGATCAGCGCGGACAAGGTCCAGCGCTCGCTCGTTGAATGTGATGAACGGTATGCCGGCTCGATCTGCAGTCCGAATTGCACTTGCATCATGAGACAACAAGGGTAATCCGTACTCTTTCGTCTGAGCCACTATCCAGAGGTCTGCACCGATCGACCCACCGAAGTGAAGTTCGACCGCGGCATCCATTGCATCCCGAAATGCTTCGATGGTTTCCTCAGTGGGCAGTGGGAGTGGACCGAATCGAGCGAGAAGGGAATCAAGTCGGCGCTGTCGTGCACGATTCCAACTCGCAGCAGCTAACTCGCCACGAACGAAGAATGTTAACATCGGATCGTAGATCCTCAATGTCGACAAGTATTCGCTCGCATACTGGTTTTCTCGCACGATCGCACTGACAACGTTCGTGTCGACCGAAATCTGCGGTAACAGTTCACTCATCGTCCTGGTAGGGCCAGAATCGATCGAAGCGATCGAGAAACTGCTGTTTCTCTTCCTCTGTATCAAACAAGGCCCAGAGAGCTTCTGCAAACTCCTGTCCTCGCAGTCGCTGCTGAGGTTGCTGTTCAGCCTCGTCGTTGGTGGCTTCGGGGGTTGGTTGTTGTTCGGTGACCATCATGCGTTGATCCTATCGACCAAGCAGCCATTCTGCAAGTACCCGTTGTGCCCGAGGAAGCGTTATCAATCCGTGACCCTCGCCGTTTAGTACTACGAGCGTTGCGTGTGAAATCGCGTCTGCCAACGCCCGACCGTATGCAATCGGAACCGTCGTATCCGCGTCTCCGTGGACGATTAACGTCGGACACATAGACTGACTCGCCTCAGCGAGCAGGTCCAGGTCCCGCTGCGCTTGCATGTTCAGTAGCGCTCCACTCGCGAGCCGCGCCAGCTCAGGGTTTGCCAGCGACCGCAGCGCGGCTCTCCGATTGTCCCTGAAATGTGTCAGCGACTCGTCGGGCTCGAGTGGTTCCGGGGGCGACCGCCACTCATCCTCTGATGCCGCTAGCACCGCGTCGATCCCTGCTGACTCGAGCAGGTCGAGCATGGCCAGGCGCTTGGCGACCGTTGCCAAACGATCGGCGACGAATGGATCGGTGTGATCCACGCCTGACGGTTTGAGCGACATGAGCGCCGCACCCGTGTTGACCAAGGCCAACGACGCAACGCGTTGCGGAAAGTCCAACGCCATTCGCAGTCCGATTGGACCCCCGGCCGACGTGGCCACGACTGCTGCCCGCTGGATCTTCAGGTAGTCGAGTAATTCGACCACATCTGCCGCCAAATCGTCGAGCGTGAACGGACTGGAATCGTACCCCGAGAGCCCCGCGCAGCGCCGGTCGTAGTAAATCAAACGGAGACCATCGCTGTCGGGCCAACGTAACCGCGGTCCATTCCACAGCGTTGAATTCGGGCCTCCCCAAGCGCCGTGGATGATCAGTGTCGGTTGTCCCGACGGGTCGCCTCCCACCTCGTAGGCGACGCGGCGGCCGCCGATGATCGCAACTCGCACGAAGTGTGCGGTTAGTCGTACTTGGGCTGATCTTCGATGCCAGGCATGACCCAGGTGACGAGCTCCCCTGGCGGTTCAGCGAACGTGAGGCCTTCCATGTTGGGCTGTACTCCGCTGAGGGTGAGCTTGTACTCCTCGATGTACTCAGGATCGCCGTCGACCATGCGGAAGGGTCGGTCGTGGCCTGGGTAGAGGAGGTCGGACGCGCTCATCACACGGGCGATCGACTCGTTGGCCTGGGACTCGCTGTAGAAGACGAGGGGGCTGCGTCCGGCCTTGCCTACGGCAGCCGTGTGCATGGCATCGCCGGTCAGTCCGGCGACCCCCGCCTCGGTCTCGACCAGCAGGCCGATGCTGCCGGGTGAGTGTCCTGGCAGGTGAATCACGCGGACACCCTTGGCCAGCTCGTCGCCATCGTTGACCTCGGTCATTGGGTGCGTCTCAATCGCGGCGCCGGTCCATTGCGGGGTGGCCCAGTCGTTGACGTGAGGCTCCGAGGCGTACTTGCGCTCGTGCGGATGAATCGCCATTGGTACGTCCGGGAAGGCGTCGAAGTTCTGGACATGATCCCAGTGAGCGTGGGTCATGAAGACGACGTCGATATCGGCGGCGGAGAGTCCGCGCTTGGCGAGTTGCTCCTGCAACTGGACGCGGCGCCCAACGTGCGCCGTATCGACGAGGATGCGGCGGCCGTCGGATTCGACGAGGATCACGGCGCAAAATGCGGGAGTGCCGGAGTCGGTGCCGAACGAGTAGCCGGGAAGCAGGATGTCTACGGTTGCCATTTCTAGGTCCTATCGGTTCCATCTCTTGGAGTGAGAGGGAGCGTTGGCTAAGTCAGAAGAGGAAGGTGTGAGTTTTTCGGGATCTCTTGCCTATTGGCCTCCGCGACTACAGACTCCTACGAGAAAGAAGAAGAGGCAGACAGCGAGGAGCAGTCCAAACTGTTTGAAGATGCCGGAATACATCGGTACTCAATCTGTTGGCACCTGCTTCAGTCGCCTGAGGCCGCAGCGCCTACGGCTGCGCGGGCTTGGGCAGCTTCGTCGTAGTTGATGCTGACCGGCGGTTCGGAGTCGAACGGTCCATCGAGATCGAGCTCGGCGCCCATGTCTCGGAGCGCGGGCATGACCTCGGTGCCGAGCAGCTCGATGCAGCGCATCGAGTCCTCGTGCGTGACTCGGCCGTCATTGCCCCAGAGGGCGAGGATGCCCGGCCGAGTCTCTTCGAGGATGACACGCAGCTTGCGGATGCATTCGTCGGGCGTGCCGGCGATGATCTGCATGTTCTCGATCTGGTTGTCGAAGGTCTGCGCGCGCGGCGGAGGTCGGCGGCCGTTCATGACTTCGACCAACGCCTCGCGGTTACGCGGGGATGCGTAGCCCGCGGGGTTCGACCAAACCGGGTGCGCGAGTCCGGTGAACTCGCCCTGCATCCACATGAACTGCGATGCGTTCTCCAGCGCCTTCTCGGTCGTGTCGGCGACGTGGACGCGGAGCAGATAGCCACGATTCTCGGGGCCCGGGTCGTAGCCGACCTCGTGCGCCGCTTCGTCATACGACTGCCAAATGCGCTTGGTCGCTTCGATGGTGGTGTTCAGCGCGATGTACGGGTAGCGGTGCTTGGCGGCCCAGACCACGGTCTCCCGCGAGAGCACACCAGGAATCCAGATGCGCGGGTGCGGCTGCTGCATCGGTAGGGCCCAGGGATTGACCACGCGGTGTTGGTAGTGCCGACCCTCCCAGCGGAACGGGCCGGGACGTGTCCAGGCTTCCACGATCAGGTCGTGGGCTTCCTCGAAGCGCTCGCGGTTGAAGGCCGGATTGACGCCGGTCGCGAGCTGCTCGGTGCCGCCGCCACGGACGAATCCAGAGACCAGACGTCCGCCCGAGATCATGTCGATCATGGCCAGTTCTTCGGCCAGGCGGATCGGATTCTCGGCCAACGGCAGTGGATTGCCCAGCAAGACAATCTTGACGCGCTCGGTCGCGCCGGCCAGAACCGAGGCCCAGATGTTGCACTTGGCCTGCATGCAGAAGGGCGCGTTGTGGTGCTCGTTGAGCATGATCCCGTCAACGCCGACTTCTTCGGCCAGCTTGTACTCGGTCAGGCGGTCGTTGTAGAGCTGCGATCCAGCGACGGGGTCGAAGTTGGAGTTGGAAAACAGCAGCGCGGTCACGCCCTCCTCGGCGGCGTCCTCGTCGTAGGCGGACATCGGCTGTTCGGTGAAATACATCAGGTGCATCGAGACCTCCAGATCATGTGAGCGCAGTCTAACGGCCTGAGTGAGCGGTAAGCTGATCGGGGAGGTCAACATGGCGCTGTTCATCGACAAGTTGAGAATCTCCAACATCCTGGTGCGAGGCGAGGTGCCTCGCACAGAGGCTGAGGAGTTCGCCGAGACGATTGCCGAGACGCTCGAACCGGCAGCGACGGAGAGCGATATCGAGGCCCGCGTCGAGACTCGGATGGCGACGGAACTCGAGCCGATACGCCGCAAGATCGACTTCATCGAGGTCAGCACTGACCAGAAGTTTGAGGCCATGCTCGCACGCTCGGACCAGCGGTTCGCAGAGATGCAGGCCCGAACGGACACACGATTCGCGCAGATGGACGCGCGATTCGCGGAGATGGACGCGCGGTTCGCGGAGACTCAGGCTCAAATGCGAGTCATGCAAGCGGAATTTGACGCCCGCATGGCACAGATGGAAGTCAGAATCTACCGAGCCATCGGGGTGGCAACGGCACTGATCATCGCCGCGATGTCAGCCTGGGCCGCCTTCGGCTAACCGCCACGGCGGGCGAGGTTGGGTTGGACGGGAGATCAACATGGCGCTGTTCATCGACAAGTTGAGAATCTCCAACATCCTGGTGCGAGGCGAGGTGCCTCGCACAGAGGCTGAGGAGTTCGCCGAAACGATTGCCGAGACGCTCGAACCGGCAGCGACGGAGAGCGATATCGAGGCCCGCGTCGAGACTCGGATGGCGACGGAACTCGAGCCGATACGCAGCAAAATCGAAATCAATGAGGTCAGCACTGACCAGAAGTTTGAGGCCATGCTCGCACGCTCGGACCAGCGGTTCGCAGAGATGCAGGCCCAGATGGACACACGATTCGCGCAGATGGACGCGCGGTTCGCGGAGACTCAGGCTCAAATGCGAGTCATGCAAGCGGAGTTTGACGCCCGCATGGCGCAGATGGAAGTCAGAATCTATCGAGCCATCGGGGTGGCAACGGCACTGATCATCGGCGCGATGTCGGCCTGGGCCGCCTTCGGCTAACCGCCACGGCGGGCGAGGTTGGGTTGGACGGGAGATCAACATGGCGCTGTTCATCGACAAGTTGAGAATCTCCAACATCCTGGTGCGAGGCGAGGTGCCTCGCACAGAGGCTGAGGAGTTCGCCGAAACGATTGCCGAGACGCTCGAACCGGCAGCGACGGAGAGCGATATCGAGGCCCGCGTCGAGACTCGGATGGCGTCGGAACTCGAGCCGATCCGTCGCAAGATCGATTTCATCGAGGTCAGTACTGACCAGAAGTTTGAGGCCATGCTCGCACGCTCGGACCAGCGGTTCGCAGAAATGCAGGCCCAAACGGACACCCGCTTCGCGGAGACTCAGGCTCAAATGCGAGTCATGCAAGCGGAGTTTGACGCCCGCATGGCGCAGATGGAAGTCAGAATCTATCGAGCCATCGGGGTGGCAACGGCACTGATCATCGCCGCGATGTCAGCCTGGGCCGCCTTCGGCTAACGGTCAATTTCTCCAAGTCGAAGAACTGCGCCGGCAGCGATCTGTCTTGTCTTCAGCAAGACGCAATTGCGACCACATCAAGCGGATCGAGTGGAACGCAACGCTCACCGACTAATCGGCATCGCGTCCGAAATGGGCTATGTTGGACCGCTGCATGAGCAGTCATCGCTATTCGACGCAACGCTCCATGTGTCGTTGAGCCGGTGTGTTGAACATCCCGGTCAACTCGAATGTCACGCCGTACCACGTATTGGAACTCACTGAGGAAGCTGCATACTGTCGCCATCCTGTGGTAGACCATCGCAGAAGGGCATAGTCAGTCTGTGGCGCTTGAGAAGCGTATATTTGTGCACCAGAATCCAACGTTACCGATGTCCAGTAATCGGTTGAGTCAATCCAGTCTGCACCGCCATGCTCATACAACGGGCCGAGGGTATCTGTGATTCCATTCCATAAGAGCAAGACCTGAAGGCCGAGACGTTTGTCACATCGCAGGCTCAATGCCCCATATGTGCTGCTGTCGTCAGCATCGAAGACTATGCGAAGTACGTAAGCGAAGTAATCGTCCGAGCGCCCACCAATGTCCCAACTGACGTCGCTGAGCCGTTGATCTGACCCACCGATCACAACAACGTTTCCACCGGTGTCATGTGTTGACCTTCGCAATGATGCCATCTGAGCTGCAACGGTTTCGGCTGCGACGCCGAAGCCGATGCCGTCAACGTCACGACCATCGGACGCTGTGGACTGCTTCAGTGTGGCCACGCCGACGACGTCACCGCAGTCGTCGACAATGGGACCTCCACTGTTCCCAGGATTAATCTCGGCATCGATCTGGACCATGATCCCTTGATTCGAGAACCCTTCGAATTCTCGCATCGGGGCGTGTTTCGAGACCACTCCACGAGTCAACGATGGCGTGCTGGTGACACCATCTGGGAAGCCGATCGCTGATACCGATGATCCGAGACTAGGGCGCGATTCCACCAACCGCAGCGACGGCACTCCGCTGGGAGCTCGAGCCTTCAGCAGCGCGAGGTCATAATCTGGCAAGCTACCAACTACTTCTGCGGCGATACGATTTCGTCCATGGACCAAGGTGACCTTGTTCGCGTACTCGACAACATGATGATTCGTCAACCACTCATCATCGCCGATGTAGAACGCAGTCCCAGCAGACGTATCGGTTTGCACCTGGAATGTAGCGCCGACAACGCGACCGATGTAGTCCGACAACGCGCAATCACGACCAGTCCGTTCCTGCGAGCGATTTCCATCTTCCACATCGAGGCTCGCCGGTGAGGTCGCCCTCGGATCGAGCTCGATCGTTACGGCCGATGAACGCAGCCACCTTCCGAGCCCGACATTAGCTCCCAAGTAACGCGAGCGAGGCAGCAGTCGCTCATACCAACCGCCCACTCCATCATCTCGATACACCTGTAACGCGAATTCAGCCCGTCCGTCCTCGTTCAACCGTGCCGCTATCCGAACTTCGATGCTCTGGTTGCCTCCACTGACGGACATGGTCGGCCTGTCCAAGCCGACGAGCAGTCCCGAGCTCGTCAACCACTGCCCCACTCTTGCAGTCGCAGGGAAGAACCGACTCCTCGGTAGCAGCCGTTCACTCCACTCGCCATCAGGCTCCCGCTGTAGTACCGCGAATTCGATACGGCCATCGGAATGGCGTTGAGCGGTGATGTGCACTTCGACAGTGTCCGGCTGGCTTTGTGCAACTGTCCCCAGAGGCACGATCGCGAATGCAGCCACGGCAACGAGAAGGGCTAACCAAACTCTGCGATCGAAATTGCTTGAGATGTCGAACCGCATATCCGCACCTTCGGGCGCTCAGCCTATGTGCCCTGACCTCAACCTGCTGTCACCGAGACTGCGCGCAGGCACCAGGAGAAACGCTGAGCTGCGTCGATCCGCGACTGACCACATTCGCCGTTCCGCCTCAGCCGACGATTGCCGCAGCTAAGGACTCGGGTGCGTCCGACTCGAGGTTGTGGCCACCCTCAATTTGGACGAGCTCTGCGTTTCCGAGCAGCTCGACGTACTGCTCCGCGACCGATGCGGGGACGATGGCGTCGGCAGCGCCTCGGATCACCTTGGTTGGCGTGTTCACGTTGCTCAGCAGATGCGGCAGCGTCTGGCTGTAGAGGAACGGCTTCCACGCAGTGCGTGCGGTCATCTCGCGATTGGCGTCCCACGCGATCAGCTGCTCGGTCGACACATCCTCGCCGTAGATCGCGGTGAAGTTGGACGGATCCGCGAAACACGACTTGACGTAGTCTGCGTGCGCCTCGAGGAACTGGTCGCGAATCTCACCGTCGCGAGGCTGCAGACCCATCGCGTTCACCAACACCAGTTCACTCAGTCGCGACTGGTTTGCGGTCGCCATCTCGGCGGCGACGTAGCCGCCGAAGCCCAGTCCGACCACGGAGACCTCGCCGACTCCGAGCTCATCCAGCAGCAACGAGCAGACCGTCGCCAAATCGCGCACGCTGCGCATCCAGTCGCCGCGATCGGTTCCGTCCCAGCCGGGCAGCGTCGGGAGAATCACATCGCGACTGCCCGAGAGGCGCTCGTGGAACTCGAGCCAGCCAGGATTGCCAGTCTCGTGGTGGATGACCAGCACGCTGGGACCGTCGCCGCCGCGACGCAGTTGAACCTGGAGGCCGGCGACCTCAATGGTGGACTCGGTGGTTCCGTCTGACATGATCACGGCCTCTCTGGCTCATCCGAATGCGGAGTTGCAGAATTGCATCCTCGTGGCGCATGCTAAATCAGTCTCGCTGATACCCTCACGCTCAGGAAGAACTCCCCCTCTGAGGGAGCTGTCCCCCGTTCAAGCCGGGGGCAGGCTGCGCAGCGACTGAGGGGGCTCGCCCGAGGCCCGTGACCTAGAGCCGGAGCCCCCCCCTCCACCCCTCCGGGGCACCTCCCCTAAAGGGGGAGGTCTTTGAAACGAGGACTTTGATGGCGAATGGATCGACGACCGACACGCTGAACGTGCTCAGCGAGATTGAAGCGCAGGAACGGGCAGCGCGCGTTTCCAACGTGGGCTACACGCTCAACCTCAGCCTGTCCAAGGGTTCCACAACCTATCTGGGAGAGCTCGAAATCGGATTTGAGCTCGCAGACCCGTCGGCAGGCGTGTTTCTCGACTGCACCTCGAAGTCGATCGACTCGCTCGAGGTCAACGGCAAACGGGTCGAGATCACGCACGAGCGCAACCGAATCCAGCTCGATGGCGCCGACCTCGACACGGAGAACGTGGTCGAGATCGCCTACACGAACGAGTACGACCACATCGGTGCGGGCCTGCATCAGTTCATCGATCCTGAGGACGGCGAAGAGTATCTGTACACCCACTTCGAGCCCTACGACGCGCACCGGCTCCTGCCCTGCTTCGACCAGCCCGACATCAAAGCCTCGCTCGACCTGACCGTGACCGCGCCGTCGGAGTGGGAAGTGGCGGCGAACTATCCCGTCGACTCCTCAGAAGACGTCGGCGACGGTCGGACGATGCACATCTTCACCGGGACGCCGCGCATTTCGACCTATCTCTTCGCGTTCATCGCTGGCCCGTACAAGCGCTACGAGGACAAGTGGTCGGACGCGGCAGGCGAGACATCGCTCGGCATCCTCTGCCGAGAATCGATCGCACCGTTTTTCGACCCCGACGAGTTCTTTCAGGTCACGCGCGACGGCCTGACGTTTTTCTCGGAGTTCTTCGACTTCCGCTATCCGTTCGACAAGTACGACCAGGTCTTTGTGCCCGAGTTCAACATGGGCGCGATGGAGAACGTGGGCTGTATCACCTTCTCGGAGCGGATGATCTTCCGCGACCCGCCGACCGAGATCCAGCGCCTCAACCGGGCCGAGGTGGTGCTCCACGAGATGGCACACATGTGGTTCGGCGACCTCGTCACGATGCGTTGGTGGAACGACCTCTGGTTGAACGAGTCGTTCGCGACCTACATGGCCTATCTGGCGATGGAGCACGCGACGCGCTGGTCGGAGAGCGCCTGGTCGGCGTTCCATGCGCGGATGAAGGCCTGGGCCTACGAACAGGACCAGCTCCCGACGACGCACCCGATCGCCGGCGAGGTGCCCGACACCGATGCGACGTTCCTGAACTTCGACGGCATCACCTACGGCAAGGGCGCCGCGGTGCTCAAGCAACTCGTCGCATTCCTCGGCGCGGACGGCTTCCGCGACGGGATGCGCGACTACTTCCAGACGCACGCCTGGGGCAACACGACGCTCGCCGACTTCCTCGCCGCCCTCGAGCGCGGCTCGGGCCGCGAGCTCGGCAGATGGTCGGAGGCCTGGCTCGAGACCGCCGGCGTCAACACGATCGCCCCGCAGTGGGATGTCGCCGAGGGAACGATCAACTCCTTCACAATCCAGCAGACCGCGCCCACGGAGCACCCAACGCTGCGTCCGCACCGCACCGAGATCGCGGTCTACGACCGCACCGATGACGGCCCACAGCTACGCGATGCGCAGCCGGTCGACATCGACGGTGCGTCGACTGTGATTGAGGAGCTATCCGGTGCGCAGGCGCCAGCGGCGGTGTTCCCCAACCACGATGACCACGCATTCGCCAAGATCGCGCTCGACGAGCGAACGCTCGACTTCGTCCGCGAGGAGCTCGACCGCTTCCCTGACGGATTCCAGCGATTGCTGCTCTGGCACACCCTGTGGGACATGGTCCGCGACCAGCAGTTCTCGGCCGCCGACTACGCGGCGCTGGCAATCGACAAACTCGGGTCCGAGCAAACGCTAGAGATCGCGCAGACCGTTGCTTACAACGCACAGCACGCGATCGGGTCGTATCTGCCCGACGATATGCGTCTCGACAGCGCAGCGGCGTTGTACGGATTCGCTCGGGAGCAGCTGTTCGCCGCAAGCGAACAGGATTTCCGCATCATGTGGTCGCGCGTAATGATCGGCGCGGCGCAGAATGTTGAACACATCGGCGAGGCGCTGGCGCTCGTCGACAACGGCACCGGGATCGACGGATTCGAGCTCGATCAGGACATGCGCTGGACGCTGGTGGCCAAGGCCACGGCCTACGGCGTCGAGGGTGGATTCGAGCGGCTCGACGGCGAGTTGGAACGCGACGGCTCAGATCGGGGTCGGCGCGCGGCAGAGCGAATCCGCACCTCGCGCGCCGATGCCGCGGTCAAAGCGGAGGCCTGGACGCGGTATCAAGAGGACACCGAGGCGTCGCTGCAGATGCTGACCGCATCAATGCACGGCTTCTGGTGGAAACCGCAGGAGGACCTGCTCGAGGGCTACACAGACCGCTTCTTCGACGAGGTTCGCGGAATCTTCGAGAAGCGAGACAAGGAGTACGCCTCGCGCCTCTTCGGGGCGCTCTACCCGGGCCAAATGGCCCCGTCCGAGCAGGTAATCGCAAGGTCGGAGGCACTCCTCGAGGAGCTCGGAGACGAGCTCGTCATCCTCACGCGTCCTCTAAGAGAAGCACTCGACGAGACAAAGAGGGCCGCAGCCTGTCAAAAGTTCGCCACCAATCAAGCCGCAAGCTGATCGGAGCACGCAAGGCAATCCAACGGCAAGGCCAACTCAATTCCCCCGCGAACGCGGGGGTCTGCTCGGTTCCCGTGGCGCCCACAACAGCCGCGAGATATCAACGGCAAATGGAGGTCTCTGGAGCACTCGCTTTCCCGTCGCCCCAAACCGTCATACCCGCACTCGCCGGAGACCTTTGCATAATCTCTTTCCTCCCCCTGCAGGGGGAGGTGCCGAAGGCGGAGGGGGTCCTGCTCCGTCAAGCCCTATCTGGTACCTGCGCCAGCAGGACCCCCTCAGTCGCTCCGCGACAGCTCCCCCTGCGAAGGGGAGCAAATTAATCAAAGGCCTCCGACCGCGGGGCAATCCATCGGCAAGAACGAGGCCAAGTCAATTCCCCGCGAACGCGGGGGTCTGCTCGGTTCCCGCGGCGCCCACAACAGCCGCGAGATGTAAGCGGCAACGACACATCAAAGGCAATCGGATACCTCCTAAACATCCGCAATCCCAGCGCCCTAAAGTCCGTCATACCCGCGCTTGCCGCGGGTATCTCGCCGATTCCAGCACAGCCTGCGACCCATCTGAACAACTCCCAACAGCACTTCAGTCCTACCACACGGCCAGAGAATCCCGCGCTACGCGCAGGAATGACGGAAGTAGTGGCTCCAATTGCGGAGGCGGTGGCATTCGCTGAGGCTCCCTCTCGAGCGCCCGCATGGAGAGCGTTCGCGATGGCGCACCCGGGTCATTAGCGAGCCAGAACGCTCGATCATCTATAGTTTCCACATTGTGGATACATTTGTAGCGCTCGACGTCGAGACGGCCAATCCGAATCAGTCCTCGATCTGCGCCATCGGCGCGGCTCGCTATGAAGATGGTCTGATCGCCGATCAGTGGTATCAGTTGGTCGACCCGCGCGACGACTTCTTTTGGAAGAACACCGAGATCCACGGGATCCGACGACACCATGTCGCCGGACAGCCCACCTTTGCCGACATATCGCCGCAGCTGTCCGCGTTCGTTGCTGGCGCTCCGATTGTTCATCACGGGCCCTCCGATCGCAGCGCGATCGCGAAGGCAACTGATTGCTGGGCCGCATCGCCCCTGGACTCAGATTTCATCGACTCGCTCGCGATGGCTCGTCAGGCATGGCCGCACGTCGGACGGGGTGGATACGGACTCAAGAATCTGTGCAATCTCATGGGTTACGAGCTTGAACATCATCACCACGCGCTCGACGACGCTCGGGCAGCAGGGGCTGTCTATCTCGCTGCGTCCGAGCAGCTCGGCGAGCAAGTAACTCCCGCCTTCGCGCGCCGCATCGTCAATGAAGAGAGCGGCGTACAACTCGGACTATTCCAGGACGAGTACCGAGTGCTGGTCGGCGATGTCGTGGTGTTCTCTCGCGAGTCGACACTGCGCTCAGCGAACCCGGGTCTGGAGAAGGAGTTGGAACGTCAAGGCTGCCGCGTGCGTGACAATGTGAACGACCACGCCACAATCCTCGTGCTGGGCAACGAGGAGTGGCGGCGCAATAGGTTCTCGAGACAGCGAAAAGGTGCCCTTCGACGAGTCGCGCAAGGACAGAATCTGGTGATCATGTCAGAAACCGACTTCTTGGCCATGATTGAAGAACGCTAACCATGCACATCACCGACTGCTACACGTACCCCGTCAAGGGGATGACCGCTCACTCTGTTTCCTCGCTGGCCCTCCGACCGGGAGAGTCCGTCGTAGGAGACCGTGCGTTCATCTTTGCCTTCGGCAACGCTGAGGTGCTGGGTGCTCATGGCTGGGTCTCGAAACGACAGTCCGTGACCATGCTCAACACCCCCTACCTTCCCTGGATCGAGTCTGGTTGGGACCCTGACGCGCGTGTGCTCTCGATCACGGTCAAAGGTCAGACGAAGTCGGCCGAGGTGGACGATCCAGCATCGCGACTCGCGCTCTCCGATTGGATGACCGACGTCGTGCTCGGGCTCCCAGAGAATCCCCTGCGCGGACGTCCCGAGCGTGAGCCATTGCGACTCCTCGGCGACGGCGCCGCGCGGTTCACCGACCGCGGACCGACACAGATCTCGTTGGGCGGTCTGGGATCGCTCGCCGATCTGACTGCCACCGCCGGTGTCGACGTCGATATGCGCCGGTTCCGCCTCAACTTCTCGGTCGACGGCCTCGACAACTGGGGTGAGTTCGACTGGGTCGGCAAGCGAGTCAAGATCGGCGACACGGTCGAGATCGATGTCACTGCGCCAATCCAGCGCTGCAACGCCGTCAACGCCTCGCCCACCGGCGAAGGTCGCGACCTCGACCTGATGAAGCTCCTCCACAACGATTTCGGCCACCTCAACTTCGGAGTCGAGGCAAACGTCATCGTCGGAGGAGACGTCCAAGTCGGAGACACCATCAAAGTGGCTGACTGAGGACACTAGCGACCTACTCGCCCAATCCGCGCTCGACGCGTTGCGCCATAACCACGCTCGCCACGTTCATCATCCCCGCCCCGATACCGTCTCACCCGCGCTTGCCACGGGTATCTCGCCGACTCATGCACAGCCTGCGACGACGCTGGTCGATTACTCAGAGACCCCACTGATCGCGTACGCTGGCGGCTATGGAGCGCTTTCCCGAGCAGTCGTGGGACCCGCAGGATTCTCGTGTGCCCAATTGGCTCTCGTCGGCGACGGTCACCGACGGCGCTCGGATTCCCTACGCATCCAACTACGTGTTCCTGCTCGAGCTGCAGCACGACGACGCGCCGATCCTCGGCTACGCCGTGTACAAGCCCGGCAAGGGCGAGAATCCCCTCTGGGACTTTCCACCCAACCTCTATAGACGCGAGGTGGCCGCGTATCGACTGTCGGAGGCGCTAGGCTGGGACCTCATTCCCCCGACGATCGAGCGTGAGGATGGGATGGAGTACGGTGTCGGTTCGCTACAGGCGTACATCCCTACCGACTACCGATGCACCTTCTTCGAGCTCCGCGAGCAGTACGCCGAAATCATGCGCACATTCGCCGTCTTTGACTGGATTACGAACAACGCCGATCGCAAGGGCGGACACATCCTCCAGGGCACGGAAGACCAGCTCTGGGGCATCGATAACGGACTCTCATTCCACGAAGAAGAGAAGCTGCGCACTGTGATTTGGGACTACGCAGGAGAGGCCATCGCGCCTGAGTTGATCGCCGATATCGAGCTGCTGATCCCAACCCTCTCTGCCGATGGCGAGACCGCGCAGGCGCTCGCCGATCTGCTCACGGCGAATGAGATCGCGGTGCTCCAACAGCGAGCACAACAGGCGGTAGAGATCGGTCGACTACCCGAACCACCAACCGGGCGTCGATCATATCCATGGCCGCTGGTCTGAGCAGCGGCGGCGAACGCCACGCTTCGGTACCATTGACACATGGCTGCTCGCGCCCTCGACGGATTACTGGTCGTTGACCTCAGCGTCGGACTGGGCGGCGCGTACTGTGCCAAGTTGTTGGGCGACCTGGGCGCCCGCGTGATCATGGTGGAGCCGCCTGACGGCTCACCGCTTCGTCAGTGGGGGGCGAGGGATCGCGCTTGGGGTGGACCCTGGGCTCACCTGAGCGGTGGCAAGGAATCGGTCGCACCGCCCGATCACGACGCCGCGCGAGCGCTGTTGCAGGGCCTCAGCCGCGCCGCCGATGTCCTCATCCTCGACGAGCGTTCCCCCTGGCGCTTGGCATTACCAAGCACGCTTCCTGAACGCGTAATCCAAATCGATCTGTCGCCGTGGGGCTCCGATGGACCCTACGCCGGCTGGCGCGGGTCGGACATCGCCACGTGGGCGATGGGCGGCTACATGTTCTTCACGGGCGACCCCGACGGTTCGCCGCTGATGATTCCCGGCGGACAGTCGGAGCTGCACGCGGGCGTCCACGCGGCGATCAGTGCTCTGACCGCTGTCCGCGAACGTCGTCGCTCGGGACATGGACAAACCGTCGAGGTCTCGGCCTTGGAGTCGAATCTCTCCGCGCACGCTTGGCTGATCTCATCGTGGATCGCCACCGGCTCGCCGATGAATCGCGTGCCCAACGACTTCACGAAGACCAAAGACGGCTGGGCGCTCTTCATGCGAGCGGTACCGAATCCCAACATCTTCCTGCTGATTGATCAGCCCGAGCGGATGGAGACCGTCGAGATCACCAACATCGACGATTGGCGGCAACAGCTCGGGCAGCTCTACGAAGATGTCGAGGCATGGGCGCAGGACTACGACGCGGTCGATGTCGCCACCAAGGCCCAGGAACTGCGGATCGCGTGCACACCAGTGCTCGACGCGCGGGGTCTGGCGAACAACATTCAGCTCGCTACGCGCGGCTGGTGGGAGTACGGGGATGACGCCGAATGGGACGACATCCGATTCCCCGGTCCTGCCTACCTCCTGTCCGCGACGCCAGCGGAGCGCCGAGGCGCTACGCCATCGCTCGGTGAGCACACCGCGCCCGTGACGGAAGAGTTCGCCGCGACGCCTGTCCCGAGACCACCATCGGCGATGCCGACCACCGATCTGCCCTTGGACGGACTGAAGGTCGTCGAACTCACTGGCAACTGGGCCGGACCGATCGTGGGCCGACATCTGGGCGACCTCGGCGCGGATGTGGTCAAGCTCGAGTGGGCCGCTCGACCCGCGACGCGCGCGCTGTTCATGCCGGGCCCGACTCAAGATCCGCAGAAGTATCCCTACGACCGCGCGATGTATTTCAACCTGCTCAATCGCAACAAGCGAGACCTGGTCGTCGACCTCTCCGCCGATGAGGGCAAGCAAATCTTCCTCGAGCTGATGCGCGAGGCGGATGTGTTCGTCGAGAACAACTCAGCTCGGGTGATGCCCAATCTCGGCCTGGACTACGAAACCGTGCGACAGGAAAATCCACGACTGATCTACGTCTCGATGTCAGGCTTCGGGGCGACCGGTCCCTGGCGCGACTGGTCGGCGTATGGCTCCAACATCGAGGCATCGTCAGGTCTCGCCTCAGTCACTGGCTATCACGCCGACCAGGTGCGTCGGACGCCGTTGTTCTATGCCGACCCCGTGTCGGGCAATCACGCGACCGTCGCGATCCTTGCCGCGCTCGAGCATCGAGACCGCACGGGTGAGGGGCAGTACATCGACGTCAGCCTCAACGAGGCCGGCGCGGCGTACTTCTTCGAAGCGCTGATGGAGTACCAGACGACCCGCGAGATTCGTCGGCCGCACGGAAATCGAGACCGTCGCTTCGCGCCCCAGGGCGCGTATCGAGCAGCGGGCGAGGACGCTTGGATCGCGCTCTCGGTCCAATCGGACGAGGATTGGACCGCGTTATGTCGGGCAATCGGTCGGGATGACCTGCTCTCTGATCCTGCGCTGTCGACGCTTGAAGGCCGAGCCGCTCGTCACGACGAACTCGACGCAGCGATCGAGGCATGGACGAGCGAACGCGAACAATACGAAGCCGCGTGGGAGCTCCAGCGAGCTGGCATCTCGGCGGCGCCGATCCTGGCGAACTGGCAAGTCCTGCACGACCCGCACATCCACGCTCGCGAGTTCTATCAGTGGGTTCCGCACTCGGTGGTCGGGGTGTATCCGTATCCGAGCTGGCCTTGGCGATTCAGTCGGACGAAGCCATCGATTCGCCGTGCTGCGCCACGATTCGCCGAGCACAACCATGAGGTCCTGTCTAAGTTGGGCTACGACGACGAACAGATCGCCGAATTGTATGCACTGGAGATCACATCAGACGCGCCGACCGCGCCGATCCTGATTGCGAGGGGCGGCCTGAGCGCGTCGGACGACTGATGCTCGCGAAACGCTGACGTCCTGGCGACCAGGTGAGGAGCGCGAGATGACGACCAAGAACAACGATCGTGCGATGACGACAGAAGAGCGGATAGACCAAGTCGTGGAAGAGCTTGGTCCGATCGAGACCCTTCGCGATCTCGTTGAGTTTGCCGGCAGACTCGCCGCTCAGATTCCAGAGGAACAGCGCAAGGCTGAGCGCGCCGTGATGGTGGCGTATCTGGACGAAGTGGCCGCGAGAGAGCCAACTCGTCGGCCTGATAACACGGCAGAATGATCCAGCCATTGCCTCTGTTCGTGGACGCTGTGTATCTCATCGCCTCTTTCGATCCGAACGATCAGTGGAGGGACTTCGCGCTTGAACTAGTGGACCTCGTCGAGTCTCGAAGTCTTGTCACGACCGACGGCGTCTTGAGTGAGTTCCTGGCGCACTGCTCGCGTTTCGAGCAGGACCGACGGCATGGAGCGGCGCGGTATGTTCAGGAACTCCGGGCATCAGGCCAGATTGAAATCGTCGAGCTCACGTCTGCGCTGGTGATCGCAAGAATCGAGGCCTATGCCGGTGAGTTCCGATACTCGCGTCTGAGTTTGCAGGACTGCATCTCCATTTTGGTGATGCGACAACGCGGGATCTGGGATGCGTTAACCGCCGACCGTGAGTTCACGCTGGCAGGCATCAACGTGCTCATGCACGCGCCCGCCGAACGAGGCTAATCCTGACGCAGGATGATGCGCGATCCGTCGGCATCCACCACTTTGACCGCCAGCGCGATCCGATTGTCGCGGTCAAGCGCCTCCCAATACGCGTCTGCGATCTCTTCAGCTGTGCCAGGCAGCGGAAGCCAGAGCGGGTCGCCCGAGAAGGGCGGCAGCGGGTTGCCGTCGTGCCGATACGTCGTGATCCCGTATCCGAGTCCTCGCGGCGGGAATGGCAATCGCCAGAGCACGCGATCTGTCCGATCGTGGTCAGCGGCGTTCGCCCGCAGGATGGCGAGGCAGAGCTCGCCTTGGTCCCGCAGATCGAGCATCGCAGCGATTCTTGGCGTGTAGTTCGGTGCATCATCCTCGCGTTCGCGCAACGCGAGCGCATCCTCGAACCGAGCACTTCCTGCGAACGCATCTTGGATCGTGCGCGTATGGTCACCGTTTGAGACGAGGTAGACGTTGGGCAACTCCAGCATCGCCTCATAGATGATGTTCGTCGGGTCGCTGACCAGCGCAGGGTCACGAGCTTCCGTGCGCAGCTCGGATTCGCCCAATCCGCCGACCACGAACCGTCGATTCCGACTGTTCACGCTCCGACCCATGATCCAATAGATCTGCACCCAGACGTCGTGCTCGTCATCAGAAGCGATGCGTCCAACCACGATCCCGCGGCCTGGATAGTTGTTGGCGCGCAGATGTCGGCCGAAGTTTTGCTCGGCGAAGACCTTGAGCTCCTCGAGGGGTGTCGTCATACGCTCACCATATCGGCACCATGGCTGCACTGGTTCTGCGATGTGGCGAATCGGAGATAGACTCAGAACATGTCCGACTCAGAGCGGCTCCCTTCGCGTGTCTTGATCGCAAATCGTGGCGAGATCGCGTCACGGATCATCCGCACCTGTCGGAAGCTCGGCATCGAAACCGTCGCCGTGTACTCCGATGCCGATCGGTCCGCGCCGCACGTTGAAGGTGCCGATTATGCCGTGCATCTTGGCCCGGCGCCTGCGTCCGAGAGCTATCTCAACATTCCCAAACTGCTCGACGCCGCCGCCCAGACCGGCGCCGATGCCGTGCATCCGGGCTATGGCTTCCTCTCGGAGCGGGCCGACTTCGCCCAGGCCGTCAGCGATGCTGGACTGATCTGGATCGGTCCGCCGGCGTCCGTGATCAATGATTTGGGCGACAAGGTTTCGGCGCGACGACTCGCGTCGGCTGCTGATGTGCCCGTCGCGAAGGGCATCGAAGAAGATGAGGGAGATACCGCGCTTTCCACGGCGATTGCATCCATGGGGCTGCCAGTAATGATCAAAGCCGCTGCAGGCGGAGGCGGTCGCGGGATGCGGCTGCTGCGATCGGAATCCGACGCGCCCGACGGCATTGAAGCCGCGGTCGCCGGCGCGCGACGCGAGGCACAGGCTGCCTTCGGCGACGGACGCCTCTTGGTCGAACGAGCCATGTCCGAGGGCCGCCACGTCGAGGTCCAGGTGCTCTTCGATCAACACGGCAACGGCGTGCATCTGGGCGAGCGTGATTGTTCAGTCCAGCGTCGCCGACAGAAGGTGATTGAAGAGTCCCCGTCACCGGCGGTCGACGCCACGCTCCGAGATGACATGGGAAGCGCTGCATTGCGAGTCTGCGGCGCAGCGGGCTACGTCGGCGCGGGCACGGTCGAGTTCATGCTGATGCCCGACGGTGAGTACCTCTTCCTCGAGGTCAACACCCGAATCCAAGTCGAGCATCCCGTGACAGAAATGCTGAGCGGCCTCGACCTGGTCGAGTTGCAGCTCCGAATCGCCGCCGGCAGTCCACTGCCGTTTGAACAGTCCGACATCCAACTTGAAGGAAATGCGATTGAGACTCGCATCTACGCGGAAGACCCTGCACGCGGCTACGTCCCATCGACCGGCCGGCTGCGATGGTTCGAGCCGTTGGATGACCGCGCCCGACACGACGTCGGCCCCGTCAGCGGCGACGTCGTCACCGCACACTACGATCCGATGCTGGCCAAGACCATCGTGCATGCGCCGACTCGTGCCGAGGCACTCGACCGAATCAGTGAAGCGTTGGATGCGTGGGCGATCGACGGAGTCACCACCAACGTCGGCCAGCTTCGCGGCATCCTCGACTCCGACGAATTCCGCAGCGGCGACGTCGATATCGCCTGGCTGGATCGAACCGAGGTCCCTGAGCCGAAGGTACCCGCCGAGGCGCTCGCGGCCGCCGCAATCGCTGAAGCCGATGGCGGCGCTTGGCGATCTTCGGGCGAACTCAAGCGCAAGTACCTCCTCCACGGACAACAACACGAAGTCCAACTCACACGCTCGCCTGATAGGTGGTCCGCCGTCGTCGATGATGTCTCGCTTGGCACCATGAAACTTGGTCGCGACTGGTCGGCAGACGTCTCAGAACGCGGCATCGTTGTCACCAATAGCGAACGCACATGGGTATTCCTCCGCGAACGACGCCAGCGAACGAGCGTCCGACGCGGTCGCGGCGCTGGCGCCAACGTGATTCGCGCACCGATGCCGGGCACGATGATCGAAGTGTTGGTCGAGGTCGGAGATGAGGTCGAAGCAGGCCAAACCCTCGCCGTGATGGAAGCGATGAAGATGGAGCACCTGCTCACCGCGCCGATCGCAGGCATCGTCAAATCAGTACACACCACGGCAGGAGCGTCCGTCGATGAGGACGCCATGATCATTGAGATTGGAGCGGCCGAATGACGCAGATTGGGCAGTCGGAGGCGCTGCGAGAGCGCCGTCGGCGAGTTGAGTCCGCTTGGTCGGACGCCGACTTCGACGGACCCGTGTTGATTCCCGCCAGTCTGCCGATCCCGATCGATGGCACAGACCAGTTCCACGAGTTCCACGCGCACCCGGAGTTTCAGTACCTGACCGGCGTCGCCGAGCCCGGCGCAGCGCTGGCCTGGGAGCCTGACGCTGGCTGGACCCTGTTTGCTCCCTCGCTCTCGGTTGAGGACCTGGTCTGGATGTCGGCGCCCCCTTCCGCCGATGAGCTGGCCTCGGAGACCGGCGTCAAGCACTCCGTCGATCGCTCAGAGCTCAACGCCTGGCTCGAGACTCGACGCGGACAGGGCATGGCGCTGCTGGGCTCGCGCGACATCGAGCGCCGCGCGATCGAGTACGGCGTCGAAACGTGGGCCTCCCTCGAGGCCATCATCGACGAATCCGCGACCGATCAGCTCGGGCGAGCGCTGGCGGAGCTCCGCCGCGCCAAAGACACGGTCGAACTCGACCGTTTGATCCGCGCCGTCGATGCCGCGGTCGAAGGACACCTCGCTGCACAACGGCTCGCACGACACGGCCTCACCGAACGCGCCTTGCAAATCGAGATGGAGGCTGAGTTCTTCCGCCAGGGCGGCGCCCGAACCGCCTACGGCTCAATCGTCGGCTCCGGTCCCAACTCCGCCATTCTGCACGGCACACCTGGCGATCGAGTGATGTCCAATGGCGAACTCGTCCTGATCGACGCTGGCGCAGAAGTCGAGGGCTACGCATCCGACGTGACCCGCACCTTCCCCGTCTCGGCTGCATTCACCGACATCCAGCGCGACCTCTACAACGTCGTCCTCGCGGCCCAACAGGAAGCGATCGCTGCCGCCGGCCCAGGTGTCGAGTACAAGTCGCTCCATATGCGCGCCTCGACCACAATCACCGAAGGACTCATCGACGCCCAGATCCTCCGCGGCTCGGCCGACGACCTCGTCGCTGCCGATGCGCACGCGCTCTTCTTCCCGCACGGGTTGGGACACATGCTGGGCCTTTCGACGCACGACTGTGCCGGATACCTCGAAGGACGCGTGCCCGAGGATCGCTTCGGACTCGCCTACCTCCGCGCCGATTTGCCGCTCGCTCCCGGTTATGTCGTGACGATTGAGCCCGGTATCTACTTCGTGCCCGCATTGCTCAGCGACCCAGCCCGACGCGAACGCTATGCGGAGATGGTCAACTGGGACCTCGTCGACACCTTGATCGACTTCGGCGGAATCCGCATTGAAGACGACGTGTTGATCACACCAGACGGTCACGAGGTCATGAGCGGCGCGCTGCCGTCATCGGCCGATGAGATAGAAGCGATCCGTCGGGACGCGCTGAGCACGAGCTTGGACACATCCCGTGGCTGAGCGACTGACGATCTCCGACGTCGCCACCTACCCGCGCCCGGGGATGGACGCGCCTGGCATGGTCGGCTTCTCGCCCGACAGTTCCGCCGTCAACTGGTTGCACGCAGCCGACGGTGGACTGGTCAGGTCGCTTTGGCGCATTGCGATCAACACCGGCGAGCGCTCCGTCGTCGCCGGACCTGGTTCGACCGCGCCCATGTCGCGTGAGGAAGAACTGCTACGCGAGCGCACACGGACTCGCGAGCTCGGCGTCTCGTCCTACGCCTGGGCCCGTCAGTTGGACGTTCCCGTCCTGATGATCCCGGGTCCGACCGTGCGAGTCGCCGTCGGCGATGAGGCGCTTCGCGAGCTCGCGGGCAGCGAGGGCGCGCTGACGCCCACGCTCAGCCCCGACGGCACGCAACTCTCGTTCGTCCGAGGCGGCGAGTTGTTCATCCTGCCCACAAGTGGCGATCGCGAGCCCCGACAGCTCACATCCGGCGCCGAGGATGGACTCACGCACGGCCTCGCCGACTACATCGCCCAAGAAGAATTCGGCCAGCTACGCGGTCATTGGTGGTCAGGCGACGGACGCATCGCCTATCTCACGGTGGACGAGCGCCATGTCGCGCCGTATCCGATTGTGCATCAGGGCGGCAGCGACGTGGATGTCGAGACGCATCGCTATCCCTTCTCTGGCGACGCGAACGCGCACGTCTCGCTCTGGGTCGTCGACACCGTCACCACCGAACACATAGAACTGCCGCTGCCGACTGAAGACGGCTACCTCGTCCGAGTCGCCTGGTGGCCTGACGGCGCAGGCAGCGAGCGGCTAATCGCTCAATGGGTCGACCGCGCACAGAAGCGTCTCCAACTGCTCTCCTACGCCGACGGTCGACAGGCTGGCGAACCCACCGTCTTGATCGACGAACTGCAGGAGCCATGGGTCAACGTGGCCGACGACGCCCGCGGGCTGAAAGACGGCACGTTCCTCTGGTCGTCCGAGGCCTCAGGCTTCCGACACCTCTCCCTGCACGCCGACAATGGGGAGACCATCCGCACACTGACCTCCGGCGACTGGATCGTCGATGGCGTAATCGGCGTCGATGAGGACGCGGGATGGGTCTACTTCAGCAGCACACGCGGATCGGCGCTGGAGCGTCGGATCGAGCGGGTCGACCTCGACGCTGGCGAAATCGAAACCCTGTCGGAAGCAGGAGGTCTGCACGGCGGCGTCCTCTCGAACGACGGCAAGTGGCTGGCGATGCTGAGCTCGTCGCTAAACGCGCCGCCTGACATCTCGCTGGTTCCCACCGACCGTGACCATCGCGCGGACCGTCGGAGGTTGTACCAGTCCGACGTTGCTCCCGACTCGTTAGGACTCAGCCCACCTGAGTTGCGTACTTTCTCGGCCGCCGACGGCACCACGCTCTATGGAGCCTTGTATCGACCCGAGGGCTCAGGCCCGCATCCGCTGCTCGTGGCGGTCTACGGCGGACCGCACGCTCAAACCGTCTTGGATGCCTGGGGGCTGACCGTCGATCTGCGAGCGCAATATCTCGCTCAGCAGGGTTACCTCGTACTAAAGCTGGACAATCGCGGCATGGCCGGTCGAGGCTTGGAATTCGAAGCACATCTGCATCGACACATGGGCACAATCGAGGTAGACGACCAAGCAGCGGCAGTTGAACACCTCGCAGCCGAGGGATTGGCCGACATCGAGCGGGTCGGCGTCTACGGATGGTCGTACGGCGGTTACATGACCGTGATGTCGATGCTCCGCCGACCGGATCTGTTCAAGGTCGGAGTCTCGGGTGCGCCGGTCTCGGACTGGGACGGTTACGACACCGGCTACACCGAGCGCTACATGGGCACTCCACAAAACAACGCAGAAGGCTACCGCGAGGGCTCGCTCTTGACCCACGCCGACAAACTGCAGGGTCAGCTCCTGCTCATCCACGGTGGTGTCGATGAGAACGTCCATTTTCGCCACACCGCACGACTAGTCACAGCACTGACCGCAGCCGACCGTGACTACGATCTCCTGATGTTCCCCGAGGAGCGTCACATGCCGCGAGATCAAGCCGGTCTCGAGTATCAGGAACGGCGCGTCGCCCGATACTTCGAGCGACACCTCAGGTAGGCGAACCAGAATCATTCGGGAGGAATGATGCCGATTCCCAGTACAGCAGCGGACGCAGCGGCGCTTCTCGGTGTCGGTCTCACCGCCGACCGCGACACAATCCGCGACCGCTATCGGCGATTGGCACGGATCTACCATCCCGATGCCAACCCCGACGACGAAGTGGCCGGCACCCGCATGCTGGAGCTGAACGCGGCGGTCGACCTACTGCTGGGCAACGACGCTCCCACAATCGAGATTCCCTACGAACCCCAACCGCGTGAGCGCGCCCTGACCCAACGCGAACGTCGGCAGGACGCGCGAATCCGCGAGGCGCTCCAGCATCTGCCCTATGGCATCTACGTCGTCGGCACCGTTACTCCCGAGGGAGTGCCCAACGCGATGGTCGCCGACTGGGTCATGCAGGTGTCGTTCAAACCGCGCATTCTTTGCGTCTCGTTCGAGCGAGATGCGACATCGCTGCGCAACCTGCGTGAGACACGTCAGCTCACCGTCAGCTTGCTGCCGGAGTCGGGCATGGACCTCGCGGCGAAGTTCCTGCAACCGTCCGACCCTTCCAAAATCGAGGGGCGTTCCGCCAAGTTCGCTGCGCCCGACAAGATGCGCGGCGTCGACTACGTGCAACTGGAGCACTCCTCGCTCGAGGGCGGCGCACCCGTCTTGGCCGACTCGCTCGCCTGGGTCGCCGCAGAGGCGCAGCAGTTCATCCCCATCGGAGAACACATACTCGCGCTCTGCCGCGTCTTTGACGGCGACGCACTGCCGATCGATGAGGGACCGCTGACCTCGCTCTACACCGGCTGGCACTATGGCGGTTAGCTCGCCACCGCGACCATCACGCTCCGTTGTCGTCAGACCAGCTGGCCAGCATCCATACTTCGGCTCGACACCCTCCGTCGACGTACCCAATGGTGACGGAGTTGTCCCACCATCGCTCCGCGGTCTCCGACCGAGCCCAACGGCGGACAGCTCGCCCAACGGTGGAGCCCGCACCGCGCCTCAACCGCCTCTGCGCGCATTCAGCGGACGTGTGCGCACCTTCGACTCCTTCCGCGAACCGGCCTTTCGCTGGTTCTTCGTCTCCACGTTGGGACAGATGTACTCGGCGATCGGACAGATGTTTGTCCGCACGTATCTGGTCTACGAGCTCACCGAGTCATACGCCGCCGTCGGACTCGTGGCGCTGATCAGCGGAGTGGTCCAGTTCCTTCTCGGACCGTACGGAGGAGTGCTCGCCGACCGCTTCCCCAAGAAGCTGGTCACGCAGATCTTCCAGTTCGTTGGTCTGCTCAACGCGTTCGTGATCGGCACGCTCGCGATCCTCGGCATCCTCGAGTTCTGGCACCTGCTGATCTCGGCCGTATCGCAAGGCATCCTCGTCGCGCTGATGGTGCCCGCACGGCAGGCGATGGTCTCCGAAATCGTCTCAGAAGAGCGGATCATGAACGGCGTCGCCCTGAACACCGCGGCGATGAACATCATGCAGTTCACCGCTCCGCTGATCGGTGGCATCCTCCTCGCAACCGCCGGCGCGGGCGTCACCTTCTATGTCATGGCTGGCTGTTATGGGATCGCCATGCTGACCATGATCCCGATTCCCACGGTCGGCGCCCAAGCGGGACGAGGCCGCGGCGGTGTCCGCGAGGCCTTCCGCGACATCAACGACGGCTTCCGATACATCGCTGGCCATCGCGTGCTTCGCATGATCCTGTTCCTGTCGTTCTTCATCTCGGTGCTCGGCACACCGCTCCAGGGACTCTTGCCAGGATTCGTCCAAGACGTCTTCGATGCCGGCCCCGCGCTCGCCGCGATGTTCCTGACCTTCTCCGCGATCGGCGCCTTCCTGGCCGCGCTGATCATCGCCTCGCTGCGACGCCAAGGTCGAGGCAAGCTACTCATCCTGATGGGGTTCTTCCTCGGCGCGGCGACCTTGGGCATCGCGATCTCGCCCTGGGTCTGGCTGAGCTTGCCGATCATGATCCTGATGGGCATCGGCCAATCAGGGCGGATGACGATGGCCTCGGCGCTGATCCAAGAACAGGCCGAGCCGGCATATCGCGGTCGGGCGATGTCCGTGCTGATGATGCAGTTCGCAATGATGCAGGGCGGAGTCTTCGTGCTCGGGATTGCGGCCGAGCTCGTTGGTGTGCGCCTCGCCTTCTTCGTGGTGGCGGTGGTCCTCGTCGGAGTGCTCGCCCTGTTTGGGTCCTTCTCCCCGACGCTGCGGCGACTCCAGTAACCGTCGTCTATCTTGGCGCCATTGGACACCACGCGCGACGACCGAGCCACGACTCAGCGCCGTCGCAAGCGGTCACGAGAGGCAAGCATGATTACCTATCTCGATCACGTCGGTATCGTCGCGCATTCACTGGAAGAGGCGACCTCTGTCCTGGTAGACCAGCTCGGACTCCAGTACGACACCGAGCGCACGCCCTACCCCGAAGGCGGCTACTTCGCGCCCGAACGCACGAAGATCTTCTTCGTCAAAGTGAACCTCGGCGAAACCAAGATCGAGATCCTCCTCCCCGACGACAACGCCAGCGGAATTGGCAAGTTCCTCGAACGACGAGGGTCGGGACTCCATCACCTCGGCTACGGCTCGACCGATGTCGTCGGCGATACCAAATTGTTCATGGAACGCGGCCTCGCCTACATCGACTTCGGCGGACCGATCGAGGAAATCACCGCGTCGTTCTTCCATCCCAAGACGGCTGCCGGCATCCTCACGGAAATCGTGCCCGACCGTCGACCGCAATCCGGCTAACCCTCAACAACAGCGCGCAAGACCCCGATGACCACCGCCTTACAACAAGGGACCCAAGGGTTTCAGGATCGCCGACTGGCCCTCGTGCTCAGCGGCGGTGGCGCATCGGGGATCGTGCAGGTGCCGTTTCTCGAAGAGCTGATTCGCCGAGACATTCGCCCCGACCTGATCGTTGGCTGCTCGGTCGGAGCGGTCAACGGCGCGTTTCTCGCGATGCACCCACACGACATCGACGGCCTGGCCGATCTCTGGTTCGCACTCCGCGACTCGCGACTTTGGCACCGCAACATCCTGCGCATCGGCCGACGGCTGCTCACGCGCGGCACCTCGATGTACTCGAATCGATTTCTCCGCGACCTCTTCCGCCAACACATCAAGTTCGACGAGATCGCCGCGTCCGAAATCCCCCTGCACATCGTCTCGACCAGCCTCTCCAACGGACGCAAGCACGTGCTCAATCGAGGACAACTCCTCGCCGCAGTGATGGCGTCGATCGCGGTGCCAGGTCTATTTCCTCCAGTCCGCGTTGGAGCCGACTGGTGCGTCGATGGCGGACTCTCATCGGGATTGGACCTCGAGACCGCCATTCTGCAAGGGTCCACGCACACGATCGCCGTCGACCTCGGCGTCCAGCCCTCGCCCTATCAACCCAGGGGACTGGTCGATCTGCTCATGCGCTCGATGGAGATCGCCGTGCAAGAACGCACCAAGGCCGAGATCGATCAGTTCGGCTCAATCGTGCCAACCGTCGTATGGCGACCAGGCCTACGAGCCCTGTCGTTTGGGTCGTTCTCAGACGTTGAAGAGCTCTACGAGGCGGCAAAAGACATGGCGCCGGTGATGATCGACCAAGCGCTCGACGCAAACGGAGACTGGCAACCAGGAATCTACGAGGGAGTCGTCCCGCTCGCGAAGAGTTGATCGCACCTGTCCGCGTTCCTATGTCGGGATGGAGTCGAGTTTGAAGCGCGAACCAAATCCGTCACGTCAGTCATACCCACTGAGATATCCGTCATACCCGCGCTCCGCGGGGACCGTTGAATTACCCCTTAACCGCCCCCGCCTCCGAGCGGGGGACTGCTCCTTCCCTGGCTTCTGACCGGCGGCCATGTTTGTCGCCGGTATCTGGTCAACCGGGACCTATCCGAGCAGCCTGGGCTTTGCCAAAGCGGGTCCCCGCTCGGGGGCGGGGACGGGAAACTGAGTTATTCAAAGGTCTCCGCTCCGCCGCGGGTATCCCGCTGAGGCCAGCACCAGTATCGACACTGTTGACCCGCCCATGTCAGCACATCGGCCTTGCCAAGCGGATCGAGATTCCCGCGCTGCGCGCAGGAATGACGGAGTTGGTGAATGATGCAAGAGCCTCCACAGCGCGAGTATGACGGATCAAAAAATAGGTAGGTATCACCAAGTCCGACACAGAAATCTAACCACTGATCTCATCTCCTCATTGAGCGCCAGCGAGCGCCGCGATGCCGCTCTCATCTAACCGGTAGAGCAGCCACTCTGACTCATGGGTCATCCCGAGTTGGTGGTAGAACCCGCGAGCCGGATTCCAGTCCAGCACCGACAGATCCAGCCGCTTCCATCCCCGAGCTTCCGCGATCTCGGCTAGCGCTCGCATGAGGGCGAATCCTGCCCCGCTGCCGCGTGCTTCTGGGACGACGAAGAGATCCTCGAGGTACAGCGCTGGCGTGCCGGTCCAGGTCGAGTAGTGGGGGAAGAACAGCGCCATCCCGATCGGCTCGCCGTCACGCTCCGCGATCAGCGTCTCGAACAGCTGATCCTCGCCGAACCCATCTCGGCGGATACTCTCGACCGTCGCCTCCACTGTGGAACGCGGCTCGTTCTCGAACTCGGCGAGCCCGACAATGAAGTCGAGGATCGTCTGCGCGTCACTCGGGATGGCCGCGCGAATACTGACGTCGGACACGGCGAAACTATCTGCTGCGACTACTCGCCGGTGAAGACCGGCGCGCGCTTTTCGATGAACGAGGCCTGCGCTTCTCGGACATCGTGCTCCGACCGTGTGGCGTGGGAAATGGCAGTAATCTCGTTGCGGAGCGCCTCTTCCAACGTGGCGTTGAGGTTGCGCTGCATCACCCGCTTCGCCGCTCGAGAGGCCAGCGGTGGCCAGAAGGCGATCTCGCTGGCGAGCGCCCGCGCCCGCGTCATGAGCTCCTCGTGAGGAACACGCTGATTGATCAGGCCGATCTCGAGGGCCTCATCGGACTCGACGAAACGGCTCGTCTGAACCAACTCGACCGCCTTCGGATACCCAACCACGCGGGGCAGGAACCAGGTCATTCCCGCATCGGGGCTGAGCGAGCGCTCAAGGAACACAACCTTGAAACGAGCCTTCTCAGAGCCGACGCGGAGGTCGCACGAGAGCGCGAGACTCATCCCAGCGCCGGCGGCGACGCCGTTGACTGCCGCAATTGTCGGCTTGTCGAGCTGGCCAAAGGCCAGCGCCTGGTGTCCAACCCAGCCGAATTCATCCATCCGATCGTTCTGCGTGTCGGGAGCGCTGTCCTTCGGACGCGCGGTCAAGTCGGCGCCCGAACAGAACCCACGACCAGCGCCGGTCACGATCACCACGCGCACATCGTCGTCCGCTTGCAGTTGACGAGCCGCCGCAACCATTTCGTCGTGTAGATCGCGCGAGAGCGCGTTGAGCTTCTCCGGTCGATCGAGCATGATCGTGCCGATCTGGTCGGAAACTTCGAGCCGCAGGTGTTGGAAAGTCATGAGTCGCTCCGTTCACTCAGTAGGGTATCGCGCATCTCCGAAATCTCGGCGAATCGGAAGCAGGAGGCTTCATGATCGTTGACAATACCGACCGCCTGCATGAAGGCATAACAGGTCGTCGGACCGACGAAGCGAAATCCACGACGCTTGAGTTCCCGCGACAGCGCCCGCGACTCAGAAGTCTGCGATTGGATGTCGGTGCGCGGTTGGTTTGACCAGTCGGCGTACGCCCAGACGATCTCAGCCAACGACAGCCCTTGCGCGCGCAGCACGAGCGTCGCCTGTGCATTGGTGATCGTCGATCGGATTTTGCCACGGTGTCGGATGATTCCAGTGTCCTCGACAAGCGCATCCACGCCTGCATCATCAATCGCGGCGATCGCCTCAACGTCCCAGCCGAGGAATGCACGTCGGTAGCCATCGCGACGCATCAGTATGGTGTGCCAAGAGAGCCCGGCCTGCGCGCCCTCGAGCGTCAGTGCCTCGAACAGCGGAGCTTCGTCCGTCGCGGGCACACCCCACTCGAGATCGTGATAAGCAATCTCATCAGGGTCATCGCCAGGCCAAGAGCAACGCTGAGTCGTCATCGGAACGGTCCGAGTTCGATATGCTGGTGTACGGAGAGTAGCGGTAAGAGGGATAGGGAACATGGCGAACGAACAGACCAAGCCACGGTCAATTCCACCGCTGATCAAGCGGCTGCTAGGCATGGGTCAGAAGCCGGAGCCAATCGTCCATCCGGCCGATACGCCAGAGCATGCTGATCTGCCCAAAATCGAGCCAGGCATTACCTATCGAGGCTTCTAGAGAACCAATACCAGTCCGATAGCGGTGATAGAGACGATTTGCGCGACCGTCACGATCCAGAGTGAGAATGCCCGCCGATAGCGCTGTTGAAGCTCAGCAAGTGCTGCTTCTGACGCAACCGACAACGTTGCAACGAGTAACCACGCGGCCGTGTCGTCCCCTAGCCTCCGCTGACGAATCTGCATCAAATCGTTTGGTGCAGGAAACTGGGGAATGGGTCCTCTGCGAAGTAGGCCAAGCCCGAGCCCAACAGCAGCTGTCGCGAGAATGACCGGCGCAATTGCCGACCACCATGGCTGCGAGAGCGACGCGATCACGGCAACGAACAGGCTGTTGCTCGCAACATTGAGTCCCATCATGAACATCACCTTGGAGTTGATCGCATCGATGGCATCGATCAACTCCGTCAGATGGGCGCTCGCGACTGCCAGCGCGGGCTGTCCCCCTCCCGCCTCGCCTTGCTCGACCATCGCCAACCTTCAATGTCTCAATGTCACTCGCTCCGATAGCCTATCCCCATGACCTTCATTCTCGGCGTGACCGGATCGATCGCTTGCGGGAAGTCGCTCCTGTGTCGACACCTCGTCGATGCCCACAACGCCAAGCACATCGACGCCGACCGCCACGTCCACACGATGTATGAGCCTGGCAAGCCCGCATTCGACAGAATCGTCGCCCGATTCGGCGATCGTGTCGTCGGCGATGATGGCTTCATCGACCGCAAAGCCTTGGGCGACATCGTCTTCGGCAAGCCTGACTTCCTCGCTGACCTGCGCACCGCCATCGGCGATCTCGAGGCAGAATTCGTCCGCCTGCTGACTGAGCTGCGAGAGGATCCCGCGCCAATCGTCCTGTTCGAGGCCGTCAGGCTGTTCGAGGGTCCCTACATGCCGCTCTGCGACGCCGGCTGGCTTGTCGCTACGGAGAACGACACGGCAATTGCCAGATTGATGGCTCGCAATGACCTCACGCGGCAGGAGGCCGAGCAACGCTTGTCGTCGGCCATTCACTGGACCGAGCGTGCACCCAAGGCAGATCTCGTACTACACAACGACGGCAGCATCGACGAATTCCTCGATGCCATTGACGACGCCCTCACCACGACCTTGGCAAATCGTCCGAGCCATTAGCCTCTGAACCAAGCAGTTGGTTGAGAGGATCACTCACATGGGCGCGCTCGATGGACTTCGTGTAATCGATTTCGGTCAGTACATGGCCGGACCTCTGGCAGCGATGATGCTCGCCGATCACGGCGCAGACGTCATCCGTGTCGACCCTCCCGCAGGACCAATTTGGGACACCCCTGCAAACTCGATGTGGAATCGCGGCAAGCGCCGCATCTCCCTCGACCTCAAGTCTGCCGACGGTCGGCGCACTGCTCAGCAGTTGATCGCCTCCGCTGACGTTGTGATCGAAAACTTCCGTCCAGGCGTGATGGACCGACTCGGTCTGGGCGCAGAAGACTCGACCGTCAACAACGATCGACTGATCTACCTCTCGCTCCCAGGCTTCGCCTCGGACGATGACCGCGCGTCGATTCCCGGGTGGGAAGGCGTGGTCTCGGCTGGTGTCGGCACGTACAGCGGATCGCTCATGGCCGACGCGCCGCAGCCGGTCTACACCGCCGTACCGATCGCGTCGTCCTACGCCGCGTTCACCGGCTGCGCTGGGGTCGCGATGGCCTTGGTAGCCCGAGAGCGCGACGGCTTCGGTCAGCGCATCGAAGCATCACTCCACGACAGCCTCTACCAAGCGATCGGCATTCGCGGACTGAAGTTCCTCGATCGCGATGCTCCGCGTGGGCCCGCTCCATGGGTCGGCCCGTATGAGTGCTCCGACGGTCGCTGGGTCTTCTTCCATGCGGCGTATTCGCATTTCATCCGACAATTCTGCGTAGCCGCTGGCGTACCTCAGTGGCTCGACGAGCCGTGGTCCGATGCTCACCAAATCATCGCCGACCCAGCCCTCGCCGACATCGCCATCGCCCAACTCACAAACATCTTCCTCACTCGAACCGCACAAGAATGGGAAGACTTGATCAACGAGGCTGGCCCACCGACCGTGCGTTGTCTCGACTCGGCCGAATGGCTGCACGAGCCTCACGCTCGCGAAGCGGAGATCATCGTTGACATGGACGATCCCGAGCTCGGACCGATGCTCCAGCCAGGGATTCAAGTGCGAATGGCTGGCACACCAGGCGAAATCCGTGGACCTCGACGAGCCACGGATGCAGACCGTGACGACGTCCTGAGGGAGCTGACCACATCCGCGCCTTCGGCAATCAGGGCGCCGGGCAATCGTCTGTCGCAGGCATTGGAGGGCATGACGGCGCTCGACCTGTGCATCATCCTCGCCGGTCCCACCTGCGGACGAACCCTGGCCGAGTACGGGGCAGATGTTGTCAAGATCGACAATCCGTCGCGCGAGAACGGAATCATGCTGCATGAAGACATCAATCGCGGCAAGCAGTCGGTCCTGCTCGACCTCAAACAGTCGGGCGGCCGCGCCGCCTTCATGGACCTAGCCGCCGATGTCGATGTCGTGGTTCAGAACTACCGTCTCGGCAAAGTCTCGGGACTGGGAGTCGACTACGACACGGTCCGTCAAGTCAATCCTGACGTCGTCTACGCCTCGCTCAACGCATTTGGCGAGATCGGCCCATGGGCGGAGCGGGCAGGCTGGGAGCAGCTTGCTCAGGCTGCCTCAGGAATGCAGACTCGCTACGGCGACACCGTTCCCACACTGCAGCCGTTCGCGATCAACGACTACGGCACCGGCATCAACGGCGCCTTCGGAGTCGGCATGGCGCTTTATCACCGATTGCGCACCGGAGAAGGTCAGCAAGTCTTCACCGCGCTTGCTCGCACAGCGAGCACGATGCAATCGAACTTCCTCCACGAGTACGAAGGCAAAACCTGGGATGAGCCTGCAGGCCAGAACGCTGTCGGCGAGGGACCGCTGCATCGACTCTACGAAGCATCAGACGGCTGGCTCTTCGTCGGAGCAAAGCCCGAGCAATCGGCAGACGTTCCCTCCCCAGAACGGTTCACGGAGCGAACGGTCGCCGAATGGGTCTCGGACCTCACGAGCAAGGGCATCGGGGCATCGCCGGTCGCCACCGTCGAGGACGCGATGACCGACGAACGAGCCGTCGCTGCAGGCATGTCGATCACCCGAGAGCACGAAGGCCGCGGTCGAGTACGCACGAACGGCCCATCGATCAAGATGAGTCGAACTCCAGTCGAAGTCGGTCGACCGGCGATGTCACCAGGATCGGCGGCATCGGAAGTCTTCGGCGATGAGGCCAACACGCTGTCAGAGTCAGGCGCGCTCATCGCCGCTGGCTAAGGCGAGTCTGTTCTGTGAAAGCGACTCAATACTTCTGGCGCAACCGAACGGAGAAGGAGCGCGAGTGGATCGAGATCGCCTGGGTACAATCCGTGATCGATGATCCTGTCCACGTTTCCGTGCAGTCGGACGGCAGGTTCAGACTTTGGGGTCCGGTACCTGAATTTGGGGGGCGTTACCTTCGGGTGGTATTGTTGCCCGACAACGAGACAGTGCAAAACGCATTCTTCGACAATGGATTTCGACCATGAGAGCATCCTACTTTCCTGAAACCGATACGTTGTTCATTCGGCTCAACGAGGAGCGAATCGTCGAGACTGCCGATCTGGGCGAACTGGATCTTGCGGATTTCGATGTCAACGGCAATGTGGTCGCACTGACCATCGAGCACGCCAAAGAGCGAAACGTCGTACTGGAACTCGCTGTCGAAGAGGTCTCTGCGGAGCAAGTGGCCGCTGAGACGGTCAACCCTGCCGCTGGCTAAGCTGAACCCATGACACTCCGAGCTGTCCCCGAGCAACCACGCCCCATTGACAGGAGACCGCCCATGGGTGCAACGCATGTGACCGTGACCATTCGGAATCCAGCCGACCGCGATCGCGAGTGGAGCGGGCTCTTCCTGGTTGACACCGGGGCGACCGACAGCCTGGTGCCCCGCAAATGCTTGGAAGAAATCGGGCTAGCTGCAATCGGTTCACGACGCTACGAGCTGGCTGATGGCAGCCCCTTTCTTGTCGACATCGGTGTCGCCGAAATCGAGTTCATGGGCGAGGCGGTTGGCGGCACGGTGATGTTTGGCGACGACGATGTCGAGCCGCTGCTAGGAGTGACGGCATTAGAATCCGTCGGCATCGAAGTTGACCCAGTCAACCAACGACTGAAGCGATTGCCGGCTGTTCGACTGAAGACCCTATCAAGGCGGCGACGAAATCGCCGCGGCTGACTGGGTAGCTATCCTCCAATCATCGGCTCACATGCCTCGACTGATTGGAGACCTTCATGTCGCTCGCACTCTCTGACGTACGAATCCTAGACCTGACCCAGTACGAGGCGGGGACGTCCTCGACCCAAGCCCTCGGTTGGCTGGGCGCGCAGATCGTCAAAATCGAGCCTCCCGGCCGAGGTGAGCCCGGCCGACGACTCGGCGCTGGCCACGACCTCGACTCCACCTACTTCATCACCCTGAACAACAACAAACGCTCGCTCACGCTCGACCTCAAGAGCGACGAGGGTCGAGACATCTTCCTGAAACTCGTGCCCAAGTTCGACATCGTGGTCGAGAACTTCACGCTCGGTACGATGGAGCGACTCGGTTTGGGATACGAAACGCTAAAGGAACTTCATCCACAACTGATCTACTGCACGGTCAAGGGATTCGGCACGACCGGTCCTTGGGCGCCGACGAAGTCGTTCGACATGGTGGCCCAAGCCGCAGGCGGCGCGATGGCCCTCACCGGCACCGAGGACACGCTGCCCCTCAAACCGGGTCCGACCATCGGCGACACCGGCACCGGCGTTCAGGCAGCAATCGGGATGCTCGCCGCGCTCTGGCAGCGTCAACGCGACGGCATCGGCCAGAAGGTCGAGCTGTCGATGCAGGAAGCCGTGACCAACTATACCCGCGTCCCCATGACCCGACGCGAGGTCGCAGGAGACCCAGCGCCGCCCTACGGCGACGGTCAGACGGCTCCAACTGGCCTATTTCCATGCAAGCCAGGAGGCCGCTCCGACTGGGTCTGGATCGTGGTCGCGAACGGGCGAATGCGCAGAGCGCTCATGGAGACCATCGGCAGGCCCGAGCTCGCCGAGTCCAGCGGCGGTCGAGGCATCACGCGCAACGAGGGTGACGACGTCCGCCAAGCAATCGAAGCGTGGACCAAACAGCGAACAAAGTACGAAGTGATGGACCAGATGCGCGAGGCCGGCGTGCCCTCGGGACCTGTGCTCGACTCTGGCGAAATCTTCACCAACGAACACCTCAAGGAGCGCGGCATGCTCGTCGACATCGAGCACCCAACTCGGGGCCCGATGACCTTGCTCGGCTGTCCAATCCGCTTGAGCGAGAGCCCTGCCGTCCACCGCCGAGCCCCACTGCTCGGCGAACACACCGCAGAAGTGCTCGCCGAAGAGCTCGGCCTCACCACATCAGAGCTAGAATCACTCGTCGAAGCACAGGTCGTATCGACCTAAGCAGGCCTTATGCGCAATTCCCCCGCGAATGCGGGGGCCTGCTCGGAACCTCTCACCGGCAGATGACACAGGTCATCGAGGAGCTGCGCCATCTCAACATTCGTCATACCCGCGCTCCGCCGCGGGTATCTCGCTCAGTCCAGCACCAGAGGCGACGCAGTTGGAGACGACATCCCCGTACATAGGCCTTGCCAAAACGGATCGAGGCTCCCGCGCTGCGCACAGGAATGACGGAATTGGCGGGCATAACAAATCGTTTGAAGGACCTCCGCAGACGGCATGACCGAGGAGGCCACTATCCAACGTTCGATTCAAGTTCAAGCCAGTGAACCGTCCGAAGCCGGTTAGATCCTCCAAATGTAACAGTCTTAAGTTAGCGATACCTGCACTACATGTAACGCTGCGCCGTGCTCTTCAGAAGCGGTGCAAGATCAAAGAGGTCGCTCGTGTCCTGGATGAGATGCTTGGTCTCTCGCTTATACTGGTCGACTGTGCCGATATGCTTCGCGCGACCATTGAAGTGAAAACGACAGATCGGCTTCCGGTTGTTGTTGTCCATGAACACACTGGCGTAGCTGCGCGCGTCTCGGAACGTGACACGGTGCGGCTCAATCGGGTCGTGCAGGATACCTTGCACGAGTAGAAACGTGACGATCTCATCGTTGGTCGTGACGATTGAGTCGTCGTCGCTCAATCCTCCCTTTGCAATCTCCTCGACGATGTACTTGATTCGTTCAGTTACCTGAGTGGTGAAGGTCAGCAGCGCAGTATCACGCTTGACCTTGTTACTGATCTGGCCAAACTGGAAGAGATGACTAGGTAGTGCCGAAGACGCCAACGACGCATCGAAGTCGGCCCGTTGGTCGAGTCGTTGCTTCAAGGGCTTGGCTGCCTTGCGCTGTCGCGCTGACGAGACACGCCTGTTTGGTGACTTCTTCGTTGACTAATTTGGCACCGCGATCTCTGACGGTCTGTCGGATCTCTTTGAGCGACTCTGCAAACGACATCTTCGGCTCCGTTCTCCACAACTACTCCGACACCGCAACATCCCATCTGGCGGCGCAGTTTTCTACGACCAGGTCGATATCCTCCTCGAGAATTCCACCTTCTGCAGCGAGCTGCTTCGCATCCTCGCGGACCCGCTGGAGGTATGACTCACGATCTCCGTAGCGGCGGAGAATCTCATCACGATCGAACCATTTGGTCAGTCCGACGAAGTGGCTGGTCAGGTCTGCTCCGCCCGTTTCTGGGTGACGCGGATTCCAACCGGTGTGCAGTCCGAGCGGCTGCGTGAGATCGGGCATGCGGAGGCCGGCGATCTCGTTGCCGTTCTCGTCGAGTGCGGAGACATAGCCCTGGTACTCCGCGCCCTCGACCGGTGGCAGCGTGCTCCAGTCGACCGTGCGCACGCGCGACAGTCGGTCGGCGGCCGGAACGGTTACGCGGTCGCACAGTTGCACCAACACCTGGTCGCGCGTTGCGGCCGTGTCGTTCGCGAGACTCGGCACCTTGCTCGGCGGTGGTTCGCACTCCCCAGCGGCCCACGAATCCAAGTTAACGAACGCTGCCCGCATCAGCGGGGAATGATCGACCGCGTTGTGGCGATACATGCTGCGGTCATCCGTCAGGTAGAAGCTATCGATGAACTCGGCCTGTCCCGGACCGTGCTGCGTGCAGGCGAGCAGGTAGTGACGCGACTGTGGATGCGCAGGAACGTCCTCGCCGGTAGCAGGGTCGATATCAACCAACGAGGCATCGCCTCGCCAGAACTCCCAGCTCGTGTTCGTCTTGACCACCTTGGGCGTCACGCCCTGTACGTCGCTGCGATTAAGCAGACCGTCACTGGCGCCGGTGAGCGGATCGTCGCGCACGACATCTGCGAATGGAAACTCATGAATCGGACCGGCCAGGAATAGCTGCGACGGCTGTCCATAGCGTCGATTGAACTCGCCACGGATGCCCCCAGCGACGTGGATGTGCATGCCGTCAAACGCTCGCTGTTGTGGCGCTCCGGGATCGCGGTTCAATCCCAGAAACAGCAAATGACGGAGGAATCGGCCGCTCTGCGAGATTCCGAAACCATGCACACGCGCATACTGACGCTGCCAACTCCGCAGAAACAGCGCCGCATCGCGGAACGCCAGCAACCCCGTTCCAACAACGGGAGAACGGTCGGTGGGATAAACGATCTCATAGATGCGTCCAGGCGTGAATCCGCCTTCAAGCCACAGGTCGCGAGTGCTGTGTTCCACACCAGAGGGCGTCTGCCGACCGAATTGCCAGCGGTCGCGAGGAATCTCACGAGGCTCGTCGTCCTCGAAATCGCGAACGTAGAGGCGGGCCTCGTCAGCCTGCTCACTGGCGACCGGATATCCCGGTTGACCCAAATGCTCAATCGGCATCGAGGCAACGTGACTGCTCGGCCGAAGATCCGTGATCGCCTGACCTGAAATGGACTGACCATCATCGTCAAGCGCCTCGGGCGCGGCAAACTGCAGCAAGGTCGGCAACTCGGGAGCATTCCACTGCCACGCGACCGAGGCAACGCTAAACCCATGTCGGAAGAGGAAACCATCGCCTGGATCCTGCGGATTCGACACCGAGGCCTCAGCCGGCGTCCGATTCAGAGCGCCTGGCAGCAAGCAACGCCCGCGGTTCGGCACATCGATCACCAGCGCCCCATTGCCAAGCTCGGGATCGCTAGGACGGATCAGAACGAGGTCGCCACTGAATCGGACACATCCGTCCGAGTCTCGCGGCGCGAGGTCGAGGTCAGTAATCCGTCGGTGGTCCTCAAGAGAAGGGTCAACGGCATAATGAGCCGTCGCACGGACAATCTCAAAGGCACCAGCATCGCCAAAGGCCAAGCCATCGGCATAAGGCTCGCAAGAGGTAACATCAAGGCGTGTAAGTGTCATCAGTGGGTTCTCGTTTCTGGTCGGTTTGGGGCACATCGCACGACCGATGCGCCCGACGGGAGTATCGGCGCCTCAATCGATCAGGGTCTGTTGAGCACTCGCTTGACCGTCCGATGGGCCGATCGATCGGCAGGAGTCGCGGAGGTAACGGTCCCAGTCGAGTGCTTGCACCTCGTCAAGCGACAGCGTACCAATACCATAGCATTCGAGCGGCGTTCTGGCGCGTTTGGTCATCACTTCATACATTGAGAGGTAGATGGGGTCAGCGCCAACCTGCACTCGGTACTGTTCACGCGTATCAAGAGCAAACAGAATCTGTTCTTTCGCGGCTGTGAGGTTGAGCCGTGGTCTTGTAGAGATAATGTAATCCGGCCAAGACGTCCCTCTTTCAATCAAGAAGTCAGCCTGGTACTCGATCTGGCTCGCTCCTCTTAACTTGACTCGTGACTCAAAGGACAGGCCACTATCTGCCAGCGCCTCGCCGACGACTGCTTGCAGCTCCTGAGTAGTCCCCAGCATTTCTGAACTCAAGGCGTCGATCTCCTGTACATTCGACATTCCCTGCAATAGACGCTGAAGGGCGTCGCCGATATCACCACCGTGCACAGGGGTCCATATCTCGTTCTGGTCGAAGCGTAAGCCGAAGCGTTTGACGATGTTCTGTACGTGCCTCATCCGCGCCTCGGTGAGGTTCATTCCTGACATGCCTAACTCGGCCATCGATTCGCCTGAGTCGGTAATTCGCAGCTCGCCGCCGGCGTTCATGAGTGTCACCTCAACGAAGTCATCGTGGCGGTCGAGATGTGGAGTCCCGATGATCCAGCGATCCTGGTACTCTTCGATCGTGTAGTGTTCGTCCAACCAACTGGCGAGCGTCGACTCGATCTGTTCAGTGCGATTGGTCATGAGAGCAAACCTCTCACACTCGTGCCTGAACCACGCACGTTGCAATAGTCCACGAACCTCTGAAGCACTGTGACAAGGTCAACGTCGGCCTGAAACAAGTCCGATTCTACAGACTCAATGCAAGGCGCGCGGTTGTCAGATCGGCCCGCCACATAACGATGCATGTGCACGGGCCCATGCTTTAGGTGCGGTGGGGGGCACGGTGGCCGATTCCAGTGGTTCCCGCGACGGAAACAGAGTCGCAACAGCACTGTTCTGCCGATTCGCAGCTGGCACGACATCGAATACTCGCGTTGCAATTCTCGATTGACGTCGAGCATCAGGTGCGTGTCATCAGTCTGCTTCAAGATCGCGGTCAACCGAGCGAGCGAGCGTGCGCCATGCTCCGGCAGTAGAATGGGCCGTCGCTCCCGCAGCCGCTTCTCTGCCGAAATCAGCATGTCTGCCTCCGCTTGGCTCAGCATACGCTCAGCCGAGGCCCCATAGACGCGTTGCGTTGCCTCCTACAATCTTTTGTGCGTCTTCGACTGCGTCCGTTGCGTCGAAGACGTCCCACAGACTTTGCTGCGTGTAGCCGACTGCGCTCTCCGGATGCGGATAGTCGGAGCCCCACATGACGTTGTCGACACCGATGAGGTCGAGCTGACGCAAGCCCGACGGGTCCTCGATGAACGTCGCGTAGCAATTCTCGAACCAATACTCGCTCGGACGCTTGGCGAGCTTGGGGCTCATCTCACTCTCGAACGATGCGTAGACCTTGTCACAGTCGAACAGAGCGCTCGGCACCCACGAGATCCCGCCTTCGGTAAAGACGACTTTCAGTCCAGGGTTACGCTCGAAGATGCCCGCGAAGGTGAGCAGCGCGAAGAGTCGACGGAACGGTTGGAAGGCGACGACGATCGTCGTCGCGAGACCGCCCTGACCGCGAGCATCAAACGTCTCGCCGACGTGGAAGCTGAGCGGCAGGCCCGACTCGCCGATCGCGCGCCACATCGGCTCGAGCGAGCGGGCGTTGTAGTACACCTTGGCGTGCGGCGGCGGCAGCGAGGGCATCAGCACGCCCTTGAATCCAAGCGCCTTGATCTTCTGCAGTTCGTCCTCGGTGCGCTCGGGGTTCCAATAGTTGAGCAGGGCGAGTCCGTGCAGCCTTCCCGGTTGCTCGGCGCAGAACTCGGCCAGCATCTCGTTGTAAGCATCCATGCACGCTTGGATGTAGTCAAAATCCTCGTTGCGAATCACACCGAGCATCCGCTGGGGAAACAGAATCTCCTGGTCGACACCCTCGCGAGTGATCTCCTCGACCCGAATTCCCGCGTCCCACATGCCTTCCCGACCCTCGATCAGCTCGCTTGGCATGCCCGGATTGTCAGTCGACTTCCCGTCGATCTCCATGTGGAACCCGCGCTCGTTGAACATGCCCCGAGGCGCACGGTCGCGATACTTGGCCGGCATCCGATCGACGAACTCGCCGGTCTCGAGCCAGTGGCTGTCGGCGGAGATCACGGTCGTCCCCGCGGGCAGCGGTCGGGTGGTCTCGGGCAGCTCGCGCTGATTCGGCCAAGGAATTGGGCTGGTGCTAATGCTGGACAGCGTGGTGGTCATGGTGCATCTTTCGTCGGAAGCGATCAATTGAACTCAAGATAGCGGTCGAGCGACGCCTGGTGATCCTCCAGCCCCGTCATTCCTGGGTGGATCCACCCGCTCCGCCATTGACCCGCCAACACTCCGTCATTCCTGCGCGCAGCGCGGGAATCTCGATCCGTCCAGCAGAGCCGTTGCCCTACCTCGAGCGACAGAGCAACCAGCCCCCGCATGCGCGGGGGAAATGCGTGTGGGACCGCTGCACAGGAGTAGCCTGCTGCGTATGGCAATCGATGCGACGACCTACAAACCTGGAGGACCAAAGAGCTGGCGAATCAGCCGCGCCTACTACGGCTGGTGGGTACTGACCGGGATGGTTGTCGCGCTGATCGTTGCCGAGGGCCTGACGTTCGGATCGCTCAGCGCCTACATCGAGCCGCTCGAGAATCGCTTCGGCTGGTCGCGAGCACAGGTCTCGCTCGGGTTCTCAGTCACCGTTGGCACGGTCGGACTGTTCGCGCCGATCATCGGTCGGCTCGTCGACTCGGTCGGTCCCCGCCGACTAATGCTGATCGGCGCTCCGTTGTGCGCGATATCAATGGTGCTGCTGGCCTACATGCGCGAGCTGTGGCAGTGGTACGTCTACCTGGGGATGTCATCGCTTGCCCTCGGCATGGTCGCGTACATCCCAGCGCAGGCGTTGGCCGTGCGCTGGTTCGACGAGAAGCGAGCCGTCGCCGCGAGTGTTATCGGCGCATCGGTGTGGATGGGTCAGCTACTGATGCTGCCGCTGGTTCAGATCATCATCACCAACCTCGGTTGGGGCGACGCGTTCCTCTACTCCGCCTTCTTGGTGCTGGGCGCGTATGCGATTGCCTTCCTCCTGGTCCGAGATCGGCCATCGCAGAAGGTGGAACCCGAGACGGCCGCGCAGCCGATCGCCATGCGCGGCCTGACGCTGCGCGAGGCAATGCGGACACCACTCTTTTGGGCGACCGTCGGCGGGCTCATGTTGTTCTTCTTCGTGATCTTCGGCTGGCTGTCGCAAGGGGTGCCCTACTACCGATCGGTCGGCTTCTCCGAGACCTGGGCGGCGCAGATCGTCTCGCTGACCGCCGGCGGCGCCGTGATTTGGCTGCTCACGGCAGGGACGCAACTCGAGCGATTCCGTCGTCCTGAGCGAGTGGCGAGCGTGTGCGTCCTCTTCGTCGCCGCATCGCTGATCGTCTTGTACTTCGCGCAGGGGTCAATTCCGGGCGTGGTGATCGCAGTCGTGCTGTACGTGATTGGGTTCGCCGCGACACCTCCGTTGGAAGCGCTGATCCTCTCGCGGGCCTTCGGACTCGCCAACTTCGCAACGATCATGGGCACGGCGTTCATGTTCCAGACCATGGCGATCTTCTTCTCGCCAATCATCGCAGGGGCGATCTACGACGCACAAGGATCGTATGACTTGGTGCTGCTCATCTACGCATGCTGCGCGGTCGGCAGTTGCCTGGTGTTTCTCGTCGCAAGTCGGCTGCCGCAACCATTTGCCGAGCGCCAGTCGTTCAATCGATGAGCATAGCCACCAGGAGGAAGAGCCAGACAGGAAACGTTACAACCGCGATGGTAGCGATGAGCAGGAAAAGCGTTCATCCGGTTGGTCTGGCAAGCACGAGTCCGATCAGCAACATGGGCAGCCGATGTGATGTCGGCTCCCGTGTGTTTGTTTGTAACTGGCTCGGGTGCGACGGTTGGTAAGGGTACAACCTTGATGGCTCCTTGAGTGAATGAGACGAGATTGCAACCGACGCGTGAATTCATCTCCAGCATTCGGTGTCGGCATCAAGGCCAGGGTATGGATCCACACCGAAGATCTGTTGCTGATCGAAGGAGAAAGAGAATCTGACAAGTTCCTACAGACGATACCGTTGCTGAAGCTCCGCTTGTTCCTTTAGATAGCGGATGACTCCTGCGCAGCGGCCGGGGTGGGGTTAGTGGTCAGGGCGACAATCGGCGCCGTCACGAAGACAATGGGCAGGAGGATGCTCGCTCGTTGCGGGCGGAGGTTGAGGCGGATCCTGGTGGCCATCGGTCGGAACGTCATCACGTTCCCCTTTCTTGTGTTGGCCATGCCTCGATGAGCGGCGCGCTCGTTCGACGGTTCGCATCCATCTTTCAGTTGAGGTGTCCACTCACCCTACGCCTCTGAGCACGGGATTGCCGACCGGGCTTCGCGGAACCTTCGCGCCCCGAAACGCAGTTCGGGTTCAGGTCAGGATCAGAATCGCCAGGCCGATGAAGGCGAAGGTCAGGAAGAGCGCGTCGGAGAGGAGATTGGCACGTTGCGAGTACATGTTGACCACCAATTCTGTCTCGTCGTTTGAGTTCCCTCATTGGATTTCGAGGGTACGCAGACGACCAAATCGGTGCTCGGCGGCGACGTTACGCCTGTTACGAGAGCGTCAACAGAGAAGTTATTGGTGGTCGGGGAGAGAGGATTTGAACCTCCGACCTCGTCGTCCCGAACGACGCGCGCTGCCAAGCTGCGCCACTCCCCGATTGTTGCAGCTTACTACCAGCCGTCACCAATTCGTGAAGGATCCGTCCGCTCGCTTCAAGATCGGCGCGAATCCAACGCCAGGCTCTGGATACTTCGATGCAGACGCGGGGTCGAATTCGATGCCCCAGCCAGGCTGGTCAGTCGGGAGCGCGTCCCCGCGGTCGAACGGCGTTTGGACCGGAAAGACATCCTCGAGCACCGATCCTGGCTCGCGCGCCATCTCCAAGACACCTGCATTCGAGGTTGCCAACGTGAGCTGCGCCCCAGCCGCCGACGAAACCGGCCCCAACGGATTGTGCGGCACAATCTTGATGTGGTGGGTCTCGGCCCAGTGCGCGATCTTCAGCGCCTCGGTGAACCCGCCGACCAAGCAGAGATCGATCCGCGCATAGTCGATCAACTCTTCCTCAATCGCCGTGGCGAATCCCCACTTCGTGAACCACTGCTCACCCGCAGCGAGCGGCACGCTGGTGCGCTCCCGCAGGCGACGATACGACTCCGGTCGCTCGGAGCGCAGCGCGTCCTCGATGAAGAATGGATTGACCTCCTCGACCGCGCGGCAGTATCGAACCGCGTCCGGCAGGTCGACGCGGGTGTGGACATCAACGCAGAGTTCGAGTTCGGCGCCGAAGTGCGATCGCACCGCCTCGATCGCGCGGACCGACTTGCGCACGGCGTCGGAGGGCTCAAACGTCTCGCCCGTGGTTCCGCTGAAACCCCAGCGAGCGAAGCGCCAGCCCTCGGCGACGGTGCGTTCGATATCGTCGATCAACTGCGCCGGATCATCTTCGCCCTCGTTATGTGGATAGCACGGCATCCGATCGCGGACGAGTCCGCCGATCAGGTTGTAGACCGGCTGTCCCAGCAGCTTGCCCTTGAGGTCCCAGAGCGCGAGGTCGATGGCGGAGATCGCGGCGCTATTGATGCGGTCGGCGGGGAAGAAGGAAGCCCGCGCCATGAGCTGCCAGAGGTGCTCGGTGCGCAGCGGGTCCTCGCCAATGAGCAGCGCCGAGAATCGCTCGATACAGGCCGCGATCGGTCGCTCCTGCCAAGTCAGACCGGACTCGCCGACACCATACGTGCCATCGTCGGCGGTGACCGTGACAAACAAGTGCGGTCGCCAGGTCATGATCGGGAAGACATCAACGCTAGCGATCTTCATGTTATGTCTCCTTGTCCGTGCGGATTTGGCGCAGGACCACCTCCCCCTCAGCGGGTGGTCCCCCGAAGGGGCGGATCAGGGCCATCTCTCATGTGCTGAAGCGAACCCTAGCGACGGTCGTCGCGACCGTCGTAGATCGGCTCGTTCAGATAGACGTCGCCGTTGCGAATCTTCAGGTTGAAGAGACACTTGGGGTCAGTGCAGACCCACGCCTTGAAGTGCACGGCCGCACCCTGCCCTCCAAAGTCTGAGAGCGGCACCAGCACACCCTTTTCGCATTGCGCACATCTGGGAAATCCACCTTGCATACCCTCAATACCTTCCGTCGCGTCGAGTGCACCGCTCGCCATCGCCCCGCATCTCCCTTGAGCCACGCCCGTACACCGGCGTCCACAGCGCAGTCCCGCTTAGCAGCAGCCCACAATGTCCGACTCGTATGTTAGCGGTTGCGCACAGCGCGTCGACAAGCGCCCTACTCGACCTCGTGCGAATCGGCAAGTCCCCACTGCTCGCGATGCAGCAAATAGTACTCGTAGGCGTCTGCCAACGCGATCCACGACGCCTCGATCACGTCCGGCGACGCGCCCACCGTCGTCCAGATACGCCGACCATCGGTCGACTCGATCAGCGCCCTCGTATGCGCCTCGGTGCCGGAGTCGGTGTCGATAATGCGGACCTTGTAGTCGAGCAGGGAGACGGCGCTGAGCTCGGGGTACGCCTGTTCGAGCCCCTTGCGCGCAGCCCGATCGAGCGCATTGACGGGCCCGTTGCCGTCAGCGGTCGTGTGGAAGAGCTCCTCGCCAACGCGCATCTTCGTCGTCGCTTCAGCCATCATCAGCGACCGATCATCGGTGCCGTTCACCGCTTGCTCGGCGCCGGGACGACGTCGCTCGATGACGAGGAAGTCATCAAGTGTAAATGGTGCCTGGTAGCTGGGTCGCGACCGCAGCGCGAGGAGCTCGAACGATGCGTCGGCGGCTTCGTACTGGAATCCGCGCGACTCCATCTGCTTGACTCGGCCGAGTAGCGCCGCGGTTTCCTCTTGGGACAGGGGCAGGTCGTGTCCCTGTTCCTCAAGCTTGACTTGGATGTTGCGCTTGCCCGACAGCTCCGAGACCAACACGCGTCGGCCGTTTCCGACCTCGCTCGGCTCGATGTGCTGGTAGTGCATCGGGTCTCTGACCACCGCGGCGACGTGATACCCAGCCTTATGGGCGAAGGCCGAGGTGCCCACATACGGCGACTGCGCATTGAGCGGCAGATTCGCCAACTCGGCGAGGAAGCGCGACGCAGTCGTGATCTCCTGCAGTTGGTCATCCTCAACGACACGCATTCCCATCTTGAGCTGCAGATTGGGGATAATCGATGAGAGGTTGGCGTTGCCGCAGCGCTCGCCGTAGCCGTTGAGACAGCCTTGCACCTGCTCGACCCCGGCCGCGACCGCGGCGAGCGAGTTCGCAACCGCGAGCTCGCAGTCGTTGTGTGTGTGGATCCCGAGCTTCGCCTCGGGCAAGGTCTCGCGCACTGCCTGGATGGCGCTGGTGACCTCGTGCGTCATGGCGCCACCGTTGGTGTCGCAGAGGATGAGGTACCGCGCGCCCGCTCGATACGCCGTGCTGATCACGTCGAGCGTGTAGTCGGGATCCTCGTTGAATCCGTCGAAGAAGTGCTCAGCGTCGAAATGGACCTCGCGACCGATCGATGCCATGTACTCGACCGACTCACGCACCATCGCCAGATTCTCTTCCCGCGAGGTGTTGAGCACGGTCTTCACTTGGGAGGCGATCGCCTTGCCGACGAACGTGACCACTGGCGTTTCGGCCTCGCGGAGGGCAACGACGTTGAAGTCGGCCTCGACGTCCGAACCTGGCTTGCGAGTGCCGCCGAACGCAACGAGCTGGGCTCGTTCGAGCGGCTGGCTCTTCATCTGCTCGAAGAACGCTTTGTCCTTCTCGTTGGAGCCGGGAAATCCGCCCTCGACGTAATGCATCCCGAGCGAGTCGAGACGTCGGGCGACCGTAATCTTGTCCTGCAACGAAAAGGCGATGCCTTCCATCTGCGAGCCGTCTCGGAGCAGGGTGTCATAGAGCGCGATGGGAGAGTCAGTGAACGTGGACATGTCGTGAGGTTACAACCGATCTGGTCACGGAACAGTTGACCAGTGACTCATTGACTCAGTGACGGAACAGCCGCTGTCCGGTGAGCGCCATCGCAATCCCATATTGATTGCAGGCGTCAGTGGTGTCGTCATCGGCGATCGAGCCACCGGGCTGCAGGATGTGGGTCACGGCCGAAGCTTGAGCGCGGTCGACGTTGTCTCGGAACGGCATGAAGGCGTCGTGGCTGAGCACGGTGCGAAACTCACCGATCCAGGCTCGGCGTTCCTCGTCCGACAGCGGTCCCGGCCAGTTGGTCACCTGCGATTGCAAGCGCTCGCGCTCGGGCTGAGACAGCTCGCCCCAGGCGATGTACTGCTCCCGAGCGGCGAAGCGGTCGGGACGCTTGAGCGACGAGTCGAACTCCAGTCCGATCACCTGATCATGCTGCTGCAACATCCAACGGTCGGCCTTGCCACAGGCGAGACGCGAGCAGTGAATCCGAGACTGCTGCCCTGCCCCCAGGCCGATCACCTGTCCGTCGGCCGCGACACACACCGAGTTCGACTGTGTGTATCGCAACGCAATCGTGGCGACTTTGAGGTCGCGGCGGACCGAATCGGGGAAGTGCGTCTGCTCGGTAACGGGATTGTCGAAGATCGCGTCATCGATCGTCTTGTCGTCCAGCGGCTGCTCCAGACGGACGCCGAAGTGGTCGCGCGACTCGACTGTCGGCAGCGACGCTTCGGGGTCGGCCTGCAGAATCAGGTATCGACCACCCTTCTTCTTGCGCAGGATCTCGAGCGCCGCAGGTTCGAAGTCCGGTGCGATGATTCCGTCGGAGACTTCACGGCGGAGGAAGCGAGCGAGCGATTCGTCGACCGTGTCTGAGACCGCGGCGAAGTCTCCGTAGGCACTGACGAGGTCGCCGCCGCGCGCTCGCACGTATGCCGACGCAACCGGCGAGAGCTCGAGGCGCTCAACCTCATAGGCTCGAGCCAGCCGCTCGGGGATCGGAAGCCCGAGCGCCGCTCCGGCAGGCGAGACATGCTTGAACGACGCCGCTGCTGGGAGTGCAAGCGCGTCTCGGAGTTCGCGCACCAGATTCCAGGAGCTGAGCGCATCGAGCAGGTTGATGTATCCCGGCTGACCGTTGAGCACCGCGAACGGCCACTCAGCCAACGCCGACGCGGTCGCCGGGGCCTGGTGCGGATTGATCCCATAGCGCAGGGAGATGGATTCGGCCATGAGCTCAGGCGACGAGGTCCTGCAGCGCGACGTCGATGTGGGTGTACTTGAAGCGGTAACCGAGATCGAGCGTGCGCGTCGGCAGGATGCGCTGTGAGGCGAGGAGCACACCAGCACCCTCGCCGAGCATCAGCTTGAGCGCCATCGGCGGGACCGGCATCAGCGCCGGACGCTTGAGCGCTCGCCCGAGTGCACTCGAGAACTCGCTGTTTCGGACGGGATTCGGCGCGGTCAGATTGATCGCGCCTTCGACGTGATTCTGTTCCAGCGCATAGACGATCGCCCCGACAACATCGTCGAGGTGGATCCAGCTCCACCAGGCCCGACCGCGTCCGATCGGTCCGCCCATGCCGAGCTTGAACGGCATCAGCAGTCGCGGAAGCGCCCCGCCTTCGGTCGACATGACGATGCCAATCCGAGCACGGACCGTGCGAACGCCCGCGCCCTCTGCTTCTGCTTCCCAGTCGGCGCAGAGCTGGGCGAGGAAATCGTCGCCCGCTGGCGCGGCCTCGGTGGACTCGCGTTCGACCTGGCTGCCGTAGTATCCGACCGCCGATCCGCTGATCAAAACACCAGGCTTCTCGCCCGCGGCCTTGATCGCCTCGACGACCTGTCGTGTGGTCTCGATCCGACTGCTGCGCAAGGCTTCCTTGCGAGCGTTGTTCCAGCGTTGGTCGACAATGCCCTCGCCAGCGAGGTGGACCACACCGGCCGCGCCCGAGACGGCATCGGCGAGCCCGTTCCAGTCGGTCCAGTTGACACCAGACAATGCCTTGTGTGCGCGGGGATTTCGTGAGACCGCCGTGATGCTGACCCCGCGGCGACGCAGTTCGTCGATGAGTGCGCCGCCAATCAGTCCGCTAGCGCCAGTGATGACCACGTGCATTGTCTGGTTCCTCTCTGGCAGCTTCCTTCCGATGGCTCGAAGTCGTCCGACTCGATGTCCTCCGAAAGGCCTTAGCCGCCCATATTGGGTCGCACCGGATCGAGTCCGTGCATTCCACGGATCAAGTTGATCTCGCCACGATGCCCATTCAGATGTGTGCACAAATGTAGTGTGATTGATTCGCCGAGGGACTCGGTGTTCTCACCGAGCTGGACTTCTCGTGAAAGATCATCATCGCTCAGCGAGTCGAGGAAGGCATGGGTCGACTCGTTGACGGCATCCTGATACGCCCAGAAGGCGTCGAGGTCACCGATTGCGACGGAGGATGCTTCCTCGGTCGACTGCCCGGTCCCGAAGCCGCGCTCGGGCAGACCCGTCTTTTCGGCCCAGTTGCCCGATCGCCAGAGCTCCTGCTTGCCTTGCCAGGCGCCCTGCACGAGCAAGTCTTCAACGCGAGCGGCGTGCCACAGCACCCAGGCGACAGAGTGCGACTCACCGTCGGGCACAAAGTGCAGCTGCTCGGTCGTCTGACCGGTGCGTGCATCTCGGAAGCCGCCGTGGATGAACGACAGCATGTTCTTGATATAGCCAACGGCTGAGTTGCTCATGTGCTCGGTCCCTTCAGCGATTCGCCCGTCTCACCGGACTCGTCTGACTCGTCGGTCGGGTCGGACGGCCCTGTCTCATCGCCTGCGACGGTGCCCTCGATTGTGTCTGGTGACTGCATCTCTTCGAGCGACTTGATCCTGTCAAGCCGCTGATCGATCGATTTCAGTTCGGCGTCGAGGCGATCGGCTTCGGCCAGTAGGTCCTCGAGCTGACCCAGCAGACCAGTATTGATCGGCTTGTCAGAATCCTCATCGTCGCCCAAGAGCGACGCGCTCAACGCCTCAATGTCGATGTTCAGCTCGTCATCGTCATCTTCGGACGATTCGCCGTCCAGCCCGAAGGCGCGCGACAGCTCGCGCGCCACACGAGGATCGAGACCGCTGGCCTCGGCCAGGCGCTCTGCCAGAATGCGGAGCTGATCCTCTCCTACACCCATCGACGTCAGGGTCTCGCGAACGAGTCGCTGCACCTCGGAGTGATCCTGACGAATGAGCGCGTCCGCGAGCTCCAGCTGCGTCTCGATCGCGCGGAATCCCATCCGTCGCTGCGACTCGTCGCGCTGCAGCAAGGTGGACATCAGCCTCGCAAACAGCGTGGTCGTGCGGGCGATCCGCATGCGGTCGTCGGGATGCTCAGGGAAATTACCGGTCACGGTGACTTCGAACCCGGTGTCTTTGTCTCTCGCGACGTACTGTTCAGCCATGACTTTGATCCTACGTCAGTTCGACCTGCGCGGCTGCGACGAGGAAGTCGGAAACCGCTTCGATGAATCCTGGAGTGTTCTGCGAGTGCACGTTGTGTCCACAGTTTGGCACTTCGACGAGCTCTGCGTTTGGCAAATCGGCAACAAAGCGCTCGGCCGCGTCCGCCTCGAGGATGTTGCTCGACTCGCCACGCACCAACAGCGTCGGACCGCTGAACTGGTGGAACCCATCAGCCACGTCCCGACGATCGGCGGCGGGCCGTCGGAAGTCGGGATCGTGGAGAATCCGATCCGACTTGGACACGTACTTCCCGTCGGAGCGATGAACCAGGTTGTATCGCGCTGTGCGCTCCATGTGCTCGCGCGAGCGAAACGGGTCGTACGACGCGACGCGGTCGATGAACTGATCGAGATGGTCAAACTCGACGTTGCGCACGACGAAGTTGCGAATCTGCTCCGCGCCTCGCTGCGAGACCTCGGGACCCACATCAACCAGTACCACCGCACGAGGCAACGACGGCTCACGCGCGGTCAGACGCATCGTGACCATTCCACCCATCGAGTGTCCGATCACGATCGGTCGCGGAATTCCGTCCTCGTGGATCAGCTGGAGCGCGTCTGACGCCATCTGGTCGGGACCGTAGTCAGCGTCGCGAGCCCACTCCGAGTCGCCGTGGCCACGTTGATCGGGGGCGATGATATGAAATCGGTCGGCCAGATGCAGCGCGACCAGGTCCCAGCTATGCGCCGACTGATTTCCGCCGTGAAGCAGCACAATGGTCGGATTGCCGGGATCGCCCCACTCGAGCAGGTGAAGTCGCAGATGATTGATCACCGCATTGCGGGAGACATATCGAACCTGGTCAGCATGGGCAATGCCCAAGTCGGCGGCGGACTGACAGAGCGAGACAAACTCATCAGTCCCCGTCAGATCGACGGCATCAGCAGTCGGAGCAAACGTATTGAGATATGGCACGGGAAGCGTTTCGTGGGGGATTGTCGGGTCGGGGATTGTCGTTCTGAGCCAGTCTATCGCGGAAGCTGACTAACCTATGGAGGATCGCTCCGAGCGGCAAGAGTCGCCCAAACGCCACGAGCAGCGCCCACAGCCTCACCAGGAAGCACCGACAGGAATCACCCATGACCTTTGCACACCCCGAATATCTGGTCTCGACCGATTGGCTCGCGGACCATCTCGAGGACGACGACGTCCGCGTCTTCGAATCGACCGTCTTCCTCCGACCTCGCGACGGAGGAGGCTATCGCGTGGAGTCCGGCCGCGCCGAGTATGAATCGGGACACATTCCTCACGCGGGATATCTCGACTTGCAGGCCGACTTCTCGGACAACGACCAGCGACTCCGCTTCATGATGCCCTCGGCAGACGCCTTCGCCGAGGCCGCCGGCCGACACGGGATCTCGGACACGTCAACACTGGTCCTCTACGACCGACTCGGATCGATGTGGGCCGCGCGGCTCTGGTGGATGTTCCGCTCGATGGGTTGCACCAACGCCGTCGTACTCGATGGCGGCTGGCGTCGATGGTCGGACGAGGGTCGGCCGACAACCACCGATCCCGCATCCTACGAACCAACGACCTTCACACCGAACGAGGATCCCGCACGCTTCGCCGACCTCGATGAGGTCAAGGCGTTCGTCGAATCAGGTGGGAGCTGCCTGATCAACGCACTCGGGCGAGATCAGCACTCCGGCGCAGATGGCGGACGCACCTACGGTCGCGCGGGCCACATCCCCGGCTCGACAAACGTGCCCGCAATGGAGCTGATCGATCCTGAGACCGGCCTCTACCGACCAGCGTCCGAACTCGCCGACATGTTCGCCAGCGTCGCGCCCGACCACTCACAACGGGTGGTCACCTACTGCGGCGGAGGCATCGCCGCGTCCAACGACGCCTTCGTGCTCTCAATGCTCGGCTACGAAGACATCGCGGTCTACGACGCCTCGATGTCGGAGTACGCCGCGGACACATCGTTACCACTCGTGGCGGACTGAACTCGCGGGTCGGCGACCCTGGCATCATCGACCAACTCCGACATTCCCGCGCGGCGCGGGAATGTCAGGTGTCTCAAAGGTCGCCGAATGCCACCAGTACCAGAATCCCCGTGGTTGCCCTCGGGGAAAGTGAACCGGCGCGGCTAATCGTCAAAGATGTCGGTCAGTGGACAGCTGAAACCAGGCAGCACGTCGAGACCGTCGAGCGATTGCCGGTCATCTAGCGTAACGATCGGCGCGCCCACGCGATGCACATCCACGGTCCGAGTCTCCGGTCGCACCACCCAAACCAAGCGCACACCAAACGACAGCCACATCTCAGCCTTCTGGAGGACATCGCGCTCCTTGTCGCTGGGCGAGACCACCTCAACCACGAGGTCCGGCACGGCCTCGGCGTAGGTCGACAGGTCTTCACCTAGGGGCATTCGCTCGATTGAGGTGAAACCGACGTCGGGCTCTCGCACGGTGTCAGGACCGCGTTCAAGCAGCACTCCAGAATCGGACGCGACGAGGGTCCCCAGTCGTCGTGGCCGAACGAAGTTCCGCAACTCGCCATTGATGTTCGAGACGATTTTGCCGTGTCGCTGTCCGGTAGACATGGTTTCGTGAAGCACTCCTCGGATCAGTTCACCGCGCACACCCTCGCCATAGAGACGGAGCAGATCTTCCGCTGTCAGCAACTGCGTCTCGGTCGTCATCGTCGATCGCTCCTCTCCAAAGCAACAATATGGCTAGTCATCGAAGATGTCGGTCAGCGGACAGCTGAAACCAGGCAGCACGTCGAGACCATCGAGCGATTGCGTGTCGTCCAGCGTGACAATCGGCTCGCCCGCGCGATGCACTTCAACGGTCCGAGTCTCCGGTCGCACCACCCAAACCAAGCGCACACCAAACGACAGCCACATCTCCGCCTTCTCGAGGACATCGCGCTCCTTGTCGCTCGGCGAGACCACCTCAACCACGAGATCGGGCACAAGCAGCGCATAGCCATCGCGAACCGTCCCGAGCGGCTGTCGCTCGACTGACGTGAATGCGACGTCAGGCTCGCGCACCGAATCGGGATTGTGCTCCAGCAAGACCCCAGAGTCTGAGCACACCACGGTACCCAGCCGCTGCGGCTCGACGTGCAACATCAGCCGAAAGACCAACTTCGAGACGATTTTGCCGTGTCGCTGTCCGGTAGACATGGTTTCGTGAAGCACTCCTCGAATCAGCTCGCCGCGCACACCCTCGCTGGAGAGACGGAGCAGATCTTCCGCTGTCAGCAATTGAGTCTCGGTCGTCATCGTCGATCGCTCCTCTCCAACGAAACAGTACGGCTAATCGTCGAAGATGTCGGTCAGCGGACAGCTGAAACCAGGAAGAACATCGAGACCATCGAGCGTTTGCGTGTCGTCCAGCGTGACAATCGGCGCGCCCACGCGATGCACATCCACGGTCCGAGTCTCCGGTCGCACCACCCAAACCAAGCGCACGCCAAACGACAGCCACATCTCCGCCTTCTCGAGGACATCGCGCTCCTTGTCGCTCGGCGAGACCACCTCCGCCACGAGGTCAGGCACCGCCTCGGCGTAGCCTCTCGATCTCGGACCGGAGCCTCGTCGTTCGAATGATGTGTAGGCCACATCGGGCTCACGGACTGTGTCAGGATTGTGCTCCAGTCGGATGCCTGAATCCGAACTGACCACAGTGCCAAGCTGTCGCGGTAGGACGTGGCTCATGAGGAAATAGTTGATCAGCGAGACGATAATCCCGTGGTCTTCGCCGGTAGACATGGTTTCGTGAAGCACTCCTCGAATCAGCTCGCCGCGAACACCCTCGCCATAGAGACGGAGCAGATCATCCGCTGTCAGCAATTGAGTCTCAGTCGTCATCGTCGATCGCTCCTCCCCAAAGCAACAATATGGCTAGTCATCGAAGATGTCGGTCAGCGGACAGCTGAGACCAGGAAGAACATCGAGACCATCGAGCGATTGCGTGTCGTCCAGCGTGACGATCGGCGCGCCCACGCGATGCACATCCACCGTGCGAGTCTCCGGTCGCACCACCCAGACCAACCGCACGCCAAACAACAGCCACATCTCAGCCTTCTGGAGGACATCGCGCTCCTTGTCGCTCGGAGAGACCACCTCCACCACAAGATCCGGCACCGCCTCGGCGTAGCCTCTCGATCTCGGACCGGAGCCTCGTCGTTCGAATGACGTAAACGCCACATCGGGCTCACGGACTGTGTCAGGATTGTGCTCCAGCAAGACGCCTGAGTCCGAGGCAACAATGGTGCCAAGCCGTCTCGGTTCGACGAAGATCCCCAACCGAATCACCAGTTTCGACACCACGATGCCGTGTTCTTCTCCCGTAGACATGGTTTCGTGAAGCACTCCTCGAATCAGTTCGCCGCGCACACCCTCGCCATAGAGACGGAGCAGATCATCCGCTGTCAGCAATTGAGTCTCAGTCGTCATCGTCGATCGCTCCTCCCCAAAGCAACAATATGGCTAGTCATCGAAGATGTCGGTCAGCGGACAGCTGAGACCAGGAAGAACATCGAGACCATCGAGCGATTGCGTGTCGTCCAGCGTGACGATCGGCGCGCCCACGCGATGCACATCCACCGTGCGAGTCTCCGGTCGCACCACCCAGACCAACCGCACGCCAAACAACAGCCACATCTCAGCCTTCTGGAGGACATCGCGCTCCTTGTCGCTGGGCGAGACCACCTCAACCACGAGGTCAGGCACGGCCTCGGCGTAGCCTCTCGATCTCGGACCGGAGCCTCGTCGTTCGAATGACGTATAGGCCACATCGGGCTCACGGACTGTGTCAGGATTGTGCTCCAGGCGGATGCCTGAATCCGAACTGATCACAGTGCCAAGCTGTCGCGGTAGGACGTGGCTCATGAGGAAATAGTTGATCAGCGAGACGATAATCCCGTGGTCTTCGCCGGTAGACATGGTTTCGTGAAGCACTCCTCGAATCAGCTCGCCGCGAACACCCTCGCCATAGAGACGGAGCAGATCATCCGCTGTCAGCAATTGAGTCTCAGTCGTCATCGTCGATCGCTCCTCCCCAAAGCAACAATATGGCTAGTCATCGAAGATGTCGGTCAGCGGACAGCTGAGACCAGGAAGAACATCGAGACCATCGAGCGATTGCGTGTCGTCCAGCGTGACGATCGGCGCGCCCACGCGATGCACATCCACCGTGCGAGTCTCCGGTCGCACCACCCAGACCAACCGCACGCCAAACAACAGCCACATCTCAGCCTTCTGGAGGACATCGCGCTCCTTGTCGCTCGGAGAGACCACCTCCACCACAAGATCCGGCACCGCCTCGGCGTAGCCTCTCGATCTCGGACCGGAGCCTCGTCGTTCGAATGATGTGTAGGCCACATCGGGCTCACGGACTGTGTCAGGACTGTGCTCCAGCAAGACGCCTGAGTCCGAGGCAACAATGGTGCCAAGCCGTCTCGGTTCGACGAAGATCCCCAACCGAATCACCAGTTTCGACACCACGATGCCGTGTTCTTCTCCCGTAGACATGGTTTCGTGAAGCACTCCTCGGATCAGTTCGCCGCGCACACCCTCGCCATAGAGACGGAGCAGATCATCCGCTGTCAGCAACTGCGTCTCGGTCGTCATCGTCGATCGCTCCTGTTTGCGCCCAGCCTACTCTTCTGCGACGTCTCCGACCTTGCCGCTGCCTGCATCTGAGACGATATCCAGACGCACTCCTAATCTGATAATGTGTCGCGCACAAGTGGCGCTCGCACGGGCGACAGCCCCACGGTTTCGAGCGTTCGACGCAGTAGGAGGTGCGAAATGGTCCGCAACGCCACTCAGAACATCCTGCACCAACGCTTCCGAAGCTGGCGCCTCCTGGCGATGGTCGTGCTCATTGGAGCGGCGCTGGTCGTCTCCACCGACCACTCAGGCGCCCAGCCGCCGGTGGACGTGGTCAAAACGGACACGTCGATCACCCTGAGCTGGGAGGTAGACGGTGAAATGACCTTCTACTGGTATCAGCCCGAGCTGAGGAAAGCAGAGGTCGTCATCGTCCAGAAGGCCAAGACCCGCACGTTCACGAATCTCCAGCCCGAGTCGAAGCACACTTTCATCTTCTTCGGCCTACTCCACGGTAGGATCTACGTCACAACAAACGCAACCAACACTCCGCCGCCGACACCAGAAGTCAGTATCTCCGCGGGTGCGGGTGTTGTCGAAGGCTCCGACGCAACCTTCACGCTGACCGCAACTCCTGCCCCGACGCAGACCATCAGTGTCAACGTGTCGCCACTACAATCGGGCGATTTCGGGGTCGCAAGTGCGGTCAAGACTGTCTCCGTCACGACCTCAGGAACGGCAACGGTCAGCTTCTCCACCACCGACGACAGTGTCGACGAGTCCGACGGTTCCGTCACCGCATCGATTGTCAGTGGAACCGGCTACACGTCCTCCACGACGAACGGTTCGGCAACCGTCGCGATCGCCGATAACGATGTCCCCGAACTAAGCATCGCCTCGGACGGTGATGTTACCGAAGGCACCGCAGCCAGCTTCACGATTACCGCTTCACCAACACCACATACAGCGCTCAGTGTCGACGTGGGAGTTTCCGCGTCAGGTTCGTTTGGTGTCACGACCGGCACTCAGACCATTAACGTTCCCACCAGCGGGAGCCAGACGTTCTCGGTCGGCACTTCCGGCGACTCAACCGACGAGCCGGACGGCAGCGTCACGGTGTTGTTGGGCAGTGGGACTGGCTATGACGTTTCGTCAAGCGCAAGCTCCGCGACCGCTGCCATTGCGGACGACGATGTGCCTCCGACGCCCGATCCCGAGGTCAGTATCACGGCAGGATCGTCCATCACCGAGGGCAGTGACGCCACCTACACCATTAGCGTGAGTCCGACGCAGAGCGCGACCCTGGATGTGAGCGTCACCATATCGCAGACAGGCGCCTACGCATCGACCGGTCAGCAGACGGTAACAATCCCGACATCAGGCAGCTACACATTGACCGTCAGTACAACCAACGACTCCACAGACGAGCCGGATGGCTCCATCGTCGCCACGCTCGACAGCGGTACCGGTTACACCGTCTCGTCGAGTAACGGCCACGCGACCGTGGCGGTGTCGGACGATGATGATCCGCCTACACCAGTGGCGCAGTCGGAGCAACAACAGATCTCGCACTGCCTCACCGGTAATATCCTCCAGACAGTTCGCGGCTACTACGACTCAAACAAGAACAACTCGCCGAACTACGGCAAGAACTGGAAACGCGTCCTGATCACCTTCCACGATGTCAGCGATGAGAATCTGACACCGTACACGGCAGCCGAAGCGCTACAGAGCGAGAACAGGTGGTCTGGCTGGAAGCCTGTGCGCGAGGCGATCCAATGCATCGAAGCCATATATCCAGCACCACCGATTGATCCTGTGGTAAGTGTCGCTGGCAGCGCCGATGTCACCGAAGGCAGCAGCGTAAGCTTCACTGTCACCGCGACGCCGGCGCCAAGCGCCAACTTGGACGTCTCGGTCAGCGTGACGCAATCCGGCACGTTCACAACGCAAACCGGTAAGCAGACCGTGACGATCGGCGCAACGGGCTCAACCTCCTTCGCCATCTCGACCGACAACGACACCACCGACGAGCCAGACGGCTCCGTCACGGCAACCGTAGGCACAGGCAGCGGTTACACGGTGTCATCGAGCGCAGGCTCCGCAACCGTCAACGTTGCCGACGATGATGACGCACCGGACAAGCAGCAGACTCAAACGCCCTCTTTCCGGATCATCTACAACGACAACGCTCACCTCAACCGCCGGAACCACGTGATCTACGAGACTCCTACAGGGAACAGATCAGCGAGCGTCACGTACCCCATCAAACTGCACCAACAACCGGCAGGAACCGTAACGGTGCGTCCAGTCGTCGGCACGGGCTGGCAAACGCAAGCGTTCCAAGTCAGTCCAGAGACCCTCGAGTTCACCACCAGTAACTGGAACGAAAACCAGTCCTTTACCGTCACATCCGTCAAGGACTTCAACCTCGTCACCGAGACCGTGCAACTCAAGTTCACGATCGACGAGCACCCAGGTGCCACGATCACACAGCAACCGCTGTACATCATCCACGGTGACGATCTCGAGAAGTACATCGACTTTGGACCGCTTGAACCAACGAGTGAACGGCCCCAAGTGATCGAAGAAGGCGATCCGTTCAAGTTCCGTGTCCGCCTCGGAGCCGTGCCTGACAGAGAGATCACAGTGAACTTGAAGTACTTTGCACGTTTGAGTACGAGTATCGTGGGCATCAACCCAAGCACTTTGACCTTCAACTCGACCAACTGGAACGCGTGGCAGACGGTCGACATCACCGCCCTCGCCGACTCAGACACCAACAACAACTCGGCGGTGTTCACGATTAGCACGAAGATTCCGTCAGGTACCCACCAAGACGGCCGCGCGGCCTTTAGCAATTACTCCAAGAACTACAGTGTCCTCACTATCGACGACGATGCCCCACACGTCATGGTGAGTCGAACCAAGATCCAGCTGACCGAAGGAGGTACCGCAACCTACAAGGCCAGGCTCAACCGAGACCCCGGCGACAATGTCACCGTCAAGGTGACGCCGAGTTCCGCTGATTCGACGAGAGTCACGGTGAGTGGCGCGCTGTCATTCACTGGTGGTTCTGGCGGCAACTGGACAAGCCCACAAACCATCACTGTCACCGCAATGCAGGACGACGATCGCGACGATCACACGGTCGAGATCAGCCATCAAGTGAGCGGCTTTGGTAGCGTTACGCCAAGTTACGTCCATGTGCTGGTCGCCGACGATGATGAGGCAACGCCGTTGCCACAGCCGTCTTCCGAAGATGAGGCCAAGGTCGAGCTGGAGTTTGATCGCGATGTCCTCGTCCTCAACGAAGGCGATGGTTCTGGTGTACAACTGAAAGTCCGACTGACCAACGACCCTGGTCCAGCGGGCGGGGCTAAGAACCGGGTCCTGGTGACCACCCTGCCCACCAGCAACCGCACGTACTTCCTCGTCTCACCAGACAACCTGCATTTCACGACTGGACCTGACGGCAATTGGAACGAGTGGCAAACCTTTACCTTCACCCCTTCCAGCAGCAACGTGGACGACGGCAACACCACCCACGATCGCACGCGACGCTATGTTGTGCTGGGCCAGGTGCCAATTCAGAATCTGCCTGGATATCCGGACACCGTCAACGACAAGGTCACCAAACCGATCGATTTCTTCTACTTCGACGACGAAATCCCGGGCGACCTGACGCTCGAGCACAGCAGCTTGACAGTCCATGAGCAGGGCGGTCCTATAACCTACAAGCTCACGCTCAACAGCGATCCCGGCGGGCCGGTCACGGTCACGATCGCCAATCCGGACGACACCAAGCTGAAGATCTCTCCCGAGACTGTGACGTTCCCCCATGGCGGTCCAGGTGACTGGCATATCCAGGAAGTCACAATCACCCCAATCGTCGACGACGATGCTATCGACGAAATGCTGAACCTTGTGCATACGTACGATGGCTTCGGCTCAACCAACCAACAGCAGACGCTAGCACTGACAATCAAAGACCCCGGCGAACAACTGAAGCTGGTCTACAACACTGACGATATCTACATCGAAGAACAGTTCGGCGCCGATATCAGCGGCCTCACGGATGCGCAATTCGATGTCCTGCGTTCGGGTAAGTTCCTACCGTGGAGCGCGCTGCCTCGCAATGCGGGTCCCACAGACTCACACCCGACCGGCAACATCACCCACTTCTGCATCAAACTCAACCGTGATCCTGAGGCAAATGTACGGGTCGTCCTGCCAGCCAAGCATTTGACGGACGGACAGGGTGGCACGGATACCAGCAAGGTCCAATTCCGGCTCGATCACCCAATACGTGTCAAACAGCCGGCCCGATATTGGTATGACTTCACATCGGATAACTGGAACGAGCAGGTCTGCTTCATCGTTACAGCAGGCGATGACTCAAAGATCAGCCATGTCGACGCTCAGGTCACCCCAACCATCGAGCGCATTTGGTACCCCGATCCCGGCCGTCAACCGAGCCAAACGCCGGCCTCGGGGATTTCCGTCGAGGCCCCGTCGTTCCGTGTCCGTGTGTTCGACAACCTCTGGAACCGGATCAACATGTATCCGCGTGGCGGAGGATCCACAGTGAACCTCACCGAGGGCGGTGCTTCGAAGAAGATCCGTCTCGAGATGGTCAACGTCAACTTCAGTAACGCCACGCTCAAGGTGAACATCCCGGACGAGCATAAGGACGCGATCCGTGTCACGCCGAGTACGATCACTGGATTCCCCGCGTGGAGAACCTTTGATTGGGGCTGCTCAAAGTTCGCGATCTACCGGGACGAGTACTGCTTGGACGTCACGATCACGGCGCTGCCCGATAACGACCAGGTCGATGAGACGATCGAGCTGTCCTTCACGATCACCGGTCTCGACAACGTGACTGCGCCCACACCAAACACGATCACAATCAATGTGACCGACATCGCTAGCACAACGGTCGATATGGAGGTCGGACCGTCTTCGCTCTTCCTGGTCGAGGAATCGATTTCGGACGACATCTGGGTTCGACTCAAGCAGGACCCCGTAGTAGAGGTCGAAGTGGCCGCGTCAGTCACCACCGGCGATGCGAACAAGGTACGGATCCTGCCCGACAAGTTGACCTTCGACTCCAGCAACTATCAGACGTTCCAGCGCCTCAGTGTCGAAGCGTTAGCGGACTCGGATAGCAGCGATAACACTGTCACGTTGACGATTGCGGGCACAGGTGCAGGACTGGTCATCGGTGATCACACGGTTGAAGCCGAGATCATCGACGACGACTGAGCCAATCGCACTCACCGAAGTAGGAACAATCGTCCAACACGCCAGCGGGGCGGTCTCTCTCGAGACCGCCCCACGTTGGCGAGACTCAACTCTGAGGACGGCAGTCGAGCTAGTCGAGCACGGTGACCGCTCGGCCTTCTCCGTTGATTGCCTCTTGCACTCGTTGCCGCTCTCGAACCTCGACCCGCTGGGGGAATCGGATGAACAGGGCCAGCGGCGCGATCGCGACCACGATGATGCCAAAGTAGAGCAACGCATCCTCGACGGCGACACCCTCGGCGCGCAGCAGGAATCCGGCTGCGACGGCGCCCGCGTTGCCACCCGCTCCCACGATCCCGGCGACCGCACCAAGCGCCTTCTTATTCACGAATGGGACGACGCCAAATGTCGCGCCCTCGGACATCTGCACAAAGATACTGAACACGATCAGCATCGGAATCGCAAGGATGAGGACGTCCATCCGAGAGAAGGCAATCAACGCCAGACCCTCGGCGAGAAGCACGGCGCCCATGAACAGCGTCCGTCCACGCAGACCGCTTCGGATGCCAATCTTGTCCGAGAAGATGCCGCCCGTCGTCCGAGCGAAGATGTTCATTAGTCCGAACAATGATGCGATCACTCCTGCGAGGACGACGTCCAGTCCAAACCGGTCTTGGAAGTACAACGAGGCCATACCGTTGATCGTCAGCTCGATCCCGAAGCAGGCGCCATAGACAACAAACAACATCCACACGCGTGGGTCGCGCGACGCTTTGAGAAATGCGCCGCCTTGGTTCTGTTTCGTCACCGCTCCGCTCTTGCGGAGGTCCTTGAAATCACCCTCTGGAGCGTCCTGGGTGAATCGGTAGTAGACCAGTCCCATCAGGAACAGGGCCACGCCGGGAATCACCATCGCGATCCGCCAGCCGGCCGCCTCATTCGCGACGAAGAACAAGACACCCGTCATTATGAGCGGCATCACAAGCTGCGTCACGCCGCCGCCGAGGTTGCCCCAGCCAGCGGTTGTCGCGTTGGCCGTACCGACCACATTGGGCGCAAACATGACAGACGTGTGGTACTGCGTGATCACAAACGACGCGCCAATCACACCGATCAACAGTCGGAAGGCTACGAACGTTTCGAAGTTCTGTGAGAGTCCGATTAGCATCACCGGAAACGAACCGAACAGCAGCAGCGCGGTGAATGTGCGCCGAGGGCCGACTCGGTCAAGAATCCAGCCGATCCCGATGCGCGCGAAGATGGTGATGAACACCGATGCAATGAGCGACGTAAAGACTTGCGAGTTAGTCAGGTTGAGATCGTCGCGCACTTCACCTAGCAGCGGTGCGATCCCGAACCAGCCAAAGAAACAGAGAAAGAATGCCAGCCAAGTCAGGTGAAAGGTCCGCATGTGTGGCGCGGCAAAGCTATTCAGCTTGATCCTCGTGGCCTTGCCGGCCAACTCATTCGTATTCATGTTGCACCTCCGAATCCATCCGACTGTTGTGGTTGATTCGGAAGCTATGCAGTCGCGGTTACGGGTTCGTTTCCGTTTGTTTCAAGGCGATGGCGCGAATGTTGCGGATGCGTGTCCAGCAGTCGAGAGGTCAGCTGCGAAACAGAGTCAGAGGAAACAATGAACCAACAACGTCAATCCTGAGACGGGATCGTGACCCCGACAAGCCGCGCGGTTGACTCAAAGTGCTGGTTAGACCGGCTCGACACTGACGGCGGCGTACTTGAGCTCGGGCTGTTTGGAGCGCGGATCGACCGCTTCGCTGGCCGAGGCATTCGCTGATCCGCGGTCGCTCCACAGCGATCCCCAGTGGAACGGAGCAAACACGGATCCGGCGCGAATAGCGGTGGTGACTCGGGCAGGCACTTCGAACGCGCCCCGACGCGACCTCACGCGCACCATCGTCCCGTTGCGGACATCGCAGCCGATAGCGTCTGCGGGATGAATCTCGAGGAACGGTTGAGACTCAGACTTGAGCAGCTTCTTCGATCGCCCGGTTCGGGTCATCGTGTGCCATTGATCCTTGACCCGTCCCGAGATTAGTACCAGGGGGAATTCGTCATCGACCATCTCCGCGGGCGGTGTCCATTTGGGAACGTGCATGCTGGCTCGCCGATCCTCCGTCGGGAAACGGCCATCTTCAAACAACCGTCGATCGTCGGAGGGCGGACCGATCCGCACAGTCTCGGGAAACGGCCACTGAATCCCCGCTCGGTGCTGCGCCAGCAGCGGATAGGAGATACCGGTGATGTCCATATCGCGACCGCGAGAGAGTTCTCGATACTCATTGAAAATCTCTTCCAGGCCGTCGTAGGCGAAGTCGTCGCCATAGCCGAGCGCGTCAGCGATGCGGCAAATGATCTGCCAATCGGGAAGCGCCTCGCCAGGCGTTCGCGACACCTGCTCAAGCAAGCAGATACGACGCTCGGAGTTTGTCATCGTCCCGCCGCGCTCCGACCACTGGGCGGCCGGCAGGAGGACATCGGCGACCTGCGACGTCTCAGTCGGGTCATACGCGTCCTGGACGATCACGGTTTCGACCCGCTCGAACGCCGCCTTGACACGGTCGCTGTTTGGCAATGAGGCGACGGGATTCGTCGCCGCGACCCATACGACCTTGACGTCGCCGCGCTCCATGCGTTCGATCATCTCGATCGCAGTCACACCCGGCTTCTCGGAGATCAAGCCAGGAGGCAATCCCCAGGCTTGCTCGATCTCTGCTCGATGCGCTGGATTGGCAACCATTCGATGTCCGGGCAGCGTGGTTGCGAGACCGCCCTGCTCACGTCCGCCCATGGCGTTGGGCTGACCGGTGAGCGACATCGGTCCGGCGCCCGGTTTACCAATGTTTCCGGTCGCGAGCGACAGATTGATCAGCGCGAGATTCTTGTCCACGCCTGAAGACGACTGGTTCGCACCCATCGTCCAGAACGAGAGCATCGGCCCGTTGTTGCTGATGATCCGTGCCGCTTTGAGGATGTCCGCCGCGTCGAGTCCAGTGACCTCCACCGCTCGCTCGGCTGACCATCCGTCGAGCGACCCCGCGACCTCGGCCCAGCCGTTGGTGTGCTCTTGGAGGAACTGCTCATCCAAACCGCCAGCGAGTCGTGCCTCGAAGAGCAGCGACTGCAACAAGGCAACATCAGTGCCCGGTCGGAGCGCGAGGTGCATATCGGCGATCTCGCTAGTGCGAGTCGCTCGCGGATCGACCACGATCACCTTGACGCGGTCTTTGGCTGAGCGTTTCCTCGCGCGGATTCGCTCGTAGAGAATCGGGTGGCAAGCCTCCATGTTGGCGCCCACGATCAGGAAGGTGTTGGCCTGTTCGATGTCCGCGTAACTGGCCGGTGGAGCGTCTGCGCCGAAGGTCAAGTTATAGGCCGTGACCGCCGATGCCATACAGAGACGCGAGTTCGTGTCCTGATTGTTCGTCCCGATGAATCCCTTGGCCAGCTTGCCGAACAGGTAGTAGTCCTCGGTGACCAACTGTCCCGATCCGTACAACATGATGCTGTCCGGGCCGAAGCGATCGACGGCCTCACGAATCGCGCCAGCGGCACGCGCAACCGCGTCGTCCCACGACACGCGCCTGAGCTGACCACTGTCGTCGCGAATCTGCGGGACCAGCAGCCGACCGTCCTCACCAAAGATGTCTGGCAGGAGTGCGCCTTTAGCGCAGAGCTTGCCTCGGTTGACCGGATGATCCTCATCGCCTCGCACGGACGAGACGACACCGTCACGGGTCTTGACTTTGACCCCGCATCCGACGCCGCAGTAGCAGCAGATCGACCGCTTCCATCCGTCACGTCGCAGCAAGGATGGGCGGGCCATTGGACACTCAATCCGCAACGCCGAGCGGATCTCGCTCGACCAGCGCTTGTGGACCTCGGTGAATGCGAATCTGCTCGGCGACTGCACCCGGAAGGTCAGCGACCTGAACCGCTGAAGCCGCGACCTCCCCGAGCACCGGGATATCGCCCAGCCGACCTCCGACAAAGACATCGGCGACATCGACGATCTGACCGTCGATCCGCTTACGCCCTCCGAGCAGGCCGATTTCGCCAGCTCGATGCTGTCCGCACGCGTGCGGACAGGCCGAGAGCTGGATTCGCAACGGGTCGACATCGGGCGCGAGCTGGTAGCGCTGCTCCAGCGACTCCGCGAGCTTGAGCGCCTCGCCCTTACTGTCGATCAACGCGAAGGCGCAGAAGTCGTTTCCGGTGCAACTGACCATCGAGCGAAGGAACGGAGACGGCTCAGGCGAGTATGTCTGGAGCAGGGGCTCCGCAATCAGGGCCGACACTCGCTCCGAGGGAACGTTTGGAATGAGAATGTTCTGCTGAACGGTCAGACGCAGCTCGGCGGATCCATATTGCCGAGCAAGCCCTGCGAACCCGATCAAGTCGTCGCCGGTAATCCGTCCGACCGGCACAAGACAGCCAACCGTCCGAAGGTGAGGATCGCGCTGCTGGGTCACACCAATGTGGTCGCCACCGTGTCGCATGGTGAGCGACTCCCCGGACTGGTCCAGCGGTCGACCGTAGTATTCCTCGACCACATCGCGGAATCGCTCCATACCCCACGCATGGAGCAGCCACTTTAGCCGAGACTGCTTGCGCTTCTCACGCAGTCCGTGGTCGCGGAAGACATCGAGGACCGCGAGCGTGAGGTCGACAGCGGATTCGGGCGGAACAAAGGCATCCAACGGACGCGCATACTCGGGCGACATCCCACCGAGCGCCCCGCCGACGAAGACGTTGAAGCCGATCCGTCCATCGCGGACGGCCGGGACGAACGAGAGGTCGTGGGTTTGGGCGTGCGCGCAGTCCTCTCGACAACCAGTGATCGACAGGTTGAATTTGCGAGGAAGATTGGAAAATCGTTTGCCGCCGACGATCGCCTGTTGCATGCGCGTCGCGAGCTCGCGGGTGTCAATCACCTCGTCCTCAGACAGGCCCGAGAGCGGACAGCTCACGACATTGCGTACGTTGTCCATTCCCGACTGCTGCGAGTTCAGCCCCGCAGCCGCGAGGCGCTGCAGCACTCGCGGAGCATCGGCGATCGTGATCCATCGAAGTTGGATGTTCATTCGCGAGGTGATGTCGGCGTGGCCGCGCCCGAACTCGTTGGCGATCTCACCGACCGCCTCCATCTGCTCGCTGGTCAGTACGCCGCCGGGAATCCGCATCCGCAACATGAAGTAGCCGGGCGTCGGCTTCCGATGAAACAGCCCGTACCACTTCAGACGCTCCAGATCGTCGGCGGGAATCTGCGGATCTTCACCGGCGCTGGCGAGAGCGGCGTAGCGGTACAGGTCGGGCAGCACGTCGAGCCCGTCTTTGGCCGACTTCAGCACTTCGATCTTGTTTGCAGGCATCGCTGCTCTCCTATCAGTCCCAACCTACGATCCGTCGGTTGCATCCAGATTGCCGCTTGTGAACAGTCAGTGAACGACCGTCAGAATCGGCATGCGGGTGCTAGGAACGTAACAAACCGACGGTCGATCGAGGTCGCGAGAGCAATCCCACTAGACTGAGCGCATTCTTCGGAGGCGCTTCACACTCATGGGAGACGCCGCGTTCCACTAGGTAGAGAAATGAACATCGCCGCACAGGGCAAATCGCCACACGCCGACCCACTCGTCAAAACGATCATGGAGCACGATCTCGCGCGCCACATCGTGGAGCTCGACGCCTACGGATTCACCGTCATCCCGCCCGAGAAACTCGGTACCTCGCCAGGATTCGCCGATCGTCTTCGTGACGCGATCCTGAACACCTATCAGAAGCGACACGACGTCACGATCGACGACTGGCGCACCGCCGATCTGCCCGCGCCGAATGAGCGAGCGTGGCAACTCGTTGATGAAGACGATGTGATCACTGAAGCGGTGCTCAATCCGGTCGTACTGACCATGGCGCGCTGGCACTGTGGGCAGAGCGCGATTCTGGGCGGCACCTCGTCGATCATCAAACCGCCGCACGAGAAGAACTACCTCGCCATCCACAACGACACGCACGGCGTGCCGCCGCCTCAGGCGGCATACACACACCTCGTCAACACGAGCTGGGTGCTGACGGACTACTCATCGCGTGATGACGGTCCGACCGTCTTCGTCCCGGGATCGCACCGATGGGGTCGGGCGCCGGCGCCGCACGAGACCAACTTCTGGGAATGGGAGGGCGATGACAAGCTGTTTGAGCCCGTGCCCATTGAGGCGAAGGCAGGATCGCTCGCCGTTTGGGGCGGCAACACCTGGCACGGCGCGATGAATCGCCAGAGCACCGGTCTGCGCGTCACAATGGTGCTCGTCTGGATTCGCTCATACATGCAGCGGCTCAACATGTGGGACGACGGTGCCGTCTCACCAGAGCGTCTCGAGCGATACCCCGAGCTCAACAAAATCCTCGGCTACGAGCACCCATATCCATTCCGAGACCAAGTCGACAAACCCGACAAAATCATGAGCATGATGGCCCCGGGACAGGATCAATTCGCCTAGCCCGCAGGCAAGGTCCCGCGCAGGGACGCCTCTGAGCCATCCGTCAACCGCGTGTGAACTCCGTCATACCCGCGCTCCGACGCGGGTAACTCGCCGAGACCAGCACTAGCGCAGACGCCGGCGATCCGCCCACGTCAGCGCATCAGATCGCTACACCAATCGAGAATCCCGCGCCAAGCGCGGGAATGACGATTTTGGTGGACTGCACAAAGCGCGATTGGTTTGCTACACCAATGACTGGACTGGTGGGCTCTCCGCTGGCGGGCTCGAGAGGGGGCGCGGATCGTTGCCGATCGCCGTGATCTGCGACTGAGGGCCACACCCTAGTGCGAGTGCATCTCCCCGATCGCTTCGTCGGCGTGGGCGAGCCGCTCAGCGACGTGCTGCAGCATTGACCAGAGCACTGGCACGCTGGCGTCGTCCTCGAAGGTCGAGCGGAGAATCTGCAGACACTCGGTGTCCTCTTTGGCGATGATCGTCGCCGAGCGCGGCCGTCCGAGCAGGAGCGCCATCTCTCCGAAGAAGTCGCCTTCGCCGAATGAGGCCAGCAACTGTTGGTCGTCCGACCCGTAGTGCTGGAAGACGTCGACTGAACCCGTGCGAATGATGTGCAAACTCGTCCCGAGGTCGCCTTCGCGCTCGATCATCTGACCGGTGCGGTAGCCCTGAACCTGGACCCATCCCGCGATCTCGTGCAGTTCATCGCGATCGACGCGGGAGAACAGAGAGGTATTGGCGAGCATGTCTTCAATAGAAACCGGCATTTAAGCCTCCGTAGCTGCTGCCCAGCAATCGGGCGCTGGTGTCGCACTGCGCGATTTCCAAGATAGCGGGTTCGCGCCGAGGAGCGGTTGCGATCTCGAACGCTGAGACCAAGTTGTGCATCAGGTTGCGAACCAAGCGGCTCGCCGTTTACGCCGACTCGCCCTGTAAGTCGTCACGGAAGTCAGGATGCGCGATCTCGCGCAGCGCCTCCGCCCGATCAGGCAGCGCTCGACCGGCCAACTCCGCCTGACCGTACTCGGTGATGATGCGGTCGGCCAGCGTCCGCGGTGTGGTCACGACGGCGCCAGGGTTGAGTCGTCGGACAATCCGCGACACCTTACCCCGAGCTGCCGTGGACGGCATCGCGACGACCGAGATTCCGCCGTTGAGCATCGCTCCAGCGGCGAAGTCGGGTTGGCCACCAGGCCCGGAGATCTGTCGAGCGCCTAACGATTCCGCGTTGATCGTTCCGTCGAGCGCCACCTGGACCGCGGAGTTGATTCCCACGAAGTTGTGCTGCTCCGCCAATACCTGTAACGAGTGCGTGTAACCGGCCGGCGCCATGCAGACCGCGGGATTACGATCGAGCCAGCGGAAGAACTCGGCGCTCCCCGCGGCTTCGGTGGTGATAATCAACTCGGGCGCGGTCGACTTCCGACTGCCGTTGAGCGCGCCACTCTCGACCAAACCCATCACGCCGTCGGAGATCAAGCCAGAGTGGACGCCGAGATCACGCCGCTCGCCGAGCATGCCCATGATCGCCTCGGGCACGCCGCCGATGCCGAACTGCAGCGTCGCGCCATCGGTGACTAACTCCGCGACCGAAGCCGCGATCTGCTGTTCCAACGGTCCGGGTTCGGCGCGGCGCAGCTCAAGCACGTCGCTCTCGAGCGGGACGAGCCAATCGAACTCCTCGCGGCGCAACTCGGCCGCGCCGAACGTGTACGGCAGCCTGGGATTGACCTGTCCGATGACCAGCGGAGCCGTGCGCACCACGTCGACAATTCCGCCAACCGACGTGCCCAGCGAATACATGCCGTCGGGTCCTGGCCCGTTCACTTGGACCAGAATGGCGTCGGCCGGCATCGGCCCGTCGGGACGAAACAGCGACGGCACCTGCGCATAGGTGGCAGGAACGTGAACGAGCGCGCCGGCGGCCTCGACATCGCGGAGCGGGCCACTGGTTTGGTAGGTCGAGAATCGGAAGGGCTCGTGCGGATGGTCGAGCGGAGGCAGATGCGTGAACAGATTGCCGGTCGCGAGCTCGATATCCGTCCAGCCGTCGCGGATGTCGTCGAGGGCGCTCAACAGTCCGACCGGCGTTGCCGACATCGGCGGAACCACCACGCGCGCGCCATCAGGAATCTGGCAGAGCGCCGACTCGGCCGACCCCTCGCGGGTCGGCCGAGCAGCAGATCGGGGTGGCAAGTAGGGGTCGAAATTCACGACACTTCGCACCCTATCTGTCTTGCGCGGGCCACGGAACCATCTTCTCTCACTTGCAGAGGCTGTCCCCGTGCAGACGGAGTGCGAATCGACTGAGGAGGTCCCTCTGACTCACCGACTAGATGGGCGGCACTAGGTGCCCCCCCCGCCTTCGGCACCTCCCCCTGCAAGGGGGAGGAAAACAGCTTTGCGCCCCCCCCCCCCCCCTGTGTGAGGAAGAAAAGAGAGCTGTGCATCAGTCTCTGTGAAGGGGAGGAGGGAGCCTTGCACCTCCCCCTGCGAGGGGGGAGGCGAGTGAGCTGTGCATCGGTCTCTGCGAGGGGGAGGTGCAAGTCCTCTGCAGAACGGCCGAGGACTATGGCTGCGAGATGTCGAGCACGCCGCGGGCGACCTCGCCGGCCTGCATGGCTGCGAAGGCCTCGTTGATCTCGCTCAGCGCGAAGCGCTTGGAGACGAGACCCGTGAGGTCGAGCTTGCCCTGGCGGTAGAGGTCGAGCAGCTTCGGCATGTGCTCGCGGAAGCGCGTCGAGCCGTACATGCAGCCGATCGCCTTCTTCTCCTGGAGGAACTCCGGACCAGGCAGCGCCACCTCGGAACCGAGCGGCATCATCCCGACGATGCAAGCGGTACCGCCGGCGCGAACCATGTCCCACGCCTGTCGCGCCGCGTTCACGTTTCCGATCGCCTCAAAGGCGATCTCCACGCCGGCACCGTCGGTGAGCTCCTTGACTGCCTCAACCGCGTCGACCTCCGACGCGTTGATGCGGTCGGTCGCGCCGAACTGCTCGGCGAAGTCGAGCTTGTTGTCGAGGATGTCAACCGCGATAATGCGGCTCGCACCAGCGATGCGCGCACCCTGAATCACGTTGAGGCCCACACCGCCGCAGCCGATCACCGCGACGATCGAGCCGCCGGGCACCTTGGCCGTGTAGAGCGCGGCACCAACGCCGGTCATCACGCCACAGCCGACGAGCGCAGCCTCGGCCGGCGGGATGTCCTCGGGAATCTTCAGAACGCCCGACTGCGAGGTCAGCATGTACTCGCCGAAGGAACCCACCGACGCCATCTGCACGACCGGTCGACCGTCCCAGTTGAGGCGGTCACGCGCGAGCACGGCGCCCGCCGGGTCGGGGCACAAGTTCGGCTCGCCACGGAGACACCAGTAGCAATCGCCACAGAAGGGTCGGAACGACATGATCACGTTGTCGCCAGGCTGGACGTAGGTGACGTCGTCGCCGACGGACTCCACCACACCAGCGGCTTCGTGTCCGAGCACGGCCGGCAGTCCGCCGAAAGCCGCGGCCCACTTTCCGTCGACAAAATGCAAGTCCGAGTGGCACACGCCCGAGGTCGTCGTCCGCACGAGCACCTCAGTTGGCTGAGGATCGCGCACATTGATGTCGTGCACTTCCAGTACGGAGCGGTCGCCGTCCTTCTCTTGGTTCGCGGGATCGAAGATCGCAGCTTTCATAATGGGTCCTTCCCAGGGATTTCAGTCCATACGCTACGCCAAACGCGTAGCCTATTCCGATTCTAGGCGAGGTCCTGTGCAGTGACAACAATCCGTACGCGCTGTGTCCGAGCGACGCAGAATCAAGCAGGCGGGAGCAATCCGAACAACCGACGTTTCTTGGGCGGCGGACGTCGACGATCGCGCGCCTGCTGTGCCCGTTGCGCAGCGAGCTGCAGCAGCTCGAGGATGCCTCGCGCCGACCAGCGGTCTTCCTCCAGCCAGGCCGCGAGCTTGGCGTCGGCCGCGACGACTGTGCCGTCGATTCGGCGCTCGTGGAAGCGCTCCAAGCGTCGGACGATGCGGTAGGCAATCAGCGAGCACTTGACCATCACGGCGAGGAAGACGAACGCGACGAGACACGCTCCGATCCCGGCCAGGATCAGCACACCATCGCGCAGTTCCGCGAGATTCTCGAAGACCGCCAGCTCAACCATTGACCGCCCTGCGCTACCCTGTTGCCTGTTACCTGCTGCCTGATGGAGGTTGACCATGCCGAAGCGAGGCCCTGCCGAAAGTCTGATTCTATTCCAATTGCTGCTCGGAGCCGGCTTCCTCAGCATGGTCGTCTGGACCCTGCTGGCATGGATCGGCGTGTTCTAAGCCGGCCGGCGGCAACCCAACACCGGGTACGTTGGAATTACTGCAGACTCGAATGTAGCCACCGAACGCCGATATCCGTCCACCCAACGAAGGCCCACGGGGAATAGACCAAGCGCTGAAGGTCACCTTCAAGATCAGCGACCATCAGCCAACTGTCCTGTGCGAATGCAAACTTCTGGCTATCCGGAGACCACCAAGGCCCGGACTGTCCGCCATACGGCAATACTCTCCGCTCGTCATCCCGGCCTAAGAGTTCCACATGATTCGCGCCAATCCGCGCTGTCCACATTCCGTCAGGGGACTCTTCAGATTCCAACTGATAATCCAATGGCATTTCATCCTGTCCAACTTCACGAATCACATCCACCCGGTAAGTGCCATCTGTAGAGATCTCATACAGCATCTGCACATACAGTCCCTGGCGCTCGACCACGGCAACCAAACGCCCTGACGGCGATCCGAATAGTCGATAGCGTAGACCTCGATCAGGCAGAATCAGTATCTCGCCAACGTAGATCGCACCGTTTACGTACCTGAAGTCGCCAGACTGCGGGACATCGTCGACAAAGTGCGTGCACTCGCCTTCGGGCGCCGGCAAGGTGACCACCCGCACGACTCGATCTTCGGAATCGCGTAGCTCTATGGCATCCTCCCGTTCAGAAGTCCTGATCCGAAGGTCTCCGATGCCTGCCAAGCGAACAGTTTCGCCTCCAATCGGATTGACTCCTGTCAGCGTTCTCCTTGACCCGGCGCCCTCAACGATGACCAAGAGCTCCTCGCTGCCACACCATGCCAATGGCCACCCCATCAAACTCTGCAACACTTCTCCTTCTGCTGTATATACTCGCAGAAATCTTGGAGCGGAATCAACTCCACTTACACCTCCAGGTTCGTCTATTGGGTTCGCCTTGCGAAGCTCAAGTGTCGAGGCGTTGGCAGCCAGCAACAAGAAGACGAGCAACCAACCCAGTTGCAATCCGAACATGTCTAGGCGGAAAACAACACGTCTGACGTGTAAATGTTGGTAGGTGGACGTGTAAGCTTGCCCGGTCGCAATCCTCGCGTATACCCACAATGCCCGCTCGCATTTGCCGAAATGCAACCATCGTAGGTATTATTCGACGCAGCCTGATGCAAGTGGGGCGCGGAAGAGCATAGTCCTCCGATATCAGTTTTTCCTGTCACAGTCTCGCTGCAATAGCCCGAGGTCGCTCCTTCCGGCTGAATCCATCCAGAGATCGCTTCTCCCTCGGTGTCATAATGGACGCTCGCTTCCGAAAGTGTTCCTAGGTTTTTTCGAGAAGTCTGATAAGCGCTAACGTTAATTCGATCGCTCCAAGGGGCATCCCATCCCCCTGGCGGAATGTCGCTTGCAACGTTAAGATGAGCATATCGAAACAGATACACGCCGACTGTGGTGGTGAGTTCCACGACGACTGACGAAGGTGTGCCGGTCAGAAACTTAGTGCAATCGACGCGATATCGATACACAATATAGAAATTGCTGTCATTACGCACCAGAAAGTCGACCGATGTATTCTGTGGCGCAAAGATGTCTAGCGCCATCGGAGAACCAGTCGATTTACAATCGGGGTGCCAGCCATTCGTATTGGGATACGCCCCGCTTCGTTGTCCCGAGCAGCCCGCATACACTTGGAATGCCACGTGTGCGCTCCTATCGACGATCTAACATGAACTGCGAGTCTACCTACCAGCGTCTACGCGAAGTAGCGACCCTGGATGTTTCTTGCGATCACCATACGCTGAATCTGGTTGGCGCCCTCGAAGATTTGGAAGATCTTTGCGTCGCGCATCCATTTCTCCAGCGGCAGATCACGCATGAAGCCGACACCTCCGCAGACCTGCACGGCGTCGGTGGTCACCTTCATCGCCATGTCCGATGCAAACGTCTTGGCCTTGCTGGCCTCCTCGAGTTCGAACGGCTCATTGGCGGACGCCATCTCCCCGGCGCGCCAGGTCAAGAGACGCGCCGCGTCGATCGCGATGTCCATGTCAGCCAGCATGAAGCCGACACCCTGATGCTCAATCAGCGGACGCTTCATCGTCTTGCGCTCGCGTGCGTAGTCGGCCGAGTACTCGAACGCCGCTCGAGCCAGACCGACGGCGAATGCGCCGATCCACGGTCGCGTCGCGGCCAGCGTGCCCAGCGCACCCTTCCCGCCCGAGCGGTAGTCGGGGTCAGGATCACCGAGCCGATTCTCAAGCGGGATGCGCACGTCGTCGAAGGCGAGGTCGGCCGTGTGCGAGGCACGGATGCCCATCTTGTCCCACATCTTGATCTGCGAGAAACCCTCAGCGTCCTTCGGCACGACAAACGCTGAGACGTCGCGCCAGCCCTCGGAATCGGACTCGCGAGCGAAGACGACGGTGATATCGGCGATGCCACCGCCGGTAATGAAGCGCTTCGTGCCGTTGAGCACATACTCGTCGCCATCGCGGACGGCGCGAGTCTTGATCATGCCCGCGTCGGAGCCGGCGTCGGGCTCGGTCAAAGCAAGCGCGCCGAGCCGCAGCCTGCCGTCATCGGAAGTGCATTCAGGAATCCAGCGCTCATTCTGCTCGGGCGTGCCAATCACGGAGATCGCCGTCGCGGCGAGACCGGACACTTGCGTCCCCAGAGCGATCCCCGCGCAACCCCAGCTCAGCTCCTCGGCCGTGATCATCGCGGTAATCCCGGGCTCGGCCGAGTGTCCACCCAACGGCACACCGGTGAGCCCAATCTCCGCCGCCTTCGAGGCGACATCCCAGGCAAACTCGTTGCGTTCGTCGTATTCCATCGCGACGGGTCGGACTTCATTCGCGGCAAACTCATGCGCGGTCCGCTGAACCATGCGGTCAGCCTCAGACAGTTGGAACGTGGTCATCGATCAACTCCTGCGTTCTGCACTCACAGCACTCAGATGAGGGAAGCACAACCTCAGCCTACGACAGCTCCTCCTGCGAGTGGGATTGCGTAGCGCGCGCCTGTCGCAGCGGTGGCAGATCGTGGAGCAGATGAGCCGCAACCTCGGCGATCTCGTCGACGGCACGCTCGAAGGCATCCTCGGTGCGAGACGATGGATGCTGGATCCCGGAGATCTTGCGGACGAACTGTCGGGCAGCCTGTTCAATCTCGTCGGACGAGGGATCGCTCCCGGCAGGCTGTCGGAGACGCTTGATCGAGCGGCACATTGTCGGGTCTTTCTGCCCTCACCTTAGTCCTCGCCGAGCCGATCCCCGCGTGCGGAGGCCTTTAGCTAACTTGCTCCCCCTCGCAGGGGGAGCTGTCGCGGAGCGACTGAGGTGGTCATGCTGGCGCAGGTACCAGATAAGGCTTGGCGGAGAAGGACCCCCTCCGCCTTCGGCACATCCCCCTGGTAGGGGGATGAAAGGAGCGGGACGCATTGGTCTCCCATCCGACCATCCCAGCGGGAGCGTGGTTCAACTCAGCCCGAGAAGCCTCTCACACAGCCTTAGAAGCCGCTGAAGTTGGGCTCTCGACGCTCGACGAAGGACTGCACGCCCTCGATTCGGTCGTAGGAGTTCTGCACCAGCGGCAGCACGCCGCCCGACAGCTCGAGCGCTGACTCGTAGTCGAGATTCGCAGTCCGATATGCCATCAACTTGCCGACCTTCTGACCGATCGGTGGGCCGTTCTCGACCTCCTGCGCAAACTCGCGCAGCTTCTGCTCGAAGTCCTCAGCCGGCACCAGATAGTTGCTGACGCCAGCGTCGTGACCCTCCTCGGCCGACATGAAGCGACCGGTGAACATCATCTCCATCGCTTTGCGCCAGCCGATGATCTTCGGGATCGCCCAGAAGCCACCGAGGTCGGCGTAGAGTCCACGCTTGACGTATGCCACCTGATATCGAGCGTTGGACGAGGCAACGCAGAGGTCGGCCAGGCAGGCCATGTCGAAGCCAGCCCCGACACAGGCGCCGTTCACGCCCGCGATCACGGGGATATCGATTCGGCGCAGCTCGGCGAATGTCTTCGTCTCGTAGCGGAAGTTGAGCCGCTGACCCTCGTTGTCTGGGTAACCCTCGGGTGCGGGCGAGCCAACCAGCGGGTCGGGATTCTCATCCCAGAAGTCGCCGCCGCGAGCGCCGCCGCCATGATCCATTCCGGCGCAGAATCCGCGTCCCTTGCCCGTGATCACCAGCACGCGAGCGGTGCGATCCATGCGAACTTTGGTCAGCGCGTCGTACATCTCGGCGAGCAGCGGGAAGGTGAGCGCATTCAGCTTCTCGGGACGATTCAGCTCCAGCCAGATCGTGCCACCCTGATCGCCGGTGCGCTCGACGGTGATGTGTTCGTATGCCATTGGCTCAGTCTCCTCAATGTCGGTAGGTCGGTACTGCGATTACTGGAAGTGCGGCATCACGTCCCTGGTGAAGCGCACAAAGGAATCGTGCGAGAACGGAGACGCGATCAGATAGTTGAGGTCGATCGTCTCGCGTAGCTCCTCGAGCTGGTCGATCACCTTGGCCGCACTGCCATGAATCACGACCTGATTGGCGTAGCGCTCGATCCGTTGTTCATCGGGGAGTGACCGCGACGGATTGGTGTTGCCGCTGACCTTGTCGTTGGCGTACGAGCCGATCGTCCACTGGGCGCCATTGCGCGCGATCTGCTCCGCCTCTTCGTCGGTCTCAGCGACGGCGACGAGTCGCGCCATCGGGATGACGCGATCCTCGGTCTGGTGACCGTAACCAGCGAGAGCTTTGAAGTAGTTATGTCGCTTATCGCCGAGCTCTTCGTGCGTGGCATGTGGGTCCATCAGGATCGAATAGCCCTGCTTCGCGGCCCAATCGATCGCGTCGGGACCACCAGCGGCGACCCAAAACGGCGGCGTCGGCTGTTGAAACGGCTTGGGCAGAACCTCGATCTCGTCGAAGTCGTAATAGTCGCCGTGCCAGGTGACGCGTTCCTGTCGCCAGGCCTCGAGGACCACCTGCACCGACTCGCGGAAGCGCGGGTAAGATTCCTCCACCTCGACGCCGAAGGCGCGGAACTCCGTGCGGTCGAATCCACGGCCTGCACCCCAGTTGACACGGCCGCCCGAGAGGATGTCGAGCAGCGCCACCTCTTCCGCAATCCGCAGCGGGTGATAGAACGAGGCCAGCGTCACCGCGGTGCCGATGCGTAGATTCTTCGTCCGTCCGGCGACGTGCATACCCATCAGATGCACCGACGGACAGACCGAGTAGGTCGAGAAATGGTGTTCGGCCAGCCAAACGCAGTCGTAGCCCGACTCGTCCATGATGTCGATGCGATTGAGCGCGCGCTCGTAAACGGTCGGCAGCGGGACACGGCGTCCAGGCCAGCTAAAGAACTGCAGGACACCAAATTGCATGGGATCGCGACTCATGTCGGTAGGGTAGCGCCAATCCCTGAGTGAGGCGCTTTGAGGCGTTCGTCATCCTCGCGCTGCGCCCAGGAATGAGAAGTTAGTGAATGAAGCAACGGCCTCATTGGACAGAGACCGTCAGCGCCAGATTTTGGCGCAGTCGAGCTCGAAGCCTTCCAGCACAGACTCGCCGGATAGCGTCGCTGGATGGTCCAGCTCTTCGGGTTGGTCCTGTCCGGCGCGGTAGATCCAGGCCTTGCCGCGCTTGCGGTCGATCAGCCAACCGAGCTGCACGCCGTGGGAGATGTACTCGCGCATCTTGTTGTGCAGCGGCCGGACTCGCTGCTTTGCCGAGACGACCTCAACCACAAACGGTGGGCAGATATCCAACATCTGATCTTCGTAGACATCAAGTGGAATGGCGTCCAGTACGTGCTGCGGATACCACGAGACATCAGGCGCGCGCTCGGCCTGTTTTTCCTCTTCGTCCGGCGGCGGGGTCGGCCCGAACTTGTAGCCGCCTCCCTCTCCGCGCACTTCGCCGCCTCCACCTTGGTCCACCCAAGTCATGAGTTGATGGGAGATTTGTACGCTCAGTGCCGAACTTGGGCCATGTGGAAGTGGAGTGATGACGAGATGTCCTTCCTTCGTGCGTTCGAATGTCATCGGTTCGTTGAGCAGAAAGAACTCGACCAGGGCGTCATCGGTCAGGCGCCAACCAGAAGGCAGCCGTAACACCAGCGGCTCGATGAGGTCACCAAGTGCCTGAGCTGAATTTAGTTGCGGCAGAAGTTTGCCGAGCTCATCTTGGGGGTCGCCTCCGTCACTTGCCGCCTCCTCCGGAAGAAGTTCCAGATTTTGCTCCACGTCCAGTGGTTTGGTAACCATGTCTCCTCCTCGGGTTCACTGTATCATATTGTGAACTGGTGTTCTATATCAGACACTCGCTGTGCAGCGATCCAACACGCCAACACGATGCCTCAGGCCTCACTCACAGACTGACGCCGACGCACCGCCACGCCGGACAGTGCCTCGAGCACCACGCGATTACCCAGCAGCGCCGTCACATCCGAGTGATCGTACGGTGGCGACACTTCCACCACATCGATGCCCAGCAAGTTGGACTCCATGCCGATTCGCCTCACAGCGTCGAGCAGTTGTCGCGAGGTCAATCCTCCCGATTCAGGCGTGCCCGTGCCCGGCGCCATGCCAGGGTCGACCACATCCACGTCGACCGAGAGGAACACGCCATCGCAATCATCGGCGGCTCGCTCGAGCGCTTCGCTCAGACACTCATCAAGACCTCGCTGCACCACCTCGGTCATCTCGTACCAGCGCATGCGCTGCTCGGCCATCCACTCGAGAATTGGCGGGTCGGGCCAGTAGCCGCGCAGACCGATCTGCAGGAAGCGATCACCGCGAACGGCGCCGCTGAGAATCAGTCGCCGCATCGGCGTGCCGTGCCCCCACAGACCGCCGTCGGAATCGCCGGTATCGGCGTGAGCGTCGAAGTGAACTAGCGCGACGCGGCCAAACCCGTGGTGTTTGGCCACTCCCTGCGCGGTGGCGTAGGTGATCGTGTGGTCGCCACCCAGCACGACGGGAATCGCGCCCGACGCAGCAACCTGCCGACACGCCTCCATCAGACGTTGGAGACTCGGCTCACTGTCGAGCTGCTGCATATCGACATCGCCCGCGTCGACGACGCCGAGATCGCCGAGCGGATCGACACCCAATCCCAGATGCGGTCGATATCCCGAGTGAGTAATGTAGTCCGCCGAGCGGATCGCTTGCGGTCCGAAGCGAGCGCCGGGTCGATAGCTCGTCCCTGCGTCGAAGGGCGCGCCGAGGACCACGGCACGCGCACCAGCGAGCGTCTCAGGACGCCGCAGATTCGCCCGAGGCACGCCGAGGAAGGTGAACGACGGTCCATATCGATTCGCCGGTCGCGATTTCAGGTGGGCCTCCACGTATGAGTTCGGCTGCGATCCTCCAGTGGCCCGGTCTGGTTCGTCAGTCATGGCCACGTCTCACAATCCTGGACATCCGTAAAACCGGAGGGTATCTAGAATGGTATCGAGCGCGTCCTGGGATGCCTGGATGGCTGCTGAGCGGAAGGACCGATTCTTCGTGTCGACCGAGACGACAGAACAGTCACAGCTCAGCGAACTCCAAGACGCACTGAGGTCATTGCCGCGTCAGCGCACGCAGGCGCTGCCGGCGCTCCATCTCGTCGACGAGGCGTACGGCTATCTCGACCACACGGCGCTCGAAGCAGTGGCGCAGTGGTTGCATATTCCACGCGCCGAACTCTTCGCCGTCGCCACGAGCTACACCGAGTTCCGCTGGTCGCGCCTGCGCGACGACTCAGTGCGCGTCTGCCAGGGGCTGTCGTGCCAGATCGCCGCAGGCGACACCACCGCCTCAGGCGAGGCGCACGAGTGCATGTTCCTCTGCGCAGCGGCGTCGGACAGCCCGATCACGGTCACGGGCTCGGACCGATTGGAAGCATCGCTCGACGCCGACACCTGGTCTGCCGCTCGCGATTCCGTACCAGGCGGCCTCACCCGACTGACCACCGTTCGCACCTCGCCGACCGCTGACACGTCTCAGTGGCGAGGCTGGCAAGTCGCCTCCGAGATGTCGCCCACCAGCGTCCTCGACCTCGTGCAGTCGGCAGATCTGCGTGGACGTGGTGGTGCATACTTTCCCGCCCACATCAAGTGGCGCGGGGCTGTCGGCGCGGCGACACGCAACGGTCGGCCGTTTCTGATCGCCAACGCCGAAGAGGGCGAGCCGGGCATATTCAAAGACCGCGTCCTCATGGAGCGCGATCCGCAGCGTCTGCTCGAGGGCATCCGCATCTGCTGCCACGCGATCGGCGCCGACCACGCGTACCTGTTCATCAACGGCATGGCCGACCGCTCGGCCCTATCGATCGAGCATGCCCGACAGCAGGCGATCGACGCCGGGCTGTTGGAAGGCCTGACCATCGAGATTCGACGCGGGGCCGGTGGTTATGTCTGCGGCGATGAATCGGTGATCATGGAATCGATCGAGGGTCATCGCGCCGTGCCGCGACTGCGGCCTCCCCTACCGACCGAGCATGGACTGTGGGGACGACCCACAGTGATCAACAACGCCGAGACGCTGTCCAATCTGCCCGACATCCTCGAGTTCGGCACAGACTGGTTCCGCGAAACAGGCATGGACGGCGCGCCAGGAACCAAACTATTGTCACTCAGCGGAGCGTTCGCGCGTCGTGGCTGGATTGAGCTGCCGCTGGGCACCCCAGTCAGCGAGATCATCGACCTCGCACAACCGACAGAGTCGCTCGCCGGCGTGGCGATCGGCGGACCGTCGGGCGGATTCCTCGCCCCAGAGAACTTCGACACCCCGATCGGCCCGGGCTCGCTCGATGACCATGGCGCTGTCCTGGGCGCTGGTGGGATCATCGCCATTCCGCAGTCGTTTGGTATCGAGCGCGCACTTAATGTCTGGGCGCGCTACAACGCCAACGAGTCCTGCGGCAAATGCACTCCGTGCCGAGAAGGCTCCGGACGCATGGCCGACGCGCTCGCGGCTGGCAACTGGAATGACGTCGAGGAATTGATTCCGTTGCTGGTCAACGGCTCTCTCTGCGGACTCGGCCGCATGGCACCAAATCCGATCACATCGGCCAGGCACCAGTTTGGCGGGAGCATCCGATGACCACCTCCACCTCGACGAAGACGGTCGAGATCACAATCGATTCCGTCGCCTATCAGGTTCCAGAAGATTCCACGGTGCTCGACGCCGTTCTCGGAGCAGGCATCGACCTACCTCACCTCTGCAAAGACCTCGACGGCCCCGCGCTCGGCGCATGTCGGACATGCTTGGTCGAGATCGACGGTGTCCCAGGACTTCCTGCGGCCTGCCACTCGCCAGCGACCGATGGCCAGGTTGTCCACACGACCTCCGACAACGCCGTTTCGGCACGGCGCGGCATTCTCGAGCTCACGCTCGCCATGACCGACCGCCCAAGCCCAACCAACGGCAGCGCAGCCACAACCGAACTCCGACACCACGCCACGTCGCACGAAGCCGACACATCGCGCTGGAATGCTCGCGCGAACGACCACGTGGACGAGTCCAATCACTTCTATCGCTTCGACGCCACCGACTGCATCCTCTGCGGGCGATGTGTCTCGGCCTGCTCCGACCGACAGCACATCGGCGCGATCGGGATTGCCGGTTCGGGGAAAGCGGCGCGAATCGCGTCGTTCGCCGATGAGCCGCTGGGCGAGTCGACCTGTACCTCGTGCGGATCATGCGTCGCCGCATGTCCGACCGAGGCGCTCGTACCCAAGCGTCCGGCCGCCGGCGCCACCACGGTGTCCACGGTGTGCCCATACTGCGGTGTCGGCTGCGGCATTCGGATCACAGCTGAGGACGGCATCCTTACCCACGTCGATGACGACCCCAACAACCGCTCGTCGAAGGGTCTGCTTTGCGTCAAGGGCCGATTCGGTACCGCGTTCGTCAATCATTCCGACCGTCTGACCACGCCACTCGTGCGCGGACCCGACGGGCTCCAGCCGGCGTCGTGGGACGAAGCGCTCGCACTCGTCGCCGAGAAATTCGCCGAGCATCGAGGCGCCTTCGGCGCGTTCTCGTCGGCCAAAGCGACCAACGAAGACAACTACATGCTCCAAAAGTTTGTCCGCGCCGTCATGGGGACGAACAATATCGACCACTGCACCAGACTCTGTCACTCGCCCTCGGTCGAGGCGATGCTCGCACAGCTCGGTTCCGGCGCGACATCGAACAGCTACAGCGACTACGAAGCGGCCGATTGCCTCTTCGTGGTCGGCGCCGACCCATCGTCGAACCATCCCGTAGCCGCGTCGAGGATGCGCACCGCCGTCGACCGTGGCGCATCGCTGATCGTGCTCAATCCCAAGCGGATCGAACTCTGTGACCACACCGATCTCTGGCTGCGCCAATATCCCGGCACCGATGTCGCCGTGCTCAATGGAATGGCGAAGGTCATCCTCGACGAAGGTCTCGCCGACACCCAATTCATCGCCGAACGCACCGAAGGCTACGAAGACTGGTTACGCGACTTGGACGAATACACGCCCGAAGCGGTCGAGGCGATGTCCGGCGTACCCACCGACCTCCTGATCCGCGCAGCGCGCACCTATGCGCAACCGCGTCCCAGCGACGACGGTCCCGGCGGCTCCTGCCTGATCTGGGGAATGGGCGTCACTCAGCACACCAACGGCACCGCCAACGCGACCGCACTGCTCAATCTCGCCTTGCTCACGGGACAGGTCGGAAAAGTCGGAAACGGTGTCTCACCGCTCCGCGGACAAAACAACGTGCAAGGCGCGGGCGACGCCGGTTGCGTCCCCGACGCCCTACCCGGCTACCAGCGCTACACGCCCGATGTGCTCGAGAAATTCAACCTAGTCTGGCAGGCCGACCTCCCACCCGCCGAAGGTCTGCGCGCCACCGACATGGTCGAGAGCATTCTCTCGGAAGCCGAAACCGACGGCATTCGCTGCATGTACATCGTCGGCGAGAACCCGCTGCTCACCGAGCCGAATCTCGCCCACGCCCGAGAGGCGATCGCAAAACTGGACTTCCTCGTCGTGCAAGACATCTTCCTGCACGAGACCGCCGAAATGGCGGACGTCGTCCTGCCAGCCGCCTCATTCGCCGAGAAGGAAGGCACATTCACCAACTCCGAGCGTCGAGTACAACGCGTCCGACAGGTGATTCCGCCGGTCGGCCAAACCCGACCAGACTGGGACATCGTGCAGGACGTCGCTCGGCGCACCGCCTCCGCGCTCGGCGTGACCACCCACGGTTTCGACCACGACAGTGCCGCAACCATCTTCGACGAACTCGCCTCGCTCACACCGATTATGTCGGGACTCTCCCATCGCCGACTCGACGAAGAGGGCGGCATCCAGTGGCCGTGTCCCACCGAGGACCATCCAGGCACTGAGCGACTCTACGACGAATCCTTCCCGCGCGGACTGGGCAAGTTCATCCCCGTCCGACAACTCCCACCCTCAGAAGAGGCGCCAGACGAGCGTTATCCCTTCATCCTCAACACGGGACGCGTCCTCTACCACTGGCACGGAGGGACAATCACGCGCCGAGTCGAGGGCTTGGTCGACTCGTGGCCCGAGCTCCGCGTCGCCATCCATCCCACCGATGCCGCGCGCTTAGAGATCGACGATGGCGAGACGGTCACCGTCGCCTCCCGACGCGGTCGCTTGGAGGGCGTCAGTTTCGTCACCGAGGACGTCGCCGAAGGCGCCATCTTCGTGCCGTTCGTGCGACTCGCCGATTCCGCCGCCAACTGGCTCACCAACAACGTCTACGACGAGGTCGCACGCATCCCCGAATACAAGGTCTGCGCGGTCGCGGTCGAGAGATCAGCCGACCCATCCGAATGGCGGCACAGCGGAGCCAAAAGCAAAAGCAGCAAACCAAGAAAGCAAGGAAAGCGCCGCCAATACTGGTAAACAAACCAGGAAAAGTCCACCAGCAACAGACCATCCAAACCCGCGCCTAGGCCCTGCTCACTCTAATCGGCGCTTCTGCCAGAGTTGAGAGAACGGTCTGGCGGCCGGGCCAATGGGAATATGCAACTCACCGATGCACAGTGGGCGCGGATTGCGCCGCTCATGCCGACACCGCGCGGAAATTGCAATCTACCCTCGCGACAGGTGCTGGAGGGTTGGCTGTTCGTGACCAAGGAGGGCTGTAGCTGGCGTGCCTAACCCGAGCGGTTCGGCCCCTGGCACACGGTGTACATGCGCGGACGGCGCTGGATCGACAAGGGCGTCCTGGAACGCGTCTTCGCCGAGCTCCAGCGCGCCGAACTGGAGGCGCAGCTCGAGCAACGTGAGCCAGACCGACCGCTGCGAATGTCGATCGACAGCACGAGCGTGAAGGTCCATCAGGACGGGACCGGGGCACCTACCAAAAGGGGCGCCAGGCGATCGGACGCTCGCGCAGCCTGTCCCCGGCTTGACCGGGGAGAGGTCTGACGACGAAGCTGCACGCCATCGTGCTGGAAGACCGCCTCCCGTTGATCATGACCCTGACGCCGGGCCACTGGAGCGATGCGCCCTGGGGACGCTGGCTGCTGGAGCGGCTCGGCCCCGTATCTGGTCAGCCGCAACTGCTCGCCGACCGCGCCTATGAGGGCGATGCGCGCGCTGGCTGCCGAACTCGGCTGGGAGTTAGTCGACGCCGCCAAAGTCGAATCGCCGCCAGCCCTGGGCGCTGAACCGCGTCGCCTATCGCGCCCGCAACGCGATCGAACGCTACTTCGGCCGCATCAAACGACTGCGCGGGATCGCCATTCGCTACCACAAACTCGCCCATGTCTACTTCAACCAAATCCTCCTCGCCTGAATCCACTTCATGACGAAATAGAGTGAACAGGCACTAGAACAACTCGTCAGGCCCGCGCCCAACAATTCGTCATACCCGCGATTGCCGGAGGCCTTGGATTCATTTGCTCCCCCTCGCAGGGGGAGCTGTCGCGGAGCGACTGAGGGGTTCCTGCTGGCGCAGCTACCAGATAGGGCTTGGCGGTGCAGGACCCCCTCCGCCTTCGGCACCTCCCCCTGCAGGGGGAGGAAAGAGATTATGCAAAGGTCTCCGATTGCCGCGGGTATCTTGCCGACTCCAGCACCAGCGAAGCATCCGAAGAGCAGCCAGCAGCACGCTGCACTCCCCCTTCAGATCGAGATTCCCGCCCTGCGGCAGGAATGACGGATTGGACTCAAGCATCCGGCGCGGCCACCGCGCTGAGCAGAGCGACCACGAAGATCCGTTCCTCGTAGCTGTTCGACTCGTCGTCGAAATCTCCCGTGCACGTGATCAATGTCACCACCGACTCTCGAGTCTGGGTCAGATACCTCACCGCATCGTCGCTGTTGGGCCGAATCGTCGCGATCTCCACGATGTCATAGACGTAGTACCGATGAGCCGACTGGTCATGCATGATCAGCTGGTCGCCGACTCTGGTCCTATCGAGTTCCCAACACACGCCGACACCGATGTTGTTGTCCCGATCCTCATAGTCACGATGTCCACCGAGCAACGCATTGCCGAGCTCGCCCGGCACCGCCGACTGATTGAACCAGCCGACCACGAATGGATTGTCGGGCGAACCCATCGCACCAAACGGCGTCAATCCCACCTGGACCACCGCCGCACGAATCTTCGCCGACGGCAGGATGAGCTCCCACGACGTCACAAATCGCGGCCCGCTCGATGGCACCACGCCGTTGTCGAGCGGCAGAATGCTGCCCTCCGACCCGTCCGTGCCGTAGATCAGCTCCGCCTCGTCGAGCGGCTCATGCATCACTTCCGACCACGGTCGCAACACCACCTCGGGCTCGCTCGGAGCATCCGCCGCGTCACTGACTAGCGGTTCCTGTCCTTCCTCCGAGTTGGCCAACCCGTTGTAGGGGACGTAGCGGACCGGTCGCTCCGAGCCGCCTTGGGCGACCGACGCGCCTTCCGAGCCTGGAGACTCCACTTCTCCCGAAACGCTATCACTGCCAATGTTCAAGGTCGCCACGAATGCCAGCGCGACCAGCCCGGTGAACAACACGAGCACCAAGCTGAACAGCCGGGGCTGCCTAAAGCGAACCTCGTTGAGCAACCAACTCAACTGCCGACAACCAACGGCGATCGCCGAACCAGCACGCCGCACCGATCGACCTCGAGATCCTATGCGTCAGGCGAGGCCACCGCAGCGAGGACGCCCACGACCACGCGTCGGTGTGAATACTGATGAGTGTCCGCGTTGAATGACCCTTCGCACGTGATCAAGGTGATCACTGGGTCGTCCGTGTTCCTCAGATACCTTCCTGCCCCAGGATCGCTCGGATTGACGGTCGCTGCCTCAGTCACCGTATAGACGAAGTAGATGTTGCGCTCCTGGTCGTGGACGAGCATCTGGTCACCCGCGACCGTATTGACCAGCTCCCAGCAGACGCCTGTGCCGACGTTGCCATCACGGTCTTCGAAATCGCGATGCCCCGCCAGCAGCACATTGCCTTCTTCGCCCGGCGCGGCGCTCGAGGTGAGCCATCCGACCACGTAAGGGTTATCGGGCGAGCCCATCGCCCCGGTGTTGGTCCGCCCGACCTCGACAATCCTGCTCTTCAGCCTCGCGGACGGCACGATCAACTCCCAGCTCGTGCGTTGCTCGGCCAAGCTGGAGACCACCACACCGTTGTCGATGGGCAGAATCCCGCCTTCCGTTCCATCGGTGCCGTGTCGCAGCTCATCGAGATTGAATTCCTCCTCCAAGACCTCATCGAGCGCCTGCACGACCCAACCGCCGACCGTCTCTGGAGCCGTGCTCTCACTCGAATCCTGCTCCGACGCCTGGGACTGATCGTCAGAGGCCTGTTGCTCCTCATCCTGTGTCGCCCCGTCATCCTGATCCGTCGACTGCGCCTCATCCGTCGCCGACGGCTGTGTGCCCGTGCCGTCAGAATCTTGCTGCTCATCGGACGCGGACGTCTCCACAATCACCGTGGTCTGCTGCGACGAAGCGCGTGAAGCCTGTTCTTCCGCCTGATCGGCCTGTGCCTGAGTCGCCTCGGTGAGGCTCGCGCTCTGGCCGTCGTCGTCATCACCTCCGCCGACCACGACGAAGAGGATCAACAACGTGACGAGGAACGTGATCGGCGCGATCACCGCGGCCGCTATGACCGCCGGTCGTTCCGCCCACAAATTTCGGAGTCGGTCGAGCATGGCCTAGCCCCCCGCGCGCCCGCCGCGCGCACCTCTAATGTATGCAGCTGTCGTCGAGGCGACAAATCGCAACCGCAAACCCGATTAGCGCAGGGTAAATCCCACGTCGGCGCAGCGCAGTTCGCCGGCGCACATCGGGCGAAAACCAGGAAACCTAGGAACGGCAGTCAGGTGCTAGCGCAATACCGACGTCGGGCGTAGGCTAGAGATCCGCGCAAAAGCGCGATCGGTGGGGCTGTAGCTCAGTTGGGAGAGCGTTTGACTGGCAGTCAAAAGGCCGGGGGTTCGAGTCCCCCCAGCTCCACCAAGTCCGACAAAATCAAGAACCTTCGAGTTGACCTTCCTGTTGGACCTGTGAATCAGAACCAGCAGGCGCGAGGGTTCTCGGAATCCGTGGTCCTGGATCCAGTTTCCCAGGAGTGAGCCTTTGCCATGCCGTTCGCGATTCAGAGGAAGCGAATCGTGGTCAGAGAAGCAGTTGCTCGCCGATACCGGTGCTGAGACGCGCGATGTGCAACTAGTCATGGGCTGATGGTGCCTGGAACCCGCCCAAGCGCCGCGCGAAGTCGGCGCCATCAGAGTGGTTTTGGCGGGTCATCGAAGCCTGTGTTTGAAGAACCGCCAGCATTTCGTGGCGCTCGGAACAGCTTTCCTGATTGCCTTTTGAACGGTGAATGGCCGCTGGCAGCTCTACACGACCACTAACTCGCTGCGATCCTGGGTCATGGCGAGTTCTGGGCAATCGGTCGAGACTTGCTGCAGAGCGTTCTTCAATTGAGGTAAGTGGCGATCTGAATCGGACTCTGGAGCTCTCCAAGACCGCCCTTTTGAAAGGCAGGCGTAAATCAACCTCCCGGCCACGGGTTCAAGCGACGCTCGATCGTTTGAGGCCTCATACGTGAGTGGGTTCGCCACAAGCTCGGGCTCACTGTTGTCAGCCTGTACCTCAACGCTCGCAGGGGCGTGACTAACGTGACCCGGCCAACGATCGCAAAGTGAGAGAAAAGCGAGACGTGAACCAATCGCGTTGCAGGCCTGTTGCCGGAATAACGAGTAGCGGTTCGGACTCATCGCCGAGCGAGTGCTGTGCCTTCCCCCTCAACGAACCCACAAGGAGAAACGCGGCAGTATCGGCCTGCGGTTGTAAATTTCATCAGGCCGCCTAGCTGACAGAGTTGACCGGAGAGCCGATCGGTGCCAGCCGGACACCCAATTCCCAGTATGGAACTCATCCAAGAGGAGTATCTGTTGGTTGAGGTGTGGAGAAGACCGCCGGTCACTTGAGAGCACAAAACTGGTTTGCCGACTCGCTCGCCATTGGCCTCGCTGCCGTATCTTTGCCCGCTTCTTGGAAGACGTATCCGGTCAACTGGTTGTTCCCAGCCGTTACGAGACTCAACACTTACGGCTCGTTCCAGTACCGAGAAGCAACCCTTGGACCCTGCGCTCCGAAGAAGGCCAGAATCTAGCAGGCTGCTGAAAGAGTATGCGAGATCATGCGGGAGGTGTTGAGCCGATTGACGAATGAGGTCTGCGATGCGCGGTGAGACTGAGCGACAGGCGACGATGATGATGGCGCTGACGCCGGACGTGTTCGTGCCCAAGGATCACCCGCTGAGGCGGATCAAGCCCTTGGCGGACTGGGCCCTGCGGCGAATGTCTCCGTTGTTCGACCAGATCTACGCAGACAACGGGCGGCCATCGATTCCGCCGGAGCACCTGCTCAGGTCGAGCCTGCTGGTATCACAGATGAGCCCATAAGAGGAGGATTGTAAACCTTAGTATACGTCCCGCCTTCTGCCGTCAGGATAACTGCTGACGGAGGATGGTCTGGGTGTCTGTGCTAGCCTGCTTACATAGCAATGACGGCTGCACTTGGATTGATGAGGAAGAGTGGATGAGAAACCAGAGGCCTACTCCGACCACGCCGAAACCGGGCTTTAAGACCCAACCCAACACAATGCCGGACTCAGCCCCTGACACAAGAAGTGCTCCGCCAACACCTGGGACAAGAAAACCTACGCGAGAGCCGCGCACAACACCGAAATCACGACGGTGATGATTAGTGCGCCGAACAAGTTCTGAATGGCAAGTACGCCATCTCTCTTCAGTTTGATAAGTTTCTCGTAGCGATCAACCGAGTGCTGGACTGATTCAACCAGCACCCAAGCGATCTCGCTGTCTTCGAATCCGCCATATCGATACTTCTCAATCAGCTGGGATGGGGCGAGGTACTCAAGAACCTCTCTCGGACGCAGTACATACATTCCTATGCAGACTGCAACCAACACAATTGCCGCTGGAGCAATGAGGAGAAAGCCGGACATGTCTGTAGCCGTGACCACCCCGGCAACCACGGAAAGCGTGACTATCTGTGCCCCCATGAGCAGAGCCGTCTTGCTGTCAAGCACGTCGTACTGATTTGACAGCGAAGAGATATACCCCATTGCCATCTGCAAAGAGGCTCCGCCATCGGATTCTCTCCCGCTCTCTGGTATCTCTGCGGTAACCATGATTCCAAGCCTACGCCCCTGGATGTTGAGAGGCTAGCAGGATGCTATCCGAATTGACGCTCAGTGACTCGATATCTTCCGCCAACTCACTTTCCACTTGCCCGGGAGGCGTGGAAGCGAGTCGGAATGTCATCAGCGAAGCGCTCCTCGTCTGACTCCCAAAAGGGTCAGGGCCGCTTACCCATGCAGCCTCTCCAGCGTGGCAGAGGCTCGTGCTCCATCTTCGTAGTAGTGGTAGCGCTGCCAATCCGGCTGTGACACTAGGTCGCTCAGCAGGCCACGCTCTCTGAGCTGGCCAGAGGCGTAGTTCTGTCCGAAACACTCGGCGCTGCCTTCGACCATGTGCAGGCCACACTGGCCGCTGCGGCCGAAGGACAACTCGTAGCCCTCGTGTTCCCAAGCCGCCGGTCGATTACTTCGAAGCGCCGGGGAGGCTGCTCCAGGGGCGATTCAGGGGCTCAATCAGCTCCGCGAACCGGCGATCCAACTCTGCGCTGAACATGTCGCTCATCTGCTCCGGGCTATCGAGTTGTTCGTCGTTGCTCATCAAAGATTCCAACGATTTGCCGTGCTCCCTGCGTTCGAGATGTCGCAGCGCTTGGTGCGCTCACGGAACTCAATCCTGGACCAAATCGATAGGAAACAACATCGGAAAGTGGCAGTCTACATCGATGAGTGGCGATGAGAGGACAGGACTTTGCCATGCCTTGCCACAGTGGGATCCGGGCGTGCCAGCCTGCCCCCTCACCGCCCTGAGAGCCTAGCAGCATCAGAGATCGGCTGCGCCCCAAGGCCCAACGCTCTCTGTGGAAATGTGGACAGGGATAGAACAGATCAGGGCTGTTAGCCGACAGTACAAGTAGGAAGCAGATTTGAGGTCGCAATGACCAAGAGTCGAGACAGGAAAGAACTGAAGTGACGGCGATGAAGTGGAATTTGGGCACTAGCAGTCTGCTGAACTACGGATAGCAGGCGCCAGGCTGGCCATCGCCGACGAGTGAACGCACGCTGAGCGGAGATCGCGCGTAGGTCTGGTCAGTGAACGGACGGGCTCTCGAGTGTTGGATTCGATGCTTGAAGCCGCGACCGCGCCGTTCAGCTACGCCGGAGCCGCCTCGAGGTTGGCCAGGCGGGTGAGGTTGTAGGCGGCGGCGGTCAGTTCGAACCAGAACTTGTTGCGGGCCCGGCCCAGGTAGCCCAGCTTGCAGCCGGCCCCGGCGGTCTTCATCCAGCCGAAGACCTCTTCGACCCGTTTGCGCCGACGCTGGCTTTGGCGGTACCCCGGATGTCGGGTCGTGCGACCGTCGATCGCGCTGCGCCGGCCTTGTTCGTTCTGGGCGACCCCCGTTCAAGCCGGGGGCAGGCTACTGCGCTCCAGCATCGCCAGCGCCGCCTCGCGCTCGGCGTAGCCGCCTGCCCCTGGCTTGACCAGGGGTCGGCTTCGGTCAGTTCGACATCAACGACGAGACCATTCCGGTTCTCAGTCAGCACATGACCGAGGTAGCAGAGTTGCGCACCTTGCTGCTTGCCCTTGCGGTACAGCCGTGCTTCGGGATCGGTGGTCGACTCGTGCGTCTCGCGACTGCGGCGCTCGCCTTGGAAAGCCTGCCCCCGTCTTGAACGGGGGTCGGCGTCGCGGTTGCGCCCGCCGCCTCTGGGTGGTTGCTCGTCGCGCGGACGGTAACTCTTGTGCGAGGCCCAAGCCTCCAGCAGTGTGCCGTCCACCGTGAAGTGGTCGGCTGAGAGCAAGCGCCGCCGCCGCGCCTCCCTGACCACTTCCTTGAGCAGCACCCGCGCCGCATCGGCCTCCAGCAGCCGTTCGCGGTTCTTGCTGAACGTCATTGGATGAAACGGCTCGTCCTCGACCCCGCATCAGGTACGGGGCAGCCTGTTGAGGTCGAGGAACCACTTGAACAGCAGGTTGTAGCGCAGCTGCTCTCAGAACTGGCGCTCCGAGCGGATCGTGTAGAACGCCATCAGCAGGCTCGACTTGAGCAGGTGCTCAGGCGGAATCGAAGGTCGGCCGTGGTCCGCATAGATCTCTTCGAACAGGGGCGACATGCGCCCCAACGCCGAGTCGGCCAAGGGCTTGATCCGCCGCAGCGGATTATCCTTCGGGACGAACCCGTCCGGCGTCAAGCCCAGCATCAACGTCGCCTGTCGCTCAGCCTTACCACGCATCGCTATTCTCCCTCGACTATCGGCTCAACAGCTCTTGCATGATCTCACACGTTCATTCTTCAGCAGCCTGCTAGAGGTCAGACAGTGCCTTCATCAATTGCACAGGTGATTAAGTGCTTTCGTATCTGGAATGATACTGCGCTAAGGTTGACCCCAGACACAAAGAACGGCCACCGAGCCAACGGTGACCGTTCAGAATCCGGGGTATGGTCCCGAGAGAGCTTCTTCTCTAACCATACCCACGTAACCATTGGTGGTCAATCGGCGCTTTGCGCCGTCTGGCTGCTGCATTTTGGCCTTGCTGGATTGTCGATGCCGGCGAGTGAAACAAGCGAGGGCCGCTCCCGTCAGGAACGGAAGCGACCCTGTAGTACGGAATGGAGGCGCCATTAGACGGCGCAGAGCCATCTACCGAACGACTCGAATCGTCAGGGTTCCCCCCATCAGGGTGACCGTGAAGACGTCAACCCGGGTCGTTCGGCGTTAAGCCGTGGTCAGGCGGGCCACTCCGCGAGGATTGGCCCGTCACTGATCATCCAATCCGCAGTTCGGAGAATAGTGGACGCCGCAATGCGGCGTGATTCACAAGGAGAAAACATACATGACGCCACTGACAAGAGCACCGAGGCCGGCAGAAGGGGCCGTTCCAATCTTCATTGGACCAATGAGAAGTCTCATTGAAGCGGTGGTCTATTCAACGGACATTGAGTTCAAGGGATCGGTGGGAGAGCGGGAAGATGACGGGGGTTCTGAGGCACATCGGGTCTTCGAGCTGGCCAAGATTGCTATTCAGGAGTGGGGCAAATCTGGCAAACAGCCCTTAGATATCTATGTCGACTCGGAGAATGCAGCAAAATTGTTGAATTCGGAGTTCGCTGAGTCAGGCGAAGCCATCCACATCCATCACATCAGCAAGCGTGACAATGTGGTTCGCCAGTTGCCTCCCTTTATTGGGCGACGAAATCAGGTGCCGAATCGTATCGACTGGCTAGGACCGATTGACGATTCTGGATAGCTCGCCTCCATGAAATCCGAAACGTCCGACGGCATATTCGCCTGATCAGATTCGTGCTAAGCTCGGAACAGGAAAGGAGGAAATAGTGGCCCACAAAAAACAAACGTCGAAGAACGTCGCAAGCAAGGCATCCAAGGTCTTGAGCAACAAGAACAGCACGGCAGCCGAGAAGTCGGTAGCCGGCTCAGCGCTGTCACAGACCAAGACCAAGCACCGACGCAAGACCTAGCGCCCAGGCCGGCTCAACAAGAAAGCCCCCGGGAGTCCTGAGGGCTTTGCTTCGTCCGTGAACTCCCAACAGGGTTCGATAGGGCCTGTTCACTCTAATCGGGACTTGTGTCTGAGCTAAAGAACGGTCTGGCGGCCGGGCCAATGGGAGTATGCAACTGACCGATGCGCAGTGGGCGCAGATCGCGCCGCTCATGCCGACTCCGCGCGGGAATTGCAATCTGCCCACACGACAGGTGCTGGAGGGTTGGCTGTTCGTGACCAAGGAGGGCTGTAGCTGGCGCGCCTTGCCAGAACGCTACGGTCCCTGGCACACGGTCTACATGCGCGGCCGACGCTGGATGGACAAGGGCGTGCTGGAGCGGGTCTTCGCCGAGCTACAGCGAGGCGAACTGGAGGCGCAGCTCGATCAACGTGAGCCAGACAGACCGCTGCGGGTCTCGATCGACAGCATGATCGTGAAGGTCCATCAGGATGGGACGGGAGCGCCCACAAACAAAAGGGGGCGCCAGGCGATTGGACGCTCGCGCGGGGGCTTGACGACCAAGCTGCATGCCATCGTGCTAGAAGACCGCCTCCCGCTGATCATGACCCTGACGCCGGGCCACTGGGGCGATGCGCGCTCTGGGGACGCTGGCTGCTGGAGCGGCTCGGCCCCATATCTGGTCAGCCGCAGCTGCTTGCCGACCGCGACTACGAGGGCGATGCGATGCGCGCGCTGGCCGCCGAACTCGGTTGGGAGCTGGTCGCGCCGCCCAAGTCGAATCGGCTCAAGCCTTGGCCGCTTAACCGCGTCGCCTATCGCGCGCGCAATGGTACCGAACGCTACTTTGGACGGACCAAACGACTGCGCGGGATCAACAATCGTTACCACAAACTCGCCCACGTCTACTTCAACCAGATCCCCCTCGCATGCATCCACTTCATGACGAAATAGAGTGAACAGGCCCTAGATTAGCTACAGACCACCTGAGCCTCTCCGGCTCCCAAATGATGAACCACGCACGCTTCCTCTCGCCCGATGTGCTAGGGTCACGCCACACCATGAGGAGCGCGACATGCAGGACCATTGGCGCCGCTTGAGCCTGCGAAATATGTCCCGCTTTGTGGCCGTCGCCGCGATCGTGGCTGTAGTTGGGGTGATGATTGGCCGTGAGGCCGGCATTGGCCGACAAACCGGTGCGAGCGTTGCGCCCTCTCCGGCCGACGAAGCACCTCCGCTCCCCCAGCAACAGTCTGAAGAGACCACCGCGCTGACCCTGACCCTGTCCGCACCCGAAATCTGCGAGACCAGGCGCGCGATGGAAATCCTGGGAGGCGAGTCCCATCGGGACGAAGATGGCAACTGGGTTCAGAAGTGGACGAGTTACGGGTGGGGGGGAGTGTCCAGCGTGCCCCTGCGTTGGCAAGTGAGCGGCGGTCAGGCGCCATACACGCTTGTCATCGACCATGAAACGAACGACGCACAACGCGACTACACAGGGGCTGCAGGCGTGGCGCAAGTCGGATGTGCGGACGCTTCGGTGGGTACGTCCATCTGGCCTCCTGGGGAACCAGATCGAAAACGCCGGTACGAAGTGGATCCACAGGTCGATTCAGGTTGGAAGACGGTCCGTGCAACCGTGACCGACGCCAACGGCAACATTGCCGAAACAACGACTGAGATCTACGTGATCCTCGAGTACGGATCGACCGGAGACATCCTCCGTCGCGGTCAAACCTACAGGGTCGACGGCAGGCTGATGACAGCTCCCGCAAGTTATGACATCGTCGTCGGTAGCAGGGCGGAGCCTTCATGTGCCGAATACGACCCGAATCCTAGATGTGGGGACGTCTACAACGGATACGGCCTGCTAGGCACAGATGCTTGGATCACGGTATACGAGGATGACGGGGCATTGCATGCGCGGTGGCCTGAGGCCCTGAGCGCTGTCGAAGGGGCTCAGGCCAGCCCAGACCCCGTCACAGCGGCCGTTGATGAACTAGTAGGCTCCCTGGGCAAAATACCTCAGCGTCGAACCCCATGACAAGAAGATCACTACTCACCGCAGCCTTTGCGGGGATGGTCTTGGCGCTCGGCATCCTCGGCCTGGAACTGGACTCGTCGTCAATATAGAGCGCCATCCCAGTACAGCGAAAAGAAGCGTCGCAGACACCCCCAAACTACGGCGCTGCCCGGTCAGATACTGAAATAACGCTCAAGCCCGCGCATGAAGACGCAAACACCGCAGAACGCACAGTCCACCTGAATCAACGCGTCATCGACGGCATGACGACGATCGTTTGCTCTGACGACGATGAAGTACGCCCCAAGCTAAAACTCGCAGTCGATAGCTGGGCCATGGCATGGCCTTGGAAACAATTTACAGACAGTAATGGCAGTGCCGGGGGTCCGTTCGAGTATTTTGAACCCTCGGCAAGTACAGATACGTGCGCCAGCAACACCGAAGCCAGGGACGTGCATGTCTACGTGAGGCGAGTTCCCCGTGAAGGTGGGGTCTATTGGAGCGACAAGCAAGAAACCCCGCCTCGCAAACTCTTCATGGTAAGTGGACCCGGAGTAGACGCTACATATCACACCAACCACTATTCGACGATCGCATTGAGCGACAAAGGGGAAGTCAATACTTCTACCATCCTCCACGAGCTTGGACATGTGTTAGGCCTCAGTGACTACAAGACTTGCGAGGAACTTCATCGAACGGGTACAGCATTAGTAGATCCAGATCCTACTGATCAGCACTATGCATTGATGTATAATGCTCCTGATCGCGAATGTCGGCCGCAGAATCAGGAAACGATTACAGATCGTGATTACCGCGATCTGTACGAAGCTTATCACGTTGACGCAATCACTAAAGTGCGTGTGCCTTGGTACCCGGTCGGCGCCAGCAAAGACTCGAGAGCGATGAATCCAGCCATCAACGGCAATGTGTTGAGTTTCACGATACATTGGGACGATGGTATCGCTGAAGCCGCTCACAATGCGTCGCAGGTGGCCGTCTTCGGCTACTATACGGGCATCGGATGGAAACTACTGAGCCAGATGGACCTACCGAGGACGGCAAGCTCATTATTGCCGATGGTGACGATTAGCGCAGCGATGAAGACGCCACCGGCCGATCCAGTCCACAATCCCAGTCCAGTGGCGGCCTGGCCCACCAGATACAAGGCTGTTGGTCTCACCAGCGGGGACATTCGTTGGGAAGGAATGCGTATCGGGCAATCCGGCAAGCCTCATACCTGGAACTTCGATGGAGCTCCTGCATTGGCATCAAGCCAGACCGAGGGCGACCCTACCTTCTTGGTAGCCAGATTGGAACAAAATGGTCAGGTCGTGAGTTCCCCTCCGAGCCTGAGCGCGAGCATCAGCCCTCGGTATTGTTGGACGGGCGGAACGCTGTCGGTGTCGGTGAGAGCGGCCGGCGGAACCCTCAACAACCCGAAAGTGCGCCTTGTAGGCGCTATCACTTGGCGGGATGCAGACGGTCAAACTGAGTTCAGTGTGAAATGTGATTCCAGTGACGTGGTACAGTGGGTCGGAGTGGAGAGTGACCACGGGACAGGTAACATCACCAATATCCCGAGTTTTGTGCACACACCTCCGAAAGTGTTGGTGCTAGAGCTCAACACGACTGCCTTGACGTGCGGTTCAGCCAAGGACAGCACTGTCGATGTGCCCTGGTCAGTGACGGGTCTGGGTTCTGCGTCCCTTGTGTACCTAGCCGTAAACACCAGGACTGAAGGTGCTCTTAGCTCCAAAACAGGGAGTGTGGGAGGAGTGAAATGCCAAGAAGGTGAAGGAAAAAGCGGCGCGCACATACCGCTGGCTGGATTCGCTCTCGCTTCGGACGGTCGAGGGGCGACGACGACCACGTTATCGCATCCTACCGTTGTGAACGTGTCACAAACAGCGACAGCGAATGGAGGTGCCTTTAGGGTGACTTGGCCTCGAGTTACCGGCGCGATGGGATACGACCTGCGGCACAGCGATTCAAGTGGTGTTCCTATTGGATCCATCTATGTCACACAGCCCCCAGACGGTGTGAATCCTTATGGACTGATTTCAAACCTGTCGGTCGGCTACACTTACAACATTCACGTTCGCGTCCGCAAGGTACGTGCCAGAACCACTTGGTCAAAGGCTAAGAAACAGATCGTACATGCTCTGACAATCTCAACGGTTTCGACCACCTCCAATAGTGTATCAACGGCTGTGTCTCAGGTAGGGGGCAGTCAGGATGGCGCGCGTGAAAGAGATACAGCTAGTGCGACGGACATCTCGTTCTATTATGATTTGCGTCTTGATGAACGCGTGAGCGGCACAGAGGGTACGTCCTTCATCAAACGTCTCGAATCCCAAAGTCCTAAGAATGTCCCTCGATACACGCACACGTTTGCGAATTCCAAGAAGAATCCAGAAGCGTTGCAGGCAGGACGCACGTACCGGGTTGGCGCGATGTTGGTGGTGAATGAAGTCATGGGGGAGAGGGTTAACGCTCCAATGTTGGCGGCCACGTTCGATCTTTCCTATTCCGTCACTCCAAGTAGCGCGACATTGTCTTGGGGCGCAGTGTCTGGGGCATCTGGTTACGTGGTTCGCTTGGGCGACGGTGCAGAGGTACCTGTGACTCAAGGAACGAGTTACGAGTTCACGAAGCTGGCGGGCGGCAAGGATTATGACCTGTCCGTGCACGCGGTGTACGAAGGCACGAAACGCTCGGCGTGGAGTTCTCTCCCGGCGACGATCCCGGTATCGGTGCCAAGTGGCGTGGAGCAGACTTTCGCGAGCACGCAGGCAATGGCGATCAGGTGGGACGAGGTGGACGGGGCGAGCGAGTACGAGGTGCAGTACCGGAGCGCAGGTGGCTCATGGGAGTCGGCGACGGTCGAGGAGAAGCGCGCGGTGTTGAGTGCACTGACAGTGGGTACCGAGTACCAGGTGCGCGTGCGGGCCAAGGTGAGTGGCGTGTGGTCGGACTGGTCAGGGGAGATCACGGCGATGACGGCGTATGACCCGTTGCCAGATCCGACGGGGGTCGTGGCGGTTGAGACCTACTCGACCATCACGCTGAAATGGAACGAAGTCGAGGGGGCCACGGAGTACGTGGTCATGATCGTCGACGAACACGGCGTTGCGGTTCCTGGGCAAGAGGGTGAGCAACCTTCTGATACCAAAGAGAGTCATGAGTTTTCCGATCTCACCCCAACCACGAGATACACGGTGAGTGTCCGAGCGAAGGCGACGGGGAAGGCGTCGGACTGGGTTGAAGTGCCGACGTGGACGAAGGCCGTGCCGCCGATTCGGCTGATTGTGAGGGCGCCGTCGGCTGGTTGTGTGACCGGAGGAGAGATGACGATCTCGACGTACCCAAGAGGGGGCGGGACCGGCAAATCAGTGGTAACGGTCGACGGCAAGCAACCGCTACCTGGTGTCAATGGGGAATATGTCAGACACCAGGTGCAATGTCAGGACACAGTGGGCGAGCAGACGTTCACGGTCGTGGCGACGGACGCCAAGTATCCCAGCGTCAGCACGACGGAAACGGTGACCGTGACCGTCAAGCAAGCGCCGAGCACCAAGCTGAGTGTGGCGATTCGGGCGCAGCGGCTGGCCGATCATCGGGTCGAGTATCGGTTGCGACTCAAGGATGGCACCGAGATTCGGCCTGCGAGTCGGTACATCACGCCGGCGCAGATGACCGATGGTGAGTGGGACGACCTGGAGAGCTTGAGTGTCACAACTGGCGGCAAGACCTACGCACTGGGCCAAGTGTCGGTACGGCTTGATAATACCGTTTGTCCTTCGGTCTTGGTGTTCACGTTCCTTCCCGCTCAAGGTCAGCGGATCAAGCCGAGTGCCAACCGGTTCAGGCTCGACACTCAGGCGGGTACTTGGATCCCCTCGAGCACGTTCGAAGTCACAGTGAAGAGCACTAGTGATCAGAGCTCTGCTTCCGACCAGAGTCGAGAAGATGACCCTCAAGGAGACGGGCCCCCAGATAGCTTGATGGCGGCAGCTGGGTCAGAGCCTGCGCAGTCCCAATCTCAGGCTGTCTGTACAGCCGCACCGAGCGGCCTGGATGCGAGCACGTTCTCCAGCACCAGCATCACGCTCGAGTGGGATGCAGTCAGCGGGGCCAGCCAGTATGACGTCAAGCGAACCGGCGCCTATGCGCAGCAAGTCCCGGTGTCAGCTTTGAGCTTCGAGTTCGATCAGCTTGAGCCGAACACGACGTACACGCTCGAAGTCCGCGCGCGCAGCTGGCAGGGCGCATCAAACTGGTCATCGGTCCAGCAAACCACCGCCGCGAAGGCTGTGTTGACGCTGTCGGCATCCGCCTCTCCGATCACGTGTGCAGCGGGCGATGAGGTGACGGTCGAGTGGACGGTGAGCGGTGGTTCGGGTAGGTCCACTGTCACGGTTGATGGAACAACGCAGAGCGGGTCATCGACGAAGGTCAGGTGTCAGGCCGAGGCCGGTCCGCAGACCGTCAGGGTCGTGGCGACCGACCAGGGCGACTCGACCAGTGTGACGAAGCGGCTCACGCTGACGGTGACGAAGACGACGCCGCAAACGTTGACGGCCAAGATTGCGGCGCGACTGCTATCCGATCACCGGGTTGAGTTCCGCTTGCGCCCGACGGACGGAGCGGAGCTGCAGGTGGCAACGCGCTACATCACGCTGCCGAAGATTAAGGCTGCGCGCTGGTATCCGAGCGGCGTCCACACGGTGACGATCGCTGGCACCGACTACACGCTCGGTGTGATCTCGGCCTGGCTGGACAACACGGTCTGTCCGGCCCAAGTCTGGGTGACTTTCATACCCTCAGGTGGAACGCAGATCACGCCAACCAAGTACAAGCTCGCGGTCAACCGCGAGGTCGATCTCTGGGCCACGACCTCGGAGTTCGAGATCCCTTTGGTCGAGACGCCACAGAACGCGTCCGCGAAAGGGAACGGCAACACGTTGGAGCGGATGACGGTGGCGCCCGAAGGGGCGAGTGACGGACCTGGTCGTGAAGGTGGGCTCATGTTGGGCGATTCCACTGCCCTGAATGCGCAACGCGACCAATCAGCCACAACCTGTACCGACCAGCCAACGGGTCTGATCACTTCGAGCGTCACCAGTAACAGCGCGACCCTCAGTTGGAGCGCGGTCAGCGGTGCGAGTGAATATGACGTGGCTCTCGGACAGGAGGCGTCAGAGGCGCTCGCGTCGACGAAGCTCACTCATGACTTCACCGGCTTAGCGGCGAACACGGCCTACACGCTGCGCGTGCGTGCTCGGAGCTGGCAAGGATCGTCCGAGTGGAGCAGCAAGACGGTACGGACGACGACATCGAGCGTGCCCGTGATCACAATCACCGCGGGCACGTCGCCGATTGACGAGGGCGACAACGCGAGCTTCACCGTCACGAGCGACCGGAGCTTGACCGCAGAGCTGAATGTCAGGCTCTCCGTGACCGAGGACGGTGACATGATCAGCGGCACCGCGCCGACGCAGGTGACGATCGCCTCGGGAGCGGATGAGGCCACCTTGACCGTTGCCACGGAGGATGATCAACAGGCAGAGTCCGACAGCGTTGTGACGGCGACGCTGCTCAGCGGCACTGGTTATGGGCTGGGTACTTCCAGCAGCGGTACGATGACCGTGTCCGACGATGACACGCGGGTTTCCGCGCTCAAGCTGAATGTGACCTCATCGTCGACCAGCTGTGAGACCGGTGCACAAGTGACGGTCGAGTGGACCGTGACGGGTGGTTCAGGCTCCCACACGGTCACGGTCGATGGAGAGGCCAAGACCGGCTCATCCACCAAAGTGGCCTGTCGGGACACGGCTGGGACACAAACGGTCACGGTCAAGGCGACTGACCGGACGAACACGCAACTGACCGTGACTGAGACGCTCAGTCTCACGGTGACCTGGCCGACGTTCACACTGACGACGTCGGCCACACCGACCAGCTGCGAGACGGATGGCGAGGTGACGGTCGAGTGGACTGTCGGTGGCGGTTCGGGCACGTCGACGGTCACGGTCGATGGAGAGGCCAAGACCGGCTCATCCACCAAGGTGACCTGTCAGGACACGGCTGGGACACAGACGGTGATCGTCAAGGCCACCGACGCTGTTGATCGCAAGCTGACTATCACAGAACGGCTCAGGCTGACCGTGACCAAGCCACCGAGCACGGTACAGGCGAAGCTCTGGGCGCGGCGCATGTCTGACAACCGGATCGAGCTGGAGCTACGCGTCGAGGGTGGCACCGTGAGCTCCCCGAGCAAACGCTTCGCCGATCCCCCTCAGATGACCGATCTCAGGTGGAAGCAGAGCGAAGCGATGACCGCCTCGATCGGCGGCCGCAGCTACAACATCGGCCGGCTCTCGGCCAAGCTGCATAATGATCGCTGTCCGTCCCTAGTGGAGGTTGGGCTCCTGCTGACCAGCGGAACGCGGCTGCTGCCAAGCGCTCGCTACATCGAGACCAACTCGACAGTTGGGAACTGGCGCTCTAGCGCCGAGTTCGAGATTACGTTGCCAACTGCGGAGTCTGCATCGCCAGATCGTGCATCCGCTGGCGAGGCGCCGCCGGCACAAAACTGGCTCGATGACACGCCCGATGACACCGGTGACGGACCGGGCACCGACGGCGGCTCGATGAGCGGCGATGGGCCGAGTCAGGTACCAGCGGACCGGGCCCAGGCTGGCTCGCAATCAAGCACGACGCCGTCCTGCTCGACTGTCCCCTCCAGTCTCAGAACGAGTGCGATCACGAAGAGCTCAATCAAGCTCAGCTGGACCGCCGTGCCCGGCGCGACTCAGTACGACCTCAGGCGAGGCGGCATGGTCGTGGGCTCGGCCAAGACAAACACATACATCTTCAGCGGGTTGGCTGCTGGACGTCAGCACCGGCTCGAGGTCGGAGCGCGAGACGCTTGGGGTGCATCCGCTTGGAATGGGAAGGCCGAAGCCACGCTGCCTGACCCACCAGACGATCCGTCGAACCTCCAGGTGACCGCCACCACCGATAGCCTCACCCTAAGTTGGGATTCGGCTGCCAGTGCAACCAGCTACCAAGTGCGCATCAACAACGCTCAGGCCGTTAGACCGAACCTTCCCCCTCTAACTCACAAGTTCACGGGTCTGAGTGCTGACCAGGGCTACAAACTCGAAGTGCAGGCCATCAATCGGGGCGGCAGGTCCAACTGGGTTTCTGTGACTCGGAAGACGAATCCGACACCAGTCATGATCGAGGCCTCAGTCTCTCCAACCAGTTGCGAGACCGGTGGCTCGGTCACGGTGACGTGGAGCGTCAGCGGTGGCTCTGGCAGTTACCGAGTAACGGTGGGCGGGACAGCTCAAAGCACGAGTCCGACGATAGTGCCTTGTCAGCAGACGGCCGGCACCCAGAAGATCGTTGTCCAAGCGACCGATACCAAGCACACGACGCTGAGCGATTCCGAGGACTTGTCTGTCACGGTCAAGTTGCCGCAACCCGTTACGCTCACGGCCTCAGTCGCTCCAACCAGTTGCGAGACCGGTGGCTCAGTCACGGTGAGGTGGAGGGTCAGCGGCGGCTCTGGTATGTACCGAATGACGGTGGATGGGTCTCAAGCAAGCAGCCCCACCACGGTGAGCTGTCAGCAGACGGCCGGAACGCAAACAATCAGGGTGGTGGCGAGAGATACCAAGCACACCGCGCTGAGTGCCTCCAAGGACTTGTCTGTCACGGTCAAGTTGCCGCAACCCGTTATGCTCACGGCCTCAGTCTCGCCAACCAGTTGCGAGACCGGTGGCTCAGTCACGGTGAGGTGGAGGGTCAGCGGCGGCTCTGGCACTTACCGAGTGACGGTAAGTGGGACGGCTCAGCGCACGAGTCCGACCACGGTGAGTTGTCAGCAGACGGCCGGTACCCAGACCATCAGGGTGGTGGCGACCGATACCAAGCACACAACGCTGAGCGTCTCCAAGGACTTGTTGGTCACGGTCAAGTCGCCGCCGAGGGTGACCGGGCGGGTCGAGGCAAGAGTGCTGAGCTCGGGAAACATGGAGCTGGCATTCAGGCCGACTGGCGGCAGCCGGATCCTACCCACGTCGCGGTTTTACAAACCTGACACCACGAAACTGACCAACTGGACAACATCGACCCCTGTGTACGGCCGAGCCGGCATGGAAACAAGACGGTTCCTCGGCAAGATCACGGTGAAACACATCAAGACCACGAGCAGTTACTACGTCGACGTCTGCTTTCTGCCAGCCGGTTCTAGCAGCCGCCTCTGTCCGGGCGGGAACAACTTCTTCTATCTCAGCGCGACTGTGAACAGGTGGCTCTACTCAGACACGTTCTCGTTCAAGCCACTGCAGACCTCGGCCAGTCTGCAAGCAGACAGCGTCCAGGGCAATACCCAAGACGACCAGATGCAGGAAGCCACCGGTAACGAAGGAAGCGCAGCGGGCACTGAGGGTGGCCTGATGTCCGACCACGAATGAGTCGGCAACGAGTCACGTCGGTCGCGGGCACGAAAAAAGATGGTCACACATGGACTTAGGGGAGGCCGCCGCAATCGCGACGACCTCCCCCATTCCGCTACCCGCCGGCAGCAGCGAGGCCAGCCTGCTGTTCTTGTTCGAGCGCCCACTCGAAGAGTGAGGTCGAGGGTTGCACCTGCTTCCGACGGCGGCGCTTGGTCGGCGTCGGTTCGTCCGAGAGGAACTCGGCCCAGCTGAACAGGTCTCGCTGCTGCGGTGCGACTCTCGTGTGGTGGCCGCACGGGATTGCCGCCACCGCCGGCTCGACTTCGACCCTCGACAACTCGATGATTGTCGGAACCTCTGGAGTCGGGTCTACCGGTCGCCAGGAATCGTCGACTAAGAGCGACTCAGCGTCGGCCGCGACCTGTTGTGCCTGCGCGAAGATGTCCTCGACCGCCTCGGCGTCGGGATCTTCTTCGCCGGCGACCAGCTTGCGAGCTAGCGCCAGCATCAGGTCGTCACCGTCATCGCCGTAGGCGGCCAGGCCGTCGTCGGGTAGTTCGCCCTCGACTGCCAGTGAGGATTGCAGCTTCTGCGCCACTAGCTTGAGCGCGTCGGCCTGAAGCGTGTTCCGATAGGCCATGAAGACCACCTTGACGGGACGCGTTTGGCCAATCCGCCATGACCGCCGCGAGGCCTGCCGCATCGTGTAGACCGAATAGTCGGTCTCGAACCAGCAGATCGTGGGAAAGTCGATCAGGTCGAGTCAGGTCTGCACGAGTCGCGGGTGGCAGATAAGCACATCGATGCCCTGCGCCACCTGATTCGTGACCCATGCTTCTCGCTTGTCGGGCGCGACAGCATCGGCCTTCATCACTGCCGAACCGAAGCCGTGTTCGGTCAAGAACGCTTGCATCCGACCGGTAATGTCGCGGGTGCCGGTGTGCGTCACGTAGACCAGCACGCGTCGCCCGGCCATACGCTCCTGCGCGACGAGGTCGATCAGCGCCTGCTCCTTTGGGTAGAGCTTGTCCTCGGTAAGCGGCGGAAGCTGGACGAGGATGTTCTCCTCGTCCGACTCGGGATCGAGGACGGTCTCGCCGCGCGTACAGCCGTCGGGGTATGCGAGCAAGGACTGCAGGTAGGCGGCCAAGAGCCGCTTCGAGCCCTGCGACAGCGCCGACTTGAGCGCAGCTCGCATCGTCGCTTCGAGGTCGGCGTAGGCCGATCGTTGCGAGTAGGGCGCGTCCTCAGGCGACTTGGCCTTCGGGTCGGGCTCGGAGTCCAGCGACGACAGCATCACCTGCTCCTGGTAGCCCGGCAGTCCCGAGGCCACGTCCGCGAGCCTGAGAAAGACCGTGTTGCCGATCAGATGGAACAACGCCGAGGGCGCCAGCCCGGGCCGCTCGCGAACCACTTTGCGGTAGCTGCGCCGCTTGCTGGAACGACCGTCCGCGGCGTCATCGTCGTCCGCCTTGCCGATTGACTGCTCAAGAAAGCCATACCGCTGAATCCAGCGCGACTCCTCGGTCCGCGCAAACTCTGAGCGAATCTCGGGCGAGAACCGGTAGAGCAGGTGGAAGAGCGTGGACGAGTAGCCGCCCATCAGTGTGCCGCTCAGGCTGAGCGACTTCCCGCAGACATCGGCGAGCACGCCAGCGGCGACGCCTTGGGCCGAGCCTCGACCCTTGTACTCGTGTACCTCGTCCGCGATCAGCAGGTCGAAGAAGCCCCGCATCCGCAGTTTGACGTAGTCGGCAAGCGGGAATCGCTTCGGCCCAGTCGGGTCGGCCTGCCAAAGCGCGGAGCCGCACTCCGAGCAGCGCAGCTTGCGTCGTTTGAGCGCTGTCTCCGTGAGCGGGACGCCGTGTCGGTCGACGACCTGCGCGAAGTAGTCGGGGCAGCAGGGGACGCGAAGCGGCTCGCCGGTCTCCTTGGCCTGCCCCGCACTTGATGCGGGGTCCCGCGCCAGTTTGCCATCCGAAACGGCGAGGCGTTCGATTGTGGACGGTCGCCAGCGATAGGAGAGCTTGGCCCGTTCGCGGGACATGACGGCGTAGAGCGGACCGACCGTCGAGAGCCGCTGAAGCTGCTCCAGGTCGGTGATTGACAAGACGATCACGCCCCGAGCCGTGGGGATGGTGTCCTCGATCTCGCGCTTCCATTTGCGGGTCAGGTGCGGTGGGCAGAGGACGAGCACGCGGCGGAAGCCGGCCAAGTGTGCAGCCGCCGTGCCGATGAATGTCTTGCCCGTGCCCATCTCGCCGACGACGGTCGTGCCGCGCTGCGAGTTGAGCGATACCGCCCTACGAATGGCGTCTTCCTGCGCGCCCAAGGGCGAGCGCAGCAGGCGCGGCATCGGGCGCGCGTCGGTGGCGGGACTATAGATCGGTGGGTAGGACGCGATCACACGTTCGGTGATGGCGTCGCGGTAGGTGTCAATGACCTCGCCGAGGTTCATAGTTGGATGTCCTTTCTGTGGACTGATTGGAGGCGATGGACGTGCAGAAGCCCCGTCGTCCACTGGGAACAACGGGGCTTCGGGATTGAGAACGGCTCACCGGTAAAGGTGAGCTGGCTGGGTGTTGGTTAGAGGACGCTGCTCCTCTCTTCGAGCACGATGGCTGGGTTGTCGAGCCGCCGGTCGAACATCGGGTAGGCACGCTCGCGGCAGCCGCGAGCCTCCTGCCGAGCGCAGAGCGAGCACTGGTTGAGCGGGAACGCGTCGGCGTCGGGCGTGAGGCTCAGGTCGCCGACTTCGTACAGTTCGCGGCAGAAGCCGCACTGGGTCGCCTGGGTCATGTCAGTGTTCCGTTTCGGACTGATCTCCCGATCTCAGTCGCGGAGCTGTGAGCCTCCGAACAGTCGAAGTCGGCGCAGCACGGGCACGGTTCGTCAGTGAGAACGATCAGCGCCAAGTGCTGAATCGCTTCGAGCACCTCGTAGGGATGTGCTTCGCTGCTCAGCAGCACGCGCTCGATCTGATCGCGGCTGATGCGCTCGTCCAGCGACTCGCGGATGTCGTGCATGGCGCGGCCCAGCAGCTGCTCGTAGGTGTGGTGGTCCAAGTCGTTCAGGTTGACGACTTCCTCGTGGTTCATGGTGAGTGGCCCCTCCGTGGACTGATTGGTGGTGATGGACGTGACGAAGCCCCGTCGTCCACTGAGAACGACTGGGCTTCGAGGCTGAGAACGGCTCACCTGTAGAGATGAGCGGGCTGGGCGGGTTAGGCGTCGATGTCGGTGATTTCGCCGGTCTGCAGGTCGAGCGCGACGACGGTCGTCCGCATGCGCTCGCGATAGACCTCCTTGTCAGGCGTCTCGTCGACCAGGACCATCTCCTTGGCCGTCCGACCTTTGACCAGGATGCGGCTATCGCCCGACTCCAACTCGAGGTTGTCGAGGAAGCCGGCTGCGACGAGCATCGCCAGGTGCCCGCGACGCAGTGGCATCAGCGGTCGGGTGCGAGCGTCCTCCTGCGGCCAGAGCGCGTCGGTGACCTGCGGACTCTGCCACAAGCCGGAACGGCGTGCCTCAGCGGCAGCCGTAACCGGGTCGATGGTTCGCGTGGTGAACAGCACCTCGCCGGCTGGCTCCGCCTCGAGTCGATACTGCGCGTAGCGAGCATCGTCCAACGGTTCCAGATCGCCATCGGCCCAGCGAGCGATCTGCCTTTCGGCGTAGGCGTCCGGGAACGTGTCGTGTTTGCGCTCGCCGATCACCACAACCTGGTCGAACACCTCGCGCTCAGGCTCGGGGAAGGCCCAGCAACTGAGCCGCGAGTAGTGCGACGCGAGGTATCTGGCCGAGACTCGAAGTCTCTTGCGCGGAACGATGTAGACCAAGAGGCCGTCCGGCGCGAGGTAGCGCGAGCACTGCGTCAGAAACGCGTGCTCGGTGCGCTTGTCCTCGGCGTCATGGTCGTAAGGTGGGTTCAGCCACAAGAGGCTGAATGCGCGGTTGGCGATGGAGCAGCGGAAGATGTCCGCCGCGAGCGTGTGGTCGAGCGTTTGCTGAGCGAACGACGACCGTTCTTGATGCAGCTCGACGCCGAAGGTTTCGACGTCGAGGCGGGTGCGTCGGCGCAGTTCTTCGGCGACGACACTCAAGGCTTCGCCGGCTCCGCAGCAGGGATCGAGCAGCCGCAGCGCTTGCGGTGCTGCACCCCGTCCGAGGCTGGCGCGTTGGGGCGCGATGAGCTGGAGAATCAGCTCGATCACGCGAATCGGGGTCGGGTAAAACCCGCCCTTGGCTTGGGCAGCGAGTCTCATCGGGAACCTCCGTTCGTGATTGCGGACTCGGTGTGTTTGGGAAGGGAAAGTCGCCCGGAGGCGACGGCTTGCGACAACTCCTCGCGAAGCAGGTCGTGGTTGGGCATGCAGCGATAGGCGGCGACTCCGACTGATTCGAGCGGCACGATCGTTTCGTGTCTCAACCCGGTCTGCCAGAGCCAATCAGCCCAGTCGGGCGGCAAGGGCAGATGGGAACGACGGTCGAGGAAGCGTCGATGCAGCGCCGGCGCGGCCTTCTCATCGGGCGCGAGGAGCAGGAACTCATCGCGCTCGAAGCGAAACTCGGCGAGTTTCGTGTAGACCATCGCCTGCCAGCCGCCCGATGAGGGCAGTCGAGCAATCTTGGTCGTCCAGGTGCCGATTGTCTCCTCAGGCACGAGGCAGCGCTGGTAGCCGCCGGAGTGCGGCAGGCCATCGGCGCCGCGAATCAGGAAGGCGGCCTCGGGCGGTTGCTTGAGCAGCGCTGCCCAGATCGCCTTGACCGCGGTCTGCGAGCCGAGCATCGAGAGGAACCAGAGTCCCTCCGTCTGTTCGTCGCGAGCGAAGGCGTCAACCGTCGCCGAGAAGCCGCCGGCCGAGATGGTGTAGAGCTGGTCGCCTCCATCGGGAGGCATGGTTGGGGTATCGAGCATGGCGCTCGTCCTTTCCGTTGAACTGGGTGTGGTTGGGGTTGCGAACGGAGTCAGTCGAGGAAGCCTCCGTTCTTGATCGAAGCGAAGGTCCCGTCGCCGATGACGACGTGGTCGAGCAGCTCGACGCCGAGCAGCTTGCCGACCTCGACCAAATCCTTGGTCAGATCGATGTCGTTCTGGCTCGGTGTGGCGTCGCCCGACGGGTGGTTGTGGACCACAATCAGGCTGGGCGCCGACTCGACGATCGCCGCCTTGAAGACCTCGGCAGCCCGACCCATGGCCGAGTAGGCGTTGCCTTGATAAATCGTGCGCTGACCGACGATCCGCAGTTGGCGGTCGAGCAACAGCACGCGGACCTGTTCTTGCGCCAGCGGCGTCATTTCCGCGCGGAGCAAGTCGAATACCTGCTTCGAGGTCGCGATTTGCTCCGCTTCGGGAGAGCGTTCGGGCCGCGTTTCGACCTCGTAGCGGATCGCGAGCTCGCTCAGCAGCGAGACGTTCTGGCGCAACGCGGTGAGCAGCTCCTGTCGCTCGTTGTCAACTAGCCGTGGCCGGTCGTGGTCATCGTTCGCGGGTGCGAACAGGTCGGGTTGGACGGTGTTCATCCCAGAGTTCCTTTCTGGTGTGGGAACGAGAAGTGGCCGCGTCATCAAGAAAGAACGCGGCCTCAGTGGCGCCCGCCGAAGCGGACGGGTTGGCGGTGGGAGTCCGTTAGAAGGGCGAGTCGCCGCCTTCCTCACGGTCGTCGTGGCCGTTGCGGTCGCTGCGTGAGTCGAGGAAGATGACCTCGCTGGCGTGGACCTCGGTGCGCGAGCGGCGTTCGCCTGAGTCGGTCTGCCAGTTGTGTTGCTGCAGCCGTCCCGTGACGTGGACGCGGTCGCCCTTGGCGACGTAGCGCGCGACAGCCTCGGCGGTCTTGCCCCAGACGACGATCGAGTGCCAGTCGGTCTCCGACTGCCCATCGTTCGACTTGGAGTAGCGGTCGGTGGCCAGCCTGAGCTGGACGACCGCCGTCCCGGACTTGGTGCTGCGCAGTTCGGGGTCGGTCCCGACTCGGCCCAGCAGCGTGACGTGGTTGTTGGTGTGTGCCATCGTGTGTGCCCCCTTCAAAGAGCGTGTTGCGACGAGGGAACGTCCCTCGCCTGTTTGGAAACGAGAAGAGGCCGCGTCCCTGGTTGGAAACGCGGCCTCGTTTTGCATGCCGGTGAGGGTTGCGATGAACTCACTCGGAGGTACTCCGAGCGCGATTCAGTGACGATCTCAGCTCGTTGCTCTGGGTCGAGCAGCTCGTTGAGCCGCTTGTGGTCGACCTTGTAGCGCTTGCTGGTTACCATCCCGACCGTGCGCGTCTTGTCACGACCGTCGAGCTGTGCCTTCGTCGCACCTTGCGGCGCGAGCCAGCGTTCGAGCGTCTCAAGCGACTCGCGCTTGTCGGCATTGAGCGACTTGACCAGCTCCGCGATCTCCTCGTAATGCCACAGCGCGGCTTGCGCCTCCTCGTCGGAGACGGGTTCGGCCGGTGCGTCGGCGGATGCCTCTGCCGGAGGCGCCTCTTGGACAGGCGGCTGGCACGTGTCCAGGTAAGGACAGCTGCGGCACTGCCAATCCGTCGCCTCAAAGTCGTGGTCTGGCAACACGTCAGGATCGGGTCCGTTGGCATCGAAGTGGTCGGTGAGCTCGCTGAGCCGTGCGCCAGCGCGACTCCATGCCACCTCGACTCGTTCAGCCGGGATTACCTCGTAGTCCCACCGCCGAGAACCAGTGTCGAGCGTGGCGATGACCACGTCGCGGTGCTCGCCGAAGAGACCGAGTGAGTAGCAGGCGGCTTGCGCCACCGAGTCAGGATGGCTGCGCTCTGCGCCGAGCGTCTGCCAACGTTTGAACGCCTCCGGGCCGCGCGTCTTGACCTCGATCACGACGGGATCGTCATCAGGGCTCAACGTGCGTTCGTCGTCGAAGAGGAACTCGTCGAAGGCCATGATCTCGGCCGGCGTCTTCGGCAGGAAGCCCGTCGCGTCGGGATGTCCGCTCATGACGAGGTGGTCGCCCAGCTCGACCGAGACGCTGGTAGGCGCGTCGCGATCCTCAGGCTGAATCGCCCAGCCGGCCCGTTGCATCGCGCGAACGACGACGGGCTCCAGCGCATTGCCGGACTCCATGATCGTCAGCGACTCGGGAGATGTCGGGTTGCTGATTGGCTGCTCGGTCGCTGAGTACCAGAGCGCTCGACGGCATCGTCCCAACGCCGAGGCGCGGACTTCCAGCTTGCCGTCGTCGGTGAACTTGGCCATCGGTCGGTTGTAGGGGTTCGGGTTGGTGTGGTCGGACATGTCGATTCCTTTCTGTCCGATAGAGAGAAGCGGGGCTCCCCGATCGAGTCGGGGACAGGCGCCCTCGCATGGAAGGCAGCCCTGCTCAGGTGGGTGTTTCGCAGCGGAAACGACGTGCGTTAGCTCTGTCGCCGCTGCAACTTGTCGGCGGCGGAGGCGATCAGCGGCGTCAGTTCGTCGACGCCGAGCTCGTCCAGGTCGCGACCCGTCTTGCGCAAGACCGCGGCCCGCACTTGCTCCTCCGAGAAGCCCTGTTGGGCGCTGAGGTCAATCAACTGCGCGCGCAGGTTGCGGGCGTCTGAGTCGGTCGAGCGAGGACGCGTTCCGTTCGACTGAGACGAGCGACCGTCTGATGCCGGGGCAGGCCGTTGCTCGGTTCGAGGCTGGCGGTGCTGCGGTTGCTGTCGACTCTGACCCGACGTGGTCGGCGGATCGCCATAGAGGCCGTTGCCGAAGCGGTCACCGAAGCTGCGCAACGCGCGCTTGAGAGCGTCGGTGACGGCTCCCTTGTAGGCGGTCTCGTGACCTTCCGCAGAGTCGTCCGACACAGGTTGGAAGCCGACGTCGGTCCGCGATGGCGCACCCGGCACCATCACGCGCACGGTTGCCGAGTAGGCCGCGCCCGACTTGAACTCGCGCAGCGTCACCTCGCCGACCAGTTCGTAGCCCCAACCGCCGTAGCCGAAGACCTGATTGGCCTGGTCGATCGCCGTGTGGCCCTCGATGTACGAGAATCGCCGCCCGCCGCGACCCTTGCGCTCCGAGACCAGCGCGGGGTCGAGCGGCTGCCTCAGCGCCTCGTTGACGTTGGGCGACAACGCGTCCCAGTGGGACTCGCTGCCGAGGTGGTTGATGATGGTGGGTGCCGCGCCGTTCGTCGGGCGCGTCCCGTTGCTGTTGGTGTGGATGGAAGTACCGTTCTTCACGGTGGTGTGCTCCTTCGTTGAGCGTTGAGATGGGGTGGGTGGATGTCGTGCCATGGGCACGATCAGGTGTGGGTCCAGTGACCCTCCGTTCGTGAATAGGGGCTGAATGGGTGGTTGCCTCAGCGAACGCGAGCGGTCCGCTTCAGCGAATCGAGGAAGACGGCGTGACCTTCAGGGTGAGTCGCCAGGTCGGCAACGTCGTTGACGCCCCCGTGTCCAAGCACGGGGCAGGCGTCAGGCAGCTCGACGACCCGCGAGCGATGCTCGCCGAGCAGTTCACGCAGTCGAACGGCTGCTGTTCGCCCTGCGTCATCCGAGTCGAAGGCGAGGAAGATGCGCGGCTGTCCTCGAAGCGCAGCCCCGACCTTCTCCAAGCCCTGCGTACCAAGCGCCGCGACCGCCGGGATGCCCCAACTGGCCAGCGTGAGCCAGTCGAAGAGGCCCTCGGTGACGACGATCCAATCGGCCAGGTGTGCCAATCGACCGAGTCCGAGCACCGGTTTTGGGCCAGGCAAAGCAGTGAATCTCTGTCTCGCATCAGTTGTGACGGATCGACCTGCCAGCCAGTGGACACGTCCCGCGACAATCTCAGGGACGACGATCATCCCAGAGAACCGTTCGCCACGGTCAGTGAACAACCCGCCCCACTGGAATCGAGTGTCGTTGAAACCGAGTGACCGCAAGTGCTCACGGAGACCGTGGCCAGTCGAGTACCCCAGACCAAGGCGCTGCGCTGCTGTGAGGTCGATGCCGCGCGAAGCGAGATAGCCAATCGCCTCCGATGACTGCCGAAGCTGCGTTGCGTAGAACTGCGTCGCGGCGGTGAGCAACTGGGGGTCGCGGGCAAACGGTTGCTCCGCTGGCCGGTGGTCGAGGGAATCACGTGGCCGTTCGACCGGTTCCCAAGAGCCGCCTTGCAGACGACGAATCGCCTCGGGCAGGTCGACGCCGTCCAACCGCTGGATTAAGTCGAGAACGTCGCCGCCGAGACCGCAACCGAAGCAGTACCCGCGTTGCGAGTCGGCGTAGACGGTGAAGCTGCCCGCCGTCTCCTCGTGGAATGGAGACGCCCTGTCGCACTCGGCCTCGACCAACGAGCTTGACGCCCGACGCCTCGACGACATCACCTAGCGGGTATCGCCGCTTGAGCGCCGGGATGTCCACCGATTTGGTGGTGGCGTTCATGAGGTGCCGCCTCTGATGGGGCGACGGCGATGACTGCGCTGCTGGCGAACCTGTCGAAACCGCCAGAACAGGATCGCCGCCCATCCGAGACCGAAGGCGTTGAGCACCACGACCTCGACTCCGTAGCCAACGGCCAGAGGCGCGATCAACATCGCGAAGACTGCCCCGATGACCAGCAAACGGATGTCCTTCAAGCTGAGTCGGCGCCGACCCATCGCGGGAGGCTCAGTCGCAGGTGCGATCGTCTCTGCCTGCTGGTAGGCCGACCAGATCGACTCGCCGATCAGCTCTTCAAGCCGTTTGATGATCCGCTGTCGCTGGCAGCCAGCCGTGTGGCAACGCACGTCGATCGCTCCGCCGTCGGGCCGCTGTCGGAACGACAGGCGGTCGTCGAGCGAGCCGTGGCAGACCGCCGCGGTATGAAACCAGCCGCGCTCGAACCGAACTCGATGCGGCAGCCGTCCGGCAATCTGCCAAGCATCCGGCCCGACGTAACGACCCTGTGTTGCCGTGGGCGTGTGGAAATCTCTCATCGTGGAACTCCTTTCCAAGGTGTCGAGTGGTGACGAGAGTGCGTGAATGAGTGGGTGGAAACTGGGTTGACAGGAGGAGACCGGCGTCGGCATCGAGACGGACGGTCAGCGCAGTTGGTGATTGGAGTCGGGCAGATGGACATGCTTCGCCCACGGTTGGATGCCGGTGACACGTGGAAGTCGAAGCGTGGAAAAGGGGAGGTGCGAGTCGGATCAGCGCTGATCTACGGACTCGTGTGGACACGAAGTGACCGAGCTGCCCATCCGGAGAGCTCGATCATTGGAACGTCGTAACGGGCAGCGGGCGCGATACCGGCGCGGCTGCCAGTGGACTCCTGAGCCGACGCACATGCACACACGTGGCGTGGTGCGCATCGCTCTGGCGTGACCCGCGTTCCGAGCAGTCAGGGGAGAGCAGACCTCAAATCCCGTGACCACTCCACGCAGCGGGTGCGCGTCTGTCCCACACTGAGTCCGGCGCTGGGGAGAGCAGACCTCAAATCCCACGGGCCAGGCACGGGTCGGAGACGAACCCTCCAGCGTTTCAAGGCAGGAAATGCTGGACAAAGCCTGAACAGAGTCTTCAGTAGTACACCCGTGCGGACGGATTTGCCAGTCCGCAGCGGCTCAGTTCGTTGAATGACTGGCCAAGAACATGTGTAGTGGATCACAGGGTGGTTGACGTCTCGGCGGCGCGTGCCGGCGTCGGCCGCTCCAGCACCAGAATCACCACAGTGCTGTCGTTGCTCCCGATACGAGTGCGGGTGCAGTCCTGTAGGAGGGCGCCCCGGCCCCACCCCAGCCCGAGACAGCACATGTGAGTGTTGGTGCGCCGTCGTTCCAGCAGGCGCGTCAGAGCCATCGGTCAGCGCCGACGCAAGCCCAGCGTGACCAACCGCAGCAGCCAGCTTCGCCGTCGCGCCCGACGCAGATCCGTTCGCGCGTCCGCCAGCCGCCCACGCAGCCGGACCAGGGCATCACGGCGCTGGAACTGGTCCCAAGGCATTTGCTGCGGCGGCAGCGTCAGCTGGTGCTCCTCAACCAAACAGATTGCCAGGTTCAACATCCGCACTTCGGCCTCGCGCCCTGAGAGCGTCGGCCAGTGCCGCTTGAACGACGCCCGCTCTCGGCGCCAATCGAGGACCACGGGCCAGGCCGCGCCGTACACCGCTTCGTCATCGAGCGCCGATTCGGTTGTGACCAACTGGGGGTATATGCGACGGGGTGTGTGGACGCCGACTGGTTCATTCGCAGCGCCTGCGCCTAGGTGATTGGGTTCGCTTGCCACAGCGCTGACCGCCTGCAGTTCCTCACCCAGAGTCGCCAGTTGCGTGCGCAGCGACTGCACGTCATCGGCCGATTGCGTCCGCAGGTCCTGTAGGGCCGCCTCCAGCCGCTGCACTCGTGCCTGCAGGTCATCCGCCACGGCCCGCTCGGTCGCCAACCGCTCTGTTTTCAGGGCGCTCCGCAGCCGCGGGGTCAAGCGTCCCCGACTGAGGGCCCCCGAGAGCGTCTTTCGATCGACGCCCAAGCGCTCCGCCGCCCGCCCCTTGCCGTGCTCGTTGGCCAGCGACTGCAACAACTCGATCAGACCAACATCTCGCTCGTCCTCCGGCTCCGCCTCGTCAGCCGGTTGTGTCGCGGAGGCCACAGTTGGCCGGTCGGGATGCGTCGATTCCGCTCCGCCAACCCCCGTGTTTGCAGCTTGATTCATGTCCAAACCTCCCCATTTGGCGGGTCAATCTCCCCACGCGGTGGGAACATGCCCTTCGCCTGGTCTCGTCCCCAGCAGGCACCTGGAGGCCTCGTTCGCCCCGTCCAGCGCTGGAGATCGGGTCAGTGGTCCGATTCCCCACGCGATCAGATTGCTGTACACGCCCATCACAACACGAACCAGTTGCAGTGAACAGGGCGCATAAGGGGGGTCACGCGTGACCTCCCTTATGCGCCCTGTTGCGCTTGGCGCTGATGATGCACACTCCGAACCATCGATAAGCACTTATGTTCGATACGGAGACCGCATGCGAACGCGATGGAATTGGTGTAGGGACAGGCGTCGGGCAGCCACTCTTGGCGGCCTGCTGGCGGTTCTGGCTGTGGCGATCCCAGTCTGGCAACCGGCTATGGCGCAGACGCCGCCGCCGATTGAGCCGCTCGTGATCGTCAATGACGACGAAGAGAAGCCTTTCGTTGAGCGGAAGAAGAAAGGCGAGTTTCGGGCTCGGCCGATCTTCAATCTCCGTCTGTCGAAGCTGACCTACGGCATCCGCGACGCGGACACGGGCGAGTGGCTGACCTCGATCTACCGCATCAACGGCGGTGAGGACGAGCGCGACGAGGGCTGGGAGTACGACTTCGACTATCCGGGCCTGGACGAACAACCCGATCTCGATCCCGAACGCACCTATCTCCTCGTGTTGGCCGCGCAAGCCGTTGGCCATGCCGAACCGACCACGTTCTACATCACGATTCCCGAGCACCAACCCGGCGGGATCTTCAACAAGATTTTGGGCGCGCTCAATCCCTCCCGCTGGGCGCGGGCTGCTGCGGTCTGGGCGATCGAGGGCGTGCATGGCGCGCTCTGTGGGGTGCTCCAACAGTTCTCGGACGTCGACCTCGAACAGTGTGAGAGGTAGACCCGAATGTCGGACATCATCACCGGAACACCCGCCGGTCTTACCTACGAACACGCGCTCGTCCAGCAGGCATGGCTGGCCGTCTGGATTATCACTTCCGCAGCCCTGGCGTTGATCATCGGCTGGATTGGGCTCTCGCTGATCCTGGAGGAGCCACTCGGCGGCCGCGGCTCCACTTGGCGCGAGCTGATTCCTCGTTTGCTGTTGGGATTGGTCGCGGCGGCCGCATCGCTTTGGTGGTGCGCCCTCGTCATCGACCTCGCGCACGCCGTATCGGGCTTCATCGCCGCCACGCTCGACGTCACGCCCGCCGACTTGCTGCTCGCCCCGGTCAACACGCTTCTGACCGCCGTCAAGTCCGGCTCGGTCGGCATCGCTCTCCTACTGGCATTCATCTATCTGATCTACGCCGTCTTCTGCTTCTACCTATTGCTCCAGATGGTGCTCCGCCTGGCGCTGATTGACCTGCTGCTGGCGCTCGCGCCGGCGGCGATGGGTCTCTGGATATTGCCGCAGACGTCGGGTTGGAGTCGGCAGTGGCTGCGCATGTTCGCGACCACGGTCGCCCAACAGGCGGTGCAGCTGATCGCGCTCGCTTTGGGTATTGGTTTCTTGGCGGAACTCGCCGAAATCGGTCCGTTCGAGCCTGCCCGCGACCTCGTCTGGAAGCTCTTGATGGCGGTTGGGTTCATCTACTTGGCGACCCGCGTGCCGTCGATGCTCGGCAATGGCAACACCTTCGACTCCTGGCTCTCCACCCTCTACTTCGCCTTCTCACTGCCGACGAACATGGCTCGTTCTGCGGCCTCGTTCGTCGCGATGGCAGGCGGAGGTTCCGCAGCGAGGTCTGCGGCAACTGGCCAAGCATCCACTGTGACCAGCACGAGCGCCGCAACCTCCCCGACCTCAGGGTCGACCGGTAATGGAACCACCGAGTCCTCTGGCCGCGCACCGCGCAGCCAGAGCAGCTGACGAAACGGAACGGAGGCGAGGCGCCATGTGCTGACTACTAACCACGTCCCACGAGGACTGTCATCTCTCATCACCCCAGTCCAAAGAAAGGACACACACCTATGGGTGACCTGATCCAAACCATCTCCAACCTCGTCGGCATCCTGCTCGGCGTGGTCGGGGCGGTCGGCGTTGGCTACTTCGTCTTCGGCGCCTACCAGTATCTGACCGCCTCAGGCGCACCGCACCAGATGGAGCGCGGCAAGACGGCAATGCTCACCGCCTTGGCCGGCATCGTGCTGGCACTGGTCGCGTTCGGCGTGGTCGAGCTCGTGATCGACGCGGTCGTCAATCCGGTCGTCAATGTCGATACGCCCCCCGACCCATCCAGCAGCAACGGCGACGGCGCTCCGCCAGCCACCGACGGCGGCAGCTAGGCCGTCACCAACCTCTGGAAGGAGGTGTCATATGCATGAACACGAAGTCCCCACCCACGTCCAGGCCGAGGATCGAGTCTTGCTCTGGTTCACGTTCCCGCAGCTGATCGCGTTGGCGGCCGTTGCGGCGCTGAGCTACGGCATCTACCACTACGCACCGATCGGTTCTGGGACCATACGACTCCTGTTTGGAATCGGCTTCGCCGCCACGGGGATTGCGATGGTCGCGGGCAAGGTCGGCGGGCGACCATTGCCTGCGGTGTTGGCTGACCTGCTCCGCTTCGGCGTCGGCGCGAGGCGGTTCGCCGGGCCAATGTTGCAACTTGTCCGCACGGAGCCGCCCGCGCTACCGGCGACCAATGAGCAATCGGCGCGTCGCCCGCGAACCCGAGGCGAGCGGATGCCGCGCTTTCCGCTCGGCTGGTTCCGTAAGCGCGATCGCAAGCGTCGACCGAAGCGCGAGCTGGAAGACGCCAAGCAGTCAATTCGCCGCGAGAGCAACGGCCACCGGCTCCGGTGGCCCGCGCTCGTCGGCGCGGCGGGCTTGGCGTTGTTACTCGGCGTCGGCACTTGCACGCCGTCAATCACGCCGGCACAGGAGCCGTCGAGTCAACCGCAGCTGCCGGAAGAGATTGAATTCGAGCCGTCGCCGCTCGTCGAAGGTCGGCGGCTCTTCATCGAGCGACTGGCGGTCACGGCATCCGAAGCCATCGTGGTGCTCAAGGCGGCAACCGATCTGGATGTCAGCGTCCAAGTCTTCGGCGGCGATGACGGGCGAACGCTCATCGCAAGGCGTTCGATTCAACTCACCCAAGGTGAGCGGTCAACGCAACAACTCGTGTTGGACGGAGAACATCCGTCGTTCACCTTCGCGTGGACTGACGACTACGCCCAGGCCGACGCGGTCACGCTGGTGGGAACGCAGCTGCCACATCCGTTGCCGACGGTTAACGGTGAGCTCTGCGACCTGAAGGTGACCAGGCTCGAATGGCGGCCAGGCAAGGTGTCAGGCGACATCCAGTCTGACTGCGCCGCCACCGTTGACGAGATCGCTGACCTGCGGACCGTGACCGGTCACGTGAACATCAGTCAGAAGGCTGTCTTGACCGGGAATGTGCAGACCGTCACGGGCACTATCCGGGTTAGTGCTGGTGGGTCCACTACCAGCATTCCGTTGGTCGTGAATGGGACCAAGCAGTTCGAGTTAGCGGTTGGCAACGAAGAGACAACGTTCGAAATCGCGCTCAGCGCCATGTTTGATGCCGAGTTGAGCATCCCGCTGCCGCCGATTGTGCGGCTCACTCATCATCCGGCGCGCACCGAACAGCACTCGCGGACATTCAGTTCCGTTGACCCGGAGTCGGGCGAGGCTGTCTCCGAGACAGCCACCTTCAATGTGAGCCATCCCGCCTACATCGGCGCGCAGGTCTCGCAGCGATCTCCCCATGTGCGGAATCGACAAGAGCAGTTGGCGCTCGCGACGAGTATCGCCGCGGACGCACCCTACGAAGCGCTCGAAGCTCCGACATCAGTGACCAGTTCCACCCAGACCGTGGTCATTGGCGATGAACTGACTGAGCTGTTCGCGCTGCTCGGTTGGGGGCTGAACTGATGCGTCCTGTACTCACGGTCAGCCCCTTGGTCGTTGTCGCCCTCGTGGCGACGGCGGCCAAGTCGGCGCAAGAGCAGGCGATGCTCGACGCCTTCGACGCCGCGCTGTCCGCAGTCGTCTACGCCGCCTCGGGACTGGCCGTGTTCGGTCTGGTCTGGGCCGGCTTCCTCCTAATGGCCGACGGCGCCGGCGAGCGCGGAGGTCGAGCCCGCTCTGCCGTCTTCCTCACCATCGCTGGCTTGGCGCTGGCACTGTCGGCCAAAGGCCTCGCCGCGCTGCTCGCCAACGGCGCGATTCCGATCCCTACTCCCTAATGAATGGAGCCTTCACTATGAAAGCAATCGCACGACGACTCCGAAGAGCCGAAGCGTCACCGCCAAGTACGGAAAGTAGAGGTGAGCCGAAACGAGCTGAGTCGACTCCGCCAAAGCCACTCCCCGAGCTGCAGCTCTGCTTCATGCTTTCGCACGTCGAACCCGATGGGCCCGTTCGTCTGGACGGAGTCAAGCTGTCGGTTACCGAGCTAATGGGACTGGAGCTAGACGAGGCCAAACTCGGAGCCTTTGCGGGAGCACTCAACGCTTGCGACTTCTCGCTGCAGCTACTTGTCCGCCAGCATCCGCCCGATCTGAGTCGACTCCGAAGCGAGCTCGAAGCCGCGCAACCGGACGATCTCCCTCAGCAAACTGAGCAAGCCGCAGAGTCATCGCGACGATTGCTCGAAGAGTTGGAGTCACGACCCGGCATCCTCGATCGGCGCTTCTACGCGATCTGTGAGCAGGAGCACGCCAGCGAGCTGCGCAGCGTGCTGGCGCGCGCAAGTCTGTCCATTCATCCTCTCGGAGACGATGCGCTACGTCGGTTCGTGATCGCTGCTGCCCTAGGCGGCACACCAACTGACCTTGAGCCCGACTCAGAGTCCTATGTTCAGGTGAACCGAACTGAACTCAAGGTCGACGAGCGGCTCCAACGGTCGTTGCACCTCTCGAAATGGCCGCGCTCTTTAGCGCCGGGATTCCTGCAGCAACTGATGTCCACCGGTGCACCGATGGATTTGGCCCTCCATCTCGGACCGATCCCGCCAGCACAGGCGGCCCGTCAGCTCGAATGGCAGAAGGTCAGGTTCGAGTCGGCGCGGTCGCTCACGCTGCGACGCGGCAAGACGCTGTCGCCAGAGGCGGAGATCGCGCTGGAGGACATCTCCCGCCTGCGCGACGACGTCCAACGAGGCCGTGAGCGACTCTTCAATGCCTCGCTTTCAGTGACGCTCCACGCCAACGACCCCGAGTCGCTTGCCGAGCTGACACAACGAGCCTCCGCCCATTTTGCCGCCACACTGGGCAAGCTCGATCCGTTGCCGTTCCGCCAGCGCGAAGGCAAGCTCTCGACCATGCCGCTGGCGCTCAACAGCGTCGGAGCGTGGCGCACACTCGACACCTCATCAGTGGCGCGATGCTTCCCCTTCTCGCCGCCCGACCTCGATACACGCTCGGGCGCGCTTTATGGCATCGACCTCCGGGCCAGCGCACCGGTCGTCTACGACCCGTGGGACGGCACTCATCTCAACGCCAACACCGCAGTGCTTGCCCGCTCTGGCTCCGGCAAGTCATTCGCGACCAAGCTGGGCGTGTTGCGAGGCGTATCACGCGGGGTGGTGGCCTACGTGATCGACCCCGAGGGCGAGTACGCGGACCTTGCTCGCGCCGCCGGAGGTCGAGTCTTCTCGCCTGGAGTCCCGGGCCAGGGCATGAACCCGTTCGTCGTCGGAGGCGCCGATCCAGAGGAGCTGCTGCAACGCATCGGCTCTTTGCGTCGCTTGGTGGAGGTGATGGTTGGCGAGCGGCTCTCCGCCGAACGTCGGGCAGCCCTCGATCACGCGCTGGCTAGCTACTACGCCCAGCCCCACGAGCGCTCAGGCTTCCGAGACTTCTATCGCTTCCTCGAAACGAATGATCCCGAGGGCCTGGCCAAACTGCTGCGCCCCTTCGAGTCGGGCAGCCTCAAGCATCTGCTCTCTGACGACGGAGACGACCTGCTCCAACACGAGGCCCTCGTCACCGTCTTCGACCTGCACCTGCTCGAACCCGAGCTGCGGCCCGCCGCCGCAATGGTCTGTACCGAGACCGTCTGGGCCGCCGCCGCTCGCGATCCGCGTCCTCGCCTCCTCGTCGTGGACGAGGTCTGGTCGATCATGCAGCATCCCGAGGGCGCCGCATTCATGGTCTCAATGGCCAAACGCGCTCGCAAACACCGGCTGGGCCTGCAGTTCATCACGCAGGACGTCCAGGACCTCCTGGCCGAGGACACCTCACGTACGATCACCGGCCACTCAGGAAGAGCGTTACTGCAAAACGCCGCCTTCAAACTGCTGCTCCAGCAAGACGCCGCCGCGATCTCGACGGTCGGCGACGCCTTCGACCTGCCCCAAGACCTCCAACGATGGCTGCTGTCTTGCCCCCGAGGCGACGGCCTACTGCTCGCCCAGGGTCAGCGCTTCCCTATACGCATCGAGGCCACACCCGAAGAGACCGAACTGATCGAATGGCGACCTGGCCAACAAACCACACCCAATGAGAAAGGAGCCTCCGAGTGAGACTCAACCCCTTCCGACGAGCACCGAAGCCCGAACCGGTGCTCTTACAGGTCACACCTCCGCGCACCGGCCAGCGGACGCTGCTCGGTGTGGAGAACCTCCTCCAGTCAATCGCCGTGCCGGAGCCGTTCTCGCTCGAACTGGCCGGCGACCGAACGGGCGTCAAGTTGATGGCTCGCTGTCTGGACGGCGCCGTCGTGCGTGGTCAGATCGGCGTCCATTACCCGCAGGCCAGAGTCCGCGAACTGGCCCCGTCGGATGACCCGCTGCAGATATCAGACGACGAACAGGCCTGGCGCATGACGCTGCGTGCTTCGGGGCCCGACTACGTACCGCTGCGCGTCTTCCGCGATGACGACCTGCTTGACCCGGGCTCGGACCCATTGCTCGCACCGTTGGGAGCGCTCTCCGAACTCAAGTCCGGTGAGCGCGTCGTTTCCCGCATCCTGCTGCGTTCGCTCGGTCCCGAATGGTCGCGAGGCTATCAGGAGCATCTGAACGAGCGTCCCAGTCCAGCGCCGAGCCCTCCGCCGTCAGCGCCTCCTGCTCAGGGTGGCGGGGCCGATCCCTTGGCCTTGACCGTGTTGGCGCTGCTCGGCTTTGCCGCCTTCCGCGGCTACACCTGGTTCCAGGCCGGTGAGATCTGGAACCTCGCGGCGCTGTGCGCGGGTGCGGCGATCACACTGATCGGCGGCCATTGGCTCTGGCAACGCTGGAAGCAATCGCGCAACCACTTCTACGATCCGCAGTTGATCAAAGAGAAGATCTCGCGGATCGCCTTCGCGGGCGAACTCGAGGTCGTTGCGATTCTGCCGTCGGGCACGAAGCAGCGGCGGGCTGAGGAGCTGCTCGCGGCGGTCGCGGCCGCCTACCGCCACTACGACAACTCGGCTGGGGCCCGGTTCAGCGTGGGCAAGGTGGAGCCCCTGGAACCAGCGCCGATCTCGCTCGAACCGCGTCCGACCGGGCTATTCGGACGGCGCAGCATCCTCGGCGTGCGCGAGCTGGCGGCGCTCTGGCATCCGCCTGGCGCGGCGGACGAGACGTCGCTGGTTGCCCGTGCGGGCGCGCGCACATTGCCGCCCGCGGTGGGCGAACTCGCCGGCGGGGCGGCCGTCGGGATGACGACCGAGAGCGACCCGCAGCCGGTCCACTTCCCAGTCGATCTCTTGCGTCGCCATCACCTCTACGTGGCCCGCACGCGGATGGGTAAATCGACCCTGATGCGCCACATCGTCTCGCACAAGCTGGCCGAGCAGGCGGCTGGACGCGACCGCGACGCGATCGTCGTCGTTGACCCGCACGCCGACCTGGTCGCCGCGATCCTGGAGCAAACGCCGGCCGCGTTGATCGACCGGGTGCGGCTGATCGACCTCGCCGACGAGCGTGGCGCGCCGGGCATCAACTTACTCGACGCTCAGGTGTTCGCCGACCGCGATCGCACCGCAGACTCGGTCGTCCGCGTCGCCAGGGGTCTGTGGGAACAATGGGGTCCTCGCATGCAGTCGATCTTGGAGCAGACCGTGAAGACGCTGCACGAAGCCAACAGCCATCCGCTGACCGAGCCTGACCAGCAGTACACGATCCTGGACGGGCTGCGGCTGCTCACCGATGACCAGTTCCGGGCACGGGTCCTGACCCGGCTCTCGGACCCGTACCTGCTTGACTGGTGGTCGCGTGACTTCGGCCAGTGGCACCATCAGTACCGAGCCGAGGCTCTGGCGCCGGTCCAAACGCGGCTCAACTACTACGCATCCTCCAAGCGAGCCCGAGCCATTCTGGGTCAGTCCCGTTCGACGATCGACCTGCGTCGGACCATCCTCGACGGCGGCATTCTGCTCGTTTCCACCGCGCAAGGCACGGTTGGGCGCGATGTGGCCGCGCTGGTGGGAGCCTCGCTGCTCAACCTGGTTGACGCCGTGATCCGCGAGCAGGAGCAGCTGCCACAGGCGCAGCGCCGAGGCGCGCTCGTGGTGGTTGACGAAATGCAAACCATTCCCGGGGTCGAGTTTGAGTCGATGCTCTCTGAGCTGGGCAAGTACGGCGCTTCGTTCGTGCTCGCCACCCAGAGTCTGGCCAAACTCAACGACCTCTCGCCGACGATGCGCCACACGCTGCTCGCCAACGTCGGTTGCCTGTGCGTGTTTCAAGTCTCGGGACACGACGCCCGCGAACTGGTGTGGGAACTGGGCAAGGAGCGAATCTCGGAGGAGGACATCGTCTCGCAGCCGGTGCACCACTGCTATGTGCGAGCCACGGTCGGCGCAGAACGCATGCCGACGTTCTCGATGATGGTGCGCCCGCCGGAGTTCGGCGAGCCGGAGGTCGCCAGCCGCATCCGTCAAGCGGCCTCCGCCTATGTCACTTCGGCCCCGGAGTTGGCCGTGCAGCAGGCGGAGCGCCAGGCTCAGACCGAGCGATTCCAGCGCGAGGCGGCGGAGCTGCAGCGAGGCGGCGATCCAGCGAACGGGGACAGCCGGTCCTCGAGCTCCAGGTCTGAACGGCTCGGCCACCATGACCGACCGTCGACGGCCAAGCCCAGCGCGAATCGAGCAGCGGAGTGATTGACCTGGTGGACCGCGGGCTCCTGCGCGTCCTCGCGTCGGCGCCGCTCTTGGACCGGCTGGAGTGGGCGGCATTGTCGGGCCGCCCGCGCAGCACCCTCTTCCGCCGCGTCGCCAAGCTTGAGCAGGCAGGTCTGCTCGACTCGCTGATGCACTCCTCAGTGCTGATCCCAGCCACACGCCGATATTGCCTCACGGCTCATGGGGTGCGACGGCTGGCCCTGGCAGACGACTGCAGTCTGGACGAGTTGCTGCGCCGCGAGCCGGTCTCCGAACAGTGGCGGCGGTTGGTGCTGGAGCGATTGGACGCGGCCGCTTCGCTCTACCGGCTCGCCGCGGCTGCCGCCGAAGGTGTCGATCAGCTTCGCTTCCGTTGGTTGCGAGCGAGCCCGCTTGACGCCGCACTGTTGCTGCCCGACGAGCGCAGGGTCGCCCTGGTCCGGCTGGGCAGCACAGCCGAGCGCACGGCGTTCGCGAAACGGATCCGACGGCTGCGCGAGACGCCTGGACTTGGCGCGGTGCTGCTGTTCGCTCCGGACGAGGTTCGCCTGCGCCAAGCCCGGCGGCTCGTCGCGGGTGCGCCCGCGATCACCTTCCTGGCGCTGGAACGGGAGGCCGTGGTGTCCGGCGCCGAGGCGCGGGTCTGGCGCGGACCTTCAGGCTCGGCCCGTCTCAGCCTGAGTGATGCGCTCACGTATGTCGTTCCTCATCGCGGCTGGACCGCCGAACGGCCGCTGATGCGGCTCTCCCTGCCGCACGACCTGGAGCGACAGTCCCGAACTCGTGCGTGGCTGTTGCCGGCACGGCTGACCGCCGCTGAGAAGCGGGCCCTGGACGCGATCGGCGACTGGCCCTGGATCAGGCCTGCGCACCTGCAACAGTTGCTCGGAGTCGGCGCCCGCCGCCTGGAGCAGCAGCTGCAGCGCCCAGCCGAGCTGGGGCTGGTCACTGGTCTGATGCACGCTGGACGCCGCCGACTGTCATTGACCGAGGCCGGTCTGGCACTGATCGCTCGGCGCGACCGCACGGCAGTGGGCGCGGCACGCAAGCGCTGGAGACCAACCCTGCGCACAGCGGTCAGATTGGATGCTGAGGACGCAGTTCGGTCCAGTGACGAGCCTGACTGGCGGGAGGTATCCGGTCTGCGCTCGCGGCAGCTGCTGCGCAACCTCGCGCATACTGAAGCGGTCCACTGGTGGAGTGCGCGTTTGGCTCAGCAAGCGCGGACAGAGTCGCTGACGTTGGTCCAGCTCGACCCGCCGCATCGGGCGTCGCGCTACTTTCGCCATCGAGATCGGATGCGCTCGATCCATCCCGACGCGTTCGGCGTCTCGCGCGTCAGGGGCGAGGACTGGCCGTGGTTGCTGGAGTGGGAGCGGCGCGCCGTCCGGCCCGCGACGATGCACGACCGGCTCGCGCCATACCTGCGTTACTTCGACACTCGCCGACCGATAGATGATCACGGCGCCTACCCCACCGTCCTCGTGGTCTTCGAGCACGAACTCACCGCCGATCACTTTCTGCGTGTGGCGGGCGAAGCGATGGTAGAGGCGCAGGTGTCGGTCCCCTTGCTGGTCTCCGACCGAACGGTGCTGGAGCGCTCGGGCCCGGTCGGTTCGGCCTGGCGCTCGGTGGCATTCCGCACCCCGGCCCCTCCGTTCTAATCGTGGTGGCCTGCCGCGTTCGCTGCCGAGTCGATCTGGTCAATGGCTTCTGGCAGCAGGCAGTGCAGTAGACCTCGCTCGGCCGCGAAGCTGAACAGCGCCAGCAGATGCGCCGCGTCGGGTTGGGCGCCGCTGCGCCAGCGGCGCAGATTGCGCACAGGCATCCGCAGTGCCCGCGCTAGCCTCCGCCATGACAGCTGCGACTCGGTCCTGAGGCACTCCAATCGCTCGGCAAAGTCCGCCGGGAAGTCGCGCCGTTCGACACGGTAGACCCATCGTTGACGTCCGCTCATTGGTACCCTCGCTTGCTCCGCCGCACGACGGTCAGTTCCTCGCCCAACAGGTCACCCAGACCGCCCGGCACCTGGGAGGCGAGTCGCATCAGTGAGAGCATCGCCCCGCCGCTCGGTGAGGCACCGTGACGCCAGCGCCAGAGCTGGCGCGTATCCACGCCCAGGGCGAAGGCCATCGCTTCCCAAGTCATGCCGCTGCGCTCCTTCAGACCGAGCAGCCGTTCCGGGAAATTGTTCGGCAGCAGCGCCTCGCCGCCCATGACTCGCTGTCCTCTCATGTGTGTTCGTCTTGTCATCCGACATGCCGTTCGTTCTGCGCGGCGGACAGGCCCGCATCGGCGCTCGCAGGCGCGCCGGGTACGTCCGCCGCTGTTCGTCCTTGTGCCAAGTGATACCGCGCGATCAGCCGCGCCAAGATACGCAGACCGTCGCGCAGCGCTCGCTGCTCCGACTCGGTCATCTCTCGTGATTGCATGACCTTCATCCTTCAACTTCACGGACTGGGCAGAATGAAGCCGGTGGAAGGTCATGGCGCACACCCCTTTATCGGTACATATGTTCTGTTCAGGATTATTCTATCCGACATTGGAGGCATTTCAATATGTGTGAGAGACCACATTCCACAGGATGTGGATAATCCATGTGGGGAGGGATCAAGACGCGTTTGTCAGGACACACAGCCGCGCGTTCGGGCCGGGTTGATTGAGACGAGGGCAAGCGGCTTCAGAGCTACTCGTCGATGTTTGCGTTCAAGAGCGGCTGTAGCTCGCGAGCACGCACGTCCGCGAAGGCCTGGTCTTTCAGCGCATCGACATCCGGCACGAGAACCTCACCCTTGAATCGCGCGCCCGGCCCATCGCCCCAGCAAATCGCGCCCGTGGCGGCCAACTCTGAGAGGCCGGCCGCCACGGCTGACCGAGAAAGCGTTGTCAGCCTCACGAGGTCCTTCTGGCGAATGGGAATGATGCGGTCAGCGCTAAAGTCCAAGTCCACCAGCGCCAGTCGCGATACCAGCGCCGCCGCCACACGCGAGGCCGGTCCGCCGCTGGTCGCCAGTGATACCCAATAGAAGCGCGCCAGCCGACGCATGACCAACTCCTGCATCCGTTCACGCACCGATGGAATGCGTTCCACCACCAGCTGCATCACTTCCTTCGGAATGCGCACAATCACCGCCTCGGAAATCGCGGAATAACTCGCTGACCATCGCTCCGACCCCATCAGGAACTCATGTACACCAATCAAGAACGGCGCTGAAAGCTCCGAGTACGGAGACTGCCAAGGCGTCACCACGCCATGCTGGACGAAGACCAGGTGCGTGAAATCGGAGCCTGAGCGAATCAGAGGCACCTCAGCCGACGGCTCAGCAAACCGCATCTCCAGCGGCAACGCAGCCTCGGCCAGCACGGTCTCGAGCTCATCCGGAGCAACACCCTCAAAGTCAAGGCAACGCGCGAGGGTCTCAGCGAAACCGGATACTTGGATTGTCACTGGCTCCCACTCCCCTTTCGAGATGCGATATCAATGTAGTATCGCAGCCATGACGAAGTGGGTTGAGATGACCTTCACTTGGGACCTGGGATGAGGATGGCACCGCATGCCAACCGTTGAGCCCTTCGCCGACGCGCAGCTTGAGAGCCTTGCTCGTTTTCTAGGTGACTGTCGTAGCGGTTCGACGATCAGTCGGGTGTTCCAAGATCAGGGCATCGTGGATCGTTCCGGGCAGTCGACGAAGTGGAAGCGGCTCGACTGGGCGTTCCGCGAAATGCAACGAGTCGACGGGTCGGCTAATCGCCTCCTCAAGTTCATCGCTGCCTACCTTGCTCCTAGCCGGTTCGTCGGTGAAGAGGAGCAGTTCGAGGCATGCAGAAGTGGTCTCAATCAGCGACTCTCCTTTGCTGGCTTGGAGTACGGAGCGGATGGACAGTTTCGCCACGTCACAAAGGCGCACACACTCTCGGAAGCTGAGGCGAGGGCAAACGCGATCCGAGCGAAGTTCCGTGGTCGGCGGTTGCATCCCGATGTGTTGAAGTACTGCGGTCCCGAGCTCATGCAGGAGAACTACTTTCACGCCGTCTTCGAGGCCTCGAAGGGGTTGGCGCAACGGATTCGGGAAATGTCCGGAGTGGATGCCGACGGCGCGAAACTGGTCGATTCTGCATTGCTGGGCAAGAATCCGAAGCTCGCAATGAACAGCCTGCGCACGGAAACGGAAAGGTCGGAGCAGAACGGATTTGGCATGCTGCTCAAAGGCTGCTTCGCGGCCGTCCGCAATCCGTTAGCGCATGAGCCCAAGATCCTCTGGGAAGGCGAAGACGACGCTGCTGACTTCCTGACCCTGATCTCCCTGCTGCACAGCAATCTCGACGACTGTGTTTTAGTAACGCCTTCGAGGAACCACGAACAATGTTGAATCAGTGGCTGCTGAACCGAGCCTTTGTCCCTGATACCGCTAATCGGGCTTCGCCAAAACATCGCGCAGGACGACGACAGGCAACTCGGTCACTCGACGGAAATCCGCGTCGTTCGTGATGAAGAGGTCACAGTGTTCCTGGAGCGATGTCGCTGCGTGCAACGCGTCTGGAGTTCTCAATCCGTACTCAGCTCGAAGGCGTGCTGCATCCTCCCACGTTTGACGCGATGCAGGTACCAGCCGAACGTCAGCAGAAGCGAACACCTCGCGGTAGCGGCTGATCAGCACTTCGTTGCGCTCGCGGACTGGGTGGACCAGCACTTCAGCGAAAGCCAACTCACTGGATACCAGAAGCAACTGTCCGCGCCCAGCCTCTTGCCACACGGGAGCAAGCAGCCCGAGATACGGCTCGTGACGTTCCACGCTGTAGATGAGCGACGACGAGTCGAGATAGACTGCGCCGTCGGTGGGCAACATTATCGATGCCAAGACGCTCGTTCCTCCGCGAGATACTCATCAACCTCCTGAGCGGATTCGAACACTCGCGCCGGCGGCGCCTCAGAGATAATCTGCCAGGCGGATCGATGCGTCGGCGTATCTAGTGGGGAAATCACCACCTGCACCTGTTCGCCGACCATGAGTTCCTGATCGATGATCTCAATCTTCCTGCCAGGCTGCACCGTTGCCTGTTTGCGAAGCACATGCTGCATATCGCCAGTCTCCTTGCATTCAGATTAGCGACAAACCATCTCTGTTGGTGAGGCTGTGAATGTGCCCCGTCGGCCGAATATCCTTTGGACATGCCGTTGAGCGAAGCTGACACTCGCGCCAAGCTGATTACGCCAGCACTTCACCAGGCCGGATGGCCTGAGGAGTGGATCACGCGCGAGGAGACAGCAGGAGCGGTCCACATTGTCGGGGCCTGAGGTCGACGCGGACGGAAGCGAATCGACTACGTGCTGCGCGTGATGATTCATGGGTGTGCAGCACAGCGCTGACAGCCGCGGGGGCCATGAGCGTTATCCAGTCTGTTGGTCTGGTTGCGGAGAGCACTGCACCGAAGAAGACGCCGAACAACGTGACATTCACCGCTAACAAGAACGTCGCCTTGCTGTCGGGCGCGTAGGTCGCTGTGAGCAACGTCGTCAAGTGCGCTTCGGCGACCTGCAAAGCTGCCATCCCTCCAGTATCGCTGCGAGGGGCTGGTTCGTCTCCGGTCATACCAACCAGATTGCCGCTCTGTCTCACCACGGAGATCAGCCGATGGACGGCTAGCCTGCAATCGTGGCGGCTCAATCGTCACCACAAGCCGCCTGTTCGTGACGAATCTCAGGGAGTGCGGATGAAAGTCTCTCAGATCCTCGACCTCATTGACGGTGGCGCCATGGCGTTACCGAAGTTTCAGCGAGGCTACGTCTGGAATCGAGACCAGGTGCGAGGCCTGATGGAGTCCCTGTACCAACGGCACCCCGTTGGCAGCCTCCTCGTCTGGGTCACACCCTCCGACTCCGCCGACCATCGCGGGACACAATCGCTGTCGCCTGGTGTCGTCCGTCTGCTACTGGACGGCCAGCAGCGCATTACGTCGCTCTATGGGATCATTCGGGGCAAACCTCCGGCCTTCTTCGATGGCAGTAAGCGGGCCTTCACCGACCTCTACTTCAACATCGATACGGAGGAGTTCCGCTTCTACCAAGCGACGCGGATGAAGGGGGATCCCCGGTGGATTGATGTGTCTGTACTTATGCAGAAGGGCGACGACGGGCTAGGAGCACATATCAGTGAGCTCAGCGCGATACCGGAATTGGCAACGAAGATCGGGGATTACATTGGGCGCTTGAGCAGGGTGCTCGGCATTCGCGAGATCGAACTGCACACTGAGGAAGTGACCGGCTCAGACAAGACTGTCGACGTGGTGGTCGACATCTTCAACCGCGTCAACAGCGGTGGAACAAAACTCTCCCAGGGTGACCTCGCGCTCGCCAAGATCTGCGGTTCCTGGCCGGAGGGCAGAGAGGCGATGCAGGCGATCTTGACGCGTTGGAAGCAGAACGGATACACCTTCAGTCTCGACTTGCTGTTGCGGATTCTCAACGCCGTAGTGACTGGCGAAGCGCGCTTCTCCTACCTGCACAATCGGAGCACGGAGGAGATTCAAGACGGCCTGAAACGTGCTGAGAAGGCAGTTGATTCCGCCCTCAACATGATCTCCGGACGCTTCGGCTTAGACCACGACCGCGTCTTCTTCGGTCGCTACGCCTTACCGGTGATGGCTCGCTACATCGACCGGCGAGGTGGACATCTGTCAGGTGCGCAAGAACGCGATCGGCTCCTGGCTTGGTACTTCCAGAGCGCAATGTGGGGACGATTTTCCGGCTCGACTGAGAGCACGCTGGATGTCGACTTCGAAGCGACGGAGTCACTTGATGGCGCCATTGACCGACTCTTCGACAACCTCCGGCTGTGGCATGGATCGCTGCAAATCGAGCCGGCCCACTTCCGAGGTTGGAGCCTGGGCGCCCGCTTCTATCCCGTGCTCTACGCGCTCACTCGTGTTGGCGAAGCGCAAGATTGGGGCACGGGCCTGCCGCTCAAAAGCAACTTGCTGGGCAACATGAGCCGGCTTGAGGTCCATCACATCTTCCCCAAATCGCTGCTCTACAAGGCGGGCTACCGCAAGTCCGAGGTCAACGCCATCGCCAACTTCTGCTTCCTGACCAAGAGCACCAACTTGAAGATCGGCGCCCGTCCGCCAGCCGTGTACTTCCGTGAAATCGAAGATCAACTCCCAGGCGCTCTCGCGTCCCAGTGGATTCCACAGGACCCAGAGCTGTGGCAAATCGAGAACTTCCCACGATTCCTCGAGGCCCGTCGACATCTGCTTGCGGACGCGGCCAACGAGTTGCTTGATCAGCTGCACCATGTCGCGCAGCCATCTTCGCCTGCAGATGCTCATGAGGGTGTCACATCACCTGACCTCGACCCAGTGCACGTAATCCCTGGTGGCATCGCCGATGCGGATGAAGAGGCCACGCTGCTGGCTGTCAACGCCTGGCTTCAAGAGCAAGGGTTGCCGCCAGGCGAACTCGACCTGGAACTGGCCGATGCTGAAACCGGCGAGCCGCTCGCTATCCTCGATCTGGCCTGGCCCAACGGACTACAGGTTGGGCTCAGCACTCCCGTCGCGCTGTTGCTGGGCGAAGCGCAATCGACGCTCCAGATCGCCAACGACCAAGGCTTTCGTCATTTCACCGACGCAGACGCATTCAAGCGATACACAGAGACGGAGATCCTTGCGGTCGCTGGAACATCAGAATCTGGGTGACATCCTTCGCCTTCCGTGACTCGCCGAAATCGGAGATCATGGACCTCATGCTTGAGACCGGGATGTCTCATTCCTACTGAATGGTCGAGGAGGCTGTCGTGACAGACGCATTCTTTGAGGCGCCGGTACTCAACTCTCCGTACGACTACCCGGGCCGTCACTGGGAACTCGACGAGGCCAAACAACCGACCGACCACATCGTCGAGCTGCGGCGTCAGGCCTCCTACGTCACACCGATCGCGCAGCCAAAGAAGCAGACAGGACAGCCTCAGCAAACATCTTTGGTGCTGGACGAGGGCGAGGGGCTTTCAACAGAGGAGCAGGAATACGACCACACTTGGACAATCAAACTGGTCCGCCAATTCGTTGACAACTGGCGCCAGTCGCCGGAAGCTGAGTGGGACGTCACGCCCGAGACTGCCAGGCTGCTGAAGCACTGGCGACATCACCAGTTCAGCGGACTGCGGCCCTTCTTCTGCCAGGTCGAAGCGGCCGAGACAGTAATCTGGCTCACGGAAGTCGCCCCTGGATTGCCCAGGAGAAGCCGACAACGGCAAGTGCTCGACCGGCTCAGCTCCCTAAACGAGCAGGCCAACGGCGATCTGCAACGGCTGGCGCTGAAGCTCGCTACTGGCGCAGGCAAAACGACCGTCATGGCCATGTTGATCGCTTGGCAGACGGTCAACGCCGTGCGCAGGCCCCAGAGCCGCAATTTCACACTGGGATTCCTCGTCGTGACGCCTGGCATCACGATCCGCGATCGGCTCCGGGTCCTGCTGCCGAACGATCCCGATAGCTACTACCAAAGCCGCGAGTTGGTTCCCAGCGACATGCTCCTCGACCTCCAGCGGGCCAAGATCGTGATCACCAACTACCACGCCTTCAAGCAGCGCGAGACCCTGGACCTGGCCAGGGGCAGTCGGGCACTGCTCCAGGGTCGGGGACCGGCCATTCAATCGACCGAGACCGAGGGTCAGATGATGCAGCGCGTGATGCCCGAGCTGATGGGGATGCGCAGCATCTTGGTCTTCAACGATGAAGCTCACCACTGCTACCGCGTAAAGCCAGGCCAGAACGAAGAAGGCAAGCTGACCGCTGAAGACAACCGGGAAGCGAACAAAAACCGCGAAGCAGCCCGCCTCTGGATTTCCGGGCTGGAGGCTGTCCAGCGCAAGCTCGGGATCAGGCGCGTCATCGACCTATCGGCGACGCCGTTCTTTCTGCGCGGATCAGGCTATCGAGAAGGCACGCTGTTCCCCTGGACGATGTGCGACTTCTCGCTGATGGACGCAATCGAATGTGGGATCGTCAAGCTGCCCCGTGTGCCTGTCGCCGACAATATTCCCGGCGCGAAAGTTCCGGTGTACCGCGAACTCTGGAAACACATCCGCAGCGACATGCCCAAGAAGGGCAGAAGTAAGTCCGGCACGCTCGATCCGCTCAGCATCCCGGTCGAGTTGCAGACCGCGCTTTCGGCGTTGTACGGGCACTACGAGGAGACCTTCCACCTCTGGCAGCAGGCCGGCATCCAGGTGCCGCCCTGCTTCATCGTGGTCTGCAACAACACCGCAACCTCCAAGCTCGTCTATGACTACGTCTCAGGATTCCATCGCCAGAACCAGGACGGCTCGACCCAGCTACAGGAGGGACGGCTCGAACTGTTCCGCAACTTCGACGAATACGGCAACCAGCTTGCCCGACCGCGAACGCTGCTGATTGACAGTCAACAACTCGAGTCGGGCGATGCGCTCGACCGCAACTTCCGCGCGGCGGCTAAGGATGAGATTGAGCGCTTTAAGCGCGCCAAGATCGACAGGGGGGGAGGATCGCGCAGCCGCCGACAACATCACCGAACAGGACCTACTGCGCGAGGTGATGAACACGGTCGGCAAGCAGGGCGAGTTGGGAGAATCGATTCGATGCGTCGTCTCGGTCTCGATGCTGACCGAGGGCTGGGACGCAAACACCGTGACCCACGTGCTCGGAGTGCGAGCGTTCGGTACGCAATTGCTCTGCGAACAGGTCGTGGGACGTGCGCTGCGGCGGCAGTCATACGACCTCAACGAAGAGGGTCTGTTCCCGGTCGAGTACGCCGATGTGCTCGGCATCCCCTTCGATTTCAACGCCAAACCGGTGATCGCACCGCCGCAGCAGCCCCGCGAGACTGTCCAGGTGAAGGCGGTCTCGCCGGAGCGTGACGCCCTGGAGATTCGGTTCCCGCGGGTCGAGGGCTACCGTGTCGAACTGCCCGAGCAGCGCATCGAGGCCGAGTTCACAGACGATTCAACCCTAATCCTCTCGCCGAGACTCGTCGGGCCGTCCGAGACTCGCAATGAACCGATCATCGGCGAGGGTGTCGACCTGACCTTGGTTCACACTGGCGACTTGCGCCAATCGACGCTGCTGTTCCACTTGACCCAGCGGCTGATTTTCACCAAGTGGCGAGACCCGGGGAACAACCCTCAGCTCCACCTGTTCGGACAGCTCAAGCGAGTGACGCGCCAATGGTTGGACAATCACCTGGTCTGCGAAGGCGGCACCTATCCAGCCCAGCTCATGTACCAGGAGTTGGCCGATCTGGCTTGCGAGCGGATCACGACCGGCATCGTGACCCGGTTTGCCGGCGAGACTCCGATCAAGGCCGTGCTCGACCCCTACAACTCGACCGGTTCAACGAAGCATGTCAGCTTCAACACCTCAAAGCAGACCCGTTGGCAGACCGATCCCCGGCAGTGTCATGTCAACTGGGCTGTCTGCGACAGCGACTGGGAGGCCGAGTTCTGCCGCATCGCCGAGAAACATCCGCTGGTCCGCTCTTACGTCAAGAATCAGGGGCTGGGACTCGAAGTGCCCTACCGCTCCGGCTCCGATCTGCGGCGCTACATCCCCGACTTCATCGTCCGCGTTGACGACGGTCGTGGCGAAGACGACCTGCTCAACGTGGTCGTTGAGATCAAGGGTTACCGCGGCGAGGACGCCAAGGACAAGAAGCTGACGATGGACACCTACTGGGTGCCCGGCGTCAACAACCTGGGGACTTACGGCCGTTGGACGTTCCGCGAGCTGACTCAGCTCTATCTGATGGAAGAGGAGTTCGAGAAGGCGTTCAATGAGCTCATAGACGAGGCCGCTAACTCGGCGGGCTAAGATCGAGGCATGACGACGACCAGCGACCAAGCACTGACGCGTGACGAGGCGTTGCGCATCCTGCGCGCCCACAGAGCCGAACTCTCGGAGCGCTTTGGTGTACAGGAAATCTCTCTCTTCGGGTCGACCGTGCGCAATGAGGCGCGTCCCGACTCCGACGTGGACATCCTTGTCGCCTACGACGAGTTACCCGACTGGATCGCGTACTTCTCCGTCCAACCGTACCTCGAGGAGTTGTTAGGGAAGTCTGTAGATGTCTGCACTTCTAGAGAGCTGCGCGAAGAGATGAAAGCCAGGATTGAGGCAGAGGCCGTTCGTGTCTGAACCGGGCCAGCACCTGCGATTACAAGACATGCTCCAGTCCTGCAGAGACGTTCAGGAGCACTGCGATGGCCTCACCCGAGAGCAGTTCCTATCAAGTAAGTTGGTCTACCAGGCAGTGCTGTGGAACCTCACCGTGCTCGGTGAGGCGGCGAACCATCTGCCGGAGAGCACAGTCGAGGCGTACCTTGACATTCCTTGGAGCGCGATCATCGGCATGCGGCACCGACTTGTACACGGATACGGCAGCATCGATCCGCTCATCGTCTGGGAGGTCGTCCAGGCCGCGATCCCGACGTTGATTCCCCAGTTGGAGGCTCTACTCAATGAATTGACAACCGAGGAATGCGATGGCTAACGCACGACAAAGGCGAACCAAGCAGCCCAAGCAAGTTGAGACTTTCACCCACGACGAGCGGCGCACCAACATTCCCAACGCCGAGGACCGGTCGCTTATGGATGAGGAGGAGCTGTCCCCGATCCAGGTCGCCTATGAGCGGCGCAATCCCGACCTCGATCCTCAGTTGGTCTGGCGCGGCAAGGACTCGGCGCCTCTGGAGGTGCAGGCGCCGCCGCTCTACATCCAGGAGCGGATCCATCCCAAGGCGCTGATCGCCGACATGATGCGGCGCACGGAGACTCACACGGCCGAAGGTGACCAGTTGGACTTCTTCGCCGACTTCAACGGTCTGCCCGAATGCGCCGACCGGACCGAGTTCTACGAGCACGACTCGAACTGGTCGAACCGCATGATCCTCGGCGACTCCTTGCAGGTGATGGCCTCGCTGGCCGAGCGCGAGGGCCTTCGAGGCAAAGTCCAGTGCATCTACATCGACCCGCCCTACGGGATCAAGTTTAACTCCAACTTCCAGTGGTCGACGACCAGTCGTGACGTTAGGGATGGGAACGCCGCCCACATCACCCGTGAGCCAGAGCAGGTCAGAGCGTTTAGAGACACCTGGCGCGACGGAGTTCATTCCTACATTTCATACCTTCGTGACCGTCTCGAAGTAGCCCGCGATCTCCTTGCCAAGTCGGGTTCCGTATTCGTTCAGATAGGAGACGAGAACATGCACCGCGTTAGGGTGCTTATGGATGAGGTGTTCGGAGACGAGAATTTTGTAGCCCTAATCACTGTGCAGAAGATGGCCGGACTGGCCTCTCGCTATCTGAAGGGGGCTAGTGACTACGTAATCTGGTTCGCCAAGGACATTGAACGAGCGAAGTACCGTCAGCTGTTCCACGCGAAAAGAGTCGGTGAAGGCCACGGGTCGGGTGCCCGTTACGACCAAGTCATATCTCCGTTTGGGTATCGATTGCCACTCAACAAGGCGCTTGATCGAATAGAAGAATACGAACAAAGTGGCTGGCATATTGCTCAACCGACTACTCTCACCACATTCGGTACAGGAGGGTCATCATACTTTGAAGTTTCGTTTCACAACCGTAGCTATTGGCCTCAGTCCAACAAAGGTTGGCTGACTCACGCGCACGGGATAACACGATTAAATCGGGCGGGCCGCATTGTTCCGACCGGCAATGCCATCCGCTACGTTCGGCGCCTGAGCGACTATCCAAGCTACGAGATAAACAACGTGTGGACTGATATCGCTAGCCCTCCCGGTGTTGTGTACGTGGTTCAAACATCGACAAGACTCATTGAGCGCTGCATCCTCATGACCACAGACCCCGGCGACATAGTCCTCGACCCGACCTGCGGCTCCGGTACATCTGCGCAGGTCGCCGAGCAGTGGGGACGGCGCTGGATCACGATTGATACGTCTCGGGTGGCCCTGGCGCTGGCACGGGCCCGGATCATGGGGGCTCGCTATCCCTACTACCTGCTCTCCGATAGCGTCGAGGGTCAGCGCAAGGAGGCCGAGGTCACTCGAAGGGAGCCGTCGATCGCGCCTGCCTACGGCGACCTGCGCCAGGGCTTCGTCCACCAGCGCGTGCCGCACATCACCCTGCGCGACATCGCCAACAACGCCGAGATCGATATGATCTGGGAGGACTATCAGACCAGACTGGAACCGTTGCGCGAGATGCTCAACGACGAGCTGGACCAGTCCGGCGATGAAGCGTGGGAGGAGTGGGAGATTCCCCGCGAGGCCGACGCGAGTTGGCCTGACTTCGCCAAGGAGTGCCACGCCGACTGGTGGGAGCAGCGCATCGCCCGCCAGCGCGAGATCGACGCCTCGATTGCGGCCAAGGCCGAGTTCGAATACCTCTACGACAAACCCTACGAGGACAATCGCAAGGTCCGCGTCGCCGGCCCGTTCACAGTCGAGAGCCTCTCTCCGCACCGCGTGCTCGGCGTCGACGAGAACGACGAGTTGATCGATCCGCGCGAGCAGATGGTCGCCGAGTCCAACGGTTCTTACCAAGAACCGCAAGACTTCGCCACGGTGATGCTCGACAACCTGCGCCGCGCCGGCGTCCAGCAGGCTCACAAGGAGGACAAGATCGAGTTCACCTCGCTTAACCCGTGGCCGGGGCACTTCATTTGCGCCGAGGGCCGCTACGAGGAGTCGGGCAAGACCAAGCGCGCCGGCATCCTGATCGGTCCCGAGTTCGGCACGGTCTCGCGCCCCGACCTGTTCGAGGCAGCCACCGAGACGGCCGAGGCCGGCTTCGACGCGCTGATCGCCTGCGCCTTCAACTTCGAGGCGCACACCACCGAGTTCTCAAAGCTGGGCAAAATTCCCGTGCTCAAGGCGAGGATGAATCCCGACCTGCACATGGCCGACGATCTCAAGAACACCGGCTCGGGCAACCTTTTCGTCATCTTCGGCGAACCCGACATCGACATCTTCCCGGCGGAACCTGACCGGAACCCTCACCCTAACCCTCTCCCAGAGGGAGAGGGGATCAGAGAGGAGAGCGCGTCGAGCAGACAGCTCCAAGTCCGAGTCAACGGCGTCGATGTGTTCGATCCCTCAAAGGGCGAAGTCCGCAGCGACGGACCCGATGGCATCGCTTGCTGGTTCATCGACACTGACTACAACGGCGAGAGCTTCTTCGTCCGCCACGCCTACTTCCTCGGCGCCAACGACCCCTACAAGTCGCTCAAGACCACACTCAAGGCCGAAATCGACGAGGAAGCCTGGTCAACGCTACACAGCGACACCTCACGCCCGTTCGACCCGCCCAAGTCGGGCCGCATCGCGGTCAAGGTGATCAACCACCTCGGCGACGAAGTGATGAAGGTCTTCCGATCCGACCAGGTCAATTGATCGGACATTGTATGGAAGTCCGAATCGCCGACACATTCACCGCAAGCCTCGCGCGTCTGACGGCGGAGGAACAGAAGCAGACCAAGACGACCGCATTCGATCTACAGGTCAACCCGGAGAGCCCGGGGCTGCGGATGCATCGAATCGAGAAGATTAAGGACAAGAACTTCTGGTCGGCGCGGGTCAGCAAGGAGTTGCGCCTGATCCTGCATCGCACGGCGACGAGCATGCTGCTCTGCTACGTCGATCATCACGATCGCGCCTACGACTGGGCCGGCCGTCGAGTGCTGGAGCGTCATCCCAAGACCGGAGCGGCGCAGCTAGTCGAACTGCGGGAAGTCGTCCAGGAGATTACGGTCGCCCGCTACATCGAGGTTGAGGAAGGTGTCCCTGCCGCATCGAAGCGGCTCCTGTTCGAGCGGGTATCGGAAGATGAACTGCTTTCGTACGGAGTCCCCACGGAGTGGCTAGCAGAGGTCAAGGTTGCCGACGAAGAGAAGCTGTTCGAGCTCTCGGAACATCTCCCTGCCGAGGCGTCGGAGGCGTTGCTTGAACTCGCCACCGGCGGCAAGCCATCACCATCGCTCCCGGCCGCCGAGTCGGACAACCCGTTCGCTCATCCCGACGCCCAACGACGCTTCCGCGTGATGACCAATGTCGAGGAGTTGCAGCGCGCGCTGGACTATCCATGGGAGCAGTGGACGGTCTTCCTGCACCCGGCGCAACAGGCGATGGTCGAGCGCCGCTTCAACGGTCCAGCGCGGGTCTCCGGCTCGGCCGGCACCGGCAAGTCAGTCGTCGCACTGCATCGCGCCGCGTACCTGGCAAGGGCGCATCCCAATGCTCGTGTGCTGCTCACCACCTTCAGCGACACCCTCGTGAACACACTCGAGGTGAAGCTCGAACGGCTAACTGCCGGCGAACCTGAGGTCTCAGACAGGATCGCACTCCATACAATCGATCAGGTCGCGACCGAGCTCTACGAGCAGGCATTTGGTTCGCCGAAGATGGCTCACGCCATGACTATCAGATCGTTCATTCTCGAAGCCTCCGAGTCCGGCCCCTCTCACAACTTCACCGATCGCTTCCTCGAGTCCGAGTGGCATGATGTCGTCGATGCCTGGCAACTCGACACCTGGGAGGCGTACCGCGATGTCGCCCGGCTGGGCCGCAAGACACGGCTGGGCGAGAACCAGCGAGCCATCCTCTGGTCAATCTACGAACGGGTGCGCAACCGGCTGGCGTCGGACGGTTTAGTGACCCAGCCGGAGGTGTTTGCGCGGGTCGCTGAGCACGCGACGAAGGTCGGTGACGCGCCGTTCGATTTCATCATCGTTGACGAGAGCCAGGACATCAGCGTGCCGCAGCTCCGTTTCCTCGCCGCGCTCCGCGGCGATACGCCGAACGGTCTGTTCTTCGCCGGCGATCTCGGCCAGCGCATCTTCCAGACGCCATTCTCCTGGCGTTCGCTCGGCGTCGACGTGCGCGGCCGCTCAAGCACGCTGCGAATCAACTATCGAACCTCACATCAAATCCGTAGCCGGGCCGACCGTCTGTTGCCGCCAGAACTGAGCGACGTTGACGGCAACACCGAGGTTCGCCAGAGAACAGTCTCGGCATTCAACGGTCCATCGCCGACGATCCGAGTGTTCGATTCACAAGCGGATGAAACCGTCGGCGTCGCCGAGTGGCTCACAGAAGTGCAATCACAGGGAGTGGCTCCTCACGAGATAGCGATCTTCGTCCGCACTTCCGACCAACTCGATCGTGCCTCGGCGACCGTGAAAACAGCCGCCCTGAAATCCGCACGAATCGGAACGAGCATGGAGGTTGACGAGGGTTACGTCGGCATCGGAATCATGCACGCCGCCAAGGGCCTGGAGTTCCGAGCCGCAGCCGTGATCGCATGCGACGACGACGTGATTCCGCTTGAGTCGAGGCTGATGCAGATCGCGGATGATTCCGACCTCGAGGACGTCTACAACACCGAGCGTCACCTGCTATACGTCGCGTGCACGAGGGCTCGGGATCATCTGCAGGTAACGGCGGTGGAACCGGGCTCAGAGTTTCTCGAAGACCTTTCGCTCCGGGCTGAGGAACGGTAGTGCCGGATTGACGTGACTAAGCGGAGGTCAAAGCTCGCGCAGACTGTACTTCTTGACCACTTTGTCGCCCTTAGCGCTTCTTCGGTCCCCGCTTAGTGAGAGTCTGGCGGTAGGTGATCTTCGGATTCCTCGCGGCCTGCTGCTTGGTGACAAATCGGCCCGTGATTGCCGACTTGTAGACGCTGCGTTTCGGCATTTGCCCTTCTCGCTTCTAGTTGTGTCTTCACTTGTTGGCGGGGAGTCGGCCCGTTCAGCAATTCGGCAGGTTGTCCAGATTATCGGAGCAGCTGGAGTTCTGATCGGTCCGAAGATATCTCCCGTACGGTCCACGACGATCACGTCTGCCTGGCGCCGAAACTGATCTTGTACGAAGTAGCGGTGCCACCCGTTGTCGATGTGGGTGATGGCCGTGGCCTTCTCGACCCTCCCCCAGCCGCCACAAAGGGCGGTGATATCGCCATCTCGATCCTTACCGGTCGCAGTTGCTCGTCGGTCCATTGTTGCGCACCCCTTTTCCTATTGTGTGATTGCGCAACATCAGTATACAGGAGTGTTGTGAGATTGCGCAACGTAACCTATAGGAATGGATGCTGGCCCGTATGGCCCTTGTTGAGCAGCCCCAACTCGTCGAGTCGGTATCGCAACGCTGATCGGGACACCTGCCATTTCTCGGCTGTCCCGCTAATGTCACCTATCACCTCGAGGACATTCTCCGCACGCACCAGCGCCTCAGGCATCAACAAATGGGCAGCGAGCTTGTTGGCGTTCAACTCGCGGACACGGTTCAGTTCCGATAGGCCGGGAGTCTCTCGGTGGTAGCAGAAGCGCTGGCCTCCACTGTCCAAGTCAAGGGTGAGTTGCGCGGGGTCGTCTGCGTCGTATACCCAATGGGCAAGTTCGTGTGCGAGCGTGAATCGCTCCGGCCCAATCCACTGCCCAAAAGTCCGCTCGTGCCGCGAGTTCAGCACTATCCGACGGTCCCTTGGGGAGAGCGCACCAAGAATTAGCTCTTCTCCGGGTTCTTCGATCTCATCCCACAAAATCTCCAGGGCATAGGTCTGTTCAACGATCATCTCGATTGGGACGGGGAACGTGACGGGTTGACCCACGCTACGCGCATGGCGATTGAGCACTGCAGCCGCAGTTTCTGCATGCTCATCGTGCGGACGGGGGTAGATTCGACGAGCCACTAGTCGTAGCCGGTTTTCATGGTCCTGAGGTAGACAAGGGACGCCTTTGGATCCTCCGCAAGCTGCTCGAGCAAGTCCGCCGGGAGCCGTCGCGCAGCCAACAGGAGCTCTTCGTAGTCGCATTCGAACAACCGCGCAACCCTGGCGAGCAGGTCGTCGCTTGGATTCTCTCGGCCAGCCTCGATCTTGGAGACGTGGGGAACTCCAACTCCAATCGACTCTGCCAGAACACGTTGGGTCATCGACCTCCGGAGTCTTTCCCGCTTGATTCGTTGTCCGATTGTCTCTGGGTCTGCCACGCCTTCATTCTTACGACTCTTGCATCATTGCGCAATGTCCGCGTGCTTGGGAAGCCGTCTCCGGCTTCTGCAGAGCCGCTTGGTCGGCCGAAGAAAGGGTGGGGGGCTCCCAATCCGTTGTTGTCAGCTTCGATTGAGTAGAGGATGCGCGGATAGAGACACTTGGGAAGGCACTCGACATCACCTGGCGCCTCAAGACGATAAGATGTTCCGAACATTGATCTGCTGCCTCTTCGCAATGGATGCGAAGACAGTCCATTTGGGTGACAGACACGCATCATGGAGAGACAGAATGGAACACCAAGACCAACACATCACGGCCGCCCTCTACGCCCGTGTCTCTTCGGACCGCCAGGACGTCGACCTCTCCGTCGCTGCTCAGCTACGGGCCCTCAGAGAGTTCGCCGAGCGCAACGGCTATGTCGTGGCTCGAGAGTACATCGACGAAGCCGAATCCGGGCGATCCTCCGACCGACCGCAGTTTCGCAAGATGCTCGATGAAGCCAGCGGTACCAACGCGCCCTTCCAGGAGATTCTGGTCTGGAAATTCTCGCGGTTTACACGCAAGCGTGAGCACGCGGTGGCGTTCAAGTCGATGCTGCGTCGGCGCGGGATTCGCGTCACTTCAATCACAGAGCACGCCGACGACACGCCCACTGGCAAGCTGATGGAAGCAATCATTGAGAGCGTGGACGAGTTCTACTCGGAGAACCTCGCGCAAGAAGTGACGCGCGGTATGCGCGAGGCAGCATCGCGCGGGTTCTTCCTCGCCTCGAAGGCTCCCTACGGCTACAACCGAGTCAAGGTGCAGGACGGTGCGAAAGAGCGACCCACGCTCGAAATCGACCCTGACACCGCGCCGATCGTGAAGGAGGTCTTTGCGCTGTCGTTGCGAGGTATTGGACTCAAGGAAATCTGTAATCAACTGAACGAGCGCGGCATCTTGTACAAGGGCAACCGTTGGTACAAACGACGACTGCACTATCTCCTGAAGAACGAGGCATACACAGGTACTGCAGTCTGGGGAAAAACAGCCAAGGACGGCAAAGAGCCTGATCCCGTTCGTGTCTCCGACGCCTGGCCAGCGATTATCTCAAAGGAGACCTTTGATGCTGTGCAGGCCGCGTTGCACGCTCGGGCTCCGAAAGTGCAGGCGCCTGGGCGCACCGGGAGCAAGTTCCTGCTCAGCGGTCTCCTGCGCTGTAGCAGATGCGGCAAACGATACCTGGGGCAGAGCGCCAAGAGCGGGCAGTTCGCCTACTACGTTTGCAGCACCTTGCATCGCAGCGGCGCGGGAGCATGCGAGGGTCGCTACTTGAACGCGCCGCGGATCGAGGACCAGATCGTTGCCAACATCATGGGTCGCATTCTGAACGAGCAGACGATCACGGAGCTGATTCAACTGGTCGCTGAGGAAGTCGACTCGATGGCAGAGGAACGAGCATCGGACTTGGCGATCCTCGAGTCTGATTTGGACGATGTCCGACGCCGGCTGGAGAAGCTGTACGACGCCTTGGAGAACAGCGACTTGACCTACGAGGCACTGTCCCCTCGTATCTTGAAGCTTCGCCAGCAGGAGGATCAATTGGCGGCCGCCAGAGATGACGCACTGCTCCAGCTTGAGCAGCGCCGAGCCGAGTTGCCGTCCACGCCCGAGATCAAGCGGTACGTCGCCGACTTCCGCGAGTTCCTCCAGGCCGGCACTATCCCGGAGCGCAAGGCGCTGATTCGCAACTTCGTCAAAGGAATCAAAGTCAACGGGGATGAAGTGTCGATTCAGTACACCATCCCCATGCCCACTGACCGAGCAACCGAGGATCAAGAATCGGTTCTTGATTTCGTTCAGTCAGGCCCACCAACACGTACCGATTTGCGAACTCCGTCCTCCAGACCCACCTCAGCGCGATCAGATCGCCCGATCGGGCTGTCTTCCGGCATGGGGATGGTGTAGCGAATCATGGCTCGACCGGGCCTCACTTCGATGCGCTGGATGAATGTGCGGAGGAAGGCGCGGGTCTCGGTCAGCTCGCTGGTGAGCAGGATGTCGCTCATGTCCTCGGCGAATGTCGCGATCATGTCTTCGGAGTCGAGCAACTGACGCCGCTCCGCTACGGTCCTGCGGGCCGTCTCCGCTGCGACCTCCAGCTGCTCCTTGCGACGCTTGTGCTCGCGGATTCTGTCGGCGGCGTCCGACATCTCCAAATCGGTCGTCTCAACCATTCGCCAGATGCGGTCGAGCGCCTGCGTGACCTGCACCAGCTCGTGCTCGACAGATTCCAGCTTCTGCCGTTGTTCGCGAGCCAGACCGTCCATCTCCTCGTCAACCATCTTGACGAGCTCACGCATATTGCTTTCGGTCAGGATGTGCTCACGCAGCTGCGCGATGATGGTGCGTTCGAAGTCACGAGCGCTCAGTCGAGGCGTCTCGCAAGTCTCTGTCCCCTTCTTGATCTTCGATTGACACACGTAGTAGCTGTACTTACCGCCTTTCGCCTCGGCGCCCGACATACTCACATCGCACAACTCACAACTGAGCAGGCTCGATAGCAGGTACGGACTCGACACACGGCGCGGATTGACATGTTTCGGCGCACGCGACTTCAATAGTCGCTGGACGTACTGATACTCGTCGCGCGTCACGATGGCCGGGTGCGCATTCGCAACGCGAACCGGTTCACCGCCGTCTTTGGCGTTCTGACCCCATACGAGCGTCCCGGTGTACGCCTCGTTGTTGAGCAGGCGGTGCACCGTGGTCTTCAGCCAAGGCTTGCCGTTGGTCGTGGGAATGCCTTCATCGTTGAGCACGCGGGTGATGTCGAGCACGCTCTTGCCGTTGATGGCCATGTCGAAGACGCGGCGCACGATGTCGTCGACGGGAGGATTGAGTTCGAGCCTCGGCCGCTCTTTGCCACCATCCTGAACCTTCACTCGCTTGTAGCCATAGGGCGGCCGACTGGCGACCCAGAACCCGCGCGATGCCGCCTCACGCATTCCGCGTGTCACCTCCTGCGCCAGATTCTCTGAGTAGAACTCATCGACGCTCTCGATGATCGCTTCCATCAGCTTGCCGGTGGGCGTGTCGTCAGCGTGCTCGGTGATCGAGGTCACACGAATCCCGCGACGGCGTAGCATCGACTTGAACGCTACGGCGTGCTCACGCTTGCGAGTGAAGCGCGAGAATTTCCAGACCAGAATCTCCTGGAACGGCGTGTCCGGTTGCGCCGCTTCGTCCAGCATCTTGGTGAACTGCGGCCGGTCAGAGGTTCGGCCAGACTCCGCTTCGTCGATGTACTCCCGAGCGACCACATAGCTGTTGCGCTCCGCGAAGTCACGCAGGGCCCGGAGCTGGGCAGCCACGGAGAGGTCGACGTCTTGGCGGTCGGAAGAGACCCGAGCGTAGAGTGCCACCGGCGTCATTGGTTGGGGGTCCTGCATCAGGCGATCCTCTCTCGCGGCGGCTGGGTCGTGCCGCGATCCTTGTTCGAAACATTGTAGGTAATCGAGGCTGTTCCGACACCGGCGCCGGCGTCCGAATGTCTTGGTCTCGACAGGCCCGACGCGACCACGCAGGCTCGCTCTCTCGTCCTGTTGGAGCCTGGACGCTGGGCCTCGCCGGACGGTGGCCAGCCCCTTGTCCTGAAACATTTGTCCAACGATCGGCAATGTAGCCCTGACAGGGGATTGCAAAGTGCAATCGAGTGCAACCTGCTGTCCGGGCAGATTGCACTCGGGGGTTTCGGTGCGGTGTAGAACAGGATTTCGTGATTGTGGACAGCCGTGGACAGGCCGGCACAGGGTGGGGTGGGGCGCCCGCCCTACAGGAAGTGTTCAGCACGGGTGGTTGGGGAATTGAGGAACAGGCCAAACTGCTGCAATCGGTGTCGCCCATGGCTCGTAGCGCCCCATGCGCGCCAGCTGCGACCCAAGATGCCATGCTCTGACAGAGCGCCGAGGTGGGTGCTCAGAAACGGTGCGGGACTGACCCGTTCGGCAGTGTCGAGGAATGTCGTTTCGGCTTGCTCGGTCTCAAAGACGAACAGCACCAGCGGCAACTGCCCGCTGTGGTCGGGCCGGATGTAGTCGCTCTCGAAGTAGCGTCGGTAGGCGCGCAACCGCTCTGGGACTCGCTTCGGGGTGGTGGCGCGACGCTCGAACTCGAGCAGGCACCAGTGCCAGTCATCGCCAGTTCGGAGCTGGAACGAGGCGTCGGGGAAGATCAGGTATCGCGTGCCGCTGTGCTCGTAGCTGATCTGCGAGCGATGAGTGGAAAGCAGGTCGAGGATCTCATGGTCGGGCGATTGACCTGTCTCGGCGCTGAGCATCGCACAGAACTCGGTGATGCCGGACTGATGCCGATGCTGATTGGCCATGGTCTGGAGCGCGGAGCCGATGTAACCCTGCTCATCTCGCAGCGGCGTCCAGCGGTCCAGGGTCGGACCCACAGCAGATCGGTCGCGACGAGCGAGGTACGTCAGTCCCTTGTCTGACAGCACGTTGCCCAGTTCCTCGTGTTGGACGAGGCCTTGGTCGAGTAACGAACGCAAGACGTGATTGGCCTGACGCTTGCTGACACCCTCCATCAGGCCGGCCAGCTGCTCCGCTGAACAGAATGGCCAGCCGGCGAGGAGATCGAGCACACGCTTGTCGGCCCGACCCAACGTGAGAGACAGCGCTTGATCCAGCCGTGCGGTTGTATCTGCCAGGGACACGCGGGTGGCGTTGGAAGACCGTCGCTTCCGTGAACCACTGATCTCGGGATACGCCTCACCCAGCCGTCGAACGTATTTGACGATGCTGGACAGCGACACGTCAGGTTCCAGCGTCGGCGTTGAGGCAAAGCCATACCCGCCTTGCTGCCAGACTTCGTACTTCCCCTTGCCGACCATGACCTCGCCTATCACCGCGACGAACGTTTGTCGATGCACCGAAGGGTCGGCAATCGTACGGAGGACACGCCGCATGTCCTGTTCCGAGTCGACGAGGATCAGCGTGACCAAGGGACGCTGGCTGACGTCCATCCGCTCAATCGTACGGATGCGGTAACGAAGACTGGCATGACTCAGCATCGGGCCCTGTCTGACGAGACCGATCGAGCCGCCGCCCATGCGCAGCAACAGATCGTACGGACCCGACCGGCAATGTTCGACCGGCAGGGGCGATTCGTCAGCCCGCAACTCGGCAATCATCGCCGCCACTTGGTACAGCAGCGCCACAGAGTCCAACCGTTCAGCCAGGACCCGGAACCATTGCCGCGACACGGGGTAAAGGCCCAGGAGTCGCGCACACCCTGACTCGCTGCCCGCCGCAGCGACGATGCCGTCACGAGTCGGAAAGAACCGCTTCTGAGGCCGCGCTCCGAGTACCTGCAATCGATGCGCACGCGACTCAGCCAGTCCACGGTTCGACAGCCGCGCGAGCCGTTCTCGGATGGTGTTCGCTGGCAGGCGAATGAAGGCTGACAACTCATCAACCGAGGCCAGCGGCGTATGACAGATGATTTCCAGTGTCTCGGTATCGGCCGGTGTGAGCCGACGCTGTGCCGCCCCCGACTGCCGTTGCGCTCCGGTGTCGTTCAAGCGCGTTGTGGCCCAGCGCAACCGTCCAATCGAGTCACCGACATCGGCTGTGACAGCGGCAACGAGCCGTGGGCTGACGTGGTCCTTCCACAGAAATCGCCACAACGTGTAGCGCGACACGCCAAACCGCTCCGCCGTCTGCTGCTGGCCGCGCCGCTCGGCGTGGCTGCGCAGATAGTCTCGGATGGCGTTCAGTAACTCCGGGTCGTGTGGTTGCTGCACGCGTGCTCGAATCTCTCATCGTTGGACGTTGATTCGAGTGTGTACGCAGATTCCCGACCTGCACAATGGCGCGCGCGTCGGGTTCGAGTGGCGCAGCGCGATATCCTGTCACCATTGATACACAACACCGAGGATGCGGTTATGACCCTCCAACGACCCGCCGACGAAACAGCTCGCCTCGGTGACGAAATCTACGAGCGAGACATCCGTTCCCAGGTCGAGGCCGACCACCACGGCGAGTACATCGCCATCGACGTCGAAAGCGGCTGCTGGGGCCTCTCGGACGACTTACGGAGCGCGCGTGAGCAACTGCGCTCGATTCAACCGGACGCGAAGGATGTGTGGCTGCTTCGCATTGGTCATCGAACGTTGCACCGCATCGGCGGACGGCCGCAACAAGCGGCGCAGGTGTGACGAGCACCGGAGTCGTCAACGACCGTCTGGAAGCGATCATCTCGCTCAGTGTCCAGGGCCCAACCGGAGAGACGCGGTCTTTCGACGCCGTCCTCGACACGGGCTTCGGAGGATTCCTCACCCTTCCTGCATCGCTCATTGCCGAACTGAAATTGCCATTCGTCGGCATGGGACGAGCGACACTGGGCGACGGCAGCGAGGTCACATTTCCCTTCTACGACGTTCCTGTCCTTTGGGATGGCGGCCTCCGCTACGGACTGGTGGAAGCCGCAGAAACAACCCCACTGCTCGGAATGGCGATGCTGGATGGGCACAACCTGCACGTCGAAGTTCGCGTTGGCGGCCGCGTCACCATCGAGCGACGGACCTGAGCCGTACGTCTTACTCTTGACCTATCGGACCTCGACTGAGACTGCCCACATGCCGACGACGCATGAGCACACGGTCAATGTTCCCTCGGGCGAGGTGCTTGGTGACTTGCGGCCGCGTAGCTGGCGTGTCCTCGCGCAAGGCGCGAATCGGCAGGCACATCCCGAATACGGGGCAGGTGCCCATCGTAAGGCCGGCTCGCGGCCGAAGGTGACCGCAACCGCAGCACTCAGCACGCGGACAGCATGCCGTCCTTAGCTGATGATATGCAACGCGATCTTTGCGAATCTGTCGCCCGGTTTGGCGGTGTGCACACCGGCACGACACGACGCGCAGCACTCTCGGTCGCCAGCGCGGCGTATGGACAGGCGCCCCGCGTCGTCACCTGCAGCTGACACCAGACCGTGTGCAATGTCCTTGCCGGCGTGCAGCGCTTGACACGGAGTCTTCTCCGCTAGCAGTTCGTCAATCCGTCGCAACATAGATAGCCTGATGACTAGACACGCGAGATTGGTGAGTCTGTGAGAGTCTTCCTCAGTTCTGTGATTTTTGACTTCGAAGATTTCAGGGATGCGGCCGCTCGCGCAATCACGAGTCTCGGCTACGAAGTGAGCCGCGCCGAGGACTTTGGCGCTTCGGCTGCCACTCCTCAGCAGGCCTGTCCGGCCGCGGTGCGAGAAGCCGATCTAGTCCTGCTCGTTTTGGGTGGCCGTTACGGCGCAGTACAGAGTTCCGGGCTTTCCGCTACCCATGAGGAGTACCGCGAGGCTCGCGGATCAACTCCGATCCTGGTCTTCGTTCAGGAAGAGATCGAATACGAGCCGGAGCAGACGCGATTCATCCGCGAAGTTCAGGAATGGGAGTCGGGAAACCTGACTCAAGGGTTCACGACGCCCGAAGAACTGCAGGAAACGGTAACGAGAGAGGTGCATCGGCACATCCTTTCGGAGGCGAGTCAATCCGCCGGAGACGATGATTTGCTCGGCCTTGCACAAGAAGCCATACATGGTGGAGCTTCGCACTGGCACGAACCGCAGCTTTTGTTCGGCCTCTCAGCAGGACCGCGTCGAGAAATTCTGCGTCCCTCCGAGCTGGAGGAAGAGGAACTCGCAGCGTGGATTCAGCAACAGGCTCTTTTCGGCTCATGCCGCCTGTTCTCGACTGAGACTGGAATCGAGCCTGCACTCCGAGGCGATTGGCTGGTCCTTACTCAGGGCGCGTCGGCGATTGAGATTCAAGCGACGGGGAACATAGTCATGCGCCAGCCTGCCCTCAGCGGTGGCCGTGACCACTTCTCGCTTCCCGCATTGATCGAAGAGGACATCGAAGATCGCCTTGCTGTCGCGCTGCGATTCGCGTCGATGATTCTCGATCAGATCGAGCCGGTTCGACGACTCACTCGTGTGTCGTTCACTGTGGAAATCACCAATGCCGCGCATCACGCTTGGCGGACTCGTGCCGAGCACGAGCAAAGTCCTCATTCAATGTCGATTGGTATGCAACGGGGACCGGCACTTGCTCACTTGAGCCCACCCGTTCGAGGCCGGGCGGAGCTAGGCCAGCGAGCGTCGGACTTCGCCCGTGACCTGACGGTGCTACTGCGACGGCAGTTCACGCGCAGGTAGGACGGGGTGTGGCGGTAGGACAATCCGAGGCCAACAGTGGTATTGCCGAGAGACGCTCGAGTCTCTCAGCCAACAGTGATGGGCGATGCCACGCCTAAGCAACAGAAGCTGAAGATGTTCTTGGCTCTTCACTCGTGATGAACAGGCCTCCCGAGCTCGTGCTCTTATCCTTCACTGGCGAGTCCAAACGATCCTCTCACCTCTACAGGAGACTCTTCGGCCGTGACGACCACACAATCGCTCTTGCATCGACTGACAGCTGAATTCGGCGACGGTGTCCGTCGGACATCCTCGGACGATGTCAGTGCGTTGACCTGGTCAACCACTGGATTCGACCTGCTCTGGCGAGAGGCAGGCTCAGACACCGAGCTGCGCCGTACCTGGACCGAGCGGAAAGGTCAGGGCCCCAGACCACTCGTCCTCCTGTCGCCATCGCCGGACGGGTCGAGAGTGCGTGTCTGTGGACCGCAGCATCCCCGTCCGATTCGCGAACTTCCCTTCGAGCCAGTGCTAAACCTGCTACAGGGCGCGGCGGAACGCCATTTCAACGAGGCCGGGCAGACCCTCGCACGAGAGCTGATGCGACTCGAAGAGGCCGCGATTCCTGGGCTCAGAGTGAAGGAGCTCCTGACGCCGCACTTCGTCCGACAGCGACTCCGAGGCAGCAAACCTCAACTGGATGAAGCCATCGCTGCCGTCACCCCAGACGACGCTCGACATTGGCGCTCACTGTTTCGCAAACTCGGCTACCAGACCGAGCGACTGCCGCGACGAGGCCATCTGCTCAGAGACGAAAGCGAAGCCCCGATCGCCGTGGTCCATCCGTCGAATGACCCAGATTCCTTCGGTCAACTGACGAAGGACGCAGCCCTTCCCGAAGGACTACTGCTGGCCGACTGCGAGCGATACGGCGCCGTTTGGGGAGTTCTGGCAGCCGGCGGGCGATATCGCCTGTTCCAGCGCCGACCCGAGTCCGGCGCAGCTGGCGGACAGTACCTGGAAATCGATGCGCACGACGTGACGAAGGAGAGTCGATATTGCCTCGGCCTGCTCTCGCCGCAATCGCTCAAAGAGCAAGGTTGGTTGGAAGAATGGGCGCGAGATGCTCGCGATTTTGGCGAAGAGCTACGTAAAGGGCTAGAGGATCGCCTGATTCGTGATGTCCTCCCCTCGATCGCGCGAGGTCTTGGTGAACATCTGGAATCTGAAGGGATCGATCCAGGTCAACCAGAGCAACTAGAGCACATCGGCGAAGCAGCGTTGACCTTGGTGTTCCGCTTCATGTTCCTGCTTCACGTCGAGGCTCGCGGCTATCTGCCCATCAACTCACCGGTCTATAGCCGACGCAGTGCGACCAGCCTGGCCCGCGAGTGCCACGAGGCGCTGACCGCAGGACCTACCGACAAGACCTCGACGCGAAACTGGGATGACCTGCGCACGCTGGTCGGCATGATTCGCAAGGGCGACAACGATGCAGGAGTGCCCGCATACAACGGTCAACTCTTCGCGGCCGACGGATTCCCAGGCAGCGAACTACTCGAGAAGGCTGCGATCACAAACGTGCACCTAGCCCCCGCGCTGGATGCGATCGCCTACGACACCGACCGCGCCGACGCGCCAGGACTCGACTACGCGGGTCTACAAGTCGGACATTTGGGTGCGATCTACGAAGCGCTGCTCTCAATGAAGCTCTCAAGCGCACCCGAGGACCTAATCTACGACAAGAAGCGAAAGGTCTACCGCCCAGCCAAGGCCGGCGAAGAGTCGGAAGTCACGCGCCGCGACCTCTTCTACCAGTCGGAGAAGGGCGACCGCAAAGCGGGGGGCGTGTTCTATACCCGCCAGGAGTTTGTCCGACACTTACTCAAGCACTCGTTGGAGCCCGCGCTCGACGACCACCTGGGAGCGGTTCGGGAGACGCTGCAACGCGATCCAGATGAGGCCGCGCGGATGCTGTTTGATTTCTCAGTGCTCGACCCGGCGATGGGCAGCGCTCACTTCCTCACGGTCGCGCTCGACGTCATGGCCGATCGCTACGCCACATTCCTCGCCGAGGTCGACGGTATTCCCGGTATCGCGGAACAACTCCAGGAGTTACGTCGCGACGACCTGCCCGGCGTCCGCCCGCCGGAGGACGGCGAGCTGATGCGCCGCCTGATCCTCAAGCGCTGCATCTACGGCGTCGACATATCGCCAATGGCCGTGGAGGTCGCGAACATCACGCTGTGGCTGGCGTCATTCGTGCCCGGACTAGCTTTGTCATGGCTCGACGGCAACCTCAAGTGCGGGAATTCGCTCGTAGGTGTGCTCGATCCCGAGGTCGTTGGCCTGGGCAAGCAGCGTAAGGGCGGGAAGTCAGCCCCTACCCGTGCCGCGACACTGATCGCGAGCGCCCCAGTTCGGGAGACCATGAAGCGGGCCGCCGCGATACAGCGGCAGATCGGAGCAAGTGCCGACCGCACGCCAGAAGAAGTCGATCACTCTAGGACCTTGACCAACCGCCTGAGTGAGGTCACGGGACGTCTGGGCACGATGTTTGACCTTTGGACCGCCGAACCACTAGGAGTGGAAGGAGCACGGGATGTCCTCCAGACGTACGGCCCGGATCTACTGCTTGAGGAGCGTTCGCCAGATGCGATTGAGGAGACTATCGCCGTCACAGGCGAGATAGCATCCACTCAAAAGTTCCTTCATTGGCCACTCAACTTCCCTCACGTATTCGACAGAGAACGACCAGGGTTCGACGTCGTTGTCGGAAATCCTCCGTGGGAGGAAGTGACCATCGAGAAACTGGCGTTTTACGCCCTGGGCGCCCCTGGCCTTCGCGGCGTCGGTGATGGGCTGGAGCGGAACAAACGCATTGCCGAGTTGGACCTGGAGCATCCCGACTGGCGCAAAGAGTTTGAGTCGCTTCAGGAGCGGCTAGCTACCTCTAGGCAGTTCTTCTCTCAAGATGGTGGGTATCAGCTTCAAGGCGTCGGAGATACGGATCTTTATCAGCTGTTCTGTGAGCGTTACACAGAACTCGTGAGGTCCAAAGGGCGACTTGGCGTCGTCCTTCCGCGCTCAGCATTCATGACGAAAGGAACGGAGAAGTTTCGGCACTGGATGTTTGAATACAACGTTCTTCAGCGATTTGACGTGATCCTCAACAACAAACGTTGGGCGTTTCCAATTCATCCGCAATGGACCGTTTCCCTATTGGCGGTTCAGCGCGTTGAACCGCAAGCTGATTCGGTGTTTTGGACCACTGGGCCATCGGCGAATCTATCCGACTTCATCAACGCAACAAGCAACGATGGAGTGGCGATTCGCGCCGACTCCCTGGGAAGCAGCCGGATCATCCAGTTGCTTCCCAGCCAGCGGCACGCCGACATCCTCACCAAAATTAGGCGGGGCACCGAGTTCGAGGAGTTACAGAGTCCCGAAAATAAAATTTCGCGAATTTCCGCTTCTGTTGCGTCGCATGTAACTCCGTATAGGGAACTAGATGCGACGCAACAGAAGCGGAAATTTGAGCACCCTCCAGGCGATAGCAGAGTCCCCGTCTGGAGAGGCAGATCCTTCGACCAGTATGACCCACACGGCCGCGAGCCGGCCGGCTATGCAGACTGGGAGGATGTCTTTGGGTGGCTCCAACAGAAGCGCACCCGGGCCCGCGTCTTCAAGAGCCTCTTTCCATCCGACGTCCTCCGCGACCCCAAGACCCACCCTATCAACGAAGCTCGGATAGCATTTCGAGATGTTACGAATCGAACCAATTCGCGCACCGTAATCGCCTCCGTAGTGCCGCCTCGAACACCACTCACGAACAAGGCTCCATATCTGGTTTTCTCGGGATGGAATCCGACTGGATGCGCTGCCACGCTTGGCGTCATGAATAGCGTTCCCTTCGACTGGCAAGCGCGCAGGTATGTCGAAACCAACATGAATTTCTTCTTGCTCAACATGTTCTGCTTCCCGGAATGGGAGTCGACCAAATGGCAACGCATAGGCGAGCTCGCCGCCCGACTGTCCTGCGTCGACGATCGCTTCGCCGACTTCGCCGCTGAGGCCGGCGTCGAGTACGGCCCCCTAACCGACCCACAACGCGACGACATGCGCGCCGAGATTGACGCACTTGTGGCGCAAGGCTACGGACTCGATATCGATGAACTGCAATTCATCTTCACCGACTTCACGCTCGATGCCGCACCTGAGAAGTACCGCGAGCTCGTCATCGCCAAGTTCGAGGCACTGTCGTGACCACAGGTCAGGGCATCTACGAGGTCATTGACAACGACAAGTACGGCCAGCATGGCGACGCGCTGCTCTGGCTCGCGTCACACTACGACGGTCCCCTCAACGTGGCCACCGCCTACGTCGGCCTGGACGGACTCGATACCTTAGTCAAGGCCGCGAACACCAACCATAAGGCCGTCAAGCTATTGATCGGCGCAGCTCCAATCGAGGGCGCGTTAACAGGATCTCCCGACGCCAGCGCCGTCCGCGACCGCTTCCGAGAATCTGTAGATGCGTTGCGGCGTGAACGTAACTTCTCAGGGTTTCCCGCATCACGCCGCATAGTCGTAGAGCGAGTCAGCAAGTTCGTCGCATCCGAGCAAGCCGAGGTCCGCCGCTACACGCAGCGATTCCTCCACGGCAAAGCCTATGCACTAGGCCCACTTAATGACAACGGCAATCTGATCGGTCCAGGCGCAGCGCTAGTAAGTTCGGCCAATCTGACCCACGGAGGACTCACCGGCAACCTCGAACTCGGGATGGTCCACTACCAACCCAACGTCGTGGACATGACGCTCCAATGGCATCGCCGACTCTGGGAACAGGCAGACAACTTCCGCGACGAATTGCTAGAACTATTACAACCGCCGCCGCTCGATGCCACGCCCGAAGATGTCTTCCTGCGAGCCCTAATCGAACTCTACGGCGACGAGCCGGAGCCGGACCGCTACGCCGACGAACTGACTGCCTTCCAACGCGTCGGCGCTGCTCGTGCCCGAGCAATCATGGAACGCTACGGCGGCGTGCTCTACGCGGACGGCGTCGGCATGGGCAAGACAGAGATCGCAATCGACTTCATCCGCGAGCACGTAGAGGAGCACGGTCATCATGTGCTCGTGGTCGCCTCGGCCCAACTCCGCGACAGCATGTGGGAACCACGACTTGAGTCGGCAAACCTCTCGGCGAGGGTCGTCTCATATCAAGAGCTCGCACAGGACGCCCAACTGGGCGGTTCCAAACGGGTACTGCGGTTGCCGATCGATGCCTACAAGCTCGTGGTCGTCGACGAGGCGCACGCCTACCGGAACAGCGACAATTCCTGGTACGCGTCGCTATCGAAACTCATGGGCGGCCGAGACAAACAGCTCGCCATGCTCACGGCGACGCCGGTCAACAACACCCTCTGGGACCTGCACAGCCTGTTCCTACTCTTCGGCCGACACGACGCGGCGTTCGCACGGGATCCGCTCAACATTCCTAGTCTCCAAGAATTCTTTCGCGAAGCCGGCGCCGACGAGAAGAACGAGCAAGGAGGACCTTCACCCGCCAGGCTGTTCCCTCTATTGGACGCCCTCATTGTGCGCCGCGATCGCGCATTCATCAAGGAGCACTACGGAAGCGAACGCTTTCAAGATGGCACGGTAGTGCGATTCCCTGAGCCTGAACTCAGGGAGCGGCGCTATTCATTGGACGACGCGTATCGAGGCTTGGCCCGCACCATCGGAAGGCGAATCGGCCCTCAGCCAGATGACCAGGAGAGGCCGGAAGATGCTCTGACGATGGCGCAGTATCGGCCCGGCTCCTACCGTTACGAACCGAGCCCCGAGGTGGCTCGCCAAGAGGCGCTGGCGGGACTGATGCAGTCGCTGCTACTGAAGCGCTTTGAGTCGTCGTGGTACGCAGCACTCCAAACCGTGCGCCGGATGAGACAGAAGGCGCTCGCTCGCGCCGAATATCTCAGACAGACGACAGATGCCGACATCGAGGTCGACGAGGAAGACCTCGCAGAAATCGAAGGTTTGACCGACGCGCTCCTACAAGAGCCTGGCGATTGGTCAGACCCCGATGGTTTTCGCCCCGAATTGTTGAAAGACCTCCAGAAGGATGTCGAGATCCTGGGCGAGATCGCCAAGCAGATTGAGCAATTGGAGGACGGGCCGGACCCGAAGCTGGAACAGTTGCGACAGGTCATGTCCTCAACAGCTGCCGAGAAGATTGCCATCTTCACCTCGTTCCAGGACACGGCCGACTATCTCAAACATGCCATCGAAGCCGATCCAGGCTTGATCAACGGTCGAACCTGGGCGGCCGTCATCGGCGCGGATGCGAGCGAAGCTGAGCGTGAGCGAGCCATCAATCGGTTCTGCCCGGAACTCGCCGAGGGAGTCTTTGATCCGGATCAGCACGGCGGAGAGATCAACGTGCTGCTCAGCACCGATGTCCTCTCCGAAGGTCAGAATCTGCAGCAAGCGCAAGCGGTGCTGTCCTACGACATGCCCTGGAATCCACAGCGAGTGGTGCAACGCAACGGCCGCGTGATCCGTCTGCGCAGCCACCACGACATCGTCTACCTATACACGCTCATGCCGCAAGACGACGAGTTGGAGGAGTTGCTCCGCCTCGAAGCGGCGCTACAGACGAAGATCAGGGCCGCCAACGCTTCAATGGGTATGGAGACACCGGTACTAGCAGGCGAAGCCACCGTGCAACGTATCTACGAAGGGATGAAGAACTTCACGGACCGCTTGGCAAGCAACGATACATCGCTGCTCGATGAGGATCGAGGCTCGGGGGGAGCAGCCTTCGCCGGCGAACACTACCGAGCTATCTATCGCCGCGCCGCGCAGGAGGGCGAGGTCGAACGACTCGAACGAGTGCCCTGGGGTATTGGTGCGGCGATCACTAGGTTGGATTCGAGACTCGACGAGCCAGCCGTCTTTTTCGCCTGCAGAACGCGGGAGGATCGCCGCTATTGGCGGATGGTGTCCGCATCCGGAGAGATTCTACTCCGCGAAGATTTGCCTGTGCTGCAGCTCATCGATCCCGACGGACAACGAGACGCGCCGATTCCTCAAGAGCTCGACCTCGAAGGACTATTCGCGATCGCCGCTGAGGACATCTGCGAACGTCACAATGAGCCGCCGCCAAGCCCGAACCTACCGGCCAGTCAACGCTGGGGCTTGACGGAGATTCTCGGCGCTCCCGATGCCCCAGTGGGGGCGGAATACAACCAAGCTGCGGAAGTGCTAGCAATGCCCCAAACCGCACGAGTGAGACGAGCGCTGTCCGCGCTACGACGCGAGCACACGAACGGCGGAATGAGCGTACGGGAGTGCGCGTCGAGAGTCGTGAAGTTGATCGAGGAGCACCGCCTGAGCGCAGTCTCACCGCCTTCGCCCCCGACACCGATCCGGCCTGACGACCTTGGCGTGGTCTGTTACCAGGTAGTACTTCCCTCAACTGGCAGCCCGACCCCTTGATCCAGCGGCAAATGCTGTGTCAAGCGCCGACGATGAACTCAGGCCTCCTCCTGCATGATTCCTAGCCACCACTCGAAGCGGTGATCACGACGGCCCGGGACGTAGCTTGCCCCGGTCCGCATCGCGTCCATCGCCGACCTCAGCTCATTCGTCGTCTTCTGCGCCGACTCGGCCCACTCACTGAGTAAGTCAAGAGTCGAGACAAGAGGGACGGTTGGCGCTTGCTCTCCGATGACGCGACGCGCCTTGCGGTCGTCAGTAGCAACCGTACATCCTCAATGCATGGCCAATGCCGCGGTGATCGCTTGGCCGTCGTCGATCTGAATGGCAAAGTCGACGAACGTGGCAATCTCCTCTGCCGATTCCAGCGACATCACTTCGACCAGCCCATCCTCTATGAATGGCTGAAGGTCTACCGGCACTCTTTCCGGTGGTCCGTCAGCGAATTCCCTCACAAGAGTGAAGAGCGCTTCTTCCTCAAGCACGTAGTCGGCAAGTGCGAATCGGAACTGTGAGACCGTCAGAATTTCCGCAAATCTACGTACTTTTGCCTCTGGGGACGGTATTGCGACCACGTTGTCAAGAATCGCCCGGCTGATTCACCCGTAGAGGATGCTCGGTTCCTTCCGGACAGGCCTGGGCGTCGTCATGCACCGCCCAATAAGATTCTCGCTGTAGTGATTCCTCTACCTGGAAACCCGTTTCCGGGTCTGCTTTCCTCGAACATGTACATCCAACGCGGCACGCCAAAGGTTTTGAGCTCCAGTCTGTGCGGATAGCTGAAGTCCATCAAATCACCAATTTAAGCCGTCGCATCGCGCTCTTCAGAATCCACTTCTCACTCGAGAGCGAGAGCTCGAACTCACTCAAGACGCTTTTGAACTGGGTGAGCCGCCGTGAACGAGCAATGAGGACCCGCTCGAGCTCAGGGATCTTGAACCTTCAGACATCCGGTGCAGGGAGAGGTTGCCCCCAAGGAAGCGCTAAGATGCGAGGAGGAGCTTGGAGTGGTGCCATCGCTACGCCAACGGGAGAATCAACGTGGCCACGGCGGACCAACTAAAGGCGTTAGTCCGAAGCCACGCCGAAGGGGACGACGCGCGTTTCTTTTCTGTCGCGCTTCAAGTCGCCGCTCGAGCGGCAAGGGGTGGCCAAAGGCGGTTTGCTCACGACCTGAAAGCACTGGTTGATGACGCTCAACAGAACGCCGTGCGAACGCCGAGACCGATCCCGGTCGCGCAGCCAGGCGGCGAGCTTGCCGCATTGTTGGCCGCTACGTATCCCAGTGCGCGTATGGCCGACTTGGTGGTAGAGCCGGGAGTTAGAGAGCACCTCGATAGGGTCATCCTGGAGCACCGGCAGCAGCACAAGCTTCACGAGCGCGGCTTCGATGCGATGCGACGACTCCTGTTGATCGGCCCGCCGGGCACAGGAAAGACGATGACGGCTTCCGCCCTCGCTGGAGAACTGCACCTTCCGCTCTTCACGATTCGACTGGATGGCCTGATAACGAAATTCATGGGCGAAACTGCAGCAAAGCTCCGGCTCGTGTTCGATTCCCTCCAACAGACAAGGGGGGTGTACTTGTTTGACGAAGTCGATGCGCTCGCGGGGGAACGGGCGCGATCAAATGACGTGGGTGAGATTCGTCGAGTGCTCAACTCGTTCCTGCAGTTCTTAGAAACCGAGGACATCGACGGACTGCTCGTAGCCGCAACCAATCACCCGCAGTTGCTCGACACCGCGATCTTCCGCCGCTTTGACACCGTCATTGAGTACCCATTGCCAGATAACACCGTCATACAATCTCTCATTGTCAATCGGCTTGCGAATGTCTCCCGAGAGCGAGTCTGTTGGAAGAAGGTGGTGGCTGCTGCAAATGGCCTGAGCCATGCTGAAGTAACATTGGCCACCGAGCGAGCGGCCAAGGATGTGATTCTGTCCGGCCGCGAAAAGATATCGTCCGCCGACCTTTTGGTCGCACTCGAACAGCGGCGGACGGAATCACGACAGGATTTCTATGGCTGAGAGGAATCGGGCACACGTCTTTGTTGAGCGACCAGCCCTCGCTCAGCCGTTCACTCCTCCTCTCCGGCCCATTACGCCGAAGCAGTGGCCCGCGCCAGAACAGCGCAAGCAGCACGGACTCAATCTCAGCGCTTCGATTCAAGCTGCCGCGACCGCAGGACACAATCGAAGGCCCGCATCATCCGGATATCTCGGTGCCAACTCAGGGGTCTACGTGACATTCCAGAGCTTCCCTGGCGTCGAGCTGGTGCTTGAGAGGCTCGATCCAAGACAGGGCAACGTACACCCCGAACTGAGAGTGGTGTCCGAAACCCGGCATTTGGGGGAGGTGGTTGAACATGCCACGGTGTTTGTCCCTGAGGGGAAGATGGCGTACTTCAATCGCCGGATACAGCAGTACATCGAATCGTCCAGCGACAGCGAAGTGAGGCACCGCAAACTCCTCGATCGGATCCATGAGGTCAACTTGGCTTCGTTGGAGGCGCTCTGGACGGATCATGCTGCGGACTTTCCTGGCCCAAATGAAGTCGTTTGGTGGGAAGCTTGGTTGCAACGACAGGGCGGAGCGGAACTCGCTAGATTTCGGCGATTCGCCGAAGACGGCGGAATGGAGGTCGCACGCCGATCACTCTCCTTCAGGGACAGAGTGGTGGTGCAGATTCGCGGATCTAGAGAGCTATTGGCTCGCTCGCTCGACAAATTCGATGGCATCGCGGAGTTGAGGCAGCCTTCGATCCTCATGCAGCCGATAGCAGGACAGAGCGCATTCGAGCAACGAGAGTGGGTAGACGAGCTCCTGGACCGAGTGAAAGTCGCCGAGGAAGGTGCCCCGGCGGTTTGCATCATAGACACAGGGGTTGACCGCGGAAATCCACTGCTCAGTGCGTCGCTGGCGCAAGTTGACTGCCATGCATGCGACTCGGCATGGAACGTTGAAGACCACGACGGCCATGGAACAGAGATGGGAGGCCTAGCACTGTACGGAGACGTGGGTGCTGCGCTGAATGCGACAGAGGAGACACGTCTGAAGCATCGGCTTGAGTCGGTGAAGCTCATGCCCCCTAACTCGGAAAACGATCCGGATTTGTTTGGCGCTCTGACCGCGACCTGTGTGAGCCGAGCAGCCATCCAGGCACCGAACCGCCCGAGAGTCTTTTGCATGGCGGTGACCGCAACTCCTCGGCAGGAAGACAGCAGCGACATGAAGGCTGGGCAGCCATCTTCTTGGTCTGCCGCAGTCGACGCGCTCGCTGCCAGGTCAGACGTCGCGATATCCGACGCTGACGTGGCCCTTCTAGACCACGAGAACCAAAAGGCGCGCCGATTGTTCATCATCGCTGCCGGGAACGTTACGATTTGGACACCTATGAGCGCCTATCTGAATCGAAACGACCTAGGGCCTGTTCACTCTATTTCGTCATGAAGTGGATGCATGCGAGGGGGATCTGGTTGAAGTAGACGTGGGCGAGTTTGTGGTAACGATTGTTGATCCCGCGCAGTCGTTTGGTCCGTCCAAAGTAGCGTTCGGTACCATTGCGCGCGCGATAGGCGACGCGGTTAAGCGGCCAAGGCTTGAGCCGATTCGACTTGGGCGGCGCGACCAGCTCCCAACCGAGTTCGGCGGCCAGCGCGCGCATCGCATCGCCCTCGTAGTCGCGGTCGGCAAGCAGCTGCGGCTGACCAGATATGGGGCCGAGCCGCTCCAGCAGCCAGCGTCCCCAGAGCGCGCATCGCCCCAGTGGCCCGGCGTCAGGGTCATGATCAGCGGGAGGCGGTCTTCTAGCACGATGGCATGCAGCTTGGTCGTCAAGCCCCCGCGCGAGCGTCCAATCGCCTGGCGCCCCCTTTTGTTTGTGGGCGCTCCCGTCCCATCCTGATGGACCTTCACGATCATGCTGTCGATCGAGACCCGCAGCGGTCTGTCTGGCTCACGTTGATCGAGCTGCGCCTCCAGTTCGCCTCGCTGTAGCTCGGCGAAGACCCGCTCCAGCACGCCCTTGTCCATCCAGCGTCGGCCGCGCATGTAGACCGTGTGCCAGGGACCGTAGCGTTCTGGCAAGGCGCGCCAGCTACAGCCCTCCTTGGTCACGAACAGCCAACCCTCCAGCACCTGTCGTGTGGGCAGATTGCAATTCCCGCGCGGAGTCGGCATGAGCGGCGCGATCTGCGCCCACTGCGCATCAGTCAGTTGCATACTCCCATTGGCCCGGCCGCCAGACCGTTCTTTAGCTCAGACACAAGTCCCGATTAGAGTGAACAGGCCCTAGAACCGATTCTCGATCCTGCGCAGGCGTGGAACGCAGTTACCGTTGGGGCTTCCACGCAACTCGACACCCTAAGCCCCAGTGACGATCAATGGAGTCAATGGACACCACTAGCACCACGGGGAGAGCTGTCCCCATTTAGTCGTACATCGGTCATGTTCGACCCTGAATGGCCCTACAAGCCCGACGTGGTCTTCGAAGGTGGCAATCTTGCAAGTTCACCGGACCAAACTGAAGTCGACACGCCGGATGACCTTCAAATTCTCACCACTAAGCGGCTTTTCCCAGACCAGCGAGCGCTGACAACGTCGAGTATGACAAGTGCTGCCACCGCCGGAGTGGCACACATCGGAGCGTCTGTACTCGCTGACTACCCCGACCTATGGCCGGAGACAGTTCGCGCCCTGATTGTCCACTCAGCTGAATGGTCCCCGAAGATGAAGTCTCACTTCAACGGGCTGGGTAAGAGGGACCGGACTGCCCTTCTTCGTCGATATGGAATGGGTATCCCAAACCGTTCGCGAGCCACACGCAGTGCTGATGACGCCCTGACATTGGTTGCCCAAGGGACCATCCAACCATTCGATGATGGCGGAAAGATGGGCGAGATGAAGCTCCATGCGCTCCCTTGGCCATCCGATGTCCTTGTCAGTCTCGGCTCGACCCAAGCGAAAATGCGGGTGACCCTCTCCTACTTCATCGATCCTAACCCGAGCCGTCGTGGGTGGCGGGGGCGTTATCGATACGCATCGCATGGACTCCGATTTGACGTTCGACGCCCCACTGAGACCACCGAAAACTTCTGCAAGCGACTGAATTCTGCTGCGCGAGCGGATAGAGAAAAGCCGCAGACCGTGGATTCTGACTCAGATGAGTGGTTTCTGGGTCGGGACAGCCGGTCCATTGGGTCGTTGCACACTGACATCTGGGCCGGAACCGCAGCCGATCTTGCGCGACGTGGGTTCGTGGCGGTCTACCCGGTATCGGGATGGAGGAAAGATGTGAGGCCAAGCGAGTATGAACCATTCGAAGCACGGTACGCGCTGGTCGTCTCCATCGAGACGAAGGACATAGACGTTGATCTCTGGACGCCCGTGGCAACCGAGGTCGGCATCGCGGTGCAGACGTAGCAGTGGAGTTGCCGCTCTATAGAGGAACCTCCCAAAGAAAAGTTCGCAGTTCGGTAGCGTTTCGCCCACCAAGTCCGACAAAATCAAGCACCTTCGAAACTCGATTCACGCTCGGCCTGTGACGGGTTGGCTGCACGGCCCGATCCTGGCCGCACCAAGAACCATCACTCTGGGTCTTGATCTGGTTAGAGTCTCTTCGATTTGAACGGTATATGTCGTCGTTGAGCACGAAGTGGCTGGCGCTGAGGGCGATAACCACGGGTTTCCAGCAGCGAGGGTCAGTCGGCGGAAGTGCTTGAACCAGCAAAAGAGGCGATCGACCACATTGCGGCGACGGCACACCATCGGGTCGTTGCAATGCGATTTGCTGCGGTTGGAACGGGACGCTCCGACACGTCGGAACTGGAGCGCAAACCCGCGGCGGAGCATCGTCCTCATCGGCGCGGTCCATGACCAGATGCGGTCGGACCTGACCGGGCCAAGTCGATGCAACAGCTAGCCACCGCAGACCTCATCGTGACGCTCACCAGGTGAGAGACCAAAGATTCGGGGATGCGGAAGTTGGTACCAGCGCGTGAAGGTTAGTTGTCAGCACGCCGCGCGCTATAGCTTGGCGGCCCTTTTCGCCGTGCACTCGTGCCGTTCATGTGTAGGAGACTTCCGCGCTCCCCAGAGACAGCGAGTCAGTTCCTAGCCTGAGAAGCAGCTCCCGATGCATGGCGTACTCCACGCGCTTCGAGGCGCCGCTCTTGGCAATACGGTTGATCCCCAGCTCGGGCCTGGTCACTCCTATCGAGGCTTGTGTCGGAGTTGAGGGGCAGTCTGGCGACCGGGCCACTGAGAATATCTACTTGTCTGACGCGCGTTGGGCGCGGATCGCGCCGTTAACGCCGACTTCGCGCGTGAACTGCATGTGCCCTCGCGACAGGTGCTGGAAGGTTGGCTGTTCGTGACCAAGGAAAATTGTACCAGGCGTGCCTTGCCCGACCGGCTCGGTCCCGAACACACGGTTGACATGCGCGGACGGCGATGGATCGACAATGGCCTCCTGGAGCAAGTCTTCGCCGAGCTGCAACGGGGATAACTGGAGGCGCAGTTCGATCAACGTGAGTCAGACAGACCGCTGCGGGTCTCGATCGACAGCACGATCGTGAAGGTCCATCAGGATGGGACGGGAGCGCCCACTAAAAGGGGCGCCAGGCGATCGGACGCTCGCGTAGCCTGTCCCCGGCTTGACCGGGGAGAGGCTTGACGACCAAGCTGCACGCCATCGTGCTGGAAGACCGCCTCCCGCTGATCATGACCCTGACGCCGGGCAACTGGGGCGATGCGCCCTGGGGACGCTGGCTGCTGGAGCAGCTCGGTCCCATATCTGGTCAGCCGCAGCTGATCGCCGACCGCGCCTACGAGAGCGATGCGATGCGCGCACCGGCCGCCGAACTCGGCTGGGAGTTAGTCACGCCGCCAAAGTCAAATCGCCGCAAGCCCTGGCCACTGAAGTGTGCGGCCTACCGCGCGCGTAACGGAATCGAACGCTACTTCGGCCGCATCAAGCGATTCCGTGGCATCGCCGATCGCTACCACAAACTCGCCCATGTCTACTTCAACCAAGTCCTCCTCGCCTGCATCCACTTCATGACGAAATAGAGTGAACAGGCCCTAGTTGCAGACCTTGAACCGCCGGTACGGTGCGTAGGCCACGGTGTCGCCCGAGCTCGACCCCTTCCAGAAGTAGAGGATCCGCGCCCACCCGCTGCCAGATCCGCAGTTGAACCGGACCACTTCATTCGCCCCGCTATCCACGGGGCCGAAGACGGAGGCCTTCTGTGCGTGGCCGTCGCCGTGCTCGAAGTAGGTGAACTTGAACATCTTCGACGCCACCCCGATGATGCTCGCCGATCCGCTGACCTCCACATAGCCCGTCATCTCCTCGCCAATCCTGTCCCCGTGAAGCGTCTGGCCCGCCAGGACCAGATCGCCATACGACTGAATGGCAGAGAAGCTGACCACTCGCGGGCGGGGCGCCGGGACCGGCGGCGGCGGGCAGACCTTCTCACGGTCGCCAGTGGCGGCGCGGGTTTTCGGGAACGCCTCGCTGAAGGTGGACAGGTGCCCGGGCCAATCCGAATTGTTGACCACATCCTCACGAACCGTCACCCAACCGTCGCCGCTGCCGCAGTGAATCGGATACTTTGCCGGTCTGCGGCCTGACTGCTGCGCTGGGAACTGCGCGCCTGCCACCTTGCTCTCCGGGCAATGATCGAAGCCGAACCGGAGGCATCAAGTATCGCCGAGAAGCCCTCGTGGTAGTCGCGGGAAACGTCCAGCTCTATGCCGTTCCATTCTGCGGTCTGTGAGCCGCCAGGGTTGCTTGTGCGACCGACCACCCGGATGTTCGTGACGAGCAGGTCGTCCTCGGTGACGGTGAGCGTCTGCGCCGGGTAGGAAACGTCGGGCGTATCGGTGTACGGGCTGATCGAAAACGTGCGGTCCTCGTTGACGGCGCTGTCGTCCCGCGTCGCCAGCAGAATCGGATTGTTCTTCGAGCAGTACAGGGCGGTACTTCCGAGCTGCGTCACGCCCGTCAACCAATCAGGAGGTTCGTTGATGCAGTAGTGCTCCGCCGTCGCGCTGAACCGAATCCGCAGATATTCACCCTCGACGACCGTGGCGTCCGCAGGCTCGTAGGTGACGGTTCCGGGTGCCTGCTGCTGCGGCTCCGGCGTGTCCTCCTGCTGCGGCTCCGGCTGTAGCGGCTGCGGTGCCTCCTCCGGCTCCGGCTCGGGCTCCGCCGTCTGAACGCCCGGCGTCCAGCCGCAGTCGAGCAGCCGGGCGACCTCGTCGCGGAACTGCTTCCAGCCGCCCCAGCGCCCGACGCGCGCGTCCATGTCGGCCAGCGTCACCGGCTTGACCGGGTCCGTCGAGTTGTATTCGTGGTCGACCCCGAGGAAGAGCAGCACCTGCCGCCAGCTCCGCCCGTATCCCGGCGGCTTGTGGTTCAGCGCCCGATACTGCTCGGCCTGATCCAGGATCGCCTGTTTGGGGGAGCAGGCTGCGGCGGGCGTGTGGTCATCGGACGAGAGCCCCGCGGCCGGCATCGCACCGACCGATCCGATGTCAACTATTGGGGGGGGGGTCGACGCCGACTCCAAGATGGTGGTCGCCGCCGCTCCATAGCTGAGGACAGCCAGTGTCAAGACGATGATGAATCGAAACATGGTTGCCCCCCAACCTCGAGGTACTTTCCGGTGACGCACACAGCCATTCCTGAGCGAAAATAGCTTGTCCTGTGTCAGGTCTCATTCTAATCGGACGCGATAAGGAATTCCAGCGAACGGGAATCGCGGTATCCCCGCTTTCCCTTGCAGAGTCCGTCGAATGACCCCTCAACCGCCCCCGCCTCCGAGCGGGGGCCCGCTCCGTCCCTGGCCTCTTATCGACGGCCATGTCTGTCGCAGGTATCTGGTCAACCGTGACCTGTCCGAGCAGCCTGGACGATACCAAAGCGGGTCCCCGCTCGGGGGCGGGGACGGGAAGCTAAGTGATGCAAAGGTCTCGTGTAGAGAGACCTTTGCATCATCCCCTTCCTACTTCCGGCTTGAACGGGGCTGACAAGTGCGTGGGTTAGTCCTGTCGCCTCTGTTGAGTCGGGTCAGTTGTCGCACTGCTCCATCGCGTCCAGAGTGCGCGCCGTGCGATCCCAACGGCTGTTCTTGAGCCAGTTGGCGACCTCCCAAGCCAGCTCTGCCGACATCGGCGCGAGGCCCGTGTCCACACCCAGCGTGGCCAGCACCCGGTTCCAGCGTTTGATGCCCGCGGCCGCCTTGGTCGTGTCGAGAGCATCGCGCCAGCCGGTGACCTCGGCCACCGTGATGGCGTCCGACGGCAGATTGCAGATCGACGGTGGGTCGTCGTTGTCGGACACTGCTGCCGTGGCTGCGCTCGCCGACGTGGATACCGTGTAGCCCGTTCCTGTGCTGACCGTTGCTGTAACCGACCCGTCGGCCTCGTCCGTGCTGTCGTCCGTTGTAGCGACGGTCAGTGTGTAACTGCCTGTAGTCGGGATAGTTATAGTTTGCGCACCAGTAGTAACACCGAAGTCGCCGCTTTCCGACACGCTTACGTTGACCGATAGGTCAGTGGCTGGCGTCGGGCTGGCAGAGATAGTAAAGCTGGCAGCGGTGCCCTCGGTGACATCGCCATCGCTGGCGATGCTGATCTCCGGCGTGGGCGGCGGAGGCGGTGTGGCCTGCGGAGCAGGCTCGTCACACTGGTCCATCGCTTCCAAGGTGCGGGCCGTGCGATCCCAGCGAGTGTTCTTGAGCCAGTTAGAGACGGCCCTGGCCTGCGCAGTAGTCATCGCTGTTTCGCCGGTGTTCTCGCCCAAGGTAGCCAGAATTCGGTTCCAGCGTTTGACGCCAGCGGCCGCCCTAATCGGATCGAGGGCGTCGCGCCAGCCGGTGACCTCGGACACCGAGATGGCGTCTGACGGCAGATTGCAGGCTTCCGCCTCCGCTGCCGGTGCGGCTGCTGCTGCGGTAGTGACGGTGATTACCGAGCTCGACTTGTTCGTAGACACGCTGCCGTTGACTACTGCCAGAATCTGCGCCGAGTACTCCGTCTCCGCGTCCAGGCCGGTGACCGTGTAAGTTGTACCCGCGACCGGGACGACGCTTGCGGCGTTTTCGTCCTGCCAGTAGCGGACTCGATAGCTGTCGGCGCCGTTTGCTGCTGTCCACCCGAGTGTGAACCCGTCGGCGGTGACGTCGGACACGCTGATCCCGTTCACACGGTCGTTCAGGCTTTCGCCGCCGTTGCCGCCGCCCGTACCCAGTGTGAGGGCATCGTGTACCTCGCCCTGCGGCGACACCTCGTCGCTTTGCGGCACCAGCGGGGGACCAATCACCGGAATGTCATCGTCGTGATCTATCAGTTGAATCCCGTCGGACACCACGATGGCCTGGCGATCGAAGAACGTGTAGTTCTCCCCGAGGGTGCGCACGACGATGGCGCTGTACGGATCCAGACCGCCATTGATGGGGATCTCGTGCGGCCCTGAGGTGTGAGAGCTGCTCGGGCTCAGCGTGCGGTTGTCGTCACTGTCCTTGCCCTTCAGGAATATCTCAAGGGCGTAATCCAATGGACGGGTGAAGTACAACGTGGGGGTGAACGTATCGTCCGAAAAGTCAGTGGGCGTGTTATCCGTGTTTCGGCGATTGATCAGCCGGATGTTCAGATTGTCGTCGTCGCTGTGCCGGAGCAGGAAGGTGTTGCGGTTCTCGTCCACCGTTACGTTTGCCGGCGGCGAGTCCAGAGCCAGGGTAGCCGTCGCCGATGCCTCCACCTCGGCGGTGTTGTCGTCCTTGGCGTCGAGATAGATGTAGCCCATGGTCCCGCCCACCGGGATCGGCTCCACCGCGATGTCGATCTCCTGGTCCGCATCGAAGTGTCCGGTGTCCGACGGGTTGGGCCAGGTCAGCTGCGGCGTCAGCGCGGCGTGAACCGGACGCGACGCCCGCACCGCCAGCTTAATCCGACCGTGATGCCTTTCCGGCAGGTTGACTGCGCTGGTGCTGACCAGCCCCACGGTGATGGGCTGCTCGTTGTCAATCACCTTGATCGGATATTCATAGACGGCGCCGTCGTAGTTCTTGTCGTCCGATGCGAGAACTATCCGCAGCGTCACGTCGTCGGTGGGCACGGTGGCGATGTCCTCCATGGCGTTGATGACAATCTGCTTGCCGTGCAACGTTCCGCTTTGGGTGTTGTAGTTGTAGCGGAACTCCACCCGCCAGGGACACAGAGCGCACATCCACGTTGTCGTGTGCGGCTCCAGCGTGTGGCTGGCGCCGGAAGTGATGGCAGCAGCGTAACCGCCGGAGCTGATGGACGCCGTCGCGGTCACGTCGGCCCTTGGCGCTTCCGTCAAGCCGAGGAAGAAGGTTGCGTTGTTGCCCTCGCCGATGCTGAAGACACCGTCGTCGTCAGCAACGGGGCCGTTCAGCGCCCCACGCAGGCGCAGACCCGTCGCTTCCCGGTCGTTGTCCCGCAGGGTGATGACGGCTTCGTCGCTACTCGTGCCCGTGGAAATGCCGGAGCCGTCCACCGTTACGCCGGTGCCCGAGCCTACGCCTGAAGGTATGCCGGTGTCACCTGCCAGGGTCACGGTCACCACATCGTCGATGGCGTCGTTGTCTTCCCGCGCGACCAGCTCAAAGTCGGCGAATTGCGGCGTGTCTTGTGCCGGAGTGACGGCATTGGGGTTGAATTTCACGGAATTGCCGTCCGATGACAACGTGGGGTGGTTAGTCAACAGATTGACATCGAAATCTTCGCCCACAACGTGGTCTCCGAAGTCAAAAGCGATCGTGGCGCTGTCGCCGTCGGTCAGCGGTCCTACCGCGCCCCGCACGGAGTCGAGGCCGACGCGGAACCGCGCCTTGTCGCTGGAGCTGCCCTCGGTTGCCATATTGTCAATGGCCCCGATCGAGGCGTGAACGTCGCCGTCGTCATCCACGATGGTGATGGTGATGGTCTGGGAGCCGGTCTTACTCCAGCCGGTACTGTTCGGATCATCCGGCTTGAGGTCTGGCAGCGCGTCGAAGTCAATTGTCACCGTAAAGGTTTCGTTGCCTTCCTTGCGCCGGTCATCAATGATGGGGAAGTTGACGTCGCTGGTAAGGGAAGGCTTTAATACGGTCTGTGTGCTAGTTGTGCGGTAGTCAACTCCGGCCGTCGCCTTGCCAGTCCCCGTGCCAGCGGGGAACAGCAGCGGAATCCGCATATCGTGATTGTGGGTTTTGCCAAAGAGTATTCTGGTTTGTACAAAGTTGGCTGACTCTCTCCCACTGTAGGTGGCGTCGAGGAAGCCGACTGCGATATCGTCGGTATCCTCGTCGTCGACAAACCAGATGACATTAAGCTCTGACCGGGTCTCGGGCAGCTCCTGCGCCCGGACCACCGTAACCAGGGTTGGATGGCCGACTTTACGTGAGCTGGAGCGGTCCTGCTTAGCGACGCTGCCAAGTTGCTGCACAAAGACTCCATCGGCTGCGGTCCCAATGCTAACGTACATGTGCCCGGTGAACATCACGCTGTCGTCAATGGCAGTCAGTTCGAGCGTTGCTTCCCGCACGCCGGCGCCGGTCATCGTCAGCAGGGGGGTCTGCTCGCTATAGGGCGCGGTGGTGGTAAGGGTGACGCCTCGGTTGCCGGCGCCCGGTTTCAGCCGCATGGTATAGTCGGTGTTGTAGGTCCCTGTGTTTGCACCAGGTCCCCAGTCCTTCGTCCCCGTCTTGAAGGCGATGGTCTGCCCGGCCTTCAGCGGCCCGTTGACGATTCGGTACTTGATGTCCACCTTGCCGCCGTTCTCCGGAGCTGTGGTATCTTCGAGGATCATATCCACAACGGTGGGGTCGTTGTCGGTTACCGTTCCGGAGGCGGAGTCGGTGGCGCCCACGGTGTAACCGGTCCCGGGTCGCAGCATTACCGTCACGGCGCCGTCGGGCTCGTCCACGTCATCGTGCTTGAAGCCCTCTGTCATCATGGTGTAGGCGGTCTTGACCGTGTACGTGGTGGTTACCAGGCCGGCCGGGAGGATGACACGCTTGGAGCCGCGCTCCGCAGAGTCCAGGTAGCTCTGGCCCATGCTGGTGTCCTCGGAGACCAGGAGGTTCACGGTGAGGTCGCGGTCCAGCGTGGGATCGCTGGCGGAGATGGTGAAGGTCAGCTCGCCGCCCTCGGCCACGGTCGCAGTGGCGGCGGCGATTTTGAGGTCCGGCAGCGCAGTTTGCGCGGAAGCGTCCCGTAACGGGTCAACCAGCGACAGCGCGGCGGCCGCCATAATCACCAGCGCCAAGACGGCCAACCCACGGCCAAAGCGTTTCGGACGCAGCCACCTCATGATCCTGCCTCCAGGATCCGAAGTCTGTTTGTGTGTGTGTGTGTGTGGGGGGGGGGGGGGGGGGGTTAAGAACGTTCCGCATGTCGTTCGCCTCCATCACCGTCTCCGATCCGCCGTGCCCAACCAACAGCGAGCATGATTGTCTGCCCCAGGCACCACGACATGTCCGTCGGCCAGGAACAAATTGCCCATTTGCGGCCTATTCTACGACATCCCACCCAGCGTTGCCAAGCCGTCCGCCAGCCAGATTTCGCGAAACTCACGAGAAATGGGCGAGAAATCCACCATTCTGTGGTAAGGCCAACGAGGAATACCCGCCCATCAGCGCCGCCCACGGCAAGCGACCTCCTGGTCGGTGGAGCATGCCACGTCGTACGAGGTGTCTTGGTCAGCCGAGAGCAGCGAATCGCTGAATGCAATCGCCGGTACGTTGCCCAGAGTGTCGGGCACATCAGCGACCATCCAGCAGAACGCATCGGAACCGATGACGTTAACAGTTACAGTCATCCCTGAGTATGTTGACAAGAGCGGCGACACACAACAGTTAAACAATCTGGCAGGCAACGTAACGCCTGACATTGGCGCAGTCGGACAGGGACGACAGGCGATCGGACGCTCGCGCAGCCTGACCCCGGCTGGCCCGGGGAGAGGCTTAACGACCAAGCTGCACGCTATCGTTCTGGAAGACCGCCTCCCGCAGATCGTCACCCCAACACCGGGCCATTGGCGCGGTCCACCCTGGGGACGCTGGCTGCCGAAGCGGCTCAGTACCTTATCTGGTCAGCCACAACTGCTCGCCGACCACGCCAACGAAGGCGATGAAATTCGCACGTTGGCCGCCGAACTCGGCGCCGCAACGCGATCGAACGCTACTTCGGCCGCATCGCACGCCTGCACGGCATCGCCAATCGCTGCCACAAACTCGCCGACGTCTAACTAAAGCAAGTCCTCCTCGTATGCATCCACTTCATCACGAAACGAAGTGAACAGATCTTACGAATCGTCGTCAACGATCGTGCCGTCGGCGTACACGAAGTAGTCGGGAATCGTAATCCCGCTTGTGGCGTACACGTAGATGGTCATTGTCTCGTCGCCCTCAATTGCGTTGTCGTCGAAGATGGGAATATCGATATCAAGTGTGGTATCGCCAGCGTTCAACGTGAACTCTTTGTACTCCAGCTTGAAGTCTGGCCCCACTGACGCAGTCCTGCCAAACCCACCGTAACGGAACTTGATAGCTTTAGGATTCCCGTGCGAAAGCGTGACGGTGAAGGTCAAGTGTCCGTCGCCTTCATTGGCAGAGGCATCGCTCACAGTCACGGTCGGCCGACCAGTACGAGCGGGATCATCATCCGACACCGCAACCGTTGCCGCACTACTATTGGTGGAGACGGTATAGCCGGTGCCCGTTGTCAGAGTCGCGGTGATAGACCCGTTGGGTTCATCGGTATTGTCGTTGGTGGTACTAATCGTGAAGGTGAGACTGCCAGAGGTCGGAATGATAACTGTCCGAGAGCCGGTCGTCGCACCGAAGCTACCACTCTGCGAGATGGTCACGTTGACAGTGAGCGATGAAGTGGGATTTGGACTCGCGGTCACCGTGAAGCTTGCGTCGCTACCCTCAGTGGCTCCACTGCCAGCGGCAATGCTAATGGTCGGTGTCACCACCGGCGGATCGTCATCGTCTGAGACAGCAACCGTCGCAGCGCTGTTCAATCCCGAGACGGTGTAACCGGCACCAGTGGACAAGGTCGCGGTGACGGAACCATTGGGCTCGTCGTTGCTGTCGTTGGTCGTACTGACCGTGAATGTGGCACTGCCTGTGGTTGGGATCGTCACAGTGTCTGCACCCGTGGTTACTCCGAAGTTACCACTCTGCGAGACCGTCAGATTGATGATGAGCGCCGTGGCAGGAGCGGGGTTCGCCGTGATAGTGAACGTGGCGTCGGCACCCTCAGTGACTCCACTGCCTGCGGCAATACTAATAGCAGGCGTCGCCGGCGGCGGATCGTCGTCGTCCGACACTGCGACCGTCGCAGCGTTATTCGATCCCGAGACGGTGTAGCCCGTACCCGTGGACAAGGTCGCGGTGACGGAGCCGTCGGGTTCGTCGATGCTGTCGTTGGTCGTGCTGACGGTGTAGGTCGTGCTGCCTGTGGTTGGGATCGTCACGGTGTCGGTGCCGATGGTCGCCGCAAAGTTGCCGCTCTGCGAGATGGTCAGATTGACGGTGAGCGACGTGGTCGGAGCAGGACTCGCCGTGACAGTGAACGTGGTGTCGCTGCCCTCGGTGACCGTGGTGCCCGCTGAGATACTGATCTCAGGATCGGACGGTGGTGGAGGTGGAGGTGGAGGTGGCGGTGGAGCTATTGCAGCTTCAATGCACTCCAACGCATCCCGAACCGGCTTCCAGCCGAACCATACCTGCTCACCCGCGAGCGCATCTGCTGCTGTGAGCGGGGTCAACTGCGAGTCCTGGACGTCGCGGAACGTGATCAGTACACGCTTCCAGTTACGGCCATAACTCGGTGCGCGGTCCTTGTTGGCATCGTAGTAACGACGCACGGTCACTAGCAAACTGTTCGAGACACAAGAATCAATCGTGGCCTGCGACACAAGCTGTGCATCGTCGTCATCCGACACCGCCAGCGTCGCTGTACTGGCCGAAGACGATACTGTGTATCCTGTCCCACTACTAATGGTCGCAGTGACGGAGCCATCGGCCTCGTCGTCGCTATCGTCCGTGGTTGTCACCGCGAACGTCTTCGTGCCTGAGGTTGGGATGGTGACGGAACGCGTTCCGGTTGTCACGTAGTCACCGCTCTGGGAGATGCTCACACTAATGGTGAGCGCGGTGGTAGGAGCGGGACTCGCCGTCACAGTGAATGTTGCATCGCTACCCTCGGTCACTCCACTACCTGCAACAATACTAATGACAGGCGTTGCCGGCGGCGCGTCGTCGTCCGACACAGACACCGTCGCAGCGTTGCTGGTCCCAGACACTGTATAACCCGTTCCCGTGGACAGAGTGGCCGTGACGGAACCGTCAGGTTCATCCGTGCTGTCGTTGGTTGTACTTACCGTGAACGTCGCACTGCCTGTGGTTGGAATCGTCACGGTGTCTGCACCGGTGGTCACTGCAAAGTTGCCGCTTTGCGAGACCGTCAGATTGACGGTGAGCGCGGTGGTAGGAGTCGGGCTCGCCGTGACGGTGAAGGTGGCGTCGGCACCCTCGGCGACAGCGGCGTCCGCTGAGATACTGATCTCAGGATCGGGCGGTGGCGATGGCGGAGGTGTTGCTTCTTCAATACACTCCAATGCTTCCCGAACCGGCTTCCAGCCGAACCACTGTTGCTCACCCGCGAGCGCTTCGGCGGCGGTGAACGGTGTGAGCTGGGAGTCCTCGACATCGCGGAAGGTGACCAGCACCCGCTTCCAGTTACGGCCGTAGTTCGGTGCGCGGTCTTTGTTGGCATCGTAGTACCGACGCACGGTCGTAAGCACACTATCCGAGACACATGAATCAATGGTCGCCTGCGACGCAACCTGTGCATTATCGTCATCCGACACCGCCACCGTTGCTGAGCCAGCGCTGGTTGATACTGTGTAGTCGGCGCTAACACTGATCGTTGCGGTGACGGAACCGTCTGCTTCGCTTGTGCCGTCGTTTGTCGTGGGCACCGTGAGCGTAGCCGTGCCAGACGTAGTAATCGTCACCGTCTGTGAACCGATAGTCACGAAGTCACCGCTTTGGGAGATCTCGACCGTGACATCGAGAGCGGCTACAGGCTTCGGAGTCGCCGTCAGCGAATAGCTAGCGTCGGTTCCTTCAGTCACGTCGCCGTCCGCGGCGATGCTGATCTCGGGCAGGGTTGGCGCGTCGTCGTCCGACACCGCGACGGTTGCAGCGCTGGCGGATGACGAGACCGTGTAACCGGTACTGGTACTAATCGTCGCCGTGACGGAACCGTCTGGCTCGTCGTTTGCGTCGTCCGTCGTGGTGACGGTCAGCGTCTGGCTTCCTGTGGTTGGGATGGTGACTGTTTGTGAACCGGTTGAGGCGTAATCGCCGCTTTGCGACACTTCGACGGTCACATTAAGGTCCGCCGAAGGTGTTGGTGTCGCGGTGACAGTGAAAGTGGCGTCGCCGCCCTCGGTGATTGCTGTGCCGGCCGTGATACTGATCTCTGGGACGTCGTCGTCCGAAACGGCGACAGTGGCGGCGCTGGCGGATGACGATACGGTGTAACCGGTACCGGTACTAATCGTCGCCGTGACAGACCCGTCTGCCTCGTCGTTTGCGTCATTCGTCGTGGTGACGGTCAGCGTCTGGCTTCCCGACGTTGGGATGGTGACTGTCTGCGACCCGGTCGAGGCGTAGTCGCCGCTTTGCGACACTTCGACGGTCACATCAAGGTCCGCCGACGGATTCGGAGTCGCGGTGACAGTGAAGGTGGCGTTTCCGCCCTCGGTGATGTCGGCGCCAGCGGCGATGCTGATTTCGGGCTCGGTGGACGACGTGTCGCATTGGGATAGCTCCATGGCCGCGAGCGTGCGAGCAATGCGATCCCAACGCGTGTTACCAAGCCAGTCTGCGACCTGTTGGGCTTGGTCGGCTGGCATTGGTTTCTCGCCGCTGTCGACGCCGAGCGTTGCCAGCACACGGTTGAACCGTTTGATTCCAGCGTCATTGTTGAGGGCGTCGCGCCAGGCCGTAACCTCAGAGACAGTGACGGCGTCGGACGGTAGGGTAGGTGCACAAACATCGGCGTCGTCCACCTCGTTAATCGTTACTTCTGTGGTGAATCTGGTGCCTAGCCCTATGCCGTTGGGTAGACCGTAATCGCTCAGCACAATGGCGAAGTTTTCGGCGTCGTCGCTCACGCTGTCCCCTATAGTCACGAGAGGGAACGTTGCAGTTGGGTTGCGATCGCCTGCTGTAAACGCGAGAGCGAACGGGCCCGAGACGTAGTCTACGCCCATGCCGGTCGCGCCAATTGCGGTGTCCATCGCATAGACGGTGAAGCCGCCAGGTGGAACGGTCCCCGACACCTCGACTGTGACCGTAAGCGTGTCGCCCTCGTTCACCTGATAACTGGCTTCTTTGAATTGCACCGTGACGGTGGGAGTCTGCGCAGAGACGTTACCGGCGAACCCCAACAGGGCCAAAGCGAGCACCAGCACGAGCAGTTCGAGTACGTGTCGGGGCCGCGCCAGTTGCGGCCGGCGAGGAGGTTCGTGGCGCGCACCTCTGTTGCGGGGATGGATGCTCATCGAACTCTCCAACGCCCCGTCCTGGGGGAAGTTGCTAGGCAGTATAACCTCCCCCATCCAATCTTTTGACCCCTACATGCAGAAAGCGAGCGAATACGCCAAGGGAATTGGCAGTCTGGTCGAGAGGAGATTCGGACGGAATGTCTGGCCAACGGGCAGGAACATCGGATCGAGAATAGCCGCGTCTCTCAATGTTCTGCTCCTCTCTGAGAGCTCCGAGGACTTCGCTGCCGTCGCTGGTATCTCCAGCCTGTTGGTGGAGTACTCATCGCGAAGGGCACTGTTCGGATAGACATGGCTGGTTTGAGGGGTCGCAGGCCTGATCTCCGCCCCCCACTGGGCCGAGTGACCTACAGGGGCTCTTCGAATGGAGAGCCTGCCGAGGTAGTGGCGTAGTGGCGGTAGGATGCCCACCGAACCGCCGGCAGGGATGGTTGACCCTCTCCGCTCTGCGCGGGAAGGCGATCTCGTGTCGCCGATCCAGGCCGTGACCTTGAGGCCCGCCCAGCGCTCAGGACCGAGTACCAGGCACCTTCCAGTCGCAACATCGCGTTTCGGTTGACCGAAACTGACTGCGGCTACACGCTCCCGATCAGGCCTTGCCACGCGCCAGGATACGTCCGGGAGCAGCATCAGCCGATTGCTCTGCCTCCCTCCTGACGGGCTACTCGAATGTGATTGGCACTTCCCACACTGGCCAGACTCGGTTGCCTAGCGCTCCCTGTAGCGGTGGTTGACCGTTGTAGAGCTGTTGGTAATGCCTCAGCATGAGTCCGTCGGACGCCGATATAGTGCTTTCTAACGAGAGCGTCACAACTTTGCCACTGATCGACACCGCCATAACTCCGACCGGATCGTAGACGTCTTGACGAACTTCAGGAACGATCTTGTAGCCGAAGTCCTCCTTCAGGGATTTCCAATTCGGCATTGGCACCGACTGTTCGTCCAGGTCTTTATCGAACGTCAGCCACACTTGGTTGCCGCCCTCAGTTGCGGTGATCGATACCAACGACGGTCGAACCGCATCGACCTTGTGATTCGGTTGATCGGCGAGGGTTATCTGTCCCAATGCGAGCGCATCATTTGCAATGAACCGAACCATACCGATGTCCATCAGGACCGGTGCTGCGGACACACTCACGCCGTCTGCATCGAGATCGCCTTCTACCAACTGATATTGGAAGACCAGTGTGCCGGTACCGGAGCCGCTCACGTAACGAGCCACGCGGTCCTCTACCCCGACCTTCAGGACAACTCCTGGCTTCCCAATTACTTTCACAGGCTCAGGCAACATCACGGTGACTTCGATCGTGTCTTCGCCTCCGTATCCATTGCGGTAGACGTAGGTCTGATTCACGCTCGGCGTAGATGTGATTGACACTTGCGATGTCACATTCTTGACCGCTTGCGACGAGAAGTTGGCGACATCGTTCAGCGAAGCGTCACGAAGCGGAGTGGCTGATGCGCCGGTCGGTTTGGTGTAACCGACGGTCACGGATTGACCCGGGGTGACCGGCGACGCTAAGGTGAGCGTGAGCACACGCCCCGATGCTGACACCTCGGTTGCTGACATGCTGGACACAGCGCGGGCGACACCATCGACTGAGACGCTGAAGGCGGACGTCGGTGGCAGCGAAGCCGCATTCAAGTCTTCGCTCCATGTCAAGTGAAGTGAGGTAGTGTCGACTTGCGCCGACAGCACCATTGGCGCGGTCGTGTCGTTCCCTGTTGGCGTAGCGGCAAATTCAGTGGCAGCTCCGTCGCCATGCTGGTTGTATGCGAACACCCGAATTGTGTGCGCCTTGCCATTGGTCAACCCAGCAATGAGCGCAGTGATGGTGGAGGCCGGGGTGACATCGACCTCTCGAGCCGTGTCATAGCTCTGGCTGCCGGACTTCCACTGCACCTTGTAGCCTGTAACCGGCGAGCCGCCATCGTTGGTGGGTGGTTGCCACGAGAGCGTCAGCGATCCGTTTCCAGTTGCGGTCGCGCCGATACTGGCTACCGCTTCAGGCGTGCAACCACCGGCCTGCCATGGGTTGCGCACGGGCCCGTCCGCAAACGCGCCGGCGCTTGTTGTCTGATTGTTGCAATAGCCGCCGAAGGAATCACGCAACTGATAGATGATTCCTGTCCGGACAGCCAGGTCCGAGATGTTCAAGATGTCGGCCCAGAGCAACTCCAGGTCAGGATCAGGAGCGCCGTAGTGTGTGTTGAACCAGGCCGGGGTTTGGCCGGCGAGCGCGCTCTTAACTGCAGCGATAGCGCCTTCAGTCCATGCGTCGTCTGGGTTGCATACATGATGGTACACCGAGTATGGGTACGCCTTTGCGTTGTCGCCGAGCGTAGCAATTGTCCACATGTCGGCAAACAGCTCGACCGGATCACAGAAATCCTTACCGCCTTTCAACCTGTTAACATGGAAATACATTTGGGCCAGGCCATTTGGACTCGGCGCCGAGGACACGTCGTTCGCAAGTGTGTAGACGTGGGCGAGCTCATGGACGACCGCTGCTACTACTTTGTCAACGTAGTAGCGATTTGCTCCCGCTTTGTGGCCTCCTCCACCGATCCAGAAGGATTCGGTCCAACACTTGAGGAGCGCAGTTTCAGATGCGTCGAATGGGTCACAGGAGGTTGCAACCCGGCTGATGTCACCATAGGACCAGTAGCGGATCTTTGTGGGCCGATCGAGCAGGTAGGTCCAAGCCTCACCTAGCCACGGATAGTCATCGCCATGGATGTCCAGGACTTCACGCTTGACGAAGTCGGGTAGAATGAGCGCGTGTTCCAGGGCGCCAGTGCCCGTGGGTGGTGTGAGCGACGGAGTTGCGAGGGCCGTTTCTGACGGCGCTTCCTCCCCTGTGTCCGTGACAGCCGCAACACGTATGCCGTATTGCACGTCGATCGCCGGCAAATCCTCGAGCACATAGCGGTATCGCGACGAGCCTACCGACTTCGAAGATCCAAATGGGAGCAAGGACCCTTTCGGAGGCAGAAGCTTCGGAGTCTGAGTTGCGAAGTCCTTCGATCCGTACTTCCACTCCAGCTTGAACGAAGAGATCGACGCGTGATCGAGCGACGTTGACCAACGCACTTCCAGCTCTGCCTTGATGGGATCCGTGTCGCCGTTGATGATCGGATACACGGCGACACCAAAGACACTGCTAGGAGGTAGCTCCACGGCTACGGCGAGCCGTGGAATGGCCATGGATGCCATTTGGTCGTCGCCGTACAGCACTCCAGTGATCGTCGTCGTGCCGACCTCCAGCGCAGTGACAGTGAAGCTGGCGCTCGTGTGACCGGGAGGAAATTGCAGCTGCGTACCGTAGCTCATCGACGCGTAGGCGGAGTCGGGCCCTTGATTTGTCGACAGCTTGACCACGTCGTGATCGACGACGAACAGGGAAATCGCCACCGGTTCAGTCGAGGTCTTTGAGAGCGTGACGACGATATCCGTCGTCTCGCCCGGTTCCAGCGAAATATCGGTAGAGGAGACGGTGAAGGCTGACTCTGCGCGAACCTCAACGGTCGCCATAACCAGTCCGATGGTCAGCGCAATCAGCAGTCCCAGGAGGCGCACGGCTTCCCCTCGCGGCCATAGATGCTGCTTCAACTGATCCACCGGATGCTCGCCTCCAGCCACGACTTGCCCGACATGCTAACAGGACTGCCAGGAGACCTACGAAAGCCCCAAAACGGAATGCATCCTCTACAGCACGGATGTGCGCTGGTGGTGCATGGATCGGAGTAATGGGACCCAGACTAGCCGATGCCGCTCACCTCGGTGTCAAAGGTGGCGAGCTACACCCGCAATCCCGTCACCATCCTGCGTGATCACCTCTGACGGCTGCTCCGACGCGGACTGGCCGAGCGTCCATCGCGAATGGCCGCTGTCCGGAACACAATGGTTGGACATGAGATCGGCGACCGCGCTGACCTCAACCACAGATCGCAAAGTTTGCGGGGCGAAGGCGGGGCGCCAAGCCCTTTCGGGTGCAATAGTGATAGGACATTTGCCGAGGACCGCTAACCGCCATGTAACCCCAAATCTGCATCAGTCATTTGTCAGTCCGTTCAATCCCTATTCGTACTTCCTGGATAAGGGTCGTACGGCAGCTACGGAAGCCACAGTGGTACACAGCTGTACTCCACCCTGAAGATTTCGATCGCGGTACTTGATAGAATACAAAACGAAACCAATGGAAGGCACCAACCGACGCCTGAAAGTCCAAATCACCCTCTATCCCGACTCCAACCTCTTACTTCATAGTCGCGATCTCGAGCACATCGACTGGTATAGCCACTTCGAAGAGCTGAACGAATATGTGTTGTGAGAGTCGAACCCACGGGTTGTGCTCGTAGCAGCCAACGCGCTTCAGCCGAGCAAGGTGCTAGCATTTGACTACTCCATAATGGACCATCGCCTTCTAGGCTGTGTTCGCTCCTACTCAGACAACAGTCCAACATCGACAGGTCATTTGCTTACGAATGATGGGTCAGCCTACGCGCTAGCAAAACATCTTGAGATCGATGCCATTGTTGTCCCGGACGACTCGCTTCTGCCACCAGACGATAAGTTGCAATCCAAGGCAAGAGCCTTGCAAGAAGAACATCGAAAGCTGAAGCAAGCAGAACCGAGTTTCGCGCTAGCTCTCAAGAACGACAGTGGGCGACAGCTAGAGTCGCCTGAAATCGAGTGCAAGGATTCTCGGGAGGTGTCCTCAAGCAAAGTCACGGCGCTGGTGGAGGAACTGCGCAGCCTGGTTCCAGAACGGCCGAAGTTGAACGCTAGGGAACGGCCACAGTCTGATTTCCTTTACAACTCAAGATTCCAGGATCAAATGGACTCCGTGCAAGGCCCCCGTCGCAAACTGCAGGCCTATCAGCAATGGCTTAAGGAGTGCGAGAACGTTCTCAGTGGGCTGCATATGTCGCTGCAGCTGAGAGCATTTCTCTCGGAGCTTTACTTGGTCGCGCATAACGAAGGTACACGGCCTGCATCGAACGTGACGGTTGAACTAAGCGTGACAGAACCCTTCCTTCTCGTAGCACAGGCTGAGGAAGACGGTACGATGGCTGACCGTGTGATCAACAAGGAATATCCAGTAACGGTTCCGACGCCACCTGCGGCATCAAGAGTCTTAAGATCTTTCTTCGATTTGGGTGGTGAGTCAGTGTTTCGTGGGCCCACTTTGCTCTCGGCATACATGGATAGTGTCCTCGCTCGCCGTCCAGATGAGTTGTTCATAAGCCCTCCTCGGCCTGAGGTTCCGGTAAGGCAAGTGCGGTTACAGTGTAATGAATGGATGCATGGTATGGACAACATATCGATTCGAGTTGAAGTGCATGTTTCCTGACTGAAGACAGGGCTGAGGGGGCGCTTGACTTGCACAATACACGCAAGTAACTTATCACATGAACACAGGAGACGTTCCCAATCCGTGTTACGACAAAGCCTGCGTCGATTTTGTTCCTCGCACGAGAGCTAGGGCCTGATTACTCTAATTCGTCATGAAGTGGATACAGGCGAGGAGGATTTGGTTGAAGTAGACATGGGCGAGTTTGTGGTAGCGAATGGCGATCCCGCGGACTCCCTTGATGCGACCGAAGTAACGTTCGATCACGTTACGCGCGCGGTAGGCCGCACGCTTCAGGGGCCAGGTCTGGCGCCGAATCGACTTTGGCGGAGTGATCAACTTCCAGCCGAGTTCGGCAGACAGCGCGCGCATCTCATCGCCTTCGAGGGCGTCGGCGAGCAGTTGCGGCTGACCAGATATGGGGCCGAGCCGTTCCAGCAGCCAGCGTACCCAAGGCGCATCGCTCCAGTGGCCCGGCGTCAGGGTCAAGATCGGCGGGAGGCGGTCTTCCAGCACGATGGCGTGAAGCTTCGTCGTCAGCACCTCTCCCCGGTCAAGCCGCGGACAGGCTACGCGAACGTCCGGTCGCCTGCCTGCCCCTGGCTTGAACAGGTGTTGCCCCTTTGGTGGGCGCCCTGGTCCCGTCCTGATGGACCTTCACGATCTTGCTGTCGATCGACATGCGCAGCGGCCGGTCTGGCTCAGCTTGCTCGAGCTGCGCCTCCAGCTCGGCGTAGACAAGTTCCAGGACGCCCTTGTCAATCCTAAGCCGTCCGCGCACGTAGACCGTGTGCCAGGGGCCCAAGCGCTCGGGTAAGGCACGCCAGCTACAGCCTTCCTTGGTTACAAACAACCAACCCTCCAGCACCTGCCGTGTAGGCAGCTTGCATTTCCCGCGCGGTGTCGGCATAAGCGGCGCGATCCGCGCCCACTGTGCATCGGTGAGTTATATGTTCCCATTAGCCCGGCCGCCAGACCGTTCCCCAAGTCTGACACAAGCCCCGATTAGAGTGAACAGGGCCTAGCAGAGCTGTCACTTTCCCGGAGTCGCTGCTATAGGTTTGGTCCGAGTTGCGTGGTGGGCCGGGTGACGACTCCGCTATGGGTAAGTCCAGCGTGGGAGACTTGCCATCAATCTGGTTGACACAACCTATCGTTTTCGTCTTAGTGCTCCGACTGCAGCATTAGGATTCTGCTTCGTTTCGAGCGCTGGGTGGCCTGAGATCGATGCGTAGCTCGTCGATCTTCGCCTGGTCCATGGTGACTCCTCGACGCTGGAGCGCAGCTAGCATGTCTTCCTGCCTTGGTTGACCGAAGGCCAACCGATAGAGCGCCAGCGACTCCTGTAATCGCACCCATCGGTCCTGATCTCGACTGAGGGGAAGTGCCATGATCCGACGCTGGATTTGCGCTTCGCCTGGGAATATCCAACTTGGGACGAGGTTGCCCAGGTCGGGGTCGTTCTCTTCAGCAGCCGCCTCGAAGAGGGCCGTCCAGGGATCGGTGACTCCCGCGGCCAGCGCTGCCTCTCGGTGAGCGGCTGCGACGTTCTTGCGGATTACGTGCCCCCGGTAGCGATCGACACGGCCCTCGCGCTGCTCGAAGTCGACAGGGTTGGCAGGAAGGTTCCAGTGGACGACCGAGTGGCACCACCAATGGAAGTCAATACCCTCTTGGCCGACAGATGTCGTCGCGAGCACGAACGGCCAGAACGGAGAATTGAATGCTGCGCGGACCTCGGGCAGTCTGGCTTCGTCTTTGCTTCGCCGCGTACTTCCGAAACGGAGTGCGTATCGGCTAGGAAATGCGATCCCTTCACTTTCGAAGTGTTCAATGTCGGTTGCTCGATAGACCGACTCCCTGAGGGCCATCGCGCGGCGAGCGGTTGCTGCCAGCGAAATCAGCCCTTCGTCACTGTTCGTGTTGACCCCTGTCTCGCCAGCGAGGTGGTGAATGTACTCGTCGAGAACTGCTTGTAGCACTCCATCGATGCAATATCGGGCGACATTGCGCCAATAGGTTCCCTCGTCTTCACAAGCGCTGTGCGAGCCTGCGTACGAGGCATCGAGGAGCAGCATCGCGTCGGGCCGCGCGAACAGACTTCTCAGTCCTGACGCGAGAATCGCCGCTGCACGCCAGTGACCCAGTTCAGTGATCTGGTCGTCCGCGCGCCGCAACCGACCGAGCGATCGCGAGGCGATGTTTCCTGGACCTCCCAGACCGAGAAGTGTACTCGTCGCGACCAGGTCAGCCGGCGGTTCTGATTCCGGTTCCCAGCCGCGGTAGGCCCTGAGCATCTGCTCCACATGCGTGTTGAGGGCGCGCGATCCTTCCGCTGGCCTGTGCTCGGAAGATGCGCCGCTGAGCGCCTCAGCCACGTTGGTTCGTGGCTCCGGACTGAGTACAGGCTCGAGCTGCCCTCCCCGCTCAACTCGCGCCGATGCGAACCAGTGCCATGCAGCGTTGGAGGTGGAACTTGTGCCGCCGGATGGACCGGTGAGCGGCTCGACGCGCTCGCGCGCTCGCGCGCCCACTCCAGCAGGTGCTCTACGCTCAATGGATGTGGGTGGTCACGGGCGGCGTCCAGAGGATCGGTCTGGGAGGCAAGTCGTGGCTGCGGCCAGAACAATGCCAGCGCCGACATCGACGCGGGGCGCTCATCGACCACACGGTAGCTCAGGCGACTTGATACTGCCGCCCTTGACGACGGCGTGTTCACTTGAAGTCCCGTCTCGGTGAAGATCCGCCGCTGGACTTCGTAGCTCAGTAGCGAGGCGACGGCTGAGGGAGCGGACACCCAGCTTGAGAAGATGAGTTGCTTGGTGATGGACTTGGGGTCAACCGACTCGTAGGGGCCGCCGAGCGCGTGATACGGAAGGGACGGCGGCATCTGCAGCAATCGCCACGAGCCGGGATCAAGCACCTCGGTGGCCAAAGCGCGCATTCGAGCATTTGCCCAATCAAGCTGACGGAACTGCTCCACGTCGTACTTGGCAGTTCGCTGCGCGCCTCGGAACAGTGGCATCAACTGATCACGGCGCTCGGGGATCTTCATGTTGGCCCGGACGTGGTCGCCAACCAGATATCCGCTGAGGAAGTTGAGGAAGTATGGGGACGACTTCCAGTACTCGACGTTGAGCGGACCCTCGACCGCGTTGGCGACGCGGCGCATGGCGACAAAGCCCGTAAAGTCTTCCGTCTGGACACTCAACTTGCTTGTGGACGAGGCGCTGGTGGTGACGCGCTGCGTGCCGGCTGGCCTCTCGGTTCGGGTGATCCACTTTCGTAGCTCAGCTTGTACTCGATCTCGTATCGCAGCAATCGGCTCGCCCGAAAGCGCCGCCCGCCGAAACGTTTCGAGCTCAGCTCGAACGGTGGCCACTGCTTCCTCCGAGTTTGCGAGGAACTCCAGCGTCTTCAGAAAGTCCGCAAAGTTATCGGTGTCTGTCGCGCCTTCCTCGGCATACGTGAATGGCTTGTACGGCGTTGCCGAGAGTAAGAGCACATGTGCGTCCGACTGGTTGAAGAAGTAGTGCGCCAGCTCGGCTGCTTCGCCGCCCGTCTGCACATCGAGGAGGTTGCGGAGACGCTGGAACTCATCAAGGATCACGAGGTCTGGCTTCAGCGCCTGCACTGCTGCTCGTGCAAGCATTTGGCGCAAGTTGCCGACGATCCCGCTTGCGCTGCTTCTCTAATCAGCAGTCAGCGACTGCCGTCCCGTGACCTCATCGACGAGGGAGATCAGTGAGTCGCGCTCGGGACTGTTGTCAAACTCCCTGATGAACGCTTGTTAGATGCCGGTCTCGACTCGACTCGCTTGTAGGCGCTCCACGTACCACTCGAGGAATCGGCGCCTGCTGGCGACGGCTCCCTGGAAGATACACTGGGCGGCAGTCGCGCTCGGGACTGTGAAGGACAAGGTGCTCACGCAGGAGCAGGTAGAGCACAGCACGTTCTGTCGCCGTCCCCATCTGCGAACCAAACTGGAAGGAAGTGGCTGGGGTAAACGCGACGAACGTGGCGGGTTTTCCCTTGTGGCCGGGCGCGGGTTGCAGCACGTCGGGCAGAGTGATCAAGAGGCTCAGGCGGCTCGCGATGCTCGGACCGCCGGAGTTCGTGATGTTGAACTTGCGAATGTTCTGAGCGGCGATATCGGCATGGAAGACACGTAGATGATGTCGATGCGGTCGACCTCGTTGACGGATTGCAAGTGTTCGACGGTCCGCGCAATGACTTCCTTGGCGACGTGAGTCTTACCGAGCCCAGTCTCATCGGCGACGAGGAAGCGTCGCGACGAGTCACTGTCCAAGTACAGCCGCTGAAACGCATGACGAGCGGTCGCTCCCTGGAAATCGCTCAGGACTTCTGGCTGGTGCACGTCACTCACGAGGCGTCTTCAAGCATGGCGTGTCGTGCCTCCAGAGCCGGCAGCCAGACATCGTCCCAACCCGGAGGAAGGACCTCTCGCCCGCTCGATGATCGGCGAAGGTGCTCAACAATCGTTTCCAAGTGATCGATGGCCTCTGGACTCTCGGACAGGGCGCGTGCGAGCAGCTCCAGGATGCCCTGCCCGGCCTCCGCCGACCAACTCGCAATTCCACTCCCGTTCGTGGGCATGTCGCGTTCACTGCTCGATGCAAACCCGATCAACAAGACGAGCAACCGCAAGAACTTCTCAGGCGTGTCGATCTGGCGGGCCATGATCTCCTGGAGGCGGTCATTCGTCTCCCCTTCGAGTTGTGAACAGACGACGGTCGAGCATTGCAGCGTGTGTGCCTCGAACGTGCGGTGCGCCGTGAGTTGAAGAAACGGGGTGATATCCGCAAGTGCTCGGGGCCTCAGATCAGCATTCTGGAACTCCAATTGACTGAGCACGCAAGTCTCCGATGGACGATTGTAGGGAGCGATCGTGACTCTGATGTCTTCGGGGATGTGCGGCAGCTCGGTATCGACCGCGATACAGACCACCCACTCATCTTCGCGCCCTGATACGACGGTGCGGAATCGGACCTGTGCGGAAATATCGAGAAGCAGATCCTCGAGGGCGCGTTCGGCCGCGCTGACGTCGTCTACATCGTGGCGTTCTGAGGGAACGTACCGCGTCAGCATGGACTGAAACGGCGCTCCTTCGCCGACAAGGGCGTCGATGCCGAAGGTCGCTGTCGGACCAATGAGCTAGCAGAGAAACTCAACATTGCGGCCGAGGCCCGGCGACGGGTCAAGCTCGTACACACCGTGCTGCTCTAGCACCTCCGGTGGAATCGCTGACAACTCTTCCCCACGGGAGATGAGTACGGATGTCCGGTCGTTCTGCTTTCGGAAGATCCGTCGAAGCGCGCCGCTTCGGACAAACGGTGAAATCGTCAGCGTGCGATCTCCACTGAAGTGCTCTTCGATCGGAAAGGCAGGGGGGTCTGGAAGCCCGATGGGATGGAAGTTCACCTCGCGAACGCCGGCTGGCAATTCCCAGCGAACATTCCGCAGCTCGTCGGCCAAGGCGAGGATCGCTACGCGGCGATCGGCTGGCAGCGGCCTGACTGCCAAATCAGGCAGCTCGGCAACAAAGCGCACGAGGGGCGCGTTGCCTCCTTCCCGTACCTCATCAGAGCGTCTGTCTAGCCGAACGATGGTGTCCCAACTACGGTCTGCGGTCAGATTCCGGGTCAGCACCAGGAGTCGGTAGGAGGGCTGGTCAGACCGATCCAGGAAGCGGAGCACCCAGACCTTTGGATGAAAGACGTGGCCCGGTCGTGGTCGCCTCACCCCATCGATCACGTTCTCGAGTAGGGCCAGCAGATCGGATGGCCATTTTCCAGCGTTGATGGCGCCTGCCTGGCAAGCGACATCGAGCCGTCGGCTCATGTTTCGCATTGTCTCCATGACCTCGATGGGGTTCGACTGTTCGTCAAACTGCAGACCCGCGAAGGCGAGTGGGACCGTCAGCGCAGACTCAAGGTCGAGAGTGAACGTCGTTGCGACCGCGTGATCGAGGGAGTGCCCAGGAGGCGGTCTCAGCGCGTCGAGTAGGAGCGCGCGGCTGTCAGGCGCCAGCAGGCTCGCGCTCCCGACCTTCGGCGATGTCGTTGAGCAGTCGCCGAACGACCAGCCAGCGTAAGTTGAGACGATCCGATCCGGACGCACCGCCCCACTGGGACATCAGCCTGACATTGCGGAGCCGCGCCTGGTTTCTCTTCTGGTAGTACTCCCGAGCCTCAACGAGTGTCCGCGCGCTTCGACTGTCCGCGAGTTCTGTCCCGCTTTGTTCTCGGGTCAGCGCCATCCAATCAGCGACGAATCAGCGTGTCGGCGCAGCAACTGGCCTGCCCTGCTCTGCTACCAAGGTCCACAACCGTTCCAGATCCCAAGCTCCGAGGTCACACGCCTCGGCTTCGTCCCTCCAGTCGCTGAGCTGGGTGCTGAAGGCGTCTCGGAGACCATCGTGCTCAGTGAGACCCAGCTCTTCAGCTCGTTCAGCGAGGAGCAGGTTGTAGAGCAGCATCGCCCCATGTACCAAGAGGGCCAACCGCCGAGCCTCGTTCAGCGCGCCGCGAATGCGACCCGTCGCCGCGGCGGCCTCCGGATCGTCCCAGACAAAGCCCGCGCTCGGCGAGGCACGGTTCCCGCTGGCGACCAGGTGCTGGAGCAGGGTCTCGGGCGCTGCATCGACAATTCGCTCCGCGAGCCACGTCGCCACGTCGTGTGTGAGTGCAAAGTCGCAGCGCGTCAGACTGAAGAAATCGTCCGGAGGCGCCGGGATTGAGGGAGCCCAGACCGCATCGGATCGTTCAATGAACTCGGTTGCGTCATCTGAGGCACTGGTGATTTGACGAAGTCCCGCGACTTGGGCCATGGTTCCGTCGTGGCGCAAGATTCCGTAGCTTCGCAGGCTGTTCCAGTAGACGTTGGAGGGGAGATTTCGGACGGCTGGCCCCACGTTTCGTCCGATCAAGCCATCGAGGTCGCCGCCCTCGCACAAGGCGCCAGCCAATGAGACGTCGTTCCTGCCTCTCAACCCAACGGACGAGCCGCGGACCGACGTGTCTGCGACGTCCGCCCTCGCGGAACAGCCAGGGCACGAACAAGAGGTAGCGGGCGCGGGTGAGCAGCACCGAGGTTCCCGGAAAGAGCGTGTCGCTCAGGGCGTCGCGAACCCTGCCAAGGCCCAGCTCATCGCGACTCTCGCGCTGCGAGAACAACGCGACGATCTCCCGTGCCCGACGCTGGTCGGCCTGGGTGTGGTCGAGCCACGCCAACTCGGCAGGTGGCATCAAGAGACCTTCCCAGCGGTTACCGCCGGTCAATCCAGCCGCATAGACATCCAGTGCCAACTCGCGACTCGTCGAAGTGATGCGTGGGGTCGCTGCGGCTGTGATCCAGCTCGCCGAGCAGCGCCCAGACACTGATAAGCAGGCCCCATTTCATTACAGTGCATGGAGCGCATTGAGCGCATGGAGCGGAGGACGGAAGGGTGTCTGTCCTCGCGGACTGGCGATCATTCGTGCCTCCCTCCAGTAGCCGATCGCCGAGACCTGGTTTGCAGGCAATCGCACGCGCTCTCTGCGATGTTGCCTCAGTGTCTTCATGCGTTCGACCTCTCCCGCGGCCCAGACGTAGTCATTGCTCTCAACAGAGCAACGGTGCAGGGCGACTACGAGTTCCGAGTCGGCGTGCTCCGCACGCGCGTACCTGACAGTTAGGCCATGCGCGGACCCAACAGAGCGACGAGATCTCCAGGCTCTGCTTGTCGTAGCCACTTTCCAACCTGGCCCTCATGTCCTTGCCGGACGATATCGATGTCGATTTCAGCTTCTTGCGGTCGGTGATGCCTGAGCGGGTCGACTTGCCAGACGCGTTCGCGCCGACGATCGTGTGAGATCACGAACGGCCCTTGACCGGCCTAGGTCTCCGCCATGCTCAGAATATCGAACAGACCTTCGATGCCGCGATCCATCACCAAGTAGACGTCGGGGTCCGACGCCACCAGCGCCTCAGGCGTCAACGGTTGCCAGCCCTCGAGGCGAATCTTGACCGGCGGAGCGAAAAGCGTGACCAGTCGAGTGCCTTCAGGCACCGACACCTCTCACGCCACTTGCTGGCCCTGCTGGCCCTGTTGTTCTTGAGCCTGGGCCGATTCTTGCTGCTGCGGTTCGTCCTCTCCGCATCACGCAGTCACCATTGCCAGACCCACGAGCAGACCGACCACCAATCCCAATGCCCAATAGCCCCGTCATTCCTGCGCGGAGCGCGGGAATCTCGATCCGTGTGGCACAGACATGACCCTTTTGACAGTGTCGACGCTGCTACTGGCCTCAGCGAGATACCCGCGGCGGAGCGCGGGTATGACGGTTGTTCTCAAAGGCCTTCCTGGGCGGGAACAGGCACCAATCCAGGTCCGTTGGTCATGGATGTGCCGATTCTGCGACCGTCCGTCGCTGACCCGAGCGCGCCTGCGGCGGACGGTCGCACGGATCACTCCAGGTTCTGGCCGAGGTTTGCGACGACGCGTGCCAGCGCCTGCGTTCCTTCGCCTCCCAGACCTGACGCTTGCAGTTGGTAGTAGAGCTGCTGCACCAGCGAGGTGTTCGGCAATGGCTGGAGGACGTCGGCGCCTGCCTCGAGGGCGAGTCGGAGGTCCTTCTGCATCAGGTTGACCATGAAGCCTGGCGCATAGTCGCCGACCGCGATCTTCGGTCCGAGATTGCTGAGCTGCCAGCTGCCCGCGGCGCCTGCCGAGATCGCCGCCAGCATGCGCTCCTGGTCTACCCCCGATTTGTCGGCCAACGAGAGCGCCTCGCAGACCCCGAGCAGCGCTCCCGCGATAGCGACCTGGTTGCATAGCTTCACCGTCTGACCGGCGCCGGTCGGTCCGCAGTGCGTGATCGTGGAGCCCATCGCCTCGAGCACCGGGCGGCATCGCTCCAGCGTCGGCTCGTCCCCGCCGACCATGATCGACAGCGTGCCCGCCTTCGCTCCGCTGTCGCCGCCCGAGACAGGGGCGTCCAGCATCGCCACGCCCTGCTCGGCGAGCTGCGCCGCGATATCGCGCGTGACTGCGGGCGAGATCGTGGACATATCGATCACGACCGCTCCTGACTCCAGGCCGTGGATCGCGGCATCGTCGCGACCGACCAGGACGGACTCGACGTCGGGAGAGTCGGTCACAATCGTGATCAGGATGTCGCTCGCCTCAGCGACGGCCTTGGGCGAGTCTCCTGCGGTCGCGCCGAGCGCAACACACGCGTCGATTCCCGGCTGCGACCGATTCCACACGATCGGAGAGAACCCCGCCGAGATCAGATTTGCGACCATCGGGACGCCCATGATGCCCAGACCGATGAAGCCAATGCGTTCCATGACAATTCCTGTCCGCTCGCCGATGTGGCGAGATCACAATGCTCAACTGCGACTACGATACGACCCATGCCGATCTATCTTTCAGAGGCCCGTTGGGACGCTGCGCAACCGCTCGGCGAGGTGCTCGCCACCCTGGACGACATCGTGCAACGCACGGGTGGTCAGGTGAATCAGGTCTTGCAGGTCGATGGCGGAAGCGGGTTGGCACTTTCGCTGACCGTCGAAGTGCCCGACGACCTGTCGCTCTTCCGCATCACCCGCGAGGCGTCGCAGTTGGGCCTGGAGATGACGTCATGCGTGGCGCTGTCGCGAGACGAAGCCGAGGCGCTGGACAGCGCGCATCGAGATCGAAACGAGTAGGAGTCCGACAGATGCCAGACGAAGCACGTTGTGAAGAGATGAGGGCCGAGCGAGCCCGGCTGAGCAAACTGACCGACGACATGCCCGGCAAGCTGCCCCCCAAGCCAGGAGAGGGCCCCCTAGGACGTCCCAACCCGGAGCTCCGCCAGATCTACGACCAGATCAACGACCTGCGCAAAGAAATGCTCGCCATGGGCTGCAAGCCCTGATCGCGTTGTGGGGCCCCGATCCATTCCCCTGCGATTGCGAGGCCTGCTCGACCAGGGAGGCCCTTGCAACATCCACCAACTCCGTCATCCCTGCGCCCCTACTCTCGTCATTCCTGCACGCAGCGCGGGAATCTCGATCCGTTTGGCGATCCCGATGTGCTGACGTGAACGGGTCAATAGCGTCGATGCTGGTTCTGGCCTGAGCGAGATACCCGCGGCGGAGCGCGGGTATGACGAACTGTTCAAGAGCCCCAAAAGGAAGGGACGGAGAACCTAGTCCGGTAGGTCAACATGTAGGCCGACGCCCGAGTCACGACGCGTCGGAACAGACATCGGCGTGCAAATCCAGGAGTGCGGGGATTGTCTCTGGGTCTCGCCGACCCAACCCGCACTCGGTGGCGAACCCGAACTCGGGCAGGTGTCGGCACGCTGTGGCGATTCTTTGGACCGTCCCGCTGAGACCATCGGTTAGATGCACCAGCCCGAGATAGCACTCCGTCGCGGAACCCAGCTTAAGGTCCGACAGCGGAGCGTAGTAGGAGTCATCGCTCCGATTGCGAGGCACCGGCATGTGCAACCAGTCGAGCGCACGGTCGAGACCGGACAACACCCCATTGGCGACATCGACCAGCTTGGTCATGTCCTCTGGCTCCTTGAAGTGCCGATGCGCCACGTCGCCGTAACACAGGTGATATCCCAGCTCGACCTCGGCAGGCACATGATTGCCCAATCGGACGAGCCGCTCGCAGATACTTCGCATCGGATCATCGATGAACGAGTCCAGCATTCCTTCCAGGAGTGCAAACTCGACCGCGGTATCCCACTGAATGGCCAGCTCGTGCGGCGGAATTGCTTCAAGCAGATCGTCAAGTTCCGCGAGGAGGGCCTGCTCGTAGACGGCCTCGATCGCTTCCTGATCGCGGGGGACCACGCGAATATGCACGACCGCGAGCGGTGTCGGCAGGCAGACCTGAAATCGTACCTTGGGAGGGATCACGCCCTCTGACTTGAGCCGCCGAAACCTGTCGTACGACTCCAGCGCCGCCGCCCGATATCCCAGTTCTGGGAGGACGACCTCATCGACCGAGGCGCCGGCAGCGAGCTGTAGCTGGGGTCCCCACGGTGACGGCGTCACGCTGTCGGCTGCTTCCAACTGCGGAACCTTGAGCAGCAACGGCCACTGCCACCGGATCCAGTTGGTCCGAACACCTGTCTCGCCATCCGGCAAGCGTCGGAGATGCCCGCCCAGTCGAGTTGCGACCTCGCGGAACACCGCTTCGCTGTCGGACAATGGCACGCTGCCGACCAAGTGCACCCCGTGGACTCGACCTCCAGGCTGCGTGGTCGTTATGTCAGTTGAGTCAGTGGTCACGTCAGCCTCCAGCCAATCCAGACCCATCTGAGCGGGGCACCGGAGTCCGACCAGATAAGGTGTTGCAGTCTCAAGTCACCCTAGCAACACCTGCGGGAGGCACTAGCATTACTGACCGAGAACGAGTAGGCTTGCAGTCACAACTGAATATCCGGGCCGAATCCTGGTAGGTCTAACGACTCAGCCGGGAGCGGGGGACCCAACACTTGGGGTGAATGCGGAAACCGATCTTCGACTTCCGCACGGCGCACTCCTTCGCGCCGAACCCGTCAGCTAACCCCGTAGGCGACCGAGGGAGACCGCGGACATCCGCGCGTTAGCCAGATGGCTACCTGCGCTGTCCATGAACCCGTGTCTTGAACACGGCTCCAACGGTTCGCCTGGTGCTGCTTCGGCAGCGTCGGCCGCGAACGTGAGAGTCCCGCCGGGAGCGACCGCCCGGCGACTCAGGGGCACGGGTTTCTCGCTCGCCCGGCCCCGCTTCTTGGCCGACCCCCGGACACACGTCCGGGGGTTCGGTTTATCTGCCAGATCGAGCGACCTCAGCGACCCACGAAGTTCGGCGACCGCTTCTCGAGGAAGGCCTTTGCGGCCTCCTTGTTGTCCTCGCCCGAGAACGACAGCATCACGTGCGCGCCCTCTTGGTACAGCGATTCGCTCAGGCTCGACGTGGCCGCGTAGTTGAGCGTCCACTTCATCATCGACAGCACCGCGGTCGGGCCCTGCGCCAGCTCACGACAGAACTCGAGTCCCTGCGACATCAGCTCCTCGTGCGGGACGACCTTGCTCACGATGCCCAACGCCTCAGCCTCGTCAGCATTGATCCGATGGTCGAGCATCAGCAACTCGCGAGCTCGCGTGGTGCCGACCATGTGTGTCAGGAACCAGGCAACGCCGTAATCGCCCGACACGCCAATGTTGCGGAACGCCGTGACGAATCGCGCGCGATCGGATGCGACGCGAAAGTCGGTCGCCAGGCACAGACCGAGTCCGCCACCCGCCGCTGGTCCGTTGACCAGCGAGACCGTCGGCGTACCCATCTCGTGCAGCATGCCCGAGGTCTGCTGCTGGCTGCGATGACTGCGTCGATTGACCACGCCAGGACCAGGAGGCGGACCATCGGATCCGCGCGTCATGTTGTTGATGTCGGCCCCTGCCGAGAAGCCACGACCTGCCCCGGTGAGCGCAACGCAGCGGACCGCGGGATCGTCCTCGCAGTCGCTCAGTGCTTCGGTCAGGCGCTGCAGCAGATCGTCGCCGAAGGCGTTCAATCGCTCGGGTCGATTCAGCGTGATCAGGGCGACGCCGTCGTCGCGCTTGTCAAGGATGACCGTCGGTTCGCCATTGCTGTCGGACATATGTAAGCCTTTCCTCGCCCGACCGTCGGGCGCTGGTTTCTTGTGTGCTTCTGCCACCTGCAATGGCAGAATGTTCCGTCTGTGCCTCATGCTAAAGCTACGTCTGCCTACACTGACCTCATGTGCGGACGATTCACACTCACCGTCGATTCCCTCGAATTCATCGATTCGGTGCGACGCCTCAACGTGCAGCTATTCGGCGGCGGCGACTTCCAGCCCCGATTCAACATCGCGCCGACTCAGCTACACCCGATCATCCTCGCCGATGGCGAGCAGTTTGTCGCACAACCGGCTCGTTGGGGACTGGTCAACTCGTGGGCCAAGGACGCCAAACGCGCGGCACGGCAAATCAACGCCCGATCGGAAACGGTCGCGCAATCGCGAGCCTACGCACGACCATTCAAGCGCCAGCGCTGCCTCGTCCCCGCCGACGGTTGGTACGAATGGAGCGGACCCAAGGACCGGCGCCAGCCGCATTGGATTCACAACAGCGAACGCGAGCCGTTCGCATTCGCTGGCCTCTATGAGATCTGGCATCCCGAGCCAGATCGTCCTGCGGTCACATTCACGATCCTCACTCGCGAGGCCAGCGAATCGCTCGCCAGCATTCATGCGCGGATGCCAGTGGTGTTACCGCCCGACCGTCACGAATCCTGGCTGGACCGAGGAAACGTCGCACCAGAATCGGTGCTTCCGCTCCTCGATCTGCCGCCAGACGATTCGTTTGTCACCGTCCCGGTCTCGACTCGGGTCAACGCGGTCCGAAACGACGATCCCACCCTGCTCGAACCAGAATCTCAACACGCACTCGACCTCTGACGTCCACAACCAGACGCTCCAGGAGCCTCACATGTTCACCGATATCGACGGCTTTCTCCGCTACTTTCGCTCGGTCAATCGACGCGCCGTCCGCGATGTCACGGCGCTTCCGCCCGAGGCCGATGGCTGGACCCCTGACGCCGGCGAAGGCGAACACGCGTGGTCAATCAACACGCTAATCGGGCACATGTGCGGCTCGCGGTTGTACTTCGCGAGCGCCTATCGCCGTGAGGGATGGATTTCGCCGGAGCCGCCCGACGTGAGTCGCCCTGATCTCTGGGCGCCCGCACTCGACGCGAGCTTCGAGGAATTCAGCCGCCTCGTGACCGAGGTCGGGCCTGACGGTCTGACGCGCCAAATCGAGATGATCGACACGCCCGGCGCCACGCTCAGTGGTTGGCGACTCTTACTGATGATGATGGAGCACGATATTCACCACCGATCGCAGATCGATACCTACGCCGGACTCAATGGCTGGGATCCGCCCGACATCTACTTCCGCTCCGCCGAAACGATTGAGCAGCGACAGCCTGAGCAGATTGCGAAGTACCGATCATGAGCGCCACACTCGTCCCGCCGACGCTGGAAGATGTTCGTCGCGCGCGAGCGGTCATCGGAGAAAAACTCTCGCTGCCCACACCGCTCGTGTATAGCCCCGGCCTCTCCGAGCGTTGGCAGGCCCACGTCTCCCTCAAGCTCGAGTGCATGACCCCAACCTCGGCGTTCAAAGTGCGCGGCGGAGTTTACCTCGCCTCGCAGCTCACCGAGGCCGAACTCGAAGGAGGACTGGTCACCGCCTCGACCGGCAATCACGGTCAGTCGATCGCCTTTGGCGCCGCCTCGATCGGCGTACAAGCGACCATCTTCATGCCCACCGACGCCAATCCCGACAAAGTCACCGCAATTGAGCGTCTCGGCGGACGAGTGGAGCTCGTGGGCGAGCGATTCGACGAGTCACGGCGTCAGGCCGAGGAATACGCAGCCGAGCGGGGCGCCCGATACGTCGAACCGGTCGACGAACCTCGCCTGATGGCCGCCGTCGGTACTGCAGCGCTCGAGGTGCTCGAAGACCAGCAGCCCGAGACCGAGCTCGTCATGCTCCCCTTGGGCGGTGGCACCGGGTCGAGCGGCTGGATCACCGTCAGGGACGGACTTGGGCACCAGACAGAGATTTGGGCAGCGCAATCGGCTCAGTCGCCAGCCGCTCACGACGCCTGGCAGAGCGGGCTCGCGGAAGATCGACCCAACCGAAGCTTGGCCGAGGGCCTGGCCACCGGCTCGCCCTTCCCGTTCGCGCTCGACATCGTTCGCGCCGGCCTGAACGACTTCATCCTCGTCAACGATGAACAGATCCTCGCTGCGACGAGGCTGCTCTGGGACACGCAACACGTGATGGCCGAGCCCTCGGGCGCGGTCGCCATCGCTGCCGCCGAGCAGGAGCAAGAGCGATTCAAGGGCAAGCGCGTCGTGATCGTGATCTCAGGAGCGAACGCGACCCGCAATCAGCTGCTCGAGTGGCTCAAGGATTAGCCAGCGACCTCGTTGATCTGTCCGGCGAGCACGAAGTCAAACTCCGTGACACCACCTGCGTCGTGAGTGTTGAGCGCGACTGAGACTCGGTTGTAGACATTGGACCAATTCGGGTGATGGTCCAGCTTCTCGGCGAGGAGCGCGACCGATGACATGAACCCAAACGCGGCGACGAAGTTGTCGAACTCGAACTCGCGCGTCAGCGAGCCGTCGGCATAGGCCCAACCGGCGATCTCTGCCAACCGACCGCTAATCTCTGAATCATCCAGCTTCTGTCGCGACGGCATACGAGCTCCAAGCGTGTCTTCAATGTTCCACCTGTTGTCGCGAGTATAGGAATCCCATGCCCACGCTCGATGACGTCCGCGCCACGTTGGAAGCGTCTCGACACGGATATCTGTCGACCGCGTCGCCGGACGGCGATCCGCACTTGCAGCCCGTGGTGTTTCAGGTGGTCGGCGATGCCATCTACATCGCCATCGACGAGAAGCCGAAAACGACGCTGAGGCTGCGTCGACTGACGAATCTGGAGTCAAATCCACGATTCGCGCTCCTCGTCGACCGCTACGAGGATGACTGGAGCAAGCTCTGGTGGATTCTCCTACGAGGCCCCGCAGAAGTGCTCTGGCCATCGCAGTGGGAAGCCGAGGAAGCGGCCAGCGTCATCACCAAGCTGCGTGAGAAGTACGTCCAGTACGAATCAATGGGTCTCGAGCAGCGTCCCCTACTCAAGCTCATCCCCGACCGCGTCACGCAATGGTCGGCGACGTAGTCGCCCGCCAACAGCCGCTGCTCCCTCCTCGCAGACACCGACACAACACTGGCGAACGAAATGAGCTCCCCCAATGGGGGAGCTGTCGCGAAGCGGCTGAGGGGGGCCGCTCGTAGAGACCGACGCGCTAGACGGGCCTCCTCCGCCCCTTCGGGGCACCTCCCCCAGAGGGGGAGGTCGATCCAGCGCCTCGGCGGTGAAATCGCGTTACGAGAAGTCGAGCCCCGTCAGATCAAACCAGCGACGATCGACCGCTGTCCAGCCGCCGTCGACCACGATCGCTTGTCCCGTGACGAACGCCGAGTCGTCGGACGCGAGGTACAGAGCAGTTTGAGCGATGTCGAGACCTTCGCCAGAGCGTCCCAGCGGATGCGCCATCGCATTGCGCTCGCGTCGACGCTCCATTCTGTTCTCGTCTTCAGGACCGGGTGAGTCGTCACCGATCCGGGTCGCGATCGCGCCAGGACAGATGCAGTTGACGCGAATGCCCTTGGACGCCCACTCGCCCGCCGCCGCGCGGGTCAGCGCGATCACGCCACCCTTCGATGCGCAATAGGCAGCGATGCCAGGCAGGCCCGAGAGCCCGGCAACCGACGCCGTCGAGATGATCGACCCGCCACCAGCTCGCTCGAGGTGAGGAATGCCGTACTTCATGCCCAACCAGACGCCGCGCAGATTAATCGACATGATCTCGTCGAACACATCCTCGGGACAGTCCCGCACGTTCTCCTCGCGACCGCCGATACCCGCGTTGTTGTAGATGATGTTGACTCCGCCAAACGCGTCGACGGCGGCCGAGTACATGGCCTGCACGTCTTCGCCTTGAGCGACGTCGGCTGTGAAGGCGACAGCACCCTCTCCGATCGACGAAGCAGCATCCTCCGCTCGCTCACCCCAGCGATCAACCACCAGGACTCTCGCGCCTTCCTCGGCAAACAGTTCAGCGGTCGCGCGACCCATCCCTGATCCAGCGCCGGTAATCACAGCCACTTTGCCATCAAGTCGTCCAGCCATCAGTGTCCTCCTTGCAAACGAAAACGCCGCGACAAAGTCGCGCATCGAAGGGAGGGTAAACCGTGCCAAGAGTCAATGTCACAAGAACGCTCCTCAAGTCGGCCATGAAAGGGTGAGTGCGAAAGAGAGAGTCTGCGCGCAAAGACCCGTCATACCCGCGGCAAGCGCGGGTATCTCGCCCCTACTCGTCATACCCGCGTTTACCGGAGGCCTTTGCATAATCTCTTTCCTCCCCCTGCAGGGGGAGGTGCCGAAGGCGGAGGGGGTCCCGCTCCGCCAAGCCCTATCTGGTACTTGCGCCAGCAGGACCCCCTTGTATCTTCGCTGTCGCCCCGGGAACAAGTGTTTCCCGGGGCGAAGCGTGGTGCGGTAGACCGATTCCCCCTGGGCCTGTGAGGCCGTGACTGAGCTTGGGTCGCCGCACCACTACAGCGAGAGAGCCCGAACAGTTGCCCGGGCCCTGGAGCCCTCATCTTGCAAGGACGGGCCTACGCAGGATAGGAGTGGGAGATGACCGAGACGAGTCGCTACGTCGGCATTGACGTATCACAACAGTGGTTGGATCTCGCCATCCGGCCGGCTGACGGACCCGCCCAGCGGGTGGACAACGACACGGCCGGGATCGACGCCCTGGTCAGTCAGTTGGAGGCGCTGGCACCGACACGAATCGTGCTGGAGGCGACCGGCGGTCTGGAGCGGCCGCTGGTCGCGGAGCTGGCCGCGGCGGGGTTGCCGATGGTGGTGGTCAACCCGCGCCAGGTTCGCGACTTCGCCCGCGCCACCGGCCGGCTGGCCAAGACCGACGCGCTCGACGCCGCCGTCCTGGCCCACTTCGCTGAGGCCGTCCCGCTGCAGCTGCGCCCGCTGCCCGATGCCGAGACCCAGCATCTGCGTGAGCTGCTCGCCCGACGTCGACAACTGGTCGCGATGCTGGTCGCCGAGGGCCAACGCTGCCGCGCCACCACCCCCACCCTGCGAGCCGGGATCGAGGCGCACATCGCCTGGCTCACGCAGGAACGCGAGCGAATCGAGGACGAGCTCCAGGCCAGCATCCAGGACAGTCCCCACTTGCGGGCACAGGACCAGCTCTTGCAGAGCGTGCCCGGCGTCGGACCGCAGATCTCGCGCATCCTGCTCGCCCAACTGCCCGAACTGGGCCAAATCGACCGGCGCCAGGTCGCGGCCCTGGTCGGCGTCGCCCCCTTCAACCGCGACAGTGGCCAATGGCGTGGCCGGCGCAGCATCTGGGGCGGTCGCGCCACGGTCCGTGCGGCGCTCTACATGGGCACCCTCGTCGCCACCCGCCACAACCCCGTGATCAGCGATTACTACCAGCGCCTGCTCGACCGGGGCAAACCCAAGAAGGTCGCGCTCACCGCCTGTATGCGCAAACTACTGGTCATCCTCAACGCCATCCTCAAGAGCAACACCCCTTGGCAACCACCTCAACACGCTTGACTTCCAAGACAGTTGCTCAGTCGCTCCGCGACAGCTCCCCCTGCGAGGGGGAGCAAATTAATCAAAAGCCTCCGTTTACCGCGGGTATCTCGCCCCTACTACTCCTGCCCGCCTCCTCTCACCCTCGTCATTCCAGACACCTCACGCCCTCCCCATTCCCGCCTCCACCCTCGTCATTCCCGCCTTCGCGGGAATGACGATCGTGGGGTGCGGGAGTGACGGTCGTGGGCCGAGACTGACGGTAGTGGAGCATAGGAATGACGTTTGACGGATGCAGATATGACGATTCTGCCGACACGGGCGCGCCGAGTCCTTCAGGCCTCCCTGGTGGCTGGTCCTAGCGCTCGCGACAACAACGAGCCGCCAAACCGGGCAGCCCCCGCATCCACGAAGCAAACGAATCGCAGCGAACCCGCAAGTCAGCGAGCACCGCCGACACAGCCTCAGGTCAGCGCATCCGCGATGGCGAGCTCTGCGATCTGCTCGTCGTCGTAGCCGAGGATTTCGCGCAGGACCAAATCATTGTCACGACCGATGGATGGTGCGACCGAGCGATAGCTCGACGGCGTTTCGCTCATCCGCGCCTTGGCAGCCTCGAAGGTCGTCGTGCCGTGCTCAGGATGCTCCATCGCGACGAAGTGCCCCCGATGTTGCAGCTGCGGATCGGCCGCGGCCGCCGTACTGTTCGAGACCGCGTGCGCCGGCACGCCGGAGGCCTGCAGCATGTGCTCAATCTCGACCGAGCGATGTTCCGAAGCCCACGCGGCGACGATGCCATTGAGTTCGTCCTCATTCGCCTGACGCGCAGCGAGGTCGGCGAAGCGGTCCTCGCAGGTCAGCTCTCCCTGACCCATGGCGGAGCAGAGATTGGCCCAGTCAGCATCGTCGCGGACCGCGATGGCGACCCAGTCGTCGTCACCTGCGGTCCGATAACAGCCATGCGGCGCCATGTCGGGGTCGGCATTTCCGACCTGTTGCGGGACGCGATCATTGACGCGATAGTCAAGCAGCGCCGCGCTCATGAAGTGCAAGGAAGACTCTGCCTGCGCCTGGTCGATGTAAAGGCCTTCACCCGTCCGATCGCGATGGTCCAGCGCCGCCAGAATGGTCGGCAGCGCGAAGCGCGGTGACAGATAGTCGGTGTACGCCGAATACGGACCGATCGGTGCCCCGCCGGGATTCCCAGCAAGCGCGATGTACCCACCGATCGCAGCGCCCATTGTCCCGAATCCGGCGACTCGCGAGAGCGGTCCCGCCTGTCCGAACAGGCAGGTCGAGAGCATGATCAGCTCAGGTTTGATCGCTCGCAGCGACTCATAGTCCATGCCCCAAGCACGCATCGCTCGGGGCGAGAACGATTCCGCGAGCACGTCACACCATTTGATCAGGTCAAGCAGGACCTCGCGAGCCTCGCTGGTCGCCAGATTGAGCGAGAGTCCCAGCTTGTTCACGTTCATGTTGCCAAACAGCGCCGAGTGATCGGGACCCGCCGTGTTGTCGTGAAACGGCCCGATCCCCCGAGCGGTCTCAATCCGATTCGCGGACTCCACACGGATGACGGTGGCTCCGAAGTCCGCCATAGCGCGGGTCGCGGTCGGCCCGGCCACGACCCACATCAGATCGAGCACCTTGATCCCTGCCAACGGGCCTGTGGTCGGGACGCTGACATTGTTTGGTAATGCGGTCGTCATCTAGATCACCCCACGTTCGGAAAGATCGGTGAGCGCGTCACCATCGAGGCCGAGCTCTGCGTAGACCTCGACGTTATGTTCGCCAATCGTCGGCGCACGACGTCGATATTCAATCTGGTGGTCGGACAGTTTGACGAACGGCCCAGGGAAGCGCACAGGGTCAGGCCAACCCGGCATCTCGTGCTCGCGCCAGAAGTCGCGAGCCTCAAACTGCTCGGAGTTGGCGACCTCGTCGACCGTGGTGACAGGCACAATCAAGAGCGACCGCGACTGGGCTTCGGCAAACAGCTCAGCACGAGTGCGAGTCTTCAGGAACGCGCCGACGACCTCCATCAGCCGACCCCATTCTGAGAGCGGGCGAGCGCCGGAAATGAACTCGGCGCCGAGACCGATCCAGTCCAGGTCCCGATCGTCCTGCGTACACGCGCCGACCTCGTACATCCACTCAAACAGTCGCCGAGAAAACGGTCCGATACCCGCGCCGAACAGGAAGGTCAACGAGATGTAGCCATCGGCCACTTCCCAGATCAGTTTGCCGGTGAACGGACCGACGGCCATCCCGCCGGCCACTCTCACCGTCTCCGCAGCGCCAACTGAGGCAGCGAGATTGGCCGACATCGTCGCGGCGGCCACAGATTGCTGGGCCGAGATATCCACATGTTGGCCGCGTCCGCTCGTGCGACGCGCGGTCAGAGCGACCATCGCGCCGATCGCGGCTTCGCCCGACGCGTGATTCCAGGCTTGGGGAACGGAAACGCGCACCGGCGACTCGCCGGCGCCGCCAGAGAGAATCAGGGGCCCGCCAGCGGCCATCAGAATCAGGTCGGTCGCGGCATAGGAAGCCTTGGGGCCGCTCTGGCCGAAGGCCGAGATTGAGGTGTAAATCAGCGCATCATGCTCGTCCGAAAGGTCGGCATAACCCAACCCGCGAGCCGCCATCGCGCCAGGATCGTCCGACTCGATGATGAAATCTGCGGTCGCGGCGAGCTGTCGGATCAGCGACTGTCCATCGGAGTGATCGAGGTTGCAGGTGATGCCTCGCTTGTTGCGTGCGTATGCCCACCAAAACAGTGAGCGGTCCGAATCGGGAACATCCCCAGCAAACGGCCCGACAGACCGCGCCGACGAGCCACCGGGCGGCTCAACCGCGATCACATCCGCACCCAAATCAGCCAGGATCTGTCCCGCCAGCATGCCACGCTGATCCGTCAAATCCAACACGCGATACGGCGTCAACAACATCGGGTTGCCTCCTCCCCCTCGGCGATTGAAGGGTATCGTAAGTGAAGCGGCTTGAGTCAGGGGCTAAGGTCAACGTCGCCAATGCGGGAGGATGTCATGACGACTGCAGAGCCTCAACACCAGTGGGCACCGAATCTGGACTACGTCTCCGACGAGTACGACGTCATCCGCAACGGTCGGACGTTTCGCTGTCGGAAGTTCGAACTCTTCGGCGAGGTATACGAGACGGGCTACGTGGTCGGAGAATCCGAGGACGTGCTCAAGGAGATCTTCCCGAAGCCCTTCGTTGGCCCCGACAGCCCAATCTACGATGACCTCGTCGCATACCTTGATCGATTCCTAGAGGATCCCGCTGACTAGGTGCCGCATGCTGAGCATGTCCAAGTGAGATCGCTCAAGAAGTCCACGAGCACTTACGACTCCCGTCCCCGACTTGATCGGGGACCCGCTTGGGCCGTCCACGCCAGCCACCTCCCCGTCCCCGCCCCCGCGCGGGGACCTGCCCGGGGCATCCTAGGCGCAGACACAACAAGAGACAGGGCCTCTCGTCTCAGTCCCTTGCTCCCCCTCTGATCCCCTCTCCCTGAGGGAGAGGGTTAGAGCCTACCCCCGCGAAGACGGGGGAGGGGGCTGAGGGTCCCCCTCCGGTACACCGCGCGACCCACCCCCGATTCCCCACACAACGCACACCAATTCCAGCGATCGCCAACACCCACGCGCTACTGCAGCGCCCCCGATCCGCTGATCTCCCACGATTCCTCCACGACCCCGTTGCGATGCGCGTACAGCGTCCGATGCAGCAGCACCGTGCTGTCGGAGTAGTGAGGAACCATCTCCAGCCGATCGCCGATCCGCAACGACGCTCCCTCATCACCCGCGAGATGCGTGTGCTCCGCACTCAGCCCTACGCATCGCCAGCCATCTGGGCTGACCACCGTCGGTAATCCCGTGTGCCGCCCGGTCGCCTTCCAACCGGCGTCCGCGGCAGCTCGGCTTGACGAGGCCGCCGACACAACCTGGCAAACCAGGCTGAGCGCCCGTCGGTGACCTTCAACGCCCATCGTCTCGTACGTCAGGTCCATCAGAGCGGCGCCGCCGGCCTGAAGCTCGCTCAGGACACCCTGCTCAAGCACATATCGATAGTTACCGCTGCCACCGCCCGACAGCACGCCGACCTCATGACCCTCGCGCTGGCACAGAACGTTGGCTTGGGCCAAAATCGATGCCGATGCCGCTGTCTCCCGCTCCTTCTCGTCGTCCGGCAGTCCCATCACGTGACCTTCATAGCCCATCAGCCCCCGCAGCCTCACCGCGGGAAGGTCAGCGATGAGCGCACAGAGCGCAGGCGCATCTTCGGGCGTCACCCCGCAACGATGGAGATTGACATCGATATCAACCAACAGGTCGATGGTGACATCCGCCGCGTCGGCCGCCGCCGAAATCTCGCGAACGTTGGCAGCATCATCAACGGCCACACACACCGTCGCCAATCGGGCCACCTCGACCAATCGCGCCACCTTTTGCGGGCCGACGATCTCGTTGGCGATCAGGATGTCGTCGACGCCGCCAGCGGCCATCGCGAGCGCTTCCGATGACTTCGCGCAAGTCACGCCGACCGCGCCTGCCGCAATCAGCCGCCGCGCCATCGCGGGAGCCTTGCACGCCTTGACATGTGGACGCCAGTCGATGCCAGCATCCGCACATCGTTGCGCCATAAGACGTGCGTTGTGGTCCAGAGCGTCGAGGTCGACCAGGAGCGCTGGGGTATCCAACTCGTGGATGTAGGTCATAGCATGCTTCCAACTTCCTCGATCGAGCTCGATCGAGGCAATCGAGTTCCCAGCAATCTTAACGAAGTACCACGAGACATCAGCTCCATGCCCTTCACCGACATCAACGGACTCCAACTCTTCTACCACGAGCAAGGCCCCAACGATCCGACGCTCGCTGACGCACCGACGCTGGTCTTCGTGCACGGCACGCAGGGAAATGCGTCGCTCTGGGCAGACCTCATCAATGCGCTCTCCGACCGCTTCCGCTGCGTTGCGCTCAATCATCGCGGACGCCCACCTTCGCAGTCACCCGACGAACCATCGGCCTACAGCATCGAGCAGTTCGCCGACGATCAGGCAGCCTTCATCGAGCAGCATGGCTTCCGCGACATCACGATGATCGGCTGGTCCCTCGGTGTCCGCACGACGCTGGCGTATCTGCACCGACACGGCACCGAGCGGGTCGCCCGAGCGATCTTGGTCGGCGGACCGCCATCGCCAAACTTCGGCGGCCAACCGTTGACGCCGCCAGATCAGAGCGCGCCAACGCGTGAGGTGTGGGGCCAGCAGTTCGGCTCGTCGACACCGGCATGCTGGGAAGGGTCACAACGCTCGCGGGCAACCTGCGACCTCGAATCGACCCTGTCCAGCATCGACATCCCCGTCGCCATCTTCCACGGCCGACACGACCCGATCGCCCCTCATGCTGCCGCCGAGTTCATGGCTCGTGAGATTCCACAAGCCACCCTCGTCACGTTCGAAGAGTCAGGACACGCGCCGCTCATCTCCGAGCCGCAGCGCTTCGCATCCGAGACCATCGCATTCGTCGAACCCTCGACGTAAGCGCCTCGCAATTCAGTCGCAGACTCGACATTCACCACCATCGAGAGGCCACTGCGGACTTCGGTTTGATGCAGACTCGGTGATACGCTAGCTGCGCAATATGACAGTGAACGCCGAGCGATGACGCCTCAACAGACTTGAACCAGAACGAGGTTCGTCGGTTGGCGCCGCGCCCTTGCGCGCCCAGAAGGGACTTCCCACGTGACCACGAACGAACAGTGGTGGCCAGAGCAGCTGAGCCTCTCCGCGCTACGTCGCAACTCAGCCAAGTCCGACCCCTACGGCGACGGATTTGACTATGCGCAGGCAGTCAGCACACTCGACGTTGACGCGCTCAAACAAGACATCGAAGAGGTCATGACGACCTCGCAAGACTGGTGGCCCGCCGACTACGGCCACTACGGACCACTGTTTATCCGCATGACCTGGCACGCGGCAGGCACCTATCGAATCAGCGACGGACGCGGTGGCGGTGGAGCCGGACAGCAGCGATTCGCTCCGCTCAACAGTTGGCCCGACAACGCCAACCTCGACCGAGCACGTCGACTCCTCTGGCCAGTCAAGCAGAAGTACGGTCGACAACTGTCCTGGTCCGACCTCCTGGTCTTCACAGGCAACTGCGCGCTCGAGTCTATGGGATTCAAGACCTTCGGCTTCGCCTTCGGTCGGCCCGACTCCTGGGAGGCAGACCAGACAGACTGGGGCGAGGAGCAAGAGTGGCTCGCCGACGAGCGCCACGATGACGACGGCGAACTGGACGAACAGTTCGGCGCCGACCACATGGGACTGATCTACGTCAACCCTGAGGGTCCCGGAGGCAATCCCGACCCAGCCGCTGCTGCGGAGTACATCCGTCGCACGTTCAAGCGCATGGCCATGAACGACGAAGAAACCGTCGCCCTGATCGTCGGCGGACACACGTTCGGCAAGGCCCACGGCGCGGCCCCCGAAAGTCACGTCGGCCCCGAGCCCGAGGGCGCAAGCATCGAGCAACAGGGCATCGGCTGGGACAACGCACACGGCACCGGCATGGCCGCCGACACGATCACCAGCGGCATCGAAGGCGCCTGGACCGACCAGCCCACCAAGTGGGACCACGGCTTCCTCGAGAACCTCTACCAGCACGAGTGGGAGCTCACCCAGAGCCCCGCCGGCAAGCACCAGTTCCAGCCCAAGGACGCCGCCGCGGTCGCCACCGTGCCCGACGCCCACGACCCCAACGTCCATCACGCGCCGATGATGCTGACCACCGACCTCGCCATGCGTGAGGACCCGACCTACGCCGAAATCACCCAGCGATTTCTGGAACGACCCGGCGAGCTCGAGGACGCATTCGCGCGCGCCTGGTTCAAGCTGATTCATCGCGACATGGGACCGCGCACCCGATACCTCGGCCCGATCGCGCCCGATGAGCCGCTGCTCTGGCAGGACCCCGTGCCCGCCGTTGACCACGACCTCATCGGCGACACCGAGATCGCCGCGCTCAAGGCTGATGTCCTCAGCTCCGGACTATCACGCTCGCAACTCGTCGCGACCGCGTGGGGCGCAGCAGCGTCGTTCCGCGGCACCGACAAGCGGGGCGGCGCGAACGGCGCTCGCATCCGACTCGAGCCACAGCGAAGCTGGGCCGTCAACGACCCCGCCGAGCTCGGCAGCATGCTCGACGGACTGGAGCAAATCCGCGCCGCGTTCAACGACGCCCGCAGCGACAACGTGCGCGTCTCGCTGGCCGACCTTATCGTCCTCGCCGGCTGTGCCGCCGTCGAGCAAGCGGCCCGCGACGCCGGCTACGACGTCACCGTGCCCTTCACCCCAGGTCGAACCGACGCCTCCGAGGAATGGACCGACGCCGAATCATTCGACGTGCTCGAGCCACGAGCCGACGGCTTCCGCAACTACCTCAGCGACGACCTCCAGACTTGGCGCCGAGGCCGCGCCGAAGAGCTCCTCATCGAGCGGGCGGAACTGCTCACCCTCAACGCGCCCGAGATGACGGCGCTCATCGGAGGCCTGCGGGCGCTCGACGCCAACACCGGCCACACCCAGCACGGCGTCCTCACCGACCGTCCAGGAACCCTGAGCAACGACTTCTTCGTCAACCTGCTCGACCCCAACACCGAGTGGGAAGCCGCATCCGGCTCCGACAACCTCTTCGAAGGCCGCGACCGATCCAGCGCCGACCCAAAGTGGACCGCAACCCGCGTCGACCTCGTCTTCGGCTCACAGTCGGAGCTCCGAGCCCTCGCCGAGGTCTACGGAGCCAGCGACGGAGAAGCCAAACTCATCAACGACTTCATCAAGGCCTGGGACAAAGTCATGAACCTCGACCGCTTCGACCGCTAGCCAAGCTCCCGTCCCAGTCCCCAGTCCCGCTCCCCCGCTTCACGCGGGGGTCTGCTCCCCGCCCCCGCCTCGCATAATCCACCGTCCCCGACTTGATCGGGGACCCGCTCGGCTTCCTATCCCCCCTTCCCCGACCCGAAGCGTTCCCCAGTCCCGCTCCCTCGCTTCACGCGGGGGTCAGTCTCTCGCCCCCGCCTCGCATAATCCACCGTCCCCAACTTGATCGGGGACCCGCTCGGCTTCCTATCCTCCCCGCCCGACGCCCCGAAGCGTTCCCCAGTCCCGCTCCCCCGCTTCACGCGGGGGTCAGTCTTTCGCCCCCCGCCTCGCATAATCCACCGTCCCCGACTTGATCGGGGACCCGCTCGGCTTCCCGTCCTCCCCGCCCGACGCCCCGAAGCGTTCCCTGTCCCTTTCCCCCACCTCACGCGGGGTCCGCTCGACTCCGTTTGGGCTATCCCGTGCGTCGTTCCTTCATCCCCCGCTTCACGCGGGGGTCTGCTCGGCGCGGCGACCCCCGTCAATCCCAATGTTCCCGCGAATGCGAGAACCCGTTCCCTCCCCAGCACCGACATCACACTCCACATCCCCAGACGCCCCAGCCCCCGACTTGATCGGGGGCCCGTTCCCCCTCGCCCGACACCCTAATCACCGCCTATGAGACTGTCTCACTTGGCGGCCGCGGCAACACTCGTCGCGCTGCTAGGCGCGATGTTCATGGTGATGCAGCCCGCCTCGGCGCACGATCTTGGTGATTGTGCGGCGAACCCGGAGTGGCTTACGGAAGCCAAGTGCGACGCGGAAGAAGGTACGACTTTCGACCACGACAACGACCCGAATACGGCCGCGATTGAGTCGTGGACTGCTGGAACTCACACCGCTGCCAACCACCCACCTTCGCTGTCGATCTCGTTCGATGACTCAGACGGCATCGTTTCCCCTGGCACACCGGTTACAGTGACAATAACTAGTTCTGGTATTTTCTCAAGCGCCCCGAGCAACCCTCCTGTTGCGGGATCACCCGCGGACGGTTTGCCTCTCGCTTGGGTCCGTGTATCTGGTGAACTCGATGATCCCGCAGAGACCGATTTGACCCTGGATTCGACGGCTTCAGAAACAGATGATGCATCGACTTCATCTGAGACGTTCACAGTCATCGTTCCAGCAGGTACGACACCAGGGTCATACACCGTTTCGACGATGATCGCGAGTGGGTTCGATTACAGCGGTCGCGCAGTCACCAACAAGGTGGCGACCAAGGCCTTCACTGTTGGCGACGCAGGAACTGGCATTAGTGAGGCTGTGTTGCCGTTGGGCAATCGCATCGACGACGATCCGTCCACTTTCACAGACGAAACCACCCCTGAATCCGGAACCGCGGCTGCCGATGGCGATTCGATCAAGCTAGTTGTGTCTGCCATGAACTCCCTTGGCAACAAGGCCAACAACGGTGACGTCAGTCAAATCACAGTCATCGCGCCGGGTGGCAAGATCTCAATCCATGCTGCATCGAATGCCGGTACTCCCGATGACCCAAGTGATGACACGGCGAGCACAGATGAAGAGCCGAACAGTTCGTCAATCTCAGAAGATGAGGGGACGACGGGCGACGATGTTCGCCAAAGTGTGGCATTCTCCGTCTCGAAGGCGGATGGAAAGCCTGGCACTGTCGATGTGTACGTCATCCTAACGGGCAAGGGCGCGGACATTAGTGAGACGCGCACCTTGCAGTTTACAGGGGATGCATCCTCCCTCGAACTGGGTGAGGCTTCAGGTTCACTCCACTACCAGATGACGACAGCGGAGAAGGACAATCGAGACAAGATTACCTTCTCCGTGGGAGCAACTGACAGTGGCGGAAACTCCGTAGGCTCAATTCCATCTGTGGTACCGACTGTCACTGATCCTAAAGGCCGCCGAGTGGCACCAGGAAGGATCAAGATTGTACAAGGGAAGAACGCCTCCGGTGTCGACAACGCTCAAATTACCGTCGAGAACTTGGTTGGCGATCCCTCCTCTTTGGCGATCGGTGCTTACACGCTGAAAGTCATGTCTGGCGGAAACTCCGCGGAGAGCACCTTCAACGTCGTCGGAAATGCTGATGGAGTGGCACTCGAAGTGAGCACCGACTCGCCTTCCGAGGTTGGCGAACAGATCGAAGTGACTGCGACGGTCACCAGTGGTGGGATCCAAGTCGCCAACGGCACGAGCGTGACCTTCCGGTCACGGGACACCTTTGGTGACAGCGACTCAGTGCTCGTAGACACTACTCCTGAGGTCACTGGTAGCAAGAGCGGAATCGCGAAGGCCACCTACGTGGCGATTGGTCCAGGTTCGGCCGTAATCACGGCAACAGCGTCCAATAAGACGGCAGTGAAAGTGATCGAGAGCGCCGCCGGCGCTGTCGAAGAGGAAGCCATGCCTGAGGAGGAGGCCTCCGTCTCTTGCCTCTCCGAGCTGAGTGGCTTCTCCACTTGGACCTGTGGCGTGGACTCGTCGGCGTCTGAGGTCTTCGAACTGGTCGCCGACCGCGGCAAGAGTGCGATTCACCTGTGGAACGGCTCCGCCTGGGTCCGCTACTCAGTGGTCGACGACGCGATGGTGCCGGGCTCGAGCGACTTCATGGTCACCGAGAACGACATCCTCTACATCAGCGACTAGGGGACCCTCACCCTAACCCTCTCCCAGAGGGAGAGGGGATCAAATCCCGCACCCCTCGCGTGTCGAGGGGTGCGGCGACCACAAGCGGGTCCCCGATTGCGTCGGGGACTGGGAACGAAAGGATGCTGAAATGAAACAGCACAGATTGATGTCGCGGATGGCGGCGCTGGTGCTCGGACTGTCGGTAGCGATTGCGGCGCTGGCCTCGGCTGGTGCGCAGCAAGAGCCGCCGCACCGATTCTACGGACACGGCGCAACCGCGGGTGACACCATCGGCGTTCATATGAACAACGACGATCTCACCCTGATCGCATCGGCGATGGTCGCTGATGATGGTTCGTGGTACATCGATGTGGACCGCGACGAGGCCGAAGATGTTGTCTTCTCAATCAATGGCGCCGTCGCTGACTCTGACGTCACCTCAACTGGCGGCGGTCAGTCCGCGGTCACGCTCACGGCCATGGTTATGGAAGATGACTCCATGATGGACGAGGGCGAGGACGGTGAAATGTCCGACGACGAGACCATGATGGAAGAAGACAGCGAGATGTCCGAGGACGGCGAAATGTCAGACGAGGACTCCATGATGGACGAAGACGACCACATGGACGACGCAATGTCGGACAACGGCTACCCGGCGACGGGCTCTGGCGGTCTCGCTACTGATGGTGGCGTGTCGGCGGGCCTGGTGGGTCTGCTGATTGCGCTGGGTGCAGCGGCGATCGCCGGGCTTGGCGTGCGCCGAGTGCGGAATCGGGCTTAGCTCGTCGGAATCCTAGGGGACCCTCACCCTAACCCTCTCCCAGCGGGAGAGGGGATCAGAAAGGGAGGGGACTGGTACGAGAGGCGGGGTCGAGAGGCCCCGCCTCTTGTTGTGTTTGCGCCTGGGAGCGCCGAGCGGGTCCCCGATCAAGTCGGTGACTGGGCAATGGGTGTCGGCTGGGGCCAAAGCGGGTCCCCGCTCGGGGGCGAGGACGGGAATTGGGGCGCGGGAATGACGGTACTTGGGCGCTGACTGAGGGCCGTGGGGACTTTTGAGACAGTCTCAGTGGATAGATCTCCCCATTTCGCGTCGATATTCAACCGCAGCGCCCGAGATTCCGTGACCCAAACACCCCTGCGCAGAGGCGCACCCAACCTCAACCCTTCACGACGATTGACGACGCGAGACTTCACTCGCCCTCGTCAATCGCCGACGCTGAGTGAACAACGTGAAGGTCCATTGCTCTATCAGTCGTCGTCCTTGTACAAGACGTCAATCGACCTCGTGACGACATCCTTGGTCGTGGAGCGATAGCCGGGGAGGAACTTCAGCTCGTACGGGGCCATTCCCAACGACACCTTGATCCAGTGCACGTTGTCAACGGCATCGCCGTCGTCGACGCAGCCGGGCGTTGGCTTGACCGTCAGCGTCTGATAGTCCCTCCAGTTGCCGTTGGGTCCGGTCGTAAAGGTCAACGTCGGTGGATCTGCCACAAGACAGTCGCCCATTGGGTGCGTTTGCAGCGTCACCGTGCCTTCGGCGCCGTCGCCGTTGTTCTCGTCCCAGCCAGCGGCTCCGGGGTCATACGACAATTTCACGCCAATCGGAACGCCAGCCGTGTCGCCTTCATTGAGCTCAAGGTTGTGGTTGCGGTCGAACTCAATCGTAAGCTTGTACCACGCATCAGCCACACCAACGAGGACATCTGGCACTGTCATCTTGCTGGGATAGCCGAAACCGTTACCAGACACGGCATGGGTGATGGTAAACACTTTGCCCTTCGGCTCGACGAAGTGCCCGGCATCTACCACGAACTTCTGCTTCTCAGGCCAGTTGCCGCTGTCCCCGCCGGTGAAGGTGAGCTTCTTTGGCGAGATGCCGAGTTCTCTGTCGTTGTTGTGGATCTTGGGCGTCACGGTGACCGTGTTGCCATCCCCTGGGTCCGACTTGATCCATACGGCGTAGGATTTCACGTCTCCTTCGTTCATCGCAAACCGCTCAAGCGAGACCTCTACCTCAGCTGCATGGTCGTCATCGGTGACCTTGACCGTGACATCAGGTGCGGTCGCACTGCCGTAGTTCCCGATTGTGTGGGTGATGGCGACATCGTTATTCTCGTCATCGTCGTCTTGTAGCGACGTGACCGTAACGGTCTGCACTTGAGTCCAGTTGCTCGTGTCGAAGGTCAACGCGCCGCTGACGGTGACACGCGACGGATCACCTGAGACAGGCGTTACGGTGACGGTGTTGCCGGAGCCAGGGTCGGTGTTGAGCCTGACCGTGTACGTTCCCGTCGTCTTTCCCTCGATCAGCTTGACAACTGTCTTGTCCAGAAGGACGTCCGCCAGCTCGTCATCAAGCGTCTTGACGTAGATGCGACTTGTGTAGTACCGATATCTCGGATTGTTGGGAGTATAGAGAGACTTGTAGCCGGGCATCCTGGTTCGCACGATGATTGAAGCATTCTCATGCCGAGCGTTTGAGTCGTGGATCGCAGTGATGGTCACGGTCTGCCATTGATCCCAGTTGTCGAGATCGAATGTCAACGTTGACGGCGACACCGTTAGAGCGCCCGAGAGTGCCGAGGTGAAGGTGAGCACGGCAGGGCTGTCAGGCACACCACCGAGCTTGATGTTGTACTCCAGAGCCTCGCCGCCTTCGAACAGTTTGAAACTGGTGCCACGTGGATCGTACGTGACGAGATCATTGCGGCCATCCCAATTGATGAAGAACCACCGAGTCTGAACGATCGTGGCTCCGGGCAGATCATCGATCAAGAGTTTCAGATCGAACTGCTCATCACTGAGATTGAAGTCTGGCTTCGCCGTGACCGTAAACGTCTGGAAATCCTTCCAATTGGAGGTTGTGAACGTGAGCGTCTCAGGCTCAATGACGAGCGCCTGTTTGAACCAGCGTCTGCCTTCGCCTTCTCCGAAGGTTGGACGCACCGTCACGTCTTGTGGCGGCTGCTGTCGCAGCTTGATCTTGTACGACTTAACTCGAGTATCTGGGTCGTGCGCCCTGAACAGTTGGTTCCGACGACCTGGCGGATCGATCAGTCCTGCACCAGGGATGAACTGATAGACATCAGAGAAAACTGGTACGGCAGCGGGACCGTTTAGCATCGCGGTCTCAATGCACTCGAGCGCCACACGAACTGGGGTCCAACCAGACCATGTCGCTTCACTCGCACTGGCTTCGGCTGCGGTGTATGGAGGATACTTTGACCCGGGGGCGTCAGCGAAGGCGGTGCGTACGCGCCACCAGTTCAGGCCGTGGTCCGGAGGCTTTTTTCTGTTGTCGTAATGGTAATCGCGGACCTGCTCTTTCAGGCTGACGGAGACGCATTTTGAACTCGCTAGTGCGCGGCCCATGAGTGGTTTGTCGTTATCTGCGACCTTTACTGTCGCGGAGCCCGAACCCGTATAGCCGTCGCCGCTGTTAATCGTCACCTTGACGGAGCCGGCCGATTCCTCGGTGGAGTCATCCGTCGTAGGCACCCTCAGGACGTAAGTACCTGATGTGGTAATCGTGATCGTTCGTGGTCCTGTGGTTGCGAATTCGCCTGACTGCGAGACGGTCAGCCTGACACGAATTGTCCTTGTCTGGGTCGCACTGACTTGGAACTTGAACACTGCGTCCATGCCCTCGGTGATTGCTTTACCAGGGCTGACAAAGACCGCAGGATCATCGTTATCGTACACATTGACATACGTCGAGCCTGCGGTCGAGGAGACGGTGTAGCCCGTACCGGTGTTCACCGTCGCGGTAACAGTGCCAGCGAAGTCGTCGCTGGAATCATCGATGGTGGTGACGGCAAGCGACGCGGTACCTGTGCTGGTGATCGTGACGGTGCGCGTTCCAGTCTGGCCGTGTTGTGTGTATGACTCCGACTCGGTCACAGCGACAGAGACGTTAATGTTGGATGTTGGCGCCGGAGTCGCGGTGAGAGTGAACGTGATGGTGCCGCCCTCGGTGACGTCGGAGCCGCTAGTAACACTAATCACTGGCAAGGACGGAGCATCATTATCATTCACATTAGCAGTCGTTGCGCCATCGCTCGAGGAGACGGTGTAGCCCGTTCCGGTGTTGACCGTCGCAGTGAGGGAACCGTTTGCTTCGTCGGTTGCATCGTCGTCGGTGGTGATGGCAAACGAGGCTGTTCCTGTCCCTCCGCCTGTAATCGTGACTGTCCGCGCGCCAGCCTGACTGGTGAATGAACCCGATTGCGTCACGACGACGGACACACTCAGGTCGGATGTTGGTGCCGGAGTCGCGGTGAGGGTGTACGTGACGGTGCCACCCTCGGTGATGTCGGAGCTGCTCGCGATACTAATGTCAGGCTCGACCGGCGGCGGTGGCGGAGGCTGCTGCTGAGCGGCGGCTTCGATGCAGTCGAGCGCCTCACGCACCGGTGTCCAACCGAACCACTTACTCTCACGTTCTTGAGCTTCCGACGCGGTGAATGCTGTCAACTCAGAGTCGGTTGCGTCGCCAAAGGCAATCAACACGCGCTTCCAGTTTGCGCCATAACCCGGCGATCGGTGTTTGTTGACATCGTAGTAGTCACGCACCTTCGAGAGCAGGCTGTCCGTCACACAGTTATTGATCACTTCCTGCGCCGTTTGCTGCTTCGCAGGCGTTGGAGGATCATCATCGTCCGAGACCGTCGCACTGGCAGTTCCCGCGCTGGACGACACCGTGTAACCGGTGCCCGTGCTCAGAGTTGCAGTGACGGAGCCGTGCGGTTCGTCGGTGGAGTCGCCGCTCGTGGACACTGTGAACGATTGTGAGCCGCTGGTGGGAATCATAACGGTCTGTGTGCCAGTTGTGACACCGAAGCTCCCCGATGCGGCGATAAAGACGTTCGCCGTGAGCGCAGTGTGTGGCGTCGGAGACGCGGTAATCGTGAAGCTAGCGGCAGAGCCCTCAGTAACATTGCCGTCCGAGGTGATGCTCAGCTCTGGGACATCATTGTCCGCGACGGTGAGCGTCGCTGAACCTGCGGTCGGTGCTACGGTGTATTGCTCGTGATCACGGATCGTCGCCGTGATCGTACCATCAGGTTCGTCGGTCGAGTCATCTCCCGTGCTCACGGAAAAGGTGATCCGTTCTTCCATGATAAGAATATGTTGCAGCGCGCTTTGTGACACAAAGGCGCCGGACTCGGTCACTACAAGACCAACGCTCTGACCCCCGATTTGTCGCGGCGCAATAGTGACGGTGAAGTAGGCGCCTTCGCCCTCGGTGATATCCGAACCCGGGGTAATCCTGACAACCGGTTTGGCAGGCGGCGGATCGTCGTCGTCTGAGACCGTCGCACTGGCAGATCCCGCGCTGGACGACACCGTGTAACCAGAACCCGAGCTGAGAGTTGCAGTAACAGAGCCGTGAGGTTCGTCGGTGGTGTCGCCGCTCGTGGATACCGTGAACGATTGTGAGCCGCTGGTGGGAATCGTGACGGTCCGTGTGCCGGTGGTGACACCAAAGCTCCCCGATGCGGTGATATCGACGTTTGCCGTGAGCGCAGTGTGCGGCGTCGGAGAGGCGGTGATCGTGAAGCTCGCCGCAGAGCCCTCGGTGACATTGCCGTCCGAGGCGATGCTTAGCTCTGGAACATCATCATCCGCGACGGCGAGCGTCGCTGAGCCCTTGCTAGACGACACCGTGTAACCGCTGCCGCTGTCGACTGTTGCTGTCACCGAACCGTCCGCTTCGTCGACGCTATCGTTGGTGGTGGAGAAACTGATGGTTGCAGTTCCCGAGGTTCCAATCGTGAACGTCTTGGCCGTGCTTCCAACACCGAACGCGCCCGATTGCGATGGTGACACACTCACACTGATCGACTGAGTCGGCGCTGGACTCGCGGTCAATGTAAATGTTGCTTGACTACCCTCGGTGATATCCGCACCGGCAGCGATACTCACCTCAGGCGTTGGCGGTGGTGGAGGTGGCGGCGGATCGTTGTCAGCCTTGGTCGTCACATCAAGCGTGCCGAAGAACGCGCCGAAGAAGCTGAAAGCATGCTCTGACTTTGGCTTCAGGTCGGCAATCGTGTAAGACTTTCCATCGGTGACGCTGATGACCTGGACTTGTCTGGTCTTTCGTTGGAACCAAAAGAAGTGCACTTCCCCGTCGGCAGTCCAACTGAGGGTGATCGTTGTGTCGGTGATGACGGCATCGACAGGCGGCTGGGCTTGTGAGTGGTCGGTCGAGACCGCCAGCGCCGCGCCGATCAGCACGACCATCGCCAGGATGCGCCAGACTCGCGACTCAACACCCGTCAATCTGGTTCTCGTAGCCATTGCGTCCCTCCATCCCGACGTCGACCGTTCGGACGCAATCGTAGCAAATTTCAATGGTGCTTGGAACACCTTGCCATCCGCCGAGGACGCGAACAGGGAGCCGCTCGGACGGCCCCCGCAACGCTGGTCCGCACCAGCCCCGGTTAGGGGGCTGGTGTGTTGGTACCATCCTTGACGGTCCAGTTCGTGTCTTCGCCGTCGGAGCGGACGTTGTCAGTTGTATCCGATCGGACCACCCGGACTTCGATCGAGATCGTCTCATCGCCCTCCACGACGGTGTCGCCAAAGACCTTGAGGTAATACCTCGTCTTCTTGACGGTTTCCGTGAGAGGCAGCGTGCAGCCACTTTCAGGACCGAACGCACGGCCACTATCTGATCTGCCGTGAGCCACCGCGTCCAGGATGCGGAAGTCGTGGTAGTACGACGCCGTGCTGTCCCTGGTCAGGCAGAACTGGAACGTGGTGACTGGGGATACTTGTCCCTGAGCAGCCGATGGGCCTGGATCGATGATCAGATCGAATCCGTGCTCCACGCCGCGCTGAGTGTGCATGCCGTCGTCAATCCCAGGCTTCGGAGCTGGCTCAGTAATGGTCAGCGAGTCAACTGGCACGATCCTGATTGACCGGACCACGCCAGGAGCGACACGATGCGGAACCACGGTTCGGTCGAGGTCGTTACCTTCGAACCTAAAGCTGAAGTTCCTCGTACCCCCGAAGCGGGGATTCGATTCGTCGAGCGATATGCGGATGTCGTACGACTCGTCGAGGGCGTCCCGACCCGATAGGCGCTCGTTATGGAAGCTCAGGCAGACCGCCCGGGTCTTGTAGAGCCGATGTGGAACCGCCGGGACAGGGACCGTCACCGGTCCATCCTGTGTATCCATCGTCGTCTCCGACTCCGGCTCCCAGATGCCACAATTGAATTGCGCTTCGTCGTTGGATTGGCCCCGTAGCCGAACCGAGTAGGTGCCGTCGGCACGCTTGATCAGCTGGGCATTGGAGTTGCTGCCGTGTTTCTCGATGCGGTAATCGGATGGTGAGACGGTCGCCCCGTTCCGGCCAGTGACGAGAATGGGTACCTCAAAGGTTTGCCACGGCTTGAGATCGCTTTCAGTCAGCGTGACATAGAACAGATTGTCCAGCACCTCGTCCTTCCACTCGGTATCTGAGCGGTTCACTCTGGGCACATTGAGCCCGATTTCGGTGTGCTGCTCGTCGCGGATCCAGATGACCACGTTGTCTTCGACGCGGTTCTGCCAGGGGTTCCGGTACTTTTGGAACACGGAATCGTTCGCGTTGAGGGTCAACTTGATCGAACCATCAGGCGTATCGGAGGAGTCCGATTCCAGCGCGGGCAGAGTCAGCGACACCGTCTTGGCGACGCTGGCCTGCAGCGACGTGGTCACCGAGATCGTTGGCGGGGGATCGGCGACGATGCGTTCGCCCTGCACTTCGGTCGGCGTGAACACGAATGTTGTCGAGGGGATGTCCCGCGTCGACGTCAGCTTGAGCTGGACCGTGCCGGTGTGGGACTCGTTGATCTGCGTGGTGACCGGTTCCACACGGACAACGGTGGTGCACTGAGCCTCGCTCAGGGTCGGGCCACAATTGAATTGGTTGGTCGTGTCATCGTCAATGACCGTGACCGTGGCGGTCGTGACATCTCCCGATCTGAGCGCGAAGCCGTTGGGAAGCGTGGATTCCACAATCGATATCGTGAACGTCTCGTTGCCTTCGAGCAGGGTGTCCTCGAAGTTCGCAATGTTGACCTTTCCGGTGTTTGCGTGTAAGCCCGGCGGTATGACGATCTCATCGATACCGGGGCTCGTCTCCGTTCCGTTGCAACCGTCGTCGACGCACCAGTCCAGGTTGACTTGGGCCGTGCCATCGCTCACCTCGACCTGGATGGTCGAGGTGAGCTTGAGCAGCGGCAGCTCCTCGCATGTTCTGGTGCCTCCGACCTCGTTGCAGTCCTGGTACCAGCCAGTTCGCTCCCTGTTCTGGTCGTCAAGCCAGTAATACCTGACCACCGGCTGCGCGGGACCATTACCCTCGACCACTTGGTAGTTGGCGAGCGACCACTCCAGGTACACCGTGGAATGGGTGTGCGACACGTTGGGCTTGTCGTTGTCGTAGGCGATCCAGTGGTCGGGCGCGCCGCTGTTCGGTGTTTCGAAGAAGCCACCACCCGAGTTCACGAACGTGAATGTTGGGTTGAAGGTGATGATCTCATCGTCCATATCGACGTCTTGGCCCGCGTTGAAATGGAATCCGAACCCGTTGGCGAGCCCGCCCTCAATGCGGAACACGTCGGTGTTGGTGCCAACCGGCTTGCCTTTCGGCACATCGATGAAGCAGATGATGTCGCCCTGCGCCGGTGTCTCGTCGTAGTCTTTGTCGTTCGTAATGGCGCATCCTGAAATGCCGAAGTCGACTTCGATGATCGCTCGATTCGCATTGGTCGGCTTGTTGGTGCTCTCAGGCAGGTGAGGTCCTTGCGATGGACAGCCCTTCGCGAACGAGAACTGCATGATCTTGGTGAAGCCAAACTCGTCGTTGACCCGGTTGCCGGTGTTCTCCGAGAAATCCCAGCAGGTCGGCTCGTTGTCGGCGACCATGACGCGATGCTGACGGTCGGCCGGGTTCATCTCGTACCTGGAGGCCACCACCTCGAACGTGACGTTGAGCGGGACCTCCACCTGGTCGTTGGCTCCGACGGAGAGGAACACCTTCTCGCCACGCGTGATTTTGAAGTCCTTGCTGCCCGTGTGATAGCCGCTCCACGTGGCCCTGACCGTGAGCGTCTCATCGCTAGCGGGACTCGGGTGGATGTAGAACGCAATGTCGTCTTCCCGATGTTTCGTATCTGGGTCGTGGGCATACTGGACCCGCACGGTCCGATCGCTCGGCCCGCAAGCCTGTCCCCAATTGCGGACATTGGAAGCTTCGATGCATTCCTTCGCCGTCTTCTCCGAAGACGGCTTCTGATAGTTGGAATCAGCCACATTCACCCGGGCCGAGCCGCGCCGGTACGACACCACATAGACGCCTTCTTGGTCCTGAACCGTGGCGGTAATCGAGCCATCAGCTTCGCCTTTGAGATCATCGACGGTCGGTATGGTCAGCGTGTACGTCCCGGTCGTTGGGATGGTTATGGTGCGAACGCCGGTGGTGGCGCCGAAGTCGCCGTTTCCGGTGACATTCACGGTGACGCTCAGAGCGCTGGGCGGTGCTGGATCAGCCTTGATTGTGAACGTGGCATCGGCGCCCTCGGTGATCGCCGGTCCACCCGAGATGCTGATATGCGGAGTGAACGGGACGCCTGGGTCGTAAATGTGGCCATACAGAGGGTCTGCGAAATGGTTTTGCGCTTTCGTCAAGCCGGCAGGGAAATCGTTCTCGTAGATGTCAACCCGGAACGCCTCCGCTGGAGGGAAATCGGACCGTCCTTCTTCTTCGTTGTCGATGGTTGTGGGGATGGATAAGGTGGCTCTGGTTGCTCCGGGCTTGAACACCGCCGTGAGAATCAAGCCCGTGTAATCGAGCCCAATGCCCGTTGCGGTCAGTGGCGTCGTTGAGGCGCGTACTGTAATCGTCCCATGTGGGTACGGATGAGAAAGACGCAAGACCGGCTCGATCGGAGTACCCTCATAAGCGGGATAGACTGATTTCTCGAATGACACGACATAGTTGCCAGTGATCGGCCCGACTGATGGAGTGATCGGGACCTCCACATTGCCCGCGCCATCCTCGTATCTGACGACAGCGAAGATGCTCTTGCCAACTGCCTCGACTTCAGCGGGAGGGGTATTGGTACTCCATACCGTATACTTGAACGGGATGTCGAATGAGACGCCGGATTCGCCTTGGATGAGTAGGCCGGTGTCGCTTCCATCCTTCGATACCCAAGTGACTTCCTTGATCAGGCCGTTGCCTTGGGCATCGTCCTTGGTTCGGCGCAAAAACAGGGTTCCTCCGACGCGTGCCGATCCGACCAGGTCGAATGTTGCTTGACTGACCGTGGTGCTCTGCGGAGTCGCTGGGGTGACCGGGGTCGGTTGCGTGTCTGCTGGTTGTTGCGTGTCCGAATCCTGCTGCGCTTCGGTCTCGAGGCACGCCAGGGCCTCGGCGACCGGCTCCCAGCCGTCCCAGTTGGGGACCCGAGCCTGGGCCTCAGCCGCGGTGAACGGGGTAATCGCGTCGCCGCCGTGGGTCCATTGATCGGCCGTGCGCTCGCCGAACGCGACGAGTACGCGGAACCAGTTGCGCCCGTAGCCGGGCGAGCGGTCCTTGTTCAGGTTGTAGTAGCCCTCAACCTTGTTGCCAACCTGCTCGGACACACATTGTTCGGCAGAAGCCTGCGGCTGCATGATCAGCAGGGGAATCAGCAGAACCAGGATCAGCGCCCCACGCCAGAATCCAGCGCGCCGACTACGTCCTGACCCTAGCTGCTTCGAGACCTCAGCCCAAAAGGGAGCGGGGGGGGGGGGGGGGGCAGTGGAGACTCGAAACGAGCGCTCGCGAGTTTCGCGACCCCCGTTCGTCGTGGCTGAGATGCCGTGTAGAGTATCCATGGCTGTGCCCCCAAACCAGAAACCGCCCAGTCAATGGTCGGTTATGGCAACCTGTGTATCATGATCGAACAGAGATCGCAAATCTGGTCGCCGTCGCCGCGGCCGAGACGGAGATCATGATGGACGTCGGCATCTTTACGTGGACGAACGCGTCAAACGACCCCGCCGTGATAGCGAAACGAGCAGAAGAGTTGGGATTCGAGTCGTTCTGGGTGCCTGAGCTACCAATCATCCCAATTGATGCGAATCGGGATCACATACCGATGGACACAATCAGCAACGTAGACGCGAGCGCCGCAACGGACCAGTTTGTCGCGTTGGCCCGAGCGTCGGCGGTCACTACAAGAATCAAACTGGGCTCTGGGGTCACGCTCGTGCCGGAACACAATGTGTTTCACCTGGCCAAGAAGGTAGCGAGCTTAGATCAGTACTCGCGCGGCCGATTCATCTTTGGTATCGGCGCCGGTGGGCTCCGAGAGCAACAGGAAATCATGGGAGCCGACTTCGATCACCGCTGGACTCAAACTCGGGACGCAATGCTCGCAATGAAACAATTGTGGACTGAGGATGAAGCGGAGTACCACGGAACCTACTATGACTTTCCACCGGTGAAGCTATTCCCGAAGCCATTCCAACAACCTCATCCGCCGGTGTATCTGGGAGGCACAGCAAAGAATGTTCTCAAACGGGTCGTTGCCTATGGCGACGGTTGGATGCCTGCCCGCGCCGCCTCAATCGTCTCCAAGGACCACCCAGACTTCGTGGACCACAAGGAAATCAAGCAAGGCCGCAAGCAACTAAACGATCTCGCTGAACGAGCCGGTCGAGACCCCGCATCAATCCAGGTACTAGCCTGGGGAGGCCCAGGTCAGTATCGAACCCGAGCAGAGCTCGACGCGCTAGAAGAGGCCGGAGCCAACCGTACAACCATCTGGCTACAAAGCAACACCGAAAGCGGCGCGCTCGAAGAACTCGCGGAACTCGCTGACCGGCTGTTGGACTAAGACGTATCCACATCAACCAATTGCTTCGTCAGCCTTCCCTCATTGCCGCGCTTGTCGCGGCAATCATCGACGAGTACTCCCAATGGCTGTCGGTCAGCGACGTACCCAAACTGTCCATCAACGGAGAGCCCGGGCGCGATACTGTCGGGTCCGCTAAGAGAGTTCTGCGAAACCTCGATCAACCAGCAGCAAGTAACCGTTCCCGGATTGCACTACCTCCAGGAAGAATCGCCCCACGGTATTGGTCGGGCCATCGCCAAATGGCACGCGTCCCTGCCACTCGACTGACTCGGATACCAGCGTAGGTCCGTTATAGTCAGCGGTCAAGCGACTCCGATGCTACCAGCATCCCGTTCTGATCTACGAGCCGGCCGCTTTGCTTCAATTGAGAAATCCGCTGCTCCAGTTTGTTGGAGATATCCGCACCGGTGCGTCGGTACCCAAACTGTCTTGAAGTCTCCCGTACGAGGTCATCAGGAAGGGCGCCGAATGTCGCCCGGGCGACCAACAACAACCCTTCATCAATTTCAGCATCCGAAATCCGATCAATACGACGATCCCTATCCTTCCGCGGACGGACAGGCGTGTCCGCGTCGGGCACTGTATAGAACCCTCCTCGGTCATAGCCGAGGATACCTCGGTCTATCGCATTCTTCAGAACTTGGTCGATGCGGCTGCGAATGTTTGCTCCCACGCGCTTGACACCGAGCGCAGGTCTGAGCCGCTCTGTCAATGTGTCGGTGTGAAGCGGCTGCTCCTTTCTGACAATCATTTCGATCAAGTCGCTCAGCACGTACGGGTGAACAGTGAGTGCGTCGATGGTCGGTCCGAAATGCGTATATTGAGAGTACTCGTCAAACAGTGTTGCCGCGATCGTAGGGGCCGCAGGCCTCGATACTGGCTCCCGCGGACTCGTACGCTCCGGCGTAAGGTCCTCAGTGTGGATCAATACATCAGGTTTGACATCAGTTACGTGCGGCTCTGACCGGACTTCTGTGCGGGCTAGCTCGAGCGCATCCTCAATCGAAGCGATTTCTGCATCAGGATTTCGAATCCACGCAGTCGACCAAACTCGATGGACGCTCCAGCCGAGGCCTTCTAGTACCTGCTGGCGGAGCCAGTCCCGGTCGCGTGCCGCAGGCGAACTGTAGTACGTGTCACCATCACATTCGATACCAAGGTCGTAACTATCTCCCTCACCTGAGCGGATCGCCAAGTCGATACGATAACCCGAAACACCGACCTGTCGCTCCACTTGATGTCCGCGTGCAGTGAGGGCTGCGAGCACCGCGTCCTCAAAGGGAGTTGCTTGCGCTTGAATCTCTGGTTCATCCGCTTCCTCTGCTTCCACGTCAGGCGTAAGCATTGGCATACGGACATATTCCAGATACTCACGCAAGCGGCGGGGACCATCTCCCTGAGCAGTAATGTCCTCAGGCCGAAGCGAATGGACGACGGTCATAGACATCCGAGCTCGTGTGACCGCTACGTTCAATCGTCGCTCGCCTCCTTTGCGATTGATTGGACCGAAGCGATTGGGCACGCGCCCAGCCGGCGTGGGGCCGTATCCGATGGTAAAGATCATATGATCGCGTTCGTCACCTTGAACATTCTCGAGGTTCTTAACGAAGAAGTGCTCGTCAAGGTCATCGCTGAATCGATCGTCAAACTGACGCTCAGTCATTCGTCGCTCTTCGATTAAGTTCTCGATGAGATCAGATTGCGCCCGAGAGAGTGCGACAACACCAATGCTTTGATTGCGCGGTGTCGTCTGCATCAGCTCAAACACAATGTCAGCGACGCGTTCAGCCTCGAGCTTGTTTGTACGACTGCCTCCAGCGTCGTAGGTTGCGTCCTTCAAGTAAACATCACGTACGCACACTTCATCTGTTGTCGGACCTGGGAACGTGAGTAGTTGGTTGCCATAGAAGGCACCGTTAGAGAATCGAATCAAACTCTCGCAACGGCTCCGGTAATGCACTTTGAGGTAGCTCTCAGCAACGTTGCGACCGCGTTGTCCGACAAGCACGTCAAGCACGCTCTCACGTCCCTCGAACGCATCGTCACCGTCGCCATCCCCCTGAGCATCATCGTCGCTAGTTCCTGTCGACTGAAAGAAGTCTGATGGTGGTAGCTGCTTCCCGTCGCCCGCGACGATAACTTGCTGCGCGCGCTCAATTGCCGGCAGCGCCTCTTCGGGCCATACTTGTGAGGCCTCGTCAAAGATCACAGTGTCGAACTGCACGTGCTCGCTTTCAGAAGGATCACGAGTAAGATATTGACTGACCGCAAGTGGGCTCATTAGGAAGCATGGCTTAATTCTCAGCAGTAGATTGGGGATTCGCGCAATGAGGTTGCGCACCGACAACTGTCGGCTACGTTTAGAAAGCTCGCCCTGCAAGAGTGCCAACTGACCCGCTTGTAGGGGAATATTATCTTGAGCCGGATAGCGAGCAAACACTCGCTCTCGCACTTGTTGACGCGCAGCCACAGGCTGTGCCTGATCGAGCCTCCGGAACCTCGCCCGTACCTCTTCATGATCGACACGTGTGAAATTGCGGAACTCAGGCTCCTCCGTATAGATCTCCTCCAACCACGACGAGAACACACGGCGACGAACGATGTCAGGCACCTTTTCAGCATCGTCTGTACCCGCTCGCAATGCGGTTGTCGCTCCATAGCCGAGGTGCTCGTCAAGTGCACGAGCGGCTTCGCGATACTCAACCCATGATGCCGCTTCGCCGGTGTGCTCGGAGAGATCCGTCGCCCACGTCTCCAATTCATCGAACGGAGCGACATCCCAAGACTGCCATGGAGTGGGGGAAGAATTGAACCGACTATCAACTTTACTTATGGCCTCGCGGAATGCTTGCAGCGCGCTATTGGCCTCTTGATGTCGTCGTTTGTACTCGTCCGACGGCTGAAGTTCGGTTGCATGTTTGAGTAACGATTCGCTCGGAGGACCGTTGATAGCGTCAAGGAACCGCGACACCCAATCCAAGGCCGATTCGATGGCCTTCCAGTCTGTTTCTGCGCCATCGAAGAACGAACCGCACTTCTCAGCGAGGCCAGATTCAAGCTGCTCATATCGTTCTCGAGCTTGCATCAGTTCGATTCCGTAGTTGAGGAGGTCGTGAAGCTGTCCGGTGCCAGAGATTGGATTGGTCAGTCGTTCATAGAGAGTCTCCGTAGACTGAGCAATCCGTCGTAGTGGACCGAGCGCATAACTCAACACCGTTGCGTTCGTTGCCAGCTTCTGACTGGGGGAGACAAACCGGCCGTCATTGATCGTTCCTCCCGTCTCCTTGAATGCTTCAATTGCATCCAGCAGGTTGGAGCGAGACTCAGCCAAGTCACTTCGCGTCCGCGACGCAGACCCCTCGGCCAGCAAACCTCCGAGCGCAGATGTCGAACCGTTCCACCTACTGACAATGGAACGAGCCATAGTCAAGTCCTCCGCGACACGTTCCCAATCGGTTGCTTTGCCTTGGAACCGTTGACCCAGCGAAACTTCAAGTTCGGTCGCGGTTATTCGCCAACGTTCGCGGAGCCGCTGAACCGTTAACACTTGCTCCACTCCGGTAAGCGCCTCACTCAAAGTGATCTTGCCGAATCTCTTTCGATGACCTTGCAACACACGTTGATCACGGCGGAATGCTCCGCTCACGAACCTTCGTAACCCACTCTGATGATCCGTCCGATAGCGAACCAGCATTTCTTCATCAACGTATTCGAGCACCGACTCCGAGTACTGTTCTTCCAGTCGCTCCTCAGCCGCCGAGAGCTCATCGAGCAGCTTCTGCACCTTCGGTAACTCACGTGCCACCGCTTCTGCTTCCCTTACGTCGAGCCAACCCGCTGGCACCCGATCATGTTGAAGAATGTGCTCTGAAAGTATCAATGCTTCGTCAAGCTCGGCAAGCGTGCTCAGTAGTGTCGACTCACCAAGCAACTGCGAGAAGCCGGTGGCCTTGTCGGTCAGCTCTGCGAGCGCGCCAAGGAACGTGTCCATTGCTTGTCGGAGCGCCTGCGGATCGGTCCCCAGAACTGTGCGCCAACCTGACCCAATCGCCGCGGTGATGGATTGTTCCTCAAACGTCGTGAGCTTCACTTCCGAAGCAATCCCACGAAAATCTAAGTCAGGAATCTTCTCGCCGAACCACATCTGTAGCTTCGACTCCAGTCGGCGACGCTCGTGCTGATGTCGGAACTCAACATCGACCGTTGGCTGTAGTTGGCCGAGCGCCCCAGCTTTGGTCCACTCAGCAGGAACGGTCGGTGCCGATTCAAGCAATTTCAGTAGTTGAGCCGCCCTCGCTGCATCGTCAGCAGTTATGACTGAGGGGAGTCCGAGCCACTCAGCCTGAGTCGTTCCTACGGACTGTAACTCTTCGATCGCGGTTCGGAGCTGAGACATGTCTGCCTGGATTTGCTCGGCGAACTGAAGAGACTGCTGTGACGTACGCAGGGCACGCCAACGGTTCGTATGGTGAGTATGAAACTCCTCCTGACGACGCGCGACGCTATCGGCTCGGCGTATCGCCTCCCTGAGCCACATTTGATCGAGTTGACTCGCTCTTGGCACATCAATCTCGTCGCATCCTGGAAGATCTTGAAGCGGGGCGTAGTGGCCCTGCACTTCGTAGACCGACATACCTAATGGCTCACGATTCTGATGCAATAGCTGCACGACGCTATTGAGTTTGTCGCGGCTTTCGGCCAGCTCGTCCAAGGAAACAGCATGCGAGACCGGAGTGCGATCGTCGTCGAGTGCCGCCTGAAGCTGCGCGTACACTGCTTGCTTCCTGCCACGATCGCTATGGAGGTCCAGACAGAACGTACCGAGTCCGCATTGCTCCAACCGACGCTTGACAACATCGAGCGCTGCCATTTTCTCGCTGACGAAGAGTACACGTTTCCCGTCTGCGAGCAATGTAGCAATGAGATTCGCGATTGTTTGGCTCTTACCCGTTCCTGGGGGACCATGTACGACTAAGTTGGTCCCCTTGCGAGCTTGCTCAATTGCTAGTAGCTGACTAAAGTCGGCAGGCAGGACCGTATGCTGATCGCGCACGTCGAGTAAGTCATCGAGACGACCACCAACAAGGTCGGCCGCTGCTGGTGTCGCCGAAGGTATGTGCGACTGTTCCGTACGCTCCGAACCGGCTGCGAGCTGATGCGTCAGTTCGCTGCGGACTCCATGCTCACGCATATGAGTTAAGTCCTGGTACATTGCAAGCTTGGAGAAGGTGAACCCGCTCAGCACCAGCTTACGATCAACGCTCCAACCCGGGCGTTGTCTCACGAGTCGTCCGACCGTCCGAATGTACGCCCCGATCGCCGCCCCGTTACTACTCAACTCGTCCGTGAATTCAGGCAGTTCGATACCCATCTCTCCGAGCTGATGTCGCAAGGTCGGATTGACTACAAGGTCATCGTCCTCTTGTAGCAGTCGGAAGGGATCGCGCGGCGACGTGCGCTCCAAGTCGCAAGGGATGAGGATAAGCGGTGCGCGTGCCGGCTCGCCGTCGAGGTCGATCCAATCGAGGAAACCCGCTGCCAGAAACAGTATGTTCAGGCCCTGTTCCTCCTGCCATTCGCGGTCGCGTCGGTAGAGATTACGAAGTCGCCGTTGCAGGTCCAACGGTTCGCAGTCCGTGCTTAGCTCGCCTTCTATCACCCGCGGCGGAGATTCCTCTTCAGGAACATCAGCGCCTTCGGAGACTTGGTCCCCGCGGGCTCTTCGTCGGCGCGGCGGCTCCGCGTAGGTAAACGCGAGGCCTTGTCGCGACTTCTCCAATCGATGATGGAGCGCGTCGGGCGCGACGTCGGTGATGCCGACCGCGGTGCGCCCGGTCTTGAAGTAGAGCAGGTTGTTGCGGCGGTCGAGTTGCAGAAGCCGCTTTTGCCACTCCCCAAGCCGCTCCGCGACGAGGTCGCTGCGGTCATTGAATGCGGATACGAGCCGTTGAATCGAGCTGCCAGACGTCGTCACTAGGATGACCTTTTCGTTCCCGAGATCGAACACGCTTCGTGTCGGATCGAAGAAAGTCTAGCGCGAGGGGTCCCCTCCGTTGCGACCGCCCGCCTCAGTCTTGCTCCTGATCAACCGTCGTCATCGATCGTCAACATCATCGTCTTGAACTCACTTTCGTAGCCCTCCACGCTGTAAGTGTGACGAATGGACAAGGTCTCATTATCCGCATCGTCGTCAGAAATCGGGGTCAGCGTGATCTTCTTCGCGTACCAATGGCCAGGGCCGTTGTACGTGAAGGTCACCGTCTTTTCCGAGATGTCGAGCTTGGTCGGGGCCGGATTGTCGATGGTCACCGTCACATCCCCGCCAGGATCCGCGCCCAAGTAGATCTCGTACTCCACCGAACTATCCTCTTTGACCGACAATGAGCTGTGCGAAAGGTTCACATCGTTCGGCACTTCCTTGTCGAAGAAGTGAATATGGATCAACGCATCGGCAAAACTATTCCGTGGATCCGGATACCCCGGCAAGTTCGACAGAGGAAATACGTCGCTCCCCAATATTACTCTCAGCGCGTGCCAGTCGTGGTGCCGGTTACCATCATTGGTCTGACCGTCAGCCACCTTCAGTTTGAGCATCTGATAATCCTTCCAGTTGCCATCCGAACCGGTGGTGAACGTGAGAGTCGCCGGTTGCGCTACGAAGTAATTGTTGCCACGCCAATACTGCGGCAACATCTGGACCACCACGCGCTTATTGTCCCCGCCCGCCGGACCAGGGTCATTCGTCAGTTTTACGCCGATCTCCAACTCCCTCGTATCATCCTCGTTGAACGAAAAGCGGGCCGGGCGATCAAACATGATCTCGACCTTCGCCTCATCGTCCATCAGCTGAACACCAACCACGTCAGTGGTCACGCTGCCTGTGTAGTCACCACCAGTTGCTGACACCGCATGGGAGATTGTCAACTCCTCATGGTCGGAGTTAGCGTCTTGTACGCCAGACACAGTGACACCCTGGAACCTCCGCCAATTGCCGTTGGTCCCACCAGTGAAGGTGAGCGTCGCAGGACTGACCGTGACCTCAGGCCCGCTGGGCGTCGGAGTGATGGTCACAGAGTTATTCGCACCTGGGTCTTTGCGCACCGAAACGTTGTAATGTGCCGATCCAGCCTCGTGGACCAAAACTTTCGACTCGCTCGCCGCGACGCGTGCCGTCTGGTTCTCCCACACATGGACCCAGAACGTCTCTGGCTCACCTCTCCACACACCTGGCGGCGGAATGTTCACCTTCAGCCTGACCAACTCATCCCCGCCGTCCTCATCGGCAACCGGTGTAATCGTAAACTCTTGCCACACGTTCCAATTGTCGAAGTTGAACGTCAGCCTATCCGGTGAGACGCTCACCGCACCGGGATCAGGGTTGGTCACCGTGACGACGATGTCGTTCTCGGGCAACGGTGGCGCCTTCAGCCTCATCCGATACTTCGCCGAAGAGGAGGCGTCGCCTTCGACCAGTACCGCATTGTTGGGGCTGTGTCGTTCAACCCCTCTCCTCGTGTAATCGATGGTGGCGTAGTACGCATAGATGTTTCGAAGGAGGGGATTGGCGTATTCGACCTGGCGCAGCCGCACCGTAACGTTTTCGGTGCCGTAGTTGTAGTCAGGAAGAGCCCGGATCGTCAGCTTCTGAGCGATGTGTGAATTCTCCGGGGTCATCACGATGTACTTCGGCTCAAAGGTGATGAATGATCTCATGTTCTCTTGAACCACGTACGGCTCGAAGGTGACAGTGCGATGGATCGGCTTGGCGAGGTACACGGCAAGCTCATAATCCCGACCTTCGTGCAGTAGCCTGAATGGGTGATAGACGCGATCTGTAAGGTACATATTCTTGCCGGCGTTGTACCCGTACGTCGACTGCGCCGTCAAGATCATCCTATAGGTCGTGCAGGCTTGCGTGTCGGCGTCGCGGCTGGAGCACCGGTAGCTGAGGTTGCCGCCCGCACCAGGGTCGTCATCGATGATCCTGCCGGTGGCGGTACTGTTGCCAAGGGTCACTCCGCCTGTCGGACTGGACAGAACAAGGGTGAATCGATCGTCAACTTCGAGGTCGGTATCCTCTGTCGTTTCCACGGTGATGGTCGCGGACCTGTCACCCGCAGGAATCGTGATTTGGCCGCTCGCTGCGGTGTAGTCGTTCACGTGACGGTGGGAAATGGCAGTGTCATCGACGGTCTCATAGTCGAGCGTGATTGGTGCATTATGCGTCGGATCGACGGAAACGGTGAAGGTGATGTTCTCGCCCTCTGCTGCCGAAGCGTCAGCAATGGTCACCGTCGGTTGGCCATTTGTGGGCGTGGTCGGCGGATCATCATTGTCGAGGACAGGCACAGTCGCAGAGCTACCATCAGACGCGATCGTATACTTTGAGCCCGGGTTAATCGTAGCCGTCAAGGAACCGTTGGCTTCGTCAGTCGCATCATCGTCTGTGGCCACCAGAAGGTGGGACGTCGTGCCTCCTGGGACCCGATAAGATGACGACATCGTCACTTTGCGTTGGCCACTTTCACTTGTGAACGTACCTGTCTGACTCACCGTGATAGATACGTCGAAGTCGGTCGTAGGGCTTGGCGACGAATCCACCCAGAAGCTCGCATGCGTTCCCTCAGTGACATCATCGCCTTTCCTGATCGAGATGACCGGCAACGCCTCCTGCTTCTTCGGCGGGTCATCATTATCGGTGACGTTGACGGTGGTTGAGCCAGCGCTCGACGACACGGTGTAGCCAGTGCCCGTATCGATGGTCGCCGTGACCGAACCATCTGGTTCGTCCGTGGCGTCGTTGTCGGTCGACACTGTAAAGGCGGTACTGCCGGTCGCAGAGATGGTCACGGTCTGCACCCCGGTTTGACTCGTGAATGAACCCGACTGCGTCACATTGACGGACACATCGAGATTCGCCGTAGGAGCAGGCGTCGCAGTGACGGTAAAGCTCACGTTGCCGCCTTCTGCAACTTCTGGACCACCGCTGATACTGATCTCGGGCAGGGGCGGATCATCATTATCGGCGACATTGGCAGTCGTCGAACCCGCGCTCGACGAGACGGTGTATCCCGTGCCCGTGTTGACGGTAGCAGTGACAGAGCCATCGGGCTCGTCGTTGGAATCGTCGAGGGTGGCGACCGTAAACGATGCGGTGCCCGTGCTCGTAATCGTCACGCTGCGCGCGCCAGCCTGGCTCGTGTATGAACCCGACTGCGTCACGCTGACCGAAACGCTAAGGTCGGCCGCTGGCGCTGGAGTCGCAGTCACAGTAAACGTGACGGTACCGCCTTCGTTGATGTCCGAGCTGCTGGAGATACTAATCTCGGGATCGGCCGGAGGCGGAGGCGGCGGCGTTTGTTGGTCGATAGCGTCTTCGATGCAGTCGAGCGCTTCACGCACCGGTGTCCAGCCGGACCATCTACTTTCGCGTTCCTGAGCCTCGGCCGCGGTGAATGCTGTCAACTCTGAGTCGGACACGTCACCGAAGGCAAGCAGTACGCGCTTCCAGTTCTTGCCGTAGCCTGGCGATCGGTTCTTGTTGATATCGTAGTAGTGACGCACCTTCGAGAGCAGACTATCCGCCACACAGTTATCAATCACTTCCTGCGTAGCTTGCTGTTCTGCAGGCTGTGGAGAATCGTCATCGTCCGAGACCGTAGCACTGGCCGATCCTGCGCTAGACGATACCGTGTAACCGGTACCTGTACTCAGAGTTGCCGTGACGGAGCCGTTGGGTTCGTCGATGGTATCGCTGCTCGTGGAGACCGTGAACGATTTTGAGCCACTGGTGGGAACCGTGACGGTCCGTGCGCCGGTTGTGATCCCAAAGCTCCCCGCCGCGGTGATATCGACGTTTGCCGTGAGCGCAGTGTGTGGCGTCGGAGAGGCGGCGATCGTGAAACTCGCGGCAGAGCCCTCAGTAACATTGCCGTCCGAGGCGATGCTCAGCTCTGGCACGTCATTGTCCGAGACCGCGAGCGTCGCTGAGCCTGCGGTCGTTGACACGGTATAGACTCCTATGTCCTTGATTGTCGCCGTGAGCGTGCCATCAAGTTCGTCGGTCGAGTCATCAATCGTGCTAACGGTAAAGGTGTGCGGCATAGATGTGATGCCCAGGAGCAGATAATGCCGTGCGCTGTTGATGGGAAGAAAGGCGCCGGATTGGGTGATAGTGAGGCTAACGCCGGTAGAGCCGTATGGGTCCGGAGTAACATTGACGGTGAAGGAGGCGTCGTCGCCCTCCGTGATATCCGAACCCGCGGTGATACTTACAACCCGGTTCTTATCGGGATGCGGCGGGTTGTCATCGTCCGAGACCGTCGCACTGGCTGATCCTGCGCTGGACGATACCGTGTAACCGGTACCCGAGCTGAGAGTTGCAGTAACAGAGCCGTGCGGTTCGTCGGTGGTGTCTCCGCTCGTGGACACCGTGTACGATTGTGAGCCACTGGTGGGAATCGTGACGGTCCGTGCGCCGGTGGTGACACCAAAGCTCCCGGTTGCGGTGATATCGACGTTTGTCGTGAGCGCAGTGTGTGGCGTCGGAGAAGCGCTGATCGTGAAACTCGTGGCAGAGCCCTCAGTAACATTGCCGTCCGAGGCGATGCTCAGCTCTGGCACGTCATCATCCGCGACGGCGAGCGTCGCTGAGCCCTTGCTGGACGACACCGTGTAACCGGTGCCATTGTCGACGGTTGCTGTGACCGAACCGTCCGCTTCGTCGACGCTGTCGTTCGTCGTCGCGAATGTGACCGTAGCAGTGCCAGAGGTTCCAATCGTGACGGTCTTGGCAGTACTTCCAACGCCAAAAGCGCCCGATTGCGACGGTGTCACACTCACACTCAAGGCCTGAGTCGGCGCCGGACTCGCGGTCAACGTGAACGTTGCTTGACTACCCTCGGTGATATCCGCACCGGCAGCGATACTCACCTCAGGCGTCGGCGGTGGAGTGTTGGTTGCGTTTGTTGTGACGTAGATCCTACCGTGGAGTAGGCCGAAGAAGATGAAAGTGTGCTTCGACTCGGGCTGGAGATTCGTGAACGTGCGGGTCTTGGCATTCTTGACGATGACGACCTCTGCTTTCCTCAGCTCGGGCTGATACCAGTAGAAGGTCATTTCACCGTCGACCACCCAGCTCAGGGTGATCGACGTATCCGTTTTGACCACGTCCACAGGCGGCTGGGCTTGTGAGTGGTCGCTGGTGACAGCCAGCGCCGCGCCGATCAGCGCAATGATGGCGAGCAGTCGCCAGATGCGGAATCCCCGTGGCAGGACGAACTGAGCGGTGCTGCGGACCATGTCGAACCTCCAACCTCGTCACACTCCGTCTTCGTGCACAGCGGGCAATTGATGATCACCAACTGTGTCGAGACACATTAGCAGATTGCACACACGTGGTGCTCCACCCGGGGACTCGGGCGGGGACCGTCGGGCGCGGTCAAAGGAGAGGTCCTATGTGACCTTCGGTGTGATGCGGTGGCCGACGTGCGGAGAGGGTGCTCCCGGGGTGTGGCGCACCCTCTCTACGCTCGTCTTGACGCGTCAGTTGCCGCATCTGACGATGACGTACTGCCCATAGCGGTCGTCGCCCGGGTCGACCCTTCCGTCGAAGTAGCTGACGTACTCCATCACGCCGTCATGCTGACCGGCGTTGATGCTGGCCCAGACCCTGATGTCGTCGGTGCGGCCATCGCAGCCTCGGTCGATGATCATGGACCCGCGCTCGCCTGCTTCGTAGGTGACCGTGTGGTTGTACCAACTGCTCTGCATCCTATCGGTCCACAGCGTGAACTGGACTCGGGTGTTCACCTTCTTGGCCAGGTTCACTCGCAGCTTGCCCGTCTCCTGTTGCGGATGCAAGCTGAAGACGATGGCGTCGTCCTCGGTGACCCTGAGGATCGGGTACGGCTTGGTCGAGGTCGAGTCCTTCACCCGGAACTGGTAGTACCGCTCGGGATGGCTTACGAAGTTGTCGTCGTGGGACACGAACTGCAAGTTGACTACTTCCGTGTTTTTGGGCCCCGAACTCCAGGCGCCGGAGCCTCCGAAACAGTTGAATCCACCTGGCATGTAGCATTCGACGAAGTTGCTGTTTGCTGTGTAGAGGTTCCACACGGACTCTTCCTGGATCGCCAGCGAGAGATGGCCGACCTCTTGATCCAGATTTTGCCAGGCCGACCATTGGGTGCCGTCGTCATTGGTCGCCGTGCGCACTTCGAGCGCGACCAGCTGATTACCGCCCGCAGTGCCAGCAACGACTTTCAGATTGAACCTGTCGCCTTCCTCGATCGTGGTGACATTGGCAAGATTACCAAGTGAGGAGGCAGTGTTCTGACCGCCAGCAGCCTCCACCCAGATATCCCCTGAGGCATTGATGGTGGACGTAATCCAACCGCCCGGACTGCGGCTGCTGAGACCGCCGGTGTCTGCCATTGTGAGCGTTGCAACTTCGGTGGTTTGCACATCTGGGCGGTCCCAGCCGGCCCCGTCGGTCTCGTGCCAGACCAGCTTGACCACGCCGTCGCTCCCGTTGGAACCGTCTGACTTCCAGTCCCACGTGATATCGCAGGTGGCCGTCCGTTTATCTCGGTTTGCGCCCGTGTTCGCAGGCAGGTTGAAGGCGCAGACGCTTGGCTGCCAGTAGACGGCGTGCCCGTGCTCCAGGGTCATGCGCGCCTCAGTGAATTTGCCACCTTTGCGGATGTCCTCCATCCGTGGGGCGAGGTAGCCGACCAGATGCTCGCCTGACAAGTGGACGGTCCGATAGCTGCTGCTGCCTTCGTAGATGAGGGTCGTCGATGCATTTCCGTCGGCATCAAAGTTGGGGTCGGTTCCACTAAGAAGAACTCTGGCGGCGACGGTGGCGATGCTGTCGCGGAAGTGGATCTTCACGAGGTCGTAGGTACGGACCACGGAGCTGCCTGAGGTGTCCATGTCGTGGTAGACCAACTTGGCGCCGTTGAGGGTCGTGCCGGGCATCTTGTCGTCGCTTAGGTCGTATCTGATCCGGGCTAACCGGTAGTTGCGGGCGTTGGTCGTCAGGTAGCTGTTGGAGCAGCTAACGTCGTTCCAGCCTTGGCCGGCGCTGCTCTTCGGGCTGGTGGTGTTGCCGTAGGTGGTCGCAGTCACCCCGGTGGGGATGGTCTGGCCGTCGGTCTGCGGCTCGATGGTGATGTATCCGCGCATGCGGCAGGCGTTGCCGGCCTGAGGCTTGTTGACCCAGACGCGCACCAATATCTCGCCCGTTGTGCCTTCCTCCAGCCTGACATCGGCGATGAAGTCATCGCCCGGACCATTCGGACTGCTCGGGTGGTTGGTCACGGTCCCGTTGTAGACGAGCGCCGTCAGCGCGGAGACGCAGAAGGTGCCATCGGACGACAGGCGCGAGGTCGGCGAACAGGGTGCTTCGAGGCCGACAGTGGTGCTGATGCTGTTCGTACCGTCACTGGCGGTGACGGTCAGCGTGGCCGTCCCGATGCTGGTGTTCTTGATTGAAATGTGCTCGTCCCACTGGGAAATCGTGGCGATGGGGTTGTCGAGCATCACCGTAAAGGTGAGGTCGGCATCCGTCTCGTGGCCGAAGTGATCGGCCAGCATGAGCACCGTCGGCCCGACGCTCTCCGACAGGTTGAGCGACGCAGGCAACGGGTTGTCCAGCGTCGGCATCGGCGCTGGCGGCGGCCCGTTATGGAAGATCGCATCGAGTGCCGGCGCGATCTCGTCCCAGATGTCGGTCGAGGAGGACGCTGCCAGTATGCGCGCTGAATAGGCCGGCATCGGCTCCAGCGACTGTTTGGCGACGTCACGCCCGAGCGCGAGCAGCACCGTGTCGTAGAGGTCGGTGTGTGATGAGAACTGTCCGAACAGCTCGTGGTTGCGTACCGCCTCCACCTTGGCGATGAGGTCTTGGAACGGCGCCCAGAACTCCGTGTAGGTCACGGTGGTACCCGAACCCGGCGCATCATCGTCCGAGACCACGACCGTCGCTACGCCGTGCGTTGCCGAGACGGTGAAGCGCTGGGGGTCGAGTGTGTCCGCGTTCAGTGCGAATGTCAGATGGCCATCGGGCTCGTCGCGGTCGTCGTCCCGCGTGGACACGGTGAACGTGATGCTGCCCGACGGGCCAATTGATCCCACGATCTGGCCGTCGCTGGAGGTGTAGCGGCCTTCCTGCGTCACCCTGGCGATCACGGGGACAGCGATGGTGCCGGTCGGCGCGGGGTTGGCGGTCACGGTAAAGGTGGCGTCGCCGCCCTCGGTGATCGCGGAGTTGCCCACGACGCTGAGCTCAGGCAGGGCATTCGGCGCGGGCTTGGTGTCTTCGGATTCAGTCGTCCTGTCCTGCCCGCCATCACAGTAGGCGGCACTGATCGTGCGTGCCGTGCGATCCCAGCGCGTGTTGCCCAGCCAGTCGGCGACGTCCTGCGCCTGTTCGGGGGTCATCGGGGTGACGCCGGTGCCGGTGTCTTGTCCGAGCGCCTCGAGCGCGCGGTTCCAGCGCTTGATCCCGGCCGCAGCCCCGTTTGGATCGAGGGCGTCGCGCCAACCCGTGATCTCGGCCACGGTGACGGCGTCGGCTGGCAGGGTGCAATTTGTGGATATCCCCCCGTCGTCGTCCGACACCGTAACCGTGGCCGAACCCGAGCTCGACGAGACGGTGTAGCCCCTGCCGGTCGCGAGGGTCGCCGTAACCGAACCGTCGGGCTCGTCGATCTCGTCGTCTGTCGTGCTGATCGAGAAGGACTTCCAACCACTCGTGGGAATTGTGACGCTCTGCGAGCCCGTCGTGACGCCAAAGTCGCCCGTCGCGGAGACCGTGACACTGACGACCAACGCGGAATGCGGCTTCGGACTGGCGATGACGATGAAGCTGGCGTCGGCGCCTTCGGTCACTTCACCGTTGGAGACGATGCTCAACTCGGGCCCGTCATCGTCCGACACCGCAACCGTGGCCGCGCCCAAGCTCGACGACACGGTGTAGCCGCTGCCCCTCACGAGGGTCGCCGTGATCGAGCCGTCGGGCTCGTCCGTCGAGTCGCCGGTCGTGCTGACTGTGAAGGATTTGAAGCCACTCGAGGGAATCGTGACGGTCTGCAAGCCCGTCGTGACGCCAAAGGCGCCCGTCGCGGAGACCGCGACACTGACAATCATCGAGGAGTGCGGCGTCGGACTGGCGAGGACGGTGAAGCTGGCGTCGGCGCCTTCTGTGACATCACCTTTGGAGAAGATACTTAACAGGGGCACATCATCGTCCGACACTGCAACCGTCGCTGAACCCGCGCTCGACGACACGGTGTAGCCACTGCCGCTCGCGAGCGTCGCCGTGACCAAGCCGTCGGGCTCGTCGATGCTGTCGTTCCTCGTCGGAACGGCGAGGGTTGCGCTGCCCGAGGTCGAGATGGTGACCGTTTTGGAACCGGTCGATGCGAAGTCGCCGCGCTGAGTGACGGTCACGCTGACGGTCAGCGCCGCCGCAGGCGCGGGCGTCGCGGTGACGGTGAAGTTGGCGTAGCTGCCTTCGGTGACGTTGCCGTCGGAGGCGATACTGATCTCAGGGGTCGTCGCTGGAGGCGATTGAGTCTGCCGTTCTGCGGCCTCTTCGATACACTCGAGCGCCTCGCGGACGGGCTTCCAGCCCGACCAGCGCGTTTCGCGGACTCGGGCGTCCGCCGCAGTCATCGCCGTCAGGTTTGCGTCCTCAACGTCACCAAAGGCGACCAAGACGCTCTTCCAGTTCTCGCCGTAGCCTGGCGCGCGGTCTTTGTTGATGTCGTAGTAGTGCTGAACGTTCGTGAGCAGTGAGGCGCTGACGCAGCTCGATGCACTCTGGGCGCTGGCGGGGTTCGTGGATGAGCTGCCAACGGTCAAGACCGTCGCGACGATCGCCAGCATCGCCAGACCGAGCAGCGGCAGACGGAGTCTCGACCGGGTCATCGGACTACGCTCCCAAATCCTGCGTTTGCGAGAATGGCTGGCGATGCGACATCGCTGTGTCGGCCGGGCATGACGGATTCCATCCACCTTATGACTGATTGCGTCGTTGCGTCGGCGAGCGGATCCGACTTTTCGCCCCGATTTTAACAGAGTAACCAAGACCTCGGGACCACTTCGACGCTCAAGTCCAGCCCAATCTCGGTATTCGCGACCGATTACGGCACCGATTGCGCTTCACGGAACGCGATTTACCGAGATCAGTGGAACCTAACAAGGAGCAGCCCCAGAGTACGGTGTCGCCGGCATTGGCGCTGGACCGAGAAACGGGGAGGTCGTCGCAATCGACTTCTCGCCCACTGATGGCTGGAAAGCACCTGTTCATCTTGACTGGCGTCAGTTCCGATCCTTGATCGTGAAATCCTCCGGTGCGGCAGTACCCCGATGTACTGGATCTTCGACTTCACACGATCGGCCAACGCAGCATCGTGGCGGCTGACGCCCACATACAACTGGCCGCATTCGTACATGCTTCGATTGTAGTCGGACGAATCACATCGCGACTCGTCCTGATAGTAGCAAACAGTAAGCACTGGCCTACCGCTCGTGTTGTCGTCGTCCAAGATGGTTAGCCAGAACTCGTTCTGGTTGACCATCCTGTACCCCGTGCCGCTAGACAACGTCAGGATGACCGTCTCGGCGTTCTCCTCGAAGCTGCTGTCGTCATTGATAGCAACCGGGATGGCCGCGCTCCTCTCGCCGGCGTTGACCGTCACGGTATTGGGAACGGTGTAGTCAGCGCTGTTGCCCTGCGTCGCCGTGCCGGAAACGTTGTAGAGGAGGGTGATGCCGCCCGGTGGCGCCGGATGCGTCAGGTCCACCCGCGCTTCGTGGGTTCCGTCATCCTCCCTCTCGCTGCCAAACTCTCCAGAGAAAGTTACGGCAGGGGTTGGGTAGTCGTTGTCGCGGATCGTCACCACGGACCCGCCACCCGCGACGTAGCCGGTGCCGTCGTTCACGAACGCATGAACATACCCGTCGTCCTCGTCGGTATTGTCGTTCACGGTGGGCACGGTGAAGGTCGTGGAGGTGGCGCCCGCGTTGACGAACACGGTCCGGGTGCGTTCCTCGTTCGTGGCCACGAAGTCCCCACTCGAGGACTCCATCACCTCGACGTTCACCGTGATGCTAGAGGTCGGCGCCGGGTTCGCGTTAACCCTGAAGCTTGCCGGACTGCCCTCAGTAACCGCGGACCCGCCGGTGAGGCTGATGATGGGTAACTGGGTAACCGTCGTGGTCTCAGTATCATCGTCTTCAACGCTGACCTGCCGACCGATGCGCAGCGCGTTGGTGCCGCCGTAGTCCCCGCCCGACGTGGTGTGGGTCAGGTTTGCCATGTCGTCGACCGCGTCGTCGTCCTGCGCCGCGTCGACCGTCACCGCCTGCGCCCGGCTCCAGAGATTGCTACCGCTGGGATTGAAGGTGAGCGCGGTCGGGGTGACCGTCACGTCCGGGTTATCCGACGCAATGTTAACGGTCACCGCGGCCGTCGGTTGCGACCTCAGCTTCACCGTATAGGTGTGGCTGCTGCCCTCGTCCACGTCCGCCCAACTCCGGCTGAAATACAGGCCCCGGGTGTCGTTGTCGGGAATGGTCACTGTTGTTACATTACGATCGAGGTTCACCTTGTAGTCGTCGCCGTCCTGCAGCGTGATGATGATGGTCTCGTCCTCTTCATCGATGCCATCATCGTTGAGTCTGATGGTGATCCACGCGCTGTGGCGGTTCGCGCTCAGGGTCACGCTGCAGGTCGAGCCTGTGCAGCCATCGATGGTGTAGTCTTTGCCACTACCGCGGTCCGCCGTGCCGGCCGTGGTGTAGTTGATGGACCGAGATGTGCCGTGCAGCGCGAGGCCGTCGCCGACCTCCACAATGACCGATGCGGTGTAGCCCCATTCGGCGACCCTTCTGGATTCATTACGCATCTGAATCACGTTGTTGTCGTTGCTGACTAAGGTGCCGTGCCAGGAGCGCATGCCCGGAACGGAGTGGTCGGCGGCGGCGTAGCCGCTTCCAGGCAGAATGGAGGCGATGACCCTGCCGTCGGGGTCGATTCTGTGATGTCCGGTGGTGGGGATCGTGAACTTCGCGCTTCGCTGGCCGGCGCGAATGACAATGGTTCGGTCGCCTTCCTGTCCGTTGGCGACGTAGTTGGCGCCGCCGACGGTGGATTCCCTGACGTTGAGTCTGATGGTCAGGTCGGAGGTGGGGGCGACGCTCGCCTCGACGGTGAACACCGCGTCCCCGCCCTCGTTGATTTGGCCGGGGCCGTTGATCGAGACCACGGGGTCGGCTGTCTGGAAGTCCCCAATCTCGAAGACCGCGGACATGCCGAAGTAGGGGGCGAGATTGCTTTTGGAGTGGGAGCTGATGTGGATTGCGCTTTGCCCGATGACGGGTGCCGCTACATCGTTGCCGTACGTCACGGTGTCAGCACCTAGATACTTCCACATGTGGCGAGTGCCAGCAACCTGTTGATTCAGTACTTTGTTGTCATGCCAATCCAGGCAGCCTCCATTGGCGCCCTGCGTGATGGCGGCCGCTTGGCCGTCGGCGTTGCGTTGATTCGCATGCGAGTTGGCATTTCCCCAGGCGCCGGTCCAGAACCTGTTGTAGTGCGGTGCGACCAGCACGCCGTTCACCCAGTAGATCGGCGTAGTAAAGGGTGTGTGGCCAGGCAGGTTCGGGTGTTGTGACTGGATGGTCACGCCGGTTGCTGTGCGCCAGGCAGCCGCCCCCTGCTCCGTACTCGTACAGCCAAGAACGCGGAAGGTGTCGGCGTACTTCTCGATGTCGGGATGCCAGGGGTGGTCATCAGGTCGATTGCGGATGAAGGCGTCGTAGTCGTCGATATTGGTGGCAGCGCCGTTGCGACGGTTGCCGGTCTTGAACATCAGCCGGTACTGGTCGCCGGTACTCAGAGCGGCAGGCTTGAGAACCCAGTCGCTCGGAGAGAGCGAAACGTCGACGATCTGCACTGTAGCCGTGGCGTTTCTCAACTCGTAGCCGCTCGGTGGCGGTTGCAGCGTGAGGGTGAAGGTCTCGTAGTCCTCGATCTCCGCATCCCAGGGGATGGGAATCTCGAAGCTGTGCCGGATGCTGCCCGCCGGCACTGTGAATGTATGTATGCCAGCGGGGAAGTCCACAGCGGCGGTCGCGGTGCCGGCTTCGGCGACAACCGAGAAGGTTGCATCCGCGGGGGTCGCCGCACTGAACTTGATGATGGGGCGCAGCGTCGCGCCCTCCTGCACGTTGTAGTCGCGGTAGAACAAGAAGCTACCGCCTCTATCGAAGAGCACAATCCGGTCGAACTCAACGGCGACGGTGCTCTGGGCGTTGGTCTCGGGCGCCTGCGGAGACAACGCAACCCGCAGGACGATCAGTGCGACCGCCACTCGAAGCGGAATCCTGGCAATCTGCTGGCTCGGGCGGCTCATCGCACACCCCAGTCGCTTCGGCGACTCAGTGAGTCGTTAGGGGGGGGGGGGGGGGGTAGCGCGCCCCTGTCGATTTGCCCGTCGTCCAACGCCAAGCCTAACCATCATCCCGTGCCTCCAACCAGCCCGCGCCCGCCGCTGCCATCGGCATTTCATCAATCGCCGACCTCGGTAGTCCGCCCAAATGGGAGAATCAACACAACGCCAGCCCGAAACAACAAGCGTTGCTGGTTCGACGGGTCGGGCTGCTTACCTCGCTCGCGATAGACTCGTTCTCGATCCAGCACGGCGCCCATTCGAGAGGACGAACGATGCGCGAACGGGACTGGGAAGGTCCAAACGGCACAATCGGCCAGTTCGTGAAGGAGGAGTCCCAGCGGACCCTGAAGGCGTACGCGGCGCAACCGTCGCTCGTCTCCGAGCAGGCCAATCAGGAAATGGACACCGCTCGCGGCGGCTACGCGCATCGTCAGGTGATCGAGCTGATCCAAAACAGCGCCGACCAAATCGCCACCGCGCAGGGCCACGGCAACGGTCGCATCCTGATACGGCTCAGCCCGACACATCTCTATTGCGCGGACGACGGCGCCCCACTCACCCGAGATGGCGCAAAGGCGTTGCTCTTCTCCCACCTGTCACCGAAACGAGACACCGTGGAGATCGGGCGCTTCGGGGTTGGATTCAAAGCTGTGCTTCGAATCTCCGATCAACCAGCGGTGTTCAGCCGCTCTGGATCGATCCAGTTCGATCGCTCGCGCGCCGACTCGCGAATTTCACAAGTCGCGCCAGACGCGCCGAACACCCCCGTCCTGCGCGTTGCGGACCCAATCGACGCGGTCGCCGAAAGCAAACAGGACCCAACACTGAGGTCGTTGATGGACTGGGCGGAGAACATCGTCCGAATGCCGCTTTTGCCCGGCTGCGAAGAAGACCTTGACACGCAGCTCAGCGACTTTCGGGCTGAGTTCTTGCTCTTCGCGCAGCACGTACAGAAGCTCGATTTCGAGCGTGTGTATAAGGATCGCGATGTCGACAGACGCTATCTCACGCTGACGTCCGTTGGTGATACGCAAGAACTCAGCGACAACGAAGACGAATCCATCTGGAAGGTGTTCGAACGAGAGCATCACCTTTCAGAACAAGCAAAGGATGACCGTCGTGCTCTTGATGACGGCGCAACGGTGCGAATCGCCTGGGCGGCTCCGCAGGCCGGTTCAAATCCTCCGCAAGAGTTCTGGGCATACTTTCCGACCCAGACCAGTAGTCTGGTCGACGGTATCTTGAATGCACCGTGGAAGACCAACGAAGATCGACAGAGTCTGCTACCTGGTCGGTACAACGATGAATTGATCTCGGCTACTGCCGACCTCGTCGCCAATAGCTTGCGTGCGCTGTTTGAACCGACATCTCCAGGTCGCCACCTTGGCTATCTCCCTCGTCGCGAGGAAGCTGGCGACAATCCGTATGCCAATGACCTTCGCCGTCACATTTATGGGCTATTGCAGGAACGCGCAGTCATTCCGAATCAACTGGGAGACTTACAATCGATCTCTCAGTTGAAGGTCGCTCCCGAAGAGGTACACATCGGACAACGCGTCGATACAGGACTGTTGGACCTGTGGGAGAGCTATCCGTATCGTCCGATAAACTGGGTACACCATGATGCGTTGTCGGGAGGTCGGTTGACCGCAATCGGCCGCATCACGGACGGAGGCGCAACACAACGTGGCGCTCTAGAACGCGCAAGTGTTATTGATTGGGTACAGGCGCTCGTCAGGAGTGGGATTACACAAGGAGACCCTGCCGGTGCGTCCGCTGCTGCGATCAAAGTGACGGCGGCACTCGAGAACCGTAACAACGTCCCCGTCCATCGTAGAAACCGTGACAACGCTGACTTGTACGGTGATATCGTACTCACGCAGGCAGGCCATTGGGCGCCGGCAATACGCGATACTGTATTTCTGGCGAGTGGTTCGTCGGACGACCCGTCTGTCACGGTCCATCAACAACTAATGGAGGACCCTAACGTTGTAGAAGCGCTAAAGGCGTTGGGTATCCAGTCGCCAACAGCAGAGAGTGCATTCCGACGTGTAGCGGAGCAAATGCTCGGTGACGTTGACGTCGTCAACACTGCTACCGACTGGGAGGAGTTTTGGAAACTCAGTCGGGAAGTAGACCAACGTCAATTCCTGGCTGAAGTTCTTGAGAGAGACGGCTGGCGACACCAAGTTTATGCGCGTGCGCTCGACGGCAAGTGGCGATCCATACGACAACTACTGTGGCCTGGCGCGATTGTACCCGCAGACGGTTCTCGCGACTCAGCGTATGGCGTCGATAGCAACTTTCACACTTTGGACCGATCCCGCCTTGAGGCATTGGGCGTTGTCGAACCATTGCGAGTCGACAACTGGGACTTCAGCGATCACTTTGAATCAGAAGGTCCGCTTCACGACTACGCGTGGGAACGGATTAACGCATACTACAGCCGGGACGACTTGCCTCGAAATCCCCAGGGTCAATACTATCCGTTCGCAGAAACGCCCACGAGTGGCCCGCTCAATGTCTTCTCTGAGCTATCGATAAACGGCCGATCGCGATTGACTCATGCGCTGTTGGAATTGGAAGCAACGTTTGCTCGTTGGAAGATGTGGCATGAAACGACCGACAATGCCTATCCCATCGAGGAAGTAGAGTCTCCCGCGGTTTACCTACTCAGACGCTTCGGAGTGGTCCACACTCAAAGTGGCTTACACCGAATCACTGATGGCTTGGGCGAACGACCTCAGCAGCATGACGTGCGTCGATGGCTGCTCGATCATCCAAACGCTCAACTGATTGCCGAGGCGTTCGATTTGCCGGCGCAACTGGGCCATCTCTCCCCTCGCGATGAGGAGGACCCAGTCCTACTGGTTGACGAATGGCCAGGACTCGCTCAACACTTGGCGCATGATAGGCAATCGTTCAATATTCTTCGGTGCGAAGCGTTAGTGGATGACAGCGGGACCAGGTCCCTCGAGGAATGCTTGCTACAACCAGAGTCGAAGCGCGTGGTTCTCGTCAGACAAGAGGACGACCGTGAAGAGTTGGAGTTGGTAGTCCGCGAGCTCGGCTTGGATCTGAACGGCGCCCAATTCGAGCGTATCTTACAACGTTTGACATCAGACGAGGTCGCACAGCGGCGGAAAGCTGTGAAACAAGAACCCAACGACGCACTTCGACTATTGAAAGCGGTCGGTGGGTCGATGGAACTACTCACCCGCTTGCCAAGAAGCTTGGTCGATATCTTGCACGGAGAAGGTAACCTTGCGGGGGAGCGCATTGCTGAGGCCGCGATCGCGACGCACCATACCGCCGTGTTACGGGAGTATCGCGAACAGCTCAATCACCTAGATCCTCCCCGCCAATGGGCGGGGCGACGTCGTACGCTGGAGTTCGTACGATCCCTCGGCCTGCCTGACGAATGGTCCGGTAGCCCCAAAGTCAAACGTGACCAGTATGTCGACGTAGTGGGGCCGCGCTCTATGCCGGATCTGCATCCCTACCAGCGACACGCAGCCGACAATGTCCGACTTCTCATGCGCAAGCAAGGCACGTCCGGCGAGAATCGCGGACTGTTAAGCTTGCCAACTGGGTCGGGTAAGACCCGCGTTGCCGTCCAGGCAATCATTGAAGCGATCCGTGACGATGGATTCTCAGGAACAGTGCTCTGGGTCGCGGACCGAGACGAGCTCTGCGAGCAAACGGTCGAAGCTTGGCAACAAGCATGGATGAGCTTCGGACCTGAAGCATCTTCACTACGCATCTCGCGACTGTGGCTAGGTCAGCCACAACCCGAGGAGCGAGTCGGGGCGACACACGTGATCGTTGCTACCATCCAAACATTGACTGCCAAGATCAAGCGTGCAAATGGACTGCCCTACTACCTCGAAGATGTCGGACTCCTCGTGATTGACGAAGCGCACGGATCAATCGCGCCGACGTATACGTCGCTACTCACCGAGCTGGGACTGACATTTCGTCGTACCGTTGATGAGATCGCACTGCTTGGCCTCACAGCCACTCCCTATCGGGGCACCAACGAGGAGGAAACCCGACGGCTGGTTCAACGCTATGGTGCCAATCGCCTCGATAGCGGTGCCTTCAAGAGTGACGATCCGCAGGACGTGATTCGCGAGCTCCAGCGGATGAAGGTACTATCAGCGGTCGACCATGCGGTCATCGAAGGTAAAACCTTAAGCTTGGAGCAAAACGAGCTACGACAGGCGACAGATCTACCGTGGCTCCCGGAAAGCGTTGAACGTCAGATCGCCGAAGACACCGTGCGAACGCAACGCATCATCGAAGCATATGAGACGAACATCCGAGACTTCGATCCCGAATGCCCTACGCTAATCTTCGCCACGTCCGTCGATCACGCCAACACGCTCGCTGCGATGCTGCATCTTCGAGGCGTACCTGCTCGCGCGATTAGTGGCGATACGGATCTGCATGTGCGATGCAACGCGGTGGGTGAGTTTCGTAGCGGCCGTCTGAAGGTATTGGTAAACTATGCAGTGTTCCGAGAAGGGTTCGACGCTCCGCAAACGCGTGCGCTAATCGTAGCCCGTCCGGTCTACAGTCCGAACTTGTACTTTCAGATGATCGGACGCGGCTTACGCGGCAAGCTCAACGGCGGTTCTGAGCGTTGTCTGATCCTCGATGTCCACGATAACATCGTGAACTATGATCGGCAGCTGGCCTACACCGAGCTTGACGACCTATGGTCATAAAACAGCCGGCTCGCGCTATAGTCGCGAACACGTCTAGTCCTTGCCACCTAGCCAGCTTAAGATGTGGCCTGGTCGACGCTCGAAAGTGAAGACGTCGAACGCCTGCACGTCTGTTGCCTGGCGGCGCGTCGCATAGCCGGCGGCTTCCTTCTGTCGCTGAATCCATGACTCCTTATCCGAGGGCCAGAGCGGATGACCAAGTATCGCCCACCGTTCGTTCCAGCTGCTGTGTATAGCAGCGAGTCCGGCCGATGCTTCGCTATGCAAGCTCGACGACGACGCGGTCATACGGTCAACCAAGTTTGCGGCGCCGTTGAGCCAACGGTCTTCGTTAAGAGGATTGCCATTCGCTAACTCGGCCACGTCGAGCGCCAGCCGCCAGCTCAACGCAGGGTGCAACCAGCGATTGTCGTAGCTTCGCAGACAGTCAGGGCACGAGTTCGTGCATTGCTCTGCATGTGTTTGGTCCGCGAACTCGCGACCCAAGGCAACCGCCTCTTCAAGCAGACGGGAAAGCACTCCAGGCCTTCCAAGATACGATGCGTAGCCGGCACCGTTTGCGGTCTTGTCAGCGATGAATATGCGCTGCGTATACTGGCCTTCAAGCCGTACCGGTTGTAGCCCGACATCGAGCTCCTCGGCACGGACATCCAGGATCCGCTGTGACGCAGTAACTCTCAGCAAGGCTGCGTACGATAGCAAGGCCGCCAATCCAGGCTGTAACGGATTGTTGGATCCCATCGGAGTTTCAATCGGTCCGACCCCGCTGGGCAGTTCGAGTCCTTCCAACAACAAGGTAAGGGCATCGGTGCGGCGAACAGAACCGATAGCGACAGACTCTTCCGCATCGTCAACATCTAGAGTTAGACCATTCGGTGGGACATCGTACAGGCTTGGATCGCAGGCTATCCACGATTGGCCTTCGCGTCGGAGCGGGAACATGCGACCGTGATTGTCATTGATAGTGTACAGGTCAGCCGAGTCATACACCTCATAGGTCGCCGCGCTGACCTCACCGGTAAGACGTGTCGCAGGTGTTACACCTAGCCGAGGTCGTTGGGCGGACGGCCCGCGTTCCAATCGATCATCGAAGTCGGCCGGAGGGAAGTCAGCTACAAAGCCTTGTGGTTCGTACATTGCAATCGGGCCAACTGCTCTGCCGCATACTGGACACGTCTCGGCACCGCCTTCGGATAGCTCCTGGACGGCTCCGCAGGCGGTACAACTCAATAGTGTGTGACGCGGCCCCAAGGGGTTTGTTGACGGTATCGCGCGGTTACCTCGACGCGTCCAGTGACCAAATCCGACCACGGTGTGCTTACGTTTGTCTTTGATCACTTCTGAGCCAGGCGCGAAACTAGAGACCGCGATTTCAATGTCTCGATCGGCGACGACGGAAGAGTCCAGGTCGCGAACGGTCTTCGGCACTCCCGAATACAATGCCCGCACCCGTGTTGGGAATCCAAACATCGGTAGTAGGCCCGCGTTGGCGAGGAGTTCACTAAGGTCTTCGTGTTGGTAAGACGGATTGTCGACTGCCTGATCAATCTCCTCTACCAACGTCTCGCGTACCGCGGCAACTACCTTTGCATCTTCGTTTGGACTAAGACCGGTGTACGTGCAAAAACGCGCAACGATTGACTCAACGTCTGAAGAGTCGGCCAGCCAGCGTGCAATCCTGTCCCGCCAGTCAGGCCACTTATCAGTTGCTCCAAATCGACCGTGTACATTTCGCCCACCATCAAAGGACTGAGGTAACGAATTGAACGCCCGACGCAGCGTTTCCGCATGGATCACGCGCCGAACGATACGGATGGCATCAAGGTCGAGGTACGGCGGCGCTGGCGCGTCAGAGGTGATCCGTTCGGGATGATTGAAGTAGTAGTCATCGTGCGTTTGATCCCGACAGACCGTGAGGGCGTACGAGAATGGCTGACCCTGTCGACCAGCGCGACCGACTCGCTGCTGATAGTTAAATCGCTGTGGCGGCATGTTCGCCATTACCACTGAGCGCAGATTACCGATGTCGACTCCTACTTCCATTGTGGTTGTCACGCTGAGGACATCGATGCCGTGACTCAACGGATGCTCTAATTCAGGCAGGAATGCGGACTTGAAGTGTCGCTGCCGACGTCGTTGTTCTGCCAGAGGCTTGGTTTGACCAGTCAGTTCTTCCACGCGCAACCGAAACGCCGACTCGCCAGCGAGCCACTCGTAGTAGTCGCCGTCCCACTGCGTTCCCCTCGAACCGGTGATGTCTGTCTCGACCGCCAAATCGTCGCTGTTGCATTTCCGACCCGTACAGACGCCAGCTGATCCATGTAGGTGCAATCGCGAACAACGACGACAGCGCATCGGTCGGCTATCAGGTGTCCTCCAGCGCAGCATCTGAATTGCACTGGGATTGAGTGCCCAGTTATCATCGATAACTTGCGTATCACGAAGGACCTGCTCGACGCTCTCCTGCAAGATAGCAGGGTCTTGGCCATACAGCTCGGCAACGGCTTTGAGATAGTCGCGGAGCGGCTTCGGCATGGAGTTCACACCATAGAAGTATCTGGCGCCGTGATAGTGACCTTGTCGTCCCAAGATGCGGATCGTGCTGCGGATTACTTCCTCACCAGCGTCGCCGTCAAGTTGCAGCCGAGGGATCGGGTCGAGCTTGATCGGCTCGACCCAACCGAGGCCGATCGACTCAAAATCTCGACCGGTAATGTCGAAGGCTGCCTCGAAGAGTGATCGGGACAAGTTGCCTTCGCGCACCTCTCGGCGACGTTCATTGCGCGTGGAAGAAGCCCCCTCTTTTCTCCATGCACCAGCGCTCACACTGGGAGGTGCATACGCGGTCCACCAATTGTATTCTCTGCCGGGACCCCAAGCGGCGACTGATGGGTTCGGTCCTCCAGGGTTCACTCCAAGATCGACTAATCGCCGCTCTAATCGACGCAACAACTCATCCCAAGGCAACCGACGGTCCAGAGCCGCCTGCGATTGCTCGAACTTACGTATGACATCTTGTCCTTTCGCAGAGTCTTGACCATACTCGTACGCGCCCCACACTTCCGGGTGATTTGTCTTCCCCTCCGTTAGTTGTTGTTGCTCCTCTACCGACAGACTCTCGCCATCGACAGCAGCTCGCATGAGATCAGCAAGGGACCGTTGTTCCTCCAACAGATTGATACTGAAGTGACGAATCAGGTCTCGAAAATGGCTCAACTCGATCCCTGCTGCCGCGACTGCAGCGTCCTGCCGACTGTCGGAGAATACGATCGTCCGTCGTTCATCGTCTTGTTGTAACTGCCTGACGAGTGCATCGAGCGCAACTTGCGTGACTCGAGCGAAACCAGTACGCATCGCCCGGATAGGGCTGCTGACGACGCCCCGAAAGAAGACGCTCGGCTTGCGATTCTGGCGAGAAGCACCGCAACCGGGACATTGTTCAGGTAGTGCTGGTATCGCTCGGTCTCCCTTGTTTTCGCCGACACTTAACATGACTCCGTCGACATTGCGCCGATTCCCACGTCGAAGCAATCCTCTACTGGGATCGAATTGAGCGGGATTGAACTTGAACTTGACTCCATCGTGCGTCCATGGCTTGAACTCTGATTCCAACCGAAACGGGCGACACCACATGTATCTGCCGTAGCGACGTTGATTAACCAGTGGATGCAGCTGCGACGGGAACTCTGGCTCGTCCGTCGCCAAGTAATGGGTACTCTTGCCATCGGTGTAGACCACAACGCCGCCCAGTGACTCTTCGCCGCATTGATCGCAACGTAGCAACTCCAAGACTCGAGCTCCACAAGTACAGGTCGGTCGAGGTCTGAGATACAACTTGCCAATGCGGCGATCAATGTCTCGATACTGGTCGTCCACCGCAGGGCACATAGGATCACTACACGCCCACATGCCGACCACGTTACGGATGAACATGTGCGTGCGGATGCTGATACCCCCTGCTGCCGACGGTTGATCCGCCAGTACGGAAAGTACACCGTCCATTGCGTGTGAATCGGGATCGTGCGAACCGAATAATGACTGTTCTATGTCACTCAATGGCTTGGCCTTGACAGGCAATCCGCAGGCTTTGGCGATAGCCTGTGTTAGTTGTTTAGCATCTTCGGACGAGGCGCGCTCGCCACGTTTGGGATCGGCAAGCTCCTCATAACGCCCGCGATCGAGGCGTGAATGCTCATGATCCATTTCCTGCTGAGCGCCCGGTATCACTTCGAAGCGCGCACGGGCAACGCCGAAGAACTGCTCCAGATACTTGGCCGAGGATTCAGGATCATCGTCGAGCGACGCACTGGTCCCGATGCAACGCAGCTGCGTCGAATCAGGTTGCAATCCCAGTCGCATAAGTAAGCTACGTAACAGTAATGCGACCTCGCTTCCCGCAGTGCCACGCTGCTGATGAAGCTCATCGACGACCAATGTGAACGCGTGTGATGGATCTTCGCTCAACCACCGCCTTGTTTGGTCCCAGATAGGCTCCTCTACGTTACGCATGAGCATGACGTTGAGCATCGAGAAGTTGGATACTAGTATGTCTGGTGGTGTGGCAATCATGTCCCAGCGTGTGAGCATTTCGCCTCGCAATGGATCGGGAAACTGGGCGCAGATGTCACTGTCGATTCCGGACTTCCGCAGTTGACGAGCATCGCGTTCTGTCTCCAAGAGTTCCCGAGATGCTTGTCGGACAACGGTATCGTTCAGCGAAGTTGGTCGCACAATGCGAGCGCCGCCGATGGTCTCACCCGTATAGCGACCAAAGTAGAACTGCGGACCTTGACTATCCGCACCTCGAGCTGCCCAAACGGCGCGGCGGAGTCGTGTGATCTGGTCCTCCACGAGTGCGTTGGTTGGATATAGGATGAGCGCTCGTACGGCCGACGTACGGCCGCCATCCTCTGACCTCAGTGGTTGCCACGACCCTGCGTTAGTATTGTCCCACCAGCGATGGATCGCGTCTCGGGTCCAATCGTCGCTGTCTTCCGATTCTCGAAGAAGCCGCGCAAAGATCGGTAAGAGGAATGCTTCCGTCTTACCCGAGCCAGTACCTGCGGTGACAACCGGATTCTTAACATCATGATCTCCTGCTGATAGATCGAATGCTCGCGCTTGATGCTCATAGAGTCGGAACGACGCGTCATCAGGCTGCATATCGGGGAAGAGCATGCGCTTGAGTGTCTCGGCGATGGTTCGACTCAGACCAATCTTGTCGCAGACCTCTGCGATTGAAGCACCCTGGCGAAACGGTAGCGTCGGCTCCAATAGTGGTTCTTGAAAGATGGCACCCTCGGCTTCCAACAGTTGCCGACGTTCGGCTCGGATAGCCGGATTACGGACCCAAAATGCTGTGTCGTAGTAGCGGAGATATGCTTCCCGCAGGCTTCGATAGACAGACTTTGGCTGGGCGATCGGATCGGCCATATCAGTGACTCCATCCAGCCGGGCCAAGTTTGGCAGCGATCCAACGATGCACATTGTCTGGCACGTTCGTATAGATGCTTCGATGATCACCTGGTGTCTGCGGTAACTCTCCGCTGCATAGTATCAAGGCTCGCTCAAAGAGGCCAGGCGGTCTGGCGCCGAAGAGGCAGGTTAGTTCTTCACGGTCTTGATCGTAGGCCATGATGTGCTCCCCAACCGCGGCCGCGCCCGCGTACTTGGCCGTGGCGTTGCCGCATTCTCTCCAGACACCCTCGGCCCAGACTGCGTGGCGACGCTCGCCAGTGGGGAACCGAATTCGGTAACTTCCGGCGAGTCGCTCACTTGAAGCCTTCTGTTCAACCCACCGATTACCAGCGCGGTTGAATCGTTCGAACGTACAACCTTCCGGAACCAATAGCTCTGGTTGTGATGCCAGAATGTCCTGGATTGTGGGCATCCGCTCCAAGATTCGGCGTGGAGTATCGAACAATAGCGGCACTCCTACCGTATCTGCGACGCTTTGCAAAACACCTGGATGCTCTGCTTCGACATAGAAGCGTGTTGGTCTTCCGGGGTCCGAGGACTTGTCGACTTGGGCGTTGCCAACGTCTGCCGCGTCGAGTAGCCTTTGTATCAACTCTGAGGTCCGATGTCCAGTGAGCACGGCGCTCGTGCGTGACGGTAGCGCGACCAGTGCAGTTGGAGAGAGTGACCATCGTTGAGGCGCAACGTTCCGCGGGTTGACCTCAACGTCGATGTAGGCAAGGGATCGTAGTGTGCGCAGGGCCTCGTGAGGCTTGTAGCGTTCTTCTTGGGAGTGATTGATCAGTCGTCGGAAGGCATTCCACGACCCGGCATCCATTACGGCGAGAGCATCGAGAATCAGGTCGAGATCAACTCCGAGGTCGGGTGACTTCAGGCCTGTCGAAGCCGAAGATCGGCGCTCCACTCGATTTCGCGGTCGCACCTTTTGCATATGAAGCGTGCCTGCCTTGGTCCGGACGAGTTCACCGTCTTCATGTTCAACAAATCCAAGTCTCAGATACGCCCGGGCTTGCTCGAGATCTACTTCCTTGGTCGTTCCGGTGTAGCGCCGAACCCATGCCTCAATGGACTCAAATGGCTCCATGTTTCCAAGTTCTGGATGCAACCGTGTCTCAGGCACCTTGCGCAGGCCTGTTCCCTGATCGATAACCGCCCCTTGCATGACAGATGCAGGATCAAGAGGAAACTCCGCCGAGATGGCTGATCGCGGCGAGAACATAGGATCCGCTGCATGGCCAAGTCGCGCGCTCGATAGCATAGGCGGATCGAGATCTGCCGTGCTGCCGGAGCGCAGTTTGAGTGCCCGCGAAGTGATCTCTGCATCCACTGTGTCAGACAGTACGATTCGGTAATCTCCGTCGGCAAGAGTAACACCGCTCAACGGTATCCTTGCCTGACCGATATGCGTGCCTAGCTCGTGAACCTTCTCGTCCTGATTGGAGAGAGGAAGCAAGGTCACTTGGAACTCTTGACTTCGCTCGTCAACAACGATGATCGAGGGCGGCTCTTGAGTGTGCCAGCGACCATCACTCAACTGTACGCCGCCTTCTAGCGCTACTTGGGTTCGCGATAACGGTTGCAGCGGTAGAAGTTCCTCGCCAGCGACCGTTGGTGATGATTGGAGTCGGACATTACAAAACAGCGTCCACCGATCGGGGAGTCCGTGCACATCAGACGTTACTTCGCGGAAGCCGGGCTCAGCAGATCGCTCAAGGGCCTGTCTCACGTTCGCTGCCAAGTCCCAGTCGACCAGCAGAAGCATGTCTTGGCCGAGCTCGACGCGGGATGATTGGATGTATAATTGTCGTAGTTGATCGAATAGCAAGACAATGACTGGATGATTCTTGAAGGTGATGGAAATGTCTCGTGTGTGGCGTTGAAACCGGAGCCCGCTGCTCAAGGCGACCTCAAGGAGTGCTTGCTCTCGCGACGAGTCGTGACCTCCGGCGTTCAGGGTGATCAACCCATCTAGGTCCCTCTCGACTCGTACAGTAGTACCGTCTGCCGTCCGGAAGGCGCCACTCATCGAATCCGAGTCCGACGATCGCACGAATAGGAACGGATCGAACTCTGGTTCAGGTTCTTCGAACCAGCTCGCTGCCAATAGTAACGAGCGTTGCTGCATTCCCGTTCCTGGCTCCGTTGGCGACTCACCTTGCCAGTGTTCAAGTTCTGTGCAAATCACTTCAGCGATTCGCCGCTGCATGTCTGGACCACGTCGCCACACATTGCGCAGGCCTGTCACACCTGAGTTGGGAATCCAACGGGAGAGCATTCTTACCATGTCGTCCTTGGCCACTTGCTGACCAGGATTGAATTGGCAAGTGGTGAAGAACTCCGACAGGCGTTCACGCTCCTGTGCACGGATCAACGCTTGTGAGATCGGCAAACTGATGTACGGTTGATGTCCAAATGACACCGCGGTCGGCATGCCTCGCTGTCCATGATGATCGCGCAACCACACGTTCAGGCTCTCCCAGAGCGACAGTGCATGCTCGCGGTACTTGGAGCCCAACTGCGTTTGGCGATCCTCGGAAATGTCAAGCACTTCAGCGAGGCGTCCGTAGTAGTTGGTACCCGCCATGTCGGCGTCCGACTGCATCCGTTCAGCGGCCAATGCGAATAGCGCCAATATCGCGATGCTCGGGGGAGGTTCAGTAGAGTCCGTCTGGGACTGGCGCTCTCGATGCCATCGCTCTAATCTTCTCGCGTGCTTGTCGAGATCAAAGCGATTGCTCCGCGACCTGCCTCTTTCCGAGCGTAAGTCTCGATCGTCGCCCACACAGGTTCGGCGTACAGTGTCGCGGAAGCTGAGTACTGCGTCGTCGCCAGACTGCAAAGTAGAAGGCCAAATGTAAACCGCTGCCTGTTGAAGCACTTCTGGCTCCATGTCCAAGTATACTGCTCGGCCTGCGAAGTTCCCACTAAACACCGTCTCTGCGAGGGCTGCGTTCCAGTAATCATATGGTCGCCAGATGGCACTGATATCTCTGACGACTTGACTGCTGACATGAAAGAGTGTAGTGCCGCGAGGTCTTGAACGACGTGCAACAGTCCGCAAGAGTGGCCTGACGCCTTCGACCTCATCGAGACCGTAGTCGTCAATGAGCCGTTCTACCACTTGGTTACTATCGGGCGACAGACCGGTCACGGCCGCGACGCGGTACAGTAGGTCTTCGAGCCCCGCTATCGCCTCGTCGCTCAGTGACTCCTCCAACTGCTCCTCAGCTATACGTTGTTCCTGAAGGAGCTCGCGCTGAAGATTACGACCTTTCACGACGTTGCGGTCGTCGTCCATGTACAGACCATGTTGAGCGCGGATTGCAGCCCCGCCTCGACCGTTGAGATGTCGATATGCGGTCAGCATGTCCTGCAATGCTTTGGCTGCCTGTTGCTGGTTCATCATCGCGAACACTCCCTGTTCCGAATCGCAGACTCGAGGGTAAGAGCACCGTTTTCCATGTGCAACAGCCATCCAGGCTCCTGACTTCTGTCGCCAGCCACTTCTGGTCCTCGCTCACCGAGCTCGGTTCATCTTGCTTACCCACGTCGCCGGATGGTAGGACAACAGACCCGAGTTACACTGATGGCGGTCCACGGAGGGTTACGAGGTGTTGTCTTAGATTACTGAAGCTAAACGCGCGTATTATCGCGCTAACAGTTCACTTAGGAGTTCCGCAGTTACCGTTGAAACTACCGCTCTACGAGCGTTTGATTTGCAGGTTGATGGAGTCGTGCACTCGCTCATCCGTGAGCAGGTGATGGTAGAGACCGTTGATGATCAGTTAGCTCTTGTAGTTGGCGATCTTGCACGGGTTAGGGTTAGTGCTGGTGCAGATGCTCGAGCCCTCGCTGCCGACCGAGATCACGTAGGTCGCCTCATTAGTGGACTCGCGGCGCAACGTGAGCCAGAAGAACAGTACGGCCGCAAACGAGGAGCGTGATATGTCCTATCGCCTTTTGCTAGCGCTCCTGCGAGCTGGACCCTCGGCTGTGATCACCCAATGGGTGGTGGTCACTGGCAATCATTGCACCGGGCACGCTAGGGCCACGACTCGCGCGACGACGGCTCGTTCTACATCGTGGAAGCGACCAGAGTCGACTCAGTCAGTGCATTCTCAGGGGACGCGGCGGTCTGCACGGACGAAATGACTCTTGCACTAGGCGAGCGTTGCTCTCTGCCAGACGGCAGCGGCGAGTTTGTGGTTGAGCCGGGTGGCGTCTATGGCTCGATCTGTTCTGGGCGGAGCTTGCAGATCGGAGGCATCGCCGCCGAGCGAAGCGGCGACGCCTGGACGATCGCCAGACTGCCATGATATGAGGCCGAGTCCGTGGTCGCTGCTGAGTCTTCCACTGCCTGTCAACGGGAGAAGTAGCCGCGCCGGGGAGATTCCTCGGCGCGGCCACTTGTGGCGTCGCTTTGCCGCCGTTCTAACTGTCGCACTGCTCCATTGTGGCTAGGGTTCGCGCGGTTCGGTCCCAGCGGGTGTTCTTGAGCCAGTTGGAGACCGCCTGCGCTAGCGCTGCCGACATCGGCTTTTCGCCGGTGTCCACGCCCAGCGTGGCTAGGACGCGGTTCCAGCGTTTGATGCCCGCGGCGGCTTTGTTGGTGTCGAGAGCATCGCGCCAGCCGGTGACCTCGGCCACTGAGATGGCGTCCGAGGGTAGATTGCAGACCGACGGTGGGTCATCGTTGTCGGACACTGCTGCCGTGGCTGCGCCTCCCGACGTGGATACCGTGTAGCCCGTACCGCTGCTGACCGTTGCTGTAACCGAACCGTCGGCCTCGTCTGTGCTGTCGTCCGTTGTAGCGACGGTCAGGGTGTAACTGCCTGTAGTCGGGACAGTTATAGTTTGCGCACCAGTAGTAACACCGTAGTCGCCACTTTGCGACACGCTGACGTTGACCGATAGGTCAGCGGCTGGCGTCGGGCTGGCGGTGATGGTGAAGCTGGCAGCGCTGCCTTCGGTGACATCGCCATCGCTGGCGATGCTGATCTCCGGCGTGGGCGGCGGAGGCGGTGTTGCCTGCGGAGCTGGGTCGTCGCACTGGTCCATGGCCTCTAGGGTGCGAGCCGTGCGATCCCAGCGGGTGTTCTTGAGCCAGTTGGAGACGGCCTTGGCCTGCGCAGTAGTCATCGCTGTTTCGCCGGTGCCGGTGTCCTCTCCGAGCGCTTCTAGGACTCGGTTCCAGCGCTTGATGCCAGCGGCGGCTTTGGTTGGATCGAGGGCGTCTCGCCAGCCGGTGACCTCGGCCACTGAGACGGCGTCTGACGGCAGATTGCAGGCTTGCGCCTCCGCTGCCGCTGCCGGTGCGGGTGCTGCTGCGGTAGTGACGGTGATTACCGAACTCGACTTATTTGTGGCCACGCTGCCGTTGACTACTGCCAGAATCTGCGCCGAGTACTCCGTCTCCGCGTCCAAGCCGGTCACCTTGTAGGTTGTACCTGCGACCGGGACGACGCTTGCGGCGTTTTCGTCCTGCCAGTAACGGACTCGATAGCTGTCGGCGCCGTTGGCTGCTGTCCACCCGAGGGTGAACCCGTCGGCGGTGACGTCGGACACGCTGATCCCGTTCACACGGTCGTTCAGGCTTTCGCCGCCGTTGCCGCCGCCGGTGCCCATGGTCAGGGCATCGTGCACCACCCCCTGCGGCGATGCTTCGTCGCTTTGCGGCTGCAACGGGGGACCAATCACTGGAATGTCATCGTCGTGGTCGATTAGTTGAATCCCGTCGGACACCACGATGGCCTGGCGATCGAAGAACGTGTAGTTCTCCCCGAGGGTGCGCACGACGATGGCGCTGTACGGATCCAGACCTCCATTGATGGTGATCTCGTGCGGCCCTGAGGTGTGGGAGCTGCTCGGGCTCAGCGTGCGGTTGTCGTCGCTGTCCTTGCCCTTCAGGAATATCTCAAGGGCGTAATCCATCGGGCGGGTGAAGTACAACGTGGGGGTGAACGTATCGTCCGAAAAGTCAGTGGGCGTGCTATCCGCGTTGCGGCGATTGATCAGCCGGATGTTTAGGTTGTCGTCGTCGCTGTGCCGGAGCAGGAAGGTATTGCGGTTCTCGTCCACCGTCACGTTTGCCGGCGTGGACTCCAGGGACAGAGTTGCCGTCGCCGATGCCTCCACCTCGGCGGTGTTGTCGTCCTTAGCGTCGAGGTAGATGTAGCCCATCGTGCCGCCCACCGGGATCGGCTCCACGGCCACGTCGATTTCCTGGGCCGCATCGAAGTGTCCGGTGTCCGACGGGTCGGGCCAGGTGAGCTGCGGGGTCAGCTTGGTGGAAACCGGATGCGATGCCCGCACCGCCAGCTTGATCCGACCGTGATGGCTTTCCGGCAGGTTGACCGCGCTGGTACTGACCAGCCCCACGGTGGTGGGCTGCTCGTTGTCAAGCACTTTGATGGGATATTCATAGACGGCGCCGTCGTAGTTCTTGTCGTCCGATCTGAGTGCAATCCGCAGCGTCGCATCGTCGGTGGGCACGGTGGCGATGTCCTCCGTGCCGGCGATGACAACTCTCGCGCCGTTCAAGGTGCTGCTCTGCGGACTGTTGTAGTTGTATCTAAATTCCACCCGCCAGTTGCAGCGCGAGTAGCAGTTATCGTGCTTGGCTATCTGGTTGTTGGCGCCGGAAGTGATGGAGGCGGTGTGGCCGCCGGAGCTGATGGACGCATCCGCGTTCACGACGGCGGTTGGCGCTTCCGTCAAGCCGAAGACCAGGGTGGCGCTGTTGCCCTCGCCGATCAGGAAGGCGCCGCTGTTGTCAGTCGGGATACCACTCAGCCCCCCGCGCAGGTACAGACCCGTCGCTTTCTGGTCATCGTCCCGCAGGGTGATGACGGCTTTTCCGCTCTTTGTGCCTGTGGAAACACCGGTCAACCTAAAGGCTCCCAGGGTCACGGTCACCACATCGTTAACGGCGTCCAAGTCCTGCCGGGCGATCAGCTCAAAGTCGGCGAAGAGCGGCGTGTCCTGCGCCGGGTTGACGGCGCTGGGGTTGAATATCACGGAACCACCGGCGTTGGAGGACACCGTGGGGTGGTCGGTCAACAGCTTGACATCGAAATCCTGGCCCCGAACGCCGCCGTCGAAGGCAAAATGGAACTCGGCGCTGTCGGAGCCGGTAAACGGTCCCTCCGCGCCCCGCACGGAGTCGAGGCTGACGCGGAAGGTGGCCTTGTCGCTGGAGCTGCCCTCGGTTGCGATGTTATCGAGGGCGCTGATCGAGGCGTGAACATCGCCGTCGGTATCATTGATGGTGATGGTTGCGGTCGTGTCCGTCCCGGCAACCCAGCCATTGCCTTCGCTATTGCCATTGAGGTCCGGCAGGGCGTCCATGTCGATGGCAACCGTGAGGGTTTCAGCGTCCTCCTTATGCTTGTCATCGATTAAGAGGATGTCAAAACTCACGCTAGTACTAGTACTGCTTGTCAGATCTACAATTGGCATACTAGGCACACGGTAGTCCGCGCCTTCCGTTGCGGTGCCGTCAGTGAAGGTCAGCGGCAGCTCGAATTCCGGCGTGGCGGCTCTGGAAAATCTGACAACCGGCTGAACAAGGCCCCCATTCTCGTTGCCGCTGAAAGAATTTCTGGTAAAGCCGATGACGGGTGAGGGAGGGTTATCGTCGTCTATGAGATAGATGTGATTGGCCCCGCTGACCCTGAAGGTACCCTGGGCGCCACCGAGGGTCTGCACAAAGATGTTGCTGAGGCCTCCGTTACTGCCAACAAACCAAGTGATTTGCCGATTGCTGGTGTTGCTATCGTCAACGGCGGTCAGCTCGAGATGGGCTTCCTGTACGCCGGCGCCGGTCATGGTCACAATCGGGTTCCGCGCGGTGGCGGTAACCCCGTTGACAGTCCCGCTGGCGGATAGGGTGACGCCAGTGTTGTCGGCGCCCGGCTTCTTCTGGAGGGTCCAGTCGACGCCTTGTCTTCCATCAGAATCACTTCCGGTCCCAGTCTTGAACGCGATGGTTTGACCCGCTTTCAGCGGCCCCCGGAGTCGGTACGTGATGTCGGTCTTGCCGCCGTTCTCCGGAATAATGCTTTTGCCAACAGTCAGAGCCACATGGGTGCCGTCTTTGTCGGTCACCGTGCCGGAGGCGGCGTTGGTGGCGCCCACGGTGTAGCCGGTCCCGGGTCGCAGCGTCACGGTGACGGCGCCGTTCGGCTCGTCATTCTTGTCGTCGACGGTTTTGACCGTGAAGGTTCCGGTCTCCCAGCCGGCGTAGATGACGGCTCGTTTGGAGCCGCGCTCGGAGGCGTTGAGGTAGGTCTGGCCCTGGCTGGTGTCCTCGGTGACCTGGACGTTCACGGTGAGGTCGCGGTCCAGCGTGGGATCGCTGGCGGAGATGGTGAAGGTCAGCCCTTTGCCCTCCATCACTGCAGCACCGGCGGCGATTTTGAGTTCCGGCAGGGCGTTTTGCGCGGAAGCGTCCCGTAGCGGGTTAACCAGCGACAGCGCGGCGGCCGCCATGATCACCAGGGTCAAGACGGCCAATCCGTGACCGAAGCGTCTCCGATGCAGCCACCTCATGATCCTGCCTCCAGGACCCGAAGTGTGTGTGTGTGGGGGTGGGGGGGGGGGGGGTAAGAACGTTCCGCATGTCGTCGATCTCTTTCACAGTCTCCTGACGGGACTGTCGTGTGTCCAGCGAGCATGGAGATCTGGCCGACGCGTCGGGGCAAAAGACCCCGCAATGTGTGACTGGGCCAGCAACTACTCGCCAATTGTGCTGAACCCTAGGGCACATCCGGGGTCTCTGCCAAGTCCTTGAGCGGCCGAGATTTATGGATCTCATCAAGTGGACATAGCCGCGGGAATGACGGGAATGGCGGTTCGTGGGCGTGGGCTCCTGCTCCCTTCCTGGTCCCCTCTCCCTGTGGGAGAGGGTTAGGGTGAGGGCCGCCGGCTGCGCTCACGTACGGCGCTTGGAGGGGGTAGAGGGGAGGGTCCCCGATCGAGTCGGGGACTGGGAACAGGGGCGAGATTCCCTCGGCGGTGCGTCGGAATGACCGCGGTGGCGGTTCGTGGGAAAGGGCTCCTGCTCCCTTTCTGGTCCCCTCTCCCTGTGGGAGAGGGTTAGGGTGAGGGCCGCCGGCTGCGCTCACGTACGGCGCTCGGAGGGGGCAGTGGGGAGGGTCCCCGATCGAGTCGGGGACTGGGAACAGGGGCGAGATTCCCTCGGCGGTGCGTCGGAATGACCGTGGTGGCGGTTCGTGGGAGAGGGCTCCTGCTCCCTTTCTGGTCCCCTCTCCCTGTGGGAGAGGGTTAGGGTGAGGGCCGCCGGCTGCACTCACGTATGGCGCTCGGAGCGGGCAGCGGGGGAGGGTCCCCGATCGAGTCGGGGACTGGGAATCGGGGCGAGATTCCCTCGGCGGTGCGTCGGAATGACCGTGGTGGCGGTTCGTGGGAAAGGGCTCCTGCTCCCTTTCTGGTCCCCTCTCCCTGTGGGAAAGGGTTAGGGTGAGGGCCGCCGGCGCCGTTCACGTACGGCGCTCGGAGGGGGCAGGGGAGGAGGGTCCCCGATCACGTCGGGGACTGGGAACAGGGGCGAGATTCCCTCGGCGGTGCGTCGGAATGACCGTGGTGGCGGTTCGTGGGAAAGGGCTCCTGCTCCCTTTCTGGTCCCCTCTCCCTGTCGGAGAGGGTTAGGGTGAGGGCCGCCGGCTGCGCTCACGTACGGCGCTCGGAGGGGGCAGCGGGGGAGGGTCCCCGATCACGTCGGGGACTGGGAATCGGGGCGAGATTCCCTCGGCGGTGCGTGGGCTTCTGTGCGTTGCATATCCTCGGCTGACCTGTCCGATTGGCGATGTGCGATACTCCACGGCCATGATGATCCTGCTGACCGGAGGCCAATGGCGATGCACATGCGATACAGCCGGCGTTGGTCGTTGCGCGATGGGTCCGCGGATGCGGACGCTGATCGCGTTCAGCTTATGGAGGGGGTGAACCCAATCTGCTTCGACTGGGTCGACTGCTGGTGCTTCGACCAGCACAACAAGAGGCAACAGGGCCTCGACGAACGTCACAGTTGCTGCGATCTTCGCTAAGCGACTGTCCAGAAAGGTATGATGATGACCAAACTCACTGCACTCGCTGCGCTTCCACTGATCGCAACGGTGGTCGCGTTACTCGCGTTCACAAGTGATACTCAAGCGGATTTCTTGGGAGACTGTCCGCCCGTCTTTACGACGCAGGACGTCTGCTACGTCCCCGTGACGGATCTCAACGATATCAACGTCACCGACGGTGACGTCCACGTGATAGGAAGTAGCGCAACAGGCGACCCCGGCGACCGCATCCTCTATGCCTCCGTCCACGTCGACGACGACGCCGACCCCTTCGCCGTTGCAATCTACCCAGCCGACGGCTGCAGCAGCTTCGTCGGTGGTTACGACGGTGTCCCAGATCAAAATGAGGATGGCAAAAGTCCGCAGGATTGTTTCGCGTCACTGAGTTTCAGCGCTGGCGGCAAAAACTACTGCATCCAGGACAATCAGGCGCACACTTGGCAGTTGTGCCCGACAACCGGTAACCAGCCCGCTGCCGCCACGCCGCAGGCTGAAACACAGCAGACGCCGGCGCCAGCCGTCGGCAACTCTGACTGGCAACGTAACTGTGGTTCTCGCTCACCTGGTGTCTACGGGACGACGGCCAATCCTCTCCTCTGCTGGGCTGACAATGTGGGCGGAAATCTCGGCGGCGACACCGACCCGTGGGGCACCAACGCCTGGGTGACGTTCACCGACTGTACGCCAGAGGGCTGTCGGACGTACAACAACTAAGCCGAGCCGGGTCTCGTGAGGCACGAGACAGACGCTCGCAGATGGAGTCAGGGAGGTCGTCGCGATTGCGGCGGCCTCCCTGCTTTGCTATCAATCGGCGGCAGGTCCAGCCTGCTGCTCACTTGGGAGTGGTGCGCGACACTCGTACTGAAAGCGAATAGGGTGACGGCTCGAGTGAGAGCGCGGCCTCAAATGCCACTTCTATCAGCCATCCGACTGCAGCGGTCGACCATTCCGGCAATGTCATCGCAATGCCCAGCTCTCCGCGAGTTAACGCTTGCCACTTCCAGTCGAGACCAGCGGCGAGTTCGTCCGGCGCATCAACGAATGGGCCGATTGAGAAGATGTGACAGCCTCTCTTCCGAATGAGGTTGAAGACTTCTGATACCAGGTGATCTCCTCCCTGCGAGGACGCCATTCTCACGATGGCGGGACCGCCACAGCCGGGTTCGTCGGTGGGCCTCCGTCATCGAGCGTTGGTACAGCCGCCCAGAGCCCCTGAGATAGATCAGTACTGTTCGGCGGAGGGTTGTCGGCGACATCTACATACGTAGGAGGATTGACACCGAGGCCGACTTGATCGAAGCCTATTCGCTGCGATTCGAGGTGATAGGTTAGATCCGCTTCTTCCACATTCCACAGGCGCGATGGCTCTGTCCTCTTCCTGGCAGACCATCCCATGTGTTCCGATCGATTGCGAAAGTTGCTCCAGAGGAAACTCTCCAGGTCATTTGTAGATGGCATATCTGGGTCGGAAGCCACACATTCGGGAATCGGGATGAGGCGTCCGAATGCGTCAGCGTACAGAGTTGAATGCATGTCGGCCGCCTTCCTTTCGTCGTTCCTGAGAGACTATATCAGTGAGGATTACAGAAGACACTCTGCCAAGTGCTTTGAATCCCACGGTTCTCTCTGGCAGTGATATGCCTTCAACTAAACCGTGACCCATGCGCGATAGGGACAATCACCTTCGTCCCGTTCATTGTCGACCCACCAACCGTTAACTGACACATCGATGTTGGTACTGGACGTTTGCGGATCGTCACTCTGTAGGCAGTATCACTTGATAGCAGACCACGCCGAGGTCGTTGGGTTGGATTGGTGTTGGGAGTGATGGCGGTGAGACTGCGGTTAAGCGCAGCTCGTCGACCAGTTTCACGATTCGCGATGCGCACTCGCTCACGCTCATTCCGCCCTCCGAATGCTCGCTGCGCAGCGCGGACAATGCACGTCTGACTCGGACTGTTTGCGGCATGGCTAGCACGTCTGCAGCTTGGTTGTACTCGTCTCCGACTGGGGCATCGGGGGCACCGAGAATCTCCGTCAAGGCCCAGCGTTGACTGGCCAGAAGATTTGGAATTGGTGGTGGCCTATTGTGAAGTTCGCAGATGTCCTCCGCGGCGATCGTGAACAGGCCCTCCAGATCGATACTTTCGGGGATTGGCGCGTCATCCTGTCTGTCGGGATCGATCAGCTGGAGCATTGGCAGGTCGTCGCGGAGGAGAATCTCTCCGGACGCGGAGACTAGTCGCCAATAGCGACGGTATTCGCTCGTCCTGCACGCGAAGAACACCGCCGGCTCGTTTAGTTTTGAGTTGGTCCTGCGGATCGCTGCACCGATACCCCAGGCCATACGCTTAAGTCGTTCGACCTCGCCCTCCTGGACGGCGCGGCGATAGTTCGCTCGGTAATGTTCACCGGCGAAGGCGGCGCCTCCCGAGCTACGATCTTCATCGAGCAGCGATGTATCGTTGCTTGCCAAACGGTCCGTGAAGTTCTTCATCCCTTCGTAGATACGTTGCACGGTGGCTTCGCCTGCTAGTACCGGTGTCTCCATACCCATTGAAGCGTTGGCGGCCCTGATCTTCGTCTGTAGCGCCGCTTCGAGACGGAGCAACTCCTCCAACTCGTCGTCTTGCGGCATGAGCGTGTATAGGTAGACGATGTCGTGGTGGCTCCGCAGGCGGATCACGCGGCCGTTGCGTTGGACCACTCGCTGGGGATTCCAGGGCATGTCGTAGGACAGTACTGCTTGCGCTTGTTGTAGGTTTTGGCCCTCCGAGAGGACATCGGTGCTGAGCAGCACATCGATCTCCCCGCCGTGGTTCTTCGGATCAAATGCTCCCTCGGCGAGTTCCGGGCAGAAACGGTTGATGGCTCGCTCACGCTCAGTTTCGCTCGCATCCGCGCCGATGACCGCTGCCCAGGTTCGACCGTTGATTAGGGTAGGATCGGCTTCGATGGCATGTTTGATGTAGTCGGCCGTGTCTTGGAACGACGTGAAGATGGCGATCTTCTGGGCAGCTGTTGAGGACATGACCTGTCGCAACTGTTCCAGCTTCGGGTCAGGTGCGTTTTCTAACCGTTCAATCTGCTTGGCGATCTCGTCCAGGATCTCGGCATCCTTTTGGAGGTCTTTCAGCAACTCGGGACGAAAACCATCGGGATCTGACCAGTCGCCGGGTTCTTGTAGCAGATCGTCGGTGAGACCCTCGATTTCTTCGAGGACTTCCTCGTTGATATCGATGCCGGCATCTGTCGTTTGTATGAGATATTCGGCGCGAGCGAGTGCTTTCTGTCTCATCCGACGAACGGTTTGGAGTGCTGCGTACCACGACGATTCAAACCGCTTCAGCAATAGCGACTGCATTAGACCCGCCAGCGCTTCTTGGCGAGCTACGTCGGGGCTCGGCTCGTATCGGTAGGAGCCTGGACGGTACTGGGCCATCGTTAGAGCATCATCGGGGCGCTCTTGGTCATCTGGTTGAGGGCCGATACGCCTTCCGATGGTGCGGGCCAAGCCTCGATATGCGTCGTTCAATGAGTAGCGTTGCTCCTTGAGCTCCGGGTCAGGGAATCGCACTTCAGTACCATCTTGGAAGCGTTCGTTTCGGTAGTGCTCCTTGATGAATGCGCGATCACGGCGCACGGTGAGAGCGTCCAACAGCGGGAACAGCCTCGCGGGTGACGGTCCTCCTTGACTGTTCTGCTCGTCCGCGCCGGCTTCGCGAAAGAACTCTTGAAGACTAGGAATGTTAAGCGGGTCGCTTGCGAACGCCGCGTCGTGTCGGCCGAAGAGTAGGAACAGGCTGTGTAGGTCCCAGAGGGTGTTGTTGACTGGCGTGGCCGTGAGCATGGCGAGCTGTTTGTCGCGACCTCCCATGAGTTTCGAGAGCGATGCGTACCAAGATGTGTCGCTGTTTCGGTAGGCGTGTGCCTCGTCGACAATTACAAGCTTGTATGCGTCGATTGGTAGTCGCAGGACCGGTTTGGTACCGCCCAGTTGGGTGTCTTGCGCGAGCTCTTGATATGAGACCACTCTGGCCGAGAGGTTTGCTGTTTCGAGACGTGGTTCCCACATACTGTCTCGGAGTTGGGCCGAGGCGACCACGAGCACATGATGTCCGTGTTCTTCGACGTGCTCTCGGATGAAGTCGATTGCGATCTCTGTCTTGCCCATGCCGACGCCGTCTGCGTAGAGCACACCGCCGTAGCGTTCCATTATTGCTCGGGCGCGCGCGGCGCCGTCGCGTTGGAAGGCTGTTAGTTCGTCCGCGTAACGGTCCGGCTCGGGCTCGTCTCCGTAGAGTTCGATTAGGGCTCGCAGGAAGACATCGTCGGGCGTTGCGTCGAGCGACGGCGGTTGTAATAGTTCTAGTAAATCGTCGCGGAAGTTGTCTGCCTGTTCCCAGAGTCGGCGATGCCATTGGAGCGTCATGTCCACGACGTTGGGTTGGTAGTGGACCATCCCGAGTTCGAGGTTGCCGGTGAGTCCTCCGTGGGTCAGATTGGCCGAACTTACTAGCGCTGCGCCTGGACCGATCAGATTGCCGTTGTCGTTGAGCGGGCCGAGCGCATAGGCTTTGCCGTGGAGGAATCGCTGCGTGTAGCGGCGGACCTCGGCTTGCTCGGACGCGATGAACTTGCTGACTCGCTCTACGACGATGCGGCGTGATGCGGGAAATCCGGAAAAGTTACGTTCACGCCGCAACGCATCTACAGACTCTCGGAAGCGGTCGCGGACGGCGCTCGCGTCGGGAGATCCTGTTAACGCGCCCTCGACTGGAGCTGCGCCGATCAATAGCTTGACGGCCTTATGGTTGGTGTTCGCGGCCTTGACTAAGGTATCAAGTCCGTCGAGGCCGACGTAGGCTGTGGCCACGTTGAGGGGACCGTCGTAGTGTGATGCGAGCCAGAGTAGCGCGTCGCCATGCTGGCCGTACTTGTCGTTGTCAATGACCTCGTAGATGCCCTGACCTGTGGTCACGACAGTGCCTCGAACTTGGCGATGACGAGCTCGCGGTACTTCTCAGGTACGGCATCGAGTGTGAAGTCGGTGAAGATGAATTGCAGTTCATCGATATCGAGTCCGTAGCCTTGCGCTACAAGTGCGTCAATCTCGGCGCGCATGTCGTCGCGTTGGGCGTCGGTTAGGGGGCCGTACTCGACGCCGGCCTCAGCGGCGAAGTCGGCGAAGCGATCGTCGACGCAGGACAGTCGGGCGGCGAGTTCGCCGATTCGTTGCCAATTGGTCGACTCCCATTCCGGGAAGCAGAACATGTTGAGCAAGAAGAAATTCATGTTGGTTTCGACATACCTGCGCGCTTGCCAGTCGAAGGGAAGGCTATTCATGACACCAAGCGTGGCAGCTCGTCCAGTCGGATTCCACCCTGAGAAGACCAGATATGGAGCCTTGTTTGTGAGTGGAGTTTGGGGCGGCACTACGGATGCAATCACGGTGCGCGAATTGGTCCGATTTGTCACATCTCGAAATACTATCCGAGCATTGTTGACTGGGTGGGTCTTGGGGTCGCGGAGGACCTCGGGCGGAAAGAGGCTCTTGAAGACCCTGGCCCGTGTGCGTTTCTGTTGCAACCAGCCGAGTACATCGTTCCAGTCTGCATAGCCGGCGGGCTCGCGGCCGTGTGGGTCATACTGATCGAAGGATCGGCCTCTCCAGACAGGGACTCTGCCCTGGCCTGGAGGGTGCTCAAATTTCCGCTTCTGTTGCGTCGCATGTAACTCCGTATAGGGAACTAGATGCGACGCAACAGAAGCGGAAATTCGCGAAATTTTGTTTTCGGGGCTCTGCAGCTCCTCGAACTCGGTGCCCCGCCTGATCTTGGTGAGGATATTGGCGTGCCGCTGGCTGGGAAGCAACTGGATGATCCGGCTGCTGCCGAGCGATCCTGAGTCAACCATCACCCCAGCGCCTGATTGTGCCTCCAGGAAGTCAACGAGGTTCTCTGTGGGACCCGTTGTTCTGAATGCGGTAGAACCATTGGACAGATTGCGTGACGCAGCGAGTAAGGCCACGGTGTATCTCGGCTCCATGCTGAACGCCCAGCGGCCTTTATTCAGAAGGACATCCACGCTGGTCACCGTGGAGTGTTCGAACAGCCACCGCCTAAACCCCGCAGCGCCTTGTGTCATCAACGCGGATCGTGGCAATACGACTCCGAGACGCCCCTCCACCCGCACGAGATGCGTGTACCTCTCGCAGAACAGCTGATATAGATCCGTGTCACCCACGCCCTGCAACTCGTAACCGCCTACCTCTGTGTAGAAGTTACGTGACGTCGCTAGTTCTTCTTGAAGGGACTTAAGCGATGCTCGCCAATCGGGGCGCTCGTTGTCCAACTCAGAAATGCGTTTGTTCCGCTCCAAGCCATCGCTGACTCCACGAAGACCTGGGTCACGTATGGCGTAGAAGGCGAGTTCCTCAATTGTCACCTCCTCCCAAGGCGGATTGCCGACGACTACGTCGAAGCCTGGACGTTCTCGATGGAAGATGCTGGGGAACTCTAAGGACCAATGGAAGAACTGATGGTCGTTGGCGATGTTAGACGACCGCACGACCGTTGTCTGATTGGCGGGTGAGAGTTGATCGCGCTGCTCCAAGACTGCGGTGGGATCGAGCTTCCGTGCTCCGTCGAGTCCGAGTGGTTCGGCGGCCCACAGATCGAAGACGGTTCGCAGTCCGGACGTGATTTCTGTGAGCTCGTCCGCGACCTCTCGTGACTGCTGTACTTCATCCGGCGTTTGGTCCAGGATTCCGGCCAACTCGCGGTGCTTGGCCGTCGCTGCGTCCATTGCTAGTTTCACTGGGTCGCTGAACATGAAGCTGTCGCCGCGCGCGACCACACCGACATCGGCGACACCGATTAGCGAGTTTCCGCATTTGAGGTTTCCGTCGAGCCATGATAATGCTAGTCCGGGTACGAATGATGCGAGCCATAGTGTGATGTTTGCGACCTCTACGGCCATTGGTGAGATATCGACTCCGTAGATACAACGCTTGAGGATGAGGCGACGCATGAGTTCGCCGTCCTCCGGTGGTCGGACTCCTGGTAGGTCGTCGCGACGCAGATCCTGGAGTTGTCGGGCGACTCCAGGTATACCGTCGACCTCGGCGAGGAATGTAGCGTAGCGATCGGCCATTACATCGAGTGCAACGGTGAGGAAGTGTGCGCTGCCCATCGCCGGGTCGAGCACGGAGAAGTCGAACAGCAGCCTCGCGGCCTCATCGGGGTCGCGTTGTAGCGTCTCGCGGACAGCCTTTAGATGGTCGTCGAGCGCAGGCTCTAACGAGTGCTTGAGTAAGTGTCGGACAAACTCTTGGCGGGTATAGAAGACGCCCCCTGCTTTGCGGTCGCCCTTCTCCGACTGATAGAAGAGGTCGCGGCGGGTGACTTCCGACTCTTCGCCGGCCTTGGCTGGACGGTAGACCTTTCGCTTCTTGTCGTAGATTAGGTCCTCGGGTGCGCTTGAGAGCTTCATTGAGAGCAGCGCTTCGTAGATCGCACCCAAATGTCCAACTTGTAGACCCGCGTAGTCGAGTCCTGGCGCGTCGGCGCGGTCGGTGTCGTAGGCGATCGCATCCAGCGCGGGGGCTAGGTGCACGTTTGTGATCGCAGCCTTCTCGAGTAGTTCGCTGCCTGGGAATCCGTCGGCCGCGAAGAGTTGACCGTTGTATGCGGGCACTCCCGCATCGTTGTCGCCCTTGCGAATCATGCCGACCAGCGTGCGCAGGTCATCCCAGTTTCGCGTCGAGGTCTTGTCGGTAGGTCCTGCAGTTAGCGCCTCGTGGCACTCGCGGGCCAGGCTGGTCGCACTGCGTCGGCTGTAGAGCGGTGAGTTGACGGGCAGATAGCCGCGAGCCTCGACGTGAAGCAGGAACATGAAGCGGAACACCAAGGTCAACGCTGCTTCGCCGATGTGCTCAAGATTCTCTGGGCGACCTGGATCGATCCCTTCAGATTCCAGATGTTCACCAAGACCTCGCGCGATCGAGGGGAGGACATCACGAATCAGGCGATCCTCGAGCCCTTTACGTAGCTCTTCGCCAAAATCGCGAGCATCTCGCGCCCATTCTTCCAACCAACCTTGCTCTTTGAGCGATTGCGGCGAGAGCAGGCCGAGGCAATATCGACTCTCCTTCGTCACGTCGTGCGCATCGATTTCCAGGTACTGTCCGCCAGCTGCGCCGGACTCGGGTCGGCGCTGGAACAGGCGATATCGCCCGCCGGCTGCCAGAACTCCCCAAACGGCGCCGTATCGCTCGCAGTCGGCCAGCAGTAGTCCTTCGGGAAGGGCTGCGTCCTTCGTCAGTTGGCCGAAGGAATCTGGGTCATTTGAGGGATGGACCACGGCGATCGGGGCTTCGCTTTCGTCTCTGAGCAGATGGCCTCGTCGCGGCAGTCGCTCGGTCTGGTAGCCGAGTTTGCGAAACAGTGAGCGCCAATGTCGAGCGTCGTCTGGGGTGACGGCAGCGATGGCTTCATCCAGTTGAGGTTTGCTGCCTCGGAGTCGCTGTCGGACGAAGTGCGGCGTCAGCAGCTCCTTCACTCTGAGCCCGGGAATTGCGGCCTCTTCGAGTCGCATCAGCTCTCGCGCGAGTGTCTGCCCGGCCTCGTTGAAATGGCGTTCCGCCGCGTCCTGTAGCAGGTTTAGCACTGGCTCGAACGGAAGCTCGCGAATCGGACGGGGATGTTGGGGACCACAGACTCGTGCTTTCGACGTGTCCGACGACGGCGACAGGAGGACGAGTGGTCTGGGGCCCTGACCTTTCCGCTCGGTCCAGGTACGTCGCAGCTCGGTGTCTGAGCCTGCCTCTCGCCAGAGCAGGTCGAATCCAGTGGTTGTCCAGGTGAGCGCGTCTGCGCCCTTGGAGGATGTCCAGCGCGCTGCGTCGCCTAGCTCTGCCGCTAGTCGGTCCAGGAGCGATCGGGCGGTCGTCACTTTGGGAGAGCCTCCTATGGAGGAGTGGTAGGGCGTTCGCGTTCGTCTGACCAGAATACGAGCACGTGATCGGGCGGCTCAGAGTCGATGATGGAGGGGCCGATTTTCGCGGTACCCGGTTTGTCGGCGGTGACGTGTATGGGGACATCAGCCTCGAGGCACTGGCAGCGCTGAATTCTGATGTCGTCGTCAGCATCACCTGGGGCGAGAGCTACTGGTGGCTGAGCGATTATCCGCGATCGGGGCGCTTCACAGAGGTCTCGCCGTGGTCGGTGAAGACGACTCGGGATTTCTTGCCTCCGTGGATTTGGGGCTCGCGGGCGAGTTTGCGTCGGATGAGGTCGATGGGGCCGTCGGGCGCGACCAGCGAGTCAGGTAGGCCGAGGACGTTGACGAGGATGGCGCGGTCGAGTTTGGCTCGTGCGGGGTCTTCGTCGATTTGGTCGAAGGGGAGGAATCGTTCGTCGCGGAGGAGGTCGAACTGTCGTTTGGCCTCGGCGTGCTGCGCGTCGGAGAGGGCGCGGGTGTCGAGGGTTGGGATGTTGGGGATGGCGGTGACTGTGGTCGTGCCTCGGCCAGCTTGGGTTTTGTTGCTAACCCACCAGTGGAGAAGGAGTCCGAGCGTCGAGTTGCACCACAGGGAGAAGGCAAATTCGTGACTGGGATCATGCAGAATCACGGAAGGCCAGGCTCGGCCGCCGATGCACTTTCGCTCGGTCATCGCGACGGTGATCGATTGGGCATTGAATTGAAGATCGCGGTTGTAATGTGCGCGGGTCGCGGTGTCCCAGACATTGGGCGCGTCCTTTTCCTTACCACCGCGAACTTTCCCTTCGCTGTCGATCTCAACGACGAGTCTTCTCTCCTTAGTCATGTCATGCGCCCATAGCATTGAGTAAGCAGGAGCGGGTACCATCGGCGGCAGATGCACGGCGAAGACTCCCTCCGGCTTGGAACTAGTTAAGCTTCCAACTAGGCGATGCACAGGGCCAGATGCTCCGATTGCTGAAATTGGAACAATAGAAATCGCTGTTCTTGCGCCAGTTTGCAAGTCTGCGAGTCTACCGCGCTTCAAGGTTTCGCAGACGCCGATAAGCGACACGTCCTCAACTCCGACGTGCGGCCAGGGTAGGTCGTCCTCCAACGCCGCCTGCACGACATACCCGCAGTGGTCGTCACCAATCGATAAGGTAGCGATGGTTCCTTCGTTCGCTTGGAGATCTTGGCGGGCGAGAGCGATAGCATCGGCAAGGAGTACGGCCTTGTTTGCAGATTCAGGCTGTTGATTGACCATTACGAACGTTGCTGTTGGTGTAAGTTGCATGCGTTCTCTCTGTGCGACAACCAAGCACTCCGCCATGCCCGTGTCGGCAGAGAACGACCGCTCATGCGTTCCGGGGGCGCTGATCGTGACAATCACTATGTCGTCGTAGCCGTTGCGCCACAGTGCACGAATCTTGTCCCATCTCCCCCCGCTCGCAGCGCTGAGCGGAAGCACAAAGCTCATCACCCCATCCTTGCCAAGCTTGCGGTGCGCCAGCTCGACGAAGTGAGAGGCAAGTCCTGCGACGTCGTTGGATGAACTCCCCCGCGACAGTCGCTTAAGCCTTGCGGCGAGCCGTTGTTGATCGACGTAGCTCATCTCGAAAGCTGCGAAGGCAGGATTTCCAACTCCTTCAGTTACTCCTTCCTGGCCAGACGCGCGCGTAAACGGTGGGTTCATGATTACCAGATCGAATTGCCCATGTCCGACTCGGCTGACCAGATCGCGGACGTCCTCAGGTCGGCGTCCACCGGCGGTGGTTGCGGCCGCGCCCTCGATCATGTTGGGCGAGACGTGCTCGGCAAGCAACTCAAGTGAACCGATGCTTACCCCCCCCCCCCCCCCCCGCACTAGAACTACCGTACGGCATGGTGAGCAGGCATTCGCCGTCGAACGGGACGTCGGGGTGGGCACCGGCGAGCGTGGCGGCGGTTAGGTGGACGGCGATGTTGAGCACGTCGAGGCCGACCAGGCCGTTCTTCATCATCGCCTGATGCAGCGACTTTGGGTCGCCGCCGTGCAGTTCGTGCAACAGCGAGATGCGCTGATATGCCGCCGACAACAGCGTGCCTGTGCCGCAGGCAAAGTCCCCGATTTGCAGGGCATGGATCGAGTCGTCGCCCCACTCGGCGCCGCCGAGCGCGCGGTCGGCGGGGATGGCGAGTCCGGCGAGCAGGGCGGCAGCGGCCGGTCGGGTGTAGAAGGTGGCGAGGAACTTGCGGTCGGCGATCAGGCGCTGGAAGATGACGCCGGTGAGGTCATGGGATTTGGTGACGCCGCGTTGGACCAGTCGGAGGGCACCGCGGCGGAGTGGAGTGAGGACAGCTGCGGCCGTCTCCTCGGAGAGCTTGAGGATGATCTCCGAGGCGGTGGCGAAGATCGGCCAGTAGTTGATTTCGAGAACGGCTTGCCATTCCAGTATCAGCGCGTCGATGTCGAAGTCGCCCGGCGGCAGGAGTTTGCGAAGGTGTCTGAGTCGGCGCTGGGAAGGGGGCTGGTCCCCGCTCGGGGGCGGGGACTGGGGATCGGCGATGTAGAACTCGGCTTCGGCGAGGGCTTCGTGGAAGATGAGCGCGTTGATGATGACCGTCATCGCCATTCGGCGCGTCTGTCCGGCTTGATCGTCGGATTGTCCCAGTAGCGAGGCGATGTCCGCCCCCAGCGATCCGGGCTCATGCGATTCGTGCCTCGCAGTGAATTCTGCCGCGGCGTCCTCGATGCTTTGCTCGAGGATGACGCCCATCCGGTCAATGCGGGGAGCAGGGATGGACGCGCGATGGGCGAGCATTGCGAGGTCGCGCAGGGATCCCTTGAGCCAACCTGACTCCGGCAAGCGTTCCACGCCTCCGCCGAGCGTGCGGGTGAGCAGCGCGTACTCCAACGCCTCGGTGGTTCTCAGTGCGTCTCGCAGTTGTTGGCCATCGACGTCAGCCACTTCCGGCGGGTAGACCACTGCGATAGCGCTCTCGACGGGCTTGCGAGTCTCGTTGACGATTCGTCCGAGTCTCTGCTTGGCTTCAAGTTCCGCGCTGTCGTGATCGGTTTTCTCAGCCTCGATCACGACTGGCCACTGCGAGGCTTCCTCGATCAAGATGTCGGGGCGGCCTCCGCCGCGGAGTTGTCCTTGCTGCTCGGATACGACACGCCAGCTGTGTGGTCGCAGGTCGCCTAGCACCTCGCCCAAGGCAACGTTGATCGTGTGCTCATGCGTCGTTGGCATGTGGGCAGTCTAGGTTGAGGTCTGAAGGGTCACGAGCTGGATGTTGGGCTCAGGCCTGACGCTCGATGGTGACGCGGCCGCCATTCCGAGCAGTAGTGTGGTGGCCGCTTCGTCTAGCTCGAGGAGCAGCGCCTGCCCATCCCCAGTTACGGTCCCATTGTGAATGCGAAAGCTAATGACGCTCCCGTCTGCCAATCGGGCCCGACCAGTTGAGGCAAGGGGAAGACCCAACTCGGTGACCATTCGGGGAGCAACAGTCAGATAGCCGTCGTATCCGGTGTCGACGATTGCGTCGACCATGCGAACATCGCCGTTGGGACCGCGGAGTTGCAGCGAGACCACGGCCTCAAGCCGTTCGTTGACAACACCCGAGATCATCGTGAACCGAGCAACGGTCGGCCGCCGAAGTGACGCAACACGTCGAATCCCACTCGAAGCCCGAAGACGTTTCTCGAGTCAGGATCATCGCGTTGCAGGTCGAGCTGCTCGCGGGCCTAAAGGAGGTTGGTTCCGAGGCTCCAACAGCCGCTGTCGACGTCGATTACGACGTACTCGCCATGGTGGTCGGCCTCGACTTGGGAGCGGATATTACGTTCGTAGATTTCGTCGCCGAGTCGGGCGACTTCGTTGGCGGGTCGTTGGAGGGTCATGGCTCCATCCTCGCCGGTGTGTGTCAAAGGTGACAGGGTATCGCGCTATGCCGCATCCGAGAACGGCTTGACCGATTGTGTCGATTGGCGGCGATGATTGCGGAGTTGCGGTCTGGTGAATCGCCCATGCTGGTCGAGCATTGCCGTTTTGGTCTGTACGATCTGTTGCCGCGCATGTCCGGCGGCTCGATTGGCTTCGTGCGACAGGGATCGATGTTGAGTCGTGCTGGTCTGTGTTGTCGCCTCCGTACGATTGCGGGGATGGATGTCAGCAAGCGTTCGGTCAATTGAATCTTGTCTTCAATGTGAGGCCGAGGCCTCGTCCGACACGACTGAATGTTCGTGACTTCAGGTGCACCTTCATCGAGCAACTACGTAGCCACAACCTGAGCGAAAGCGAATTGCGTGAGCAGATGCAGGTCATGCAGGTGCTCGAGTGTAGGTGCCGATTGGTCGAGACGACCGACCTTGAGGTGACGGACGCTGCTCACAGAATCCTCGACCACAAGCGTCGCAGAGAGCAGTTGGAAGCCGTCGCGGAGACGGCTAAGGGACCGTTGGCAGCTGTTCGATACTGAGGAGATGATCGCGGTACTCGCCGCGGGGCGATGAGCGATTTTTCTCACCAGCTCGCTGAGCGGGACACGCGCGCTCCTGCGGGCGCTCATCCAGCGCATCGAAGCGCAGCCCGGCCGAACTGTGACTTGGTACACGATCGCCATGCCCGAAGACGGCCCGAGCGGGTTCCCGATGAAGTCGGGGACTGGCGAATGTTTTGAGAGACTCTGAATTGGTGGGCCATCCTGGACTCGAACCAGGGACCTCAGTCTTATCAGGACTGCGCTCTAACCTGCTGAGCTAATGGCCCGGGATGGCCTTCGGCCCTTGCGCGCCTGTTTGCAGGGTCGCGGCCTTAACCGTTGGAGAGCGGAAGCCAATGCCATTGAGGAACCATTCTCGCCGTTGACTTCTTGGCGTCGACCCGGGTTAGGGGTGTCGGCGTTGAAGCGCCCTCGACTGGGTCGTGGGCTGGCGGATCGACCTGGGAGCTCGAAGGACGGCGGAACCGTCTTTCGGCATTCCCCGCGTTGGTGCGGGGAGGTCTCCCTAGAAAGGAGGTGATCCAGCCGCAGCTTCCGCTACGGCTACCTTGTTACGACTTCGTCCCAGTCGCGAGTCCCACCTTCGGCGGCTGCGTCCCAAGGGTTCGCGCACCGACTTCAAGTGTTACTCACTCCCATGACGTGACGGGCGGTGTGTACAAGGCCCGAGAACGTATTCACCGCAGTATGGCTGACCTGCGGTTACTAGCAACTCCGGCTTCAAGCAGGCGAGTTTCAGCCTGCTATCCGAACTGGGGCCGGTTTTGAGGGATTGGCATCATCTCGCGATGTAGCTACCCGTTGTACCGACCATTGTAGCGTGTGTGTCGCCCTGGGCGTAAGGGCCACGCTGACTTGACATCGTCCCCACCTTCCTCTGCGTTGTACGCAGCGGTCTCGCTAGAGAAATACAACTAACGACGAGGGTTGCGCTCGTTGCGGGACTTAACCCAACACCTCACGGCACGAGCTGACGACAGCCGTGCAGCACCTGTGATCCGGCCCCGAAGGGAAACGGGCTTTCACCCGTGGTCCGGAACATGTCAAGCCCAGGTAAGGTTCTTCGCGTTGCATCGAATTGAACCACACGCTCCGCTGCTTGTGCGGGCCCCCGTCAATTCCTTTGAGTTTTAGCCTTGCGGCCGTACTCCCCAGGCGGGATGCTTATTGCGTTAGCTGCGTCACAGAGGGGGTCGATACCCCCCACGACTAGCATCCATCGTTTACGGCGTGGACTACCCGGGTATCTAATCCGGTTCGCTACCCACGCTTTCGTACCTCAGCGTCAGGATGCGTCTGGCAAGCCGCTTACGCCACTGGTGTTCCTCCCGGTATCTACGCATTCCACCACTACTCCGGGAATTCCGCTTGCCTCTACGCCCCTCGAGCGTCGCAGTTTCCACCGACCGCTCCCGGTTGAGCCGGGAGATTTCACGGCAGACTAACGACGCCGCCTACGTACGCTTTACGCCCAGTAAATCCGGATAACGCTCGCCACCTACGTCTTACCGCGGCTGCTGGCACGTAGTTAGCCGTGGCTTATTCGCCGGGTACCGTCAAAGTTCTTCCCCGACAAAAGGGATTTACAACCCGAAGGCCTTCATCACCCACGCGGCGTTGCTGCATCAGGCTTTCGCCCATTGTGCAAGATTCCTCGCTGCTGCCTCCCGTAGGAGTCTGGGCCGTGTCTCAGTCCCAGTCTGGCTGATCATCCTCTCAGACCAGCTACCGATCGCTGCCTTGGTAGGCCATTACCCCACCAACTAGCTAATCGGACGCAGGCTCCTCCCAAGGCGCCGGAACATTTCCCCATCGGTCCGATCCGATGGGCGTATGGGGCATTAGCCCGCGTTTCCACGAGTTGTTCCCCTCCTCGGGACAGATCACCTACGCGTTACTCAGCCGTTTGCCACTCAGTCACCGACCCGAAGGTCGGGCTTCGTTCGACTTGCATGCGTAAGGCACGCCGCCAGCGTTTATCCTGAGCCAGGATCAAACTCTCCATTGGATCAGCCGATCAAGTCGGCTGCAAAAGTAGAGATTGTTCGGACATCGCGACCGCCGCCACTCCCGAAGGAATCGCGACGATTTTGTGTCCGGACTTGGGGGGCTCCCCAAGCACACTGGACTTCCGCTCTCCAATTGTTAAGGCCTGGCTCCTGAAGTGCGCTCCCGTTCTGTTGGGAAGCCCTTCATTTGCGCAGACGTCAATCATAGCCTGGTCCGAGCCGAGATGTCAACTCGCCAAATCCGCTGGTGGAAGGCCCCTCGGCGGGTTATGGACCTCAATTGTGCCACCCACGACACTCAATCGGGCTCCAGCGGGGAATTCGACCACTCCATGACCCATGTGAATCACTTGCAGGGCCGCTGCGGTGCGCTCCGCGGTGAGAATTAGGCCGTGTTCACGACACAGCGCTCGGACGACGCGGCTCTGGAGTTGGCCTGGCAGGGTGAGGAACGGTCTTCTGGGCACCGCGCCGTGTTCGTCGACGAGCTGGGACAGGGTCTGGCTGCCGACCAGGTCGAGCAGTTGGCGGTCGGACTCTGCGGATCGGGCGAGTTGGGCCACTCGGGCGGCGACATTCGGATTGATCTCGGCCATGAGCGGTATCAGGCTGTGGCGGATTCGGTTTCGGGTGTGCACGAGCTCGTCGTTCGATGGATCGTGGACGGGGTTCCAGCCGTAGGCTTCGCAGACCGCTTCGGTTTCAGCTCTGGTCACATCGAGCAGCGGTCGCACGAGCTGCACTTCCGCGTTCAGCGGACGTTCCTTGGGCATTCCGCTCAGTCCGTCGAGGCCGGAGCCTCGGATGATGTGCATGAGCACGGTCTCTGCCTGATCGTCCTGGGTGTGCGCGACGGCGACGGCGGGAGCACCGCGATCTTCGGCGAGCTGCGTCAGTCCGACGTACCGCACGTGTCGGGCGGCCGCTTCAAGCCCTTCGGAGGATGCTGCTGCCTCTGCAGGCGCGTCCACTTCCAGACACTCGAAGGGCAGTTCAGCGATTGCGGCGAGTTCCTCGCACTTCTCGCGAAAGTGCTCTCGAGTTTCGGCTGTCTGGATTCGGTGATCGACGTGAGCAGCGCGGAGTCGCCAGCCGTGACGGCTCTGCGTGTCGGCGAGGAGGAGCAGCATTGCTGAGGAGTCGGCGCCGCCTGAAATGGCCGCAATCAGCGGTCGGCCGAAACCGGTGCCGATGCTTTCCACGAGCGCTCGTGAGATGCGACGGCCAATGTCGCGGATGCGGCGGTCGGTGGGCTGAGTCATGTGAGGATGGGCCTCGTCGACGTGCTCCTGCGCCTCGTCTTAGTCTGCTGTGGCTTGGTCGGGCAAGAGATTTGCCCACCATGGTGATTGGTGAATCTCGAGGTCTCCGCGTCTGGGCGCGTGGACGGCGAAGGCCTCTTCACCGGGACGGACCATGCCGAGGTCCTCGCGGGCGATGCGCTCGATATATGCGTCGGAGCCCAACCAGGCGACGAGCGCGGCGAGCTGCTCGGAGTTTTGGCGGAGTTCTACGATTTCGGCCTGCGTTTCGAGAATGCGCTCGTCCAGGCTATTCGCCTGAACGAGACCTTCGACGCCGCTGAAGACGATGAATCCGACGATCAGTAGGGAGGTGATGAACGCGATTCGTCGTAGCAGCCATGGCAGTACTGCCACGGGTCGTTCGGACGGATCGGTTGATGACGTTCCTGTGGGAGCAGGAACGGAGGGTTCGGTGACGATTTCGACCTCGCGGTCGATCGACATCTTGGCCATGTTCTGAGGTGTGCCCCGTCGCCGAGTGCACTGTACACCGTTTGCGCGAGCGCGGGAGTGTTGCGCCGCTAGTGGCCGCTTAGGCCATGCAGGTGGTGTCGATCATTGAGGTGGACGAGGACGGGCACGCCGTCAGCGATGCGAAACGTCGTGAGGCCGGCGAGCCCGGTGTCGATGCGGCGCCATTCTCGGGGCGGCATCGCCAGCGCGTGCGTGACGAGCATTTTGACGACGAAGTTATGCGTCACGATCAGACCGGTGCCCTCTGACGGATCGGCGACGAGGTCGTCGAACGTTGGATGGGCGCGGTCGAGGACATCGAGCAGGGACTCGCCGCCGGGCATGGGCTGGCTGACCGAGTCGTCGCCGCGCCAGGCATTGAGGAACACGGCGAAGCGTTCCCGCACGAGCGGCCATTCGAGGCCTTCCAGCTCTCCGACATCGAGCTCTATCAGGCTGTCGCGCGTTGTGGCTTCGACGTTGTGGCTCTCGGCGATTGACTCGGCGAGCGTCCGCGCTCGGGTGAGCGGGCTGGTCAGGACGCGGGTGATCGGCTCGTCGCGTAGTGCGTCGACGGTTGCTTGGAGTTGCTGGAGCCCGAGATCGGTCGGTGGCGAGTCGGTTCGACCGAGTCCGACGCCTGAGCGATTGGCCTCGGATTCGACGTGTCGGAGGACAATGATGCGGTTCATGCGGTCACTGGCTCTCCGCGGAGCTCGATCGCGGTGCGATGCATGTGCGTCGGCTCCTCGGTCGCGCCGAGCGCGAGGACGATCTGTTCGGGGCGGCCGGCGCCGCGTTCGTCATTGCGCAGGCGCATGGACAGCGTGACCAGTCCGTCGCAAGCATCGACCAGGTCGAGCGCGAGGATCAACGGGCGCAGATCGTAGGATTTGGTCTCTTTGCCTCGTTGTTGGGTCCAAGGGATTTCCTCGCGAGCGAGCAGGTCGCGAATTGCGTCTTGCCATTCATCGGGCGAGCGCGGGTCGGGGACGACGACGTCGTAGGAGACCGCGCGAAGCAACGATTGCAGCGATGGCTGCTTGAGCTGCGTTTCGCGTAACTCGAGGATGCGGAGACCTGGGGTGAGCTCGGCGGTCAAGCCGTGAATGGTCTCGCCGAGATCGACGCGCTCGGTGAGGGTGACGTCGAGCCACTCGGCCTCGGAGGTGGCGCCCACAGCGAGCGGTGCGGCGAGCGCGATTTTCGGTCGGGGAGAGAAGCCGTGCGATGTCGCCAATGGGAGTCCCGCGCGTTTGCAGACTCGCTCCCAGACGCGCATGAGATCGAGGTGGGAGACGTACTTGAGCGGCCCTTCGGCCGCGAAACGGATGTGGAGACGCTGTGCGGCGTCGGATTGACTCATGATTTGGCTAGCCAGGCAGCGGCGGCGGTGTGCGGGTCGGAGGTGCGCGATGCCACGTCGTGGGCGAGGGCGGTGAGACGCTCCTCTCCGCTGGCGGATCGCAGTTGATTCAGCACGTTGGCTCGGGCGAGCGCGGTGATCTGCTGTCGGGCACGGGTCAACTCGGCGACCTCCAGCTTGCCGGAGGTCTGCAACTCGTCGAAGTGGGCATCACAGGCCTCGACGAGCTTGTCGGTGCCTTCGCCTTGGGTGCCGATCACGCGTACCACTGGGGGATCCCATCCGCGATCGGGATTGAGCGAGAGCAATGCCTTGAGCGCCGAGACCATTCGGTCGGCGCCGGGGAGGTCGGACTTGTTTACGGCGAGCACGTCGGCGATCTCCATGATCCCTGCTTTGAGGGTCTGGACTTCGTCGCCCATGTTGGGCGTGTTGACCAGGATGGTGGTCTGTGCGGCGCCGGCGATATCGACCTCGTCCTGGCCGGCGCCGACGGTTTCGACCAGGATGACGTCTTTGCCGTAGGCGTCGAGCACGTGGATCACGTCCTGCGTCGCGGCGGACAGGCCGCCTAATGCGCCTCGCGAAGCGAGCGAGCGAATGAACACGTCACGGTCGGAGTAGAGCTCCGTCATCCGCACGCGATCGCCGAGGATGGCGCCCATTGTGTAGGGAGACGATGGGTCGATGGCGACGATGCCGACGCTCTGGCCGCGCTGTCGGAATGCTTTGGCGAGCTCGTTGGTGACGGTGCTCTTGCCAGCGCCGGGCGAACCGGTCAGGCCGATTGTGCGGGCGCGACCGCTGCGCGGATAGAGCGCGCGGAGCATTTCGCGACCGCGCTCGTCGCCACTCTCGACCCAGCTGAGCACGCGAGCGAGGGCTCGGCGGTCGCCGCTGAGCAGACGCGCTTCTAGTTCGGCGAGCCGACCGCTGAGTGTGGACATCGTTTCGGTGGTCACGACCGGTCGAGCTCGGGGACGTGGGCGCGGACGTACTCAGCGATGTCGCCGGTGTGAGCGCCAGGTCCGAAGATGGCGGCGAAGCCGGCGTCTTGGAGCGATGCGGCATCCTCATCGGGAATGATCCCGCCTCCGAGGAAGAGTGTGTTGTCGGGGGTCAAGCCGCGCTCGCGACAAGCGTTGACGACGCGGGGGAAGAGCTCGAGATGCGCGCCCGAGAGTACCGAGAGCGCAATCACGTGGACATCTTCCTGGAGCGCAGCCTCTGCGATCATGTCGGGCGTCTGCCGAATGCCGGTGTAGATCACTTCCATCCCGGCGTCGCGTAAGGCACGGGCCACGATTTTGGCGCCGCGGTCATGTCCGTCGAGGCCGGGTTTGGCGACCAGGACTCGAATCTGTTCTGTTGCGGTGGCGGTGTCGTTCATTGTCTCAACTTCCGATCCGCTCGATGATTCACGGTCATCGCTCTGGTTTGCCGATCAGTATCGGTCAGATTACGCCTCCGACAGGCGCAATCGAGCTCCGTAGGTGTGCTTGGGGGAAATGAACGCTCCGGCGTTCGCGTCGGTGACGGTCCAGCCCTCGCCGCGGAGGTGATCCACTGAGGCTGCGGCGTCGCGCACGGTCAGCGCGAGCATGAACATGCCCTCGCCTGAGGTGTCGAGCTTGCGCGGGAGCGGTCCGCCGCTTCCTGGCAAGGGGCGCACGATCTCGATCGCCGTGGGACCGATGTCGAGGAACTGTCCTTCCAGACCGAGCGCCTCGGCGTGGAACGGCTCGCGGCCGACGAGACCGAAGCGATCGCCCCACGATTCGGTGACTGGCGCGACCTCGTTGACGGCGATCGTCATGTGGTGCAGCGCATGCGGTCCGGGGCCCGAGGTGGGGCCATGATGCTGTGGCGCATCGTCGGGTGGCTGTGCGTACTCGATCAGCACGCCGTGATTGGCTCGCGGATGAATGAATCCGATCATCCCCGTGAGCCCGACGCGTGGCTCCTCGTCGATCATTCGCATCCCCGCGTCCTTGGCGGCGATCAGGTCAGCGGCGACATCGGTCGATTCGAAGCAGATGTGGTGAAAGCCCTCGCCGTTGTTCTCGAGATACTTGGCGATGCCGGTGTCATTGCGGGTTGGCTGGAGTAGCTCGATTTCACAGTTGTCCAGCGGGAAGATCACGCCGCGCACGCCTTGCGATTCCAGCTCGGTGTCGAGCGCGGTCTCGAGGCCGAAGGTGTCGCGCCAGACCTCGGCGGTCTTGTCGGCATCGTGCACTGCGATACCGATGTGGTGAATGCGTGTCAGGCTCATGTGGACTCCATCCGTGACGAAGTTGTGTTAGGCGCTCAGGAGGTGCGCGTTTGACCGAAGGCTGCTTCTAACTCTTGCCGATGCTCGCGATCATGTTCCAGCGCCACGCCAAGCAAGATTCTCGCGGGATCGCCTGGTGTGTTGAGGTCGGCATCGGGGATGCGTTCTACCAGCGTAGCTGTGCGTCCACGCAGATCCTCGAGTGCTCGGATTAGCGATGACATGCGTCGCTTGCCCAGTGCCGTCACCGCGGCGGCGTTGGTTGAATCGATTCGGCGCGTCGGGAAATCGAGCAATGACGGGAACACGCCGCTGAGGTGTTGCTCGATCGCGGCGCGTTCTTCCGCTTCCCAGAAGAGGCGGTGCGCGGCCAAGCCTGCCGGCGACCAGGCGCCGTCCGCGATCGGCTCGCTGACGCGGTCGACGGGGATTGCCGCGAGCGTGTTGAGTAGCAGTTGTCGCTCGGCTTGCCACCAGTAGCGCAGGCGTTGCGCGTCGGACCAGTCACGCTGGGACTGACCGCCGTCGTGGCCTGATCCCTTTCGTCCAACGGCGCGTCGTCCAAACGGCATCGGCGGTCTTCCTCAGTCGCTCCGCGACCGCTCCCCGAGAGAGGGAGTTTTTCTCACTAGTGACATGCGCATCGCGTCCTGGCGTCGCGAGGTTGCTGCCCGAGTAGACGCCTTCGTCAGGCGGGGGATGGAGAACACGTCGATCTTGAACATGTCGGCTAGACCACGATCCGTTCTCGATACTCTCCCCAGACTGATCGGAGGGCGTCTGAGATTTCTCCTAGCGTCGCCGACTGTTGGACGGCGTCGAGCATCAGGGGGACGAGATTTTCGTCTGTGTCGGCCGCTTGCTGGATTGCGTCCAGGGCAGCGGAGACGGCTGACGGATCGCGACGATCTCGCAGTCGCTCCAGTTTCTCAATCTGTCGTTCGCGGACGGTCGGGTCGACGCGCACGATCTCGACGTCTGAGTCTTCATTGGTCTCGAAGCGGTTGACGCCGACGATCACCCGCCCCTGCTTGCCTGCGGTGCGATCTCCGGCCCGCGCTGCTTCTGACTCCATCTCGACCTCGCGCTGGAATCCGGATGCGGCTTCGAGGATTTCGGCCTGTTGGTAGCCCTGCTCGATCGCCGAGACTGCGCCGCCGAGCGCGTCGATTTGGTCGATGTAGTTGCGCGCCTCGACTTCCAGCTCGTCGGTGGTTTGCTCGACGTAGTAGGACCCGCCGAGCGGATCGATCACGTCGGCTACGCCCGACTCGTAGCCGATCACCTGCTGCGTACGCAGAGCGATCTCGACCGCGTGCTCGGAGGGCAGACCGAGCGCCTCGTCGAGTGAGTTGGTGTGCAGCGACTGTGTCCCGCCGAGTACGGCGGCGAGCGCCTGCAGTGTGGTGCGAATCACATTGTTGTCGGGCTGCTGGGCGGTGAGGGTGACGCCGCCGGTTTGGGTGTGGAAGCGGAGCATTTGGGCTCGCTGGTTTTCCGAGCCGAATCGTTCTCGGGCGATGCTCGCCCACAGCCGACGCGCGGCGCGGAACTTGCTCACTTCCTCGAGGAAATTGCTGTGACACGCGAAGAAGAATGATAGGCGCGGACCGAAACTGTCGAACTCCATTCCCTTTTCGAGGGCGGCCTCGACGTAGGCGATCGCGTTAGCCAGGGTGAAGCCGATCTCCTGCGCGGCGGTGCAGCCGGCTTCTCGCATGTGATAGCCCGAGATCGAGATCGTGTTCCAGCGCGGGACCTCGCGGGTGCAGTAGTCGAAGCTGTCGGTGATCAGCCGCATCGACGGTTTGGGCGGATAGATGTACGTCCCGCGGGCGACGTACTCCTTGAGGATGTCGTTTTGAACCGTTCCGCCGATTTTGTCGCGGCCGACTCCCTGTTCCTCGGCGACGGCGGCGTAGAGGGAGAGCAGGATGTTGGCGGTCGAGTTGATCGTCATTGAGGTAGTGACGCGATCGAGCGGGATTTGGTCGAACAGGGTGCGCATGTCGTCGATTGAGTCGATCGCTACGCCTACCTTGCCGACTTCGCCTTCCGCCATCGGCGCGTCCGAGTCGTAGCCGATCTGCGTGGGCAGGTCGAAGGCGACGGAGAGGCCGGTCTGGCCTTGGTCGAGGAGGAATCGGTAGCGCTGGTTCGAGGCCTCGGCGTCTTCCTGGCCGGCGTACTGACGCATCGTCCAGAGCCGACCGCGATACATGGTCGGCTGGATGCCGCGCGTGTAGGGATACTCCCCCGGCAGCGGATCAGTTTCGCCGTTGACGTAGATCGGCGGTAGTGGATCGCCCGAGGATCTGCGAAATTCCTCACGACGTTCCGGAAAACGACCGGTCGCCTTGGCGTACGGTCCGTCCAACCAATCTTGCAGTTTTGTGGTCATCAGAGCGCTCCCTCAAGCAGACCCAGCTAAGGAGAGGTTACTAGGGCGCGTTCACATCAGCCATCTGCTTCGTCAACATTCCGTCATTGTCGCGCTTGTCGCGGCGATCTTGCCGAGTTGCGCATGGACAGTGGCGCTGAATGCAGCGTCCGCCTGTCAGCGGTTAGTCGACTGTTGCGACGGCAGTTGCGCCGGACGGGAATCGCTCTTTGAGGCGGGCGATTCGGTGGTCGATGATTTGCGGCCACTCTGTTGGTGCCATTTCGACGACGCCGGTCTCTCCGAAGTAGGCGCTGCTGATGATGAGGTCCGCAGATTGATCTCGGAGCAGGTTGAGGCTGTCGACCAGATCGTCGGCGTCGCCTTCGATCTGCGGGTAGACCGCCGTGGCCCAACCGCCGGCACTGGGCACGATCGTGTCGCCAACAAATAGGTAGGACTTGCCGTGCGGCGACTCGTAGCGCAGGGTGACACTGCCGGGCGTGTGTCCAGGCGTATGGAGCACGTCGATGCCGTCCAGCAGCGGGTCGGCGCAGTGTTGGTCGACGAGGAGGTCCGCTTCAGCGTCGTCGCGAATCGCGTGGGCGTCGGACGCGTGGTAGGCCAACTGGGAGCCGAAGCGGTCGCGAATTTGTTTGAGCGCGGGGCCGGTCTCGTCTCGGTGGCTGAGGATCTGGACCGAGACGCCATCCAACTCCTCGATTGCGTCGAGGTCGGCGGACTGATCCTCGCTGAAGCTGTAGATCAGCACGTTGCCCTGCGGCCGAGTGAGCAGATATGCGTGGGTGTAGACATTCTCCGCGATCTGTCGTTGGGAGGTCTGCCAAAGGTCTGGTGCGAGCTGCTTCATGTGCGTTGCCTCTCGGGTTTCGTGTCGGGTGCCATGTATGGTCTGAACGTTGCGTCGATCTCAGGCTACTCCGTCGATTGCTCGGTCAGGCGCTCTCGCAGGGCTTCCTCGCGCTCAGCTTGCTCGGGCGAGATCGCGTCGCCGAAGTCATCGAGCTCGTAGAACGGGCGAATCTCAATCTCGCTTGGGCCGGGCATCGGGTTGGGGCAGCGCTTGACCCACTCGACCGCCTCATCCATGTCCTTGACTTCCCAGATCCAGTATCCCGCGACCAACTCGTTTGGCACGCCGAATGGTCCGTCGATCACGGAGCGGGTGTCGCCGTCGAATGCGACTCGCTTGCCCTGCAATGTTGGCGTCAGGCCGTCGGCGTCCTGCATGATGCCGGCTTCGGCGAGCGCTTCGTTGAAGTCGCCCATGGCCTCGAACATCTCGGGCGAGGGCATGACACCCGCCTCACTGTCGGCGGTCGCCTTGACGAACACCATGACTCGCATGTGGCCACATCCTCTCGGATCGAATTGCTAGTGGGTTTTCGACCGATCGTACCGCGCGTACCGCGAACGATTGCTCGCGTGCTCACGCGGTTGGTCTCTGGGGAGCTGACACGCGTGTTAGGCTTGCGCGAGCGTTATTCGTCCAGGTGCCCATCCCGGGAGAATAGGGAAGTCGGTGAAAATCCGACGCGGTAGCGCCACTGTAAGCGGGGCTCACTCGATTGAGTGAGCCACACGGAGAGCTGACACCCACTGTCGACCAAGCGAGCGTCGATGGGAAGGGTTCAGCAGTAGCATCCGCCCGCGAGCCAGGAGACCTGCCTGGACGATGAGGTGACAACTCTCCGCTTCAGAGAGGTCCCTCGATCTGCGGGCCTACTCGTCCGGTCAGGTCGATCACCAACCCTCCAGCGGAGCTGCTGGAGGGTCTGTTCTTGCCCTCCAGCGATGACACAGTTGCCACGCATGCCTGCGATCGGGTCGACGTGCAGGTCAGCGTGGCCATGGAAGGGTGAGGTTATGTTGGGATCGAAGGTACGTTGGATCGGATGGCTTGCGGTATTGGTCCTCGGTCTGGTTCTAGTTGCCTGTTCGGGAGACGAGCCGCCACAGACACAGCCTGAGGTGCAGAGCACTGCCGCTCAGGCCACTGAGCAGCAGGTTCAGGATGAACCCCAGGCTCAGCAAGAGGTCCAAGCCGCAGAGCAGCCGCAACCGGAAGCTCAGCAGCAGATTGAGCAGCAAGCTGAGCAGCAGCAAGGTCAATCCCAGTCGTCTGTGGTCGCCGAGCAAGAGGAACAGTCCACGGCCCCTGAGGAAGCTGAACAGCAACAGACGGAGGCCGAGGCGCAGTCCGAGCAGGACGTCGCTGAGCAGCAGGCACAGAGTTCGCAGCCGGCTGCGAGATCGCTCGCGGGTGTGCGCGGCATCGTTGACCCCAGCAACAGCGGTTGGCCTCGCGAGGTCGAGGGTCTGAACGGCATTGTCAGCATTCCCGCCAAGCCGACGCGGATCATCACCGCCTCGGTCGGCCATGACGAGATGACGCTCGCCCTGGTGCCCAATGATCGATTGGTCGCGGTCGGTGGGGCAACCAAGAACTTCACCTACTCCAATGTTGCATCATTGGTTCAGGAGAAGCCCGAGATCACGCGCGATCCTGAAGTCATCATCGCCCAGTCGCCCGATGTGGTCGTGACCAGCCCGTTTTTCCCCGTCGACGTCATCGACGCGCTGCAGCGAGCAGGCATTCCTGTGATCCAGACTGATCTGATTCAAGGACCCGAGGAGCGAATCAATAGCATCCTGCTGATGGGCTACATCTTCGGCGAGGAGGAGCGTGCCTTCGAGTTCGCCGACGAGGTCCAGGCGCGCTATGAGTCGCTGATTGCGGTGACCAGCGCCAAGTCGCCGCAGCCCAGCGTTCTGGCATTGACGCAGTATTCGGACACGCTCTGGGTTGCCGGTGGCGACTCGACCGAGGGCGGCGTGATCGTCGCCGCTGGTGGCGTCAATGCCGCAGAGGTTGCCGGTGTGCAGGGCAATCAGACCACCAGTCTCGAGGGCGTGATCGCAATGGCGCCTGAGGTCATCATCATCGCTCAACCATTGGAGTTCGGCGCCGAGGAGTTCCTGCTAAGCCTGCTGGATCACGAAGCGCTGGCTGAAGTACCGGCGATCAAGAACGGAGCGGTGCATATCGTCGAGAGCAAGCACTTCACGACGCTGTCGTACTGGAACATTCGCGGCGCCGAAGACCTGGCTCGAATGCTTTGGCCTGACGACTTCTCAGAACCGCCGGCCGAATCGTTCAGCTTGGCCGAGTAGGAGGCATTTGCACAATCCGCCACCCCCGTCATTCCTGCGCGCAGCGCGGGAATCCCGATCCGTTTGGTAACACAGATGTGCAACTACGGACGTGTCACCAGCATCGACTCTGGTGCTGGCCTCAGCGAGATACCCGCGGCAAGCGTGGGTATGACGAATAGTGAATGGGCGCGGGTTTGACGGTGTTGGAGCGCGGGTACTACGAACAACACAAAGGCCTCAGAGGCTGGCCACCGTGGTCGGCTAGCGGATGAGTCCCATAGCGCGGCGAATATGTGCCATGTCCAGATGTTCGCGGACAAAGGCAGCCAGCTTGTCGTACTCGGCATTGGGGTCGATGTCGTCGTTGGCTTGAGGCAGGGTGATCGCCTTTCGCTGCGCAGCGAACTCCAACACCGACCTACGGATGTTTCGGTTGTGGAACAGGCCGTGCATGTACGTACCGAGAGTCAATCCTTCGTCATCGATGGCGCCATCGGGTGAATCGACGGTTGCACCGGATCGCGATTCGATGACGAAGGGGCTGGTGTCGGAGCGCTCGGTCGGTACGCCCATGTGAATCTCATAACCTGTCAGAGATGATCCCTGGCTGCCGCGAAGCATGCCCTCGCCGCTCAACACCCTCGCTGAGACCTGGTGAGTGACTTTCTGCGACAGAAAGGTCGTCGAAGTGGGCAGCAGGCCCAGCCCCTCGGAGCGGATCTGACTGGACTCCACACCATCGGGATCATGCAGCTCTCGACCGAGCATCTGGTAGCCGGCGCAGATGCCGATCACCGGCGTGCCCGCCTCGCGCGCGCCAACGACGCGATGAGCCAGCCCCTGAGTGCGAAGCCATGCAAGGTCGTCCATGGTGGTTTTGCTGCCGGGGATGACGACGAGATCGGGTCTGCCGAACTCACTCGAGTCTTGGACATAGCGGACTCGCACGCCGGGTTCTTGGCGCAATGGATCGAAGTCGTCGAAGTTGGCCATATGCGGCAACCACATCACGGCGACATCGACGAATGTCTCCGCGTCCCCCGATGGCTGTTGCGGGATTCCGAGCGAGTCTTCCTCGGGGATCTGGATGTCGAAGAAGTAGGGCAACACGCCGATCGCCGGTGTTCCAGTGTGCTCTTCAAACAAGTGCAGCCCGGATGTGAGCAGCGACGGGTCGCCGCGAAACTTGTTGATGACATGTCCCTTGACCAGTGCCCGCTCCTCCGGTTCGAGCAGCACCATCGTGCCGACGATCTGGGCGAAGACGCCGCCACGCTCGATGTCTCCCACCAATAGCACCGGCGATTGCGCATAGCGCGCCACGCGCATGTTGACGATGTCGTATTGCTTCAAGTTGATTTCAGCCGGACTGCCTGCTCCTTCGATCACGACCACGTCGTATTCGTCGCGCAGCGTATCCAGAGCAGCGGTGACGACTGGCCAGAGCTGCTGTTTCAGTTGGTAGTACCCCCGTGCCGATTTCGTCACCTGCGGTCTGCCCATCACGACGACCTGCGAGCGCGCATCCGCTTCCGGTTTGAGCAAGATCGGGTTCATCTCGACGCGCGGCTCGACCATTGCCGCAGCGGCCTGCACGGCCTGGGAGCGGCCAATCTCGCCACCATCGGGCGTCACATAAGAATTGAGTGACATGTTCTGCGCCTTGAACGGCGCCACCTGGTAGCCATCCTGCGCAAAGATGCGGCAGAGCGCCGCCGCCAGGATCGACTTGCCGGCATGGGACGATGTTCCCTGAACCATGATCACTCTGGCGCGATTGTTCATTGGCAAGGTTGACCGTGTGGAGATCGGAATGGGCCTCGACGTTTGCGATACCGAACCCAGTGGTGGGCGATGGAGGACTCGAACCTCCGACCTCCCGGGTGTAAACCGGACGCTCTTGCCATCTGAGCTAATCGCCCCTGGAGTTGGTGCTACTCCTGCGTTTCGATCACTCCTGCGAGGTTGTCGGCGGCTTGGTCGAAGTTGGCCCGGAAGCTGTCGAACAGTGTTGCCGCGGTCTGCATCCCGCCAGAGTTCTCGGTATCGACCGCTTCACGCACGAGCGGACCTGCTGCGTTCGCGATCTGTGCCAGCGTATCTGAGACGCCTGCGTGGAGATCGTTCCACTGGCTCGGCGGCGAGAGGGCGCTGAACTGATCGTTGAGGTCGGACCAGATGCGCGTCTGAGCGACCATGCTGCGCTGCCAGCCGGGGTCGGTGAAGACGTCAGGGGTGTCGCGCCAACGCTGGATGAGCTCATCGGCTGTTACGTAGTTGGCTCGTGCGGATTCGATGATATTGAGCGCAGCCGCGCTGTAGTCGGCAGGGACAGCTTCAACCGGAGCGCCGAGCTCCTCGCCGATTAGGTCGCCCACCAGCGTCCGTAGGTCTCCGATGTTGACGAGCCCGACGCGCAACTCTTTGATGATTCCGTCGGCGCCGATGAAGAATGTGGTCGGCCGGCCGACGAGTGGATACGGGCCGTCGGTCATCGATTTGGTTGGGTCGAGCAGGACGAGGTAACTGACGCCGGTGACGTCGTAGGCGAACTCGCGAGCGGTCTCGACGCTTTCTCCGTCATTGATGCCGATGAACGTGACGCGGCCGCCTGCCTCTTGACTGACGATCTCGAACTCGGGCATTTCCTCGATGCACGGCTCGCACCAGCTTGCCCAGAAGTTGAGCACGATCGGTCCTGGAATCTCGGAGAGCTGGTACGGCTCGCCCTCGAGGTCGAGCAGGCGGAAATCGGGTGCGAGCGCGCCCCTGTCGGAGGCGTCACCATCGCGTTCGAGGTAGCCGAGCTGGGTTTCCGCCTCGAGTTGTTCAATTCTCGCGTCGAGATCGTCGGAGCCGCCCTGTTCGTCTCGCTGCTGCTCCAGCATTTCGAGTTCGTCCAGTTTGGCGGAGAACTCGACGCCGGCGCCCTCGGCCACGTCGCCGCCGCGAGCGCCGATGAAGATCGGCGAAATAATCGCAATCGCGATCGCGGCGGCGACGAGTGCTCGGTTGAAGGCGTCGCGGGCAGAGCGCGGCTTCCTGAAGAAGGTAAAGAGGATGTACGACTGTTGCTTCTGACGCACTCGATTGATGAAGCTATCGGCCATCGCGTTGTGTCCTCATCCGATGGTCGCGGCGAGTGTCGGTTCGCCAACTTCGCGGTCGCATTGACCGCATTGATTAGTTGTTTTGGACCGAGGGTCCGTCGATGGCTCGAACGCCTCGTCCGCTTGCGGCAGCGCTCGAGGCCTGATTCCAGAGCGTGGCCGGATCGCTGGTGAGCGGATCGAAGGCCTCATGGTCGAGGACGAGCCAGCCGCCAGCCTGGATCTCGCCTTCGAGCTGGCCGGGACTCCATCCAGCATATCCCGAGTAGATTCGCACATCTTTGACGACGCCTGCGAGGTCAGCGGGCTGGGCGCTGAGGTTGACGATGCCGATCTCTCGGCCTGGTTCGCGGATGGTGAGCGAGAACGAGGTCGGATCGGGGCGCGCGGGATCGCCGGGTGTGGCTGGTCGGGCGAGGCCGATTGCGGCGGTGCGCTCGACCGGTCCGCCGTGGAAAATGACGGCTGGCGCCGCGGCGAGCTCGAGCCAAGCGGGCACGACGTCGGCGAGCGTGACCGGCGTCGGTCGGTTCAGGACAACGCCGAGTGCTCCTTCGCGGTGCTCGAGAATCAAGATCACGGTGCGGAAGAAGTTGGGATCGGCGAGATTGCGCGAGGCGACCAGGATCTGTCCGGAGAGCGATGTACTGGGATCGTTGGCGCGCCACTCGAGTGCCATGCTGGACCCCGTCCTCGATTGAGGTGTGCGTCTCTGCGTCAGGGTATGCGATCTGCGCGTTGCGACGCCTGCAGATCACTTTGACGCACGTGCCAACCCGCGATAAGTTGCGATAGCCTGAAGAGGAGTGGCAGCGTAGCTCAGTTGGCAGAGCAGGGGACTCATAAGCCCCGTGTCGCAGGTTCGAGTCCTGCCGCTGCTACCAGCACATCCACTGCCGATTCATCTGCGACGGGCGATTAGCTCAGCTGGCTAGAGCGTTCGGTTCACATCCGAGAGGCCGCAGGTTCAAGTCCTGCATCGCCCACCAGGCATCAGTCACTCCGGCCTCGACCGTCTCTTAGGCCACATTGGGCGGATCGATGATGTCGGATATGCTCAAACGCACTGGCTCGCGGCCAGTGCGAAGATTCTGACGATCGAAGACGCGAGGCGACGCAGTTCCAGGAGGTTGCGCAAGCATCTGAGCATCTCGAGAGACCGAGTCCCTGCCGACGTGGCGAAACTGGCAGACGCGCTACGTTCAGGGCGTAGTGGGCTTAAGCCCGTGGGGGTTCGAATCCCTCCGTCGGCACCAACCTCGCTGCTCTCCGATGCGACAGACCTGGCCTAGTTTGTCCCCACGTCATTCAGTCACGCGCCCGTAGCTCAGCGGATTAGAGCGCTGCCCTGCGGAGGCAGAGGTCGCAGGTTCAAGTCCTGCCGGGCGCGCCACTTCCCTTGTTGCCTTGCTCCGTCCGACGACCCGCTTCGCTACGCTGAGTCCGTGACCACCCGCTCATCCGACTCGTCCACTGCATCCTCTGCCGAACAGATCCGTGCTCAATTGCAGGCTCAGGTTGCCGCGCTGCCGTCGAAGCCGGGCGTTTACATCTTCCGCGACGCCAACGACCGCGTGATCTACATCGGCAAAGCGGCCAATCTCAAGTCTCGAGTGCGGAGCTACTTCGGCTCACCTCGCGCACTGGAGGGCAAGACACGGGTGCTCGCAGGACGCATCGCCCAGCTTGAGTGTGTCACGACGCACACCGAGCAGGACGCACTCCACCTCGAAGCGACGCTGGTTAAGCGTCATCAGCCGTTCTTCAACGTCCGCTTGAAGGACGACAAGCACTATCCCTACCTCAAGATCGACGTGAACGCGCCGTGGCCTCGGGTGACGATCACTCGGCGTGTGGCCAAGGATGGCAGCCGATATTTTGGCCCGTACGCCTCGGCGAAGTCGGTGCGGACGACGCTCGATCTGGTCAAGAAACTCTTCCCGTGGCGCTCCTGCGACAAGGAGATCACCGGCTCGGACCCTCGACCGTGTCTTGAGTACTACATCCAGCGCTGCATCGCTCCGTGTACCTCGTTCTGCACTCCGGACGAGTACCGCGAGGTGATCGACCAGACCATGCTGTTTCTCGATGGGAAGAGCGAAACAGTGGTCACGCAACTCAAATCGGCGATGAGCGACGCCGCAGAAGAGCTGAACTTCGAGCGGGCGGCGCAACTGCGCGACCAGATTGTCGCGGTCGAGCGGGTCACGGAGACACAACTCACCGCAGACACGACCGCGGCTGAGATCGATGTCTTCGGACTCGCGGTCGACGGCGACGAGGCGGTGGTGCAGGTCCTCTTTATCCGCGGGCAGAATATGGCCGGCTCGGACCATTTCAGTCTGGCTGGCGTCAAGGACGAGCTTGCGAGCTCCGTGATGATGTCGTTCCTGAGACAGCACTACGAGGGCGGCTTGCAGCCTCCGAAGTTGGTGTTGATTCCAGAGGAGGTCGATGACCTCGACGACCTGGAGCTGTTGCAGCGCTGGTTGTCGGAGAAGCGTGGCTCGCGCGTGGAAGTGCGACACCCGAAGCGCGGTGACAAGCGTCGGCTCGTCGCGATGGCGACGGAGAACGCATCCGAGACGCTGGCGATGTCGCGAGTCCGTTGGATGGCCGATCGCGGCCGCACCGACGCCGCGCTGTCCGAGTTGGAGGAGGCGCTCAGTCTGCCGTCGCCGCCGAAGCGGATTGAGTGCTATGACATCTCCAATACACAAGGATCCAACGTCGTCGCCTCGATGGTCGTGTTTCTCGACGGTCGTCCGGCGACAAGCGAGTATCGGCGATTTCGGATCAAGACGGTCGACACGAGTGACGGTCCGAACGACTTCGCCTCGATGGCGGAGGTGATTCAGCGTCGGTTCAAGCGACTCGGCGAGGAACGTCGGGCGGAACGCGCTCAGGGATTCGACGTCCCCGATAATCCGTCAACCGATGAGGCCGCTGAGGATGAGCAGAATGAATCGGAGGGCTGGGGCGCGATTCCCGACCTCGTGATCGTCGATGGCGGCAAGGGACAGGTCTCGGCGGCGCATGACGTGATGCGCAATCTCGCGGTCGACGACATTCCGCTGGCCGGTCTGGCCAAGCGCGAGGAGCTGCTCTTCCAGGTCGACTCATCCGATCCGGTCCGCCTCGACCGGCGATCGCAGGGGCTCTATCTCGTGCAGCGCATTCGCGACGAGGCGCACCGCTTCGCGATTTCATATCACCGTCGGCTGCGGGCTCGGCAGACATCGCAGAGCACGCTCGACCGGATCAAAGGCATCGGCCCGAGGCGCAAGAAGGCGCTCCTACGCAAGTTCGGGTCGCTCCAAGCACTTCGCGAGGCGGACGTCACCGAAATCGCGGCAACGCCAGGGATGACGCAGCGCCTCGCAGAGCAGCTCAAGCAGGAGCTATAGGTCAGGTCCGACGGTCTCCCGCGCACCAAACTGCCCCGCGCACGCGGGGGTTTGCTTTACTCAATTCCCCCGCGCTTGCACGGGTCTGCTCGGTTCCCGACTCGTGTCTCGTCGACCATCGGTCGCCCGGGGGGAACGGGTCCCCGCTCGGAGGCGGGGACGGGAGTGGTCTCCTGCTCACCTAATTCCCCGCGCATGTGGGGGTTTGCTTTACTCAATTCCCCGGCGCATGCGGGGGCCTGCTCGGCTGCCGACTCGTGTCCCGTCGACCATCGGTCGCCCGGGGGGAACGGGTCCCCGCTCGGAGGCGGGGACGGGTGCAGCTTCCTACGAGACAGACCACGGACTTGGTGGCCATTAGACCAGGCGGCTGGCCTGGGTGATTGCGTCCATTCCTGCGTAGTGGGCTCTGTCGCCGAGTTCTTCGGCGATTCTGAGCAGGCGATTGTATTTTGCGGTGCGCTCTCCGCGAGCTGGAGCGCCGGTCTTGATTAGGCCGGCGTTGGTGGCCACGGCGAGATCGGCGATCGTCGTGTCCTCGGTCTCTCCCGATCGATGGCTGATGATCGCCGTCCAGCCTGCCTCCTGGGCGATTCGCACTGCCTCGAGCGTTTCGGACAGCGTGCCTATCTGGTTGACTTTGATCAGGATGCTGTTGGCTGCGCCGATTTCAATCGCGCGGCGCAGACGCTCGGGATTGGTGACGAGCAGGTCGTCGCCGACCGTTTGCGCCAGCTCTCGGATCTCCGCGGTCAACGATTGCCAGCCGGTCCAGTCGTCTTCGTGCATCCCGTCCTCGATGGAGACGATCGGATAGCGCTCGCACCAATCTCTCCAGAGCGCGACCATCTCGTCGCTATTGAGCGAGCGGCCTTCGGTGTGGAGCTCGTATCGGCCGTCTGACCAGAGCTCGCTGGCGGCGGGATCGAGGGCGATCGCGATGTCGCGACCGGGCTCGTAGCCGACGGTGCGGATTGCCTCGATGATCAGGTCGAGCGCGGACTCGTTGCTCGGCAGCGCCGGCGCGAAGCCGCCTTCGTCGCCCAATCCGGTGGCGAGTCCCTGCGACCGCAGCGCTGCTGCGAGCGAGTGATAGACCTCGACGACCATCCGCAGACCGTCGGCGAAGCGTTGGGCGCCGATCGGCGCGACCATGAACTCTTGGAAGTCGGCACCGTTGTCGGCGTGGGCGCCGCCATTGAGGATGTTCGCCAGCGGGACGGGCAAGGTGACGGCATCGGCGCCACCGATCGAGCGATAGAGCGGCTCGGCGGCGGCATCAGCGACGGCATGGGCCGACGCCATCGATACCGCGAGCAGCGCGTTCGCTCCGAGTCGCGATTTCTGAGCTGTCCCGTCGAGCGCGATGAGGGAGTCGTCGATTGCGGCCTGGTCGGACGCGTCCTGGCCGACCAACCTATCGGCGATCTCGCCGTTGACCGACTCGACGGCCTGCAGCACGCCGCGTCCGCGATAACGATCGGGGTCGTCGTCGCGGCGCTCGACGGCTTCGTGCGAGCCAGTGCTCGCGCCTGAGGGCACGGCGGCCCGACCGAGCGCCCCGCCCTCAAGCAGGACGTCGGCCTCGATGGTGGGATTTCCGCGCGAGTCGAGAATCTCGCGCGCGCGGACGGAACTAATCCTGGTTGACGCCACAGTCGTCTCCGATCGCGTCGATCCGAGCCAGTGCGAAGTAGCTAACTGGCTCGCGGATGGGCGCGATCGTAGACGTCGCGAAGGTGTTCGTCGGTGAGCTGGGTGTAGAGCTGGGTCGTCGAGATGTTGGCGTGTCCCATCAGCTCTTGGACGTTGCGCAACGGAGCCGCGCCGCGAAGCAAATGCGTGGCGAAGCTGTGTCGCAGCGTGTGCGGTGTGACACCGGAGATCCCAGCGGACTCAGCGTAGTTCTTGATGATCAGCCAAACCCCTTGGCGAGTGAGGCGCTCGCCGCGACGGTTGATGAAGAGTGCGACCTCGCGACGGCCTCGCGCCAGTTTTGGTCGCGCCTCTTGCAGATAGTGATGCAGCGCTGAGACCGCGGCGGCGTGGATTGGGATCAATCGCTCGCGGCGTCCCTTGCCGATGCAGCGCACCGAGGCGCGCTGTCCCTGCAGCTCGATCGACGAGAGGTCGAGCGAGACAAACTCCGAGACGCGCATGCCGGTGGCGTAGAGCATCTCCAGCATCGCCTGATCGCGAGCCGCCTCCGGCGTGTCCCAGCGACCGGGCTGCTCGAGCAACGCGTCGACTTCCTGGATCGTCAGGGTTCGCGGCAAACTGCGGCCGACTCGCGGGGTGGAGAGCTGCTCGGCGGGGTTGAAGTCGATCAGGCCCTCGCCATGGAGGTAGCCGAAGAGGCTCTTGACCGCGGCGACCTTGCGGGCGATCGTCGCGGCGGCGTACTGCTGCTCGCGGAGGTGTCCGATGTACTCCTGCAAGCGAACCACATCGATGTCACGGATGGCGGAGACGGGCGACTGCTCGCCGGTCCCATTGGTGGCCGACTCGAGGAAGAATGAGCGCAGCTGAGCGAGGTCGTTGCGATAGGCCGAGATTGTGTTCGCTGATGCGCCGCGCTCGGCCGCCATATAGGTGAGAAACTGCTGGATTTCATGTTCCATGTTGTCTCGTGGGCTCCTTCTGGATGACATTGGTGCTCGGCGAGGTCAATCGGGGCGCCGGGCAGTCGTAGTTGTTGCCGACGAGGTTCATCGGCGTTGGATCCGCTCTAGCAAGCACCGCGAGGGGATCGCGTGGGTGACACGTAATGGCAGTTAACGGTTATTCCCCGTAACGTTGGCGCAACAGAATCGCCCGTTATCTGGCGACAGAACCAGCTGCGATAACCTTGGCTCGTGTCAACTTCCAATTCGTCTCGCAATGGCCAAGATTCCGACGTGTCGCCACCTTCGGTGACGCGGCATGAACGTCTGCGTCAGTGGTGGCAGACCGGCTCTGGCGGCGCATTTGTCTACAACGAGCTGCGTCGGATCCCGGCCGACAACTGGACGGCCGAGCTCGAACTCCTCCCGGAGGACGACGGGCCGGAGCCGATTCCACCGCCTGATCGTCCGCCCGCGCGAGTGATCGACCTGCCCGAGGTGCTGGCCCTGCGAGCGCTGCTGATGGACCGCAAGGTTGCGTTTGACACGGTCGATCGGTGGATGCGGGCGCTCACACAGACGACACGCCTGCTGGACTACGAGCGACCGCTGATCTGGACGGCGGACGACCTCGCTCAGCGCCTGACACAGATAGTCCACGGCGCGGAGGGCAGCACCTGGTCAACGCTGGAGGTGGTCCGAGAGCTGTGGGCCTGGCATCCGGATCGGGCGTTTGTCGACGCGCAGAGCGAGCGGCTCTTGCTCTGGTTGGAGGCGTTGCTCGCCTCGCGTGCGGCTCCGCCGGCTCGCGACGAGAGGGCCACCTAACCACAAAGTAGACGCGACGTCAGAGGACGACAGAGACGGCAGCGCGATGACCGAGCCCAGCGACCACGAACCGGCTGCGCCGCCTCGGCAGCGGATCTCGCCGATCACGTTCCCGTCAGACGCTCCAGCGCTGTCTAAGCCCCGCGATGACGAACCGCAGACTCGGCGCGACGCCTTCCGCGAGACGACGTTCGCATTGCCGCTCGATCTTCGATGGCTCCAGGACGCGTTCGCGCTGCAACGGAAGATTGTGGAGCAGTCTTATGGCTCATCGTTCCGCAACCGACGTTATGGCTCGGCGCTGATCTTCTGGTCGCGCGTGTATGGCGGCGGAGTTGAGGCGCGAGCGCTCACGGCGCGAGCCTCGTACTCGTCGGCGTTGCCGCTGATGCGAGCGACGATGGAATGGCTCGGCGCCGAACAGGCGGTCGTGGGCGATGAGCAAGTCGAGTTCGAGGATTGGCTGCGCGACGCGTGGTCGAACAATGCCGAGCATCACGCCACTGCGATCGGGATGGGTCAGTACATGGCCGGCCAGCAGATCGCGATGGCGCCCGAAACGGCCGACGCGTATCGAGCGGTCTCGGAGCTGTCGCGACCGCACTTCGGTGCCTCGGCGCTGCTCACAGCCGACGGCTCGCACGACAAACGACTGCTGGTCAACTGGGCCGACGAGGCGTTTCATCTCGGTTGGGCGCAACTGCTCCTGGGCTGGCAGATGGTGATTCAGGATCGGCAGTGCCGATTCGCGGTCGGCAGCGGACTGTTCGGCGTGGAGGCGGAGGATCGGCAGGAGTACCAGCGCTTGCATCGGCAGAGTCAGTCGATCCTGCAGGATCAACGACGCTGTCGAGGGGAATGGATTCTCGATGGCGGTCGTCAGCGGCTGCTGATCGACAACTATCGGCGTCAGCCATCGGGGGCGCCGAAGCGGATTCTGCTGTAGGGAGCGGGAGCTCGGCGCTGCGGACCTGCGATCGGGATTCACACTGCGCCATAGGTTTGTCGTTACGTTTGCCGTTGTTTGTCCTGGGTAGCGAACTTGAGCGGTTCGATGCTGTGGAACTTGAGCGCACCGCAATACTCTGCGATCCTGCGTGAGAACTGAACCTCCCACAGACATTCTGGAGACCTTCGTGACGACGAAAATCGGCATCAACGGATTCGGCCGTATCGGCCGACAGGTGCTCAAGGGCATGCTCGACTTCCACGGCGATGATCTCGAAGTCGTCGCGATCAATGACTTGACCGACTCCGAGACCAACGCACATCTCTTCAAGTACGACACGAACTACGGTCGCTATCCGGGCGAGGTCGATGTTGTCGACGGCGACTTGGTGATCGATGGTCGGCGAATCGCGGTGATCTCCGAGCGGGACCCAGGTCAGATTCCTTGGGGCGACCACGGCGTGGAGATCGTGGTCGAGAGCACGGGCATCTTCACCGACGCCAGCAAGGCTCGCGGACACCTCAATCACGGGCCGTCCAAGGTCGTCATTTCCGCTCCGGCCAAGAACGAGGACCTGACCATCGTGCTTGGCGTCAACGACGACGCCTACGATCCGTCGGCGCACCACGTCGTCTCCAACGCGTCTTGCACCACGAACTGTCTCGCGCCGATGGCCAAGGTGCTCGATGACACCGTGGGCATCAAGAGTGGGATTATGTCGACCATCCACGCCTACACGAATGACCAGGCGATTCTCGACACCGTGCACAGCGACCTCCGTCGCGCTCGGGCAGCGGCGATGAACATCATCCCCACCACGACCGGCGCAGCCAAGGCGGTCGGTCTGGTACTGCCGCACCTCAACGGCAAGCTCAACGGCATGGCCTATCGCGTGCCGACGAGCACTGTTTCCGTCGTTGACCTGGTGATCGACGCCGAACGAGCGACCGACGCAGAAGAGCTCAACGCCGCCTTCGAGAAGGCCGCCACTGATCTCGAGTCGCCTCTGAACGGCGTCCTCGATTACACAGAGGAACCGCTGGTGAGCAGCGACTTCAAGGGCTCGCCGGCTTCGTCGATCATCGACGCGCTCTCGACCATGGTGCTCGAGGGCACGCAGGTGAAGGTCGTGAGCTGGTACGACAACGAGTGGGGCTACAGCGTCCGAGTCGGCGATCTGTGCGTACGAATGGCCGTGGCCGGGCTGTCCTAACGCGTTCGCAGTCCGCGCGCGGTGTCGGCCTAGCCAAAGGCTCGTCACCAAAGGCCGTCATACCTGACACGAGTCCGAGACACCCGCGCAACGCCGCGGGTATCTCGCCGATTCCAGCACCAGCTCGCAACACGATTGGTGCGCCCGCCGCAGCACATTGTCCCTGCCCAGCCGATCGAGATTCCTGCGACGTCGTCGCAGGAATGACGGTTGCCAGGACCTCCTCCCAAGGGGAGCGGGGTATGGTGAGGGATAGGACGAGGGCCAGGAAGAGGCGATTGCGATGGCGATGTTTGAGGCGCTGAGCGGCAAACTGCAGGGTGTGTTCACCACATTGGGCAGGCGCGGTGCGATCTCTGAGAAAGACCTCGAAACAGCGCTGCGAGAGGTGCGCCTCGCCTTGCTCGAGGCTGACGTCAACTACAAAGTCGCCCGCGACTACATCAAGGCCGTCCGCGCCCGAGCCAGCTCCGACGAGGTGATGAAATCGCCGACGCCGCTGAATCGCGTCGTCGAGATTATCAACGAGGAGTTGGTCGGGCTGCTCGGGACGGATTCTCCGAGCCTGCAGCGCGCGGCTCAGGGCCCGACGATCATCCTGATGGTCGGACTGCAAGGCTCCGGCAAGACGACGACATCGGCCAAGCTCGCACTGCGGGCGCGGAAGGCTGGGGATCGACCGCTGCTGATCGCTGCGGACGTCTACCGACCAGCCGCGATCGACCAGCTCCAGGCGTTGGGAAAACAGCTCAATATTGAAGTCTTCGAGCTTGGGGCGAATGAGAAGCCTGTCAAGATTGTCGAGCAGGGTCTCGCGCGCGCAGCGCAGATCGGGGCCGGCACGGTGATTGTCGACACCGCCGGTCGGTTGCACATCGATGACGCCATGATGGCGGAGATCACGGAACTGCGTGACCGCTTCCAACCGACGGAGGTCCTGCTTGTTGCCGATGCAATGTCGGGCCAGGATGCCGTCAATGCGGCGTCCGCCTTCGATGAGGCAGTGGGGATCAGCGGCGTGGTGCTCTCCAAGATGGACGGAGACGCTCGCGGCGGCGCGGCGCTGTCGATTCGCGCCGTCACTGGCGCGCCGATCAAGTTCCTCGGCGTGGGCGAGCGGCCCGACGCGTTAGAGACGTTCCACCCCGACCGTCTCGCGGGACGCATCCTCGGACGGGGCGATATGTCCACCCTCGTCGAGCGCGCGCAAGAGGAGTTCGGCGATCAGGACGCCAAAGTGTGGCGTCGGAGGCTGCAAGACGGCGACTTCGATCTTGAGGACTTCATCGACCAGATCGGCAAAGTCCGACAGATGGGACCAATTTCTCAGCTCGTGGGCATGATTCCCGGTCTCGGCAAGATCAAGAACCAGATCGAAGTTGACGAGATCGACGACGACTTCTTCCGACACTTCGAAGCGATTGTGCTCTCGATGACGCCGGAGGAACGTCGCAAGCCCGAGATGATCAACGGTTCCCGCCGCCGACGGATCGCCAAAGGCAGCGGCACATCTCCGCAGGAGGTCAATCAGCTCCTGAATCAGTTCAAGCAGGCCAAAGGGATCATGAAGGACCTTGCCTCGGGCAAGGTGCCGAACGTTCCCGGCGCTCGCTCGCTGGCCGGGCGCCGATAGGTCTCGGCGATCACAGCGCCAAGCGCGAGATACAGCTACGCTGAAATGTATTGACCGACCGAAGAACAGGATGCAGGTAGAGCTGAGCACATGCTGAAAATTCGATTGGCCCGACACGGGCGCAAGGGACGACCGTTCTATCGCGTGGTCGTCCAGGATTCGCGCAAACCGCGCGATGGCCGCTTCGTCGAGAGCCTTGGCCACTACGACCCTCTGACCGATCCCGCGACGTTCAGCGTCGATGGCGAACGCGTCAAGCACTGGCTGTCTCACGGCGCCAAGCCGACCGAGACGGTGCATCGGCTTCTGGCCAAAGAGGATCTGATCGCGCCCTGGCAAGCGAAGCCTCGCAGCAAGCGTGCCGACGCCAAGAAGGCAGCTGCGGCTGCCGCAGCGGAGTAGCTGCAACCAACGAAGCAAACGAGATCACTGATGGAAGAATTTGTCGAATACGTCGCCAAGTGGATGGTTGACGAACCCGATGCGGTACGAGTGGAACGGGCGGAGAACGGAGATCGGGTTGTCATTCAGCTCAACGTCCACGAGGACGACATGGGCCGAATTATCGGTCGCGAAGGTCGGTTGGCCACCGCGATGCGCACACTGCTCTCGGTCGCCGGTCACACGCGAGCGGTCGACGCCACACTTGACATTCGCTGACACGTTCGATTCCGCTGTAGAAGCACGCAGTTGATGGCGTTCAGGCTCGGACGATCACAGCCGGCTGATCGGATGCCGCGCGATGGCTACCGCGCCATCGGCGTGATTGAACGTCCGCGCGGCCTCAAGGGGGAGATGAAGGCGCTCCCCCTCACCGACTTCCCAGAACGTTTCGACCCCGGTGCGCGAATATTCGTCTCGGGCTTGCCACGGACCGTGACCCACACGAACTGGCAGAGCGGTCGCGTCTACCTCTACATCGACGGCGTTGGTGATCGCGATGCCGCGGAAGCGCTCCGCGGCGAGCTGATCGAGGTTCCCGAGGACGAACGTCCCGCCGCGACTGAGCCGTTCTGGTACCTCGACGAGATTGAGGGACTGCAGGTGGTCGACGTCGACGGCGCAGCCCTCGGCACGGTTCGAGAAGTGCTGCAAACCGGCGCCAATGACGTCTACATCGTCGACCGAGGTGAGCGTCGAGATCTGCTGGTGCCTGCGCTCCGTGACGTGGTGGTCGGCGTTGATGTTGACCAGGGCACGATGACGGTCGACCTGCCTGACGGCTTGTTGGCCGACGATGACTCGCCGAATTGAATCAGAGTCGATTGCCAATGTAGGCTGAGGATGCTCGGCATCCGCGTGGGGATATAGCTCAGCTGGGAGAGCGCGTCGTTCGCAACGACGAGGTCGGGGGTTCGAGTCCCCCTATCTCCACCACGACTTCCTGACATCACGGCGTTTGTGGTTCTGTTCTTCCTGGGCTGTTGTCTTCTTGGCGAGCGGGATGAGGTCTCTGCGCCTTCTGCGCGTCAGGGTTGCCGCGCGGATCGAGATTCCCGCGGCGGAGCGCGGGAATGACGGGGAGGGCGGCAGCCGGGGCGGTGCGGGTATGGCGCTTGGTTTAGTGGCTCATGCTTAGGTGAGTTGGCGCTCGATCAGGTGGCGGAAGGGACCTTCGACGTTTGATAGCTCGTTGAAGTCTCCGACTTGGACGACGCGGCCTTGTTGCATGACGTAGATGCGGTCGGCTTGGCGGATCGTCGAGATGCGATGCGCGATCACAATACGAGTCGCGGCGAGCCGCTCGATGCCGTGCATCACCTGCGCCTGACTACGGGCGTCGAGCCAACTGGTCGCCTCGTCGAGCCAGATGACCCGCGGATTGCGGACGAGCGCCGCGGCGATCCGGAGGCGCTGGGTCTGTCCGCCCGAGAAGGTGGCCGAACCCTCGGTGACGACCGTGTAGAGCTGCATCGGCATCTGCGAGATCTCGTCCTCGATGGCGGCCTCACGCACGGCGCGCCACGCGTCCTCGATCGTGAGCTCGTCGCCCATGCCGATGATGTTGTCGAGCAGGCTGCCCGGCTGCAGTGCGCCGTCTTGCATGACCACACCGAGCTGGCGTCGAAGCGCCTGACGATCGAGCGAGGCGAGGTCGCGACCGTCGTAGTAGATGCTGCCAGCGGTCGGATCCTCGAGCCCCAGCGCGAGCCGCATCAGCGTGCTCTTGCCCGAGCCCGATTCGCCCACGATGGCGATGAACTCGCCCGCCCGCGCGGAGATTGAAACGTCCTCGATCAATGGCGTGTCAGGCCGGTAACGGAAGCTGACGTGGTCGAAGCGGACATCGCCCTGCGGTGAGATCGGGGCGCCGCTGAGCGCGCCGGTCTCGGGCAGCTCGTCCAGCACTGGCTTGACCTGCTCGTAGCCGGGCAGCGCGGCGGCGATCGCTTCGAACGAGCGCCCGAGGTTGGCGGCAGCCACGAAGAACGTCATCGCGATTGCGTAGACGACGAGGAAGTCGCTGATCTGGAGATCATCGGCGTCGCGGGAGAGCGCGACTGCGAACAGCGCTGCGCCGACGAGTACGGGCGTCGCGGCGCTGAGCGAGACGAGGTGTTCGTTCAGTCGCGAGATCTGAATGCCAGCGAGATGTTGCTCGCGATAGTGGCGGGCCCAGGCGGCGAAAGCCGACGGCTCGGCGCCCGCGCCTCTGAGCTTGCTGATCCCATTGATGAACTGCAGCAGCTCGCCAGCCAGCCGACGCTCGGCGGCGAATCCGCGTCGTTGTGGTCGGAGTTGCCAGAGTCCCATAATCGCCGTGAGGAGCATCATCGCGACGGCCAACGCAATGCTCACCAGAGCGAGCGTGACATCGTAGAAGAAGAGGATCGCCAGCGTCGGCAGAAGAAAGACGAACGAGAGCAGCGCATTCGCGACGACGCCCGAGATCTGGTCCCGCATGAGCTGGAATGTCGCCATGCGGATCGCGAGCTCGCCGGCGGTGAAGCGACGGAAGAAGGTCGGTGAGAGCGTGAGCAGTCGGTCCCAGACGGCAGCACTGACGCGAGCTGCGCCGCGTCCCTCGAGGCGCATCATCGAGGTGCCTTGCAGCACCTGGAACAGCACGCCCACGACACCGAAGGCGCCCAGCGCGATCATCAGTTGGAGCAGGATGTCGCCAGCGGCGGAGGCGAGCACCCAGTCCGTGAGGACACCGACGACGATCGCTGGCGCCTGCAACAGCAGCGCCGCCAGCAGTCCCGTCAGCGCGAAGCGTGCGAAGCTCCCCGCGGCGCCTTGTCCGCCGATGCGGGCGAGATCAGTCGCGCCGACCTGGCGCTGCGTGGGCAGCGTTGGATAGCATAGCCAGGCATCGGAGTGGAGTTGGGCAGCGCGCGACTCATCCACTCGGACTCGCCCTCCGCTGGTCGGATCGATCATCCGATAGCGCCCGCTCCAGTGCGGCAACAGCGCCACTGGCCGACGTTCCTCGCCGAGGAAGCCGAGCATGGCGCCGCTGTCGCCGAGCCACCAACGATCCTCCGGTTGGAGGCGCACCTGTCGCGCGCGAACTCCCGATGCGCTCAACACCGCGGCGAGCGTCGGCTCCTCCGCGACCAAGCCTGGTTGTGGAGTCGGTCGCTGGAAACGCAGGCCTTCGTGCTTGCCGATCAATGCGAGCGCCGACATCAGCGCCGAGCCATCGGGGGCGACCGTGTCACGCTCGCGGGCGAGAAGCTGATCGAGCCCGGCCCGAGCCTGCTCGGCGTCCCGACGACGGAGCGCCTCGCGCGCCGTCTGCTCGTTGACGACGTCGGCCTGGAGCAGCAGTCGATTGAGCTGCTCGGCACCAATTGCGAGCGCATGAAACTCGTCCAGCGCCTGCAGCAGCCGTCCCGATTGCGCAAGCTGGCGCGAGCTGAGCACGTCGAGCGCCGACTCGGCCGAGAGCGTGAGCCACGTATCGAAGCTGAGCGGAGCGAGTCCGATGCCGTCGGGCGATGGAGTCTCCGTGCCGAGAAATGCGGACTCACCCTGGTCAACACCGATCCAGACCACCGCTGCAGCGCGGGTCGAAATCACGCTGTTCGCGTCAGCGTCGATCGGGGAAGGATTAGCTGGGTCAACCACGAGCGTCGGACGTGGTCGAGGATCGATTCTCGCCGCCACGGCACCACCGATCGCGCTGACCCAGCGGTCGACCAGGTCGGCGAGCTCATCCGCGAACTCGCGCGCCGCAAGCGCCGGTCTCCGCAGTTTGGCCAATCGCGCGCCCGGCAGTCCCTTGGCGATAGCGACCAACGGCGTGTCGTGCGAGCCAATTCCGAAGAGCAGCTGTCCCGTCTCGGCGCGAACGATGTGTCGTGCGGATGAGCTGGTGAGACCGTCCGTTTGCTCAAACAGAAACACATCAACCGCACCGTCGATCACGAGGTAGGCGACTGACGGATCGTCGAGCGTAATCGGTTGGTTGGCGGCGCTGGTGACCGCCTCACCCTCGCTGAGCGCAAAGCTCACGAGTCGGGATTGCTGGTGAGTGTCGGTGGGTTGGTGAGTCGTCATTGGGACTGCACCAGTTGGGCGTAGATGCCGTCGCGATCGGCGATCAGATCCTCATGGACGCCACGCTGCACTTCCCGTCCCTGATCGAGCACGATGATCTGGTCGCAGTCGCGGATCGTGCTGAGTCGGTGCGCCACAATCAGGCAGGAGCAGCCGCGTCGGCGCAGTGCGTCGTCGATCCGCTGCTCGGTGACTGCGTCGAGCGTGCTCGTTGCCTCATCGAGGAAGAGCAGCGACGGTCGATTGACGAGCGCCCGTGCGATCTCGAGACGTTGGCGCTGTCCGCCGCTGAAGTTCCGACCACCTTCCTGGACGTGGGCGTCGTAGCCACCGCTCCGCCCGACGATCTCGTCGTGAATCATGGCGTCGCGTGCGGCGGCGACCATATCCGCCTCGGCGATGGCAGCGTTCCACATCGTCAGGTTGTCGCGGATCGTTCCGTCGAAGAGCGCGATCTGCTGGTCGACCGTCGCCAAAGACGCAGTCAGGACGGAGCGCGGAACATCGCGCATTGGCACGCCGTCGAAGTGGATCTCGCCCGACCAAGGGGTGTATTCGCCAGTCAAGAGTCGCAGCAGGGTCGACTTGCCGGAACCGGTTGGCCCGACAATGGCGACCCGCTGACCGGGCTCGATCGTCAGGCTGAGGCCGTCGATCAGCGGGTCGGCGTTGCGTCGGTAACCGAAGCGGATGTCACGCAGCTCAAGTCGGCCGGCGAGTCGGAGCCGACCGTTGAGGCTAGCCACCGCGCCGTTCTGGCGATCCCGCTGCGACGACTCGGCGGCGGTCAGCGCTACGTCTTCCTCAGCGCCGAGGACGTCGGCGACGCGTTGCAGGTCGGCCTCGAGCAGCTGGAAGGAGTCAGCGAACTGGACGAAGCGTCCGATCGGTGCAAGGAAGTTGCCAGCCAACACGTAGACCGCGATCAGCTCACCGATCGTGAGGTCGCCCTCGATCACGCGCCATCCGCCGAGTCCGAGCACGGCCATCCCGCCCATGAGCATGAACAGTCGAGGCAACGCAGCATTGACGTAGCCAAGCTCGACGAAGCGCTGTCGGGCCGACAGCTCTCGCGCCTGGTATCCGCTCCAGCGAGCGAAGAAGTCGTTCTCGGCAGCAGTGGCACGGAGCGAGTCAATCTGTCGAAGTCCGGCCGTCTCGATCCCGAAGAGCAACGCCTGCTCGCGACGCAGCTGTCGATTCTGGTCCAGCCGACGCTGGCTCAGCACCCGCGCCACCAGCACATTGCCAACGGCAATCGCGAGCACGATCAAGCCGATCAGCGGGTCATAGACGACGAGCAGCGCGAACAGGAGGGCGCTCATGATTAGCTCGACGACCACACCCACGAGCTGTTGCGCTGCGCCGGCGGCGATCTGGTCGACGAGGCTGAGTCGGGAAGCGAGGTCCCCAGCGAAGCGATGCGCGAAATACTGCGTGGGTAGGCGGAAGAGCCGCCAGAGCAGTCGCTGCGACTGGGTCACGGCGAGCTGGATCGTGATCTTGCGCAGCATCACCTGTTGCAGCCAGGTGAGCACGTAGACCGTGAGACCAGCGAGCAACATCGCGCCGACGATCCAACCTCCCCAATCGCGCTCGCCGCCGATGAGGACGTCGTCGACGAATATGCTCAGCAGGATCGGCAGCGCGAGCGCCGGGATCGCGAGCAGCAGACCGGCCAGCATGACGTAGGCCAGCGCGCCCCGAGCCTCGCGGAGCCAAGGCCACAGCGCGCGCCAAATATTGGGCGGTTCGCCCCCGGGTCGGAACGATTCCGTTGGCTCAGCCGTGAGGACGATTCCAGTGAACGCCTCGCTGAAGGTCTCGCGGCTCACCGTGCGTCGGCCGTTGGCGGGATCGTTGAGGTGGAAGCGATCCTCGGAGATCCCCTCGAGCACGAGGAAATGGTTGAATTCCCAAAACAGAATGGCGGGAAGATTGACATCGCTGACCGACTCGACCTCCTTGCGCCACCCGCGGATGCGGAGGCCGTAACGCTCACCGGCGCGGACAATGCCCGCGGCATTGGAGCCATCGCGGCTGACGCCACAGGCCTCGCGCAACTCCTCGAGCGGGACCCAACGTCCGAGGTGCGCGAGGATAATTCCGAGCGAGGCCGCACCGCATTCGGCTGCCTCGAGCTGCGGGATCATCGGCGTGCGCAGCCGACGTCGGCGGAAGGATGGCCTGGTTGGTCTGGAGAGGATCGCCACGGCCGTTACTCCAGCCCGAGTGGAGCTGCGCTGATCACAGCGATCAGTCGAATCGGCGATTCGCGGCTGGTCACGATGCGCAGGTCGCAGCTGTCGCCGTCGCGCCACCCTTCTAACGATGAGGCCGACAATGAGGCCGACGGCACAGCCGACAGGCTGACACGGATTAGAGTTCGGCGCTCGTTGGCGTCCGAGGTTTCGATCGCGACCTGGGAAACCTCACCGTCGAGCGCTCCGTCGACACCAACTCGGCTGACTCGCGCCGCCATCCCGACCTCGACCCGTCGCGCCTCGTCTGAGGAGAGTTGTGCCTCAGCGGCGGGCTCTCCAGCCGAGGTTGAGGCCAAGACGCAGGGAGCGGAGAGGCCGCGTTCGATCGTGCCAAACACAGCCCAGAGCAGGACTGCGAGCATCGCACAGCCGAGCATCGCCAAGAAGAGCCACTCGTGCGGAGCGGTAATGCGGAGCAGACCATCGATCGGTTCGCTGCGTCCGCGGCGGGCGAAAGCTTCGTCGCGAAACAGCCGCCGACGCTCGGACATCGCAGAACACCCTCCGTCGGCTCAAGGTCGGGAGCCGAGCTAGGGTCAGGCTAACGCGGTGATCGAAAACGCTATGCGTGGCTATAGCGGAAACGGCAAGTTTCCTTCGCCAAACGGACCTCGTTGGGCGACGGCCCGTCTCGACCTTGGCGCGCGATGCTCCAAGGCGGGACGCGGCGCGTCTTAGAGGTTGGCAGGACCGGTGCCTAGCGGCGTCGGCGGCGAGCCCGCTGTGTTCTGGCCGGGTGTGGCCGTGCCCTTGTGTCCGCCGCCGCTGACCTGATCGAGCTCCTCAGGAGAGAGCTCGCGGTCGTCGGGCTTCGGCTCATCGACCTGGTTGCTCTTGCGCTCGGTCATGGCGATATCCCTGCTGGACTCCATTGAGCTACTTCTTGTTCGACGACGATCCCATGCCCTGGTTGTGATACGAGTGCGATGACGCAGACGAGCCCGCCTTGCCGGCGGCGCTGATCTGATCCAGCTCCTCAGTGCTGAGCTCGTCGACCTTGGCGTCAACAGTTTGCTCGGCCTTGTCCTTGGTTGGACTCTCTGTTTGCTTTGCCATCCTGCACCTGTTCTCAAATTCTGACTGCCCGTTGTGAACCGGGAAGTGCCCTAGTCGATCGTTGCCTGCCACGACTGCTGCGCGTTGTTGAAGGCACTGCGCTTGCCGGAGCCGGAGCCGCCGCTGACGTCTTCGAGCTCCTCGGTGCTGAGTTCCTCATCGACGCGCACGTCGACAGTTTCCTCGGCCTTGTCCTTGGTTGGACTGTCTGTTTGCTTTGCCATCCTGCACCTGTTCTCAAATTCTGACTGCCCGTTGCGGATCGGGAAGTGCCCTAGCCGGTCGTTGACTGCCACGACTGCTGCGAGCTTTTGAAGGAAATGCGCTTGCCGACGCCAGAGCCACCACCAACGTCCTCAAGCTCCTCGGCGCTGAGCTCCTCGCCGTCGCGCACGGCAACAGGTTCCTCAGTTTCCTCCTCGGTCGTCGCGTCAGTTTGCTTTGGCATACCTCACCCCTTTTCCAACACGAATGGTATCAGTCTGAATCGGATTCTAGGCTACACAACGAGCGAAAAAGAGAAGAACTACCCACTGAGACTGTCTCAAAAGTCCCCAAGGCCCTTATGACACTTGCCCCCGCCCCCGAGCGGGGACCCGCTCGGGCCTCGCCCAACACCCATACCCCCGTCCCCGACGTGATCGGGGACCTGCTATGGCACCAGCCGACACCCACTTCCCAGTCCCCGACTCGATCGGGGACCTGCTCCGGCCGCACAAACGACAAGAGGCGGGGCCTTGCGACCCCACCTCCTGCTCCCTCTGAGGACTCCCCACTCCCCATTCTGATCCCCTCTCCCTGAGGGAGAGGGTTAGGGTGAGGGCCCCTCGGCCATCGGACTACGCCCGATGCCGCACCCGACGAACGCCAATCCCAGCGATCGCCGCTGCACCAAGAGCAATCAACAGACCAACCAGGCCCGCCGAAACGCCACCATCAGCAGCCAGACCACCGGAACCCGTCGCCGGGTAGCCGTTGTCCGCCATCGAGTCATCCATGTGGCCGTCTTCGTCCATCGAATCTTCATCCATCATGGAGTCGCCGTCTTCGGACATCTCGCCGTCATCCTCCATCATGGTTTCGTCGTCCTCGGACATCTCACCGTCATCACCCTCGTCCATCATGGAGTCGTCCTCCATGGCCATGGCCGTAAGCGTGACAGCGTCCTGACCGGCGCCCTGTGAGGTGACCTCAGAGTCGGCGACGGCACCGTTGATCGAGAACACAACGTCCTCGGCCTCATCGCGATCCACGTCGATGTACCAAGAACCGTTCTCATCAACAGTCGCCGACGCGATCAGTGTGAGATCGTCATCATTCATGTGGACACCAATAGTGTCACCGGCAGTAGCACCGTGTCCGTAGAACCTATGCGGAGGTTCCTGCTGCGCGCTGGCAAGGCTCAACGTTGCAATAGCAACAGCGAGTCCCAACACCAACGCTCCAACCCTCGACATCAGTCTGTGCTGTTTCATCTCAGCATCCTTTCGTTCCCAGTCCCCGAATTGATCGGGGACCCGCTTGGGGTCGCCGCTCCCCTCGACAGGCGAGGGGAGCGGACGCTAGTCCCTAGTTGCTGATGTAGAGGATGTCGTTCTCAGTGACCATGAAGTCACTCGAGCCCGGCACCATGGCATCATCGACGACGGAGTAGCGTACCCAAGTGGAACCATTCCACAGATGGATAGCACTCACACCACGACCCGTGACCATGTCAAAGATCGCAGAGGCATCAGCCTCAACACCACAGCTCCAAGTAGCAAAGCCACTCAGCTCTGACAGACAAGAGACCGAGGCCTCCTCCTCAGGCATCGCTTCGGCTTCGACCGGTGCACTCATGACGGTCGCTGTACCGGTTGCTGAGCCATGGTCGACCAAGATCACTGCGGTTCCGCTGCCCTTGGTGACCACGAATCTTGCGGTAGCTTCGCCGTCTTTGGCGTGCTTGGTAACAACGCCGCCGGAGGCACCGAATCCGCTCAGTTCCAGAGCCCCAGCACTGGTGAACTCGACATTTCCAGCCTTGGCTGCGTCGTCATCAGCGATCGGGTTGCCATCGGCGTCGGTGATTGTCGCGGTGACAGTAACCACATCGCCGAGCTCGACTTCAGCGCTATCAACGGAGACTTCGATGCTGTTTGCAACGCCGACCACGGTGAACATGCCAACCTGCTTGGTCTGCGCGTCATTGTTGAGCATGACCTCAACGGTGTAGTCGCCTGCTGCTGCTGCGTTGTTGGCGTCCGATTCGACCATGATCGTCACGGCAGTATCGACGATTTCGCCGGGGTCCCTAACCTTGTCGCCATCGCTGTCAACCCACTTTTGGGCATCAGAGACCGTCAAGTTCTTAGGAGTTTTGCCGTCGGCGTCCTTGATGACAGCGGTGATTTGAGCATCGTTCACTTTGGCGGTGTTGCCCTCTTTGTCGGTCGCGGTGACTTCGAGCATGACCGAGTCGCCCTTCCGAGCGAGTTGGTCACTAGCGTCGCCAACGCTGATTGCGCTCGCGCTTCCAGCGAAGGTGAGCACGAGTTCATCAGTTTCGGCGGTTCCAGCTGCTCCACCAATCACCGTGACTCGCACAGAGACTGTCCCCGCGGTCGCCTTACTGACCGTGAGTGTGGTCTTCGCACCGATGTCATCGTCGGTGGTATTGCCATCGTCGTCTTCGTCATACTGGCTGAAGTTAGTCTTCGCACCCTGGCCAGCGATATCGATGTTTCCTCCGAAGGCGTAGACGAGAATGCTGTTCACATCACCGGCGTTCGCCGCGGAGCCGAGCGAGTTCATCGCCTCGACGACCAGATTGACCTTATCGGTCCCGCCGGCCTCAGCGTTCGCCGTCTCGCCTGCGGCCAGTGACAAGGTTGCTGAAGACAGTCCGGCACCTGCATCACCGACGGTCAGCGTCGCGGTGTAGTTGCCCTTCTTCAGGCCGCCAAGATCACTACCCAGAGTGGCAGTAATCACGTACTCACCGTCCGGTGCTCCGGCAGTCTGGAGTTTGGTGTTCGAGGTCGCCATACCTCCGGTCACGGAACGCAGAATATCCCCAGATAGCCGTGCGACCTGGGATGTGCTGTCATTTCCGCCTAGGAAGTAAACGCCGGTGTTTGGTGCCTTCAACGTGACGTCCGTATCGGCAACTATCGCGTCTGCGACTGCCCTAACAGCGATCCCTACAGTGACTTCCTTCCCTGCCTTCACCGTCGCATCCGAATCGTCGAACGTCACCGTCAACGTCGGGGCAGCAATCACTTGAATCTCGTAGGTGCGGTTGATCGACGCGTCATCGGTGTCCGTGACAGTGACCGTAGTCATTCCAAGCCCGCTGGCCGTAGCAGTGGTGGTGGTAGGTTCGGCCACGACCGACTCATTGGTCGATGTCACAACAGAAGTGTCCACGACCGAGCCGATCGTGCAGGAGTCCCCGATCAGCAGGTAACTCGTCATCGATTCTGAGCAAGCACCGAAGGAGTGATTTCTGGCCTGAGCACCTGCCGAAGGGAGAGCCACGGACATCGCGCCGAGCAGCGCGACGAGCGTTGCCATGGCCGCCAAGTGAGACACTCTCATAGGGAGTGCTTTGGTCGTTGAGGCAGGGGAACAGATTCCCGCTTGCGCGGGAACATTGGGATGAGAGGGGCAGCCGGGGGGGATGGGGGAGTGGGCGTCGGGGGAGGCCGAGCGGGTCCCCGATCACGTCGGGGACGGGAATGCTTCGGTCACGGGAGGAACCCTCACCCTAACCCTCTCCCAGAGGGAGAGGGGATCAGAAGGGAGGGAAAGGGAGGAGGGGGGAGGGAGGGGAGTCGAGCGGCTTCCCGATCGCGTCGGGGACGGGGGCGTGGCGGTGGCTTAGCGGGGGGCGAGCATTGGGGCGAACATGAGGCCGATGGGACCGAGCAGCATTGTCAGCGCGACCCACTCTAGGCCCAGACTACTGTGATTGGCGACTCGCACGCTGGCCGCCGCCGCGCATGCGAACCATACGAAGATGGCGATCGCGATCAGTGCTTCGATCATCTTGGTCCCTCCGTTGGCGTTCGTGGCTTCGGCCTTACTCGCGTTGAGCTTGAGACTATGGCGGACACGACCGGTTGGCGAGACCAAGCGTTACCTAGGTGATACGCGTTCGTCCAGGTGACCAAGCGTTGTTGTAATTCATCCTGGGATTACGTTGTTCTGTCACGTAGGGGCTGCGGGCGACGTCGACCAGGGACTTTCATTGCCCCAATGCAAACTCGGTAGGGAATCGGTAACGCCGCAAGTTGAGGGTTCCCGCGGGATGCTGCACTCTTCAACGTATTGACCTGACGCGACGGGTGAAGAAGAGCGGGGAGGGGTGCTGCGTGATGCAAGTCGGACTCAGGCCCAGACGAGGCAGTTGGCTTAGGCCGCGCACGCAGGCACTCTTGGCCGTGGTGGGTTTGGTCGTTGCTGTTGCCTACGGCTTGTTCGGACTCAGGGCCGCGAACGCACAGCAGCCGGTCCGCGAGTACCAATTTGAGGGTCTGGCGATCGTCGATGGGGAGCCTGCCCCGAAGGGCACAGACGTCGAGATTCGCGTCAATGGACAGACGATCGCCGCGAGTCAGGTGAACGATGAGCATGGCCACTGGTCGCTCAATGTGGACGCAGCATTGCTGGAGAAGGGGGTCTGCGACGCGATCTTCTTCGTCGGTGGTCGGCAAGCGGATCGGCAGTGGAATCGGTGCACGGTAAACATTGAGCTCGAGGTGAAGAACCCGGTTGTCGATCCGCCCGATCCACCGGTCGATCCACCGGTCGATCCGCCCGATCCACCGGTCGATCCGCCCGATCCACCGGTCGATCCGCCCGATCCACCGGTCGATCCGCCCGATCCACCGGTCGATCCGCCCGATCCGCCGGTCGATCCACCAACCGATCCAGATGAGAAAGACGATCCGCCCACCGATCCAGATGATGAGAATGATCCGCCCACTGATCCTCCCGACGAAGAGGATCCACCCACTGGTCCTCCGGACGAGGACGACCCTCCAGGCGATGATGACGACGATAACGACCCGCCCGGTGACGACCCGCCCGGTGACGACCCTCCTGGTGACGATTCGCCGGATGGTGATCCTCCGGACGACGACACGCCCAACGATGGCCCCGACTCGGAGTCGCCCACGGAAGAACCCGATGATGAAGACGGTGCCGAGGGCGATGACGAGGAATCGGACGGGGAACCGTCGGATGGTGCAAGCGGGAGCTCGACGGTACGACCGCAGTCGCCGCCGGGAACCGGGACTGGTGGTCTGTTGGCCGGCTCGGGCTTGACAGCGTGGCAGGCCGCGATTGCTGTTGCGGCTGTCACCGGGGCGTTGTCAGGGTCGACGCTGGCGATGGCTCGGAGGCGACGTCGGACCGGCTAATCGCGATGTCGGGCCGTGCTGAGCAGGGCTAAGTGGTGGCTCGGTATCCTGGAAGCTGAGGAACGAACTCGCATCCTCGCGAGCTCGGTCGTCTGGTGAGCATCGCCGACGATATTGGCGACGTCATGACATTTTCCTGGGACCTCTGGCGCTTCACCGAGGGCGTGCGCTGGCGCATCGCGCTGGCGGTGAGCGTGGGACTGCTCGCGGTGACGGCCGGGGTGGCTCGGTTGGCGCTGCTGGGATGGATCGGCGCGAGAATCTTCGAGGGCGACAGCTTCTCCGACTTGGTTCCGCTGATTGTCGCGGCGGCAGCAACGATCGTGGCGCGGTCGGTGTTTCTCTATGCCAAGGAAGAGATCGCCAATGGCACGGCGCTCGAGGTGCAGTTTGCACTGCGCCAGCGACTCTTCGATCAGGTGGCGCGGCTGGGGCCATCACACTTTGATCGGCAGCGGACGGGCGATGTCACCGTCGGCGTGATCGAGGGCGTTGAGCAGCTTGAGACCTTCTTCGGTCAGTATCTGCCGCAGCTAATCGTGGCGGCGATCGCGCCGATCGGGATTTTCGTGTTCATGGGTTTCCTCGACCTGCCGGTCGCGGCGATTTACTTCGGTTTCGCCCTGGTCACGCTCGTCCTGCCACAGTTGTTGAAGCAAAAGAACGCTGAGGCGTCGCTGCGTCGGCGCGATGCCTACGGATCGTTCGCGGCGGACTTTCTGGACTCGGTGCAAGGCTTGGCCACGCTGAAGGCGTTCGGCCAAAGCGGACGTCGGGGTCTGGAGCTGGCAGAGCGTGCTCAAGAGGTGTTTCGCTCGACGATGGGCGTGCTCTTCCAGAACGCGGTGGCGCAGGGCTTGACAATTCTGGCGATCACGGTCGGTGCGGCTGTGGCGCTCTACGTGGGGGCGTTGCGAGTCGAGAGCGGGTCGATGGAGTTGGCCGAGCTGTTGGTCGTGCTGATGCTCGGGGTTGAGGTCTTCCGACCGCTGCGAGAGCTGAGCCAACTGTTTCACCAAGGACTGCTCGGCGTGGCTGCGTCCGAGAGCGTGCTCGATGTCGATCGGGCGACGCCGCTGACACCCGATGCAGAGGTCGAGCGAGTTGAGCAACTGGAACCTCGGATTGAGTTCGAGAACGTGAACTTCAGCTATCCGACGGGACGTCGACCGGCGCTGAGCGATGTCTCGTTCACAGTCGAACCTGGCAAACGTGTCGGCGTGGTGGGACGGTCCGGATCTGGGAAGTCGACGCTGGTGTGGCTCTTGCAGCGTCTCTATACGCCGCAGGACGGAACCATCCGACTCGGAGGCCGCGACCTCAATGAGCTGCGGTTCGCCGATATCCGCGCGCAGATGGCGGTCGTGTTGCAGGACACGTATCTGTTCCACGGAACGGTGCTGGCAAACCTCCAGTTCGCCAAGCCTGACGCGTCGCAGGACGAAGTCCGCGCCGCGGCGGAGGCGGCAAATGTGCACGAGTTCATCAGCGCGCTGCCGGAAGGCTATGCGACGGTGATCGGCGAGCGTGGGCATCGACTGTCGGGCGGCGAGCGTCAACGGATCGCCATCGCGCGGGCGCTCCTGCGCGATGCGCCGATGCTGATTCTCGACGAGGCGCTCTCGAGCGTTGACGCAGAAAACGAAGCGACGATTCAGTCGGCGCTGGATCGACTGATGCAGGGTCGGACGACGCTGATCATGGCGCACCGACTGTCCAGTGTGCGCGACTGCGACGAGATTTTGGTCCTCGATGAAGGTCGGCTGGTCGAACGCGGAAACCATGAGACGCTCCTAGCGGCCGGAGGCGTGTACGACTGGCTCATGGCCGGCCAGATGGCCGATCCCGGTATGGCCGGCTTCGTCGATGATGTTCCGGTCGGCACGCAAGCTTCTCGTAGCGACGCGACGATCGCGAGCTCGATCACGATGCCAGATGGGAAATCTGGCACCAGTGAAGCGATCATCCGCGCCGAGGGCATGGGCTGGCGTGAGACATCGGCCAGACTGCTGACACTGGCGGCCCCGTACTGGTTCAAGACCACGTTGTCCTTCTTGACTGGCGTCGCGCATTTCTTTGGCGCGATTGCGGTTGGAGTGATCGGTGCGTTGATGGTCTCCAATGTGCGTGACGGTGAGTCGATCACATTGCTCGCGGCGCTGCTGATCGTGGTGGCGATTCTGACTGGTCTGTTCCGATTCCTCGAGAACTGGGTCTCGCACGACATGGCGTTCCGGCTGCTGGCGGACATGCGAATTGAACTATTCCGCAAACTCGACCAACTGGCACCGGCCTACTTGCTGCGCCGTCGGACGGGCGACCTGGTCTCGATGGCGACGCAAGATGTGGAGACGGTCGAGTACTTCTTCGCGCACACGATCGCGAATGCGTTTGTCAGCGTCGTGGTCCCTGGAGCCGCGCTGATCACGTTGTTGGTCGTTGACTGGCGGTTGGGACTCGGACTCGCGCCGCTATTGATTCTTGCGGCGCTCAGTCCGTTGTTCACTCGGCGCATCGTGGACAGTTTGGGGTCGCGATCGCGCGATCATCTGGGCGCGTTGAACGCGCACATGGTCGACACACTGCAGGGTCTGCGCGAGGTCACCGCTTTCCAACGAGAGCCTGAGCGCAAGGCCGAGTTCGAGGGGCTAATGCGGGAGTACATGCCGATTCGAGGTGGGTTCAATCGGCAGATCTCCACCCAGCGGACGCTCCTCGAGGGCCTGACTGGGTTCGGTGGGCTCGCCGTGTTGACAATCGGCGGAGCGCTCGCCGTCGGTGGGGACATCGATTCATCGCTCGCGCCGCTGCTCACGCTTCTGGCGATGGGCGCCTTCATGCCGGTCGCTGAGTTGGCGCAGGTAGGTCGGCGACTGGGTGACACGCTCGGCGCGACGCGTCGGTTGACCGCGGTCCACTCCGAGACGGTTGCGGTCGTGGATGGTCCAGGATCAGACAAAGTGGCATCGCCTGATCCCAGCGTCGGTGTTTCGGAGGGAGCATTCGCGTCGGTGGAGTTCACTTATGAGGACACGCCTCGTGCAGCCCTGGACGAGGTCTCCTTCGACCTTCGGCCAGGCGGCACGGTGGCGCTGGTCGGACCGTCGGGCGCGGGGAAAACGACGGCCGCGCACTTGCTCCTGAGGTTCTGGGATCCGCAAGACGGCCGAATCACGCTCGAGGACACCGACCTGCGAACCTACCGTCTGGACGAGTTGCGCGGGCAAGTCGCGCTCGTCGCGCAGGACACGTACCTGTTCAACGCTTCGATTCGAGACAACCTGCTCGTCGCGAAGCCGGATGCAGGCAGCGCCGAGCTTGCGCTCGCGATCGAGCGGGCTGGACTCGCTGATTTCGTCGAGTCCTTGCCCGAAGGCCTCGACACACCAGTTGGAGAACGTGGAGCGCAGCTCTCCGGCGGTCAGAGGCAACGAGTCGCGATTGGCCGGGCGTTGCTCAAGGATGCCCCGGTGCTAATCCTCGATGAGGCGACCTCGCACCTGGACGGTCTCAACGAACGACTCGTGCGCGATGCGCTGGACGAGCTGATGTCGGATCGGACGACGCTGGTGATTGCGCATCGACTGTCGACGGTTCGTGACGCAGACCAGATTGTGGTGCTCGAGGATGGCAAGGTAGTTGAAATCGGACAGCACGAAGCGTTAGTTTCGGAGGACGGGTTGTATTCCCGGCTGGTGCGTCGACAGTTGGCGGCGGCCAAGAGGTGATCGGAACAGGTCAATGTCGTCCATTCTCTCCATACTCTTGGCGCCGGTGAAGTTCGTCGCGACCGTGATTCGCCACGTGGTCACGACGGTCGTTGGGCTGGTCCTGGAAGTGGTTGGGTTGGTCCTCTTCCGACCGATGTCGCTGATTTCGCGGCCGATGGGGTCGCGCGCCCGCGACCGCGTCCACGGTTGGGAAGCAGGAATGTGGGGAGCCTTCCTCGCGATCGGGCTGGTCAGCCCCGCACTGGCGCATGCCCACACTGACGTCAGCGGAATCGGGAACGTCGGGGGCGGCCACGACGGTGCGGGCGGATTCGACGGAGGCGCGAGCGGATTCGACGCAGGCACCGGCGGAGACATCAGCGGAGGGTTCGGAGGGGATATCGGAGGGTTCGGAGGAGACATCGGCGGGTTCTGATCTCGCGTCGCATCGGTGATCGCGCGCGCCCACGTGTCCGTTGGTACTCTGACGTCGAATCTGGCTGATGAGTGACAGAAACTCGCAATGACCGAACATCAACCCACCGACGATGCCCGCACACTGAGTGCGTCGCAGTTCGAATCTCGTTGCCTCTCCTTGATTGAAGAGGTCGCTCAGACCGGCCGGTCGATCACCATAACCAAAGACGGCCGACCCGTCTCACGCCTCGTCCCATGTTCGGACAACGTGCCAGAGCGCAGCAGTGCTCCGTCCCCCGAGCCTAGGGTGGCGGACCGAGACCCCATTACGTTGGCAGTGCACATCGACATTGGCGCAGGGTCGTTACGGGACGGTCCGCCTTTTCCCAGCCCGCTCGGGGCAGACCAAGGCAAGCTGTCGGTCGTTGATGACGTCGATCTTGATTCGGTCTCAGCGTTTGACGACGATTGGGATGAACAGTGGGAACGAAAGTGGGATGAGCGTCTGTCGTGATCTTGCTTGACACCCAAGTGCTGATTTGGCTGAGATTGAACGACCGTCGATTGGGGCCTCAGGCGCGGTCGGTGGCTGATCAAGCATGGCAACGGGGTGCAGCGGCTGTCTCCACCGTGACGTTCTGGGAAATTGCGATGCTGTGGATGAAGTCTCGAATTGCGTTACCTACTGATCCCCGTTCGTTCCGAGAGAGTCTGCTTCACAGTGGGTTGAACGAGATTCCAGTCGATGGCGCGATCGCTGTCCGTGCAGGCGTGCTGTCAGGTTTGCATGGCGACCCTGCAGACCGAATCATCGTCGCGACGGCGATGGAGGGGTTTCAACTCGTCACCTCCGACCGGAGGATTCTCCACTGGGATGGTCAGCTCCAACGTATTGACGCGCGACAGTAGTCGGCCTGTCCGCAACCTAGAGTGGGACGGCGCAGCCGTCGCTTCTGGGGTCGGAGCCTCCCCAGAGGACTCCTCGGTCGGGGTCTCGATAGATGATCTGCCCCTTGCCCACGACACCAGTGCGGATTGCCCCCGTGGCTGGGAGAACCGGATGGCCGAGCTCGGCGAGCGCGGAGAGCACGTCGATGCCGAATGTGTCCTCGACGTAGATGCGTCCGTTCGGTGGCTCCTCGTACATGGAAACGCGCGGCGCGTCGATCGCGCTCTGGGCATCCATGCCGCGGTCGATCAGGTTGAGCACGACCTGGGTCTGTCCTTGTGGCTGATTCCAGCCGCCCATGACGCCGTAGCTCGCGAAGAGGCTGCCGTCTGGTCGCGTGATCATCGACGGCATAATCGTGTGGTACGGGCGTTTGCCGCCGGCGAGCACGTTCGGATGATTGGGGTCGTCAACGACGAATCCAGCGCCCCGATTCTGCAGGCTGAAGCCACACTCACGAGGGACGATGCAGCTTCCGAACCCCTCGTAGTTTGAGTTGATGAATGAGCAAGCGTTGCCGTCACCATCGGCGGCGGAGAGATAGACAGTGTCGGACTTGCCGGGCAGGAAGCCTGAGGAGGCGAGTTCAATGGCCCGGTCTTCACAAATCAACTGACGACGCTTGGCCGCGTAGGACTTGCTCAGCATCTCCTCGACTGGCACAGCGACCTGGCTCGGATCGGCGACGAGCGCGCGCGCGTCGGCGAAGGCGAGTCGAAGTGCCTCGATGATTAAGTGCAGGACCTCTGGCGATCGCGCGTCATACTCGCCGATCTCAAAGCCCTCAAGGATGTTCAGCGCCATGAGGGTCGTGATGCCTTGACCGTTTGGCGGGCATTCCCAGACTCGGTGTCGGCGATAGGTGGTCGAAATGGGGTCGTCGAAGGTTGAATGATGGCTGGCCAGATCGTCGAGGCTCATCACACCACCATGCTCGGCGAGCGCCTCGACGATTCGCTCCGCTGGTCGGCCGCGGTAGAACGCCTCCGGTCCGCCCTCGGCGACCTCGCGCATCACTGCGGCGATGTGCGGGTTGGTCCAAACTTCGCCAGCTTTGGGAGCGTTGCCGTCGAGCAGCAGATCTGTACCGGCTGGACCTGTGTCCGCGAGCAACGCTGCCTGGTGGGCCCATCCGCGTGCGATCGCTGGGGTCATGGCGAAGCCCTGCTCCGCGTGCTCGATCGCGGGTTGCAGCACGTCGGCTAGCGGCATGCGACCGTATCGCGACACGGTGTCGTGCCAGCCCATGACCGTGCCAGGCACGGTGACCGCGTGTGGACCCTGTCGCTCCCAGCCGCCGCAACGCTCGACCACGTCGAGGTCGAGCGCCGAGGGCGCCCGTCCACTGCCGTTCAACGCTGATACCGACTGATCCTCGGCGCTGTAGAACAGGCAGAAACAGTCGCCGCCGATACCGGTCGATGTCGGCTCGGTCACGGCGAGCGTGGCCGCCGCGGCAACGGCTGCGTCGGCGGCATTTCCGCCTTCCTGGAGGATCCGCAGTCCGGCGAGCGAGGCAAGCGGCTGGCTCGTCGCGACGATGCCGCGGGTCGAGAGCACGGGCGAGCGTCGCGATTCGAAGCGAAAGGGATGTTCGGGAAGGGTCGTCATCTGTCACCGCCTGAGCATGATTCGAATATCACATAGACTAAGCGGCGAGCGTTGCCGAATTCACGAACCGTCCGGAGAGTTTCCATGACCACCGCTGCCGCACCGACTATCACTCAAGAACAGGTGGAGTTCTATCACGAGAACGGCTACCTGCTGATGCCGAAGCTCCTGCCGGACGATGTTCTCCAGGCGCTGCGCGACGAGACCGACCGGATTGTCTCCGAGGCGGCAGGTCTGACCGATCACAATGAGAAGTACGACCTCGAGGACTCGCACTCGGCTGAGGAGCCGCGTGTGCGTCGGCTCAAGTCGCCGTCCTGGCACTGGCCGTTCTTCCGCGAGCTGGCGCAGCATCCGGCGCTGATGGAGGTGGTGACGGCGCTGATCGGTCCGAACGTCCGGTTGCAAAACGACAAGCTCAACATGAAGGCAGCCGAGTATGGCGCGCCGGTCGAGTGGCACCAGGACTGGCCGTTCTATCCGCACACCAACGACGACCTGCTTGCGGCGGGCATTTTGCTCGACGACTGCTATGCAGTGAACGGTCCACTGCTGGTGGTGCCAGGATCGCACAAGCGGCCGATCTACGACCATCACCACCCCGAGGATCGGTACTTCACCGGCGCCGTGGAGCCCGAGAACTTCGACTGGGACATGGAGAAGGACTTGGCTGCGCTGGAGGGTCCAGCGGGGTCCGTCTCGTTCCACCACGTGCGGATCATGCACGGGTCAGCGCTGAATCGGTCGGAGAATCCACGTCGATTGCTGCTGTTCGGCTACGCCGCGGCAGACGCATGGCCGATCATGGGTCTGGGCCGGATGACGCTGGACCAGTACCAGAGCTTCATGTGCGCCGGCGAGCACGTCGAGCAGCCACGTCAGACGAATGTCCCCGCCTATCTGCCGCTGCCAGCGTCGCCGAAGCAGGGTTCAATCTACGAGAACCAGAAGACCGTGAAGAATCGATTCTTCGACACCTACGAAGATCGGAATGGCGACTAGAGCCTAGTCACCGTCCGCCTCGTCGGCGAGTTCGAATCGGTCTGGCAAATCGCGGCAATGACTCAAACTCAGGTATAGGATGTTCAACGCGGATCGATCCGGTTTCTGATCCTGGCAGCAATCAATCGGCCAGCGTGACTCATCGCCAAACTCTCGGCATTCTTTGCAGAGCTTGAGGATGAACCGATCTCTCCTGTTGAAGCGAGCACTCCTCAAGCCAGAGAGCTTCCCGCCGAGGCGCTCAGACCGCAGCGCGCGCTGCGGATCGGCGAGCAGGATGTTGATTCTCCGTCGGATATCCGCTCGAATCCCGTCCGAGCGAAAGTTCCTGGTTCCCATCTGCCGATGGAACTGGATCGAATAGCGAACGTTCCATTCGGTTCCCGACCCGTCAGGCCACGAGGTAGCGTCCGGCACGAAAGTCCTCCACTGCTGCCTTGAGCATCGGCATCGTATTCGGATTGAGCAACAGGGTGATGGTCTCCACCCAGCCATTTGGGACGGAGAGAACGACGTCGGCACTTGAAAGGTCTGGCGGCGGCTCAAACTCTGAACCTAGCGGCATATCTCGAATCGTCGGTCCTGTTCCGTCAATGTTCGCCGCTAGTCCATACGTGTGTTGCATGAGAAGTTGAGCCGACCAGTCGGTGCGCCACCGTTCGCAAGTCTCGTCGATCACTCGCTTGATTGGGGCGTTTGCCTCCTCACTGAGTACGTCGCGATAAAATGACTCGGCCAAATCTAGGCCGTCGGCGGTCACGTCCCAGACCTCTTCTTCCTCGAGCATTCCAGCGGCGCGCAGTTGCTCCCATATCTCGTATACCTCGTTGCACATTGGTCCATACTTCCAGCGATAGAAGCTGAGGCCCAACCCACAGATGGACTCCTCAGCCATCTTCCGTGCTGCAAAGTAGGCGAGCTTCATCAGTCGCAACCGCCCTCCAGCGCCAGTCTCCTCACTAGAGGCTCGACTCCACAACACGAGAAGCAGCGCAGCGTCGACTGAATGGCGGTCGAACTTATCCTCCAGGTACTCCCGATCGGACACGTGTCTGCTCCACTCCCAGCTGATGATCGGCCCTAGGAAGACGATAGGTCACTCGCGGATCATTGAGCGATCTCGAGTTGATTGTGCCACAAATCCGACTCGAATTCGTTAGCCTCACGGAAATGAAGTGGGAGGACTCTTATGACGAGCTCGAACTATTGGACGCGGATGCGGACTCGGCGACTGTCTCGGAGGGCGGTGCTGCGATCGGCGGCGACGGCTGGCGTGGGAGCTGCGGGACTTGCCCTTGTTGGCTGTGGCGATGATGACGACGATTCGCAGCCGGCGACCGCTCCACAGGCGGCTCAGCAGGACCAACAGCAACAACAGATGCAGCAGGCCGACCAGCAGCAGGAGGATCAAGCAGCGGCGCAAGCGGCGGATCAGGCCGAGCAGCAGGATCAGCCAGCGGTGCAACAACAAGACCAGCAACAGGAACAAGCAGCAGTTGCACAGGCTCAGCAACAACAAGATGGCGCACCACAGATCGGCGGTGAAATTCGCACGTCCGACACGTCCGACCTGGCCTCGTTTGATGGCTTCCTCACCTTTGGCTACAAGGCCTTCCTGCATGGGCACTACTGCTATCCGATGCTGACCCAGTTCGGCAACAAGCCGGGACAGTCATCGATTGACTTCCAGCCCGAGCTGTGGCTGGCAGAGTCGGTTGAGCAGCCGGACGATGCTACGTATGTGTTTCAGATCAAAGAGAACGCGGTCTGGGAAGACCGCTCGCCGGTGGATGGTCGAAACGTGACGGCGGAGGACGTTGCCTTCTCGTTCTCGGGCGACCGCTATGCGGGATATCCCAACCGAGGCGCGGTGCAACCGAGCCTGGTCGGTGTCGAGGCGAGCGATGATCGGACCGTGCGATTCGACCTGAACGGTCCGCTCGCGCCGTTCTTGCTCTACGCCGGACACCACGCCGGACCGTATGTGATGCCGCCAGAGCTGCTCGAAGAGGAAATGTCGCGGCAGACGATGATCTCAGCCGGGCCGTACTTGCTCGACGAGTATGAGCCAGGATCGCGCGTGGTCTACAAGCGCAACCCGAACTACTTCGACGGTCCGAAGCCGTACAGCGACAGCCTGGTCGTCAATTTCCTCAACGACAATTCGGCGATCGCGTCCGCGTACATCAGCGGCGAACTGAATGTCAGCGGCATCGGAGTCGCGGCCACGATCGTCGACGAGTTGATGGAACAAATTCCGGACGCGACCTTTGACGTGGAGCCGAGCCTCGTGATCGGCGGGATCTTCCCGGACTTGGCGATGGAGCCGTTCAACGATCCGCGCGTGCGACAGGCTGTCTCGGTCGCGGTGGACCGAGACTCGATTCTGGCGGTCGGCGGAGCGCTGGAAACCGGCAGCTGGTCGACAGCACTGCCACCCTTGCCGGGCTGGTGGACCGATCCAAAGGCGGACGATGCACTCGGGGAGTTCTATCGCTACGACCCCGACAAGGCGCGACAGTTGCTCGATGCCGCCGGCGTCGAATCGGTCGAGGGGATTCCCTTCCACACGACCACGGCGTACGGGCCGATCTTTGCCGAGCAGGCGCAGGTCGTCCAAGCCAATCTGTTGGCTGTCGGGATCGGGATTGACCTGGTGGTCAACGAGCCCACCGTTCACTACTCGACGATCTTCAACGGCAGCACGACCGGTGTGATCGGCCACACGTTGTCGGTGGCCTCGATCGAACCGGACGAGGCACTACGCAATGTCTTCATCCCCACCAGTCCGCGCTCGCCGATTCCCAACGGCGAGCTCATGGCTGACGATGCCGACATGCTGGACCTGTTGAATCGACAGCGGGTCGAGGGAGATGTCGAAGCGCGTCGGCAGTTGTTGTACGACCTCCAACTACACATCGCCGAGCAGATGTACTCCGTGCCGTGGGTGAACGGCCCGGTCACCAACCTCGCCCGACCAGAGGTCTCGAACGCGAACTTCATCCAGACGTTCGCGGCGGCGCCCGCGATGGAGGACATGTGGTTTAACGCCTAACGGTCTCTTCGTAAGTCGATCGGCGATGCAATGCGCGGTTACCTGTTGCGTCGAGTGCTGTTGGCGGCGCTGACTCTGCTGGGAATCAGCGTGCTCGTCGCCGGGATGATGCGCACGCTGCCCGGTGACGTCGTTGATGTGTTAGCGGCCGAGGCCTTCTTCAGCGATGTCGAGAAGGATCGCCTGCGCGAAGAATTGGGACTAGAGGATCCGTTCTTCGTCTACTTCGGCAAGTGGCTGGGCGATGCGTTGCAGGGCGATTTCGGCGAGTCGCTGCGGACGAAGCGCAGTGTCGGCAATGACCTGGCGCATCGGCTGGATGTGACCATGGAGCTCGCGATCCTGGGGCTCCTCTTCGCGACGCTGATTTCTGTGCCGCTGGGCATCGTGGCGGCGCTGCGGCGCAGTCAATGGCCTGATTATGTCGCGCGGAGCATCGCCGTGTTCGCGCTTGCGATTCCGGGATTCTGGCTGGCGACACTGGCAGTGGTGTTCGGAGCGAAATGGTTTAGCTGGTCGCCGCCGTTGGGGTATCAGCCGATCTGGGAGGCGCCGCTGACCAACTTGCAGCAGATGTGGCTGCCCGCGTTGCTCTTTGGACTGATCCTCGCTGGCGTCCAAACGCGGATTCTGCGTACGGCGCTGCTCGACGTGCTGCGTCAGGACTACATGCTGACCGCACGAGCGAAGGGGCTCTCGCGATTCTTGCTGCTTCGTCGGCACGCGCTGCGAAACTCGCTGATCCCGTTCGTCACGGTGATTGGCGTGCAGTTCCCGGTTGTGGTCGGTGGAGCGGTCGTGTTCGAGTTGATCTTTGCGTTGCCCGGACTCGGTGCGTATCTGCTCGACGGGATCGCGAATCGTGACTACGTCGTCGTACAGGCGGTCAACGTCTGGATTGCCGGCGCAGTGATCATCACCAATCTTCTAGTGGACGTGTCGTATGGCTTCCTCGACCCCCGCATCCGCGTCGGCGCCTGATCCCCGAGATGGGGTGGCGGCACTGCTCGCTGGAGCGAGCGGTGTCGCGTTGCGCGTCGGGCGAGTCGCACGGCGATACCCGTTCCCTTGCCTGATGGCGATCGTGCTGCTGCTGATCGGCTTCGGATCCGGATTGGCCGATCTGGTCGCGCCGGCAGATCCATTGGCGATCAATCCTCGCGAGCGGCTGTATGGTCCCACGACGACCTACATCATGGGCACCGACGCGTTAGGCCGCGATGTGTTCACCCGAGTGCTCTACGGCGGTCGAGCTTCGCTCGGAATCAGCATCGCATCGGTCAGTATCGCGATTGTGATATCGACATTCGTCGGTCTCGTCAGCGGATCGTTGGGCGGATGGTTTGATGCGATCGTGCAGCGAATCGTGGACGTCCTGATGGCGTTCCCGGGCCTGATCATCGTGATCTCGCTGACCGCGTTCCTGGGTAACAGCATCGGTCTATTGGTCGTTGTGATCGCGATTGCGCTGCTCGGCGCGGGGATACGTGTCGCTCGAGCGGCGTCGATCCAGGTGTCGTCGCAGCCGTACATCGAGGCGGCGCGGACGCTCGGTGCGGGCCAATGGCGCATCATTGGGCGCCACATCTTGCCGAACGCGCTGCCGCCGATCCTCGTGATTGCGACGGCACAATTGGGCATCGCGATCCTGATTGAGGCGTCCGTCTCGTTCCTCGGATATGGAATTCAGCCACCGTCGGCTTCGTGGGGATTCATGCTCGGCGCCGAGGCGCGAATCCACATGATCGAGCAGCCATGGTTGTCGGTCTGGCCGGGTCTGGCGATTTTCCTCACGGTGTTTTCGTTCAACATCATCGGCGACGCGCTGCGAGACGCGTTCGATCCGAGGCTGAGAGGCGCTTGAGGCGCGGAGTCGTGAACTGGCTGTGACGCGGTTGACCCGTTCTCTGTAGCGGTTCGTCGGTGCTGAGCGGATCGAGATTCCCACGGCGGAGCGCGGGAATGACGGTTGGGGGCCGGGTGATGGGCCATGAGCGAGACGCGAATGTGTCGAGGTCAATGCTGATTCCAAAAGCGCATGTAGTCCCGACCTCTCCTTCGGAGACCTGCGCACCATCCTCTTTCCTCCCCCTTGCAGGGGGAGGTGCCGAAGGCGGAGGGGGTCCTGTTGTCCGCCTCTCATCTCGTCGCCACGTCCGAGGGGCCCCGACAGTCACTCCGTGACAGCTCCCCAAAGGGGGGAGCTATTCGATCCAGTCTGGCGTGGCTCCCCATTTGTCTTCGGAGACGATTTCTTGGAGGGGCTTTCGGTTGAGGGGGCCGAAGCGGCCTCTGGGGTAGCCGAGGGGGATGCAGTAGACGACTTGGGCTTCTTCGGGGATGTCGAAGAGGGTCTTGACCCGTTCGTCGACGACGGGGTGGAGGGTGGTGATCGTTCCTCCGATTCCGAGGCCTCGGGCGGCGAGGAGCAGGTTTTGGACGGAGGGGATGACGGATTGGGCGTTGCCTGCTCCGGGTCCGGTGGCGCAGAGGAGGATCATGACGGGGGCTCCGCCGATTTCGTCGGCGAGTCTCATGGCGGACTGGCTGACTGGGTTCTGCAGGCCTGGATGGTCTCGGCCCTCCATGCCTTGGTCGGCGCGCTTGGCCCACCAGGCCTCGTGGTAGAGCTCGGCGAGGGCGGACTTCTCTTGCTCGCCTCGGACGACCAGAAAGTGCCAGGGTTGGGCGTTGCCGCCGTTGGGCGCTTGGCGGGCGGCGTCGAGGATGATTTCCAGGTCCTCGTCAGAAATCGGGTCGGGGCGCATGCGGCGGATGGCTCGCATGGAGTACATGGCTTCGTAGAGCGGCAGTCCGAGACGTCCGTAGCGGGGCATGAGTGGTTCCTCTCTGTGAGGTCGGCGAGTTTCGCAATTCGACGCTATCGTAAGCCTCCTACTGGGTACACAAACATGCACGTTCACTACGGAGGTAGCAATGGCACTGGAGCACATTCATCCTGAGGGGCTGGTCAACCTGCGATCGTTTACGCAGGTTGTCGCCGCGAGTGGGAGCAAGACGATCTATATCTCGGGCCAGGTGGCCTGGGATGTCGATGGCGGCATCGTCGGTGAGGGCGACTTCGCCGCGCAAGCAAAGAAAGCGTACGAAAATCTGGCGGTCGCGATTGAAGCTGCCGGCGCGACGCCCGCCGACGTCGCCAAGACGAACGTCTACATCGTCAACTACTCGCCAGACCTCGGACGGGCGCTCAACGACGCGCGCAAGGCGGTCTTCGGAGGCTCGACGGCGCCAGCGAGCACGCTGATCGGCGTGCAAGCACTCGCCGCGCCTGAGTTGCTGATCGAGGTCGAGGCGATCGTGGTGCTGGACTAACGGAACGATTCGGCACGACGCCAACGTCCGTCATTCCCGTGTTCAGTCGCGGGGATGGCGAGCAGGTGAAGCGCCTCCACAGCCGAGACGGTGTAACTTCGTCGCAGCAACGGACATCAGGAGAGGAACCCAGACATGAGCAAGATTTCGCTTGAGGATCGATTTGCGATTATCGACCTCTGTTCGATTTACAACTACACCGTCGACCAAGCAGACGGTCCAGGTTGGGCAGCAACGTTCACACCGGATGGTGTGTTCAGCGGACCCGCTGGTCAGGCGGAGGGTCGGGATGCGCTGGTCGCGTTCTGTGGTCAGCTTGCGGAGGCATTTCCGGGCGGAATGCACTTCACCGACAACCACCTCTTCGAGGTCGATGGCGACACATGCCATCACAAGTGCTTCCTCGACTTCAAAGTGCCGTCGCCCGATGGATCGGTTGCGTCCATCCTGCTCGGCTACGAGGACATCGTGGTGAAACTCGATGGCGAGTGGCTGTTCAAGCGACGCGACGTCGTGTCGGTCACGGGGTACGAGGCGTCGCTACCGGAATAGCCGCCAGCCAAGACGTTGTTGTAACCGAACGTCGACCGTTACATCCGGAACACCCCGAAGCTGGACTCTGGGATCGGTGCGTTTCGCGCTGCGGCGAGTCCGAGGGCGAGGGCCTGTCGGGTATCGATCGGATCGAGAATGCCGTCGTCCCAGATGCGGGCCGATCCGTAGGCAGCGGCGCCCTCCTCCTCGTACTTGTCCAGCGTGGGCGCCATGAAGTCGCGTTGTTCGTCGGAGGACATCTCCTGTCCCTGTCGAGCGAGCGCGTCCTGGCGGATGGTCAGGAGCACGTTGGCGGCTTGCTCGCCGCCCATCACTGAGACGCGCGCGTTGGGCCATGTCCAGAGCAGTCGCGGCGAGTACGCGCGTCCGCACATGGCGTAGTTACCAGCGCCGAACGAGCCGCCGAGGACGATCGAGAATTTGGGAACCTCGGCGCAGGCGACAGCCGTGACCATTTTGGCGCCGTGTTTGGCGATACCTTCGTGCTCGTATCGACGGCCGACCATGAATCCGGTGATGTTCTGCAGGAAGAGCAAGGGCGTGCCGCGTTTGGCGCAGAGCTGGATGAAGTGCGCTCCCTTGAGTGCGGACTCGGAGAACAGAATCCCATTGTTGGCGACGATGCCGATTGGATGGCCCATGACCCGCGCGAATCCACAGACCAAGGTCGCTCCGTATGTGGGCTTGAACTCGTGGAATCTCGATCCATCGACGATTCTGGCGATGATCTCGCGGATGTCGTAGGACTTGCGCGTCGATTGCGGGACGATCCCGTAGATTTCGGCAGGATCGTAGAGCGGCGGCTCGATCTGCGCGGTCGGTGTGATTGGCCAGTCGGCGGATGATTCTCGGCCGAGATTGGCGACCGCAGCACGGACCAGTTCAAGCGCATGTTCGTCGTCATCGGCGAGATGATCGGCAACACCGGAGATTTGCGCATGGACGACGCCACCACCGAGCTCCTCGGCCGAGATCTGCTCGCCGGTTGCCGCGCGGACCAGCGGTGGTCCACCGAGGAAGATTGTGCCCACGCCGTCCACGATGATCGCCTCGTCTGACATCGCGGGGACATAGGCTCCGCCGGCGGTGCACGATCCCATCACGGCGGCGATCTGTGGGATGCCCGCTGCTGACATCGTGGCTTGGTTGTAGAAGATGCGGCCGAAGTGGTCTCGGTCGGGGAAGACGTCGGCCTGCATGGGCAGGAAGGCACCGCCCGAGTCGACCAGGTAGATGCACGGCAGTCGATTCTGCGCCGCGATCTCCTGCGCACGGAGGTGCTTCTTCACGGTGACCGGGTAGTAGCTGCCACCCTTCACGGTGGCGTCATTGGCGACGATCATGACCTCGCGGCCGGCGACCCGTCCTATGCCGGTGACGATGCCTGCGCCGGGCGCTTCGTCGTCGTACATCCCGTTGGCTGCGAGTGAGGAGAGCTCGAGGAACGGCGCGTCCGGGTCGAGCATGCGCTCGATGCGCTCGCGGGCGAGGAGTTTGCCTCGAGCGTGATGCCGCTCGACGCTGCGCGTTCCGCCGCCCGCTCGCACGACCGCTTCTTGTTCTCTGAGTTCCCCGACCAGTCCTCGCATCCATGCGGCGTTCTCTTGGAACTCAGACGAGTTCGTGTCCACAGTCGACTGAATTGGCGATGACGCGTCGATCTGCCAAGACAGGTCCGCGTATCCCGCGTATCCGTTGTTGTTTGTCATCGGTCGCCCCCGAGCCCGCGCAATGTCTCACCGTGAAGGTACGGTATTGGCGGTTAGACTCGCTGGCAGATGACGAGCTATGACACGCGTCTGTGGATGACGCCGAACGGAGCATCACGATGCCAGCACAACTTTCTGACGGCAACTTTTCCTACACAGCACTCGACATATGGGAGGAGATGCCGGACGGCGTCACGCTCGTGGAGTGTCCTGGAGTGGCCGTCGACGCGAATGACACGGTCTACGTGTTGACGCGTAACGTCGACCACCCCGTTATGGTCTTCGACGCCGACGGATCATGGCGCGGAAGCTGGGGTCAAGGGAACTTTACAGAACGATCGCATGGCATCTGGATCGGCCCCGAGGGCGATGTCTGGGGCGCCGACGACGGAACCCACACGATCACGCGTTGGTCGCCAGACGGCGAGCTGCTGCAAACGCTCGGCGATCCCTACAATCCCGCCCAAGCCTGGGCCGGCAAGCCGTTCAATCGGCCCACACACGCGGCCGTGAGCCCGAAGACGGGCGACATCTTCGTCACCGATGGCTACGGGAACAGCTGTGTGCACCGATTCGATGCCGATGGCAACCACAAGCAGACCTGGGGCACGCCGGGGATCGACGCCGGACAGTTCATTCGACCGCACAACATCGCGATCGATGAGGATGGTCTGCTGTACATCGCCGACCGTGAGTGTCACCGGGTGCAGATTTTCTCGGAGTCGGGCCAGTTTGTGACGATGTGGAACAACATCCACCGACCTGACGGTCTGACGCTGGCGCCGGACGGCAACATCTACATCGGTGAGCTGAATGAGATGGGTGGAATGGAAGGCGCGCCTGGCCTCGGCCACCGCGTGAGCATCTACGACCGCTCGGGGAATCGGCTGGCGCTGCTCGGACATCCCGACGAGGGAGACGAGGCGGGCAAATTCATCGCGCCGCACGGGATCGCAGTGGACTCAAAGGGAGACGTATACGTCGGCGAGGTCTGTAACACGATCCGCGGCAAGGCTCTCGGTGTCGAGCTGCACTCGCTGAGCAAGCTGGTGCGGGAGTAGCAGCGGTTCCTTGGGACAGCCTTACGCGATTCGGTAGCGGAGGAAGAGTTCTCCGCTGGGCGCGACGAGTGCTTGCTGAAGTTGTAGATCTCTGATCGCAGAAGCGGTCGGTGGGTTGGGCCAGCTGACCGCCGGGTGGGCGGTCTCGCCGCCGACGATTCTCGGCGCGAGGGTGAGGAAGTACTCGTCGACGCGGTCTCGGCGGATGAGGTCTCCGTTGAGCTTGGCTCCTCCCTCGACGAGCACCCTCGACGCTCCGAGTTCACGATGCATGTGATTCAGCGCCGCAGGAGCAGCAGCTTCGCCGGGGACGACGATGACCTGCCTGCCGCGCGACCTGAGTTGGGTGCGCACCGACTCGGGCGCGGACTCGGACAGGTAGATCACGGCGTCAAACGATTGATCAGTGAAGAATCGGCGTTCAGCGGGGAGGTCGCCGCTGCGCGTCAGGACGGCAGCGATCGGTGACGGTGGCATTCCGCGATCGACTCGCCACTGCTCGAGTTTCGGATCGTTGAGCCGCGCCGACGTGCCCGAGGCTCGGAAGGTGGCGGCGCCGTTGAGGACGACGTCGAAGTGGACTCGGAGCTCTCGCATGAGGCGCTGGTCCAGCGACGAGCCAAGCCCGCGCTCGGTACCATCGACGACGGTGCGTCCGTCGGCGGACATGACCATGTTGATCGCGACGAACGGTCGGTCGCTCGGCGGCTCGGGGAAGTTCAGGCGTGTGTAGTCGATATCTTCGGGATCAGGCCGTGTCATGAGGTCATGCTAGGTTGCGGACATGTCTGACCAAATCCAGGATGAATCGACCGAGGAAGACGCAGAGGCGGAATCGCCCGACCGTGACTTCCCGATCTCGTCCACGGCGCGATTCACCGTCAATGGCAAGCCGCTGGTGCTCGACGACTTCGTCGACATCACGACCGGCGACATCGCCAATCGCCCGATGATCGAGCCGCGTCCGCAGCCAAATCCGCTACCCAAGCAGGTGATCTGGAACGCTCGCCGTCCGGTTGAGGATTAGGTCGTGTTCACACCAGCCAACTGCTGAGTCAAAATTCCGTCTTTGCCTCTCGCCGAGTTGTGCACAGACACGGGCGCTGAATGCAGCGCGATACCCGCAGCGGAGTGGAGGCCTTTGATTAATTTGCTCCCCCTCGCAGGGGGAGCTGTCGCAGAGCGACTGAGCAACTGTCTTGGAAGTCAAGCGTGTTGAGGTGGTTGCCAAGGGGTGTTGCTCTTGAGGATGGCGTTGAGGATGACCAGTAGTTTGCGCATACAGGCGGTGAGCGCGACCTTCTTGGGTTTGCCCCGGTCGAGCAGGCGCTGGTAGTAATCGCTGATCACGGGGTTGTGGCGGGTGGCGACGAGGGTGCCCATGTAGAGCGCCGCACGGACCGTGGCGCGACCGCCCCAGATGCTGCGCCGGCCACGCCATTGGCCACTGTCGCGGTTGAAGGGGGCGACGCCGACCAGGGCCGCGACCTGGCGCCGGTCGATTTGGCCCAGTTCGGGCAGTTGGGCGAGCAGGATGCGCGAGATCTGCGGTCCGACGCCGGGCACGCTCTGCAAGAGCTGGTCCTGTGCCCGCAAGTGGGGACTGTCCTGGATGCTGGCCTGGAGCTCGTCCTCGATTCGCTCGCGTTCCTGCGTGAGCCAGGCGATGTGCGCCTCGATCCCGGCTCGCAGGGTGGGGGTGGTGGCGCGGCAGCGTTGGCCCTCGGCGACCAGCATCGCGACCAGTTGTCGACGTCGGGCGAGCAGCTCACGCAGATGCTGGGTCTCGGCATCGGGCAGCGGGCGCAGCTGCAGCGGGACGGCCTCAGCGAAGTGGGCCAGGACGGCGGCGTCGAGCGCGTCGGTCTTGGCCAGCCGGCCGGTGGCGCGGGCGAAGTCGCGAACCTGGCGCGGGTTGACCACCACCATCGGCAACCCCGCCGCGGCCAGCTCCGCGACCAGCGGCCGCTCCAGACCGCCGGTCGCCTCCAGCACGATTCGTGTCGGTGCCAGCGCCTCCAACTGACTGACCAGGGCGTCGATCCCGGCCGTGTCGTTGTCCACCCGCTGGGCGGGTCCGTCAGCCGGCCGGATGGCGAGATCCAACCACTGTTGTGATACGTCAATGCCGACGTAGCGACTCGTCTCGGTCATCTCCCACTCCTATCCTGCGTAGGCCCGTCCTTGCAAGATGAGGGCTCCAGGGCCCGGGCAACTGTTCGGGCTCTCTCGCTGTAGTGGTGCGGCGACCCAAGCTCAGTCACGGCCTCACAGGCCCAGGGGGAATCGGTCTACCGCACCACGCTTCGCCCCGGGAAACACTTGTTCCCGGGGCGACAGCGAAGATACAAGGGGGTCATGCTGGCCCAGGTACCAGATAGGGCTTGGCGGAGCAGGACCCCCTCCGCCTTCGGCACCTCCCCCTGCTGGGGGAGGAAAGAGATTATGCAAAGATCTCCGGCGGAGCGCGGGTACGACGGATATCTCAGTGGGTGTGATGTGAACTCCTGGGCTGAATGGGCCCACCTAGTTGTCGCCGTAGTCCGCTTCCCAGGTGATGTCGATGGCGTCTTTGACGCTCTCGTGGGCTGGACAACCGCCGGCGTGAAACTTGACCGCTCGGTCGGCAGCGGCGCGTTGTTCTTCGTCAACACCGGGAATGTGGAAGATGACGTGAATCTTCGTGATGTGAATCGTCTGGTTGTTCGCGCCCTCGATCGTTCCTAGGGCATCGGCGGTGTAGGTGTTGGGGTCGAACTCGACCTTACGCGCGGACAACGCCCGCGCCAGTGTTCCGTACATTCAACCACCGACGGCGGCAACGATGTGATCAAGCGTCGCAGTCATCGGCGGCGCGTCCTCGGGCACGCCGTAGTGCTCCTTGAGCTTGCCCTGGACGCCGTAGACGACCGGCTCCGGAACATCGCCAAGGGTGGCATGTCGGAAGCCGTTGCGCATCTCCAGCTTGTTGCGCGAGATGTACTCGAAGTGGGCCATGAGTGCTCCTTGGGTGATGTGCTAGCTGTTCGCCAACAGGGTACGCATTCTGTCAACGCCTTCAACGATCTCCTCAAGCGAGGCGGCGTAACTGAAGCGCAGATATCCCTCGCCGAGATGTCCGAAGCTGGTCCCGGCAATGACCGCGACGCCAGCCTCCTCCAGCAGTCGCTCCTGGAGCGTGCGTGCATCGATCCCAGTTTCTGAGATGTTTGGGAACGCGTAGAAGGCGCCGCCAGGATTGACGCAGGTCACGCCGGGCACCTTGTTGAGCTCGTCAACGATCACGGTGCGGCGCTCGTCGAAGGCGGTGGTCATGATCTCGACGGCTTCTTGTGGTCCGTCAAGCGCTTCGATAGCGGCGTACTGTGTCGCGGCGTTGGGACAGCTATAGCTATTGATCGCGAGACGCTCGGCGTACGGGAACAGCGCCGGCGGGAAGACGCCGTAACCGAGTCGCCAGCCGGTCATTGCGTAAGTCTTGCTCCAACCGTCGAGCACGATCAGTCGATCGCGCAGCTGGGGAAAGTTGAGCCAGGAGATGTGCTGACGTCCCTCGTAGAGGATGCGGGAATAGATCTCGTCGCTGAGGATGACGACGTCCGGCCACTGTTCCAGTCCTGCAACGAGGCGCTCCACTTGATCCTGTGTGTAGACACCACCGGTCGGATTGGCAGGACTGTTGAGAATGATCAGTCGGGTGCGCTCGTTGATTTGGCTGAGGACCTGGTCGGGATCGAAGGTGAACCCGCTCGACTCGTGCAACTCGATCGGCACTGGCGTCGCGCCGGAGAAGCGGATCACTGATTCGTAGATCGGAAATCCGGGATTGGGATACATGATCTCGACGCCGGGCTCGCCCATCAGCAATGCAGCGAAGAACATGACCGGCTTCGCGCCGGGCGTAATCAGCACCGACTCCGCATCGACCTCTGCCCCATGGCGGTGCTGGAGGTCCCGCGCGACGGCTTCTCGGAGCTCGGGGATGCCGGCCCCTGGTGTGTAGCCATGCTTGCCGTCGGCGAGGGCCTGCTCGCCAGCCTTGACGATGTTGTCGGGCGTGGAGAAGTCGGGCTGGCCGATGCCCAGGTTGATGATCGAGCGACCCTCAGCAGCAAGCCGATTGGCTCGTGCGAGGACTTCAAACGCTGTCTCGGTACCGAGATTCTGGGCGGCATTGGTCGGTTGAACCATGATTGTACCTCGTCGCTTCCGTGATCGCTGACGGCAGTGGTGGTCGTCGCTATCGGAATTAGCATACGTACCACCCAACTGACCACCCATCCAAGCCAGCTCGACCTGTCAGATGCGCAGGAGGCCGACTCGTCAGAGCGTGACGCGCCAGCGCTGCGTGTCGCGGAAGCCGCTCGGATCACCAATCTCAACGGATGCAGCGCTAGGTGCTCATGCCAATCGCGCCTGACTGTCGGAGTGCCGCGATCTCTTCCTCGCTGTATCCGTACAGTGCGAGCACATCGTCGGTGTCGCCGTCGAGCGGCGGGGATGAGCCCTGCGCTTCTGGCGGCGTGGACGACATGTTGAACGCGGGGCCGACCATCGTCTCGGGACCGGTCAGCCGGTGCTCCAAGTCAACCATGAGGCCGATCGCTTGGACTTGCGGATCGTCGATCATTTCTTCAGGGATATTGACCTGTGCGGCTGGAGCTCCAGCGGCATCGAGCTTGGCGACCCAGTTCTCGGTCGTGTCGCCAGCGAACCGCTCCGAGATGGTCGCTCGGGCGCGGTTGACGATTTCTTCCGAACCATCGGCGAGGGGATTGAAGTCTCCGCCGTCGGTCGGGTCATCTGCAGCGGTGATGCCCAGCGCATTGCGAACCTGATGCCGATTCGCTGGTGTGACGCAGCCGAGCATGATCGCGCCGTCGGACGTCTGATAGCCGCCGTAGTAGAGCAGGAACGCGCCACCGATCAGACCGCGCAGGCCGCCGCGAGCGCCGACGAGCTCTCGGTAGCTGCCGCCTCGATCTCGGACGGCTTGGAGACTCGCGAGCATCGGATCGAGCATGATCGCGTCGGACGCTGGCAGTCGCGACGAGAAGGCGTTCTGTAGCGTCATCGCCGCGGCGAGTAGGGACGTATCGATCTTTTGGCCCTCACCGGTGCGCTCGCGATGGAACAGGGCGGCACAGACGGCGATCGCGCTGGTGAACGCGGCGCCGAAGTCGGCTGGCGTGGTCGCGGTGATGAGGTCGGGGCCGCCGTGCTCGTCGAACTTCTCATCGCCTGCCATGAGACCGGAGTATGCCTGGGCGATGATGTCGGCGCCGGCACGGTGGGCCGACGGTCCGCTCGGTCCGTAGGCCGTGTTTTCGAGGTAGATCAGGTCAGGCTTGAGACCACTCAGCGTTTCATAGTCAATGCCCAATCGCTCGGGAACTCCGGGACGCGCGTTGATCAGGAAGACGTCCATGTCCTGGATCATGCGATGGACGACCTCCTGACCGTCGGGATCCTGCAGATTGAGCACGATGCCGCGCTTGCCTCGATTGAATACGTGGAAGCCCTTGCTCTCGCCGGGGACGAATTGCCCGAGCAGGCGCATCCCGTCCCCTGCGGCGGACTCGATCTTGATCACGTCCGCGCCGAGGTCGGACAGCATCACACCGCACATCGGGCCGGCGATGATCTGCGTTACTTCGAGCACCTTGATTCCATCAAGCGCACCAGGCATGGGAGTCTCCGTTCCTGTTCGTCACTGTGTCGAGGATAGGCAACTATGCGGACGCACTGTCAGTGCCGATCGCGCCGATCGCGCGGAGTTCGGCGAGTCGCTCATCGGTGAAGCCGTGTTCACGAAGGATGGTATCGGTCTCAGCGCCGAGCGGCGGCGCCGGACGGGTCGTGCCGGTCTCGGTCGATGACATCTCGACCAGTGGTCCCACATGACGTTCAGGCCCGGTCAACGGGTGGTCAACCGGTCGCATCATGTCCATCGCGGTGACCTGTGGATCGTGGGCGATGTCCTCGGGCCAGTTGACAGGCGACGCAGGCGCTCCGGCGGCGTCCAACCGTGCCATCCACTCGGCCATGGTGCCGCTCGCGAGCTTTGACCGAATCTGCTCCTCAACGTGGGCGACGATGGTGTCGGCCTCTGGACCGATGGCATTGAAGTCATCGTCGTCGGTGGGATCGTTCTCGATCTCGAGCGCGCGCCGAATCTGGTGACGATTCTGAGGCGTGAGCGCTCCGAGGATGATCGCGCCGTCGCTGACTGGATATCCCGAGTAGTAGATGCGGAACGCTCGCCCCTGGGACGGTCGATTGCGCCGCGCGGCGACGAGCTCGGCGTAGGTGGCGCCTTGTTCCTGCATCTCCGCCATGGCCTGGCGCAATGGCTCGACGAGGATCGCATCCGACACGGGAACGTCGGCGGCCCAGGGCGTCTGCAGGGCGAGGCCTGCCGCTAACAGCGTTGTCGAAATGCGCTGCCCCTCACCCGTTCGCTGTCGGTGATACAGGGCCGCGCAGACACCCATCGCTCCGCCCAACGCGGCGACGTAGTCGGAAGGAGCCGTCGCGGTGATGTGCTCAGGCGCACCGTTCGGACCGACCTTCATGTCGCCCGCGAGGAGCCCAGAGTAGGCCTGGACGACGATGTCCGAACCGGCTCGCTGAGCGCTCGGTCCACGATCGCCGTAGCCGGTGACGTCGAGGTGGATCAGGTCAGGGCGAAACCCACGTAGGGTGTCATAGTCCATCCGAATCCGCTTCGCCACGCCTGGTCGGACGTTGGTGACAAACACGTCGAACTGGGTGATGAGCTGGTGTGCAACAGCCTGACCCTCGGGAATGGCGAGGTTGACCACGATTCCGCGTTTGCCTCGATTGAGCGCGTGGAAGGCCTTGCTCTCGCCCGGTGCAAACTGACCAATGCGGCGCGACGCCTCGCCGCCTGGCGGCTCCAGCTTGACCACCTCAGCGCCGAGGTCGGCCAAGGCCACACCGCAGTACGGTCCTGCGATGATCTGGGTGAGTTCAAGCACCTTGATGCCGTGCAGCGTTCCGGGCATGCTGTCTCCTTCGGATCGCAGCTTACGTGAGGACAACGCCTAGACTCTCTGAGAGCTTCAGCGCCACGCGCAAGAGTCAGAAAGTGCAGCATCATGCCCGACTACGAGAACATCCTCTACGAGCAGGACGGCCCCGTCGTCACGATCACCTGGAACAATCCCGAGACACTCAACGCGATCACACCCGCGCTTGAGCGAGAGTTTCACGACGCGCTGGATGTCGCCAACCAGGATCCATCGGCGCGGGCGATCATCTTCACGGGCGCAGGGCGAGCGTTTTCGTCGGGCTACAACATCGCTGGCGGAATCGACAGCGAGGTCGGAGGACCGGCCCAGCCGGTCTCGGAGCATCTCGAGCGTTGGTTCCGCTTCTCCTCGCGCAATCCCGACATGATGATGCACCTGATGACGCTGGACACGCCGATCATCGCAGCGGTGAACGGCTGGTGCATCGGAGGCGGGTTCTGGTACTCGCTGGCCGCGGACATCACGCTCGCGTCGGAGCGGGCGGTCTTTGCGCAACCAGAAGTACGGATGATCTCCAACAGCTCAGTGCTGTTTGCGGCGCTCGCCGGATGGAAGGCGGCGCATCGCTACGCGCTCACGGGCGATCACTTCGACGCGCAAGAAGCGCTGCGACTTGGTGTGATCAATGAGGTCGTGCCAGCCGAAGATCTGCTCGAACAGGCGGATGCGCTGGCGCGACGTCTGGCGTTGGTGCCGTCACACTCGATTCGCTACAACAAGCTGATCACAGCCCGCGGCCTCGAGGCGATGGGTCTGCGCAATGCGCTCAACGTAGGTTCAATGCTGTCGACCATGGTGGAAGCATCGGCGGATGGTCCAGAGGTCGCGCATCTCGACGCGGCTCGCGAAGCCGGCGGATTCGGGGCGTTCCTGCGAGCTCGGGACGAACCATTCATCCCCGAGCCGTTCGGACCGCGAAGCGAGCGCTAGTTCAAGGCCACGATGATCGCAACCGCGAGGCTCACGATGACCAGAATCGCCAGAATCAATTGGTTCGTTTGGCGGGCAAACATCGCCTCCAGACGCTGGTCAAACTCTCGACGAGTCGGATAGCTGTCCATCGCATCAGCGAATTCGTCGGCCTGCTCGGGGCTGGCGCCAATTGAGCGAATCACCCTACGCAGTCTCACGATTGGGGTCATGATCGACATCGACGAAATCCTCTCTCTGAGATGTCAACTCTCTGGTAGCCTCAGCCTAACCACAAACTTGTGCGCTGTCACAGGAGAACACTGATGGTTCGCGTTACAAAACCCTACGACCTCGAAACCGTGTGTAGCGAGTGGATTGGTCGCAAAACGGATGTCGTTCCCGGTCGCTACCCCGTGGAGTACGACAGCATCCGTCGACATTGTCACATGGTCGAAGACACCAATCCGTTGTTCCTTGACCCTGAGTACGGCAAGGCGTCGGAGTGGGGATCGGTGATCGCTCCGCCTGTGATGACGCGTTACTTCGCTGGCTCAGGCGTTTGGCCACCAACCTCAGCGGACCAAATGGCGACCCTCACTCGCTCCGTGCCGACTCGCGGCGAGCGGATGATTAATCTCAACACCGAGTGGGAGTACCTCCGTCCTGCACGTGTCGGCGACCACCTGGCGCAACAAGCGGAAGTGATCGACATCTACGAGAAGTCAATCAAGCTCGATCCGCGATCTGTATGGATCGTAACGGAGACTCGAATCACGAATCAGAATGGCGAGTTGGTTGCTGTCGGTACCAACACGCTATGTACGCATCGGACACCTGACCAAGTCGAAACAGAAGAAGGCGAGCGACCGCGATGACGACTCAAACCACACCGAACAGTATTGCCACCGAACAGACCTACTGGGATGACGTTCGTGTCGGCGACGCAATTGTAGGTTACGATCTTACCCTCGACTGGACCAAGATGGTCGAGCAGGTTTCGGGATCGCAAGACTTCTATCCCGTGCATCACGACCCCGAGTTCGCAGCGGAAGCAGGCCATCCGGCGATCTTCTACAACACCGGCTGGACACAAGCAGCGCTCTGTCGTGTCGTCACTGACTGGGCCGGACCGTCGGGATGGATGTCCAAGTTCCGCTTCGAGATGCGTCGGATGAACATCCCGGAGGACAAGGTTCACGCGCGCGGCAAGGTCACTGGGAAGTCCCAACACGACGACGCCCATGGCCTCGTCGAGCTCGAAGTCTGGCTTGAGAACGACCGTCTCGGTGTGACCACTCCAGGCTGGGCCACCGTTCGCCTTCCTCGCCGACAGTAACATTTTGTCAGCCAACTCAAAGGACACGGCTATGACCAGCATTGGCATTATTGGCGCCGGCGCGATCGGCGGTGTCGTGGGTGGCATGCTCACCCGCGCAGGCTACGACGTAACACTGTTCGACCATTGGGTTGAACACATCGACACGATGAAGCAACAAGGTTTGCGTCTGAGCGGTCCGCTAATCGGCGACATCCGTGTTCCCGTCAATGCGAAGCACTTGTACGAGGCACAAGCAATCTCCGAACCGTTCGACCTCGGATTTGTCGCCGTGAAGAGTTATGACACCGAGTGGGCCTCTGCCTTCATATCGCCACTCGTTAAAGATGCAAACGACGGCGGCGCAATTGTCGACTTCCAGAATGGGATCAATGATGAGCGCGTGGCTGCGGTTGTCGGTCGAGAGAGGACGCTGGGCTGCGTGATCACAATCGGCGCGGGAATGTACGAGCCTGGCCACTGCATGCGCACCGACACGCGCACGCTGGGCTTCAAGGTCGGCGAGCTGGACGGCTCGGATTCGGATCGGGCGCGTGATATCGCGGCGATGATGAATCACGTGGCCGGATCGGAGTCGACGACGAATCTGTGGGGCGAGCGCTGGGGCAAGCTCGCGGTGAACTGCATGGCGAATCCGATTGCCGGCCTGTCGGGCTATGGATCGGGAGAGGTCCGCGCCCGAGACGATACTCGCTGGCTGTGCATCCGGATTGCGGCTGAAGTGATCGAGGTCGGCCGAGCGCACGGCCACAACATCGACGGCGTCTGGGGTATCGACGCGCAGAAGTTTGTCGATGTGGCGAACGGAGGCGATTCGTCGGAGCTTGATGCGGAGTTGATCGCCGGCGCGCAAGCGCTGGGAGCCGGTCGGCCCAGCTTCCTGCAGGACGTCATCCGTCAGCGCCGGGTGGAGATTGACGCGCTCAACGGCTGGGTCGTAGAGCAGGGCAAGTCGGTCGAGGTCGCAACGCCGGCCAACGCTGCAGTGGCTGAAGTCGTGAGGGGCTTCCCAGTCGGTGAGCTGAGGTCGGACCCGTCGAATTTGCAGATGATTCTGGATCGCCTTGGCTAGACTGAGTTCGGGTGGACTTGGACATGCCTTTCAACCCAATTCGGATTCGTCGCAGCAACGTGGATATCGGCACAAACGACGCTCAAGCTGACGAGTTCACTGAAGCGGTATCCAAAAGGTTCGACAACCTTCTCACGAAGGATGACCTCTACAAGGCCACCGATACATTTGAACAGCGGATCATTAGGAAACTGCTGTTCCCCATGATCGGCTACGCAGCCGTCATCATCGGAGCGACTGCCTTGCTGACTCAGCTCTAGACCTCTGCCTAGAGGTCTTGTGAAGGGCCTCCCGGTCGCGGAACCGCTACTAGCGGCTCAACGACAGAGGCTCGCGGGATCTGAGGGGACGACGAACTCGATGCCGGTTACGTCCTCGTCGGCGACGGTGACGAGAGTGATGTCTTCCCATGATGCCGTTCCCCCTGCCTCGGCGTAGTTGATGTAGCAGTCCTCCCATTGGAAGTGGAGACTGTAGTCTCGCGAATCTGGGACGGTGATGACAAACGTGCCATCCGTATCAGTCGTCAGGTCATTGAAGGCAAGAGCGTCGTCGTGCGCAGCGACCAATTGGATTCCTTCGATCGCACTTCCGTCTTTGCCAGTGACCCTTCCACTTATCTGTCGCACACAGAGTGTGTCAGGAATACGGACTGAGATCGACACAGGTTCGGCGCCCAACGTAAGCAACTGACCAGAGCTCGTAGATGACACCAACCAATTCTCGTGATACCACAACACGCAGCCATCGAGATACAGCCTGACTCGGTACTCTCCAGGCTCCGGCGCAAAGACGATATGTGTGTTCGAGCCGTCCGGTTCAGCGCGGATCCATTGGTCCTCATCTTCGCTGTTGAGCAGAATCTCAAACCATCGGTCATCGCCGCGGAGAGGCAGCACAGTAACCCTTAACTCATTCTCGCAGATGTCTTCGGGCAGGGTGAGATCCAACTTAGGTAGGTTACGCGTATCCAATTCTCTGTGCTGGTCAACGTCAGGAATCGATGTTACTAGGTCATCATCCGTAAGCCACAGTTGACATCGGTTGAGGTTGAGACGAAGTCGCTGCATCGTGTTAGGTGCGAGGTCGATGGAGAAGTTGCCGGCATCGTTGACAATCGTGGCGCGGTCGAAGTTATAGTTAACACCGTCGACAAACTCTATCGCTTCGACTCGGAATCCAGATGCCGGAGTTCCATCACTATAGTGAAGAGTCCCAGTAAGTGTTGCATCGTCGGGATTGTAGTCATACCACCGACGAGGTTCTGGTAGTGTCTCACGCCAAGCGGCGAACTCTCGATAGAAGTCAGCAGTGCTGAGTCCGAATGCGGACGCGAAAGCTTCGTGCCATGCTGTTACCTTGACCCATTGTCGCTCGTTGCCGATGGCTTGCGGATATAGCTGACGATAAAACTCGAAGTGCGCATCAGCGTTCGTCCTTTCAGCTAAGCGCTCGGCAGCGAGCGAGCCTAGACGATAGGCTAAATCCGTGTAGGTGTGGCCAGTGCTCTGGAGTGTTGCCTTCGTTCGTGCTGTCTCATCAAGACGTGAGTTGCGATCGATTTCAGTTGGATGGTTGCGAAGGTCGCTAGGCAACTGCCACGTTGCCCAGTCGGCTGGTCCCTCTATCATCCATACCGGCATCACTGGAAACTCTTGCTGCGTGGATAGTTGCCACTGTATAACATGGACCATTTCGTGTGTCAGGGTGTGAGTCGTACGCCCGTGGCAGTCTTGCGGATCGGGTGGCCAGTAACCACAGGCCGACATGAACAGGCTCGAAGCATCAGCTTGCGCGGTCCGTCCACCACTGACTAGCTCATTGCGAAGTTGGTCTGGGGGATAGCCAAATGTAGGTTCCTTTCCTGATTCTGCGTATGTGATGGCATCTTCGATGTCATACCAAATCAGGATCGTTGACTCAGTAAAATCGCTTTCGACTCCGAACTCCTCCGCGAAGAAGTCAATGACACTTCGAATGTCAGTGGTGATTTCGTCCTTGAGGTTCTTTGGAATCTCCCCGACCCACACGATGTTGGGCATCATGCCCGTCGGCTGGAGCCAGCGGAGATCTCGATTGACCGTGACTCGTAGGGCGTCGCCTCGACGCAGGGTGGACTCTCCGTTCAGCGGCGCGATTGCCTCCGAAATGCTGCTGCCAGGCTGATAGACGATGCCTCGTTCCTCGGCCTCGATGCTGACCAGTGACGATCCGATGCCCCGTGCGACCTGGTCGAGCGGCCATTCGTCGCGACCATTCCACGCGACCCAATTCTCCCCCGAGTACAGCGTCACCATTCCTTTGGCTGGAGTGAGCGGTCGCTCCCACTTGACCGATATCCGGCCATCAATACGGATATTGGCAGCCATGCCGGGTTGAAGCGTTTCAAGCGTGGCAGAGCCGTCTCGGATCGCATAGCGATATGTACGCGACTCGGCGTCCCAGCGATAGATCAGCGCCGCCTCGGGAATCTGCTCGAAGATTTCGGCGATTGCGATGGGATCTGCAACCCAACCGACGAAGTTATCACCGGGCTCGAGCCGGACGGTCTCAGTCGCGTCGTCCGCTCCAAGCGCAGTCGATTCCAGAGTCAAGAGTCCCGCAGCAAGGCCCAACAGGACGAATGCAGTAGCAAGCGCTCTCATCAGGCTGAAGCTACGGGGATCCAATTGTGCGAGCAATACCTTGGCGCCATTGATGAAACTGCGCGTCCATGCAGCTCTTGCCCTAGCCATGCCCTACCCACCGAACTCCGGGAGGACTTTCTCGGAGAAGTCTTCCATTGACCTGAGGATTTGCCCTCTACTGAGGAGGCCGTTGTATTGCCACATGAAGATCCAGGACACGGGGGTGACGTCCATCATGGCTTGGACTTGTCTTTTGACGCTGTCGAGGGTTCCGGCGAAGAGGAGGCCGTTGTCGAGCTGTTCTTGCGGCGTCATGATTTCTCCTCCGGGTGGGCGGAGGGCTTCGGCAAAGCCGAAGGGGGCGAACCAGGCTCCTCCGGCGAAGGCGGCGGAGTGGCGCCAAAGTTCGAGGGCCTCTTCGTCGGTGTCGGTGATAATCACATCCCTGAGGACACCCAGACCTTCACCCGGTTTGAGGTCTCGACCGACTGAGGCAGCTTCCTCCTGGTAGACCTCGTAGAGGCGGTTCTGGAGCTCGGGGTACATCGGCGGGAGGATGGCGGTGATGCCCTCTCGGGCGCACCAGCGGATGGTTCGCTCGGATGAAGCGAAAGGCTGGAAGAGCGGCGGGTGCGGTTTCTGCAGCGGCTTGGGCACGACGCCGACCTCGCGGACGATGTTGTTCTCGTCGATGCCCTTGCCGTACAGACGGGTCGCTTCGATGTCCCAGGGCGTGCCGTCGGGTGGAATCTGCCAGGCGTCGCCCTGATAGGAGATCATCTCCTCGGTCCAGCACTTGCGGATTATGTTGAAGTGCTCCTCGAACGCGGCGCGGTTGGCGGCGTCGATCGCGTCGTGGTCGCCGGGACGAGCAGCGTGGACACCGTGGATCTGCTGCGCCAGCGTGTCGACCCAGCGTCGCTGGTAGCCGCGGGCGAAGCCGGCCAGCGCGCGTCCGCCCGACATGTGGTCGAGCATGGCGATGTCCTCGGCCACGCGGATCGGATTCTGCGCGGGCAGCACGAGTCCGAGCTGACCGACGCGGATACGCTCGGTCTGCATGGCGAGGTAGAGGTCGAGCATGATCGGGTTGGGCGAGACCTCGAAGCCCTCGATGTGGAAGTGGTGCTCGGTGAAGCCGATTGAGTCATAGCCCAAGGCGTCGCCCGCTTTAGCGAATGCTGTGAGGTCGGCGAGCATGTCCTGATAGAGCTCGGGACGGTTGCCGGCCATGCCGGCTTCGATGTCCTCGCGGGTGCCGACTGATGGGAGGAAGAAGAGACTGACCTGCATTGGTTGCGCTCCTGGTGGTTTTGCCCTCACCCTAACCCTCTCCCAGAGGGAGAGGGGATCAGAAAATGGTCATCCGTTCTCATAGGGAGAGTGGATTAGAGAGCAGGTGCCACTCTCTCCCTATGAGAGGGGTTCAGAGACTGGAAAGGAACGATGACACGGCGTCGTTGAAGTCGGCTGGGTTGTCGATGTTGGCGGCGTGTCCGGCGTTGGCGATGACGACGTGGGTGTTGTTGGGGATTTTGTTGGCCATGTAGTCGGTGCCGGCGAGGAACGGCTTGTCGTTCTCTCCGACGAGGACGAGCGTTGGCTGAGGGATGGTCGCGAGTGACTGGATGATGCGGTTGTCGAACTGGGCGAGCATGCCACGGGCGGCGTTGGCCAGTCCTTCGGCCGAGCGATGCGTAGAGACTCGGACTTCCTCGGAGCCGCCCAGCGCAGCGAGGCCATCGCGCTCGAGCGCTTCGGCTCGGGGGATCGCCATTCCCGTGTTCCAGCCCTCGCGAGCCTTCGGATTGTTGTAGCCGGGTCCGGTGTCGAAGAGCATCAGGGCTTGGGTGCGGTCGGGATGGGCGACCTGGAAGGCGAGCGACATGTAGCCGCCCAAGGAGAGTCCGCCGATTACGGCGTCGCCAATGCCCTCGGCATCGAGGATGGCGGCCATGTCGGCGACGGTCTCGGCCTCGCTGTAGCAGGCGGGATCGTCGGGTGAGTCGGTGAGTCCGTGTCCACGCATGTCCCAGACGATGAGTTGGTGGTCGGCGGAGAGTACGTCGAGCTGGCCCGCCCACATCTGCGAGGTGGCGCCGTAGCCGTGCGATAGCAAGATGGCTGGTCCGCTGCCGTGGGTTTCATAGTGGATGCTGACGCCGTCTCGATCGATGTTGGGCATGGTGTCTCTCCGATGGAAGCTATTCGCGGCGTTGGGGAAATGTAGTCGCTGGATAGGATAGAGGCAGGGCGTTGCGCAGTGGACGAGTGAAGGAGCATCGCGATGAAGACTCCCATCGGGCCGGAGATCGTGATTGAGTTGGGCGGCGTCTCGTCTCCTGCGATCTCGCCGGACGGCGCGGTCGTTGCGTATGTCCGAGGTCAAGTGACGGATGGCAAGCGGACATCGTGGATTGAGTGTGCGCCGTTCGAGGGTGGCGCGTCGCGTCGGTTGACGGCTGGTCCGGCGGACTCGTCGCCGAGTTTTTCGCCCGATGGCTCTTTGTTGGCGCTTCTGAGACCGGGGTCGGCTGAAGCAGGCTCTCCGCGACAGATATGGCTACTGCCGACCGATGGTGGGGAAGCTCAGAGACTGACTGACTTGCCACACGCGGTTGCCGCGTTCGACTGGCTGCCTGACGGTTCCGGGATGATCGCCAGCGTCGACATTGACCCGCATCGGGGAGCACGAGGCGGATCGAAGACGACCGTCGTTCGCGACACCTACTATCGCGGTGACGCGCTCGGGTATCGCGAGGACGCTTGGCATCAGCTGTTCCGCATCGACGCGGTAACGGGTCATACCGTTCAGCTCACGTATGGCACGTTCAATCATGCGCATCCGGTCGTGTCGCCCGAAGGTCACTGGGTCGCGTTTACGGCGGATCGCAACGTTGACCGCGAGAAACGACGACCGTTTGGTTCCGAGCTGTGTGTGATGTCCACGCACGGTGTCGGTGGCGGACATGTGGAACGTCTGACGCCGGGCGTGATGTCGGCAGGGCGGCCGTGTTGGTCACCCGACGGTACGGCATTGGCCGTCTCGGTGACGGATAAGTCACAGCGACATCAGGCGTACCTTGAGCGAGTCGAGCGCTATAGCGGCAAGCGCGCTCGGCTGACTGATGACTCGGTTAATCCGCAGACTGGGTTCTTCCCGATCGCGGCACCGCCAACGATGATTTGGCAGAACGACGCGATCACGTTTGCGGGAGACGCACAGGGTCGCTCGGGAGTGTTTCGGGTCGCGGCCGACGGTTCGGATGCGGTGGAGTCGATTCGGGCAGAGCATGAGTTAGTCGGCGGCTTCGACGTGTCGGCGGATGGACGTTCGATTGCGATCGTTTCCACGACTCCCGATGCGCCGGGTGAGATTATGACAATCGGTGATGACACGCAGGCGATTCTGACGACAGCGTCGGAAGACTTCGTCGAGTCACGTGAGCTTGGTCAGGTTGAGTTCTTCACGGTCGAGCGTGACGGCTGGACGATTCCCTGCGGCCTCATGTTTCCGCCGGGTTTTGATCCAGAGCAGTCGTATCCGATGATCATGGAGATCCATGGCGGACCGAACGGATTCTTTGGTGAAGGCTTCAATGTGCTGCACCAGGTGATCGCTGGTGCGGGCTATCTGGTGCTGTTTGTCAATCCGCGCGGGTCGTCGACATTTGGCGCGGAGTTCACCGACGCCGTCACGGTCGATTGGGGCGGTGAAGACTCGCTTGATTTGCTTGCTGCGCTCGAGGTGGTCTGTGAGCGTCCGTACGTCGATGCGAACCGTGTTGGTCTTCATGGATACTCGTACGGCGGATACATGACCACGTGGCTGATCGGCCATGACGAATCCCGTCGGTTCAAGGCTGCGGTGGCTGGAGCGCCGGTCGTGAATCTGTGGTCGATGTGGGGTGTGTCGGACATCGGACCATCGTGGGGATCGTATCAGTGGGGTGATGTGCCCGATGACAACTTCGACTGGTACCGTGAGCGCTCGCCGATTACGTATGTCGGCAACGTTCAGTGTCCGGTCCTCATCTTGCATGGCGAGTCTGACTGGCGCGTGCCGATCTCGCAGGGTGAAGAATACTTTGCCGGACTGCGGTATCGGGGCAAGCGGGCCGAGATGGTGCGCTTCCCTGGTTGTTCACACTTGATGTTTAGGGTCGGCGATCCTGGACTTGTCAAGGAATACTACGAGCGGATGATTGGGTGGTTCGATCGGTATGTTTAACTACTTCTGAGGTCGCATGAGTGCAGCGACCGGTCGTAGGGTGTTTCGTAGGACTCGCTGGGCTGTGTCTTGCAGCTCGAGCGTGGGTGGTTTCATCCGCAGATAGATCGTGCCGAGGATCAGACTGATCGCAATAGCCGACAGACCCATAATGATTAGGACATCTTGCTCGCCCATGGAGTCGGCGAGTTGACCGAAGCCCAGTCCGGTGAATGATTGCACGCCGAACGGGAGGAATGTGAGCGCCGTGACTCGTCCGTGGTACTCGCGTTCGGACTGGCGAATCACCTCGGCGGTGTTGAGTGTCTGGAAGGCTGAGAATCCGGCGCCGATTAGGAAGACGACGGGAAGCATCACGATCGCATTCGGTGTGATTCCGAGCAGCGCCACTCCGAGTCCGAAGGCGCAGCTCATGACCAGCAGGACTCCTGCAGACCATCGGGTGCCTACCACTCCAGCAACCGAGAGTCCGACGATGAATGATCCGACGCCCATCGGCCAGGTGACGAGACCGAGGTTGCGCGACTCGATCCCGAAGGCGTTCTCAAGCAGACCGGGAAGCACATTCTGATACGGACCCGCGGTCGCGGAGACCAAGAGGAGCGTCGCCAGGAGAATGCGAAGCCGAGGCTGTCGCCAGGCGTAGCGCAGTCCCAGTAGGAGCTCACGGGTGACTGAGCCTCGTGGTACGTCTCGGGGAGCGCCTGGCGGCATACGGTACAGCGAGAAGATCGTCACGACGAGAATCCCGGACATGATGAAGTAGGCTCCGTCGGCACCGATAAACGGCGCGAACAGCAGCAACGAGCCAATCACCGGGCCGACCGATTGCGGAAACGTCAGACCTGTCTGGAGCAACGCGACGCCGTTGCCGATTAGGCGCGGCGGGACGATGTCGGCAACGTAGGCGCGTCGTGATGGTCCCGTGAACGCGAAGCAGGCGCCGAGCAGGAGCGTGCTCACCGTGAGCCAGACGATCTCGATGCGGCCGATCAGGATGAGGAATCCGATCGCGGCGTAGTTGATCGCGATCGCTGTTTGGGCGAGGACGATCAGTCGACGTTTGGAGAGTCGGTCGGTGAGGGCGCCGGCGAAGGGTCCGATGAAGAACCAGGCGACGCCGTTGCCGGCCATCGCGAGGGCGACTGACGAGTTGTTTCCTCCGAGGTCGAAGGCGACGATCGGCAGGACGGTGAAGTTCATCGAGAAGGCCATGAAGGCCATCACGGTGAGCAACCAGTGGAGTCGGAAGAGTCCAACGCCGAACGCTTCGAAGGTTTGACCAATGCCTGCGCGAATCATGTCCCGTGATCGTATGCTGTGCGGCAGACTGAGTCGCGTGGGACCTCGCCCCAATCCTCTCCCAGAGCGAGAGGGAGTTGGAGATCGATTGATGGACGTTGATACCGCAATCAAAGAGCGGCGGACAGTTGGCGTGTTCTCCGACCGACCGGTCGACGAGCACGTGGTCGCCGAGCTGATCGAGGCTGCGCGTTGGGCGCCGAATCACAAGCACACGGAACCGTGGCGGTTTCACGTGGTCGCCGGCGCGGCTCGGGAGGACCTGTGCGACGCGATCCTCGCAGGAGGCGGCGACTTTGCGAAGGATCCGCGGGGCAAGCTGATGCGCTCTCCGATGTTTGTGGCCGTCACGCAACAGATGGTGGTGGATGATCCGATTCGTGATCAAGAGGATTACGCCGCAGTTTGCTGTGCTGTGCAGAACATGATGCTCGCCGCGACGGCGCGGGGCTTGGCCTCGAAGTGGAGCACGGGTGCGCTGGCCGAGAATCCAGCGGCGAAGCAGTGGCTGGGCATCGGTGAGGCGGACCGGATTGTGGCGTATCTGTATCTCGGCTACGCGCCGGAGGGGATGCGCGAGATGCCAGCGGAGCGTCGGCCAGCGGAGGTCGTCTGGCGACGCTGAGGCCTCTCCGCATACAACGTGTGCGCTTGAGGGAGACCCTTGCATCGTCCACCAACTCTGTCATTCCCGCGGAGGTGCGCGGGAATGACGAATTGTTCAATGGCATCCTCCGATGCGGACCCCCTCAGTAGCTTCGCGACAGCTCCTTCCCCGTCTTCGCGAGGACAGGCTCTGCGAGGGGGAGCAAATTTACGAGGTGGGGGGGGGGGGGGGCGGCTAGCTGAAGCTCTTGACGAAATCTGCGATGGCCGTTGCAGCCAGCTCTCGGTTGCCTTCCTCGGTGTGGCCTGAGCGCTTGCGTGGGATCAGTCCGTGGTTGCCGTCGGGGATCCAGCAGAGCTCGACCTGGTGCGAGAGATCGTAGGCTTCGACCTCTTCGCGAGTTCCGTACTCGTCGCGCTCGCCTTGGACGATGAGTGTCGGCGTGGCGAGCTGCTGGAGGTGGATCGTGATCGCGGTTGAGGGGTCTTTCGGCGCGTGGAAGGGATAGCTGATGCAGACCATGCCGGCGGGCTCGATTGCGTCGGCGATGTAGCTCGCGATCCGTCCGCCCATGCTGCGTCCGCCGAAGAATAGCTTCGAGGTCGGCACGCCTTGTTCGGCGAGCTGCTGAATCACCTGCACCCAGGTCCCGGCGAGGACGTCCTCTGGATCGGGCGGCCACGGCCGCCGACCTTCCGCAATGGCGCGTCGCATGTAGGGGAAGTCGAATCGGGCGACGCGGATGCCGCGCTCGGCGAGCAGCTCAGCGAGCGCGGTGGTGTTGGGATGGGTCGAGGACGCGCCCGCGCCATGGGTCAGCACGAGCGTCGGAGCGGGGGGCGCGGATGGGAAGTTCCAGGTAAGTGGGATGTCCATGAGGTTAGTTTCGCTGGGACACTTGCTCACTAAGAGGGAGGTCTGAAACGCGGTTTCGGCACATCTCGACCTGTAGGGCGGGGAATGGGACCCCCTCAGCCCCCGGGTCAAGCCCGGGGCAGGCTTTCGGCAGCTCCCCATGCAAGGGGGAGTGTGGGGTAGCGAAGCCTCTGGCTTGGGTTCTATGCATCACTGTGCACAGAACCTAGCCAGCAGTGCGCGCGATGATTGGTGCCATTTCGTCGATCAGGTCGTTCGCTGCCGATGGATCGAGCGCTGTTAGGGCGAAGTGGTCGACTCCGTGTGCGGCGGCGTCCTCAGCTTTCTCGATGATCTGATTCGGCGTGCCGATCATCATGTCGTTGAGTCGGTCCTCGGTGACGAAGCGCGCCTCGCCGTCCTTGAGATAGCTGTAGTGACCTTCGTGGACGTCCAGATAGAGTCGGTCGAGCGGGCGGTCTCGCTCCGTCGCGTACTGGGTGATGTACTGGTTGTACTCGGCCGCGAGGTCGGGGTTGGCGCCCTTCAGATTTCCGCCCCAGCCGCCGTACTCCGATTCCCACAGCGTGTGGTTGTAGACCGCGGCGACAGCGCCGGCGCGATGCACCACGCGGTCGGACCGTAGTTCCTCGCCCTCGTTCAGGATGCAGGCGCCGGTGAGTGAGACCGTGTAAGGCTTTTCGGTTGAGCGTCCTGCAGCTTGCGCTGACTCCTCAATGATCGGAAACGCCGTGTCCAGCCACGGTCCGGCGCCTGAGGTGACGAAGCCGTCGCCGACCTCGCCGACGACCGCGGTTGCTCGTGGTCCGTTGGCGGCGATGTAGACCGGGATGTGATCCTTGATGTTGTAGAAGTCGGGATGGTCCGGGTGAATCAGACGGATCCAGGTCTCCCGACCGGTGACATCGTCGGTGTGGAGGATGTCGTTGCCGTCTAGCAGGTCTCGGACTTGCTGGGCGTACTCGCGAAACTTCTTGACCGGGTACGAGGGCAGACCCATCGTGTTGCGTCCGGTGTATCCGGTGCCGAGCGCGAGGATCGTGCGGCCGGGCGCGAGTTTGTTGATCGTGGCGATCGCCGAGGCCGTGACCGGTGCGATTCGATTGGATGGAATCGAGACGAGCGTGCCGAGTTTGATCGTCGAGGTTCGCTCAGCGGCCAAGGCCATGGCGGCATAGCAGTCGGACCAGATCAGCTGCGAGTCGGGGAACCAGGCGTGTGTGAAGCCCGCCTCCTCGGCGCGCACGACTTCCTTCCACATGTCGATGTAAGTGGGTACGAGCAGTCCGTAGTCCATGCTGACTTCCAATCTGGCGTTAGCTGCGCTTCTGGATGACTTCGCGGGCGAAGTCGTCGATGATTTCTCGGGCTCCGGCGGGATCGTTTGCGGTCAGGGCGATGTTGTCGACTCCGATGGACTCGAGGTGCTCCAGCTTCTCGATGATCTGCGGTCCCGTGCCGACCAGACTGCGTTCCAGCACCTGTGGCATGACGAAGCGCTCCTCGCCCGGCTTGAGGTAGACCATGTGGCCCTCGTGGACATCGAGGTAGAGGCGGTCGTCGGGCGTGCCTTTGGCGGCCGAGTACTCCTTGATGTAGTTGTGGTACTCGCCGGCGAGGTCAGGATTGTCCATGCCGAGGTTGGCGCCGGGGCCGTAGGCGGCTTCCCACATCGCATGAATACCTGGCACCATGCCAGGTCCGAGAATCTTGGTGACCCGCTCGGACTCGAATGTTTCGCCGTCCTGTAAGACGAGACCTGATGTGAGACCGACCGTGTAGGGCTTCTCGGTCGAGCGTCCTGCTGCTTCAGCCGCAGCGGCGATGGCCGGGAAGGACTGCTGGGCGTTCAGTCCCATGCCGGTCGTGACCCAACCGTCGCCGGCCTGTCCGACGACCTCGAGGGCGCGGGGACCATTGGCGGCGACGTAGATGGGAATGAAGTCGTCGAGATTGAGAAACTCTGAGTGCTGACCGTGGATCAGGCGGATCCAGCGCTCCTGGCCGGTGACGTCGTCGGTGTTGAGCACGTCTTCGCCGTTGAGCAGTCCTCGGACCTGCTGGGCGTACTCTCGGTAGCGCTTAATCGGATAGGCGGGCAGGCCCATCGTGTTGCGTCCGGTGTAACCGGTGCCGATGCCAAGGATGATCCGTCCCGGGGCGAGCTTGTTCAGGGAAGCGACGGCGGATGCGGTGACGGGCGCAATCCGGTTGGACGGGATTGCTACGAGCGTCCCGAGCTTGATCGTCGATGTGTGGTGCGCCGCCAACGCCATGGCGGCGTAGACATCGGAGTAGATGAGCTGCGAGTCGTAGAACCAGGCGTGGGTGAAGCCTGCGGCCTCTGCTCGTTGGACCTCCTCGTATGCGTTGATCCAGCTGGGGATTCCGATTCCGTAGTGCATGATCGTCTCCTTGGTGTAGGCGAATGGGTTGATGTGTGCTGAGACAGCCCCCTCAGCCCCTTCGGGGCAGCTCCCCCAGAGGGGGAGCGTTTACCTCAACTGGTAGGTGGGTGGCTTCTTCCAGACGTCGGTTGGCGGGTTTTCTTGTTGGGCGAGAAGCTTGTTGCGCAGTGCTTTGTCGAGCTTCTTGCCCTGTTGGATGACTTTCCGATCGGACCGTTCTTTGGCCTTGTTCTTGGCGACAGTGGCCGGATTGGGCCGTTTCTTGGTTCCTCGCGACGCCTTGACGATGCCTGACTTCTGCAGGCTCTTGAGGTGAGCCTGGACGTTTCCGTCGGCCGCTCGGCGCAGGCGCTTGTCGATGCTGTCTCCGTAGATCGTTTCCATGATCTGCCACGAGGTCTTGGGCTCGCCGTCCTGGAGTTGCTCAAGAATCTGGTCTTCGCGCATCTGGCGATGATTGACGTACATCTCGAGCCGGTCGCGCGCTTTGGCGTCGTCGGAGTCGCGAATCAGCGGACCGTGTCCGGGCAGGAGGGTGCGAATGTTCGGCAACTCCAACAGATTTCTCAGCGAGGCCATGTACGAGTTGACATCTCCCACGACTGTGGTGGTGTTGCCGAGGATGGTGTCTCCCGTGAACAGGATCCCTTCTTCCTCGATGTAGTAGCAGAGTGAATCGATTGAGTGACCGGGACTACCGATCACCTGCACGCGGAGTCCGTTGTCGAGGTTGATTTCGTCGCCGTCGGCGTATGTTTTGACGCCCTCGTTGTTCTTGGGGAGCTGCTTCTTGAGCAGTTTGAGGCCGTTCTCGGGCACGGCGATTTCGGCCTTGAGGTGCTCACGCACGTGCTTGAGGTTGCCCGAGTGGTCGAAGTGATGATGCGTAATCGCGGCCACGCCGATTTCGGAGTGGTCGATCGCGGCGAGGTATCCACGCAGCATCCAGCGGAACTTGTCGATCGCCTCGCCGGAGTCGATTGTCAACGTCTGGCCGCCGCGTTGGCCGATGATGTAGATGTTGGTCGAGGTGGGGCGCATCGGCTGGTCCTCGGGGACGGGGACCATGCGGACGTTGTCGCTGATTTTCATCTCATGGCTCCTTACGTGTCTTCATCACGTGGCTCCTTATGCGTGGCTACCGATGGGGAGGCCGGCGACCTGTGGGGCGACATCTCGGGCGAGGAACTCGGGCACGTCGTCGCGGTCGAACATGAAGTGTTGGAACTGGACTTCAGCGACACCGGCTTCGGCCAGTTTGCCGAGAGCATCGACGACCTGATCGGCTCCGCCGACGAGTCTGCCCATTGCATTGAACTCGGTCAGAAATTCGTCCAACGGCTGTCCGGGTCGGCCGAACATGCCTTGGGCGAACTTGCCTCCGGCCTCGACCAACTCAGGTGGGCCGACAGCGTGGAACATCATCATTGAGTGTTCAATCTCGTCGGGATCGCGACCTATGGCGTCGCAGGCGCGAGCCATGACATCGCGCTTGTGCCCGTAAGCGTCGGGAGTGAGCGAAACGCAATTCCATTCCGCGGCATACTTCGCGGCCATCGGGATGGTCCGTCGTTCGCCACCTCCGCCGATCAGGATTGGCGGGAGGCCTGTGTTGGGAATCGGTAGGCAGTCGGCATTGTTGAGCTTGTAGTACTCGCCGTTATAACTGGACGGTCCGGAGCTCCAGAGGGCTTGCATCATGTGGATTGCGTCTTCGAGGCGGTCGAAGCGTTCGCGGGTTGAAGGGAAATCGAGGCCGTAGGCATCGTGCTCGGGTTTGTTCCAGCCTGCTCCGAGTCCCATGACGAATCGGCCGCCCGACAAGTGGTCAATCTGGGCTGCCATCCGCCCAACGTCGACGGGGCGACGGAAGGTCACCGGTGTGACCATTGGTCCAAAGCGCAGGTTGGAGGTCTCTTCGGCGGCCATGACGAAGCTGAGGAAGCATTCGAGGCTGTCCTGCTGGCTCGTCTCGATCGGTCCGGTGAAGTAGTGGTCGCTGCGGAAGAGCGATGGGAAGTTCAGACGCTCGGCGAGCTGGAGGATGTGACTCCAACGTTCCCAGGTCAATCCGTTCTGGCCTTCGACCATCAACGCGACTCGCATGTGGATTCCTTCTGTTGCGATTGCTGTGTCAGATGTGTCTGTTGTTTCTGTGCGACAAGTGCAAACGGGACCGTGCAGGCATGGTAAACGTCGGTCGCGAGCGATGCGCTAACGAGAGAAGGCGATGCCGTCCCCGAGCACAACGACCTCGACTGCGTCGTCGACGTGGTAGGTGACGTCGGTGCGCAGTCGCGCCTCGACCTCGGCGCCGGACGGCAGTCGCACGCGGACGACCTGATCGTGTCCGTAGTATTCGCTATTGATCACGCTTGCGGTGTTGGGCTCTTCGGCGTCGGCTCGTTTGAGTGCGAGCTGTTCCGGTCGGAGCAGGACCTCAACGGCACTTCCAGAGTGATCGGCTGAGGCGCGGTCGAGGATTACGTGGCCGAGCTCGGTCTCAGCGCCGCCGTGTGCTCGGTGTCCTGGGAGGATGTTGGCGTCGCCGACGAAGGTGCCGATGAAGCGGGTGCTGGGGCGATAGTAGATGTCGTCGGGCGTGCCGATCTGTTCGATTTGGCCGGCTCGCATGACGGCGACGCGGTCGGCGAGGGAAAGGGCTTCCTCGCGGTCGTGGGTGACGAATACTGCGGCGGTATTGGCGTGCTTGAGGATGTTGCGCATGGCGAGGCGGAGGTTGGCGCGGAGATTTTGGTCGAGGTTGCTGAAGGGTTCGTCGAGCAGGACGGCGGCCGGTTGAGGGGCGAGCGCTCGGGCCAGCGCGACTCGCTGCGCCTCGCCGCCAGAGAGTTCGTGCGGATAGCGATCGGCGAAGCCGTCGAGTCCGACCAGCTCAAGCATGTGGCGGACTCGAGTCGGTGTTTCGGCCCGCGAGAGTCGGCGTAGCTGCCTGGTCCACCAGGCGTGATGACCATCGGGCAGGCCGAAGGCGATGTTCTCGCCGACGCTGAGGTGAGGGAACAGGGCGAAGTCCTGTGCGACCATGCCGACGCGACGTCGCTCGGGCGGCCGCCATGTGGAGGCGTCGACGACGGTCTCGCCGTTGACCTGTACCTGACCGCGATTGGGGCGCTCGAATCCGGCGAGCATGCGCAAGGTGGTGGATTTGCCGCAACCGCTCGGACCAAGCAGTGCGAGGATCTCCCCCTGTGCGACCTCGAACGAGGTGTCAGTGACGGCGACCGTGTCTCCAAATGTTTTGGAGATGTTCTGCACGCTCAATGCGGGCAGGTCGTCGCGGTGTTCAGTTGCGGAGGCCACGGTCGTTTCCGAACAGCAGGATCATCGGGAGAGCGGCGCAGCCCAGCAAGAGTAACGCGGAGGCGGCGGCCCGGGCGAAGAACACATCTTCCTGGTGTCCCCAAAGGGTAGTCGCCAAGGTGTCGAATTCGATCGGCGCGAGCAGCAGGGTCGCGGGCAGCTCCTTCATGGTCGTCAAGAAGACGAGGGCGAACGCTGCCAGCACTCCTGGTGCGATGAGCGGCAGAGTGATGCTGTAGAAGGTTTGCCAGGGAGTGCGATTGAGTGAACGAGCCGCTTCCTCGAGTCCTGGCTGGACGCGGACCATTGAGGCGCGCACACCGGAAATCGCCTGCGGCAGAAAGAGCACCGCATAGGCGAAAACGAGCGTGGCGATGGTCTGGTAGAGGCCCGGAGTGACCCGCAGGGTGAAGAAGATCAATGCGAATGCGACGATCACACCTGGCAATGCGTAGCCGACGTACGCGGCTCGATCGACGATCCGGGAGAGGAATCCAGGTCGACGGACAACGACGAGGGCGATCGGGATCGAGACGGCGACCGTCACTGCGCCGGCCAGGCTTGATGCGTAGACAGAGTTGAGCGCTGCGCTCCAGACACCGGGGAATGTCTCTCCGTTTTGCAGGCCCACAGAGAGCCAGTGAAACAGTACGCCGATTGGGACAAGCAGCGCGATGGCTGAGACGGCGCATAGCCCGATCAACGCCGGCCAACGGAGTCGTCTCAACGGGACCAATCTCGGCGTCCTCGCTGCGCCCGTACCTAATCGATGGTATTTCGCGCTTCGTCGTTGGGACCAGTCGATGGCCAGGACCAGGGCGACCAACGCGACCAGGACGAGGGAGAGCACGGCCACGCTGGAACGGTCGAACGACGATCCGAAGCGGACGTAGATTGCACGGGTGAACGTGTCGAACTGCATCATCGAGACGGCGCCGAAGTCGGATATGACGTAGAGCGCGACCAGCAGAGATCCTCCGGCGATGGGCACCCTGAGCTGCGGCACCGTCACGCGCCAGAATGTGCCCCAGGCTGATTGTCCGAGGGAGCGAGCCGCTTCCTCGATGGCCGGGTCGAGGTCGCGGAGTCCGGCTCGGACGACCAGCAACAGGTAGGGGAAGGTGAACAGGGTCAGGGTCAGCCAGGCGCCGACGAATCCGTAGATGCTGGGAATATTCTCGACGCCCAGCGGTGCGAGCAGGTCCTGCAGCGAACCGTACGGGCCGAGGGCAATGATGAATGCGAATGCTCCCACATACGAGGGGATGGCCAAGGGCATGATGGTGATGGTTCGCCAGACGCGGGCGAAGGGGAGGTCGGTGCGCTCGGTGAGGTAGGCGATTGGAAGCGCCAGCGCGGCGGAGGCGGCCGTGACGGCCGCGGCCAATCCGGCGGTGTTCAGCAGCAGTCGTAATGTGCTGTCGGCCACGACCTTGGACCACGCGTCTGCGTCGGCCTCGGCGGCGCGGATGACGAGATAAACCAGGGGAATGCAAGCGGCGCCGGCTGCGGCCAACGCGAGCATCCAAATGATGGGGATGTTGACGCGGAGTCGAGCCGGGAGCTCGGCGGTACCGCCAAAGATGGTCATGGAGCGAGGTTATCGGAGTGTTTCACTGGGAAAGAGTGCTGTCCCTTCATGCTCTGGATGGGTGGGGTGGGGGCTAGCTTTCGGCAGCCGGCCAGGGCGTGTTCATTCCGCTAACTGGTTGGTCAGCTGCTTAGGGCCTGTTCACTCTATTTCGTCATGAAGTGGATACAGGCGAGGAGGATTTGGTTGAAGTAGACATGGGCGAGTTTGTGGTAGCGAATGGCGATCCCGCGCAGCCGTTTGATGCGGCCGAAGTAGCGTTCGATCCCGTTACGCGCGCGGTAGGCCGCACGCTTCAGCGCCCAGGGGTTGCGGCGATTCGACTTTGGCGGCGTGACTTACTCCCAGCCGAGTTCGGCGGCCAGCGCGCGCATCGCGTCGCCCTCGTAGGCGCGGTCGGCGAGCAGTTGCGGCTGACCAGATACAGGGCCGAGCCGCTCCAACAGCCAGCGTCCCCAGGGCGCATCGCTCCAGTGGCCCGGCGTCAGGGTCATGATCAACGGGAGGCGGTCTTCCAGCACGATGGCGTGCAGCTTCGTCGTCAGACCTCTCCCCGGTCAAGCCGGGGACAGGCTACGCGAGCGTCCGATCGCCTGGCGCCCCTTTTGGTGGGTGCCCCGGTCCCGTCCTGATGGACCTTCACGCTCGTGCTGTCGATCGAGATTCGCAGCGGTCGGTCTGGCTCACGTTGCTCGAGCTGCGTCTCCAGTTCGACCCGCTGCAGCTCGGCGAAGACGCGCTCCAGCACTCCCTTGTCAATCCAACGCCGTCCGCGCATGTAGACCGTGTGCCAGGGGCCGAACCGCTCGGGTAAGGCACGCCAGCTACAGCCCTCCTTGGTCACGAACAGCCAACCCTCCAGCACCTGTCGCGAGGGCATCTTGTAGTTTCCGCGCGGTGTCGGCATGAGCGGCGCGATCCGCGCCCACTGTGCATCGGTGAGTTGCATATTCCCATTGGCCCGGCCGCCAGACCGTTCCCCAAACTCTGACACAAGCCCCGATTAGAGTGACCAGGGCCTAGTCAGAATTCCGTCAATGCCGAGTTGTGCATAGACAGTGGTGCTGAATACCGCGAGATACCCGCGGCAAGCGCGGGTATGACGATCTCTTGTTGGCGCGGGTATGACGGATGTTTTGGTGGGAATGACGGATATCTCAGTGGGTATGACGGGACCTCCTGGGCTGAGCGGCCCCATGTGAACACGCCTTAGGGCAGCGCGCCGACTTCTTCCAGCAGCGCGATCGTGCCTTCGAGGTCGGAGAGCGATGTCAATGCCAGCGACGGCGGGTTGAGCTCATCCAGTGGAACCAGGGTCGGCCAGGCCTCGACGCCAGCCGCGACCGGGTACTCGAATGTTTCCTCGCGGAAGTAGGTCTGACCTTCCTCGCTGAGCAGGAAGCGAACGAAGCGCAGCGCGTTGTCGTCGTTGTCAGAGGCGTTGAGCAATGCGACACCGGCGATGTTGATCAGCGCGCCCGCCTCGCCCGGATCGGTGAAGTGGTTGACGCCGTGCCAGTCGGAATTGACGGACGTCTGGCGAATCAGGTAGTAGTGGTTGACCAGTCCGATGTCGAGTTCGCCATCGTGGACCGCCTGGACCTGGGGCGAGTTCTTGGGATAGACCCTGACATCGTTGGCGAGCATGCCGCGCAGCCACTCTTCGGTCGCTTCATCGCCGTGAATCTGACGCATGGCGGTGACGAACGCCTGGAAGCTGCCATTGGTCGGCGCCCAACCGACTCGTCCACGCCATTCAGGGTCGACAAGATCGAAGACGGACGTTGGCGGGTTCGGTACACGGTCGGGGGAGATGATCAGGACTCGTGCTCGGCCTGAGGTGGCGACCCAGCGACCGGAAGCATCGGCGAACTCTGCCGCCACGCTGCTGACGATGTCGTCGGGGAGCTGGGTCAGCGCGCCGTTCTCGGCGAGTGCCGCGAGGGCGCCGGCGTCTTGTGCGTAGTAGATGTCGGCTGGGGACCGGTCGCCCTCTTCGAGAATCGCCACAGCCAATTCTGCGGTGCCGGCGTAGCGAACACGGACATTGATACCGGTCAGATCCTCGAAGCGCTCGATGATCGGGCCGACGAGCGATTCGCCACGACCGGAGTAGATGGTGAGCTCGCCTGGATCCTCGTCCTCCATCGGCTCGTCCTGTGCCGTGCTGCTGGCGGCTGCCGATGCGGACTGCGCGGCCTGAGCGGCTCGGTCTGCGGCCTGGGAAGCAGCATCGGCGGCATCGCCGGCGGCCTGGGCAGCGTCCGTGGCTGCATCAGCAGCGCGATCGGCGGCCTGCGAGCCGCTCTGCCCCGAGTCTTCGGCAGCGGCGGCCGCTCGTTGCGCGGCGTCGGCGGCTCGCTCGGCGGCCTGTGCCGCGCGATCGGCGGCTTCGGTTGTTTCGGTGTCGTCGGTGCTGCAGGCGCTCAGCGCGATTACAGCGGCGAGGACAAGCGCTAGGGGAACAACGAGGCCCCGTAAGACTTGCAAGCGATTCAGGGAGAGGAGGTGTCCAGACATTGGTGTGGGACTTCCAAGCCGACGAGCACAGACGATCCGCGCTTTATTTCGCCGCCAGAAAGATTATTCACCAATGTTGCATTTGTTGCAAGTTTTTGAAGAAATGGAATCAACGCCTCGTCAGATGCCTACCAAGAGCTCTTGCGGACGCCGGGCAGGAGTCCGAGCGAGGCCATCTCGCGGAAGGTGATGCGGCTGAGGCCGAACTTGCGCATGTATGCACGGGGGCGACCGGTGACGGCGCAGCGATTCTTGAGTCGGGTGGGTGAGCTGTTGCGCGGCAGCGCCTGGAGCTGGAACTGGAGGTTCCGCTTCTCGCGCGCGTTGTTGGACTCTTTGAGCTGCTGCTTGAGCGCGGCACGCTTGCCTTGGTACTTGGCGTGCATCTTGCGGCGCTTGAGGTCGCGGTGGATGTTGGAGGTTCGGGCCATGCTTCGTCCAGTGGTTGAGTATTTTGATCGTTCTTATGAGCCTAGCGCTGATCGGGGAGGCAGGGCTAGACCGAGATTCACAAATCACGCGTTCGGAGTTGGATTGCGGCTCGGGAGCCCCCTCCGTCACTTCGTGACACCTCCCCCAAGGGGGGAGGTATGAGTTCAGTCGCGGCGTTTGCGTTTGTCGATTTTTCGACCGCTTTGCTCTTCGAGGCGGCCGAGTGCTCGGCCTTTGTCCGGATGTGGATCGGGGCGGATTCCGTAGATCTGGACGCCTTCGTGATCTTTGGGCAGGTGCTCGGTGATGGGAAGACCTTCCTCATCGCAGAAGAGCAGTCAATGGCAGTATTTCCAGCGCTGCATTTCCTCGCAGGGACAGATCCAGGTCGATTCCTTGACCTCTTCCGCCTTGTCCTCGTAGAAGTTGCAGGGACAGAGCGGTCGGCCGAACTCGTCGATGTGTTTGGCGAGACCGATCACGAGGAACTCGGTGATGTCTTCCTGGGGATGGAGGTAGGAACCGCTCTTCTCAGCGAAGTTGCGGGTGAACTTCCACATCTTGTTGAGATTCTTCTCGGACGCCTGTTGACGATCGTCGTCGCTGACGTGTTCGACATCTGCCATGACTCGTCACCCATCTAGCCGAAATGCAGGGCTCGCAGTTCGGTGCTTGCACTCACTGTAGGCGTCTGCGCGAGGGAGCGTCGCGCCTGACGCGGGATCGGTTCTTTGAGTTTGCGCCTCAGTTGTTGTCGTTGTCTCCGCCTTGGCGGAAGAAGTCTTCGAGGTCGGCGATGAGGGCGTCGGCGCTGGGGAGTTCACCCTCTGGCTGTTGTTGCGCCTGAGACATGGAATTCTGCGCTTCGAGTTGGCTGACGTACTCGCCGAGCTCGACGTTCTCTCGCAGGATCTCCTCGAGCTGCGAGTGGAACTGAGTGATGCCGCGCTCGAGCGGATCGAGGTCGAGCCGCAGGCCGGTCATCTCGCTGACCACTCGCAAGAGCGCCTGAGCGCCGACCGGATTCGTGATGCCAGGTAGATAATGCGGCACGGACGCCCACAGCGATACGCCTCCAACGCCACGGCGGCGGCAATGATCGTGGAACACTCCGACGATTCCGGAGGGACCTTCGAATCGTGACGGGTGCATGTTGTATCGCTGGGCGAGCGCGGAGTTGTTGGCGGAACCTCGGACGTGAACCGGCTGCGTGTGGGCAATCCCCGCGGCGACCGATCCGAGCGAGAGAATCAGCTTGGCGCCGATGCTGTCGACCAACTCCGAGAGGGCGGCCATGTAACGCTTCCAGCGGAAGTTGGGCTCGACCCCGAGTCCGACGACCACGTCGCGGCCTCCAGTGGAGGTCTGCAAGTGAACGAACTCGGTCGCGGGCCAGGCGATGACGCGTTCACCGTCGCGGTAACTTGCCAGCGGACGTACCTCCGTGAAGTCGTAGAATTCTTCTGGATCGATCTTCGCGAAGTGTTTCGAGCCGAGTTGTTGGACGAGATACTGAGCAGCACTCGAAGCGGATTCGCCGGCGTCGTTCCAGCCCTCCCAGGCGAGAATCAGTACTGGGTCGGTGAGGTCGGGAAGTTCCTTGATGGTGAGGTCAGGTGATGTGGTCATGAGCCAAGTTTACCCCAGCGCTGACGAGGTCGGGGCGGATCAGTTGGCGCGCGATTGGGCTGGGCATGTCGCGGGCAATCGCGAGCAGGCTGAGCGTTTGCGTGAAGAATCGGACGGCGGCGATCATTATCGCCCGCTCGCGAGCGCGTTTCGAGCTGACCCGCGTCGCAGCGAGGACCCTGCCCTCGACGCGCTACGCGCGCTGTCTGAGCCAACCGATGTCTGGCTCGATGTCGGTGCTGGCGCGGGACGGTTCGCTCTGCCGTTGGCGCTGCATGTCGAGCGCGTGATCGCGGTCGAGCCGTCGCCTGCGATGCGGGCCGAACTGGCGCAGCTCCAGACCGAGCACGGCATCTTCAATGTCGATATCCGTGACGAGCGATGGCCGACTGACGATCCTGCGCTAGACGACATTGCCGATGTGGCGCTGATTTCGCATGTCGGTTACGACATCGAGCCGATCGCCGAGTTTCTGGACACGCTGGATCGGTCGGCGCGGCGTGAGTGTATGGCGTTGACGTTTGACCGCGCGCCGGGGTCGCTGTTTTGGCAGGCGTGGCCGATGGTCCACGACGAGGAACATGTCCAATTGCCAGGCGGGGAGGACCTCGTCGCGCTGTTGCGGGCACGCGGTGCGACGGTCGATGTGTCGCCAATTGCTGGGTCGACGCGGGTTCGCTGGTCGTTCGACTCGTTCGATGAGGCGCTGCAGTGGGGACGTCGGCGCTTGTGGTTGGCTGAGGACTCGGCCAAGCTGCCTCGTCTGCGCGAGGCGATACACGCCATACTGGTCGAAGAAGACGGTCGCTGGGCACTTCCCGACCGACCGACACAACAACTGATTCGCTGGAGGACTCGATGAACCGCGTGACCCCACTGACTAGTGACGAACTCATGGAGGCTGCGCCGTTTCTGGCGCCGATGCAGGAGGCCGGGATCACGATCCCGACTTCGTTCCACGTGCTCGGCCGACGACCGAAGATCCTTGAGGCGTTTCAGCCATTCTTCGGCTCGATTATGCGTGAAGGCGACGTGCCAGCGGGGCTGAAGCAACTGATCGCGCATGTGGTCTCGCGATCGGCGGGATGTCTGTATTGCCAGGCACACACCGGTCATTTCGCGCACACGCTGGCCGGCGAAACCTACGAACGCGTCGAGGCGGTTTGGTCGTTTGAGACGTCAGATCTGTTCAGCGACGCCGAACGCGCAGCCCTGCGCGTGGCGCGTGACTCCGGCGTCGTCCCGAATGCAGCGACCGATGAGCAGTTCGAGGAGCTGGCCAAGCACTGGAGCGAGTCGGAGATCGTTGAGATCGTCAGCGTGGTCTCGATGTTCGGCTTCCTCAATCGGTTCAACGACACCTTGGCGAACGAGCTAGAGCCGGACGCCGTGGAGTTCTCGGATGCGCACCTGGCGCAGGCGGGCTGGAGCGTCGGTAAGCACGGGTAGGTTCGGAGGGCGACGGGGCGACCTAGGAACCCTCACCCTAACCCTCTCCCTCGGGGAGAGGGGACCGGAAGCGAAGGTCGGGAACTTCTCCCTTGGGGAGTGGGGACCGGAAGTAGGGGATGACGACCTATCGGGGTTTGTCTTCCATGGGATTTTCGACTCCGTGGAAGAAGGCTCCTCGGTAGATCTTGGTGTCTCCTCGGACTCGGGCTTCCCATTCCTGGTCGGTCATGGCTTCTCGGAGGCGGATGGTTTGAATGGTGTCTTCTCCGACGGGCCAGCGCATGGGGAGTTGCTGTTCGAGTTCGACGATATCGGCGACGGCCGTGGCGACGGAACGGGAGCCGGGGCGGGTTGCCGCTCTGGTGCGGAATGTGTTGAGCGCGTGCTCGGCGGATTCCTGGTACGGCGAGCGCCCCTCGCGTACGGCCTGGGCGACATCGAGGTTGGTCGTCTGCCAGTCGGAGGCGTACATGCCTGGTTCGAGGATCGTGACATCGACGTTCCAGCGCGAGACTTCGTAGCGCAGCGCTTCGGACATGGCTTCGACGGCCCACTTTGAGGCCGCGTAGAGACCCATCATCGGCGCGACGATGCGTCCGGCGAGCGATGAGACATTGATGATCTTGCCGTGATGTTGGTCTCGCATCGCAGGCAAGACAGCTCGGGCCATGCGAATCTGGCCGATGAAGTTAGTGTCCATCTGGCGCATGACTTCGTCGTCGGACATGTCCTCGACCGGGCCGTAGAGTCCGTAGCCGGCGTTGTTGAAGAGCGCGTCGACGCGGCCGAAGCGGCTCAGCCCTGCCTCAATCGCGGTCGCGATTGAATCGCGTTCCGTGACGTCGCATTGGGCGATTTCGACGAGGTCAGGATCCAAGTTGGCGAGATTGTCGCGATCGCGGTCGGGATTGCGCATGGTCGCGATCACTGGGTGGCCTCGCGAGACCAATTCCTCAGCAGCGGCGAGACCGAATCCTCGCGATGCGCCGGTGATCAGTGTGACCTGTCGCTCAAGTACCATGATGAAGCCTCAACACTCTGTCCTGCTCGGTTGTGATGATGGTAATGAGCGGGACAGCTAGCGAGAGTTCTCAGTGGAATGGCTGACGGAACCTTGGCAATTCGAGTTCATGCAGCGGGCGATGTTGGCTGGCGTCATCGTGTCGATCGCGGCCGGGATGGTCGGCGTGTTTGTGGTGCTGCGTGGTCTGGCATTTCTCGGTGATGCCGTTGCGCACACCCAGCTCGCCGGGGCTGCGGTCGCGCTGGTGCTGGGTGGTGGCGCCGTCCTGATTACGTTGGGGGCCGGAATCGCCGCGGTGATGACGGCGTTGGGTGTCGCCCTGCTGACACTGCGCGGACGATTACGCGAAGACACGGCGATTGGGATTATGTTCGCCGGATTCTTCGCGCTCGGCGTGATGCTGATTTCCCGAGAGCGCACGTTCGCGATCGATCTCGGCGCGCTGTTGGTCGGACACATCCTCGGCGCTTCGTGGACCGACTTGATGGTGATGGCGGCGTTGACCGTCGTGGTGACGGTATTGGTCTTGGCATTCTTGCCCGAGTTGCGATTCTCGGCCTACGACCCTGAGGTCGCCGCGGTTTCCGGCGTACCCGTCACCGTGATGCAGATTGGGTTACTGGTCCTCATCTCGCTGGCGACGGTGGTCGCCTTTCGGTTGGTTGGGGTGATTCTGTCGGTTGCGATGCTCGTCACGCCTGCAGCGGCGGCCGTGCTGCTCACCCGCCGACTGTCGCTGATGATGTTGGTTGCGACACTCATCGGTGTGCTGTCGACGGCGGTCGGCCTGTATTCGTCGTTTCACATGGATTTGGCGGCAGGACCATCGATCGTATTGACAGCAGTCCTGCTAATGGTGGTCGCGTTCGTGGTCAGTCCGCGCGGACTACGTGGTGCGTTGCCAACGATTGCGTTTGAGTCAGCGGATGAAGCAGAAGTTGAGCAACTCGGTTGGCGACGAACCGCCCGATTCTGCTGGGGAGCGTGCTGCTTGGTCGGCGGGGTCTGCTGGGGCGCCTGCTGTCGATTCGGCGCGCGATTCTCGCTGCGAGGCCGGATTGGCTAATCGACCGGCCGGAAGATCTCGTTCCGATACCAACGCAGTTCGTCGATTGACTCTCGGATGTCGTCCAAGGCGCGGTGATTTTCCTGCTTGACGAACTTTGGCAGGTCGGGATACCAACGCTTGGCGATCTCTTTGACGGTGGAGACGTCGACAATGCGATAGCTGAGCCAGTCGACGAGGCTCGGCATTTCACGGTAGAGAAAACGTTTGTCCTGATGGACTGAGTTGCCACAGAGCGGCGACTTGCCTTTGAGCGTCCACTCCTGAACAAACTCGACGATTTCCGTTTCCGCTTGTTCGATGCTGATGTCGGAGTTGCGGACGCGCTTGTACAGGCCGGAGCCGTGGTGGGTGCGCCAATTCCATTGGTTCATCACACGGAGCTCGGCCTTGGACCGTTGGACCGCGATCTCTGGGCCGTGGGCAATGATGTTGAGGTCGGCGTCGGTGATCAATACCGCGGCCTCGATGATCACATCACGGTCTGGATCGAGCCCCGTCATTTCGAGGTCGATCCAGACCATGTTGTGTTCGTCGGCCTGCGGACTCGTCAGCATGCTCACAGCGTATCGGCAGTGGACATGCCTCTGGGCCGTTACTGGTCGGCGATTGCGTGCGCGTTGGCGCGCAGGATGTCGAGGTAGGTGGGCTGATCTTCCGTCGGCTGGGAGTAGATGATGCCCACGCTGACGCCGGTCTCATCGGCCACGGTGTCGAGGATTGCCGAGTCGAACTGCGGCTCGTGGAACACCGTCTGGACGCCTTCGTGCTCGATCAGTTCAATCAGATCGGTCAGTGCGCCGGCGCTGATCCCCTGTTCGGGACCTTCGACCACGAACCCACCAATCGTGAGGCCATAACGTCGGGCGAAGTAGCCGAAGGCGTCGTGGAAGGTGACGAGGAGTCGATGCTCGTCGGGGATTGACTCCAGCAGTGCATGCACTTCCTCGTCGGCTTCTTCGATCTCTTCGATGTAGCCGTTGACGTGGTCGCTGAAGTGATCGGCCGCGTCCGGATGGAGGTGGCTCAGCTCATTCGCGATCGCCACAATCGCGGTTGCAACCAGGTCGGCGTCGAACCAGAAGTGTGGATCCTCATCGCCGTGGGCGTGAGCGTGTCCGTGATCATCTTGCTCGTGATCGTCCTCGTCATGATCGTCTTGCTCGTGTTCGTCTTCGTCATCGTGGCCATGATCATCCTGCTCGTGATCATCCTCGTCTTCGTGGCCGTGATCGTCCTCTTCGTGCTCCTCGTGTTCGTCTTCGTCGTGGTCGTCGTGGCCGGCGTCGGGCGAGTCGTGCGAATCAACTACGCCAACGAAGGCCAAGCTCGACGGTGCGCCGCCGACTTCCCATTCCTCTTCGATCTCCATGTCGTGGAGGTGCACGGCAAGGACATGACCACTGTTCGGGTCGGCGACGTACATCATCTCGCCAACGATGATCATGGCGGGATTTCCAGCTTCGCCCGGCGCGACCAGCTCCATGGTGTCGATCAGGTCGCCGTCATGCGCGTCGAGCGCATGGAGGATGCCGTCAGTGCCGAGCACATACAGGATCTCGCCGTCACTGGAGAACTTCGCCGAAACGCTCGGTTCGCTGAACACCTGGCTCATTTCGCCATGGGCGACGTCGATCAGCCAGATGCCGTCGTCAGCGAAGCCCTGGCCATCGAAGTAAGAGGCCTTGCCGAAGAAGTGCTCGACGTGGTGGTGTCCGTAGACCGAGCCGATTCGTGACTCTTCGCGCATCTCGGGCGGATTGGCGATGAACTCATGCTCGTACTCACCATCGTGAGCGTGCAGGAAGAGCACGCCGCCGATGCAACCGAAGGCCGCTCCATGCTCGTTGTGCGACTCGCCGTGCATGCCTGGGCAGGAGCGATTGCTGTCGTCGTAGACGACCTCGTCATCGAAGGTGCGAACCTCAACGCCGAACGGCAGGGCGTCTTCCAGATCGTCGGTGTTCTTGGTCGTGACCACAACGTGTTCGTCGGTCATGACCAGCGCTGCGCCGTGGTGCGGTCCAGCCTCGAGCACGATCGGCTCGTAGTCGCCGGTGGAGCTGGTCAGATCGGCTTCGTTGATCAGGATCACGTGACCGCTGGTGTCGGCGAAGATCGCCGTCCAGCCGTGGCTGTTGACGTAGTGAATTGGGTTCTCTTCGACGATCTCGAGCGAGTGGCGGCTGACCGGTTCCCGGACCAGGTCGAAGTGGTCTCCGTGCTCAACCAGGAACAGGCCACCGTCGAAGATGTGGACGCGGTCGTCGTTGTCTTCGGGTCCGCGCGCGAGGACGAAGCCGTAACGGTGGGTCGGACTTGGCAAGACTCGGGCGCCCGGAGCGGCAATCGAGAACAGTCCGCTGTCGACTTCCTCCGTCGAGAGGTCGACGACGGAGAGATGCGCCTCAATCGCGTCAGCGATCAACAGTCTGCCGATGGCCTCGGCCGAACCGTGATCGTCGTCGTGCATTTCTTCGTCGCCGTGGTCGTCGTGGTCATCATGGTCGTCGTGAGCCATCTCCGTGGCACCGAACGGTGCGAGCTCGAACCCGGCCTCTTCGATCGCTTCGGCGAGGTTGAGAACGTGGTCGGCATTCTCGAGGATGGCGTCCTCGTATGAGGCCTCGAGGCCGGCTCCGTTGATGATCACGAGGTCGGCGTCTGCGACGGCACGGATGTCAGCGACGCTCAGCTCGATCGTGTGTGCGTCGGCGCCGGCGGGAACGAGGGCAATGACCTCGACGTACTCGCCACCGACCTGGCGCACCCAATCGGCGATCACCTGGGTCGAGACGACAATCTTCAGCGGCTCGCCTGACACCATCCGCTGCTGCTGTTGCTGCTGCGGTTGGTCTTGTTGCTGCTGTTGCTGGTCCTGGTCTTGATCCTGGGACGAGCTCGATGGAGTCGACGCAGTCGTACTCGACTGCTGCTCCTGTTGCTCTTGTTGTTGTTGATCTTGTTGCTGCTGAGCCTGATCATCGTCCGAGCAGCCGATCAGGATGGCCGCGGCAACGAGCAACGCAAGACCGGCGCCGAGCGCCTGTTTGGAGAACCGTGTCATGAGGGGACTCGATCTAGGCGGACGAGTGTTTGGTTAGCGGCCTGTCCGCAAGGCCTTGAGGACCGCTTGGCCGTGATCAGCGGCCTTGGCGCGCTTCCACACTTTGGTCAGCGCCCCGTCGGGTCCGATGACGAATGTAGCACGAGTCATGCCAATGGACTTGCGCCCGTACAACACTTTCTCGCCCCAGGCGCCGTAGCGCGTGGCGACTTCTGCCTCGGTGTCAACGAGCAACGGAAAGTTGAGCTCGTACTTCTCGCGGAATTGTTGGTGCGATGCTGCGTCGTCGGTCGAGACGCCGAGGACGACCGCGCCCTCGGCCTGAATGTCGGACATGTCGTCGCGCAACGAGCAGGCCTGTTTCGTGCAGCCCGGCGTGTCGTCGCGGGGATAGAAGTAGAGGACCACGGTCTGACCGGCATAGTCGGCAAGCTTGTGCGTCTTGCCGTCCTGGTCGGCAAGCTCGAAATCTGGGGCCTGGTCGCCTTTGGCGAGCGTGACGGGCATTGAGGTTCGCTTTCGACTGTTCGGCTCGTTATGGCTAATCGGTATGGAGGACCGGACTGCCGTGATGATGGATCAGGAGCCAGGTGTTGTCCGGTGTGTCCACGTTGTCGGTCAGGTCGGCGCTGCGCGAGCGCTGGTAGATGTTCGTGGCGACGATCGGGACGCCGGCCACGACCTCGCGTCCGGCGACGATGCCGATATCGCCGACGACGCGCGCCTCTTCGGCGGCGAAGACGATTCTCGGCTGGTCGGGATTGGTGAGGATCGCTCGCCAGGTGCGCTGGATCTCGGCATGGCCTCGGATCACGTTGCGATGGGGATGAATGCAGGTGACATCGTCCGAGCGCTGCCAGAGATCGGCCATGGCCTCGACGTCACGGGCGTTGAAGGCCTCGTAGAAGGTCCGATTGGCCGCCAACACGTCGCGCACCGCGCGTCGTTCCGCCTCCACATTGGTGACCGTCTCTTCAGTCGATGCCACGTTTCTGTCCTGACTGTCCTGTCTGTCCCACATCGTCCACTGCCGAGCCGCTCGCGCTCGCTGAAACTCCGTTGGCGGATATGCTCAACGGGATGTCAATGATTCGAAGCATACGCAACTTGAGGTGGACCGTCGGCCTGACGCTCGGGCTGCTGTGCGTCGTGGCGATCGCGATGAGTTCGTGTCGCGACGAAGTCGGCGAGATGGTGCAGCAGGACGCCCCGCTTACCTCGGAGCCTCAAGAGCAGGCGTCGGAGGACGAGGCCCAGTCGGCTGATGCGTCGCAGGAACAGGCTCAGCAGGCTGAGACCGAAGCTGCGTCCGAGTCGGACGAAACCCAGGCTCAGGCCCAGCAGGACGACACGTCAGCCGATCAACGACAACAGGACGAGGAGACCCAGTCGGCTCCGGGGACTGGCAGCCTCACCTTCTTGCCTCGCGATGCGACGGAGACGCCGGAGGGCATTCCGATCATCCGTGACGCGGCACGTCCCCAGTACTTCGGTCTCGACTGGAGCACGCACTGGGGAATTCGGTTGGTCGATCTTGAGGACCTCGCCCAAGGCGCAGCGCGCGACGCGATCCCTGCCATCTCTGGTCCGCTGTACTGGAGCCTGGAAGAGGCATCGGAGATCTACACCGACAACATCCCGCTGGTCCAGGTGAATGTCAATGGCGACGTCCGCGGATTTCCGCTGGAGATTTTGACCTGGCACGAAATCGTGAACGACACGATCGGCGGCGTGCCGGTCGTGGTGACGTATTGTCCGCTGTGCAACACGGCGATCGCGTTTGAGTCGCAGGTGGGTGAGCGCTTGTTCAAGTTCGGCGTGTCGGGCCTGCTGCGCAACTCGGACCTGGTGATGTACGACCGCAACACCGAGTCGCTCTGGCAGCAGTCCTCGGGCCGCGCGATTGTCGGCACGATGGTCGGCGCGCGGCTCAACTATGTGGCGGCGTCGGTGGTGACCGTTGGACAGCTTCGGTCGGCCTATCCCGACGCCTTGGTGATGTCTCGCGAGACCGGCTGGGATCGCCCGTACGGACAGAATCCGTACCGCGGTTATGACAACCCCGAGACCGGCGGACCGTACACGTTCTTCTTCGACCGCGAGACGATCGATGAACGATTGCCACCGGCCGAGCGCGTGGTCAGCATTGAGGGACCGTCTGGGGCTGCGAAAGCCTACGCCTGGTCGGCGCTGGCAGTCGAGCGAGCGGTTCACGACACGTTCGACGGTATTGATCTCGTCGTCTTCTGGACGCCTGGCGCGCTCTCGATTCTCGACACGGGAATTGTGAGCGAAGCGCGCGAGGTCGGCACGACTGCCGTCTTCGAGACCACGCTCGACGGCCAGCCACTAACGTTCGCCGTGAATCCAGCGGACGATGCAGGACAAACCTTCGTCGATGATCAGACCGGCTCGATCTGGGACATCTTCGGCCGCGCGGTCGAGGGCGAACTCGCAGGCTCGGAGCTCACGCGAGTGATCCACTCGGACCACTTCTGGTTCGCCTGGCAGGCGTTCCACCCGTCTACGAGCCTGCTGTCGTTGGACAATCTCGGCGAAGACAGTTAGTCGATCAGTTCGACCTCGTCGCCGATCTTGACCGTGCCGCCCTCGAGGACGTTGCAGTAGCTGCCCAGGTGCTGTTTGGTGTTCTCGATCAGCGCTCGGCCGACGGCTCGGCTGGAGCCGAAGTCGCGCTGCGCGTGAGCAGGCACCGAGCAGCGGACGGTCGTGGTCATCATCTCGATCACGACCTCGCCGAGTCGGAGTTTCTTTCCGGTCCAGTCGACCTCGAGCAAGCCTTCGCCCTCGCCGGTGTCGATCAAGACGTTTGGGCGGAAGCGACGCACGTCGACGTCGTCGCCACCGCCGACTTCGGCCAGCGTGTTCAGCGACGAGGTCGTCATGATGTGCATTGGGTAGCAGTCGAAGTACGTGCCGGGCGGGGTCGAGAATCCTTGCAGGTCTTGGGGCAGACCGGAGAGGTCGGGAATCGGGTCATCGTCCTCCATGCCGAGCAATTGGCGCAGCATGGCCATCGGATCGGCGCCTTCGGGCATGGTGCCGCGGGCGTACCAGGCGAGGTCGTCGGCTGGGTGTAGCGGCGTCAGCGTCACAGGACGGCCGAGAATCTCGGTCAGTTGTGCGTCGCGATCGTCATCGGCGGACTGGACCTGCACTTCTTGCGGCGTCGTAATCGTCACCGCGGGCGAGCGTCGAGCGAAGCTCGGGTCCTCCGCGTATGAGGCGGCGAACTGCAGCAGTTTCGGCATCTCACGGGCGTTGCGAGTCACGTCGGATTCGACTTCGCGGACGGCCCAACCTCGATCGCCGGCGACGCCGTTCGAGTCGATGTCGACTGCGGAGAGCTGCTCGCCGGCCATCGATTTCACGGGGTAGCGCCACAGTTGGCTCACGGTTCCGACGGTCGTTTCGGACATTGGGGTCTTCTCTCGAGTTCAGGTCGCTTCGCGTAGGCGGTCAATTTCGCCTGGTGTACGCAGCGAGTGTGTGTTTCGTTGCACTCGCGGGCAGGGTACTCAATACACCAAATATGAGTGATCTAGTAATGTTTGTCATGATTGAACGTCCCGCTGAACTGGACTTGCTGTGAGGAAACCATGACCACGACCGCGACTCGGCCCGCTGCGTTAGACACGTTGTCGTGGCTGGAGGCCGAGGGGATTCACATCATCCGCGAGGTCGCCGCTGAGCTGGAACGGCCATGCCTGCTGTTCTCGGGCGGCAAGGACTCGATCGTGATGCTGCGCCTGGCAGAGAAGGCATTCTGGCCGGCGCGAATCCCGTTTCCCGTGATGCACGTCGACACCGGGCACAACTTTCCGGAGGCGATCGCGTTTCGCGACCGTCGGGCGGCCGAGCTTGAGGTCGAGTTGATCGTGGCGTCGGTACAAGACTCGATCGACCAGGGTCGCGTGATTGAGGAGGTCGGGCCGCGCGCGTCGCGGAATCGACTGCAGACAGTGACCTTGCTGGACGCGGTGCTCGAGCACAACTTCGACGCGTTGTTCGGCGGTGCCCGTCGAGACGAAGAGAAAGCCCGCGCGAAGGAGCGGATTTTCTCGTTCCGCGATGCCTTCGGCCAATGGGATCCGTCGAATCAGCGACCTGAGCTCTGGAACCTGTACAACGGCAAGCTCGTCCGGGGAGAACATATCCGCGCGTTCCCGTTGTCCAACTGGACCGAACTGGACGTCTGGCAGTACATCAAGCGCGAGGCGCTGGAGATTCCCTCGATCTATTTCGCGCACCAGCGATCGATGTTTGAACGCGATGGGATGCTCTTTCCGGCGTCCGAATTCGTCCCGCGACTGCCCGGCGAAGACCCGTTCGACGCCCGAGTGCGATTTCGCACCGTGGGCGACATGACGTGTACGGCAGGCGTGCGCTCGGAAGCTGAGACGCTCGAGGGGGTCGTTGCCGAGATCGCGGCGACACGGATTACCGAGCGCGGTGAAACACGAGCGGATGACCGATTCTCGGAGGCGGCGATGGAAGATCGAAAGCGCGAAGGGTACTTCTAGTGAGCATCGAAGTGATGGCGCAACCCGCCGATCCATTGGGGCCCGATCATCGCACGCTGCTGCGTCTGGCCACGGCAGGATCGGTGGACGATGGCAAGTCGACGCTGATCGGTCGGCTTCTGTTCGACTCCAAGCAAACGTTCATCGACCAAATGGAGGCGATCGAGCGAACCTCGAGGACGCGAGGCGAAGAGGACGTCAATCTCGCCTACCTGACCGACGGCCTGCGCTCGGAGCGTGAGCAGGGCATCACGATCGACGTGGCGTATCGCTACTTCTCGACCCCGCGTCGCAAGTTCATCCTTGCGGATACGCCGGGTCATGTGCAGTACACACGCAACATGGTCACGGGCGCATCGACCGCGGACGCCGCGCTGCTGCTTGTCGACGCGCGGCGTGGCGTGTTGGAACAGACCCGGCGGCATGCGTATCTCTCCAACTTGCTTGGCATCCGACATTTCGTCGTGTGTGTGAACAAGATGGACTTGGTCGGCTGGGATCAATCGGTGTTCGATCAGATCCGTGAGGAGTTGACCCGCTTCGCCTCGCGGATGGGGGTGACCGACGTTCGGGCGATTCCGATTTCGGCCAAGTTTGGCGACTGGGTCGTGGAGCCGTCCGAGCGGATGTCGTGGTTCGCCGGTCCGCCGTTGCTTGAGCAACTCGAGACGCTGGAAGCGTCGGAGCCGCCACAGCATCACGCATCGCGATTTCCGGTGCAGTACGTCATCCGACCACTCAGAGACGCGCATCATGATTATCGGGGCTATGCGGGGACGATGGCCTCAGGGTTGTTACGTGTGGGAGATCGGGTCAAGGTGATGCCGGCAGGCGCCGAGACCACCGTGGCCGGCATCGACGCGTTCGACCAGGAGCTCGTCGAGGCGTCACCGCCGATGGCGGTCACCGTGCGGCTGGCAGACCAGCTCGACGTGCGGCGCGGTTCGATGATCGTCTCGGCCGAGCATCCACCGATCGCGGCAACGTCGATCGACGCGCACGTCTGCTGGATGAGCGACCGTGTCCCGCTTCGCAATCGCGACCGATTAGTGGTCAAGCACACGACCCAGACCACACGGGCGATGGTCGAGGAGATCAGTGCTCGATTGGACGTGAACACGCTGGAATACGACCTCACCGCGTCGCAGTTGTCACTGAACGAGATCGGCCGGGTTAGCCTGCGTCTCATGGCGCCGTTGTCGATCGACCCATACGATGAATCGCGGGAGACAGGTGCGTTCATCCTGATCGACGAGGCGACGTCGGCAACCGTCGGCGCGGGGATGATTACCGCCGGCCAGTGAGCCGTTGACACCAGCAGCAACCGACCACCATCGCCAAGTATTGACCTGGCCAGCGGCCTGGGCGCGAGCTCGGGTGTTGGGCTGGCTGTCGGTCGCCGTGCTCGCGATTTCGGCCGTGTTCGTTGGTTGCGGTAGCGATGTCGGCTACAACGAGGACGAGCTGATTCTCGCCACGACGACCTCGTTGAATGACTCGGGCCTGCTGGATCTGCTCGTGCCGATCTTTGAGGACGAGCATGGGGTCAAAGTCAAGATCATCGCGGTCGGGACTGGGGCTGCGCTGCGCATGGGCGCTGAGGGCAACGCCGACGTGTTGCTCACCCACGCGCCAGAGTCCGAGCAGGTGCTGGTCGACGCCGGCGATGTCACGAGACGCACGTTGATCGCATACAACGACTACATCGTGGTCGGCCCCGCTGACGATCCTGCTGGGGTCGCGGGAATGTCCGACGTCTCGGCGGCGCTCTCCCAGATTGCGCGGCAGGGATCGCCGTTCGCCTCGCGCGGCGACGACAGCGGGACGCATAAGAAAGAGCTGTCGTTGTGGTCCGATGCGGGTCTGGCGCCCACGTCCGACGCTGATTCGTGGTATCTGGAGGTCGGACAGGGCATGTCGGCGACGCTGACGGTGGCGAATCAGCGTTCCGCGTACGCGCTCTGCGACCGCGGGACGTACCTTGCGCTCTCCTCGGACGTGGCCGATCTGATTCCACTCGTCGAAGGCGACCCAAAGCTGCTGAACTTCTACAGCGTGATGGAGGTCAGTGGCGAGCGGGGACGTATCAACACGGTCGCGGCGAGAACGTTCTCAGAGTTTCTTGCGAGGTCGGACGTTCAAGAGATGATCGGCGAGTACCTGCGCGAGGAATACGGTCGCCCGCTCTTCATTCCAGCCGCCGGAGATACGGAATCGGAGATCGCAGAGCGCGGCGGCAGTGTCAACTGAGGAGCACATGACCTGAGTGGTACTAGGCCCTGTTCACTCTAGTTCGTCATGAAGTGGATACAGGCGAGGAGGATTTGGTTGAAGTAGGCATGGGCGAGTTAGTGGTAGCGATCGGCGATGCCGCGGAATCCCTTGATGCGGCCAAAGTAACGTTCGAATCCATTACGCGCGCGGTAGGCCGCACGCTTCAGGGGCCAGGGCCGGCGCCGATTCGACTTTGGCGGGGTGATCAACTTCCAGCCGAGTTCGGCAGCCAGCGCGCGTATCTCATCGCCTTCGATGGCGTCGGCGATCAGCTGCGGCTGACCAGATATGGGGCCGAGCCGCTCCAGCAGCCAGCGTCCCCAGGGCGCATCGCTCCAGTGGCCCGGCGTCAGGGTCAGAATCAGCGGGAGGCGGTCTTCCAGCACGATGGCGGGCAGCTTCGTCGTCAGACCTCTCCCCGGTCAAGCCGGGGACAGGCTACGCGAACGTCCGATCGCCTGGCGCCCCCTTTTGTAGGTGCCCCCGTCCCGTCCTGATGGACCTTCACGCTCGTGCTGTCGATCGACATCCGCAGCGGTCGGTCTGGCTCAGCTTCCTCGACCTGTGTCTCCAGCTCGGCGCGCTGTAGCTCGGCGAAGACGCGTTCTAGGACGCCCTTGTCAATCCAGCGCCGTCCGCGCACGTAGACCGTGTGCCAGGGGCCGAAGCGTTCGGGCAAGGCACGCCAGCTACAGCCTTCCTTGGTCACAAACAGCCAACCCTCCAGCTCCTGTCGCGAGGGTAGATTGCAATTTCCGCGCGCTGTCGGCATGAGCGGCGCGATCCGCGCCCACTGTGCATCTGTAAGTTGCATATTCCCATTGGCCCGGCCGCCAGACCGTTCCCTAACTCTGACACAAGCCCCGATTAGAGTGAACAGGTACTAGGAACGTGCGTCGCCGATCACTCGGCGTGCTATTCGGGCGCTCCGCTGCTTCTTGCTTCCACTTCGGAGACGCTCTCCGCTTGCGGAACCACGATCTCGATCTCTTCGACTATCGGTCCGAGGTAGCTGTCCAGCACCTCCAGACGCAGCTTGTAGGCGCCGCCCGAGACCTCGCTACTGTCCCATCGAGCGAGGACACCGCCATCGACACCCTCGTCGCTCGTGGCGATGATGATCGGCTCGTCCGAATCGTGCCGTTCCGCGGTGAGGGTCCAGCTGATCAGTCCGGCGCTCTGTGACCGACCGGTGATCACGAGATTGCCGCGTTGGACGATGGCCGCGTCGAGCGGTGAGTCAAACCTCACCGGTGCCGCGGACTCGTCGACCGTGCCCGGTTGCAAGTACGCGACGCGATGCTGGCGCAGCCAGTCGACCGCGTCTGGGTCGAGGGCTGTGGCGCCGCTTCGCAGGACGGTCGGCGGTTCGAGCCAGACACCCTGTTCGCGGAAGGGCTCTGGCGTGTCGATCGTCGCGCGTTGGAGGGTCCGTCGATCGACCTCGACCTCGAAGCAGATGCCATTGTCGATCGATGGGGCGACGCGGATCGAGGCGAACACCTCAAGCTGCGGCGTGGCGCAGGGATCTTGGAGCGGAGTGGCCGCCGTCGCCGGTGTTGCGGTCACGGATTGCGCGTTGGCGGCTGGAGCGTAGACCTCGCTCCAGTGGATGCCATCTGGCTCGTCGAAGGCTTCAGGCTCCAGATCGTCGTGGGCGGCGCGCATGACCCGACTCCAGACCTGCCCTGCGGTCTCGACCGATGAGCCGCCCGTCATCGGCGATTCATCGGCGTTTCCTACCCATACGCCGACCGCTAGCTGTGGTGTGTAGCCCACTGTCCAATAGTCGCGGCGGAGATCGTCTTTGCCGGGATCGCCGGCGGTGCCGGTCTTCACGGCCGCTGGTCGATCGAGGGCAAGCGGGCTGTTCGCTCCGTAGAGCAGGCTGCGAGCATCGTTGTCGGACAGCATGTGGGTGATCTGATAGACCTGCCCTGGTCGCGCGACGGCTCGCAGTTCGGGCTCGCCAGTCGCTGACCACTCGTAGAGCAACCGACCTTCGGTGTCGCGGATTTCCAAGACGGAGACCGGGTCGAGCTCACGGAAACCGTCGGGCAGGGCCAAGACGGTCGGATGTCCCTTCATCTCGCCGAGATTGGCCAGTGTGGCATAGGCGAATGTCATGTCGAGCAATGAGACCTCGCCGCCGCCGAGCGTGATTGAGGGGCCATACGCACCGGGGTCGTGCATCGTGGTGATACCGAGCCGATGCATCGTGTCGAGCAGCGCTGGGCTCCCTAGTCGATCGGCCACCTTGAAGGCCGGCACATTCATCGAGTTGGCGAGCGCGCTCCGAATCGTGACCGGTCCGCGAAAGACGCCGTCGAAGTTGACGGGCTCAAACTCGGTTCCGTCCGCCTCGATATAGGTGATCGGTAAGTCCCAGATTACGGTGGCCGGATGCCAGGCACGTGGGTCGATCTGAAACGCGGTGAGATAGGTAAGTGGCTTCAGAGCCGATCCTGGCGAGTGTGTCGCTGTTGCCAGGTTGACCTGTCCATCGATCGACTCATCGAAGAAGTCTCGACTGCCGACCATTGCCAGAATCTGCCCGGTCTCGGGTTCTATGGCGATCAGTGCTCCGTTATGCGCACCTGTCGTTGCTTCGAAGCCCGTGATTGCCGAGCGCAGTTCGACCTCGGCCCGCTCTTGCAGCGCGAAATCGAGCGATGTCGTGATCCGCAGTCCGCCGTTGTCCATCAGGTTCTCGCAACCGCCGGCGCCCGCGGGCGGGACGAATCGCTCCAGGCGACAGAGCTGCTCGACCTGCTCGCGGACGTGGATCACGTAGTGGGGCGCAGAAATCTCGAACTCGGCCGAGTCGAATGCGAGTGGGGCGTCGCGGGCTGCGTCGGCCTCGCTGCGACTGATGTATTCGTGTCGCACCATGAGATCGAGCACCTGCCGCTGTCGCTGCTTCGCGCCCTCGAGATTGACCAAGGGGTTGTAGAGCGACGGCGCCTGTGGGAGTCCCGCCAGGAGCGCGGACTCGGCGAGCGTCAGCTCGGACGGCGCCTTGCCGAAATATCGCTGGCTCGCGGCGCCGATGCCGTACGAGAAGTTGCCGTAGTAGATCGAGTTCAGATACCACTCAAGAATCTGTTCCTTGCTGTACTTCTCGGTGAGCTCTACCGCGAGGATCGTCTCCTTGACCTTGCCTTCAACACGATTCAGGGTGCGACCGGTGCGCTCTTCTGGTGGGATGAGGACGTTCTTGACCAACTGCTGCGTGATAGATGAGCCACCGGAGCCGCCGAGAAACTCTGAGCTGCCCACGCCAAAGTTCTCCCATGCGGCTCGGAGCAGGCCTCGGAAGTTGATGCCTTGATTGGTCCAGAAGGACGAGTCCTCGGTCGCCACGGTGGCGTCGATGATGTGTTGTGAGACCCGGTGGAGACGCACCGGCGCGCGGAGGCCGTCGTGGGGACGCGCGTACTCGAAGAGGAGCACGCCGTCCTCGCCGTTGCGATCGAAGATCCTGCTGCTGCCCAATAGGAGCTGCGTGTTCTCGATCTCGTCGGGCGGCGCGAGATCGTTGGAGAACTCGACGTAGACGACATATGCCGCCCCGGCTCCGATCCCGAGCAATGCGAACGGCAACCCGACAACGAGCACGAGCAGCCCGACCACGATCCCGACGCCCTTGCGTGGATGGCGCCGCTGGTCGCTGCGTTGTCCACGTCGAGAGCGGATCGCGAGTCGCGTGGCCAGGCTGAGCCGACGTTTGCGTACCGGGTTACGTTCGGATGGCAATATCGGTGCTCCGTTTCTCTTCTCACATTACGTCTAGTTACCCACGACCTGACCACTCAGCCGATGGGCGATAGGCTGCGTTTCACGCGCCGCTTACGAACGATCAGCGAACACCGTGATGTCCGACCCCACATCTTTCACCAGCGACCAGGTGCGCCACCTCGCCTCGTTGGTCCGTATTGAGTTAACGGATTCCGAGGTGGAAGAGTTCCGCACGGAGCTTGCCAGCATCCTCTCGCACATCGATGCTCTGTCCGAAATCGACACGACCGGCGTACCGCCAACGAACAACGGCGCTGATCTGCTCAACGTTCAGGACGATGACGCCTCGCGCCCATCGATGGCGCGAGAAGCAATTCTCGCTAACGCGCCACAGCGCGAGGACGAGTACTTCCGCGTGCAGGCGGTCCTGGACCAATCATGAGTACCGAGAACAATCCTGATACCTCGAATGACGCGCTGTCGCTCACCCTGGCCGAAGGTCGCAGGCAACTGCTGAGCGGTGAGGTCACCTCCCAACAACTCACACAGACCTTCCTCGACCGCATCGCCGCGACCGACGATCAGATTCGCGCGTTCGTCACGGTGACCGCGGAATCGGCGCTCGCCCAGGCCGTCGAGGCCGATGCACTGCTCGCCCAAGGCGACGCGACCGCTCCGTTGACTGGTTTACCGATTGGTCTCAAAGACGTGCTGATGACCAAAGGCGTCCGCACGACCGCGGGCTCACGAATGCTCGACGAACTGGTTCCGCCTTATGACGCGACGGTCGTGTCTCGTCTGCGCGACGCTGGCGCGATCTCGCTGGGCAAACTGAACATGGACGAATTCGCGATGGGTTCGTCGACGGAGCACTCGGCCTGGTTTCCGACCGCCAATCCATGGGACCTCGATCGTGTGCCGGGCGGCTCCTCGGGCGGGTCAGCGGCGGCCGTCGCGGCTCAACAATGCATCGCAACGTTGGGGTCCGACACGGGAGGATCAATCCGCCAACCGGCCTCGTTCTGCGGTGTCGTTGGCCTGAAACCGACTTATGGTCGCGTGTCGCGCAACGGACTGATCGCGTTCGCGAGCTCGCTCGATCAGATCGGTCCGTTTACGCATACGGTCGAGGACGCGGCGCTGTTGCTGCAGGCGATCGCTGGTCCGGATCCATTGGATTCAACCTGCTACGACGAACCCGTTCCTGACTTCAGCGCCAAACTGGAGCGCGGGCTCGACGGATTGCGTGTCGCCGCGCCGCAAGAGTTCTTCGGCGACGGCATGGACGACGATGTCGCGGCCGCGATTGAGGCTGCGCTCGACCTTCTGTCCGCGAATGGAGCAGTGATCGACCGCTCGCCCACGATGCCATCGGTGCCGATGGCGCTGCCGGTCTACTACATCCTCGCTCCCTCGGAGTGTTCGGCGAACCTGGCTCGCTTTGACGGTGTCAAGTATGGCTACGGGGCTCGCGGCGGTGAGTCGATGTGGGCCGACATGGAGGCATCCCGACAACACGGCTTCGGTCGCGAGGTGAAGCGTCGCATCCTGCTCGGCGCGTATGCGCTCTCGGCTGGCTACTACGACGCGTACTACCTCCAAGCGCAGAAAGTGCGGACTCTGATTCGTCGCGAGTTCGACCGCGTCTTCGCCGAGCATGACGTGATCGTCGCGCCGACCGCGCCGACGGTCGCCTTCAAGCAGGGCGAGATCACGGATCCGTATCAGATGTATCTCAACGACATCTTCACGATCCCCGCCAACATCGCAGGTCTGCCTGCGATCTCGGTCCCTGGGGGATTCGGCGCTGCAGGGATGCCGGTCGGGCTGCAATTCGTCGGGCAGAGTCTTGATGAACCGAGTTTGCTGGGGGTCGCCAACGCCTACGAGCAGCTCGCCCAATGGCCCACCGTCCCAACGACCAGCGCAGCCGCGACCTGATGGCAAACTGTTGACTCAACGTAACGAGTTCTCGTCCCTTACCGACGAGCGCTGACACTGCCAGATTCTTCACGTAACGTTTGAACCAAATGGACCCAATCCTCGAACCCGTCCTTCGCGAACTGGCGCGTGACGCTCGGCTGACAGCGGCCGAGATTGCTGAACACGTCGGCCAGGACGAGTCGACCGTCGCCGAGGCGATTGACGAGGCGGAATCTCGCGGCATCATCCTCAGCCGCGGAGCAAAGATCAACTGGGAGACGCTTGGGCTCTCGACCGTGTACGCCGTCGTTGAGGTGACCGTCGAGCCGCAGGAGAACGTCGGATACAACGCCGTAGCCCGTCGGATTGCCCGGTTCGACCAGGTGCAGACTGTCTACTTCGTCTCGGGCGCGTACGACCTGCTCGTCATGGTCGCAGCCGACAATATGCGCGGCATCTCCGATTTCGTCGGCGAGCGATTGGCCACGATGTCCGGAGTCAAAGGGACCACGACTCGCGTCCTCATGCGCCGCTACAAGGAAGATGGCGTCTACCTCGATTCCGATCTGCAGACCGATCGACAGCGAGTCGTCTTCTAGACAAGTGCTCCGAGGAACGAGCGATTCAGAGCGAGTGGAACCATGCCGATAGCGTCCAACGACCGCCCCCTGAGCGACGATGATCCCCGGCGTACCTACGTCGCGGGCGCTGGTTCGGCGTCGGCGACGCAACGTGGCGGAGCGCTCCGAGAATCGCGCGTCGCGGAGCGAGTGCAAGGCGTGCCCGGCTCCGGCATTCGACGATTCTTCGACATCATCTCGACGATGGAACACGTGATCTCGCTCGGTGTGGGCGAGCCTGACTTTGTCACGCCCTGGCCGATCAGTGAAGCGGGGATCCGCGCGATCGAGCAGGGTCACACGCACTACACATCGAATCTCGGCCTGCTCGAACTCCGAGAAGCGATCGCCCGAGACCTCGCCCGACGCTACGGCGTCGAGTGGGATCCATATGAAGAGATGCTGATCACGACCGGCGTCTCGGAGGGGCTCGATCTCGCGGCTCGCGCGGTCATCGATCCCGGCGACGAGGTGATCGTCGCGGACCCGTCCTACGCCGCGCACGCGCCGGCGATCATGCTCGCTGGTGGTGTCCCGGTCCCGATTGCGACGCGCGCGGCACAAGGGTTCGCCCTCGATCCGCGATTGGTGGAAGCGGCCGTGACGCGGCGCACGAAGGCGCTGATGATCGCCTATCCCTCCAATCCGACGGGCGCCGTGCTTGAGCGGTCGACCCTCGAGGCGCTCGCTGACATCGCCCGTCGCCACGACCTGCTCGTGATCTCGGACGAAATCTACGACCGACTCGTCTACGGCGGGTATGAGCACACCCCAATCGCGTCGCTGCCAGGGATGAAAGATCGCACGATCACGCTGGGCGGGTTCTCGAAGTCGCACGCGATGACTGGCTGGCGTGTCGCATGGGCCGCAGCACCGTCCGACCTGTTCGGCGGGATGCTCAAGATTCACCAGTACGCCATGATGTCAGCGCCGACGGTGGCGCAGTACGCGGCCCTCGAAGCGGTCCGCGCGGGCGAGGAATACGTCGTCTCCATGCGCGAGGAGTACGACCGTCGGCGACAGCTCATGTGGCGCGGATTCAACAAACTCGGTCTGTCGTGCACGGAGCCACGAGGCGCCTTCTATGCCTTTCCCTCGGTCGCGCAGACCGGCTACGACGACGAAACCTTCGCGGAGCAGTTGCTCATCCAAGAGCAGGTCGCGGTGGTCCCGGGCTCCGCGTTTGGCGCTGCCGGCGCGGGATACGTGCGCGCTTGTTACGCGACCAGCTACGACGAGATCGAGGAAGCGCTCGAGCGGATCGGTCGCTTTCTGCACCATGCACCGCTCGCCAAGTAGCCTCGCGGATCGACCATCGATCAGGCGCTAGCCTGCAGGCATGACCTTCCGACTGAATCCTTTGCCCGAAGAACCGAATCCCGAAGATCTGACGCTGCGCATCACGGGAGTGCAGGCGCGTCCGCGTCCGGTGGAGGACGGCGAGCCCGATCCATCGCGGCTCGAGCTGCGGCTCGGCACGACGCGTGGCGAGATCACGGCGCTGCTCGATGTCTGCGAGGGTCAGACCGGAGCCCTGGTCACCTGCTCGGGCGCGATGGGCGGCGAGCACGAGACTCGCGGACCAGCCGACAGCGTCTATCAGCGTCTGGCCGAGCGCTTGCCTGCTGAGGGCGTCACGACCCTCCGTATTCACTACCGGAACGCGGGCGAGTTTGAGGAATGCGTCCTCGACCTACTCGGCGCGTGTTCGTTCCTGAGCGGTGTCGGCGCGGAGCGGATCATCCTCGCTGGCCACTCGTTCGGCGGGGCAGTGGTGATCAAGACGGCGCAGATTATGCCCAATGTGAGCGGGGTGATCTCGCTCTCGCCACAGTTGTTTGGTACGCGTCAGGTCGACGAGATGGCAAAGCCGCTCCTCCTGATTCACGGCACCGCCGACGGCATCCTGCACCACATGGCCTCAGAGGACATCTACGAACGAGCCAACGATCCAAAGAAACTCGTCCTCATCCCCGATGGAGGCCACGGTCTCGCCGAAGACCCCGAAAAGGTGATGAGCGAAATGCACCAATTCATCCACGAGCACGCCGGCGCTGTGTAAGTCGATCACAAACGAGCGAGATCGCAATAGGACAATCCCTCCGCGAAAGCGGCGGCCTGCCCGGCTGTTGGCACAATTCCCCCGCGAATGCGGGGGTCTGCCCCGGTCGGTACCTCGTCTCTGGTAGTAGACAGTCCTGCGCCATTCCCCCAATCGCGCCATCGCGCCACGTCGCCAATCCTGCGCACTTCCGTCATTCCTGCATACTTCCGTGCGTCATCCCCGCCCCCTTCCGTCATTCCCGCGCAGGGTGACCTTTGAATCACCCCTCAACCGCCCCCGCCTCCGAGCGGGGGCCTGCTCCTTCCCTGGCTTCTTACCAGCGGCCATGTTTGTCGCCGGTATCTGCTCAACCGGGACCTATCCGAGCAGCCTGGGCTTTGCCAAAGCGGGTCCCCGCTCGAGGGCGGGGACGGGGACGGGAAACTGAGCTATTCAAAGGCCTCCGCAGGGGGAGCTGTCGCGGAGCGACTGAGGGGGTCCTGCCGGCGCGGGTACCAGATGGGACTTGGTGGAGCAGGACCCCCTCCGCCTTTGGCACCTCCCCCTGCTGGGGGAGGAGAGGGATTATGTAAAGGTCTCCCTGCGCGGGAATGACGGTGTTGAGGACGGGAATGACGATGGCTTATGGCGGGAGGAGGTCGTTGGCCTTGTCGGGTGAGCCGACTTCTCGGATGGATTCGAGGAATGTTGCCAGATCTTCTTGGTCGGCTCGATATTCGATGAGGCGTCGGCCCCATGGACTTGGCGATGATGTACTGGCTCCGTAGCTGCCTCGGAAGGCGAGAAATGCCTGATTGATCCGTCGAAACGGGCGACCTATATCGATCAGTTGGAGCCTCACGGACTCCATCAGGCGCTCAGCCTCCTCGACTTCGCCTCGGGCGAGGAGTGCGTCCACGTCGATCCGTAGTTGACGCAGGATCGGATCGGTCGCTGCACGTATCTCGCTCCATCGATCGGCGGCTTCGACATTGTCTGTCGGGACGAACGCCGAAGACTCGGCTGCGACGCTGCCGAGTTCATCGCCAACGATGTCGGCCACGGTCTCGTTGATCGTTCGCATATCGGAACCGCGACCGTATGCCAGCCCCAACGGATAGAAGCTGAGGTAGTGATGGGTCCACTCGTGCGCCATGACCTGTAACGTCCCCAGAAAGTTTCGCGACGACACCACCGATGCCGGATACAACGCGACACCGCCGACTCGGCCGACCCATGCTGACCACCGCTCATCGGCCTCCACAATCGATTCGATCTGTTCGTAGTCGTCGCGTTGGACGTCAGCCGTGAGCAGGACCGTGCGGACCAAGCGCACCTCATCGCGACGTGCAGCCACAAGGACGTGCAGACGTTCGGTCAGGTCGACGTCGACCGGTGGCCAGACGAGCCGCACGCGACCGAAGAGCGGTAATGCGGTGTCGAGCTCGAGCTCCGAGACCGACTGGGCGATGCGTCGCTCGAGGAGCAGCTCGGCCGCTTTGCGCTCGGACTCGTCGCCCTCGCCAAACCAACGCTCGAAGGTTGCGGCTTCGTCCAGCTCGGGAGGGTGGAGCCAGAGCGCGATGTTGGTCAGCCAACGATTGGGCAGGTGAGTCAACTCATAGCTGACCAACGAGAATCGATGCGTCTCCGTCGCCTCCGACAGTAGGTCGCCGAGTGAGGAATCGGGCGATGTCGGCTGCGCGCTGAGGGTCGATGAGGCAAACAGCGCCACCATCACCGACAGCGTGATTGTCAGCGCGACCAGTGCCGTCGCGAGCAGCATTCGGCTCGTGCCCATGGATTCGATGCTACGCTCAACCGCACTACTCAATCGCGTTGTTCAATCGCGTGAGCGCCTCGACCCGTGTCCGAACCACTGTTTATCCCGATCGTCCGCCGGGAGGCGCGCCTCGTCGCGGCTGCCATCGATTTCGTCGTGATTGGTCTGTTCAGCGCGCTCTGTATCGGAGTCGCCCTGATCGCCATGTTGCTGCAGGTCGATCCCCTGGAGCGCGATCCAAGTGCTGGCGAGTGGGGCGTGGGCTACGCGATCGTGCTGTTCTGGTTCCTGCTGTCGTCGTTGTACGCCGGACTCGGCGCACGGACAGTCGGCGCGAGGATGCTTGGCTTACGGGAACTTCGCGGTGGGACGCGGACGTTCATTGTTCGAGGGCTGATGTGGTGGCCCTCGGTGCTGTTGCTGGGGGTCGGTATGTGGTGGCCGTGGATCGATCCGCAGGGCCGAAGTCTGCCCGACATGCTGTCGGGCTCGCTGCTGATTGAAACGGCGTCGTCGTGAGTCAGCGCTCCACGCTGTACCGACCACCAACTCCAGTTGACCACGGCTGGAGGCGGTCCGCCCTGATCATCACCGTCGGATTGACCGCGGTCGCCACGGTGGTAGCGATTCTGTTCCTTTCCGCCACACAGCTCACCGAGCGTGGCACGGCGCAGCAGTTTCTCTCGCGTGCGGTGATGTCGTTGTTGGAAGTCGACAGTTGGATCGCCGACGCGTGGCCCGAGCTCGAAGCCGCCGCCGCGGCTGGCGAAGTGATCGTCCTGACGGATTACCCGATCTCGTTACAACTGGATCCGACAGGGTTGGATGCGGGCCCGGTCGCAGTCGCCGATGCGGTCGCCGACACAACAGCGTCCGTGATCTACGACGAAGGACTGGGCGCGCTGTCGGATACGGCTGAAACCTTCCGCTTGGTGTCGCAAGGAGCGGCGTTCGATGGCACAGTCGGCCAGTTGACCACGGGTGGACACACGGTTGCCACGATCGGTCTGATCGTGAGCGGCACGCTGGCGATCTTCCTGGCGATGGCCACTTCCGCCCAGGCGAGCGGACATTGGCGCATCGGGATGCCGGCGATCGCGATCTGCTTGGGCGCGGTCCTGGTCTGGATTCTCGCGATGCTCGCTGGTTCAGCGTTCGAAGGACGGGCCGAGTCCGCGCTGGATCCGTTTGCAGCCGACCTGTGGCTGCTCGCGGCTGATGCGGTCGCGTTGATCGTGCGTAATGCCGGAATCGTGGCGCTGTGCTCCGGAGTCGTGGTTGCCTGGAGCTTGGCTGGGAGTGGTCTCCTGCGCGTTGTCGACTCGAACGCAGACGCAAGAGTTTCCAACGCTCGCTAAGCGACAACCCATTGCCGAACGCAATGTGCACGGCGTGTACGATGAATGGAAGCGATACGCACGCGAACAGACCGTGTGCGTGCGTCGCGGGAGTAGCTCAGTGGTAGAGCATCTGCTTCCCAAGCAGAGGGTCGCGGGTTCGAATCCCGTCTCCCGCTCCACGAGGTGATCAGCATTACGATCCACACGTCCACAGCACTGTTAGCGAGGTAGCACAGATGGAACTCCGATTCTCCGAGGCCGAGGAAACGCTGCGCGGCGAAGTCCGCGACTTCCTGGTCAACAACATCCCCGAACCGACATCGTCGGACGGCCCCGGCGGCGCGCGCGAGAACGACGAAGATTTCGACAACGCGCTCGACTTCAACCGCAAGCTGGCCGACCGCGGCTGGATCGCTCCGGCGTGGCCGAAGGAGTACGGCGGCCTGGGCGCATCGATCTACGAGCAGATCGTGTTCAACGAAGAGTTTGGCTATCACGGCGCGCCCGACACCGGGACGCGCGGCTTCGGCGTCGGGATGATTGGGCCGACCCTGATCATTCACGGCTCCGACGAGCAGAAGGCCGAGTACCTGCCCAAGATCACCTCGGGCGAGCACATCTGGTGCCAGGGCTACTCCGAGCCCGGCTCCGGCTCCGACCTCGCGTCGCTACAGACGCGTGCCGTCCGCGATGGTGACGACTACATCATCAACGGTCAGAAAATCTGGACCTCGGGCGGTCACCGCGCCAACCAGATGTTCTGCCTCGTCCGCACCGACCCCGACGCGCCCAAGCATCGCGGCATTTCCTTCCTCCTGATCGACGACATCAAGAACACGCCGGGCCTCTCAGTCCGACCGTTGATCAACATGGCTGGTCGACACCACTTCAACGAGGTCTTCTTCGAGGACGTCCGCGTGCCGGCGAGGAATCGCATCGGCGAGGAGAATCGTGGCTGGTACGTCGGGATGACCCTGCTCGACTTCGAGCGCTCGGGAATCAGCACGACCGCTGGTCAGCGCAAGACGCTCGAAGGGATGACCGAAGAGCTGCAGAACGGCTCGGCCGAAGATCGTGACCGCTACCGACTCGGCCTCGCGGACTTGGTTGTCGCCAACAACGTCGCCAAGTACCTCGGCTACCGCATCGGTCACATCCAGGCGTCGGGCAACGTGCCCAACTACGAAGCGTCGGTGGTCAAGATCTTCCAGTCCGAGCTCGGGCAGAAGATCTACAACTACGGGATCAAGATGTTCGGCCTGTCCGGTCAGCTCATTCCCGAGGAGCCGACGGCGCCGTGGAAGGGCGACATGCCCGAGCAGTACCTGCTCTCGGTCCCGAGCACGATCTACTCCGGCACGAACGAGATCCAGCGAAACATCATCGCAACCCGAGGTCTGGGCCTGCCGAGATCGTAGGGGCAAGTTGCCACAAGCAGGGCGAGAGGTACGGACACAATGGAGGTCACCCTCGCCCTGCTCTGCGACGCCGCGAATACCAGTGTTGAGGGCAAGCTCAACATTCTGGGAACCTTCGATCACATCTCCGCCAGTGAGTTTCCAGCGGTGCATCCTGCGATGGCCTTGGTGCTTCGGTTATCTGCCAGCCCTGCTGAAGTCGGTAACAGCCGTGAGCTATCGATTCGGGTACTGGACGCTGATGGTGGTCAGCTGGGTGAGATTACCGGGCAGGTCAATATCGGTGAATCGCTCACACCGGGTGCTGGTTCCCAATGCCAGCTGATCTTCAATCTGCCGAACACAAGCTTTCCGTTACCGGGCCGATACGCCTTTCATGTTCTGGTAAGTGGAGACGATAAGGCTCAGGTACCCTTGGAAGTGGTGCAAATGCCACTTGGGGAGGACGAGACTAATGACCACTAATATTCGAGGGCGTCGGCAGACAGGGCGGGCATTCCGCGAGCTTGGGCCAGAGCTTGTACGCGCCAGCACCAATTTCCACATCACTAAGGTTGACGGTGTCTTCGCCTCTGAGTCTGATCAGGCCTATTTCTGGACCGAGGAATGGCAAAAGGGTGAGCGTGAAGCCGACGAAGACATTCGCGCAGACCGAGTTACCGCCTTCGACAATGTGGAAGACGCGCTCAGGCACCTCCGAGATTTGTGAGGTTGGGGGTGGAAGCGAGATTTACCGCGAAGTTTGACCGTGCCTTGAAACAGAAGAAGCGTCGGCAACAGAAGCTGGCCATTGCTGTCTACGAGACGGTGGACCGGTTGTTGCGAGAACCGGACAGTGTTGGGTTGAATGCTCACCTTGTCGATCGCGAAAGGCGCATCTGGGAGGCTTACGTTAACAAGGACACTCGAATCACATACCAACGCGAAGGCGACACCATCATCTTCCGCAACAACTGTCGACACGACATTATTGACCGTCGTCAATGGTAACGCAGTCACATGAAGCGTGCTACGCGTCCCGAACCCGATACCCTCCCATCTAAACGACTTGGCAATGGGCTTTTGCTTCTATTGGCGGCGATCCTGTGCCTGGTCTTGCTCGCTGGTTGCACTGACCCCATCCCAGGATCTGGATCTCAAAGCTTGGAGTCACCAGATTCAGTGATATCGGATGGAGGGCGCAGGGACTTCCTGCCGGAGGAGATTCCTTTTGATGCCGAGGTATTGCGCATTGTTGTGCTAATGGCTGACATTGAGCTTGCGTACGATTCAGCGTCTTTGCTTCTCAACGAGTATGTCGATGGCGATCACTCGGGGTCACTGCGCAGCAGCGCCGTGGGTGCTCTTGAAGCATCACAATTCCGACTTACTGTCTTGATTCAGATGCTGCAAGGCTGGCGCGGCCAGTTGTTTGGAGAGGAGAATAGCGAAGGCCGGCTGCACAGGGCTCGTACTGCCCTGTTGCAACAGTTGCGCGAATTCGATCGCTGCCTATCAGTCGCAGTAGCTGAGAATCCAGTATCAGATATGCTGCGCTGTAGCAATGACGTTCACGGCACGATAGACGCAATGTATCGCGCGTTGTGGTCGTTGCCTGGTGAACGAACAAATTCCAATGCGCTTTACTCCTCGCGTAGTAGGGAAGGGAGGTTGTTGATTGAGCTGCACCTGATTAAGCGGCATCTGTTGGAGAGTTGCTTCGTGACGGCCTGTTATGGCAGCGCGGGGAGTACAAGTGATGATACGGATAGGCCTTCGGCGCTGTTGTTGGCTGTGAGTATTGCTCAAACACAGATAGAGGCGTTTAGCGGGGTATCTGTTGCCTTGCGCAATGAGCAATGCGGAGCTAGTGTAGTACAAGCTCGGCAGCCGATGTTGAGGCTGTTGGAACTGTGGTCGGAAGAGATGAGGCGGTTGTGGATATCAAGAAGTGAGGGAAGGCAATTGGAGAATGGGTTTCGCTTTGGCGACAACGAGATTGCGCAGCAGGCTGTGATGACTTACGAAGACTTGTTGTTGTCTTGCCTGGTTGGATAAGTAACCGTAGCGGTGTTCGGCGAGGTACAAGGGTTTGGGTAGCATGAACGTCCGGATACGGGGGATCGAAGTTGTGGGATGTGTGAGACTGGGTGGCACCAAGAGTCACCCCTCCCACAGTCGACCGTTGTCGGCTTGGTTGGTGATTGCGAACCAGTAGGCGTTGTGCCCGCCTACTCTTGGCAAGGTAGTGCCGTCCGGGCCGAGTAGACTGTCTTCGCGAATTGTCCAGACGCCACCGTCGGAGTCGGTAAGCAGACCAGCCGCAGGATCGGCCGACGTAAACTGCACTCCGCCCGACTCGTAAGCACGGCCACCTTCACCGTCGGCGGTGGCGACGACGACGATTGACAACCCACCGACTTCGTCCACGGCAAACATGCGCTCGGCGAGCAGTTGGATTGGGTAGGCGGTCAGTGCCTCGCCCACGCGCACCGCATAGACATTGTCCTTCTGCGCCAGCCGATCATCCTCGACCGGAACATTGAACCAGGTGAGCGGGCTGTTGAAGTACTCGTTGTACGCGACGCCCGCGCCGTAGTCGCGGGCGAAACCGGTCTCGATACTGAGCACGGTCGTGTCGGGATGCAGCGCGAACCATTCGTCCCAGGTCGTGACCACCACTGGCAGGACCTTGAGCCGAATGTTCTCGCCGACCAACGGTCCCCAGGCTGGTTTGCCGCTGAACTGGTTCCAGAGCGTGCGCGTGTTGCGGTCGTACATCAGCTTGTTCGAGCGATACAGCAACCCACTCGTGCCAAAGCGATACACCTCCGCGCCGACGCGTCCGTCGAACAGAATCGGCGATCCACATAGCGTGCAGTAAGCCAGCGACACCGGCACGCCGCCAATCGTGTCATTGACCATCTCGTGCCAGGCGATGATCCGAATCGGATAGGCGCGCGCGTCACCGTCAATTTCGACACCGACGATGACATCAGTGTCGTTGATCCACTCAGCTGCTTCCTCTGGGAAGATCTGTGTCGGGAACTCCAACGGGGGGATGCCATCGACGCGGACGCCGCCCCACATGATCTCCCTGGCGTCGATGGTGAGGCCCTCGTCGGGATTCATCATCGCCGCCATGTCTTCGAACTGACTGCCGAACAGCGCCTGCTTAAAGCGGAGGTATGTCGGTGTCGCTGAGTCCTCGGGATCAAACTCGAAGATGTCCGCGTATTCGTAGATCGTGCGATGCTCCTCGCCGTAGCGACTGGCGAGATACGCCAGCACTTGATCCCAGTAAGGATTTGGAAACGCAGCCAGGTCGATGACGTACTTGTCAATGGCCCGGGAATCGGAAGCAAGCATGCGGTCAAGCAGCGCCTGTCCTGCAGTCGGGATCGGCAGGTAGCGGCCAAAGAAGCCGTCCAGAGAGCCCCAGAAAATCAACTGAGTGAGGTCGACCGCCTCGGGATCGAACGGGCCGTCGTGTTCGTCGGCCGCCTGTTGTTCCGTTGCTTCAGGTTCTTCTTGTTGATCATCTTGTTCAACGGCGGCTCGCTCCTGCTGACCGGCAGATTGCTCAGCCGGCGCCTCCGACTCTTCCGATGCCTGCTCCTGTGACTGGGTGGGCTGTTCCGATTGAACCTGCTGCGGGATTTCCGCGACTGTTTCCTGTTCCTGTTGATCCGCTTGCTCGACAGGGTTGGCCTCTGGTTCGTCACCTGAACCGCTGCATCCGCTGGCCAGCAATGCGAGCGCCAGAACCGAGACTGCCAACCGCTTGGAGAGGCCCATCACATCCGCCCTTCTCGGCGTGGACACTGAGCGGCCTGGCCTGGCCTAGCCACTCAAGCCTTGCTTCGCGCAAAACGCCTTTGCCCGTATCTTCTCACTAGACCATGCCGCGCCGCTCATGGCCCGCCGCTGATTGGAGCTATGCCATGTCTGAACCACCGCTTCTGTTCGAACCCGATCACTCCAATCGACGCGCGATCATGACCTTCAACCGTCCAGAGCGCATGAACGCGATGAGCCCTGATCTCCAGGTGCTGATGCGCGAGGCGATTGCGGAATTCAATCGCGATCCCGACCTGTGGGTACTCATCGTCACCGGCGCTGGAGAGCGAGCCTTCTGCGCCGGTGCCGACCTGTCCAGCACGATTCCCAACGCAACCCGGGCAACTCGCGATGAACCGCTCAAGGTCAATGAGACCCGCAATCTGCATGAGGTACATAAGCCGGTGCTTGCCGCGGTGAATGGCTACTGCATCGCCGGCGGGCTTGAGTTCATGCTCGGTACCGACATCCGCGTCGCCGCCGAGCACGCCGAGTTCGGTCTCCAGGAAGTGCGCTGGGGCATCGTGCCAGTTGGCGGCTCACACATTCGGTTGCCCCGCCAGATTCCCTGGGCCTGGGCGATGGAAATCCTGCTCACCGGTCGCAGATTGTCGGCCCAGGAAGCTTGGCAGTGTGGTCTGGTCAACCGCGTGGTGCCGGCTGATCAACTGATGCAGACGACCAACGAGATCGCCGACCGAATCTGCCGCAACGGACCACTCGCCGTGCGCACCGCCAAGGAGATCGCCGTCCGCGGCGCGATGGGTATGTCCTGGGAACAGGCCTGGAGCCTGGAATCGGTGCTCGGAACCCGAGCCTTCGGCAGCGAAGACGCGATCGAGGGCCCCAGAGCCTTCATGGAGAAGCGCGACCCGGTGTTCAAGGGTCGCTAACCCGATACGCTCCGATTGCATTCCGGTTGCATCCAAGGAGACTGCACATGTCCGACCAATCCGACCTGCCCCTGATCTACGAAAAAGACCCAGCCAACCGACGCGCGGTCATCACCTTCAACCGACCCGAGCGGATGAACGCGATGTCGTTGGAGCTGTTGTCCCTCTTGCGCGATGCCACCGAGGACTTCAACAACGATCCAGACCTGTGGGTAGCGATCATCACCGGCGCGGGCGAACGCGCCTTCTGCGCCGGAGCAGACCTGGCTAGCACCATTCCGGCCAAGGCCGGTGGCGCTCGCAATGATCCACTCAAAGTCAATGAGACGCGCAACCTGCACCGCGTGTTCAAGCCGGTGCTCTCAGCGGTCAACGGCTACTGCATCGCCGGCGGACTTGAGTACATGCTCGGCACCGACATCCGCGTTGCCGCCGAGCACGCCGAGTTCGGCCTGCAGGAAGTCCGTTGGGGCATTGTTCCCGACGCGGGAGCGCACATCCGCCTGCCGCGACAGATTCCCTGGGCCTGGGCGATGGAGATCCTCTTGACCGGACGTCGGCTCAGCGCGCAAGAGGCTCTGCACTGCGGCCTGATCAATCGCGTCGTGCCGCTCGAGGACCTCATGTCCACGACTCACGCGATCGCCGACCTGATCTGCGCCAACGGCCCGCTGGCCGTGCGCACTGCGAAAGAGATCGTCGTTCGAGGATCGATGGGCATGTCCTGGGAACAGGCCTGGAGCCTGGAATCGGTGCTCGGAACCCGAGCCTTCGGCAGCGAGGACGCAATCGAAGGTCCAAAGGCCTTCATGGAAAAGCGAACGCCGCAGTTCAAGGGTCGATGAGGGAGCCGACGATGACGGCAAAGACCGGCTATGGCGCGGACACCCTCAACGCGAGTATTCGCTCGCGATTCGTGGAGGGCGTGAACGGACTGAATGTTCACGTCCTCGAAGCCGGATGGGACACGGGTGGGCCTCGCCTGTTGCTGCTTCACGGATTCCCCGAGATCGCCTATAGCTGGCGCAAGGTGATGCCGCTGCTCGCCGAGGTGGGCTTCCACGTCGTCGCGCCCGATCAGCGCGGCTACGGTCGGACCACGGGCTGGACCGCCGACTACGACAACTCGCTCCTGCCGTTTGGCATGTTCAACCTCACTCGCGACGCTGTCGGGCTGGTCAATGCGCTCGGCTGGGACCATGTCGACGGCGTGGTCGGCCACGACTTCGGCTCACCGGTGGCGGCGTACTGCGCGCTAATTCGTCCCGACATCTTCCGCTCGGTGGTGACCATGAGTGGACCGTGGCAAGGGCCGCCTGGTTTGAGGTCTGGCGAGGCTCGCGGCTCGGGGGCTGCGGGTTCTGCGAGCATCGCCGAGGATCTGGCTCAGCTCGAGCGACCGCGCAAGCACTATCAGCTTTACTACTGCACCAGACCGGCCAACGACGACATGACCAACGCACCGCAGGGAGTCCACGACTTCCTCCGTGCCTACTACCACCACAAGAGTGCCGACTGGAAGCAGAACCGTCCGCATCGGCTCGAGGCGTGGTCGGCGACCGAGCTGGCCAAGCTTCCGACCTACTACGTGATGGACCTCGCCGAGGACATGCCTACGACGGTCTCCCATGAGATGCCCTCGTCCGACGAGGTCGCTCAATGCGCATGGTTGCCCGAGTCAGAGTTGGCGGTCTACGCCGCTGAGTACGAACGCAACGGATTCCAGGGCGGTCTGAACTGGTATCGGGCGACCCGCGATCCCGAGTGCCTAGCCCAACTCCAGATCTTCCACGGTAGGACGATCGATGTGCCAGCAGCCTTCATCGGCGGAACTTCGGACTGGGGCGTGTATCAGTCGCCAGGTGCGTTGGATCGGATGCCAGCCGCTTGTACGAAGCTGCAGGGACGACACCTCGTCGATGGCGCCGGTCACTGGGTCCAGCAGGAGCAACCCGAGGAGACGGTAAACCTGCTGCTCCGTTTCCTCGATGACGCAGCTGCGATGTGAGACAAGGATGAAGGCCGTCGTCTACGACCGCTACGGGTCCGCGGATGAGCTCAGAGTCGAGGATATTGAGCGGCCAACACCAGGACCTGGAGAACTGCTCGTCAACGTCGCCGCCAGTTCGGTCAACTCGTGGGACTGGCACCTGCTGACCGGGACGGTCTCCACTCGTCTGGTTCAGGGCATGTTTCGGCCGAAGTACCGGGTCTTGGGCTCCGATGTTGTGGGCGTCGTCGAGGAAGTGGGCGCGGGGGTGTCCGAGTTCGCTCCGGGCGACGAAGTCTTCGGCGATCTGACTACGTGTCGCTGGGGCGGTTTCGCCGAGTACGCCGTCGGTCGCGCGGATTCCATGGCGCTTAAGCCAACTGAAATCAGCATCGAGCACGCCGCGACCTTGCCGCAGACCGGTCTGCTGGCGTTGCAAGGTCTACGCAAGCGATGGCCGATCAAACCGGTGCATCGAATCCTTCTCAACGGCGCAGGGGGCGCTTCTGGGACGATGGCGTTACAGATCGCCAAGCTGTTCGGCGCGCACGTGACCTGCGTCGATCGCGGTAGCAAACTGGAAATGCTCAGCCATTTGGGAGCGGATGAGGTCATCGATTACAAACAGGTCGACTACACCCGCCGCGACGAACAGTATGACCTGATCTTCGATGTCGCCGGGCACCATGGGCTCCGCTCCGTGCGTCGCGCTCTGGCGCCAGGAGGGATCTACGTGATGACCGGAGGACCGCTCTTCTATATCGCCCAGATTGCGCTGCTCGGATCAATGCGACGCAGCAGCGACCGCGAATACGTCGTTCACTCGCACAAGCCGAACCGCGACGATCTCGCCTGGCTTGCGGAGCACATCGTCAACGGTGACGTCAGCCCCGCAATCGATCGCACCTACACGCTCGACGAAGTGCCCGAGGCGCTGCGTTACTTCGACACAGGCGAGGTCAAGGGCAAACTGGTCATTCTGCACTAGAGCGTGTTCACGTGGGGTCATTCAGTCCAGGAGTTCCCGTCTTACCCGCGCTCCGCCGCGGGTATCTCGCTGCATTCAGCACCACTGTCTGTACACAACACGGCGAGATTGCCGCGACAAGCGCGGCAATGACGGAATTCTGACGAAGCAGTTGGCTGATGTGGACACGCCCTAGCGTCGCAGCTGCGGGGCAACCTCGTTGACGAAGCGTTCGCTGCACTCCGAATAGGGCTGGCTTGGATCGAGCGTCGATCCCGTGATGAAGAAGCGGGTCACTCCCAGTTCGATCAGTTCTCCCAGACGTTGGACGCAGTAGTCGGGTGGGCCGAAGACGCCAAAGCTACCGGCGAACTCCTGCGTGACCTGGGCCGACTGGGCGCTGCCTTCCCGGGCGTGACCGTGCATGTCGTAGCTGTCGTGGATCTTGGTCAGGACATCGCGCTGGGTGTCCGTGACAGGTCCCACGATGTGGCCGTACATGTTGGAGAACCGGGCAAACAGGGAGAGTCCCGGGGAGCCAATGCCCAGGGCGACCTCAGGATCGTCGTGGACGACCGTGGGCAGATATGCGCCGAACGTGATCTCAGGGTCAAGACCAGCCTGTTCACGAGCCTCGCGCGCGACATCCATGCCCCATTTGATGCGCTCCGGATCGCCGCCGACTGCGAGGCTGACTTGATCGGCATGGCGCGCGGCCGCAGCGATCACGCGCGGTCCGGTGGCAGCAACATCGACCGGGACTTTGGCATACGTCGAGTCGAGCCATTCGATGCGGCTGGCCTCGGGGGTATCGGCCAGACCGAGGACATGGACATCGGTCTCGCCGAACGGCACGTCTTCGCCGCGCAGGTAGCCCTGTAGCTGCTCGAGATAGTGCTCGAAGGCTGGCACCGCGTGCGGCGCCAGTCCGAGGTGCGCCAGGGCTGAGTCGCCGCGTCCGATCCCCAGATACGCGCGACCGCCGCTTTCTGCCTGGATCGCCGCAATCGCCGAGGCGGTCACGGCGGGATGTCGGGTGTAGGAGTTGGTCACCCCCGTGCCCAGCTTGAGCCTCGTCGTTGCATGCGCAGCGACGGTCAACGCGACGTAGCAGTCGCTTGCGCGGTTCTGACTGTCGACGAACGTGATGCCGTCGTAACCCAGCTCCTCAGCGCGTTGTGCTTGCCGGGCCGAGGTGAATACGGAGGGATCTCCGCTCGACGCGCGGCCTCTGCCTGCGGTCCAGAATTCGACTGACATGAGCGCTATCTCCTCAACTGTGGAATCACTTCTTGCGTGAAGCGCATGCTCGACTCCGTGTCTGGGTTGTTCGGATCGAGCGGCGAGCCTCGGAAGATGAAGCGATCGATGCCGATCTCGATCAGCTCGCCCAGACGTTGGACACAGTAGTCGGGAGAGCCGAAAACGCCGAAAGAGCGCTCAAACTCGGTCGGAATCACGTCTGCCTGAGCGCTGGTTGGGCGGGCGTGGTGGTGCATGTCGTAGTTGTCGTGGATGTCGGTGAGGACCTTGGTCTGTTGCTCGGTTGCAGGGCCGACGACTTCTCCGTACATGTTGGAGAAGCGCGCAAAGAGTGAAACCTGACCGGCGCCGATTCGCATGGCCTGCTCAGGATCGTCGTGTACGGCGAGAGGAATGTAGGCGGCGAATGGGATTTCGGGGTCAAGGCCGGCTTCGACCCGCGCCTCGCGCGCGACCTCCATGCCCCAGCGCGTGCGCTCGACATCGGCGCCGACGTTGAAGCTGATCCGGTCGGCGTGACGAGCGGCGGCCTGAATCACGCGCGGACCGGTCGCAGCGACATCGACTGGCACTTTCGGTCCCATGGCGTTCATGTAGCGAACGTTGCTCGCCTGAGGCGTATCGGCGAGGCCGAGCGCGTCGACGTCGCTCTCCTGGAATTCGACGCTGTCGCCGCGGAGGTAGGCCTGGAGCTCCGCAAGGTAGCGCTCGAACGCACCGACGCCGTGCGGCGCCATGCCGAGGTGCGCGAGCGCGGAGTCGCCGCGGCCGATGCCCATGTGAGCTCGACCACCACTCTCGGCCTGGACCGTGGCGATGCACGACGCTGTGACCGCGGCGTGTCGGGTGTAGGAGTTGGTCACCCCGGTGCCGAGCTGGATGCGAGAGGTCGCGTGGGCGGCGAGCGCCATCGAGATGTAGCAGTCGGCGACGAGATTCTGGCTGTCGACCCAGACGATGCCGTCGTATCCCATCTGCTCGGCCTGGACAGCCATTTGCACACCGTCGACGTTGCCTGCAGGACTGTCAGTGGGCCGAGTGACCTTGGTCGGGATGCCTGCGCCCATCGTCCAGAACTCTGTCGTCATGTTGGTTTCTCCAGCTCTCTCAGCGGTCGATTGCGATCATCGATCGGAGGGTACCGCTTTGCTCATGTCGGGCGACGGCGCTGACGTCCTTCCGAGTGTCAAACGCCAATCGCGGGCTGGTTCGGGCGAACCCTCCTCACTCCTGGTGACTCCTTGTGGGGTCGGACTGTTCAAATGCTTTCCGTATTCGCTATATTTCGGCCCAACGGATAGTTCCAGAATCAAGTAGGAAATCTCATGTCTCAGCATTGGACACAACTTCGACGAGCGCGACTGTCTCGACGTTCACTCCTGCGAGCCTCGGCACGTGCCGGCGTTGGCGCAGCCGGGATCGCGCTAGTCGGCTGCGGAGGAGATGACGACGACCAACCAGCGGTCGCCGAGTCTCAGCCGCAGCAAGACCAACAGCAGCAGGTCATGCAAGAGCAGCAGCAACAGCAGATGCAGGAACAGGTCGTCCAGCAACAGGACGATCAGGCCGAGCAACAGGCGCAACAGGTCGAACAGCAAGAGCAGACCGAGCAGGAAGAGGAGCTAGATCGCTCCACGGCGCAGGAAGAAGCAGAGGTCAGCGAAGTCGACCTCGACGCCGAGATCATCGTGGGCTACGGCTCCTTCCCGCCCACACTCGACATCACCACAGCAGGTGGCGGCGGCGGACAGGGCGCCAACAACAATCTGCACTTCGCGGCGCTGGCGGCCTACAACTCAGGTCGCGTGATTCAGCCGACCGGCGGCTTCGGCGACTGGGAGTTCGCCGAGGATTACTCCAGCTTCATCTGGAGGATCAAAGAGGGCGTGACGTTCCACAACGGCGAACCGCTGAACGCCGAGTCGATTCAGTTCTACTTTGAGCGCATCCTCGGACGGGCCGAGTACAACCCGGACTTCGAGTCGTCGTTACGGGCCCGCGCAGGCTGGATGGGCGATATCACGATTCTCGACGAGCACACGGTGTCGATCGGCATGGATCCGCCGTTCGTCGACGCGGCCGAGCAGTCTGGCGGCATCAACTTCGGCCTGCTGCCCAAGCAGTACATCATCGACAACGGCGACGACCACTTCGCGAACAATCCGATCGGATGTGGGGCGTACCAATTTATGTCGTGGGTGCCTGACCAGGAAATCCGCAGCGAGCGATTCGAGGACTTCGCCTTCGATCACGACGCACCGTTCCAGTGGAAGCGTGGCTGGGCGAAGCACATCACCGGTCGCTTCTTCCCCGAGGAGCAGGCGCGCGCGGCTGCGTTGGAGGCTGGCGAAGTCGATATCGCGTATCGGATCAGTCCCGATGTCGCGGCCCAGTTCGAGGATCGTGAGGACTTCAAGGTGATCGCGTTGCCCGACGTGCGCGTGATGGCGATTGAGTTGCCGGTCAATCAGGCGCTCGATCCGAACACTGGTGAAGAGAATCCATGGCGCGACGTCCGAGTGCGTCAGGCTGCCAACTACGCGATTGATGCGCAGTCGATCATCGACAACCTGCTCACCGGCACGGAGGAGCGTGCCTACTCGCCGTTCCCCGCTGGCTACGACCCGCCGATTGGCAATTTGCCCGGTCAATACAACTACGACCCGGACAAAGCGCGAGCGCTGCTCGAGGAAGCGGGACAGGTGGGCTTCGCCTTCACGATCACGCTGCCAACCGGGCTGTGGACGGCCGACCGCATCTGGATGCCCGCGGTGCAACAGATGCTCAACGACGTCGGCTTCCAGGTCGAGGTCGACTACGCCGACTTCGGTAACGCGCTGTCGCTGATTCGCAACAACGAGGTGCCGAATCCCTTCATCTTCAACCAGGCGGGGGTCACCAGTGGCGCGCCGCTCGGTCCGGCATTTGCGTACCGATTGGTGACAACGATTGGCGCTCCGTACTCGCATGCCCAAGAGGGTGACGACTTCTTGCCCGAGTTCCAGGCCTTCCAGGAGCTCATCGACGAGGCCAACGTCGAGTTCGATCAACAGCGCGCTGGCGATCTGTTCTATGAAGCGTCGGTGATTTCGTACGAGAACGCGTTCCAGGTGCCACTGTTCGGTCTGCCGCACCTCTACGCAGTTCGGCCCGAGCTCCTCTACAACGAGTACTACGGGACATCGACCGGGCTGAACCCGATCTACGCGCAGAAACTGAAGACGTAACACTTCCAACGCTCCCCTTCTGGGGAGCTGGAAGAAATGAGTGACGATGCGTAGCGAACTCGGGGCGACCGCCGTTGGACGGCTCTTGCGCTCGATCGCCGTGGTCTTCGGCGTGATCACGATTGTCTTCTTCATCAGCCGCGGTGCCGGCGATCCGGTGTCGCGGCTGGCACCGATCGATGCGACGCAACAAGAGATCGAGGAGACGAAGGACCGCTACGGCCTCAACGATCCGATGATCGAGCAATACGGTCGATTCCTTTGGGACATCGTGCGATTGGAGTTCGGTCAGTCGTTCCGCGCGACCCGTCCGGCGACCAAGGTTGTCGGCGAGCGGCTGGTCGCGACGATCCAGCTTGGAGCGGCAGGCTTGTTCGTCGCGTTTGCGATCGGCATTCCGCTGGGCATTGTGGCCGCGGTCCGCCGCGGCGGCGCGACCGACATCCTCAGCCGGATCGGTGCGCTGTTTGGTCAGGCGGTGCCCAACTTCTGGTTGGGACTGATGCTGATCCTGTTCGTCGCGCTGCATATCGATTGGATCCCGACGGGCGGTCGCACGACTCCGCAGAGCATCATCTTGCCCGCGCTGACGCTCGGCTCGTTCCCTGCCGCCGCGGTCATGCGATTCACCCGCTCGGCGATGCTCGACACGCTGCAGCAGGACTACATCCGCACCGCTCGGGCGAAGGGTCTCAGCGAGCGCGCGGTGTTGTTCAAACACGCGTTGCGTAACTCGATGCTCGCCGTGATCACCCTGCTCGGCCTGCAGGTTGGCAACATTCTTTCTGGCGCGATCATCGTCGAGACGGTCTTCGCCTGGCCCGGACTAGGACAGTTGATTATCCAGTCAATCGTCGCGACCGACTACCCGGTCGTGCAGGCATCGGTGTTGCTGACCTCGGTGTGGATCGTGTTCATCAACCTCGTGGTCGACGTGTCGTACACATTCATCGACCCACGAATCCGGACGGGAGCGATCTGACCCGTGGCCGCGACGCAAGCCCATCCGGAGAAGGTCGAGGACCCGTTCGCCGGCCGTCGGCGAAACTGGCGTATCCGATCCCCGAAAACGCTGGTTGCCACGCTCTCGATTCTGATCATCTTCGTCGTGTTGGGTGTGCTCGGACCACAGATTGCGCCCGAGGATCCGTTCCGACTCAACCTGGTCGGCAGGCTGCAGCCGCCCTTCTTCGAAGCGGAAGGCAGCCTTGACCATCCGCTCGGCACGGACGATCTGGGCCGCGACACGCTCAGTCGGCTGATTCACGGCGCGCGAATCTCTCTGCTCGCGATCGTGATGGTGATCCCTTTGGCGACCGTGATCGGCTCGATGCTGGGGCTGCTCGCCGGTTGGTTCGGAGGTTGGACCAGCCGCGGGATCATGGCGCTCGTCGATCTCCAGTTGGCGATGCCGGCGATTCTGATCGCCGTGTTCCTACGCGCGATCTGGGAGCCCAGCCTGACCAACGTCGTGATTGTGCTGGTCTTCGCCCTCTGGGCGACCTTCGCCCGACTCGTCCGCGGCGAGACCTTGGGGCTGAAGGAGCGTGAGTTTGTGATAGCTGCGCGGACGGTCGGCGCGAACGACGTTCGCATTATGTTGCGTCACGTCCTGCCCAGCTTGGTCAACTCGATTGTCATTCTGGCGACGCTCAACGTGGCCACCGTGGTGATCGCCGAGGCGGGCCTCAGCTTCCTCGGCGTCGGTATTGCTCAGGACTCGATCTCTTGGGGAATCATGATCTCGCAGGGTCGCGGCGTGATCGCGACGGCCTGGTGGCTGGTCACGGTGCCGGGCATCGCGATTATCGTGGTCTCGCTGGTGGTGAACCTCTTCGGCGACTGGCTCAGGGACTTCCTCGATCCACAGCTACGCAACGTCGGGAGCTAGCGCGCCGCGTCGCATGGTTGCGATGCAATATCCAGCGGCAAGGGAGACGTCCATGAGCTGGCAGGCCGAGCTGGAAGAGATGGAACGTCGGGCTGCGCTCGCTCGTCAGATGGGCGGGTCTGACAGCGTCGCGTTTCATCACGGTCGCGGCAAACTCACCGTCCGCGAGCGGATCGACCTGCTCGCGGACGCGGGTCAGTTTCAAGAGACCGGCGTGCTCGCCGGGAATCCACAGTGGGATGGCGACGAACTGACCGGCCTGACGCCGGCCAACAGCGTGGTCGGGGTGGTCAAGATCAACGGTCGGAAAGTGGCCGTACAAGGCGACGACTTCACGATCCGCGGCGGCTCGGCCGACGGCATGATCGGGACCAAGAGCAGCTGGGCGATGCATCACGCCTACATGAATCGGATCCCGTTTGTGCGCCTGCTCGACGCCACCGGCGGCAGCGTCAAGCATTTTGAGCAGCTCGGGCGGACGTACGTGGTTGGTCCGGAGGTCGGCGGTGGCACCGGCGTCGACGACCTGCTCTGGCATATGCCCGTGGCCAATGTCGTACTCGGGTCGGTCGCCGGAGCTCCAGCGGTGATCGCCGCCGATGGGCACTTCAACGTCATGGTTAAGGGCACAAGTCAACTGTTCGTCGGCGGACCGCCAGTGGTCAAGGCCAGTCGTGGGCTGGACATCACCAAGGAAGAGCTGGGCGGCGAGGACGTCCATGTGTACGGCAACGGCGTCGTCCAAAATCTCGCCGACTCCGAAGCGGAGGCGATGTCGCAGGTGCGTCGATTCCTCAGCTATCTCCCGCAGAACGTGTGGGAGATGCCGCCGCGCACTCCGCCGACCGACGATCCCGAGCGACGCGAGGAGCGGTTGCTCTCAGTCATCCCGCGCAACATCCGACGCATCTACAACGCGCGCAAGATTCTCGATTGGGTGCTGGACAAAGACTCGTTCTTTGAGATTCAACCGCACTGGGGCAAGTCGAGGATTACTGGGTTGGCGCGGGTCGATGGGTATCCCGTCGGCGTGATGATCAACAACCCTCACGAGAACGGCGGCTCGCCGACCAAGGCGACGTCGGAGAAGATCATTCGCATGATTCAACTCTGCGACACGTTCCACTTGCCGCTGATCTACTTCTGCGACGAGCCCGGGTTCTCGGTCGGACCTGCTGACGAGCAGTCTGGGATCATCCGTACGGGAGCTCGGCTGATGCTGACCAGCCGGCTCTCGCAGATGCCCTATCTGGTGTTCATCACGAGGCAGGCCTACGGCGTCGCTGGCGGATTGCAGTACCGACGTGGCAACGCGCTCTATCGACGCTACGCCTGGCCGTCGGCGCACTGGGGCTCGATGCATATCGAGGGTGGGGTTACGGCTGCGTATCGTCGGGAGATTCGCGACGCGGACGATCCGGAGGCGAAGCGGCTCGAGATCGAGGCACGACTGAGCGAGATTCGCTCGCCCATGCGGACGGCTCACGCATTTGGGATCGAGGACATGATCGACCCGCGAGAAACGCGTCCGCTGATGGTCGAGTTCGTCCGCGACGCGCAGTCATACATCGCGCAGAATCTCGGCCCAACGACTCGTATTCCTTACATGCCGTAGTAAGTCATAAGCACTCCGTCATTCCCGCGCAGGGAGGCCTGTGAATAACTTAGTTTCCCATCCCCGCCCCCGAGCGGGGACCCGCTTTGACAAAGTCCAGGCTGTTCGGACAGGTCCCCGTTGACCAGGTACCAGCGACAGGCATGGCCGCCGGTAAGAAGCCAGGGAAGGAGCAGGCCCCCGCTCGGAGGCGGGGGCGGTTGAGGGGTTATGCAAGGGTCTCCGCCGGCGGGAATGCGGTGATGAGGCGCATATGGCGAATCTGCTGACGCGAATATGACCAATTTGGTGAGGTGGTCAGAATCACATGCCTAGTACGGCGGCGCCTTGTGCGACGCAACCTCGGCGATGGCGGCTTCGTCGTAGCCGAGCTCCGCCATCAGTTCCGCGGTGTGCTCTCCGAGGTTGGAGAACATGTTCTTCGGCTCCCCTGGCGTGCGGTTCATGCGGATTGGCAGACCGGCGACTCGTCGTCGGCCAACGTGGGGGATGTCCTTGTCGACGATGTAGCCATTGACCAACGCTTGCTCGTCGTTCAGCACCTCTTCGTACGATTGCACTCGCTGCGCGGTGATGCCGTCGGGGTGAATCTCGAAGAACTCCTGCCACTCGCTGCTTGTTCTCGTCTTCATCATGTCGGCGACGAACGGACGCACGAGCTTGGCAGAATCCATTGCTCCCTGATCGCGATACGGATCGCGACCTTCGCGGTAGTTCCAGCGCGGATCGTCGGCGAGGTCTGGGTTGCCGCCGAACTCGCAGAACTCGCGCCAGGTGTCGTCGTCGCGGACGCCAAGACAGAATGCGACACCGTCCGCAGCTTCGTAGATCCCGGTCATGGCCGAGACGACTGGGTGGAACGCGCCGTCGCGTGTGGGCAGATTTCCGGTCGCCGACGTGTGATTGATCTCCCACTGTTGCATCCAGATCATCGCGCCGTATGACGAGGTCTGCACCTTTTGGCCGAGTCCGTCCCGCTGTCTCGCGACGAGGGCGGTCAGCACACCCATCGCGAGCGCCATCGCGCCAGCGGTGTCGGCGATGATCGCGCCCGGGATCAGGGGCGGATCGTCGGGCATGCCGGTGATACCTGAGATTCCGCTCCGTGCCTGCGCGAACTGGTCAGTCATCCGATTTTCGCGGGCTGGGCCATCCGGTCCGAACCCGTTGGCGGCGGCGTAGATCAGGGCTGGATTGCGCTCGGAGAGCCGCTCGTAGCCCATCCCGATGCGCTCGAGAGCCGGCTCGCGGAAGTTGCTCAGGAACACGTCCGCCGTGTCAATCAGTCGATCGGCGACCTCGAGTCCAATCTCGGTGTGGATGTCGACGCAGACCGATCGCTTGCCGTGCGACGCGCCGATAAACTGCGTTCCGACCGAGTCCCAGGAGAGGTCGTTGTTTGCGCCGCGATACCAACGATTGGGGTCGCCCGAGGGCGGCTCGACCTTGATCACGTCGGCGCCCAGATCGGACAGCAAGCCGCCCGCCGCTGGTCCTTGCACCGCAATGGTCAGTTCAACGACCCTGATTCCGTCAAGTGGTTGCATTTCAGTCCTCCATTCAGATGGCTACACCTCTGCGGCCGTTCGATCATCCACCAACTCCGTCATTCCTGCGCGCAAGCGCGGGAATCTCGACCGATCTGCCCTCTGCTGCTCGTTCGGGCGTGTTCACATTAGCCATCTGCTGAGTCAGAAGTCCGTCATTGCCACGCTTGTCGCAGCCTGGCCCGCACTCGATGCGGGGCAATCTCGACGAGTCTTGCACAGACAATTGCGCTGAATGTAGCGAGGTACCCGCGGCGCAGCGCGGGTATGACGATCTCTTGTTGACGCGGGTATGACGGGAACTCCTGGACTAAACCGTCCCATGTGAGCACGCCCTAGTATGGCGAAGACCGTCATCTGGTGCTGTTGACGGATTGTCGGTTGGAATTGCGTGATGTCTCTCCCTCTGCACGACGTTCGTGTCCTCGATCTCGCCGATCATCGAGCGGCGCTCGGTGGACGGTTGCTCGCCGATTTGGGTGCTGACGTAATCCTGCTCGAGCCGCCCGAGGGCAACAGCATTCGTCATCTCGCGCCATTCGTCGATGATGAACCGTCGCCCGACGGGAGCTTTCAGCACCTCTACTTCAACGTCAACAAGCGCTCGATCACGCTCGATTGGCGGACCGCGGAGGGACTCGCCCGATTGCGCCAGTTGGCGCGGTCAGCGGACATCCTGATTGAGTCCAACCAACCGGGAACGTTCCCTGTTTCGCAGCTTCACCAGGAGAATCCGCACCTGATCGTGGTCTCGGCGACGCCATATGGCCAGCAGGGCCCGAAGGCGAGCTGGCGCTCAACTGACCTCACCGCGACGGCTGCAGGTGGGCTGCTTCAGGTCAGTGGCGAACGTGCCGACCCTCCGGTTCACGGAGCGGCATTTCCGGGACACACGATGACCGGCTTGACCGTCGCGTCGGCGGCGATGACCGCGCTTTACGGTCGCGAGAGAACTCCGGGACAACCTGGTTGCCACATCGATATCGGTATGCAGAAGGCGACATCGTTCCAAGTCGTGCAGACCTCGAATCCCAACACGTGGCGCTGGCGCGGTGAAGCGCCGTATCGACCTGCGCTCTCACAGGTGATCCGCTGCGCCGATGACCGTTGGCTCGGCTGCAATATCTCGCCCAATCGGCTTTCCGACTTCATCGCGATGCTCGACGAAGCTGGAGTCGAGCATGATCTCGACGCGGACAACTGGGAAGTGATCCATCGCGGCGACCGCGCCACTTGGCAGTATCTGGAGAATCCGCTTCAGGACCTCGCCCGCGATCTCGCAGCGGTCTGGCCACGCGCGAAACTGCTCAATCGGCTCTGGGCAGCGCAGATTCCGGCAATGCCAACGCTGAGATTCAGCGAGTTCGCGGAGTCGGACCACTACGCCAGCGCGGGACAGTTCAGCGACATCGACACGCCAACGATCGGTCGACCGTTGAGCTACTCACGAAGTCCGCTGGATCCGGTCCAATCTCCACTGGCGCTACGTCCTTCGCCCGAGCTCGGCGAGCACGATGATGACGTCGCACCTGAGGAACGCCAGTGGCCGAGCGACCCAATCGCAGCATTCCCGGCGATGCCGCTCGCGGGAATCCGCGTGCTCGATCTGACATGGGTGGCGGCAGGACCATTGACGACGCGACTGATGGCGAATTTCGGCGCCGAGGTGATCAAGGTGGAGTCCAGCAGCGATCGGATGGACCCGGTACGGGTTCAGACCGTCAAAGGGGAGTACCAACCCGATCTGGCCGACCTCTACAACGACGTCAACACGGGCAAGCGGTCGCTGACGCTAAATCTCGCCGACGAGCGTGGCAAAGCATTGCTGCGCGAACTTGTCGCCCATTGCGACGTACTGATCAACAACTACTCGGCTGGCTCGCTCGCTCGAATGGGCTTCCCGTGGGAAGACCTGCGCAAGATCAATCCGCGACTGATCCTCGTGCATATGCCGGGAGTCGGTGGTGAGAGCCCCTGGCGACCGCTGAGAACGCTGGGCAACCTGCTCAAGGCGGCCTCGGGGATGAACTTCCTGATGGGCTTTCCGGACCGACCGCCGCGAGGCATGGGTGTTGCCTATCCCGATTTCACATCCCCGCATATCGGCGTGGTTGCGATTCTCTCCGCGCTTCGTGCTCGCGAGGAAACCGGTGAGGGTCGGGAAATCGAACTGAGCCAGCTCAGCGCGACGGTCGCGCTGCTCGGAGCGCAGTGGATGCAGTTCGACCAACTCGGTCACGACCTCCCGCGACCCGGCAATCGCGACCACAACATGGCGCCGCACGGCGTCTTTCCCAGCGCGGGCGACGACGAGTGGGTGGCACTCGCGCTCGACCACGACGATCTCTGGCCAGCGTTCGCTCGAATGATCGGCCAGTCCGACTGGGCAGAGCGAGCGGACATGCAGACCCTCAGCGGTCGGCAGGCGTGCGAGGACGAGATCGAGGCCGCAATCGGCGAGTGGTCGCGTGGGCTCAGCAAATGGGACGCCGCAGAGCGGCTGCAGGCGGCAGGCATCGCCGCGAACGCGGTCGAGGACCTCGCCGACATGATGGATGTCGATGAGCACTTCCGTGACCACTATCAGCAGGTCGAGCAGCCATCGCATCCTGGATTCGGCATCTGGATCGACGGCGCGCCGTGGGAGTTCGCCCATCTGGAGAAACGATTCCTCGGACGAGCTCCGATGCTCGGCGAGCACAACGCGACCATTCTGAGCGAGTTGCTGGGCAACAGCGCGGATGAAATTGCTGAGCTAGTTGCCGCGGGGGTCGTCGGCTAAGCGCCGCTCCCCAAGCGATTGACGGAGAAACCATGCCCAAGTACGTGATGCTCCCACCGATCGATGACGACATTCGCGCATGGGCGCAGCAGATGCGCGAGGCGATCCCCGACCTCGACGTCGTGGTCGTGGAAGACGAGGCGGACGCTCCTCGGGAGCTCGCCGATGCAGACGGCGCCTACGGCTGGGTGTCGCCCGATGTGTTGCCAAATGTCGAGCGGTTGCGCCTGCTGCAGAACCCGTTCGCTGGACCACCGGTCGGCTGGTACTACCCAGAGTTGGCCGAGCACGCGGTCGTGGTCAGTAATCCTCGAGGGATCTACTCCGACCACATTGCCCACCACATCCTGATGTACATGCTCGCGCTCTCACGCGGCTTGCCGTACTTCGCGGCCGCGCAAGCGGAGGGACGCTGGGACAAGAACGCGCGTCGACATGGCTACGTCGATTTGAGCAGCGCCACCGTGCTGATCAATGGTGTCGGTGGGATCGGCGCCGAAACGGCGCGACTGTGTCGCGCCTTTGGCTGTCGGGTGATCGGCGTGGATCCGAGCCCCTACGGCGACGTTGACGGTGATCTCGTCTCTCCGTCAGAGCTTGATTCACGACTGCCCGAGGCGGACTTCGTCGTGACCACGGTCCCGCATACGCCCGAGACCGAGTTCATGTGGCACGCCGAACGATTCCGCGCCATGAAGTCGTCGGCCTACTTCATCAACATCGGTCGCGGGATGACCTGCAGGCTCGACGACCTCGTCGCGGCACTTGAGCAGGGCGAAATCGCCGGCGCGGGGCTCGATGTGTACGAGATCGAGCCGCTTCCAGAAGGTCATCCGCTGTGGCAGTTGGAGAACGTGATTCTGACGCCACACATCGCCGTCGCAGACGCGGAGAACATCTCTGAGCGGCGCTGGAAACTGATCCTGGAGAACGCACGTCGGCTGGTCGATGGTCGCGAGTTCGTGAACGTCGTGGACAAAGAGAAGTGGTACTGAGCTGGTTGCTGTCCGAGCGAACGGGCGCTCAAAGAAATCCAACACAGCCAAACACCTCCGTTGCACCCGCATCTCTTCCGTCGTTTCCACTCGCTTCGGTCACACCCGCGCACCTCCGTCATTCGTGCGCACCTCCGTCGTTCGCGCGCCTCTTCCGTCGTTTGTGCGCCCTACCGTCATTCCCGCGAAGGGAGACCTTTGAATTACCCCTCAACCGCCCCCGCCCCCGCCCCCGAGCGGGGGCCTGCTCCTTCCCTGGCCTCTTACCGGCCGCCATGTTTGTCGCCGGTATCTGGTCAACCGGGACCTATCCGAGCAGCCTGGGCTTTGCCAAAGCGGGTCCCCGCTCGGGGGCGGGGACGGGAAACTGAGTTATTCAAAAGGTCTCCGAAGGCGGGAATCCATTCACGATGTCGTCAGTTCGCGCTAAAGGGTCTCGTTGTGAACACCTGACTGATCTGGAGATGTGGACTGAGGTGCTCGACCTGACCAGCTCACCGGATGGATTCCCGCCTGCGGAGGCCTTTGAATGATTTGCTCCCCCTCGCAGGGGGAGCGGTCGCGGAGCGACTGAGCAACTGTCTTGGAAGTCAAGCGTGTTGAGGTGGTTGCCAAGGGGTGTTGCTCTTGAGGATGGCGTTGAGGATGACCAGTAGTTTGCGCATACAGGCGGTGAGCGCGACCTTCTTGGGTTTGCCCCGGTCGAGCAGGCGCTGGTAGTAATCGCTGATCACGGGGTTGTGGCGGGTGGCGACGAGGGTGCCCATGTAGAGCGCCGCACGGACCGTGGCGCGACCGCCCCAGATGCTGCGCCGGCCACGCCATTGGCCACTGTCGCGGTTGAAGGGGGCGACGCCGACCAGGGCCGCGACCTGGCGCCGGTCGATTTGGCCCAGTTCGGGCAGTTGGGCGAGCAGGATGCGCGAGATCTGCGGTCCGACGCCGGGCACGCTCTGCAAGAGCTGGTCCTGTGCCCGCAAGTGGGGACTGTCCTGGATGCTGGCCTGGAGCTCGTCCTCGATTCGCTCGCGTTCCTGCGTGAGCCAGGCGATGTGCGCCTCGATCCCGGCTCGCAGGGTGGGGGTGGTGGCGCGGCAGCGTTGGCCCTCGGCGACCAGCATCGCGACCAGTTGTCGACGTCGGGCGAGCAGCTCACGCAGATGCTGGGTCTCGGCATCGGGCAGCGGGCGCAGCTGCAGCGGGACGGCCTCAGCGAAGTGGGCCAGGACGGCGGCGTCGAGCGCGTCGGTCTTGGCCAGCCGGCCGGTGGCGCGGGCGAAGTCGCGAACCTGGCGCGGGTTGACCACCACCATCGGCAACCCCGCCGCGGCCAGCTCCGCGACCAGCGGCCGCTCCAGACCGCCGGTCGCCTCCAGCACGATTCGTGTCGGTGCCAGCGCCTCCAACTGACTGACCAGGGCGTCGATCCCGGCCGTGTCGTTGTCCACCCGCTGGGCGGGTCCGTCAGCCGGCCGGATGGCGAGATCCAACCACTGTTGTGATACGTCAATGCCGACGTAGCGACTCGTCTCGGTCATCTCCCACTCCTATCCTGCGTAGGCCCGTCCTTGCAAGATGAGGGCTCCAGGGCCCGGGCAACTGTTCGGGCTCTCTCGCTGTAGTGGTGCGGCGACCCAAGCTCAGTCACGGCCTCACAGGCCCAGGGGGAATCGGTCTACCGCACCACGCTTCGCCCCGGGAAACACTTGTTCCCGGGGCGACAGCGAAGATACAAGGGGGTCCTGCTGGCGCGGGTACTAGACAGGACTTGGCGGAGCAGGACCCCCCTCCGCCTTCGGCACCTCCCCCTGCAGGGGGAGGAAAGAGATTATGCAAAGGTCTCCCTGCGCGGGAATGACGGTGGGTAGGGCGGGGATGGCAGTGGTGGGGTCCGGGAATGACGGACAAACGTGCATATCACGGTGGTCGGGTGTGGGTGTGACGGTGTTTGGCGTTGCCTGCACGGCCTTTGTTGAATTGTGTAGCTTACGTTGCAGAGAGCTGCACCGCGTGTGCGCTCTATTTCGGACTGGAATCTGAGGAACGATATGTCGGTTACGCAAGAGATCGCCCAGATGGCGCACTTGATGCGTCGGGCAGGGTTTGGCGCGTCGCGCGACGACCTGGAACTGCTCGTGGAGCAGGGCTACGAGGAGACTGTCGAGCAGTTGGTCGACCCGCCCGCCCACATTCCTCGCGCTGACCTCTATCAGCTCTTCCGCTACATGCCGTCGCTCGAGACCGGTGGTCCAGTCACCATTCCTGGCGCGGCCAACTGGCTCTACCACCTGATCAATACGCAGCGGCCCTTGGAAGAGAAGATGGCGCTCTTCTGGCACGGCGTCCTTGCGGTCGGTAACTCCAAGGTCGACAACGACAATCACCTGATCGCGCAGATCGACATGTTCCGCGACCACGGAACGGGCAGCTACCGCGACTTGCTGATCATGCTGGCCCAGAACCCGGCCATGATTTACTGGCTCGACAACCACGAGAACCACAAGCGCTCGCCCAACGAGAACTGGGGCCGCGAGCTGCTGGAGTTGTTCTCGATGGGCGTCGGCAACTACACCGAGAAGGATGTCTTCGAGTGCGCCCGCGCCTTCACCGGCTGGACGCTGGGCCCGAAAATCCCGCGCGTGCCCAACCACCGCTTCTTCTTCCAGTTCGAGTTCCGCCCCGAGGAGCACGACTTTGGCGAGAAGGAGTTCCTCGGTCGCAAGGGCAATTTCGATGGGTTGGACATCATCGACATCATCCTCGAGGAAGAGGCCTGTCCGCGCTTCATCGCCAGACACCTGTACAATTTTTTCGTCGCCGACGAGGCCCAGGTTCCCGCCTGGAACATCGAGCCGCCGAATGACCCCGAAGCGATCGATTACCTCGCAGGGGTGTTCAAGGACTCCAACTTCGAGATCAAGCCTGTTCTGCGGGCGCTCTTCAACTCCGACTTCTTCAAAGATGCGACCTTCCAGAAGGTCAAGAGTCCGGTCGAGACCGTCGTCGGCACGCTGCGCCTGACCGAGCACATGGCGGGTCCACAGCTGGACCTGATCGGCCTCGGCCAGGAGTCGGCCCACATGGGTCAGAGTCTGCACAACCCGCCTTCGGTCGAAGGCTGGCAAACCGGGCGCGACTGGATCAACTCTGGCGCCGTGGTCGGACGAATCAACTTCGTCGCCGACCGCGTCAGTAACACCGAGCTGCCGGGCGTTCAGAAGATCGTTAAGCGAGTCGCTGCTGCGAATGGCACCACGATGGAGCCGGCGGAGATGGTCGACCATTGCCTCGACCTGATCGGCCCGCTCAATGTGGCGGATGTCACCAGGCTCGAGTTGATCGAGCACGCAACGGAGCAGGGCGACCTCTCCTGGAGCGACGACTACAACGGTTCCTCCGAGCGCGTCGGCGAGATGCTCGCCCTGATCGCGGCAACGACGGAGTATCAGTTTGGGTAGGGCCGGTTTGTGGGGACCCTCACCCTAACCCTCTCCCAGAGGGAGAGGGGATCAGAAAAGACTCGGCCTTCCTTCAGTTGGAGAAGGAATCAGAGAAGATTCGCATCTCCGCAGAGGGAGAGGGGATCAGAAAGGTATGGACATGACAACTGCCAGCAAGGATCCGGTTGTCGTCATCATTCAGTTGACCGGCGGCAACGATTACATGAACAGCGTGGTGCCCTACGCGGACGGGCACTACAACGACGCCCGCAACGGCGATCTCTGCATCGGCGAGGACGAGGTCCTCAAGATCGACGACCACTTCGGCCTCCATCCGACGATGGCTCCTCTCAAGGAGATCTACGACCAGGGTGAGATGGCGCTGATCCACGGCGTCGGGTATCCCAACTCGCCGCGATCGCATTTCCGCTCGATGGACATCTGGCACACCTGTGAGCCCAACAAGGTTGGTACCGAGGGCTGGGTCGGCCGTGCCATCCGCGACCTTGATCCGTCCGGCGAGAACCCGGTCACCGGGGTCCACATCGGACAGGGCCTGCCCCGCGCGCTGGTCGTGCCAGGTGTGACTGTCGCATCTGTCGCCGACCTCTCGACATACGGTCTCCTGACCGGCATCGAGCAGCAGCGCCAGCGCGAGAAGATGCTTGAGCGCTTCGTCAACATGTATGGCCGTGCGATCGGCACCGGAAACGTCAAGGAGTACCTCGGCCGTACTGGACTCGACGCACTCAAAGGCGCCGACATCCTCAAGGAAGGCCTCGGTCGCTACGAGACCTCCGTCGAGTGGGGTACTGAGCAGATCTCGCGCAGTCTCAAGGACATCGCCACGATCCACTGCGCCGACCTCGGCACGCGCGTCTTCTACACGCAGCTCATCGGGTTCGACACGCACGCGAACCAGAAGCCGGTCTTCGAGAAGCTCTGGACCGACCTCTCGCGAGCCATCTCCGACTTCTGGGACGACGTCAAAGCGCATGACCGCGATGACAACGTGATCATGATGCTGTTCACCGAGTTCGGCCGTCGCGTGCGAGACAACGGCTCCGGTTCCGACCACGGCGCCGGCGGCGGAGTCTTTGTGCTCGGCCCGCAGGTCAAGGGCGGCATGCACGGCGAGTTCCCCAGCATCAATCCCAAACACCTCGAACAGGGCGACCTCGTCCCCAACCACGACTTCCGCGGTGTCTACTCGACGCTGCTTGAGGACTGGATGGGTCTCGATGCCAAGCCGATCGTCGATGGTGAGTTCGAGAAACTGAGTTTCATCGAGCCGCTGATGGCGACTGCATGAGTAGACAAACGGCCTCCCCTTGAGGGGGAGGCCTTAAGGAGCTCCAGCCATGTTGACTACAACCGTCGCCGGGCGGACCTGGCACTTTAGTCACTCCATTGGCCACTTCGTTGGGCCTCAGGGGTTCAACTATCCCAGCGCGATCGCGATGGCGCCGAATGGCACGATGCACGTCGCCGACCCGGGCTTGTCCGAGTACGGGGGCGCGAGCGGTGCGCTCAGTGCCAAAATCATCAAGCACCGTATCGAGGACGAGTTCCTCGGCGACATGGGCGCGGGCGACCTGATTTGGCCGGAGGGCCTCGCGCTCGCCCGCGACGGCACCGTCTGGTGCGCCGATGCGTATCACCATCGGATCTTCGGCTACGACGCCGAAGGCTCACCGGTCGGCGACTGGGGCGAGTTCGGCGACGGCGATGGTCAGTTCAATCGACCCTCGGGAATGGCCTTCGACGCTGACGACAATCTGCATGTTGTCGACAGCCTCAACCACCGAGTACAGAAGTTCACCAGGGACGGCGAGTTTCTCGGCACATGGGGCACGCGCGGCTGCGCCGAGGGCGAGCTCAATCAACCCTGGGGCATGACCATCGACAACGAGGGGGCACTCTTCATCGCCGACTGGGGCAACGACCGCGTGCAGAAATTCACGCCCGACGGTGAGTTCCTGGGCAACTTCGGCTCACGATACGAAGACATCGGCATCGACGATGGCGGCAGTCTCAAGCGTCCTGCAGATGTTGCGGTGGACAGCGACGGCGACGTGTACGTCTGCGACTGGGGCAACCGCCGAGTCCAGATCTACTACCCCGACGGCGACATCATCTGCAGTCTGCAGGGTGACGCACACGAATTCTCCAAGGCGGCGGCCAGCGTCATGGAGGTCAATCCCGAGTACCAACAAGCCTTCAGGCGCGTGACACCAGTCGAGCTGATCAAATTCGGCATCTTCGACCGTCCCCGGGGCATCGCGATTGATGCACAAGATCGAATCGCCATCGGCGACGGCGGCCGAGGGCGGGTACAGGTCTACCACAAGGATCACGACTACCTGGTCCCGCAGTTCAACGCCTAGGCGATTCGGCGAAGGGCGCATCGCAGCCGACGAGGACTCCAGATGACTCTCCGCTTCGGCATCCTCGGAGCTGCCGCGATCACCCCGCGTGCACTGCTCAAACCCGTCGCTGAGTTCCCTGATGTCGAAATCGTGAGCATGGCCGCACGTGACCGCGACCGTGCCGAGACCTTCGCCGCCAGAGCCGGTATTCCTACCGTCCACGACACCTACGACGAAGTTGTCACCGACCCTGGCGTGGACGCGATCTACAATCCGCTGGCGATCAGCGGGCACAAGGAATGGACGATCAAGGCGCTCAACGCAGGCAAACATGTGCTCTGTGAGAAGCCGTTCGCCATGAACGAGGCCGAAGCGCGAGAGATGGCAGACTGTGCTCGCGAGTCCGGACTCATCTGCGCCGAGGCGTTTCACTACTACTATCACCCGTTCTCCATGCGGATGCGCGAGATCGTCCAGAGCGGCATCCTGGGCACGATCCGCTACGCCGACGCTCACTTCCAGAACACGGTCGCCGACGTGCCCAGCCAGATTCGGTACCAGATCGAGCTCGGTGGCGGGGCGACGATGGACCTCGGCTGCTACCCCCTGCACTTTCTCCGCCACGCGTTTGAGGCAGAGCCGGAGGTCGTCTCCGCGATGGCGGCAACGGTCCATGAACACATCGACATCGAGTTGAAGGCCGAGCTGCTCTTTGCCGGCAGCATCCCGGCCACGATCTGGTCACGGATGAATGCAGCCGGAGGCTTTTCCGCCGAGGTCAACGTTTATGGCGATCGGGGCAGGCTCAAAGTCGTGAATCCATTGGTGCCGCACCGCGAGGTGCACCGAATCGAACTCGTGACATCGTGGGGCACGCGCCGGGAAACGCTGAGCAGGAATCCGACGTTCAACTACCAACTGCGCGCATTCATGGATGCGATTGCCGGTGTTCGTCCAATGCCGACCGACGCCGAAGACGGCGTGATCAGTATGCGCGTGATCGACAACGTCTACCGAGCCGCGGGAATGAAACCGCGCGGAGAGACATAGACTTCGTACGCTATGACCGACCGCATTCGCGCTATCGATTCATTGATCAACTCCTCGTTCCTCGATCCCTCAGGTGACACTGCGTTGAGTTATCTGTTCAAGGACATCGAAGGACGCGCCGCCATCGAGACTCCCGAACAACTCTTGGCAGTCCTTGACCAGTCCGATATCGGCGCCGGTGTCGTTTCGATCATGCAGCCCGAGCACGCCGAGTGGGTCGGCGATGCGCACAAGCAGTTTCCCGACAAGATCCTGCCCGCGATGATCGTCAATCCGCTCAACGGGTACGACGAGATTCGCAAGGTGGTCGATTACTACGAACGCTACGGAGTCCGCTGCCTGCGCATCCCGCCGTTCCGCTATGAGTTGCCGCCAACCGACCGCGTCTACTGGCCCTTCTACGTCAAGGCAATGGAACTCGACATCGCGGTCTCGATGAACGCTGGTATGCCTGGACCGCGTCGACCGGGATGGGTCCAGAACCCAATGCATTACGACGAGGTCGCCTATCACTTCCCCGAGCTTCGCCTGATCATGACTCACTGCGGCCAACCGTGGATCGAAGAGACCATCTCAACCATTGCCCATTGGGATCACGTGTACATGTCCTGCACGTCGGTGGCGCCAAGGTACTGGCCGCACAACTTCGTCCAATTCATCAACACCCGGGGACGTCAGAAGATGATGTTCGGCACGGAGTACCCAACAATCCCGTGGCCCAGGGCAAGAGACGAAATCGAGGCACTCCAACTTCGAGAAACAGTTGTAGACGACTTCTTCGTCGAGAACGCACGCCGAGCCTATCGCTGGAACGCTGACCCAAGCTAAATCAACTTGAGTCCACAGACGCTGCGCAATCTGTGACTCCCCCTCGCAGAGACCGAGGCATAACCCCTCAACCGCCCCCGCCTCCGAGCGGGGGCCTGCTCCTTCCCTGGCTTCTCGCCCCCGGCCATATGCGTCGCTGGTATCTGGTCAAGCGGGACCTATCCGAGCAGCCTGGGCTAAGCCAAAGCGGGTCCCCGCTCGGGGGCGGGGACGGGAAACTGAGTTATGCATCACTCTCTCGCAGGGGGAGCTGCCGCAGGCTGAGGGGGTCCCAGCAGCGTCAATCAGGAAGCGAGATTGCCGCGACAAGCGCGGCAATGACGAGGTAGATGAAGTCGTTTGCCGGGCGCCAAGCTACTCCGGCCAATGCGCATTCATCAATTGCACCCACGTGTGTCGCGTCAGCGAGTGCCGCTCACGCACGCTCTCCTGGAACAGCTTGAGTAGCTCCTCCGAGACTCCGGAACCTGGATCCTGCGGCGTCCGCGTCGCGTGCCAGTTGCCGACGCTGTGATAGCCGGCCAGGTTGGTCACTTCCATGTCGTCGCTCAGCACGGCGTCATGGAAGTTGCCCAGCACCCGATGTCCCATCGCGTCCATCGCCGGCCAGACGCCGAACTCGGTCAGCTCGGCGAATCGCTCCCATGTGGCAGGGTCGATCGTCCAGCGTCGCAGACCATAGACGGCGCGACGGTCGGAGTCGGGAGTCTCCGCCAGTGGGCGGCCGCCGTAGGGAATCTTCGGCCGCGCCGTCTCATTCACAATCAACGCTCGACGAGCGTTGCGATAGGCGTCATCGCCCAGTCCGACCAAGATCTCCTGGCCTCGGCGCCATTCATCCCATGACGGCACACCGATAAACGTGTGGACCTCCTCAGGCGTGCCGCCAATCAACGCATTGAGCAAACACAGAGGCCGGAATCCAGCCTCGACCAGTCGGGGCCAGCTCTCCTCCAGAAAGAGCTTTCGATACTCGGGAAACCTTCCCGGTTGGACCATCGTCACGCGGTGTTCGTAGAAATCCATGACCGACCTCTCGTCCGACTGTCGGGACCGCGATTGCAGCGTAGTCTCCGCGCCGATCGTTGATGATTGTCGAAAGGTTGAGGAATTATCATACGGATTCTCGAAACACTGCTATTGTGGCCAAGAATCTCAAGATTCGCGGTGCAAGACGGCCCCGCGTTCGAGCGAGAACAGAGGAGCAAATGGAACGGAACTATTGGTCACGGATGAAGCGGCAACATCTGAGCCGCCGATCGCTGCTGCGGGCAAGCGCCCGAGCAGGTGTCGGCGCGGCCGGACTGGCATTGGTCGGTTGTGGCGGCGACGATGACGACGACGATGGTCAGCAGGCCATGCAGCAGGATCAGCAGCAAGCGATGCAAGATCAGCAGCAACAGCAAGCTGATCAGCAGGCCATGCAGCAGGATCAGCAGGACCAGACGTCGGCTGACGCACAGTCAGAGCAGCAGGATCAGCAGCAGGCCGCCGCACAACGGCAGGCGCAACAGCAAGACCAGCAGCAGATGGTCGCGGCGTCTGGTGGAGTCTGGAAGCGCGGCAACACGTCAACGCCAAACTTCATTCGCATCCCGCTCAACACCGCCGGCAACAACACACCGATCAATCAGAACGGTGGGCTGTTCAACCGCCTGACCCGATGGAGTGGTCCGGTGGGTCTCGACCCCGATGTGGCCAACATGCAGCGCATGGTCGATCCCAACTTCGATCCCTCGCCGGACATGGCAACAAGCTGGGAAACTCCGGACCAAACGACCTATATCTTCACCGTCCGAGAAGGCGTCTCCTGGCACTCGGGTCGAGCGTTCTCGGCTGAGGATGTGGCCTTCACCTACAACGAAATCAAGAACCCTGATTCCGGCGGCGGCGGCTCTCCGTTGCACCTGATGTCCAAGAACATCGACGCCGCGACGGCCACTGATGCCACGACCGCGCGAATCGACCTCACTCAGCCGACCGGCTACTTCTACACGCTGACTTCCTCCACCAACATCACCGACATGGAGACCCTCGACCAGGTCGAGGACGGCGTGTTGATTGGTACCGGCCCTTACAGCTTCGAGAACTACGACCCCAACCGTGGTTACGACCTGGTCAAGGTCCCCGACCACTGGAGTGGTGGCGGCATCGTCGACAAGATCGAGTACACGATCTTCGCGGACGCCCTGGCCATGGGCGCCGCGTTGGAAACTGGCGACATCCACTCGCACTACGGCGTACCGATCCGAAACCCCGAGGCCGAGCAGCGGCTGATGGCATCGGACGAGCACTTTGGCACGATCGGTATTGGTGTCGGCGGACAGACCCTACGATTCCGCGTTGACTCACCGCCGTTCACGGACAAGCGTGCCCGACAAGGTGTCTTCCTGCTTGTCGACGGTGTGCGAATCACCGAAGAGTTCGGCGGCAGCTTCGATGTCGCCGGGCGACTGCCCTGGCAGCCTGGTTCGCCGGCCTACAACGCCGAACTGGACAAGCCCGTCTTCGACCCGCAGAAGGCTGGTGAGCTGCTCGACGCTGCCGGCCTGACCAACAACGACACCGTGCTCAAGGCCGATGTACTGCCTGAGCGTCCCTACGCACCGGCAACCGCTCAGCTGATCCAGCAGGAGTTGGCGCAGTTCGGCATCGAAATGGCGCTGACTAACCGCGAGTACACCGAGATGATCACCCTGCAGACGACCGGAACCTTCGATCACATGATCATTGGCTTCGGCAACTGGGTGAAGCCTGGTGACCCCGCAGTCACCGTGTTGTTCGCCGACGCCTACGACGGCCGGATGAACGCCGCGGTTCCGAACCAGACCAACGATCCGAACAACGAAGGCTACGTGCCTCTGCGCGAGCGCGAAGGTGTCCGCGACGAACTCGAGTGGCTGGACATGCTCGAAGCCGCCAAGAACGGTACGTTCCTTGACGAGTACGGCTCCTGGGACGTGTGGAACGAGAAGTACCTCGACCTCGCCTGGTCGAACCACCTCTTCCGCTCCTACTCGGGTGCCTGGAGTACGACCAATGTCGGCATCAACTTCGACTCCGAGGGTTGGCCGTACGTTGACCAGGTGACCGTCTAGCCAACGGCGGATTCGGACCTCTCTCCTCTAGCCCCTTCGCCGCGCTCCTGCCGGGAGTGCGGCGAAGGGTGATTAGCTTGCCTGCGATGACATGAGCTACGTCCTCACACGACTCCTTACGCAGCTGATCCCAACCCTGTTCATTGCTTCCTTGCTGATTTTCGGGGCCGTCAGGCTCATTCCGGGCGACCCTGCTGTTGCCGCCTGCGGGGAGAACTCGGTCGGAACCGACTGCGCAGAGAATCTCCGCGCCAAGTGGGGGCTCGACAAACCGTTCTTCGAGCAGTACGGCGATTGGGTGACGGGGATTGTCGAGGGTGATTTCGGCATCTCCAACAAGGGCATCGAAGTCTGGGAGGTCGTCGCTTCGGCCTTCCCCGCGTCGCTGGAACTGACGGTGTTCGCCACGATTGTTGGATTTGGACTAGGCCTCATCTTCGGAGTACTGGCCGCCATCAACCGTGGCGGGTTCTGGGATTATTTCGCCGGAGCTTGGGCCGGCTGGAACATTGGTGTGCCCTCGTTCATCGCCGGATTCTTCTATCTGATCATCTTTGCCGTCGCGCTGGATGTCCTGCCGTCATTTGGACGCACACCAATCACTGAAGACTTCGGCGACGCACTGCTGCACTTGCTCATGCCCGGCTTCGCACTCGGTGGGATCGTCGCGGCACAAATCCTTCGATTTACCCGTCAATCGATGCTCGACACGCTGACCGAGGACTACATCCGTACCGCGCAAGCCAAAGGGCTGCGTCGACCAATTGTCATCCTGCGACACGCGCTCAAGCCGTCGCTGATTCCGGTAGTCACCATCATGGCGTTTAACTTCGCTGAGATCCTCGGTGGCACGCTGATCATCGAGTCCGTCTTTACCTGGCCTGGTATGGGTCGTGCGCTGGCGGTCGCCGTTCGTGACCGGGACTACGCGATCATCCAAATCATCACGATGTTAATCGTGACCATCTTCATGTTCGTGTACCTGATGATCGACGTGCTCTACGTCACCCTCGATCCGAGAATCCGCGTCGGCGGACGGGCGTCGGAATAGGGATCGGCAATGACAGCACAGGTCGATCCGGTTCGCCTTGACGATGTAGAACGTCGTAACCCACTCAAGCCCGTTTTCGACGAGCTTCGAGGTATCGCGCGCGAACCGCGTGGTGCGATCGCGCTGGTGCTGCTCTTCGCAGTGTTCTTTTTCTCATTCATTCTCCCAATCCTCGATCCAACCGACCCCAACTGGTCCGAACGTGGTTCCAAGCTGCTCGGCCTTTCCTGGGATCACCCGCTCGGCACCGACCACCTGTCACGAGACCTTCTGGCTCGCGTCTCAGTCAGCTCGCGCCGCACCATCCTCACCGGCTTCAGTGCCGTGCTGATCGGCATGAGCATGGGTATCACGATCGGTTACATCGCAGGCTGGACAGGCCGCCTCACCGACACGCTGATCATGCGCGCGCTCGATGTCCTCATGGCCTTCCCCGGCCTCGTGTTGGCGATCGTCGTCACCACGATTCTCGGAACTGGACTGTTCTCACTCGCCGTCGCAATCACGATCTTCAACATTCCGGTCACCGCCCGGCTCGCCCGCGCCGGCGTGTTGCGTGAGCGCGAACGCGACTACGCCCTGGCAGCCCGCACGCTCGGAGCATCCGGCCGACGCGTGCTGTTCCGTCATGTCGCGGTCAACACGTTCGGCGCATTTGCCGTTCAAATGCCGATCTCATTCGTGGCATCTGTGCTGGCGATGGCGGCGCTCAACTTCCTCGGCGTCGGTATCCAGTTGCCAAACGCGACCTTGGGAACGATGTTGGCCGAGGGTCAGCAGTACATGCAAACGGCTCCGCACTTCGTGATCGTGACCACAATCGTCTTGGCCGTGCTGATGATTGGTCTGAACTTCCTCAGCGATGTGCTGTCGGAGCGGTTGGACCCGGTCCGACGACGTCGCGTCTAATTGGCGCTCTACCCTGTCCGCAACCCACAACGAAGACACAAACAAGGAGACCTACCTATGGCTGTGCTTGCCAACACCTTTCGCGAGAAGCTCGACGCCGGTGAACCGACGATCGGCACCCATTTCCTCTTCAACGACCCGGACATCGCCGAGCTGATTGGCGACACCGGGCAGTTCGACTACGGCGAGTATGTGGCCGAGTACTCGACTTTCGACATGAAGACGCTGTACCACCTGGCGCGCGCGGCTCAGTGCGGCAATCTGCCCCTGATGATCAAGCTCGACCAGGCCAACCAGACCTTCTGGGCTCAGGCCGCGCTTGGCGCGGGCTTCAAGTCGGTGCTCTACACCGACATCCGCACGCCCGACGATGTCGACGCAGCGCTCCAGTCGATCCGACCCGATAAGCCCGGCACGCTGGGCAATTTGGGCGGACACATGGGCGTCAAAACGCGACGACCGGCGCTCGCAGGCTACGCCGCCGGAAACTACGGCGCCGACCTCGACGGCATCGTCACGGTGATCATGATCGAGAAGCGCGTCGCCCTCGACGACATCGACGCCATCCTCGAGCACGCCGCCGAACTCGGCGTCGACATGACTCAGTGGGGTCCGAGCGATTACGGCTTCTCCTTCGACGAGCGACCCAGTCCGGACGAGATTCGCGCTGCGGAAGAGAAGACGATCGCCAAGTCGATCGAGTATGGCGTCGCCCCACGTATCGAGATCGGCGCGGTTGAGCAAGCCCAGCGCTACCTCGACCTGGGCGTCAAGCACTTCTGCATCGGCTGGGACCGCTTCCTGCTCAACCAGGGTTACACCGAGCTGGGCAAAGGCCTCCGGGCCCTGATCGACGACGCATAGGAGTTCACCATGGTCACCAACAACTTCGACTGGCTCGCCACCAACCAGGAGCCTGCATTCGACCCCGACCAGAAAATCATCGACCCGCATCATCACCTCTGGGACGGTCGCGAGGACGGTCGCCTGCTGCGCTACTTCCTCGACCAACTGCTCGAGGACACGGCCGACCTCAATGTCCGCCAGACCGTCTTCATCGAGTGTGGAGCGATGTACAACGCTGACGCGCCGAAGCCGATGGCGCCGGTCGGCGAGACCGAGTACGTCGCTGGCGTCTCGGCTCAGAGCGCCAGCGGCATCTATGGCGAGATGCGCGCCTGCACCGGTATCGTTTCGCATGCCGACTTGCTGCTCGGCGCGGCCGTCGGCGAGGTGCTCGACGCGCACATGGAGATGAGTTCCCGCTTCCGAGGCATCCGCCATCACGCCAGCTGGGATCCGTCGCCCGACGTGCCCAACTCGCGGATCGTGGATCAGCCGCACATCTACCTCAATGACGCCTACCGCGAAGGCTTCGCCGAGCTGGGCAAGCGCAACCTCAGCTTCGAAGGCTGGCTCTACCATCCACAAATCCCTGAGCTGACCGACCTCGCCCGCGCCTTCCCCGACACCACGATCATCCTCAACCACCTGGGCGGACCGCTTGGCATCGGTCCGTATGCGGGTCGCCACGACGAAGTCTTCGCCGAATGGCGAGAGACCATCAGCGAACTCGCCACCTGCGAGAACGTCGTCGCCAAGGTCGGTGGTATCCAGATGGTGATCAACGGTTTCGGCTGGCATGAGCAGGAACGAGCGCCGTCCTCGGACGAGCTGCTGCAAGCCAACCGCCGTTGGTACGAGCACACCATCCAGGTCTTCGGTCCGGACCGCTGCATGTTCGAGAGCAATTTCCCCGTCGACAAGGCATCATGCAGCTACACGAACATGTACAACCAGTTCTTCAAGCTGGTCGCCGACTATCCCCAGGACGAAAAGGATCAGATGTTCCACGACACCGCACAGCGGGTGTATCGGCTCGACTAGGTCCAACCGAATGAAAAAGAGCTCCCCCGTTGGGGGAGCTGGCCCGTAGGGTCTGAGGGGGCTCCCGGCAACCAGCACTGCTCGCCGAGCTGCCCCCCTCACCCGCTGCGCGGGAGATCCCCCAACGGGGGAGCTCATGGGATCTGTCCTACCATTCAGCCAGCCACTTCAACCAACGAAAGATCCACCTATGACCACCATCGTCCAGGCCGTACCGATCGAAGACGAACTCCACGATATGCTCGCTGCCGCCGGCGACGTCCGTGTTGTCGACGGACGTGACCGTGGCGCGTTCATCGAAGCCGTCAAGGATGCTGATGGCGTGCTGCTCAATCCGCTCGTCAAGATTGATCAGCAGGTCGTTGACCTGGCGCCCAATCTCAAGGTCGTCGCCACCACCTCGGTCGGCTTCGACGCCTTCGACGTACCCTTCCTGACCAGTAACGGCATCGCCCTCTGCAACACGCCAGGCGTGCTCAGCGCCGCCGTCGCCGACTTGACCATGGCCTTCCTGCTGATGCTCTCGCGACACCTGATGGAGTTCGAGGCCTACAACCGCTCCGGCGGTTGGGGACGGCGTGAACCCTATCCCGCGCTGGCCAACGACCCGCTGGGCAAGACGATTGGCATCGTCGGCTACGGACGCATCGGCCAGGAGGTCGCCCGACGCGCAAACTTCGCCGGGATGAAGGTCATCTGGTACGACATCTACGACAACCCGCCCGCCGACGCTCCTGCGGCTGAGAAGCGCACGCTGGACGAGCTGCTGGCCGAATCTGACTTCGTCAGCGTGCACACCGACCTCAACCAGTCCTCACGACACATGATCGGCGCCCGCGAGATCGCGCTGATGAAGCCGACCGCTTACCTGATCAACACCTCGCGAGGCCCGGCCGTTGACCAAAAGGCGCTGCACGACGCTCTCGTCGCCAATCAGATTGCCGGCGCCGGTCTCGACGTGCTCGAAGATGAGCCGCCCGACCCAGACGAGCCCATCGTCAAGCTGCCCAACGTGATCAGCTTCCCTCACATCGGCACGGCCACCGAAGAAACCCGCTACGCCATGCGTGCCTTGGCGACGCGCAATGTGGTCAACGTGATTAGCGGCAGTCAGCCGGAGGCGATCGTCAATCCGGAAGTGCTGGGCTGATTGATACACTCAATCGACAGGCAAGGGGGATGCTGTGATCACCAAGGATCCTCTCACTGACCAACTTGGAACTGACCTGGAAGCGGACTTGGTGGACGCTGGGTTGGAACAGCCACAGGCGCGTGCTCTACGCAGAGCGGTAGAGCGTGCGGTCGATCGCATGGTCGGCAATTTCGCCACACGCGCCGAACTGTATGACGTTCGCGACGAACTGCGTTCAGAAATCCGTGACGTTCGCGACGAACTGCGTTCAGAAGTCCGAAATGCAATCTCCGATAGCGAACGCAAGATCAGTTTCCAGTTGCGCATCATGTGGGGCGTGCTCGCGTTGGTCGGCGCTGGACTCTTTGCGCTCATGGCCGCGATTCTTGCCAGGCTGTAGCGCTACTGGAGCCGGTTTGGGTCAATAGCGCACCGCTATGCTCATTTGTGTACGACCCATTGACTGATAGATCGGACTGAACCATGTCCTGGCGACCGAAGCGAATGAAATTTGGCCTGTTCCTGGCCCCGTTCCACCATGTCGGCGAGCACCCGACGCTGGCGATGCAACGCGACGTTGACCTGATTGAGCATCTTGATGCGCTCGGCTACGACGAAGCCTGGATTGGCGAGCATCACTCGTTTGCGCGTGAGATCATCTCCAACCCGATGATTTTCATCGCCGCCTTGGCCGAGCGGACGAAGCACATCAAGCTCGGCACGGGCGTGGTCTCGCTGCCGTACCACAACCCGCTGATGATCGCCGACGACCTGCTCCAGCTCGACCACATGACTCGCGGTCGAGTGATGCTCGGCGTGGGACCTGGCGCGTTGACCTCGGACGCAGTGCAAATGGGCATCGAGCCGACCACGCAGCGATCGCGGATGGCAGAGGCGTTTGACGCCATCGTCCAGCTTGCGCGCTCGGACGAGCCGGTCTCGATGACGACCGATTGGTTCTCGCTGACCGAAGCGCGGTTGCAAATGGCTTGGTACTCCGACCCACATCCGGAGCTCGCTGTGGCTGTGATTCTGACCCCCTCTGGGCCGCAGCTCGCGGGGAAGCATGGCGCTAGCCTGCTCTCGGTCGCCGGCGCCGACTCCGAAGGCATGCGCAATGTCTGGGACTGGTACGAAGAGGCCGCCGCCGAGAACGGCCACGAGGTCTCGCGTAAGAACTGGCGCGTCGTGACAGCGATCCACATCGCGGAATCCCGAGCCCAGGCAATCGAAGACGTGCGCGCCGGATTCCTCAAGCGCGCCTACGTCGGCGACGTGCGTGATCCCGGCCGTCGAGGTGGCATCGCGCTGCAGATGGCCGACACCATTGAAGAAGCGATCGACAAGAACATGGTCATCGTCGGTTCCCCCGAGGACGCCGTCGACCAGATCGAGGCGATGCACGACCGCTCGGGCGGCATCGGCGGGCTGCTCGGCATGCACCACGAGTGGGCCTCGACCGACGCCACCAAGCGCAGCTTCGAACTGCTGATGCGCTACGTCGCGCCCAAGTACCAGGGTCAGCTCGACCGACTCGTCGCCTCGCGGGACTTCGTTGAGGACCGTCAGCTCGACATCTTCGGAGCGGGCACGAAGGCGATGGCCAAGGCCTTCGCCGACGCGGGCAAGGAGCTCCCAGAGGCCTTCACGCAGCGGGCAGAGTCTCGAGGCGTCGACTCCAACGGGACCGCGCTCGCTGCCGAGCCCGAGCCCGTCGCCGACTAACCGACCGTCACCACAACCCTCCCCCTCAGCGAGAGACAGTCAATCCACTTCAGCTCCGATACCCTCTCGCTGAGGGCATGCCTTCTTCAGATCTAATCCCCTCTCCCTCTGGGAGAGGGTTAGGGTGAGGGCTCTGGACCAACCATGCAAGTCGTGGTCGCGCTGGCTGGTGAAATTCATGACTCGCCGCTCGTGCGCAACGCGCTCCGTGGCGCGGGACTCGTGGTCGCCGCCGACAGCGGTGCACAGCGGTTAGGGCAGCTAGGCGTGTTGCCGCATGTGGTGATCGGCGACTTGGACTCGTTGCCGGGCGACGAACTCTTCCGGCTGAAGTCCGTGGGCGTTGAGTTTGAGCCGCATCCGCAGCCGGAGGAGCGAACTGATGGCCGCGTCGCGATCGATCTCGCGCTCCAGCGCGGCGCGACAAGCATCATTGTCCTTGGCGTCTTCGGCGGGCCTCGCTATGACCATGTCATCGCCAACTTGCACTTGTTGACCGACCCTCGCCTTAACCATGTTCCCACTTGGACAGTGAACGGTTGGACCGCGCTGACCGTACTGAATGGCGACGGTGTCGCAGAGGCACACTTTCAAGGACAGGTCGGTGATTACGTGAGTATCGCTGCGGTCAGCGATCAGGTGCGAGGAATCACAACCGTCGGACTGAAATGGCCGCTCGACAACGCAACCTTCACGCGAGGGCTAAACGAAGGAACCTCAAACGAACTGATCCACGAGCGCGCGATGATCCGGATCGACGAAGGCACCGCCTTCGTCTCACACCACTTCCGCGCGGAGCGACTCGTCTAGCTACTCGATCGTGTAATGTTGAAATGGAATGAAAGAAGGACCTTATGCGCTGGAGAGTTGGGCGGCCTAGTTCCGTGTCGGATGGTAAGATCAATCCTGCTTACACGTCCTTCGCGGTGATCATTGGGTACCTTTCTGCGGTGACCAGCGAAAGAGATGTATGTCACAATGAATCGCCAGCTCCTCATCTGCACATGGATGCTCCTACGACAGCGAACAAGAATACATCGCTACGCAACGGGTAAAGCTTAAGTCCGACCACATGGGCATACATCTTCTAGGACAAACCACGATGGCAAATGAACCACGAACGTGGGTACGCTATCTAGGTTCTGACACCCTAATCATGCTCGGTATAACGGGTCACGAGTACCACTTCGAACCCAACGGAGCACTCCAGGTTGAACCGGCCGATGTCGACGTCTTGCTGGACTATGGGGGCGACGAACTCTTTGAGGAAGTCAATCCATAGGTGACTGCCATGCTACCGAGGATGCGCGGTTGTGCTGAAGCGCGTGTGTATGGTAGACCTTGGTTCTGGATAGGCTCGCTCATTGTCCTGGCAATGGGGTTCGGTGTCGCTTGCGCGGACACGATTCCTTCATATGAGCAACGTCCGAACGTTGTTACTACACGCGTCTGTAGTGACTCTCAGTCAGGCACTGGGTGGAATCAAGAACTTCTAGATCGCTCGTTTCGTCTTACGCTCGCGAGTCGTTCACTGTACGCTATGGTTGGAAGAGCCGATCCTGCACGCCTTTTCCCTGTGCTAGCAAATGACCAGATTGAAGTGAGACGCGCTGCTATCGGATCGTTGATTCAACGATTTCGAGAGGCGAAGACACTTTACGATGAATGCCTGGCGAGCGCTGCCCAGTCGTCTGAAGGGCTAACCGACAACCACCTCGCTGCACTTGATGCGACAGTCGCTCACATTGACGCGACTACCGTCAAGCTACGAGAGCATGGGAGAATCGATCGTGTTGCTCCGTTGTATCTTGACCGTATCGATGATGCGCTTATCGAAATCCTCCGAGTAATTCAGAGTCCCTCAGGCAAGGAGTCGCAGTATCTCGGTCACATTGCGTCACTGGCCCTGGTGGAGTGGAGCCGTGTCAGCGACATTGTTTGCATTGAGCTGCAGTGCAGCCTGTATGGCGTTGTAGCTCCTCTCGCGTTGCCAAAGCGTCATACATTGATGGGCCTCGCAGCTGAGCTCGCCGCGGTGGAGCCATCCTTCCGCTCCTGGTCGAACATCCTAAAGGTGCCGCCTGAAGAAGTCACAGTGATACGAGATATACTGTTACTCCCCACAGTGGTGTTTACGAATTGGGTCGAAGAACTCGTCGTGTTGGCTGATGGGGGTGGCGAAAGTGAGAGAGTGTCCTTTGTGTCGAGTGGCAATCCTCATCTTCCGTTCTCTGCTGTGGCGATCGCGGAACGCCTGCTAAACTTATATCAGGATGCGGCCGTTACGGATTGAAGTAATCGCGCCGTCCGTGCCTACTCGATGAGGCCGCGAACGCGAAGATACCCCGCGCCATTGACGAATCCTGTTCCGCCGCCCGTGCGTCGTAGATCTCCGAGCGCAGCTCGTGCACGTCGGGACTGTTTGGCGCAGCGAGTGCGGCGCCCTCGATCAGGTGACAGGCCAACTGCAGGTTGCCGTTCTGCATATGCGCGCGGGCACGCTCCATCACCGGCTCTAGACCTCCCGCCAACGTGACCCACTCCGCTGCCTCAGCCGAGCGCGGCGCGGGCAGCAGACGGTCCGGCTCACCCTCGTACCAGCCGCCGAAGTAGCGCCAGACACTATGCACGATGAACTCGGGATGATCATAGGCCGAGCTCAAGTAAGGCTTCTCGAGCAAATCCTCGGGATACTCGATCTCGTGCAGGATGCGGTCGAGCGTGTAGCCCAGATTCATCATCGCGAGCGTCTGATTCTCAATCGATTCGAGCAGGTCGGCGGTGTCGTTGAGCGCCTGCGCGATGCGTTCGGCGCCGAAAATCGGGAATCCATGGCCAGGACTCATCACCTCGGCGCCCTTACCTGCCATCTGACGCAGTCCAGTTGCCCATTCGCCGACCCAGCGCTGCACCTTCTGCGGATTCCCAGCGTTCGGCACTGCCCAGATGAAGAGGTCGCCTGGGAACAGCCACTTGCGCTCGGGAACGTACGTCCAGGCGGCATCTTCGGTCTCGCCGCGCGTGTGTGTCACCTCGAAGGTCAGATCACCGACTGAGAATTGCACTCGGTCGTCGAAGGTCACATCGGGATAGCGGAATGCGGACGGCCAGGGCAGGCGCACCGTCGACGCGTCCATCCCTGGTCGGATGAACTGCCGAGAGTTGATCGCGGTGTTGTAGCCGACGGTCCTGGTGTAGCGGTCGAAGTGAGCGGGAATGTGGCGCTGTCCGTAGACGATCGGTCGGGCCCGACCCTGCGACTCCGCTTCCTCGTCGAACTTGCCGACGCCGAAGATGTGGTCGACGTGGTGATGCGAGAACACGGCTGCGCGCAGCGGATCATCAGGCCGCCAATCGCGCACCGCCGAGAACAACCCCTCGGCGTCGCGGGCCGTCCCCGTATCCAGCATCACCAGACCGTCGCCGGTGTCGATCGTGTTCATCGAGGCCGCGGACTTGATGTAGAGGAAACCGTCGCCAATCTCTTCCGGCTCACGGTTGTTCCAGGTACCGGTGACCGGGTGGGCCTCATGGATCACGTCGATCTCGCCGTTCCACAGTCGCTCACAGAAATCTCGAAGGTCTGGCATCTGGTACTTCCTCTCCAGGTGTCGCTGCCCAATTGCGGGAGCGAGCACGGTTCATCGTCGTAAGATATGCGCCTGATTGCGGTCTGAGTTGAGATTCTCAACCAGACCCAGGACTTCGATGCCTCGCACTTGATGCGGGTGGGCAATCTCGTCGAGTTGTGCACAGACAGTGGCGCTGCATGCAGCGAGATACCCGCGGCGGAGTGCGGGTATGACGGATATCTCAGTGGGTATGACGGGAACTCCCGGACTGAACACGCCTTAGGGATTGAACAGGTCTCGCTTGTCGTCACGGCTCGACATTGCCGCGAATGAGAAGATTCCACGCGCCATCGAGGAATCCTGCGCCTCGGCGCGGGCGGCGTAGATCTTGGCACGCAACGTGTGAACATCCGGACTACTCGGGGCGACCAGCGCCGCGCCTTCGACCAGGTGAGAGGCCAGCTCCAAGTTGCCGTTTTGCAGATGTCTTCTGGCGCGATCGAGTACCGGCCCGAGCCCGCCCGCGAGCGTCATCCACTCGGCCGCTTCCTCTGCACGCGGCGCAGGCAACAACCGATCCGGCTCGCCCTCATACCAGCCTCCGTAGAATCGCCAGACGTTGTGGACAATGAACTCAGGACGGTCAAACGCCGACTTCAGCCACGGTTTATCGGTCAAGCGCTTCGGAATCTCGATGGTCTGCAATACCCGATCCAGGGTGTAACCCTCATTCATCAGCGCCAACTTGTGACTCTCGATGTGTTCCAGAATGTCAGCCGTGTCGGTCAGTGCCTCAGCGATCCGGTCAGCTCCGAAGATCGGCAGTCCTTGGCCCGGTACCATCGGCTCCGCGCCCTTGCCTGCCATCTGACACAGACCAGCTGCCCATTCGCCGGGCCAGCGCTGCACCTTCTGCGGATTGCCGGCGTTGGGCACCGCCCAGATAAACAGATCACCCGGGAACAACCATCTGCGCTTGGGAACCCATGCCTAGATTGCGTCCTCCGTCTCGCCGCGAGTGTTGGTCAGTTCCAAGGTCAGATCACCTTCTAACACGTGCAACGACCGATCAAATGTCACATCGGGATAACGAAACTCATTCGGCCAGAACACTTGGCCCGATTCGGCGCTCATTCCCGGCCTAGCGAGCTGAAGGGAATTGATCGCCTGTAACCCCACGTGCGTCGATAGCGATCAACGTGAGACGGCATGGAGCGATGCCCGTACACCGTTGGCAGGGAGCGTCCCTTCGCGGCCGCCTCCTGCTCGAATGGTGCCACGCCAAAGATGTGATCGGTGTGATGATGCAAAAGCACAGCCGCTCGCAGCTCCGCCGATGGCCGCCAGTCCCTCACTCCTTCGTAGATGCGCTCGGTGTCATACTCCGTGCCGGTGTCGAGCATGACCAGTCCGTCGCCCGTGTCGATCGTGCTCACCGAAGCCTCGGTTTTGTAGTACAGCAGTCCCTCTTCGATCTCCTCAGCCTCGCCGTCGTTCCAGAATCCGATCATCGGATGCAGTTCACGGACGGTGTCGATCTCGCCACGCCACATCCGATCGCAGAAATCTCTGAGCTCCGGCATCGGCATCGGCATCCCCCTCCGCGAGCTACGGGATTTCGGCTTCTCGTGTTGCCGTCGTAAGATTAGTCCGACACTACTCAAACCACTCAACATCCTTCGGAGAGAAGTCAACTATGCCGATGTACGAGTACAAGTGCCCCAGCTGCACCAACGTCTTTGATGTCCTGGCCAAGATGGGACAGGCCCCAGAGTCACCCGACTGTCCAGCCTGCGACGACGGAGTCGGCGACCGCGTCTTCGGCGCCGGCGTTGCGATCCACACCGGCTCCGGCGGATCCTCGTTTGACGACTTCGACATGGGAGCCATGGGAGACATGGGTATGCCCGACATGGGCGGCATGGGCATGGGTGGTCACGGCCACGATCACGGTCATGGCCACAGCCACGACGACTTCGGCATGGGCGATTTCGGGATGGACGACTTCTAGTAGGGCGTCCTGAAATCGCGAATCGCTTGCGTCTCTCGCTGGATGGCCGCGCTTCAGTCGGGAACCGGAAGAGCTTTCCCCTCTGAGTGAGCTGTCGCGAAGCGACTGAGGGGTCGCGCTCGACGAGACCGCTCGGTGTTTTGGCGGGGCCCTTCGCCCCCTTTGGGGCGTCTTCACCTCTTCGGGCCCCCTGCGCCCCTTCGGGGCACCTCCCCCAGAGGGAGAGGTCCTTTCACCGTGCGGATGCGGGCGATTTGTGCACGATTTGTTGTCTCGTTGCCATGATTTATTTCCTCCGAGTTCAGGGCGACTCGATGTCGCCGACGCTTGATGACGGCTGCGCGGTGCTGGCGTTGTCGCCCAAGATTGTTCGGGTTCGGCCGGGATGCGTTATCGCCTTCCGACGCAGTGAGCAGCTCTACATCAAACGCGCGCTGAGCCGCGAAGGCGATGGTTGGTTCGTCGTAGGCGACAATCCGTCGCGGAGCACCGACAGCCGGCGGTTTGGTCCCGTGGCCGAGTCGGCGATTCGCGCGGTCGTGGTTCTGCGCCTGCCGCCGTCGGTCTGGTCATGGCGCGGCCTGTAGCCGACTTAACAGGCTTGACACAACGGATTGCGCACACGAAACGATAACGGCGCTCAGGCTTGCACTGGGCGCGGATATTCGACACAATACAAGCGTTGGCACTCTCCCGTTGTGAGTGCTAGAGCCCGCAAGCAAGACCCAACACTCCATCAAACCGACCAAGAAGGAGACGACCGAACATGGCTAAAGATCTGCTGTTCGACGAGGATGCTCGTCAAGCGCTGCGAGATGGCATTGACGCCCTCGCTGATGCCGTCAAAATCACCCTCGGCCCCAAGGGACGCAACGTCGTCCTCGCCAAGACCTTTGGCGCCCCCACGATCACCAACGACGGTGTGACCATCGCCCGCGATATCGACCTGGACAACCCCTTCCACAACATCGGCGCCCAGCTCGCCAAGGAAGTCGCTTCCAAGACCAACGACATCGCTGGTGACGGCACGACCACCGCGACCGTCCTCGCGCAGGCGATCGTCAACGAGGGCATGCGCAACGTCGCCGCCGGTGCGAACCCGATGGCGCTCAAGCGCGGCCTCGAGCAGGGCGTGGAAGTCCTCTCCGACGCCATCCGCGAAAACGCGGTTCGCGTCACCACGCGCGAGCAGATGTCGCAGATCGCTGGCATCTCCGCTGCTGACCCAGCCATCGGCGAGCTGATCGGCGAGGTCATGGAGAAAGTCGGCAAGGACGGCGTGATCACCGTCGAAGAGGGCAAGGGCATCCGCTCTGAGGTCGAGTACGTCGACGGGATGCAGTTCGACCGTGGCTACATCTCGCCGTACTTCGTCACTAACGCCGACCGCATGGAAGCCGAGATTGAGGACCCATACATCCTCGTCACGGACAAGAAGATTTCCGCCGTCCAGGACATCCTCCCCTTGCTGGAGAAGGTCCTCAAGGTGACCAAGAACCTCGTAATCATCGCCTCCGACGTGGACGGCGAAGCACTCGCCACCCTGGCGGTGAACAAGCTGCGCGGCACGATCAACGTGATCGGTGTCAAGGCACCCGGCTTCGGCGACCGCCAGAAGGACAACCTCGGCGACATCGCCACGTTGACCGGCGGCGAAGTGATTTCCGAGCAGCTCGGTGGACAGCTCGACCAGGCGGACATCGCCCAGCTCGGGCGCGCCCGCCGATTCATCGCCTCGAAAGAGACCTCGACGATCATCGAAGGCAACGGCGACGCCGGCGCCATCGACGAGCGCGTCAACCAGATTCGCCACGTCTACGAGATCGCCAAGAGCGACTGGGACCGCGAGAAGGCACAGGAGCGCCTCGGCAAGCTCTCCAACTCCGTCGCGGTGATCAAGGTCGGCGCGGCGACTGAGGTCGAGCTCAAGGAGCGCAAGCACCGCGTCGAGGACGCGCTGTCAGCGACCCGCGCGGCCGTCGAAGAGGGCATGGTCCCCGGCGGTGGTGTGGCGCTGATCAACGTCATCCCTTCGCTTGGCAATGTTGACCTCGAAGGCGACGAGGCAACCGGCGTGCGGATTCTCAACCGTGCCCTGGAAGAGCCGATGCGCCGCATCGCGATTAACGCTGGCCAGGACGGCTCCGTCATTGTCCAGTCCGTCAAGGACGCCGAAACTGCGAACTACGGCTACAACGCCGCCTCTGACGACTACGGCGACATGATCGACATGGGCATCGCTGACCCGGCGATGGTCACCCGTGCTGCACTCGAGAACGCTGTCTCGATTGCGGGCATGGTCCTGACCACCAACTGCCTGGTCACCGAGAAGGTGGACGAGAACGCCGTTGCGGCGCCGCCCGCCCCCGCCTACTAGCCAAACACCGGCTCAGGCAAACAACCGAGCGGGCCGCTCCAGCGAGGAGCGGCCCGTTTGCGTTCCCACACTCGGGCGCAGGACATCTGCAAGGCAACAAAGGCATGACCGATCGCCGACGCGCCAAAATCGTTGCCACCCTCGGTCCCGCGTCGAGCGATCCCGAGACGGTGCGTCGACTCGTGGATGCCGGGCTTGACGTCGCGCGGGTCAACTTCTCGCACGGCGACCAAGACTCGTGGTCGCGGGCGATCAGCTCCGTCCGACAAGCCCAACGCGAGACGAACAAACCGATCGCGATTCTCGGAGATCTGCAAGGGCCGAAAATTCGGATCGGCACGGTCCCCGATCGCACAGAGATCGCGCGCGGTGAACGAGTTGACATTCTGACCGGCTCGGACTTAGCCGGAAACCGCGACGAGCATGGGACACTCACGGTCAGTTGTCCGTACCCAGCCCTCATCGACGAAGTGGACATCGGCGGAAGGATCTACCTCCGCGACGGCGAGCTGGATCTGCGGATCGAGGCGATTGATGGCCCTCGCATCCAGACCACGGTCCGCGGAGGTGGATTGCTCACCTCTCGGGCGGGACTGCATGCGCCTGGCGCGGGCCTGCTGCTCCCGGCCGTGACCGATGGCGACCGCGAGAACCTCCGATTCGCTGTCGCGAACGGGTTCGACTTCCTCGCCCTCTCATTCGTCAGGAACAGCGCCGACCTCAAGATCGCGCGCGATGCGATCGCCTCCGCTGGCGGCGATCTGCCGATCATCTCGAAAATCGAGACACTCTCGGCAATCAACGACCTCGACTCAATCATCGATGCCTCAGATGGCGCAATGGTGGCGCGTGGCGATCTCGGCGTCGAGGTCGGGCCGGCAGAAGTGCCGCTCGCGCAGCGCAAGATCATTGCTGCCTCGGGTCGAGCGCTGATGCCCGTGATCATTGCGACCCAGATGCTCGAATCAATGACCACTCGGACTCGACCGACGCGAGCTGAGGCCTCAGATGTCGCCAACGCCGTCTGGGACGGCGCCGACGCGCTGATGCTCTCTGGCGAAACCGCCGTCGGCCGACATCCCGTCGAAGTCGTCGCAATGATGGACAGCATCATCCGAACGGCCGAGCAGGGTGATCAGCGGGGATTCGCCCGTTCGGTCGAGGTCAGTAGCGACACGTCGCGGACGATCAGTCAGTCCGTCGCCACCGCCGTCGAGCAGCATCCGCAGGTCAAGGCGGTGATCATCTTCACGGTGTCAGGACGCTCCGGTCGACTGCTCTCCCAGGTGCGACTGCCCGTTCCGACGGTCGTGTTGGCACCGTCGACCTCGGTGCTGCAGCGCCTCGCTCTGAGCTGGGGTGTCGACCCGCGCTACTGCGACCCGCCCGACACCATCGAAGAGATGCTTCGCGACGTGGAGCACGCTGCGATCACTGAACTCGGCTTGTCCGAAGGCGACTCAATCGTCGTCACTGGCGGTCTGCCGCTCGGACAAGGGGAACCGACCAACTTCCTCAAGCTCCACAAGGTTCCGACGGCGATATCCTGAATGCACACCGTGAGGGGGATCCGATGACCAACGACGCTCCACAGATCGATCTGCTCGAAGTAGAGGATGTCCAGATTGGCGAGGCCTGCGAGATCGACCCTGCTGCAGGGCCGATCCAGCCGACCGACACCATCGGCGAGTCCGACCGTGACGTGCTGCTTTATGTCAACGCCTGGTGCGGTGACTGCCGACGCGCGATTCGGTTCCTCGACAACTACGAGATTCCCTATCGGACGATCGACCTCGACGACCATCCCGAAGCTGCCGACATCGTCACGTCGCTCAATCGCGGCAGTCGCTCGGTGCCGACAATCCTGATCGACGGCGAACACGTCGCCACTGAGCCCAGTAACTCGGAGCTGGCGACCATCTTCGGCGTTGCAGAAGCGACCTCTGGAGGCGTGCTCGGTCGATTCCGACGCGGCTAGTCGGGGCTAGTCATCCACCGGGATGACGTGCAGATCGGCGGGCGCGATTCTCGCAACCGCTTCAGCACCGACCGACAGCCCGAGCTCATCCCAGACGGCAACGGGGACGTCGGCGGTCAGATCCAGTCGGCCGCTCGCCAATGCGACACGCATGACGGGACCTCGAGGTCGGACCGAGCGGACGACCACGCGGAGCTGATTTGCATGGTCCTCACGCACGCGTGACAGTGTGACGCGCTCGGGGCGCACGCACAGTAGCGCCGGAGCGCCGAGTACCACAGACTGCGACGCCGACGCCAATCGGACTCCGCCCGCCTGATAGACACCCGACTCCGAGCGTCGTCCTTCCCACACGTTCTCCATGCCGACAAACTCAGCCACGGCTCTATCAGCCGGTCGGTCGAAGATCTCGGCCGGAGAACCCTTCTGCCGCACGTGTCCGCCGATCAGTAACACTGCCTGATCACCGAGGCGCATCGCTTCGTCGCGGTCGTGTGTGACCAGCACTGTCGTCGGACGGGTCTGGGAGAGGATCTCGGCGAAGTCCTCGATCAGGCCCTCGCGAGTGGGCGCGTCGACGCCGGCGAACGGCTCATCGAGGAGCATCACCTCGGGCTGCGAAGCGAAGGCGCGCGAGAGACTGACTCGCTGAGCCTCGCCGCCCGAGAGTTGTCGCGCGTGACGCTCGGACAGGTCGGCAATACCAAACCTCTCCAGCCAGTGCTCGGCGAGCTCTCGCCGACGTTGCCGTCCGACACCGCGCAGCCTGAGCGGTAACTCCACATTCGCACGCACGGACATACTGAGGAGCAGCGGCTCCTGGAATGCGGCCGACATCCGTCGTCGCGTTCGCACGGGGTCGGCATTCATCGGCTCGCCGTCCAGTGTCAGCGTTCCCCTGAGCGGATGCAGGACCAACTGCAACGCGCCCAGCAGCGTCGATTTGCCCGAGCCGTTGGGCCCAATGAGGACGGTGACCACCTCGCGCGAGATGTCGAGCTCGTCAATCTCCAAGACGGTCACGCCACCGCGCTGGACGACGAGGTCGCGGACAGCGATGTGGGCGCCGGACGCTCCGACTCGGTTGGTCATGTCACCGGCCGTCGCTGTTGGACGGCTGTCAGCACAAGATTGACCAAGAACGCCAGGACGACGAGCACCAACGACAGCGCGATGGCCACCTCAAAGTTCCCGCGACCTGTTTCGAGCACGGTCGCAGTGGTGAGCACTCTGGTCTCACCGGCCAAGTTTCCGCCGACTTGCATCGAGGCGCCGACTTCGGAGATCGCCGCGCCGAATCCGGCCATCACCGCCGCCAGCAGACCCAGTCGCGTCTCGCGGATGAGCAGCCACAGCACCTGCCATCGATTCGCTCCCATTGCCCACATCTGACCGATCAGGCGTGGATTGACCGACTGGATCGAGGCGAGCGAAAAGCCCACCACCAACGGCAGACTGAGCAGCAACTGCGCGACGACCATCGCGGTCGGGGTGTAGATGAGGTTGAGATTCCCCAGCGGTCCCGTGCGCCAAAGGATCAGCGCCACGAGGAGCCCGATCACCACCGGCGGCATACCCATCCCGGTGTTGACCGCGGCGACGATCAGTCCACGACCCCAGAATCGTCGGAGGGCCAACACAGTGCCGAGCGGAATGCCAACCAACAGCGCTAGCGCGGTCGCCGACGCAGAGATCGCGAGCGTGCGCAGGGTGATCTCGATGATCTCGCTATCGCCCGACCACCAGAGTCGGGCCGCCTCACGGATCCCATCCCAAATCAAGTCCATGCGGAGATCTTATCGGTGGAGCCATCCCATAACGCTGGGACTGGTCAATCGGCGCCCATATCGGTTCGCGTGCCCTCCCTCGTTATTCGTGCGGCTCCCTGCCTCGCCATTCCCGCGCGTAGCGCGGGAATTTCGATCCGTGCGGCGATGCCGATGTGCTGCCATGGAGACACCCACCAGCGTCGACGCTAGCAGTGTCCTCAGCGAGATACCCGCCGCAAGCGCGGGTATGACGAGTACTTTTGGCGGCCTCCCTAGGCTTTAGCGGTCGCCGTAGGGTTCAGTGGCCTCAGTAGAGCTAGTCGTCGTTGTTGTTGCCGACTTGGACGGCGACTCCGAGCCTTTCGGCGATGGAGCGGGCGGCGTTGGTGAGCTCCATTGGGATGATCCATTTGGTGCTGTCGCTGTTGGCGAGGTTGCGGAGCGTGTCGAGGTACTGCAAGCCCATCGTGTTGCCGTGGGCAAGCGCGGCGGCAGTGTTGATCGAGTTGAGCGCGTCGGCGTAGCCCTGCGCCTCGAGAATTTGCGCCTCGCGATGACCCTCGGCGCGCAGGATTTGCGCCCGCTTTTCGCCTTCCGCCGCGAGGATCGCCGCCTGACGCTCACCCTCGGCTGTGTTGATCTGGGCGTCGCGAGTTCCTTCTGACTCGGTGATTTGGGCGCGACGCGTGCGCTCCGCTGACATCTGTCGGGTCATCGCTTCGGCGATCGCCGGAGGCGGCTCGATCTCGCGAATCTCCACCGCGGTGACCTTGACGCCCCAGCGGTTGCTCACTTCGTCGAGTTTGACCTGCATCAAGTCGTTGATGTCGTCGCGACGGGACAGCACCTCATCGAGCGCCATCTCACCGACGACTGCGCGCAGCGTCGTTGTGGCAAGCTGTCGCGCTGCGCCGAGGTAGTCGCGCACTTCCAACACGGTGCGCTCGGGCTCCATCACTCGCAGGTAGACAACAAAGTCCACGTCAACGCCGGCGTTGTCCCGCGTGATGTTGCGCTGCGGCGGAACATCGAAGTACTGCTCGCGTGTATCAACCTTGATCCCACCCTGGATGATGGGGATGATCCAGACCAGTCCCGGCCCCTTCATTCCGACGTAGCGGCCGAGCTGAAACTTGGCGACCCGTTCGTAGTCTCGGACCATATTGATAATCGCCATCGTGCGTTCCTCCGTCATTGTGAGTGCTCTCGGAGATACGGCATCCCCGACGCGCCCTCTCATCGAGTATATGGAGTCGTCAGAGGCGAATAGGCTGACAGATGTGAACGATTCTGAACGCGACCCCAACAAATCCGACAACGCGGCGGACTCGTCGAACGGGTCTCCGCCCGAGCCGCCGATTCCCTGGCAGGTGCGGGTGGTGCGCAGCCGCGCATTCGCCTGGGCCGAGCTCTGCCGTCCCAGCACCGGCATCTGGCTGCAGCTCACGTCGGCGCTAATGGTGCTGACCGCCGCGGAAGGCTCGCTCGATTGGGGACTGCCATTTCAGTACAGCGGCATGGTCGTGGCGCTGGCCTACGCCGCATCGCTGATCAACAACGCGCTCGACGCTGAGATCGATTCGCGCAGCCGACTGATGCGCCCAATCTCCGCCGGCAAGGCGTCACCGCGAACGGCGTTGTTACTCGCGTCGGTGCTGACCGGATTTGGTGCCGCGATCGGGTTTGCGACCGACTGGCAGGTCGGCGTGATCGGAATGGCGATGCTCGGGACGTGCGTGCTGTACAGCTTCGCCTGGCGCGGTTCAGTGCTCGGCGTCCTGGCGTTCGCGCTCTTGGGAGTGTTACTGCCCGTCGGCGCGATCCAAACCGCCGACGAGGCCTTCACCAGCGCGCATCTGCTCTGGGTCATCCCGATCGGTGCCCTGTCGGGTGCGGCGGCATTCTTGCTCTACAAGCTGCCTGACTTCGAGGTCGACGACTTCGACGGCGCTCGCTCCGCCCTCCACTGGCTCGGTATCGATGCGGCCATCTCGATGTCCTGGGCCGTACTGACCGCAGCGCTGGCGCTGGCGGCCGCTTCGATCAATCTGTCCGGTGGGAACCTGATCTGGCTATTGGGACCGTTGCTCTACTTCATCATCGTCGGACTGTTCTGCATCTGGATGCAGATGCGCGTGATCACCGAGTTTCGGCTCCGACTCCAGCGCTGGCTGATTGTCCCGCCGATCGCGTTTCTGATGATCTGCTGGTTAGGCGCAGCCGCAGCTGCGTGATCGATTACGTTGATTGCGCAACACTCCGTAGGGATTGGAGGGCGCAATGTCCGAATCGACAAATCCGACCAATTGGCTACCAGAGGTCGATGAACTGAACCTTCGTCGCCAGATGGCGCTCAAGATGGGCGGCGAGGAACGAGTCAATCGCCAGCGAGAGCTGGGCAAGCTGACCATCCGCGACCGCATCGATGCGTTGGTCGACCCCGGCAGCTTTCACGAGATCGGTGGACTGGCCGGCTACGGAACGTACGAGGATCGCCAGTTCACGGACTTCAAGCCCCTGCCTTATGTCGGCGGACTCGCCAAGATCGATGGCCGGTCTGTGGTCGTCGGCGGCGAGGATTTCACAGTGTCCGGCGGCGCGGCCGACATTAGTACGCAGGAACGCTTCAAGAGCCTCTTCCTCGCCGACATGGCACGCGAGTATCGGGTTCCGTTGTTCGTCTTCCACGAGGGTGCCGGCGCCAATGTCGCAGCCGAGGGTGATGGTCACGGACACCTACCGAGCAGCTTCGACGTCTTCGGGCCAGATATCCGCGCTGGCCAGGAGGTACCGCTCGTCTTCGGTGTCTCAGGTGCCACTGCCGGCGGCGTAGCCGCGCGGGCGATGCTCGGCCACTTCACGGTGATGACTCCGCAGGGCGCGCTGTTTGCGGGAGGTCCGCCGCTGGTCAAACGAGCTTTGGGTCAGGACGTGACCAAAGACGAACTCGGCGGGCCCGACGTACACGTCGCCCAATCGGGTGCGATCGACAATCGCGCTGTCGACGAACTCGACGCCATCGCGCAGATGCAGGCGTTCCTGAGCTACATGCCGCAGAACGTCTATCAACTGCCGCCGTTCACGCCGACCGACGATCCGCCCGACCGCGAAGAGGATGCGCTACTCAGTATCGTCCCACGCAAGCGGACCCAACCGTACGACATGCTGAAGCTGATCACACTACTCGTTGACGACGGTCAGTTCTTCGAGATCAAGCCAGAGTTCGGCACCAGTGTTCACACGCTGTTCGCGAGGGTCGGTGGTTATGTCGCCGGAATCGTGGCGAACAATCCCAGAATGTTGGCCGGAGCGATGACCGCCGACTCGGCCGACAAGCAGGGGCACTTCGTCGAGCTCTGTGATCACTTCCACATCCCGATTGTGTTCATCGCCGATGTGCCGGGATTCATGCTCGGTCCGCAAGCTGAGGCCACCGGCACCCTGCGTCACGGGATGCGCGCCTATTGGGCGACCTATCTGGCCACGGTGCCGGTCTTTACGGTGATCACGCGGAAGAACTACGGGATGGCCGGACAGGCCACCGCGAACGTGGGGTCGATCAACTACCGCGTCGGCTGGCCGTCGGGCGATTGGGGATCGATCCCGATCGAGGGTGGCGTTGCGGCGGCGTATCGGCGAGAGATCGAGAGCGCTCCCGATCCCGACCAACGTCGGCGCGAGATCGAGGAGCATCTGCTCCAGTTTCGCAATCCGTTCCGCACCGCCGAGGCGTTCGGGATCGAGGACATTATCGACCCTCGTCAGACACGCTCGTACATCCACCGCTTTCTCGAGCACGCCTACGACACGATCGCGGCGAATCTTGGCGTCAAAGGCAAGGCTGGCGTGCGTCCCTAGAATGACACTCAGTTGAACGCGTACCTGAAAGGAATCGCATCATGTCCGACATCTTCACCGTCGACCCGAATCTCCCGGACTGGATCCGAACGCACACTCAGCAGTATCTGGACTCGGGCGGCGAAGAGGGCCACATGTGGGACCGACCGGATGGCTCCGGACCGATTCCCTGCCTCTTGCTCGCCGCCAAAGGCCGACGCTCGGGCGAGTGGCGCACGCTGCCGCTGATTTACGGCGAGTCTGATGGTGCCTACGTGATCGTCGCCAGCAAGGGCGGTCACAAGGATCACCCGGCCTGGTACCTGAACATCGACGCCAATCCCGATGTGCAGCTCATGGTCGGCACCGACCAGTTCGAGGCGACCGCGCGTACGTCCGAGGGCGCGGAGCGGGACAAGCTCTTCGCGCTGATGGCGCAGGACTTCGCGCCGTATCTCGACTACGCCATCCGAGCCGGAGGCGCTGGTCGACAGATTCCAATCGTCGTGCTCGAGCGCAATTAGTCGCATTCACTCCGTCATACCCGCGCTGCGCGGGTATGACGGACCCAATTGGGTGCGGGTATGACACATTAGGGCCGCGACAATCGCGGCAATGACGAACCTCACTACGTGACGTTTGCGACCTCTGGCAGTGATGCGGGCAGGCCAACCGCTTCCTTGACGTCCTTCAGTACATCGGCCGCGATCACTCGGGCTCGACGCGCGCCGTCGAGCAGGATTTCGTCGACCGCCTGAGGGTCCGCGGCGAGCTCCGCTCGGCGGGCGCGAATTGGCGCGAAATAGTCGTTGACCGACTCCGTCAGCTGCTTCTTGCAGTCGACGCAACCGATCTCGGCGCTTCGGCAGGCGCTCTCGATCTTAGGCTGATGCTCAGGCCCGAAGAATCCGTGCAGCGTGAACACGTTACATTCTTCCGGTCGACCCGGGTCGGTGCGACGCACGCGCTGAGGATCGGTGATGGCCCCGCGAATGGCCTTGAATGTCTCTTCAGGGGTCGCGGCCATGTCGACCGCGTTGCCGTATGACTTGGACATCTTCCGATTGTCGAAGCCGAGCACCATCGGCGCGTTGGTCAACTCGGCCTCGGGCTCGGGGAAGGTGTTGCCGAAGATGTTGTTGAACCGGCGCACGATCTCTCGGGCCAGTTCGAGGTGCGGCAACTGGTCTTCCCCCACGGGTACCTTGTTCGCTCGATACAGCACGATGTCGGCCGTTTGCAGCACGGGATAGCCAACCAGCCCGTAGTTCACGTTCTCCGGCTGCGACTTGGCCTTCTCCTTGAACGTGGGCACATTCATCAGACGTCCGATCGGCGTGACCATCGAGAGCAGCAAGTGCAGCTCCGAGATCTCCGGGACGTGACTCTGCGCGTAGAGAATCGTCTCCTCAGGCCGAATCCCCGCGGCGAGCAGATCGAGCGCCGTTTCGCGCACGTTGTCGCGGAGCTGGTCGGTATCGGTCAGCGTGGTCAGCGAGTGCAGGTCAACAATCGAATAGATGCACTCATATCGCTCCTGCAGGGCGACAAAGTTCTGGATGGCGCCGAGATAGTTGCCAATGTGTTGGCGACCGGTCGCGCGGATTCCGGCAAACACGCGATCTTGCATGGGAAGTACTCCGAACTCTTACATCTCATCCGGCGCATCGACGCCGAGCATACGCAGCGTCGCCGCGAGCGCCGCCTGCGATGCTTGGGTCAGCGTAAGCCGAGCCCCCGAGCGGTCAGGCTCTTCCGGGACCACGATTCGATGTGCGTCATAGAACTGGGTGAATGCCTGGGCCAAACTCTGCGCGTAGTAAGTGAGATGGTGCGGTTCTCGCCGAGTGGCCATGTCCGCGACGAGCTCGGGCAAGCGCAGGATCTCAGCGATCAGCACCGACTCTTGCTCCTCGACCAAGAGGTCGAGCATCTCCGACGACGGCGCGAGTCCCGCATCAGCAGCATTACGCAGGACGCCGGCGCATCGAGCGTGGGCATACTTGACGTAGCTGGCAGGGTTTTGTCGAGGGTCGGCTGAGGCTGCCGCAGTGAGGTCGAAGTCCATCTGCGCGTCGGCCGAGCGCTGGAGCATGAAGAATCGCGCCGCGTCGGCGCCGACTTCGTCGATTAGCTCTCGCAGGGTGACGATCTCGCCGGACCGCTTCGACATGCGCACGCGCTCTCCACCCCGACGCAGATGCACGAGCTGATAGAGCAAGACCTCGAGCGCGTCACCATCGCCACCGACGGCGGAGACCGCTGCTTTCGTACGGGCGACGTGGCCCTGATGATCAGCGCCCCAAACATCGATCACGGTGTCGAAGTTGCGTTTGATGAACTTGTCGTAGTGGTAAGCCACGTCCGAGGCAAAATATGTCGGTTCGCCGGAGGAGCGGATGAGCACGTTGTCCTTGTCCTCGCCCGATGCCTCAGAGCGGAACCAGACCGCGCCTTCCTTCTCGATCACGTGCTCGCCGTCGCGGAGGCGACTCATGGCGACCGCGTACGTCGACTTGCCATCGGAGTCGTCTGTGTCATTGGCGTAGAGGGCGGACTCGCGCTGCCAGTGATCGAACTCGACCCGCAGCGCCGCCAGATCTTCGCGAATCTGCTGGACCATGAGCTGCAAGCCGAGCTCCGAGAGCTCGGCCGGTGGGTCATCATCGCTGTCCAGCCAGCGATCGCCGAACTCGTCCTTGACATGGGCTGCCAGGTCGATCATGTATGCGCCCTGATAGCCACCGTCGGGCAGGGAGGCCTCGCGTCCAAACTGCTCGAGGTACCGCGCGAAGAGCGTCCGACCGAACAGGCGAATCTGCGCGCCGGCGTCGTTGATGTAGTACTCGCGCTCGACCTCGAACCCAGCCGCGTCCATAACCGAGGCCAAGGCGTCGCCGAGCACGGCGCCGCGACCGTTACCGACCTGAAGCGGTCCCGTGGGGTTCGCGGAAACGAACTCAATCTGGACGCGATGTCCCGCGCCGAGGTCGATTCGTCCCCACTCGTCGCCGGCTTCGATCACCGACAGTAGCTGTCCGCGCTGCCAATCTGCGTCGAGCGTGATGTTGATGAACCCCGGATGCGCGACGTCGACCTCGGCGACCGGCTCGGTGCGGAGGACACGCTGGGCGATCGCGTTGGCTACCTCCATCGGCGGCATGCGCACGGCGCCCGACAGTCGGAGGGCGACATTGCACGAATAGTCGCCGTGCTCGCGCTCTTTGGGTCGTTCAATGCTCAACTCAATGGGAGGAACCGGCGGCAGCGCCTTGTCGGCCTGCGCAAGCTCCAGCCCATTGCGTACCAATTCGCCCACGAGGTCTCGCGTTGCTCGTGCCATATCGCGTCACGCTTCCGATGGTCAAAGTCACACTTTAGTGTGACACGGCCAAAAGAGCAGGATATCGCGGGTGGATTGCAACACACACGTGCAGCACTCCCTTGTGCCGTCAACAGACCAAATCACCGCGAATGCAGAGGAATTTCACGGAGACGGGTTCGACACGCCCTTGCCGAGAGCGCTAATGCACTGCGGTGGCGCCGTCGACGTTGAGCGTCTCGGCCCTCGCCCTGAGCAGCGCGTGTTCGGGCGCACGGAGGTATGGATCGTCGTCGAGGATGCGATTGGCCCAGTTGCGCGCCATGTTGAGGGTTTTGTGATCTGTCAGCTTGGCAACGCGGAGCTCGGGCAGTCCCGACTGTCGCGTGCCGAAGTACTCACCAGGACCTCGCATTTCGAGGTCCGCTTCGGCCAGCTCGAATCCGTTCGTCGTTTGCACCATCAGATCGAGCCGACGTTGACTCTGCTCGACGTCGGTCTCTGAGATCAGGAAGCAGACCGATTCCAGGTCGCTGCGTCCGACCCGACCTCGGAGCTGATGCAACTGTGCCAGCCCGAAGCGCTCCGCGCCTTCGATCGCCATCACCGTCGCCTTGGGCAGGTCGACACCGACCTCCACCACGATCGTCGATACCAGCACATCGGCGTCGCCGTTGGTGAGATCGGACATCACAGCCTGCTTCTCGTCCGACGACATGCGTCCGTGCAACAGACGAATCCGCGGCGCGAGTTCGCGCAGCGGTCCCGTGCGCAGGAAGTCGTACTGCTCGGTCGCCGATTCCGCTTCGAGCTTGTCCGACTCCTCAACCAGCGGGCAGATCACAAACGACTGCTGACCCAACTTCGCCGCAGCGCGGATGCGCGCGTAGACGATCTCCTCACGCTGCGACGGCTCCACAACTTGCGTGCGAACGCGTTGTCTGCCTGGCGGCAGCTCGTCGATCACTGACGAGTCGAGCTCGCCATAGACCGTCAGCGCGAGCGTCCGAGGGATCGGCGTTGCGGTCATCACCAACAAATGCGGACTCCGACCCTTGCTGCGCAGGGCGTCGCGTTGGAGGACTCCAAACCGATGCTGCTCATCGACCACGGCCAGACCGAGGTCATGGAAGTTGGCCGCCTCCTGAATCAGCGCGTGCGTCCCGACGATGAGGTCGAGCTCACCACTCGCCATCTGCTGGTGAATCTGTCGCTTGCGAGCGGCACGCACGCTACCGGTCAACAGGGCCATGCGGATCGGCCGACCGAGCGCTGGCGCGAGGGTGTAGTCGTGCCACAACGATTCTCCGCCAGAGTGCGCGTTCCCGGCGAAGAGTCGCTGGAACGTCTCGTAGTGCTGCGAGGCGAGCACCTCGGTCGGCGCCATCAGCACCGTCTGATGCTTCGCGCGGACCGCGGCCAACATCGCCGCGGCGGCGACCACGGTCTTTCCCGATCCGACATCGCCCTGCAGGAGCCGCGCCATGGGCTCATGCCGAAACATGTCGTTGCGAATCTCCGTCAGCACGCGCTGCTGCGCGGTCGTGAGCTCAAACGGGAGCGCGCCGAGGAACTTGTCGAGCAGCTCGCCCGACATCGGGATCGGTGGAGCGTCGGCGCGCAGTCGAGCCTCGCGCTTGCGCGCGAGCACCGCGAGCTGAATCGAGAGCAACTCCTGGAAGGCAATTCGTTCCTTCGCCTCATCCACGTCCTCGAGGCGATCGGGAAAGTGGATCGTTTGCAGCGCATTGGCTTCGGAGGGGAATCCCTGCTCCTCAACGATCTGGGCTGGCAACGACTCCGCCAGCAGCGGGAGGTATTCGCGCACCGCGACGTGAGAGAGTCGTCGGATGGTGCGATTGGGCACGCCTTTCGCGCGCGGATAGACGGGCGACAGTCGGCCGACGTGGACCGTGTCGTCGTCGGGATCGTCGAGTCGTTCCCACTCGGGCGAGACCATCCGCACCTGTCGACCGCGAATCTCGATCTTGCCCGACAGTCCAACCCGCATCCCCGGTTTCAGAGAACGACTCAGATACGGTTGCGACCACCACCAGACTCGCAAACTGCCCGAGCCGTCGCGGACGACGGCCTCGGTCGCGGTGCGACCGCCGCGCAGATGCTTCACGCCGATGCTGGCGATTTCGGCGACAATCGTGAGCTCGATGCCCTCGAGCGCCTCGGCAATCGTCCGCAGGTTCCGCCAGTCCTCGTATCGGCGAGGCAAGTGCCAGAGCAGGTCGTAGACGGTATTGACGCCCAAACCTGCGAGCGCCGTGCGCGATTGTGTGGGAATCCGCCCTAGCACCGACACATCACGGGCCAGCGGATTCTCTTGGTCGAACGTTGGCGCCGGGCGTCGACGACTGGCTTTGCTGCGCCTCGCAGGTCGTTGCCGCTCAGAATCGTCCGAGGATGGCTCGGCGGAATCCTGAGGCGGCGGGCTCTGCGCGTTGGTAGGAGTGTTCCTCGGCGAGGCTCCAGGTTGGAGCGCGGCGCGAACGTTCGCGGCCCAGCGTGCTCGTTCCTGCGCCGTGAGCGAGGCATATCCCTGCTGCGGCAGCGCAGCGACGATGCGTTTGAAGAACTGACCTTGCTCGCCGTCGCGAAGCACGTTGCGCAGGTAGGTGTCGAGCCCTCCGGCGACCGCTCGATCTTGGAAGCCGAGCTTCTCCTCCAGCGCCAACATGGACTGGAGCGTTTGTGTCGGCCGACGTTTGGCGACCATCAGACCCGTCGCAGAACCGTGGCCCCAACCGTGCCCGGACCGATATGCGCTCCCAGCACAGGGCTACTGAGGATTACCGGGACGCTCATCCCGTTGCAGGCGGCGGAGACGCGTCGCGCCAGCGCCTGCGCGTCGGACTCGGCGTTGCCATGCAGGATGGCGACGCGCTCAGGAGCTCCGTTCGCCATGATCTGGGCGTAGAGCCGCTCGAGCGCGCGCTTCCGTGTTCGTGGACCCTCAATGTTTGCGACCTCGCCATCGACCAGCTCCAGCAGCGGCCTCATCCGCAAGAGTTTCCCCGCGAGTTGTCGCGCCCGACCGATACGTCCGCCGCGGAGCAGGTAGTCCAGCGTCTCCACGAAGAGCATCGTTCGCGCCCGCCCGACCACCTCGAGGGCGACGCTCGCCACCTCCGACACACTCGCGCCGTCGTTTGCTGCCGCGAGGGCCGACTCGGCTGCCCAACCCATCGCGATCGATGCCGAATGCGTGTCGACGAACTCCATTGGCGGGGCGTGCTCAAGCAGCGACGCTCCCTGCCTCGCCGAGTTCAAGGTGCCCGACAGCTTGCCGCTCAAATGGATCGAGACGATGCCGTCGGCCCCGTCGTTGATGAGCTGCTGGTAGATCTCGCGAAACACGCCGGGCGCTGGCTGAGACGTGGTCGGCAGGACGCCACCATCGCTCACGACCCGGTCGAGGCGATGCCAGAAGTCGGCCTTGGTCAGGGTGACACCGTCATCGAAGAGCTCATCGCCGAAATGAAGGTGCAGCGGGACCACGGTGACCCCGTCGATTTGACCTTGCTCCAGGTCAGAGGCTGAGTCAGTGACGATTGCGATAGACATAAGTTCTGTCCGCCAGGGTATCGTGTCGGCGAGGTCGTTTCGGGTCGCTTGGAGCTACTCCAGCGCCAAGAGCCACGGGTAGTGCGGTTGTCCGCCTTCGATCAGGTCGACTTCCAGACCGGTTGCGTCCTCGATCGCTTCAGCGAGCTCATCAGCCCGCGATTCATCGACCCCGTCGCCGACGTACACGGTGAACAGCGAAGCGCCCGGTAGCGCCTCCAGCATCTGCCCTGCCAACGCGAGCGCGACTCCGTCGATTTCGTTGCCTGCGCCGACGATTTCACCGTCCATCATCGCGAACGGTTGACCTTCACTGATCGGAACGTCGCCCTCGAGCGTTCTCGCGGCGTAGGTCACGCGACCGATCCGTACCGAGTTGAGTGAGGCCTCCATCTCGGCCACGACATCCTCGACCGGCACGCCGCCGATCACGGCCGCGAGTGCGGCGACGCCTTCCGCCTGACTGTCGTTATGGATCACGTGAACGCGCTGCGGTTCATCGGCGGTCGCGGCCAGCTCGCCAGCGCGCTCGGCGGCTGGGGTGACGTTGTGGTTGTTGGGCAGGATGATCACATCTTCACCCTTGACCGATTCCGCGGCCGAGAACAGCATCTCGACCGATGGGTTGTCCGCAGCGCCACCAGAAACGATGGCGGCCGCGCCGAGCTCGGTGAAGACACGGACGAATCCGCTCCCTTGCGCCACCGCGACGATGGCCGCTTCGGACTCGGACTCATGCGTCCGCGCGGCCTGCATGCGCATGTCGACGGCACGAAACACGCGAATGCGGCCTCGATCGTCGGCAGCGGCGTAGGCATCGGCGGGCTCGGTCGTGTGCAGGTGAATGCGAAGATCGTCACCGTCGGGCGCGAGCATGACGGTCTCGTCGTCTCCCGAGAGCACCTCGCGCAGTCCGTCAATGTCTTCGACATCGGCAACCACGAGCTCCGTGCAGAACCCGTCGAACTCGCCGTCAGAGTCGAGCCGTCGCGCGAGCCAACCAGGATCGATCGCGCCCAACTCGGCGGGCACGGCGGGAATCGGCTCGCCGGCGAGTGCTCCAGCCATTCCACGAATCATGAACTCGAGTCCGCGGGCCCCGGCATCGACGACACCGGCATCTTTGAGCACTGGATTCTGCTCCAGCGTCAACTCAACCGACCGATATGCCGCGTCCACCGCTTGTTGAATCTGATCGAGCGCGTCGCCATCGACCGTTCGGACTGCCTCTGCGGTGTCGGCAGCAACCGAGATCATGGTGCCGTCGCGAGGCTCGGCGACGGCGCTGCGCGCAGCGTCGGCGGCGCTCGCAAACGCAGCCGAGAGCGACGTGTCACCGTCGGCGGAGAGGCCCGCGGCAAACCCTCGGAGCCACTGCGCGCCGATCACGCCGGAACTACCACGTCCGCCCATCAGCGCCGCCGACGCCGCGATCGTGGCGACCTCATGCGCTGACGCATCGGCGTCGATGTCGTCCATCGCTTCGCTCGCGGCGGCCAATGTCCGACCGAGATTGGCGCCGGTATCGCCGTCGGGGACGGGATAGACGTTGATCAGATTGAGCGCTTCGCGATGGAGCGCAACCCAGCCGGCGGCGCCCTGGATCATGCGGCGAAGGTCGGATCCACTCAGTTTCGAGGGAGAATTGGGGAGGGAGTTGCTCTCGACCATCTGTAGTCTCCCGTATAGAGTGGCAATTACCGGGCGCCCTGGCTCTGGAATCGGGTCAAGGTGCTGGTATGATACCTGCCACGAGCCGCTAACAGCCGTGAACGGGCGAGTGCGGAAGATGGATTCGGGGACGGAACGATGGCTGGTAAGTGCGACCTCTGCGACAAGCGCACCACATTCGGACGCAATATTCGACACAAGCACTCAGGCCGGTGGAAGCGCAAGGCTCCCCGGACCTCGCGCACCTTCAAGCCGAATGTTCACCGACACAAAGTGACCGTTGACGGTAAAACCCAACGGCTTAACGTATGCACCGCATGCCTGCGAACGATGATGAAGCGGCTCGCCGCCTGACCCCAGGCAATGAGCTGTCGAGCGTGAGCTAGACCCCGATCGGAACAACGAACCGCCCACAAGCCAGATCAGCGGATGAAGCGTCCGCCCTTGATGACCCGCGAAGCCTGTCTCTGACCGATTGAGACAGTGCAGACACACCGAGACCGAGGAATATGCGAATCTACGTTGGAAACCTGCCCTTCCGAACAAACTCTGAGGAACTGCGCGAAATCTTCGCCGAGCACGGCGAAGTCCAAGACTGCGTGATCCCCGTCGACCGCGACAGCGGCCGATCCCGCGGGTTCGGCTTCGTCGACATGGACGACGAAGAGGCCCGCACCGCAATCACCGCACTCGACGGCTACGACCTCGACGGTCGCCAGCTGCGCGTCAACGAAGCCCGACCGCGTGGAGGCGGTGGCGGTGGTGGTGGCGGCCGTGATGGTGGTGGCTACCGTGGCGGCGGCGGTGGTGGCGGCTACCGCGAAGATCGTGGCGGCGGTGGTGGTGGCGGCTATCGCGACGGCGGTGGCGGCGGCGGCTACCGTGGCGGCGGCGGTGGTGGTTACCGCGAGAACCGCGGTGGCGGCGGTGGCGGTGGCTACCGGGAACCGCGTCACGAGGACCGTGGCGGTCGCGACAGCTACTCCGACCGAGGGCGACGCTGGTAGCGCCGTCCTCGCCTGAGCCGGCGTCCGTGCTGCTCCTCTAATCCAGCCCAACCAGAACTGCGATGCCTTCCGATGTCCGAGTCCGAGCAATCGGACTCGGACGTGAAGCCGCGCCGTTCATCAATGTCCTCTGGACCGTCTTTCATGGTGATCCTCACTGGATCCCCATGCTCCGACGGGCCCAGATGGACCGACTCAATCCCGAGAAGACGCCCTTCCTCCAGTACGGGGAAGCGCAACTCTTCATCGCCGAGCGCGATGGTCGGGATGTGGGTCGGATCTCAGCCCAGATCAATCCGCTGCACGACGAGAAGTGGAATCAGTCGGCCGGATTCTTCGGCCATTTCGATTGCACCAACGACCCGGAGGCAGCGTCCGCCCTCTTCGAGGCGGCCGAATCCTGGCTTCGCGAGCGCGGTGCTGAGTTCTCGCGAGGCCCCTTCAGCTTCACAATCAACGACGAGTCCGGCTGCTTGGTGGAAGGCTTCGACACGCCACCGATGGTCGCCATGCCTCATGGACGACGCTGGTTTCCCGAGCTGATTGAAGCCAGCGGCTACGCCAAGGTCAAGGACCTCTGGGCCTACCGCTATCCCGTCAACGCCAACCTCGGCGAGCGGCGAGAGCGCGCCTGGAAACGCATCCACGAGCACCCTCGCGTGAACGTCCGCGCATTCGACAAGCGTCACTTGCGCCGCGACGTCCGCATTGCGGCCGAGATCTTCAATGAGGCCTGGGTCGACAACTGGGGTTCCGTCCCGATCACGACCGAAGAGGCTGACCGTCTCGCGTCAGAGCTCGTCCAGTTCGCCGATCCGGATTTGACCGCGTTCGTCGAGATCGACGGCGAACCTGCAGCGATGGTGATCTCGATCCCGAATCTCAACGAGTGCGCGCGTGACATCAACGGTCGCCTCTTCCCCTTCGGCTGGGCGAAGCTGCTCTGGCGACTGAAGCGGCGACCGGAGAGCGGTCGTGTGATGCTGCTCGGCGTGCGACAGAAGTGGCGGATCCGCGAGTTCGCACAGATCGGGATGATGCTCACCGCCGAGGTCCATGTTCGCGGCGCCGCGCGTGGCTATCAGTGGGCCGAGCTGGGCTGGGTGCTCGAGGACAACCACCTGCTCAATCACGCACTCCAACGCACCGACGCCGAGGTCTACAAGGTCTACCGCGTCTACGAAAAATCACTGTAGGAGCTGTAGGACTGTCGGCGTCCGATTCACTCACTCGGTGCGTCCAGAGCATGACGCAAACGCCTCACCGCCTGCTCCACCGACTCGCGATCGTTGTAGACCGCCGAGCCCGCGACGAGCCAGCTCGCGCCTGCGTTCACGATCGACGCAATCGTCGACGCGTTCACACCCCCGTCCACGGCCACGTGCGCGTCCTGCCGACCACAGGAGTCCAGCATCGCTCGCGCTTGCGTAATCCGAGATAGTGACTCGGGGATGAACTGTTGCCCGCCCCAGCCGGGATTGACGCTCATGACCTGGATGCGGTCGCAGATCGGGACGACCGCATCGAGCTCGCTCAGCGGCGTTCCCGGATTGAGGGTCACGCCGGCCTGGACACCAGCCTCAGATATCTGTTGCAACAGCCGATGTGGATGTCGCGTCGATTCGATGTGAATGGTGATGCAGTCGACGCCCGCAGCGATGAAGTCCTCGATGTGATCTTCAGGCCGCTCCACCATCAGATGCGCTTCGATCGGCAGCGAGGTCAGCGTCCGCACCGCTTTAGCCATCTGCGCGCCGAACGTGATCGGCGGAACGAAGTTGCCGTCCATCACGTCGAGCGAAATCCAGTCGACACCGGCGTCCTGTGCCGCGCCAACTTCCCCGTTCAGACGTGTCCAGTCGGCGTTGAGGATTGACGGCGCGATTTCGACTCGCAGACTCATCGGCGGCCCTGTCGTTTGGCGGCGGCGCGCTCGGCGGCTCGTCGCTGAGCCCGATTGAGGCCCGTCTCCAACGATGGCGCCGAGTCGGAGGTCGCAGGAGTGCTCGGTTGCTGGGATGCGGGGCGCTCGCTGGATGGGTCGCTCGGCGAGTTCGACGGTTGCAACTGCAGTCGTTCCTTGGCCTCATCGAGCGCGAGGCGGACCTGGCTCGGCGCTGTTCCGCCGGGAATGTCCCGCGACGCGAGGGCAAACTGCACCGACATCCCGACCGCGTCCGCTCCGAACGCGGGATGCTCCGACTGCAGATCGTCCAACGTGAGATCGGACAGGCCGCAGCTGCGCTCCTCGCACAGGCGCACGAGTCGCCCCACGACGCCGTGCGCCTCGCGGAACGGTACGCCCTGTCGAGTGATGTAGTCGGCGTAGTCCGTCGCGAGGATGAACGGGTCATTGTCCACCATCGCTCGCGCACGCTCGCCGTTCACTGTGGCTGTGAGCAGAGCTCTCGCGAGGACGTGCAACGTGCCGATCAGCGTCTCCGCCGTGTCGAATAGCCCGGATTTGTCCTCTTGCAGGTCGCGGTTGTAGGCCAGCGGCAGCCCTTTGAGCGTCGTCAGCAGCGCGGTCAAGTGTCCGACCACCTTGCCGCTGCGACCACGCGCCAGCTCAGCGATGTCAGGATTGCGTTTCTGTGGCATGATCGATGACCCGGTGGTGAACGCGTCAGCAAACTGCAACACGCCGAACTCAGCCGAGCTCCAGAGGATCACGTCCTCGCACAGGCGTGAAATGTTGACCATGCAGATCGCCGCATTCGAGAGAAACTCGACAATGTAGTCGCGCGACGACACAGCATCCATGCTGTTCCGCGAGACCGCTTCAAAGCCCAATTCCTCGGCCACGGCCTGACGATCGAGCGGATACGCCGCTCCTGCGAGCGCTGCTGAGCCGAGCGGCATGATGTCTGCTCGAGCAAAGGAATCCACGAGGCGGTCCGCGTCGCGATCGAGCATCTCGAGATATGCCAGCAAGTGATGCGAAAACAGCACCGGCTGCGCGCGCTGGAGGTGCGTGTAGCCAGGCAGGTAGATATCCAACGACCGCTCTGCGAGCTCGATCAGCGACGCCTGCAATCCGCGCACCGCGCCGACCGCCTGCACGATGGCGTCCCGCACAAACATGCGCGTGTCGAGCGCCACTTGGTCGTTTCGCGAGCGGGCCGTATGCAGCCGACCGGCCGCGTCGGCGCCGATGATCTGGGTGAGCCGCGCTTCGACGTGTGTGTGAATGTCCTCGAGTTCATGACTGATCCCGAAGCCGCCCGATTCAATCTCGGACTCCACCTGATCGAGTCCCTGGAGAATCTTTGCAGCGTCGTCAGCGTCGATGATTCCTTGCCCCGCCAGCATCCGAGCATGCGCGCGCGATCCTGCGATGTCGTGTCGGAAGAGGAGGAGATCGGACTGGATCGACGACGTGTACGCCTGCACGAGCGCGTCGGGCGCTTCCTCGAAGCGTCCGCCCCAGAGCCGTTGGTCGTCGGTGTCGGCCATTCGTCGGCGTCAGATCTATTCGTCTGCCGGCAACTTCGTTAACCCGGCCGTGGTAATGGTGTGATCGAACTGTTCATCGTCGAAGTCGGACGCCCGAATCGTGATGATCGCAGCCGGCGTGACCCCACTCGCGAATGAGGCTGGATACAGCCCGCTCGCGATTGCCCGTAGGACCGCTTGCGTCTCGGCGTCCGACAGTGGGCCGCAAGCGGCCTCGAAGCGTTGTTTGGCGTCGAGCGCGAGATAGAGCGCGCACTCGAGTGTCGCGTGACCTGAACGGCGGATCTGGAAATCTGCAGCGTCCGGACCTCCCACCGTCGGTACGGCCGCTTCGTACTCAACCGTGACTTCGATGTCGGAGGCGTTCGTCGTCATCGCTAGATTTCCTGTCTGTCTGTCGACCCGTCCAAACGTCTGCAGGGGGCTTGCGGCAGGTATCGCCGCTACGCCGTCTTCCCCGATGATACGTCGAGGACACCGCCAGGTTGACGGAGAAGCTGTTTCTCTGCCTGGACTCGAACGGGCAGACCAAAGATATCGATAAACCCAACCGCCGACGTCTGGTCGAACACGTCGCCCTCGTCATAGGTCGCCAGCGAGTACTGATAGAGGCTGTTCGGACTCTCGACGCCCACGGTCACGGCCTGCCCCTTGTACAGCTTCACCCTCGATCTGCCGGTCACGTGACGCTGCATCGACGCCGTGAACGCGGCCAAATCTTGATGCGTGCCGGTGAACCAGAGGCCGTCGTAGATCAGGTCGGCGTAGTCCTGCATCAGTCGATGCTTCAGCCGAATCTGGCTCTTGGACAGCGTCAGTGTCTCGAGCGCTTGGTGCGCGACGCGTAGCGTCGTGGCGGCCGGCGCTTCGTACACCTCACGAGATTTGATGCCCACCAAGCGGTCCTCGACCATGTCGATCCGCCCGACGCCGTTGGCGCCCGCGATGTCGTGAATCCTGCTGATCAGTGTGACCGGATCAAGCTCTTCGCCGTCGAGCGACACCGGGCGGCCTCGCTCAAAGCCAATCTCGATGTACGTCGGCTCGTTCGGTGCGTTCTCGGGATTGACCGTCCACTCCCAGACGTTGTCGGGCGGCTCGGTCCACGGATCCTCCAGCGGACCTGCCTCGATCGAGCGTCCCCAGAGGTTTTCGTCAGTTGAGTATTGCTTCTCGACGCTCGCGGTGATCGGAATGCTGTGCGCTTGGGCATAGACGATCTCCGACTCACGGGTCGTCAGTTCCCACTCTCGGACCGGCGCGAGGATGCGCAGGTCAGGCGCGAGCGCCTGCACCGAGACGTCGAATCGCACCTGATCGTTGCCCTTGCCCGTGCAGCCGTGCGCGACAGCGGTCGCGTTATGTCGTCTCGCCACGTCGACCAGTGCCTTGGCGATCAGCGGTCGGGCGAGCGCGGTCGCGAGCGGATACCGACCCTCATAGAGGGCGCCGGCCATCAGCGCGGGGAAGCAGAAGGCGCGAGCGAAGTCCTCACGCAGGTCGAGCATCTCGAAGCCGATCGCTCCGGCGGCGTACGCGCGAGCCTCGAGCTCATCGTCCGCCTCCAGATATCCCATGTCCGCGGTCATGCAGATGACTTCCCAGCCACGCTCGGTCAGCCAGCGAGTCACTACCGACGTGTCCAGCCCACCCGAGTAGGCCAACACCACTCGTTTCTCGTCAGTTCGATTCGGCACTCGGGTCTCCTGTCCGGATTGGCGTGTGAGAAGTTGGATTACTCAGCGATCGACGTCAGCGCGTCATCGATGATCTTGATTGCCTGATTGACTTCGTCTTCAGAGATGGTCAGCGGGGGAACCAGTCGGAGCACGTTGGGCTTCACGACATTGCAGATCAGCCCGCGATCGCGGATCGCGGTGACCAGGGCGGGACCCACGTCGTCGCTGAGTTGCACGGCCACCAACAGTCCTGCTCCGCGCACGTGGTCGATCAGTGGATGTCGATCCTCGAGGGCACGGATTCCCGACATCAGCTGCTCACCTCGGGCGGCGGCCTGTGCGGGGATATCTTCCTCGACGATCACGCGGAGCGTCTCCAGCGCGACCGATGCGGTGAACGGTTGCCCGCCGAATGTCGTGCCGTGGTCACCAGGCTCGAGGATGTCACCGCGCTCGTTGGCCACGATCGCGCCGATCGGTACACCACTGCCGAGCCCCTTAGCCAACGCCATCACGTCGGGCTGGACGTTCTCGTGTTGCCAAGCGAAGAGCGCGCCGGTACGACCGATACCGGTCTGTACCTCGTCCAGCATGAGCAGCAGATTGTGCTCATCGCAGATTTCGCGCAGAGCTTTGAGGTAGCCCTCATCGGCGACATTGACGCCGCCCTCGCCCTGCAAGGGCTCGACGAGGATCGCCGCTGTTTCAGGCCCGACCGCTTCGCGCACCGCATCGACGTCGTTGAACGGCACGTGGCGGAAGCCGTCGAGCGGACCGAACGGCTCGCGATATCGCGGATTACCAGAGGCATTGACCGAAGCCAGAGTGCGTCCGTGGAATGCCTCGTCCATGACGATGATCTCGGACGCGCCGTCGCGCCGAGTCTGTCCCCACTTCCGACCGATCTTGATCGCGCCCTCGGTCGCCTCGGCGCCGCTGTTGCAGAAAAAGACTCGCGTCATCCCCGACTGCTCGAGGATCACATCAGCCAGATCGAGCTGCGGAATCGTGTAGAAGTAGTTCGACACGTGCAGCAGGGTCTCGGCCTGCTGCTTGATCGCCTCGACGATCCGCGGGTGGCAGTGGCCCAGATTGTCGGCGGCGATCCCGGCGACGAAGTCGAGGTACTCATTGCCCTCGTCGTCCCACACCTTGGTGCCCTCGCCACGGACCAGGGTGAGGGGCAAACGTCCAGCCGACATCATGAAAACAGCGGACTCGCGCTCAGCAGTGGTGGGCATGGTCGTCACTCCGATTACGCCGAAAGGCAAGGCTCGTGGAATTCAGAGTAAGCGAGGGCGCAGTACGCGTCTATGCAGTCGATAGCGCTCGGACTATCGAGCAGTGCACCAACGCCGTCAACCAGCCCACCGTCCCCGTCATCCAGTGCATCTACTCCGTCACACGGCGCTCGCACTCCGCCATCCGTTTACCTGTCCCGTCACCCGGCGCAGCGATTCCGTCATTCCCGCGCTCTGCGCGGGAATCTCGATGCTTTGGCACCGCCGATTCGCTTGCAGTGGAGACTTGTCCATCACTCCTCACCTCCCCCTCTGCAGGGGGAGGCAAGCGCCTCTGGCAGACACGAGACCCATCACTGATCCGTCGACTCCGCCAGACGTTCCAGAATCTGCCCGAGCCGATCAATCGCCTCGCCGTAGCCCGTCCAGTCGCCCGCGCGTTGACGCTCGAGCGCCTCCTCGAATGCGTCCTCGGCCTGGGCAGCGAGCTCCGCGGCGTCATCCGAGAGCACAATCGGCTCGGACGGCTCCGCATCCTGCTCGTCATCCGTTGCGTCGCCGGAGTCATCCGACGTCTGCTCGCCGGGCACATCGCCAAGGAACGACAACCCCTGCGCCGAGCGATTACCCAACGCCACTTGGACCGCGTTGACGAATGTGTCCTCGAACGCGATCGTGTCGCCATTGACGACGATCACGCCTTTGAGCTGCGGGAATCGACCAGTATCCGCCTGCAAGTAGATCGGCTCGACGTACACATACGAGTCGCCAACGGGGATGAAGAGCAAGTTGCCTCGGATCACCTCCGAGCCTTGCTGACCGAGCAGCGTGAACTGTCGCGAGACCGCGACATCCTGGTCGATTCGGTTCTCGATCTGTTTGGGTCCGTCGACGTTCTTGTTTGCTGGGAAACGGAAGGCGAAAAGTTTGCCGTAGTTCTCGCCGTCCGAGCGCCCAGCCATCCAGGCGATCGAGTTGAGACGATTCCGCGGGGTGAACGGGAGAATCAAGAGGAACTCGGGCTCTTCCTGGTCGGGCAGACGCAAGGTGACGTAGTACGGCTCGACCTCGATCTCCTGCTGTCTGAGCAGTTCCTGAGGGATGGCCCAGAGGTCCTCGCGATTGAACAGACCACGTGCTGACTCGATGTGATAGGTCAGGTACTGATCTGCCTGCACCTGGAAGTAGTCCTGCGGGTATCGCCAGTGCTGCTGGAGATCCACCGGGAACTCATCCGTCGGCTTGAACAGCTCGGGGAAGATGTCTTCCCACACCTGGATGATCGGGTCCGTGTCGTCGACGATGTAGAGGTCAACGCTGCCGTGATACGCATCGATCACTGCCTTCACCGAGTTGCGGACGTAGTTGTAGCCATTCTCATGCAGCTGCGAGTACGGATACCGATCGGTGACGGTGTAGGCGTCCTGAATCCAATGCAGGCGTCCGTCTTCCCCGACCACGATGTACGGATCCTTGTCGAGCTCCAAGAACGGCGCCAGTTCCTTGACTCGCTCCTGGATTAGGCGTCGGAAGAGAATCCGGCTGTCACCATCGACAGAGCCAGAAATGAGAATGTTGGCATCGCCGAATGACCAGGCGAACGCGAGTCGACGGAAGAGGCCGCCAAGCTCGATCCCGCCGAGCCCTGAGTATCTGGTCGTCGCCTGATTGGCCTCGCCGGACGACTCGTCGCCGCTGAGCGGATAGTCGAACTCCTCGGTCTTGCTGTTCGCGATCACGTAGGAGTCAGTGACCTCGCCGTAATAGATGCGCGGTTCCACGATCTCGATGTCGATTGGCCCTGAGGACGTTTCCTCGATCACCTCGGGCGGAATGTTGGAAACCCAGAAGACGGGCTCGCCAGCCGGCGACACCTCATCGACCGGGGTCATCACGACGCCGAATCCGTGCGTGAACTGGAGGCGTCGGTTGACCCAACCTTGCTGAGTCGGCTGCAAATTCGCATGCGAGAGCTCGCGCGCGGCCAGGAAGACCTGATGGTCCTCGCCGCCGACCTCGTAGCGATCGACATCAACGTCCCGATAGAAGTACAGCGGACGAATCGTTTGGATCGTGTTCAGGGTGTCGTTTAACGGTCGGTGATCCCAGAGCCGAACGTTGAGCAAGGCTTCAGGATTCAGCTCGAGATCACGTTCATCGACCGCGTCGTCAGCCGAAAACTCTCGTTCCTCAATCTGGTCGAGCGAGAACGCGGAACGCGTTGCGGCGATATTGCGCTCGATGTACGGCGTCTCGCGTTCGAGCTCGTTGGGCTCGACCGTGAAGCGCTGCACTGCAGCGGGGAGGATCGATCCGCCCACGATCGACACCAAGATCAATGCCGCGATCGCGCTGATCGGGAATCGCAGACGCTCATGAACCGGCCACGAGAGCACGGCCAGAATGACCAGGACACCAGCGATCATCTTCACGATCTGGACTGGTGAACGGATGTTGTCGTCCGTGAAGGTGGCTCCGAAGACGAATCCGCCCGGGTTGAGCGCCAGCTCAAAGCGCGCCAGCCAATAGCTCCAGACGAACAGCGCCATGACCGCAGCGATCGTCGCGGCGAGATGTATCCGCACACCGAGCGAGGAGCGAGCGTTGCCGCGATACAGCATCAGTCGCACACCGTATGTGGCGGCGGTCGTCAACATCGCCATGATCGCGAGCCCGGTCGCCCAGCCCTTCATGAACTGCAACGCTTCGAGCTCGAAGACGTAGAAGCCCAAGTCGCGGTCGAACTGGGCATCGGTGGCGCCAAACGGCTTCGCGTGGAGGTACTGCAGGATCAGGTCCCACTGACCAGCAGCGACGGAACCGAAAATAATCGCCAATAGGATCATCGAGACCGCGGCGATGATGTGAATCACGCGAGAGAGTCGCGGATCGTCGACCGGCGGAGCCAGCGCTTCGACCGGCATCCGCCAGGCGACCACATACATCGCGCCCAGTACCAAGAGCGCGATCCCCGCCCCAGCGAGGAACAGCCACACCTGCGTCACGATGCGCAGATCGAACACGCCGCGATAGCCGACGTTGCCGAACCACAATCGGTCGACGTAGATGTCGATTCCGATATTCAACAGGATCAGGAGGACAAGCAGCCCGACGCCGATGATGACGACTCGTGGCCACGCCCGTGACTCTTGCGGTGGCTGACCTTCTGCGGCCGTGTATGGCGGCGGCTCGTCACCGCCGACACCGCCGCCTCCACCGAGTCCCTCGCGGAACACCGGAGGCGGCGGACCGAGCTGTCCCGACCGACCTTCATCGGACGGCGGGACGTCGCGCGGGCCGTCGTTGCCGTTGCGCCAACCGCCTTCGGTGCGGTGAATGGTGCGTTGCATCCAGGATGTCCACCGTAAGCCTGCACTGTTCAAGAAAGTCACAAGAGCCCCGTCCCCACCGCTGCGCCGTCCACCGCATCACGGACGATGTGTGGCTGTCTGCCATCTACGATACGCACCTTCGCGCCACGAGCGACGGCCTCGCGGCCAGCTCGCAGTTTTGGCAACATTCCGCCAGCGATGACACCTGCTTCGACCAACGCCGCGTGCTGGCGATCGTCGAGACAGTCAATCCCAACGCCGTCGCCGTCGAGCACCTGCGGCACGTCGGTGAGGAACAGCAGCATCGATGCGCCCAGCGCCGCGGCAACCGCTCCAGCAGCGGCATCGGCATTGATGTTGAGCATCGTGGACCGATCGTCGGCCAAGCCGACGGGCGACAGCACGGGCAACCAAGATGATTCCAGCATGCCTCTCAGCGTACGCGGATCGCACTGCGGCGATTCACCGACGAGGCCGATTCGGGACGAGATTGGAGAACTGAGAGTGCGCCCATCGACGCCGCTCATACCGACGGCAGGCGCGTCCATCTCCAGCAACCGACGGGTCAGATCCTTGTTGATCAGCCCAGCCAAGACGGCCACCACCACTTCCAACGACTCTGGCGTGGTCGAGCGGAGACCGTCGACCCATGCAGCCTCGGCACCGAGTCGCTGTTGCCAATCCGACACCGCCGCGCCGCCACCGTGCACGATCACAACCTGTCGACCCGCGCGATGCAAGTCCGCACAGTCGGCCAATGACGTGTCATGGTCGCCGAGGGTGGAGCCGCCGATCTTCACGACGATCGGGCCAGCGCAAGGAAGTGAATCGCTCATGGATGCAAGCCTAGCTGACACGCGCAAGGGACATCCTCGACTTGCTGAGTCTCCTGAACGATTCGTCGCGCCCCCATGCTGTCATGCCCGCTCCTCAACTCTCTCACTCCTGCGTCCCACTTTCGTCATTCCCGCGAAGGGAAGCCCTTGCATCATCCACCAACTCCGTCATTCCCGCGCCCCCACCCCTGTCATTCCTGCGCGCAGCGGGGGAATCTCGATCCGTTTGGTAAGGCCGATGTGTTGACATGGACAGGTCAACAGCGTCGATGCTGGTGCTGACCTCAGCGAGATACCCGCGGCGGAGCGCCGTTATGACGAAACGCGCGGTCGTGCAACAGCCTCCATCCACCGACAGATACCTCACTCGGAGTCGATTGACCCGCCGCCAACCCGATACCGTCGCCCTATGAGCGCCCGCGCGACCAACCATGCGATCCTCTTCCTGCTCAGCATCGAGCTGCTGTCGGGGCTGATCTCGTTCACAGTTGGACGTCCCAGCGCTGAATGGATTTTCTGGCTGCACGGAATTGCCGGATTCTCGTTGGTTGGGCTGGTCATCTGGAAGTACCGCATCGTCCTGCGCTCATTCCGTCGGCGAGGCATCGTGTCGGAAACGATCGGCTCAGTCGTCCTGGTCTTGTTGTTCGTCGGCGTGCTGACCACGGGAACGCTCTGGGCAATCATCGGTCGGGGCGGAATCGAAATCCCGCTCTACGGGAATGTGCGCCTACTCGTGATCCACACGACCCTCGGTCTCGCACTCACCATCCCATTGATTGCACACGCTGCCATGCGTTGGCCGAGACGGGTCAAGACGACAGACTTCACCAACCGCCGAGCTGCGCTGCGACTGCTCGGCGTGGGACTAGGCGGCCTGTTGCTCTGGCAGGGAGCCTCGGCAGCAGCTCCAGTCGCTGGCAAACGGCCAAGATTCACTGGTTCTCGGGAAGAGGCCAGCGGACGGGGCAACGCACATCCGGTGACACAATGGCTGTTCGACAGCCGGCAGCAAATCGACGCCAACGACTGGCGGATCTCTGTCCAGGGAGAGGTCGGCACACCAGCCAGTCTCAGCTACCAAACCATCCTGGACATCGCCAACCACCGAACCATCGCCACCCTCGACTGCACCGGCGGTTGGTACACGGTCCAGGAGTGGAGCGGAGTGCGCCTGTCCGACGTGATTGCAGTCGCCGCTGCCAACGACCATGCGCAAAGCATCGTGATCGAGTCGGCCACCGGCTTCAATCGACGGTTTCCGATGACCGACGCCAACCAGTTGTTGCTCGCCACCCACATCTCGGGCGAGCCCCTCTCGAGAGGCCACGGATTCCCCATGCGCCTCGTCGCACCGGGTCATCGGGGTTACAACTGGGTCAAGTGGGTCACCAGGATCGAAGTCAGCACCAAGCCGCCATGGTGGCAATCGCCATTGCCGTTGCAATGAGGAGCCTCGGTGCTTCGGGCCCCACATGACGACTACGAAACGATGGCAACAATCTGCACGGAACGTTCATCTTCGCGCAACTCGCAATAGACCTGATACTTGCCCAACTGCAACAGCCGCCAATCACCGTCCAGAATCTCCGGGTCACTAATCGGAACCCCTGCGAGCCAAACATCCCAAACATCATGTTGGCGACCGGCGATTGCAGCGATCAGCGGCAGCGCCTCACTATGCGGACCCGAAACGATGGCGTGAAACTGCTGGCGTGCATCCCCATACCAACTTATTCGGAACGGCACTGGTCAATCGCCTCAACGAGCTTCAGCAACTGCGGGTAGTCGCGACGAAGCTCCTCAAGAACCTCGTCATTAGGTATCAAGACCGCCTCGCCGCTGCGGATTCGCTTCATCCGCCTCATGATTTCGTCCCAGGTCGCGGGTTCGAACTCGTCCGAAGTAACCACCTGCCCCGACTTGTCGGGCGCAGAATCAGTGACCAACGTCTTCGACATGAGGCATTCCACCCGGTTCGCCTGTTCAGTCTACAGAGATTGGCGGGGGCTACGTCACATAGTCGGCGTTGAAGCGGACGTACTCCTCGGTCAGATCGCAACCCGATCCCTTCGCCAGAACCAGATCCCCATCGAGCGGTCTGGGTGGCAAATGGCCGTTGCCGCTGCAATAGCGCCGTCCAAAAGGATCACTCGTGAACAATCGCGCGGATGAACACAGATTCTTCGGCGCGATTGAGCTCGTAAACCAGCCGGATCGGTCCGTTCTTGAGTTCCATCAGCTCAGTGCCTGGAGAGGCAGGAGCAGGGACTGGACGCCCCTCAAGCCATCGGTCGTGTCGAAAACTACCAACGAGCATTCGAAAGAAGACTTGTTGCGTCGCCGGTAGGTCTTTGAAATCTCGTGGGATGTGGTCGTCGTAGCCAACCTTGAACGGCACGTTGCTCAGGCAGACATCCGCTCGTCATCGCGAGGCAATCCAAGCGAGTTGGCTAACTCCTCGCGACTCATACCAAAATCCCGCTCGATATCTTCGTCGCTCAAGCCGGTTTCACGAATCAGCTGGTCGCTAGACAAGGCGATCGCCTGCACAAACTCTTCGTCGCTGATGACCTTGCCTTCGTCTGATTGAGAGCGCTCGATCCGGCGTTGGAGCTCAGCCCATGAGTTTGCATCCCAGAGGTCATCACCGATTTGAACCGGTGGAAGAGACGACTTCGGGATCCCTGGGATGAATAGCGCCACTGTCAATCTCCTGAAGCTGACGCGCGGTTAGTACATACAGCGTATCGAGCGGCGTTGTTGGCTGCCTACGTCACGTAATCCGCGTTGAACCGGACGTACTCCTCGGTCAGATCGCAGCCCCAGGCGGTTGCTTCGGCGTCGCCCTGGCCGAGATCCATCCTCAGGAACACCTCGTCGCCCTGCGTTTTCGCCGACGCCTCTTCCTCCGGTACGCCAGTGGCTGTGCCGTCGAATACGCACAGATCCGAAATCCAGATTCGCACACGATCGAGGTCGTAAGGCACCCCGGCACGTCCTGCGGCCATCAGGATCCGGCCCCAATTGGGGTCGTACTTGCTCAGCGCGGCCTTGAGCAGCGGCGAGACAACGATGGTCCGAGCCACATCGCGAGCGTCGTTCCACGACTTCGCGCCCGACACGGTCATTGAAATCCGCTTCGTCGCGCCCTCGCCGTCGCGCGCCATCATCTTGGCCACTCTGGTCGAGACATCCAGAAGCGCCTCAGCGAACGCGTCCAAGCCTGGACCTGAAAGCGCCGGGCCGCCGGCAGCGCCGTTCGCCAGAATGACCGAGGAGTCGTTTGTCGACGTATCGCCATCGACCGTGACCATGTTGAACGATCGATCCATGGCATATCGGAAAGCTGAATCCAGGTCATCCACCCCAATCGGCGCATCGGTCGTGAAAAACGCCAGCATCGTCGCCATATCGGGATGAATCATCCCCGCACCCTTGGCACAGCCGCCGATGGTGTAAGTCACGCCGTCCGACTCGAACGTGGATACCGCCTCTTTGGCAAACGTGTCGGTCGTCATGATTGCGCGGGCGAACTCAGCTCCGCCATCTGCCCGTGGCTCCAACTGCGGGATGCCACTGCGCAGTAGCTCCATCGGCAGGTAGTGACCAATGATCCCGGTCGAGTTAACGAAGACATCCTCGGCAATGCAGCCGACGCGTTCGGCTGCCAGTTGGGTCATTTCGCGAGCATCGGCCATGCCTTGCTCGCCAGTCGCGCAGTTGGCATTGCCGGAGTTGACGACGGCCGCTCGCAGCGACCCGTTCTTCGTATGCACTTTGCTGACGTGAACCGGCGCAGCCGTGCTCTGGTTCTGTGTGTAGACGGCGGCCGCCGTCGCGGGCCGATCAGAGACCAGCATGGCCAGATCGGGTAGTCCGGACTCCTTGATACCTGCCGTAAACCCGCAAGCCGAAAATCCCTGCGCTCGGGTCACAGCCCCTTCGGCGGCCGGGTTGACTCCCAATGAGTCATGTGTCGCGCTCATGGGTATACGCCAATCTTGCTCAGTCCGACTTCCTCGGGGATACCGAACATCAGATTGAAGCACTGCACGGCCGCGCCCGCTGTGCCTTTGACCAGGTTGTCGATCGCGCTGATCACCATCACCTCGCCGGTCATCGGATCGACCATCGGATAGACGATGCAGGCGTTCGAGCCGAGCGTCTGCTTTGTCGAAGGGGCGTTGGGCGCGACATGAACAAACGGCTCCTCGGCGTAGTACGACTCATACACATCGCGTAACGCCTCGGCACGCGCTTCCGAGTTCTCCGGCAGCGCGCCGTCCTGGATCGACGGATAGCAAGTCGCCAGGATGCCGCGCGTCATCGGCACGAGATGCGGTACAAATGTGACGCTCAACTCAGCTTCACTCTCGGTCGCGTGTTGCAGCGTCGAGAGCTCCTGGACCATCTCCGGCTGATGCCGGTGTCCCGAGAGTCCATATGCGGAAAAGTTGGAATCAACCTCGGAGAAATGCGATGTGATCTTCAGCGCGCGCCCCGCACCCGAGACCCCCGACTTTGCATCTACGACGGTTCGACCGTCGAGCCAGCCCTGCGCGGCGAGCGGCGCCAGCGCCAGAATCGCCGACGTTGGGTAGCAGCCCGGTACGCCGACCAGTCGCGATTCAACGATCGCCTCGCGGTGCAGCTCCGGCAGCCCGTACACCGATTGCTCCAGCAGTTGCGGCGACGGATGCTCGCCGTACCACTGCTCATACGTCTCTTCGTCGTACAGGCGAAAGTCCGCCGAGGCATCGATCACGGGCGTTCCGCGCTCGATGTATGGAGTCAGGCGCTCGGCTGCGGCCGCGTGCGGCAGACCTGAAAAAACCACGTCAACATCGTCCTCGACCTCAGCCACAATCGGCAGATCGAGCGACCACAAGTGGGGAAACACCTCGGGCAACCGCTTGCCCACCTCGGAACGACCGGTCACACAGACAATCTCCACCGCCGGATGCTGAGCCAACAGACGCGAAAGCTCAGCGCCGACATACCCTGTCACATTGATGATCGCCGCTCGAATCGGCGAACCGTTGCTCGAGACGGTCATCTCAAGCCTCCAACCTGCCCATTTGACGGAACTTCATCCTCTGAGCGTAATGGACAGCTCGACCTTTGTGAGAACGCCGCGTAGCGAGGCCATTGACATGTTCGTCATACCCGGGCTCCGCCGCGGGTATCTCGCCGAGGCCAGCAACAGCGTCGATGCTCAGGACTTGACATCCAGACTTGGGTGCTTTGCGCGACCAACTCACCGCATGGATTCCCGCCTTCGCGGGATTGACCGAACGGCTGCGCAACGGCAGCAATCGCTCCAACAAGAACGCATCCCACCACCAATCGACGTGTCAACTTCCGATCTCCCAACTGGCCCAAGCAGGAGGATCGTCCCACCAAGCGCGGCGATTGGTGATCCACAGGAGGAACATACCCATGTCAAGTCATCCAGTGAGCGCAATTGAGACTACGACCAAAAGATCATCCGCTCGTCAACCATGGTCGCCCGTCGCTTCCTGGAATGAGAAGAGGGAGCCACGGCCACAGCGCTGTACAGCCCAAGACCATCACGATCATCAAGCGACGAGGTGTCGGGTATAGCAGCATTCCGACCAGCAGACCCACCCAAGCAGCGGCGATGATCACAAACGTGTATGGAAACAGTAAGCCGCCACAGATCCCTATCGCAGCGCAACCTAGTATCAGTCGTCGTGTAAACCGAACGTCACCAGGCTGGGCCCATCCGACCCAGCCTGGTGGATCCCCCGTCCAAAGGGTCCAGGCGCGCACCAGTCGCCACAGCGTTCTGTGCTGGTTCATGGCGCGGCACAGACCTTGAGCACTCCAACATTGATCAACCGCTCACCAAACACGCTGAGAATTCCTTCCCATTCGCTGTGCCAGAACGTACAGATGTCAGTCCCGTTCGCGAGTGCCCAAACAGTCGGCTTCGCAGTAATCGTGACGGGCAAGTCCAAACCGAACGCTTCACCGAAGTTGTCTGAGTACCATCGGACCTTGACCCAGCCCTCGATCTCGTTCGCCGAGAAGTGATATCGACCGTGTACTGCGGATCGGCGCTCCGCCTGTTTCCTCCTGTCACTCAATCCTGTGTGGCATTGACAGTACTCCGACAGCATCGGCTTCGCATCCGCCGACATTCGCCAGCACCAGAACGGCGGACGGACCCGGCCTGCAGCTAACCTAGGAGGCATGACCAGCGCCCTCGCCCCCTACCGTGCGATTGACCTCACCGCCGAGATTGGCGGACTGACCACGATGGTCTTGGCCGGACTCGGCGTAGATGTGATCCGCGTCGAGCCGCCGGGCGGCCATCCGACGCGACGGCGGGGCCCGATGCTGCGCGATGACCAGGAATCATCGCTCTACTGGGCCCAAATGAACGCAGGCAAACGCTCGATCACACTCGACCTCGATGACGAGTCCGACCGTCATCGCCTGCGCCGACTCTGCGAGACCACGGACTTCCTCTTCGAGTCCGACGCGCCGGGCGCGATGTCCGCTCGTGGGCTCGGCTACGACGACCTTCATGAGCTCGCACCACAGCTCATCTACGTGTCGATCACGCCGTTTGGACAAAATGGTCCGAAATCGATGTGGGCCGCGTCTGACCTAATCGGCCACGTCGCTGGCGGACTGAGTTCGTTGGTCGGTGACCCTGATCGCGCGCCTCTGCGACCCTCAGTTGAGCAGGCGTACAACATCACCGCCCTGAACGCTGGCTCGGCGGCGATGATCGCGCTGCACGCACGACACGTCAGCGGGCGCGGTCAGCATGTCGATGTGTCAATGCAAGCGGCGATGGCCAACACGCTCGGCAACGCGAGACTCTACTACGAGATGGACGGGATCATCACCAAACGCGCCGGCGGCGCGCGCGCCTTCGCCGATCAGGCGACGCGAATCATCTACCCCTGCGCCGACGGTTATGTCGCATTTGTGCGTGTGCCCGCGTCGATGCCTCGCCTGCATCGGTGGATGTCCGCCGAAGCTGTCGAGCCTCGCTTCGACGCTGTGCGCTGGGCGGGAATCTCCATCGCTGGCGACAATCTCCCCAGCGAGGACGAAGTCCGAGAGCTGGAAGCCGAAATCGAAGCGTTCTTCGCATCGCACGGAGCGCAGTCGCTGTACGAGTCGGGTCAGCATCACGGCGTGATGATCTGTCCGGTCAATACGATGCAAGACATCGTCGACAGCCCACAGCTCGCGGGCCGCGAGTTCTTCGATCAGGTCGACGACCCAGCACTGGGACCGCTCAAGGTTCCTGGCGCGCCGCTCAAGCTCTCGACGACGCCGTGGCAGACCCGACCGGCGCCGACACTCGGACAACACAACGACGAGATCCTCTCATCAACGAGCCAATCGCAAACTGAAAGAGTCTGACCATGACCGATGACCAGTTGCTGATCGAGAAACGCTCCAATGGAGTCGTCGTCGCGACGCTCAACCGACCTGAGGTGCTTAACGCGCTCTCGGGCCGCATCCGCACCGGTCTGCGCGAGATGGTCGTCGACCTCAAGGCCGATCCAGACGCGCGTGCGCTCATCATCACTGGCGCAGGCCGCGGATTCTGCTCCGGCGCCGATTTGTCAAATCGCGAGGAACGTGTCGCCGCTGAATCGCAACCGGGTCTCGGTTCTACGGAACTGCGCTACGGATTCACCGCTGAACTCCAGCAGTTGGAAATCCCGGTGATCGCTGCCGTCAACGGAGCCGCCGCCGGCGCGGGATTCGCGATTGCGCTGTCTGCCGACATTCGCATCATGTCGGAGAACGCCCGCTTCCATCCCGGCTTCCTCAAGATTGGATTGGGCCCGGATTGGGCAGCCTCGTGGACGCTCACGCGACTCGTCGGTCACTCACGAGCGCTGGAAGCGTTCTGGACGTCGGATCCGATTGACGCAAGCCGCGCCTTGGAACTGGGAATCGCCAACCGGGTCGTCGCCCACGACGACCTGATGAGCGAAACCCTTGCGTTGGCGGATCGGCTGGCGCAGGGCGCGCCCTGGGCGATGGGTCTGACCAAACGCGCGATCTACGCCGCCCTGAACAACGACGCCACCCAGCAAGCGCAGTTGGAGGAACTCAACCAGGCATGGCTGCGAAACTCGCTCGACGCTGGTGAGGGCGCGCGCTCGTTCAAGGAGCGCCGCGACCCGAGCTTCCGACGGCGCTAGGAGTTCCTCCTTCCCATGAGCAGCAACGAGATTCCCGGCGCGCACTTGTTCGACGGCATTCGCATTGCCGACTTCGCATGGGTCGGCGTGGGACCGAACGCGACCATGCAGATGGCGTTCCACGGCGCTGAGGTGATTCGCGTTGAGTCGTCGCATCGACCAGACACGTTTCGCTCCGGCGGTCCGAGACCAAGTGGCGACGGATCGCTCGATGCGTCTGCGTACTTCGCGAAGTTCAATCGCGGCAAGCGATCGGTGGCAATCAATCTGGCTCACCCGAGTGGAGCGGAAGTAGCAAAGCGACTGATTGCCACGGCAGACATCGTGACCGAGTCGTTTGCGCCCGGCTTCATGCAGCGAATCGGTCTCAGCTACGAGGAGGTTCGGCAGATCAAGCCCGATGTGATCATGTGCTCGATGTCGATGGAAGGACAGACTGGTCCACACGCGAAGTTCCGTGGGTTCGGCCTCACCCTCCAGGCGACCGCTGGCGTGACTAGCGTCACCGGCTGGCCCGATCGACCTCCCGTGGGCACTGGCGTTGCCTACACCGACTGGGTTGCCACTCACGTCGCGATCATCGGTCTCCTCGCCGCGCTCGACCATCGACGCCGCACCGGCGAGGGTCAGTACATCGACCTCTCGCAGTTTGAAGCGTCGACCTTGGTGCTCGATGCGGGCGTGATCGACGCGGCCAACACCGGTCGGGTTGCCCAACCACTCGGCAATCGCGACCTCCGCCACGCGCCGCATGGCGTCTATCCCTGCGCCGATGATCACACCGGCAGCGACCGCTGGGTTGCTATCGCCGTGACCTCAGATGAGCAGTGGCGTCGCTTGGCGCTCTTGCTCGATCGACAGGATTGGCTGGAGAACGACTCGCTCTGCCATGCCGGCGGCCGTTTGGCTGCGCAGGACGACCTCGACCTCGGCATCAGCAGGTGGACCTCGACGCAGACTGTCGCCGAGGTCGAAGCGGCGCTGCAAGCGGTCGGCGTGGCCGCCCACCGTGCCTCCAACGTTCGCGACGCGCACGACGATCCGCAACTTGCGCATCGAAATCACTGGTGGTCGAGCGACCACCCAGTGATCGGCGAGATGTCCTACGAGAGTCCGCCGTGGCGACTGAGCGAGACGCCACCGCCGATGCCACGTCGCTCGCCACTGCTAGGCGAAGACTCTGAGTACGTCTACCGAGAGCTCTGCGGCTACAGCGAGGACGAGTTCCAGCAGCTCATCATCGACGGCGTGGTCGAGTAGCTCCGAGTCGCTCAGGGAATCGACCGACCTGCCAACGCGCCAGTTGGCCGTCCTTGATCGATCGCCACTTCGCCGTTGACCAGCACGTAGGGAATCCCTGCCGGCGAAGTTCGCGGGTCGGCAAAGTCAGCGGTGTCGATCACCGCGTCGGCGTCGAAGGCAACGAGGTCGGCGAACCATCCCTCAGCGACCTGACCGCGATCGGTGAGGCCGAAACGACTCGCTGGTAGCGACGTCATCCCTCGGACCAGATGCTCGAGCGATGCGCCGGTGCGTCGTCGCAACCGCCCGACGATCCGCGGGAACGTCCCGTAGGCGCGTGGATGCGGGATGCCTTCGTCGAACGGAATGCCATCCGACCCGACCATGTAGTCGTCCCGCGAGAGCAACGCGATCACGTCCGCTTCGACTTGTCGCGCCACCGATGGGCTCGCGGGCATCGCGTCGCGAAAACCGCACTGCAACCCGGACTCTCGCATGACGGTGAGCGTCATCTCGCTCACGGTGAGTCCCATCTGCGCGGCAGCCTCTGCGAAGGACACACCTTCCAGATGCTTGAGATGTTCAGCGCCGATCCAGGTCCAGCAGGCCGCGTCGTTACGTCCCGGGAACAGATTCTCCAGAGAATCGGTCAGCCGATTATGCCATGCAGGATCGCCGAGCCGTTCCAACAGTCGATCGATGCCTCCGACATGGCATTCTCCGCGAAGAAAGTAGCCAGGCACCGTCGCTGCGGCCGCGTAGGGATAACACTCCAGCGTCACGTCGACACCGTCCAACTTGGCCCGATCTACTTCCGACATGATCGAATCGATATCACCAGCATTGCTCGGGAAGGTTCGATAGTGCGAGATATGCACTTTCGCACCTGAGCGGCGTCCGATGTTCATCGCCTCGACGATGCCCGATCCGTCGGGTGCGCGATCATCGTTGTGATTGCGAATGTGCGTCACGTAGACACCGTCGTACTTGGCGACCACCTTATTCAGCGCGACCAATTCGTCGGTGTTTGAGTATGAGTTGGGATAGTACGACAGCCCAGTCGAGAATCCTGTCGCACCTTGTTCCATTGCCTCGGCGACCATCCGCTCCGCGGTCGCGAGACCCGCTCCCGCAAGCGGAACGTCCGCAAATCCGACGCTCTCTAATCGCACTGGTCCATGTGGTGCTTGCACCGCAACATTGCAGCCCTTGCCGTCGTAGTGCGAGCGGAAACTCGACATCGTCGACATATCAAGATCGACCGGCGGCGGACCGTAGAGTCCGGCGATGTAGCGTCCGTAGGATTCCAGATTTTCCTTTGACAGCAACGCGTAAGACAAGCCATCTTGCGTGATGAACTCAGTCGTCACACCTTGCACGAGACCATGCGCATGCACTGGGTCTCGCAACAGGACACCGTCCGAGTGCGCATGCGTATCGATAAATCCTGGAGTGATGGTCAGTCCCGAGGCATCGATCTCGCGCGCCGCCGTCTGTGCAGACAGATCACCGATCGCGCTGATTCGGTCGCCATCGATTGCCACATCGGCGCGGAACGCAGGCGCGCCACTGCCGTCAACGACGGTACCTCCTCGAAGCATGAGGTTTGCCATCGCGTCATCCTCCTCCGGCTGCTCCCGGCGCCTCGCCGTTGGCGTCCCATGCGTCAATCTTGGCGTCAATATAGTCCCAGCGCTCGTCGATCTCGCCGTACAGACGCTTCACGCCTTCGCTCCAGGCGAGGAATCCCGGGCCGTTCGGATCAGCGCGGACGTGCGGATCGAGACGTTTCACGAGCTGATCCACGCGATCATGCATGAGCTCGCGAGACAGCGTCTCGCGCATCAGCTCACGCGATGCCTCGATGTATTGCTCCCAACCGACGGTCACCACCGCATGCGTGATTGAGTCGCAGTGTGGCGCTCGAGCGGGAATGTCCAGGAACACGGGTCGCGTGTCGCAGCTTTCGTGAACGTCGTCCCAATCAGGCATTTGGAAGTAGGTGCGAATCGGGCTCGGCGAGCGCCAGGAGTTCTCAAGGTCCCACGGAATCAGGGTGAATCGATCCGAAAGCGCGTCCTGATACCAGAAGTAGTTGTGATTCCCACACTCTGGCAGGCAGTACCAAGCGACAATCCCATCCCAGTTGTCCGTCAGTCGGTCGACAGCGAGGTATCGGAACAGGGCGTCGGGGTCTTGCAGGTGGTCGACCAGCGCGTCGTAGCGTTGCTCGGGCGTCTCGGCAGCGTCGATTGCTGCAGAAAACGCTTGCATCGCCGCAGCGTTGAGCGGACCTCGAGCGATCGCGTCTTCAAGGTTCTCCTGAAACACCCACAGTGCGTCGAGATTGTTCGGCCAGACCTCTTTGTAGAGCACCCCGCGACCACGGTCACGGAACCGGTCGGCGATGAACCGATCATCAATGTCCTCGACCAGCGCAAACAGGCCCAACGGCTCGCCATTGAGTTGCAACAGCGCATGGACCGCTCGCGGCGCCACGACACCAGCGTCGCGGAAGGCCTCGTAGCTCAGCACCTCGCGCATTTGTGTCTCGTCGCTGTTCATCGAGTGGAAGTTGAGCCGCTTCAGTCCATGGAAGCGCAGCGCGGGGTCGTAGTGGTTGAACTTGAGCTTCCACGACAACTTGTCACAGACCTGACGTCCATTCTGGAAGCAAAATCGGAGCATGCCGAAGAAACCCTTGTAGCGAGCTCCGATCGGCTCATAGCGTTGGCCGTCGATCTCGACTGCAGCCTCGACATACTCCTCCGCCGTCGGATTCGCATTCAATCGGGCAAACTGCTCATCGCTGATCAGAATGTTGTAGGTTCGTACCGTCGAAGGGTCGAAGACGATGTCGTTCGGGTCGCTGCGCTGTTGATCGACGCCGACCGTGGCTTCGGCCGCCTGGGATGGCACGCGAGGCGCCGGTGAGACGCTCGTCGTCGCGAACACGACCGCCCCGACGATCACCGCGATCGCCACAGCCAGTCCAGCGCCGATTCGCATGCTCATCGCGGGACCCTCCAGTGTGAGGTTAACAAGCGGTTAGGCTAGCGGCATGACGCTGACACTTCGCCGCCAGGAAGCAGCCGATCGGGCGGTCTCTTCCGAATCCACGCAATCAGATTCACGCGAGGAGCGGAAGTATCCGGTTCCCACAGCACGCGTCGCGTTTCTGACCGCGTGGCTCGATGCTCGCCTGCCTCGCGACCCTCAGTTTCCGACGGGCGTGATCACCAGTTGCTACTACGACAGCGCCAGCCTCGACGCATACCAGGAGTCGGCCGACGGCGAGCTCCGGAAACAGAAGCTGCGACTGCGCTGGTATGGCGATCCGGTCGATCCGTATGCCGGCGCCTGGCTGGAGCTGAAGTCCCGCGACGGCGTGCGCTCGCTCAAGCAGCGAGTGCGCGTTCCCTCAACGGGCGAGCCAAACCGGCTCGGCCTGATCATCCCCGAACGTGAGGAGCTGGATCGGCGACTCCGTGATCTGGGCGATTTCCCTGAACTGGGCCTCGCGTCGACGCTCCAGCCGACCGCGCTAATTCGCTATCGGCGCATTCGCTGGCGATCGAGCGACGGCCTGATGCGGGCATCGCTAGACAGCGATGTCCGCGCTGCCAATCCGCGTGGCGCCCCAATCTGGCTGCCCATCCCGGACGGTTCCGTCGTCGAGCTCAAGTCCGATGGCGACCTGTCACCGCAGCTCAACCACATGCGACGGCTCGGACTGCGCCGTACTGCGCATTCGAAGTATGCCCTGGCGATTGAGCTGCTCTCCGGCGCCGACCGCGTCGTCTAAGCGATACCAACAGAGTGGAGAACGCGATGGACTTGGTCTTGATTACATGGCCCGACATCTTGGGCCCGACGTCGGAGATCGCGCTGGAGGAGTATCTCCTCGCGATGATCGTGTCGCTGGCCGCGTCGATCGCGACGTATGCGCTGTATGTAATCTTCTATCGCGACTGGCAGCGCGGAGCCGGGATTCATCGTGTGTTCCTCCTCGCGGGCCCTGCGATCACCTTGCTCTTCATCGCAATCCAGTGGTCATTGCCGCTCTCGCTCGGATTGTTGGGAGCGCTCTCATTCGTCCGGTTCCGCACACCGATCAAAGACCCGGCCGAGATTGGCTACCTACTCGTCGTGATCGCATCATCGATCGGCGCGGCGACCTACAACTACGAACTGATCGGCATCCTCTTCGCCGCGGTGGCGCTGGTGCTGGTTGGGCAACGCATCTTCTCGGGCACTGGACTGGGACAGCTCGGAGCGGGGGGGCGCGACCTGATCATCACCATGCCTGCCGCTGAGTACACGCAACACGAGTCGGAGCTCCTGCGATTCCTCCAAGCCAACCTGAGCGGCTTCAAGATCACATCAAGCACACAAAGCGCCAACACGGCCAGTCTGCACGTGAACTTCCGACGCTCAACCTACGAAGATCGGTGGGGAGAGTTTCGGAAAGACCTCGAAGCCAAGGTCGAGCCAGCATCGATCGAGCTCTACGTGGGGTAGGAACCTCACTGACCAGCAAACATCGAAGCCGCCGCGCTAACGTACGGTTCCCCCGCGTATGCGGGGGACTGTTCTCCCTCTCCGCACCCCAGCCTCCCCTCCGCACAGGGGGACAGCATGCAAAACCACGGCGGATTCTACGTGTACATCCTCGCGGGCATTCGACCGGACAGTGGGAAGGTCACCCTCTGCGTGGGTGCAACGTCCGATCTGATCCGTCGAGTCTGGGAGCACCGGCAGGGAATCGGCAGTCGGTTCACGGCCCGCTATCGAGTGAGGCGATTGATGTGGTACGAGGAGTACGCCTCGTTCGAGGATGCGGCCGTTCGAGAGTTTCGGATCAAGAAGTGGCGACGTTCGGAGAAGGAAAAGCTGATCAAGGACATGAATCCTGAGTGGCGTGACCTTGATCCTAGTCTGCTTTGACGCGAGGCAGGTCGTGAGGTGCCAGCTCTCGTCGCTTGGTGGGTCGCGAGAGAGAGCAGACCCCCGCATTCGCGGGGGAATTTTGTTGGTTGAACCGGGGGGACTGAGATTGGGTGGACAGGGTATTGGTGGTGGTGCGGGGACATTAGAGTTTCGGTGGGGAATGGACCTCGTGCGGCGGTGGTGGCGCTAGCCTAAGCGGAGGTTGGGAGCGGAAGGGGACCGGTGTCCTCCACAGTCTTCAACACTGATGCGGGGCGGTCCGCACCGTCTCGGGTGGGTTCGACTCCCATGCGCTCCCGCCACGTCTTCGACCATCCCCAACGCGGGAGCTGCCCCGAATCGGCGGAGTCGGCACCCCGCCGCGAACTTGACGGCAGTAGGCGGCGCCCACTCAGTCGCTCCGCGCCAGCTCCCCCAGAGGGGCAGCCCTCGGAACCCGACTACAGCGCGTCGATCACCGCTTGGGCGAAGTTTTCGGTTGAGGCAGTGCCTCCTTGGTCGGGTGTGAGGTGTTGGCCCTCGGCGTAGACCTCGTCGATGGCTCGCTCGAGACTGTTTGCCTGCTCGTGCTGTCCGAGATGATGCAGCATCATCATCGCCGAGAGCATCGTCGCCGTCGGATTGATCCGGTGCATGCCGGCGATATCAGGGGCGGTGCCGTGGACGGATTCGAAGTAGGCCCAGTCCTCGCCGAAGCAGCCGGATGGCGCCAGACCCAGCCCGCCGATCGTGCCCGCACCTTCGTCCGAGAAGATGTCGCCGTACAGGTTGGGCAACAGTACGACGTCGAGTTCATCTGGTGATGCCACGATCCGGCGGGCGAAGTCGTCGGCGATGAATGACTCAAACTCAATGTCGGGATAGCCCGAGGCGACCTCGGCCGCGATTTCGACGAACCATCCGTCGGTCTTGGCCAGCACATTGGTCTTGGCCGAGCAGGTCAGTTTGCCTGCGTAACCCTCGGCCTTGCGCTGTTGGGTCAGGCGGCAGGCAAAGTGCGCCACCCGCTCGACATTCGCGCGCGTGAAGTACTTGATCGCATAGCGGCCCTCAGCCTCGGCAAAGTGTCCGAATCCTCCCGGTACCTGCGTCCGCGATACGCCGCCGAAGCGCGGCCGGTCGGCCAGGCCTGAGGCTGCGACCTCGGAAAGATCGCCTTCAATGCCTGCGTAGAGATCTTCAAGATTCTCGCGGACGATGACGTAGTCGATGCCGTCAGGCTGCGCCATCGGCGAGCGGAAGCCTGGTCGCCACTTGATCGGCCGCACGTTGGCAAAGGTCTGTTTGCCCCAGCGGAAGTATCCGACACCTGGGGTTTGGCCATTCGTCGAGCCGAACAACACGGTGTCACAACGCTCGGCTGTGTCGATCACCAGTCGCTCGCCCTCCTCGCGGGACATCTCGCGAGCAAAGTCCGCGCCGTCGGGCAGGACTTCGAACCCAATGGGCAGCTCCATCGCTTGGAGGACGGCCATCGACGCGTGCACCGCTTCGGGAGCCGCATCATCGCCGGGGAGTACGCCAACGGTCGCTTGTTCAGTCATTTTGACCATCCATCGTGAACACCAAACCTTAGTCGCCGTCGGCGAACGGATCGCCGCTTTGGAGATCGCGGAACCACTTCTCATCGACGGCCGTGACTCGGCCCGACTGATCGAAGATCAGTCCCAACCGATTCGTGTGCATGAGATCGAGCAACTCGTCGCCGTCGACCAGATCAACGGACACATCGCCCGACTCTGCTTCATCGATGGCCGATGATGAGAACTCGCCGTTGGAGACAAACAACGCCGTTGATGCCTCAGGGGCTTCACGCGCCATGGCGGCGCGCAGATCGCGGATTTGGTTGGCGCCCAACGAACCGAACGAGCGTCGGAACATCGCATAGACGCTCGCGCGTTCCTCGTCGTCGCGGACGGCGACGCACTCGACGGCGCCGTCAAAAGCGATTCGGACCACTCGGACATCGGTGAGCGCGAGCGCGTCGAGAATGCGCAGGGTGAAACGCTCGAATCCCTCGCGTCCGAGATTGCGAATTGATGATTCCAGACGCGACCGCCACTCGTAATCGCCCATCGGGGTATCGATTGCGCCGTCGAACTCGTCCCAGGTGTCGTGCCGCTCGTGCTCGACCTGGGGCTGCTGTGCTTCCGCCTCTGCTTCACGACGTTGTCGGCCTCGTCGGAGGGTTCGCCAACCGAGGTAGACCATGGCCAGGACGAGCGGCGCAATCGAGACCCACGCGGGCGCGGTCTCGCCATCCTCGACGCCGGCAATGTTAGTGAAGATTGCACCACCGACGATGAGGATGATCAAGGCGACCAAAACATCGAGAAGGACCGCACGCATATTGCTCATGATTAGTTCTCAAACTGATTGAAGTAGATGTCGTCGATCATGATGTCTTCAACCGTTCGTGTGGTCGTGCGAACGCCGAGTGAGTGTTCCTGAAGCAGATCGCAAAGGTCGTTGCCATCGATGAGGTCGATTGGGTTAGCGCCCGCCCGTTGGGCTTCACCGCGAGCGTCGCGCGTGAACGTGCCGGTCGTCAGGATGATGCCGCGATCGGCGCGTCCAATGAACGAACCGCGAAAGTCGCGGACGGTAGAAGCCGACACGGATCCCTGATACCGCTTGCATTGGAAAGCGATGTGGAACGAGATCAACCCGGACGGTCGATAGACGCCGATGCCATCGATTCCACCGTCGCTGGAGCTTCCAGTGACTTCGACTTCGTCGAATCCAGCTGCTCGCAGCAGAGCCGCGGAGAGGTGCTCAAAACCCGAGGGCGACATCTGTATCAAACGGTCTTTGAGCGCTTTGGTCCAGTCGAGGTCGTCATCGACGCCCTTGTCATCCTCTGGCGTTCTTGGAGGAGATTCTGCCGTGGTGCCTTGTTGACCAGGTCGCTTGGTCTTGAGTTCCGCTAGATGGCTTTCGTAGCGTTGATCGACCACGTCAGGGGCGATGGTGTGCCCCTCCTCAGTCAGCGCCCACAGGGCGCGACCGACATTTTCAGCTGCGCCGGCCGTCTTCAGCGCAGTACGGGCCCAGGCCGTGTCATAGGCGAGCTTCGATTGAGTCCCATTTGAGTGCATGACCGCGCGCTGTTCTGGAGTCAGCTCGAGCCGGTCGGCAACGGCGGAGTTGATTTCATCGTTGGAGGCAGGCAGCGAAATGCTTCGCATCGCCTGCAGCGTGACTCTGCGCAGTTCCCTCTCCGGAGGCAAACCGGCCTGCTCGCGAAGTGTAGCCACAGAGATCCCCCCTCAGAGACAGGTTAGCGGGGCGCTCGGCCGAGCCGTTCCTGCAGGTCGGGGGCGGGACGGAAAACGAAGCGTCGACCGGAACGTTCTCGGATTAGCAGTCCTCGTTCGACGAGCTCCATCAAGTCGGCGCGCGCAGTAGGGAGCGCGATGTTATGCACACGGGCGTGACCGTCCACTGTGATTCTGCCGTCTGTTGACCGCGACAGTTCCACAAGGGATGCGATCTGCCGCTCTGTGAGATCGTGCGTCGGTGTCACGCGTTCCCTGATCCGCTGTCGCCTGCGCGACGCAGTGGCCTGGCGCTCCTCAAACCGTTCCACGGAGCGCAGCATCATGTCCAGCTGATGATCGACGAAATAGGTCACGTCCCCGTCGTCAGCTGTGACGAATTCGTATGAGCGGGAATACTTGGCAGGGGCCTCTTGCAGGATGCGTGAAATCGATAGGTGCTTCACGGCTTCGTACCCGGAGTGAATCATGTACCAATAGAACAGCGACCGGGCCGTTCGCCCGTTCCCGTCGACAAATGGATGGTCGTAACCGACCATGAAGTGCAGCAGAATCGCTCGGATTATCGGTTGCAACCCATCGTCCGCATTGGCGAAATCGCATAGTCGTTGGATGCGTTCTGGCAGTTGATCGGCCGGCGGCGGTTCATGGACGATTTGTGATCGTGCGTACACCGCTACTCGGATTTCGTCTGGTTCTTGGAGCCGGCCCGCGTCCTTGGGATCGTGCAGTACGCCCTCGGCGACCGTGCGGTGCAGGTCCAGGATGTCAATGGGACGCAATGGGACATCGTTCTGTGCTCTGGCAGCTGCGAACTCCATGGCCTTGAGATTGTTGGCGATCATCCGCTCATCGAGATTGCGAGGCTTTCGACCGGCAACCAACATGGCGTGCGCTGTTGGAGTCGAGGTGCCGGAACCTTCCAATTGGCTCGACGCAATCGATTCGTCGAAGAGCTGGCTCTCGGCGACGAGCGCTGCATCGCGGATGCGCTGATCAATCTCGATTGCAGCGTGGTGGAATCGCTCGACCTTGTCCAGCAGTTGGTCGGTTCGAGTCAGGCGGAACGGCTGCTGCTTTCCGTCAAGCAGCGGCAGTCGCCGCGATCCAGCGAGCCGAGACAGTCGAGTTGCGACCCACCAGCTGCGGATCGTTTGGCCGTCGGGCGGTTCGCGATACTGCAGACGATGCCAGGGCAGATAGCGTCCTTTGGCATCGACTGGCGCAGCATCGGGCAGGATGTTCTGGAGCGACTGAGGACCATCTTGTGGCAGATGCTTGATCAGGACACTGAGGGGCGGAGCAGGGTGAATTCTAGGCATGACGGCAGACCCAACCGCACCGAGGACTTTCTGAACGATTCAGAAGATCTTTCAGAACATCCGATAGCAATGTCCAGAAACACTACCACAAACGGATAGAACTGGGATTGCCGCCATCCATCCGACTCACACAGGCAGTGCTGAGCGGTCGATGTTGTATAGCTTTTGCACGTTTCCCCAGACCATCTTGTCGACGTCCTCTTGGGGGACGCCCTCCATGATCTCGTCGAGAATCCGGTGCGAATTCGGCCAGATCGCGTCGTGGTGTGGGTAGTCGTTGCCCCAGAGCAGGTTGTCCACGCCGATTCCGTGCCTCGTCTGCACTCCGATCGCATCGTCCTCGAACGTGACGTTGAAGTTGCGATGGAAGTACTCCGAGGGCAGCATCTCGAGCTCTGGCGTGCGGTCGACGGCGCGGGCACGGTAGTAGGCGTGGTCCCAGCGCTCGAGCGTGTGGGCAATCCAGCCCGTTTCCCACTCGGCCATGACGAACTTGAGACTGGGGTGTCGCTCGCAAACGCCCGAGGTGACCAGGTTGGAGATCGTGTTCCAGGCCGCCGCGTGGGCGAGGGTGTAGCTGACCACTTCGTCCCAGTGGCTGGGCAGTCCCATACCGGGCTCCGCGCCACAGAAGATGTGCATCGTCAGTGGCAGACCGACCTCTTCGGCCGCGGTCCAGAAGGGCTCGTAGTAGGGGTCTGAGTAGGGCTTGTCGGACGGCGCGGTGCAGGGAATCGCGAGTCCCTTAATCCCCATCTTGGCGCAGCGTTCGAGCTCGGCGATACCGAGTTCGACGTCGCGCAGCGTGATGCAGCCCACGCCAATCAGCCGCTCGGGGCTATGCGAGCTGTAATCGCGGATCCAGTCGTTGTGGCGCTGGAAGACGGCGTTGACGACTTCGACATCGTCGACCATGTAGGTGAGCATGTTGATCGACGGGTACATAACCTCGCCGACGACACCGTCGGTGTCCTGTTCCTTGAGTCGGGCGACGGGGTCCTTGACGCCCGGGTTGATGAGATCCCAGCCGCGCTGCATTTTCTCTTTGGTCTCGGGCAGGTTGAGGTTGGCCCCAGCGATGCCCAGCCGACCGACCAGCATCGCGAAGTCGATCTGCGGCCAGGCGAGGTAGACGCCCTGCCGCCCCTTCCAGCCGTCGACGACGCGCGGAGCGCGGTCGCCGAACTTCTCCACCAATCCATCAAAGACTTCTGGTCCCTCAACGACGTGGGAGTCGCAGGAGTAGACAATTTCGCTGACCATAGCGGGCTTCCTCTCAAGTGCCACTTCAGGATAATGCGTCGGCCGTCGCCTCATCGCCGACTCCCGTCCGACTTCGGAACACATTGGGAACTATGTCAGAAGAACTGCTTCCGAACAGCTATCGTTCTCTGTACCGAACAGAGAACGGACTGGGTTTCCATGGTCAAACGAATGATGTGGATCGTGCTCGCCGCGCTGCTGATCTTGGCCGGCGGCTTTGGGGTCAGCGCGCTGAGCAGTCACGCACAAGAGCAAACATCCGACACTCAGGACTCCGAGATCGAGGAGCTGCTCGGTCAGCTCACGGTGGCGCTCGAGTCCAACAACGGCGTCCGCTACGACCGCGACGACTACCAGCCGGACGGCTGGGCCATGGTCAGAGACCGCTGCAATGTGCGCGAGGTAGTGCTGTTGGCCGAGGCCGTGCTGATCTCAGGCATCGACGACAATTGCCAACCCGAGCACGGCGCCTGGCTCTCTTGGTTCGACGGCGAGAAGATCCGCAACTCATCGTCGCTCGACATTGATCACTTGGTTCCCTTGGCGGAGGCGCACCAGTCAGGCGCGGCACGCTGGAGCGCGGCGCGCAAGGAATCGTTCGCCAACGACCTCGACCTTCCAGGCGCGCTGACGGCCGTCTCGGCCTCGAGCAATCGATCCAAAGGCGCCCGCGATCCGGCATCGTGGAAACCACCGCTGGAGAGCGCATGGTGTCAGTATGCGCACGATTGGATCGCGGTCAAAGCGAAATGGAATCTGCGCGCCGACACCTCAGAGATTGCTGCACTGCGCTTGATGCTCAAGAAGTGCGAGCCCGATCATCAGCGTCGCATCGAGCAGCCAGGTCGACTGGAGTTCATCCTCGGTCAGGTGAGCGACTCTAATGACTCCAATTCTGACCAGACGACGCAAACAGGTTCGACGCAGGTCACGTACGCATCCTGCAGCGCCGCGGAAGCAGCGGGCGTCGAACGCCAGCGCGGGACGCGAGGCAACGGCAGAGGCTTCCCAGCGCAACTCGTGCCATCAGCCCGAGACGGAGACAACGACGGAGTCGTCTGCGAGCGCTAACGACTCAGCGTTTCATTATGAAAACCCGACGTGCGAGCCCGCTTGGGCGGGCTCGCACGTCGGCTGTAAGCGATGAGCCCAAACACCGAGGCCCTTAAGCCACGCCAACCTCCGTCATGCCGTGACGCCCAGCCTCCGTCATCCCTGCGACTACGTCGCGGGAATCTCGCTCCGCTCGGCACAGTCACCCCGCAAGAGAGACCGTCCCTACCATCCCCACCTCCCGTCCCCGACTTGATCGGGGACCCGCTCGGTCTCCACCTGCACCGGCATGACGGAAACTCCAACAGCATCACCAACCCAGGGATGAAGCGCTGACGAGGAAACCGAGAACCGACGACGCTCACGCTCGAGCTGCGACCTTCAGGACATCGAGCTGCTCGATCAGACGCTGCAACGGTGGTCCCTGATACGTTCCCGACGCTGCTCTGTGGAGACTCACCAACTCGTCGACGCGCGCGAGCAGGCTCTCGGACACTTCCTCGTGGGTCTTGACCATCTTCAGCCTCAAACGCTCAGTGCGATGCCCATCTCGGCTGAGAGGTCGCGCAGGTCTTGGACGGTTGACGCTGGATAGATCACTTGACCTGCGGCGATGCGCTCTTCGTAGGCTCGCTGTTCGATCTCGCCGGGCGCGAAGACCTCTGCGACATCGGGCAACGGATCGGCTGACTTGATCTGCTCGACCATGGAGTCGACCGCTTCCGCGAACTCGGACGGGTCGCCGAAGATGTCTGGGTCGATCACGAGCAGAAACTGTCCGCGTTTGCCAATGTTGACGTCTTTCGAGTGGAAGCCACCCGGCAACGCGCCGGCGAGCAGGTTCATGAACAGGCTCAGTCCTGAACCTTTGTACGCCGAGACGGCGCCCAACGCCGGGATGATCCCCGACATGGCGGTCTCGGGGTCGGTCGTGGGCTGACCCTCGAGGTCCTGGAAACCCCACTCCTCGGGGATCTCCCGACCTTCGGCTCGGGCTCGCATGACTTTGCCTAATGCGACGGGCGTGAGCGCCATGTCGAGCACGACGGGTGGTCCTGAAGACCTCGGCGCGGCGAAGGCCATGGGATTGTTGCCGGTCATTCGTGTTCGAGCTCCGAACGGTGCCAGCGTCGGCACGCTGGTCGTCGTGCAAAACGAGACGAAGCCCTCAGCGGCGGCCATCATCGGATAGAACGCGCCCATGCCCCAGTCGTTGCTGTTCCGCAATGTGCCGAGCGCGAGCCCGGTGTCTTTGGCCTTGGCGATCGTGCGCTCCATCGTTCGGGCGACGACGAGTTGGCCGATCCCGCCGTCTCCGTCGACGACGTGTGAGACCGGCGTTTCCTTGATCACCGTAAGGCTCGGCGTGGGATTGTACCGACCCGCCTGCAGGTGTCCTGCGTACCAGCCGAGTCGCTGGAATCCGTGCGTGTCGACGCCTCGGAGGTCGGCGGTGAGTTGAATCTCGACCGTGAACGCGGCATCGGCGGGCGGTACGCCGCAGGCCTCATAGACGGCGGTGCCGAACTCGCGCAGCGGTTCGAGTGGGACGATTTCGGTTGCGTCCTGGTCGGCCATTAGTCGTTGTCCTCGCCAGTGGACTCGAGCAGCCCGCCGTCCGACATTCCCCGAGCTTCGCCGACGGTCTGGGCGGCGCAGACGATGAACTCCAGGTCCTCGGGGCCCTGGCTGTAAATCTGATGGGCGATGTCGGCGGGGAAGAAGAGGAAGTCTCCGGCTGTGGCCGTGGTGCGCCAGGGTCCGCAGTCGATTTCGGCGTTGCCCTTGAGGAAGTAGTAAACCTTCTCGATGTTCTCGTGGATGTGTCGCACATTGGTCTCGCCGACTGGCAGCACGTTATGGAGAACGAACTGAAATGAACTCTCGAAGCGACCTTCCACGGTCGTGAACATACGTCGCGAGTGGATGTTTCGACCGACGCTGACCGGCGTATCGTCGACCGGCTTGATCACGAATCGTGAGTCATCGGGAGGCGGTACGGGGTCGCCCTCGAGCGCTGGCGCGACGGGAGGCATGTTGCGTTCTGGGGTCTGCTGGGACATGGATGGCTCCTCAATGATCGGTGGCTTGGGCATCTTCGAGTATGGATTGCAGGATAGTCAGGGGTGCCGCGACGTCAGTCAAGCCAACACGAGACCATCTCACGATGGTGGGACGATGACTTCGCCGCGTTGGAGGACGAATGTGGGTCGATCGAGGGCGCGGATGTTGGCTGCGGGATCTCCGGCAAAGGCCACGAGATCAGCGTCGAATCCGGCTTGCAGACGGCCGACTTCGCTTCCCACGCCGACAGCTGCTGCGGTGTCGCAGGTCATGATTTGCAGCGCTTGCCAGGGGGTGAGCCCGACATCTTCGACGAACGACCAGGCCTCGGCGGTGGCGCGATTGAAGTCGGCGTATGCCATGCCCATGTCGAGCCCTGAGGTGAAACGCGCACCGCGGTCGCGCATGTCACGCAGGATCTCGAGCCCTTGCTCGCGCGGCGACGGTCCTTGCAGATTGGGGTTGCGACGCGGCGAGGCATCACCGCGCTCGCGCGCCTCACTGGCGAGCAGACCCAGCCCGATTGTGGGGTTGACCCAGATGCCTTCATCAGCGATTCGCTGCGCGAGGTCAGGGTCGTAGCGAAATCCCTCCGACGGATCGGCCGAGAGCCAGCGACAGTGAATCAGGTGTCGGACGCCGCCTTCGACGGCCGCGCGAATGCCCTCGGCTGCGTGTGTGTGTGCCGCGACATCGATGCCGGTTGACTTGCCTGCCTCGACGATCTCGCGAATCGTCTCTGGCGGATACTGCCGGTCGCGGGGATTCGATGTCGGGGTGAAGTTCCCACCCGAGGCCATCACCTTGAGCACGTCGGCGCCATCGTCGACATGGGCTTGGGCCATCGCACGCACGGACTCGGGTGAGTCGGCCTCACCGCCCCAGAACCAGCAGTGATCCATCGTGCGTGTGATCGGCGCGCCGGCGGCGAGCAGTCGCGGGCCAGGAATGACACCGTTCGCGATCGCGTCACGGACAGCGAACACGACCTCGTTCTTGGAACCGAGGTCTCGCATCGTGGTGACACCGCTGCGAAGAGCGAGTCCCACGGCGTGGGCAGCTCGCATCAGCGCGGGCTCGTTCGGTTCCTGCGAGATGATGTCGAACGCGTCAACACGTGGCGGACAAGGGATGTGGGTGTGCCCCTCGACTAGGCCAGGCAGCAGCGAGACGTCGCCGAGGTCAACGACCTCCTCGGCCGGCGCGTCCGACGCGGGCAGCACGTCGAAGATTTTACCGTTCGCAATACCGACCGCGTGGTCGGGCAGCCAGGCATCCACCGTTGCATTGGCGACTCTGGCTGCGCGGTAGAAGCGACGACCGTCGGCGGGCATTAGTGAGCGCCCCAGTCCGGCGAACGCTTCTCGCGGAATGCTTGCGGACCTTCCTTCGCGTCGGCGGTCTCTCGGGCGACGCGACGCATGGTCTCACCGAAGCGGATCGCTTGGACGAATGGCAGCTCCTGACCTCGGTGCGCGACTTCTTTGGTCGCCCGCACGGCGAGCGGTGCACCCTTGCATAGTCGCTGGGCCAGATTGTTGGCAGCCTGCATCAGGTCGTCGTGGGGCACGATTTCCCAGACCAGACCCATCTCCTTGGCCCGCCAGGCATCCACCCGGTCGCCGATCAGCAGCAACTCCATCGCGTAGTGCCAGGCAACGCGCTTGGGCATCCGAATCGAGCCCTGAATCGTCGGTACGCCGATCTGCACTTCGGGGAAGCCGAACTGTGCGCGGTCTGAGGCGATGACGAAATCGCAGGCGGCAACGAGTGTCAGGCCGAAACCAAGCGCGAAGCCGTTGACGGCGGCGATCGTCGGCTTCCAGATTTCCATGCCCGACTCCAGCGAAGTCAGCGAGGGCACTTCCCAGAAGGTGTGTTCCTCGGGCGGCGCGGGCGAACGCAGGTCGGCGCCTGCCGAGAACGCGCGCCCGCTACCGGTGACGATGCCGACCCAGGCGTCATCGTCATTGCGAAACTCTTCCCAGGCGGCGTTGAGGTCGGTGCGCAACTCGTGGTTGATCGCGTTCAGTGCCTCGGGCCGGTTGTAGGTAATCGTGGCAATCCGGCCGCTGCGTTCGTAGGTAACGGTGTCGCCCATTGAGCATCTCCTCGTGTGTGTGCTGCGTCTCAGCTTACTCGCGCCCTAGAGCGGCTCAGTGCCCTCGCTGAGGATGTCGATGTAAGCACCGTACGCGAACAACCGCCCATACCTTCGACCCGTGATTTCCTTGGCCACCCCCAGGTCCACTAGCAACTCTATGCACGAGGAGACGGTAGGCCAGGACAGGCTGGTTTGCTCCCGCAGGTACTGGATCGACACCACAGGACGCCTCATCAGAACTTCGTGGACACGCAATGCCGAGTTGGCTCTTCGACCCTGATGCGCGATCGACTTTCGATCCTCAGAGAATAGCTGCGATAGCTTCCGAGCTGTCTCAACGCCGTCTTCGGCCGTCTCACAAACCCCGGTCAGGAAGAACTGTAGCCAGGCTTCCCAATCGCCATCGTCGCGCAACTGCGACAGCAGGTCGTAGTATCGCGAGCGATGTCGTTTGAGATACAGGCTCAGATAGAGCAGTGGCTCTCGCAATACTTCCTCTTGGTGCAGGATGAACGCGATCAAGAGCCGTCCGATTCGACCATTTCCATCGAGGAACGGATGGATCGTCTCGAATTGCGCGTGTGCGAGCCCGGCGCGAATCAGAGCTGGCAGCCCATCGTTAGACTCATGAATGAACCGTTCTAGGTCACCCATGCACTGTTCCACTTCTGTGTGCGGAGGCGGCACATAGACGGCATTGCCTGGCCGCAAGCCGCCGAGCCAATTTTGAGAGCGACGAAACTCACCAGGCATCGCCTGGCTGCCGCGACCGCTTCTGAGCAGGAGTTCGTGCATCTCCCGCAGCAGCCTGTTGCTCAGTGGAAAGCCACGCTTCATGCGCCGCATCCCGTGGTCAAGCGCTGCCACATAGTTGGACACTTCAGCCGCGTCATCATCCATCAATCCAATGCCGTCCAGCTCTAGCTCGAATAGATCAGACAATGACGACTGCGTACCTTCAATCTGCGAGGACAGCTGCGCTTCCCGTCGCACATAGGCGTAGACGAACAAGTCGGGATCCGGCAGGAGCCGAGATTCTGAGTCCAAGCGTCCGAGCGCTATGCCAGCGCGTTCGATGTCTCTCTGCATGGTCGAGAGATCGAGTGGAGGCGCAGGCGGCAACGGCCTAGGAACGAACGCGTTGACTTGCTCCTTCCCAACCACTGTGATGGAGTAGTTGCCATTGTCCCCACGCTTCACGGTTGCCTCCGCAATTCAAGATTGGCCCCAGATCATTGAATCACGGTATCAGCAATCAAAACTTAGCGCCGCAACTCTTCATTCTGTCCAATCCCATCAAAGCGAAATGCGCGAACGTTGAAAGGCTACCCGCCTTGGAGATTGGCCAGATGCTGCTCGGCGAATTTGGTCAGGACTGCCTCGGCGTCGGCGGCGGGATGCAGATTGGCGATCGCGAAGTCGAAGCCTCGTGATTTCATCGCCCCGAGCGCCTGCGCCGCTTCGTCGATCGTGTCCTCGCTCAGCACCGTGATCCGATTGATACCCAGCGTGAGCTGCGATGGGTCCCGACCGTTCGCCTCAGCCTCGGTCTTCACTGCGGCCCAATCTTCATCGAGCGTGTCAAGCATCGCGGGATTGGCGAGGTAGCCATCGGCGAAGCGTCCGGCCCGACGCAGCCCACGCTTGTTGTTGCCGCCCATCAGGATCGGCACGCGGCGCGGTGGCTGCGGCCGACAGTACCATCCCGCGGTGTTGTAGAACTCACCCTCGAAGGTGCCGATCTCGTTCTCCCACAGATCGCGTAGCACCTGGAGGTACTCGTCCATGCGCGCGCCTCGACGGTCGAACGGCATCGAGAGCGCCTCAAACTCCTCTTTCCACCAGCCGACGCCCGCTCCGAGCACGAGCCGGCCGCCGGCCAGGTGGTCGAGCGTGGCCATGATCTTGGCGTGCAAGACGGGCGCGCGCATCGGCGCGACCAATACCGCGGTGCCCAGCTCGACCCGCTCCGTCACTGCAGCGGCGTAGGTCAACAACGTCAACGGCTCCAGGAACGCAACGTCCGAGGGGATCAGGAAGCGTCCGTCCTCGGTGTAGGGATAGTCCGAGCCTTGGTCGGGTCGGAGGACGACGTGGTCGTAGACCCACAAGGAGTCGTAGCCGTTGCCTTCCACGCTCTGGGCGACTCGGGCGATCTGTTCGGCGGTTGCTCCCGGTCCTGCTTGTGGCAGATAGATTCCGACCTTCATCGTGACCTCCCCCTGATGTCCTCTTGGGCGATACCCTCCGCAGATATGCCCCGTGTACGACGACGCTACCTCCACAGTATGCCTGAGACGCTGCGGAAACGCTGGCAACCGACGTGAGCCAGGGACCGACGTTTACTCGGCCGCCGCTGCGTAGCCTATTCGGCATTCGCGATTATCGCGTGCTCTGGGTCGCGGCGCTGTGCATGATTATCGCGCAACAGATTCGGTTCATCGCGATCCCGCAGTGGTTCCTCGATCAGACCGGCGCAGAATCGTTCACCGAGGTGGCGATCATTGGGGCCGTCCAACTGCCGATTCAGGCATTCGGCGTGCTTTACGGCGGGGTGCTCGCCGATCGATTTGACCGACGCTGGCTGATGGCCGGCGCGAATACCGGTGTACTCGCGATTCTCGTGCTCGTCGCTGCGGCGGCGACGGCAGACGTGCTCGAGTTTTGGATGGCCTGGGTCGCACTCGGCGTATTGGGTGGTCTGGCGACCTTCGTCGCGCCCGCTCGAGCGACGATCACGCCGCGCGTGGTCCCTCAGCGCTATCTGAGCGCTGCGGTCACGCTCGACACCAGCACCCAGATGAGCGGCTGGATTCTCGGCGGGTTGATCGTCACTGGGTTGGCGATCGGGCTGGATGCGATCGGGATGCTGTGGGTCGCTGCTGGGTTCGCTGCAGTCTCCGCGGTGATGCCGACTCTGATCCACACCTCGGCGCGCGTCGTCACCACGCAGCAGTCCACGATCCGCATGGTGATTGAAGGCGGACGCTACATCCTCCGACATCCGATCTTGCCAGGTCTGTTCATTCTCGACTGGGGGATCACGGTGATCTCGTATTACCGCGAGATTTTGCCACTGCTCGCGACGGGATTGTTCATGGCCGGTGTCGGCGCGGCGGGCGCGTTGGGCACGGTCAATGCGGTCGGTTCCGCCTGCGGGATGCTGCTCGCGCTGTTTCTGGTCAACTACCGAGCCAAGGGGATCATGGTGCTGGCCGCCTCGGCGGTCTATGCGGCGTTGTTGTTTGCACTCGGCGCTGCGCCATTTCTGTGGGTGGGAATGATGGTGATCGCCCTGCTCGGTGCCGCCGACGCGGTCACCGTCGCGGTGCGACAGGTCACGGTCCACCTGACGACACCAGACGAAATGCGCGGGCGCGCGTTCTCGGTGATGGTCCTCATGGCGCAGACGGCGAACAATCTCGGCATCATCTGGGTCGGTTGGTGGGGCGACGAGATCGGTGTCGATAACACCTACTTCCTCGGTGGCGCCATCGGACTGGGCGCAACGCTGATGATCGGTCTGCTCTGGCGATCGATCAGTCGCTACCGAGCTCCCGACCACGCGCCCGATACCCTCAACACCTGAACGCACGGCGCTGTCATTGAGTGTCGAAGTCGAGATAGGTGATGAGATCGTGTTCACCGAGCAGCTATTCGATTTCCTCGTCGAGCTATCGGCGAACAACGAGCGCGAGTGGTTCAACGCGCACAAAGACGACTATGAGCGCGTTCTACGAGAGCCGGCGCAAGAATATATCCGGCGAGTCTCAGGGCCGCTGCAACAGATCTCGGCACATCTGACGGCATCCGACCGCAAACAGGGTGGCTCCCTCATGCGCATCTACCGCGACGTCCGATTCTCGCGTGACAAGACGCCGTACAAGACCAATATTGGGATTCAGTTTCGTCACGAGTCGGGCAAGGATGTCCATGCGCCGGGCTACTACGTACACATCTCGGTCGGTGAGTGCTTCATCGGCGCTGGCAGTTGGATGCCCGACCGCGACGCCCTGCTCGCGTATCGACGCGCCGTGTCTGAGCATCCAAAAGAGTGGCTGGAGTTGAAGCAGATCGCCGAGTCGGATGACTGGAACTTCGACGGTCACCGTGACAAGTTGAAGCGTCCGCCGCGAGGCTTCTCGGCCGACGATCCGATGATTGAGGACATCAAGCGCAAGCACTTCATCGTCACGCATCCAATGGATTTCGACGACGTCATCGGTCCCGACTTTGTCGATTACTCGATCGAGCGATTTCGGGAGTCGAGAGAGTGGATGGCCTTCCTCGCCAAGGCCATCGGCCTGCCGTTCTAGGCCCTGTCAGCGTGCGCAGGCCCCTGCCTGATTCACGAACTCCGTCATCCAACACCGTCATTCCCGCGCGCAGCCGCGGGAATCTCGATCCAATCAGTACGACATCGGTGCTGTCACGCAGGCATCGCCCGTGTGACACATGTCCTGCGTCCAGCGAGATACCCGCGGCGGAGCGCGGGTGTGACGGAAATCTCGGCAGGTTTGACGGATATCTCAGCGATTACGACGGATATCGCAGCAGGTATGACGGGAACTCCTGGACTGAACGGTCCCATGTGAACACGCCCTAGTCCAGATTCAGCAGGATCTCCCGACCTTGTCGTGTCTCCAGGTCGAGCAGGACGACTCGATGATTGTTGGTGTCGGCGATGAGGAGTGAGCGGCCGGGGCCGTTGGTGAGGCCTCCGGGCTCGTCTAGTTGGAGGTCGGTGAAGCTGCCTAAGGCGTCTCCGTGACCTCCGACGACGGTGTTGACCTGTTCAGTCAGCGGGTAGACCTGCTTGATCTTGTGATTGAAGGTGTCGGCGACGAAGAGCTCGTCGCCCACTCGGGCAACATCGAGCGGGTGCTGGAGCCGCGCCGTTGAACGTCCGCCGTCCACGTCGCCGAAGTGGAATAGCCCACCCTGACCAGTCTTGCCGATGAAGGTGGTCACCTGACCGTCGGGGTCCCAGCTCACTTCGCGCACGCCGCTCGATTCTGAGTCGGCGAAGGCGAGTCCACTCGGCCCGACCGCGAGGCCAGACACCTGAGCGAGCTCGGACTGCATGCGCGGTCCGTCGACGATGCCTTCGCGACCGGAGCCGCCCCAGGGGCCGACGTACGAGCCGCTGCCAGCCGCGTCGCCGAGCGGCAATCGCCAAATTTGGTGGATACCAGCCATCGCGATGTAGAGGTCGCCGTCGTGCACGGCGACATCCCACGGTGAACTGAGCGCCGTCTGGGAGGCGGGCTCTCCTTGGGGCAACATCCGCGCTTGTTCGCCAGTGCCAGCGATCGTGTCGACGCTGCCGTCTCGCAGGTCGACCCGACGCAACGCGTGGTTTTCGTTGTCGGCGACGAAGAGGAAATCGCCATAGAACGTCACGCCTTGCGGCTGATTGAACTGCGCTTCGCTCGCCGAGCCGTCGCGCAGTCCCGCGGCGGAGCCACCGATCACATGCGACACGTTGCCATCGATATCGGCGAGGATGATCCGGTCATTGTTGCTATCCGAGATCGCCAATCGGCCTGTCTGATCATCCCAGGCAACCTTGCCAGGGAACGAGAGCGCGCTGTCGCGACCGGTCTCGCGGACCAGGCTGAGGTCGCGGCGGGCGAGGACCTGCTCCGCTTCGTACTCGGCCAGCCAGCCGTCGATCAGCGGCGCGGCCATGCCCTCCGTGAGCTCTCCCTCGTGGATGCCGATCACGTTGCCTCGAGGGTCGATGAAGTAGAGGGTCGGCCAAGCGCGCGCACCGAAGGTTTGCCAGTACTTGAAGTCGGCGTCGTTGAGGACCGGATGCTCAATGCGCAGGCGCAGAATGGCCTGGCGCAGATTTTCGGTCTCGCGTTCCGTGGGGAACTTGGGCGAGTGGACCGAGACCACCTGCAGGGTGTCGGCGTAGCGGCGTTCCAGCTTCCGCAACTGCGGAAGCACGTGCAGACAGTTGATTCAAGCGTAGGTCCAGAAGTGCAGAATCAGCAGTCGGCCTTGGAAGTCGTCGAGGGATACCTCGCGACCGGTGTTGAGCCAAGTCATACCGCTGGGAACTGGGGGCGCGGGTGTTGTGCCGAATGCGCGTGAGGTCGTCATCGTGAGACTCGTTTCGTGTGTTCCCAGACTACGGTGTCTGATTTTCGGGGACGAGTTTGAGGATCGGTCCATTGAATGTCAACACGTAGACCTCGCCGTCATTGTCGACACCGAACGATGCAATCGGCTCGTCGACCTGTAGCAAGACGTCTCGAGTCCAGCCGGTTTCGGAGCTGTCGTCTGGCCACAGACCCCAGATCGTGCCCGAGCAGTAGTCGCCGAAGATATACACACCGTCCATGAATGGCAGCGCCTTGCCTCGATAGACCACGCCACCGGTGACCGAACAACCCTCGTCGTGACCATACGTGGCGACAGGAGGCACGGCGTCGTTGAGATCCTCGCAGGCTTCGTCGCCGCGGAAACATGCATCGCCCTCGAACACGTTCCAGCCGTGATTATCACCGGCCTCGACGATGATGATCTCCTCGACTTGATTCTGTCCCACGTCGCCGGCCCATAGCTGTCCGCTCTCAGGATCAAACGCCATCCGCCAGGGATTGCGCATGCCGTAGGCCCAGATCTCCGGTCGCACCTCGGCGATTCCGAGGAATGGATTATCGGTCGGCACGCGATAGGGCGTGGCCGTATCAATGTCATTGATGTCGATACGGATGATCGTGCCGAGCAGGGTCGCGCGATTCTGGCCGTGCCTCTGTGGATCGTTGGCAGAACCGCCGTCGCCGATTCCCAGATAGAGCATGCCATCGGGACCAAATCGAATCGCGCCGCCATTGTGGTTCGAGTACGGCTGCGGGATTTCGATGATCACCAGCTCGGTCGCTGGGACACTCATCCCTTGGACGATGCGGAAGCGTGAGAGCCGCGACGTATTGGTGCCACGCGGCGAGTAGTAGACGAAGAGGAATGGATCACTCTCGAACTCGGGATGCAGCGCGATGCTCAGCAATCCTTGTTCGCCGCCGAAGCTCGTCGATTCCGTCAGGTCAAGCACTCCGAACTGCTCGACCTCGCCGTCGTCATCGATGAACCGTGTGATGTATCCACGCTGTTCGGCGATCAGGAACGATCCATCTGCCAGCGGCAGCAGCTCCATCGGTTGCTGGAACTGATAACCGCCCAAGATCGGCTGTAACGCGAGCGGGACAGGTTCGAGGCGCTGTGCGACGTCGGTGTCATCTGCGTCGGATGTCTCGTTCGATTGATCGCTGGCAGCGCTCTGCTGCTGCGATTCCTCCTGCTCCGCAGCCTCAGCGGGAGCGGATTCTTGGCGTTGTTCTGGGTCCGCTTGTTGCGATTCTGCTTCCTCGGTCGACGTGGAGGTCTGTGTGGACGCAGAAGTTGACTCCGAAGCGGATGACTCCTGCGACTGATCGGCGGCAGCGTCCTGTTGCTGAGCCGACGCTTGCGACGTCGGCTCAGCGGCGAGGGGCTGTGCTTCGTCGCTGCTGCACGCGATCAGCACCACAGCTAGCACCGACGCCAGCAACACCAGCGCCGCAGCGCGCCAGCGTCGGCCTTTAGACAGGTTCATAGCGCAATAGCGTTGTCTCAGTGCCGGGAACGTCCTCAAACACAGGACGTACACGCTTCCCCACGATGATCTGGTCCTCGCCAACGTTGACCAGTGTGGAGGTCAATCGAGGACCTTCATCGAGTTCCACCACGGCGATGATCTGCGGCTCCTCGCCGGCGAAGTCTGGCGCGGTTGGCCGACGCGCGATTGTGTAGGTGTAGAGCGTGCCCTCGCCTGAGATGTCGCGCCATTCGAGGTCGTCGCTCAGGGTCAGCGGTGCGTGCGATCGCGGATAGAAGACCCATTGATCGCTCGACGGTGAGTACTGGATTCGGACTTTGCGTTCGCGCAGTCCGTCCCAGAATGGTTGCGTGCGATCGATCGGCGTGGGCAACGGACGCTGTGGTGTGCTGTCGGGCATTAGTCGCCCTCCAGGATCAGGGCGACCTGCTCGGACATCAGTCCGCCGTTGCCGGTGATGAACGCGACGTCGGCGTCGGATACCTGATGCGTCTCGCCGCGACGCATCACCTGTCGGGCACCTTCGGTGATGTGGGACATCCCGCCGGCTAGCCCTGCCTGACCAAAGCCCAGCTGTCCGCCGTGGGTGTTGCATGGGAAATCGCCACGGAACGAAAGGTCATGCTCGCGTACGAACGCCTGACCCTCACCGCGCGGACAGAATCCTGCATCTTCAATCGTCATCAGGACGGTGATCGTGTAACAGTCGTAGACGGAGATCAGGTCGACCTCGTCGCGGGTGCGGCCCGACATCGTGAACGCCTGCTCGGCCGCGGGAATCAGTGCGGTCGTCAGCAGGTCTTCGGCATAGGTCGGCGTTTTGTGAAGCACACGCTCGCCGAAGCCGGAAATCCAGGCCGGTCGATGCTTGGAGCGTCGCGCGACATCCTTGCCCGCGACCACGATCGCCGCACCACCGACGCACGGCATCACGATCTCGAGCATGTGAATCGGGTCGGAGATCACGGGTGAGTTGAGCACATCTTCGACGGTGATCGGCACGTGGTGGAAGACGGCGTCGGGATTGTGGTTGGCCGAGACGCGTTGGTCGACGGCGATCTTGGCGAGCGCCTCTGCGTCGTAGCCGTACTCGGCGCCGTACTTCATCGCGATCTGTGCGTAGCCACAGTTCTGAGCGACGTTGCCGTAGGGGATGTCGAACTCAGCCTGAGGCGATCCGTAGTTGGCGGAGGACGCGCCGTATCGCCAACTGTTGGCGCCGCTGGGCGGAGTCGGCGGTCGGGGCGAAGGCCACGACGGCGCGGCGATCACGACCACGTTGCATAGACCGAGTTCAATCGCCGCGGCCGCTCGCCAGACCATCGCGGCGCAGGAGGCGCCACCGAGATCGACGACCTCGGCAAAGTTGACCTGGAGTCCGAGGTACTCGGTGATCGTCGACGGCACAAACGAGTCGGACTCGCGGATGTTGGTGGCACAGATTCCGTCGACTTCGGACGGGTCGATGCCAGCGTCGTCGAGCGCTTCACGGGCCAGTTGGGCCCACTGCTCAAGGGTGAAGATGGGCGGCGACGTCGGTCGACGCTCCGGTTTCCACTCCGCAATTCCAACGATCGCCGCTTCGCCTCTGAGTCCCATGATTTGCTCCTCGCATTACTCCTTCAGTTTAGGCGCAGCCCGTGGGTCCGCCGTAGGCGAGCCACTCGCTGTCAGGCGACCACTGGAACGCATTGCAGGGCCAACCCGGTACGAGAAACCGACGCACGAGCGAACCATCCGCGGCGTAGATGAGCAAGTCGCCGATGTGGGGGTTGTCAACCGCTCCAGGCATCGTCACGAACCACTGGCGGTCGGGTGACCATTGGCAGCTGTTGCCTCGCTCGCTCAGTTCTACGTTCGGCGGGATGTCATCGCACGCTTCTACTCTGCCAACTTGACCTCCGAAATGTGGATACCGATACCACGCTTGCCGGTACGGATCATCATGATCCGTCAAGTCAGGTTCGACCACACCGTTGCGGTCGAAAATGTTAGTTCCCTCACGGATGCACCTACCGTCTTCATCGACACGTCCATTTCTGAGAATCACATATCGGCCATCGGGAGACCAGGCGGCATCATTGCCCAACGGTACGAACGAGTTGGGGTACAACAAGTCACATTGTGTACCGATGTGGTTCGTCGTGCCGTCAGCCTCCAAGATGTACACATCACCGAGTGGCCGGATACTCGTATTCTTGGCGCGAACCAGGACGGCACCGCCTACGGGCGCGGCGAGCAGATAACCGCTGAGATGATAATCAATCCGACCGGTTAGACTGCCACTAACCACCCAGCGACTGACCCGAACGTGTTTGCTTATTCCCTCGTCATCCCAATAGTCATGAAACTCGTCGTCGGAGCGATGAAACCAGATCGCAGCATCGGTCGGGTCCCACTGCCATGTGTTCCGCTGAGAGGCGGCGGCAATCTGCCTAGCGTTCTGCTCGGTGTCGACCGGAATTATCCATAGGCCACGGTCCATTACCACTGGCAACTCGAAGACCGCGCCTTCAATAGCATCCACCTCGCCGCTTGATATCCAACCCCACACAAAGAACAGCCATTCGCCCGCATAGTCTCTGCCATACACTGTCAGTGTGGTTCCTCCGGTGACTTCATCCCTGGGTGTAGAGCCAATCTCCTCATCACGGTAGCCAAAGAATATGGGTACCTGCACTTCTGGCCCGCCAATCACCCGTACCACCGCATAGCGACTCGACTGGTCAGGATCTGATAGCCCCCTCTCCTTCGGAATCTCATCCGCACAACCGCCTACTGCGATCGTGAGAAACACCGGCAGCCACCACCACACTTGCCCCCACCAGATGTACGGCCGGTGTTGCCGAGTTTGCATCGCAGCCTCCGTTCGCCACCTACGTTAAGTTCCCTGCTGAAGGCAACCCTAGCACGAAAGGATGTCGATCTTGGCACTCTATGCAGTCCGCAGCCCATTCAATTCCACAGGTTATCTCGGATTCCAGACGAGGGGAACAAACGCCTGTACCGAAAGGCCCTACCCTACCTTTTCCTACTATTGGCACAAGAGCGCAGCCTACGACAGCCGCGCATTCGATGTACTGCCCCAGCCGAACGGAGGGAGCGCGACAGTTTACCTGCAAGTCGCGAGCAATGTCGGAGTCGCGAGCCAGGTTCGTGCACGCGCAACGTCGTACAGGGGCGGCAAATGCGGTGTCGATGTTGAACTCTCGTCCGCCAGCGGTGTCCGCCGCCTGCGCTACTACCATGTCAATCCAACCAGTCAGATTCGCGGGTTTGGAGGGAATTGGGGCACAATAGGCACAATCGGTACATACAGCACGTCCAATATCACGCTAGGGGCGATCTGGACAACCGGTGACTGCTCGGCTGAGCCGAACGACAACGGACATGTCCACATCGATACCGCATACACAGAAAACGGCGGCTGCCATGGTGGTGATCACTATGAGTGGATCAACAGTTCACTACCCAAGAACCCCAACGAAGAGACCGGGCAGGTCGCACTGAGTTCAGGAACCACTCTGTTCAACCTCTGAATCCTATGTTTTGCTCCTCGCGTTATTCTTCAGTTTAGGCGCAGCCCGAGGGTCCGCCGAATGCGAGCATGGTGCTATCTGGCGACCACCGCAGGGGCTCACAGCCCGAATGCACGCGCCACGCGCGAACCAAGACCCCGTCGGCCGAGTACACACGAAGCTGGCTGTGCAGCCAGCCCCGCGCTAGACCGTCCTCCGTAATCGGTTCGTCGGCCGGAAGGGTAAGTCTCGGCCAACGGACGCTCGGTAGTTCGACGGCGAAGTAGCGACTATTGGGTGCCCAGCGCAGGTCACCGATTCGGTATCGCGGAGCCCAGCGCTGGTCTGCAATCCGAGATCGCGGAATGATCACCGGCCCGTACCGGGTATGCGCACGCAGATCAGCGAGCCGTAGCCCCTGGCGAGACTCATATGCGAGCCGTGTGTCATCGGGCGACAGCCAATAGTGTCCCTGTTCGCGCAACATTCCGAACGCTTGTCGGTCGCCACTCGTGGTTTGCTGGATGATGATCTCGTCGTCTAACGCGTAGTGGATAAACGATCCATCGTTTGAGAACTGAGGGATCTCGCTATATCGAAATGACCGAATGAATGCACCTGAACCGCTCATGAGTGTCGCGATCCGATCCGGTCTGTGAACCCACGAAAGCATGTATTGGCCATCGGTTGAGACATCGAAACCGTCGGCCGCGACTGCATGAAACTCAGTGTCGACTTCACCGGTCGTGAAGTAACGTAGGACCAATCCCTCGTGCAAGGCGTAGATTCGCTCCGAGGTCCAGTGAAAACTGTTTGTCCATAGGTTGCCCGGTACTGTGGTTCTCTCATCCGGGCCGATGACCGCCAGTTGGCGCTCGCCCGATAGTGACACAGTGTCGTCGAGCGCTACCGAACGGCCGCCGGGTGACCATGTTGCGTAGTAGCTGTAAGGAATGTAACCATCTGTTGCGAAAAACGATCGTTGACGATCCAATGTTCGCGTCGTACCATCGCGCTGCAGGACAATCGCGTGGTCGTAGGGTTGATCATACACACCGAAGGCGCGCACCAGAACCGCTCCACCAACGGGGGAAGGTAGGACATGGCCCTGGAAGTCGTAATCAACTTGGTCGCCCCGCAAAGGTCTGCCCGGCTGTTGAGAGAAGTCGAACCGGCTTAAGCGAGTCTGCTGATTGCGCGATGTCTCTCCATCGTCAGGGATGGATCGGTTGAACCAGATCGAGTTTGAGCTCTGATCCCAGGCCCAAGTATCCCAAAATGCTCTACTGTCCAGTTGCAGCGCGCTCTCTTGTCCATCGACATTCGCGACCGATAAGCCGGTCATGAGAACTTTCGGCAAGTCTACAATTGATCTGCTGTCGTCAAGTACGACATGGTCGGCCGGTAACCAACCCATGGACCAGGTGGGCCTTTCATCATTGCGACTGAAGCGAGGATTGTGGACCGCGATCCAGTTCGCATCGTCACTTCGGCCATAGACCAAGAGCCTATCGTCGACTCGTACTTCAAATGCGTCCAGCGCATTAGGCGCAGTTGTCGACTTGGCCTGCTGGATGACATCTACCCTGCTCACGATCGGTGCCACTGTCGCTTTAGGCAAGCGGAGCAGCCGCGATCGAATCAGTGTCACACTGTGTGCGGAGATCCAACCGTGTATATCGTTCGCCGAAACGCGGAGCCAGGCATTCGGCCAAATCTCTGAGTCAGGACTTTTGATCGTGGTGCGTTCGTAGACCGTGATCTGATCGCCAGGCTGAAGCCAGGCGCGAATCCGCCAGTCGGATTCGGGGCCGGCATGGACGGTCGTGGGGCGAGTGATATCCATCGGGACGCCGTGGGTCCTGATCGGATCCGGTCCGAGCCAGAACACCGACGCCAGCGGGATCAGCAAGGCTATCCACAGCACGAACGCGAGGTTGATATGCGCCTCCTACTGTTGTCCAATGCCAGTTGTGCCCGACTCAAGCGGTGCGGGCGAGGGACGAGGATTGGGATTCAGTGGTCGGCTGCTGAGGGAGCGGTTGTGCGTCGACCATCAGGGTGAGGCCGAGCGTGTTGAGTGCTCGCTCGACCGTGGCGATGTGCGATCCGTAGTCCAGCTTGATCAGCTTCGCGGCAGCGGGTTCGGTGATTTCGAGTCGGCCGGCCAGCTCCGCGACGCTGACGTCTTGTTCACGCATCGCGGTATAGAGTGCCAGCTTCGCTGAGACAATCGGCGGAGGCGCAATCATGATCTCACCGGGCTGCAGCGCGCTCGGGGTTGGTAGGGACTCGCCCTTCTCGGTATAGAAGCTCAAGGCCACTCGAAGGCAATCGCTCGCCATGTACTGCGCTTCATCCCACGACCAGGCGCCAGTGTTGGCTCCGTAGACGTCACGAAACGTAATCATAAACGCGATGCGGCCAGTGGCTGCCAGTTCCAGCTGATCGAGCGTTACACAGCAGGGATAGGCGTGATTCATCCGGATAGATCCTTTCGTGTGAGGTCCAAGTCCTTCAGGATACTTCCCAGGGTACCCCTGCGAATCTCGCCGTGAGGCACTGTCGAGCTTCGTTCGCCAAGATGTACCGCACCGTGCGATCCTTTGCCGTCTTGAGGGTGGAAGGCAAACTCGAGCCCGTTCCTGCGAGCGTAGCGCTTCAGACGTTTGAGTAGCTCATTTCTGGTCACTCACATACTATATCGTACATCAGTACGATACTACTGGTGTTTGCAGTCGCGAACGCTACGACAATTGCACCGCCTCCGACCAGACGATGCCGGACTCTCGCAGATGCGCGATTTCGTCGGCGTTGCGCCCGACCTCGGTGAGGATGGCGTTTGTATCTTGACCCGCGAGGACGCCGGGGCCGTAGTCGTCTCGTCCTCCGGCACACTTTGTGAGCGGACCCCAACGACGGACTTCGCCTAGTCGTTTGTGTGCGGCGACTGGGCTGAAGTTGTTCGTTAGCGCGTGCTCATCGTGAGCGAAGAACTGACCGCACGACGCTCCGTCGGCTCGGACACAACCGACGCCGACAGCGGTCAGTCGGCGCTCCCACTCGTCGGCGCTGTCCTGCGCGAATACTTTTGCGAGCGCATCGGTCAACGCGTCGTCGTCATCGAGACTTATGTCCCGCAGAAGAGGTGCAGTATCACTACACGCTTCGCAGAAGGCGTCCCACTCGTCCGTGGTTGGTGCAGCGAAGAAGACCCAACCTTCGGATGTTTCATACAACCGATATCGCGGCGACGTTCCGTATAGTTCGGCGTCCACCTGTCGACGCGGTGGCTTGCCTTGGTACTGGAGGAAATCGTCGCTGTTGGCGTAGGCGTTGGCCGTGAGCATATTGACGTAGATCTCCTGGCCGATTCCGTATCGACGCTGTACGTATAGCCCGAGCAGCGTCGCCGAGGCGACGAGTAGTCCTGTGTTGGGATCAGGATTGGCCTCATTCGCGCGCATGAGCTGACGGGAGGCCTCGCGGATTTCCTCGATCGTCTCGCAGCCGTGCGGCGGCATCGCCGAGCCAGCCTGGAATAGCGCTCCACCCATGACGGCGCCAGGAATCGGGTGCGCTGACGGTCGGCGGGCGCCAGGCGCGTCGGGACCGTATCCGTTGGCGGACACCCACACGATCTCGGGATTGATCGCTTTGGCGGTCTCGTAGCCGATGCCGAGTCGGTCGGGGACACCCGGTCGATAGTTGTGCACAATCGCATCAGCCTGAGTGATCAGTTCCGCGACGATGGCTTGTCCCTCAGCGGACTTGAGGTCGATGCAGATTGATTCCTTAGCCGCGTTTGTCTTCGAGGCGAGCAGGCCGCGCAAGGGGCCGCCGCCCATCTCTCGGAAGGGATCGCCGCCGATCGGCTCGACCTTGATCACGCGCGCGCCGAGGTCGGCGAGCATCGAGACACCGATCGGCGTGGCGATGATCGTCGCGAACTCAAGGACGGTGAAGCCGTCGAGCGGCTTGCCCGAGGGGTTGGCTCCGTTGGGGCTGGTGGACATCGGGATGTCGTCTCGGGACGTCCATGAGAGGCCGTTCGCTTCACCGATGGCTGGTGCGGGACGCGCGATCTCGGCAGGGGTCCCGCGCAGATGCGCGATGGCACCGAGCTGCTTGATCGGTCCGAGGTTGGGATCTTCGATTGTGATCGTGTCGCCGTTGGCTGCCATGTCATGGTTGCCGACGGCGTCATGGGTGGGCGTGAACGGCTCCGCGGCGACGTTGCCCTGGGCTCGGAAGATCTCCATCCACTCGTCGCAGGTTTTCTCTTGCATACGCTCGAGAATGCGGTCGCGCATTTCCTCGAGCGCCTCCGGCGTCCATTCCGCTTGTCCGCCGAGCCACTGCTCCTCCGCGAAGAGGTGAGTGAGATCCGCGGCGTCCATGAAGGCGTAGAAGAGGTGCTCGAGCAGATTGCCGAGCTGGATCCAGCGGCCGTCGCGAGTCATGACCGGGTGGTAGTTGAGCGTCGGCATGCCGCCGCCGATGTTGAAGACTTGAGGGAAGGAGTCTGGGTCGCGTTCTGCGAGTTGGACGAGTAGGAGTTGCAGCAGGTCGAAGGGCATCAGCCCTTGGAGCAGTGAGGTTTCGACGATCTGTCCGCGCCCGCAGCGCTGACGCTCGATGAGCGCTGCGAGGATGCCTTGGACGGCGCCCTGCGACGCTCCGTGGGTGCCTACGGGCACCGCGGCGAAGCCGGGGCCTTCGCGGAGTCGCTGGCCCGAGAACGACAGCATGCGTCCCGACTTGGCGGAGACGAGCGCCTCGTATGCGGGGTACTCGGCGTAGGGACCGGTTGGTCCGAAGCCGGTGATCGAGCAGTAGACTGCCGCCTCATTGAGCGCTTGGATGTCTGCGTATGCCAGCCGTCGGGACTTGGCCGTGGCTGGAGAGTCGGTTGAGACGACCACGTCAGCCTCGCGGATCAGGGCGTCCAGCCGATCGCGGTCGGTGGCCACGTCGATTTCTACCGACCGCTTGCCTCGGAGCCACATCGGTGCAGCGGGGAGTGCGCGCCACGGGTCGCCGCCGATGGGTTCGACCTTGACGACTTCGGCGCCGAAGTCGGCCAAGACCATGGTGGCGATCCCGCCGACGGAGCCGGTGGAAAGATCGAGGACGCGCGTGTCGGTGAGGGGTGGTGGCATGGTCAGCTCCAAGCTGCGGTGGGCAACAGATGGAGTATATGGCGCAACGCTGACACTCCCTGACGACGGCGGACCAAGCAGCCATTGTCACTGGCCTCTATCAGTCGCAATCGCTGAGCCGTTGATACTCAGCAGAACTGCCGCTCACTTGAAGTCGATCCTGTTCGCGATACTCATCCTGCACTTCGACGGGGACAAATGGCGAGTATCGCTGGAGCAGGAAGCCTTCCCGTCCCCAAGACAGGACGTAGAGCAGATCGTTGATTGGGATGACCCTCACAGGAAAGGTCTCCAATTCGCCGCTGAACTCTCCGAGCAAGGACAATTCGTTACATTCCACAGCGACACCAAACACCCGTCCTTCATATTGCCAGTTGGTAACGTCAAGCGAGGGAACGTATGCTACACCCTCGTGATAAGTGAAGGCGCGGTGATCAACTTCAGGCCATCCGATCAATTCCCAACTTGAAGTCGGGACCGGCTTGAGCTGATCGAGCAAACGTGGATTGTAGGAGTCTGAGACGTCAAACAGTGAGAGTTGCAACCCAGTTGGCTGGCCGGTGTATGGGTCTGCATCTTGACCGACACCGAGGAGCCGCCCACTTCCCAATGGGTGCATGTAACGAGAGAAGCCAGGCAGCTTCAATTCTCCCGCGACAAATGGCTCTCGTGGATTAGATAGATCGGCGATGTAGAGCGGATCGATCTGCCGGAACGTGACGACAAAGGCTCGTTCACCCATGAACCGCACGGCATAGATCAGCTCAGTGATTCCCAAGTCGGTCAATGTGCTGACGTGCTCTAATCCATCGTCCAAGACTTCGAAGATCCATATCTCGCTTCGCGTTGGCGAGACATCTTCAAGCGTCGTTGCCACTCTCAGGTGCCCTCGGAACTCACTGAGGGCAAACTGATTGATTAGGCGACCAGGAGCTTCATTGCTTCCGGCGTAGGTCGGCTCCATGGGATTGCTGAGGTCAAAACGATGGATTTCCGTGGGACCGACGTATGACTCGCGTTGCGCGACGTAGAGCGAGTTGACAGATGAGTACACGGTCGTCTCTGTGCCTGTGGTCGCTGCGCTCAGGGATCCCCAACGACCCAACCCGGTTCCTTGATTGCTGAGGTCAAAGGTGAGCAGCGATACCAGCGCGTCGGCGAACAATACGGCCCGACCAGATGTGAAGGTGTCGTTGATGTCGGTCAGCGGCGCATCGGTGCGGTCAATCCCATGACCGGTTGTGTATGCCACGGCGGACTCGTACTCTCGAAGTTGGTAGTTGGGGGACAAGGTTTCAGCATCAAGGAGCTCCGGGGTCGATCGCAGAAGCACTCGGACGCTGCTGTCAACTAGGCGGGCGCCGAGGAGATCACCATCGACCACCATGTTCCTTCGAACCCATGGTTGCGCTGGGTCGCTGATGTCAACCTCAATCAACTCAGTCATTGGATGCCGGGCGAATCCTCTCTGATATGCATCGGAAGCGTATAGGTCGTACCACCATTGGTAAAACACGTTTCTTGGAAAGGTGGTGTTCCACCTGCGACCAAGGTCATTTTCGTTGATCCCGATCGTCCGCAAGGCAAGTACGGTATCTCCAGCGAGCAATAGCTGTTGCTCTCCGAGGACGTGCATCAACCCTGGAGTGTGGAACTCAACAGTGCTTCGCAACGTTAGCCCGGAATCCGTGATTGCGATGACTGATAATCGTTCTGAGTCGAGCACGTAGAAGTGTTGACCGTCCGTCTTGATTACGTCCGGTTCATCGACGCCGCTGACTTGAATGTTGGTGCCGGTATCGGAACGTTCGCCCCCTTCTTCTGCTGCTTCATCCGCTTCCATCTCCTCCTCTTCTTGCATTGCTGCTTCGGCTTCGTCGGCTTGTTCCTCGTATTCGGCTTCTTCATCGTAACTCTCTTCCGCCTCCTCCTGCTCGTCGTCACCCTGAGCCTCTGTTGACACTGGCGCCGACCTCTGCTGCTCTGTGGTGTCGCTGGTGCGGCTCGCCGGCGGCTCGGCCTGATCGGTCGACTCTTGAACCACCTGCGCGATCTCGTCGCTACAGGCATTTGCGATCGCGCCGATGAGCACGAACAGTAGTACGGATGTGACGATTCGGAAGCACCATTGCATGTTGATCTCCTTGCGATGCGTTGTTGGAGCAACAGGCATGGTTACTTCTCCGGCTGGATTGGCAGCCAGCGGTTGTCCCATTCGTGCGCGAAGCTGAGGGTTCCGAGGTCGTCGTAGGTCTCGAGGTCGTAGGTGCGGATCTCCTCTCCGCTAAGGAGGTGGATGCGCTCGCCGATTGGGATGGCTCTTAAGGCAGCTCCTTGGACTCGGAGCGTTGACTCGTGGGATAGACCCTCGGCAGTCACGCGGACGCCGAGGAATGCTCCGTCGTGGGTTTCGCGCAGTGACCAGTCGTTCGGGCCCACGGGGACCCAGGCGACGCCGTTCTGGTATCGAAACGCGCGGTGATTGGTCTCGACCGGGCTGAAGGCGTCATCGCCGAGCGGCAGCACCGAGAGTTGAGTTGGGTTTGCCGGGTCGGAGACGTCGAAGAGCGATGCCTGGAGTCCGCGTTCCCAGCCGGTTCGCGGGTCGGCGTCGCGACCGATGCCGAGCAGGAGTCCACCGCTGAGCGGATGCAGGTAGCGCGAGAACCCAGGAATCTTCAGCTCGCCGACCTCGCGCGGGTCGGTCGGGTCGGAGAGGTCGAGCACGTAGAGCGGATCGGTCTGTCGGAAGGTGACGACGTAGCCGACATCGCCAGCGAAGCGGACCGCGAAGATCGTCTCGGTGCGGCCGAGGTCGGTGACCTGTCCGACCTGCTCGAACGAGCCGGTCGGCGCGTTGGCGTCCGCATCGGCGTCGACATCATCGGTGACGGCCTCGAGCACGGTGACGCTGCTCACGGTGGGCCATTGGTTCTGGTTGGTCGTGGCGACGCGGAGGTAGCCGTTGTGTTCGGAGAGTGACCACTGCGACAGAGTCCGACCCTCGATGACGGCTCCACCGAAGTAGGTGGGATTGAGCGTGTCGGTGACGTCGAAGCGGTGAATCGCCGTGTCTTGCCACCATCGGTTGGTGGGGACGGCGAGGTAGAGCGAGTCGGTCGAGGCATAGACCGTCGGATCGGCGGAGGTGCCGAGCAGGCCGACGCTGCCCCACTCGTGGATTCCGGCGGTCAGGTCAAAGGACAGCAAGAAAGCGGTGGTCGGTCGCATACCCCAGCCAATTGGCAGGTGATCGGTCGGCGCGAAGAGTTTTCCGCAATCGACGACGTATCCGTGATCGAACGTGTCGCGGTCGTGGTCGTCCAGGCCGAAGAGCGGGAACCAGGTGCTCAGATTGAACGCCTTCTGGACTTCCTCGAAATAGGCTTCGTGTGATCGATAACCGCCGTCGGACCACTCGTAGAAGTTGTTTCCACTCCAGGAGGGAGTCCAGGGCACGGGCGACCCGTGCTGCATGGCCACGCGTACATCGTCGCCGACCATCCGCGCGCTGATGAAGCGACCGTCCACGGTGAGTTCTCGGAGCATCGTCGGCTCGTGTGGCTCGCTCACGTCGATCTCGAGCAGTTCGGTCTGTTCGCGGAAGTATGTGAAGGGCGTCAGCGGCATGGGACCGTCTTCAGGCCGGAACTTAAGCACGGCTTCCGACGGGTTGAGTCGCCGCGCGACGACGACTTTGCTGGAACCGATGAGGAGTTCCTGTCGGTTCGAGAAGTGATCGAATTGGATACGCCCAACTTCGACCAGGGGGCCGTCGTCGGAGATTTCTGCGATCAGGAGCGATTGCGGTCGGAGGACGTAGAAGTGGGTGCCGTCGGTCTTGATGATGTCTGACTCGTCGACGCCGCGCTCCTGGATGTTGGTGCCCGTCTCGGAGACTTCGCCCTGATCGGCGGCGGGCTCGGACTCGGCGGTCTCGGTCTGCGCCGTTGGTGATTCGGCCTCGACTGAGTCTGCGGACTCTTCCCACGCCTGCTGCTCGGCCTCTGCTTCCATCGCTTGATCGTCGAAATCTTCGTAGTAGCGATCTTCCTCGCTCCAGGCGTCCTTCGTCAGGTTGAGGTAGTGCTCGTGGAGATCGCCGCATGAATCGAAGCTGCGTAGCTCGGGCGTCGGCACGGAGTGGGCGGAGCCGAAGTGCTGCGTGGCGAGCACGCTCACAACAAGAATCGGCGCGAGGGCAACAAGCCAAAGTCGTGAACGGGTCATGCGGTACTCCAGTTAGTTCATGGCGACAATCTAGCGTCCCTGATTCTCAGACGACGGCACGGCCTGATTGGTTCCCGCGCAGATTTGACGAAGCGGCGCGTTGCTAGGAATTGGACTAGGGGGTGTTCAGATCAGCCATCTGCTGCGTCAGAATTCTGTCATTGCCGCGTTTGTCGCAGCCTGCCCCGCACTTGATGCGGGGGCAATCTCGCCGAGTTGGGCACAAACACTGGCGATGAATGCAGCGAGATACCCGCGGCGGAGCGGAGACCTTTGAATAACTCAGTTTCCCGTCCCCGCCCCCGAGCGGGGACCCGCTTTGGCAAAGCCCAGGCTGCTCGGATAGGCCCCGGTTGACCAGGTACCGGAGACAAACATGGCCGCCGGCAAAAGGGGCGGGGAAGGAGCGGGCCCCCGCTCGGAGGCGGGGGCGGTTGAGGGGTAATTCAAAGGTCTCCGGCGGAGCGCGGGTATGACGAATATTTCGGCACGTTTGACGGATATCTCCGCGGGTATGACGGGAACTCCTGCACTGAATGGCCCCTTGTGAACACGCCCAGCGCCACTGCACAGTAAGGCGAGTCGTAGATCTGGCACGGACTGATCCGCTTTGAGCGGTGCGACTCGGACGCTTGAGGTGAGAATGCTTCTACTGCCGAATGCGCTCTCGACCGCCTCAAAGGTCAGATCAGGCGAGACTGCGCCGCTCACGGACAAGGACGCCGTGGCTGCTCGTTGGTTCAGCGATATGACACAAAGGAGCAGAAGCGAAGACCAGGCGATCCAAGCTGATCTCGGAGGCGTCAATCCATCGCTCGGTAGCATCGGCCGAATACTGCTCGCATGAGAGGGAGAGGAGGCAACTCGCCCGTTCAGGGATTTGCGGCGGCGACGCGGGACCCCCTCAGCCTTCGGCAGCTCCCCCTGCGAGGGGGAGCGATGAGTCTAGCCGGCAGCTCTCCTTGCGAGGGGGAGCGATGAGTCTGGCTGTTCACTCCCCCTTACAGGGGGAGTGAACAGTTTCGTTGGCGGCTCCCCTGCAATAGGAAGCGGGGAAGGGGAGATGCGCTCGGAGTGGGGTTGCGGCACCTCCGTGTACAAGCCCTGGTTGGCTAGCCGCGGGGCAGGCCGAGGCCTCGGGTGGCGATGATGTTGCGCTGGATCTCGCTGGTGCCGGCCGCGATCGTCGAGCTGACGCTGCTCACGTAGCTGCGACTGAGTCGCCCTTGGAGGGCTGAGTAGGGACCCTCGGACCAGAGACCGCCACGCAGACCGAGCAGGTCCATGCCGGTCCTGGCGATCCGCTGTCCGAGCTCGGAGCCGAACAGCTTGGACATCGACGCCTCATGGTTGGCAACGACGCCCTGCTCCTGCATGTAGGCGATTCGGTAGGCCATGATCGTTCCGATCTCGACCTCAATCGCGCGTTCGGCGAGCTCGTATCGAGCCTGCGGACGCTCATCGAGCAGGTGCTTGTTGTCGCGGGCGAAGTCGGTGATCTCCTCGACGGTGCGGCGTCCACCGGCGAATGCGCCGATGCCGCTGCGCTCGAAGTCGAGCGCGACGGCGAGGTGATACCAGCCGCGGTTGACCTCTCCGACGACGTTGGTCTGCGGGATGCGGACATCCTCGAAGAAGACCTCGTTGAAACCGTGGCCGTCGGCCATGTTGATCAGCGGTCGAACGGTGATGCCTGGCGTGTCCATGCGCATCATGAACATCGTGATGCCCTTGTGCTTGGGCGCGTCAGGGTCGGTGCGGGCGGCGAGCCAGCCCCAGTCGGAGACGTGGGCGCCGGAGGTCCAGATCTTCTGGCCATTGATCACGTAGTCGTCGCCGTCCTTGACGGCGCGGGTCTGGAGCGACGCAAGGTCGGAGCCGGAGCCGGGCTCGGAGTAGAGCGTGCACCACCAGGTCTCGGCATCGGCGATGCCGGAGAGGTGCTCTTCCTTCTGGTCGTCGGTGCCGTAGAGCATGAGTGACGGTCCGACCCACTGGACGCCCATGTTGCCGCCGCCACCTGGGGCGCGGTGATAGGACATTTCCTCGGCCATGATCATCTGCTGCGAGTGCGGCGCATCGAGACCGCCGTGCTCTTTCGGCCAGGCCATGGTCAGCCATCGACGCTTGGCCATCTCGGACTGGAAGCTGCGAGTGATCTGCATCACTTCCTGCTCGTAGCCTTCGCCGCCGGCACCGTTGCCCCAGTTGTTGGGCAGGTTGTCGGTAATGAACGTCTTCACTTCGTTGCGGAAGTCGACGACGGTTTGATCTTCGCGATAGTCCATCTACAGGATCCCCTCTGCGTCAAAGCGCGGTATTCACACCATTCCAGTCTAGCGCCTGCTGTTGATGGCCTCGTGGCGACACTGGCGTCGATGTGCGGCGCGATTGGCTGGTAAGGTGAGATGAGAGGCGGGGAGCGGACGATACGGGCATGGGTGTCGTGCCACGACTGCTGGTTCAGGCGTTCAGCGTCTGGAGTCTGATCGCAATCGTCGCTGCGGCGATGTTGCTCAGCGGCTGCGTGTTTGGCGGCGAGTCGGAACGTGACCTGTCGGAGTACTTTCCTCCGCCGCCGCAAGAGGACACGGAACAAGGGCAAGGCATACCCACGACCGTGGTGGGCTCCGGTGGTACGGCGGCGAATGGCACTGCTGCGTACACGCCTCCAGCCGACGAGCTGGAGGACCTTGAGGTCGCTCCACCGACGGCGCGATTCGCGGTGCAGAGCTTCTTCCACCTGATCGCAACGGGCGACCTACGCAGCGCCTACCAGCGAACCTCGACCGAGACGAAAGAGCGCATTACGGCCGAGGCGTTCGAGCAGCGCTACTACGACGTCTGGGCAGAGGCGACGATCGGTGGGTTTAGCTGGGAAGTGGTGGAGCAGGCCGACCAAAACGCTTCGTCGCATGAGGTTGTGATCCGCTATCAGACGACGTTCTTCGGTGAGATTGAGGAGATCGTCCAGGCTCGGACGCTGCGTCAGCCGCATTGGGTTGTGGACTGGACGCCCGATCTGATGTTCAGCGGGCTCGGTTCGCCGGGTTATCTGATTCGGACGCTGATCGAGACGCCGGCGCGCGGACAGATCCTCGACCGCAATGGCGTGGTCTTAGCGGGCGAGACGGAGGTGACGATCGTCGGCGTGCATTGGGACTCGATCTCGGACGAAGAGGCGGTTTTGAACTTCTTCGTCGAGCGACTCGACATGGAAGAGGAGGCGGTCCGCGCGCTGATCTATCAGGATTTGCCGACATATCAGTTCATTCCGGTCGCTGTGCTGCCGCTCGAGACGGAACCTGACGTGATCGCAGAGTTTGAGCAGTTGGCATCGAGTGGGATCCTGCTGACTCGGCAGACGCGGCGGTACTATCCGCTCGGCGACGTTGCTGCTCATGTGATCGGATACCTGCAAGAGATCAATCCGTCCGAGCTGACCGAGTGGTTCGATAAGGGATATCGCGCCGGCGACATGGTCGGCCGCGACGGTGTCGAGCAGAGTTTCGAGCCGGTTTTGGCTGGTCGGCGCGGTGGCAGTCTGCTGGTCGTCGATCCGATCGGTCGACCGGTCCGTGAGATCTCCTATCGGCCCGCGAGTACTGGCGCTGATATTCGTCTGACGATTGACATTCGCGTGCAGCAGTTGGCCGAGACCGCGTTGGGCGACCAACCTGGCGCGATCGTGGCGCTCGATCCGCGTAGCGGACATGTCATGGCGATGGCCTCGTACCCGCGGATTGACCCGAACACGATCGTCGACGGGGTGACGCAGGAGGAGTACGAGACCTACTTCTTCGACGAGCGCCAGCCTTTCATCAATCGCGCCGTCGAGCAGGTCTACGCGCCAGGGTCGACCTTCAAGGTCGTGACCTTGGCCGCCGCGCTCGAGAGTGGCGGCTATGAGATCACCGATCGGATCTCTTGTCCTGCCGAGTGGATGAAAGTCGGCGATCGGCCGCTGCGGAACTGGAAGGACGTGAATCAGGGACGGATCACGCTGTCGCAGGCGCTGGCTGAGTCTTGCAACACCGTCTTCTACGACATTGGCCTCAACCTTGATCGGATCGACGAAGAGATTCTGCCTGAGGTCGCAGCGGGTTTCGGGTTCGGCCAAGCGACCGGGATCGTGGGGCTGAATGAGGAGCGCGGTGTAAATCCGAGTCCCGACTGGAAGTCGGCTGCCGTGAACGATGCCTGGTACACCGGCGACACGATCAATATGAGCATCGGACAGGGATTCGTCGCGGTGACGGTGTTGCAGATGGCGAATGCCTACGCCGCGTTGGCGACGAATGGTGTCGTGGGTACGCCGATCATTGCTCAATCGATCGAGCCTGACGGACGGCCACCGGAGGTGATCGAGCGTCGTTTGATCAGCGTTCTGCCAGTCTCTGCTGACACATTGGAACAGTTGCAAGCGGCGTTGCGGACGACGGTGTCGCAGCCATACGGAACGGGATTCAATGTGTTCCGCGGCAGTGTGCTGCGGATTGCTGGCAAGTCGGGTACGGCCGAAGACCAGGTGGTCGAACCGGAGGTGTTGGCAGAAGTGGACGAGCCGGATGGCGACGAAGCCGACGACGAAATCGAGGTCGAGCTGAACAGCCAACAGTCGGACGAGGATGAATCTGAGACCAGTGAGGATGAGGAGGAAGAGATTGGCGAGCAGTCCACGACGCATGCGTGGTTCTCGGCATGGGCAAACTTTGAGGATCCGCGACTGGTGGTGACGGTGGTGTTGGACGACGGGAAGTCAGGCTCGGGCGACGCTGGTCCGATCGCGCAGCGCGTCCTCGAGGGTTCGATTCTGAACGACTGGGTACCCTGATCTCATGCGACGATCCCGATTCCGACGTCTCGTTGAACGCGCTCTGGATGAGATTCCGGATGAGCTCGCTGATCGGATGGAGAATGTCGTCATTCTCTTGCGCAGTCAGCCGACGGAGGAGGAGCGGGAATCGGTCGGTTTGGGACCTCGGCAGACGCTGCTGGGACTGTACGTCGGGCAGCCGCTAACCAGTCGAGGATTCTACGGCGAGACCTTGCCAGACCGGATCATGATTTACCAGCAGCCGATCGAGAGCATTTGTCGGAGCGAGGAAGAGGTCGTCGAACAGGTCCGCGAGACAGTGCTGCACGAAGTGGCGCATCACTTCGGCATCGACGATGACCGGCTGGATCAGATCGGGATCGCGCCGCCGCCGCGAAATCACTATCGCGGTGCGATCAACGTGACCGAGCGTCGCACGCCGTATCTCGGCTAGGGCGCTGTCACGCGACGCAGCAGTCGTTCGGTCGCTGCGGGTACCAGCTCCGCGCTCTGTGCCATCGCTTCTTCGACCGACATCCCGATCGGCGTCGAGGCTTCTCGATCCACTAAGCCTGGCAGCGCGGCTTCGCCTTGGATCAGTCCTGCGACGGCGGCGCATGGCACGTTGGCCTCGTGCGCGAGCGCTGCCACTCCGGACACGGTCTTGCCGTATGCGGACTGGGTATCGAGCCGACCCTCGCCGGTGACCACGAGGTCGGCGCGGGCGATTCGCTCGGCCAGGCGGACGGACTGGGAGACCGCGTCGAAGCCCGATTGTAGGGTCGCGCCGCAGAATGCCATCAGTCCGGCTCCGAGCCCTCCGGCTGCGCCCGCGCCTGGGATCTCGGCGACGCGAGCGTCGAGGTCGCGCTCGAGGATTGCCGCGAAGTTGGTGAGCGCGCGGTCGAGCTGGGCGACGCAGGCGGCGTCGGCGCCTTTCTGTGGTCCGTACACGGCGCTCGCGCCTTCCACTCCGAGGAGAGGATTTTGGACATCGCAGAGGACGACGATCTCCACTTCAGACACTCGGGCGTCGAACGCGTTCATGTGAATGTGGGCGAGTCGGGCGAGCGCAGCGCCTCCGGGCGGAAGTCGGCGGTGGTGCTCGTCGAGCAGGACGGCGCCGAGCGACTCCGCCATGCCCGCGCCGCCATCGTTGGTTGCGCTGCCGCCGACACCGATCAGGATGCGCTCGACGTTGGCGTCGAGCGCGTGGCGAATCAGTTGGCCGGTGCCGTGGGTGGACGCTCGACGGGGGTCGAGCTCGTCCGAACGCAGCAGGGTCAGGCCTGAGGCGGCGGCCATTTCGATGACGGCGGTGCGTCCGTCGTCGATGCGTCCCCAACGCGCGTCCACTGGCGCGCCGAGGGGCCCGTCGACTCGCGCGATCGATACTCGGCCGTTGGCCGCTTGGACGATTGCGTCGACCGTGCCTGGTCCACCGTCGGCGACGGGGGCAATGTCGAGCTGGGCGTCAGGGATGGCGCGTCGGGTGCCTTCAGCGATGGCGTCGGCGGCCTCGACCGCTGACATGCTGCCTTTGAACTCTTGCGGGGCGATCAGGACTCGCAACGGTTATGAGCCGATCTCTCTGATCCCTAGGACATGCAGCAGGGCGATCACGGCGATCACGGTGACCCACAAGAGCGCGGCCAATCGAATCTTGCGGTAGATTCCGAGTGCGCTGCCGAAGTCGAGATAGCCCCTCAGCCAGAGGCCAGTCACGACCAACATCACGAGGAAGAAGAGAACGGGGCCACTCACGCTTACTACTGTAGGGCGACCGCCGCAACTGAAGGAACGGGTGCAGAGGCGGGCCTGTGGGCAGTCCGGCGGCGATATCGAGCCTTGTGGCGACGTCGGAACGGTCGGGGTTTGGCGCCGAACCCGCAGATCACGCAGACGGCGCGGCTTCCGTGTGACGCGGTCGGGCCTGCGCATCGGGGACAGATGTCCAGCGGTTGGTCGTGATGCGGTATGGGAATTGGGGGTGTTGGGGTCGGCGCCATCATGAGTGGCAGTTGAGCGCCTCGGGCGATGGGTCTGTTCCCGGGGCTGGTTGAGATGGCTGGCATGGTCGGTCCTGCACGTACGTTCAGTGTTGTCTTTACATTAGGACGTGCGTGCGATGTTGTCAATATGGGATCCCCTGAGCGGGGGCCTGTTTGCTTGTTGGCGCTGCGATTTGCGTTGGAGGTAGGCGACGGGGGGGGGGGGGGGGAGCATTCCCCCGCATTCGCGGGGGAATTGGAGAGAGGAACGAGTGAAAATTGGTGGGAGGCGCGGGAGTGCTGGAGCGAGAGGGGGCGAGTTTGGTTCTTTTGAGTGGCCGCGCCTCGCCCTTCCTTGGGTTGGTCTTGCCTTGCTATTCCTCGGGGCGGTCGAGCCAGTCGACGAACTCTCGCATTTTCTCGTTCAGACTGTCGTGCCGACCTCGGTCGGCGGCGACCAGGATGCTGACGAACAATATGGCCAAGCCGATCTCTACCATCGTGCACTTCCTGTCTTGCTCGTCGGTCCGGTCAGACTCGTTGATCAGTATCGTAGTTTGGCATGGGCGCGATTGCATCTCCTGGACCATCCAATATGGACTCGACTGACACAGCTCCCGTCGTCGCGACGCTCACTCTGGGCTGCAAGCTGAACCAGGCGGAGACTCAGCAGGCCGCCCGAGAGCTGCAGCGACACGGATGCACGACGACGGATCGTCCTGCTCGCGCCGATGCGTACCTGATCAATACCTGCACGATCACGCACGTCGCCGACCGCAAAGCGCGTCGGCTGATCCGACTGGCGCATCGGCTCTCGCCGGGAGCGCCAGTGATCGTGACCGGCTGCTATGCGGAACGTGACGAGGCGACCCTGTCGGCGCTGCCTCAGGTGCAGGTCGTCGGTAATCGACGCAAGGATGACGCCGCGGCTGCTGTGCTCTCGGCGATTGGCACCTCGCGACCGTCGAGCGATGCCGGCGCCGTCTCCACTGGCCGAACTCGGGCATTCATCAAGATTCAGGAAGGCTGCGATGACGTCTGCGCGTTTTGCATCGTGCCCTATGTGCGCGGTCGGGAGCGCGCGGTTCCGATCGACGATGTGGTCGAGCTCGTTGCGGAACGAGTTGCGGAAGGCGTGCAGGAGATTGTCCTGACGGGCACGCAGCCCGGCGCGTATGGACGGGATCGCACGGACGACACATCCGCTGCGAAGTTGATTCAGGCGCTGCTCTCTCGGACGGATGCGGCACGGATTCGCTACTCGTCGATTCAGCCGCAGGACATCACGCCAGAGTTTCTCGCCTGCTGGGAAGACCCGCGCATGTGCCGACACTTCCACCTGGCGCTGCAGAGCGGGTCGGACGCGGTGCTGTCCCGGATGCGTCGGCGGTACACGGCGTCTGAGTTTCGGGAGGCGGTGCGGACAATTCGTGCGATCGTGCCTGAGGCGTCGATCACAACTGACATCATCGCCGGCTTTCCCGGCGAAACGCCCTCTGATCATCAGGACACACTGCGTTTGATGCAGAATGTCCGCTTCACCGATGTTCACGTGTTTCCGTACTCGGAGCGTCCGAACACGTCGGGGTCGCTGCTAGAGGACGATGTCCCAGTGGCAGACAAGCGAGCTCGCGCAGCGGAGCTGCGGGAGCTGGGCGCGACACATCGGGCAGAGGCATTGGAAGCGTGCGTGGGCGCGGTCGGCTCGGTGTTGTTTGAGTCTGCTCACTCTGGCTTGACGGACACCTATCTGCCCGTCCAGATTTCCAGTATGTCCGACTTGACCAACCAGATTCGCAGCGTCCGGATTCGCTCGGTCGCGGATCTCGAGCCGCCGACGCTGCGGGGTGAGCTATTGGGATGACTGACGACGCATCGGAGCCGCTCGCTCCACCGGAGAATCTTCGTTTGACGCTGGAAGCGCTGCTGCTGGTGGCGGAGATTCCGCCCACGATTCGATTGTTGGCGCGAGTGACTGGGGTGTCGCCGGACGCGGTGGAATCGGTGCTCGCGGAGATCGAAGCCGATCATTCGCGGGGGATTCGTCTGCGACGACATGATGGCGCGATCGCGTTGGTCTCGGCGCCGGAAGCGGCGCCATATGTTGAGCGACTGCTCGGGCTGGACTCTCCGCCGCGGCTCTCGAAAGCGGCGCTCGAGACATTGGCGGTGATCGCCTATCACCAACCGGTGACACGTGATCACGTCGAGCGCGTTCGTGGGGTGGGCGCATCCGGAGTGATCCGCTCGCTCAGAGCTCGCGACCTGATTGCGCCCACAGGCCGACTGGACAGTCCTGGCCAACCGCTGCTCTGGAGCGTCACGTCGCGATTTCTTGATCATTTCGGGCTGAGTGGGCTCGATCAGCTGCCGCCGTTGGAGCAGCTCGAACCACCGGCGCAACAATCGGTGTTGCCACTTGAGACGGAAGCGTCGGGCGACCTCGGCGAGACCGCTCCGCCAGTGCCGTCCGGATCTACTCCGTCAGAGGAGTCGCCATGACGTTCATCACGGTGCTGACCGTCGAGCTGTTGATCTTTGAGTCCGCGTCGCTCAAGGACAAGCGCGCGGTCGTGCGACAGGTGATCCAGCGCACTCGGAACCGATTTCCGGTCGCCGCGGCGGAGGTCGAGACTCAGGGCGACCCGTCACGGGCCACGCTCGCCTTCGCGGCGATTTCGTCGGACTCGCAGATTTCGCACGCGACCGCGCAGAAGGTACAGGCCTTCATTGAGGACTTGCGGTTGGACTGTGTGGTCGGAGTGGTGTCGACGGAAACGATCTCGCTTTAGTCCACTAGGCCGTGTTCACATGGGGCCGTTTATTCCAGGAGTTCCCGTCATACCCGCGCTCGCCGCGGGTATCTCGCTGAATGCAGCGCCACTGTCTGTGCACAACTCGGCGAGATTGCCCCCGCATCAAGGGCGGGGCAGGCTGCGACAAGCACGGCAATGACGGAATTTTGACGAGACAGATGGCTGATGCGAGCAGTCCCTAGTCCAGAACTTCAGCCCAGAGGTCGTGGCCCATCGCTTCGACGATCTCGACGCTGCGGAACTCTCCCGGATTTGCCTCGCCGAAGGCGAAGACCAAGCCGTCCACTTCGGTCGCCTCTCGGTAGGTTCGCCCCGCGATCACGGGTTCGCCGTCCTCGGTCGTTTGGCCGGGCTCGGACTCGACCAGCAGCTCCAGCGTCCGCCCGACCTCGAGTTCGTTCTGCTGAGCCGAGACATCGGCGAGCAGCGTCATGAGCTCTTCGTGGCGGCGCTGTTTGGTCGGGTCGGCAACCTGCTCCGTCATGTCGGCGGCTGGGGTGCCGGTTTGGGGTGAATAGATGAACGCGCCCGCGCGGTCGAAGCGGGATTCGGCCGCGAAGCTCAGCAGCTCTTGAAACTCTGCATCGGTCTCGCCCGGGAATCCGACGATGAACGTCGTTCGGATGGCGATGTCAGACATCGCCGTACGCAGGCGATCGAGAGTGCCCTGAACCATGTTCAGATTGTGTGGACGCTTCATCCGACGCAGCACGCTCGGCGAGCCGTGCTGCAAGGGAATGTCGAGGTAATGGCACACCTGCGGCGTGTTGGCCATCACCTCGATCAGGCTGGGGGTGACAAATCCGGGGTAGGCGTACATCAAACGGAGCCAGTCGGCGCCGGACTCGGCGGCGAGCCGCTCGATCAGTCGAGCGAGCCCGTCGGCGTCGCCCCACTCGGCGCCGTACGCGGTGCTGTCCTGGGCGACGAGCACGATTTCGCGCGCGCCACGGGAGACGAGCTCTCGTGCTTCGGCGACGAGCGCGTCGGGTTGTGCGCTGCGGAACTGCCGGCCTTTGATCGACGGGATGTTGCAGAACGTGCAAGGGCGAGCGCAGCCATCGGAGATCTTCAGATACGCCGATGGTCCCACGCTCAGCGATGTCTCGGGAATGTCGCGCTCGGGTTGGACCTGTCCGGCGTGTTCGCCGATCTCCTTCCAGGCCTCGATGCCAAAGACTGCGTCGATGCCTTCGATATCGATCACTTGCTCGTGTTCGATCTGCGACCAACATCCGGTCACGATGACTTGCTGGTCAGTCGGGCGATCGTGTAGGCGTTCGGCGGCGAGGATTTCCGCGGCCTCTCGGGACTCCGCGCGGGCGTCGTCGATAAAGCCGCAGGTGTTGAGGATGACCAGGTCCGCGTCGTGTCGATCTGGGGTCGCCACGTGACCGGATCGCTCCAGCGTGCGCGCGATGCGATCGGAATCGGTCGTGTTCTTCGGACAGCCGAGCGTAATGATCTGGTATCGCATCAGCTTCCGCTCTCTGCTGTGTCGGTGGTGGTCTCGGTGGTGGTGTCTGCGGGCGTGTCGGTCGTGGCCTCGGTAGTTGACTCAATAGCGGAACCGGTCTGTGCGCCCGGTCGCGTTCCTCGGCTGACCACGAGCGTGATCACGGCGTCCTCGATCGGTTCCACGCCGGGAGCTGGTGATTGCTGCAAGACCGTTCCGACCGGGGAATCATCGTAAACCGACACGACGACGTACGGCGCGTCGAGCAGTTTGATGTAGTTGACGGCTTCTCGCGACGTCAGCGCTCGCAGGTCTGGGAGCGGTTGGAAGTCGGCGCTGAGGGACGATGCTGAGGTCGACTCGGCGAGCGTTTGATCGAGCGTGTCGATGCCGGGCACCGTGCGCTCCTCGGTGGCTGGCTCGACTTCGTCGCGGAGGCTGACGACAGCGACGACCCCGGCGATGATCACCAGGATCACCAGGGCTGCGGCCAGCCACGGTCCCAGGTGGACTCGCGATGGTCGGAGCTGTTCTTGAGGTCGACCGCTGCGCTCGGCGGCTTGATAGGACTCGATCGTTTCGGGAGTGTGCTGGAGACCCTCGCCCGGGGAGGTCGGGCCGAAGGGGAACCGCTCAAGGAGCGGTCCGGGGTCGAGTCCGAGGTATTGCGCGTATGAGCTCAGAAATCCGCGAGCGAAGGGCGCGGCGGGCATGCGCCGCCAATCTTCCTCTTCCATCGCTTCGAGATAGTGTCGCGCGATTCTTGTGGCTTGGTGCGCCTGGGCAATCGATCGGCCGCGACGAATCCTCGCCTGGCGCAGCTCCTCGCCGATTCCCGTTCCCCGTCCTGGGTCCTGACTCACCATGGCGATGTGTCAATCATCCGTCCGGGACGACCGCGGTCTTCAGCACCGACAGGTCAGCGCGCGACGTATAGGATTGGTCGGCCTCGGACAATGTGAAGCGGTGCGAGACGATGCGGTCGACCGCATCGAGCGTCGGCAATAGCGCGGCGGTGCGTCGAAACTGATCGGGCGTGGCGTTCTGCGTGCCGGTGAGCGAGACCTCGCGGTAATGGAGATCGTTGACATCGACCACGGCAGAGGACTCGGGCGGGAATCCAGCGAAGAGATTGACGCTGCTCTGTCGTCCAGCGACTTGGAGCGCGGTCTCGGTGAGGCCATTCATTCCGACAGAGACGATCACGATGTCGCAACCGCTGCCGCCGGTCGCTTCCTCGACCGTGGCGCGGAGTTCGTCGGGGTCGCCGCTGCAGACATGACTGGCGCCGATCTCGGCCGCGGCCTGGCGTCGGACATCGACCGGCTCGGCGACAACGATCGCGCCCGCGCCGAGTGCTCGAGCGAGCGCGATGTGGAGCAGACCCATCGGACCGGCTCCGAGGATAGCGACGCTGGCTCCGGCTCGAAAGCGGCAGGACTCGAGCGAGTTGAGCACGCAGGCGGTGGGTTCGGTGAGCGCGGCGCGTCCCCAATCGGCACCATCGGCGAGTTTGACCGCGTGCCCCTGCGCAACCAGCGATGCGGGAAGCAAGACCTGTTCTGCGAGGCCACCGTTCTCGTCGTAGCCCAGCGTTTGTCGAGCGATACAACGATTTCGCAATCCGCGCCGACAGAACTCACATCCGCCGCACGAGATGATCGGATAGACCGCGACACCGTCGCCGAGTTCGAGCTCGCTCACGCCTGAGCCGAGCGCGACCACTTGTCCGGCAAACTCATGTCCGGGCACGACCCCGGGTTTGGCGTACTTTTCGCCTCGGTAGACACGGAGGTCGGAGGCGCAGACGCTGGCGGCGCCGACCTCGACCACCACTTCGCCAGGGCCGGGCTGGGGCGCAGGCAGGTCGTCGACCCGAATCTCACCGGGACGGTCGAAGATGAGTGCTCGCATGTCCAGGCCTATCGCAGCGCATCGCCGCTTGACGCGAATCGCAGTCGAGGGCCAGCAGCGAATCTGGAGCTATGGCGTGCGGGCCGGCTCGAGCGGACGAATGCGCGGTCGGAGGGTACGGTCAGGGTTGCGCGAGGTGTGATACTGGCGCAGAAGTCGCGACTTTCGCCGTGCAGCCGTGTTCGCGTGGATGACGCCACGCTGAGCCGCGCGATCGAGCGCGCTCACGGCTTTCTGGATCGCTTCGTCGGCGTCGGACCAGTTTTCGGTATCGACAGCGTCGTCGATCGCATCGAGCGCGGCGCGGACGGATCCGCGTGCATACGTTCGGACGGGTTTGTTCCGCATCCTTCGCTTCTGGCTCTGACGCAGATACTTGATGGCAGCGGCCTTGTTCGCCACGAGAACTCCCTTTGAACCCATCCGTTTCAGTCAAGATCATCGTATCAGCCGATCTGTGAGTGTCCACTGGGGGCGTAACCGCTCGTGGAGGAGATCAGGCAGATCGTTGCGCCTACTCAATGCCGAGATACGGAGAATCCACATACTCTGTCATTCCTGCGCGCAGCGCGGGAATCTCGATCGGCCCAGCTCATCCGACGTGCAGGTGAGAATCCTTCGACCGCGTTGGCAGCCGGTGGAGGCCTCTGAAGGGCCTGTTGTCCCACTCTTCGATGGGGAGTAAGTGCTCGAAGGCCTCTGGGTGCTGAAATCAGCGAGATACCCGCGGCGGAGCGGAGGCCTTTGATTAATTTGCTCCCCCTCGCAGGGGGAGCTGTCGCGGAGCGACTGAGGGGGTCTTGCTGGCGCAGGTACCAGATAGCGCTTGACGGAGCAGGACCCCCTCCGCCTTCGGCACCTCCCCCTGCAGGGGGAGGAAAGAGATTATGCAAAGGTCTCCGGCGGAGCGCGGGTATGACGGAATTGGTGGAACGCGGATGTGGCGATGTTGGTGGCGCGGATGACTGGTTTGGGCGCGGGCGAGTTGGATTCTTGTGTCCGCGTGCATCTTTGGCTTCACTTTGCGACAGTGGACCGGTGAGTCTGCACTCCTCCAACTTGACCGACCGCGTCTTTGGCGCCCGTAGCGGGATTATCGGCGCGGTGTTGCTGATTGGGTTTTCGTTTCTGGGCTCGCGATTGCTCGGCGCGGCCCGAGCGGTGGTGATCGCCGATCAATACGGCACCTCGGTCGAGCTCGACGCGTTTTGGGTCGCGATGCGTCTGCCCGACCTGGTGTTTCAGTTGCTCGCCGGGGCGACGCTGGCGTCCGCCTTCATTCCGGTTTACGCCCGAGTGCTGGAGCAACGCGGTGAGCAGGCAGCCTGGCGACTGGCGAGCATCGTGCTCAACTGGGTCCTGATCGGGACGCTTGCGCTCTCGGTCGTAGTATTTTTCGCGGCCGACTGGATCGTCCCGGCGCTGGCTCCTGGCCTGGGCGAGGACTCGGGCATCCAGGACGCCGTCGTCAACGACGCCGTGTTCCTCACTCGGGTGCTGCTGTTGTCGCCGATCTTGTTCTCGGTCAGCGGGATGCTGACCGGAATCCTGCACGCGCGGCACCACTTCCTGCTCCCGGCGATCTCGCCGATGCTGTACAACCTCGCGATCATTCTTGGTGCGCTGCTCCTTCCCGAGGAGCTGGGCGTCGAGGCGCTGGTCATTGGCGTGGTTGCCGGCACGGGGCTCCACCTAATGATCCAGCTACCAGCGCTCTCGACGGCCTTGGTGCGATCGGGCGGGGGATTGGGGTTGCACTTCAATCTCCGCGAGGTGGAGTCGCGGGAGGTGCTGCGCCTAATGGCGCCTCGGACGTTGGGCTTGGCCGCAGCTCAGGTCAACCTGATCGTGCTCACGTTCTTCGGATCGCTGGTCGGCGATTCCTCGATCTCCGCTTTGAACTTTGCGTGGTTGCTCTTGATGTTCCCGGTGGGCATGTTCGGGATGTCGTTGGCGACCGCGGTGTTTCCCAGCCTGGCCGAGCGGGCCGCCGCGGGCGGCCCAAGCGCGGTCAACGCGATGGTCTCGCGGACGTTGCGATTCACATTGTTTCTGGCGGTGCCGGCGACGGTGGGGATGCTGCTGTTACGCGACTCGATCGTCTCGACGCTGCTTGAGCACGGCGCGTTCGACACTGCCGCGAGCCAGCTCGTCAGCGACGCGCTGTTCTTCTATTCAATCGGCCTGTTCGCTCATGCCGCGATCGAGATCGTGTCCCGCGGCTTCTATGTATTGGGCGACACTCGCACGCCGGTCGCGTTGGCGGTGTCCTCGATGTTGTTGAACATCGTCCTCTCCGCGGTGTTGGTTGGGTCAATGGAGTTGCGGGGACTTGGGCTCGCGTTGTCAATCTCGGCGATCGCCGAGTTCGTGGTGCTGACGCTCCTGCTGAACGCGCGACTGCGCCGTCAGTTGTTGTCGCGGAGCTTCTGGTGGTCTCTGATGAAGACGCTGGTGTCGAGCGCGGTGATGGGACAACTCGTCTGGCTGCTGCTGGAGGTGTTGGTCGGTCTCGACATCGCGAGAGACTCCTGGTTGACGATGGCGCTCGGCGTCGTAGGCGGCGGTGTGGTCTATCTGGCCTTGAGCCTGGTCGTTCGCCAGGAGGAGGCGGAAACACTGGTCCTGCGACTCGAGACCGCCGTCTCACGCACACGACGAGCGTGATGCCTCTGATAGAGTTGATATCGTTCTGACGTCGCAGCTCGGACGGTTCGAGCGGGGCGACATCACGGTACCGATACCACCATCGCACATCGCCACAGATTTCCAGACATCCCCAGACATTGCGAGAGACCATGGCTTTGCAGGATCGTTCGATCGTTTGCCGCGACTGCGGACGAGATTTCGTCTTCACCTCGGGCGAGCAAGAGTTCTACCAGTCCAAAGGACTACAAAACGACCCGGTGCGCTGCCCGGAGTGTCGGTCTGTGCGCAAGTCCATTCGTCCGTCGCCCGAGGCGGAGGCCGGGTACGTGCGATACGGCGGCGCTGCGTCGTTCGGCGGCCGCACGCCGCGGCAAATGCATCCTGCCGCCTGCGCGATGTGCAGCGACATGATCGAAGTGCCATTCCTCCCGCGTGGGGATCGCCCCGTGTTCTGCACGACGGTGAAGCGGATTATGACGCTGGGCTATCAGATGGATGAGATTCAGCAGCGTTGGGGGATTCACCCGTGCCAGGTCGAGGGGATCAGCCAAGACCTGCGTCGCGGGGTGATCCCGCCGAAGCCAGGCGTCGAACTCCCAGACTACGAGCAGACTCGCTCCTAGCGAGCCCACCGCGGACTGGTCTGTAGCGGACTTAGAACTCTGTACGTTGCAGAGTCGGCGTGCAGCGGTATGAAGAAGAACGATCTCGCAGCACGATGGTTGCACAATGACTGATGCGACGGCGCGACGTTGGATGCGCCTGATGGGCGGTCAAGGTCGGCCGACGGCTCGGCCGCCGAGCGACGCTGAGGTCGCCGAGAACGTGGCCCGCTATCCAGAACGCGCCGCGCAGGCGTTGGTCGATCAGTCTCGAAGGCAGGGACTGGCGGCCTCGGCTCGACAAGCGCGCGGCTGGATTAGCCAGCAGCTCGATGAAGCTGCCGACCTGCTCGACCAATCCACGCGCGACCGCATCGCCGAACTTGCTGATGCGCAGATCGCGAAACGATATCCCAAGGATTCACCTGACGATGGCCCAACCAGCTCAACAGTCAGCTAACCAACCTGCAACCCAGACACCGAGCGGCGCAGCCTCCTCGGAGCCTGACACGTCCTCTCGGCCTACGACCGGTTCGGCGTTCCGACCAGTCGGATCGCTCATGCCTCACCGTGAACTCGAGGCAGGGATTCGCGCGTTCTGGCGCGATTCCGACATCTTCCGTCGCTCCGTCGAGGAACGACCCGAGGACGACGTGTACTCCTTCTACGAGGGCCCGCCGACAGCCAACGGCACTCCGGGGGTCCACCATGTCCTCTCGCGAGTGTTCAAAGACCTGTTTCCGCGTTACCAGACGATGCGCGGCAAGCGCGTGCCCCGAAAAGGTGGCTGGGACACGCACGGCCTGCCTGTGGAGATCGAGGTCGAGAAGATGCTCGGCCTCGACAGTAAGCCCGCGATTGAGGACTACGGCATCGCCGAGTTCAATCGGCACTGTCGCGAATCGGTGATGGAGTATGTCCAGCAGTGGGAGGACATGACCGAACGGGTCGCGTTCTGGATCGATATGACAGAGGCGTATCGCACCTATACGCCTGAGTATGTCGAGTCGTGCTGGTGGATCTTCAAGACACTTTGGGATGCCGACCTGATCTACGAGGCGCGCCGCACAACGCCACACTGTCCCCGCTGTGAGAGTTCGCTCTCGAGCCATGAGTTGTCGCAAGGGATGCAGGACGGCGTTCGCGATCAGGCGGTCACGGTCCGATTTCGGGCGCACAACGACTCGCTACCCGAGCAGCTGCGCTGGGACGGGACGACTGATTTCCTCGCTTGGACCACGACGCCTTGGACGCTGCCGGCGAACTCGGGACTGGCGCTCGCGGCCGATGAATCCTACGCGGTGGTCGAAATCTCCGCCAGCGAACGACTGATTCTCGCGCGACAGCTCGTCGGGCAAGCGCTCGACGGACTCGACGGCACCCTCGATGATCCCACCATCGTGGGGCTGGTGCCGGGCTCTGCGTTGGTCGGAGCCACGTACGACGGACTGTATGCGCCCGACCAATGGGGCGTGCCGACGTATCGATTTGATCAGGCCCGACTCGTGGAGCACCGCGCCGAGGATGGTCCGCTGCCGCTTCGTCAGGTCGCGGCGGGCGACTTTGTCGAGATGGAGAGCGGTACCGGGATTGTCCACATCGCCCCGGCATTTGGCGAGGACGACTATCAACTCGGCCGAGAGGTCGGCCTGCTCTTCCGACAGCCCGTCGATCTGAGCGGTCGGATTGTCGGTGACTCCGAGTCCGAAGCTGCCCCGGCGTTCGTCGGTCAGTGGGTCAAAGATGCCGACCCGATGATCATCGACGACCTGCGCGGGCGAGGACTGCTGCTTCGTCAGGATGTCTACGAGCACACGTATCCCTACTGCTGGCGCTGCGACACACCGCTGCTCTACTACGCCAAGCCGAGCTGGTACATCGCGACCTCGCAAGCGAAGGAATCGTTGACACGCTCGAACGCGGAGCTGATTCACTGGCATCCAGAGCACACGGGAACTGGTCGCTACGGCGACTGGCTGGCCAACAACGTCGACTGGGCGGTCAGTCGCGAGCGCTACTGGGGCACACCACTACCGTTCTGGCGATGCGCCGCGTGTGGCGACGTGTCATGCGTCGGGTCATTTGCCGAGCTGCGCGAACGGGCCAAGGCATTCAGCGGCATCGAGCCCGACCTGTCCGATCCGCATCGACCGTACGTTGACGAGATTGAGATCGGTTGTGAACGCTGCGACGGGGCCGCGAGACGTTGTCCGGAGGTCGCTGACGCCTGGTTTGACTCGGGCGCGATGCCCTATGCCCAGTGGCACTATCCGTTCGAGAACCGAGATCGATTCGACGAGCGATTCCCAGCCGACTTCATCTGTGAAGCGGTTGACCAAACGCGGGGCTGGTTTTACTCGCTCCACGCCGAGGCAGCGATGCTGCATCAGGCGGAGGCAGTGCCGGAACCGATCTCGTTCAGGAACGTGATTTCGCTAGGCCACATCCTCGACGAGAGCGGCGAGAAGATGTCCAAGTCGAAAGGCAATGTTGTCGACCCTTGGACGGTGCTCGACGAGAGCGGCGCCGACGCGTTGCGTTGGTACTGCTATGTCGCCTCGCCGGCGGGCAATCCGCGTCGGTTCTCGCCGCGACTCGTCTCTGAGGCACAGCGGCGATTCCTGCATACGCTCTGGAACACGTACTCATTTTTCGTCACCTACGCAAACATCGACGGCTGGCAACCGGCGACGGATCCATCGCCACCGACGGTTGAACTCGATCGTTGGATTATGAGCGAGCTGCATGCGCTCATTCAGCGCGTCACCGCGGCATTGGATGACTATGATCCGACCGTCGCTGCGCGAGAGATCGACGGGTTCGTCGACTCGCTCTCGAACTGGTATGTGCGACGCAGTCGACGGCGATTCTGGTCGTCGGCGCGGAGCGGCGCGGGGTCAGACCTCGAAGCCAAGCGCAGCGCCTATCAGACGCTGCACGAAGTCCTGACCACACTGGCGCGGCTCTTGGCGCCGATGACGCCGTATCTGGCCGAGGACATCTGGCGCAACCTCGTCGCGGAACGCGATGCCCATGCTGCTGAGTCGGTACACCTCGCCGAGTGGCCATCGGCCAACGCGGCACTGATCGACGAGCGTTTGAACGGGGAGATGCAGCTGGTGCAGCGGGTCGCCTCGCTCGGACGGTCGGCGCGGAGCTCGGCTGGAATCCGGGTCAGACAGCCGTTGGCAGCAGTCAGCGTCGCGGTGCGGAACGCCCGCGATGCGGAAGCGATTAACCGACATCGAGCCACGATCGCCGATGAGCTCAACGTCAAGTCGGTCATGCTCGCGGATGCCGATCGCGACACGCGCCGCTACACGATCAAGCCGAATCTCCGCGTGCTCGGGCCGAAACTGGGGCCCAAACTGCCCACCTTGCGAGCGGCGCTGGGCGATCTGGTGCCAGAGCTCGCTGCGCACATCGCTCATGCTGCGGAAGCTGGTCAATCGATCGAGATTGAGGGCATCGAACTCCGACCCGGCGACCTGCTGATCGAGGTCGACACCGAGACCAGTGCCGCAGCCGCGTCGGCCGAAGACGAGCGTTGCGCCGTGCAGCTCTCGACCGAGCTGACCGACGAGTTAGTGGCCGAGGGCAAGGCCCGTGAAGTGATCAACCGCATTCAAGGCTTGCGACGCGACTCCGGACTCGATCCTGACGATCGCATCGCCCTGCAGCTGCTCACCGACGCAACCGAGTTGCGGTCGGCGGTGTCGCAGTTTGGATCCTTGATTGCCGCGGAGACGCTCGCGTCGACCGTCGCAGTCGACGGCGCCGACACCGAGGTTGCCACGTTCCATACCGAGGCGGAGATCGATGGTGCAGCGATCGTGCTGGCGCTCGATCGCGCCTAGTCGGGCGGGTTGCGCTCACTTCTCATTGACGAACGAGTGTCGATGTGGATTGACGGTCTCACTCGCCGCCCAGACGCTCGCTGCGCTCTGCCGCTCGGCGCTCGAGCCGGGCCGTTCGTGTCTCCTCGTCGGGAAGATTGGCGGGAATCGGTTGGTCGTGTCGAAATTGTCGAGCAGCGACGGTGAGCACGCGATCCCGCAGCGAAGCGGCTTCCGCTTCCTCGTCCTCGTCGTCGTAATGGCCGTGCATGACACGAGGCCACTCGGCAGCGATTTCGGCTCCGAAGAGCAGCACGCAAGCACCCAGATAGACAAAGAAGAGCAGGGCGATCGCTGCGCCCAACGATCCGTAGACCGCGTCATAGTTGGAGAAGTTGCGCAGGTAGAAGGCGAACCCGTGTTTGAGCACCTCGAACAACAACGCGCCGACCAGCGCGCCAGCGGCGACGTCGCGAATGCGGGTGGTCACGCTCGGCACGATCTTGTAGATGATCGTGAACGTCGTCCAGCTCAGCGAGAACGGCAGCAACACTGCGACGAACTGGAAGAATCCGGTCGCTTCAGCCCCGAACGGACCGAGCGAGTCGGCGACCGATGCCGACACGTCGCGGCCCACTTGCAGCACCGCCGTCGCGCTGATCGAGATCAGCAACATTCCGCCGACGCCGATTACGAGCGCCAGATCGACCAGCTTGCCGCGCACGAACGGTCGGCGGAACTCCATGTCCCAGGCGGTGTCGAGACTGAAACGCAACGCGGACATCATCCCGGTCGCAGACCAGAGCAGAAAGACGACGGAAACCAGACCGACGGCCGAGCGTCCGCTGGCGATCGGCTCGATCAGCGATTCCAGGTCCTCTCGTCCAGCGCCGGACTGCAACGGGAGCAAATCCAGGAGCTCGTCGACGACCTGCTCACGCAAACTGTCGTCGGTGAGCAGGACTCCGACCACCGAGACCATGACGATCGCCAAGGGGAAGATCGAGAAAAAGACGTAGTAGGACATCGAGGCGGCGAGTTGAGCGCAGTGATCGTCGAGGAACTCGGAGACCGAGCGCTTCGTCAGGAGCTTCAGATCGGCGCGCCACCAACCGAGGTGCAGCCCCCACCAGCGTCGCCATCCGGCGCCGCGCTCGCGGAGCGGTTGCGTCACCCGCTCGGTGAACCTCGCATCGGGTCGGTTTGGGCTCATGGCTCCATTATCCGCTTACCGTCCCTGAATTGGGGATGTCAGGGGTGTGTCGATGCGTGACACGCAACCTCGCCGCATCATCTGCAAGCTCGGTACCAACCTGCTCACTGCGGGTACCGACCGTCTCGACCCCGGCGTGATGGAGGAGGTCGTTCGACAGGTCGCCGAGCTTCGCAACAGCGGAGTGCAGGTCGCGGTGGTCACGTCTGGAGCTGTGACGGCAGGTCGGGCTCGCGTCGGCGTGACCCAGACTCGGGCGACAGTCGGCGCGAGACAGGCCCTCGCAGCAATCGGACAAGCACAGTTGGTGCAGCGCTACGACTCGCTCTTGCAACGCTACGGACTGACCGCGGCGCAGGCGCTAATCACGCGCGGCGATGTGGCCGAGCGTCGAGGTTATCTCAACGTGCGCAACACACTGTTGCGATTACTGCAGTACGGCGTCGTACCGATCATCAACGAGAACGACGTCGTCGCAGACGAGGAGCTGCGTGGGGGAGCGTTCGGCGAGAACGACGCACTCTCGGCGCTGATCGCCAACCTAATCGATGCCGATCTGCTGATTATGCTCAGCGACGTGGATGGCTTCTACGATCAGGACCCTCGCACCAGCGATCAGGCCCAGTTGATTTCTGTCCTGCGACACCCCGCGTCGATGCTCTCTGCCGCAGGCGATGTCGACGAGCGCAGTCGCGGCGGAATGCGCGCGAAACTGCTGGCCGCGCACCGAGCATCGGCAGGCGGCACCGACGTCGTGATCGCCTCGGGTCGCGAGCCGAACGTGATCAGCCGAATCGCGAGCGGCGAGCGTCTCGGCACGCTCGTTCCAGCCGACAGCACCGTCCGTGACAGTCGCGAGCGATGGCTGCTCGCAGGACTGCACAACGGCGAGGGGGTCGACATCGATCCTGGCGCCGTCGCGGCGTTGACCAAGCACGGTCGGAGCCTGCTCCCGGCGGGAATCACCGGCGTACGCGGACAGTTTGAGCGAGGCGATGTGATCCAGATGTACGACGTCAACGATGTCGCCGTGGCAGTCGGGATCAGCAACTACTCGTCGAGCGAGACCGCTCGCATCCAGGGCAAGAAGTCGGCGCAGATCGTCGAGGAGCTCGGCTACAACTACGGCTCCGCGGTGGTCCATCGAAACAACCTGGCCCTCCTCCCCGCAACCGAGTAGCGGCGGATCCAACAACGCCGACGTTGCCACGGTCCTCTCGATGACACCACGCCGTCCTGCGCAAAGAGGCCCCTGAAACATCCGTCATGCCCGCTCTTGCCGCGGGTATCTCGCTGAGGCCAGTACCAGCGGTTGTGCTGTTGATCCGTCCACTGCAAACGATCAGCTTGCCGCACGGATCGAGATTCCCGCGCTGCGCGCAGGAATGACGGCATTGGTGGACTGCGCAAAGCCCTCCGACGACGGAACCAACGGTGCAGGAGCCTAGGAAGTGCGCGCGATGGGTGGGTCACTTTTGGTTTGACCGCTACGATCGATGGATGACCGCTCTTACCGATTACCCCGCTTCACAGATTTACTTCTCTCAGCGCCTGCGACTCCATTACGTCGACTGGGGCAACCCCACCGCGCCGGCGATTGTGCTCGTCCATGGTGGGCGTGACCATTGCCGATCGTGGGATTGGGTGGCGCTGGCGCTCAAGGATCGCTACCACGTGATCGCGCCAGACCTCCGAGGACACGGCGACTCCGAGTGGGTCAACGGCGCCGGCTACGCGATGATCGATTATGTCTACGATCTCGCCCAACTGGTTCGTCAGCAGCATCTCGCGCCGGTGACGTTGCTAGGACACTCGCTGGGCGGGCGCATCTGCCTCGAGTACGCGGGCATCTATCCCGATCGAGTCGACAAGCTGATCGCGATTGAGGGCCTCAGTCCGTCTCGCAACGTGATCGACTCCCACTCTGCTGTGCCCGCGCATCAGCGGATGTCCGAGTGGATTTCCGAGACGCACCGGTTTGCCGGGCGACTGCCTCGCCGCTATCCGACGCTAGAGGACGCCGTCGACCGCATGCGCGAGGCGAATCCGCGACTCTCGGCCGAGCAAGCGCTGCACCTGACCACGCACGCCGTGCACCAGAATGAAGACGGCACCTTTGTCTGGAAATTCGACAACTACGCCCGATCGTCCTCGCCATATCCGTTCAATCAGTCCGATGCGGATGAGATCTGGTCCCGAGTGCGCATGCCGACGCTTCTGATCTCCGGGCTCGAGTCGCAGGGCGACCCCAATGAAGACGAACGCACCGAGACATTCCCACACGCCCAAAAGATCGGAGTCGCCGACGCCGGACACTGGGTCCACCACGACCAGCTCGACATCTTCCTCAGCTCGGTGACTGAGTTCCTCGACGACTAGGACTCGACTGCTAGAAATCGCACCGAGCGACGGTCAGCGTAGACTTTGCCTCATGACCTCACGTCCAGCGCCGAAGTTTAGTTGGTTTGTCCCGATCGATGGTGATGGCGACCGGATTGGCTCGCTTCGTGCCCAGCGTGAGCCCTCGTTCAGCTACCTCCGCGATGTCGTGCTCAACGCCGAGCGACTTGGTTATCACTCGCTCTTGATCCCGACGCGATTCGCCAATGGCTCGTTTGAACACACGGCTCCGCTCGCCGAGACGTGGACGACGGCCTCTGCGCTCTGCGCGGTCAGTTCGAGAATTCGCCTGCTGATCGCGGTGCGTCCTGGGGTCACGCCGGTCGGATTGTTCGCGCAGCAAGCCGCGACCCTGCACGAGATCTCTTGCGGTCGGATCGATATCAACATCGTGCCGGGCGGTATCCAGGGCGACAACGAGCGGCTCGGCATCGGCGGCTCACACGCTGACCGTTATGCCCAGGCCGACGAGTTCATCAACGCCTGCGCGCAGTTGTGGGAGTCGGGTGGGCCGCTGGACTTCGACGGCGAGGCGGTGCAGCTCAATGGGGCGGTCGTGTCTCCGACACCGACCGCGCCGCCGCCCGAGTGGTACTTGGGCGGTGCCTCGGACGCGGCGTTGCGTCTGGCCGCTGAGCGCGCCGATGTGCTGCTCTGTTGGATTCAACCACGAGATGCGATGTCGGCGCTGATCGACCGCGCGCGGAACGCCTTTGCACTGGCCGGTCGCCGACCACGGCTCGGGCTTCGAACCCACCTCGTCGTGCGGGAGAGCGAAGCGGCGGCCTGGGAGGCCGCCTCCGAGCTGCTCTCTGAGGCGCATCCTGACGTTCTCGCCCAGCGAGCGGCCGCCGTGCGTTCCACAGCGATGGTCGGAGCCGCCGCGCAGGCTCGACGAGTCGAAGATGACCGGCTGGGCGATCGTCTCTGGAACGGGATCTCGCGTGTCCGCGTCAACCTGGGCACGGCGATCGTCGGGACACCACAGCAGGCCGCGGACGAGCTTCGTGCCTATTGGCGGATGGGATTCGACGAGTTCATCCTCTCCGCCTATCCGCATCTGGAGGAGGCCGAGCGAATCGCGAGCGACGTCCTTCCACTGCTTTCGACGTTGTCAGCACGCGAATCGATTGAGGGATGAAATGGGCTGGCCGATTCATCGTCCGACCGGACTGACCCACCACGATCCGTCGAGATCATCCAAGGGCTACACACTAATGTGCGGCACCGGCGCTCGCGATGCGGTCCTGCTCGACATGCAAGGTCGCGTGGTGCATCGCTGGCAGGTCGAGAATCGACGCCTGTTCAACGTCGAGCTGCTCCCGAATGGCCACCTGCTCGCGATGGTCTCGCCAGACGACCCACCGCCGCCACGTACCGGCGAGAACGTGACACGATTCTCCCTCGACCCAGGCGGTCCGCCCGACATCTTCAACTTCCTCGGCGGGCGAGGGAACGGTCTGTGGGAGTTGGACTGGGACAGCAACGTGGTCTGGTCCTACGACAATCCGGCAATTCACCACGACTTTCATCGGCTCGACAACGGCCACACGGTCTCGCTGGAGTGGGTCCCGACGACGAAGGACGTCGAGGAGACCGTACTCGGCGGCGGACACCAGCCCGGCCAGCCGATGCCGCCCAACATGATTGGCGACGACATCATCGAGATCGACGCCGACGGCAACGAGGTCAATCGAATCAACCTGTGGCGGGTGCTCGCTCCCGAGGACGCGGTGATCTGTCCCTTGGAAAATCGCTGGGAGTGGACGCACGTCAACAGTATCGAGCAGCTTGCCGATGGCGGACTGCTCTTCTCGGCTCGCAATGTGAGCGCGGTGGGAATCGTCGACCCACCTCAGGATGGCGGTCACGGCACGCTGCGCTGGCGAATCGGTGAGCCTGAGATTTCGCATCAGCACCACGCGACATGGCAGTCGGATGGTCGGGTGCTGCTGTACGACAACGGAATGCACCGACTCCAGGACCTGTGCAATTCGCGCATTCTCCTCGTCGATCCCGAGACGGACGCTGTTGAGGTGGTCTACCAGGGAGAACCGCGCGAGCAGTTCTTCTCGGCGCACATCTCAGGCGTCTCGCGATTAGGCAATGGCAACTACCTGATCACAGAAGGCGCGGCGGGACGGCTCTTCGAGGTCGATGGGCGCGGAACGGTGGTCTGGGAGTGGGTGTCACCGTTTCAGGTCAAACAACGCGGAGACACCTGCAACTGGGTGTTTCGAGCCTGGCGCTACGACGGAGATTTTTCCGGTCTCGAGGATCGGGAACTGAACCCCGAGCGTCACCTGGACTTCAATCGGCTGCACGGTCTGATGTCGTAGACACAATCGGAAAGAGCTCCCCCCTCGCGGGGGAGCTGTCGCGAAGCGACTGAGCAACTGTCTTGGAAGTCAAGCGTGTTGAGGTGGTTGCCAAGGGGTGTTGCTCTTGAGGATGGCGTTGAGGATGACCAGTAGTTTGCGCATACAGGCGGTGAGCGCGACCTTCTTGGGTTTGCCCCGGTCGAGCAGGCGCTGGTAGTAATCGCTGATCACGGGGTTGTGGCGGGTGGCGACGAGGGTGCCCATGTAGAGCGCCGCACGGACCGTGGCGCGACCGCCCCAGATGCTGCGCCGGCCACGCCATTGGCCACTGTCGCGGTTGAAGGGGGCGACGCCGACCAGGGCCGCGACCTGGCGCCGGTCGATTTGGCCCAGTTCGGGCAGTTGGGCGAGCAGGATGCGCGAGATCTGCGGTCCGACGCCGGGCACGCTCTGCAAGAGCTGGTCCTGTGCCCGCAAGTGGGGACTGTCCTGGATGCTGGCCTGGAGCTCGTCCTCGATTCGCTCGCGTTCCTGCGTGAGCCAGGCGATGTGCGCCTCGATCCCGGCTCGCAGGGTGGGGGTGGTGGCGCGGCAGCGTTGGCCCTCGGCGACCAGCATCGCGACCAGTTGTCGACGTCGGGCGAGCAGCTCACGCAGATGCTGGGTCTCGGCATCGGGCAGCGGGCGCAGCTGCAGCGGGACGGCCTCAGCGAAGTGGGCCAGGACGGCGGCGTCGAGCGCGTCGGTCTTGGCCAGCCGGCCGGTGGCGCGGGCGAAGTCGCGAACCTGGCGCGGGTTGACCACCACCATCGGCAACCCCGCCGCGGCCAGCTCCGCGACCAGCGGCCGCTCCAGACCGCCGGTCGCCTCCAGCACGATTCGTGTCGGTGCCAGCGCCTCCAACTGACTGACCAGGGCGTCGATCCCGGCCGTGTCGTTGTCCACCCGCTGGGCGGGTCCGTCAGCCGGCCGGATGGCGAGATCCAACCACTGTTGTGATACGTCAATGCCGACGTAGCGACTCGTCTCGGTCATCTCCCACTCCTATCCTGCGTAGGCCCGTCCTTGCAAGATGAGGGCTCCAGGGCCCGGGCAACTGTTCGGGCTCTCTCGCTGTAGTGGTGCGGCGACCCAAGCTCAGTCACGGCCTCACAGGCCCAGGGGGAATCGGTCTACCGCACCACGCTTCGCCCCGGGAAACACTTGTTCCCGGGGCGACAGCGAAGATACAAGGGGGTCCGCTGCTGGCGCGGGTACCAGATAGGGCTTGACGGAGCAGGACCCCCTCCGCCTTCGGCACCTCCCCCTGCAGGGGGAGGAAGGAGATCTCCGCGCTCCGCCGCGGGTATCTCGCTGGGGCCAGCATCAGCATCGACGCTGTTGATCCGTCCATGTCAGCACATCGGTCTTGCCAAACGGATCGAGATTCCCGCGCTGCGCGCGGGAATGACGGGGTGAGGAGGGGGCAGGAATGACGGAGTTGGCGGATTATGTAAGGACCTCCCCGCGCGAGGACGGGCTCTGCAACGGCAGACTTCTGTGGGTCATAGAGGACACCGTCGTGCCCGCCGATACGATGCGTTTTCGCCTGTCGCAGGTAAGCTAGGAATGTGACTTCCGCTGCTCCTGTTCTTCGGACTGAATCGCTCAGCGTGCGCGTTGACGATCACACATTGCTTGACGACGTGAACATCGGCGTGAGCGGTGGCGAATTGCTCGGTGTGGTCGGCCCCAATGGTGCTGGGAAGACGACGCTGCTCAAGGCGTTAGCGGGCGACGTGGAACCGTCCACCGGTGCGGTCTACATCGACGAGCGACCGCTCAGCGACTTCGACCCACGAGAGCTCGCCCGACGTCGTGCAGTGATGCCGCAGAGTTCGTATCTGCCGTTCCTCTTCACCGCTCGTGAAGTGGTGCGGATGGGTCGAGCCCCGTGGGAGGGTGAGCGAGGCGAACGCGAGCATGGGGCGAAGCTGACCGACTATGCGATGGGCCTCACCGACACCCGAGACTATGCGATCCGCGCCTATCCGACGCTTTCCGGCGGTGAGCAGTCGCGCGTCACCCTGGCCCGCGTCCTGGCTCAGGAAACGCCGATTCTGCTGATTGACGAGCCCACCGCACATCTGGACCTGCGACATCAGCATCTCGTCTTGCAGCTCGCGCGGGAGTTAGCTGCCGAGGGCGCCGCGGTCGTTGCCGTGCTGCATGACCTCAATCTGGCGGCGATGTATGTCGATTCGGCGGTCGTGCTCCACCGCGGCGAAGTCGTCGTTGCGGCGCCTGTTGCAGAGGCTCTCCATCCCGACGTGCTCGCCCCCGTCTTCGGCCTCGAGTTCATCCTCCAATCGCATCCATCGCTCGAGCGTCCGATGCTGGTGCCGTTGCCGACAACGGTCAAGCGCGCGCGTCAGTGATGTCAGCTGCTCTCCTCAGTCGCCCGGGGCGTCTGACGAGACGCGGGCTCACACGACCACAACGAAGAGGTGTCCGTTTCTATACTTTCGCGTATTTGTTCAACGTGAAGGTGATAAACTCGACGTGTCGCCAGTCAGAGGGCGCGCCATTGATTGGCTCGTCGAGCTGAGGCGGCATAGGAGATCGCATGAGGCCACGAGAAACTCGAACGAGCCTATTGAATCGAGTCGTGGAACTCGGTGGCGCGACCGTCGCCCAGCTCTCGGAGGAGCTTGACATCTCCAACGCCACGGTCCGACGGCATCTGGATCGGCTGGAGGCGGAAGGCCTGCTCCAGGTCGAAGCGCTTCGGCGCGGCCCCGGCCGACCGTCCTACCTCTATCGGGCGACCGATTCCGGCGTCCGCACGGTGCGAGACCACACGCCAGAGCTCGCCGAACGCCTGCTCACCGAGCTGTCCAAGCTCCGCGTCGAGCAGTCCACGATCTCCGAAGCGCTCGCTGATCAGGTGGCCGATGCGCATCGTGCGGAAGTGCCGAGCGGTCCGCTCGAGCAGCGCGTCGACGCCGTCGTGGATGCGCTCCGACCCGAGGGCATTCTCGATCACTGGCAACGCACGGAGAACGCGCTGGAGCTGGTCAACAATGCCTGTCCCTATCTCAGCGCGGCGACCACGAGCTCCTGCGTCTGCGACGCTGACCGCTTGACCATCGAGAAGCTTTTGGGTGTGGAAGTTGACCAGACATCTCGCCTCGCTCAGGGCGATGATGGCTGCGTGTATATCGTGCCCTTGACCACGCTGTCCTACGGCGCAGAATTCAAACAAGCTGTCTGAGGACCCGCGTCGCGACGCCGCCCAATGACAGACTCAGACACAGAACCACGCAACAACACAGAAAGACACCGGTGAATGAGCTCACCACTCTTCGAAATCGATGCCCTGGAAGTCGCGGTTGAAGACAAACCGATCGTCAACAGTTTGTCGCTGACCCTGCAACCAGGCGAAGTCCACGCGATCATGGGACCGAACGGCTCCGGCAAGAGCACGCTCGCCAACTCGCTGATGGGCCATCCTCGCTACACAATCAACGGTGGCGACATCCGTCTGCAGGGTGAGAGCGTGATTGAGATGGCGCCCGACGAGCGCGCTCGCGCGGGTCTCTTCCTCGCGTTTCAGTACCCCACCGACATTCCGGGCGTGTCGATGATCAACTTCCTCCGTCGTGCGATCAGCGCCCGACGCGGTGAAGAGATCCCCGTCCGCGAGTATCGCAAGTTACTCAACGATGTCCTCGGCCGCTTGCAGATGGACGAGCAGTTCGTCCGTCGGTATGTCAACGACGGCTTCTCCGGCGGCGAGAAAAAGCGCGCCGAGATCCTCCAGCTCGGACTCTTGCAGCCGCTCGTCGCGGTGATGGACGAGACCGATTCCGGACTCGATATCGACGCTCTGCGAATCGTCAGCGAAGGGATCAACACCTTCCACTCGGACGACAACGCGATCCTCCTGATCACTCACTACCAGCGGATCCTCCGCTATGTGCAACCAGACCATGTCCATGTGCTGATCGACGGCCGCATCGTCGAGTCTGGCGACGCCAGTCTCGCTGAGCGTCTCGAACGCGACGGCTACGAGCCATTCATGGAACGAACCCCTGAAAGGGTGTTGAGCTCATGACCACACCTGCCGCCCAAGCTCCCGTTACCGCCCGCAGCGACTACGAGTACGGCTTCCACGACGACGTCGAAGCCCTGGTCAAGCTGCCCAAGGGTCTCTCGCGCGAGGTCGTGAACACGATCTCCGACATCAAAGATGAGCCTGAGTGGATGCGCAAGCTCCGACTTAAGGCGCTCGACCACTTCAACGCTCGACCGATGCCCGAGTGGGGCGGCGAGTTGGGCGATATCGACTTCAACGACATCCACTACTACGTCCGCGCGACCGATCGCGACGAGTCCGATTGGGAAGATGTCCCGGACTACATCAAAGACACCTACGACAAGCTCGGCATCCCTGAGGCTGAGAAGCAGGGACTGCTCGCCGGCGTCGGTGCGCAGTACGACTCCGAGGTCGTGTACCACAACATCCGTGAAGACCTCGAAGAGAAGGGCGTGCTCTTCCTCGGCACGGACCAAGCGTTGCGCGAGTATCCCGACCTCGTGAAGGAATACTTCACGACGGTGATCCCAGCGAACGACAACAAGTTCGCCGCGCTCAACACGGCGGTCTGGTCGGGTGGCTCGTTCATCTACGTCCCGCCGGGCGTCAAGGTCGACATCCCGCTGCAGGCCTACTTCCGAATCAACTCGGAGGACATGGGTCAGTTCGAGCGCACGCTAATCATCGCCGACGAAGGCGCTGAGGTGCACTACGTCGAGGGCTGCACGGCTCCGATTTACTCCTCTGATTCCCTGCATTCGGCCGTCGTCGAGATCGTCTGCAAGGCGGGCTCGAACGTTCGATACACGACGATTCAGAACTGGTCGAACAACGTCTACAACCTCGTCACCAAGCGTGCGATGGCCTACAAAGACGCAGTGATGACCTGGGTCGACGGCAATCTCGGCTCCAAGCTCACGATGAAGTACCCGGCCGTCTACCTAATGGAGCCGGGCGCGCACGGCGAGGTGCTCTCGATCGCCTCGGCCGGACAGGGCCAGCAGCTCGACGCCGGCGCCAAGATCGTTCACGCGGCGCCCGACACCACCTCGGTGATCACGTCGAAATCGCTCTCCATGGACGGTGGTCGCTCGACCTATCGCGGACTGCTCAAGGTCTACGAAGGCGCCGACGGCTGCAAGTCCAACGTTCGCTGCGACGCGTTGATGCTCGACGAGCATTCGCGCTCCGACACGTACCCAGTCATGGAGATCGACGAAAAGCGCGTCGACATCGGTCACGAAGCGACCGTCTCCAAGGTTGGCGACGAGCAGCTCTTCTACCTGATGGCCCGCGGCCTCTCCGAGGGTGAAGCGACCAAGATGATTGTCAACGGCTTTGTCGAGCCGATCATCAAGTCGTTGCCGCTTGAGTACGCGGTCGAGATGAACCGCTTGATCGAACTACAAATGGATGGCGCCATTGGCTAACAAGCCTGAGCGCGCCGATGTTTCGTACCGGACCAATGCGTCCGTGAGGGATGGGTGATGACGCAAGCAACGTTGGAGGCTCCGACGGACTCGGAGATGAAGCCGGACGAGCTCCGTTCGGCCGTCGAACAGTTAAGCCGCTTGAAGGCGGAGCCGGATTGGCTATTGGCATTCCGCCTCGCCAGTCTCGAGCAGGCGCTCGGGATGGAGTGGTGGACGGGCCAGGAGGAATCCTGGCGACGCACGCCTCGTAAACGGCTGCCACGACGGGCACGGGTCGGTCGGGTTGCGGACGGGCCGAACGGGACGCCGATCAGCATCCCCGCGCATGTCTTCGCGCCCCGTGAACATGCCGGCATGGTGCATCAGATCGACGGTCGGGTCGCAGCGTCCGACCTCACAGACCATGCCCGATCGCAAGGCGTGATCATCAAACCGCTCGCGAATGCTGCCCGTGAGAATGCGAACCTGGTCCAAGAGTGGCTCGGCGCGGTCGGTCCGCCATCCGATCGATACGACGCGTTCGGGCGAGCTCTGTGGACGCAGGGCGTGTTCGTCTACGCGCCGCGCGGAGCGGTCGTGGACGAGTCGTTCTTCTACCTCGTGACGCAGGATGTGCATCAGGGCGACCACTGGCACTACACACTGGCCGTCGCCGACCGCGAATCGCAGGTCGCGCTGATCGATGCCGGCGACGCCAATGATCGGCACGCTGAGCTGTCCAAGCCACCGCTGATTCACGCCGCGGTTGAATTGATCGCCGAGGACGGAGCGAAGCTCCAATTCGCCTCGGTCCAGCGCTGGCACCGCCAGACCGCCTCGATCTCCACCATCCGCGGGCGAGTCGGTCGCGATGCTTCAATCAGGGTCACGACCGCCGCCTTCGGCGCCGACTTGGACAAGCAACGCATCGACATCGACATGTCGCACAGCGGCGGAGAGGCCGACATCCGTGGACTCTTCGTCGGCGAGAGTAAACAGCACATCGAGCACGTCACTCGACAACACCACAAAGGGGTCGGCGCGACTAGTGATCTGCTGATTCGCGGGGTCCTCACCGATCAGTCGCAGGCAGTCCAGTACGGCCTGATCCGCATCGAGCCTGAAGGTCAGAAGACGAGCGCTCACCAGACGATGCGCAACCTGCTCCTCGACGACGGCGCCGGTGCCGATCCGATCCCGATGCTCGAAATCGAGGCGGACGATGTCAAATGCTCGCATGCCGCGGCCGTTGGCCCCGTCGATCCCGACCAGCTCTTCTATCTCCAGGCTCGAGGAATTCCGCCCAATATTGCCGAGCGCATGGTCGTGCGCGGCTTCCTTTCCGAAATCGCGGACGGTGTCCCCGACGAGCACATGCGTGACGTGATCGACGAGCTCGTCGAAATCCAGCTAGAACCTGCGAAGGCGGCGGTATGAGTGTGGAAGCGGTCTCCAGCCTCGACGAGATTGAGCCAGGCACGGCCCGAGTGATCGAGGTCGACGGACAGAGCATCGCGCTCTGCCGACTGGACAGCGGTGAGTTGTACGCCATCGAAAATCGATGCACACACGACGACGGACCGCTCGGCGAAGGCGAGCTCGACGGCGACCGCATCGAGTGTCCGCGACACGGCGCCTTGTTCGACGTCACCACAGGTCGCGCGATGACCCTGCCGGCGATCGGCAAGGTGCGCTGCTTCGCGGTGACCGTCGACGACGGCCAGGTCAACGTCGACACCGACTCTACAGCCTGAACTGACTGCCATGACGACCGCCACACCGTTCGACGTCGCCACAATTCGCGCACAGTTCCCAATCCTCGAGCGTGAAGTGCATGGACGACCGCTCGTCTATCTCGATAATGCGGCGACGACGCAGAAGCCGCAGTCCGTGATCGACGCACTGTCGCACTATTACTCGACGATGAACGCCAATATTCATCGCGGATTGCACACGCTCGCCGAGGAGGCGACGGCCGCCTACGAGGGTGTCCGCCAGCAGGTCGCAGATTTCATCGGCGCTGCCAGCCATCGCGAGATTGTCTTCACCCGCAACACGACGGAGTCGCTCAATCTCTTGGCGTACACCTTGGGCGCCCGACTCCGACCGGGTGACGAGATCGTCCTCTCCGCTGCCGAGCATCACTCCAATCTGGTGCCTTGGCAGTTGCTCGCGCAACGCAGCGGCGCGGTGCTGCGATTCATCGAGCTCAACGAGGACCAGCAGATCGACGTCGACACTGCCCGTGCCGCGATCAACGCCAATACCCGAATCGTCTCGGTCGTACACATCTCAAACGTGCTCGGCAGCATTACCCCGATCGCCGAGATCTCAGAGATGGCCCGCGCCGTCGGTGCGACGATGATCGTCGACGCCGCCCAGAGTGCGCCCCATGTGCCGGTCGATGTGAATGAACTCGGCGCGGACTTCATCGCCTTCTCCGCCCACAAGATGCTCGGACCGACCGGTGTTGGCGTGCTCTGGGGGCGCCGCGAGCTCCTCGCCGACCTCGACCCGTTCCTCGGCGGCGGCGAGATGATCAGCGTCGTCACCCGCGAGGAATCATCATGGGCGGCGCTGCCACACAAGTTCGAGGCGGGGACGCCGAACATCGCTGACGTGATCGCCTTCGGCGCGGCGCTCGACTTCCTCAACGATGTCGGCATGGACACTATCGCCGAGCACGACGCCGAAATCACGAGCTACGCCGTCGAGCGACTGTCGCGACTCGAGGGTCTCGACATCTACGGTCCGGCCAACCCCGATGAACGCTCCGCTGTGATCGCGTTCAACTATCGCGACATCCATTCCCACGACGTGGCCACCATCCTCGACCGCAGCGGTATCGCCGTACGGGCCGGACATCACTGCGCTCAGCCGCTGATGCGCACGCTCGAGGTGCCGGCGACGGCGCGAGCGTCGTTCTATATCTACAACCAGCGCTCAGAGGTCGATGCGCTCGTCGACGGTCTGCTTGAAGCAGGCGAGATTTTCGGCTTCACTCAATAGTTTTCACACATTCTGGCAACGAGGAACCTGACGATGACCAGTAACCGAGCCAATCAGGAGATGCGGAATCCCGTCGACCTCGACGATCTCTATCGCGACGTGATCCTCGACCATTACCGTCGACCTCGCAATCGAGGCACGCGCGACGATGCCACCGTCTCGGCCGAGGGCTTCAACCCGTCCTGCGGCGATGAGATTCAGCTTTCGGTCGCCATCGTCGATGGTCAAGTGAGCGGACTCGGCTTTGGCGGCAGTGGCTGCTCGATCTCGCAGAGCTCCGCTTCCATGATGACCGAGGCGATGAGCGGTCGGAGCCTCGATTCTGCACGCGAAATGTCCGGTCACGTACAACAAATGCTGACCGACGATGGCTTCGACCTCGACGCGGTCGACTTAGGCGACCTTGAGGCGCTCTCCGGCGTCGCCAAGTTTCCAGTGAGAATCAAGTGTGGGCTACTGGCCTGGAAAGTACTGGATCAGGCCCTCGCGAACGCCACCGGCGAGTCCGTAACCGACGACAGTGACATCCCCACTCGCGTGACCAGCGGGTAACAACATCGCAACGATGAGGAGCACACCATGGCGACCGAACAAGCAGTCCTCGAGGCCCTGAAGACCGTCTTCGACCCCGAAATCGGGATCAACATTGTCGATCTCGGTCTCGTCTACGGCGTCGAGACTCCGAGCCCCGAGAAAGTCAAGATCGACTTCACCCTGACGTCGCCCGCCTGTCCGGTGGGACCGATGATCAAGGCGCAGATCGAGCAGGCCGCATCGACCGTTGACGGCGTTGTCGAGGTCGAATCCGAGATCGTCTTCTCGCCGCCTTGGGATCCCCGAGAGATGTGCTCGGACGAGGCGAAGTTCGAGCTCGGGATCTTCTAGCTCAGCTCCTTGCTCTTCCTCACCGGAGGAGCCGACATGAAACGACCGCGGGGCTCCGCTCCGTTGTCCGACGCGGCCCGTACGCCATTGGCGAAGTGATGTTGTGGCTCGGAGCGAGCCATGAGGCTCGCGATCAGCGGTCGGATGACCCTGAGCGACGGACTCGGGATGTGCGGATTCGGAACGTAGTGTGCCAGGGCGAAGAACGCCATCGACAGCCACAGACAGCCGATGTTGACGACGATCAATAGGTCGTAGGCGCCGGTCAGCTCGAAGATCGCGCCGCCGACGGTCGGGACGAGGAACTGTCCGATCGTCTCGAACATGAACAGCGTCCCCATAATCGCGCCAAAATGCGCCAGGCCGAAGGTCTTAGGTAGGATCAGCGGCTCGAGGACGGGCCCGCCTGCCGAACCAATCATCCAGCAACACAAGAACAGCGTGACCGCAAGGAACAGGTTGGTGTCGTGCACGATCAGCAGGAGGAACATCCCCACCGACATGATCGCCGCGAGCCCCACCGACGCCAGCTCAATCGATGGGATGCGTTCCGCCAGTAAGCCGAAGGTCGGTCTCGAAATCAGCCCGCCCAGGGCCTGAAGTGCGAGAATCAGCGAGATCGTCTCCCGACTGATCCCCATCGACTCGTAAACGGGCGTTCCGTTGAACATCCAACCGAACATCGCGAAGAAGAACGTCGCGAAGGCCAGGGCGATAATCCAGAAGTTCCACGTCCGCATCGCCTGCCTGACGGTCAGGCCGCTCACGATCGGTTGGCGGCGCGGATCAGCGCCTGGTGCTCTCCGTTCGCCATCGACCTCCAGCCCCTTCTCGTGCGGATGATCGCGAACCAGGAACAGACCCATCGGGAGGAACACCACGGCCACAATCGCGGCTGCGAACAGGAATGACACGTCCCAGCCGACGTTGTCGATAATCCGCTGCATCAGCGGCATCAGGAATCCGCCGAGCGAGAATCCCATCGCCATGATCCCGACCGCGCGACCGCGTTTGCGGTTGAACCAGCGCGAGATCAGCACCTGGAACGGGATGTAGAACATGAACCCGCGGAAGAACGAGTTGATTGAGAAGTAGAGATACCACTCGACCATGGACGAGGTCGTGGCCAGGAGCACGTACGAACCACACGTGAAGACGGTCCCCCAGATGATCGAGCGACGCGGGCCATAGCGATCGATCACGCGGCCCGCCAGCGGCGACGCCAGTCCGCTGACCAGCAACGACACGGAAATGCCGGTCTGCAGCAACGTCCGAGACCAGCCGAACTCTTCCTCGAGCGGCGTGACGTAGTAGCCCAGCACCCAGAACGAGACGCCAGAGGCGATCGCCATCCCAATCACGGCAGCGACCAACAGATACCAGCCGTAGTAGGCGTTGCGAAGTTTGGTGATCACAGAGGTCTCAGGCGGTCTGACGGCGCATTGCCCACGCCCTTCAGATGGGCGGATACCCGAATGCTATCGCGCAAGAGCAACTCAACACACGTGAATAATGAACCAACACCACCACTCCCCAGACTTGCCACCGTCATTCCCGCACCCCATCGCGCTCCCAACGTCATTCCCGCGGCAAGCGCGGGTATGACGGATTTGTTCACGCAGGTGCGACAAGGGTCTCGCGGGTCTCCGAGCACCCCACATCTTCCCGACGACGCGACTCTTGACCCGCTAGCATCTTTCGCACCATCGGACGGCATACCCCAAGAGTTCTGAGGAGCACACCATGAGCGAGCGCAGCTACTGGAAGCGCATGGGACGGTCGAAGATGAGCCGACGTGCGCTCCTCCGAGCGTCGGGCCGAGCCGGCGTCGGCGCGGCCGGACTGGCGTTGGTCGGCTGTGGCGGCGATGACGACGACGACCAGCCCTCGACAGCGCTGTCGCAGCCGCAACAGGACCAGCCACAGCCTCAAGCGCAGCAGCAGGTCCAGCCGCAAGCGCAACCGCAGCAGGTCCAACAACAGCAGGACGACCAGCAAGCCGACCAACAGGCGCAGCAGCAGGTCCAGCAAGATTCCCAGCCCGAAGACCAGGCTGCGCAACAGCAGCAACAGGCCGCCGTCGGCAATCGGCAGTACGGGGGCAACTACTCGGTCTACACCCTTCCCGGCTGGGATGGGTTCGACCCGCACCGCACGAACCTGGCTCACCCATTCCAGGTGTTCAACGATTCCATGGGTCGGCTGGTCGAGATTTACGACAACTCCGGCCCTGTGTACGGACCGTACCTTTCGTCGCTGCCCGAGCTTCCCGACGACGAGACGTACATCTTCAGGATGGATCAAGGAGCGCGCTTCTGGGATCGATACCCAACTGAGGGTGGTCGGCTGTTTACGGCGCAGGATGCTCAGGTAAACATTCAGCGACAGATCGACGCGCTCGACGCCGATGGCGTGCCTGACGTGAGATTCCCTCGCCAATCGATCTACGCGACCACGGCCTCCATGGACGTTCCCGACGACACAACTTTGATCTGCAAGTCGGACGGTCCCGACGCGACCTATCTCGAGGCCGTCCACATGCAGTGGTCCTTCATGACCTCAATTGAAGCGATGGAGCTCTGGGAACGCACCTGGATGGATGAGCAGACGAATGTCGAATTGGTCTCCGGCTGCGGTCCGTTCATTCCAACCGTGTTCGAGCCCGAGACGCGCCTGCATCTCGAACGAAATCCAGACTTCTGGATGACCCTCGATGGTCAGCAGTTGCCCTTCCTGGATTCGTTCACCTGGGTGCTCTTGAGCGATCAGACGGCAGCAGAAACCGCGTATCGCAATGGTGACCTCGATAACGTGAGCTTGAACGCCGTCGCGATCGAGGGTATCGAGGCCGATTTCCCAGAGCACATCCGTTTTGACCGGGGTGTCGTCCTCCCGCTGATGATGCGGTTCAACTTCAACCAGGACTGGGCGGAGAATCCCTGGCTCGACCGTCGCGTACCGTATGCGTTCCACCTGGCCATGGATCGCGACGCGATCATTGATGCGGTCTACCTCGGCAAGGGCAACCCATCGACGATTCAACACCTCAACTGGTATCACGGTTGGGCGATCGACCAGGAGACCACGCGAACCCTGCCTGGCTATCGTCCCAACAAGGACGACGACATTCAGATCGCTCGTGAGCTGATGAGCGCGGCAGGCGTGGAAGAGGGAACCGAATACCCGATGATTGTCGCTGACATCTTCGAGGGCGCATATCCGGGTTCGTCCGAGCTCTACCGCAACATGTACCAAAACGCCCTCGGCGTCGCGATCGACATCCAGATCGAGCCGTATAACTCGATCTTCGCGCAACTGGCGACCGGCACCTTCCCTGGACAGATGCCCATCTGGGTCGGCGCTGGTACGGGAGACCCGACGTCTGCCTGGAATTCACGCTATGTACCAGGCGGCGGCGAGAACTGGGAAAAGTACGACTTCCAACCCATCACCGACATCGTCACGAAGATGAGGGTCACGCTCGATGCTGAAGAGCGTCGCGAAATGGCGCGTGAAGTGTCGTGGATCTTGCTCGGTGAGGACGAGCGCTACGGGCTCGACGGCTTTGCTCCATCATCGGTCATGGGCAATGGCATCGATACTGGAATTTACTGGCCGTACCTCAACGTCCCCGACCGCAGCCTGCTCGTTTGGGAGCGTGAAGGCTGGCACTGGCGACGAGAGGTTTGGATGGACAACACCCACCCGGACTTCCCCGCCAACCGCGCCTAGCCAAGTTTTCCGGCGATGATCTGCACGAAACGTAAACCACGCGATTGAGCGCCTCCCAATTGGAGCGCTCAATTGCCCTTGGGACTAATGTCTGGGGCGATTCGCCTCTATATTCTGTGGCAATCGCGTGAACAGAGTTCGTGCTGCAATTCACATACGCCCGAGAGTCACACACACCCGAGAGGCTCGCCAACATGGCTGACCCATCGTCCGACGCCCATCAGCAGATCGCCGTTCGTTATCCACGCTCAGCGTCGCTGCGCGATGGGCACCGCATCTCCTTGCGCCTGATGGCGCCAGGAGACGAGCAACTGATCCTTGACTTCGCTCGCTCCTTGCCCGCAGACGATCTGCTCTTCCTCCGCCGTGACATCACGCAGGGGCCCGCGGTCGACCGCTGGATGCAGGAAGTCGTCAATCAGAACACGTTCACCGTGCTCGGTTTCGACGGCGACGAGCTGCTCGGCGAGGGTGACCTGAACTACTCCTCGGCCGACTGGACTCGCCACCTGGGCGAGATTCGCCTTCTGCTCTCGCCGAACGCTCGCGGGCGAGGCCTCGGACGTGTGCTCGCGGAAGAGATCTACGCGATCGCGCAACTGCTCGAGCTGCAGCTCCTGACCGCTCGCATGGTCCTCGACCAGGCCGCCGCGCAATCCGTCTTCCGACGACTCGGGTTCCAGCGCGAGGCCGTGCTCTGGGACTACGTGATCGACGCCGACGGCAAGACGCACGACCTGCTGATCGCCACTCGTCGGATGAAGTCGCCGCGCTCCGGTTCGTAACCGGTTGCGGCCTAGAACTCGGTGACCAGCCCGTCGGTCGCGACGACCACGGGTCCCGAGTAGCGCTCCGCGGCTGAACGGGCGACGGCGTCGCGATCGACGTCGAACCAGAAGTGCGTCAGCATCAGCCGCGACACCTGCGCCGTGGCCGCCAAATCTCCAGCCTGCGCGGCGGTCAGGTGCCCCTTGACCGGTCCCTGTTCCGGCTCATCGAGCGTTGCCTCGGCGAGCAGGAAGTCGCTGCCTTCGGCCAGATGGCAGACTTCGTCCGAGGGAGCTGTGTCCCCGGTGTAGGTGAGGCTTGCCGATCCATCAATCCGAATCGCCCAGCCCGGGATGTAATGAACGCCGCCAGCGACGCGAAATCGCAGGCCTTCGGAAAGCACGCCAGGCTTGCCGGTCTGATACTCGTCGACGTTCCAGACGGTCTCGAAGAAGTCAGGTGGGAACTCGACGGCATCGAGCACCTTGGCCAGCGACGCCTTCCCGCCCGGAGGCAGGTGCAGCGATCCGCACGGCTCGGGGAGACCGGTGATGTCTCGGCAGACGGCGAAGCGAAGGGGCAGGAGATCGATGAAGTGGTCGGCGTGCATGTGCGAAATGAACATATGATCGATCTCTTGAGCCGAAATCAAGGCGATCAGCGAACTCGCGACCCCATGACCGCAGTCAAGCAGAATTCGGACTCCGCCGTCCTCGACCAGATAGCCCGAGCTATTTCCGCCCGCACCGGCGCATGCCGCTCCTGAACCGAGAACTGTGAGTCGCATGCCAGCCCAGCTTCTGCTCCCAACTGCACGTTCAGCAATAGCATTCAGAATGTGCAATCAGGGTGCGATCGCCGTATGTTCTGACGATGCTACGCACGCCAAACTCGCTGTATCAACCAGACTCGACCGAAACCCAGCAGAAGTGCGCATACTGTGACACGTTCACGCCAGCGACCTCACCAACTTGCGGGACTTTGCGACGATTGTCGTTGGGCGCGACTGGTGCGGACGAAGCGCGGTTCAGAGTTTCTGCTCTGCGGTCTCGCCGCCCAAGACTCGCGATTCCGCAAGTATCCGTCGCTGCCGGTGCGCCGCTGCGACGGCTTTGATCCCCTTGAGTCCGAGCAACCCGAGAAGTCGGCCTTATGATCGTCGGACACCTCACGTGTTGTCCAAGACGACTCTTGCTCCTTGAAACTTGCCGACACCTCATATGAATGCGCTCGCCCCTCGTTGGCTCCAGTCGGTCTCCGAGCTTTCCCTGCGCGTGCTCTTCGTCGTCGGATTTCTGATTCTGCTCGGTCTGGCGATCGACCGCCTGCGGCTCATCTTCCTACCGCTGTTGGCGGCGCTGATTCTTTCGGCCGCGCTCTTGCCGGCCAAGCACATGCTCACCCGACGCGGAGTCAACAACGCGCTCGCTGCGATCACGGTGGTCGTCACGGGACTGACCGTGTTGGGCCTGATTGGCTACTTCACAATCAGCACCTTGACCAGCGAGTTCGCAGAGCTTGAGCTGGACATCGAAGCAGGGTTCACCGAGGTGTTGCAGTCGGTCGGCGACTGGGCAGGGATCTCGGAGGACGAAATCGATGAGGCGATCGACGACGTGCTCAACAGCGCGCGAGGCAATGCCGACACGATTGCGGGCGGCGTCTTTTCCGGCGTGCGGCTTGCAGCCGAGCTCCTCGCGGGGATCATCCTGCTGGCGGTGCTGACCTTCCTCCTGGTCAAGGACGCGGAATCGATGCAGCGAGGGATCGCCGGCCGACTGGAGGTCAAGCACCGCCGCGACTTTCTCGTGCTCACCTCAGGCCTCTTCGAGACGCTCGGCAAGTACTTCCGCGGGGTCACGTTTGTCGCGTTCATGGACTCGGTGCTGATCGGGATCGGCCTGGTGATCATCGGGATCCCGTTTGCGCTGCCACTCGCCGTGCTGACGTTCTTCGGTGCGTTCATTCCCGTGCTCGGCGCGGTCTTGGCTGGGCTCGCCGCATTCCTGATCGCGCTCGCGACCGAGGGCGTGACCGCGGCGCTATTCGTGGGTGGTTTGGTGCTAGTGGTTCAGCAGATCGAGGGCAACTTGATGGCACCGTACATTCTCGGGCGCTCGATCTCGCTGCACCCGATGCTGGTGATCCTGGCCGTCTCGACGGGCGGAGCACTCTGGGGGATCATGGGCGCGTTCGTCGCGGTGCCGCTCGCCGCGATCGCGATGTCGCTATTGGACTTCTATACGCATCAGGGTCAATACTCGGCCCGCCGACGCTCGGCGATCGGTCCAGTTCGACCACTGTCGGAGTTGTGAACGAGTCGTCGGTGGCCAAGTCTCAGGCCAAGAAATAGAGCAACGCGCTCGCACCGCCGTATGCCGAGATGAGCAGCACTCCTTCCGGCGACCAAATGCGCCAACCAGGTCCGCTCCGTCTGGACATCAACCCCACAATCACCACCATCGTCATCAACACGGCGATCAGGCCAGACAGCACGTGCACTGACGAGACCACCGACCAAACCGTTCCGCCGGTGTAGGCAACGTCGTCGAAGAACAGCACGATGCCCATGTTGAAGACATTGCTGCCCAGCACGTTGGTGATCGCGAGGTCGGGCGCATTCAGGCGTAGCGCCGCGAATGAGGTGCCGATCTCGGGCAGCGAGGTGCTGATCGCCAGGAACTGTGTGCCGACGAAGCTCTGTTCCCAATGCATCGCCTCGGAGATTGACTCACCCGTGTTCGATAGCCACACCGCAGCGCCGACCACCACCGCTCCGGCAAGCGCATAGACGACGAGCGCTCGGGTCAGCGACTGCATAGAGGCGGTCGCCTGCTCAGCGTCATCCGGCACGTCTTCGTCCTCGTCTTCTTGTGCAGCCTGAGATTGCTGATCATCGCGGAAGATCAGGTACATCGCCGCGGCGAAGCCCAGCAGGAGCACGATCGTGATCGGGCTGAGGAACCAGTCGGCCGTGACGTCGGTCTCGCTGTAGATGAAGATCGCCAGCGCCGCCAATCCGATGAGGCCGGCGCCCAACGCCCCGACCGTCACCGAGGTCCGCGAGACCACAGACAAAATCGGCCCGTTCTGCCAGTAGAGGTCGGCCAGGCCGATGATCATCAGATTGAACAGATTGCTACCGAACGCGTCGCCGATTGCGAGGTCGGGCGCGTCGAGCCAGGCGATCGCGCTGACCCCAGTGGCGAGCTCAGGCAGAGACGTCGCCGTGGCCAGCATGACCACGCCGATGAACGATCGTCCCAGCCCCGTCCGCTCGGCGACGGTGTCGGCTGAGGTCGCGAGAAAATGCGCCGCAACCAGGATGATGACAGCCGACGCGGCAAACTGAAGCCAGAGCGTTGTCATCAGCGCAGGACTTGGAGGACTAGTCCCAGCTGGGCTTCGACGGAGCGGATGCACCGCGCATCAGCTCGCGATCGTGCGGAGCATTGGTTCGGGCGCCACGGAAGTCGCGGAATGGCCCGTCGCGCCACTCGAGCGCCGACTTGAGGCCGTCGCGACGGACGCGCTCGCCCCACTCGCCCGCCTCCGGCCGATGCTTCGACATCGCCTCGACATCGGTGCCAGACATCATCGCGGTCTTGTAGCCCTGGATTTCGTAGGCGCGGTTGACTGAGCGCTTCGAGTACATCAGAAGATGATTGTCGATGTGGCCCATGCGCTGCGCGAAGTCCATCGTGAACTCATCGAGGTCGTCCGCTTGGAGCGCGTAGTTGGCCCAGCCCCAGCGATACATGTCGGCGCCCGAGTGCGGGTCGCCGAGATAGGCGAACTCGCGAGCTTTCGCCTGCGGCAGATGCCACGGCGCCCACATCGCGTCCATGGTGCCCATCGCGCGGACGGGCGGATAGCCGACCTGGCAGTCCTCGGCGATGATCCGCAGGTCGCAGGCCGAGGCGAGCTCGGTCGCGCCAGCCAGACAGTAGCCGTGTACCTGGGCGATCACGGGCTTGGCCAGCTCCCAGATGATGAAGTTACCCATCACCGCGTGGCGTGACCAGTCGTAATGCTGTGGATGCGTCGTGCCGGTATCGGGCAGGCCGGTCCACTCGTTGGTGTGTGGGTTCGAGAGGTCGGGCGACGGCTGCAGGTCATAGCCGGCCGAGAACGCGCGTCCCGAGCCTTTGATAATCACGACGCCGATGCCAGCGTCAGCCTCGGCCGCCTTGAGGGCGTGGAACATCTCACCGCGCAGCTCATTCGAGAGCGCGTTGAGCTTCTCCGGTCGGTTCAGCGTCACGGTGGCGACGCGGTCGTTGGTTTCATACAGGATGTTGTCGTAGGACATGTCAAACTCCGATTTCTGCTCGTCGTCAGCGTAATACACCGTCCGCTGATCTTCGCTGTTGTGCCACGCCGCCCAAGCGCGATGCCTCGCGAAGGGAGGCTGATGCATGATCCATCGACTCCGTCATTCCTGCGCGGAGCGCGTGCATTACGGATTGTTCGAAGAGGGGCTCCGCTGGGCAAGAGTCAGCCGTGAGTCAATGGTGACAATCACGTGAACCGTCTCGACTCATCGATGTCAACTTCCAACACTCTGCATACGCTCGGTCGTATGCGCCGCGTGCTGATCTTTTCGCTTCTGCTGTTGACGGGACTGGGCTTCTCGCAGGCGTTGCCGACCCTTACTGGTGACGCACACGACACGGTCGCTACGGCGGTCCGTGTCGTTACGATGGTCGGCCTCGCCTTCATCATGATTCATGTCGGCTTCGAGTTTCACATCGACAAATCGAAGCCTCGGACCTATGGCTGGGACTACCTCGTCGCCTTTACGGCCGCGTCGTTCCCCTGGATCCTCGTGACCGGCTACTTCGTCTTCGCGATGCTCCCGTCCGACTTCTGGACGGACTTCGACGCCTGGAAGGAAACACTGCTCGCCGGCCGCTTCGCCGCGCCGACCTCGGCTGGCGTCCTGTTCAGCATGCTCGCAGCAGCCGGACTCGGCGCCACGTGGCTGTTCCGCAAGGCACGGATTCTCGCCATCTTCGACGACCTTGACACGGTTCTGCTGATGATTCCGCTCAAGATGCTGATCGTGGGAATCGCCTGGCAGCTCGGTGCGATCGTGATCTTCATGGCGGTCATGCTGATCATCGCCTGGGTGTACCTCCACCGCATCACGATGCCGGTGACCTGGCAGGCCGTGCTGCTGTATGCGGTCGCGATCGTTGCGGTGAGCGAGCTGCTCTACGCGGGTAGCAAAGTGATCGACTCTTCAGTGCCGATCCACATCGAAGTGCTCTTACCAGCCTTCGTGCTTGGCTGCGTCGCCCGACGTCGCAAACTCACCACAGCAGACGGTGGAAACGACCCAGTCGCGATTGAACACGAGCTGCATGAGGTGCTGGAACGTCCAGGAGAGAAGCGGGCCTCGTTGTGGATATCGGCAATCTTCATGCTCGTGGTGGGGTTGAGCATGCCGCAGATCTTCGAGGGCGATGATCAGCACATCGAACCCACGCCCGAGAGTCTGCACGCCGCCGCACCCGCCGATGCAGTTGACGACCAGAAACAAGAGCTCGACGAAGAGCTCACCGTGACGAGCAGCCAACCCAGCATCGGATGGGGCACGATTGCGTTCCATGTCGCCGCGCTCACGATCCTGAGCAACATCGGCAAGATGTTCCCCGCGTTCTGTTATCGGCGAGAGGCGCACTGGAAACAACGGCTCGCACTCGCCATCGGCATGTGGCCTCGAGGGGAGGTCGGCGCCGGCGTGCTGGTTCTTAGCCTCAGCTACGGAATCGGCGGGCCGATTGTCACCGCGGCGATGCTCTCGCTGGCGCTCAATTTAATCTTGACTGGCGGATTCATCCTGATCATCCGTCGCCTCCTCAGAGGCACACCCGAGGAGCCAGGAACCATGCAGTCACAGGGACGTTCGGCAAGTGGCACGGGCGCGAATCTTCCTGCATGATGCTTGCCTTGACCGCGAACATGCTGAGAGTTTGCGATGTCCGACGTCGAGTAGCCTACGGTCATGCCTGACCTGAACACTGACGTTGCCTCGTTTGAACTCTCCGATCACATTGCCACCGTCACCCTCAACCGACCCGAGGCGATGAATGCCCTCGACCCTGACCTGATTGCGTCGCTCGCTGATATCTGGGTGGAGATTCGCGACAATCCGGACGTGTGGGTCGGGATCGTCACTGGCGCTGGCGATCGGGCCTTCTGCGCGGGCGCCGACCTGAAGAAGACGATTCCAACGCGGCCCGGCGCCGAGAACATCAACTGGCCCGTCTTCCAACCATCGTTACGAACCACGATCGATGGCGGAATGCAAATTTGGAAGCCGATGATCGCCGCCGTCAACGGCTACTGTCTGGCCGCTGGACTGACCTTGCTCTCGGCCTGCGACCTCCGTATCGCCGCCGAGCATGCCCAGTTCGGCTTGCCGGAGGTGATTCGCGGAATCGTGCCGACGCTCGGCGCAACGCAGCGGCTGACGCGACAACTGCCCTGGTCGGTCGCGATGGAGTTGCTCCTAATGGGCGAGCATATTGACGCCCAACGCGCGCTGTCGGTGGGCTTGGTCAATCGAGTCGTCCCCGCAGACGAAGTAATGCCGACCGCTCGGGCATGGGCCGAGAAACTCACCGCCGGCGCCCCGCTCACCCAACGCGCGATCAAAGAGGCAGCGGTGCGCGGACTCTCGCTGCCAATTGACGAGGGCATTCGCATGGAAGAACTGCTCTCGGCCCACATCCGCAAGACCGAGGACTTCAAGGAGGGCCCCAAGGCCTTCGCCGAGAAGCGGCCACCAAACTATCGGGGCAACTAGACACTGCGTGCCGCCGATGTCGTCGTAGCCGCGATCTAAGGGGGTCATTGCAAGATCGACCCTCTCCGTCGTTCCTTCCTCCCCTCCCCACTCCGTCATTCCCACCCTCCGCGGCGAGAATCTCGATCGGAGCACGCCGTGCCCTTGCGCTGACGTGTACGCATCGGCCTCGTGGCGAGACGGTACTGGACTCGGCGAGATACCCGCGGCAACCGGAGACTTTTGCATAATCTCTTTCCTCCCCCTGCAGGGGGAGGTGCCGAAGGCGGAGGGGGTCCTGCTCCGTCAAGCCCTATCTGGTACCTGCGCCCGCAGGACCCCCCTCAGTCGCTCCGCGACAGCTCCCCCTGCGAGGGGGAGCAAATTAATCAAAGGTCTCCGGCAAGCGCGGGTATGACGAACAAAAGAAGACGCGGGTGTGACCAGGAAATCGAAGGGCGCAGCAACGACGAACAAACCACGATCGCCGGTATGGCGAGCGAGTCAATGGGCGTCGGTATCGCGAGCCAAACAATGAGTGCAGGTGTAGCGAGTAAATTGAATGGCACGACATTGACGAGCAGCAACAATCGATAAGGACGAACATGACCATGCGAGTGACTTTCGGAGCGCAGATTCCTGGCAACTCCACTGATTTCTCACTGATGCGCGATGTCGCGCAGACGATGGATGCGACGCGCTGGCACTCGGCCTGGACCTATGACCACTTCGTCCCGCCGCTGGCCTTCATGGACGAGACTCAGGACTCGCTCGAGGGTTGGATGTCTCTCGCGGCGCTTGGCGAGGCGACCAACACCCTGATGCTGGGCACGCTGGTCTCGGGCGTCACCTATCGCAATCCCGGTCTGCTGGCCAAGATGACGGCCACACTCGACCACAACACGGGCGGTCGTGCGATTCTCGGGCTGGGCGCCGCGTGGCACGAGCGTGAGCACGCCGCCTACGGCTGGGACTTCCCTGCGCTCAGGGAACGCTCTGACCGACTCGAGGAAGCGACGGCGCTGATTCGGGCGCTCTTCCACTCCGACGGCACGGTCCAGCACGACGGTCAGTACTACCAGCTCGACAACGCACCTTTCGCGCCGCGCGTGCATCCCGAACATCCCGGCGGGTTCATCCAGATCATGATCGGCGGCAACGGCGAGCGTCGGACGCTGCGCACGCTGGCTCGTTACGGTGACATCTGCAACGTGCGAGGCACGCCGGAAGAGGTCGCGCAGAAGATCGACGTGATCCACCGACACTGCGAGGCCGCGGGCCGCGACCCGTCGGAGATCGTCTTAACCACGGTGATGCGTCCCGCGCTGGTCGTCGAGGACCACAAGATCAGCCGCCTCCGCGACATCCACGGCGAAGGCATGTCGGACGACCAGAAGGCACGCCTGCCAATCGGTCCAGCCGAGCATCTGGTCAGTCTGTTCCAGGAGTATGAGGCGGTTGGGATCACCGGCTTCATCTTCGAGTCGATTCCGAACAATCCGAGGCTCTACGAACAGTTCGACGCTGAAATCCTCAGCGCCTTCGACGACTAAGTCCAGAATCGCGAGACATCCGCCACCATCGGCGTGTGCGCGATCGGGAAGAGCTCCCCCTCTGGGGGAGCTGTCGCGTAGCGACTGAGGGGGCCCACCGCTCCGTGAGGCAGAGTGGGTCCCAACCACATGCGGCTCATCCCCCTGTAAACGTTCAAACGCTACTCCTAGTTGCGCAGCCTGTCCCCGCGCAGGAGGACCCTCGCAACATCCACCCGCTCCGTCATTCCTGCGCGCAGCGCGGGAATCTCGATCCCTTCGGCAGTTCCGATGTACTGCAATGAACGGGTTCGCAATGTCGCCGCCGACCTGGACTCGGCGAGATACCCGCGGCGGAGCGGAGACCTTTGCATAATCTTTTTCCTCCCCCTGCAGGGGGAGGCTCCGAAGGCGGAGGGGGTCCTGTTCCGTCAAACCCTATCTGGTACCTGCGCCAGCAGGACCCCCTCAGTCGCTCCGCGACAGCTCCCCCCTGTGAGGGGGAGCAAATCAATCAAAGGCCTCCGCGTAGCGCGGGTATGACGGTTCCTTCGAGCGCCTCTGCTCCTGGGTGACTTTCCTCGATATCTGCGATTTCGGTTAACCTGACTGGTATCCGATCGGCGATTTTGTCGTCGTGCAACCGCAAGGAGAGAGTGATGATGCCCATGCGTTCAATTCGTTCACTTGCAATCGCAATGTTGGCGCTATTGATGATCGGTCTGGTCGCCGCTTGTAGCGACGATGAGTCGCAGCAACAGGTTGACCAAGGTCAACCACAGCAGCAAGATCAGTCGCAGGGAACCACGACGGCCGCCTCGACCAGCCAGCAGCAGGATCAGCAAGATCAACCTGATACTGCCGCCGCCGTTGATGGTCCGCTGAAGATTGCGTTCCTTGCTGACTTCTCGGGCGGGCTCGCCGAGTACGGCGCTTCGATGCAACGAGGCTTCGAACTGGCGATCAGCCACGTCAACGCCGCCGGAGGCGTTTGGGGTCAGCCGGTTGAGATCGTCTTCGGCGACACCGCGCTCGACCCGACGCAGGCGACCGAAGAGGCGCGCCGACTAATCGAGGTCGAGGGCGTCCACGCCATCGTCGGCCCGCTCGCATCGTCAATCACGCTGGCTGTGGTCGAGTCCGTCGCCGGCGACGCCGGCGTGCTCGTCGTCTCACCGTCTGCGACATCGCCGCAGATCACGATCGCTGACGACAATGACTTTCTCTTCCGCAGTTCACCGTCCGACGCTGCGCAGGGACCAATTCTGGCGCTGTTGGCAGCAGGACAAGGTCTGAGCGAGGTCGGCGTGCTGTATCGCAACGACGCCTGGGGACAAGGCTTGGCTGAGGCCTTCGAGGATTCTTGGGGGGGCAGCGCAAACTACGTCGCGATCGAGGTTGGGCGCACGTCATATCTGTCCGAGCTTCAGCAAGCAGCCGACGGCGGCATGGAAGCGTTGGTCGCGATCGCGTTCCCACCGGAGTCGGAAGTCTTCATCCGCGAGTCCTTGGAAAACGGGCTCTTTGACCACTTCATCTTCACCGACGGCAACAAGAGCCAGGAACTGATCGATGCCATCGGCGGCGAGTACTTGAACGGGATGCAGGGCACCGCTCCAGTGGCCGGCCCGGCGACCGAGGCCTTGATGAGCTATCGCGCCGACTTCGCCGCTGAGGTCGGAGAGGGCGCGGACGAACCATTCGTCGCCCAGACCTATGACGCTGCCGTCGTTGTGGCGCTCGCCGCCGAACACGCGGGCGTCGATGACCGGTCCGCAATCCGCGACAGCTTGCGAATGGTCGCGGGCCCTCCTGGCAACGCGTTCGCGGCTGGTGCCGACGGCGTCGCTGGAGCGCTCGCCGCGATCCGCGACGGCGATGATATCGACTTCGCAGGCGCGTCGACCTCGGTCGACTTCGATGCCGCAGGTGACATCGCCACCGGCTACATCGGAGTCTGGCAGTACGCCGACGGAGCAATCGAAGAGGTCAGCGTGACCGCATTCGACCTGAGCGAAGGACCGATGGTCGTCGCTCCGACCTCCTCGCCTGACCAAGCAGACGAAGGTCAATCTGACAGCATGATGTCGGACGAGCCGCTTAGGATTGGATTCCTCGCCGACTTCTCTGGACCGCTTGCCGAGTTCGGACCGGCGATTCAGACTGGCGTCGAGCTGGCGGTGAAACATCTCAACGATGTCGGCGGCGCGCTTGGACACCCCATCGAGCTCGTCACCGGCGACACCGCGCTCGACCCGACCCAAGCGACAGAGGAAGCGCGCCGGTTGATTGAGGTTGAGGGTGTCCACGCGATCGTCGGACCGCTCGCATCCTCAATCACCTTGGCCGTGGTGGAATCAGTCGCGGCCGATGCTGGCGTGGTCGTGATCTCGCCGTCGGCGACGTCTCCACAGATATCAATCGCGGAGGACAACGACTTCCTCTTCCGCAGCACTGTGTCGGACGCGGCGCAAGGCCCAGTCCTCGCCCAGCTCGCCGATGACGAGGGCTACACCAACGTTGGTGTGCTGTACCTCAACGATCCATACGGACAGGGGCTGGCCGAGTCATTCGACGCCGCTTGGGACGGCGATGTCAACCTCGTCTCGATCGAGCCTCGCCAGGCCACCTACCTGTCAGAGCTGCAGCAAGCGGCCGACAACGATGCCGAAGTACTGATCGTGATCGCCTTCCCTCAGGAGGCAGAGATCTTCGTCCGCGAAGCGCTCGAACAGGGGCTGTTCGACAAGTTCCTCTTCGTCGATGGCAGCAAGAGTCAGGATCTGGTCGATGCGATCGGCGGCGAGTACCTCGAGGGCATGAAGGGCACCGCGCCATCTCCGGGTCCAGGCTCAGAATCTCTCGAGAGCTTCAAGGCTGGCTACATCGAGGAGTACGGCGAGCTCAGTCCGTTGCCGTTCGTTGCTGAGGCCTACGACGCCACCGTCGCGATCGGCCTGGCGGCCGAGGCTGCTGGATCGGTTGACCGCGCCGCAATCCGCGATGCCTTGCGCGTCGTCGCGGCTCCGCCTGGAGACCTCGTCCCCGCGGGCGCATCCGGCGTCTTCGACGCGCTCTGGGCGATTCGCGATGGGGCAGAAATCAACTTCGACGGCGCAGCGACCTCACTCGACTGGAACGAGGTCGGCGATGTGACCAGCGGGTTCATCGGCGTATGGGCCTACGAGGGCGGCGAGATCGTCGAACTCGGGATCACCTCGTTCTTGCTCGACGAGTAGCCGATTCTTCGGATTCTGTGAGGATGTGCGATAAGGGAGACTCTTGCATCATCCCTTTCCTCCCCCTGCGGGGGGGGGGGGGGGAGGTGCCGAAGGCGGAGGGGGTCCTGCTCAACCACAAGTCCTATCTGGTACTAGCGCCGGCGGGACCCCCTCAGTCGCTCCGTGACAGCTCCCTCCCCGCCTACGCGAGGACAGGCACTGCGAGGGGGAGCAAGTTGATCGAAGGCGTCATGAGGCGGGGATGAAATCTCTGACGGCTTCGGCCCGTAACCGACTCCTCATCGCGCTGACCGTGCTGATCGCGGGATGGTTCGCGCTCGCCTGCGGCGGTGGCGAGCCGTCGGATGCGCCCGCTGTCGCTTCAGAGACTCAGTCCGCGAGCCAAGATCCAGCCGACCTCAGACCGCTCAAAATCGCGTTCCTCGGCGACCTCACCGGGGCGCTCGCCGAAATCGGTGTGGAAATGCGCGATGGATTCCTCCTCGCGATTGATCACATCAACGCGGCCGGAGGCGTCTTCGGCCAGCCGGTCGAGTTCGTGCTCGGCGACACCAACACCGATCCCACGATTGCGGTCGAGGAGGCGCGGCGGCTGATCGAGATTGAGGGCGCGCACGCGATCGTTGGTGCGCACTCCAGCACCAACTCGATCGCGGTGGCCGAGAGCATCACGGGACCGGCGGGCATTCCACAGATTTCGCCTGCGTCGTCGTCGCCACAACTCGCCATCGCCGCCGACCGTGATTTCCTCTTCCGCGCGACCCTCAACGACAAAGTCCAGGGACCAGCCCTGGCGGAGCTGGTCGCCGAGCGGGGGTTCGTCAAGGTGGGGCTGCTCTACCGGGACGACGCCTGGGGACAGGGCATCGCAGAGGAGTTTGAGGCGGCATTCACCGAGAAGTTTGCGGGTGAGGTCGTCTCCATCGCCGTGACACCACAGCAAGCCACGTACCTGAGCGAACTACAGCAATCGCGGCGCGACGATCCTGAGGCGCTGGTCATGCTCGCCTATGTGCCAGAGGGGACGATCATCCTCCGCGAAGCGATCGAAAACGGCCTCTACGACCACTTCGTGTTCGGCCCCACCAGTCGCAATCCGCAACTCCTGGAAGCGATCGGCGCCGAATACCTCGCAGACATGTACGGCACCGCTCCAGGCACCGCGCCTAGCACGGAATCGGCATTGCTCTGGGAAGTGGCGTTCATCGAGAAGTACGAACGTCCGTATGCCTTTCCCTACACGAAGCAGGCATACGACGCGGCGATCGCCTTCGCGCTCGCCGCTGAGGCCGCCCAGTCGACCGATGGCGCGGCGATCCGCGACCAGCTTCGCCGGGTCGGCGGATCGCCAGGCGCGGTCGTGTTCGCCGACATCGGAAGCATCCGACAAGGCCTCGAGGCGGTGCGGAACGGAGAGGAAGTCGACTACGAGGGCGCCGCGCAGTCGCTCGAGTGGGACGAGCACGGCGACCTCCTACGCGGCTACGTCGGCCTCTGGCGATTCACCGCCGAGGGCGAGATTGAAGACACCGGCGTCATCCCTTACGGCGAGTGATCGCTGAGCGCTGGTTCCTCCCCCAAGCTCTCTGGCAAACGCGCCGGCGGGCCCCCTCAGTCGCTTCGCGACAGCTCCCCCAGAGGGGGAGCTCTTCCGAAACACGAGCTACGTATCAGTCTCACTTGGTGAGGGATGAGGCTAGGGCCTGTTCACTCTATTTCGTCATGAAGTGGATGCAGCCGAGGAGGATTTGGTTGAAGTAGACATGGGCGAGTTTGTGGTAGCGAATGGCGATCCCGCGCAGCCGCTTGATGCGGCCGAAGTAGCGTTCGATCGCGTTGCGGGCGCGATAGGCGACGCGGTTCAGCGCCCAGGGCTTGCGGCGATTCGACTTTGGCGGCGTGACTAACTCCCAGCCGAGTTCGGCAGCCAGCGCGCGCATCGCGTCACCCTCGTAGGCGCGGTCGGCGAGCAGTTGCGGCTGACCAGATACGGGGCCGAGCCGCTCCAGCAGCCAGCGTTCCCAGGGCGCATCGCCCCAGTGGCCCGGCGCCAGGGTCATGATCAACGGGAGGCGGTCTTCCAGCACGATGGCGTGCAGCTTCGTCGTCAGACCTCTCCCCGGTCAAGCCGGGGACAGGCTGCGCGAGCGTCCGATCGCCTGGCGCCCCTTTTGGTAGGTGCCCCGGTCCCGTCCTGATGGACCTTCACGCTCGTGCTGTCGATCGACATTCGCAGCGGTCGGTCTGGCTCACGTTGCTCGAGCTGCGCCTCCAGTTCGGCGCGCTGGAGCTCGGCGAAGACGCGTTCCAGGACGCCCTTGTCGATCCAGCGCCGTCCGCGCATGTACACCGTGTGCCAGGGACCGAACCGCTAGGGTAAGGCGCGCCAGCTACAGCCCTCCTTGGACACAAACAGCCAACCCTCCAGCACCTGTCGCGAGGGCAGCTTGCAATTTCCGCGCGGTGTCGGCATAAGCGGCGCAATCCGCGCCCACTGTGCATCGGTGAGTTGCATATTCCCATTAGCCCGGCCGCCAGACCGTTCCCCAAACTCTGACACAAGCCCCGATTAGAGTGAACAGGCCCTAGTGAAAGTCCGCCAACGTCGTCATTCCTGCACCTAGCGCGGGAATGACGATCGGTTCGGCACGGCCGATCTTCTGCCGCGTGCCCATCAACCGCGGCACATCTCTTCGCGAAAGCAGCGAGATACCCGCGGCCGAGCGCGGGTATGACGGATGGTTTGATGACCTCATTGCCTATGACTGATGATCTGATGGCACCCTCAACGCGAGAGTGCGCCTCTTAGCCGATTCCATACCGAGTTTGTCCCGCCTTCGCCGAGGTTAGTGCGCTGATCGGCGCTGGTGGTGACGAATCGACTGACTCGATCACGCTCGGCCAATAGACCCTGTGGTCGCCATAGCAAGAAGACGATGATTAGCAGGCCGATCAGTAGCTGTCGCACCTGGAAGACTCTACTACCGAGCCAGTCGGGGAGGCTCTCCTGAATCAGCGGCGTCCCGAACCAGAAGAAGCCCACGACCAGCGCTCCGAGCACTGCACCTCGATGATTTCCGCTGCCACCGACGATCAGCATTGTCCAGACGAAGAACGTGCCGAGCAGGTCGGAGAAGGTCAGTGGCGAGATTGTGCCGCTGCGGTGGGCGTAGATCGCGCCGGCCAGACCCATCAGCATCGCGCCGAGAATGAACGCACCCATGCGGAATCGGACGGTGTTCTTTCCCGATGCCTTGGCCGTGTCCTCGTTGTCTCGAATTGCTCGCAACGCACGACCCCAGGGCGAGGCGCTCGCCCGCGCCACCAACCAGTAGACCGCGACCAGCACCACCAGCGCGATTGCGAGCTCCACCCAGCGATAGCCGCCCCCTTGCACTTGCTCCTCGAGGAAGCCATCGATGCCATTCAGTCCTCGACTGCGATTGACCAGTCCTTCGACCGAGTTGGCGATGCTCCGCAGAATCGCCGCGACACCGATTGTGGCGATGGCGAGGAAATCGTCGCGCAGGCGCAGTGTTGGTATGCCCAAGAGAATTGCTAACACCGCCCCAGCCACTGCAGCAAACAGCCAACCGATCGGAATCGGTAGACCCCATCCCGCGACATAGGACTCCAGTCCTTCAGGCGCCGGCAGGGTCAGCACCGCCGAGACATACGCGCCGACCATGAAAAACGCGGCGACGCCGAAGTTGAGAATGCCAACGCTCCACTGGATGTTCAGCGCGAGCGCGAGCACGGCGAAGATCGCCACCGTCGTGAGAAATCCGACCGTCCAGTTGACGGCTCCGTCGAACGTGACGAGGGTGACGATCGCCTGTTCCATATCAGCGCCCGCTCACCGTGTTTGTCCGAAGAGGCCTCGCGGTCGCAGCATTAGCACCACGATCACGATGACAAACGGCACTCCAGGTTTGAGCCCGGTGTTGATCCACTGGGTCGAGACCTCCTGAGCGATGCCAACGGTCAGGCCTCCGATCAATGCTCCCCACGGATTCCCAATCCCGCCGAGAATCACGGCCGCAAACAGCGGGAGCAGGAGGCGGAAGCCAGCGTCGAATCTCACCTCTGCCTGCAATCCCAACATCACCCCGGCGAGCGCGGCCAACATGCCCGCGACAATCCACGTCCCATTGCGAATTCTCGTGGTATCGATCCCTGACGCCTCGGCCAGGCCGGGATTGTCGGCGGTGGCGCGCATCGCTTTGCCGAATCGAGTCCGATAGAGCAGGTAGTACAGCAACACCGCAGCGAGCACCGTGATCCCGACGATGAAGAACTGATCGGGCTTAACCCGAATGCCGCCGAAGATCTCAATCGCAGGATGAATGCCGGGTGTGAATCGGAAGTTGGACGGTCCCCAAATGAGCTGGATCACAGCGCGAAGCATGATCGATAGGCCCAGCGACGCAATCGCGTAGACAAAGAATCCGCCGCCGTTTGCCCGCAGTCGGCGGAACACCAGTCGCTCGAACACGACCGAGATTACTGCGACGCCAAGCATCGCGAACAGAAGTCCAACGAGCAGTCCCCAACCAAACGACAGCGACCCGAACTGTCCGCCCGCGAACCCGAGATTGGCACCCTCCGACGAGACAACGAAGAAGGCGAGGAACATCCCCCAACCCATCTTGTCGCCGTGTGCGAAGTCGCCGATCCCCAGCACACCGAACACCAAGGTTAGTCCCATCGCGCCGAGCGCGATGATCGAGCCGACGATGATGCCAACAGTGACGAGTTGCGCGATCTCTATGACGCTGCCCCTTCCTCGATGGAGAAGCCATCGTCCGCTGCCTGCCCGAGGAATGCTCGGCCGACCTCTGGGCTGGTCAGCATGTCGGTGCCGCTGCCTTCCAACGCCTTCTTTCCGTCGACCATCACGACGCCACGGTCGGACCAGATCAGCGCCTCAGTGGCGTTCTGTTCGACCATCAGAATCCCCACCCCCGACATGTGGATCCGATAGATCCGAGCAAGCAGCTCACCTCGCGCCGCAGGCGAGAGCGCCGCGGTCGGCTCGTCGAGACACAACGCCACCGGGTCGAGCATCAGGGCACGAGCCATGGCCAGCATCTGACGTTGTCCACCCGAGAGTCGGTTGGCACGCTCCGACGGTCGATGTTCGAGAGAGGGGAACATCGACAGCACCTCGGCGATCCGCTCCTTGAGACCGGACTTGCGCATGAAGCCGCCCATCTCGAGGTTCTCACGGATCGACAGCGAGGTGAACACGTTGTCCACCTGGGGAACGTAGCCGACCCCGGCGGCGATCATCCGCGGTGTTGACCAGCCGCTCACATCCTCTCCTTGCAGAAACCGACGACCACGCTCAAACGGCAGGGCCCCAACGATCGCTTTCAGCAAGGTCGACTTCCCGGCCCCGTTCGGGCCGATGATCGTGAGAATCTCGTCCTGGTACAGGTCGAGCGCGACGTCGTGGATGATCTCAATCCCGCTCACGTAGCCGCCGCTGAAGGCTTCGACACTGAGCAGCGGCTGACGCTCGGTCGGTGGTCGATCGCTCATGTCCGCTGCCCGCTCAGGTAAGCGGCCTGCACCTCGGGGTTGGACAGCACATCATCGGGCGTGCCGACATCCAGCACTCGTCCTTGCGCCATCACGATCACGGGATTGCAAAGCTGGCGCACGAACTCGAGATTGTGCTCGATGATCAGGAACGAGATCCCCAATCGTTCGCTGAGTTCGCGGATGTGTTCCGCCAGTCGACGAACCAACGCCGGATTCACGCCAGCGCCTGGCTCGTCGAGCAGAATCATCCGCGGTTCAGCCATCAACGCGCGAGCCAGCTCGAGCAGCTTGCGTTGACCACCCGAGAGTGCTCCGGCGCGGATGTACGCCTGGTGACCGAGCTGGGTCTGCTCCAGAACCTCATGCGCTCGAGCCTCGAGTCGCTCTTCCTCACGTCGGACCCGACCGGGCGAAATCCAGTTACGCCAGACCGCCTCTCCCGACTGATGCTCGCCCGCGAGCATGGCGTTCTCAAGCACGGTCATCGTGTCGAGCTCCTGCGGAATCTGGAAGGTACGAACAAGACCGTTGTCAAACATTCGATGCGGAGGCAATCCTGTCACATTGTCGCCGCCAAAGAAGACCTGTCCGCCGTTCGGCTTGAGGAATCCCGCAACACAGTTGAACGCGGTCGTTTTGCCGGCGCCATTCGGTCCGATCATCCCAGCGATCTTGCCTTGCGCCACCTGGAACGTCGCCCGATCACATGCGCGCAGCCCACCGAAGTGCTTGTCCAGCTCTCGGACGTCAAGCAGTGCTTCCATCACGTCGCCTCAACTTTGTCGCTATTGTGCCTCAATGCAGCTTCAGCCGGGCGGCCAAGTCATTGCTCGTCCGCCGAGCACGTGCAAGTGCAAATGCGAGACGGTTTGGCCAGCGTCCTCGCCCACGTTCACCACGACCCTCCAACCGCGTTCCTCGAGACCTTCTTGACGCGCGACGATCTGGCAGACATGCATCAGATGACCGAGCAGCGACGCGTCCGCTTGGTCGGCCTCCTGCAAACCGGCAATTGCCACTCTGGGGATGACCAGTACATGGGTCGGCGCCTGTGGATTGAGGTCACGAAACGCCAGACAGTGCTCGTCCTCGTACACGATATCCGCGGGGATTTCGCCACGGACGATGGCGCCAAAGACGGTGTCGGACGAGCGTTCAGGATCACTCACGAGAGTCCTCCGGTATGCCTCCAAGGTGTGTGCTGGCAACGGCAGGGTAGCCTGTGCACATGGCAGACGTCACCGACCGATTGAGCACCGCCAACTTGGTGCTCGTGCGTCATGGACAGAGTCAGTGGAACCTCGAAAACCGGTTCACTGGCTGGGTCGACGTTCCCTTAACCGAACAAGGCGTGTCCGAAGCCCACAACGCGGGCAAGCAGATCCGCGATGCGGGAATACAGTTCGAAGTCGCCTGGACGTCGCTGCTCAAGCGAGCAATTCACACCTTGTGGATCGTGCTGGACGAGCTCGATACTCCATGGCTTCCCGTCCATCGCGACTGGCGATTGAACGAGCGTCATTACGGCGGACTTCAAGGCCTCAACAAGGCCGAAACCGCAGCCCAACACGGCGATGATCAGGTTCACATCTGGCGACGCTCGTACGACATTCCCCCACCCTCACTCCCGGATGACCACCCGGAGCATCCCCGCTTCGATCGCCGCTACGCCGATGTCCCGCGCGACGCGTTGCCGGCAGCGGAATCACTCAAGCTCACGCTCGAGCGCGTGTTGCCGTGCTGGGAATCGGAGATCGTCGAGGCACTCCGCGACGGACAGCGGGTGCTCATCGCCGCGCACGGCAACAGCATCCGAGCGATCGTCAAGCATCTTGAGTCGATCTCGGACGATGGGATCACACAGCTAAACATCCCTACGGGGATGCCGCTCGCGTACACGCTCGACGACGACATGCAGGTGCTCGACCGTCGATATCTCGCGGGCGAGGAGGCAGCGGCCGAAGCCGCAGCCGCGGTTGCTGCGCAAGGTCAAGCGAGCTCAGCAGCTACGCAGTAACCGCATCTCGATACTGCCGCACGGCCTCGATGTGCGCGTCGATATCCGGCAGGCCGGCGTTCATCGTCGCGATTGAGATCGACGTGGCGCCGAGGTCGGCCCAGCGCTCCGCGTGCGAGGCCCACAGGTCGGGGTTGCCACCACGGAACTGCGCTTGAGGCTCCATGGGGAATCCTTCTGGGTCGCGACCATTGTCGCGGAGGTAGCCATGCAACGTTTCGACCATCGCCGCCGAGTCCGCGTTGGGTGAGCCAATCGGAAACCATCCGTCGCCGATCTTCGCCGTGCGACGTAGCTGTCGATCGTGTCCGCCGCCGAACCAGACCGGAATCGTCTTCGACGGTCGCGGCTCGATCCCAGCAGCGGTGACCTTGTGGAACTCACCATCAAAATCGACGAGGTGATTGTTCCAGAGCGCCCGCATCAGCTCAATCTGTTCTTCCTGCCGACGGCCGCGATTGCGGAAGTTCTCGCCGAGCGCTTCGTACTCGACATGGTTCCAGCCGCTGCCAACACCGAGTCGGAATCGGTTCCCCGAAAGGACACCCAACTGAGCAGCCTGCTTGGCGACGAGCGCCGTCTGACGTTGCGGCAAGACCAGGACGCAGGTCGCCAGCCCGAGGTCACGGGTACACGCGGCAATGAATCCCAGCGTGACGAAGACCTCATGAAACGGATGCTCGTCCGTGTAGGGTCCGGTCATGCGGTGAACCGCCGGATCGGCGCCCAGCACGTGGTCGTAGATCAAGAGGTGGTCGAAACCCATTCCCTCGACCGCTTGCGCAAAATCCCGAATCGCCGATGGATCGTCGGCGATTTCATTCGTCGGCAAGACCGCGCCCAACGTCAGATCGGTGGCCATGATGCTCTTCCTCCATCGTCCACGCTGCAAGCGCAGCGCAATTGTCACAGCGCCTCGATCATAGAGCCAGTCCCACGCCACCAACTCCGTCATTCCCGCGCCCAGCGCGGGAGTCTCGATCCCTTCGACACAACCGATGCCCCGCTGTCCACGTGTGAGCCGTACTCCAGCGCGTTCTAGACTCAGCGAGATGCCCGCGACATGCGCGGGCATGATGGATGCTTCTATACCCTCCGACCTTGGGTCGGCTCTGAGCCTGCACTTCTGAATTGTGGAGACCAATCGATGCCAACTCCCCGACAGTTTCTTCGCCCGCTCGTGCTCGGCGCTCCAGAGCCGCTCGCGGAAATCCCGACCTATCCCTCTCGCATGATCCACTTCTTCGATCCGTCGAATGAACGGATCCGTCGGCGACTGCCAGACCTCGCGCCGACCGTCGACATCCTGCTCGGCAATCTCGAGGACGCGATCCCTCCAAGCGCGAAGGAAGCAGCAAGATCCGGGCTGATCGATATCGGTCAAACGCTCGACCTCGGTGCGACGAAGCTGTGGACGCGCGTGAATGCCGTCGACAGCCCCTGGTTCTTGGACGACATGCTGGAGCTGACGTCGGAGATCGGTGACGTGCTCGACACAGTCATGCTGCCCAAGGTCAATGGACCGGAGGAGATCCGATTCCTCGACCTACTGCTCGCCCAACTCGAGGCGCGTAACGGTCTCACCCGACCGATCCTGATCCACGCCATCCTCGAGACCGCGCAGGGGGTCTCGAACGTCGAAGCGATCGCCCAGTCCAGCCCGAGACTGCAAGGAATGAGCCTCGGCCCCTCCGACCTCGCCGCCTCGCGGCGGATGAAGACGACCCGCGTCGGCGGTCCGCATCCGGGTTATGTCGTGCGCACGGATGCCGACCCCAACGACGACTCGGCACCGCGCACGTCGTACATCCAGGACCCCTGGCACTACACGCTGGCGCGCATGATCGACGCCTGCGCCGCGAATGAGATCTATCCCTTCTACGGTCCCTTCGGAGACTTCTCAGACCCTGTCGGTTGCGAGGATCAGTTCCGTGCTGCCTTCATTCTCGGCTGCGTCGGCGCGTGGACGCTGCATCCGAATCAGATTCCTATTGCCAAGCGCGTGTTCCGACCAAATCCTGAAGAGGTGTCCTTCGCGCGAAGAGTCGTGGAAGCGATGCAAGAGGCAGGCGGCTCCGGAGGAGTCGCCGTGGTCGACGGCAAAATGCAAGACGACGCGACCTACAAGCAGTGCCAAGTCCTGCTCGACCTCGCCACGATGCTGTCCGCAAAAGACCCGGAACTCGCCGAGCTGTACGGGGAGCAATAGCACTCAAGATCGGTGTCGGGCAGCCCATCAGAGTGTGTCAGTTCGCGGGGGATGCTCCCGTCCTCACTCGTGAGGGCGTGTTCACATGGGGCCATTCAGTCCATGAGTTCCCGTCATAGCCACTGAGATATCCGTCATACCCACGCTTCGCCGCGGGTATCTCGCTGCATTTGGTAGCGCCAGTGTCTGTGTACAACTCGGCGAGATTGCCGCGACAAGCGCGGCAATGACGAAATTCTGACTTAGCAGAGGGCTGATGTGAACACGCCCTAGTTCGCTCGACCTCGGGAGGCGGCCTCTTCGTATGCCTGACCAGTCAGCCGACGCATGATCTCTGCTGCGTAGGTGGCCAAGACCCACTTGCCAGACATCGCCGCGGCAACGGCGACCGCGACGATCGCCCACTCTGCTGCTGAGAGCGGTGAGAAGTCGAAGAAGTCCCGAAGCGGCGGCGTGTAGAGCGTGAGGATGAATGCGCCCAGCAGCGCTACTCCGAAGAACGTCACCAAGGCAGGACGCATCAGGTTGTCGCGGGTCGCACCCTCATAGCCGATCACCTCGACCATGTACGCGAGACCGACGATTCCGATCGTGGTCGAGACAAGCGTGCGAGCATCTTCGACCGGTCGGCCGAGAATGCCTTCGGTGAGCAAATGCACGGCCACAGCCGAGACCGCCAAGGCCAGCGATGCAGGAATCGCGAATCGCATGGTGGATGAGAGGAAGTCCCGACCAGCCGATCGTGGCGGACGGGTCAGGGTGATGAACACCGCCGGCACACCCAACGTGAAGAGCGCCGTGAGCGAGCCGTGTCGGGGCAGGAAGGGGAACTCGAGACCCATCATGTTGGACGTGAAGATGATCAGAAAAGCGTAGAAGCTCTTCGTGACGAAGAGCTTCGAGAGCTGTGAGGCATTGCCCAACACGCTCTGAGCGATCGCCGATCCTTTGATCAATGCCTCGAACGAATCGTTGCGGAGGACGATCGAGGCCACCCCTTTGGCCGTGTTCGCGCCAGATTCCATTGCCACACCGACATCAGCTTTTCGCAACGCGCGGACGTCGTTGGCGCCATCCCCGACCATCGCGACGAAGTGACCGTTCGCCTGCAGCGCAGCCACGATCTGCTCCTTCTGCTGCGGAGCGATCCGTCCAAAGACCGAGTGCTGCTCAACTGCGTCCGCGAACTCGTCTGCTGACATCCGCTCAAGCTCCGCACCGGTCGTCAATCCACCTTCGAGCTGAATGCCGAGCTGTTGCACCAACGCAGCGACCGTTGCCGGATTGTCTCCACTGATGATCTTCGGTTCGATACCAAGGTCGTCCATCATGCGGAAGGCATCGGCGATCTCCGGGCGCAGCTCATCAGCGACGGTGATCAAGGCGATCACACGCAGCGGCGGCAGCGTGTCGGTCTCGGCGTCCGGCATGGCCGCGGACTCGGCAAACACGACGCCGCGAAGCCCTTGCGCGGCGGCACGTTCGTACTCCGACATGAGCTCTGCGCGCACGTCGTCGTCCTCGCTGTCAGACGGGACGAGGAGGCGCTCTGGCGCTCCGAGCACGAACACTCGCTCCTCAATGCCGAGTTGCAGCCGCGCGGCGCTCCAGCGTCGCTCGGAGTTGAACGGTTCGCTGTCCAGCATGTTGGCGCCGTTCGTCTGCGCAGCAAACGCGTTCGATAGCGCCTCGGCCGTCTTGTTGTTGGACGCCGTCGCGAGGGAAAAGGCACCTAGCCAACCAGCGAGCGAACGCCCACCGGGCGCCCAGCGCAGGTCGTCGACTTGGAGTCGGTTCGCCGTGATCGTGCCGGTTTTGTCCAGACAGATCGTGTCGAGGTAGTTGAGCGCCTCGACAGCGGTGTTGTCCTGCACGATCGCGCCCATCCGCGACACCCGAAGCGCGCCGACCGCGAAGGCGACGGTGAAGCCGAGCATCAGACCTTCAGGCACGACCGATGTTGCGGTTGCGATCGTTGCCTTCACGGCTTCGTCGAACTCGCGACCGGTGATCAGAAACGAGATCAGAATGAGCAGTCCAAGGATCGCTGTCGCGACGATCAAGCCATCGAGGATCCGCTTGAAGCGCAACTGCAGGGGAGTCTCGGTCCGCTTGAGCTCGCGCGCGTCGCGGGTCTCTCGGACAGCCCGAGACTGATCGCCGACTCGCGCCGCCAGGTAGTAGCACGAGCCGCCGACGCAAAACGCGCCGGATTCCAGTTCATCACCAGGAACTCGACGTACAGAACTCGTCTCGCCGGTGAGGATTGATTCGTCCATCTCGGCTTCATCCCAAATGATCGGACCATCCGCGACCACCTGATCACCGCTGCGCAGGACGAGCAGATCATCCGCGACGACATCGGTCGCAAGCACTTCCCGCTCGAAGCCGCCACGTACGACCGTCGCGGTCGGCGCCGTAAGCGCGACTAGCTGACGCAGGTTTCGGGTAGCGCGAAGCTCCTGGAACGTCCCTACGAAGACATTGGCGAGCACGACGATGCCCACGAAGGCAGCGTCTTGGAGATGGTCCGTTTTCTGTTCGGTCACAGCAAGCACCAACAGAATGCCGATCAGCCCAAACAGGATCATGTTGAAGTAGGTGAATACGTTCGAGACCACGACTTCGAAGTCGGAGCGTTGACGCGAGCTGTCGCGATTGATCCGCCCATCCTCGATCCGCTGCGCCACATCGGCCTCGCTCAAGCCGACGAGCTCAGGAGGTTCGGTAGCCACACCTCGGCGAGGCCGTTGGACTGGTTCGCTGAACGTGTCCGGTGCTCGGGGAACGGCGAGTGGTGTCGTCGCCGCGAGGGGCGGCGGCGTCTCATTTGTGGCGGGCGGAGGCCAGTCGGCGAGCCAACTGTCAGTCGAGCGGCCATCAATCTCGGCCAAGGCCTCGCTGACGCGAATCAACGCATCGGGCTCGAGCGGTGGCTGTCCCTCTTCGAGCGCCGCCAGGTCGAAGAGAGGCGGTGTGTCCTCAATCGGTGCGGAGGATCCTCGACCGGGCTGACTGGGCATTGATGGACTCGATAGATGGAGTGCGTTGGTGGTTACCTCTGACTCTAGCCAGTCCCATGGTCCTTGAGGCAGGTCTTGAATTGGGCACGTCGGCGACAGAAAATATCCCGGAGCAGTCGACACCGAGTGTGGGCTGCATTCTCTACGATGTGTGACAGGTGGAACGAGGAGAGAGATGGTTTCGAGCAGCGAGCAGATTCCGAGCACCGAGCATCGCCCAGTTGAGTCGGGAGAGTTTCAGAGGTCGGTCGATCAGATCAACACACGATTCGACGACGTGAATACGCGATTCGACGACGTCAACACACGATTCGATGATGTGAACGGGAAAGTCGACGATCTCCGCGGTGACATGAACGCCAGGATGAGCGATCTGCGCTCTGATGTCGGCGCGAGGATGGACTATCAGCGTGGGGACATGAACTCCAAGATGGATGATCTGCGTAACGACCTGCACGCTCAGATAGTCCGTGGAGAAGCATGGACACGATGGGGGATTGGGCTGATTGTGGCCCTGTTGATCACTTTGATGGGGCTGATTCTCAGCGGAGTCGGCTGAGGCGCGACTTCTCGGTTGCTCTTGGTTTGTCCTTCTTCGACGGCTCACGAACGTTCACGACCTCTAGTCGTTTAGTGAGCGCTCCATTCCGGCGATCCGTTCCGCCCGACGGGTGGCGCTGAGACCTCGCCGCGACTCTACGAGCCCCCAGGCCAGCGTCAATACGAAGACCGCTGACTGGACCAATACCACGGTCGCGCCCGACGACACATCGACAAACCAAGACACATATACACCCAGAAACCCGGTGACCGACCCCAGAATCACGGCGATCACGAAGAGCCGGGGAAACGAATCGGTCAGCATCCTTGCGACGACCGGCGGAATCACCAACGCCGCCGCGATCAGGGTGACCCCCAGCACCTGTAGCGCCGCGACAACGGTCGCAGCCAGCGCGAGCGAGAAGATCGACTCGACCCAGCGCACGGAGATGCCGTAAGACGTCGCGACGTCGTGGTCGAATGTGATAAACACGAGCGGCTTCCACAGCAGAAACAGCACCAACGCAATCAAGACAACCATCCCTGTGGTCACGTAGAGGTCCTGGTTCGTGATGCCCAGAATCTCGCCGAAGAGCGCTGCTTCAAAGTCGCGTGTGAAGTTGCGTGCCCGCGAGATCACCGCAATCCCGATGGCGAATGCCGCGGTCGTAATGATTCCGATCGCCGCGTCGCCGCCGATCTGTCGTCGGCGCGCGGCTTGATTGATCAGAAAGACCGAGAATGCGCCCCACAGGCTGGCTCCCAGAAAGAAGTTGAATCCGATCGTGAAGGACACGACGGCTCCCCCAAAGATGCTGTGAGCGAGGCCGTGCCCGATGTACGCAAGTCGCCTGAGAATGACGAAGACACCAACTGCTGCGGTCACGCCACCGACCAATGTGGCGGCGATCATCGCCCGTTGCATGAAGCCGAACTCGAAGGGCTCAAGCATGGTCGCCGTCAGCGTCGACGTTTGCGTCGGGACGACCGATCACGCTCACGATCTCTGGCGGCGGCAGCTCATCGCCATGGGCACCGGGCGCTTCCTCGGGCACGGGCAGGACGTACGTCTCGTGACCGCTCTGAACGACGAGCATCGGTTGTCCGTAGGCGCGCTCCAGGATGTCGGGTTGGAGCACCTCGGACGGCGGACCGTCTGCGAGCACCGTCTGTTCCCCCAGAGCGATTAATCGCGGCAGGTGAGAAGCGACGCCGTTCAGATCGTGCGTTGTCAGGACCACTGTCACGCCGGCCGCATTCAAGGCCGCCAACTGGTGGAGGATTTCGTGCCGCGTCTTGATGTCCACGCCTGAGGTTGGCTCGTCCAGCAGCAGCAAATCGGGCGATCGGACTAATGCCCGCGCCAAGAATGTGCGCTGCTGTTGTCCACCAGACAGCGCCCGGATCGGCCGGTCCGCCAACTCGGCAATGCCGAGCTGCGAGAGCACTACTCGAGCTCGCTCGCGGTCTGCTCTGCTCGTCCAAGGCAACCACCGACGATTGCGCCAGCTACCAAGCATGGCGACTTGCTCGACCGTGATCGGGAAGTTCCAGTCGACGGTCTCCACCTGAGGCACGTACCCGACTCGGATGTTATCAGCGACGTGCGACTTGCCGGCATAGCGTTCGGGCTCACCCAATAGCGACCGCAACAACGTTGTTTTGCCGCAGCCACTCGGTCCGACGATGCCAATCAACTCGCCACGATCGATGCTGAGGTCAACGTCGCGCAACGCGACCTCACCCTCGTACCCGAGTGCGACGCGGTCCAACCGGACCAGTTCGTCTACTCCGACGCTTGCCATGTGCTACTCGTATCGAATCCGTCCAACGCCGAGGCATCGCCACCAAGGACGTTCACCATCGTGCGGACGTTTTCCACCATCATGCCGACCAACGTATTCTCGGCGTCACCGGGAACGCCAGGGAGGTCGTCGTCGGACAGCGTCGAAACCTGCACAGCGCCAGCCTCCTTCGCGATGGTATCCAACACCTCGGAGGGAAAGACCTCAGAACCAAATATGGCTGGCACACCGGCTTCGCGGATCTGCTCGATCAACTCGGCCACTTCACGCGGAGCAGGCTCGGAGAAGTCCGACGGTTGAATCGCGCCGATGATTTCCAGTCCATAGCGCGGCGCGAAGTACGGAAACGAATCGTGATACGTGATCAGTTTTCGGTTCGACTCAGGAATCGTGCTCGTCGCCTCGTCGATCGCTTCATCGAGTTCCCAGAGCCGAGCAGTGAAACGCTCCGCGTTGGCCGCGTAGTAGCTCGCTCCGTCGGGGTCAGCCTTCGACAATTCGCCACGCACGATCTCGGCGTACTCGACCGCCAAATGCGGGGCGGTCCAGAGATGCGGATTGGGGTTGCCGCCATCCTCGGGAAAGGAGAAGTCAAACACGTACTCGTCGGGAGAGACGGCCAGGTTGCCGAGCAGCACGATCGGAACGTCGTCCGAGGCGTTCGCCTCAGCCAGCTCTAGAGTTGGCAACTCGAGATTGAGACCGTTGATCACGATCAGGTCCGCCTGTTCGATCTTGCCGACCGCCGACGGCGGCGGATCGAACGTGTGACTGTTGGTGCCCTCAGGAACTAGCGCGACTATCACGATTCGGTCGCCACCGACCTCCTCGATGATGTTCCTCAACGGTGCCACCGTCGTGACGACGAGGAACTCATCAACTTCATCCTCGCTACCGCCGCATCCAGCAACGATCGACGCAAGAGCAAAGACGACCGCCAATAGCGACAATCCGACGCGGGCTCCGGACACTGTCAACACCCCTCAACCGTTTCGGCTCACCTCGCTCAGGCTACGACGAAACCGCATCAATCAAGTGCAAACACTTGTCAACCGCGAGGCGAACATCCGAAATCAGCGAGCGTTGTCAGTTCTGCCAGACGCGTTCAGACCAGTCCGGGACGGATGCTGTTTCGCGGGAATCCTCCCGCGCCGAGCGTGTGTGGCCAGACATCAAACAGTGTGTCGATCTCGATGCGGTTGTCGTCGAAGTGCAGGTAGCGCTCGAGGACTGGTTCGGAGAACAGCGAGATGCGGTGTCCGCTCGCACCGAACACGCGTCCATTGGCAGCATCGGATTGGTCCGAGGCGAGCCAGGCCACGATTGGCGCGACATTCTTCGGGTCGCGTGCCGTTCCTGCCGCCGATTCTGACGGTGCCGGTCCGGACGCTTCCACGCCGCGGCCGCGGTCGGTCATGCGCGTTGATGCGCCGGGGGCAATGCAGTTGGTCGTGACGCCATAGCGCGAGAGCGCGCCGACGTTGGATCGCATCAGCCCCAGCTTGGCCGCGTGGGCCGCCGAGTAGTTTGGCTGACCTGCCGAACCGCGGATTCCAGCGTCAGAGGTGAAGTAGATGATCCGTCGATTCTGACCTTCACGGTTGGCGCGCCAGTAGATCGAGGCGAACTTGGTTGGCGCGAAACAGCCCTTGAGGTGGGCGCGAACCAGGCCGTCCCATTCTTCTTCGAGCATGTTGAAGATCATTCGCTCGCGCAGGATGCCGTGAGCGCAGACGAGCACGTCGAGCCCGCCGAACTCGTCCAACGCGGTCTGGATCATGCGCTCGGCGGTGTCCATGTCGGCGACGTCGCCCACAAAGGGGACGGCTTCGCCGCCGGCGTCTCGGATTTCTGCCACGATCGCATCAACTTTGGACGCGTCCATGCCGAATCGGCCTTCGACGTCGAAGCCTGTGTCGGCGACGACGACTTTTGCCCCCTGCTCGCCGAAAACGCGACAGAGGTTTGAGCCGATGCCTCCGGCTCCGCCGGTAACGATGCAAATTCTGCCATCCAAGTGCTTTGTCATGATTCCCACTTCCTCACTCAAAACGTCTCACAGAGACTGTCGATGGTCTCGGAGTTGGGTGCTATGGGAACTGACGCGGCGGCGGGCCGACTCCCTGCACCTCAAGCGTCTGCGGCATGAGGTCAAACAAGGTGTCGATGTCCCAGTACGGTTCGACGTTCCAGATCGTCTGCTCCCACTCGGGCTCTTTCCAGATCGTGATCTTGTTGCCCGTCGTTCCCACGACACGACCGCTGATCTCGGCGCTTGCGTCCGAGGCCAGAAATGTCACGACCGGCGTGACGTTGTTCGGATCCATGGCGGTGCCAGTCGCCGAGGCGCTCGGAGCATCCGCCGATTGGTCCACGCCCCGTCCGCGATCGGTCATGCGGGTCGACGCGCCGGGTGAGATGCAGTTCGAGGTCGCGCCGTAGCGACCTAACGCCTCGGCGTTGGACAGCGACAACCCGATCTTGCCAGCATGTGCCGCCGAGTAATTTGGCTGCCCAGCCTCGCCGCGCACCCCTGCCGAGGACGTGAAGTAGATGATCCGCCGGTTGCCCTTGTCGCGGTTTGCGCGCCAGTGGATAGCAGCGAACTTGGTCGGCGCGAAGCAACCTTTGAGGTGGATGCGGACCAGCTCGTCCCACTCTTCCTCGGTCATGTTGAAGACCATGCGCTCGCGCAGGATGCCGTGAGCACAGACGAGGATGTCGAGGTCGCCGTAGGTCTCGATTGCCGTTTGGACCGCCCGCTCTGCCGTTTCTATGTCGGCGATGTCGCCGGCGACCGCCGTCGCCTGACCACCATTGGCGATGATCTGATCGACCACGGCCTGGATCTTTGAGGGATCCATCCCCGCACGACCTTCGACGTCGAAACCGGTGTCACAGGCGACGACCGACGCGCCTTCCTCGGCAAACACTCGGCAGATATGCGATCCCATTCCGCCGGCTCCGCCGGTGACCAACGCCACCTTGCCATCGAGGTGTCCCATGTGCGCGCTCCTAGCCTCTGATGAGTTTCAGGTGTGCAATACGAACAGAGGCTAGGCGCGTACAGCGCACAGGGTCAAACGCTCAACTCCGTGGCGGGCTGGACGTCGAAGCCAAGCGCCCGAGCCGCAACAGCCTGTCGACGATCCCAGGTGACGAAGGTGAAGCTGTTGTCAGGCGAAATCCGAAGGGCCGAGGCCAAGTGAATGGCGTCTGCAGCAGACACGTTTTGGGAGAGTGTGATTTGGGCGGCTCGCTCCAACAGCGGTAGATCAATGCCGAGAGAGTCGAATTCGTCGAACCGTTCCTGCAGCAGATCGACCGCTTTTGCGACCTCGTGCTCTTGAAGCGCTCCCATGCGCACGGCCTTCGCGACCGCTGAGTAAGCCTCTGGAATGGTTAACGCGCTTGTCGCCACTTCTTCAGACTCATCGAATGTGGCAATCGCCACGTCCGCACCCTCTTCGTCCCGCAGCACCAGCTTGGCGAATGCGCTCGTATCCCAGTACGTAGACGGATGCGGCATCAATCGGACGAGCGCCCGAGCGCTTGCAACAAGTCGTCATTTGACCACGAGACGTCGATTGGAGGAGCTAGTTCTGCAAACCGCTTCCGGTTTGCCTTGCCCTTGTAGGGAGGGTGGACCAAACCGTCGCAGTACAGACGTAGCCAGTTCGAGCTCGGTCGTACACCGCCGGAAAGCCGCGTAATCTCGTCGATGGTTTCCGCCGACAGGACTCGCTGTGTTTCGGACCGATGCGTCATCATTGCGCTACCTCTGATGGGGCCCAGATTACTCCACTGTGCACGGCAATCGACCCAAATCTCGCAGCATCTGATCAGTCGGCCAGTTAAGGTCTAGCGGTGGATGGTCCCTCAGCACCTGCACTCTGTCCTCAACCGAACGGTAGGGCGGATCAACGAGACCGCGGTGATACAGCCTCTCCCACACCAAATCTGGATCCTCGTCGCCCCAATCGAGCGGTGGACGTGCTCGCTCTTGCGGGATGGGCTCAACGCGCGCCGGCTGAATCCAGTGTTCGGCTGCTTGGCTTTCCTCAGGCATCATCATCCCTCTCAAGCATCTAGCTTAACCAATCTCCGGCCGGACCGACTCCTCCCTCAGCTCAGCCACTCCGGGTCCAGCAGGCGACGGACGATCTCGATCGCTTCGCTCTTGTCGTAGCGCTGGTATGACTGTGATTTTGAGAGCTGCTGATCGCCGAAGAAGAAACGCTCGTACAGTTCCTGCCGACCAGCGAGCGAGGTACCGACCACGTCCCAAGCGAGGCGGAAGAGCGGGACCTTGTCGATGCCCTCTTCGTTCATGTCGGCTGCGCCCTTGAAGTAGCGCTCGACTGATGGACCGAGGGCTTCGGTGATCGCCTCCATGTTTGCTTCGGACGGAGCAGCCATGAAGTTGCTGCCGCCGATCTGCTTGATGTGGTCGACGATCTGCACGTAGTACTCGGGGAACAGACGCAGGCCGGCGACAATCGCGTTGGAGTTGCAGTACCAGACTCCGTTGGCGGGATTTTCCTCTGCGCCCTCGACTGCTGCAATCACAATCGACTCGAGCGTTTGCAGCATGGTGACGATCTCGCCGAGCCGAATCTGCACGTTGATGAACGAGTTGGTTTGTGCGTTCTCAGCAATCAGATGCGCGACGCCAAGCAGGAACCGAGCTTTCGCCACATTCTTAACGATCACGTGGTGACCCAACGACTCGTGGAATCGCATCACCATCAGCGCGGTGTTGTGAATCCTCGCGTCTTCGTAGTCGAACACGTTCTCCCACGGCACCTCGACATCATCAAAGACCGCTACCGTATCGATCTCTTCGAAGCGGCTCGAGATCGGATAGTCGTGCTTGGAACGATTGGGGTCGAAGGAGTCGCGACACACCCAGTGCAATCCAGGCGCGTCGACCGGAATGGTGAAGCCCAGCGCGTACTTGCGCTCGTTCTCGCCACCGACGATCGGCAGCACCATCGACAGGTTCTCATCCGAGAACGGTGCCAACGTTCCCAGCACCCTCGCTCCACGCACGATGACGCTGTCCGACTTTCGCTCCACGACGCCCGCATTGAGAAACGGCTCTTGCTCGCCGAGCGGCGCCTTGCGATCGATCTGCGGGGTGATGAAGGTATGCGTCAGGCAGACATCGTTGCGGCGACAGTGGTCAAGAATCTGTACCGCATGCTCGCCGAGCGCTGGGTCATTCTGCCCCCAGTGATGCTTCGCCGCTGCGACCCCGGCGATCGCAGCGTTCATGTAGTCGGGAGCGCGTCCGAGCTGTCCGCCCGTGTGCTCGGCCCACGCAGCGAACGCTGCGCCGCGATCTCGCAAGTCCTGCTTGGAGCGGGGAATCTTGAACGAGAGGTGTGAGCGCTCGCCATCCTCGTCTTCGTAACTGATGACATCGCGGACGGCAGGGTCGCACTGGAAGTCGTAGTAGGCCGCGATGGTGCGCGCTGCTCCGCCGAAGCCGGGCGCGGTGGTGACGTCCTCAACTAATGCGCCGTTGTGCCAGATACGGCGTCCATCGCGCAGGCCGGCCAGGTAGGCTGCGCCGTCTCGCATAGCCATGGCAGTTGCCGAGCGCCGCGCTAGTCGCCGACGCCAGGCGCAGCAAACACAGGCGTGGGTTCGTCGACCAACGCTTCAGCTCCTTCGGTGGGCAGCACGTCCGCGTAGTTCAACGCACCGTCAATGTCAGCTTCCCAGTCCTCGCGCGGCAGCTCGTAGAGCACCTCGATGCCGTGACCGTCGGGGTCGTTGATGTAGACGGAGTGCGTCATCCCATGGTTGATGCGCAGGTTGAACTTGACACCGTTGGCCTGCAGAAACGCGATCTGCTGGAGCCACGACTCGCGGTCCGGATAGTGGATGGCCAGATGGTTGAGTCCCGGTCGGCGCGGAGCCATCGACCAGTCGCCCGACTCTTCGGAGTCACCCATGATCTCCGCCAGCGCGAGATCGTGGTGGCTCTCCGAGAGTCCGTTGTAGAAGCGCATCTTCATCGAGCGCTCATCGCGAGGCTTGAGCGATCCGATGTGTCGGAAGCCCATCACCTCGGTCCAGAACTCGTGGGCGACCTCGAGGTCTCGGACATTCAGCACCAAATGGTTGACCCCCACAGGAGTCATCGCGCGTGCAGGTGCGTCACTCATGATTTCGTCTCTCCCATCGTGCGTGATCGTTCCGATGCTCATCTTTCAATGAGGCCAATGAGGCAATGAGGAAACGATAACAAAACCGACGAACGATCATCGGAGCCGACCGATCGCCTCCGACAATGCTTCGCTCCCTTGATCACCACGGTCCGCAGCCTCGACCACCTCGCGGAATCGATTGACCGTCTGATGCAGCCGAATCCGCCGAAACAGGGCTGCATCGGCCGTCGATCCGAGCTCACCGTAGTGCTCGACGACTCGCCATCCCAACTCGGTGCCATAGGCATCGATCAGATGGGCGAAATCGACCGCCGGATCAGCGACTCGCACGCCATGCCATCCCGTGACCGCCGACAGTTGCTGCACCAGTGGATCGACCAGCAACCGCTCGATCTCGATTCCGCCGTGCACGAGCGATGGTTGGATCTTCCAGATTGCGTCATCGCCGAGGAATCGCGACCACCAACGCCGTGCCCATGTCATCCGCGACCAACTGAGCTGCGATCGCAAGACGCCCAGCGTTCGACGCGAGAGCGCCTCATGTTCGTCGCGCCATTCTCGGATTGACGAAGCGCCCAAGCCTCGCGCCCGCTCGACTGAGAACTCATGCAGCTCATGAAAGAACGTCGCCAAGTCGCGGACCAGCCGCTCTCGGTTCTGCTCGACGATCAGGTCAGGGTGCAGGGGACGTCCTTCAAGGCGTCTTGCCGCGTGCCACTGTCGATTCCAGTCGGGCGAATCCGCCGCGACCTCCCAGATCGGCACCGACGGGCTCACGAATCCTCGCAAATGCGGCATCAGTCCCGACATCACACGGAGCCGCTCAGCGGCGGACTCCGTCTGCGGAAACAGCGCGGTCCAATCTTCCCACTCAACCCGTACGAGGTCGCCACCGGCCTCGTCATACCGCGTCAGATCGTCAGCATTGAGCTGGGGAAAATGGGTACCCAGCGCGAATGCGTACTCGCTGGCGCGATCGGGGACCACGCTCGCCTGTGAGGTTGGTGCTTCCGGCATGTCTTGAGTCTATCGGCCGACCTCCGCTGATCCATCATTCTCCGCCGACTCCGACGGCAGTGATTGCGTCGCTGGAATTGGCGGCTGCTCCGAGCCCAGCCATTGGACTGGGTCGACGTCGATGCCTTGCACGATCACCTCCCAGTGCAGATGCGGGCCGGTCGACAGGCCGGTACTGCCGATGTTGCCGAGCCAGTCGCCTGCCGCGACCTCCATTCCCTCGCGCACCGAGAGCTGCGACATGTGCCAATAGCCGCTGTAGACGCCGGCTCCGTGGTCGATGATCACACCGATCCCATGCACGACCAGCTCTCCTGCCCAGACGACCATTCCAGCGGCCGGTGCGACGATGGGGTCGCCGTGGTCGGCGGCGATGTCGTGGCCGTGATGCCAACTGTCGCCTGGCACGCCGTCGTATGTGCGATGCGAGCCAAACACTCCGCTGACCTCTCCCACAACCGGGACAATCCACGCTCCCTGCCACTGAGGCGGTCCCGAGACGGCGATGTGCTCCACGAAGCGGACATCGTGGTCACGTTGGATTGTCTCCTGATCGGCCGCGACCCCTGTCCCGCCAAGGATGATCTCTTCAAGCGGAGCAGTATTCGCGAGCACCAGAAGCGACGTGGTGATCGAATCCAGCCAGGCACCGTTTTCGGCATAGAGGTCGATCACGATCTCCGTGAAACCCGTGTCCCAGTCACGAGGAACGGCAACGATGCCCCACCATTCCCCCGAGTCGACCTCCGTCAGACCCCAACTGCGACCGCCGCTCGTCACCGCGACCGCTGACACGTTACTCGGATCATCGGTGGTCACATTGAGCGCAAACGACTCGCCCTGTGTGAGCCGATCGGGAACGGCCGAGGCAACGAAGCGTGGCGCAGCGTCGGGCGCTGCCTCGGGTTCGACAGCTTGATCACTCTCGACCGCCTGCGTCTCGGCAGCCGACTCGGCCTGCTCCTCGACGCTCGATGCGGGGCTCGATGCTTCCGCGCTCGCAGCAGAGACATCTTCCGCAACTACTTGCGATTGTTGCTCAGTCGTCTGGTCGTCTGCTTGTTCCGTTGTCGACGTTGACTCTGGCGTCGACGCGACCGTGACGGATTCCTGGTCTTCCACCTCTGCCGACGGCGTCACGACCTCGACCGCGGCCTCTTGGACCGCTGGCAGATCATCGGACTCTCGCAGCAGGAGCGCTGCGCCAGCGCCGACCGCCGCCGACACAACGGCCAGGAGTAGCACGAGCGCCCAGAACCGTCCGCTCACGGACATCCTCCGCTAGCAACGTTGCGAACTCTGGAAGTTCTGCAATAGTTGGTCGACACTGCCTGCCCCCGTACCCTCACTGTAGATAATGAACCCGTTTCCAATGTGTTGCAGACGCGAATAGGAGGCCTCGTGGCGGAAGACTCTGGTGCTTCGACAGTCCTCGCGAGGCCGCCCATCGATCGCATTGCCAAACCGTGGGGCGAGGAAGTGATCCTCGAACGCACGGCCGACACCGTCGTCAAGACGCTACGGATCGCACCAAACCAGCGGCTCTCGCTGCAGTTCCATCGTCGCAAACACGAAACGCTCATGCTGATCGACGGCGACGCCCTCCTCACATTCGGCACAGAGATCGATCGGCTGCGAGACAAAGTCCTGAGGACGGGATTGCGCGAGGAGGTCGCCGCTGGGATCGTGCATCGACTCAGCGCCGGCCCGTCGGGAGCGAACATTCTGGAAATCGCCTCCCGACTGCCGGACGACGATGAGGACATCGTGCGGCTCGCGGACGACTACGGTCGTGTGGACCATGCCGCTCGGGTCTGAGTAAGTCTGATTGGCGCGCTCGTGCCTTCGCCTGAACTCTTCCAGGGAATCGTCAACGGAGACGAAATCGCTCTACGCGACACATTTCGTCGCTACGGAGCGGCCGCGAGAGAGCTCGCGCTTCGGATCGTCGGTTCCGAGCAGGCGGACGAAGTCGTCGAGGAGGCATTCCTGCTCATTTGGACGGAACCCGAACGCTGGGCTTCGCCCGCGCTCGATGTCCACGTACTGCGAATCGTCCGTGACCTCGCATTGGCAGTCCGCCGACGTGGAGTGACCGCCTCACTCGCCGCGCTCGACCTGGAGCCAGCACCGTCAATACCGACCCTCGAGTCGCCGGATGTCGTCGACGGTCTCGACCACATCGAGTTACAGCGACTTTTGCTACGACTGACTGAGGCGCAAGCCCAGCGTCTTGAACAAGCTTGGTTTGAGGCGATCCGCGGCGACGACACGGTGCTCAACCAGGCGGTCGCCGCATTCGCCGAAGGTGTTCGCAGCGGACGTCTGACCAAACGGACCTCGTGAAGTTGGTACCGTCATGACCGACACCGAGCGCACCGAGCGACCGTTGGCTGCCTACTATCTCGGCCTGCTTGATCGCGACGAGCGGCGCGACGTCGAGCGTGCTCTGCGTCGGGACCGCGATCTGCGGCAACAATGCGTCAGTTGGCCAAACGCGCTCACCGCGATCACCTGTGCCGCGCTCGTGATCGACGAATCGAGCCACGAAGCTCGATTGGAACAACGCCTCATCCAACGAGCGCGCCTCGCACGGCCGCCGACCGTGCACTCGCGCCGCACGCTGCGGGTTGCTGCTCGAGGGTCTCGCTGGCTGGCCCTGATCGCGCTGATCGCCGTGACGGCGGTGTTTGGCTACCTCGCCTTTCGGGCCGACGAGCCAATCTCCGGCCAAGCGATCGCGCTGACCGATGACGGCGCAACCGGCGTCCTCCTGCCTCAGTACGAGGACCGCCTGTTCGCTCTCGTCTTCTGGGGTCTGGCGCAGCGCGAGCCTGGTGAATCCTGGCAACTCTGGCTCGTCAGAGCCTCTGGCGAGGTGGAGCCGGGGATTACGTTCCTTGAGGACGAGGAAGGTCGCGCAGCGGTCTCGTTTCACCCGCGTGTGCTCGAGTCCGACGATGAGCTGATCGGCTTCGCCGTTTCGAGGGACAACCCGTCAGAACGTACCGACGGCCGACCATCCTCGGACGACATCTTGTACCAGTTCCCGTTCTCGAGGCAGTGACCCGTGCGAGGCTGGAATTTCGCACGTAGCAGATAGACTGAACGAACAGACCGAGACCAGTGAGGACGCACGATGGACTTTGAATTCAGTTCCGACCAGGAAGCGTGGCGAAACGAGATCCGCGGATGGATCCGCGAGGAGTTCGGCGACGATTGGAACGGCCTCGACGTCGCCAACGACGAAGAGGGCTCAGACGAAGCCTGGGAGTTCTCCACGGGCATTCGCGCCAAGCTCGCCGAGAAGGGCTGGACCGCTCCGGCATGGCCCTCAGAGCACGGCGGCATGGGACTCTCCTTCGCCGAGCAGGCGATCTTCAACGAAGAGCTCGCCTATAACCGCGTGCCAGGCCCTGACCTGATCTCGGTCGGCTACGTCGGACCGACGTTGTTGGTCTACGGGTCGGAAGACCAGAAGAGCCAGTTCCTCGACGACATCGTCAATGCGCGGGCATCCTGGTGTCAGGGCTACTCCGAGCCTGGCTCTGGGTCCGACCTCGCTTCGCTCCAGACCCGCGCGGTTCGCGATGGCGATGACTATGTGATCAACGGTCAGAAGATCTGGACCTCAAACGCACATCGCGCCGACTGGATGTTCGCGCTCGTCCGCACCGACCCGGACGCGCCCAAGCATCGTGGGATCACCTACCTGCTGGTCGACATGAAGACGCCAGGAATCACCGTGCGCCCGCTGATCAACATGCTCGGCGGACACGGATTCAATGAGGTCTTCTTCGAGGACGTGCGCGTCCCGGTCGAGAACCGCGTCGGCGAGGAAAATCGCGGCTGGTACGTCGGCATGGCGACGATGGACTTCGAGCGCAGCGCACTCTCGGGTAGCGCCGCCTTGCGACGAAACTTCGAGGACTTCATCGACTACCTCGGCGACAACCCTGCAAACACGCGAGAAGCGAAGCTCGGTGTTGCCGACACCGCGATCAACATTGAGGTCTCGCGCATGCTCTCCTTGCGGGTGCTTTCGATGCAGCAGGGCGGTCTCGCGCCGAACCATGAGGCATCGGTGGCGAAAATGTTCTCGTCCGAGTTATCTCAGCGCTTCGCTCGTTTCGGCGTCAACACGATGGGCAGCTACGGACAGGTCCGCAAAGGCGACCCCTACGCGCAGATGAAGGGTTGGTTCACCGAGCAGTACATGTCCTCGGTCCCAGCCACCATCGCTGGCGGCTCATCCGAGATTCAGCGAGGAATCATCGCCACACGAGGACTCGGACTCCCACGCGCCTAGGGAGTTCGTTGGATGACCCGTTCCCGCCCCGTCGCAGAGCCTGTCCTCGCGTAGAAAGGCCTTTGCATAATCTCTTTCCTCCCCCAGCAGGGGAAGGTGCCAAGGGCGGAGGGGCCCTGCTCCACTACAAGTCCTATCTGGTACCCGCGCCGACGGGACCACCCCAGTCGCTTCGCGACAGCTCCCCCTGGGAGGGGGAGCAAGTTAATCAACGGTCTCCTATGAGGGGGAGGAACGGGACGTGAAGCTCGGCAGTCTCTTATGAGGTGTTGATGATGGCCTCGATTTACGACGACTTCACCGAGTACTTCGACCAGGCCGCCGCGTTCTCGAGATATGACCCGAACCTGCTTGAGCAGGTCAAGACCTGCAACAACGTCTACCAAATGAACTTCCCCGTCGAGAACGAGGACGGGGAGATCGAAGTGATCGAGGCCTATCGAGCCCAGCACAGCCACCATCGTCTCCCCACCAAGGGTGGAATCCGCTATTCGACGATGGTGGACACCGAAGAGGTCAAGGGTCTCGCAGCGCTGATGACCTTCAAATGCGCGGTCGTTGATGTCCCGTTCGGCGGAGCCAAAGGCGGCGTCTGCATCGACCCGTACCAGCGCTCGCCAGATTTCGTCGAGCGCGTCACCCGTCGACTCGTGGTCGAGCTTAATCAGCACGACTTCATCGGACCGGCCGTCGATGTGCCCGCGCCCGACTATGGCACCAGCGAGCGGGAAATGGCATGGATTGCCGACACCTATCGCACGCTCAATCCGCACGACATCAACCACCTCGCATGCGTCACCGGGAAGCCGCTCTCGCTGCACGGCATCCCCGGCCGACGCGAGGCAACGGGACTCGGCGTGTTCCACGGAATCGTCAACTGTCTCGCCGATCCGTCCGCCGACCACGGATTGTCGCCTGGGCTCGATGGCAAACGCGTGATCGTGCAGGGACTGGGGAACGTCGGCTATCACGCAGCCCGCGAACTCTCCGAGCACGGCGCGCGGATTGTCGGAATTGCGGAGATCGATGCTGGGCTCTACGACCCAAACGGTCTCGATATGGAAGAGATCGCCGAGTATCGTCGCGAGCGAGGCGGCATCGTCGACTATCCCGCCGGACAGGTCTTCGCGGACTCACGCGAAACGCTCGAGCAGCCCTGCGACATCCTCGTCCCTGCGGCGCTGGAGCATCAGATCACCCGCGACAACGCCGAACGAGTCCAGGCGGTGATCATCGCTGAGGCCGCCAACGCGCCGACCAGCCCAGAGGCGGACCGTATTCTCCGTCAGCGCGGGATCACGATCATTCCCGACCTCTATCTCAATGCAGGCGGGGTGACCGTGTCGTACTTCGAGTGGGTCAAGAACCTCTCGCACATTTCATTCGACCGCATGCTGACCGGGACGGCTGACATGCAAACGCGCCGCATGCTCGACACGATGCAGGCGATCACCGGCAGCTCGGTGCCACTGGCCGAACGCGCGAGGCTCGAGCGCGGCCCCACAGAGGTCGATATCGTGCACGACTCCCTAGCGAAGACGATGGGCGAAGCCTACGACCGCATCTCCAGACGGAAGCGAACTGACAATCTCCCCGATCTGCGCACGTCGGCCTACCTGTGCTCGCTCGAATTGGTGGCGCAAAGCTACCTCGAGCTCGGCCTCTTCCCCTAAGCGCCTCTCGTGACCGGTCGCTCGCGCCATGGGTAAGATGACAGAGTCAGCAAGTCATCAGTTGCAGCCAATCAGAGAGTGAACGATTGATGACGGGCATGCCGAGTCCAAACGGAATCAACATCCCAGCGTGGACAGCCCTTATGCGTAGGTTCCGCGGCGAACCTGACGCTGCAGAACAGTTTGCCGACGGGCTCGCGTCCGAGATGAACCAGCTCGTCACGCACGACAACTTGGCGGCGCAACTCAGGGCAATGGAGTTGCGGCTCGTCCGTTGGATCATCGGCATATCCGCGCTGAATGTCGGTGTGATCACCGCCCTCAACAAATTCACCTAGATTCGGTCGGAGATTCAACATGGGCAACCCCGAGATGTATGTCGACTTGGCGCCGGAGTTCACCGACACCGGTACGCCAGTGATCAAGTTCACCAACGACGAAGACGCCAACGAACTCCTCGCCAACGACCCGAACGCGCTGCTGATCGCGATCGTCCTCGATCAGCAGATCTCGTCGACGAAGGCGTTCAGCGGTCCGCGCGACCTCAAGCAACGACTAGGTCATCTCGATCCCACTCGCATCGCCGAGATGGACGAGGATGAGTTCCTCACCATCTTCCGCGAGAAGCCAGCCATACACCGCTTTCCCGCCTCGATGGGGAAACGCGTCCAAGCCGCCTGCGCGACCGTCCGGGACCAGTACAACAACAACGCCGAGAACATCTGGGACGACCAACCCGACGCGAAGACGATCATGAAGCGTCTCGGAGGCATACCTGGAGTCGGTCCAGCCAAGCAAAAGATCGCGATCTTGCTACTCGCCCGCTACTACGGAATGGACATACCCGGCTGGCGCGACGTCATCCCGGTCGAACTGCCCGACTGACCCCGTCGCGCGACCACGGCGTCGCGCGCCAAGTCCGACCCAGGTGAGCGCTATCCTCCACCTATTGCGATCACAGCGGCCAACGCCGCTGTCAGTGAGAGTGATTCCCAATGGCAATCTCCTTTGGCGTACACACCGGACAACAAAATGTGACCATGCCTGACCTACGCCGACTCTGGCGCTGGCTCGACGAACAGGGCATGGACTGGATTTCGGTCTGGGATCACTTCTACGAGGCCCCACCGGTCGATGGCACATCGCCCCACTTCGAGGCGCTGACCTGCATGGCCACGATCGCGGCGGAGACCGAGCGCGTGCGCATCGGCTGCCTCGTCTTCTGCGTGCCTTACCGCAATCCTGCCTACTTGGCCAAGTCGCTGATGACCCTGGACCATATCTCCAACGGCAGAATCGAGCCTGGGCTCGGAGCCGGTTGGCATCAGATGGAGTTCGAGGGCTTCGGCTACGGCTGGCCCAGTCTGAAGATCCGCTTCGAGATGCTCGAGGAAGGCACCCAGATCATCAAGGGCATGCTCTCGCAAGAGCGCACGACCTTCGAAGGCGTCCACTACAACGCGCTCGACGCAACCAACGAACCACGCCCTGTCCAGGAGCACGTGCCGCTCTGGATTGGCGGTCGCGGCGAGCGCAAGACCCTCCGCATGGCGGCCCAATACGCCGATGGCTGGAACGTTCCCTACATCGGACCCGAGGAGTTCGCCCGACTCTCCGGCGTGCTCGACGTGCGCTGCGATGAACAGGGACGCGATCCCGCAACCATCGACCGCACGGTCAACCTGCAATTCAACCTCAGCCCGACCGAGGCCGAGGCCAAGATCGCCCGCGAGAAACTGGAAGAGCAATGGGGCGAGCAGGCCGACCGTGTCTCTGAGGGCGCCCTACAAGGCACGCCGGACGATGCCTTCGACCGCGTCTCGATGTACTGCGACGCCGGCGCGGCTGGGGTCAATGTCGCCCTGCGCGCCCCGTGGAGCGAACAAGCGCTGGAGGTGTACGTCAACGAGGTCGTACCGGCGCTTCGTGAGAAGTACGGCGCCGTCGAGCTCTGATTGACTGCCCGATGCCGTCTCCAACAGCTACCCTCAAGACATGAGCGACGACACCATCGACGAAGCACTGACGATCAACGGCATGCCCGACGATCTGCGTCGGCCCATTCTGGTCCTCGCTTTCTTCGGCTGGAACGACGCTGCGGAGGCTGCGACCGATGCGATCAAGTTCCTCCGCAATCTCCAGCCCGGCGAGCCGGTTGCATCTCTCGACACCGATGACTTCTTCGTCTTCACCGAGCATCGGCCGACGGTCAAGTGGATCGATGGCGACAATGCGCGACGCGAGGTCGTCTGGCCGCTGACCGAGTTCACCGTCTTACGTCGCCCCGAGATGGAGCACGACCTCATCCTGGGGCTCGGCACCGAGCCCGACCTGCGCTGGCGCCGATACTGTCGCGCCGTGATGCAAGTCGCCGAGATGGCCAAGGTGGAAGAGATCGTCACGCTCGGGGCACTCCTCGCCGACGTCGCTCACACGCGGCCGACGAGGGTCTCAGGCGGATCGTCCAATCCGGAACGACAGAAGCAGTTCGGATTCCAGCCATCGCGCTACGAGGGCCCCACCGGGATCGTCGGCTCGATTGGGGAAGCCTGCCGGCTCGCCGAGATGCCGCACATGGGGTTCTGGGCTTCGGTGCCGCACTATGTGACGTCGCGCCACAATCCTGGCGCGACCAAGGCTCTGCTGACCGAGCTCGATCGCGTGTTCGGCCTCAATCTCGACCTCCGACACCTCGACGGCGCCCAAGAACGCTATCGCGCCCAAATCGACACCGCACTCGAGGACAAACCAGATATTCGCGACTACGTCCGCAACCTTGAGGCGCAAGCCGACGAGGAATCGACGCCCGAGGACGCGGCCGCCGAAGCACCGCTCGACAGCGACGACATCATGGAGGCAGTCAATCGCCTCTTGCGCGGCGAAGAGTCCAACTGAGCGGGTCGCTATGAACGAACACCAAGCAACTGACGAAGGCACCGACCAGTCGGCCGAGCCGTTCGTCAACGAAATCGAGGTCCGTGGCCTGATCGTCGGCGCGTTCCAGGAGAACTGCTGGGTGATCGGCAATCGTCGAACCAGAGAAGCGATCTGCATCGACCCAGGCGAACAGGCCGACGATATCGTCCACATGGCGTCTGAGATGGGTGTCACAATCAAACTGATCGCCAACTCGCACGCGCACCTCGACCACGTGCTGGGTGTCCGTGGCGTCCAATCCGACGCCAACGCCCAGTTCCTGCTCCACGAGGCAGACTTGGACATCCTCCAAGGCGCCGCCGAATCGGCGGCGCGGCTCGGGCTGACAGGCGGGATGCAGGTCGAACAACCACCAGACCCCGATCATTACATCGAGGACGAGCAACGAGTCGAAGTCGACGGTGTCCAGCTACAGGTCATCCATACGCCCGGCCACACTCGAGGCTCGGTCTGCTTCTACGGACACGGCGTGCTGTTCTCGGGCGACACACTCTTCCGCAACAGCATCGGTCGGACCGACCTGCCCGGCGGCGACTACGACCAGGAAATGTCCTCAATCGTCGACAAACTGCTGACGCTGCCCGACGACACGATCGTGCTGCCGGGTCACATGGACCAAACCACGCTCGGCTCTGAGCGGGTGCAGAATCCTTTCATCCTTCAGACGCTCCAGCAGCGCGGTCAGCAACCGGGCGAGCGTCGCACACCGGGCGGCCTCATTCTCCCCAATTGACCCAATTGTCCCAACTGAACAGCCAAACGGAAACGCACTCGGACTGGAGCGTCGGATGACGGACCAAGCCTCAACCTTGCAAGCGATCGCCGAGGCCAAAGCCTCGCTCGACCAGCGACTCAATCGGATCGACGAAGCGCACGGCTCATGGGAGGGCGCAGTCGGCGAGTGGTCGGTTGCGCAGCTCCTGCAGCACATGCACGGCTGGCTCACCGAGATGACCGCCGCGGTCGAGCGGATGAACGCCGGACAGCGACCGACCCCAGAAGGTGTCGACTACTCAGATCCCCAAGATTGGAATCCGGGCTTCGTCGCCGAGCGAGGCCAACAAACGTACGAAGCCGCTCGCGCCGCATTCAACGAGGGTCACGACCGATTCGCCAGCGCCGTAGCCGAGGTCGACGCCGCACGTTTCGGCGAGGGCAAGACGATCAACCGCATGGTCGAGGGCGTGGTCACGCATCACTACGTCGAGCACTCGGAAGACTTGGATCAATTCTTCGGCGGCGACCACTAACGACCTGTAGCGCGATAGCCGCTCTCGGGCGATACTTGAGCGAGTCGGTGCTCGCCCGTTCTCATAGCGATCGGGACTAGAAGAGAGTCAACATGAGCGATGACGAGAGTCTGATCACCCCGGCGATGGAAGCCGCTATCGGCAACGAGGGCGAGCCTCGCGTAGTCACGGTCGACAAGGAACTCGTCCTCCGTCTGATGCACGCGCTCGACGAGGACGACACTGACCTGCTCGCCGCCGTCGAGGCTGGTGATGCCTCGTACCCAGTTCCCACATACGCGCTGCTCACCACGAGCACGTCCCAGCGACAGCTCAACGTCCCCGACGCGCCAGAGCGAGCCCTGATGGCCGCCGACGCCTGGGAAGTCAAGGCCGACATCCATCTCGGCGACCGCTTGACGATCGTTCCTCGCCTCGCCGAGATCACCGAGCGGATCGGCGGTCGAGTTGGGCACTCACTGTTCATCAACCACGAGTGGGTTTACTCGAACCAAGAGGGCGTCGAGGTAGCGCGGGTGCGTCGGACCGTGACCCACTTCAAAGCGCGACACACGGGAGAATAGGCCGCACCCACTCGCTCTGCGAACTCCGATAGGAATCAGCATGACACTCAACTACGACGATCTCCAAGAGGGCACCGAGCTCCCCGTCGAGCTTCGCACCCCGACGACCGACCAAGTGGTCTCGTTCTGCGACGCCACAGGAAACGCCGGCCCCCAGTTCCTCGACCCCGAGTTCGCCAAGGAAAAGATGGGCCTGCCAGGACCGATCATCCCAGGCAACATGAAGCAGGGATTCCTCGACCAATACCTGCGCCGACACTTCGGTCGCAATCGGATTACCCGCATGCAGCTGAACCACCGTCGGCCCGACGTCCACAATGCTGAGATGACGCTCGGTGGCGAAGTCACCCGAACCTACGATGACAACGGTCGTCGCATGGCCGACCTCGAAATTCACATCGACAACCCACAGGGTGACCGCTCTGTCCGTGGTGCCGCGACCATCGCGTTCGACTGATCGCCACCACTTGCGACAAGTTGTCACGCGTTCCGAAGAGAGCATCCGATCATCGTGCCGCTACCGCGTCTGACCGACCTGGGCGAGTTGGCCGAAGGCACGTCGCTGCCTGAGCGATCGCTCGCGCCGACGATCATGGACGTCGCTAAGTTCATCGGCGCGGCTGGGTTCGCCATTCCGATCTTCCTCGACCCAGTCGCCGCGCGAGACACCGGCCTCGAGCGGCCGCTCATCCCAGCCGAATACAAGTCGGCATTCCTGCTCGCGTATCTGCGCGACCTGGTCAAGCCCAACGGCGCCATCGTGCGGTTGCAGTCAGGATTTCGACGACCCGACTACCACGGCAATCGGTTCACGATCGGCGGCCAAGTGACCCGAGTCGATGAGGTCGACGGCGACCGTGAAGTCCACTTGGAGCTGTGGATCGACCAAGCGAATGGCGACCGCAGCGTTCGTTCCTCGGCGTTGGTGCGATTACCGAGCTGACCGAACCGTCACGCCCCGCTCACCGTCATCCGCGACATCCGCAGCGTCGGAGCGGACGTCGCGCCGAACCATTGCGCATCATTCCCAACTGCGTCGATGCGTTGGAACATCTCCAGCAGGTTGCCCGAGACGTTGATCTCCTGGACCGGCTCCGCCAGCTCACCATCCCGAATCCAGATTCCCGCAGCGCCGCGCGAGAAGTCGCCCGTGGTGAAGTTGATCCCGAAGCCCATCAGTGTGGTCAGATACAGACCGTCATCTACTTCCCCGATGATTGACTCAGGCGTTCGGTCGCCGGGTTCGATCGAGAGGTTGCCGCTACCAATCTGAGGCAAACTGCCGACACTGCGCCAGGCAGAGCCGGTGCTCCGAGCATCCAGCCGACGGGCGTTGTAGGAATCGAACAGGAATCCTTGGAAGACACCGGCGTCAATCAGCGCGTTCCGACGCGTGACCACACCCTCACCATCGAACGGTCGCGAACCCAGTCGATTACCGAGCGTGGCATCGTCGACAATGGTCACCATCGGCGAGGCGACTTCCTGCTGCTGGTGGTCTGCGAGAAATGTCGCCCGACGATAGAGCGCCTCACCGCTCGCCGCGCCAGCGACGATCCCCGCCAGACCGGCCGCCATGCGCGCCTCCCACACGACCGGGACCTCACAGGTCGAGGCCTTCGACGCGCCCAACTGACGCAAAGCGCGAGCGGCCGCCTCGCGACCGACATCTTCAGGATTGTCGAGACGGTGCAGACTGCGCTCCGAGGTCGACCAACCAGCATTCCGTAGCTGGCCGTCTTCCTCCTGCGCCATTACCTCAACCCACATCGACGCGGAAGTGTCGGCATACGCACCGGCGAAACCGTTCGAATCGACCAGCGCGAAGTTGCTGAAGTTGGTGCTGAAGGTGGCGCCGCCGCTGTTCACGATTCGCGCGTCCGCGTCGAGCGCCGACTGCTCGCAAGCCAACGCCTGCGTCAGCCGATGTTCGCCGTCAACATCGGGTATCTGTTCATCGAACAGCCCCAGCTCAGCCGGCGTCCGAGCCTGCTCGCTCGGATTGGCGAGCCCCGCGAACGGGTCGGGCTCTGAGACTCGGGCAAGCTCCAGTGCCGTTTCGACCGTTTCCGCGAGCGCAGCATCGCTCACATCGCTCGTCGACACGGTCGCTTGGCGACCGTCGAGAATCACGCGCAGCCCAACCGACCGCGCAGTCGATTCCGAGACCTTCTCAATCTGTTGCTTGCGGACGGTCGTTGAGGCGTTGGTCGAGCTCACCGAGACGGCGTCTGCCTGGTCGGCGCCAGCGGCCTTCGCCAGCTCGAGCAGGCGCGCCGCGATCTCGAGCGGCTCGGTGGAGAGTGTTGAGTCCGCCATTATGCCGACATCCCGCCCGCAGGCCGCATCTGCGTCCCGCCAACTGTGATCCCAGAAACCAGCACCGTCGGTATCCCGACGCCGACCGGCACCGACTGTCCCGACTTGCCGCAGGTCCAGCGACCGTCCGACATCTCCAAATCGTGTCCCACACCCGTCACCTTTGACAGCACATCGGGACCGTTGCCGATCAGGTTGACGTCTCGGATCGGTGCAGTCACCTGACCGTTTTCGATCAAGTACCCCTCAGTGACCGAAAACACGAAGTCACCATTGGTGATGTTCACTTGGCCACCACTGAACGCCTTGCAGTAGATGCCGAACTCGACCCGCCGAATGAGATCCTCGGGCTCGTCCTCGCCGGCCGTCATGTAAGTGTTGGTCATCCGCGGCATCGGCGCGTGTCGGAAGGACTGTCGCCGACCATTGCCCGACGGCGTCACACCGAAGTGACTCGACGAGATGCGATCCTGCATGTACGCAGCGAGTTGACCGTTCTCGATCAGCAGATTGCGTCCCGCGACCTCGCCTTCGTCATCGACGTTGACCGAACCGCGCGACAGATTGAGCGTCGCATCGTCAATCACCGTGACAAGGTCGGAGGCCACCGACTGACCAACGCGATTCGAGTAGTTGGAAGTCTCCTTGCGGTTGAAGTCCGCTTCGAGTCCGTGTCCGACGGCCTCGTGCAGGAGGATGCCGGAGTCGCCCGCTGCCAAGACGACCGGGAAGGTCCCCGCGGGTGCCTCCCGAGCCTCTTGTTGAAGCACCGCCTGACGCGCCGCCTCTTCGGCCAAGGATTCGGGGGAATGCTCCTCGAAGTAGGCCATGCCCATCCGTCCGCCGCCGCCCCAGCGAGCGTTGCGTCGCTCACCATCGAGCTCCGAGAGGCACGACACATTGAACCGCAGCAGCGGCTGATAGTCGGCCACCTGTCGACCGTCGCTTCGGACGATCATCACGCGCTTCTCCTCGTCGACCATCGACGCATCAACGCGCTGAATGCTGGAGTGATATCCCCGCGCCGCATTATCAGCCCGACGGAGCAATTCCACCTTGTCAGCGAGCGGTGTTGACGTGCTCGGGGAGGCGATCGCGTATCGGTCTGCGGGATACGACTCGGCGGTGACGTCGACCGGCTCAGCCTCCGAGGTGCCATGCGCAATCTGAGCCGCCGTCGCCGCAGCGCGACGCATCGCGTCCAGCGACAGGTCTTCCGTGTATGCGAAGCCGATCGCGTCACCCTCGACGACACGAATGCCCACGCCTTGCGACAGTGATGCCTGCGTCGACTTGACCTGCTGATCCTCGAAACTGAGCGATCCCGATCGCTTGTGCTCGAAGTAGAGCTCGGCAAACGAGCCGCCGCGACTCAAGGCTGAGGCGAGAACGGACTCAGCCGCAGCCTCGTCCACGCCCAACTTGTGCGAATAGAAGCCGATCACATCGGCTGGAGTGTCACTCATCTGGAACTCTCTCTGTTTGGATATCGACACGGAAGTAGGCGCGAAACTAACCAGGCAACGCTCCGCTCTCGCGGAGCTGCACAACTTCCTCAACGCTATAGCCGCATTCGGCCAGAATCGAGTCGGCATCGACGTTCAGTTCCGGCGCCCGACCTTGAACTGCGCCAGGCGTCTCGGAGAAACTCCACGGCAAGCCCGTAACCCGTCGCGAACCGTACCGCGGATCAGGAATCTCCGTCAGATAGCCATTCGCCCAGACCTGTTCCGACACCTCGACATCGGCGTAATCGTTGACTGGTGCCGCTGGGATATCCGCCTCGCGAAGGCGCCCCAGCCATTCGTCACGCCCGAGCGTGGCAAAACTGCCCTCCAACAGCGACTCCAACTCGTCGGAATGTGCCATCCTCGCTGGCGCGGTCGCGAACCGTTCATCGTGTTCCCACTCGGGATGATCCATCAGCTCGCAGAGGGCTCGCCAATTCTTCGCATCGACGACACCAATCACCAACCATCGACCATCCCCAGCCTGATAGAAGGTGAACGTCGGCATCCGTCGCCGTCGCATGTGCGGCTGCTGGCCATTCTGAAGGAATCCAGTCACGTAGACGGATTGCAACGCGATCTGCGAGCCCAGCAGCGACACATCCACGTGTTGTCCTCGACCCGAGTCCTTGGCCGCGATCAGTCCCGCGAGCATCGCGATGCACGCCTGCATCGCCCCGACCTGATCGGCGAAACCGCCAGGGAGCGTGCGTGGTTCGGCGTCCGAACCAAGCGCCTGAAGCGTCATCACACCACCCGTGGCCTGACCGATTATGTCATACCCCGGCTCGCCCGCCTGCGGCCCCTCGGCGCCGAACGCCGAAGCGGAGACCATCACGATCTTCGCATTGCGATCGCGCAGCGTTTCGTAGCTCAGTCCTAACCGATCCATCACCCCTGGACGATAGTTTTCAATCACGCCGTCGCAGTGCTCTGCCATCTTCAGCGCCGCCTCGACCGCGGCAGGATCGCGCAGGTTCAACACGATCGAGCGTTTGCCCCGATCGTGCGCTTCAAAGTAGCGCGAGAATCCGTCGCCCGAGAGGTCAGATGCGCGCCCAGGGTCGCCGCCCGGCGGCTCGACCTTCCAGATTTCCGCACCCAGGTCGGACAGCAACACGGTCGCATATGGACCCTGTTGATAACGGGTGAAGTCCAGAATCCGATACCCGTCAAGCGGTCCCTGCATGGCAAATCCTCGTCGCATCGTGGCTTGAAACAGCCCCGAGCAGCCTTGGCTCGGCGCTCGAAGTCCCTCAGCAGGATACCGTTGACCCATGCCGCCACGCGTCCGACTGACCGCCGACGAAACACAACGCCTGCCCGACCTGCTCAGCCGGGTCGAGGCGCTCAGATCAGAGTTTCCATCCGACGCCGACCCGTCGGCTCAAGCGTTATGGGTCCGCGATCGTTACTTCTCGGACGATGAGGACGCCACGCTGTCGCTCAATCTCGTCACCCTCGTGCTGTTCGAGCATGGCGTCCATCGGTCGGTGGATTCGGTAACGCGAGACCTCGCTATCCTGCGAGAGGAGTCAATCCACACAAACACATCCGACGGAAGGACCTGACATGGCACTCGACGCAGCCGACACCCTCGAGATTCTGCAACTGGCAGCTCGCTACAACCACGCGATCGACTACAGCGACCCGGAGGCCTGGGCAGGGACGTTCACCGAGGACGGCGTCTTCAACGGCGGACCGAGCCCGGTCACCGGCCACGAGGCGCTCGCGCAGTTCGCGGCCGGCTTCGGCACCAACATGGCCGGCGCTCGACACTGGACCAACAACCACGTCGTCGACGGCGATGGCGACGAAGCGACCCACGCCTGCTACTTGAACCTGATCCAGACCAAGGACGGCGCGAGCAGCATCGTCACCGGTCGCTACAACGACACGCTCAAGAAGGTCGACGGTCAGTGGCGCTACACCAGCCGCTCGGTCATTCCCGACGCGACCGACTAGCGCGCCTTCACATGGGGCCACTCAGCCCAGGAGTTCCCGTCATATCCGCTGACATATCCGTCATACCCGCGCTCCGCCGCGGGTATGACGCTGCATTCAGCGCCACTGTCTGTGCACAACTCGGCGAGAGTGCCGCGACAAGTGCGGCAATGACGGAACTCTGACTCAGCAGTTGGCTGATCTGAATACGCCCCAGTCGAACCAAACCTGTCGAACAGGCCGACGCGCTCACACGTCCATGTGAGCGCGTCGGACGTGAGCATGTCGCGCCTCGCGAGCAGTTGAACTGCCGCGAGGCGGCGATCTCGCAGGTTACTCCTGCAGGAGGTCGTCGTTTTCGGTGCCCGTCGTCGAGCTCACCGACTTCTCCTCCAGCATGTCATCGCTGGACGTGCCCTCGCCGGTCGTGCTGATTTCGACATCAACCACCGCGGTGTCGCCCTGGAACCCAACTGGGACGAGGAGCGCGTCGCCAACGAAGATCAGGTTCGGGTCGGCCAAGCCGTTGAGCGCCATAATCGCTTCGACCGTGGTCGTGTTCGCATCGGCGATGCCAGCCAGGCTGTCACCATCCGCGACCGAAATCACAGCGATCGTGTGCCAGTTCGCCAGGTCCTCGGTCACCTCAGGCGCCACCGTCGGGGTCTCGGCCACCGTAGCGGACGACTCACTGCCGCCGGTCACGGCCGTCTCCGCCACTTCCGAGACAGCTACGGTCGCAACCTCAATCTCCTCGGCAAAGTTGACCGGAATCATGAGCTGCTGCCCGATGCTCAGCGTCTCCGGATCGGTGAGGCCATTGAGCGTCACAATCGCAGAGATCGTGGTGCCGTAGTTTTGGGCGATCAGCCAGAGCGTTTCGCCGGGCAACACCTCGATCGTCTCGACCTGGGTCCACGCGGCCAAGCGTTCGGCGGGCTCAAGCGAGGAAAGATCGACGGTCGGCGCGGCCGTGACCACGGTGGGCTCGGCGGCCGAGGCCTCGGTAGAGGCTGCGACAGTCGCCGTCGATGACGCGTCAGTGGAAGTCGCCGATGTGTCGGTCGTTGCCGACGAAGCAGCGACCGTCGTCGCCGACGTGACCTCAACCACTGGAGTCGCGATCTCAGCGGGGGTGGTCGTCACACGCGTGACCGTGGGCGCCGGATCGGAGCTTGAGCCGAACAACTGCCAGGCGACAATCCCGGCCACGGCGGCCGGAACGATCACCGCGAGACCGAGGACGGTCCAGGCGCGGCGCCGAGTGGCGCGCATATCCGGTTCTTCTTCGCCAATGGCGCCGTCCGTCTCAACGGCGTCGTCGTACGACTGGGTAAACGGCGACGGTGCTTCGTCGGCCGTGCCGTCGAACGACTGGTCGAAGGCGTGATCCACGAGAGGCGGGTCGAAGGGCGATTCGACCCGTTGCGGATCTGGTGCTGGTGCCGCATGCGGATTGAATGAACCCGATGAGGCTGCTTCATGTAGGGACATCCCGGTCTCCCAACCGAGTCACCCCGCCGCATAGTGGTTGCCCGAAGGCGCGTCGCTAGCGGAATTTCGCTGGGCGCTTCTCAAGAAACGCGGCGATTGCCTCCGCATGCTCCGGTGTCTGCATCGCCCACTCTAGCGCTTCGCCTTCGCGCTGTTGCACCAGTCCGATATTCGTCTCCAACTGATTTTGCAGAAATAACGATTTCACGCGCCGCATAATGGAGTCCGGATTCTCCGCGAGCTGCTCCCCAAGCGCGACCGCGCGGTCGACCAGCTCGTCGTCCGGCGCGACATCACGCACGAGACCTGCCTCGAGCGCTTCCTGCGCACCGACGAATCGTCCCGTCAGACACCAGTCCAGCGAGCGGCCCACCCCGACCAGCCGCGGCAACAGCGTCGTCGACGCCGCCTCGGGCAAGAGCCCCATTTTGACGAAGCGGAAACCAAACTGAGCGCTCTCGCCAGCAATGCGGAAATCGAACGGCAGAATCGTGGTCACGCCAACGCCGACCGCGTAGCCGTGTACGGCAGCGATGATCGGCTTGCTCTCGCTGCAGAAGGCCGTCCAGGTCTCGTCGTGTTCATCGGCTTCGCCGGCTCGACGCGATGCGTCGCCGCTGTCGACTTCATCCCGCTGCTGCTGCAGGTCGAGACCCGCGCAATAGGCTCGACCGTTGCCCGCAAACACGATCGCGGCGACCTCGGGATTGTTGTTGAACTCGGTGACGGCGTGTTTCTCCTCGGCCGCCATGGCGCGACTCCACGCATTGAGCTTCTCGGGCCGATTCTTGCGAATGATGCCCACAGCTCCGCGCTGCTCCACCTCGATCAAGTCGTAGCCCATTTCAACATCCAATCTCGCTGAGTGCCTCCCAAGTCCACACCGCGCAGACCGGAAGGCACCGATAACTAGGTCAACATCGGGGACGGGTTACGTCACCGACTCAAAAGTTATCACTCCGTTGACATTTCCTCACCGCACACTGTCAGAAGTCGTGACTAGAGTGTTTTATGCGAAGTTTCAGGGGAGCACTGGCGGTCGCGACCATCCTCGTCGCCCTCGTGTCGGTGGGAATCATTCCTGGCACGTGGAGCCTCAGCCGAATCTCGGCTGATACTTACACCATTCAAGAAGGCGACACCCTGTCGGAGATCGCCGAGCGACTCCAAATCACTGTGTCGGCCATTCTGACGCTAAATGCGGAGATCACCTCTCCCGATGCGATTGAGGTCGGGCAGAGCATTCGTATCCCCGACAACACAGCCCCAACCACGACGACAACGGTCAACGCCACCGCTCAGACCAGCGTCTCCACAACCGCCGTCAGGACCTATGAAGTCCAGTACGGCGACACGCTCTGGGACATCGCAACAGAGTTTGGCACGACCACGACGCGACTGATTGAGCTCAACCCAGAGATCGATCCCAGCCACCTCCCAGTCGGGGCCGAGATTCGCATTCCCTATCAGGCCAAAGCGACGGGACCAGACTCCTCGACAGGTGAGCGGTCCCTTAACGCCGGAATCCAGACATCCTCCGCGAGGCCATTCGCGTCGCAGACCGCTGAGTACATCGTCGTAGACGGTGATTCCTGGTCGGCGATTGCTGAAGCGAATGGCATCTCCCTCGAAGCCCTTCAGCGTTACAACCCCGACGCCGACTTTCCCAACCTGCACCCAGGAGACGTGCTCAACGTTCCCGTACCCGACTACCGCGCACCCGCGATCGATCCATCGGAAAATCCCGGCGGACTGACGGCCAACTACACGGTTCGACCTGGCGACAATGCCACCTTCATCGCCGAGGCCTATGACATCAGCCTCGGGGAACTTCGCCAACTCAACGGCAACGACGACCTCAACATCATCCGCATCGGCCAGGTGCTTACGGTCCCCTGGATCGGAAATCCGGTCGCCGCGCCTGCCGGAACCGTTCCTGCCGTTGAGGTTCGCCGACGCACCTATCGCGTCCAGGCCGGCGACAACTTCAGCGACATCGCCGCGATATACGGTCTTTCGCTCGACGAACTGCGCTCCCTGAACCCGCTCCGTTCCAACGACCTCTTGATCATTGGTGAAATCCTGTTCCTACCAGGCACGATTGACCCGCCCGTCGTCTCGGAAGAGCGCACGCTTTGGGAGTCGGACTCGGTCCAATACGCCGCCGCGAAGCTCGGCGTGACCCCACACACACTGATCGCCAATCACGGCTGGGTCGAGCCCGACCAGTGGTTGGGCGACGGCACCACCTGGAACATCCCGTTCCGCGAGGGCCTACTCATCACGGTGCAACCCGGCGACACTCTGCGCGGCATTGCCAACGCGCACGGCGTCGACATGGACCTGATCCTCGCCGATCCCGCCAACGGCGTCGACGACCCCAATGCAATCGTGATTGGCCAGGAGATCATCCTCCCGTTCTCGATGCCCAGTTTCGGCTGGCCCGCCACCGGTGAACTGACCGATCCGTTTGGACTCTGCAGAAGCTGGGATTGCTCCTATCGGCACAGAGGACTCGACATCGCGCTCGACATTTACGTCCCGATCGTGGCCGCAGCCGACGGCGTCGTGACCTTCGTCGGCGGAGACTCGGCGCTCGGTCTCGGTTGGTACATCGAGATCGACCACGGGAACGATTGGGCAACCACTTACGCGCACCTGTCCGAGTTCGCTGTATTCGAAGGTCAGGAAGTCAGCCGCGGCGAAGTGATCGGCTACAACGGCAACACGGGATACAGCACTGGTCCGCACTTGCACTTCGAGGTCCGACACTTCGACTGGTACGTCGACCCGATGGTCGTGCTGCCCTAAACCGACCCAGACGAGACCGGAACGGTCGCTTCAGCCGATCCGAGCCTGGACCGCCACACAGACACGGCGCAGTCGGTCGGCTGATGGCAGTCCGTACACATCCTCAGCCCGCCGACCGTAATCGTCACGCTCACGCCATCCCGGCGACGCGGCCTCAACCACTCCATCCAGCTCCGCTGCTGCCGACACCGCGCACCACGTCGCGCCGACCACATCTCCCTGATCCAACAGCGCATCGCTGCCGCGACGAGCTGGAATCAACGCCCGCTCGAGTCTCGGAACCAGGGCTGCGCCGACCTCTGGCAGTCGCGCATCGAGATGTGATCGCGCCAGCGAGTGCAATGCGTCGACCGATTTCCACCTCTCGGCGAGGCCGGAGGCATCAGCTTGATCCAGCTCGAGTGCTTGTGAGATGTCGGGCCAAAGCTCGGGCAGCTTGAGCAACCTCGACGCCGCCCGCGTCCGACGCGGCAAGCGAAGGACATCGACTGGCTCACTCGCCAACGCGCTCACGGCGGGAAAGATGCCTAATCGGACCGCTTCGATTGCCTCGATCGGCCGACCGGTCGATTGATAGTCGTCGAGCCCGACCCGCGCCCGCTGGAGCGAACGCGCCGCTCGCACCTGCCGACCCTCGGCCGAGTAGTAGCGGTCGCGCAACGATGTGAGGACTTCGCGAAGGGTCGGGTCGGCCATGCGCAGACTGTGCATGTCGGCGAGGTTGCCCGCCAGTGGCTCGACGTGGAGCAACGACTCCAGCTCGACCAGCGAACCCGACGTGATCGAGTCCACCGTCACCGAGACACCGTTCTCCTCACTCACGCCACCTTCGTCAATCAGCGCCTCGTTGCGATGTCGAAACAGCAGAATCTGCAGGAGTGACGCATCCCACACTTGGCTTCGGGCGTAGTCACCGATCACCGCGACGCCGCGCACCAGCGAGTCTCGGCCGCGATGTCGGGCGCCGATCCGCTCGGCCAGCGATTCCCAGTCAGGGCTCTCAGAAGTGCTCACAGGAAACTCAGAAGCCGCGGTAGCGATTCGCGATCGGAAAGCGTCGGTCGCGGCCAAATGCGCGAGGCGTGATCTTCAGTCCGGGCGCCGCTTGTCGACGCTTGTACTCCGCGCCAGTAACCAACGACATCACGCGCTTGACGTCCGTCTCGTCGAACCCCGACGCCACAATCTCGTCCAGCGAGCGATCGTCCTCGACAAACGCTTCGAGGATCGGATCGAGTTGGTCGTACGGCATCAGCGACTGCTCGTCGAACTGATCGGGGCGCAGTTCCGCGCTCGGCGGCTTGGTGAGCACAGAAACGGGGATGATCTCACGACCAGCGCGCTCGTTGACCAACTCCGAGAGTCGGTACACCAACAGCTTGGGGACGTCCTGAATCACGGCGAGGCCGCCGGTCATGTCGCCGTAGAGCGTCGTGTACCCAGTCGCCGATTCGCTTTTGTTCGATGTCGTCAGTACCAATGCACCAGTCTTGTTGGAGATCGCCATCATCAACACGCCGCGAATGCGCGCTTGCAGGTTTTCCTCCGTCACGTCCGGCTGGAGACCCTCGAACAGCGGAGCGAGCGTATCGAGATGCGACTGGTACGGACCTTCAATCGGCAGCACATCCATCTGAATGCCGAGATTCTCGGCGAGCGCTCGCGCATCAGCCACGCTTCCCTCGGAGGAGTAACGCGACGGCATGCCGACCCCGCGCACATGCTCAGGTCCGAGCGCGTCCACGGCGACCACCGCGGTCAGCGTCGAATCAATTCCGCCCGACAGCGCGATTACCACATCGCGGAAACCCGTCTTATGGACGTAGTCCCGTGTGCCCAGGACCAACGCCTCGTAGACCTGCTCGTCGTTGGCCATCGCATCGACAATCTCAGGCGCAACGAGCGGGCCGCGATCCGATGTCGCCGCGCCCGACACATCTGCGATCTCCGCTGCGGTCTGCGGCAGACGGCGGAGTCGCGGATCGTGCAGCCGAGTTTGACGCACCTCTTCCACATCCAAGTCGGCGATCAGCATGTGCTCGCGGAACATCGGCGCGCGCGCGATCAGGTCGCCACCCGGACCGTAGATGGTGGATCCACCGTCAAAGATCAGATGATCCTGACCTCCGACGAGGTTGCAGTACAGGGTCAGCACCGCGTTGTCGGCCGCGCGAGTCGCGAGCATCTGCTCTCGCTGCTGCGACTTCCCCGCGTGAAAGGGCGACCCATTGATGTTGACGATCACCTCGGCTCCGGCCAGACACTGATCCTGCATCGGTCCCGATGAGTACCAAATGTCCTCGCAGATCGTCACCCCGACCCGCGCACCGGCGATGTCGAAGAGCTGCACACCGTGTCCGGGACGGAAGTATCGCGCCTCGTCGAAGACGCCATAGTTGGGCAGATACTGCTTGTGGTACGCGCCCGCAATCTGACCGTCCTGAATCACCGCCGCGGCGTTGAAAATGTCGTGCGCATAGTCGACGAACCCGACGATCGCCGCGACATGCAGCCCGGTGGTCGCATCCCGCACTCGATCGAGCACCGCCAGGTTGTCCTCGACGAAACCGCGCCGCAGCACCAGATCCTCGGGCGGATAGCCTGTCAGCGAGAGCTCCGGGAAGGCAACGAGATCGACGCCCTGCAACTCCGCCCCGCGTATCCAATCGACAATCTTCTCGGCGTTGCCTTCGAGGTCGCCGACCGTCGAGTTCACTTGCGCCAGAGCGACCCGCAGACGTCTCACAACAACCTCCGAGCTGAACTACAGCCAACAGATTCCAGAGTATCGCACCCCAGATACACTCAGAGCTGTGCCAAACACAGGCTCCGCACCGACCACGACCCAACTCCCCGCGCAACTGAGGGAGGCATCCTTCGCATGGCCCGGAGGACGCGGCGTCAGCGGCATCAGCCTCGGAGTTGCGCAAGGCGAGGTCATCACCCTGCTCGGACCGAATGGCGCCGGCAAGTCGACGATCCTGAAGATGCTCAGCGGCGAAATCGGCCCGCAACAGGGCGACGTACAAATTTTCGGAGCGCCCCACGGCGCCGACGCACGACGTCGAATCGGCCTCGTCTTGCAAGAGCCCAGCACCGACGACCTGATGACGCTCGACGAGACGCTCAAGCTCCACGGTCGACTGTTCGGCATTCGCGGATCGCGTTTGCAGCAGCGCTGCCGAGCGTTGCTCGAGGCGCTCGGAATCGGCGACCGTGCCAACGACCGCTGCGAATCGCTCTCGGGCGGATTGCGACGCCGCCTCGACCTCGCGCGAGCATTGCTCCACGAGCCAGACATCCTCCTGCTGGACGAACCGACGCTCGCACTCGATCCCGATTCCAGCGCGGCGATCTGGAACACCCTGCGCGAGCGCGCTGCGCATGGCGCCGCGATCATCGTCTGCTCGAATGACACGGTCGAGGCAGAGGCCAACGCCGACCGCGTCGTCATCGTCAGCGACGGACGCATCATCGCCGACGATCGTCCCTCACGACTCACCGCCGGACTCCGACACGACGCCCTCGAGCTGGACTGGCCCGACGTTCGAGACGCCGATATCGCCGACCTCCAGTCCTGGAACGGTGTGGGACACGTCTTGCAATCCGAAAACCAACTGCACTTGACCGTCGATAGCTCCGCCGAGATCGTGCCTCGCCTCTTCCAGACCTACGGCGCACAGATCACGGGAATCAGGATTCGCGAGTCGAGCTTGCGCGATGCCTGGTTTCAGATCGTCGGTCGCCCGCTCACAGAGCACACAGACGAACGCTCGGGAGGCGCTCGGTGATCGACACGATCAACGCCTCGCTCGCCCTGATGATTCGCGACCTGCGCGCGGTGGCGCGCTCGCGATCCCAGCTCTACTCATCGCTGCTATTTCCCCTGATGTTGCTCGCCCTGCTCGGAACGGGCGTCTCGAGCGGATTGTCACCCTCGTCGCCGAGAATCCTTGATGGCGACTACACCTCCTTCCTCGCCCCTGGGATGATCGCGATGACCGCGATGTTCTCGTCAACCTTCTCCAGCGCCGGCTTCTATCGCGACCGCGAGAGCGGCCTGCTCCGAGCGATGCTCGCCTCACCCCACAATCCGCAGACGATCCTGTTTGGCAAAGCGTTGGGATCAATCCTGATCGGCACGGTGCAGGCGTTGGTTGTGCTGGTCCTGGCAGTGATCATTCCAGGGATTGATTTGGCCTGGCAGTTCGGATGGCTCGGCGGCGCTGCGACAGTGGTGATCACCGTGCTCGCGCTCAATTTCATGCTCGCGGGACTATCGCTCCTCCTGGCGGTGCGAATCCGCACGATGCAGGGCTTTCACCTGATCATGAACCTCGTCCTGTTTCCGCTCTTCTTCCTCTCTGGAGCGTTCTTCCCGCTCGACACCGTGCCCACCTGGTTGGAAGTGATCGGCTACATCAATCCCATGACCTACGCCGTCGACCTACTGCACTACGCGTCGTACGCCGACTCTCCCGACGGCCTGATCGGACCGCTGATCGACGGGCTCGTGCTCGGTGGACTCGCGCTCCTTATGTTCGCCGTCGGTCTGCGACGAGCGCCGCGCGCGGTGTAGGTGGCGACATCTCATGAACCGCGCGGATCGATCGGTTGCCTTCCTCATCGCCGCAATCGTCATCGCGGCGACTCTGCTCGCCTGTAGCGAGTCCGACAACCGACGCGTTGTCACATCGTCGGAAGCCGCATTTGTGCCGGTGATTGAGTCGTCAGACCTGTACGTCGGTGTGCCACGACTCGTACTCACGCTGCTCGAACGAAACACGCAGCCGTCGTTCTCGGACGATGCAACCTTTGTGATTCGCTACTTCGAGCCGACCGAAGGCGGGATCAAGTTCCATTCCCAAGCGGAACTCGACGGGCTCGACGTTGAAGGACTCCGCTACCTGATCGCCGAGGATCCACCGTTCGAAGCCCCAGGCCAGTGGGCAATCGCGATCACGGTAGAGCTGTCCGATGGTAGAGCCGAGAGCACGCCTCGCCTGCCATTCTTGGTACGTGGGTCGGCACGAGGACTGAGCGTCGGAGACTCTGCCCCAACAGTTCCCACGCCCACGGTCGAGGACGGCGTCCTCGACCGCATGGCCGCTGTGCCAGATGAGTCGATGGGCATGTACGAACGCTCGGCGGCGGAACTGCTCGCACTCGATGAGCCGTTTCTGATCGTCTGGGCATCGGCCGAGCGCTGCGCCGGCCGACGAGCCTGCGCTCGAGCTCTCACCCAAGCCGCGACCATCCACCAGCGAGGTGACGTCGCCGTAATCCACGTCGAGCCATTTGGGCGACCGCGATCACAACCGCTGCAAGGGATCATTGACGCGGCGAACGAGGCATGGACAATCGAGGCGGAGCCACAGTTCTTCGTCGTCGACAGCGACGGCACCATCGCTGCCCGCTTTGAGATCGTGGTTTCAACGTCGGAGTTGGACGCCGCGCTCGACGCTGTCAGCCGGTAACCGAACGCCTACACCAGCACGTCGAGTCCCACGGCCGCGAACACGATGAAGAGATAAGCGATCGATGCGAAGAACAGACGCATCGGCGGAGCTTGCTCGCGCCATACCTGCCAGGCGATCCAGATGAAGGCGGCCCCACCAATCGCGCACGTCGTCTCGTAGCACCAACTCAGATGTCCGCCGAGCGGTCCCAGCAAACTCACCGCGACCAACCCAACCGAATAGATCAACAGCTGCTTCCGAGTCTCGCGCTCGCCCGAGACCACAGGCAGCATCGGAACCTTGGCTCGGGCGTAGTCCTCGCGATACTTCAGCGAGAGCGCCCAGAAATGTGGCGGCGTCCACATGAAAATCACGAGGAAGAGGATGAACGGCGTCCAGGTGACCTCACCCGTGACCGCGGCCCAACCGACCAACGGCGGAATCGACCCTGCCGCCCCACCGATCACGATGTTCTGCGTCGTCGAGCGTTTGAGCCAGATTGTATAGATGAACACATAGAAGAGCACAGCGGCCTCGGCCAGAAGCGCAGAGAGCAAGTTGACGGTCAAAGCCAACTGCACCCCGCCGAGCGTCGCCAACAGGACACCCCAAGTGAGCGCCTGCCAAGGCTGGACCACGCCGGCAGGCAGTGGTCGACCGGCGGTGCGCTCCATGATCGCGTCGATATCACGGTCGAACCACTGGTTGAACGTGTTCGCGCCACCAGCAGTCAGGATCCCGCCGAGCAGCGTCAGCACGATCAGCGCGAGCCCGTCGACGAAGCTGTCCCGGGGCCATCCCTGCGCCGCGACGATCATCGTCGGCACCGTGGTAACCAACAACAGACCAATAATGCCAGGCTTGGTCAGATCCCATAGCCCACGCGCGAACTCAATCGCGCGTTGCGGTCCCGGGACGGCGGCGGGACGATCCAGAGTGAGCGGACGCTCGGTCATCGGCTGGTCTCACTCTCTGCGGACGGTGTGCCAGCGGTCGCCGCAACTGATTCAAACGGTGAGCCGCGCCGATCACCCGCACCTAGTCCGCCGGCGCGATAGAACGCGATCAGCGCCGCGCACGATACGAGCAGCCACGTGATCGAGCCCATCGACAGGTGCAGTGCTCGCGCCCAGGCATCGAAGTTGATCCAGATCATTGCCGCACCAACGAAGATTTGGGCCACGTACAAGGTCGCTGCGCCGTGGACCATGATTGTCAATCCTCGAGCTCGAGGTCGCAGCATCACCACGCCGACAGACGCTGCGAACAGAGCGATCGCGCCAACAAACACCAGGAACCGATGTCCCATGTTCCATTGAGCGTACTCGCCTTCGGGGAACAGGCCTCCGTAACAAAGCGGCCACTGATTCCCACAGGCAGCACCACCAGGACCAACATGCGCGCCGGCATCGGGCCCAGCCCCGACATGCGTGACATACGACCCAACCACGACCACCGCGTACACCAGGACAGCCGTGACCAACGCGATTCGCGCATAGTTGCGCGCCTGCGACGGTGCGTCGGTGCCCAGAGGTGCATCATCCTCGACCGTCACGGCCCGCCACGCGAACGTACTCAGCCAGGACACACCGATCAGCATGACAATCAGCATCGCCGTGGCGAGATGCATCGTCACGATCAACGCTTCGAGCTGCTCGGTCACCGTCAGACCGCCGAGCACCACTTGGACCGCGAGCAACGGAATCGAGAGCATCGCGGGCAGCCAAACCCCCCGACGGTCGCGGAGCGTTCGCCAGGCGCCGATCGCGTATCCGATGATGATGAAGCCAATGATCGCCGCGACGAGTCGGTGGCTCCACTCCAGCCAGACCTGATGCGCGGCAAACTCGCCAAAATCACCGCTCGGAATCACCGCGCCGTAGCATCCAGGCCAGTCGGGACAAGCGAGTCCAGAGCCGGTCACCCGCACAATCCCGCCCAACGCGGTCAGCGCGATCAGACCGATCAACAGTCCCAGTCCGACTCGTTGAAACCTGGTCATCGCTTCTCTTGACCCATCACCTTGCCAAGCTTGGTCAGTGTCCCGAGCCCAAACGCATCAATCGCTGACGACTCTCAGCGTATCGCCGAGCAACCATCTCGTTCGATATGCAAGCGTCAGATGTCACTGCTCACCAGGTCGCGGACCGAGCGTTGGCAACTCACCGTGGACCCGAATTTGCATATCGCGAACCGCGTCATTGCGCCGATCCTTGAATCCTTCGCGCTCGGCCCAGTAGTAGACGGTCACAATGATCGCCAGCGCGAACATCATCGAGCCTGGAACCCACATGATCCCGGCGCCGATTCTCTGGTCCAGCAGCGCGTCCGGACCCCACTCGCGAACGGCGGCCGCGGTTGCGTATGTGTCGTAGATCGGATCACTCACGTTGATCAGAATCAGTCCCAGCGCGATGTTCTGAAGGATCGCCACGACCAGCAGCGCGCAGCGCCAGACGTGATGCGGTCGGAGGCGCGTCGCATCCACTCCGATCACCAGCCACCACAACAAGACCGCGCCAAACAGAAACACGCCATGCTCGACGAAGTGCACGACCTCCGACGCAATCGCGGCATCATAGGCATCGGGCCAGTGCCAGCTCCACACGCTGGCGATGTACAGCACGATCGCCACCGGCGGCCAGGTCAACGCTCGAACGACGCGAGAATTGAGTAGCGGCACCAGATACGTCGTGCGAATCCGTGGCGACGCAGCCCGCAGCGCCAGCGTCGCCGGCGCCCCGAGCAACATCAGCGGCGCGACGATCATCGTGATCATCACGTGCTGAATCATGTGCATCCAGAAGAGGTCGTCGGAGTAGGAGTCCACCGGCGACATCAAGCCGAGCAACATGAACACCCAACCGGTGGCAAAGCACCAGCCATGCCATCGTGGGAAGTGGAACTGAGGAGAGTCGCGCCGCAGGCGGAAGTAGGCCCAGGCATACAGCCCACCGACAATGAGCACGATCGCGAGACCGGCAGGATCAATGCTCCACACGCCGAGCGCCGTGAGCAGCTCGCCGTTCTCGGCGAAACGACCGTCGTGCGCGCCAGCGACAGCGGGAACGAGGACCGCGACGACGGCGCAGCCGATCATGATGAGCGCGGCTAGCGCTCGCAATCTTCTCGTCACCAGTCCGTCCGCGTCAGCTGAGGAAGAAGACGAGCGGGAAGATCACCAGCAGCCACACGAAGCCCACGAAGTGCCAGTACAGCGTCGCCGCCTCGATCGCGGTGTTGCGCTTGGCATCGAAGTGTCCCAGCAACCCACGCAACCATTGGGCAAAGATGAAGACCAACCCACCGATCACGTGCGCCCCGTGGAACCCGGTCAGCGTGTAGAACGTCGCCGCGTACGGCCCGTCCGAGATCCCGAAGCCGGCGTGCTGCCACTCGAAGTACTGGTTGATGATGAACGCCGTGCCGATTACGAGCACGATTCCCATGTTGATCAGCATCGCCTTGCGGTTGCCCTTGCGGATCGCGAAGGCAGCAAACTGCATCGGAATCGATGTACTCACCAACAGCACCGTGAAGAGGATTGGCAGGAGGTGAGCGCCCTCGACTCGGTGCGCGCCGTTCGTCGGCTCCCAAATCAGAGTGTCGCTGTGCAAAGCAAGCATCGCCGCGATCAGTCCGGCGAAGAACATGATCTCCGAGAAGATGAAGAAGATGATTCCCCACAGCCCGGTCGTCATCGGCTCGTCGCCGACGAGGAAGCTGCGAACGGGGTGCACTCGCTTGTGCGGAATCGCGCTGGCCGCCATGACTAGCCCTCCTCTCCCGCATCTGCGGAGCGTCGCTTGGTGCCGCCGTTGTGTCCGTTGCCGACGTGGTAGTGCGGGTCGTCCTGCAGTCGCTCGCCGAAGCGCAGGTCAAACAGCGGTCGCTCCGAGCGAATCTCCGGCAGCGAGTCGAAGTTATGCGGCGGAGGTGGCGAGGTCGTCGCCCACTCGAGCGTCGTGCCTTCCCACGGGTCCGAACCGGCCCGCTCGCCCCACTTCAGTGAGTAGAACACGTTGTACAGGAAGATCATCATTCCCGCGGCAGAGATAAACGCGCCGATCGTGATCAGCATGTTCATCAGCTCCCAGCCAGGATTGTCGACGTAGTCGTTGATTCGTCGGGGCATGCCGTCCAGGCCGAGCATCAGCTGCGTGAAGAACACCAGGTTGACACCAATGAAGACCAACCAGAAATGCAGCTTGCCCAGTCCCTCGTTCATGAACTTGCCGAACATTTTCGGGAACCAGTAGTAGCAGCCGGCGAGGAAACCAAACGTCGCCGCAATCGACATCGTGTAATGGAAGTGTCCGACGACGAAGTAGGTGTCATGCAGGGCGAAGTCGACCGGCACCGCAGCGTGGAAGACACCAGTGATGCCACCGATCAGGAACAGCATCAGGAACCCGACGCTGAACAGCATCGCCGTGGGGAAGATGTTCGAGCCGCGCCACATGGTCGCGATCCAGTTGAACATCTTCACGCCGGTCGGGACCGCGATCAGGAAGGTCGCGCCCATGAAGAACGGCAGGAACACACCACCAGTGGTGAACATGTGGTGCGCCCAGACGATAAACCCGAGCAGACCGATCGCGACCAAGGCCAACACCATCGATCGATAACCGAAGACCGGTCGTCTGGTGAACACGCCGAATACATCGGAGACGATCCCCATCGCTGGCAAGATCATGATGTACACAGCAGGGTGCGAATAGAACCAGAACAAGTTCTGCCAGAGCAGCGGTTGACCGCCGGCGGCAGGGTCGAAGAATGCACCCTCAGCTCCGTTGCGGTCGATGAAGCCCAGCACCAGCGCCGCCGCGAGGACTGGCGTTGAGAGCAGAATCAGCAGACCCGTGACGAGCGTGGTCCAGGTGAACAGCGGCAGTCGCCACATGGTCATCCCGGGAGCGCGCATCTTGAAGATCGTCACCAAGAAGTTCACGGACCCGAAGATCGACGCCTGACCCAACAGGATCACACCGACCAACCACATGTCCATACCAGCGCCAGGCGGCTCGGCGTTGTTGCCGGTGTCTAGCGTGACCGGTGGATAGGCCGTCCAACCTGCCGAGGCCGTACCGCCCTCGACCGCGAAACTGAGCGTCAGCAGCACGCCGCCGAACAGGAAGATCCAGAACGACAGCGCGTTGATGCGCGGAAACGCCATGTCGAGCGCGCCGATCTGCAGCGGCATCGAGTAGTTCATGAACGCCGCGCCGACGGGCAAGAGGAAGAGGAAGATCATCACGCTGCCGTGCATCGTGAAGATCGAGTTGTAGGTCTCGGCCGAGATGATCGTGCCAGTCTGGGCGAGCTCGGTGCGCATGACGAGAGAGAAGGCCATGCCGACAAGCCCGAACGCCCCAGCCGTCCACAGGTACATGATGCCGATCTTCTTGTGGTCGACGGTTGTCAACCACTCGAGAATCGCGCGCCAGGCAGCCGCGCCGGCATAGGGTGTCGTCTGTGCCCCTGCCAGTGTCGCCATCGTGTCGCCTCCCTCTGCGTGTCCCCTGGTCGTCGTCGCGCCGCGGCGGGGCTTAGCCGCCAGCCTCAATCAGCTCAGCAAGTTTGCTCGGAATCTCATCGGCTACGGGCGGTCGCGGGACCGACTGCAGCCAAGCGTAGATGTCGGCGATTTCCTCGTCCGATATCTGGTCAGGCGGGAATGCCGTCATCGCTTCGAGCGGTTCACGGTACTGGGTAATCACACGATCCAGCGGAACGACCGTCATCGCGATCGTCGGCCCAACCAGACCTTCACCTAGGTCACCATGACACACGTTGCAACCCATCGAGAAGAACAGGTTCTGTCCGTTGGCCGGATTGCCGATCGCGCCTTCTTCCTGCTCGACCTCTTCCTCACCACCGAAGTCGCCCTCGACCGGCTCTGGCGCCTCGCCAGCCTTGTCGTCGAACCAGGCGTCGTATTCGTCCGACGGCAACGCGCGCACGGTGTAGATCATCCGCGCGTGGTCGCGACCACAGAACTCGGCGCATTGACTGATGAAATCGCCGCTGTCCGTAATCCGCACCCACAACGTCTGCACGCGACCGGGAACCGCGTCGAGCTTGGTCAAGAACTGCGGCGTGTAGAAGGCGTGCAGCACGTCGGCCGAGGCAATGTTGAAGCGAATCATTGTCCCCACGGGGACCGTCACGATCGGCGTGTTATCAGCGGCCTGCAGTCGACCCTCGGCGACGGTGTCCGTGCCATTGAACGATCGCATCACTGCCGTGCCAGCAGCGTGACGGATCGGCACGGTGCCGTTCACCGCGCGCTCCACGGTGACCACATCACCGGTCCGCGCGACCACTCGCATATGCTCCACGCCGAGCTTCAGAGTCATGAACGGGACGACCAGACTCGGGTCCTCGAGATGGATCTCGGTGTCCGCCGGATTCGGCGACACCGACTCAGCGAGTTCGGTCCCGAGCGGCACCGCGTAGTTGAACGCCCAGGCCCACTGTCGGCCCTGGACATCGACAATGACCACATCCTCATCGGGCGCGGCCGACTCTGAGATGTCCTGGAGCACAAAGAACGAAACGATAAACAGCACCACGACGATGACCAGCGGAATGCCGGTCCAGAGCACCTCGGCCGTCGTGTTGTGCGCGACCTGGGTGGGTAGCTCGTCGTCCGACTGCCGCTTGTAGCGGAACACGACCCACAAAATCATCGCCTCGACGATGATGAACACGATGACCCCAATGGCGAACACGATGAAGTACAGGGCCCGAATCGAGTCGCCCTGCTCCGTCACCGCTTCCGGTAGCGCGACCTGCGCACCGGCCATTCCCGTCAGCGCGACGAGAGCGAGCGCGGTCGCGCCCATGATCAGCGTGAGCCGACCGAGACGTGTTCGCCAAAGCAGTACGTGTCGCGTCATCCGCCCGCTCCGTTCGCTCCCTGGTTCAGCACGCATTTCTCAAATTCCTGCATCACTACCTGGATTGACACCTATCCGGCGCTTCGTTCTGCCGCTGGTTCGTCATGACCACTAGGCATCAGCGGCGGATCGGAGTGATCCTCGCCATGATGATCATCGTGGACAGGTTCCTCGAAATACTGGATATCTTCCAGGAACCATCCGACACCGCCGAACACGATCATCGTGATCCCGGCGCCGAGAACCTGGTCGGTGAACACGGCACCAGCCGCGGTGATCATCAGCCCGGCAGCGAACAGCAAGGGCGACAAACTCGGCGGCGGCATGTGAATCCCTGGCGGTGGCGACACATCAGGCATCACCGTCAGCGGCCGCTGACGAAACTCCGCTGGCCCACCGGCTTCGAAGTAGCCCATGTCTTCCAGGAACCATCGGAGCGCCGAGAGCACGATCAAGGTGATCCCCACGCTCAGCAGCTCACCGACGAACACGGCGCCAGCCGCCAACACGATCAAGCCCAGCGCGAACATCACCGGCGCCAGACTGGGCGGCGGCAGGTGCGACTCGGGTGAATCGTGGTCGTCATGCCCGTGCGCATCTTCCATGCCTGACGGCAACGCCAGCGTCGCCGCTGGTGACTCCGCCGGCGCAGCGAGCGCGGGAACATCCCCCGACCGCGCCGCGGGCAGCGGTTGCAAGTAACTGTCAACGACCGCCTTGCGCTCGTCCCGATACGACATCGGCCGCAGAGCCGGTGGAAGCAGCGATGCGATCGGCTTGAACAGGTCGGGACCGCTGTAGGCCTCTTGCAGATCGACACCGAAGCTGGACGGTCGCTGCCGATACGCCACGAGCTTGTGCAGCTTGATTCCGTTCATCCGACACAGGCGGATCGCGCGACCGCTCTGACCCATCGGCACATAGAGGACGAGCGGCGCGGCCTGCGCGAGCGGCTTCCAGCGCTCGACCGCGGTCTCATTCGTGACCTCGTGCGTCAGCGCGAGGTCACCAGCCAGGGCGACAAAGTGGCCCGGCTCATCGGTCACGACGATGTCGGGATAGATCCAGCCACCCGATCGGACGCGCACACCCATCTGTTCGGCAGGGAAGTTCCTCGTCACTTCACGATCGGGGAACTCGTCGTTGGGATAGCCGTACGCCGCCTCAGCAATCTGCTGAAGCACGGTCCCGCGCTTCTGTCTCGCCGATTCCAGCGTGGGCATGGACCCCTCGTTCGCCTCTCGCTCTGACACGCCCCATGCGAGACGTGGTCGATCTCAGATCCTAACCTAGCCCTGCGACAGTGGCTATCCCCACTGTCGCGACTGACCTCACCGCGCGACTACTCCTCGACCGACCGAGTCGGTTGATTGACGGGAATGTAGCGAGGTCGATAGATCGCGACACCGCGACCGTTGCGCGCGCGAGTCCGCTCGTCAACGATCTGAGCGCCAATGCCCGAGATCCGTGACCAGCCGAACAGCGTCGTGTAGTAGTCGGGATCGGTGAAGCCGAGCGCATTGACCAGGCTGCCCGAAATCAGGTCGACGTTGGGATACGGATTGGAGACCTTCGGGTTCTCGCTGAGCACCCGAATACCGGCCTCGCGGACCGCCTTGACGACGCGGAACCAGTGGTCGTCCGGGCAGAGCTCTTCGCCCACGCCCAGCTGTACCTTGGCCCGCGGATCTTCTTGGCGCAGGACAGCGTGGCCAAATCCGAAGATCAAACCGCCACCCTCGAGACGCGCTTTGAGAATCTCGTAGGCCTTTTCCGAATCCGTCGTATTCACTTCGTGGACCATCTTGAAGGCGTCCTGGTTGGCCATCCCGTGTCGAGGCCCAGCCAACGCGTTCATGCCCGACGCCATCGACCGGTACATGTCCGCCAACCCCGAGGCCACCGCACGACCGGTGAAGGTCGAGAGATTGCCGCCGCCGTGGTCGGCGTGAAGGTTGTAGTAGACCGACAACAGACGCGTCAGAGCCGCTTCGTCGCCGTCGGGCATGCCCAGCATGTGGACGAAGTTGTTGACATAGCCGCGCGACGGCTCCGACGGAATCAGGTCGCCCCAGCCTTCTCGCAGGCGGAAGATCGCGGCGAGCGCGGTCGGGATTCGCGCGACCAGATTGAGCGCGTCCTCGTAGTAATCATCGGTCTTGCCCGTCATCCCCAGAATCTGAATCGCCGCGCAGAAGAGGTCCATCGGATGGCCAGACATCGGCATCGCCGAGATCGCGGCCATCGAGTCCTCGTCGACCTCTGAGCGTTCCGCGATGTCATCGGCCACTGCCTGACGTTCCGCATCGGTCGGCAATGACTTGTTGAACAGCAGATGGATGATGTCCTCTGCCGGGTGGAAGGCCAACTCAGCGATCGGATAGCCGACGTACGAAACGCCTTCCTCCGGATCGACATAACTGGTCTCGCACGTGCCCACGGGATAGCCCCGCAGGCCGGTGTCGAGATTGGCGTTGGTGATCGTGAACTCAATGGTCGGAATGTCTGTCATCGACGTCACTTTCAATCCGCAATGCGCACGAAATGACAGGGATGAGCGCTGTATCCCGGTGCGCACAGGACACGGCACATCTCGCTCGTAGGTTGTTTGCTCCGTCTTTGGACTGCTAGTGGCCGAAGCCAACTAGCCCTTGACCGCGAGCAGGCGGAACCGCTTGCGACCGCTGGGGGCCTGAATTTCGATCTGCTCGTCGGCAGGCTGGTCGAGCAGCCCACGACCGAGCGGACTTTCCACCGAGATTCGCCGAGCCACCGCATTCGCTTCTGTGGTTCCAACCAAAGTGTACTCTCTGGCCTCGCCGAGGACGCCGCCGTCAGCGTCCACCTCGACGACTTCCACTCGGCTGCCCAGTTTCGCCCGACCGGTTGCCCGCTCTTCACGTACCACCGCATTGGAGATCTGGTACTCGATCTCGTTCATCCGCGACTTCAATCGCTCCTGATGCTCACGCGCTGCTTCGAGTGGCGCGTTCTCGCGGATGTCCTTGTCTTCTCTCGCCGCCGCAACCGCTTGCACCGCTTCTGGCATCTCAGCCTGGAGCTGCGCAAGCTCGTCGTGCAAGCTCTGCAGACCATCGGCGGTCATCTCGAAGGTCTTCGCGGCCTCATGATGGAAGCGGGAATCATCCTTGGCGACCGAGCTCGGCCGCTTGATCCGCAGATAGTTGCCCAAATTCAGCGCAGTCGCGTCGCCATCCGCGTCGAGGCTGACGGTGTACTCCTGTTTCCAGCAGAACCGCAGGAACTCCTTCACCGGCTGCAGTCGAGCCTGCAGATCGACCGCGTTCGCGCCGATCGTCTCTTGGAACCCTTCCATCGCCTTGGGCGAGAGCTCCGCGATCGGCGTGGTCGGCCCGAAGTGCCAAAGGAACCGGGTGACCGACTCGCGGGCCGCCTCGTCGAGCGCGAACGCGCCACGACGTGGCTTCGATACGCTGGGCTCCTTGCGACGGGAACGCTTCGCCTCACGCTCCGCTTCCCACGCGAAGTACTCCATCACGGCCATGTCGAGCGTTATCGTCTCGCCAGGTGACACTGCGTCATTCGCATCTTCTTCCACCGGGGATTCATCGAAGGTTTCCGCCTCGCCCTCCACCACGTCGTCATCGTCGACTTCGGCGAGCGCATCGGCTGTTTCATCGATCATGCTCATCGGTCGTCTCCAACTCTTCAGCTGTTCAGAGCCGATATCGCGTTTGATACGCGATACTTACGGAGCGCGAACCCGCCCCTATGCCCTCTATGCTACTCCTTCGCCAATGACCCACCTGATAGCCGAGCATCAGATCCACAACGCGCTCACTGCCGCGGGGCTGAGTTATGTGGAAGAGCTCAACCCCCAACTGCCCGCACAGCTGAGCATTTGGCTGAGCATGATGCTCGCCTCACCGCGAAATCTGACCGCGATCAAGGATCCCGAAGCGGCGATTAGCAAACACGTCATCGAGCCTCTCGCGATGCGTCATCGCTTGATCGCGGCCGACCTGCCCGTCCCACACGGGATCATGTTGGACCTCGGCAGTGGCAACGGATCGCCAGGTCTGCCCATCGCGCTCTGCGAGCCGCAGCGCAACTCCGTCCTGCTCGATTCCCGCGCCGCGCCGATCGCATTCTTGACCGAGGTGCTCGCCGAGATCGAAGCATCGCACGTCAGCACCCTCCACGAGCGGGCTGAGGTGGTCGGTCACGCCGACCTGCGCGAGCGTTGTGCGCTCGTCATCAGCCGAGCGCTCGCTCCGCCAACGATGGCGCTCGAGTTGATGATGCCCTTCCTCGAGATCGGAGGAATCGGCGTCGCCATGACCGGAGCGCTCGCCAAAACCGAGACCCAACGCGTTACCCGCACGCTGTCGGAGCTAGGCGCCGCCCCAGCATCGCTCGATCCACCAGCCGACAACGTGGTCGCCATCAAACTCGAGAAAACCAACAACCGCTACCCCAGGCCCTGGAGCCAAATCCGCCGCCAACCCCTCGGCACCAACAAACCATGAGGCCATCTAACCACGCATCATTCCCGCTCCACACCTCCGTCACTACCGCGCTCCGCGCAGGAATCACGGAGATGGTGGATTGTTCAATTGACGGAGATGGTGGTTCGCTCAAAATCCGCGACGATGACAACGGAACCAGGACAATCTAACTCCGCAGCGACCCGAACCAAGACAACCTCACGTATCTTGACTTCAGATGTCCACCGCTGCCTCCGCCCTTCCGACCTTCCACCCGTCCCGCTACCGACGCAATATCCGCGTCTACTACCTGTTCATGGCCGCGACCGGGTTCATGCTCTTCCTCCCCATCTGGATCATCTACCTGATGAACGAGCGGGGACTCTCACTCACCGAAATCGGAATCTTCGAGTCGTTCTTCTGGCTCACGATCATCATCACCGAGGTCCCCACGGGTGCGGTCGCCGACCGCTTTGGTCGGCGCGTTTCTCTCGCCGTGGGTGCGGTCCTCTTCGCCATCTCCACGGTGATCTTCGCCAGCGCCGACAGCTTCGCAATCCTGCTGGGGTCCTACCTCGTCATGGGCGTCGCGATGACACTCTACTCAGGCGCCGGCGACGCGCTGCTCTATGACACCCTGCGCGTGCTCGGTCGGACGCGGGAGTACGAGCATCACGCGGGCCGCTCGCATGGCTTGTTCTGGGTCGCGATGGTGGCCGCCACCGCGATCGGTGGACCGCTCTCATACGTGATCGGCTACGGCGCGGCGATCTTGCTCTCGGCTGGGTTCTTCCTCGTCTCTGCGGTTGCCGCCATGCTCCTCCGAGAACCACCCCGACGCGAATCCGACTTCCCGCCCGACCCGCTGCACGCGCCTCCAGCCGAGGTCCGACACACCGCGTCCGAGATCTCACAACACGCCGAGTCGAATCCTGACGCCGGCAAGCAAGGATTACCGATTCTCAACGAGATGCTCGAGGGATTTCGAATCGTCTGGAGGAATCGACCGATTCGCTACCTCGTGCCCTTCGCCGCGATCCTCATCGCCCTATTCGACCTTCCCCGCTTCATGTCCCAGCCCTATGTCGCCCAGCACGGACTTGACCCACTCGCCAGCGCCAGCGAAGGCTTCATCTGGTCCGCGCTGCTGCTTCCCGGCTACATCGGCACCACGTTCGGGATGCTCGCAGCGGCCCGACTGATGACTCGGCTCGGAGAGCGACGCTCATTCCCCACCGTGCTCATCTTCGGCGCGGTCTGTATGATTCCGCTCGCGATTTGGAATCATCTCGGCCTGCTCGGCGCAATCTTCATGGTCAGCATCGCCCAAGCAGCAATCCGACCGATCGCCAACGGCTACATCAACCGACGAATCACATCCAATCAACGGGCCACGGTGTTGTCGATCTTCTCACTCGTGCATGGTTTGGGGATGAGTGTGATCATGCTGATCTTCTTGCCAACCGCAGACGCCGTCTCGTTCCCGGCCGCCTTCGGCCTCGCCTTGATCGCGGTCGTGACGGTCGGCGCCGGACTCTGGTGGCTCTGGCACAACGCGCATCGACGCGACCAGTCCGAACGCGTTCGACGCTGGTCGCTCTCGGTCCCGAAACCGCAAGCCTTGCGTCCTCAAGCGCAGCTCGGACAGAACGGCATCGATGCACCAGCGCCCGCTTTGTACCCAAATGTGCACAACCTCGACTGAACGAACGCCTTCCCTCTGCGTATCTTCCCAAGTAGTTGCGTAGCATGATCTGCATCGCCGATGCCGCATGGCATCGCCCCGTCGCATCTGCCCTCCGGTCCCTTGCCCGATGACCCACCCTGAACGTTTCGCGCGCAACATTCCAATCTACTACCTGTTCCAGTTCGCCACTGGATTCCTGATCTGGGTGCCCGTCTGGATCATCTTCCTCCAGGACGAGCGCGGCCTGTCGCTCACTCAGGTCGGACTGATGGAGGCCGTCTTCTGGGTCACGATGATGCTCTTCGAAGTCCCGACCGGCGCCGTCGCCGACCGTTGGGGCCGACGCACCTCACTGGCGCTCGGTGGCTTCATGTTCACTGCTGGCACGATCATGTTCGTCCTCGCCGACGGGTTCGTCGGTCTCGCAATCAGCTACGTGATCATGGCGATCTCGATGACGTTGTACTCCGGTTCGGGCCATGCGCTGCTCTTCGACAGCCTCCGCGTTCTCGGTCGGACACGGGAGTATGAAAAGCACATGGGTCGCTCCGAGGCGCTGATGACCGGCGCGTTGCTCGGCGCCGCGCTCTTCGGCGGACCGATGGCTGGCCTTTGGGGACTGGAGACCGTGTTCCTGATCGGCGCTGGCACCATGGCAACCGCAGGCCTGATCGCCCTGCTCCTCCGCGAACCGCCTCGCACCGAGGCCGACTTCGAAGCCGACGGCCTCCACGCCGCGCCGATCTCCGCCGGCGACGCCGCAGCCGACGAGCGCACCCCGCGCGGGGTCATCGCCAATGTCTTCCAAGGCTTCCAGATCGTCCTCCGACAGCGACCGATCCTCTGGATCATCCTGCTCGCCGGTGTCGTCACGGTCGCCTACGAGATGCCCAACTTCTTCGTGCAGCCGTTCCTCCGCAGTCACGGACTGAGCCCGTCCGACGGTCTGCTCGACGGCGCCGTCTGGAGCGGCTTGATCATGCCGGGATTCGCGGCGATGTCGGCGGGCTCATTGCTCGCGGCGCCGTTCGTTGCCCGAGTGGGCGAGCGTCGGGCGATCCCGATCCTGATGATCGGCGGACTGTTCCTCTTCATCCCACTGCTGCTCTTCGACCACCTCAGCATCATCCTCCCGATCGCCCTGCTCGGTGGCATTCACGCGGCCATTCGGCCGATCGCGACCGGCTACATCAATCGCCGCATTCGCTCCGATCAGCGGGCGACCGTGCTCTCAATCTTCGAGTTGATCATGGCTGCTCAAATGGCGCTGCTTGTACCGGTGATCTCGGCTTCCGCCGACACGATCGATTTCCGCTTCGCCTACGGACTCTCGCTGCTCGTCGTGCTCACGCTCGGGATGGGCTTCTGGCTCATCTGGCGACGCACCCACCGACGTGAGCAGGCTGACGCTCTGCGCCGAATCAGCATCCGCCCGGCCCCGCAGGCAGTCCTCCGCATCGCAAACGGGACCAGCAGCGCCAATGGCACCAACGGCACAAATGGCGCGCACGTCCACGCGAACGGCGTCGAGTCCAACGGCGCCTCCAGCAAGGCTCCGACCGTGGCCACGCTCACACCGCCCGATCGTCCATGAGTGCGTCGACGCCCGAGCACCCTCCTCTGACCAATGCGCTCGCGCGCAACGTTCCCCTCTTCTACCTGTTCCAGTTCGTCCGTGGCTTCCACTTCTGGCTACCGATCTGGTTTCTGTTTCTGCAATCCCAGCACGGACTGACCTACATCCAGATCGGGTTCATGGAGGTCCTGTTTGGATTCGCCACGATCCTCGCCGAGATCCCGACTGGCGCAGTCGCCGACCGATATGGCCGCCGCGTCGCCTTGGGCATGGGCGCACTCGGGTTTGCCGCAGCGACTGTGTTGTTCGCGACACTCAACTTCCCCATCCTGATCGTCGGTCATCTACTCATGTCGATCACCCGCACCCTGATGTCCGGGTCCGACGATGCACTCCTCTTCGACAGCCTCCGACAGCTCGGCCGCACCGATGAGTACGAGCAACACGCCGGTCGGACGCGCGCCGTCGCGACGGCGTCACTGCTCGCTGCCACGCTACTCAGCGGACCCTTGGTATCGGTCCTCGACTTCCAAACGGTGATCATGATCAGCGCGATCGGGATGGGTCTCGCGGGCCTGATCGCGCTCGCGCTCCGCGAGCCGCCGCGCCGCGAGGCCGACTTCGGCACGCCAACCGTCGCGCCGTCCACACCGCGCAGCGGCACCGCGATTCTCGACGAGACTCGCGCAGGACTGCGGATCGCGCTGCGCACGCGGTCGGTGCTCTGGACAATCCTGTTTGGCGGAGTCCTGCTCGCGACACTCGATCTGCCAGACTTCTTTGTGCAGCCGTTCATTCGCTCGCACGGCGTCGATCCTGCGCTCGCGCTCGGCGACGGTCTCGCCTATTCGGCGCTGATTCTGCCCTCGTTCATCGGTCTGATGATCGGCGCGATTGTGGCCGCACCGCTCGCCGCTCGGGTCGGCGAGCACCGAACGCTCCCGGTGGTCTTGCTCGTCGGAGTCGCTGCCTTTGTACCGCTGCTCGCGTTTGACCACCTTGCCCTGGTCACCTCGCTCGCGTTACTTGCCGCAACCACCGCCGCCCTCCATCCGCTCGCCAGCGGCTACATCAACCGACGCATCCCCTCCGACCAACGCGCGACCGTGCTCTCGATCTTCTCGCTTGGCAAAGCGGTGATGATCACGATCGTGATCGGCAGCACCTCTGCGCTGGTCGACGCGTTCGAGTTCCGCGCCGCCTTCGGCCTCGCCTTTGCGATCCTGGTCATCGGCGGCGGGATCTGCTGGATCGGATGGCGCCGAGCCCACACCGACGGCGTCAGGCAGCTCGTGTGACCCCTCAGGCCACGATCTCACGCTCGCGCAACGACGCCACCGACTCAGCATCGTAACCAAGCGCCGACAACAGCGACTCCGTGTCCTGACCGCGAGTCGGCGCGCCACCGCGAATCCGACCGGGCGTCGCCGACAGCTTCGGTGCCACCCCCGCCTGACGCATGACGCCTCCATCGGGAGTCGGTACCTCAACGACCATCTCTCGGGCGAGATTATGTTCGTTCTCCAGCGCTTCGTCCAGGGTCAGGACCGGCTTGGCACAAACGTCGACATCGTTGAGCAGCTCATGCCACTCATCGGCAGTCCGCGTCTTGAACGCGGCCGCGAAGGACTCGCGGATCTCTTCCCGACGTTCACGGTCCGTCGTTCCTTGATCCTCGATGAACTGCTCCAGCCCCAGCGCCCGACAGAGGTTGGCGTAGAAGTATGGCTCCATCGAGCCGACCGAGAACCAGCGTCCGTCAGCGGTCTCATAGACCTGATAGTGCGGCTCGCCGCCGTTGAGCACGTGTTGGGCTGGCCGCATGTCTGCTCCTGCCCCTTCGAATCCCGCCAGCGCCGACGTAATCAGCGACATCGAACCGTCGGACATCCCGAGATCGATGTACTGCCCTTCACCGCTCCGCTCACGAGCCTGCAAGGCGCAGACGATGGCGAACGCCGCCATCAGCCCGCCTCCCGCGAAGTCCGCGATGATATTCACCGGAATCGCCGGACGACCGCCTGCCGCGTAGTCGCCGATCATCCCCAAGGCGCCCGCGGTGGCGATGTAGTTGACGTCGTGCCCCACGTGCGAGGCGTACGGACCGGTCTGTCCGAACCCTGACAGCGAGCAGTAGATCAATCGAGGATTACGCGCCGAGAGCGTCTCCCAGTCCACACCGAGTCGCTTCACCACTCCAGGACGAAAGCCCTCAAGCACCACGTCAGCATCATCAGCCAGCCGATAGAAGATCTCCCGCGCTTCATCGGCTTTGAGGTTGAGGCCGATCGATCGCTTGCCACGTCCGAGCGCGTAGGACGAATAGCGTCGACGCTCCTCATTCGGATCGCGCGAGACATCGCGGCGACCGCGAGGTCGGCCCGCCTGTTCCACCAGGATCACTTCCGCGCCCATATCGGCGAGCATCATCGAACAGTACGGGCCCGGCGCCAGCGCCGACAGGTCAACCACGCGAATCCCGTCAAGCGGACCGTCCAGCGTCGTCATCGCAACGTCCTTTCTCTCACCGCGTGCGCACACTCCTGATGCGCTGAGGGCTGAGCAATGTCAGACGCAGGCTACGACCTGAACCGCAGCCATCGACGCTCGGGAGCGACCTGAAACACCCACAGCGCCAGCAGTCCCACCACCGAGACCGGGATTATCACCAACGCATGCAAGACTGCGGCGTAGGCGACCGCGGTCGCTTCGGCGCCTTGTCCGTTCAGCGTCCCCAACGTCGGCAGCCAGATCATCAGCGTCGCTTTGGTCGCCCACTCGAAGGGGCCGACGCCGCCCGCCGTCGACGGCGCGGTGATCAGCAGGTTCGCCGCCGCCGCGACCAACAGATAGACAGGAAACGGCAGGCCGAGATTGAAGGCCTGCCCAATCATCCAATACATCACCGCCTCGAGGCTCCAGGCGACCAGGCTCGCGACCAGGGCGCCGATCACCTGCCGACGATTGGCCTGCGCCGACATCCCCGTAATCAGCGGCGAGAGCCACGTCCATTCACGCGCTCTCTGCCCAGGAATTCGGCGCAAGGTGTTGCCGATCACACGCTCGGCATCGGCGGGCCGACGCGCAATCACACCGAACACGAGGAATGCGCCAATGATCCCAAAGACCAGGAACGCCATCGCCGCGGTCAGTTCGGCGCCGGCGTCGGTCATGCCTTGGAAGCCAACCAGGCTGGCGACCACGCCGATCACCAGAAAACAGGTCAGCATCAGCCCGTCGTACACACGAGTCATGAAAATGCTCGACAACCCGGACAATCGCGAAACACCATGTCGCTGATACAGCACGTGCGCGCGAACGAGCTCACCAGCTCTGAGCGGCAGCACATTGTTCACGCCGAACCCGATCGCCACGATCGGAAACAGTCGCCACCAGGCGATCCGCTCGATGTGCGCGAGCAGCCAATGCCATCGCCACGCCCGAGCCGCAATCCCAGCGAAGTAGACGACCAGCGCGGGGCCGATCCACCAGGCCGAGAGCTCGGTTAAGGCCTGTCCGACCTCGTGGAAATCCGCGTTGCGCAGGAACAGCACCAGAAACACGGTGCTGCCGCCCAAGCCCAAAGCCAGACGCGCAGAGGATCCAGTCGCCCAACCCGGTAGCCGAGGGATCATCACGCGCTCCGCGAACGCATCGGCAGTGTGGGCGGAGGCTAGCCCGCCTCGATCCTTGACGGGGGGCGGCGTAAGGCGTCACGCAGCCATTGCGCCGCCCGCTGACCAACGACGGTCAATCGCTCGAGACGAATCAGATTTTGAGCCTGCACGTATCGCACGGTCTCCACACCGGCAAACGCGATGAATGCGACGGCGGCGCCGGCGATGATGTCGGCGATGTAATGCTCGCCCAGGTACACCAGCGCAAAGGTCAGCGACGCCGAGTACAGCATCGCGATCCCGACCACCCACCGAGAGCGCAGCACGATCCCAACGCCAACGACCACGAACGACGCGGCAAAATGCAACGAGGGCATCGCCGCCGTGGGATTGGGCTCGGCCATCGTCGCGAACGCCCAGTCATAGAGGTCGCCCCCCAACAGCGCCGGTCCCACAGTGTTCATCCCTCGAACCACACCGTCGACTAACCCTTGTTCAGCCGCCATCCAAGGCGGCGCGGTTGGCACAGTGAAGTACAGCACCACGCCGAGGAAGAACGTCGCCGTCACGATCATCGCGACGCGCCAGGCCATCTTGCGAGCGAACAGCCACGCACCGAGCACCGCGGCGTGGGGGAACACGAACCAGGTCCAATGCACAATCGCCGAGAACACGGCGAGGAATCCAGGATCGGACGACGCCCCACCGATCCGCGCCTGCAACCAGGCCGACGGCGTAATCCCGGCGAACATCCACAGCTCCCAGTCGAGCACATAGGTCGTCAGGGTGCGCAGTCCGGTTTCGTCGGCGGCGTCGCGTAGCTGGATGAAGAATCCCATCGCCACGAGATACGCGACGAGGATCCCCCAGTTCGCCCACCGACGAGCGAGGACAAACACCGACACCACGGCGATCCCGCTCACCGGTGCAAAGACGACCGGCTCCAGCGAAATCGTCTGTCGGAGCACGACAGCGAAGAGACCAACCGCTAAAGCGGTCCAGCAGACCACCCCAACGGCGTCACCGCGACGGATGAGTTGCACTAAGCGCACTCCAGCGCAGCCCTCCTCGCCAGTGCCAGCCGAACTCAGATGCGTTTACGGCCAGCGCGATTAATCTTACTCACATTTCCTCGCAAGGATAACGAACTATGTAAGCCCCCGCTCACGGGTCCGCAGAAAGTCGCTCGGATATCAGCAGGGCAATCTCGTCGTTGTCGGTCAGACGCTTGACCGCTCCCGCGACTGCGCACTGCGCCGGGATGCCGTCATCACCGGGAGCGGGCTGGGGTCCATCAGTGGCGATCGTGATGTCGATCGAGTTGAACAGGAAGACCAGCACACGATCCTGGGCGAAGATCAGCAAGCCCGAGCGCAAACAGAGACCGCCGTGCCCATGGAACATCTCAATCGAAACCGACGCATCGCCAACCACCGGCGCTGGAGACAGGCGAGCGGCGAAGAGTTCATGGTGCCAAACGATCGCGCTCGCCAAGCTCTCGGGCTGTGAGGCGACATATTTCACCCAATCGACGGCCGAGTCGTCAGACTCGTCCGTAAACACGTGAAGCCAGAGGGTCTCTTGGGTCGAGCTCTCAGGACTGGGCGAGAAGAAGATGCCGCTCGATGCGAGCGCGCGTGTCGGCAGTGCTGCCAACTCCTCCTCGTCCGACGCCTCCAGCCAGTACGGCAGCCCGACCTCGTACGACTTCTCCTCCAGGTGCTCACCCACGTCGGCTGAGGAGATCGAAAACTCGCGCTCGCGCACGATCTGCTCCGCTGACGGAGTCTGCGACTGATCGTCATCGGTCTGATCTTGTCTGTCCGAGTCCGATGACGTCGGAGGCGACGTCCCGTCGCCTCCTCCACACGCAGCGATCCCGACAGCGACCACGATCAGGCCGCCAGCGATCACCCCGAGCAGCCTCAACCAAGCCATGCGACCGACCACTTCAGTGGCGCTCCGCGAGTGCGGATCCTTCGGCATCGTTCACGACCGAAGGTTCGCTCGCGGCCAGCAGGACGATGTGAAACATCGTGCCGATGCCTTGCTCGCTCGACACGCGAATCTCGCCTTCCTGCGCCCGCACGAGTTCGCGAGCAATAGCCAGACCGAGCCCGGTGCCACCCTGCGCGCCAGGACGATCCGACTTGTAGTAGCGGTCGAACAGGTTGGGAATCGCTTCCTCAGGAATGCCGACCCCCGTGTCGGCGACCGCGATCGACACGCTGTTTCGGCTCTCTCTGACTGCACTCAACTCTACGTCGCCGCCAGGCGGGGTGTGGCGCAGCGCATTGTCGAGTAGGTTGCCTAACACCTGCTCCAATCGATCCCAGTCGCCCAGGACAGCGCCCACATCGGACGGCGCCACCCTCAGATTCACATCGAGCTCCTGCGCTCGCAGCGCAAACAGCTCCCCGACATGATCGAGGAGCGCCGTCACGTCCACAGGGCTCGTCTCCACCTGAACTTGACCGGCCTCAATCCGCGACAGGTCAAGGAGACCCTCGACCAAGCGCAGCAAGCGGCGCGATTCATCCTCGATGATTCGGTAGGCATTGCGCTGCTCGCTGCCGCGAACGACGTCATCCATCAGCGCTTGGGAGAATCCGTTGATCGAGGTCAGCGGTGTCTGCAAGTCGTGGGACACATTGGCGAGAAAGTCCCGCAGCGCGGTCTGTTGACGCTCCACTTCCTCGGTCATCTGATTGAAGGACCGAGCCAGCTCCTGCGCCTCCTGCGAGCCGCCCACATCGACGCGTTGCTGCAGTTGCCCACGCGCGACACTACGCGACGCTGCAGCGACCCGCTGAATTGGCCGATAGATCGAACGCGAGAGGAAGAGACCGACGAGCGAGGCGACGATCAGCGCGATCCCCCCGGCGAGCAAGAGGTTCGGCGCCAAATCGCCTAGCACGGCCGAACGAGACTCGCCGACCAATGCCACGGCGATACAGCACAGACCCTGTCTCTGCTGCTCCTCGGGAGGCAAACTGGTCACGACATAGGTCAGGCGCTCGCCGTCAGCGGTCGTCAGTTGCCCTTCGGCGACGGGGTTGCGGTCCAACTGGCCGAGTTCGATCGGCAGCGTCTCACCGAAGAATCGGTCGCCCGTCTCCATCGAGCGCAAGACTTCGCCGCTCGATGTCAGGCCCAGGACCGGCACATCCAAATCGCTCACGAGGGAGCCGGTCAGCGTCGGTGCGACCGCCCAGTTATGTAGCAACTGATCGAGGTTGCGAGCCTCGCCTTCCTCCGAGAACAGCTCCGGCCCCCACGCCGTCGCAAGCTCGCGCAGGCGCGACTGATCAACTCGGTCCTGATATCCACCAAGCAACACAAAACTGATCGAGCCGACGACGACCAGGGTCAACACCACGATCGTGACCAAGGTCACGTAGATCCGTGACCGAATCGTCTGGACCTGCAGGGTCGGCGAGCCCAGAGTGGACATCCATCGCGGCATGGCGGGGGCGATCATGTCGGCGTCGCTCGCAACGAGGAGCGAACGTACCTAGAGAGCGCCGCCGGTGGGCGAGAGCGACAGGCTCGAGGGATTGTCGTGCAAGGTCATCTTGTAGCCAACGCCACGCAAGGTCTCAATCCGCAGATCGCTGTCCCGAAGGTGCTGGCGCAAGTGATTGATGTGTACGTCGACCGTGCGCGTCTCACCGCTGAAGGTGTATCCCCAAACCAACGACAGCAGCTGCTCCCGCGACATCACGGTCTGCAAGTTCTGGGCGAGGGCGAACAGGAGGTCAAACTCCTTCGTCCGCAGCTTGAGGGCTGAGCCGTTGAGGGACGCTTCACGCGTCTGCCGATTCAGGATCAGGCTGCCCACCGAGACTTCGACGCCAGAGCGTGAGATGCCGTCGGCGCGACGCAGAATCGCCTTCACCCGCGCGACGAGTTCCTTCGGGTTGAACGGCTTGGTGAGGTAGTCGTCGGCGCCCAGCTCGAAGCCCGCCACTTTGACCGCATCCTCACGACGCACGGTGAGCATCAGGATCGGCACGTCGGAGTCCTGGCGAATGCCCTTGGTCACCTCGAACCCGTCGAGCTTGGGCATCATCAGGTCGAGGACGACCAGATCCGGCTGCAGCATCACCGCCTTTTCGAGCGCCTCCTGTCCGTCGGAGGCAAACTCCAACTCATACCCCTCTCTCGAGAGATACAGGCGAACGAGCTCACGGATATGGGGTTCGTCGTCAGCAATGAGTATTTTCATGACGCACACCCCCGCCGGCCAACGGGAACTCACTATACGACGATTATCGTTATGTTGGCCAGTCCGACATCGCAGTTTCTGAACACTGACACCTTTCCCCACGACCGCCATTGATACCCTCACGGAGTCCCACCACAAAGGAGATCCACATGCCCCGTCGCGAAATTCCTGCCGGCGTCGAAGTCCGATCCGCGAACGCCGAAGAGATGGAAGACTTCCGCTTTGTCGCCAACATTGCACTCGGCGAGCACGGCAATCCCAAACGCGACCCGGTCACCTTCCTCCAACCAGAGTGGTCGACCTGTGTCTTCGAACATGGCGAGCTCTCCACGACCTTCGCCGCTTGGCCGTTCTCAATGCGCTTCAACGGCGAACGCGCACACGTCGCCGGGGTGACCGCCGTCGGGACGCTGCCGACCAAACGGCGTCGCGGCTACCTGCGCTTCGCGATGGAACACTCGCTGGACGAGCAATACGAGCGCGGCCAGTCGTTGGCGGCGCTGTATGCCTCCCAGACCGGCATCTACCAGCGCTTCGGCTACGCCGTGTGCTCTCGCCGTCTGAAGTACGAAATCGACCCCTACGATCTCAACTTCGTCAACGCACCGACGCCGACCGGCACGCTCAGCGTGAGCAACGCCAAGGATCTGCCCGACGACGCGCAAGTGGTCCGCGACCTCTATCGGCAGTACATGCAGCCGCGCAACGGACTCCTCCATCGAGGACTCAACCTCTGGAACGCGGAAGTCCTCGACGAGCCCGAGAGCATCTCGGAGGGTCCGGTCCGCGTCCTCCTCTACGAGGAAGACGGCGAGGCGCTCGGTTACATGATTTACACGAGTTGCGAGGATCGGGCCCTGAATGCACCCAGCGCTGGCCAGCGCGACCATCGGATGACGATCCGTGAGTACGGATGGCTCACCCCGGCCGCCTACACGGCGCTCTGGCAGTTCGCCGCTAGCCAGGACCTCACCTGGCGCATCTACCTGCAAGACGCGCCATCCGACGACCCCATCTTCCACCTCGCCCGAGACCCTCGCACCCTGCGCGCACAACTGGCCGATGGCATCTTGGTCCGCATCGTCGACCTGCCCCGCGCGCTGATGATCCGTCGCTACCCGGTCGAATCCGAGCTCACCTTCCGAGTGATCGATGACCTCTGCGAGTGGAACCAAGGCACGTGGAAGCTCACGACCGGACCTGAAGGCGCGGATATTCGCCAGGTCGACTCGGCGCCTGAACTCACGATGGACGTGTTCACGCTCGCCCACCTCGCGACCGGCGCGCTGTCGGCAACCTATTGCCATCGTCTCGGTCGGATCGAAGCGGCCGACAGTTCAGCGCTGCTCAGGGCGGACCATCTCTTCGCCACCGAGTACGCAATGCACTGCATGAACCACTTCTAGAGTCCGCCTGAGGGGACTCCAGGAGCTGGAATCCAAGATGAGCCGGCGAGAGCGGAATCGCCGGCGAGTGGAACTTAGCCTCCGGTGTTGATCTGGTTGATCAGATCGATCACTTCGAGCCAGTCGCGGGCGTTTTCTGTCGTGAAAATCTCCGGCTCGATCCGCACGCCGACGTTGGGGATGATCCGGTAGGGATCCTCAAGGTCGTACAGGTCTACCAGGATCCGGATGGCGTAGACATCTGCAGTCAGCGAACTCATGGCATACCAGGCCTGGTGCCAGGGCACCGTGTCGATGGCGAACATGATCTCACCATCCAGGATCGCCTGCATGACCGCCGTGCTCTGGTCGAACGTGGCCAGCGCCGTTTCGCCACCAGCCGTAGCGATTGCGTCACGGGCAGCCAGCGCCACCTGCGAGTTGAGCGCCAGAACACCGGCAACCTGTGGCGCTTCGGGATCAGCCAATCGCGCCTCGATCGTTGCGGTCGATCCGGCCAAGTCTGCGACTCCGGTCGCGGCCACACTGAGCCGCTCGACCTCTCCGCCATGCCGCTCGGCGAGACCGTCGCATCGCTCATTCAGGCCGACATTGCGCTCTTCGTGAACCACGCACAGCAATCGACCATTCACTCCGTTCTCGGCGAACAGGGAAGCGGCTGTGTGTCCGGCTCGCAGCTCGTCGACTGCCACATGCCGAGCTGAACCAACACGCCGGAAATCCTCACCACCTGAGTTGAACGAGTGCACGACCACACCAGCCGCGCGTGCATGCTGAATCGCGGCCTCCATGCCGTCAGGGTCGGCGAGCGTCACCGAAATCCCGGCCGCACCGTCGGCAACGCACTCGCGCACCAGATCGGCCTGAGTGTCGACCGTCGGCGCGCCAACAACCCGATGAAGCACGGTGGATGTCTCGGCGTAGCGCTTGGCGCCCTGTCGGACGAGGTTCCAGAATGCTTCATCTCCCGGCTGCTCATGCGTCACCAGGCAATAGAAGTCGGGATTCTCCACCGTGCTGACCCGGGCTGCAGCCGCGGCCGGACTCTCGGGCTGACTCGCTTGTTCCGGTTCCGTAACAGGTTGCTGAGAATCCGATACAGACTCGGCACTCACCAAATGGACCGCGCTACTGGAGCGCCAATGGCCCACTGGAGAATCGGGCGACAAGAAGCGCAATTCAGGCAACTGGCGAGCATTCCAACCATCGGCCGCTCGTTGCTGGACGCCGACCTCGACCCGTCCGCCTTCCAACAGGCGGGCAACAACTCGCACTTCGTCTTGCCCCCCACTCGCAAGGATCGTGCCGAGCACGGCAAGTGAAGTGACGACTACTCCAATAGCGAAGCCTGTCAGCATTCGTAACATGGCAACTCCTTCTGCGGCTCTTGGCTCTGCGCGACTCGCGGCATCGTCAAGAGTTGACGCGGTCGAGGTCTAAAGGCATTGAAAAGGGTAAACCCAAAGTGGTGTCATGCTCCCTATCTCTGGGCATGTGCCCAAGACAAGAAGTCATGCTTTGTCCTGTTGTCCCCCGGTGAGTCCTGATCTCGTCGATTCCCATGGGCGCAACCAGCTATCGCCGGACTCAAGCAATGACAGTCTGTCTTCAGTGAACAGCGCATATCGATGAAGGGGCCAAATGCAATGTCACAGCCGCATGTGTATCGGTAGCAAACGACCAAACATCGTTGGAATGATCGCGATGGCCCAGCGAAGAGACGAACGGACGGGTTCGCCAAGGCGCTTCAGGAAGAGTCTGAGGCTGTCAACCCCTAGCCCGCTACCCTTCGCCGAGCAGGTAGCGTCCGACCGCCTCCTCCAACGCCGACACCTCACGCGGGTCGAGATCGCGATATGGCGGACGCGTGTGCGTTAGTGGAAGGCCGCTGGTGATGTGGATCAGCTCCTTCAGCGCTCCAACCCGTGGAAACAGGTTGAGGATGTCGTGCAGCTCGTTGAGCTGGTCCTGAGGACGATGCGGCTCCCTGCCCTCGCGGTGGGCGAACTGGATCGTCTTGACCAGCGCCGGCACCGCGTTCGCCATGCCCGAGACACCGCCCACACACCCAGCCTGATACAACGACGCATGAGCGGCGTCGGACCCGGCCATCACCCGAAACTCGGAACCAGGACCCTCACTAGGCACTTGGGCCATGTAGCGCTTCGTCCGTTCGGCGTCGCCGCCCGAGTCCTTGATCCCCATCAGTTGCTCGGGATGCCGCCTGAGCACACCGGCGAGGACGTCGTCCGGAATTTCGATCCCCGCTTGGGCCGGCATGTTGTAGAGGAGTGCTCGACCCTCCGACGGCAACGACTCAATCACGGCGCTGAACCACTGGATCATGCCCCATGAATCGACGTTCTTGAAGAAGTACGGTGGCAACAGCGCGACCGCGTCGGCGCCGGCGTCGAGAGCATCGTTGGCCGCGCGAATCGTGTCCGGCAACGCGGGACAGGTCGCGCCAGCGACTACGACCAATCCGCCGCCGATCCCTCGCGAGGCCCTTTTGACCGCCTCGATCACTCGCCTGCGCTCGTCCAGGCCGACCGAGGGTCCCTCGCCGTTGGTACCGAGCGTGAGGATGCCAGTGATTCCCATCGTTCGCATCCAGTCGATGTGTGGGCTGATCCAGTCAACATCAACATCGCGACCACCCTCCGTAAACGGCGTGACCTGCGCCGCCATGAGGCCATCGAGTCGTTCATATGCGAGCGTCATGTTCTTGCCTCCACTGCCGAGTCTCAGAGCAGATTAGCCCTCAATCTCTCGGGATGAGCGAATAATCTCAAGCTATGCCGCACATCTACCTCTGCAGCGCGACCGGTGCCCTGACCACCGATTCCGTTCCCGTCGGTGGAGGTGTCGCCGTGCTCGAGGCGTTGATCCCACACCTCGAAGCATCGGACTTCGACGTCACATTGCTCACTCCCGGACCCAAACAGTCCAGCGACGGAATCCGCCACGAACTTCCTGTCCCGACGCTCTCGGACCGTGAGCCCGATGGCATCCTCAAGCTGAATGCGAGGCGTTATGCCAAGTTTGCGCTCGAGTGGGAGTCGGCCCTTGGCGAGTACTTCGCTGACCTCGATCCGACTGGCGCCGTGGTGCTCGCCAACGACACTGCCGAGGGACCGCCGTTCGCCCAGTTGCGCGAGCGCGGCTTTGCCCAGATGGCGCTCTTGCATGTTGTCGTGAGCGAGTTCTTCAGCCGTCGCTACATCTCACAGCCACTCGAGTTGCCGATCCACGGCCCGCAGCTCTCCGCTCTGTGGCGGCTGGCCGAGCGCCGCGGTCTGACCAGGTATGCCCCACGAATCGCACGGCTCGTGTGGGCGAAGGAACAAGACCTCGCCGCGCACGTCGACACCCCGATCGCTCCCTCGGGCGCAGTCGCGCGGTCACTGGCCAATTGCTACCCAGGCAGCGGCGTCGCCCGACGCACCCAAATCGTGCCCTGGGGCGTGGTCGGAGAGCCACAACCAGAACTCCGCGAGCACCGTCGTGAGACCCTGCGCGAGATCGGCGCCGACCCGAATCGGTTCACCCTGCTAACCCTGAGCAGGATCTCGCCCGAAAAACGAATCGAGCTCGTCATCGAAGCGCTGAGGCTCATCGAGCGTCAATCGCCGTCGACTGCCGAGCGACTCCAACTGATCGTCGCCGGAGCGCCGGCGTACATGGGTGCCGAGTCGTACGACCGACGCCTCCGTCGGGCAGCGGCGAAGCTCGAGCGGGCGAGCGTTCACTTCTCTGGATACGTGGGCGGCGAGCAGAAATGGCGACTGCTCGCCGCTGCCGATACCTTCCTCTCACCCAGCTACTACGAGGCGTACGGTCTGACGATCGCCCAGGCGTTGGGCAGCGGTGTGCCGGTTATCGCGGCGCCGCATGCCGGAGCTCATGCGACGATCACTGACCAGCTTGGCTGGATCGTCGAGCCCACGCCTCGCGCGTTCGCGGCGGCGATCCGACGTGCGCTCCACGCGGATGAAGTCCGCCAAATCCAACCGCGACGCGAGGCCGCCGCTCAGTGGGGACGTGAACGCCCATTCTCGCTCGCCGCAGACCGCCTCGTTCGCATCGCACGTAGACTCGCCGTTGGCGAGCCACTTGAGGAGACATTGTGACCACACAACGCGCAGTCCTGTTCGACTTCGGAGGAGTCCTGATCCGAATGGATTGGGACGGATACGACGACTTCGGCCGTCGCTGGAACCTGCCGCCGGGGACGTTGATCGATGCGTTCTATCGGACGCCCGAGTGGCACGCGATTGAGAACGGTCGCGGGAACTGGGACACCTGGCAGCGCGGCGTAGAACAGAGCCTCGCGCCGTTCCTCCAGGGCGACGTGGCCGCCGAGGTGCAGAACCTGCTCGACGCCTGGTACGCCCAACCCTGGCAATATCACCTGCCCAACTTCGAGCTCGCTCAAGACCTCCAGGCCGCCGGACACAAGATCGGCGTCCTCTCAAACGCGCCCGACGATCTGCGCGACCGCTTCCTCAGCGATCTGCCCGTCGAAGTGAGCTGGGACGTCATCGTCGTCTCCGGTGAAATCGGCATGCGCAAGCCAGACCCAAGCATCTTCCACCACGCCGCGGATGAGATCGGCATCCCTGCCGAGCATTGCTTCTTCATCGACGACCTCGAAGAAAACGTGCTCGGAGCACAAAGAGTCGGAATGAGCGGCTTCCATTTCACAAGAAACAACTACAAGGCGCTCAGATTCGCGCTCAGGGCGGCAGGGATTGACACCTAGCCTCACCGGCGCTCGAGCCCCTCATAAGCCCGATTACGAGGTCGAATCCGAAAGACTCGTATGCGGCGTACTTCGGCTTCGATGGTGAACAGTATCCGCCAACGCTTGGAAACATGTACGCGGAACATGCCGGGATGGCCTTCCAGTTCTTTGCTTCCACCACTCCCAGGGCCGAGGGACAACACTCCCAAAACAGCCTTAACGTCGCCTTTGCGCTTGGGCGAGAGCGAACCGTACTCCTGCTCGGCCTCATCAGTTCTGTACACGATGCAGCGGGGCCCGCCAGACGTCATTCGTCGTCATCATCCACGTAGAGGAAAAACTCCACAGCTTCTGGGCATTCCTTGCCAAGCTCAGCGAAGAATTTCTTGCCTGAACTCGAAGTCGGGTCGAGCCACCGAACCCAATCCCAACCCCTTGGAAATCGAGCGTCCAGCCAGCCCAGAAACTTGAGATCGTCCTCATCGTCTTCATCTTCAAACACCGACCAATCCCGATCGGCGATCGGAAGGGGCTCAACCGGTCCAGCAGCGGCATTGCGCATCGCTTCAACTTCCACTGCTGTCGGTTCAGGGTCAAGAATGTCAACGTCAAATTCGTAGTCTGGAGGCACTAGGCAACTGGTGAGGCGGCCATAGCCGCCGGATAGAGCCTGCTGCACCAACTGCTTGCGTCTGTAATCGACCAGTGCCGCTTGCCACTGCACTTGCGCTTCGCTGGGCTTCCACCAGGTCACCCAGTCTGCGTCGATCGTGGACGACTGTCTGTCTTCAACCATTGGAATGCCCGCCCTCCGCTTCAATCCTACCCAGTTTCCGATTCTGACCGGTCGCGCAGTACCGCGAAGAAGATTGCGGCGAATAGTGCGCCGAGTCCCGGTCCGACCCAATAGACCCAGTGATCGTCCCAGAACCAGGCGATCGCGGCTGGGCCGAAGGCGCGGGCGGGGTTCATTGATGCTCCTGAGACGCCTCCGGCCATCGTTACGGCAGCCGCGACGTAGAGACCGACCGCGATTGCGAACACCGTCGCCGAGCGGCCTCGTTCCACCATCATCAGGATCGCGTAGACGAGGAAGAAGGTGATCACGATCTCGGTACCGAACGCTTGGATGAGTGGGCCGTCGCTGAAATTGGCGCCGAGCCATGACTCGCCCTCGCCGGTGTGATTGCGGAAGAGTCCGTGCATCACCGATGATGCGATCAGCGCGCCGACCAACTGCGCAACCACGTACGGCGCCAACTTTCGACCTGGCAGCTTGCCGCTGAGCCATAGTCCCAGCGACACGGCGGGATTGAGATGCGCCCCGGAGATCGCCCAGAAGGCGAAGATCATCACCGCGACGCCGAATCCGTTGACCAGCCCGACGCCCAGCGCGCCTAGTTCTCCGCCCGACCACCAGTTGACATGGGCGGAGCCGGCGCAGAAGAAGACCAGCCCAAATGTGCCCAGCACCTCGGCCATTAGCTGTCGGACGCTGGCCTGATTGCTGGCCCGGTCGAGACTGAGCCGTCCCAACAACGGATTGACCGCGCGAGCGAGCGGACTGAGCGCCTGCTCCAACGGGCTCAATGGCGGACTCACCCGGAACCTCCTACGTTGACGAACACCTGTTTCACGTGAAACATGGACATCGGCATCGGCGTGGTCAGCACGCTAGCAGTCTCCGGACGATCCAGAGTTGGCACGCTGTTAAGGTTGAGCCACTGCCTTAGCCAGAGATGGAACCATGCCAAATCGACTTGCCAGCGAGACATCCCCCTACCTGTTGCAACACGCCAACAACCCCGTGGATTGGCTTCCATGGGGTGAGGAAGCATGGGCTCGCGCGCGGGCCGAGGACAAGCCCGTACTCGTCAGCATTGGCTACGCCGCCTGTCACTGGTGCCACGTCATGGAGCGTGAGTCGTTCGAGAACGAGACCATTGCCGAGCTCCAGAACGACCTCGTGATCAGCATCAAGGTCGACCGCGAGGAACGACCCGATGTCGATGAGATCTACATGGATGCCCAACAAATGATCCACGGCCACGGCGGCTGGCCGCTGAATGTGTTTTGCACGCCCGACGGTCGGCCGTTCTTCGGTGGCACTTATTTCCCGCCGCAACGTCGCACCGGAATGCCAGGTTGGACCGACGTGCTCCAAGGGATTACCAAAGCCTTCCGCGAGCAGCGAGACCAGGTCGAGCAGCAAGCCACGCAGCTCACCCAGCATCTCAATCTGCGCGTCGAGCTATCGGGAGAGGAACTGACCGAGAGTCCGGCGCAGGTTCGCTCGCGAGCCGCGACAGCACTGCTCCAAGCCGCCGATCGGACGCATGGCGGATTTGGCGGCGCGCCGAAGTTTCCCCAGCCGTTCTATCTGCAGCTCCTCGTCCAGCAGGCGTTGGATGCGTCCGCGAGCAATCGCAACGATGCGCTGCGGCAGCTCACGCTCTCGCTGCGCAAAATGGCCGAGGGCGGAATCTACGACCAACTCGCTGGTGGATTTCACCGATATGCGGTCGACGAGATCTGGCTGGTCCCGCACTTTGAGAAGATGCTCTACGACAATGCGCTGCTGATTCCGCTCTTTCTCGATGGACATCGCCTCGAAACCGACGCCGATGACCAGGAACTCTTCGCTCGAATCGCCCGTGAGACCGCCGACTACATGCTGAACGGTCTGCAAACTCCCGACGGCGCGTTCTACGCCTCGACGGACGCGGATTCCGAGGGTGTCGAGGGCAAGTACTTCGTCTGGACACGCGACGAGCTGCACAAGCTCCTCGATCCACAAGATGCCGAGATCGCGTGCCGGAGCTGGGGTGTCGATGTCGGCGGGAACTGGGAGGACAACTCGATCCTCCTCGCGGCGCAGTCGGCAGAGTCCGTCGGGCAATGGCTCAACCTACCCGTCGCCGAGGTCGAGGCGTCGCTCAATCGCAGTCGGGCGACCCTACTAGAGCATCGAGCGACGCGAATTCCTCCGGCTACCGATACCAAAATCATCGCCGCTTGGAATGGCATGGCGATCGACGCGCTCGCGAAGGCTGGCGCAGTGCTCGAGGAACCTCGGTTCACCGATGCCGCCGCACGCGCCGCGCGATTCGTGCTCGACCGCATGCGCACTTCGGGTGGTTCACTGCTGCGCATCCACTCGGCTGGACAGGCCTCCGTCGACGCGTTCGTCGAGGACTACGCCGCGATTGCCGACGGCCTGATCTCGCTCTATGAGACCACCGGGGACGAATCCTGGTACCTCGAGGCACGCTCGATGATCGACGCGATGATCGAACGCTTCTGGGACCATGAGCACGGCGGATTCTTCACGGTCGGTCGCGACGGCGAGCAGCTCATCGCTCAGCGCAAACCGACACAGGACGGCGCCACTCCCAGCGGCAATGCGCTCGCCGCGCGCGCGCTCGCGCGAATGTACGCGCTCACCGCCGACGGTCGCTATGCCGACATGATCGAAGCGATGCGCGGCGCATTCTCGGCGTATCTGAGCAAGGCGCCGACGATGCTCGGCCTGTTTGTTTCGGTGGAGGACTGGCTCACTGACCACCGGTCAGTAGCGCTCGTCGGGCCGAGCGATGATCCAGAGCTGGGGCAAATGCGTCGCGAGCTCTGGTCGGGTGCGCCACATCCGATGATGCTGATGCGCGGTTCAGGGCAAGACTCAGACGTCCCGCAACTGGCGGATAAACTGATGCAGCAAGGTAGGCCGACTGCCTACGTGTGCCAGGGCTTTGCCTGCTCGGCCCCAGTCCACTCCGCCGATGATCTGCGCCGAATTCTGCAAGAGCCGCTGCCTGCCTAAGGAGTCCGTTGTGAGCCACCAAACTGTCATTCCGACACTACGTTATGCGGACGCGAATGTTGCCATTACCTGGCTGCACGAGGCCTTCGGTATCACCGAGCACTTCGTGGTCCGCAATGAGGAAGGTCGGGTCGAACACGCGCAGTTAGCGTGGAGAGGGTCGCTGGTCATGCTCGGTGAGGTCTGGGGAAACATTCATGACCTGCCCCATCAGCACGGCTCGATCAGCATGACCGCCGAGTCGGCTGAGCAGGTCGATGCGGTCTACGAGCAAGCGATCGCCGCGGGCGCCACCGTCATTCAGCCGCTCGAGGACACTGAATACGGCTCCCACGCGTTCACCGTCGCCGACTACGAGGGCAATCACTGGCATCTGGGGACGTACGATCCGATCACCGCCGAGACGGAGTAGTCGAATCGTGGACATTCCCGATCCCGAACGGCTGGACGTACCCGACAGCTTCGGTTTCAGCGTTGAGGACTACCCCTTCGAGCCGATGTCGTGGCAGTGGGTGACGGAACAACTGGAGTCCGCCCGCAACTACTGGGTCGCGACGACTCGGCCGTCAGGGCGACCCCATTCGGTCCCGGTCTGGGGCGTCTGGGTCGACGACGCCTTTCACTTCGCCACCGACCCGCTCGGCGTCACGGCGAAGAACCTGAAGCAGAATCCCGAATCGGTCGTCAATCTCGAGTCGGGCGATGATGTGGTGATTCTTGAGGGCCAGTTCGAGCTGCACGACTCGACGCCCAGCATCCAACAGGCCTTCAACGCCAAGTACGACATGCCCTGGGGCGCCGAGGAGACGATCCCCGTCTTCACCCTGAGGCTGCGCAAAGCGCTCGCCTGGACGGAAGCCAACTACCCAAGCAACGCAACGCGCTGGCGCTTCTAGCTACCGGTGAACTCGGCCGTCCGACGCTCGTTGAAGGCGGCGACGCCTTCGCGCATGTCGTCGGTGTAGGCGAGCCGCTCGAAGTAGAGCTGCTCAATTCGCAGACCCTCGTCGAGCGATGTCTGCATCCCTCGCACCGCTGCCGACTTGCACGCTCGGACCGCGAGCGGCCCATTGCGACAGATCCGCTCCGCCATTTCGCGCGCAGCATCCATCAGCTCATCGGCCGGGACCACGCGGTGCACCAGCCCGATCTCGTGAGCGCGCACCGCCGTCAGCGGGTCGCCCGTCAGCATGATCTCCATCGCTCGGCTCTCGCCGAGCAGTCTTGGTAGGCGTTGCGTGCCGCCCCAACCCGGCAGCAGGCCGAGTCCGACCTCGGGCTGGCCCATCTGTGCACCTTCGGCCGCAATGCGCAGGTCGCACGCCAATGCGACCTCGAGCCCGCCGCCAAAGGCATAGCCATTGATCGCGGCGATCAACGGTTTGGCGATGTACATCCCACGCATGATCGAGGGCGGCAGCTCAAATCGCTCCTTCGACGGCTCATCCATCAGCGCAGGAATCATGTCGCGCAGATCGGCGCCAGCCGAGAACGCGCGCTCTCCGGCGCCGGTGATGATCGCTACCCATGCATCGTCGTCATCGCGAAAGCGGGCGCAAGCATCGGCGAAGGCCGCGTACTGCTCGCGATCGAACGCATTCAGCGCCTGCGGACGATCCAGCACGATCGTGGCAACCCGATCCGTTACCTCGTAGCTCACTGACATCGACAATCTCCGAATCCAGTCCTGCCCAACGCAGGCAATCGTGTCCCCTCGCAGCCTAGGGCGTGTGCACATAAGGCCGTTCAGTCCAGGAGTTCCCGCCAACCCTGCTGAAACATTCGTCAGACCCGCTGAGATATCCGAGATACCCACGGCGGAGCGCGGGTATCTCGCTGCATTCGGCGCCACTGTCTGTACACAACTCGGCGAGATTGCCACGACAGGCGCGGCAATCTCGCAATTCCGACTCAGCAGATTGCAGGCGGGATTCCACCTTCATCCGCTACTCGTCAGCGAGGCGCCCATTCGGTGTTGCCGTAGAGCGGGTCGATTGGCAGCGGTGTCGCCACACTGGGTGGTCGAGCGGTGCCATCGATTAGCGAGGCGAAGTACTCATAGACCTCGTCACCGATCGCGTGGCATACGTCGTACACGTTGTCGACCGAGGGTCGGAAGTGGGCGCCGCCCCAGATACGACTCTCGCCGCAGTCGGTCTCGAAATCGGTCCAAGTATCCCAGCTCAGGACCAGATCCTCAGCCGGCACTTTGCCTGGCGCTCGGCGCGACGATCCAGCCGGCCGCACGCCTGAGAAGCCTTGAGTATCATCGGTGCCCGTGTACCGCCGCAGCGACTGCGCGTAGGCAGCGCAGTTGCAGGTCGATCCTGAGGGGTACTCCGAGTGGTTGGGGGTCTCGATGTAACTCGTCCAGAAGCGACCCGGCGCTTCGATGAACTTCTGCTCATTCTCCGACCACGTGGTCACCATCTCGTCTGGATACAGGTAGCGGATCGCGCTGATCGGTCGCACCGCGTCGTAGCGCATCTTCTCTTGCCAGGTCACGATCAGCGCGTCGTACGAGACCATGTTGAGCATCGTGTTGATGAACAAGATGCCTTGCGTGTCAACCTGTTTGACCAATGGGCGAATCAGGAATCCGCGCACTTTGTTGTCGAAGAACTCGACCATCAACATCTGCTCTTCGGTGATCTCTGGTGTGATCTCGAGCACGTAATCGGCCTGCGCGCGGTATGCCTCCATGTTGCGGATGTCGCTATCCATTGGCGGCGGGAATCGGTAGTCACGCGGGTTGAAGCCCGGCGTGTACGGCGCTGCGTTTGCTGCCTGCGGGGTGACATGGGTCTGAATTATGTAGTTGCCATGCAGCGACGGTCGTAAGAGCGGCTGCCATCGCGACGGATGGCTCAGTTCGTAGGCGGTGTTCAGCGGGACAAACCCCAACGTGTCGGCGAAGGGGTATCCGTTGGTTGTATCGCCGAACATGTTGAACCCGTCGTCGCGACGGTTCTCGACGACCATTCTCGCGGCGAAATTGCCCAGTCCTTGCGGCGTGCTCAGATCCTGGCTGTCGTTATCGGGATCGAGCCCAGCGGACTCCACCATCTGACGCCAGTCGGCCGCACGATGCGGTGCCACCATCATCAGCGTTCGATAGGAGGCGAAGACCGTGGCGATGTTAATGTTGCGGTCGGTCACTGACTCGGACGCCGGACGCCGACCCAATCGCGAGTACGCGCCCACGGCCGTGGGGTGATACGGCGCGATCGCATCAAACGCGGAGGTCAGAATCAGACCGGTGTAGTGGAAGACAAGCGAGACATCGCCACCCGTCGGCGAGACCTCCTGACGGAACCAGCCGCCGACCGCGGGAATGACGAGGTCGAGCAGTACGTTGTCCTCGTCCAAATCGACTGAGGGTGCGAGTGCGCCTCCGTCCGGCCCCTGTGCGTTGGCCTCGTCGATACTGGCCAGCCCAATGCCGGCGAGAACCAACAGGGAGCAGACCCCGAATGCGATGCGTGTGATCCAGCGAACGTTGTGTTTCGACATCGAATCCCCCTGAGCTCGTATTCGGACACGCTCCAACGCCGTCATACCGCGCGTGCCGCGGGTATCTCGCAGAGTCCTACATCGCGCGTGACGCGTTTGCTTGGTAGACAGCAGCACAGCGCCTCAATACAGCCCATCGAGATTCCCGCCGCGGAGGGCAGGAATGACGGCCAATCTCGCGCCCCTACACCGTCATACCAGAGCGAAGTTCGCATCTATTCTCCGCTCTGTTGGTTCGCAGCGAACCGATTCACTTGGAGGAAGGCGGCTGCATTCTCTGACGAAATCAGGCGCGGACCGAGCTGGATATCAAACGTCTGCAGAATGTCCTGCGGATTCTCCACGCCAATTTGGGTCTGGATCAGATGAAACGCTGGCTGATTGTTCAGCATCGTGCTGAGGGTGTACCAGGCCTGCGCGAAGGGACTTGTATCGAGCGCGAATGCCATGTCGCCAGCGATCAGCGATTCGAGCACGTCGTTGTTCTGGTCGAACGTCCCGATCATCACATCCATGTCGCCGGCCGCGATTTGCTCCAAGGCGAGCACGCTAAGTCTCGAGTTCAGCGCTAGGACGGCACCGACATCGTCGGTCAGCGCTTCCTTGATGGCAGCGCCGGTCGCTTCCCGATCTGCCAGACCGGTCTCGCCCACGTTGAGTCGGCGTACTTCGCCGTCGAATCCGTCAGCCAGTCCGTCGCAGCGCTCTTCGAGTCCGATGTTGGACACCTCGTGAATGACGCACAGCGCGACGCCGCTGACATCGGCCTCGTTGAACAGCACTCCTGCCCGCTGGCCAGCAGCAAATTCGTTGACCGACACGTGCCGGATGGAACCGACAGCGGCGTAGTCGCGTGCGCCCGAGTTGAACGAGTTGACATACACGCCAGCAGCGATGGCACGTCCGATCGCTGCCTTGACACCCTCGGGGTCAGGCAACGTGACACCGATGGCGATCGCGCCGTTATCGATGCATTCGTCGATCTTGTTGGACTGAGCTTCAGCATCGACGCCCGCATGTACTTCGACATCGATGGAATCGTGCAACGCATCCCATTGCCTCGCGCCGAAGCTGACCAATCCCCAGAACTCTTCATCGCCAGGACGCTCATGCGTGACCAGGCAGTAACGTGCGGGCTCTTGTTCATCCGCCATGGACGTGTCGGGCATCGCCGTCGTTGCGCTGGCTAAGGTGACCGGGCTTGACGACAGCCATTGGCCCGTCTCGGCATCGACAGGAACGATGCGGGCGACGGGGAGGTGGCGCTCGCTCCAGCTATCGCCGAGGTGCTGCTGAATCGCGACCTCAACGCGTCCATCCTCGAGCGATCGAGCCTGCACCCGAACCTGCTGCTCTGCGCTCTCACCGCTCCCCCACACGACGCCCAAGACAACGGCCGCAACACCAAGCGGAATCAGCCACAACGAGAGCAGTCGTATCAGCTTCATCGATGTTGGCTTGTCGGGCCCCATCATGTTGGGCTCCATTATGTGCTGACCCGCGGAGTGGGTACCGCTAACCCTACCTAGTTGCCATTGGGAACGTGTGCAGGAAGGGAGGGTAAGCTGCACTGTGACAAAGGCAACATCATTGGGGAGCCGGACATGAGTCGACGCATCGGTATGGGATTCGATTGGCAGGGTTCGATGGATCGGGAGACTGCGCTCAAACGGGCGCAGATCGCCGACGAAGTGGGGATCGACTCGCTCTGGGTCGCCGAAGCCTGGGGACAGGACGCGTTCACGACCCTCGTCCAACTAGCCGAGCGCACCAGCAACGTGCAGGTGGCCACGGGAATCGTGAACATCTACTCGCGCACACCGGCCGCGCTGGCGCAGCACTTCGCGACGGTGGACGAGATCTCCGAAGGTCGCGTCATCGTCGGCTTGGGGAACTCGGGCCCGCAGGTGATCGAGCACTTCCACGGCGTCCCCTTCCAACCCGCGTTCAAGCGCATGCGCGAGACCGTCGAGATCATGAAAATCCTGTTCTCGCACGAGCCGCTCCACTACGACGGTGAACTGTTCAAGCTGCAACGTGGATTCACCCTGCGCTTCGAGCCCTACCGCAAGCAGATGCCGATCTACCTGGCCACGCTGAATCCCAAGTCGGTCAGGATGACCGCCGAGATCTCAGAGGGTTGGCTGCCGATCATGATTCCGATGGATCGGCTCAAGGAAGAGATCGACCTGGTCAACGACTGGGTCCGCGAGGCCGGCAAGGACCCAGCAGACTTCACGATCCGCGCTCCTGGTGGAGTGACCGTCGCCAACACGCCGGAGGATCAGGCTCGCGCCCGAGCGGGACAGGCCGGCACCCTAGCCTTCTACTGCGCTCGGATGGGCGAGTTCTACTATCGCCAGCTCTCGCGCCAGGGCTACGAGGACGAGGCCAACGCTGCCCGTCTGGCCTGGAAAGATGGCGGCGGTGGCGCTGCGGCACAGTCGATCCCAGGCGAAATGCTGGAGCAGTTCGGCTTCGTCGGCACGACCGAGGAATGCGTCGAGCGTCTGGAGCAAGAGGCCGAAGCAGGAGCTCTGCTACACAGCGTCAACGTGAAGGAGCGAGACCCGGACGAGTTCGCCAAAATCCTCGAGACCCTCAAGGGCTAGGCATCGCTCACCATCGTCGGATACGGTCCCCGCTTCACAATGTTCGCGACATGTTCGTGACCTGTCGGACAGGAGCAGAGTGATCAACGACAGCAATCTGCTGGATAGGATCACGGTGCGTCCCGAGGTGTTCGGCGGCAAGCCGATCATCCGCGAAATGCGGATTGCAGTCGAACATGTGCTATCGATGCTTGCGGTTGGGGACTCCGAAGAGACGATTCTGCGCGAGTATCCCATCCTTGAGCCAGAAGACATCCGTGCCTGTCTACTACTCGCCTACCGCTCCATGGCTGGAGAGGACATCTACGATCGCGCTCCGATTCGGCAGAGCACCTAGGTGTCTCGCCTTAACGACCCGTTGGAGACTCTTGTCACGCCCGACGGGAACGCGACTGCAACTTGATCATTTGCTCTACGCCAGCTTCGACGCGTTAGGCCGCCCAGTCGATCCACCAGCCGTGTGGTGAGGTTCGGGCTAGGACCTTGCGACTGCTTTGCCCGCCTGCGAACCGGGTGAGGGCGAGCGTTGGCTCCTCGGGATGGTCGATGTCTTCCATCCTGAGCTCCAGTGTGACCAGCCAGACGGGGCGTTGCTTGCTCGTCTCGGACAACGTCTGCAGGATGCGCTCGCGTCCCTCGCTTGGGATCTGATAGAGCGCGACGGTTGAGTACACGGTCAGCGCTGCGTCGGTGGGTGCGCCGACGATCATCTTGGGCAGCAGTTCGACAGCGTCGCCTGCTCGGAGATCAATCGGTGAGGCGACCAACTCCGCTGCGCCATCGATCAAGCGTTGGTGACGCTCAACGTGCTCGGGCCAGATCAGAGCTCGGAGCCAGCGCAGCTCGTCGTCGTTGGTCAGGTCGATCGGGCTGATATCGATGCCGGCTCGTGATGCGATCGACAGCGGATCAGCGAGCGTTGGCAAGGCACCTCCGCGGAGCTCGGCCTCCAGGAGGACCTTCGCGTCGGGTTGTCCCCAGTTCATCTCTTCCTGACCGCCGCGCAGATAGCGGTAGCGATACCGGTCGACGTTTAGGTTGAGTCCAGCGCTCGCGCCGACGTCGATTAGCGCCAGCGGTTGCTCTGACTCTCGCTGGACGATGGAGAACGCAGGCAACAAGCAGGTGCATCGACGGACGACGTTGGTCTGGGTCCGACGAGTGCGAACTAGTTCGAGCACATCCTCGCGATGAGCGAGGCAGAAGTCGCGAAACGCGGGAAACGCTGGCTCCATCGGTCGCGGAGCGCCCGACACGATCGGATAATGCTCTGACAGGGGATGATCGGCGTACTGTTCGCCGGAGAGCAGCAGATACTGCACCGCCGCGAACAGCATGTTGGGCGCGGGCTGTCGCTTGCGCTTCTGCGCGGCGAGGGTCAGTAGTTCTGTGTCCAGCGAGATGCCGTACGACAGCTCCGCGTACATCGGCGAGTCGAGGTCGGGCGCCTCGACTCGCGCGAAGCGATGGAACACGTCGCGGTAATGCGACACGCCCCGATCATTCAGTGGCGCGTCGAGACCGTCCCGCTTGGACACGACGCGGACGTCAGGCGGTCAGGAACTCACCGATTTTGGCGAGCAGCGCCTCAGGCTCTTCCACCTGCGGCATGTGACCGGAGGCGGAGAACATCGCGACCTCGGAGTTGGGAATCGCGCGGTTGAAGTCGTCGGCGTATTGCGGCGGGACGAGACCGTCGGACGCGCCCCATGCGATCAGCGTCGGCGAGGTGACGCGGTGAATCCGTTCCGAGAGTCGCTTGTCGGGGATGGGCCACATGAAGCGCGCCGCGGTCTGGAGCATCTTGGCGCGCTCGACGGTGACCGTTTGCAGCTCGTCGGGGTCGGTCGGCGGAGGCGCGGTCATCATCTGCGCCGCCGGGTGGTTGGTGTCGTGGAACAGCGCCGGGATCATCTCGTTGGGCATCATCGCGAAGAAGTCGGCGACGGGGTAATCGTCGTTCCAGAGACCGGCTGGCGCGATCAGGACGAGCTTCGAGACTCGACCGGGCTGCATCGCGGCGACCTCGGCGGCGAACCAGCCACCCATCGAGTGGCCGACCACGATCACCTCGTCCACGCCCATCGCGTCGAGGAAGTCCCAGTAGAAGTAGAAGACGTCGTGGTGGTCCATGAGCCACTCGACGCCCGTTGAGTTGGCCGTGCCCGGCAACTTCGGCGCGAGCACGCGGTGGTGCTGCGAGAGCTGCTCGAGGAATGGGTCCCACATCAGTCCACCGGCGCCGTGGATGAAGAGCAAGTCGGGACCTGAGCCTGCCTCCATGTAGCCAACGTCGAATCGGCCGTTCACCAGCGAAATTGTTTTGTCTTCCATCCCGATACCTCCAGGATCACACACTCTGCGACAGGCCCGTTGAGCACGCGACGCGTGCGGGCACACGATGCAAGGCTATGAGTCACCCTCTAGCAGTGTCAATCGGATGGCGCGTCTTGCTTGAGCAAGTTCGCGGCGACGCCACCAGATCGCGCCGACAACCAGCACCAGTCCGAAGGCCAACGTCCCGAACACGGCGCCCAAACTCGACTCGAGCTGTCCCAGCACCAACGTGAGTCCGGTCGCGTAGACCCCAACGACGCCGAAGAACAGTTCGAGGCGTTGGCGTCGCAGCACTCCGAAGCAGACCAGCACCAGCGACCAGACTATGCCGATCGTGCTCAGCACTTCGTGATCGGCAGCCAGAACTGCCGCAGCCACGACGCCACCAAGCAACAGCGACGCTTGCCACAGCGGTGTCAGCCAGTGTTCACCTAGCCGACCAAGCAATCGCGGACCGGCCAAGCCCAGCGTCGTGAGCTGGAGCATCAACAGGAGTTGCAGAATCGTCAGGCCCAAGCCCCAGCCGCTATCGAGGTCGGAGAGCCCGCCAGCGAGCGAGCCGAGCAGCAAGATCGCTGATGCCGGCAACAGCTCGACTTGCCGCAATCGAAACGCCGTAGCGGTCATCCCCCAACCGACGAGCAGCACCATCCAATCGATCACCGGCTCGGATGAGGCGCTGGCGAGGATCAGCATCGCTACGGCGAACCCGAGCGATGCACCCAATCGGCCGAATGACGCGGCCTCGGGATCAACGAATCGACCCAAACGCGGCAGCGCGTATAACACGACGCATTCCATCACGATCACGACGGCGAACGTGATCCAGAACAACCACTCGGACAGCCGCTCGGGCTGACTGGGGTAGTTCGAACTCTCGAAAACTCCGACCTCAAGCGCATTGCCTTCCACCGCGATCGCCAGCGGCATCGCGGTCAGCGCGGCAGCGACGAGGAAGAGCGATAGTCGTGAGCGGAACGTTCGGACCATCAGCGCGCCGACCACACTCGCACTGAGACAGACCAGCAGCCACCCGATCGACTCTTGGCTGGAATCTCCGAACTCGTTGAGGGTGAATCCGACACCGACTGTGATCAGCACCACTCCGCTCGCCGCGAAGCCGTCGGCGAGCGCCCGCGGTCCCGATCGCGAGGCGAGCTGTGCGAGCACGATCGCGACGACGCCTTCGACGAACGGCACGATGAGCCAGGCGTCGCCACCGTCCTCGGCCAGGACAATCAGCATCACCGCCGCGACGAAGGCGATCGAGACACCGAGATAGGAGAGCGCGTCCACCAATCGACCGCTCGCTGCGCCGGACTCGCGCTCGGCTTCCCAGGCGCGGATTTCCGCGACCGTCTCCTCACCGACCAGGCCAGCGTCACGCCAGCGACCGAGCGCAACTTCCCAATCGGTGCGACGAAAGCGGGATGCCACAAGTCGAGCCTCTCCGCTCAAGCAACGGTGGGCTCAGCCTAGAGTGGATCCATGCCTCCTGCGGACATCCCGGCCGAGATCGTGCGCGCCTACGACATTCGTGGGACCACGCCCGACCAACTCAACGAATCCATTGCCCAACGAATCGGGGCAGGATTCGGCTCATGGATCGCCGACCGCGGTGGACGCCATGTCGTCGTCGGACACGACGCGCGGGCATCCTCGCCGGCGCTCTACGAAGCGGCGATCGACGGGCTTCGCAGCGCTGGGCTGACCGTTCACGCCGCTGGACTCGCGCCGACCCCCGTGATCGGCTGGGCTGTCGATCGACATGACCTCGATGGCGGCCTGATCGTTACCGCCAGTCACAATCCTCCCGAGTACAACGGCTTCAAACTGCTTGCGGACGCGGCGCAGCCGCTCTGGCCAGAGGAAATTGCTGCGGTCGCTGCTGCCCAGCCGACGTCGAGCGCCGAGCGTGGCCACCGGATCGATTTGGACGCCATCGCCCCGTATCTCGAACTGCTGCAGACCCGTTTCGGTCGATCGGCCGATCAGCGCGTCGTGATCGATTGTGGACATGGCGTCACCGCGCTGACTGCGTCGGTGGCGCTCAGGGCGATCGGCGCGACGGTCGATGCGATGCGCGACACTCCACAACCGGTCACCGAGCTCGCTGCTGACCCACAGAATCCCGATACGATGCGTCGGCTGGCACAGCGGACCGTCCAACTGGGGGCTGAACTCGGAATCGCGTGGGACGGCGACGGCGACCGGATCGGTGTGGTCGATCACCTCGGGCGCCGCTACGAGGCAGATTGGCTGACCGCAGTGCTCTCGCGGCCGCTGCTGGCGCATCGGACTGGGGCGAGCGTCCTCGTCGACCTCAAGACCAGCACCAGCGCGATCGACGACATCCGACGGCGTGGCGGGAATCCGATCAGCGCCAAGACGGGCTACTCCTTCTTCCGACGCACCATGCGGGAGCACAACATCGCGTTCGGCGGCGAGACGAGCGGGCACATCATGTTCGGCGCGGATTACATCAAGGGTGAGCAAGCTCCGTGGATTGATGATGGTGTCTATGCGGCCTGCGCGCTGCTTCGCTATCTCGCCGAGCGCGGTCGCAGCTTGGCCGAAGAGATGGCTGAGATTGAGCCGCGACCAATCTCGCCCGAGCTCCGGCTGCCGTGTCCTGATTCGGACAAGGCAGCGATCGCGGAAGCAATCGGCAACTGGTTCGCCGAGCGTCATGGCGACGCGCAGATCGACCGCAGCGACGGCGCGCGCATCGTCCTGCGCGAGGGCTGGATCCACGCGCGAGCATCCAACACCGCTCCAGCGCTCAGCCTGCGCTTCGAAGCGATGGATGAATCGTCATACCAGCGTCTCGCCGAGGAACTGCAAGCAGCGATTCAGGACCACCCGCAGGTGGGCGAGAGCGACCAACTGGTCGCGCCTCCGACGATCGGGCCCCAATCGCTCAACTGAGGTCGCGCGTGTCGAGGATGCGTCAGCGCCTCTCTGCGGGAGAGACGGAGTGTGGCATAACGTAGAGACCACGAGAGTGCTGATCGATGAGTAAGTCGTCGAGTCCTCGGTTCCCCCGTGAGATCTTCCGCGCTTACGACATTCGCGGTCGGGCGCTCGGATCTGAGGCGTTGCTCACACCCGACTTGGCGTTTCAGATCGCATTCGCGTATGCCGAGCTCGTCGAATCGATGGAACAGGTCGTCGTGGGCGGTGATCAGCGGCCGACCACGCCGGCGCTCCAGCAAGCCGCGATTGCGGGCTTGCTCGACGCTGGCTTGGACGTCGTCGACATTGGCCGTGCGCCGTCGCCGCTGGTCTACTGGGCCACGGCGACGCTCACGCAGGAGCGTCCCACCGGCGGACTGGTCGTGACCGCGTCGCACAACCCTCCTGAGGACAACGGGATCAAGCTGCTCCATCCCGACACGATGCCGCTTCTGCCTGAACAGATCCACGCCGTTGCTGACCGTGTGTCGGCTGGCATTTCCTTCGCCGACCGAACGGTACGACAGGGCGAGCGCAGACTGTGGAGCCCCCGCCCCGACTACGTCGGCAGTCTCGCTAAGTCGTATGGGCTGCGACGTCCGCTGCAGGTCGCGATTGACCCTGGCAACGGTGTCGCGACGGTGACCGCGGGAACAGCGTTGCGTGCGATCGGCTGCGACGTGCGGGCGATCAACGATGACCCAGAGGAGCCGAATCCACCGCATCCCGCCGATCCGCAGCATGCCGAGAACATGGCGCAGCTCGCGGCGTTGGTGGCGGATTCGCCTGCTGAGCTCGGATTCGCGTTCGATGGTGACGGTGACCGGCTCGGTGTGATCGACGGCCGCGGTCGCCGGGCTACGCCCGATCAGGTGTTGGCGCTGCTCGCTGAGGAGTGGTTGTCGGCTCACCCTGGGGCGTCGATTCATATCGATGTGAAGACGTCGGAGGCGGTTCGCGAGCACATTCAACGCTTGGGCGGTCATCCGGTGTTCGGGCCGGTGGGTCACTCGCTAGGGAAGTACGCGATGCGCGAGCACGGAATCGAGTTCGGTGGCGAGGCCTCGACGCACTACTTCTATCGAGTCAGCGATCCGCCGCACTACTCGGACGACGCTGTCCGCACTGCCTGCCGCATTGCGGCGCTCGCTTCGCGGTCGGACTTGGAATCGGCGCTGGACCGGATTCCGCGATACGCAATCTCGCCCGAGGTCAAGATTGCGTGCGCTGACGAGCGGAAGCATGACGTTGCGGGCCAGATCGCCGAGGATGCACGCTCGCGCTGGCCACTGAATGAGACCGACGGCGCGCGGATCGACCTGTCACGCGAGGCCGACGGCGCCTGGTGCCTCGTCCGCGCCTCGAACACGACTCCGTACCTCACGGTCCTCGTTGAGGGACGGGATCATCGGGGATACAAGGTCGCGCGGCGAGTGACAGCGGAGATTCTGGCCGCGCACGACCTCGATCCTGAACCGCTGCTCAATCAGCCGTCGCTACATTGAGGCTGGTTGAGACTCGGCGCGGGAATGTCGAAGGCCTCCGCGAGCAGCTCGTACGACCGAATCCGCGCGGCGAAGTCGTACGTGATCGTGAGCACGATGAACTCGTCGACGTCGTAACTGCGGGCGAGGCGTTCGAGCTGTTCTCGAACTCGCTGAGGCGAGCCGTGAATGCTGCGATTTTGCATGTAGGCGATGTAGTCGAGCTCGGGCTGGGAATATGGAAAGTTCAGGGCTTCCTCGACCGATGGGATACCGCCGCGCGCGCCGCGATTGCCCTTGACTCGCCAGCACCACCGACTCCAGCAGAGTTGCTCGGCCTCTTCGTCTGTTTCCGCCACGGTGACCGAGACACCGAGCGAGGCTTGGGGCTCAGCACTGATCGGCGACGACTGGAAGTTCTCTTTGTACTTGCGCACGACCTGTTCGCCACCCTCGGGCGAGATGAAGTGAGCGAAACAGTGGGCCCATCCCAGTTCGGCCGCGACGTGTCCGCCATAGTGCGACGATCCGAGCAGCCAGAGCTCCGGCATTGGCGCGTTGGGAGGTGTGGCGCGGACTTCGCGGAACTGGTGGTCGGGCGGGAGATCATCGGCGAGCCAGCCGTAGAGGTCGAGAAGTTGCTCGGGAAAGTGGTCGATGCCGAGCGCTCCTGGTCCATGCACCAGAGCTCGCGCGGTGCGACCGTCGGAGCCGGGCGCGCGGCCAACGCCGAGATCGATGCGACCTGGAAACTGCGTCGTGATTGTGCGGAAATTCTCTGCCACCTTGAGCGAGCTGTAGTGCGGCAGCATGATCCCACCAGAGCCGACTCGGATCTGGGAGGTGCGCCACGCGACTTGTGGGATCAACACTTCCGGCGATGCGCATGCCAGCGATCCGGCGTTGTGATGCTCGGCGAGCCAGTAGCGGGTGTAGCCGAGTCGATCGCAGGTTTCGGCGAGCTCGAAGGTTTCCGAGATCGCCGTCGCGGCGGTTCCGCCATCACGGATCGGGATCTGATCGAGGACGCCCAGTCGAATGTCTTGTGCCATGCGGTCAGCCTACAACCGACCTCCACGGCTCACCTAAGCTGAATGGATATGCCCCCACGGTTTCGTCCGATCAGTCCAGATTTCAGCGGAGTTCCACATGACCACCAGTTCCGACGCGCCCAGTCCACCGCTCACATCCATCAGCAGTCGTGCCGCCGACGCTGCCCGTGACGCCTGGGACAACTTCCCCGCGCTGCACACCGCGAACGCGGCGACGAGGTCGATGGAAGCGGGAAACGCGACGGCGTGGGGTCTCTCGGAACGCGGCCGAGTGAGCACGCTGCCTCCGATCTCGCTCGGCGGTGGAATTCCCGATGCAGACACGCAGCCGCGCCAGGAGTTGCTCGCGGCGATGGCGCGGGTTCTGGAACAGCCTGGAGACGCGCCCTTGGTCTACGGCGGTCCGCAAGGATATGAGCCGCTCCGACAAGAGATCGCGGACTACTTCGCTCGTAACCATCCCGCTCGACCGGGGACCGACTGGTATCTGCTGACCAATGGCGCCGCTGGAGCGATCGAGTCGATCTGCGCAGCATTCCTCGATCCTGGCGATGTCGTGATCACCGAGATTCCGACCTTCGCCGGGTCGCTCCGCACGATGCGCGGCAAGCAGGCGACCGTGGTCGGCGTGGGGATGGACGAGGAAGGTCTCAAGCTGGACGAGCTGGAATCCACGATCGATCGGCTGGAGTCGGATGGTCGTCGAGTCAAGCTGATCTACACCCAGCCGACGTTTCACAATCCCACCGGTCTGACGATGACGCTGCAACGCCGGCTCGAGCTGATCGAGCTCGCGGCGCGCAAGCGCGTGCTGCTGATGGAGGATCACGCATATTCCGAGCTCTACTTCGACGCGCCGCCACCACCGACGTTGTCGGAGTTGACCGACGGACACGGTGTGCTGACCGTGGGCACATTCTCCAAAGTCATCGCGACTGGGCTGCGGATCGGTTGGGTGCAAGCGCGTCCAGACTGGATCCGCGCGATGGTGCCGGCACGTTTCGACATGGGCAACAGTCCGCTGTTGCATCGGATGCTGCACGAGTACATGGTTCGCGGGAACTTCCGCGACCACGTCGGCGAGATGCGGAAGCTGTACGCAGCCAAGGCGCGGACGCTCGCCTCGGCGCTCGAGCCGTATGGCGAGCCGTACTACGAGGTTACGGAGCCTGCGGGCGGGTTCTTCCTCTGGCTGAAGCTGCGCAATGAACTGCTCGGCGATGCTGTCCGAGACTGCGCTGCCGAGGATGGGCTGAGCTTCGCCTCGGGGAATCGGTTCTATCCCTCCGGCGATCCGGGCGATGACGGCGAGTCGTTGCGACTGGCCTACTCATGGCCTCCAGCCTCGACGCTGGAAGACGCAGCGGAGCGGCTGGGTCGCGCATTCCACCGAGCCGCAAGCAGCGCATAACCATGCCCTGCGGGAGGCCGAGCAGGCAGTCGGCAACGGTCAACGGTCGACACATCACGTACGAGTTGCACCGCAACGCACGGCGGCGCAAGACGATGACGATATCCATCGAAGGCCAGCAGCTTCGGGTGCTCTCGCCGGTACGCACTCCGCAACAAGAGATCGACGATTTCATCCGGCTGCGTGCCGATTGGATTGCCAGACGGATGGCCGTTGCTCCACCGTCCAGATTGCGGGCAGAGCTACGCGACGGAGGCTCACTGCCGATGCTCGGTGACCGCTATCCGGTTGTGGACAGTTCTGTCCCGTTTGACTTCGACGGCGAGCGATTTCTGGTGGATGTCCACCGTCCCGATTGTGCCGCGGTTGCTGAAGGATGGTTCCGAGATTGCGCTCGCGCCTACTTCACTGACCGAGTTGAAGATTGGTCGCCGCGAATCGGTGTGCGGCCGCGTCGGATTCAGATTCGCAACCAGAAAACACGCTGGGGCAGCGCCTCAACGAAAGGCACGTTGAGTTTCAACTGGCGGCTGATCTTCGCTCGGCCTGCGATCGTCGAGTACATCGTTGTCCATGAACTCTGTCACCTCCATCGTCCCGACCACAGCGCACAATACTGGGCGCTGGTCGGCCGCCACCTACCCAGCTACGAGTCACAACGTCGATGGCTCAAAGAGCACGGCGAGAGTCTGCGATGGTGACCGATCGGATAATCTGAGATTGGCTGGGGCAACGGAGCGAATATGTCGACCGAAGAGATAGAGCAGTTGGACCTGAGCGCTGCACCGCTCGGTTGCACTGATGACGAAGAGGCCGAACTCGCCCACATGCATGCAGAGTGGGAGCAGAACTTCTCGCTGTTTCAGCAGAAACGAGCGTCGTTGATCCGAGAACACCATGGAGCGTTCTGCCTCGTCTATCGAGATTCTGATGGCATCTCGCGGGTTCGTGTGGATCGGGATCTTGCTCGGTTGCGGGCTTCGGTCGGCGAAACGGCGTTGTCCGGTGCAGTGCTGGAGTATCTGCGAACACCGTCCGAATTGATGGTTCCCACAGCCATGCAGACCGATGACTGAGCAGGTCATCGGCTGGCTTGATCCGCCTCAAACGACTCGGCTGCGATCAGGCGTCGTCCTGACGGGCAAACCAATGGTCCGCGTATCGGTACGAATAGACGACCGCATCTGGGGCCTCTCGTTCATGGTCGACACCGGTGCCGATGTCACCATCATGCAGCCACGGGACTCTTATCAGCTCATGGGGGAGCAGCTCTTCGAGATTGACTTTCGTGAGCGCCAGAGATCGTTTCCTGTGATGGGGGCCGGCGCAGAGTCGATCGCCTGCGTCACAAGGTCAGCAACATATCTGTTCCGCACGAACGAGGGTCGACACCTCGCCATCGAGGCACCAATCCTGGTGGCCCAGCCGTCGAGTAGCCGACCGACCAATTCGGGCAATTGGACCCAACCCAGTCTGCTCGGGCGGGATGTGCTGCACCGACTTGGATTGCGTCTTGACTACCGCATGGAACCGGCGCTCGCGCTGAGCACCTAGTCCGATGCGGCTTCGGCGGGTGCTTGGAGGAAGTCGGGCACTGGCTGTCCGGCGTCCTCGAATGCTTTGGCGAGCACGTCGACGCGACTGAACGATACCGCGCCACCTCCGCCTGCGACCCACTCTTGGGTCCCACGCACCGACTCGAGCTGACCCTGGAACTTCGGCGCGACGTAGCGAGCGAACAGTTCGTAGGACTTGCGAATACCTTCACGATTTGCCCACTCATGGGCGAGCATCATCAGGCCGCCGAATCCGCCGGAGTTTTCCTGCAGAATCTCGATTGCCTTGATCGCGTCGTCGGGCGTGCCGATGATCGCGCCGCCGGTCTCGACGGCGCCTTCAGGCGTCTCCGCTGTGCCGGGCAGGACCGCCTGCAGGGTGTCGCGGAAGTAGTCGAGCTGCCAGGCTCGCCAACCTTCGCGGGCCTCATCGAAGGCCTGCTCGCGAGTCTCGGCGATGTACATCGGAATCACGAGGCGCCACTTGTTGCGGTCGACGACGGTGCCTTCTCGCTCGGCGATCTCCTCCACTTCATTCCACTGACCCTCGAGGTTCGAGCGCCCGCCAGGGAGGTAAACGCCGATGCTCAGCATGCCCATCCCATACTTGCCGGCGGTGACCCGGCCAGCGGGGCTGACGGTCGACGCGACCGCCATCTCGAAGTGTGGCTTGGTGTACGGCGATAGCTGGAGTCGAGCGTCGTTGAGCTCGAACCAGTCGGTCTTCATGTTGACCGGCCCGTCCTGCTTGAGCAGCGCCATAATCGCCTGCAGGGACTCGTCCATCCGCTGTCGCTGGTACAGCGGATCGATCCCCATCATCTGTGCGTCGGACGAGAGTGCGCCGGGGCCGACGCCCATCATCACTCGCCCGCGAGTCATGTGGTCGAGCTGGATCATGCGGTCGACGGCCATCAGCGGGTGATGATAGGGGAGCGAGACGACTCCGGTGCCGAGTCGGATGTTGTGCGTCCGCTGGGCTGCGGCGGCGATGAACACCTCGGGCGAGGCGATCAACTCCCAGCCGGCCGAGTGGTGCTCACCGATCCAGGCCTCGTCGTAGCCGAGCTGATCAAGCCACTCGACCAGCTCGAGGTCGCGGTGGATAGCCAACGAAGGGTTTTCGCCCACTCGGTGGAACGGCGCCATGAAAATGCCGAAGTCCATTCGTCCGTCGCTCGCCATGTCTTCCCCCATTCGATTCCTGTGCGTCTGAGCCGATTTTGGTCAGTCGGCGTTACCTTGCGTACGAGTGTACCTACCCTGCGAACGCAGCAGACCAGCGACAGGCTGAAGGAAGGGGTATTGCGATGACTAACTCCATGTACATGCAGCGACGCACCACGCGCTTCGACCCGACGATCAACTGGCGCGATACCTACGCCGAGCGGCTGGCCACCCCAGAGATGGCCGCGGCGATGTTCAAGTCGGGCGACCACCTCTGGATTCCGCCTGGTCACGCATCGCTGCCGATTCTGGAGGCGCTGGTCGCGCGCAGCGACGAGCTCGAGGGCGTCGAGGTGCGCGGCATCGTCGTGCCTGATGCAGGATGGTTCACCGAGGAGATGATGTCCGCGTTCCACGTCGCGCCGCAATTCGGCACACTGTTCGACCGTGACGCGGTCAATGCCGGGATCGCCGACTATCACCCGTACTGGCTGGTCGGTATCCACAAGGCTTGGGACGCAGGACGCGAGGACGAAGCCTGGCCGATTGATGTCCTCCAGATTCGCACCACGCCGCCAAATGAATCCGGGTACGTGTCGCTGGGCAGCTCGGTCTGGGATGGCGTGACCTCGGCCAAGCGAGCCAAGAAGGTGATCGCCGAGGTCAACGAACACGTGGTAGAAACGTTCGGCGATTCCTGGCTGCACGTGTCCGAAATTGACTGCTTCGTTCCCGGCGAGTCGCCAGTGATGGTGAATCTCGAACACCCGGAACCTAATCAAGTCGACCTGGGCCTGGCTCACTACGTGGGAGAACTCGTCCAGGATGGCGACACGATCCAGGTCGGCGTCGGCTCACACTCCGGCGCACTGGCTCGGTTGGGCGCATTCGACGAACGAGAGAACCTCGCCTACTTCGCCGAACTGACCACGGAAGGACTGGTCCCACTGGTCGAGCGTGGGATCATCACGGGGAAGTACTCGCAGACGCACCCCGACAAGTTCGTCGCCACGGTCATCGGCAACACGCCGGACGAGATCGCGACAGTGCACCGCAATCCCGCCTTCGAGACGTACAGCATTGAGTACCTGCTCGACCCACGGCAGATCGCGCGCAACGAAAACATCGTCGCGATCAACGGGGCGCTGACGGCCGACCTGACCGGCCAACTCGGAGTCCACACCATCGGACCGCGAGTCTACGCAGGAGTCGGCGGTCACCTGGCCTTTGCGATGGGCGCATACCTCGCGCCGAAGGGCCGCTCGGTGACGGTATTGCCGTCGACCAACCGATCGGGAACGATCTCGACGATCATGGCGCAATTCGATCCAGGTCAGATCGTGACAGTGCCGAGGGACATCGCAGATACAGTCGTGACTGAGTACGGAATCGCGAGGCTGCTGGGAAAGACAGTCCGAGCAAGAGCAGAAGAACTCATCGCCGTCGCCCACCCGGACTTCCGCGGAGAGCTACGCAAGGCAACTCAGAAGCTGTTCTATCCGTAGAATTGGTCGCAAACCATCATGGCTGTCACCAAGAGGGTCGTCATTCTAGCCAACTCCTACAAGGGCGGAGAGGATCGTCGTTGCGTCGCCGGCCGCGAGTTGCACACTGATCGAATCGGCGGCTGGATACGACCTGATGTAGACGCTACTGGCGCCGTCCCATTCTCGGACCGCTCCTATGCGGACGGTAGCGAACCTGCGCTCGGCGATGTGGTCCTGATTTCAGTCCGGCGTCCGATGGGACGCCAGGATCATCAACGCGAGAACTGGGAACTCGATTCGGGCGTGCGCTGGAGGCAAATCACCACCGTCGGTTGGCGCGAACTCGTCCAACTTGATGAAGCCGTCGTAGAGCTGTGGGACGACCGAATGGCCGGTGACAGCAACTACGGTTTGAACAACCGCGTGCGATCCGTCCAGGCCTCACAGCTCGATTCCTCTCTTCGCCTCATTCGAGTTTGCGATCTGCGGATCTCAGTAGTTGATTCGGAAGGTCGCCGTAAGCGGCGGGTAGACGGCGAGTTTCGGTTTGCGCAAGTCGACTATCGCCTCTCAATCACCGATCCAGTGTTGCAAGATCGCTTCAGCGGCCATGCAGCTGGGGACTACGATCTTGGTGAGTGCCTGCTAACAGTAAGCTTAGGCGAGCCGTATAAGGACGGTTTCTGCTACAAGTTGATTGCTGGCATCATTGAGCGGAAGCGTTATCAGCAGTGACCACGATCTGTACCATCGGTCATTCCAATATGGACGCGGTTGACTTTGTTGGCCGGCTGCAAGCCCATCAGATCGACGCCCTGGTGGATGTACGCTCGACACCGGCGTCGAGTTGGGCGACGCAGTTCAATCGGGAATCGCTGCGCAACACGTTGCGATCGGCTGGAATCCGTTACGCGTTTATGGGCAAACAGCTGGGCGCTCGATCCGCGAATCCAGAACACTACCAAGACGGACAGGTCGTGTACGACCGCATCGAAGCGTCCGAAGAGTTTCGTGACGCGATAGCGCAAGTGCTTCGGAATGCTTCACAGCTTCGGATCACGCTCATGTGCGCTGAGCAGGACCCACTGGACTGTCATCGCAGCGTGCTCATTGCTCGCGCCTTGGCCGCACGGGGCTGCGGGATCGAGCACATTCTGAACGACGGCTCGATCAGTTCGCAGGAGGAGTTAGAACTGCGGTTGCTGACTCAGACAAAACAGGACCAACCAAACCTCTTTCTGAGTAGAGCGGAACGCGTTGAACGAGCTTGGAATCAGCGTGAGGCCATGATTGCTTACCGACTTCCCGAATCAGCCGGTTCGGAGCAGCAACTGGTGGCCCACTGATGCGGATCTACACGGTCGGCTTTACGAAGAAATCCGCCAATGAGTTCTTTTCTTTGATTCGCGATCACCGGGTGCGGCGCCTACTTGACGTGCGGCGCAACAATACGTCTCAGCTCTCGGCGTTCGCGAAGGCATCCAAGGACGGAGGCGGTGGCGATCTTGGCTTCTTCCTGCGCGAACTCTGTCAGGCGGAGTACCAACACCTGCCGGAGCTTGCACCCGAAGCGGAGCTGCTGAAGGCGTATCGCGACAAGCGTTGCGACTGGGATTCCTACAGCGAGCAGTACGTCAACGGCTTAGCGGAGCAACAGGTAGAAGCGCTGCTCGACAGAGACCTCTTCAGTGACGCAGTGCTCCTGTGTAGCGAACCGACACCGGAGCGCTGTCACCGACGCCTCGCCGCTGAGTATCTCCAGCGGCACTGGGGCGACGTCGAGATCGTCCACCTTTAGGCGTGCTCGCGGATCCACTCGCCGATGTGGTCGATGGCGTCTTGACCTTCGGGGAGCATTGGCGCGAAGCCTTGCCAGACGTGGAACATGTCGTCCCAGATTTCCTCGACGACCTCGACGCCGGCGTCCCGGGCGCGGGCTGCGACCCGCTCGGTGTCTCGACAGATCATCTCGACGCTGCCTGCTTGCAAGAGCAACGGGCAAATGCCCTCGTAGTCGCCGAATAGGGGCGACAACTGCGGATCCTTGCGGTCCGCGTCTCCGGCGTACATCGCCGCCCACTCCTGCGAGGCGGTGATTGCGACCGTGTTGTTGGGGATCGTTGGGTCGTCCAGTCCGAATGCCGACAACTCCTCGGGGCTTGCAGCGAGATCGGTCCAGGCGGAGAGCCCGATTCCACCGGTCGGCATGCGCACGCCGCGCTCACGAGCGGCCAACAAGGTCGCCAGCATCAGCCCGCCGCCAGCTGAGTCGCCGCCGACAAAGACGGAGGCCGCATCGCTCGGGCCGTCCGGTCCGTTGGCCCAGATGTGTTCGAGCCCGGTGATCGCGTCGTCGACCGCGGCCGGATAGGTGTGCTCCGGCGCCAAACGGTAGTCCAGGCTCAGCGCCACGCATCCTGCGGCACGGCAGATATCGGCCACGAGCCGACGGTGTGTGTTGATTGATCCCAGGACATATCCGCCACCGTGGACGTACAACAGCCGGCGACTCGGATCGGAGTCGGCCAATACCGTCCATTCGCCGGGGACGCCGTTGACATCAACTGCCGTCAGCGTGACATCGTCCTGCAAGGGGAAGGCGAATCCCGCCTCCATCGCTTCGCGTTGCTGCTCGAGGGTCAGTTCAGCTCCGATCATGCTGGCTGCCTGCGCCTGCATTGCCTGCACGACTTCGCTGTATTCCTTGGACGGCATGTTCTGCTCCAATCTCGCCCGCGCCAAGCGGGTTACGCGTGCTGATTGATGAACTCGCCGATCCGGTCGACGGCTGCCTGGCCTTCAGGCAGCATCGGCGCGAAGGCGTGCCAGACGTGGAACATCTCGTCCCAGACTTCCTCCACCACGTCGACGCCTGCGGCTCGCGCCTTCTCGGCGACGCGGGTCGTGTCAGAGAGCAGGATCTCGGCGTCACCGACCTGGAGCAACAGCGGCGGCAGTCCGACGTAGTCGGCGTAGAGGGGCGAAGCGAGCGGATCGTCGGCGTCCGCGTCACCGAGATACTGCGCAGCCATACCGCTGACCATGGCGGAGTCGGTAATCAGCGGGTCGGCATCGGCTCGGGTCTGAATCGTCTCTCCCGTAATCGCGAGGTCGGTCCAGGCCGAGATGCCGATGGCGGCGTTCGGCTGGTCAACGCCCTGATCTCGCGCGGCGAGCAGCGTCGCCAGCGTCAGTCCCCCGCCTGCCGAGTCGCCAGCGACGAATGTCGACTCCGCCGCACCTGCACCGTTCGGCCCGTTGGACTGGAGGAACTTGAGCCCTTCGATGGCGTCTTCGACCGCGGCTGGGAACGGATGCTCGGGCGCGAGTCGGTAGTCGAGGTTCAGCACGGCGCATCCGCCGGCGCGAGCGATGTCCTCGCAGAGACGACGATGCGTGACAGCGGAACCGATAACGTAGCCCCCGCCGTGGACGTAGAGCAGCCGGCGATTCGGGTCAGACTCGGCCACGGTCACCCATTCACCGGGAACACCGTTGGCGACGACGGGGGTGACCGTCGCGGCGTCAGTGGCCGGGAATGATGAAGCTTCCATTCCTGCCCGCATCTCCTCGAGCGTGGGGTTTCCTGCGCCGAGTGGCCGCTCGGCGAGTAGTCCCAAGACCTTCTTCAGTTCTGCTGATGCCATCGTGGTTGTTCCTTCGTGGTGCAAGTCGCTCGGATCGTGTGCTCCGTAGGCTAACGATTCGGTTGCGGCATACTGCAGACAGTTGCTCAACCGATCAACTGTTCTTGGAGGAATATTGATGCGCATTTTGGCTCCACCGAACGCGGCGACGCTCGCTGGCAAAGTTGAGGCCGTGAAACAGCTTGAGTCTGATGGCTTTGCGGGTGCCTTCCTGGCGTCGATGTCTCACGACGCGATGACCGTGCTGGCGCTCGCCGCCGGCGAGACATCCGAGATTGAGCTCGGTACGTTTGTCACCCCGACGTACACGCGACATCCTGTGGCGATGGCACAGCAGGCGTTGGCCGTCAATGCGGCTGCGGGTGGGCGGTTCACACTGGGCTTGGGATTGTCACACGAGGTCGTGATTCGCGACTCGTGGGGGTTGGACTTTACCCGCGTCGTGCGGCACATGCGGGAGTATCTCGAGATTTTGGTCCCACTCATGCGAGGCGAGGTCGTCCACTATGAGGGCGAGATGTTCCAGGTGCACTCACAGGTCGAGTTGGCGGATGGCGATCCGCCGCCGGTCGTGGTTGCGGCGTTGGGCCCTCAGATGCTTCGGGTGACGGGACGATACGCCGACGGCACCGCGCTCTGGCTGGCTGGACCGCAATGGATCGAAGACGTCGTCATCCCTGAACTGGGCGGCGCCGCCCGCGATGCTGGCAAACCCGATCCACGAGTGATCGCGGGCGTGCCGATCGCGGTGACCGCTGATCCTGACGGGACTCGCGAGCGCATCTCACGCGCGTACGCGATGTACAACACGCTGCCTTCCTACCAGCGCGTGATCCAGGGATCGGGCGCTGACGATCCCGCTGGAGTTTCGATCGTGGGGAGCGAAGAAGAGATCGAGCAGGCACTGGTTCGTTGGCGTGATATTGGGGTGACGGACTTCTATGCCGCGTTTGAGGGCGTCAACGCGGAGGAACGGCAACGAACGCGCGAATTCATCGCAGCGCTCGCACCAACCCTCTAGCCTGCCGCAAAGAACAATCAGCCACCGCCTAGTGAATCGGAGTGCATCATGGCCGTATTTCTCGAGGTTCGACACCGCATCAAGCCGATCACCAACACTGCATTCGACCTCTTCGTCGACTTCTACGCCGACACCGTCGTCCCGGCCATGGAGCGTCACGGGATTGACCTGATCGGCGCCTGGAAGATGACCGGCGGCGAGATGGGCTGGGATCTCTCGATTCATCGCTACGAGAGCATGGCCCATGCCGAGGAGTGTCTCGCGTCGCTGGGTCAAGACCGAGCACTCTGGTCGGCCGTCGAGAAGCTTCGCGGCGAGATGGAGATTGAAGAGGTCACCAAGTTCGCCAACCGAGTCTCGTACGGCACCGAGGAACGGCTACAGGCGGCGCTCGACGCTAATCCTGAGCAGCCGCGTCAGTACATGCTCGCCGTGTTGCAGACGGTGACCGGTGGCTTGGTACCAGCGATTGACGCGATCGGCGGCCTCGTCGACACGATGGATAGCGCCGGTGCACTGCAATTGGTGACTGCGTATGCGTCACGCATCGGTCGGACGGGCGAGTTGACCGATCTGTGGATCATGCCTGGCGGCGCTCAGGGAATGATGGAGTACCGAGCGGGCGATCCGCTCAAGGACATCATCGGCCCGCTACGGGAACACGCGCCAGAGGAGGAGATCTACTTCCTCAATCCGCTGCCGTACTCGAAGCTGCAGTAGCTCGTTTGCTAGCGCTCCCAAGCGCTGAGCACCTTGCGACCTGAGCACTCAGAGCTGGACTGCAGGTAAGCGGCGCAGTTCTTCGGTGCGCATGTCGATTTCAATTCCGAGCGACTCCATCGCCGTTGCGCCGAGGAGTGGTCGGACGCTGTCGTCGGCGAAGACGACCGTCACCCACGCTCTGCCGCCCAACAGCTCAACTCGGGCACCACCGACATCCATCTCATTGACGTGCCCATCGGCCATGACGTATCGACGTGTCTCCTCGGGCTGGATCCCGATTTCACGGAGGCGAGACTCCGGCACGACCGTGTCGATGGCGCCGCTGTCGATCAGGAACTCGCCCTCCCACCGTCGATTGCGGTCTGATGGGTTGCTAATCGTCACGTTCGCGAGAATTGCGCCCATGCGCGCCTCCTCATATCCAGGTTGTCGGGATGTACCGCTGTTCTATTGCGCGGTCAGAGCTGGACTGCGGGTAGACGGCGCAGTTCTTCGGTGCGCATGTCGATTTCGATACCGAGCGACTCCATCGCCGTTGCGCCGAGGAGTGGTCGGACGCTGTCGTCGGCGAAGACGACCGTCACCCCGGCACGACCTCCCATGAACTCCACCCGAGCGACTCCGACGTCGAGCTCGCTGACCCGTCCGTCAGCCATGATGTAGCGCCGAGTCTCATCCACGAGAATCCCGATCTCCCGCAGGCGGGACCCCGGTACGACCGTGTCGATGGCACCTGTATCGATCAGGAACTCGCCTTCCCACCGTCGATTGCGGTCTGATGGGTTGCTCACCACGACACTCGCCAGAATCGCGCCCATCGGTACTCCCCCCTGCTCCCTTGCTGTCAGCGACAGGTCAACATTATCGCGATTTCTCGGCTTGCGACGACCGATTAGGTCACCATCCGACGCACGATCTCATAGGTCAGCTCGACGCCCATGTTCAGATTCTCGATGGTCATGTGCTCGTCGTTGCCGTGGAATCCAGCGGCTTCCTCGGGACTCAGCAGGACAGGGATGAACCCGTAGGCAGGGATGCCCTGCTGTCTCAGGAACCGATTGTCTGTGCCACCAACGCAGGTTGAGGGAACGACCGTCGCGTCTTCGACGGCGTCGTTGACGACCGTCTCGATGGTGCGATAGAGCTCGGTATCCCAAGCGACCTCGACGGGCTGCTCCTGATCCCATCCCGAGAACTCGACCTCGATCCGGTCGTCGTCGATCACGTCGATCACTTGCTGGCGCCAGTCCTCGCGATCTTGACCGGGCAACAGTCGACAGTCGATCACGGCCTCGGACTTGGCCGGGATCACGTTGGCCTTGATCCCGCTGTTGACCATCGTCACGTTGAGGGTGTTGATGAACATCGCGTGGATCGCTGGATGGTCAACTACGTGCTCGGTCAGTGCTTCGGCGTCTTGGATCGGTGGGATGTGTCCCTCTTCGATCAGTTTGTCGAGCCAGACTTGAGTCGAGGGCGTGATCGTGACGGGACGCTCCCATGCAGCCAACTTCGAGAGCGCGTTGACGAGATGCACGGCTGAGTTGTCGTAGTGCGGTCGAGAGCCGTGTCCCGGCGTGCCGATCGAGGTCAGTTGGAGCCAGCAGATGTCCTTCTCGTTCGTCGCGACCGAGAAGATATTCGCTTCCTCGCCCATCAGTTGGGTAGAGCCTGCGCCACCCTCGGAGAGTTCAAACTCGACATCGACGAGGTCAGGGCGATTCTTGCAGAGCCAGTCCATGCCCCAAACCGAGCCGGCCTCTTCGTCGGGTACGCCGCAGAAGACGAGGTCGCGGGTCAGAGGCACATTGTGGCGCTTGAGCAGCAGCATCGTCATCAGATGCATGATCCCGCAGCCCTTCATATCGACTGCGCCGCGTCCATACACCTTGCCGTCCTCGATGTAGCCCTCGAAGGCCGGCTTGGTCCAGTAGGCCTCCTCGACGGGCACGACATCGGTGTGGTTGCAGAGCATCATCGGCCGCTTCGAGCCGTCGCCACGCAGCCAGGCAAAGACTGCTTCGCGGTCGGGCTGGATTTCGACGTACTCGACCTCCATGCCGGCCTCGGAAAGGAGTCCGCCAAGCCAGCGAGCGGCGGGCTTCTCGTTGCCTGGAGGATTGGACGTATCGATCTGCAGGTACTTGACGAAGTAGTCGAGCGCCTCGTCGAAGACGGGTTGCCAGTTGATCGTGCCGTTGGTGGACATTGGTTTCCCTCCATGTCTTCTCGGCTGTGCTGTGGGTCAGGTTAACTGTCGCAACGAGCTTGGTTCCCGCGTAACGGGTAGGTGAGGCAGTGGTCGCGGATTTCCGCTAGGATACGGAACATATGAGCCAGACGACGTTGTCTTCGAGTGTGTTGGATGGATTCCATCCGTTGGTGCGGGACTGGTTTGTGGGGCGGTTTGGTGCGCCGACCTTTGCTCAGGAGGATGGCTGGCCAGCAATTCAGAGTGGTGACGATTGTCTCATTGCCGCGCCGACCGGGTCGGGGAAGACGCTGACGGCATTCCTCGCCGGCATCGACGAGCTCATCCGCGAAGGGTTGGAGATCGGCGACGGCGCCGCGCTGCCCGACGAAGTGCGCATTCTGTACATCTCGCCGCTCAAGGCGCTGTCTAATGACATCCGTCGCAATCTCGAGGAGCCCTTGGCCGAAATCCGAGAGCTGGCCGATGAGCGCGGTGTCGAGATTCCGCGCATCCGCATGGGCCTGCGCACTGGCGACACGTCGCAGTCCGAGCGTCAGGCGATTGTCAAGCGTCCACCGCAGATTCTGATCACCACGCCGGAGTCGCTGTACTTGATGCTGACCGCGAAGCGGTCTCGGGAGATTCTGCGCACCGTGCGGACAGTCATCGTTGATGAAATTCACGCGGTCGTGCGCGACAAGCGAGGCTCACATCTCTCGCTTACGCTCGCTCGGCTTGACCACGTGGCCGAGCGTCGGCCGACCAGAATCGGACTCTCGGCCACGCAGAAGCCGATGTCGGAGATTGCAGCGTTTCTGACCGGTCTCGACGAGCAGGCGCAGCCGTTGCCGTGCCGGATTCTCGACCTCGGGCATCAGCGAGAGCTGAAGCTGTGGATTGAGACGACCGATGCACCGCTGCAGTCGCTCGCGACGCACGAGCACTGGGGCGCGGTCTACGACCGCCTGGCCGAGCTCATTCTTCAGCATTCCACCACGCTGATTTTCGTCAACCGACGCTCGCTGGCTGAGCGAGTTGCGCATGAGCTGGGCATTCGCGTCGGCAAGGAGCACGTCTCGGGACATCATGGATCGCTCTCGAAGGAGCGACGTCATGTGATGGAGCAGCGGCTCAAGTCGGGCGACTTGAAGGCGGTTGTGGCGACGGCGTCTCTGGAGCTGGGCATCGACATCGGCTCCGTCGATCTCGTCTGTCAGATCGGTTCGCCGCGTCGGATTGCGACGTTCCTCCAGCGCGTGGGACGGTCGGGCCATGCGCTTGGGCTTGTTCCGCACGGCGCGCTCTTTCCCACCTCGCTCGACGAGCTGGTGGAGTGCGCGGCAATGGTTCGCGCGGTCGCCCGCGGCGATCTCGACCGCATCCGTCAACCAACGGCGCCGATTGAAGTCTTGGCCCAGCAGATCGTGGCGGAGACATCGGCGGAGGAGGAGTGGCGCGAGGACGAACTGTTTGATCTGATGCGTCGAGCCGCGCCATATCGGGCGCTGGAGCGGTCTGTCTTTGATGAGACGGTTGAGATGCTCGCGACGGGGATTGGCGAGAGCGGCGGTCGTTCGAGTCCGCTGTTGCATCGCGATCGGATCAACGGCGTGGTCAAGCCGAAGCGCGCCGCTCGGATGACCGCCATCCTCAACGGCGGCACGATTCCCGAGACCGGCGACTACCGCGTGGTCAAGGAGCCTGAGGGCGCATTCATCGGCACGGTGAACGAGGATTTTGCGATTGAAACAGCCGCTGGCGACATCTTCCTGCTCGGCAGCACGTCGTGGCGGATTCGCCGCGTCGAGAACAAGGGCATCGTGCGGGTTGAGGACGCCCACGGCGCGCCACCGACGATCCCGTTTTGGCTGGGAGAAGCGCCGGGGCGCAGCATTGAGCTGTCGTCGGCGGTCGGCGAACTGCGTCGCGATATCGGCACGCTGTCGGACGACGCGGAGTCGGCGTCACGGCTGCTCCAGCGCGAGTGTCACATGCAGGCGATTGCGGCGGAGCAGATGGTTGAGTACCTCTCGGACGCGCAGGACGCGCTGCAGGTCATGCCGTCCGACACGGATGTCGTCTTCGAGCGATTCTTTGATGAGGCCGGCGGTCAGCAGCTCATTGTTCACGCGCCGTTTGGGTCGGGCGTGAATCGCGCCTGGGGACTCGCGCTGCGGAAGCGATTCTGTGTCCGCTTCGACTTCGAGCTGCAAGCCGCAGCGAACGAAGAGGGCATCCTGCTATCGCTCGGTCCGACGCAGTCGTTCCCGCTCGAGGAGGCGTTCGAGTACCTGAAGTCGCACAACGCCGAGCAGTCGCTGCGTCAGGCGGTGCTCTATGCGCCGTTTTGGAATACGCGTTGGCGCTGGGCCGCGACCCGCGCCCTGGCGGTGCCGAGACGTCGCGGCGGCAAGGAAGTTCCGCCCTATCTCCAGCGCATGATCGCCGACGACCTGCTCGCGGCGGTGTTCCCGGCGCAGGTCGGTTGTCAGGAGAATCTCGCTGGACCGCTGGAGGTCCCGGATCACCCGCTGATCGCCCAAACGATGGACGACTGTCTGCATGAAGCGGTCGATACCGAGGCGCTCGTCGGGGTGTTGGAACGGATCGAGCGTGGCGAAATTCGGCTCCACGCTCGCGACACGGTGACGCCGTCGGCGATGGCGCAGAGCATTATCAACATCAACCCGTTCGGCTTCCTCGACGATGCGCCGCTCGAGGAACGTCGTGCGCGTGCAGTGATGACTCGACGCACGTTGCCAAACGAGCAGCGCGATTTGGGCAAACTGGACCTCGACGCGATCGAGCGGGTTCAAGAAGAAGCATTCCCGCCGATTCGCGACGCCGACGAGCTGCATGAGCTGCTGATCTCGGTTGTCGCATTGTCCGCAGGCGAGCACGCAAAGGGCGAAGCAGCGCGGCTCTCACGGGTCGCCCCGCAACTCGCTGGGGCAGGGACGTCGCTGATGCTCGACGAGTTGCGACAGGCTGGTCGGGCCGCGCGAGCGGATGGTCCCAACGGGACGATCTGGTTCGCTGCCGAGCATCTGGAATCGATCCGTCAGCTCTTCCCCGACCACGCGGTCGAGGCCGGCTTCCATGTCCCGGAAGCGGCACTGATCCTGCCTGGCGATCGCGAGGATGCACGACTGAAGCTGGTTCGTGGACATCTGGAGATTTCCGGGCCGATCACGGCGCTGCAACTGGCAGAGCGCTGTGGGCTGGCGGAGCAGGACTGCGGTTACGGTCTGGCACAGCTTGAGGCGTACGGCGAAATCATGCGCGGTCAGTTCACGCCCACGCTCAAGCCCGAGGACGTCGAGGAGTACTGCGACCGCCGGCTGCTCGCACGGATTCATCGCTACACGATCGCTCGGCTGCGATCGGAGATCGAACCGGTCACGGTTCAGCACTATCTGAGATTCTTGCTGCGCTGGCAACATCTGACGCCGGATACGCGCCTCTCGGGCAAGGCCGGCGTGCGAGCGGTGATCGAACAGCTGCAGGGGTTCGAAGCGCCAGCGGCGGCTTGGGAGCGCGAGTTGGTCGCAGCAAGGGTCTCCGATTACCGCGAGGCATGGCTGGACGAGCTCTGCCTCGCGGGAGATGTCGCCTGGGCGCGACTCTCGGCTCGGTCGGCCCGACGTGCTCCGACGAAGACCACGCCGATTGCGCTCACCTTGCGTCGCGATTTCCGCTCACTGTTGTCGGCCGTGCGGAAGCCGGCTCCGCTTCCGGCAGCGCGGGGACGCTCCGCGCCTGAGCCGGTGCCGAGCGTCGCGGAACAGCTCCACGCCGACGGTGGCGCGGCGAGTCAGATCTTACGATTGCTGGAGGACCGCGGCGCACTCTTCTTCGATGAGCTCGTGGACGGCACGCGGCGACTCGCGACTGACGTCGAGGGCGGGCTACGCGAACTTGTCGCCACCGGGCTCGCTCACGCCGACGGTTTCCAGGGGCTGCGTCAGCTCATCCGACCGAACCGTCGCGCCCGACGTCCGCGCTATGGCGGTGGCGGAGTCTTCATCGGCGAGGGACCAGCCGGTCGCTGGGCTGCGTTGCCAGCGTCGATGGACGCGCCGGCAGACCCGATTGCGGCGGACGAACTCGCCGAGCGGATCGCTCGGATCCTGCTGCAGCGCTACGGCGTGGTCTCACGCGAGCTCGCCACGCGCGAGAGTCTGACCATCCAATGGCGAGACGTCCTGCGGGCACTGCGCCGGTTGGAATCGCGAGGCGACATTCGCGGGGGACGATTCATCCAGGGTCTATTGGGCGAGCAGTTTGCACTGCCCGCGGCGCTCGATCAGTTGCGTGCGGTGCGTCGCAGCGCACCGACCGAGGAACACGTTACAGTCGCCGCCAGCGACCCATGCAATCTCGTGGGCATCCTCTTGCCAGGCCAAAAGGTCCCAGCACGACTAGGAGCAACGCTCACCCTAGTCGACGGAGTACCGCTCAAGTCGGAGCTAGCCACCGCCGCCGCTGCGGACTAGAGGCAGCTCGCATTCCCGTCTCCATTGTGGACAAGATTCTCATCCATGTCACGACTTCTCCGTCCCCCCCTTGAGCGGGCACCCGCTCTCTCTGGCCACATCTGGCACCGAGCAGACCCCCGATCAAGTCGGGGGGTTAGGAGACTTACCGTCGAAGGGTGTTAGGTCATCCGCCATCCCAGAAGCCAGCATCGTTGTTGCCGCCCAGGAGGCCATCCGTCAACGAAAGGGCGTTGGGGCTCATTCCAAGGTGTCGTTGTGGACATGTGACTGGACTTGGGTGCTCAACTCGACCACTTCACTGAATGGATTCCCGCCTTTGCGGGAATGACGGACGCGCGTGAGTATGACGGCGAGGCGGGAGTGAGACGGAAGCGTACTGGATTGATTCGCGTGGATCGTTTGCGTTGGCTCGATTTGGCGTGTTACTAGTCGTCGATTGGTTCTGGTGGGCGGAGGTGGGCGATGACTAGGCGGAGCTCGGCGTTGGAGAGTTGGTAGTCGAGTTGTTCTTGTACTGATGCGATGCTACGGTCGGGATCTTCTCCGAGGAGTCGCCTGACTCTTTGTACTTGTTCCGTGACTGGCAGCTCGGGGGCGAGGTCGATGGCGATACCGTTCTTGATTGCGTTAATCAGGTGGCTGGCGATGGCGCCGGGTGAGAGCATACGTCGCTCGGCGATGGCGAGCATGGTGTGTCCGGAGTTGTAGAGATCGGCGGAGACTTGCCAGCTTGGCTTGTTTGCTGTGTCGGACAGTGGCTGTGGCTGTAGCTGTGGCTGTGGTGCGAGAGGCTCGGCCGGCGTACTTGCGATTCCTGCGATTAACGCGAGTTCCTCGGAGTAACGTTCCAGTGCGAGGGCTCCGATCCCTTCGATCGCAGACAGACCGTTCAGGTCGGTTGGTGGATGCTCGGCGAGGTTACGCATTGCAGCGAAACTGAGTAAGTCTGATGGTGTGCATTGTTCGTTTTCGCTGGTTAGTCGTCGCCATTCGGCGAGCGCGTTGAATCGCTGTTGCCACGGTTCAGGCGGCCTCTCCTGCGTTGGGTCACTGTCCACCGTTGTCTCCACATCTAGCGGTAGCTTGGGGGACGATTCACTGGATCCGTTCTTGCCTGAGAATTCCGCGATCACCGCGAGCATCTCGGTTCCATACTTTTCTACTCGTTTCTTTCCGAAGCCTTTGACTTGGGACATTTGGACTGCTGTTTGCGGTTGCTTGCGGGCCAGCTCGGCGAGCGCTCGATTGCCGGCGACGACGAACGCCGATACACCCTCTTCCCGCGCGAGTCGGAGACGGGTCTGGCGAAGCGCTTCGTATAGTTGATCTTCCTGGGCGGTGAGTGGTCGCAACTCCGTCTGGCCTGGCGGCTCGGGAGGGTCGGCGGGATCGACGACTCGTTGGACTTCTTCGTATTGTTCTTCTCCGCTGGGGGACAGACAGTTATCGCAGTGCATACATTGTTGCGACTGCGGACTCTCGCCGAAGTATCGCAATAGCGTGGTCCAGCGGCAGTCTGATTGGTCGCTGAAGTTCATCATTCGACGGAGTCGTTTGATCCGTTGTTGTTTCTCTTGCTCGTCCTGGAGTTGATCGATGAAGTACAACTGTTGATGCCAGATGCCTTTGGTGAAGAACATCAAACATTCCGCTGGCTGACCGTCGCGACCGGCGCGGCCGATCTCCTGATAGTAAGACTCCATCGATGATGGCATGTCGAGGTGGGCGACGACTCGAATGTCGGGTTTGTCGATGCCCATTCCGAAGGCGATAGTGGCGCAGATCACTGGCGTTTCGCCGTGGAGGAATCGGTTCTGGACGGCTTGCCGTGCGGCGCCACTCATTCCGGCGTGGTAGTACTCGGCTTGTATTCCGCGTTGGTTGAGATCGTTTGCTGTCTTCTCAGTGTTGCGTCGCGATTGGCTATAGACGATCGCACTACCGTCGGTGATCTCTTTGAGGCGCGCGGCGAGGCGATCGACTGACTTGCGCTTCGGTACGACTCGTAAGGTTAAGTTCTCGCGCATGAAACTGGTAAGATAGGTTTGCATGCGCGGGCGATCGAGCTGCTCGACGATGTCGCGCTGGACCTGAGGTGTGGCGGTCGCGGTGCAGGCGACGGTTGGCACATCGACGAAGCGCTCGGTGAAGCGCCGCAGCACGCGGTAGTCAGGACGGAACTCGTGTCCCCATTCGGAGATGCAGTGCGCCTCATCGATGGCGATCAGGCTTGGGGGACGTCGCTCCAGGAGGCGTCGGAAACCATCGGTGTTGACTCGTTCAGGGGCGACGTAGAGCAGCTTGACTGACCCATCGACCACCATGCGCTCGACCTGGGCCGATTCCATCAGCGACATCGTGCTGTTGAGGTAGTGGGCGCTCGCTCCCGACGATTGCAGCGCGGTGACTTGGTCCTGCATGAGGGCGATCAGCGGTGAGACGACGACAGTGAGGCCATCGGTCAGGAGCGCGGGCAACTGATAGCAGAGCGACTTGCCGCCACCGGTGGGCATCAGGACAAGGGCATCGCCGCCGGACAGGACATGCTCGATCGTCTCGCGCTGCTGAGGGCGAAATGAGTCGTAGCCATAGTGTTGCTTGAGCGCCGTAAGCAGCTGATCGGGTTCAGTCACCGGGTCTCCTCAGTTGGTCGTGTTCGAGGGCGAGAGTCGCGCGGTCTGTCGTAGAAATCGTAGCCGTTGAATGGCTGTCATTCCTCGGCACCTACTCGTCTTGCCTCACTCCACATTCGTCATTATCCACCCCAATTTTGTCATTCCCGCGAAGGCGGGAATCCATCCTTGATGATGTCTGTTCTCGTTCCACGGTCGCGTCGTAGGTACCTGACTGTCGTTGACTTCTGGACTTGGGTGCTCAGCTCGACCTGCTCATCGCATGGATCCCCGCCTACGGAGGCCTTTGATTGATTTGCTCCCCCTCGCAGGGGGAGCTGTCGCGGAGCGACTGAGCAACTGTCTTGGAAGTCAAGCGTGTTGAGGTGGTTGCCAAGGGGTGTTGCTCTTGAGGATGGCGTTGAGGATGACCAGTAGTTTGCGCATACAGGCGGTGAGCGCGACCTTCTTGGGTTTGCCCCGGTCGAGCAGGCGCTGGTAGTAATCGCTGATCACGGGGTTGTGGCGGGTGGCGACGAGGGTGCCCATGTAGAGCGCCGCACGGACCGTGGCGCGACCGCCCCAGATGCTGCGCCGGCCACGCCATTGGCCACTGTCGCGGTTGAAGGGGGCGACGCCGACCAGGGCCGCGACCTGGCGCCGGTCGATTTGGCCCAGTTCGGGCAGTTGGGCGAGCAGGATGCGCGAGATCTGCGGTCCGACGCCGGGCACGCTCTGCAAGAGCTGGTCCTGTGCCCGCAAGTGGGGACTGTCCTGGATGCTGGCCTGGAGCTCGTCCTCGATTCGCTCGCGTTCCTGCGTGAGCCAGGCGATGTGCGCCTCGATCCCGGCTCGCAGGGTGGGGGTGGTGGCGCGGCAGCGTTGGCCCTCGGCGACCAGCATCGCGACCAGTTGTCGACGTCGGGCGAGCAGCTCACGCAGATGCTGGGTCTCGGCATCGGGCAGCGGGCGCAGCTGCAGCGGGACGGCCTCAGCGAAGTGGGCCAGGACGGCGGCGTCGAGCGCGTCGGTCTTGGCCAGCCGGCCGGTGGCGCGGGCGAAGTCGCGAACCTGGCGCGGGTTGACCACCACCATCGGCAACCCCGCCGCGGCCAGCTCCGCGACCAGCGGCCGCTCCAGACCGCCGGTCGCCTCCAGCACGATTCGTGTCGGTGCCAGCGCCTCCAACTGACTGACCAGGGCGTCGATCCCGGCCGTGTCGTTGTCCACCCGCTGGGCGGGTCCGTCAGCCGGCCGGATGGCGAGATCCAACCACTGTTGTGATACGTCAATGCCGACGTAGCGACTCGTCTCGGTCATCTCCCACTCCTATCCTGCGTAGGCCCGTCCTTGCAAGATGAGGGCTCCAGGGCCCGGGCAACTGTTCGGGCTCTCTCGCTGTAGTGGTGCGGCGACCCAAGCTCAGTCACGGCCTCACAGGCCCAGGGGGAATCGGTCTACCGCACCACGCTTCGCCCCGGGAAACACTTGTTCCCGGGGCGACAGCGAAGATACAAGGGGGTCCGCTGCTGGCGCAGGTACCAGATAGCGCTTGGCGGAGCAGGACCCCTCCGCCTTCGGCACCTCCCCCTGCAGGGGGAGGAAAGAGATTATGCAAAGGTCTCCCTACGCGGGAATGACGGAGAGATGCGGGAGTGACGGATGGGTGTGGGAATGATGGATAGGCGTGGGCTTGGGCGGGTGGCTTATGCTTCTTGGCCTTGGAGGTAGCGTCGGCTTCTTTCTAGGAAGTCTTGTGGATTCTCGCCTGGCGGTGGACCTCCGAAGGTTGGTCCTTCTTCCCAGAAGCCTTCGGGGATGATCAGACCGCGCACAAACATGAGTCGTGGGTCGTCACCGTCGGTGATCTGCTGCGCGATCTGCTTGAGGACTCTGCCCAACGCCGTTTCTTGGAAGATCCAGCTGTGCATGTCTTGTTGGGTCGGCGGCGACATGTCGGTGTCTGAGGCCACGGCCTCCTGGTAGAAGGCGCGCAAGTCCTCGACGACGAAGCGAATCAGCATCGGCATCGGATGGATCCAGGTCGGGCCGTGGGCGACGGACGGGATCTCGTTGAAGCCCGATCCGTCCGCAACCGACAAGACGAACGAGACCAGTTGCTCAATCTCTTCCGGTTGGGCTCCGCTCATTCCGACGGTGGTCCGACCTCGCTGATGGCGCGTTTCCAGGTATCGAGGCATGAGCAGATCGACCTCGCGGCGCAGCGACGTCTCGAGCTCGCTGAGCTGTGGGGTTGGCAGTTCGATGGCGCAGGCCCAGACGCCGTCGCCTTCTCCTTCGGGCGCTTCGTGGGGATAGTCGACGATCACCGGTTCGGTGGCGGTCTCCAACAGGCCGAGTGCGCTGCGCAGGACGTCGTGTTGGAAGTCAGGATTGTCCGCGACGCCGAGTGGGCGTCCCAGCGGGAACGGCACCCATAGCGCTCGCGGTGGCTGGATCGCCTCCGATTGCTCGCGGATCAGGCTGATGCTTGTTGTTGCAATCCCGTGTCGCTGGAGAAAATGCGAGAGCACGCCGACGGCGGCCGTGCAGACCGGTCAAACGGGCACCAACAGAGCAGTGTTGACATCGAGGTCGCGCATGCGCTGAGCCATTTCGGCTGCCGCAGGTTCGAGCTGGAACGCATCGGTCGCGCCGAGCACGGAGAAGTGCATCGGCGACACGCCGCCGATCTCGCCGGCCTCTGCGAGCTCGTGCATGCGGTCGATCGGGAGAACGACGTTGAGGTCGCGCTGGTAGTGGGTGCGGTCGAAGTTGACGCTGATATGCGACTGGACCAGGTCGGCAGGGTCGATGTCGTCAGGAATCATCCGGTAGCCGACGTCGAAGAAGCGGAACGGCGGATCGCTGCGACGATGCAGTGCGGCGGTCGTGATCATCGCGATCTTGGACTCGGCGAGCGGCGGCGGAACGATCCACGGCGTGGCATCGACATCGAAGCCGCTGCGACGCAGGCCATCGGCCCGCGCTCGCATGTGCTCGGCTTCCTCTGGGTGCAAGTCGCTCAGTCGGACCATGTTGGTGCTCCAGTGTTGGTACGTTACGGCTAGGGTGCTTCTTCGATCGTGGCTGAGAGCGAGCCTCGAGAGTGTGGAATGCGTGGATCGGGACCCCAGCCGTGAATCTGATCCTGATGACCACGAACGGTTTCGTAGTCCGCCGTCTCGACGATGCCGCGACCGTGACCATCGATCATCGAGGCGATCGCGAAGGCTTTCTCTTTCGAGTAACCGAAGACCGCGCCGAGCATCTCGATCACGTATTCGTAGGTGTGATCGTCGGAGTCGTGCAGAAACAGGTGATAGCGCTTCTCCAGCTCGGCGCCGCGCTCGGCGTCGATGTCGTCCTCGACCACGACATCCGGGCGTGGGAGGGCCGGTTGCGAGCTCATGCGGCGGCCTCGCGAACGGCTCGTATCTCGGGTGCGTCAGGGTCGGCGTCGGACCAGAGTTCAGCGGATCGACGGAATGCAGCTGCTGCCTCTTCGAGTTCGCCCTTGGCGCTCAGGGCTCGACCCCAGCGGAAGAGATCGCGAGGCGTGGCGCCTCGGTCGAGACGCTCTTGGAGCAGCGCCATCGCTTCTTCCGTTTGGCCGGCTCGGAGCCGAGCTTCCACCAGCGTCTCCTCGAAGACATCGCGCTGCGCGTTCGATCCGCCGAGCGTGACCAGCAGATCGCGCACGTCGGATAGTCCGCAGGCGGCAGTTTCGTAGTCGCCCTGACCAAAGGCGGAGAGCGCCTCGACGACGGGGGCGACGACGGTTCCGGCAATCGCGTGGCCACGCTCGGCGGCGGCGTTGAGACCATCGAGCAGCTGGCTCAGACCGATTTCGTCACCGAGCGCGGCGAGCGCCATGGCGCGATGGACATCGACCCACGCGGTGCCGGGACGCGGAAACGCCGAGTCGGCCAAGTCGGCGATCGCGCGCCAATCGGGATATTCGCCGTTGGCTCCACCGTTCGCGCCGACGGTGTCATGCAATCGACAACGCCAGAGGAGTGAGGCCGAATCGGCGACACCGCCGAGCGCGTCGCCATGCTCGTCGGCGCCGGGACGGATGATGTCGTCGTGCAGTGCGAGCGCGTCGGCGCGTTGACCATTGGCGAGCAGGAAGAGCGATTGGTGCCAGGTCAAGTGACGATGGAATCCGGCGCGATCAGGGAAGTCGGTCAGCCACTCTCCGAGGAACTCAACGCCGCCTGGGAGATCGTGTTCCTCGAAGAACACGTGCGACATCGCGTGCGCTGCCTGGCTGTTCTGGCGACGGAGTTCGAGGGACTTCTCGACCAGTTGACGGGCGTCCTCCAGTCGATCCATTTCGTGATTCGCGAAGGCGTGCCAGCTCAGGAACCACCAGTCGTCGCCGAAGGCTGGAGCGAGGCTGTCGAACTTCTCCAGCATGCGCTCACGCTTGTTGACGCCGCCGCCGTAGAAGTTGCCTCCCAGCCACTGGAGGACGATCGGGGCGTCTTGCGGCGTCTCGTCGAGGTGCTCGTCGATCAGTGCTGGGGCTTCGGATGCCTTGCCACGCGCGGTCGCGCCGAGAATCGCCGCGTGACGCTGCTCGCGTGTGGTTGCGCGATCGGCGAGATCATGCGCCTGATTCGCGAGCTCGGCCGCTCGCTTGCCGTCGCCGCGGAAGAGATAGAACAGACCGAGCTGCGAGTGCGCCAGGGCGAAGTTGGGATCCAGCTCGATCGCGCGACCGAGCGCCTCGTCGACGCCGAGCGAGTATGACAACATGCGATCGACTCCCAGCCGATAGGCCTCAGCAGCGTCGTCGGAGGTCGTCAGGGGCAATCCCCAGGCATCGGTTGGCAGGGTCATTGATCATTTCCTTCGTGTCGTCGTTTGGGCCAAGAGTAACTGTCTTCAAGCGACGACCGAAGCACGTTGGATTCGCAAGGGGATTGTGAGGCTGAGATGTCCACGTTTGACTCCGCGTTCGATGAATCGGGCGTCCTACAGCGAGCTCCACATCTCGCCGAGTTGATTGGCTCGCAGCCGGCGAACGCCTCTGGACGAGGATCGCGCTCACGGAGTCCTGCTCGGGCTGGCTGTGGGCAATCTGCTGGGACTGCCAGTGGAGAGCGCGCCTCGCCATGTGATCAGGCGCGCATATCCAGAGGGTCTCTCCGAGATTGAGTCGGCAGAACGATATCGAGCCTTGGACGACGATCTCGCCCAGGCCGTGGAGCTCGCGGAGTCGCTCGCGCAGGACGACGATCTCCTCATCGGGTTCGGTGACCGCCTTGTCCGTTGGCGCGCGTCCAACGGACGAGGCATTGGATACATGACCTCGACGGTGATCGACGGGCTCGAGGACGGACTCGGCGTGCCCGGAGCGGCGCGTGCGTTCTGGCTCGATCAGGGGAGCCCGGAAACTCAGCCGAACGGCGGGTTGATGCGCTGTGCTCCGGTAGCCGTCCAGTTGGCGCGGAATCCTGACGCGTTGATTGAGCGCACCGCGGCCACGTGCGCGGTGACGCACTTCGCGCCCGGCGCCCAATGGTCATGCGTGCTGGTCAACGCGGCGATCGCGATGCTGCTCCGAGGTCACACGCCGAGTCGTGACGACCTGATCGGCGCCGCGCAGGAGGATGGCGCGCCGCAGGAGTTGGTCGAGTGGGCGCGGGCGACGCCGCGTACGTCGGACGGGATTACGGAGCGAATTGCGGGCGAGGAGGATAATCGGCCATACGTATCTCTGTATGCAGGCCGCGATTTGGTCGCTCGACACCGAGGACGACCTGGAGCACGCCCTGATCAGGATTGTCAACGCGGGCGGAGACACCGACACGAACGGCGCGGTCGCAGGAGCGGTGCTTGGCGCTCGTCACGGAGCGTCGGCGATACCTGAGCGGTGGGTGTCGTGCGTTCCGCAACGCGACCGAATCGAGATTGCAGTTGCGGATCTCATCACGGTCAGTCGGTGACAAGTGCGGCGCGGATCGCATCCTTCACATCAGCACCCACTTCCGTGGCTGCTAGTGCGCCCGCCTGGATTCGCCGCAGCAGTTGTGGCGAACATTGCGGATGCGGTTGCACCGCGCCACTCCCAATACCCTCTTCGAGCATCGAATAACGCACGAAGTTAGCTCGCTGGTAGAACACGCACGAGACTCGGCGCACCCAAGGATGGTCTTCAGGCCGAATGATCACACATTCTTCGTTGTGATTGGATCTCTCGGGATAGTGCGAGGTCAGATTCGCGACAGCAATACGATCGTGAACATTGCGCATGCTGATCACGACATACAAGTGGCCATGCGCATCAAAGCCGTCAAAGGTGTCGCCAACCTGGATCATTGACCCAGAGTGGTGTGTAGCCAATGAATCGACCCGACTAACTCGACCACTTCGTCGATCTCATCGCTTGAGTAACCGGCATTGCGCAACATGACCCTCGGATCAATCGGCCTAACGGTTTCAGGAGGCGCCTGCCACTCAGGTAACCGGCGAATGTTCTTCGACATGCGCGAGCACGGCATCGAGTGATGCTTGTCGAGGGCCTCTCCGAGCCGTTGACAATCCCGCTCCGAAAGTGTTCCGACGTCTTCCACCCCAGTGTGTGTCAGTCGATCTGATCCCACGCGCTGGACATATGTGCGCCAGTCATTGCCTGTGGTTTCTTCGTTCCCGAGCACTCGACAACTCAACGCACGTAGGGTCGGGCCTTCCGCGGCAGATACAAAGTCGTCGCCGGTGAGTGGGTAGCCGCTTTCGATAAACGCTTGCCGATCAACAAGGTAGAGCAACATGATCAGCCGCTCTGCTTCCATCGGTTCACCGTAACGACGCAGCAGCCAGGCAGCCGCTTGACCGGCCTTTCGTTCATCAAAGACGAATTGCAGAGTCTCGCCCATGCTCAACCCCTTCCCGGGAACTTGAGCGTAACGAATCTGGGCTCAAACGCGGGCAGTGGCGGCGCCGTCGACGGCGATCGTCTCGCCGGTGAGGAATCCTGAGTCGGCCGCGAGCGCGACGACGGCGGTTCCGACGTCGGCTGGCTTCACGAGCTCTTTGGCGGGAAGCATCCGCGCGAGCTGCTGGGTCGCTTGCGGATCGTCGCCGAGACCGTGCTGACCCTCGTAGAAGCCGACCTGCAGCGCGTTCACGGTGATCCCAGAACGGGCCCACTCCTGCGACAGGGCGCGCGTCACGGCGGCCAAGCCCGCATGTCCGGCAGCGTATGCCGCCGTGTTGGCCACGCCGCGCTCCGAGAGGATGGAGACGATGTTGATCACTCGACCGTAGCTCTGAGCCTTCATCGGTTGAGCGGCGGCTCGACAGACCAGACTCGGCGCGACGAGATTGGCGACGACAATGTTGTGCCAATCGGCCAGCGACCACTCCTCAATCGGCGCCGCTGCAACCAAGTCTGCGGCGTTGACCAGGATGTCGAGCCGTCCGAGTTCTTGCACGACGCGGTCGACCGCGTCATCGATCTGGCTTGGGACGGTGGCGTTCAGGTCGAGCGCGAGATTGTTCCGACCGAGGGACCAGATTTCGTTGGCCACGGAGTTGACGCGGACCACTTCCTGCGGTCCGCCGCGCAGACTCGCGACCGCCACGTCAGCGCCGGCCTCGGCAAGGGCGACGGCTGCGGCTCGCCCGAGCGGGTCGCCGGCGCCCAAGACGAGGGCGACACGCCCTTTGAGCAGGAACGGATCGTCGGGTTGCTCGGGATTGGGAGTCGGGATGAAGTCGGCCATGGCACGCTCCCTCAGGATGGCTCGGACAGCGGAATGCTGGGCGCCCAGCCGGTCGGTCCGATTGCGGCGAGTCCTCCGCCGTCCTGGGCGATGGTCTCGCCGTTGATCCCGGCCGCAGCGTCTGACGAGAGAAAGACCGCCAGCGGTCCCATCTCCCACGCGAGTCCGGCCCGACCGACGGGGATGTACCGACCGCCTCGCCAGCGCTCGAGCGCTTGTGGCGTGTGCGGAAAGATGCCCGGCGCGATGCAGTTGGTGCGCACGCCGGCCGGGCCGTAGGTCACACTGAGCGAGCGAGTGAGGTTGATCACGCCAGCCTTGGCCGAAACGTACATCCAGTTGTCGCGACCACCGCGCAGGCCGAATCCGCTGGCCACGTTGATGATCACGCCCGAGCCACGCTCGGTCATATGCGGCAGGACCGCGCGAGCGCAGAGCATCTGCGACGTGAGATTCATGTCGATGCCCCAGCGCCACTGTTCGTCGGTCAGATCTGTGAGTGGCGAACCATCGCCTTCGGCGCCGCCGCCGGCGTTATTGATGAGCACATCGACGCGGCCAAAGTGGTCGATCGTCTGCTGAACCATCGCCTCGACCGCGGCGGCATCGGTGACATCGGTCGAGATGGAAATGGCCTCGCCGCCGCGCTCAGCGACCAGCTCAGCCGTCTCCTCGAGCTGCGACATCGTGCGCGATGCTCCAGAGACCTTTGCGCCTGCGTCAGCGAAGGACATGGCCATCGCACGGCCAAGGCCGCGTCCTGCTCCGGTGAGCAGGACGACCTGTCCGTCTAGCCGAAATCGGTCTGAAGTAGCCATGGTGATTAGGTCGCCGAGGCCTTGCGTTGTTGCGCCGCCGAGGAGCCGCGACCGTCTCCGAATCGGTTGTCTCTCCACTCGAGGGCAGCCTTGAGCCCCTTCTCGCGCGACATCTTGCCGAACTCCATCACTGCGGGAGCGAGGTGTGCGCGAGCGTCATTCTCGGAGGCCAGCCGCTGCAACGTGCGAGCGCCCATGATCTCAAGACCCAGGTTGACGATCCGCTTGTTGGCTGAGAGCAGTTCGTGGTCGATCATCGCCATCTTGTTGGCAAGATCTTCAACTTCTTCGTCGAGTCGGTCGGCTGGTACGGCGTCGTAGACAAGTCCACGTTTCGCCGCTTCGGCCCCCGAGATGCTGTCACCGGTCAGCAGCATGCGCTTGGCGAACTGCGGACCACCGTGGTAGAGCCACATGTGAGCTGGCGGCGCGCCCATCGCACGGACGGGCGGGAAGCCAATCACGGCGTCCTCGGCGGCGATGATGATGTCCGAGAGCAGGACGAGGTCCGTGCCGCCGGCCAGACAGTAGCCGTGCACCTTGCCGATCACCGGCTTGTGCATGTCGAAGATCGCCATCCGTGCGCGCTGGGCCTTTTCCATGCCCCAGGTGTCGTCGTCGAAGGTGACCCGACCGCGGTAGACCTTGTCGTAGGTCTCCTGCGAGTCGCGGGTCGAGCCGGTCAGGTCGTATCCGGCCGAAAACGCGCGTCCCGCTCCACTGAGGATCACGCAGTGGACGGCGGTGTCGTTGTCGGCTTCCCACATCGCCTGGGACAACTCGTCCTGGAGGGCGATGGAGAGTGCGTTGAGCTTTTCTGGTCGATTGAGAGTCACATAGGCTTTGCGGTCCTCGACGCGGTAGATGATGTTTTCGTAGTCGGTCACCGGTGTACTCCTGAAGTCCAATGTTGATTGGCTTAGTTTAGGGGACTCATCCTGGGCGAAGACCGACGTCGGCTTCTCGCTCAAGTTTGACGATCAGATCGATGAGGCCAGACGGCTCCCAGCTACGGCGACTGGGAGATTGTTCGCGGATCGGTTCAAGGACGCCTGCTTGCTCTAGCTGCCTTAGTCCGTGATCGACAGCAGGCTCGCTACGTTCACAGAACTCGATGGCATCGGTGCGATTGAGCACCGGGTAGGCCGGCAGTCGTTGCAGAATGATCCAAGCAGCGGCGTCCGAGCGAGGATTGGTGTGGTCGCGTAACCGTTGCTGCCAATCGGCTTGTAGCTCGGTAATGGACTGTCGATAGCGCTCCGCCAAGGCACAACTGCTCAGGACAGCCGTCGTGAGGATTCCAAGCCAGTGCTCTAGATCATCGTTGCGGAAGGCAGTGAGTCCATTGATGTACGCCTGTCGGGCGTGCGAGAGCGAGACGCTGACCGGGAGCGTGAACCGTGGCGAGAGCTTCCGCCGATGCAGCAGGACATGAATCAGCGCACGACCAGTTCTGCCATTGCCGTCGTCGAAGGGGTGGATGGTCTCGAACTGCGCGTGCGCGATCGCTGCTTGCAACAGCGGAGAGACGTGATCGGCATTGCAGAAGGCGCACAAGTCCTCCAGTAACGCGGGAACGTCCTCTGGCGGCGGCGGCACGAAATCGGCTCCACAGGGATTGTGGTCGTTTCCGCCAATCCAGTTCTGCACGGTCCGCACCTGCCCGGCTGTCGACAGATGGTCGCGCATGAGCACCTGATGAACGTTCAGCAACTGCTGGACGGATAGTTGATCTGCCGATGCTGCCTCGCCGATGGCGAGCTGCATCGCTTCGACGTTGCTGATCACTTCCCGCGCCCGTGTCCCAACGCGCCGCCCGATCCGCTGCCGGGCCTCAGCGTGAGCGAAGTCTCGAGCATCCACGTGGATGTCTTCGATTCGCGATGAGGCGATTGACTCAGAACGCATCAGCAGGTGCGTGAGCGGATCGAGGAGGCGGTCATCGGGAACCTGTAGGCGCGTGATGGCAGTTTCGGCATCGGCGAGATCGGCGGCTAGCTCTGATGACAAACTGAATCCAGCAGTCCCCAGCGGATCGGGGATGAACGGCGAGTAGTCACACTCACGGCGAAACCGTCGCGGAGCTAGCGCATCCGATCTCGGTTTCCAGACTCGGTGAACGTAGCGTCCGCGCATCGATCCGTTGCCTCATATTGTCTGAAGACAAAGGATACGAGATATCCTTTGCTTTCACGAACTTGGAGACTATGGATCTGCGTTCGACACGACGGTCTACAGGTGCTTCAGCACTCCGCCGTCGACTTGGATGGTCTGGCCCGTGATGTAGCCGCTCGCTTCGGAGGCGAGGTAGACGGCTAGCGGGGCTGCCTCTGATGCCTCCCCGAATCGGCGCATGGGAATGAAGCGGAGGAGCAAGTTTTCGTCCGCCGACGATGGACCTCGGCCGGGCGAGCTGTCCGTCCAGCCGACCACGATCGCGTTGACGGTCGTGCCTGTCGGCGCGAGCTCCTGGCTCAGGGCTCGGACGAGCCCAATCACGCCCGACTGAGCAGCGCTGTACAGACTGAGGTTCGTGAGACCTCGCACAGCCGACGCGTCGAGGACGGCGATCAGCCGACCGGGTCGACCGCGAAACTCGCGGCTGGCGCTCCGAAATGCCGCGTAGGTACCGCCCAGGTTGGACATCAGGACTCGCTGGACATCGGCATCCAACGTCTTGCGGATCGGCGCGGCGAAGTAGAGGTGGGGCACGACGATCGCGGCGTCGACACCGCCTAGCTCTTTGCTGAGCTTGCGTGTGGCGACATGCACGTTGGTGCCGTTGGAGAGCTCGACGGCCTCGGTTGGACCACCACTGCCAGCCTTCTTTAATCGAAACAGCGAGGTGCCGTCGGTGTTGGCGCTGGTCACGCCGACGCTGGCGCCCGCCTCTCGCAGACCGTCGACGATTGCCGTGGCGACGGGTTTCTCCGCGCCGTAGACAATCACGCGTCGACCGGTGAGGTCGAAGCCTTGGAGTTTGCCCTCGCCGACTTCAGGCGGGGAGACCGGATTTTGCAGTGATGACTGGTCGGGATTCTGTGGGCTCACGACGGTATTCCCCCGATCCCGGTTTGCACATCCCATCCGGTCGGCGCGAGACCTCCCGCGAGGCCGCCACCGTCGATGATGAACGCCTCGCCGGTCATGTATCCAGAGGCGTCGGAGGCCAGATAGACCGCCAGCGGACCGAGTTCCCAGGCTTCGCCGATTCTGCCGATGGGAATCCGCGAGCCCTGATTTCGCGCGCGCTCGATTTCGTCGCGATCCTCGAGGGTCTTCTGTGCAACGAAGCCTGGGACGATGCAGTTGACCCGGATCTGCTCTCGGGCGAGTTGGGTTGCGAGTGCCTGGGTCAACGTGATGACGCCTGCTTTGGCAGCGCCGTAGACGAAGAGTCGGGCGTCGCCTCGGAGAGCGGTTCCGGAAGCAACGGTGATGATGTTGCCTGGTTTCTCGGCGTCGCGGAAGTGTCTCGCGGCGGCACGGGCGCAGTAGAAGGCGCTCGAGAAGTTGAGGTCGACGGTGTCGCGCCAATCATCGTCCGAGACTTCGGTAACGTGTTTCAGCGATGCCGCGCCTCCACCACCGGCGTTGGCGATCATCACTTCAAATCCACCCCACTCATCGATCGTCTGCGACACCATGGCGTCCACTTGCGATGAATCGCTGACATCGGTGGGGATGATCAGCGCGCGTCGACCTTTGGCCTCGATTTCCTCGGCGACGGCGGCGATCTGGGTGCGAGTCCGCGCGGCGCAGACGATGTCGGCGCCGGCGTCGGCGAGGTGCAGCGCCATCTGTCGACCGAGCCCGCGTCCGGCTCCGGTCACGATTACGCGCTTGCCGTCCATGCGTAGCGATTCGAGCATGTAGCTAGTCTACGCGGTGTCGAGACGTTGGAACTTTCCCTACCATCGACATTCTTGCGCGTAACGCGGCTATGACGAGTGTTTCGACGAGTTCCGCTGGCCAGCATGTGCCGGCATTGAGGCGCACAGACGGTCGTGAGCGCTAACATATTGCCCGAACCTGTCTTTTCCGGATGCGGTCACCGCCGCACCGTGCAACAACAGCCGACAGGCTGCAACCAACTGAATGGAGATTGAGATGGCCAAGGGACTGACGGTGGAGTTCAACATCGGCGAGGGTCAGAACGAAGCGTTTGAGGCGTTCATGGCGACCGCGACCGCCAAGGTCAAGGCGGAGGACGCGGGCTGCAACAACTACGATCTCTTCCGCTCGGTCGACGATGACACGCGTTACCTGCTCTTCGAGAACTGGGCCACCCAAGAAGACCTCGAGGCGCACGGCACATCAGAGGCGATGGCCGGGATGGCCGGCATCCGCCAGTTCACGACCGGACGCCCGGTCCTGCATCGCTACGAGGTCGAGGACTAGTTGAACAGTGGCTCTCCCGTGGGAGGGAGAGCAGGAATCCGTGAAGAGGACAACATCATGCCAGAACAAATGGGTTCGGAGCTGCTCGCCCGACAGATGGTCAACGAAGGGGTGGAAGACCTCTTCTACATCATGGGCGGACCGATCATTGAGGCGGCCGGCTTCGCGGCCGAGCATGGCATCCGCACGATCGACTGTCGACACGAACAGGGCGCGGCAATGGCTGCGCACGGTTACGCGCGTGTCAAGCGCGTGCCGGGCGTCTGCATGGCCGCCTCGGGACCGGCGACAACCAATCTGCTGACCGGCGTCGCCAACGCGTATCTCGACGGCGTGCCGATGGTTGCGCTCGGCGGCGCGGCGGCGTTTTCGTCGTTTGAACGCGATGACTTCCAGGAGTACGACCAGCTCGCGATGGCGGTGCCGGTCACTCGCTGGGCCAGTCGCGTGACCCACTCGGCGCGTATGCCCGAGTTCTTCAACCTCGCCTATCGCGAGGCGCAGGGACCGAAGCCAGGTCCGACCTATCTCGACCTGCCTGGCGACACGCTCTACCAACAGTCGGACGACGAGACCGTCTGGTTCCCCAACGCCAGCAGTGGACGCTCGCGGCCAGGCGCCGACCCTGACCAGGTCAAGGAAGCGATTGAGCTGCTCGCCAATGCCGAGCGTCCGATCGTGCTCACCGGAACCGGCGTCTTCTGGTCCGACGCTGCGGCCGAGCTGCGCGAGTTCGTCGAAACCGCACAGATTCCCTTCTACACGACGCCGCAGGGCCGTGGCGTCGTCCCAGAAGACCATGACCTTTGCTTCATCGCCGCTCGCTCCAAAGCCTTCCGTGAGGCCGACGTGGCGGTGGTCGTTGGTACGCGTCTGAACTTCGTTGTGGGCTCTGGTCTGCCGCCGCGCTGGGCGCCAGACCTCAAGGTGATTCACGTCGACACCGACCCGACCGAGATCGGTCACAACAAAGAAGCGACCGTCGGCATGGTCGCCGACGCCAAGCGCGCGCTGGTCGCACTGACCGCGGCAGCGAAAGAAGCTGGCCTCACCCCACCGACGAACTGGATCGCCGACCTCCGTGAGTCGGATGACAACCGTCGCCAGCAGTCGCTCGAGCAGGCGCACTCATCGACCGTACCGATCCACCCGCTGCGCCTCGCCGACGAGGTCGTGCAGCGTATGGATCGCGATGCTGTCGTCTGCGTCGACGGAAATGCGACGCTCGCTTTTGCGCGTCAGTACATCCCCTCCTTCGCCGAAGGCGGCCGACTCAATCCGGGTCCCAACGGCTGCATGGGCGTCGGACTGCCGTTCGTGCTGGGCGCCAAAGCCGCCGCGCCCGAGCGACAGGTGATCGGGTTTGTCGGCGACGGTTCGTTCTTGATGAACGTGCAAGAGATCGACACGATGGTTCGGCACAACCTGCCGGCGACGATCGTGATCTCGAACAATGCCGGCTGGACTGCCGGCTCGAACGACACGCCAGGCCGAACGCTCGGCTTCAGCCAGCGTTACGAGGACATCGCGATCGCACTCGGCGGACACGGCGAGCACGTGACCAAGCCCGACGACATCGGTCCCGCGATTGAGCGGGCGATGGCCTCCGGCAAGCCGGCCGTGGTCAATGTCGAGGTCGAGCAGCACGCCATGCCTGGCCAGGCGCGATTCGGCGGCTACTCGGCGACGCTCAGTCGCTAGGACATCGACACCAGCCGATTTGTCAACACGCAGAGGCGGGGCGATGTCCCCGCCTCTGCCATTCCCATGGAAACGGAACATCTCATGGCATCAGTCCCCGCCGAACACGCCGATCTCTGCGGCGCGCCTCACTTCGGACACATCGTCACGGTCAACCCCGATGGTTCGCCGCAGTCCTCGCCCGTTTGGATCATTCCTGCGCGCGTCGCCGATGACGGCTCGGTCGAGGCGATTCGCTTCAGCACTGGGCTTAAGTTTCGCAAGGTGCTGAACATGCAGCGCGAGCCGCGCGTTTCGCTCACCGTTCACGACCTGAACAACCCGTATCGCGTGCTCGAGGTCGTTGGGACCGCGTCCCTGACGCCGCGCAACGGCTGGTCCGATGTCGACGAGATCTCGCACACCTATCTCGGTACCGACTATCCCTACAAGGAGGGTTCGGGCGAAGGCTGGCAGGTGACGATCGAGATTGAGCGTGTGGTTGTCCCTCACGAGTTCCCGCTGCCGTCGATGGTCCGACCGGAATCGGCTGGCAGTGACTTGCTCAATCCGCCGCACTTCGCTCACGTGGCCACGGTGAGCTCGAAGGGGCAACCGCGATCCTCGGTCGTCTGGCATCGTCGCGCCGTCGACGGTGGAGCTGATGACATTGAGTTCTACACGTCCTCCACCGCGCTGAAGGCTCGACACTTGCGCAACAATCCTGCGGTCTCGGTCAGCATTCACGACGAGGCAAACGGCGGTCGCTACACCGAGCTGCGCGGCACGGCCGAGATTGTCGACGTCGAACATCACGGGCTGCTCGACGAGCTAACACCGCGCTACTGGGAGCTCGACAAGTACCCGACCGAAAGCGACGAGCCGATGCCCGGCGTGATCGTCCGCGTACGGACCAACAAGCGGATCACTTTCGGCGAGTAATCCGCTGCGGTCCTTTTTCCTATTCGTCGACGCGACGCTGGAGCTCCTCGGGGTCGATCGCCTCGATCGGCTGGTGGAACATCCAGAGGCCGCCTTCGGGGTCTTTGGCGCGATAGACGCGGTCACCGTAGAACTGGTCCTCGGGCGGTTGCAGGATCTCCGCGCCGGCGGCGGCTGCATGAGCGTGGTGCGCGTCGACATCGTCGACGTAGACCATCACGCTTGAATGCAAGTGCGCGAGATCGCCTGGTCCGCCCAGACCACCCTCGGGATATGCGGTGGCCAGCGTCAGCTCCGAGTCGTCGTAGTAGAGCGACGCGTGGCCGATGCTGCCGTCGGGCATGTCGAGGCGAAATCGCTCCTCGAAGCCGAAGGCGCGACAGAGAAACTCGATCATCGCGGGCGCGTCGTCATACGACAGCGCGGTGACAATCGATTGGGTAACTGAAGGCTGTGGTTCGGTCATTGCTCTCTACTCCTGTGATTCCTGTGGCATTTCGGCCATCGCGGCGGCCATCTCTTCGGGGGTGACGTCGCGGACGTGCTGATGAAAGTCCCAACCGACGCCCTCAGGATCGAGCGCGCGATAGGTGCGGTCGCCGTAGAACTGGTCAATCGGCTCCTGGACGATCTGTGCCCCAGCTGCCTTGGCCTGTTCGTAGTGGGCGTTGATGTCGTCGACGTAGACGACGACTGAGGCGTGTACGCCACCGAGCGACTTGGGGCTACTCAGTCCGCCCTCGGCGAACTCGCCGGCCAGCATGATCGTTTCACCGTCGCGCTGGAGCTCGCAGTGGCCAATGCTCCCGTCCGGCATCTCCAGCAGGAGTCCCTGCTCAAAGCCGAACGCGTCGACGATGAATGCGATTGCTGCTTTTGGATCGGCGTAGTTGAGATAGGGCAAGATTCGTTGGCTGCCTGGCGGCGGGTTCTGGACCATGGATGTGTCCTTTCGTGGGTATCGCTCTGGGGAAACTGTTGATCACTCTTCGCATCTGAAGCAAATCGTATTGCATAAACGTTCTGAGTTTCAACGCCTGCGCGCTCATTTGTCGGGCTTGACATATCGGGCAGCGAGTCGACTTGCAGGGTGATGCTCCAGATCTGCGCTGACTGGTAGCGCGATAGGGAGGTATCGGATAGCCTCAAACTCGTTGCGCGTTCCGGCGTGCCCCCTTTGCGACGTACATCTGCGGACTCAGTGACGTAACTGGGCCGCCACGGAGGATGACATGGACCTCGGACTGACTGAAGAACAAGAACTGCTGAAGAACTTTGCTCGCGACTTCCTGACCAACGAGTGCACCGAAAAGCTCGTCCGCGACATGGAAGAAGACGAGCGCGGCTACACCGACGATCTCTGGAATGGCATGGCCAACCAGGGTTGGATGGGCCTGATTACCTCTGAGGAGCTTGGTGGCGCGGGCCTCCATTTCCTCGACCTGTGCGTGCTCCTCGAAGAGTTCGGGCGCGCCTTGGTCCCCGGACCGTTCATCAACACCGTGCTCGCGTCCGGCCTGGTCGAGGCCGTCGGCACCGACGAGCAGAAGCAGCAGTACTGCACCGCGGTCGCTGCTGGCCAGCACGTGATGACACTCGCGCTGACCGAGCCGTCGGCCCGCTTCGACAGCTCTGGCGTGGAGGCCTCGGCCGTTTCGGATGGCTCGGGCGGCTACGTGCTCAACGGCACGAAGCTGTTCGTCCCTGACGCCCACGTGAGCGACACGATTGTCTTGGTCGCGCGGACACCAGGCTCCCAGGGCGACGAGGGCGTTTCGATGTTCCTCGTCCCTGGCAACGCCGAGGGCGTGTCGACGACCGTTCTGCAGACCATCGCTGGTGACAAGCAGTGCGAGGTCAAGCTCGACGGCGTCCGCGTTGGCGCCGACGCATTGCTCGGCCCCGAGGGCGGTGCCTGGCCGATCATCGACGTCGCCAAGCGCTACTACACGGTCGCGTACTGCGCCTACCTCGTCGGACTGGCCCAGCGCGACTTCGAGATTTCGGTCGACTACGCCAAAGAGCGCATTCAGTTCGGTCGCCCGATCGGCTCCTTCCAGGCGATCCAGCACAAGGCCGCCGACATGATCACGGACGTCGATGGCTCGCGGTTCATCATGTACCGCGCCGCCTGGGCCGTCACCGAAAACGAGCCCGACGCCGAGCTGCAGGTCGCCATGGCCAAGGCCTGGTGCTCCGACGCGACTCGCCGCGTCGTCGCGCACGGTCAGCAGATTCACGGTGGCATTGGCTTCACCAAGGAGTACATCATCCAGCTCTACTTCCGCCGTCAGAAGATGGCCGAGCTGATGTGGGGCGACGCTGACCACCACCGCGAGAAGGTCGCCGAGCTGCTGGAGATCTAACCAGGTCTGCGGCGGTCCTGAGACTGCACAACGCAAAGCGCGCTCCCGCGGGAGCGCGCTTTGTCGTGCTACTTGGATTCGTCGAGCCGCGAGCGCTTGCGCAGAAACCAGTAGCCGATCGCCAGCCCGGCGATGCTCAGCGCGACGGACACGACGATCGCGGTGAGCCAGCTCCACAGCGGCGCCGAGTATCGGCTGCCTGACAGGACCATGTCCGAGGCCGACGCCGGCGACAGCCAGATTGCCCAGATCATCACTGCGAGGACCGCTCCCACCGACCGACGTATCGGATAGCCTCTGATTATGGCTCGAAGACGTCGCCGTCGCCCCGCTGATGCGCCTGAACCGGTTGCGCCCAAAACGCGATCTTCCATCGTGCGGCTCTCCTATCCCAATCAGGATACGCTTCGGCTTCGCACGTTTTGGTCTCCGCTGCCAAACTGGGCGTACGGCGCCATCCCTGCGGTGATTGTGGCGGTCGTGGCCGTCATTGTCATTGGCGGCGCCGATCCGCTCGGCGTGGCGGTGATCGGCGCGGCGGCGGGCTACTTCATCGGCGGAATTCTTTGGGCGATCCTTGGCGTGGTCGGTGGCGACGTGCTCGAGGTCGACTTTGACCTCCAAGACGATGTCGCGAATGTCCGACAATCGATTCTGTGGTTGGTGAATCGACAATTCAGCTTCGAGCTGTACGACGTCGAGACCGTGACGATGACGCAGCAGCGCTCGCGACCGCTGCTTCTCCAGTTCAGCGGAACGCACACGGCGTACATCGCGTTCGCCGACGGCGGGAGAATGCGAATCGGCCGCTTTCCGACACACCAGGAAGCGCTCGACCTTGGTGTCGCTGTGTCGGATTTCATTGGCGTCCAGCTGCAACAGCCAGACGAAGACAAGCGCCGGCGGCGAGGTCGCTGATGACTCAGGCACTCACGGACCCGCTCACGATCCGCGAGCGATTCGCCGAGACGATGTCCGACCGACCGAAGAAGCTACGCAAGCACGTCGAGCGGGTGGAGCGCGGCGCCATGCGGCTCGCGACCGTCCACGAACTCGACCGAGATGTCTGCGTCGCAGGTGCGGCCGGTCACGACCTCTTCCGCCATTGCACCGATGCGGAACTGATCGCGTTGTCGCGGCATTATCGCGTGCCGATCGGTGAGCACGAGCTCGCCGCGCCGATCGTGCTGCATGGGCCGCTGGCGGCGGCCTACGCTCGCGAGACGATGGACGTCGCGCACGAAGACATCCTCTCCGCGATTGCATATCACACGACCGCTCACCCTGACTTTTCGCTCGAAGCGTTGGCTGTGTTCCTCGCCGACAAGATTGATCCACAGAAAGTGGATCGCGATCCCGGTCTGGTCGCGGTGGCGGCGGCGGCCGAGCACGATCTGTTTGCTGCTGCGGAGATGTTCCTCGAGCGTCGACTGACCAGCCAGCTCCACACTGGCAAGCCGCTCCATCCGCTCGCGGTGGCCAGCCGCAACGCCTACCTCCAGCGGCGAGCGCTATGACGACGCCAGGTCAGCCCGACGAGGTATCAGATGTCCCCGAGGAGGGAACGGCGACCGGTCGAGTGATCGACGGGGCAGAGTCGGACGGCGACGATCACGATCGCGCGCTGCGTCCGACCCGACTTGACGAGTTTGTTGGCCAGTCGACGGTGCATGAAGCAATCCGTATCTCTGTCGACGCGGCGAAGCAGCGAGGCGAAGCACTCGACCACCTCCTGCTCTACGGACCACCAGGTCTGGGTAAGACGACGTTGGCGCGGATCGTCGCGCGGGAGCTTGGCGTCAATCTCCGACCGACCAGCGGGCCGGCAATCCAACGCGCGGGTGACATCGCAGCGATCCTGACCACGATGCAGACGCACGACGTGCTATTCATCGACGAGATTCACCGCGTGCCCCGCTCGGCCGAGGAAGTGCTGTACTCGGCGATGGAGGATTACCAGCTCTTCATGATGATCGGCAGCGGACCGGCGGCTCGGAGCGTGCAGCTCTCGGTGAAGCCGTTCACCCTGATTGGCGCGACGACTCGCTACGCGATGATCTCGCCGCCGATGCGCGATCGGTTTGGGATGGTGCAGCGGCTCGACTTTTACAGCACCTCCGAACTCGAGCGCGTGCTCGTTCGGTCGGCCGAGGCGATGGATGTCCAGCTCGAGCCGGCCGGCGCCTTGACGCTCGCCGAACGTGCCCGCGGTACGCCACGGATCGCGAATCGGCTGTTGCGACGTGTTCGCGATTTCGCAGAGGTCCGCGCCGATGGCGTGGTCACGGAGGCGGTCGCCGACGAAGCGCTGCGTCGACTGCGCGTGGATGAGCTCGGGCTCGACGAGCATGATCGCGGATTGCTCCGCGCATTGATCGAGGGCTTCAACGGTGGCCCGGTCGGTCTAGATACGCTCGCGGCTGCTGTAGCGGAAGACACAGACACCGTGATGGATGTCTATGAGCCCTATCTGATCCAACTGGGATTTCTGGCGCGCACACCGAGGGGACGAGTCGCGATGCCTGCGGCGTGGAGTCATCTCGGGCTGACGCAGCCACAGCAGGCGACCGATCAGGGCAGTCTGTTTGAATCGCTATCGCCCTAGCGGCGCTCGAAACGGTCGCCGCAACTGCTGCAGAATGCGGCATCAGGTCTGCTGGGACTCCCGCAGGAGGCGCACCAGAATGGACCGTCATCGGGAATCGCCAACGCCGAGCCACAACCACTGCAGAATCGAGCGACCACGCTGATTCGGCGTCCGCACTGCGGGCACGCTGTGTGGGGATAGTTTCGCCTCAATCGGAACGGTGACATCGTGCGCGCTCTGCCGAGTCGACGCAGGACCCACCAGAGTCCGAAGCCGATGAATAGCAGCGACGCCCAGGGCGCGACCGTCACCGCGACGTTGAACATGCCATGCGTCGTCGCGGCAAGTGCCAATCCGACTGGTAGGCCGAGTGTCGCCCAGAACGGGCTTGCCGAATCTGTTTGCACGCGGTGACCCAGCGCCTCACCCCAGAAACTCGCGAAGATCACGTGTCCCAAGGTGCTGAGGGGCGCTCGCACGAGCATCACCTCGGGTCCGTAGGAGGTGATGTACAGCACGTTCTCGAGCGAGGCGAACCCCAGACTGGCAGCCGCAGCGAGGATGAGTCCGTCTGATGGTTCGTCAAAGTAGGAGCTTCGGAACGCGTAGATCCGCACTGCGAGGAACTTACAGACCTCCTCCACCGGACCGACGACGAGCAACATCACTGCGGCAACAGAGCCCAACTCTACGGCGTCGGGATCAAATGAACCGACATCGATGACGACGAGGCTCAATATGCCTGCAGGAATCGTCGACAGCATGCCCAGCGCGAAGGTGATCGCGAGCATGCGTGTAGGCGTCGGATGGTAGCCGTCGCGGCGTCGGAAGAATCTGAGCCAGACGATACCTGGCGCCACACCCAGCGCGAAGATCAACAGTGGGCCCATGCGACGGCGCGGTTATCGATAGACGACGACGGTGTCGCTGAATCGATCGTGTAGTCCTTGTTTGTCTTCGCGGAACGCCACAATCAGGAAGCCGACGAACAGTAGCAGTGCCGACGGAATGTACGCGAGCCAACGCGCAAATGCTCGTAAGGCGCTGACTTTGGAGCCGTCCGGACGGAGCACGTAGGCATTGATCGCTCGTTTGCCTAATGTCGTCGAGAACATGGATACACCGAGCGTGTAGTAGCCCGCGAACAATAGCAGTGTGAGCAAAGACGATCCGTTCGATTGCGGACCATCGAACAGGAGGACGCCGAGCACCGCGTCGACGATTCCCAGCACGACCAGATCGATGACCATTGCGAGGAGTCGCGCCCAGAATCCGACCGGCTTGAAACCACTCTCAGTCCGACTTGGGTCGAACTGAATTCGTCCCGTCGTCGCTTCGTCGAAGGGCAGGCCGCACGAGAAGCAAAACATCGCGCCGGGATCGTTTGCTGTCTGGCAGCGAGGACAAGCCGTTCCCGTGGACGAGGTCGGAGCGCTTTGGGGCCTTCGGCCCCATCCGTCAGACTGGAGACGCTGACTGGCGCCAGTCGAGCTTGAGGATTCGCTCAGCCGTAAACCGCACTCTCGGCAATAGACGCTTCCTGGCGGATTCAGCGTTTGACAGTCGGAACAACGTTCTTGGACACGAACACCGCAGGTGTTGCAGAACACGGCATCTGCAGCAACGACCGAGCCGCATTCCCGGCATGAGATTTCAGAACCTGAGGCATCGCTCTGAATCACGCTTGGTCTGCATCAATCTATGGCGAGTGCTGGCTCTCCGCGATCGCTCGCTGCTCCGGTGCCGTTCGTCCCGTTGCGACCGTTCGGATTGAGCCGTTCGCGCATGCGATCGAGCACGGCGAGTGCGGCGTCTTCATCGAATTCCACCGATTCTTGGGCTGCGTACATCATTCGATAGAGCTTCGCGTAGTGGCCGTCGATCGACAGCAACTCATCGTGTGAACCCTGCTCGAGGATTCTGCCGTACTCCAGAACGATGATCCGGTCGACGGAGCGGATTGTGGACAGTCGGTGGGCGATCACGAACGCCGTGCGTCCCATCATCACTCGTGCGATCGCTTCCTGGATCATCGCCTCGGTCTGCGAGTCCACGTTGGCGGTCGCCTCATCGAGGATGAGAATGCGTGGGTCGCTGAGGATTGCTCGCGCGAAGGCGATGAGCTGACGTTGTCCGATTGACAGGTTCTGAGCGCGCTCCGCGAGCGTGGTGTCGTAACTCCGCGGCAGGCGCTCGATCCATTCGTCCGCGCCGACCACCTGAGCGGCAGCGATCGCTTGCTCACGCGTCGCTTCGAGGTTGCCGTACATGATGTTATCGAGCACCGAGCCGGAGAACAGGAAGGGATCCTGCAAGACGACACCGACTCGCTGCACCAGCGAGGCTCGGCTCACTTCGCGCACGTCGTATCCATCGATCAGGACGGCGCCTTCGGTGACCTCGTAGTTTCGTGTGATGAGCGAAGTGATCGACGTTTTGCCCGCGCCGGTCTCACCGACCAGGGCGACGGTCTCGCCCGGTTGCACCTCGAGGTCGAGGTCAAACAGGACGCGCACACCATCGACGTATTCGAGCGAGACGTTGTCGAAGCGCACCAGTCCGGTGATGTCGGGGAGGTCTTTCGCGTCGGCGGCGTCCTCAATCTCTGGATCGGTGTCGAGCACTTCAAAGACGCGCTCGGCGCCGGCCATCGCACGCTGGAACATCGTGTACTGCAGGACGAGGTCGCGGACTGGGTCGAAGAATCGCTGAATCCCAATCGCGAATGCGATGATCGCAGCGACACCGGTCGCTTCGTCCAGGCTGCCGCCGTTCAATCGGGCTGCCGCCACGACGATGATCAGCGCGGTCGCGAGGGCGATCAGGATCTCGACGAGCGGCATGATCGCGGCCGAGAGCATTCCTGCACGACGCGTCGCGCGGAGGTTCCAGTTGTTGATGCGGTCGAAGCGCTTGGCGTTCTCCGACTCGCGATTGAGGCTCTGGACAACGCGCACACCGTTGAGGTCTTCGTTCAGGGTCGAGTTCACGGCGGCGATCGCCACTCGCGTTTCGAGGAACGCCTTCCGTGCGCGCCTGCTCCAGAAGACCATGGAGACGATCAGAATCGGCAGCACGGCAAACGACACCAGAGCGAGCTGCCAATCGATGAACAGCATCACGGCCATGATGATCGCGAGACCGAAGATGTCGCCGATTACGGTGAGCACACCAGAAGTGAGCATCTCTTGCAGCACTTGGACATCGGAGGTGACGCGAGACATGATCGCGCCGACCTCGCCGCGGTCGTAGAAGCGGTGTTCCAGACGCATGAGGTGATCGAACACTTCCTGCCGCATTCGACGCAGGATGGGATGTCCGACGTTGGCCATCAGCCACTGACGCAGGAACTCGGTGCCCCATGAAACCAGAATGATCACGCCAAAGGCGACGGCGATGCGATCGAGCTCGGAGGTCACGCCATTATCGAGCGCTCCTTCGAGGGCTCGATAGACAACAAGCACCTGGATATTGAACGCGACCGCGAAGAGCGCGTTCGCGATGATCGCCGCCGTGAGGCGACGCTTGTGGGGTCCGATGTAGCGTCCGAATCGCCGCACCAAGCGCGGGTTGTAGAGCGAGCCGTATTCCTTGTCCCAGCCGTCGGCCATCGCGGCGGAGCTCGCCCAAGCGCTACGCGGGCCTTGTCCACCGCCGCCGAGATTGGAGGTCCAACCGCCGGCCATTCCGCCGCCCATCATGCCCATTTAGCCGCTCCCGCCCGCTGCTGCGACCGCCTCCAGCGGCGACGCGGTGCCTGACTCTTGGTCGCGCAGCTCGAGCTCATAGATTTCGCGATAGAGGCCGCCCGCTCGGAGGAGTTCGTCGTGTTTGCCCCGTTGGACGATCTGCCCCTTGTCGAGCACGAGAATCTGGTCCGCCTCGCGGAGCGAACGCAGACGGTGCGCGATCACAAACGTCGTCCGACCGCGCATCAGGGCAGCCATCGCCTGCTGGATCTCGAACTCGGTGGCCGCGTCGACCGACGAGGTGGAGTCGTCGAAGATCAATACGCGCGGATCCATGAGCAACGCTCTGGCGATCGCGATGCGTTGCTTCTGACCGCCCGAGAAATTGGCTCCGCGCTCTCCGACCCAGGTGTCGTACTTCTCGGGCAGTCGGTTGATGAAGTGATGAATTCGTGCCAGCTTGGCGGCCGCCTCGATCTCCTCGTCGGTCGCGTCTGGACGTCCGTAGGCGATGTTCTCCTTGAGCGACGCGGCGAAGAGGAACACCTCTTGCTGCACAATGGCGACCTGCTGTCGCAAGGCCTCGAGCGGCCAATCGCGGACATCCTGACCGTCGAAGGCGACTTGACCGACGCTGGCGTCGTAGAAGCGCGGGATCAGATTGACCACCGTCGTCTTGCCGCTGCCGGTCAGTCCGAGCAGGGCGATCAGCTCGCCGGGCTTCGCCTCGAAGTCGATCCCTCCGAGCACGGGCGAACGTGGGTCGTAGGAGAAGCCGACGTTTTCGAAGCGGATGTGACCTTGCGGGCGTGTCGGCGCGACGGCGTCGGGGCGCTCCTGCACCTCTGACTCTTGATCGAGGATTTCGAAGATACGCATGCCGGCCGTGGCCGCTCGGGGGACCATCATTACCATCCAGCCGAGCCCACGAATCGGCATCTGCAGGACGGTCAGGAACATGAGGAACATCGTCAGCTCGCCGACGGTGAAGTTGCCGTTCACCACTTCACGCCCGCCGTACCAGATGGTGATTACGATCGCGACCGCGCCCAGCATCGTCATCAGCGGCATGTTGACGGCCTGCACCATCGAGGCGTCGTAGGAACGCTGTTGCAACCATCCTGCTGCGCGTCCGAACTTCTGGCCCTCAAACTCGGCCCGACCGAAGGCCTTGACCACGCGAATCCCGGAGAGGGCTTCTTGAAGGACGGTACCGAGTTGGGCTTGTGACTCTTGGACGTCGTTCCAGATCGGTCGCAGGCGTCGGGCGACGAATGCGGATCGCGCGGCGACAACGACCATCAAACCCCAGACCATCAAGGCCAGCGGCCAGTTGATGAGCAGCATGATCACCAGGGTACCCACGCCGAGCACGATCGTGAACGACAGTTGCACGCCACCGAAGTTGATGAACATTCGCACAACCTCGACGTCCTGAGTCGCGCGGACCATGATCTGGCCGGTCTCGGCGCCGTCGTGGAAGCGGAACGAGAGCGTCTGCAGCCGCTGATAGATCGCATTGCGGAGGTCGTAGGCGACCGTCTGGCCGACCCACTCGGCCAGATAGCGCTGGACGAACATCGAAGTGCCACGCAGAACCGCGGCGCCGACGAGGGCGAGTCCAGCCACGGCCACGAGCCAGCCGGTGATCGAGATGGCTGTGTCGCCTTCCACGATCTCGGTGGAGATCGCGGTGTCGATCGCCCAGCGCAGGAGCCACGGTGTCGCGATCGCGAACCCGGCGGTCGAAAGGATCGCGATCGCGGTGACCGTGAGGCCCCTCCAATACGGCAGGGCAAAGCGCAAGACACGCCCGAGCACGAGGATCGATACGGGAATCCAGGATCGACCTTCTGGTCGCATTGGTGTCGTGAGTGCGGTCACGTTCGGCTCCCGACCGGGCGGAACCGTTGCATCGCCCCGGCGTCGGTACGCCGCTGAGAATCAGTCATAATCTGAACAAAGTATAGGGGCCCACTTGCGATGTCACAGTCACCCGCGACGCATCTCCCGATTTCCAGCCGATTTCACGGCGGCGAACGCTCTGACGTGGAACAATCTCACGAATGCGCCAGATGACCGGTCAGTTGCTTCTCCGACCGATGACTCTCGAGGACGTCGATGCCGTCTGCGTGCTCGACCGTCGCTGCTTTGGCGAATCGGGATGGAGCCGTCGCTACTTCGTCGGGGAGCTGACCGAGTCACGGATCAGCGTCTTCTATGTGCTCGTCGACCAACTGAGCGGGCTGGAGGGAGGCGAGCGGATTGTTGGATACTTCGGCACTTGGCATGTCGTTGACCAACTGAATCTGTGCACCTTCGCCGTCGACCCCGACCAACAGGGACTGAGCCTCGGTGGGTTGCTGCTGAACTGCGTCCTGCGCCTCGCTCAGCGGCTGGAATGTGTGGTCGTCCAGCTCGAGGTGCGAAAGTCGAACCACGTGGCGCGATCGCTGTACCGCAGTCGAGGCTTCGTCGAGGAAGATGTCCGACGCAATATGTATGACAACCCAAAGGAGGACGGCGTGCTCATGTCCATGTCGACGCCCGCTCATCTGGAGCCGTCGAGCGCTGAGCGCGCGTTCGACCGCTGGCCTGAGGGCCTGCAACTGCGCTGGAGCGATCGCGGTGGCTCGCTGGATGAGCATTGGCCGAGCGTCTGAGCATCTGAACGATTGAGAGTCTGCGATACACTGGCGCTATGGACCTCAACACACAGATCAATCAGCTGCTGGAGCGCGCGCGCTACATCCGCGCGATCGGTCCGACGACCGAGGATTTCATGCGCTGGCGCGACTCGACCGAGGAGATGCTGATCGACGCGGTGGGGGAAGAGCACCCGGTCATGGCCAGCTACCGAGAGGCGATCGGCTCTCGTGAGCGACTTGACGCGGAAGGGTTGCAGATCCACGGTCAGTTCGGGATGGCACCACGACTGCTGGCCGCGGAAGACATCCTCCGCGGTCTGATCAGGTAGCCAGATAGCGCCTGCTCACGTCTGGCGACAGGCGATGGATTCGCTTCAGACCCTGGCTGCGGCCTTTTCCTCGACTACGGTTGCGATCAGTTTCGCTGCCTGCGCGTAGCTGAGATTCGTCGTGTTGATCACGACGTCGTAGAGCACCGGTGACCAGACATCGACCTTCCAGAACTTCTCATGGAAAGCGGCCCGGCCTTTGTTGAACTCCTCGATGCTTCGCGCCGCGGCGATATCGTCGACGCCCTCCCACTCGCGCACTCGGGACAATGCGACTTCAGGACTGGCGACGAGTTGCACATGCGTCGTCTCGGGAATGTTGCGGAGGACCATCTGACTCCCACGACCGATGATCACCACGTTGCCGCGCTGGGCGATCGATTCCATGATCTGTGACGTGGTCGCCAAAATTGCACGGTCGTCGACGACGCCCGAGGCCGTGTCCGAGAGCTCCTGATAGCTCTGCGAGAGCATCAGCTCGAGGTTGCCCGAGCCCAGCATTGGATCGATCGCGCCGCCCGCGGCCGAGCGTTCGAGCGCGCGCTGGAGGAAGTGGCCCAATCGTGCTCGGAACGAATCAGTCCGCTCGTCCTTCTCAGCCACTTCCGAGACCGTGCGGCCGAGCTGTCTGGACGCGTCGACCAACACCGTCTGGTCGATGTACTCCAGTCCGAGTTCACGACTCAAGCGTCGGGCGACGTCGCGCGCGCCGGCTCCGTACTGGCTGGATACCGTAATCACCGGCATCGCGCACCTCCCGTGTCCCTGCTGACCTGACATGATCGGTCGTTGGCTCAGAGTACTCCAAACACGCATCGATCGCGGACGGTTCGCCTGGCGGTCCGCAGCGACTTCGCGGAACTACTGATCAAGCATCATCGATCCGAGCGGTAACGATCGGCGCAGCGACCATCCCGAGACGCCTTCCGACGATTCGCTCACGTCGAAGACGCCGACGTGGGTGACGACCAGAAAGTAGCGTTGGGCCGAGAGTGACTCGGCGGCGCTCAGCGCCTCGGCCTCGCGACGGAATCGGCCGACCGTGAGCGCCGTGCGCTCGAGCGGCGAGCGCGAGCGAATCAACGCGTTGGGTGCCTGCTCGGGGAAGATGTCGCGATAGACGATCGAGGAAATCCGCTGAGCGTCCTCGGCGCCCTGCTCGGCGAGCATCTGGAGGAGATGCTCGCCGTCGTCATACCAGCACTGGGGAGCGCCCAGCTCCAGCATGAACGGGTGAAACAGCCCCAGCACGACCTCCAGCAACTGTTGGAGCGCATCCAGTCCGTAGTGATCGTCGAACTGATCGGTCACTGGGATGTGCGGAGGCGTCGCGTCGACCTGCTCGCGGTCATAGAGCGCGCGTACGAGATCGATCTGATCGCGCGACTGTTCGTCGGGGACGAGAGCCAGCATTCGTTGCACCATGCGCTCAGGTTAAACCACAGCCGGTTTGCGACGCTCCGGGGCTATGGATACTTCCGTCCACCGCGCGCGCCATTCCGTGATTCCCGCCTGCGGATGCCTTTGATTAACTTGCTCCCCCTCGCAGAGCCTGTCCTCGCGTAGGCGGGGAGGGAGCTGTCGCGGAGCGACTGAGGGGGTCCTGCCGGCGCGGGTACCAGATAGGACTTGGTGGAGCAGGACCCCCTCCGCCCTTGGCACCTCCCCCTGCTGGGGGAGGAAAGGGATTATGCAAAGGTCTCCCTTCGCTGGAGTGACGGTGTTGTGGCATGAATCACGAATGGGGCAACGGACGGCCCTTTAGTCGCTGTGGGCGACGGGCTCGCTGTTCGTGCTGGTGTTGATGGCGATCTTCTGCGGTTCGGGTTCTTCGCCCTTGGGCAGTGAAAGCTCGAGCACGCCGTTTTCCAGGTGGGCTGAGATCTTTGCGGTGTCGTAGCTCGGGTCGAGCTTGAAGCTGCGGCTCAGCACGGTCCGCGCGACCTCGCGGCGTCGGTACTGGCGGTCGTTGCCGGCGCCATTCTCGGAGCGCTGGTCGCTGGCGTGCTCCGCGCGGATCGTCAGCTGACCGTCGTCCACGGTCACGGAGAGCTCGTCTTCGGCGAATCCAGGCACCCAGGCCTCGATGCCGACGCCCTCGTCGTTCTCGTAGACGTTGACCGGGAACTGCCAGGACGCGGTCGGCGCCTTGCCGGCGACGGTCGCGCCGCCTCGGCGGGGGCGCCGTCCGAGCGCCGTGCTGAACTGGGCGTTGAACAGGCTGTCGAACTCGGCGAACGGGTCGCGGATCAGGATCTTGCTCATCGTTGGTTCCTCTCTGTCCCTTCTCAGGGTCGTGTTGGCGTTCGGATGCCAACCTTGTGGCCGATGGAATCTGAGCGGTGTTCTCATCGGCGTGAGTTCAAACGTATGCAGACCATTCCTGCAAGTCAATAAACCTAAGTGTTATCCATGCAACTTTCCTACTTCAGTCAGATGATATCCAGCAGAAACCTGATAGGATGGCACTCAGCAATTTCATAGGACTCCGTCATGGCCCTTGACTTCTACCAGACCCTCGGCGTCCCGAAGGATGCCTCCGAGAAAGAGATCTCCTCCGCCTATCGACGCCTCGCGCGTCAGTACCACCCCGACGTGACCGGCGGCGACAAATCGGCCGAAGACCGTTTCAAGCAGATCAACGCCGCCCACGATGTGCTCTCCGACCCGGAGAGACGTCAGGCCTACAACAAGTGGGGCGACCAGTGGGAGCACGCTGAGCAACTCGAGGAGATGCAGCGTCAGCGAGGTGCGTTCGGCGGATTCGGTGGATCATCCTTCGGCGGGAGTCCCTCCGGCAATCGCGGCGGTGTCCATTTCGATTTCGGTGACCAGTTCGGCGACTCCGTTGACCTCGGCGATCTGTTTGGCAACCTCTTCAGTAGTCAGGGCGCGGCCGGCCCGATGTCGCGACAGCCTGCTCGAGGTCGGGACATCGAGCACACCATCAATGTCTCGCTGCGCGAAGCCTTCCACGGCACGACGCGCACACTGCAGCGCGGCGCCGGGGGCGCTCGGCTGGAGGTCACGATCCCGCCCGGCGTTCGCGACAGCCAGCGAATCAAGTTCACGGGCAAAGGCGAAGCATTGCACGGCGGAGAGAATGGCGACCTCTATCTCATCGTCCATGTCGATGACGATCCGGTCTTTGAGCGTCGCGGCGACGACCTCCTGGTGCCGGTCGACGTGCCGATCACGACGGCGGCGCTGGGCGGCGAAGTCGCCGTCCGCGCGCTCGGCGGCAGCGGTCGACTGGCTCTGCGCATCCCTGCCGGTACCCAGAACGGTCGCATCTTCCGTCTCGCCAGACAGGGCATGCCTCGTTCCACTCGATCTCAAGACGACGGCCGCGGCGACATCCTCGCCGAGGTGCGTTTGCGTATGCCAGAGCCGCTCTCGACTGAGCAGACCGAGCTGTTCCGACAGCTCCGTGACCTAGAGGACGACGACCAATGAGCGACCGACCTGTCTACACCATCCGCATCGCCGCCGAGATGATCGGCGTGCATCAACAAACGCTGCGCACCTACGAACGCGAGGGACTGCTCACCCCAGCCAGATCAGCCGGCCGACAACGGCTCTACAGCGAGGCCGATATCGAACGTCTGCGGCTGATTCGTCGGCTGATTGACGAGCTCGGCGTGAATTTGGCCGGGGCCGACATCATTCTCCGCCTGCAGAGCCGAATCCACGAGTTGGAGCGCGAGAACCAGCAGCTCAGAAACGACGTCCAACGTCAGCGCGACCAGCAACTGCCCGCAGTCAGACGACCGCATCTCTATCGAGAGGAGTAACGACGATGATGAGACGAGACCGATTCACCAACCAAGCACAGCAACTGCTCGAGGCCTCACAGCAACTGGTCCGCGAGAAGCGACACGCCCAGTGGGACGTGGAGCATCTGTTGGCCAGCATCGCCCGCGTCGAGGACGGCCTCGCCAACGATCTGCTGAACACGCTCAATGTCGATCGCGATCGACTGCGGGCCGACGCCGATGTCGCGATCGATGCGGCGCCCAAGCTCAGCTATGACGTGGTCCAGCTCACGGTCACTCCCAGAGTCGTGCAACTGCTGGAACGAGCCAACGTTGAGGCCGATCGCCTGAACGATGACTATGTCGGCGTCGAGCATCTGCTGATCGCCCTGACGGGCGATACCGGCGGAGCGACGGCGCAGATCATTCGCTCGCACAGGATCACGGCCGAGCGTCTGTATAGCGCGTTACAACAGATCCGCGGCTCGCGTCGGGTTGACCAACCCGATGCGGAGTCGCACTACGACTCGCTCAACCGCTACGCCACCGATGTCACTCGGCTCGCGGCCGAGGGCAAGCTCGACCCGGTGATCGGTCGCGACGTTGAGATCCGCCGCGTCCTCCAGATTCTCAATCGGCGGACCAAGAACAACCCGGTGATCATCGGCGAGGCGGGCGTCGGCAAGACCGCGATCGCGGAGGCGCTGGCCCAGCGCATGTCCGCCGACGACGTTCCAGAGAATCTGAGCGGCAAGCGGCTGATGTCCCTCGACATGGGCGTCCTGCTCGCGGGCGCCAAGTTCCGTGGCGAGTTCGAGGAGCGACTCAAGTCCGTGATCGACGAGGTGCGCGAGTCCGAGGGACAGGTGATCCTCTTCATCGACGAACTGCACACGGTCGTCGGCGCTGGAGCGGCTGAAGGCGCGATCGACGCGGCCAACATGCTCAAGCCACCGCTGGCGCGGGGCGAGTTGCATGTGGTCGGCGCAACCACGCTGGATGAGTATCGCCGCCACATCGAGAAGGATGCTGCACTCGAGCGTCGCTTCGCGCCGGTCTATCTCGAAGAGCCTGACACGGAAGATGCAATCAGCATCCTCGCCGCGCTCAAACCCCGATACGAAGCCCACCATGGCGTCACAATCAGCGACGAGGCTATCGAGTCGGCGGTGCGACTCTCGCAGCGCTACCTGACCGAGCGACATCTGCCTGACAAGGCGATCGACCTGATCGATGAGGCCGCGTCCCGACTCGTGATCGACAACCAGTCGCCCCCAAGTCGGGTGATGGAACTGCGCCGTCGCGTGGACGAACTGCGGCAGGAGCAGGAATCGGCGGCACAACGCGAGGACTATGAGACCGCAGCGCGCATCAAGCAGGAGCTGCTCGGAATCCAGGAGGAGGTTCGAGCCAGCCGCGACGAATGGGATACCGAACATCCCGAACGGGACACGGTCCACGAGCGCGATATCGCGGAACTCGTCGGCGACATGACCGGCATCCCGGTGAGTCGCATGCTTGAGGATGACGAAGAGCGCCTCTTGCGGATCGAAGAGGAGCTACACGACCGCGTGATCGGTCAGTCGGGAGCGGTCACTGTCGTGTCGGATGCGATCCGCCGCGCTCGGGCCGGGCTCAAGGACCCGACTCGACCGATCGGTTCGTTCATTTTCGTGGGACCGACCGGTGTCGGGAAGACGGAGCTCGCCAAGGCCTTGGCCGAGTACCTCTTCGACTCCGAAGACGCCCTCGTCCGACTCGACATGTCGGAGTATCAGGAGCGGCATACGGTGAGCCGAATTGTGGGTGCGCCTCCTGGCTATATCGGCTACGACGATGGTGGCGGACTGACCGAACTGATTCGACGGAGACCGTTCCGCGTCGTCTTGCTCGATGAGATCGAGAAGGCGCATCCCGACGTATTCAACCTGCTCCTGCAGGTGTTGGATGATGGTCGGATTACGGATGGCCAGGGTCGGACGGTTGACTTCCGCAACACCGTGATCATCATGACCAGCAATCTGGGAACCAGCGCTCGGCTGAACTCCAATCTGGGATTCAACTCCAGCCGCGACCAGCGCGCCCGAGACTCTGAGAAAGCGTTGCGCGAATTCTTCCGTCCCGAGTTCCTCAACCGCGTCGACGAGGTCGTCGTCTTTGATCCGCTCGCCGAGGACGAACTGCTTCAGATCGTCGACCTCATCGTCACCGAGGAGCGCCAGCGGCTCTCGGAGATGGGCCGCGACCTCAACCTGACCGATGCCGCGCGGCGACAGCTCGCCAGTGACGGCTACGACCCTGCCTTCGGGGCTCGGCCGCTGCGCCGAGTCTTCCAGCGGCGGATCGAGAATCCGCTCAGTAAGCGGCTGATCGCGGGAGACTTCGCGGAGGGTGACACGATTCAGATCGACTATATCGACGGCGAGTACATCTTCAGCACGGCCAACGACATCGAATCGGTAGCGACGGAGGCCGTCGCAGCAGCGACCTAGGCTGTGCTGTCATCGCAGGTACACTCCCAGCAAGGCACGAAACACGAACCGGAGGCCACATGACCACCCTGACCGCCCCCGCGACCGACACGCTGCTGCTCGAGCAGCGCGGGCACGTCGCGATCATCACCTTGAACCGACCGGAACGCCTGAACGCGATCTCGGGCGAGATGCTCGAGGCGCTATCAGCCCAGCTCATCGCCTGTCAGCGCGACCCCGACGTCCGCGTCATCGTTCTGACTGGAGCCGGTCGCGGCTTCTGCTCGGGGCTCGACCTCGTCGACCAGCAGCAGCGCCTCCAGGGTGACGGCGACAGCAACATTGGCGCGCCCGGCTACTCACTCTTCGACCTGCGCGACGCCCCACCGGTCGTGCTGCAGAAGATGGACAAGCCCGTGATCTGCGCGCTCAACGGGGCGGCAGCCGGCTACGGCATGGACATGGCGCTGTTGGCCGACATTCGTGTCGCCTCCGACCGTGCCAAGATGGGCGCAGTCTTCGCCCGTCGAGGCGTCCTGCCCGAGTCTGGCGGCACCTGGATTCTGCCGCGACTACTCGGCTGGGCGCGAGCCGCCGAGGTCGCCTTCCGCGGCCGCGTGCTCGACGCTCAGGAGTCGCTCGATGTGGGTCTGGTCAACGAGGTGGTCGATCACGACGATCTCATGACCCGCACCATGGAGCTGGCCGAAGAGATCGCCGCCAATGCCCCACTCTCCGTCCAGGCCACCAAGCGCATGATGCGACTCGGCATGGATGAGCCCTTCGAGGCCGCCGTCGACCACATCTACCTCCAGCTTCTGCCCCTCTTCCGCTCCGACGACTTCAAAGAAGGCGTTCGCTCTTTCATGGAGAAGCGCGACCCGAATTTCCAAGGGCGCTAGCCATGCCACAGCGAACGATTTCCCAGGATGAACTGAGCCGTGTCTCGAGCTACCTCAACGGACAGGGGCAGAAGTACCGCTGGGTCGAGCTGTGGCCGCGGGTTGTGACGGCTCGCGTTGAGTTGCTCGACACCTTCCGCGGTGTCAGCGCCGAGCAGGCCGCCTGGAAGCCGGCACCCGAGGACTGGAGCATCGAAGAGGTCGCGCAGCACGTCCTCGACGGAACACGCAACTGCGCCACGTTGGTGACTGCGCTCTCGAACGGGCGCGATCCTGAAGCCGAGCCGCAGGGCCTCGGCGCGATCGATCCGGCCCAGCGTGCTGCCGATCTGCCCTTCTCTGAGCTCGTCCTCGAACTTCACGAGAATGCCCGCGCCTTCGCTAACGTGATCGAGGGGCTTCCCGAGCCGCCGCAGTTCGAGCCGACCTCGGCGCATCCGTTCTTCGGCGATCTGCACGGTCGCGCGTGGTACCTCTTCCAGCGCGTCCACGACCTCGACCACGTCGGCCAGATCAACGCCATCAAAGAGACCGAGGGATATCCGGCATGACCCGCGCTCCTCTCAAAGTCGCGATCGGTTTCCACCGCGACGGCGTCAACGACTGGGATTCGGCGGTCCGCTTCGCCCAAGCAGCTGAGCGGCTCGGCGTCGACTCGATCTGGTCTGCAGAAGCTTGGGGGCACGACGGCATCACGCCGCTCGCCTATCTCGCTGGCAAGACCGAGACGATCAAGCTCGGCACCGGCATCATCCAGGGCGGGACGCGCACCCCGGCACTCGTCGGCATGACCGCGATGAGCCTGCAATCGATGACGGGCGGACGGTTCATGCTCGGGCTCGGCACCTCGGGACCACAGGTCGTCGAGGGTTGGCACGGCGTCCCCTTCGCCGGCGCCGTGAGCCGGATGCGAGAGACGACTGAGATCGTCCGCATGATCTGCAACGGCGAGCGCGTCGTGTACGAGGGACAGCACTACACGCTGCCCCTGCCCGGCGGACAGGGCAAAGCGCTCCGCTCTGGGTCACCCCCGGTCGCGCCGCCACCGGTCTACTTCGCCTCGTTGGGACCGAACAGCCTGCGAATCTGCGGCGCCGTCGCTGATGGTTGGCTCGGCACCTCCTTCATTCCCGAGACCGCCGACGTCTTCTTCGACGACATTCGCGCCGGCGCTGAGTCTGTCGGACGCAACTTTGACGAGATCGACCTGGAAGCCGCAGCGGGCGTCGAGTTCACCGACGACGTCGAAGCCGCTGCCGCTCGACACGCACGCGGCATCGCCTTCACGCTCGGCGCGATGGGATCCGCCACGACCAACTTCTACAACGACGCATTCTGTCGACAGGGCTGGGCCGACGCCGCCAAAGAAGTGCAACGACTCTGGATCGAGGGCGACCGCGAGCTCGCGCGCGAACGTGTCCCGGTTGAGCTCGCCCACAAAGTCAATCTGCTTGGCAACGATGTCGAAATCCTGGACCGGCTCCGCGTCTACCGCGACGCCGGGGTCAATACGATCCGCGCTGGCATCGCCGGCGACAGCGTGCACGAGCGCATCGAGAACCTCGAGCGGTTCATGGGCATCGTCAATCAGCTCAACGCTGAGTCCTGATCAGTTCGTAGCCGGATTCGCCCTCTGTGACGCGGATCCAGGCGTTCGCTGGGACGTCGGTCAGTGTTGCCACGAGGCCGCTGGCCGGCCAGCGCACGATCACGTCGGCTCTGCGTGATTCGCCGAGACCGAAATGGAGCGTGTCCTCGCTCTGACCGAGGAAATGGCTTGACACGCCGACCTCGCGGATCTGCTCCGGCAGATCGCTGGCGAAGACCGATACCCGTGCGCCCAGCCCCTGTCGATTGCTGACCGTGCCCTCGAGGGACACTCGCAGCCAGCCGCCGAGACTCGCCGTCCGATTGCGGTAGAAGAGCGGCTCGGACGCGTTGTTGACAACGAAGACATCCAGGTCGCCGTCTTGGTCGGCATCGAAGACCAACAGTCCTTTGCCGTCTTCGATGTCATCCAAGCCGACCTCGGTGCTCCGAGAGCTGAACCGACCGCTGCCGTCGTTCTCCCAATAGCGCGTTCCGTCGGCGTCGAACCCGGGCATCATCTCCATGCCGTTGGTCATGGTCAGATCGAGGTCGCCGTCGTTATCGGCGTCGAAGAAGGCTGCGCCCCAGCCCCATGAGCCGTTGCGGACATCGGCGTCATCTGTCGCGTCCGTGAAGCGACGCTCTCCCTCATTGCGGAACAGGCGATTGCCGTCGCGCGTTCCTTGCTCAGCTCCGGCCGGACTCCCGCTACTGAACGAAAACACCGAGGTAACGAACCAGTCGAGGTCACCATCGGCGTCATAGTCGCCGAAGGTGCTGCCCATCGCGTTTTGGGCAGTGCCCACACGGGCGTCGAGGGTGCCGTCGCTGAACGTCCCGTCGCCGTTGTTCCAAAACAGTCGGCTCGTGCCGAAGTCGGAGGCCACTGCCAGCTCGGGCCAACTGTCTCCATCGAGGTCAACGAAGCTCGAGCCGAACGCGAACGTGCCCTCGGTCAGGTCGCGCTGAGTTTGCGAGACCACGCCGGTCATCTCAACGCCCGCCGCAACGGTGACATCCTCGAAGTGGCCGGGAGCGTCGAGTCCGCGATTTCTGAGCAGTCGCACACCGGCAACGGCGTCACCGACGAGCTGTGACGGTCGCCACTCGGTCACGTGGAGGTCAAGGAACCCGTCGAGGTCGTAATCGCCGAACGAGGCCGAGAAGCCGATCCGCCGATCGCCGGTCGCGACCGCGATCCCGCGCTCCATGCCCTGTTCCGAGAATCTGCCGTTCTCGTTGATGAACAGGTAGTGTCTGGTGTCGCCAACGGTGGTCACGAACAGGTCGAGATCACCGTCGTTGTCGATGTCGCCCCAGACGGCCCCGTTCGACTGCAGATTCCAACGCTCCAGCCCGGTCTCTCCCGAAACATCATCGAAGGTGCCGTCGCCGCGATTGCGGAAGAGCAGGTCGTGGCCATCGAGTCTGGTGACCAGCAGATCGATTGCGCCGTCGCCGTTGTAGTCTCCGGCCGCGGCGCCGCCGGTCATTCTCTCGGCGTCGCAGAGCGTGCCGCTGCGCTCCGCTTCCGATTCCCGCGAGACATTGTCAAACAGACAGTCGCCAGGCGTCCGCGCCTGATGTTGGAGATAGACCAGACCTGCCGCTTCCGCATCCTCAACGAAGCGCAAGTTCGGCGGGGTGACCTCTCGCGTCGGCGCGGACGATTGCTCGGGAATCTCATCAACACAGGCCGCCGCGGCCGTTGTAACCAGCGTCAGAATCGCAACGAGGACGAACCATCGTCGCCACAAGGCAACTTGTAACCCAAACTTGGCGGATACTGCCTGCACTGGCATTCTCGATTCATACGAGCTCGGCGTCGGAGTGCCAAGCCACCATGTTGTCGCGAGCGCTCACGATGGAGCGCCCACTGAGAGAGGGTAACGACGATGACCACGACCCACGACGGTTCCCCCCATGGCGGTCCGTTGAACGGCATTCGCGTGCTGGAGTTTTCGCAAATCATTGCGGGGCCGTTTGGCTGCCAGAACCTTGCCGATATGGGCGCCGAAGTGATCAAGGTCGAGCCGCCCGAGGGCGAAGCCTGGCGTCAGTTCTCGCAGTTCATCCCTGGCGAGTCGAAGTGGTTCCAGTCACTCAATCGAGGCAAGCGCTCGCTCGTGCTCGCGCTGCGCGATCCCGAAGCGCAGGCCATCGTGCACCGACTGATCCCCGAGATCGACGTCGTCGTGATCAACTATCGTCCCGACGTCGCCGCGAGGCTCGGGCTCGACTACGACACGCTGCGTGCCATCCGTCCGGATCTGATCTACGTCGACAACACCGCATTTGGCCGTCAAGGACCCTGGGCCCAGCGTCCCGGCTACGACATTGTCGCGCAGGCGGTGACCGGACTGATGGCGCTGGACGGCAAGCTCGACGACAACGGCACCGCTCCATCGCCGATCTCGTCGCCGGTTGCCGACTATGGCACGGGCATCGTGATCGCCCTCGGGGTCTGCGCGGCGCTGTTCCATCGCCAACAGACGGGCGAAGGGCAGATGGTCGAGACGACATTGCTCAACACGGCGTTGGCGATGCAGGGCAGCAGCGTGATGCAGCTCGCTGCGGCCGACGAGATTCCGATGGCGAAGATGGCTCAGATTGCCGCGCTCCGAGCCGAAGGCGCACCCTACGCCGAGTTGCAGGATGTCTACAAGGATCGCGGCGCACTGGGCGCGCTGAACGTCTACTACCGCTGCTATGAGACTCGGGATGGCGCGGTCGCGATCGGCGCGCTCTCGGCTTCACTCTGGGAGAAAGTCCGCGCGGCGCTCGAGACCGACTTCCTCGGCTTCGCCGATCCGAACCTCGACCCGACCGATCCCGACCAACTCGCCAGCGCAGTCGCCAGCGTGCGAGAGGTCGAAGCGCACGTTCGCTCCCAGACCACCGCGTACTGGCTCGAGCGATTCGAGGCTCACGGAGTTCCCAGCGGGCCGATTCAGTTCCCCGAGGAACTCGCCACCGACCCGCAGATCGAGGCCAATGACATGGTCGTCGACCTGAACCATGACCTCTCCGGACCGCAGCGGCAGGTCGGGCCATTGCTCAAGATGAGCGCCACGCCAACGGCCGCCCAGGGTTCATCGCCACCCCTCGGCCGAGACACCGACGACATCATCGCAAGCGCCGGCTACAGCAAGGACGAACTCGCTGATCTCAGGACCCGCGGCATCATCGCCTAGCGCTCCCCAGACAAGACCTCTCCGTTTTGGAGGATTAGGCAGTTCGCCCCCCCCCCCCCCCCCCCCTGCAGAGACTGATGCCTGACTCAGTTTCCCGTCCCCGCCTCCGCGCGGGGACCCGCCTTGGCCGGTTCATGCGGGAGGGTGTCGAGTGGACATTCCAGGGTGCTGTTCTGGTCTGGCTCGAGTAGTTGTTACGCTATGGGTGGAAGCCTGACGTGACGGTAGGACCGCTGGCTCAGGCAACCTGGGCGGGCGAGCAAGCGCAGGTCGAAGCGACGCTTGCGCGCCCTAGCACGGGGGCGTCTCATAACCGCCTCCCGCACTCTGCCCTAACTTATCGGCGCTCCGAGGGAACAAAACACCGCTGTTCGTGCGAGTGACTCATTGCACGCTGAGGGACTAGCTAGAGCGTGTTCACATGGGGCGGTTCAGTCCAGGAGTTCCCGTCATACGCCCGCCAACAAAAGATCGTCATACCCGCGCTTGCCGGAGGCCTTTGCATAACTCAGTTTCCCGTCCCCGCCCCCGAGCGGGGACCCGCTTTGGCAAAGCCCAGGCTGCTCGGATAGGTCCCGGTTGACCAGATACCGACGACAAACATGGCCGCCGGTAAGAAGCCAGAGAAGGAGCAGGCCCCCGCTCGGAGGCGGGGGCGGTTGAGGGGTAATTCAAAGGTCTCCTTGCCGCGGGTATCTCGCTGCATTCAGCCCAACCGTTTGTGCAAACCTCGACGCGATTGCCTCCGCATCAAGTACGGGGCAGGCTGCGACAGGCGCGGCAATGACGGAACGTTGACTGAGCAAATGGCCAAAGTGAACACGCCCTAGAGCACGCCGTCCCAGGCGGCGACCTCTTCAGCTCGGAAGTTCTCCTCGACCCTTGCTGACTCTCCCAGCACGACGGTCGGCCTGGTCTCTGCGTCCCATTTGGGCCAAGACAGGTTGTCGGTCGACGGGTCGCCCGAGCGGGCAAACGCGAGCCACGTGTCCATCGTCAACTCGGCTAGTCCGTTTGCCGCGACTCCCTCGCCGGCGAATGCGGCGGCGACCTCGTGAGTGCCGAAGACGAACGGGATGTCCAGCGCGTGGCAGGAACCCAGCGCGCCATCGAGCATCGGCGACTTCCAGTCGAACAGGTAGCACCAAGTCTGATCGTTGTGCTGCGACTGTGCGTCGAGCAGTCTCTGAGCGGGAATGCGGAACAGCTCGTCGCCAGAAGCGGCCGTCTGAATCTCGTACGGGGTAGCGAGCTCTCCACGAGCTTCGCGGGCCGCTCGATAGATGTCGTACAGCTTGCGACCGTCACCGTGTAGGCCATCCATGATCGCGACCGAGTCCTCCTCGTTCGGCGGCTCGGTCGGCACCATCGCTGTGAACAGCTTGCTCTCTTCGTCCAGGCAACCGATCAGCGCCGAGACGCCTGCCGCCTGGCCCGCGCGCACCGCGTCGATCGGCATTTCGGTGAGGAACTCACCGTCGACGATCGGGCGGAAGGGCATCTCGGGCTGCTTGCCCGCTTCCATTGCGACGTACAACATCTGCTCTTCGAGTTTTGCCTGCGCCGCGAGGATGTCGTCCACCTCCGCTGACTGCAGCGCGTCGGCGTCACTCGGGTCGATGCCCAATTGCTCGCAGAACATTTCGCCGTGGATGACCGCCTGCGGATCCTCGATCCCATGATGGCCCGCGCCTGACTGTGGGATTGCTTTGTGGAACAACCCCGTCGCCTCGGGCGAGCCCATCAGCGACGACACGGACATCCCGCCCGCGGACTCGCCAAAGATCGTGATGTTGCCCGGATCGCCGCCAAAGCTGGCGATGTTGTCACGCACCCAGCGCAGCGCTGCGACCTGGTCGCGCATGCCAAAGTTTGACTCCTCGAGCGCTGGCAAGTGCAGGAAGCCCAGCGCGCCGAGTCGATAGTTGATCGTGACCACAACGACATCGCCTCGCGAAGCGAGCATCGCGCCGTCGTACAGACCATCGCTGCCGGAGCCGAGCGTGAACGCACCACCGTGGACCCAGACCATCACAGGTCGGGCTGCGTCGTCGGTGCCGGGTGTCCACACATTGAGAAACAGACAATCTTCTGACTGGTCCTGCGGCGCCCCACCGACGACGGCCTCCAGCGCCTCGTTCGGAATCTGCGGTGCGATTGGGCGGAATGATTCGCAGTCGAGCACGTCGTCCCAGCCCGGGTGCGGCCGCGCGACGCGGAAGCGCAAATCGCCGACTGGTGGAGCCGCGTAGGGGATGCCGCGGTACACGCTCAATCCGTTCTCGGATGATCCGTGGACTCGTCCCGCTTCAGTTTGAACAATCGCGGCCATATCAGGGCTCCAATCTGGACATTCACCTATTCGGTATCCAGCCTAAAGCTTGCTGACTCAGAAGCCCGTCATTGCCGCGGCAAGCGCGGCAATGACGGCTTCGTTTCAGTTGGTGTTGAGCGCTGCCACGCTAAACACCACCCGGAACGGCTTGCAGTAGATGATCACAGAGTGCACGTCGTCGGGAGAGAGGTCGTCGGGCAGCAAGTAGTTCTGATTGCCGACGTTCCCCTTGAGCCGGGCAAGTTCCGTGTAACCAGCGTCGGAGATGTCGCCTCGACCACCTGGATTGGGATGTGGGCTGACGAGGACGAACAGGGCGGGGCCATTGGTCACGCGGAAGTCCTCGAGGCGCAGGACGTGGGAACCGTCTTCAAGCTGGTAGATCGTGGCTGTGCCTTCGCCCTGGTGGAAGGCGTCACCGTCTACGAATGAACCGCTCTTGAGCTGCGTCGCGACGCTCATCGCCTGGGTCATCGATTCCTCGACTTCGATTTCCAGTTTCGATGCGGCGGACATCATGACCCGGGCCTGATCGTCGCTGAGCTCTTCAGGAATGGTGGCGTCGGCGCCGAGCGGGAAGGCTTCATCCACGACGGTGTCAACGAAGAGCGGCCGGATCAGCCATCCGGCCAGTAAGAGCAGTGGAATCGCGGCAGCCACCATGCCAAGCAGCGTGATCCGCCCGTTCCTTGTCGTCCAGAGCCAGTTCAACACTTGCTTCAATAGTCTCATCGCGTCCTCCTCCCGGTTGATTCGTCCGTGTTGGGGCGAGTCGTCTGACCTACCAACCTATATCCGAGAACGTGGTACCGCCCCTTAGAACACACCGTCCCAGACGGCCCGTTCCGTCGCGCGCCATTTGGTTTCGATCCTCGGGTGTGGTCCGAGCATCATTTGCGCCCGCGTATCCGGCTCGTACGGCTGCCACTCCAGCCCTGCGATCGACGGGGTTCCCGTTCGGGCAAAGCTGGCCCAGACATCCATCATGGTGTTGGCCAACTCATCCGCCTCGGGACCACTCCCGGCGAATTCCGGAGCGACCCCATGGTTGCCGAAGGCGAACGGGATATCCAGTGCATGGCAGGAACCAAGCGCGCCGTCATTCATCGGCGACTTCCAGTCGAGTGTGTATCCGTAAGTCGGCGCGCCGCCGCGCGCCCAGGCATCGGCGAATCGTAGCGACGGCATGATCTCGAGGTAGTCACTGGCGATGGCGTCGAGGATCTCGTCGGGGGTGCTAGATTCGTCGCGGTCCGCTCGTGCCGAGCGGTACGACTCGTAGACTCGCTCGGCGCCGCCGGGGATCTGTTCCAGCCGCGCCATCACGTCCGCCTCGCTCAGCGTCTCTGGCGGCATCATGGCTCGGATTAGCTTCATCTCTTCGTCGGGGTTGCCGGACAGCAACGGAATGTCACTGGCAGTGCTCGCGCTGGCAACGCTCGCGAGCGGCGGCTCCGTCAGGAACGCGCCATCGATCGTTGGTCCAAAGGGAAGTCGCACCGACCACATCTCACTCAGGTCTTCGAACGCCGCAGCCTCGACAGCGGCCTGAGCGGCGAGCAAGTCTGCAGCCGGCAGACGACGCAGCAGATCGGGATCGGCCTGGTCGATGCCGAGCTGAGCATAGAGTTGCTTGGTCGTCGGCACGGTGCCTTCGAACAGGATCCCGTGGTCTCCGGCGGTGCTCATCCCGATTGCCCGGTGCACCAGGCCCCGAGCTTCGGGCGAAACGAGCAGGCAGGCGACGGCTGCTCCGCCTGCCGACTCGCCGAAGATTGTCACGTTGTTCGGGTCGCCGCCGAACGCAGAAATATTGTCGCGTACCCAGCGCAGGGCGGCGACCATGTCGCGCATGCCGAAGTTCGTCTCGCCCAACGACGGCTCATGCAGGAATCCCATGACGCCGAGTCGATAGTTGATCGTGACGACGACAACATCGCCTCGTCGGGACAGGTTGACCCCTGAGTACATGGGCTCGCTGCCCGATCCGAGCGTGAATGCCCCACCGTAAATCCAGACCATCACCTGACGCGCAGCTTCATCGATCCCCGGAGTCCAGACGTTGAGGAAGAGGCAGTCCTCGCTCTGCGGTTGCGGCGCGGAGGGCAGGATGGCATCGAGCGCGTCCATGCCTTCCTGCAGTGGAATCGCTCCAAACTCGGTGGCGTCGCGCAGGCCGTCCCAGCCTGGATGAGGCTGCGGCGCGCGGAAACGCAACTCGCCAACAGGCGGCGCGGCGAATGGGATGCCTCGGAAGATGTGCAGTCCGTCCTCAGATAAGCCTTGGATGCGTCCCAGCGTGGTGTCGATGATTGTTGTCATGGTGCGATCCTCTCGCCCAATGTACGGACTTCGCCACGAAGACCTCTGATTGGTTTGATGAGGTGGAGCTGGGATCCAGGACCCTCACCCTAGCCCTCTCCCAGGGGGAGAGGGGATCGGAAGGGAGCGGAGGCGGGTTGTCGATGAGGGCGTGTTCACAAGAGGTCGTTCAATCCAAGAGTTCCCGGCATACCCGCGCCAAGAGAAGATCGTCATACTCGCGCTTGCCGCGGGTATCTCGCTGCATTCAGCACCACTGTCTATGCACAACTCGGCGAGATTGCCCCCGCATCAAGTGCGGGGCAGGCTACGACAAGCGCGGCAAAGGCGGCACTCTGACTAAACAGCTGATTGAGCAGACCGCTGATGTGAACACGCCCTAGTCTCAGTTCGAGCGGGATTCATGGAACAAGCGAACGTGCCTCCAACAGGCAACTCTGGCATCGACGGCGGGGCGTTGGCCCGACTCGATCAGTTCCTTTTTTCGCGATACATCGAGCCAGGACGGATCGCCGGATGTGTGACGCTGGTCGCGCGGCGCGGGGAGATTGTCCATTGTTCGGCTCTGGGCATGATGGATCGTGAGCAGCGCAAACCAATGGCTGAGGACGCCATCTTCCGCGTCTACTCGATGTCCAAGCCGATCACGTCCGTCGCGATGATGCAGCTCTACGAGCGCGGCCTGTTCCAGCTCAGCGATCCGGTCAGCCGCTTCATCCCGCAGTGGCGCGACTTGCAAGTGCTGGCCGGCGGCGATTATCCCGATTACGTAACCAGACCGCCCGACCGTCCTATGACGATGCTCGATCTGCTCTCGCACCAGTCGGGCCTGACATACGGCTTCATGGGCGGACCGGTTGAGACGGGCTACTTTGAGCGGCAGGTGTATCGGGCGGGGACGATGCAGGGACGCGACCTGCAGTCGATGATCGACCGGCTCGCCGATCTGCCGCTCAAGTTCTCACCCGGCGACCACTGGAACTATGGCCTCTCGACCGATGTCTGCGGCTTCCTCGTACAGGAAATCAGCGGTCAGCGATTTGATGAGTATCTCGAGGAGCACATCTTCGAACCGCTGGAGATGGTCGACAGCGGCTTTCATGTCCCTGTCGAGAACCATCATCGCCTAGCAGCCAACTACGAGCTTGGTCCCGATGACGAATTGCAGCAGACCGATCTGTTCGGCGCTGGCGAGTTTCTCGAGCCTCCGACGTTCCTCTCCGGCGGCGGAGGTCTGGTCTCGACCGCACAGGATTACTGGCGCTTCTGCGAGATGATGCTCAACGGCGGAGTACTCGACGGGGCGCGAATCCTTGGCCCGAAGACCGTCGAGTTGATGACGATGAATCATCTGCCCGACAACGGTGAACTTTCCGCCTGCGCACTCGGAACGTGGGCTGAGCCGGCAAACGATGGCATCGGTTTCGGGCTTGGTTTCGCCGTGGCCCTTGATTTGCCGCGTATGCAGAACCTCGGATCCGTCGGCGAATACTGGTGGGAGGGCTCTGCCAGTACGATCTTCTGGATCGATCCGGTCGAGGACATCGTGGTGATATTCATGACCCAGTTCATGCCCTCCGACGCGTATCCCTTCCGCGATCAGATCAAGCAGATCCTGTATCGGGGACTCATTGGCTGAGTTCCGGCATCCACTCATGCCGAGGTCAGCTCGGCAACCGACGAAAGTGACACAAACCATGACAGCCACAGCCGGCAACACCGGAATCTCGATCGACGCGCTGGCCCGTCTCGACCAACACCTGCTCAGCCGTTACATCCAGCCGGAGAAGATCGCGGGGTGCCTGACCCTGATCTCGCGGCATGGAGAGACCGCCCACCTCTCAGCCATGGGCAGCATGGACCGTGAGCGCAACAAGCCGATGGCGACTGACACCATCTTCCGCTTCTACTCGATGACGAAGCCGATCACCTCAGTCGCGCTGATGCAACTACACGAGCAAGGCATGTTTCAGCTCACCGATTCGGTCAGCCGCTACATCCCGCAGTGGCGCGATCTGCAAGTGATGACGGGCGGAGACTGGCCCAACTTTGAGACCCGACCGGCCGATCGTCCGATGTCGATGCGCGACGTGCTCTCGCACCAGAGTGGGCTGACGTACGGCTTCATGGAAGGTCAGCTTGAGCGCGCCTACAACAAGGCCGATGTCTACCAGGCCGGGTCGATGGAAGGTCGCGACCTACAGTCGATGATCGACCGACTGGCTGAGATGCCGCTCAAGTTCTCGCCCGGCGACAACTGGAACTACGGCGTCTCCACCGACGTTTGCGGCTACCTGGTGGAGACGATCTCGGGTCAGCGGTTCGACGAGTACTTGCAAGAGCACATCTTCAATCCCCTGGGCATGGAAGACACCGGCTTCGATGTTCCGCCCGAGAAGATCGACCGTTTCGCCGCCAACTATGAGCGCGGCCCAGATCGCAAGCTGCGCCTGCTCGACGATCCAGCGACCAGCAACTACGCCGAACCGCAAACGTTCTTCTCCGGTGGCGGCGGCCTGGTCTCGACGGCACACGACTATCACCGCTTCTGCCAGATGCTGCTCAACGGCGGCGAACTTGATGGCGCTCGACTGCTCGGTCCCAAGACGATCGAGCTGATGACGATGAATCACCTGCCCAACGGTCAGGACTTGTCGGAGCGCGCGTTGGGCACGTTCTCCGAGACGGCCAACGACGGCGTCGGCTTCGGCCTCGGCTTCGCCATGATCGTCGACATCCCCCGAACCCAAAACGTCGGCTCACTCGGCGAGTACTACTGGGGAGGCGCGGCCAGCACGATCTTCTGGATCGACCCGGTCGAAGACATGATCGTCATCTTCCTGACCCAGTTCATGCCCTCGGGCACATTCAACTTCCGAGGCCAGATCAAGCAGATCCTGTACCCGGGACTGATAACCTGATACCCCTACCGGCGCACTCGGCGTGGACCACACCCTGGCGAAGACCCAAAGACGACGCTTATGTCAGCCCAACTGAGTCTGTCGAGATACAACCTGACGTTGCTCGTGACGACACCCGAGAGCGGTGCGCACCTCAAGGGAGACGTAGGCGAGTTCGAAGCCGCCATGGTCGATCCCGTTCTTGCGGATGACGGTCAGACGATTCTGAGCGTTCGGAGTCAGTTGGTTCTTGCTCTCCGTCCTCCCCAGGTAGTCCTAACCGACGAGTCGGGAACTGTACCAACGCGCTCTGCCTTCAACAGCTCCGCGGCCGCAATTGTGCAGATGTTCCTCGATCGAGGATTTCTGATTCAGGCACACGGCTGGAACTTCCAAGGAACCATCGCCGGGCTCGAGCCTGAACAGACCATGAGAAGGCTTGTGGCAGAAGATCGCATTCTGAGTGCGGTTGAGAGCGACGTGGAGTGGACAGTGCCGCAGTTGCAGATCGCAGCGAAGTCTTCCCTAGCCGACCAGCTCAACATAACGATTCAGGATGTCTCACGCCAGGCTGACCAGATTGGTCTGACATTTGGGGTCAACGCACATTTTGGGACGAGCCCGGCATTGGATCGCTTGGAAGAGCAGGGCACTGAACTGTGGCGCGCCTCTGCTCAGCTACTGCTCGATCTGCTCGCGAACCGCTAGTAGATCGAGCCGGAGAGGAACGAACAGATGGCCATGGAGCTACAGACCAAATCACCAGACTCCGGTCCAGAAGCCGGCTTTTCCGTGAATCGGAAGCCGATTCCGACTAACATCTTCGATAGCGTGTTTGGCCGACATACTAGTCGCCCGACGCAAATGATGACCTCATCCCTTGTTCCCGTAGCCGATTCGGCAACGGCTCCATGGAGCTTCTCTCTCGATTCGTCACCACGCGACTCTTTCTGGCGGTCAACAGCGAATTGGAGCGAGCCGAGCGCCCTCTCCAGAACGCTGGCGTTAGAGCGGAACGCGATCACATTCGATCGAGTTGCGGCTGCCATCCTCGGTCGAATCTATGATCGTGGTCACGCTACGTGCGAGGAGCTCGCTCAGTGGCTCGAGTCGCCGGAAGAATGGATTGCCTTCTCTCGTCTTCAGCGATCGCGGCTTCTCCAAGATTCCGGCACTGAGTTCACAGTCTCGCGAGAGGGTCAAAGGCTCGTCAAGGCATTGCTCGGCGAGGGAGTGGCGCTTGCAAGGTGAAGAAACGCGAACAGAGATACGACTACGCGAACTGGCACACGAACGAAGTGCCGCAGAGGCTTCGGTGTCTCTCGTCGTCACCATTCTTGGCGATGGACGAGGAACATCGGAGTACCAAAAGCGGGAAGATTTGCGTGATCGACTCTTGGGACATCGATTTGTTGACGAGGTAACCCTTCCTGAACTGCTCTTTGAAAGGAACCAATTTGCACATCTGGAAGACGTAGAACGAAGCGCAATCGAGGCCGCTGACGTAGTGATCTGCCTGGAAGGTCCGCAGGGACCGCCATTAGGGATGTACACAGAGGTGGTCGCGTATCTCGTACCAGGCAGCGAGGATAAGTGGTACCGAGTTGCGCCATGGGATCGAGAGAACAGCGAGTCAGCTGAGCCCCTAGTATCCGGTTTGGCGAATGAAATCCTTCGTCTCGTGGAAACACAACGATATGAGAGAACCGCCTGGAGTTCCTGTGATCGGATTACGGCTGCGTGTGTTGCGCGTGTAGACCTCGTCGGCCTGCGTTCAGCGGGGATACCACCTTCGGTTTAGACTGCGCCTACATTGCAGCCGCCCCGACGACAAGGCCGATCCCGTGACCCAGATTCCTGACTCATTACCCACCTACGACCAGCTCCCCTATAAGCCGGGCAATCCAGCCAAGACGGCCTGGGGCTTGTTTGGTGATGATGACCAGGTTGGCATGTTCAACCTGCAGACTCCGGAGCGGATCACGCAGGCGGCTTCGCTGATTCGCAAGGGCTCGATGTTCCCGATGAACTGGGACCAGTCTCAGCCCAGCCCGCCGTTGTACAACCGCGGCGCGGTCCGACACACGGTGATGCGACAGGCTGGCTTCGGCCACCACGGCGACGATGTGCTCGACAACTTCTACACACAGCAGTCGTCGCAGTGGGATGCGCTGACGCACGTCGGCGACTTTGAGCACGGGTTCTGGGGCGGTGTCACCAACGAGTGGCTGATCGAGAACCGCGACGCTCCCAAACTCGGCATTGAGCACTGGGCCAAGCGAGGCATCGCCGGACGCGCAGTGCTGCTCGACGTCGGTCGCTGGTTCGAATCTCAGGGGCAGCCGCTGCCAATGGACGAATACCGGCCGATCACGCCAGATGAGCTCGAGGCCTGCCGTGCCGCGCAGGGTGTGGAGCTGCAGACCGGCGATGTGCTGCTGATCCGTATTGGCTGGATCGGTTGGTACGAGCAGACCGATATGGGAACGCGTCAGGCACTCTCACAGATGCCCAATCTGGCCTTCCCCGGACTCGGTTGCTCGGAGGAGATGGCCGCCTATCTCTTCGACCACCACCCGGCCGCGGTTTGTTCCGACAATCCCGCGCTCGAGGCGTGGCCGCCGCCGAATTTCGCCGACCCAGACGGCTTCCTCCATCACTGGATCATCGGCCGATTCGGCATGGCGATCGGTGAGATGTTTACCCTGGACGCGCTGGCGGCGGACTGCGCTGAGGACGGCGTCTACGAAGCGTTCTTCGCCGCCGCACCGCTGAATGTCACCGGCGGCACCGGGAGTCCGCCGAATGGCCTGGCTATCAAGTAGGAGCTACGGAGCTTGATGGAATAAGGCGAGCAGACTCTAAGATGGTAGGCGAGGCTCTCGCTTGCAGAGACGAGCGGAACAATCGCTGACCCACGCAGGGCATGTGCCCGCACACGGAGGCATTCTGATCATGCCGCTTCCTGTCATGCCCATGCTCCGTCGGCGGACACGGTGGCTCGAGCGAAGGCCTCTCGGTGAGCGAATGATGGACCGAGGCTGAGGACATGACCGACTCGACGATCGAAGTCGTCCAGGGTGACATCACCAAACAGGAGGTCGATGCCATCGTCAACGCCGCCAACAACCATCTCTGGATGGGGGCGGGCACGGCGGGCGCGATCGTCCGCGCGGGTGGACGCGAGATCGAGGATGAAGCGATCCGCCAGGGCCCGATTCAGGTCGGCGAGGCGGTCGTGACCGGCTCTGGCGACCTCATCTGCAAGCACGTCATCCACGCCGCCGCGATGGGGCAGGATCTGTTTACCTCGGCGGACAAAATCCGCGCCTCAACGGACAATGCGCTCAAGCGCGCGGAGGAGTTGGGCATCTCGTCAATCGCGTTTCCCGCGCTCGGCACCGGTGTGGGCGGTTTCGACTACGTGCAAGCCGCCGAGATCATGCTCACTGTCTGCTACGAACACTCCGGCTCCGACAAGAGCGTTCGCACGATACGCTTTGTGCTCTTCGACCAACATGCCTACGAGGCCTTCGAACAAGTCGCCCAGAACCTCGAAGCCGCCGTCGAAACGAACTGACAGGAACCTGCGATGTCTCGACAGATCGATCGTTGCCAGCTCCAAGTGCGGACCTCGGACAGCGCCGACCAATGGACTGCGGTGACGAACCTCAGCCACGCGGAATGGACCGGCTTCGCGCCTGCTGGTTGCGGCGTCGATCAGGGGCGCGTGATCGCCCTGCCCGACGATGCGATGACCGACGTCCTCGACCCAGACGCGCCAGACCAATACTGGCGACTGGTCGACTTGCAGAGCGACCAACCGGGCGAGCCGCTGTTTGAATTTCTTGGCTACGTTGACGACCGTCGTCCGCGCAAACGCGGATACATCATCCTCGGGATCAGCACCACGCCCGAGCTCCTTGGCGCCTGGACCGAACTCCAACCCGCCGCCGCGAACTAGCTTCCTGCAACTCGCGGATACAATTGCTTCATGCCCCACTACACGCGCTCTGGCGACGATGGCTCCACCACCCTGTGGGGCGGCGGTCGCATCCCGAAAGACCACCCACAGCCCGAGGCCTACGGCGCGATCGACGAAGCGTCCTCGGCGCTCGGGCTTGGACGTGCGCTCTCGACTGACCCCAGAACTCGGGAGATCGCCGTCGAGATGCAGCGTCGCCTCTATCTGATCATGGCCGAACTCGCCGTCGCGCCCGACAAGCCGATCCCCGACGACTTCACCACGCAAGACGAGCACGTCGACCAGCTCGAGGACTGGGCCTCTGAGCTGGAAACGCTCGCCCCTCCTCCCAACGAGTTTGTCCTGCCCGGCGGATCGCCCGGCTCGGCCGCGCTCGATCTCGCGCGCACAACCATCCGACGGGCCGAGCGCGAAACCGTCCGTCTGCGCGGACATGGCCATCCGGTCAACGAGGACACCATCCGTTACCTCAATCGCGCATCGTCGGTCCTCTTCGATCTCGCTCGCTACGAGGAGCAGCAAGCTGGTATCGACGCGATCCGCTCGCGACGAGACGCTGAACCGTCAAGCGTGACGTCGGTCGGGGAAAGCGACGCTCCATCAGCGCCATGACTGCCACTCCGCTCGCCCTGATCTCCGATGACGGATCGCTACAGATCGCCCGGATTTCGGACGAGGGCGGCACACATTCCGAGTGGTCGGCCGAGATCGTCACGCGGCTCGACATGCAGACCGCCGGCATGGTGTTCATGTGGCCATCGTGGTCGCCTGACGGCGACCAGATCACGGTCTCTGCGTCCACTCAGCGACGAGACGATCCCAAACTCGAGCTCTGGCAGGTCCCGTATCAGGAGGGGCCGACCCAGCCGATCTTCACCAATCCCCGCGACGGACGACAGGTGATCGCCGCGGGATTGGCCCATTACGTCAACTGGTCACCGTCGGGACGCGCGGTCGCGGTCGTCGGCAATGTCGGGGGCGGATTGGCCGTCAACCTCGTCGCCGCGAGCGGTCAGGGTCGACCGCAGCGCCTCGTCGATGGCGCGCCACTCTACTTTGCATGGGCACCCGACGGTCGCGCGATCATTGTTCATCGCGCCGCACAGCTCGTGCTCTTCGACCTCACGGCTGCCTCCGAAGGACCGATTCAGATCCAGCGGGTTCGGCCCAGCTTCCGCTCTCCCGCGTGGTCGCCCGACGGCGCGAACTGCTACTTCGCGAAGCCTCGACCGGGCGGTGGTTCGATCATCGTGGGTGCGCGTCGGAGCGAGCTCGGCTCCGGCGGAGCGCACGAAGAGCTTATGGAGCTGACCGGACCGGCGTCGTTTGTCGCCGCTCAGACGGACGACCGACTGGCCGTGCTCACCCTCTCGGCTGGCGACGCGGAAGGTCGGAACCTGACGATTCTCGATCCGATCACGGGACTCCAGCAGCCGATCATCGATCGTGCCATGAACGGCATTTTCTGGGCGCCCGACGGTCGAGCGCTCTTCGCCTTTGAGCCTCAGCCGTCCAGTACGATGATCGCTCTGACTCGGTATGACCTCAACCGCGAAGGTGAGTACGTGGGCAGCATGCGACTGGCGCGCTTCCAACCGTCGGCCGAGTTCGCGACGATGCTCAACTTCCACGACCAGTTCGCACACTCGCACCAGATCGTGAGTCCGTGTGGCAACTGGATTACGTTCGCTGGTCTAGCGCTCGGCAATGGCGGATCGGGCCGCCGAGGCTTCGGTCCGCAGAACGGTTGCTACATCGTGCCCACCGACGGCTCTGCTCCGCCACGTCGAGTTACGGCAGGCAGTATCGCGTTCTTTCCGCCGAGTCTTCCCGCAGAGACGACGTGATCATCCATGCCCACGACGCCTGCGGCCCTGACTCGCTATCACGACGCCGTCCAAGCGGAGATGCGCGCCGCGTTCCCTGACGGGAATCTGCCGATCTACGACATGGCTCGCTACGCGGTCGGCTGGCAGGACGAGCGCGGACAACCGGCCAACGCATCGGGGAAAGGCGCCCGCGCCGCGTTGACGATGCTCGGCGCAGAATCCGTCACTGACGATCCCGACGCGCTCCGTCGAGCCACGTCCGGTGCCGCCGCAGTGGAGATTGTGCACAACTTCTCGCTGGTCCATGACGATGTCCAGGATGGTGACATCGAACGCCGCGGCCGACCGACCGTCTGGAAGGTCTGGGGCGTCGCGCAGGCGATCAACACCGGCGATCTGATGCGCGAGCTCGCCGACGCCGCGTTGCGACGCGCTCTCCTTCACGGGGCGACGCCACAGTCGGTGATCGATGCCTTGGAGCGACTCAACCAGGCGACGATGTCAATGATCGAAGGCCAGTATCTCGATCTCACATTCGAGCAGCGCACCGATGTCAGCGCCGACGAATATCTTGCCATGGTGGAACGCAAAACCGGCGCGATGATGGGCGTTTCGCTCGCGATTGGCGCGACCCTCGCGGGCGCGTCCGCGACCCAGGCCGACGCGCTCAATCGAGCGGGCAAACGCCTGGGACGCTGCTTCCAGATGCGCGACGACTGGCTCGGCATCTGGGCCGATCCCGATGCGCTGGGCAAGCCGACCGACGCCGACATCCGCCGTCGGAAGAAGTCGTATCCGATTCTCTACACCCTGGCCAACGCTCCTTCCGATGCACGGCGTGAGCTCATGCAGATCTATCGGCCCGAGCTTCCAGACGCCGATGCGGACATGCCGGACGAGCAGGTCGATTGGGTGCATCAACTCCTCAGCGAGATTGGCGCCGACGACGCGACCGATGAGGCGGCGAGAGCCGAGTACGAGGCATTTCGCACTGAGCTCAGCTCGGCAGACCCTCGTAGCGACGCGGTGAGCGATCTCGAAGCCCTGGCAATCTTCACACTCGAGCGAGACCGTTAACGGAGGCGCATGGTGTCCGTCAACACACCGATCGCTGACGACGACCTCTCCCGAACCCTGAAGCGCGCCGTCGATTGGCTCCTCGACGAGCAGGACCCTGCCGGATTCTGGTGGGGCGAGCTCGAGTCCAACCCCACGATCACCTCCGAATATCTCCTGCTCACGCACCACCTGGGCATCGGCGACCGCGAGCAGTGGGACGGGATTGCTCGCTACCTCCGAGCGCAACAACGACCCGAAGGGTTCTGGGCTCGGTATCTCGACGGTCCTGGCGACGTCTCAGTCTCGGTCGAGGCGTACTTTGCCCTCAAGCTGGCCGGCGACGATCCGGACGCTCCCCACATGACTCGTGCTCGGGAGTGGATCCTCGAGCAGGGTGGAATCGTCGCCGCCCGCGTGTTCACCAAGATCTGGCTGGCCATGTTCGGTGAGTTTGACTGGGACCGCCTGCCAGCCATGCCTCCATGGATCAACCTGCTTCCCTCATGGCTACCGATCAACCTCTACGAGTTCGCCAGTTGGGCGCGAGCCACGATCGTCGGGATCACCGTGATCATGTCGCTCCGACCGACCGCAGCGATTCCCGCAGGCGCTGGCGTGCCCGAACTTTGGGTGAAACCAGCCGATCGGCGGAAGTTTGCCGTCCCGCCTCCGAAGAATCCCTTCTCGGCCGAGGGCGCGTTCTACGCATTCGACTCGCTGCTGCGCTTCCTCGACCGCAACAACATTCGTCCGTTCGAGCATCGTGCGCTCGCGCACTCCGAACGCTGGCTCCTCGACCGACAGGAAGCCGACGGCTGCTGGGGCGGGATTCAGCCACCGTGGGTCTACGCGATCCTCGCGCTGCGGGCGATGGGATACTCACTCGACCACCCAGTCCTCCGACGGGCCCTCGCGGGGTTCGAGCGATTCACCTGGAAAGCGCAGCATCCCGACGGTGAGCAGATCTGGACCGAGAGCTGTCAGTCACCGGTCTGGGACACGTGCCTGGCATCGGTCGGACTGCTCGATGCTGGAGTCGACCCACAACACCCAGCCCTGCAGAACGCGGCTCGGTGGATGCTCCGAGAACAGGTCCTCAGCGGCGGCGACTGGCAGGTCAAGAATCCCGACACACCACCAGGCGGCTGGGCGTTCGAGTTCGACAACGACACCTATCCCGACGTCGACGACACCGCCGTCGTACTCATGGCGCTCGAACGGATTCCGATGCCGGAGCTGGAATCGGAGCGGCAGCTCGCACTCGACCGTGGGCTCCACTGGATGCTCTCGATGCAGTCCTCGAACGGGGGGTGGGCCTCGTTCGATATCGACAACGAGAAGACCTTCCTCGCCGAAATCCCGTTCGCCGATTTCGGTGAGCTGCTCGACCCACCGACCGCCGATGTCACCGCACACGCGCTCGAGTACATCGGTCAGCTCGGATACAGCGGTCAATATCCACCTGCCAGCCGCGGCCTGCGGTTCCTCTACGAACTCCAGGAACCGGACGGATCGTGGTGGGGTCGCTGGGGGGTCAACTACATCTATGGGCTCGGCGCGTCCATTCCGGCACTCCATGCACTGGGCGAGCCGATGTCAGCGCCTGCTGTACGTAACGCGGTCGAGTGGCTCTTCCGTCACCAACTCGAGGATGGCGGATGGGGCGAGTCCTGCGACACATACACCGATCCATCGCTGCGCGGACTCGGTCCGTCGACGCCGTCGCAGACCGCCTGGGCGCTGATGGCGCTGATCGCGGCAGGCGAAGCCGAGCATGAGTCCGTCGCTCGTGGCATCCAATACTTGATCGAGCGTCAACGCGAGGACGGCACCTGGGACGAACCCGAGTTCACCGGGACCGGATTCCCCAACGACTTCATGATCAACTATCACCTCTATCGGCACTACTTCCCACTGATGGCGCTCGGTCGCTACGAGCGAGCCATCGCGCCCCGCTAGCCGCACTGACTCGCTGCATCGGGCGATTGAATGTCCCTCTTGTGAAACGGTTACCATGACAATCCATCAACAACGTCTGCGAACACGCGAGGGGGCGGCATGACGACGCAAGATGCGACTGCTGACATTGAGATGCATCAGCTGCCTCTGGATATGCGCCGAGGCGATCGCACGATCCGATTGCGACGCCTCGCCGGTCACGATGGCAACGCCCTCCTGGAGTTTGGCCATCGGCAACCGAACGAGGATCTCCTCTTCCAGGAGCGGGACATCACCAACGTTGCCGACATCGGCGACTGGATTCACGACACCGAGGCCGGTCGCATTCGCTCCGTCGTGGCGGAAGAGGCTGGCAAGATCATCGGCTACGCCACAATCGAGCGTGGTCGCCTGCGCTGGACTCGACATGTTGCCGAAATCCGCGTGATGGTCGATGTCAGCGCGCGACGACTGGGGCTGGGGCACATCCTCCTCAATCTCGCCTTCGAGAGCGCCCTAACTGACGAGGTCGCCAAAATCATCGCCCAGATGACGCCCGATCAGGTCGGCGCGCGAAAGATCTTCGAGCGACTCGGATTCGTCGAAGACGCCGTGCTCACCCGCCATGTCGCCTCGGCCGATGGTGAGTTGCACGACCTCGTCGTCATGCGCTTCGATACCAAACAGCGCTTGATCTGCGAGGAATGCAGACAACCCGTGCTCACCCTGATCCCGATGCAGGGACAACAACTCTGCTGGGCCTGCTACGAGATTCTCGACCACGAACTCGGGGCAGGGTAAGGAATCGCTTACGCATGTCCCCTCTCTTTGGGAGAGACCGGGAGTGAGGAATCGCTTACGGATGTTCCCTCTCCTTCTGGGCGAGGGTTAGGGTGAGGGTCGGAGCGACTCGCCGCTCATCATTGCAAGGAACACAACATGTCAGAACACCGAGACCACACGTACAAGATCGTTGAACTCGTCGGGTCATCGCCCGACGGTGTCGACCAGGCGATCCGCAACGCCGTCGGACGAGCCAGCGAGACACTCAAGAACCTCGACTGGTTCGAAGTCCGCGAAATCCGTGGACCGATTCAGGACGGCGAGATCGGCTGGTTCCAAGTCAAGCTCGGTGTCGGCTTCCGGATTCTCGACCCGGCCGATCTGGAAGACGACTAAGCCACACACGGACCGCCATTTGGCCTCAGACTCGGGCATCCATGAGCCTCGGCAGCACGAGCGTCACAGGACAGGCATTCGCCGGCAACGCCGCCGACGCCATGCGCTGGTGCCAGCGATACACCCGTCGGCACGGCGAGAACTTCACCGTCGTCAGTTGGTTTCTGCCCCGTGAGCTCCGCGCGCCGATGTTCGCTGTCTACGCGTTCTGTCGTTTCACCGACAACCTCGGCGACGACCCCGATGCCGAACCTGCCGAACGGCTTGCCCGACTTGACACCTGGCAAACGGACCTTGAGCGCGCGTTCGACGGCTCCGAGCCCCAACACCCGATCAATGTCGCCTTGCGACATGTCGCAGAACGCAAGCCGCTCCACGTCGACCCGTTTCGCCGCCTGATCGAGGCGAATCGCGTCGACCAACGCAAGTTCCGCTACCAATCGTTCCAAGAAGTCCTCGATTACTGTGACCTCTCCGCCAATCCCGTCGGCGAGATGGTGCTCGCGCTCTGGGACATCGATACGGAATCGGAGGAAGGTCGCTACCGTCGCAATCTCTCGGACGCGACCTGCACCGCGCTCCAGATCGCCAATCATTGGCAAGATGTGCGACGCGACTATCTCGACGCCGGCCGACTTTACCTTCCGCTCGACGAAATCGAAGCCTTTGGCCTCTCTGAAGATGAGATCGGCGAGGCGATTCAGCGTCGTCAGTGCCCCGATGACTATCGCACCCTGATGCGATTCCAGGTCGACCGCGCCGAAGCCTGGTTCCGCAAAGGCGAACGACTGATCGACGAAGTGCCTGCTGAGTTGGCCATCGATTTGCGCCTCTTCACCGATGGTGGTCGCGCGGTGCTCAATGCGATCGAGCGCCAGGACTATGACACCCTGACGCGGCGGCCGAGGGTCGGCAAGGGCACGCGAGCTTGGCTCGCCCTACGCGCATTCGTGCAACTCAAACTAACCTGACGACATGCAGCGCCGTCTCAACCCATTCGATTCGCTTGATCGCGATGTCGCCGAAGCCTACCGCGAGTGTCAGGCGTTCACCCGACGTCGCGCGACCAACTTCTACATCGCCTTCTCGGCACTGCCGCAGCGGAAGCGCCAAGCGATCTACGCCGCCTACGCCTACGCGGGCACCGTCGACGACGCCGTTGATGACGCGGGAACAGAGATCGAGCGTGGGATCGCCCTCGGCAATGCACAGGATGTGCTCTACGCCGCCTATAGCGGACGCGCGGCTGAACCCGCTTGGCTCACGGCTGGCCTCGCCGACGCAATTGAGCGATATCACATTCCTCGCGATCACTTCGAGGAACTCGTCCGAGGCATGGAACACGACCTCACACACACGCGTTACGAGACCTGGGCCGATCTTGAGCAATATTGCTACCGCGCCGCTTCGGTGATCGGACTGATCTGTATCTGCATCTTCGGCTACGACCGCTCCCAGACGCAGCTTGCGATTCAGTCCGCGACCGCCATGGGGAAGGCGCTGCAGATCACCAACATCATGCGAGACGTCAAAGAAGACGCCGAGCGTGGCCGCATCTACATCGCCCAAGAAGACCTTGAGCGACATGGCCTGACCGACGATGACATTCTCGGGAACGTCTTCGGAGCTCCGTTCCGCAATCTGATGGCCGACTACGCGCAGCGCGCCTATGCCTTCTATCGCGAAGGCGACCGGCTGATCCCATTGCTCGATGGTCCGCGCAGCCGCGCCTGTTGCAACGGTCTTCAGGGCGTGTATCGGATGATTCTCGACGAGATCGTGAAGCGCGAGTACGACGTGTTTAGCGAGCGAGTCTCGCCCTCTCGCGGGGGGCGCGTCGTCCGCATGCTGGAACTCTGGTTGATGGGCGCAATGCCCAACTTCACCCGCATCGGCTGACGGAACGTGGCCACGAACGAGGTCGAGGCACCGATCGCCGTCATTGGTGGCGGCCTCTCCGGGCTGAGCGCAGCTCTGGACCTGGTCGAGGCTGGAAAGCGCGTCGTGCTCTTCGAGCGACGTCCCTTCGTCGGCGGGAAAGCGTACTCGTTCCGCGACCCTAACCACGACGTCGTGCTCGACAACGGTCAGCACATCACGATGCGCTGCTGCACCGCGTTTCAGGCGTTTCTGGAACGGATCGGCTGCGACGACATCGTTCGCTATCAGGAACACCTTGAGGTCGCAGTCATCGACCCCGATGCCAGCGGTCACCACGTCAGTGTAATTTCGGCCGAACAGCCGCGAGCGCTCACCCGACTGGGCCTCCGTCTGCTGCCAGCGCCGCTACATGTCCTTCCCTCGATGGTGACCTACGAGCATCTCAGCACCATGGAGAAAGCCCGTCTCGGTCTGGCGTTTGAGCCGATTCGCCGAATGAGCGAGTTCGAGCGCTTCGCCCTCGACCGACAATCCTTCGCGAGCTGGCTCCGCAGCCATCACCAAAGCGACCGAGCGATCGAACGACTCTGGGACCTGATCATCCTGCCGACCTGCAACGATCGCTGCGAGGACGTCTCCGCGACCCAGGCGATTCAGGTCTTCCAGGACGGATTCAGCAGCGACGCGAGGGCGGCCGACATCGGCCTGTTCACTCGAGGATTGGGCGAAGTTGCCGACGCAGCGCTCGAGCAGTTGCAACAGCGAGGCGCGCAGATCGAGTGCAACGCTCGGGTCCAGCGGATCATCGCGAACCGGGGCGAGGTATCGGAGATTCGCTACGGCCGCGACGGACACATCAGCGTCAGCGCCGTCATCCTCGCCCTGCCGCCTGTCGCGGCGTACGACCTCATCCCCACAGCCTGGCGACGTCGCGAGCCGTTTTGGCGACTTGCCCAGCACGAGGTCAGCCCGATCATCAATGTCCACATGAAGTGGGACCGTCAAGTGATGCAGCGTGATTTCGTCGCCTCGCTCGACCCGGATGCACAGTTCATCTTTCATCGCTCCCAGATTCACGGATGGTCGACGCCCCCGCACTGGATCTCCGTCTCCCTAAGTGGCGCCCACGATCTCGTCGACCTGCCCCAAGAGGCCATCGTCGAGCGAGTCGAGCGCGCGGTGCGTCGCGCCCTCAGGCGCACGGCCGACGCACAACTGCTCGCCACTCGGGTCGTCAAGGAGGCAGAGGCAACCTTCCGCCCGAAACCCGGCATGAACGCCCACCGAGTCCGACCTCGCACATCGATCCCCAACCTCGTCCTGGCCGGCGCCTGGACGCAGACCGGCTGGCCGGCCACGATGGAGTCAGCCGTCCGTAGCGGACACGCCGCCGCGCAAGTCCTCCTGGAAGAATCGACCCCGACAACATGACCGACCGAGTACGCACCCACTCCAATCCCGAGTTCGAAGCGCAATTCGCCTACGCCCGAGCGGTACGCGTCGGAAATCAGATCCACGTGAGCGGCACCGCCGCGGTCGAGTCTGACGGCAGCGTCACACCTGGTGGAATCGGTCCACAAACGGCACGATGCCTGGCGATCATCGCGGGCGCCCTCGATGACCTCGGCGGCGCCCTCACCGACGTCGTCCGCGTGCGCATCTATGTCACCGAGGTCAGTCAGTTTGAAGCCCTGGCCGAGCATCTCCACGCTGCATTCGCCGACGCACCGCCAGCTTCAACACTGGTCGAGGTGAGCGGCCTGATTGACCCGGACATGCTCGTCGAAATCGAGGCGGACGCGGTCATCGACTCCGCGAGCGCCGCAGCGGACTGAGACCACAGCGCTCTCGGACTCCGTTCGCGGCCGCCCAGAGGTGCGGCTCCGACGCGAACAGCTTCGTGAGCTGATTCGACGAACAGCCCAGCAGCGAGGCGCAGTCAGCAGTCGAACCCTGAACCGCAGCGAACAGATCAAGCAGCGGCGCGACTCCGCTCCAGAAATCGCGATGCTTGGGTCCGACTCGATCCTTGCGCGGCACTTCGCTCTCGACCGAGCGAGGCAATACTCGTTGCAACGCCGACGGCGGATGGTACATCTCCAAGTTGACGTCCGACCGCACCTCGAGCGCAATCCCTCGGCGCAGCCGTGACAGCGCCACGGCTCGATTCTGGTGTTGCGACCGCCGCTCTGAGGCGAATCCGACCACTCCCGTCGGCTCGTGCGTTAGCCGAACGGCAGAATCGGTCTTGTTGCGATGCTGACCACCCGGTCCAGAGACACGGAATCGCTCCTGCCGACATTGGCTCAGCAGCGCGTCGTCCGCCAGCGACAACCAGTCCTCAGACGGCCGGCGCTGGGGTTGTGGCGGCTCGGTCGATGGTGAAGGTGACATATTGCCAACCTGAAATCGTGGTGTGACTGACCCGTGACGCCATCCGACTGAGCAGCATCAGTCCGAGCTGCTCGAGCTCCTCCGGCTCAGCCGACCAGAGCTCGGTCGGCACATGCGGCATATCGACGTCGTCGAGATCCGACCGATCGGTGACGACGACCTCGACTTCGTCTTCCGTCGCCGTGACCTCAACTCGGATGGTACGGTCGTCTCGACCACGTTCCACCAGGTGGCCAATCAGCTCTTCCAGACAGACCTCAAGTCGATTGGCAGGTCCGGGCGGCAGATCGAGTCGGTTGGCGGCGCTCTGGGCGAAGCTCGTCACGCTGGCGATGGCATCAGAGTTCGCAGCGCCGCGCCAACGTTGACGTCGACGCGGCAAGAAGTGAAAGATGAGCGAGAGGCTGACTGCGATCACCGACCCCGTCGAGATCGCGTTGCCCAGAATCGGCGCGGCGGCCTCGGGCATCAGACCGGGGAAGAACAGGTCGCGCTCGGCTGCGAAGCCGCCCCAGAACGCCAGCGACACGATCACCGCCGAGCGACCATCGATCCCCGCGTCGACCACAATCCGCATCCCCATGAAGAACAGCAGCAGAATCGAAACGAAGGTGATCCCGCCGATCGCTGGACCGGGCAGGTCGAGCACAAATCCAGTCGTAACGGGCAGAAACGCCATGATGATCATCACGCCCGCGCCCCAAAGGCCGATTCGTCGAGATGCGACTCCGATGATCGGAATCATCCCGGTCGGCGAGGAATAGGTCGTGTTCGGCGTCGAGCAGAAGATGCCGGCCAGCGCGTTACCGAGCGCGTCGGCGTTGAGCGCGCCTCGGACCGAGTCGTAGTCGATCTTGCGGAAGTCCCGCAGCGACACCTTCTGCACCGCGATCGCGTCGCCAACCGTCTCGAACGTTCCGGCGAGCGTGGCGATGATGAACGCACCAAGAATCGCGAAGCCTTCCGCCGAGGTCGGGAACGTCGGCGATTCCCATTCACCGATCGGGAAACCAACGATGGCGGCATCCGAGGTGTTCGTGAAGCTCCAATCACCTGTCGCTAAGGCCACCAGACATCCAGCCGCGAGACCCGCAATCGGCGCCCAGAGTCGATAGCGCGCCGGCGCACCCACGATCATCGCGATCATCACCACCACCGACACGCCGCCGATCGCGAGGTAGGCGAGCGATCCCTCATGATCGGTCCCCGTGCCTTGCCAAGAATCGATCGTGAGCGGAATCACCGTGACCGCGACGCACATCACGATCGCCCCGCCGACGGTCGGCGTGAACACGTTGCGCAGGAAGCGATAAAGCCAGGCGATGATCACCTCGGTCGGCGCCGCGATCAGCGACAGCGCCGCGACGAAGCCGATTCCTGCCAGCTCGATTGCGTCCATCGTGGCCACGAAGAAGGCGCCCGATGTCCCCATGAACAGCAGATATCCCGAGCCAACGGCGCCAATCCGGATCGCCTGCACCGCGGTTGACAGGCCGCCCGTGAGCAGCGTGGCCGCGACAAGAAACGCGGCCTGATCGTTGTCGATCACGTCCTGGCTGAGGAGGAAAATGGGCAGGAAGACCGCGCCCGAGATCACGAACAGGGCAAACTGCACGCCCAATCCCGCCGCGAGCAGCGGCGGTGGGCGTTCGTCGACGCTGTAGCGAAGCATCGGACCAGGCGAAGCCATCGTGCGCGTAGTCTAGAGATGAACGGAGCGCGATCGAGAGAGTGAGCGAAGCGATGACACAGGATGGCACGGCACACGTCAATGGGTTGAATCTGCACTATCTCGACCACGGCGGAGACGCGCCTGTCGGCGCAGTCGCCCTGCACGGGTTTGCCCTGAACTGTCACTCCTTCGACGAAGTCGCGCCCGCGCTCTCGGAACAGTTGCATTGGTACGCGCTCGACCAACGAGGGCACGGTCACTCCGACCGCGCCGCCGAACTCGGCCACTATTCCCGCGACCACATGACGTCAGACATTCAGGGCTTCATCGCCGAGCGTGGTCTGGAACGTCCCGTCGTGCTGGGACACTCGATGGGCGGCATGAACGCGATGACGTTCGCTGCGCGTCATCCCGATCAGCTACGCGCCTTAGTCCTGATCGACGTCGGGCCTGGCGTCAACGTCGACGGCGTGCAGCAAGTGCGACAATTCGTCGCCGGACCGTATGAGCTCGACTCGCTAGATGCGTGGGTCGACATGACCCACCAGTACTACCCGTTCCGCTCCAAGGAGGCGATTCGCCGACGACTCGCGGTCTCACTCCGCGAGACGCCGGAGGGCAAGATGGCCAAGATGTTTGACGAGCGCTTCCGCGAGGCCGACTTCCGCGGCGTCGCCGACGGTCGCGACGGGATCTGGGAGACCGCCAAAGCGCTCACAGTGCCCACGCTCCTCTTGCACGGCGAGAACAGCCCAGTGCTCAAGCGGGAACAGGCAGAAGAGTTTGCCGATCAAGTGCCGGTCGTCACGTTGGTGACAATCCCCGAAGCCGGCCACTCGGTCGCCGGCGACCAACCCGAAGCGTTCGTCGACGCCGTGCGCGGCTTCCTGGGCGATGTCCTCTAGTCCATCGACTGACGGCTCCAAGGGTCGCCAGTCGCCCTCGTTGCTCATCCCGATCATCGGAGGCATCATCGGCTTCGTCGCCGCGCTCTTTCTGTTGCGTGAACTCGACATCTTCGAGGGCGATCCGATACCGCTCGAGCCTCAGATCAACGCAGAATGTGACTATCCAGTCGGTGGCTACTTCGACCAACTGTGCAATCTTGTCGCGCGCGCAACGGTCGAGCTGCAGACGACCATCAGCCCGGACACAGCCGCACAGTGCGTCGATCAAGACCTCGGCTGTCGAATCCATCGCGAGAACCTGCGTCGAGGCCTGCCAGACAGCGAACGGTTCCGCGACGCCCTCTTCGATCTCGAGCCGCCAGAACAAGCGAAGGACTGGCACCAGAGGTATCTGACCGCGATCTCGCTACTCCACAGCGGCTACTACGCACAGTTCGAGGCGCTACAAGACAATGATCGCGAAGCATTTCTCGCCGCACACGAGAGAACGCGATCAGCATCAACCGAGGCCGAAACACTCTTCGAAGACTTCCAAATCGCCTTCACCGACGAACAAAACCAGTGAAGTGATAAGCAAAATCTCGAGCCTGCCAGTCTCGAAAGTGTCTACAAGTGTGCACATTCGTCTTGGCTCTATTCCCCCGCGAATGCGGGGGCCTGCTCGGGCAGCACCTGCTAGGTGGTACGTGAATCGTGAACGAACCTGAGCAGGATCTATCTCATATGAGACTGTCTCAAAAGTCCCGTGGGCCTTCAAGTACCGCTCAGGAACGGTCAGGCAACGCTCAAAGGCCGTCATTCCCGCCCGCATGATCCCCGTCCCCGCCCCAAAGCGGGGACCTGCTATGGCTCCAGCCGACACCCACTTCCCAGTCCCCGACTCGATCGGGGACCTGCTCCGGCCGCACAAACGACAAGAGGCGGGGCCTTGCGACCCCGCCTCTTGTTCCAGTCCCCGACTTGATCGGGGACCTGCTCTGGGCTCCGATCCCTCCCCATTCTGATCCCCTCTCCCTGAGGGAGAGGGTTAGGGTGAGGGCCCCACTGCCATCGGACTACGCCCGATTGCGCACCCGACGAACACCAATCCCAGCGATCGCGGCCGCACCCAGCGCGATCAGCAGACCCACGAGGCCCGCCGACACACCACCATCAGCAGCAAGACCACCGGAACCCGTCGCCGGGTAGCCGTTGTCAGCCATCGAGTCATCCATGTGACCGTCTTCGTCCATCGAGTCCTCGTCCATCATGGAGTCATCGTCCGACATCTCGCCGTCGTCCTCCATCATGGTCTCGTCGTCCTCGGACATCTCACCGTCATCGCCCTCGTCCATCATGGAATCGTCTTCCATGGCCATGGCCGTAAGCGTGACAGCGTCCTGGCCGGCACCCTGTGAGGTGACCTCAGAGTCAGCAACGGCACCGTTGATCGAGAAGACAACGTCCTCAGCCTCGTCACGGTCAACGTCGATGTACCAAGAACCGTTCTCATCAACAGTCGCCGATGCGATCAGTGTGAGATCGTCATCATTCATGTGGACACCAATAGTGTCACCGGCAGTAGCACCGTGTCCGTAGAACCTATGCGGAGGCTCTTGCTGCGCTGACGCCAGACTCAACGTTGCAATAGCAACAGCGAGTCCCAACACCAACGCTCCAACCCTCGACATCAGTCTGTGCTGTTTCATCTCAGCATCCTTTCGTTCCCAGTCCCCGACTTGATCGGGGACCCGCTTGGGGTCGCCGCTCCCCTCGACAGGCGAGGGGAGCGGACGCTAGTCCCTAGTTGCTGATGTAGAGGATGTCGTTCTCAGTGACCATGAAGTCACTCGATCCCGGCACCATCGCGTCATCGACGACTGAGTAGCGAACCCACGTAGAACCATTCCACAGATGAATCGCACTCACACCGCGCGCCGAGACCATCTCAAAGATCTCAGAAGCATCAGCCGAGACACCACAGCTCCAAGTAGCAAAGCCCGACAGCTCAGACAAGCAAGAGACCGAGGCCTCCTCCTCAGGCATCGCTTCCGGCTCTGGCGCACCAGCGGTGGAGGTGACGACCTCAACGCGAACATCGCCGTCGGCTGCTGCAGTAATGACAGCGGAGCCAGGACCGATCACGACGAACGTTGCTTCAGCTTCGCCGCCCTTGGTTGTGACAGTCTCTTCAGTGGTCAGGAACAGGACGGAGTCGCTGTCGCCGACAGTGTCGCGAGACTTGAACGTCACCTTGGTACCATCGGCGACCGGCGTACCATCGCTCGACACCATCGCGGTGACCTGCACGTTATCGCCGACGGTTGTCGGGGCGGTGTTGCTCACGTCGAGTTCGAGGTTGTCGCCCATACCGACGACGGTGAAGTCCACGCTGGCCCTCTTGGTCCCCTGCGTGACGGTCATCGTGTACTCGCCGGTGTCGAGCGGAGATGTGACCAGCGCATCGTTGTCAAGCACTGCCAGGTCATAGACCTTGCTTCCTCTCGACATCGCTGGCATCGCTGTGATCGTAGTCACTGTCTTACCCGTGGCTTTCGAGGTGACAGTGATGTCAGGAGACGCCAACGGGACAAAGTTGCCGCTCGCGTCTGCGCCGGAGATCTTGAACGAGAGGCTGTCTCGATTGTCGCCGCTGTCGCCATCGGCTTCGGTGCCTGCGTCACGGTAGAACATCGTGCCAACGTTGGAGTTATCGATGCTGACCGCATCCAAGTTGCCAGTGAAATGCACGTCGATGCTGTCAGTGGCGACGCTCGCCCCACCAATCGCAGTGATCGTGACCGTTACCACGCGCTCCTTGTTTTGGTGAGAGCCAACCGTGATTGTGCCCTTAGCTTTCTTGTCCATGACCGTTAGGCCGCTCGTCGCGGTAGCTTGTGTCCCGACCGTGTAGCGCCCATTTGTGCCGCTGATCTGAATCACATTGAGGCTGGAGTCATTGGTGACTGCACCGAGTGAGTTAGTGATCACCCACTCCAACTCGACCGTGCCGCTCTTGCTGGCTCGGCCATCCTCATCGTCAGTGGTGGTCGCGGTGCCCATCGTGCTGTAGCGGAGGTCCACTGCAGCCACGGCGTCGCCCGGGTCGCCGACCGTGAGGTCTCTGCTCACCGTGATTGGGGAACCATCACGGGTGATGCCAATGGTCGCGGTGATCGTGTACTCGCCAGAGGCTCCAGCAGTGCTCAGTGTGTACGCCCGCGAGCGAGCTACGCCATCGACGTTGGTTGAGCGAGTCCACGATGGAGAAGCTTCGAAGTCGCCATCAGTCGCTCCAGGAATGCTGCCGGAAGTCCCATTTTCAACTTGACCAAGGGTCCGAGTGTCAGGCTGGGGACTCTGCAGTAGGCGAACCTGCGGAACTAATGCATCATCTACGAATGACGCCGTTCCTCCTCCGAAGGCGAAGTTCAAACCGCCACCGCGGAACACGACGTCGACTGCTTCCCCTCCATAGCGCATTGCCACATTGACGGAGACCGGAGTTCCAGCGGCAACGATGCCATCTGTGTCGCTGAATTCGATAACAGCACCAACACCGGCATTGTTCACGTAGTTCTGGTCAGGAGCGCCGTCTGTCGAGTCATCCATGCCGTCCAAGACGACGATCCTGTAAGTCTTCTCGGCCTTTTGTGGATTGGCCGTGGTTCCCGTGCCTACGAAGGCAGGATCCGTGAAGGTGGTAATGCCCGCGGTCAGAGCCGTGATGGTGCCGTCGGTGGAGTCTGCCGCGACGCTCTGATCGCTGCTAGTAGCAGGGACAGTACTGCTGTTGAGCGTAATCATGCAGGTGTTCGCGAGTCCTCCCACGTTGACCAAGTAACTGGTTCCCGAGGTGTTGCACATCCCCAAGGCTGCAGCACTCACCGACCCCATGGCGATGAACATTGCACCGAGCAGCGCGACGAGCGTTGCCACGGCCGCCAAGTGAGACAGTCTCATAGGGTGCGATTCGGTCTCGGGAGAGGCCGAGCGGGTCCCCGATCAAGTCGGGGACGGGAACAGACCCCCGCGCAAAGCGGGGGATGGGCAGTGGCAGCGGGAGATGGGCACGTGGGAGCGGTCGAGCGACGGGCGGGCGCGTCGCGCGGACGATCGCGCTAAGCTGACTGGCAGCATCGGAAGGGTGCCGAGATGTCGACCGAGCGCAAGTACAAGACCGTCTGGGAACATCGCAATCCCGGCAAGCCACTGCCCAGCGACGAAGAGTTCCGCCAAATGCGTGAACAAGCTCTCGCCGATTGGGACCGCATGGTCGCGGAGGATCCGTCGATTCTGGATCGATACCAGTACCGACGTTGCACCTGTTGTGATGACGTCGACCCAAGTGCTGACCACCATGCGCTATCTGATTGACACTGATTGGATCATCGATGTCCTAAGACGTACCCGCGGGAGTCGCGAGAGGGTCAGCGAGCGACTGGGCGCTGGCATCGGCGTCAGTATGATCACTATCGCGGAACTCTATGTCGGTCCGTACAAAGGTGCCAATCCACAATCGGAAGCCGAGCCGATCACGATCTACCTGGCCCATTTCTCTACGCTTCCCGTCGACGAGGAGACGTGCGAAATCTTCGGCCAGGTGAAGGCTCGACTAGAGCTTGACGGTCAACCGATCGGTGACTTCGACACCATGATCGCCGCGACAGCGCTGCAGCATGACCTGATCCTGCTGACCAACAACATCAAGCACTTCGAGCGCGTCGACGGACTCAGCATCGAGTCGGGGTGAATCGCGCTAGACTGACCGCTACTTTGCGCAGGCGTTTGTTACTGCCCTTCACCGAGAGGAATCGGTTTGATACCTTGAGCGAAGGCTGCGCTTAGTAAGATCCACACAATACAACCCACAGATCGCTGCTGAGTGCTCGCTTGGAAGCAATGCGTGGGATGTAACGACTCACAATACCATGAGAGCCTGATCATACCGTTGTCACACAGCCGGACGTGACTCGGATTATCTCTTCGGCCGGCCTGTTCGACCCAAGCTGGTCACCGGTTTCGTCGCGGACGGTTGGCGCTCCATCGCTTGCGGATGCACGAACCGATCTGTATTGTGCGATGACCTTTCGGCCGAGTAATCCCACCATGGAGACGCGCCATGTCTGATCGCAACGACCATGCCCCCGCAGCTCGCGAGCGTTCGATGTGGAGGCGTGGCCCGACCGCGCGAGGCCGATGGCAGTTGCCGCTCGTCGGCCTGGCGATGCTGGCGGTCATCGCCGCGTCGCTGACGTTTGGCGGCCTATCCCCGTTATCCCCGAATCCCGCTGGCGCCCAGGGTGAATCGAGCTGCGTCAGCAACGGCCTGCTCACGAACGTTCGGCACTACTACGACATCAACAAGCACCGCGCGCCCGGCTACGGCCACAACTGGAAGCGCGTCCTGATCGCCTTTGGCGACGTCGAGGACGCGAACCTGACGGCCATGACCGCTGCGGACGCGAGCGAGCGCGAAACACGGTGGTGGGGCTGGAAGCCCGTCCGCGAGGCGCTGGAGTGCATCGAGGAAGCCGCCGAGCAACAACCGCCGCCCCCACCGCCGCCTCCGACTCCTGAGATCAGCATCGCCGCGGGCAGCGCAGTCACCGAGGGTGCCGACGCCAGCTTCGCGATCACGGCGACGCCGGCTCCGAGCTCGGCGCTGACGGTCGATGTGACCGTCTCGCAACACGGCGACTTCGCCTCGACGGGATCGCAGACCGTGACGATCCAGAACTCGGGCAGCGCCACCCTCGCGGTCCCGACCACGAATGACAGCGCGGACGAGCCCGACGGCTCGGTCACTGCAACCTTGTCGGGCGGCAGTGGCTATACCGTGTCGACCTCGGCAAACGCGGCGACGGTGGCTGTATCGGACGACGATGTCCCCGAGTTGAGCATTGCCTCGGACGGCGACGTGACGGAAGGTTCTGCTGCGAGCTTCACGATCACCGCCGATCCGACACCGCATGCTTCACTCAGCGTGAGCGTCAGTGTGTCCGCGACTGGGGACTTCGGTGTCACGAGTGGCGCTCAGACCGTTACAGTTCCAACTAGCGGCTCTAAGTCCTTCACTGTAACTACGAACGGCGATTCCGCCGACGAACCGGATGGCTCGGTCACTGCAACTTTGTCCAGCGGCAGTGGCTACACTGTGTCGACCTCGGCTGGCGCGGCGACGGTGGCTGTATCGGACGACGATGATCCGCCTCCGACCCCTGAAATCCGCATCGCCGGCAGCGCCGACGTGTCTGAAGGCGGCAACGCTACCTTCACCCTGACCTCGACGCCCGCGCCGACGACTGACCTTGACGTGTCGGTGACGATTGCACAGTCGGGCGACTACACGAGTCAGGCTGGCTCGATGACAGTCACCGTTTCTGATACCGGAACAGCGTCATTTGTGATCGGTACCGATGACGATACGACGTACGAGGACGACGGCTCTGTCACAGCCACGATTGATGCGGGGACTGGCTATGATGTGTCCTCGACGAGTGGCGCGGCGACGGTTGCGGTATCGGACGACGATGATTGGATGACGGCAGCGGCACGGCAACAAATCGCCGACTGCGTGTCGTTCGACATACTAAACTTAGCGATTCACTACTATGACCTGAACAAGGGCAACTGGCCCGACTACGGCAAGAATTGGCGTCGTGTGCTTGTCACGTTTGGCCGCGTGCAAGACCCGGAGCTGACACCGTTGACAGGCGCCGAAGCGCTCAAGGAAGAAGCCATCTGGTCAGGCTGGAAGCCGATTCGGAAGGCTATCGAGTGCATCGAAGCGGCGGATCCGCCGCCACCGCCGGTGGCGATACCGGAGGTGAGCATTACGAAGGGCTCGGACATCACCGAGGGCGGCAAGGCAACCTTCACACTCACCGCAACGCCCAAGCAGAGCGCGGAATTCTATGTGTCGCTGACCGCGACGCAGTCAGGCACGTTCAGTAGTGCGACCGGTACGCGCAATGTCACGATCGATGAGTCGGGAACAGCGGTCTTGGAAATCGCGACTGACGACGACTCCACAGACGAGCGCGACGGCAACATCGCAGTGACCCTAAACACCGGCGTGGCGTACACATTAGCATCGACCACGACGGCGTCTGTCAACGTTGCCGACAACGATGCTCCGCCAGCCCCGCGGACGACAGGTACGCCGACGATCGACATCGCCGATGCGGCAGCGGTCGAGGGGCAGGCGATGAGCTTTACCGTGTCGGTCAGTCCGACGCATACATCGGACATCACGGTCGACTATCAGACGGTCAACGGCACCGCGATCTCGCATCCTGACGTGGACGATTACACCCACACAAGCGGAACGTTAACAATTCCCGCCGGCCAAAGTTCTGCGACGATCGCTGTCCAAACAACGGCGGACACCAACAATGAGATCGAAGATCAGTTCACGGTCGAGATCTCGACAACGACGAGCGAGATCGTGGTCGGCGATGGTACCGCGACTGGCACGATCAACAATGATGACGTGGGCAACGTCGGCGAGCTGCAATACTATAATGGCCCTCCCAATGCCTTCTTTTCCTTGTGGACATCAAACGTAATCTTTGCGTATGACTTTATGGGTGACAGACGCTGGGTCTTTAGGCCAAAGCGACAGCCACCAATCACGATCACGGTGAGGCCGTACCTGAAGAATCAGGCGTACGCTCGAGTCGTCACACTGGAGGAGCAGTATCTCGTGTTCAACACGAAGAACTGGAATGCCAACCAGGTGGTGCACGTTCAAATCGGCGCAGATTTCGATAGCAAACACGATCGGGTCGACATCGGCTATGACTTTGTAGAGTTCGAAGGAGAGTTCACCTCGCATGATAGCAGTCTGTTGATCAAGGATTACGCGTGGGGCGAGATTGTGCAGCAGAAGCCTGTGTCGACGCCGCTCGTGGAGGGGGATGGCGACTCATCGGCCGTATACCGACTCAAGTTGAAGCATGCTCCGCTCAAGCCGGTCGTCGTGACCTTCACCAATCCTGACCCGGGTGCGGTGCAACTGTCTACGACGAGCCTCACTTTCAGACCCGAGAACTACGACCAGTTCCAGGAAGTCACCATCACCCCGGTCGCGGATGCCGACGTCGACGATGAACAGGTCGAGATCACGGTCAACATCCACGTCCCCGGTCCCAAGGGAGACAAGGCAGAAACGTTCAAGGTCGGTGTAACCGATCCCGATCCCTAAAGGAACAGTAAAGAAAAGAGCCAAAACACCCAAACCTCGCCACGCAACCTCTCGTCCCCGACGTGCTCGGGGCTCCCGAGTCACAAACACAACAAGAGGCGGGACCAGAAGGCCCCGCCTCCAGGTCCAGTCCCCGACTCGATCGGGGATCTGCGCGGGGCTCCGATCCCCTCTCGCTGAGGGAGAGGGTTAGGGTGAGGGCCCCTTGGCCGCCGAGCTACGCCCGTTGCCGCACCCGACGCACACCAATCCCAGCGGTCGCCGCAAAACCAACGCTCCGACCCCCGACATCAGTCTGTGCTGTTTCATCCCTGCGCTCCTTTCTCAAGGTTCCCGTCCCCGCCGCCGAGCGTGGCTTGGGCCCCCGCCCACGAGTGGGGCTAGTTGCTGATGTACAGGTTTTCGCTCGCCGACATGTCGAGGTTCCTCGAGCCCGGCACCTCAGTACCATCCACTACCGAGTAGCGCACCTACGTAGAACCGTTCCACAAGTGGATTGCCGTCGCGCCGCGCGACGATAGGCCCTCGAACAGAGTCATCGCGTCAGACATCGCTGAGGACGTCCAGGCCGAGGACCCGACCAGGTTCGACAGTCCAGCGTCGCCCGCCTCCAAAAGATCCGTCATACCCGCGCTTGCCGCGGGTATCTCGTTGAGTCCAGCGTCAGCGTCGGTGCTGTTGAACCGTTTTCGGCAACGGACAGCGCCTTGCCGCTCGGATCGAGATTCCCGCGCTCCGCGGAGGCCTTTGATTAATTTGCTCCCCCTCGCAGGGGGAGCTGTCGCGGAGCGACTGAGGGGGTCCTGCTGGCGCAGGTACCAGATAGGGCTTGGCGGAGCAGGACCCCCTCCGCCTTCGGCACCTCCCCTTGCAGGGGGAGGAAAGAGATTATGCAAAGGTCTCCGCTCCGCGCGGAAATGCCGGAAGTGGCGGATTCGGGCTTGACGATGGTGGGGGTTGTGCGTTTGCTCTTGGACTCTCAGCCTGACTCGAGGATTTGCTTGAGCTGACTGAGTTCCTTGCGCATCTGTCGACCCATCATCATCTTTGTCAATGGTCGAAACACGGTGAACATTACTGAGGTCATGAAGTGGTCGCTGCCGGCCGACATTGCGTTGGTCACGACCGTGCCCGCGCCGGCGCGCTCTAAGGTAAGGACGCTGGTGAAGGGGAACGGCCCCTCTGACGCCTCGGTCGCTAGGCGTCGACCCTCGCGAAACTCGGTGATCGTCAGTTGCATCGGTGCCGATCCGCCGCCGTATGTGTATGTCCCGCGAATCTCCGTGCCCCGACCGACTGTCCCATCTCCGATCACTTCGGAGTCGGACATTCCGTCCACCCACTGATCCTGGTTTGTTACATCCGACACATAGGCCCAGACGTCTGCGGGAGCTCGGTCGATCGTGATCTTGGCGCTTGCGCTCAAGCTGACCATCAGCGGCCTACGTTCTGGGCTGCCATTGCCTGCTTCAGATGCACGATCTCCTCACGCATCATCCGATTGCCGACCAGTTTGCCAATCGGCCGCAGCGGACCCATGACGACGCGCATCAGCAGCGCGGTCGGGTAGAGCGTCACTTCGTATCGCATTCGCGACGATGATTCGTCGCCCGAACAGGTGATCACGGTGTCGAACGGAGTGTGACCGTCTGTGTTGTTCCAGGCCACTCGGTGTGGCGGATCGAACTCGGTCACGTTCATGGTCACCTGCAGCGACTTCCCGCGCTCGGTTGAGGTGCCAGAGATGGCAGACCCGACCTCGATCGGACCACCGCCGACGACCTCGGAGTCCGACATTCCAAACACCCAATGATCTTGATTGGGAACGTGGGACACGAATCCCCAAAGCTCATCCAGTGAGCAATCGAAGTCGGCCTCGAAACTGAATGCTGCTGCCATGATGCGTCCTCCCAGAGTTCACCGAAAGAGGTCCATCTCCGGCGGACGAACCAGGGTTGTGTGGTCGTATTCCTCGACGGGAATGTTCAGGCCTCGCACGACGGCGACGGGCACTTTGTCGAGCTTGTTCATCACCGGCTCCGCGGCCGAGGCGAGCTCGTCGACGATCGCCATCTCGGTCACTCGGAGGTCGTAGCCCTCAGCGTCGACCTCGCCGACGTAGGAGCGAATCGGATTCATCCCGCTGACACCGATCGCGACGTTGGTCAACCCGTTGCGCCACGGCCGGCCGAATGTGTCGGTCACGATCACGGGGACATCGACTTGGCCTCGCTCGACTAATCCCTGTCGAATCGCCTGCGCCGACGCGGATGAGTCGATCGGCAGTAGCGTCACCGCTTCGCCACCGCCGACGTTGGACTGGTCCACACCGGCGTTGGCGCAGACCCATCCGTCCCGCGTTTCCGAGAGGATTAGTCCGCGTGTCATCCGCACGATCCGTTTGGACTCTTGTAAGACCAACTCCACCGCCCGAGCGTCCTTCTCCCAATCCTGCGCCCAGACTTCAGCGAATTGGCCAGCGATCACGTCGTCCAAGCGAATCACTCGGCCCTCGGCCTTGGAGACAATCTTTTGCGTAACGAGCAGGACATCGCCACGTTCGAGCGGCGTCTCCTGCGCGAGCAGGGCGACATCGATCAGCTCGGCGAGATCGTCGCCATCGACGACCTCAGGAATCCCGCCGACCGCGAACACTCGGTACTCGGATGGAGGCGCCATCAGTCAATCCCCACCATTCGCACCGCAGCTTGCGTCTTGTAGCGCATGTTCATGCCGATGATCAGTGCGGTCAGATCTTCGACAAACTTCGACATCGACAGCGGGCCTGCGTCGATCGGGCGGAGGTCGGGCATCTTACCGACAAGCTCAATCACGGCCTGCTTCGCATCCGCGTCGTCCGCAGTGATCAGCACGTCGCCCTCCATCGGATCGGCGAGCTTCTGTAATTTGCGAGCGCTGAGGTTATGGAATGCGCCAACGACCTTCGCGTCGGGCAGGAGCGCTTGAGCCTGTTCCGTCGCCGATCCTTGCGGGACATCGGAGATGCCGGGCACGCGATTTTCCATCGTCAAGGGAACTGCAGCATCGATCACTAACTTGTCGCCGATGGTGTCGCGTAGATCGTTGAGCGTCGCTTCATGGCCGTCGAACGGCACCACGATGATTACGACATCCGACTGCTCGACGACGTCGCGGTTGACGCCACCACCGGCGTCGGCCGAACCGCCGGCCTTGCTGACCGCGTCCCGAACGGTCTGAGCCGCCTCTTCGGCGCGTTCAATCCTGCGAGAGCCAATTAGCACCCGTTCACCCGCGTTCGCAAGACGCATCGCCAGACCCAAACCCTCTGGGCCTGTCCCCCCGATAAAGCCGATGGTCGCCATACCCACTCCTGATCTACGCCTACACTGAGAATCGCACTGAAGATCGCTCCGAGGATCGCACACGGAATCGTGTCGCTGGACTCAGCTCAATCTCAATCAGGCTAACGCCAACTTGCGGCATCATCGTGACCAGAACATCCACACCCTCGTTCACGAACACACCGCTGATCATCAAACACCCGATCGAGCCTGACGCCGAACCCGCGGTTCGGCTGCGGGAGGTCCGTCTGACCTACGAAACGAAGGAAGGCACACTGCTCCGAGCGGTCGATCCCACGAACCTCACCATCCGCGCCGGCGAGTTCACCGCGCTGGTCGGACCATCGGGATGCGGCAAGACGTCGCTCATGCGGATGATCGCTGGGCTGATTCCTCCGTCGAGCGGCGAGGTACTCGTCTTCGGCCAATCACCCAGCGAGGCACAGCGCTACAAGCGGCTCGGCTTGGTCTTCCAAGAGCCAGCGCTGCTCGCCTGGCGCAGCGTCGAGGACAACGTGCGCCTCGGGCTGCAAATCAATCCGCGCGAAACGCATTCCTCGACGCATGTGGACGAGCTGATCGACTTGGTCGGCTTGACCGCGTTCAAGCGCTATCGCCCGGCCGAGCTCTCCGGCGGCATGCAGCAGCGCGTCGCCCTGGCGCGAGCGCTCGCAATCGACCCGCCACTCCTGCTCTTGGACGAGCCGTTCGCTGCGCTCGACGAAATGACGCGCGAGCAGATGCGCTACGAACTGCAGCGACTGTGGGGAGTCTCGCACGACCCGACCGAGCCGCCGCGATCGGCGGTCTTGATCACGCACTCCGTCGCCGAGGCGGTGGCGATCGCCGACCGCGTCTTGGTGATGTCGCCGCGACCCGGTCGAATCATCGCCGACATCCCGATCTCGGCTCCTCGCCCGCGCCGACCCGAGCACGAACACTCGGACCGGTTTGTCAACGACACGGCGATCGTCCGCTCGGCGCTACGCTCGCCGACGACATCCGCCGTGCCGCTAGATGCCGCCTGACAACCACGTCATGATTTCTAAGCCCATCAGCGAACTCAACCGCGATATCGACGATCGCGACGCGACGCAATCGAGCGGAATGTCGTTCTCCCTGCCCGAGTTTCGCCCCGTGCTGGCCTGGATATTGCCGCCGCTGATCGCGCTGATTCTCGTGGCGGTCGCGGTTGAACTCTGGGTGCGCATCGCTGATGTCTCCATCTGGGTGATGCCGCGTCCGACGACCGTGCTCGAGAGCTTCATCTCAGACTTCGACCGCTACTTCACGGAAGGCCTCAAGACGCTCGCGGTGTCGCTCAGCGGATTGGCTCTGGGGACGCTCGCGGCCATCCTCTTGGCAGCGGGCGTGGCGCATTCGAGCATCCTCGAGCGCGTCGTCCTGCCCATCGCGATTATGGTCAAAGTCACGCCCGTCGTAGCGTTCATTCCGCTGTTCATTATCTGGCTCGGCTACGGCTGGCAGCCGAAAATCGCCATCGCCGCGCTGATCACCTACTTTCCCGTGCTGATCAACGCGATCGCTGGATTCCGCGACATCGATCCGCGCATGCACGACTTCTTCCGCTCCGTCGATGCCTCAACCTGGGAGATATTCCGACACCTGCGCCTGCCCGCCGCGGTGCCCTACCTGTTCGCTTCGCTGAAAATCTCGGTCACGCTCTCGCTGATCGGCGCCGTCGTGGCCGAGTTCTTCCTCTCCGGACAGGGCGGCCTCGGTGCTGTGGTCGCGATCGAACAGAGCAATCTCCGCCTCGAGAAAGTCTTCTCCGCGGTGTTGATGCTCACCCTGATCGGTGTGACCCTCTCGACAGCCGTTGTCGTCGTCGAGCGACTCTTCTCCTGGCGTCTCGACCAACCCGTCTCTGCCTCATAGGCTCAATCCATGGAGCAACCATGACCACCCCTGACGATCCTTCCTCCACTGACACCGACGCCGTACGCACGGACCATCGCCTGCCCGTGCGCCAGAATCCGCAGCAGGCTGACGCCGTCGTGATCAAGTTCTCCAACGACGGAATGGTTCTCGAGCTGGAAGGTGACGACGTCGATCTCGGCACCGACCTCAAAGTGCGCAGCGAGCACCGACTGATCGCCGAGTTCCGCCGCGACGCGGTGGACGGTTGGTGGTTCAAATCGTCGGTGTTGAAGGACCCGCATCCGCTGCAGAACGAGTCGTCGTCCTCCGCCTGATTTCCCCGCCCGCTTGCGCAGTTGCCCCAAACGGGTGCGCTTCATACTCTGATCTCGGTCGCTATCGCCGTGGCAACCCCACGGAAGCGGCTCCGGCTTGCCGGCCCGGCCCAAGAAGCAATATGTCCGGCGTCCGTCTAGCCAAGGAGCCACTTCCCATGTCCGCGCTGTCCCGGTGTTCGCTGTCCATGTCCGCTCGAAAGCGTCTGCTGTTCCTGCCCGCAATGATTGTTGCGCTGGCGGCATCGCTCGCCATTGCCTGTTCCGGCGATGATTCCGACGAAGTCCTCACGATGACCTACATGGCCGGCTTCAAAGCCCAGGCCAATCTCCCATTTGTCGCTGTCTACGTCGCCGACGACCGCGGCTACTTCGCCGAGGAAAATCTGGAGGTCGACATTCAGCACGCCGACTTCACCGGCGCCCACAAGAGCCTCGTTCTCGCGGGCGAAGTCGATGTCACCACCCTGCCCGCGTCTGAGATGCTCCAGATTCGCGCCAACACCGGCGCCGAGTATGTGGCCGTGATGCTCTTCGGGCAACGCGGCGACTTCGGTTACGCCGTACTCGACTCGTCGGGCATTACCTCACCGGCCGACTTCGCCGGTCGCGACGTCGGCTTCAAGGGCATCGTGCAGTCTGAGTTCCACGCGATGCTCGCTGCCCACAACCTCACCACCGACGACATGAACATGATCGATGTTGGTTTCAACCCCGTCGTCCTTGTCGAGGAACAGGTCGAGGTCTATCCCGTCTTCCTCTCCAATGAGCCCGACACGCTTACTCGCAGCCTCGGCCAGGAGATCACGGTCTTCGAAGCCGCCGACTACGGCGTGCCCACACTCGGCGTTGTCTACATCGTCAGCGAAGAGTTCCTCGAGGATGAGGCGAACCGCGAGAAGCTGGAGCGGTTCCTCCGCGCGACCGTCCGCGCCTTTGAGTTCGCCATGGACGATCCGGCGGGCGCGATCGAGTCCACCGCCAAGTATCTGCCCGAAGATCCGCCGGCCGACCTCGTCCATGAGCGATTCATCCTCGACATCGAGCTCAAGGGTGCGGTGAACGACCTCACCCGGGCCAACGGCGTCGGCTGGTTCACTCAGCAGCAGTTCCGCGCCTTGACCGACGTGCTGCTCGAGTACGAATCGCTGGAGAACGACCTCGATCTCGAAGCCGCCCTCGACCGCTCATTCCTCGAAGAAATCCATAACTAGCGCACACCAGTCGCCCCTTCGGGGGCGATCTTCAAACGAATCCGTCATACCCGCGCTTGCCTCGGGTATCTCGCTGAGGCCGGAATCGGCTGCGACACCGCTGACACGCTCACAGCGGGGTAGCGGCCCTGCCTAACGGATCGAGATTCCCGCGCGGAGCGCAAGAATGACGGAGTTGGTGGATTGAGGAAAGGACTACGAAGATACCCGTGGCAAGCGCGGGTATGACGGTTAGCCTCGCCGCGGGTATGAGGGTTGTGCTCCGGCAAGCGCAGATGTGACTCAGGTGGAGCCAACGACTGGGGCAGCGTCGCGACCTAGGCTCGGCTGCGTAGGAACTTTTCTTGACCTGGGGTTGGCTTGTCGTTTGGGTAGTGGAGCTTCTTCAGTTCTGGTCGAAGCGGGAAAATGTGGACCGCGTCCCAGCCGCACGACTGCTCACAGAGCCGACAGCCTGTGCAGTTCTTCTCAATCACCACGGCCTGACCGAAGAAGTCTGACGCCTCGTCGGTGAAGTTCAACTCCAGCGCCTCGAATGGGCACACATTGATGCAGAGCTCGCAGCCCGAGCCGATGCACTTGTCGGGGTCGACCTCAGCCTTCGGCCATTCTTTCTTGGCAAACTTGCGGCAGATGTCGCCATCGTCGTCGAGGATGCACTCGACCGGGCACACCGCGCCGCAGGCGCCGCAATCGATGCACAGCGCTGGGTCGATGTAGTGGATCGTGTTGCGCTCGCCCCAGATCGCATTGGTCGGACAGCGATTCGTGCAGGCGGTACAGCCGATACACGTTTCAACGATTTCGTAGGCCACAGCCGACTCCTCTACGTTCCCCAAACGCTCTTCCAAGTATATCCACCCCTGTTCGCGGGATTCAATCGGCAGATTTGCAGAGCGGATCGCAATCGAGTGCACTCTGTCGCTCCCGATTTGATCAATCAAGCGTCAATGCTCCTATAGTGAAAATCAGGCGGTTGGGTGAGGTGCTCTGATGTTGCAAAATCGCAAGCGTGTTCCGCACGCCGTTTCCGCGATCCTGGTCGCTGTCTTCCTTATGGCGATCGCCGCTGTTGCCTGCACCGACGACGGTGCCCAAGAGACTCAACAGCTCGCGCAGCAGCAGGATGCTGCGCTCAGCCAGGAGCAGGAGTCGCAGCCGATCGACGCGTCCGAACAGACCGAGCAGGCCGAGCAGCCTGAGTCACAAGCGGCCTCCGAACAAGCTGAGCAGACCGCCCAGCAGCAGGACTCCGAGGCCACCGCGCAATCGACCCAGGAAGAGACTGCGCAGCAGGCCGAGCAGACGGCTCAGACCGAAGAAGCAGCCGACGATCCGAACCGCGACACGTTGATCGAGGGCGAGGTCTTCGCCTCATCAATTGGCCCAGACGAGACCGAGAAGCTCTTCCGCTTCCAGGCCGCCACCGGCGCCTGGCTTCGCATCGCCGTCGACGGCAAGGACGGCATGGACCCGATCCTCACGCTCCTCCAACCCGACGGCGTCGAGATCGCCGTCAACGACGACCAGTCAACGACCAATCGAGACTCGCTGCTCATCGTCCAGATTCCGGTCGAGGGCCTCCAGTACATCCGCATCGAGCCCTTCGACTCGAACAGCATTGGCGACTTCACCGTCCAGGTGGAAACGCTCACCATCGGTCCCGACGACGACAGCGCCGTGATGAATGTCGGCGCCACCTCCAACGGCGAGCTCAACTCGCCCGACGACGTCGACGTGTTTGAGTTCCAGGTACAGCAAGACCAGCAGCTCTTCGTCCTCGTCGACGGCGACACCGGCATCGATGTCTTCGCCCAGGTCTTCCAGCCCGATGGCAATCTGCTCCAGATCGACGACGATGGCGGTCACGGCCTCGACGCGGAGATCTACTTCACTGCTGAGACGCCTGGACTCTGGCGAGTCGAGGTGTGGCCAGCATCGAATAACGTCGGCCAACGCCAACTGATCGGCGCATACCGCGTCTCGGTGCGAGAGGGACTGCCAACAACGGCGGTGAACGAGGCGGTCGCCTCCGATCTCGCGGGCGCGGCGCTCACCTTCCTCCAGGCCCTCCGCGACGGCGACACCGCAACGATCCTCGCGCTCGCCGGCCCGGAGGCGCTCACAATCTGGGGTTGGGACAACATCGACGATGTCAGTCGAGACTTGCTGAAGATTCAATCGATCGGTCTCGGCGGCGACCTGCTCCAAACCGTTTCCTTCGGTGATGTCCTGCACTCGGCGCGGGGACGCGTGTACTTCCAGTTCTCGGAGACCGATTGGATGCGCTTCGAGCTGATCCAACTCGGAGGACGCTGGCTCGTCGACGACTGGGCCCACAGCATCGGCCCACCCAGCTAATCCAATCGCTGCCCACCGGGCGGCTGCGGCCAAACCCCGTCATACCCGCATTTGCCGGAGACCTTTGCATAATCTCTTTCCTCCCCCTGCAGGGGGAGGTGCCGAAGGCGGAGGGGGTCCTGCTCCGCCAAGCCCTATCTGGTAGCTGCGCCAGCAGGACCCCCTTGTATCTTCGCTGTCGCCCCGGGAACAAGTGTTTCCCGGGGCGAAGCGTGGTGCGGTAGACCGATTCCCCCTGGGCCTGTGAGGCCGTGACTGAGCTTGGGTCGCCGCACCACTACAGCGAGAGAGCCCGAACAGTTGCCCGGGCCCTGGAGCCCTCATCTTGCAAGGACGGGCCTACGCAGGATAGGAGTGGGAGATGACCGAGACGAGTCGCTACGTCGGCATTGACGTATCACAACAGTGGTTGGATCTCGCCATCCGGCCGGCTGACGGACCCGCCCAGCGGGTGGACAACGACACGGCCGGGATCGACGCCCTGGTCAGTCAGTTGGAGGCGCTGGCACCGACACGAATCGTGCTGGAGGCGACCGGCGGTCTGGAGCGGCCGCTGGTCGCGGAGCTGGCCGCGGCGGGGTTGCCGATGGTGGTGGTCAACCCGCGCCAGGTTCGCGACTTCGCCCGCGCCACCGGCCGGCTGGCCAAGACCGACGCGCTCGACGCCGCCGTCCTGGCCCACTTCGCTGAGGCCGTCCCGCTGCAGCTGCGCCCGCTGCCCGATGCCGAGACCCAGCATCTGCGTGAGCTGCTCGCCCGACGTCGACAACTGGTCGCGATGCTGGTCGCCGAGGGCCAACGCTGCCGCGCCACCACCCCCACCCTGCGAGCCGGGATCGAGGCGCACATCGCCTGGCTCACGCAGGAACGCGAGCGAATCGAGGACGAGCTCCAGGCCAGCATCCAGGACAGTCCCCACTTGCGGGCACAGGACCAGCTCTTGCAGAGCGTGCCCGGCGTCGGACCGCAGATCTCGCGCATCCTGCTCGCCCAACTGCCCGAACTGGGCCAAATCGACCGGCGCCAGGTCGCGGCCCTGGTCGGCGTCGCCCCCTTCAACCGCGACAGTGGCCAATGGCGTGGCCGGCGCAGCATCTGGGGCGGTCGCGCCACGGTCCGTGCGGCGCTCTACATGGGCACCCTCGTCGCCACCCGCCACAACCCCGTGATCAGCGATTACTACCAGCGCCTGCTCGACCGGGGCAAACCCAAGAAGGTCGCGCTCACCGCCTGTATGCGCAAACTACTGGTCATCCTCAACGCCATCCTCAAGAGCAACACCCCTTGGCAACCACCTCAACACGCTTGACTTCCAAGACAGTTGCTCAGTCGCTCCGCGACAGCTCCCCCTGCGAGGGAGAGCAAATTGATCAAAGGCCTCCGCTTGTCGCGGGTATCTCTCTGTTGCCAGTACCAGCGTGGGCGCTGTTCATTTGTCCGCGGCAATAGTCGCCGTGCCCAACGGATCGAGATTCCTGCGCTCCGCGCGGGAATGACGGAGGAGTGGCCGCAGGAATGACGACGGTTGCGACAACAGGTGTCACGGCCGGAGTGATGGCAGCAATGACGGAATGCGGCCAGGAGTGACGGAGTTGGCAGGGACTTAGCTGGCGCCCGACATTGGGAGGTCTCACCGATTGCGGACCCGTCACCTCGACCGATGCACGTCTGCTGATATCGTCAGACTTCGAGCCAGTTCCCTCCCTCAGGATTTCTGGAGAGACTTATGTCAGACCAACAATCTGAAACCGACGCTCCGCTCGACGGTGTCATCGTGATGACCGCTGGGCAACAGGCCGAGTGGTCCAGTCACCGCTCGGGTATGGCCATCCAGTTTGGTGTCTCGGGCGACCTCTCAGGCTCTGAAGAGGTCTTCATGACCCGACAAAAGATTCCCCCAGGGATGTACTCAACCCCGCATTGGCACGTCAACTGTGAGACCGCCATGTACATCCTCCAGGGGCCGATCGTGATGTCGTATGGCGAGCAGCTCGAGCATGTGCATGAGGTCGAGACCGGGGATTTCCTCTACGTCCCGCCTCGAGCGATCCACCAGATCAGCAATCCCAGAACCGACCGCGACGCAGAGGTCGTGCTCTGCCGCAATGCTGCTGAAGAGATCGTCGCCGAGGTCGACATTCCCGGAGCGCCGGGCTGTTCACCTGCTGAGTAGTCGCTAATCGACCGCTCTACCCGCTGGCGGCTATCCGGCCGCCATGCCCAAGGCGCGTTCGGTCTGCAGCTCCTTGAGGAATGTCAGCATCCCGTCGGTCGCGGTGTGTGCGCCCTGCAGGGCGGTGACCACCAGGTCCGCGCCGATCACGTTGTCACCGCCGGCAAACACGCCCAGTCGGGACGTACGACCGTACTCGTCCACGATCACCTCACCCCAGTCATTCACGTCGATCCCGGAGTCACCGTAGACATCGCGCCCGACGTCGTAGCCCACGGCGACGACGAAGGCGTCGCAGTCGATCACAAACTCTGAGCCAGGGGTTGGCTGAGGCCGTCGGCGCCCGCTTTCATCGGGCTCGCCGAGGGCCATTCGCACGCATTCGACTCCGACCACCGCACCGTCATTCCGAATCAGCCGTACCGGCGTGGTCAGGTATTCGAACTTCACGCCTTCCTCGCGCGCGTGCCGACGTTCCTCCTCGCGGCCCATCATTTCGTTCTCGGAGCGCCGATAGAGCAGCGTCACCTGAGCCGCACCGAGTCGCACGGCCGACCGCACACAGTCCATGGATGTGTCTCCACCGCCGACGACCACCACCTTCTGGCCGACGTCGGGCGTGGAACGCAACGCTGCTGGGAGCTGATCGTCCTCGAGGTTTGCTCGCACGAGGAATTCCGTCGCGCTGTAGACGCGGGCGAGACGCTCGCCGTCGAGGCCGAGCTGCTTGCCCACGCTCGCGCCGTGGGCGAGGAAGACCGCGTCCCACGATGACAGCGCGCTCCAATCGATATCGATGCCGATCCGAGTCTCGAAGCGGAACTCTACTCCTGCGGCGGTTAACGCCTCGACCTTTTCGTCGACGATGTCTTTCGCCGTCTTGAAGTTGGGGATTCCGTATCGAAGCACGCCGCCCGCTGCGGGCCAGGCCTCAAACACGGTGACGCTGTGCCCAGCCAGTCGCATTCGTTCGGCGACGGCGAGTCCCGCGGGACCAGAACCGACAACGGCCACACGCTGACCGGTTTCCACTTTGGAATGGGGAATGGGAAAGCCGCCGCGTTGCTCGCGATCCCAATCGCCGAGAAACGCCTCGAGCTTGCCGATCGCGACCGGCTTGGCATTCTTCCCGACGACGCAGGAGCCCTCGCACAACGCCTCTTGCGGACAGAGTCGTCCGCACAGCTCCGGCATCTCCGATGTCTGACGAAAAACCGCGGCCGCATTGGCGAGTTGACCAATCTCCAGAAACGCGAGCGCCCCGGGAATGTCGTTGTCAACCGGACAGGCCTGCGTGCACGGTGCCGCGGGACACTGAATGCAGCGCTGCGCCTCGAACATCGCCGGACCAGCGGTGTATCCGTAGTACACCTCGTTCCAGTTGTGGACGCGTTCGTGGGGTGTCTGCTTGGTTACGTGGTGCGGAGGAATCCGCAGCCGTTGCCGACGGTCGATCGGTTGACCGGCGCGAGTGAGCTGTTGCTTCTTTTTCGGCCGTACCTTCTTCTTCGGACGGTCGGCTTCACTCGCCGAGCTTCCATTTTCAGCGCTACGTTGACGTTCAGAATCTTCGTCTGGCACTTCAGCCAACATGTTCCTCGCTCCGAATCATGCGACCTGTCTCCACCATACATCCGCGCCTCTTGGCCCTGCCTGCTAGCCTCGAATCATGCCAGATGAATTCACGCAACGTTTCGTAAAACCTGACATGATCGACCTGGCTCGCCAATTTGGCATTCTCGCGCGTGGCCACGAGCGCGCCATTCGCCTCGATCTCTGCTGTTTCCTGATCGGTCGGATTGTCGATCCGCACTTCAACCAAGTCGCCGCGACGGCCCGACTCGAGCAGCTCGCCGCGGAGGTCCGCGCCGCTGGCCTAGACCGAGACGTCGCCTCGCAGACGCTGGTGAATGAGCTTCGCAACGTGCTGTTTGAGCAGCGCAACTTTCGCGGCGACACCGAGACCTACTACGAACCAGACAACTGCTGCCTCCATTCCGCATTGGAAACCGAACGCGGCATGCCGATCACGCTCGCCGTGGTGATGATTGAGGTCGCCCGACGCGTCGGCCTGGAACTGCATGGCGTTGGAGCGCCGTTTCACTTCCTCGTCAAGTACGGCGATCCTGGACTCGATACGGAGCGGTTTCTCGACCCGTTTCACGCTGGTCGTGAGATCGATCGCAATGCGCTCGCGGAGCGACTCCGTGCCACCAACAGAGGAGCCGGACCGAATCCTGAGTCGTTCCTCACCTCGGTGACCAAGCGCCAGATTTTGCAGCGCATCCTCACCAATCTCAAGGGCGCCGCCGTCCGCAAGCGCGACTACCAGATCGCCATTGCCGCCACCGACTTCTTGCTCGCGCTCTCGCCCTGGTCGCTGGAGGATCGCCGTGACCGTGGTCTGCTCTGTTACCAGACCGGGCAGTACATCGAAGCGCTCGACGACCTCCAGCAGTATCACGCCCATGCCAACGACGCGCCTGACGCCGATCGGGTTGCCGACTTCATCGAACGCGTCCGCACACGTATCGCTGAGGCGGCGCAATAGCTCAGCAGCTTCGGTCCGAGCGTCCGCCCCGTCCACGCCGTGCCACCCCTGACTCTCATCCGCTATATTCGAATGAGGCGTACGACGGGAATGCTGCGACCGACGCCGCTGCAATCATCTTTTACATCCCATCATCTCGCAGCCTGAGAAACTAAGGGGAATGGCCAACGCAACAGCTCTGCGCAGCGCGCACGGAGCTGTGACGTCCAACGCTGTACCTGGCGACACCTTCCGTCACCTCCACGACGAACTCCACTACCGAACAGAGGAGGGTCCGTCGTTTCGTGACATCACCGACGAAGTGCGAGCAATCGTGCATCGCTCCGGTGTTGGATTCGGCCAGGTCTCGGTGTTCTCACAGCACACGACCGCTGCCATCATTCTGCAGGAGCACGAACCGCTCCTCCTCGACGACCTCCGCGATCGTCTGATCGCATGGGGTCCGCCTGGCGTGTACTACCGCCACAACGACTTCGACATCCGCACCGTCAACATGCACGAAAACGAGCCCGAAAACGGTCACTCACACGTCCAGCACATGTTGCTTGGCACCTCCGAGACCATTCCCGTGCTCGCCGGCGACCTCCACATCGGAGAGTTTCAGTCCATCTTCTTGGTCGAACTCGACGAGTCCCGAGACCGCCGCGTCAGCGTGACCGTGCTTGGAGTCCCCGGCGAGTAACTCGACGCCTCAGGTGACACAAAACGACCGCCTCGGCAGCAGCCGAGGCGGTCGTTTCTATACTCGAATCATGACTCAGAGCGGCCAAACTACATTCGACCCGCTGGCCGTCCCCACTCAGACGCTCGACACGCCGTGTTCCCGAGTCCTCGCTGAACGCATCCAGCGCAACGGCCCGATCACGTTCGCCGAGTGGATGAACACCTGTCTCTATCACCCACAGCACGGCTACTACCGACGCGGCCAACCGACCATCGGCCGCGATGGCGACTTCCTCACCAGCCCGGAGATCCATCCGCTCTTCGGAGCGGCGATCGGACATGTCGCGGCTGAACTGTGGCGCAACTCCAGCGCTCCCAAGCCGTTCCGAGTCGCCGAAGTCGGGCCTGGCACCGCCGCTCTGGCCGAGGCCTTGCTCCGCCATCTCCACGCGACCGCTCCCGATCTGGCGATTGCCACGCGGTACACCCTCGTCGAGCCTGACCCCAACGCCGCCACACAGCAATGCGACCGACTGCGATCCATCGACCCCTCGTTGGACGTACATCGGCTGAGCGACTGCGTGGCACTTACGGCAGACCAGCAACTCGTACTCGCCAATGAACTCCTCGACGCGCTGCCCGTGCATCGTTTGGTTCACCGAGACGGTCGGTGGCAGGAGCTCTTTGTAAATTTTGCGCCCGAGCGCGGATTTTACGATGTTCCCGCCGAACTCAGCGATCCCACATTGCTCGACCCCTTGCGTGACATCGAACCTGCCGACGGTCAGACGGTCGAAGTTTCGCCTGCACGATCCGAGATGGTGTCCGCATTGGCCAACGCCGTGGCCGATGGCGGCCTTTTGCTGCTCTTTGACTATGGCTACCCGCGTCAACGGCTCTACGCCCCATGGCGTCGCGACGGCACGCTGATGACTTTTCGCAACCATGTCCCCGGCGACAATCCCTACGAGCGACCCGGCGAGACGGACCTGACCGTGCATATCGACATCGACCAGGCGCGCGAGGCCGCCCAGGATGCCGGACTGACCCCGCTGCCAGCGCTCAACCAGGCGGAGTGGCTACATAACCTTGGCGCAGCGGTTCTGCCCGCGGTCGCAGACTCCAACTCGGACACCAATCGCTACCTCAGCGCCCGTCGCGCCGCAGAAACGCTCACCGAGCCGGCCGGACTCGGCAGAGTCGCGGTGATGGGATTCACCCGAGGCCACAGCGGACCACTCCCAGGCTGGCCAAGCTCATGATCAACGTGGGCGACCAACTCCCAGACACCGACCTCCACCTGCGCAGCCACCTCTCGGCTGGATCGACTGGGCCGCTGCTGATTCTCTTCTTCACCGAGGCATCGACGCCGCTTTGCACGCAGCAGCTCTGCGCCGTTCGCGACGACTTCGAGATGATCGCCGAACTCCGCGCCTCGACGATCGCGATCTCCACCGACTCCGAGGACGACCAACAGCGATTCTTCGACGAACATCACTTTCCTTTTCCGCTCCTCTCCGATGCGCAGCTCGACGCCTCGACCGCGTTCGGAGTGCTCGACCAGCGCACGAAACGAGCACAACGTGCGGCATTCGTGGCTGACGCCGATGGCATCATCCAACTCGCCATACCCTTCTATCAGCCCAACAACCTCGATCACTACCAGCAGATTTTCGCCGCGCTGGGCATGGATGTCTGATGTTTGACGAGTTCGATACCAAAGCGCAGGCCATCCTGGAGGAACAGATCCGCATCTGCGAGATCCCCGCGCCGACCGGTCAGGAGGACGCGCGCGCCTCGTATGTCGCGGATGAGTTGGCCGCTCTCGGCCTACAGATCGACGGTGATGAGGTCGGTAACGTCATCGCTCGGCATCCGAACACGATCGACACGCCGCTGGCGCCGATCGTGCTCAGCGCCCATCTCGATACGGTGTTCGGACCCGAGCAAGCGGTCACGGTCGCCCGACCGGGCGAGCCCAACCCCTACCGAGCCGGCGAGACCGTTCCCACCGACGAGTATCACGCGCCAGGCATCTCCGATGCGGCAGCCGGGCTCGCTGCCATGCTCGCGGTTGCTCGGGCGCTGCGACATTTGCCGTCCGCAAGGCAGATGGTGTACCTCGCGACCGTCGGCGAGGAAGGTCGCGGCGACCTGCGCGGAGCTCGGCATTTCTTCGCTTCCCCGTTCGGACGCTCCGCCCGAGCGTTCATCACCATCGATCACTCCGATCCCTCAGCGATTGTGAACAGCGGCATCGGCTCGCGTCGCTACAACGTCCGATATCGCAGCGGCGGCGGACACAGTTGGGCTCACTTCGGCCGATACAACCCTGCATTCGCCCTGTCTGCCGCGACCGAGCAGCTCGCCGACATTCGCGTGCCGCGCAACCCCAGAACGACGTACAACGTCGGCGTGATCCGCGCCGGCGAGACCGTCAACGCGATCCCGGAGTTCGCCGAAATGGACATCGACCTCCGCAGCGAGTCGCCGAGCCAGCTTGATCGCCTAGACGGCGATCTCATCGAGATCATCGAACGCGGTCACCAACGCGAGCTGCAGCGTCGAAGCACGGGTGCGCTCGATCCTGTCATCACCAGAATCGGCGACCGACCAGCGGGACATACTCCGACCGATTCCGCTCTCGTCCGAGCGGCGTGCGAGGCGATCGAAGCAGAAGACCTGACTCCGCGCACGATCGCCGCCTCGACCGATGCCAACGCTGCGATCGCCGCCGGCGTACCGGCCGTCGCGATGAGCTGGGGCGGCAAGTCCGATAACCAACACAGCGTCCGAGAGTGGTTCAATCCGACCGATCGCAGCCGCGCCCTGCGCGTAATCGCGCGCGTGCTTCTGGACTTAGCGTCGGCGCCAGACTGACACGCTCACCCGTGTCCCGCCGACAGGTAGACTGAACCCATGCCAAACGTCGACTTGCGCGCCTACAGCGACATCGTGATCGACCACTTTCAGCACCCGCGGAATGCTGGGCCCCTCGCGGATGCCAACGCCGTCGGCGAAGACCGCAATCCCGTCTGCGGCGACCATATGAAGTTGATGCTGCGGATCGAGAACGACACCATCGCCGAGGCCCACTTCCAGACTCGCGGTTGCCCAGCCGCCATCGCGACCAGCAGCATGGCCACTGTCATCCTCACAGACATGAGCCTCGACGAAGCAGCGACGCTCAAGCGTCAGGATTTCGTTGATGCGGTCGGCGGTTTGCCGAAGGCGAAAATCCATTGCTCGGTCCTCGCCGCGGCCGCTCTGAAACAGGCGTTGGCCAACTATCGCGAACGAGCGAACGCCGGCGCGCCCGCGTGATTGGCCATGGGACGGTCCGCGTGAGCGAGCACACCCGCACATTCGATCTGCACCAAACCGTGCTCGATCTCCAGCATCAGGCAGGCGACAATCGCCAAGCGAAGCGGGACGACACGCTCAACGACTGGTTCGCCATCGGCGACTCGGTCTCCACAATCCGCATCTGCCTGGAAGACGCACAGCACAACGCCCTCGCCGCAGCGCTGATCGTGCTCGATGCCTATCTCACGCTCGACAACGGCGAAACCGCCCGCATTGATGAACGCATCCTTGCCGAGGGCGGCGTCGATGTCGATGGTCGGGAGGGTGCGTTCGCCGCTCGTTCGCTCGCGATTCCACGCCTGCCGAGGGGCGCTCAGACAGCCCTGGCCACAGCCAAGTCCAACCCGACCGTCAGCGCTGCCGCTCGACTCTCTCGCAACGGCGATGCCGCTGTGATGCTCGTCGGCATCGCCCCGTATCCGATCCGCGCTCGACAGATCGAATCGGTCGTGCGAGGTCGCACTCTCGACGACAGGATTATCGATCTCGCCGCCCAAACCGCACGCTCAGAGGCGCAGCCGTACGGTGTCGGCGAGCTCACGGACTCTGCTGCGGTTGACCACGTTGAGGACGCCGTGCGGCGACTCTTCCGCAAACTCCGCGACCGCATGGACGACGCCGAATCCGACAACCGACATGATCGCCGCAATCCTCCTCGCCGCCGGTGAGTCGACCCGTATGGGTCGACCGAAACAACTGCTCGACTGGCACGGCCAGCCGCTCGTCGTGGCCCAAGCCGAGACGTTGCTCGCTGCAGGTTGCCGACCGGTGGTCGTGGTACTCGGGGCGCACGCGCGCCTGATCCGACCGCTCCTGCCTGCGCTAGCCGACGTGCAGGTCACCACCAACCACCGCTGGCGAGAGGGTCGCGCGTCCTCGATCAGAGCCGGCGCGCGCGCGATTCCCCCGACCGTGGACGCGGTCGCCGTCGTGTCCGTCGATCAGCCGACCACCGTCGCCGTGATCCAGATGCTCGAGGCTGCCCTCGCGGGAGATCCAGAGGCGTTGATCGCCGTTCCCCGACACGACGGTCGCAATGGACACCCTCCGCTCATTCGGACCGAACTTCTGCACGAGTTGCAACACGTCACCGAGCGACAGGAAGGTCTCCGACAACTCAGACGCCGCCACACGGATCACACGATCTTCGTGGAGATGCACGATCCGCTCGTCACACTCAACCTCAACACACCAGACGCGTATGCACGCGCAACGGAGCTCCGCTAACGTCTAAACTGCAAGAGGTGCAAGAATCTGCCACGCGTCGCTGAGCGACGGCGGGGGATCCCTCGCACATCGATAACTCGGTGGAACCGGCAACCCAGCCGAGCAGGACCCTCACTGCCTTCGGCGACTCCCCTGTCAGGGGGAGCGGAACACGATGAGAGTGGACACTTCATGGCCACACCGCTCAGACAAACCATTCAGGTGGGCAAATACGTCGTCGGACAACGGCTCCGACGGACCGAGCGGTACCCGCTCGTGCTCATGCTCGAGCCGCTGCTGCAGTGCAACCTCGAGTGCGCCGGCTGTGGCAAAATTCAGCATCCCACCGACATCCTTCGCCGACGCCTCACCCCGCAGCAATGCTGGGACGCGGTCGAGGAGTGTGGCGCGCCGGTCGTGGCCATCGCCGGTGGCGAGCCGCTGATCCATCAGGACATCGTCGAGATCGCCAAGGGCTTCACCGATCGCAAGAAGTTCGTCTACCTCTGCACCAACGCGATCCTGCTGGAACGCAAACTGCAAGACTTCGAGCCCAACCCCTATCTCACATTCTCCGTCCACGTCGACGGCTTCGAGCAAGACCACGACGACTCTGTCTGCCGAGACGGAGTCTGGGACGTCGCCATCCGCGCGATCGAGGCGGCCAAGGAACGCGGATTCCGCGTCACCACGAACAGCACGTTCTTCCTCGGCGCGCACCCCGACCGCATCCGCCTCATGTTCGACAAACTGATGGAGATCGGCGTCGATGGACTGATGATCTCGCCGGGCTATCCCTATGAGAAGGCCCCCGATCAGGAACACTTCCTCGCCCGCAACCAGACCAAGGAACTCTTCCGCGACATCCTCAACGACCCACCCAAGCACTGGAACTTCAACCACTCGCAGCTCTTCCTCGACTTCCTCAAAGGCGAAATTGACTACGACTGCACACCCTGGGGGAATCCCACGTACACCGTCTTCGGCTGGCAGAGACCCTGCTACCTCATGGACGAGGGCTACGCCGACAGCTTCCGGGAACTGATCGAAGAGACCCAGTGGGAAAACTACGGCGTCGCCTCGGGCAACCCGAAATGTGTCGACTGCATGGTCCACTCGGGCTACGAGGCCTCAGCGGTGATCGACGCCACGACCAACCTCAAAGCTGGCATCCGAAGCTTCGTCGGCGCGATTCGCTAGCTCATGTAGCGCGCTTTCCCAAGAAGTGGGACCGACATAGGCTCACAGAACCAATTCTGAGCAACCATTTTGGTGTCCGAGGAACCACACACAAGTACTGTGAAAGACCATGCCTTACCCCGCCATCGCCGTCGCTAACGCATTACTTGCCAGAGCAAAGCTGGAAGGCAAGTCACTCACACACATGCAGATCCAAAAGCTGGTCTATTTCGCTCATGGCTGGCATTTGGCGCTGACGAATGGTGAGCCCTTGGTCGATGAAGCGGCACAGGTATGGACTTGGGGGCCGGTATTCCCGACTCTTTATCAAGCGGCTAAGGGGTGGGGTGGCGCACCGATCGATAGGCTCATCACCATTCCGGAGCGCACGTTCCACGGAGATTCGTCGCCGAATCAGGTCTCGATTCCCACAGTCCCCCCTTGGGACTCGTACGTGTCTAGATTGCTCGACCAGGTATGGGTCGCCTATGGCCACCTAGCCGGTGCCCGGTTGTCGCAGCTCTCACACGATCAGGAAGGCCCTTGGTTCGAAATGCGCCAAGAGACTCAGGCGCAGCGCGGCGTGGATATTCCAGACCATCGGATTCTTGAGTACTTCACGGAACAAATGAATGCAAACACCCCGTCGTGACTTCGAGGTAGTTCAGCCTAAGGAGATTGGCGACGATCCTCAGCAGTATCGATTTGTCGACCTGAAGGCTGCAGAAGAGGCAAGAATCGATAGGGACAACGAGCGTTGGCAAGAAGACAAGGAAGACTTGCGCCAGGATCGTGAAGAGCGAAAGAGGTACGCCGACAGAATCTATCGGCTGGTTTGGCGATGGCTTGGCTTGGTTCTGCTTATCGTCGTCGGTCACGGATTCGGAGGCGAGGTGTTCAACTTGCCAGAGATCGTCCTCGCCACCTTGGTGGGAACCACGACCGGTTCGGTGCTGGGGCTCTTCTGGGTTGTCAGTCGATACCTATTCCCTGATCGGTCATCGCCGACCAGCCGAAGAGACCAGTAGCCCCACATCAAGAAGTGTGCGCAGAGCTTCGACGACTCGCGGTGGTTACACCAACTTGAAGCGGACTCCGCATAGCGTGATGACCGACTCGTCCTCGTCCACCTTGAGGTCGTGATGCCTTGCGGCTGTCAGTGCGTGCTCCCGATCCGCTGTTGCAACATCGAGCCCGCCGAGACCCTCTCCCCGACCGTCCGTCGCCTCGACGAAGCGCAGTGACGCGTCGTCGAGTGCGATCGTCGGGTGGCCCGCCGTGTCTCCGACGGCAGGGACCTCGAGCACCTCTGACCAGCGTGCTGCCATGGCGACCGGATCGTCGCTCTGCAGCTCGGCCGCAGTCATCGCGACAATCACGTTCTCCCGCCTGGCCGGCTCCCAGTGGTCGCCCGCTGGATTCCAGGGGCCGCCTGGTTGTTCGCCGGTGTTCCAGCGCAGTTCGGCGATTGCGCCGGGCATGTCTTTCGGATGGAGCTGAATCCCATCCGTCTCGTCGTTCCCCGCGTCGATGATCAGCCGCACGCCGAGCTCCGACATCCGCGCACGTCGGTCCGCCATGTCGTCGCACTGCATGATCACCATGTAGCCACCGTCGCCGCCGCGCCGACGCAGAAAGCGCCCGCCCGCGGTGCCCGGTCGCATCGGTGACACCACCTCGAGGAACGAGTTGCCAATCGGCATCAACAAGTTATGTAAGCCGAATCGGCCGACGCCGGGGTCGCGGTGACACACTTCCAGTCCGAAGACGCCACGCAGGTGCGCCTCGATGTGATCCAGGTCTTCCGCGACGAGACAGATTTGCCGCATCCTCAGCATGGCCGACTCCTGACCGTTAGCGACCAGTGAAGACCGGTCGACGCTTCTCGACGAAGGCGCGCCGCGCCTCGATCGAGTCTTCGCTCTCGCCCACGCGACGCATCCGATCGGCCTCTCGGCGTACCGCCTCGGACAGCGGAATGGTGAATGCGTCGTTGAGGTTGTTCTTGATCTCGGCAATCGCGCCGGGGTGCGAGTCGCGAAGTTGCGCCGCGACCTGCAGGACGTTGGGCATCAGCTCCTCGGGATCGAAGACGCCGTTCGCCAACCCCAGCGACCGTGCCTCATCGGCATGCACGCGGTCGGGCAATAGATACATCTCGCGCGCTTTGCCCATGCCCACCAGTCGAGGCAGCGACCACGTCCCGCCGAAGTCGCCCGAGAACCCGACTTTCAGGAACGCGGTGTATAGATACGCCGTCGTCGACATGTAGCGCAGGTCACAGGCCAGCGTGATTGAGCAGCCCGCGCCGGCTGCGCCACCGTTAATCGCCGCGATCGTCGGCTTGGGCATCTGGTGCAGCAGGATCGACGTGCGCTCCTGGTTGGTCAGCGAGTAGATGCTCTGCTCCAAGTTGCGGATATCTCCCCGACCCGTGTCCTTCAGGTCGCCGCCGGCGCAGAACAAACGTCCCGCGCCCGTTAGGATGACCACCCGCACATCGTTGTCGGCTGCGGCCGCTTCACAGGCCAGCGGCAACTCGGTGAGCATCGTCCCGTTGAGCGCGTTCAGCGACTCGGGTCGATTGAGCGTGATCGTGCAAATTCCATCCTCGATGTCGTACAGCAGGGTCTCAAACATCAGCAGTCCTCACAGTCAGAGACGAATCGGTTCACTACAGGCCAGTCTAGTCTCCGCCACGATCGCACCCATTTCCGTCATTCCTGCGTGTTCAGCGGGCATGACGGGTCCAATCAACGACCTCCGATTGCGAGCAAGTCCTGTGGACCGTCACACGTCACGCCTTCCCCTCACTGACCCTGGTCGCTTGCATAATCGCAAGCCTGGACGCACTGGCCCGATCCTCTGGCGTAAACTGACCGACATGCTCACCATCACCGCTGCACTGTCTTGGGAACGCCAGGCCGCACGCGCAGGCCAAGCGATCGCGGGACGTGGACGCGTGCGTCTGCTCACCTCGGGCGTCGGACCGGCCCGTGCTCGCGATGCCGCCGAGCGAACCATCGAGCAACACGACCCATCAGCCGTGATCAGCATCGGCGTCGCCGGCGGACTCACGAACTCGCTGCGACGTCCCGCGCTCACCCTACCCACGACCATCATCCGACAGTCCGACGGCGCAACCTTCGAGCCCGACTTCGAGCTTCGCAAGCAGACCGTCCGACTGCTAAACGATGCCGACATCGCCTGGGACGCCGTGACCAGCATTACCACGCCGGAGATTCTCTTCACTCGCGAGGAAAAGATTGAGGCCTCGGAGGCTGGCGCGCAGATCGTCCAAATGGAAGATGCCGAGTGGGCGGAGATCTGCGCCGATGCTGGCGTCCCATTCCTCGCTCTGCGAGTCGTTATGGACGCGCTCAATGACGACATCCCGAACGAAGTGGTCAAATGGCGCGGCCGACCCTCGCCGCTCGACATTGCGGTCGGGACGATCCGACGGCCACGTCTGCTGCGAGAGCTGATCGACCTCGGCTTGCAACGTCAGTCTGCCATCCGCGAGCTCGAACACGCGCTGACGATCATCGTCCCCGCGCTGGCGCCCGCCAAAGTCGAAGTCGCCGACTGACCACGGACCGTCGTGCGACGCGCGCTCGTCACCGGAGCCAATGGATTCATCGGCGCTCACGTCGTCCGAGCAGCCCTCGACGACGGCTACGAAGTCCGAGCCCTCGTCCGCAATGGGAGCGACCATCGCAACCTTGAGGGTCTCCCCATTGAGACCGCCACAGGCGATCTGACCGATCCCGATTCACTACGACGAGCGCTTACCGGAGTCGACACGCTCTTCAACGTCGCTGCTCGCTACGACCTCAGCCGACGCGCCCGCGCTGACGCCTATCGCGCCAACGTCGAGGGCACACGTGCGCTCATGCTCGCCGCGCTTGACGCGCAGATCTCGAGGATTGTGCACACGTCGTCGGTCGCCGCGATCGGACCGCCACTGAATCCGCATCGTCCAGCCGACGAGTCCCAATGGGCGGCGATCGAACAGGCGCCGGGTCCATACGAGGAGACCAAAATCCTCAGCGAGCAGCTCGTCCACGAGCTCGTACGCTCTGAGTCCTTGCCCGCCGTATGCGTGCTCCCTACGGCACCGATCGGCCCGCTCGACCGCAAACCAACTCCGACAGGCCGCCTCATTCGCGACGCGGCCGCTGGAGCGATGCCGGCGTACCTCCGCACCGCAGGTCTCAACGTCGTCCACGTCCGAGACGTCGCTGCCGCACACGTCGCCGCAGCAAGACGTGGTCAGGTCGGCGAGCGCTACATCCTCGGCCATGCCAACGGCAATCTGACCTTGCAGCAGATCATCACGATGGCTGCTGAGGCGGGAGGAACACGACCGCCGAGACTCGCGATTCCTGCGACGGTCGCCATGCTCGCCGCCGTCGTCGACGAGTACCTGCTCGCGAGCCTGACGCGTCGCGAACCTCGAGCGACCGTCGCTGGCGTGCGACTGGCCCGATATCGCCAGTGGTTCACGCCTCAGAAAGCGATCCGCGAACTTGACCTTCCGCAGACCGATCTGTCGATGGCGTTCTCCGACGCAGTCGAATGGTTTCGTACACTGGAATCATGACTACCGATACTCCCTCCACCGTCCTAATCACCGGAGCCAACAGCGGCATTGGCCTGGCTGCCGCCACCGAACTTGCGAGGCGCGGCTGGCATGTCTACGCCGCGGCCCGCTCGCCACAGCGAGGCCGCGCCGCGGTCCAACGCATTCGCAAACAGAGCGGCTCCGATGCAGTTGAACTGATCGAGCTCGACCTCACTTCATTCGCTTCCGTACGAGGCGCCGCCGACGCACTGCTGGAACGCACCGAGCGGCTCGATGTCCTGATCAACAACGCGGGGCTCACCCTCAACGAACGCACGCTCACCGATGACGGCCTCGAAACGATGATGCAGACGAATCACTTCTCGCACGCGCTTCTGACCTCGCTATTGCTGCCGAAGCTGCTTGAGTCGGACGATGCCCGCGTCGTCAACGTCAGCTCACGTGTCTACGAGCGCGTCGAGGCGATGCCGCTGGACGACCTCAACTTCGAGCAGCGCTGGGGTGGAATCTGGCCGTACTGCGTAACCAAGCTGGCCAACATCCTCTTCACCAACGAACTGCATCGACGCACGCATGACTCGGGGTTGGCCACCTTCTCCGTACACCCTGGCATCGTGGCATCCGGCTTCCAGAAGAACTTCGCAACTCCCTTGCGGGCGGTCCTCCGGATCGGGCGATCATTCCTGCGCAGTCCCGAGCAGGGCGCGGCACCGGTCGTCGAACTCGCCACTGACCCGGCCCGGCTCGCCGATGCCGGCGCCTACTTCGATCGGCACACTCGCACTCAGCCGCAACCGCAAGCAACTGACCGGCAAGCCGCTGAACGCCTCTGGGATCTCACTAACGAGATTACCGGAGCGGAATGGCCAGCCTCATGACAATCTCCAGTCGCGAAGAACTGATCGCCGAGCTTGAGCAGGACAGCGAAGAGTTCCAGGAAGCCGTCGCCCAACTGCCTGAGGAGGCCTTCGAGCGGGGCGTCTACGAACAGGGTTGGAACGCTCGACAACTGCTTGCCCACATCGCCGCGATCGAGTGGACCTACCCCCGTCTCATCGAACGAGCCCAGCAACGAGCCGCGGGCGACGACGTTCCCCAGGGCGGAGGCGCCGGATTCGATATGGATGCCTACAACACCAAGCAGGTCGCACGCCGCGACGATCAACCGGTCGAGCAGCTCCTGACCGAGTTCCGCCGCAACCGAGCCAAAACCATCGACGCCATTCGCGCCGCGGATGAAGAACTACTCAAGCAACCAACAAGGTCAGCCGGAGGAGTCGAAGGAACCCTCCTCGACGTCCTAGAAGGAGTCGCCGTCGGCCACGTCCGCGAACACGTCAACGACCTCCTCAAAGGTGCCCGCTCAGGCTGAACCAACCCGGTCGATGGCATCATCGGCCGCGGCCAAGTAGACCGCCTTCGGATTGAGTTCGTACTCCCGCAAACACGCCTCGACAAACTTGATCGAGTGAGGTCCGGCGGCATGAACGGCCCGATCTTTCAGTTCATCGAGATCAAACTCATTGGCGTCCGGCAACCTAGGAACTTGCGGAAGCTCCAGCGCAAACCAGGCGTACATCGCAGCGCAGGTCTGCCAGGCGTATCGCGCTGCCAGGGCGGCATCCTCTGGTTTGAGATACGGATAGATGAACCGCAAGCAGCTTGGCGCCGTCACCGTGTGCATGAACACGACTGGCACCGTCCGATCGCTCAGAAACCAGCGCGCTGCTGTCTCTGTCAAATTGGAAAGAAACGCAGAAACATCGTGGGCCGGACCCGCAAGGTTGACGACATGAGCAAACGACGGCTCTTCATGGAGTCGATTCAGCGATTGCCAGATCAATCCCTGATTGACGAACCCCGGTTCATGCAGCCGATGCAGGTCCTCTATGGCCTCTGAGGCCAATCTCCCAGGAACTTCGGAAACCAGATTGCCCGGCAGGGTTTGCCAGGTTGATGCCCAATAGCCCAGACCTTCGGCAAGCTCATGACGACGAACGGCCGTATCCGCCAACGAGAGACTGCGCACCGCATGAGCCGTACGAATCAGTCCGTGTGCCGCACGAGACACGATCGCCGGCGCCAGACGTGGACCCCACGTGGCGATTGTTTGTTGCCACCCGCACTCGGCGATCTCTCGATCGAAAAACGAGACCCAATCGGCCACACGATCCGATTTGCCGAGGTAATCGCGCCAGTTCTCGGACGGAATCGTGGCAAGCCCTCTGGGCACATCTTCCAACTCCGCTCGATACCACTCAAGCCAGGAGATGATCCCATCCCCGCGCCCCATCGCCAACATCGCCTCCACCGCCATAGGAGCATGATTCGACGCTCCCGGCCCGTATTCGGGCCCCGTCCGATGCACTATCTCCAGCGCTGCATCCATTGCATCACGCATACCGCTCCGATCGGTTCAGGTTGGAGTCCTATGTGAAGACTCCCAACGGGCTCGCACGACCCACGGCAATCGTATCAACGGAGCCCCAACGAGAACGCGGCCCCGAATGGGGCCGCGTTTTCGTTGATCGTGCCTCTAGGAGGTCTACTGACGCGGCAGCTGCAGACCTCGGGTCGCGATGATGTTTCTCTGAATCTCCGACGTGCCGGCGGCGATGGTGCTGGGCACCGTTGACATGTAGGCCCGACCGATCCTTGCTGCGAGTGGCGCTTCTGGATCCTCTGGATCGATCCGCTGCGAGTGCAGACCCATCATGTTGACCCCGAAGTGCGAGACTCGCTGACCGAGCTCTGAGCCGAACATCTTCGACATTGACGCCTCGTGGTTTGGCACCAACTCCTGCGATTGCATCCACACGACCCGATACGAAATCAGGCGCGAGATCTCGGACTCAATCATCAGATTCGCGAGCCCATTGCGGACGCCCGGATCGTCGATCAGCTTGGCGCCGCCGCGGATGCCCGGTCGCTCGGATGCGTACTCCGACATCAGCTCGACGCTCTTGCGCGATGTCGCCGACCAGGCCACGCCGGAGCGTTCGAAGTCGAGCAGCGTCGCCGCGACGTACCAGCCGCGGTTGTACTCACCCATCATGTTCGCGGCGGGCACGCGCACGTCGGTGAAGTAGACCTCGTTGAAGCCGTGCTCGCCGAGCATGTTGATCAGTGGGCGCACTTCAATGCCCGGCGTGTTCATGTCGAGCAGGAAGTACGAGATCCCGCGGTGCTTGGGCGCCTCAGGATCGGTGCGCGTGAGCACGTGAATCCAGTCGGCGTGGTGCGCACCAGAGGTCCAGATCTTCTGCCCATTGATTACGAAGTCATCGCCATCGCGGACGGCGCGAGTCTGCAAGCCGGCGAGGTCGGAGCCATTGCCCGGCTCGGAGAAGCCCTGGGCCCAGTACGACTCAGCATTGGCGATGCGCGGCAGGTGCTCCTGGCGCTGCTCCTCGGTGCCGTGCAGCATCAGACAGGGACCGACCATCGAGATGCCCTGACCACCGGAGCCCGGCGCGCCGCGGTATGCGGCTTCCTCGCGGTAGATCATCTGCTGGATGTGGCTCGCGCCACGTCCGCCGTACTCCTCCGGCCAGGCCATCGTCAGCCAGCCCTTGGAGGCGGCGCGCTTCTCGAACGCCCGCTCCGCCTCGTAGTGTGAGTCGTCGCCGATCACGTTGGGACCGCTGGCCGGGACCCAGTTGTTGTCGATGAAATTGACGACCTCGCTGCGGAAGGACTCGTCTGATTGGGTGAATTGATAATCCATGCTTGGCTCCTCAGTTTTGGTGCACCAGCCCACGTCCTCACCGCAGGCGCTGTAAGTCGCCCAAAGTATAGCCAATCGCTCAGGACACTTCGGGATACGGCGAGATACGCTCGCGATCATGGCCGACATCGGAACACCAACTTGGGATGCCGTCGTGATCGGAGCCGGTCCCGCCGGTGCCACCGCGGCGCGACGCCTGAGCCAGGCCGGCGCTGCGACGCTCCTCCTCGAGAAGCAATCACTGCCCCGATACAAAGCCTGCGGAGGCGGAATACCTGCTCGCACCTTGGCGATGCTCGACGAACTTGACATCTCGCCAGTGGCGGAGGGTTACGTCGACACCATCGACATCTCCCGCTTCGGAGTCCCACAGTTCCGCAAGACTTCGCCCCGACCACTCGCCTGGATGGTGATGCGTGACCGATTCGATCAGTTCCTCACCGAGGTCGCGGTCGAGGCGGGCGCAGTCCTCCGCGACAACACACCAGTGCAATCCATCACGAGCGAGGCCGACCGCTGGCAGATCGAGACGCCCACAGGCGACATACGTGCTCGCCACATCCTCGTCGCCGATGGCGCCACCGGACCGAGCGCGCGTTGGTTGGGTATCAATACGGCACCGACGCGAAGCGCCGCATATGAAATCGAAGTTGCGGCTCCGTCTCAGGCCTTAGAGCATTGGCACCGGGCCGCAAACGTCGATATCGGCTACCGACCATGGGGCTACGGCTGGGTCTTCCCGAAAGAGGGAGCGCTCTCCGTCGGCGTCGTTGCTGCTCCGGGACGCGGCCGATCGATTCGTAAGCAGACCGCTCGCTACCTGTCCCGACTTGGCCTCTCCGAGTCGGACATCACCAACGTGCAAGGACACCCCATTCGCTACCGTCGATCGTCGAGCGAGCCCGTCGCGACCGAGCGTGCGCTTCTGCTTGGCGACAGCGCCGGGCTCGCCGATGAGTTCACTGCCGAAGGCATCGCGTACGCCGTTCGCTCGGCCAATCTCGCCGCCGACGCCGTCATCAACTCGACCGATCCCGCGGCAACCTACACAGCAGGCATCAACCAGGAGATCCAACTCGAGCTGGACGCCGCTCGCGTCATTTCACGCGTCTTCTACTGGTGCGTCACGAGCTGGCCGTGGCTCGGGCTCAACGTTTGGCGATATGTCAACTACTTCTGGGGAGCCTTCTTCCGAGTGATGCGCGGCGAGTCGACCTACAACAAGGAATTCGAGCGGGTTCCCGCTCACCGACTGATCGGCCAACTGGTCGATTCTGCATTGGTAGGACGTCCGTCCTGATCCCAGAGGACGACTCGCCACTGTTCGACTACATTGGCAGCGTGGAAGCAGGAATCGTCGCATTCGTCTTTGCTGTCGCCTTGGTCTGGTGGGGATTTCGCACCAGTAGAGGTGGCGGAGGCTCGGGCGACAATCGCGAGCCACCGAAACCGTATGAGATCGAAGGTCCCGCCATCTGCGAGGAGTGTGGCGAGGAGGTCGACCGCCTCAACCTGCTCTTCACCGGCGACTACGTCTGTGATTACTGCGAAATCATGTTGATGGGCGATTGACCGCAGATCGCACGACACGAGTAGCAACCAATGCCCCGACGCCGACGTCGCCCCAGCCCCCTTCGACCCACCGCGATCATCAACCGACTGATCAAGGAAGCCCCGCTCACGCCTTGGCGTGCGACCAACGATCCTGTCACCGAACTCGTCCTCACGCTCCTCTCGCAGAACACCTCCGACACCAACTCCGGACGCGCATTTCAGGCGTTGCTCAAGCGCTACCCCGACTGGGACGCCGTCCTCGAGGCGCCGGTCGAGGAGTTGGAAGACACCATCCGCCCCGGAGGCCTCGCCCGGACCAAGGCCCCGAGAATGCAAGCCCTTCTCTCCCAACTCCGAGAGCGTCTCGGTCCCGAGTGGGACGCCTCACGACTCGAAGACATGCCGATCGACAAGGCCAAGCAGTGGTTGACCGAGCTGCCCGGCGTCGGACCTAAGACCGCAGCCTGCGTCTTGTTGTTCTCGCTGGGACGGCCGGCGCTGCCCGTCGATACGCACGTCCACAGAGTCGCCATTCGACTCGGCCTGCTCGGACCCAAGGTCGCCGCACTCCCCGCCCACGACATGCTCGAAGCCCAACTCCCGCCCGACAAGTACTACGACTTCCACGTCACCCTCATCCGACACGGACGGCGTGTCTGCCACAAGCAGCGCCCCAAATGCAACGAGTGCGTCCTCTACGACCGCTGTCCAAGCGCCGACGACTTCATCTCCTCTCCCTGAGTAGACCAGCGAGGAAGCGGGATCGCAAAGGGCTCCCCCTTTGGGTGAGCTGTCGCAGAGCGACTGAGCAACTGTCTTGGAAGTCAAGCGTGTTGAGGTGGTTGCCAAGGGGTGTTGCTCTTGAGGATGGCGTTGAGGATGACCAGTAGTTTGCGCATACAGGCGGTGAGCGCGACCTTCTTGGGTTTGCCCCGGTCGAGCAGGCGCTGGTAGTAATCGCTGATCACGGGGTTGTGGCGGGTGGCGACGAGGGTGCCCATGTAGAGCGCCGCACGGACCGTGGCGCGACCGCCCCAGATGCTGCGCCGGCCACGCCATTGGCCACTGTCGCGGTTGAAGGGGGCGACGCCGACCAGGGCCGCGACCTGGCGCCGGTCGATTTGGCCCAGTTCGGGCAGTTGGGCGAGCAGGATGCGCGAGATCTGCGGTCCGACGCCGGGCACGCTCTGCAAGAGCTGGTCCTGTGCCCGCAAGTGGGGACTGTCCTGGATGCTGGCCTGGAGCTCGTCCTCGATTCGCTCGCGTTCCTGCGTGAGCCAGGCGATGTGCGCCTCGATCCCGGCTCGCAGGGTGGGGGTGGTGGCGCGGCAGCGTTGGCCCTCGGCGACCAGCATCGCGACCAGTTGTCGACGTCGGGCGAGCAGCTCACGCAGATGCTGGGTCTCGGCATCGGGCAGCGGGCGCAGCTGCAGCGGGACGGCCTCAGCGAAGTGGGCCAGGACGGCGGCGTCGAGCGCGTCGGTCTTGGCCAGCCGGCCGGTGGCGCGGGCGAAGTCGCGAACCTGGCGCGGGTTGACCACCACCATCGGCAACCCCGCCGCGGCCAGCTCCGCGACCAGCGGCCGCTCCAGACCGCCGGTCGCCTCCAGCACGATTCGTGTCGGTGCCAGCGCCTCCAACTGACTGACCAGGGCGTCGATCCCGGCCGTGTCGTTGTCCACCCGCTGGGCGGGTCCGTCAGCCGGCCGGATGGCGAGATCCAACCACTGTTGTGATACGTCAATGCCGACGTAGCGACTCGTCTCGGTCATCTCCCACTCCTATCCTGCGTAGGCCCGTCCTTGCAAGATGAGGGCTCCAGGGCCCGGGCAACTGTTCGGGCTCTCTCGCTGTAGTGGTGCGGCGACCCAAGCTCAGTCACGGCCTCACAGGCCCAGGGGGAATCGGTCTACCGCACCACGCTTCGCCCCGGGAAACACTTGTTCCCGGGGCGACAGCGAAGATACAAGGGGGCCCGCTGAGGGGCCCTGCACCGTGCGCGCGGGGAGCCCCCTCCGCCCCTTCGGAGCACCTCCCCCAGAGGGGGAGGTCTAGGACGTCTAGGACCCTGCCTACCGACGCACCACCACCTACCCTGCTGTTTGAACTGACCTACCCAAAGGACTCTCCCATGCCCCTCACTCCCATCCGCAAAGACCAACTCAGCAAAGTCGGCATCGGCGTCCAGCGACCCGAAGATGTCGTCGTCTCACGTGACGGTCGCGTCTGGATGTCTGACCAGGCGTCGGCCGCCGCCGAAGCCTTGCCCGACGGGACCCTGAACCGTGTCGGCAACGCCGGCGGATCGCCCAACGGCAACAACATGGACGCCGAAGGCCGGATCATCATTGCCAACGTCGGCGGACTCGAAGGTGACGGTGGCTCCGGCCCCGTCCAGCGACTCGATGTCGACAGTGGCGAGATCGAGATTCTCGCGGACCAGATCGATGGCATCCCGCTGGTTGCCTCGAACTATCCGCACGTCGACTCGCAGGGACGGATCTGGGTCACCCACTCAACCTCGCGATCGGGCGGCGATGCCTTCTCCGGCGATCCGGACGGCTTCCTCTTCCGCATCGAAACCGACGGCTCACTGACGATGCTCGCCACCGAGATCGAGTTCGCCAACGGCATCACCCTCGATCCCCGCGAAGAGAACGCCTACGTCTGTTCAACCACCGGCTGTCACGTGTTGCGATATCCGATCAACGACGACGGATCGCTTGGTGCGCCGGAAGTCTATGGCCCGCAACTCGGCAAGACCGTCCAAGACCTGGCCGCCATGCGTCCGCTCAATGCAGAGCAACGAGGCGAGCTCGGCCTCACCGACGGCTGCGGCTTCGACCAGGAAGGCAACCTCTGGGTCACCCTGCCGATGTCCAACAAGGTCGTCGCGATCACACCACAGTTCGAGGTCGTCACCATGATCGAAGACCTCGAAGGCGACATCATGCAAGCCCCGACCAACGTGAGCTGGGGCGGAGACGACATGTCAGATGTCTACATCGGCTCAATTCGCAGCGACTACGTCGTCCACGCCAAATCACCCATCCCTGGCGAGCCCCTCATCCACCAACGCTAGCGACCGACTCGCCAAGCCCGAATCTGGCATACTGTGCCCATTGCGACACACTCGGTGAGTGTGTCCAGACACTGCATGCGCGACTGCGCGAACACTGACACGAAGGACAGAACATGCACGATCTCGTCATCCGCAACGGACTGGTCGTCGACGGTACCGGCGCGCCCGCCCGCCAGGCCGATGTCGCCATTGACAACGGCGTCGTCGCCGCCATCGGCGAAGTCAACGACCTCGGCCGCGAAGAAATCGACGCCGACGGCTTGCTCGTCACGCCGGGCTTCGTCGACATCCACACGCACTTCGACGGCCAGATCACCTGGGACCCGCTGCTCACCCCGTCATTCTGGCATGGCGTCACCACTGTGGTGATGGGCAACTGCGGTGTCGGCTTCGCGCCCGCCGCGCCCAATCGCCGCGACTGGCTGATCGGTCTGATGGAAGGCGTCGAGGACATCCCCGGTTCCGCTCTCGCCGAGGGCATGGAATGGGGCTGGGAGTCCTTCCCCGAATACCTCGATTTCCTTGACAAGCTGCCCAAGGCAATCGACATCGGCACCCAGGTCCCGCACGGCGCGGTTCGCGCTTACGTGATGGGCGACCGTGGCGCACGCAACGAGGACGCCAATCCTGAGGACATCCAGGAGATGTCGGCGATCGTCAAGGAAGGCCTCGAAGCAGGAGCGCTGGGATTCTCCACGTCTCGCACGCTGGCTCACCGCGCGATCGATGGCGAGCCCGTCCCCGGAACCTTCGCCGCCGAGGACGAACTGTTTGGCATCGGTCAGGCGCTCAAGGAACTCGGCACAGGCATCTACGAGGTCGCACCTGCTGGCGTCACCGGCGACGACGCCAACGCACCCGAACTCGAAATCGCCTGGATGCGCAAGCTCTCGGCCGAAATCGAGCGGCCCGTCAGCTTCGCCATGGTCCAGTTCGACAACGAGCCGGACGCCTGGCGAGACGCGCTGGACCGCTCGATCGAGGCGCTGGAAGACGGCGCAGAACTCTACCCACAGGTCGCAGCGCGCGGTATCTCGATTTTGCTAACGCTGCGCGGACGTCACCCGTTCATCCACGCGGCCAGCTACCGCGAGTTGGACGACCTGGATTGGGAGCAGCGCGCCGAGGCCATGCGCGACCCACAGCGCCGAGAGAAGATCCTCAGCGAGGTCGAGGCCCCTGACGCTGCGCTCGGTTTCATCATGTGGGACAAGCTGTTCCCGATGACCGACCCGCCCAACTACGAGCCGACAGCGGAACATTCGGTCGCCGCGCAGTCGGAAGCCGCCAGCCTGACGCCGATCGAGTTCGCCTACGACTTCCTCAGCCAGGGAGACGGACAGAACGTCCTCTTCGCGCCGCTCTTCAACTACGCCAACGGCAACCTCGACGCGACACGCGAGATGATGATGCACCCCCGCGTTGCGATGGGGCTCTCCGATGGCGGAGCCCACTGCGGAGTGATCTGCGACGCATCAATGCCCACCTTCATGCTCACCCACTGGACGCGCGACCGCAGCCGCGGAGAGACCTTGCCGCTTGAGTGGACCGTCAAACGCATGACGAGCGACACCGCTGAGCTGTATGGACTCGGCGACCGAGGCACGCTCGAGGTCGGCAAGAAGGCCGACGTCAACGTCATCGACTACGAGGCACTCCAGCTTGAGCCGCCACAAGCGGTCCACGATCTGCCGACCGACGCCATGCGCCTGATTCAGAAGTCGCGTGGATACGTCGCTACGATCGTCAGCGGTGAAGTCATCAGCCGAAACGGCGAGGAAACCGGAGCCCGACCCGGCCAACTCATCCGCGGCGCACGCTAACGCCTCGGCCGCGTCATTCCCGTGCCTCGAGTTGCGATCCTCCATTCAATCCCCTTTCCTCGAGGCAGGATTCCTCCTTCCGATCCCCTCTCCCCTCTGGGGAGAGGGTTAGGGTGAGGGGGCGCCAGCCAATGTCGACCTCGCCAATCGAGCGCATCGTCACCCGACGACTCGTCCACCAGCTCGTCTCGCAACGACTGGTCGAGCGGGTCTACAACCAGCCGTTGATCGGAAACGTCGAGCGCGGCCAGTACGTCGAGTGCATGATCGAACTCGCGCTCAGCGAGATCAGACCACCCTGGACATTGACCGAGACTTGGGCAGGCTGGGACCTCGAGCAGCGTGAAACGCAAGCAAGGATAGAAGTGAAGCAGTCGGCGAAGCTTCAGACTTGGACTGCGATGACACCAGGCAGCGCCCCGCCCAGCTTCGTGATTTCCCCTCACACTGGGTACTACATGGACGGTGGCGCAAGTTGGGTCGAAACCGGACTCATGAGGCATGCAGACGTCTACATCATGGCTTTGCACAGCGAAGCAAATCCCAACATCGCCGACCATCGACTCCCCGAACAGTGGCAGTTCTACGTCGTTCCTGCTGACAGATTTGTCGAAGGCCAGAAGACGATCAGCCTCAACCCCTTGTTGAAGCTCGCCGAGCCCTGCACCTACGACCAACTCGCCAGCAAGGTTGCTGACGCATTCGAAGGACTCTCCTTGAAAGCCGACTTGCCCATATAGAACATCTGTATTACTCTCGCACCATGCAGATGTCACTCCTCGATCCCAATCCGTCCTCCTCACGACCCGAGCGACAAGGCTCGGCCGATGTCATCTACTCCGACTCGGCCGCCATCCTCGCCAGACCGACCGGTCGACTCGCCGAGCTCGACTTTGTCATCAACCCCTACCAGGGATGCACGTTTGCCTGCACCTACTGCTACGCCGCCTTCTTCGTTGCTGAGGAGGAACAACGTGAGCGCTGGGGACAGTGGGTTCGTGTGAAGACGAATGCGATCGCCAAGCTTCGCAACTCCCGTCAGGACCTGCGAGGCAAGACCGTCCTGATGAGCAGCGCCACAGACCCGTATCAGCCGATCGAGGCGAAGCTGGAGCTCACACGGTCGCTGCTCCCAATCCTCTCCCAGCGAGGCGCCCGCCTGGCGGTGTTGTCGCGAAGTCCGCTCGTCACCCGCGACATCGACCTGTTCAAGCAGTTCGATCACATCAACATCACGCTTAGCATCACGACCGACTCGGACGACATCCGTAAACGATTCGAGCCGCAGTGCGCCAGCATCGATCGTCGATTCGAGGCGATCACTCAACTATCGGAAGCAGGTTTCAAGACCCGAGTCAACGTCGCCCCGCTTCTGCCGCTCGAGAACGCAAGCTCATTCGCTCGTCGCATTATCGAGACCGGAGCTTCGCGCGTACACATCGGCACGTTCCATGAAGCAACGGGGCCCTTCGCTTCCGGAACCAGACAGCCAGCGCTTGCCATCGCCAAAGAACTTGGTTGGACCGAACAGCGGCGAAAACTCGTCAAAGCCGAGCTTCGGGCCCATCTCAACGCGGGTCAGCGTCAACTCGCCGCCTGAGAGGTGAGAGCTGCGAACCTTGGAGCTACACGCTGGCGTATACCGCGTCGATCATTGGCTTCCAACGAGGATCGGCACCCAAACCCGCTGACATCTGATTCATCACATAGCCGAAGCCGATGCCGGCGTCGGGGTCAGCGAAACCGAGTGAACCGCCCGCGCCTGAGTGTCCGAATGTACGCGGATTCGGACCCCACTCATAGCGGCCGCCGGCCGTCGAGAGGATGAATCCTAGCGAGCGACGCACCTCGAAACCCAGCACCATGTCCTCGCGAGCCGCATGCTCGGTCGGACCGCAGAGCTCAACAGCATCTCCTCCGAGCAACGGGTCGCCGCCATGTGCCAGAGCCGAATACATCGTCGCCAGCGCCCGAGCGTTGCCATGTCCGTTCGCCGCGGGCAACTCCGCCGCTCGCCACTCGCGAGAGTTGACGCTCCCAGCAAGTCGAGGCGCTGCCAGACCGAGCGCTCGCGCCGCCAAGCTGTCCTGCGGTCCGACACCGATCGGTCCGGTCCCGGGCGCAGCAATCAGATCCGCGGTCCGAACGTCCTCAGCCTCCGGTAAGCCGATGAACAGGTCGATATCCAACGGACCGGCGATCTCATCGCGGACGAACTCACCGCAGGTCCGGCCGTCGATCCGCCGAATCACTTCGCCGACCAGCCAGCCATACGTGATTGCGTGATATCCCATTCCTTCGCCCGGTGTCCACATGGGCGCCTGACGCTCCATCGCGCCGATCATGTGATCCCAGTTCAACACGGCGCCGTCCGGCAATTCTTCGTCGACGCCAGCCAATCCGGCCTCGTGCGTCAACAGGTGCCGCACCTTGATCTCAGACTTCCCCGCCTGGCCGAACGCCGGCCAGTAGTCAACGACCGGACGCGCAACGTCGAGCTCTCCACGATCAACCAGCATCGCCGCCGCTGCCGCAGCGACGCCCTTGGTCGACGAATACACATTGGCGATCGTGTCGCGCTCCCATGAACGGGAATGCGCGCCGTCAACGTGTCCACCCCACAGATCGACGACGGTCTCGCCGCCGACCATCACGCTGAGCGAGGCACCGACCTCGCCGTGTTCGGACCAATTCGCTTCGAAAGCGGCGCGGACCGCGTCGAAACGAGGATCGCAGTCGCCGTGCAACGCAACTTGTGACATGTCGGGAGCCGTTAGTCGGCCGAGACCGGCTCGGCGACCGGTCGCCCGGAGAGATGCTCCGGCAGCGGCGCCTCGATCTCGTGCAACGCGGGCAACACCTCCGAGGCGAACAGGCGCATACTGCGCTCCGCCGTCTCCGCCGGCATCCCACCCGAGACGCGGAAGTTCATAATCATCTCTTCCGCGCCGGTCATCTGCTGGATGTGCTTGAGCTTGTCGAGCACCTGATCGGGCGTGCCCCAGGCCTGCGGCGTCGCGGCGTAGCGTGCCCGCTGCTCAGGCGATGTCTTTTCGTTGGTCTTGCCGAACTCTGCGTAGTACTTGTACCCCTTGGTCGCCGCGAAGCGGGCCGAGTCGGAGAAGTTGTAGTGACGCTCAACACTTTCCTGGAATTCGCCCGTGTGCTGCAGGATCACGTCCCACGCCTCGTCCTCCGAGTCGAAGCAGGCAACATTGGCGACTACTGTCGGCTGACGCGGCTCCCAACCGTTGTTCACCCGAATCTCGTTGAAGCGCTGCACGTCGATCTGGTACTCCTCCCACTTCTTCGAGTTGGTAAAGAGCATCCCCAGCCCCGCGTTCGCCGCGATCTCCAGCGTTTCCGGCGAAATCCATGCGACTCGCATCGAGTCCAGCAACTGCTGACCGTTGCGCGGACGCGGTCGAATTGTCGTCTGTGGAATCGTGTAGAAGTCACCCTCGTGCGAGAAAAACTCCTGCGTCAGACCCTTCCGCACGACCTCCAGCGACTCCATGAATCGGTCGCGTGACTCGCCCATCGGCGAGCGGAACGTGTCGAACTCGCGCTTGGCCGCGCCACGTCCCAGGCCGAGCGTCAGCTTGCGACCTTGGAGCATGTTGTCGAGCACGGTGATCTGCTCGGTAATCGCCACCGGGTCGTACCAGGGCAGCACGACGACCATCGTGCCGAAGTCGATCCGCTCCGTCTTGCCGGCGAAATAGGTCAAGTTCTGCAACGCGCCCGACGTCATGATGTAGGGCGAGAAGTGGTGGTCGATGCACCAGTAGGAGTCGAAGCCCAGCGGCTCCACGAGTCCGCCGAGGTGCAGGTCTTCCTCGTAGATCTGCTGATCACTCACCGGCATCTCGTCCGAGACGGCCTGCGTCTCGAATCGATCCCAGTCCGTGTAGTTCTGGAAGTTGAAGTGAACGCCGACTTTCATGGCACAATCCTCATCTCTGGAGTCAAATGGTCACCAGCGCAGGATACGGCACTACGCTGCCCTCTGCAGGGCAGTTTTCTGCAAAGGTAGGTAATCAAAACGCTCCTCCTCTCTGGGGAGGAGGAAAGCGGTCGCTTGACGGTGGTTCGCCCCCGCGAAGAGCGGACGGCGGCCCGAGCGGCTAGGCGAGAACCTCGTCGAGACGCTTGGCGAGGTCGCTCTTGGGGCGGAAGCCCACAATCTGACCGGCCACTTCGCCGCCCTTGAACACGAGCAGCGTCGGGATGCTGCGAATCCCGAACTCGGTCGCGATGCCAGGGTTCTCGTCGGTGTTCAGCTTGTAGAAGGCGACGCGGCCGTCGTACTCGTCAGACAGCTCGTCCACGATCGGCGCGACCATCCGGCACGGTCCGCACCACGGTGCCCAAAAGTCCACCAGCACCGGCAGATCGTTGTCCTTCACGTCTGCCTGAAAGCTTCCGTCTGTCACTTCCTGTGGCTTCGCCATGTGTTTCCTCCGATTAGCGCGACAAGGGTCCCACAACCCAGATATGACAACTGTACCGCATGCCCGACACGTACATCGGCGCTCGTCGAGACCTAGCCTCGCTCGTACCGCCAAGTGTCGCTCACCTGACCCTCTCGCTGTGTCCGTGTGACACGTTCCCCCACGGCTTCGGAGTTCTCGACCGCTGTTCCGGCGAACGCGTCCCGAATTGCTTCGACCACCCCAGCTTCGACAACGCTCTGGGCCGAGCGGATCCCGCTCGTCACCGCCTCGGCATTTGCACGACCGTGTCCAACCAGCACCGCGCCATCGATCCCGAAGAGCGGCGCCGATCCCACCTTCGCATAGTCCCAGTGCGATCGCAGCCCTCGGAAGGCTCCGCGCATGAGCCAGGCGCCCGCCGAGTGGATCACGTTGGCCTCGATGCTTCGTCGGAGCTCGCCGAAGAGCTGCTCCACGATGCCCTCGGTCAACTTCACGGCCACATTGCCGGTGAACCCATCCGACACAATCACGTCAGCCGCTCCAGCGACCATCTGATTGCCCTCGATATTGCCAACGAAGTTCGGTTCCTGACGCTCGAGCAAGCGGAACGTCTCTTGGTGCAGACTCGTGCCTTTGAGCGCCTCTTCGCCCACATTCAAGAGTCCCACACTGGGATTGCGATGCCGTAACACTCGCTCGACATACGCCCGACCCATCGTCGCGAATTGTCCCAGATGCTGCGGTCGCGCCTCGACGTTCGCGCCGACATCCAAGAGCAGCGACGTCGTCCCGCGACCATTGCGGAACAATGCTCCGAGCGCCGGTCTCGCCACGCCTGGCACCCGACCGAGCGTGAACAGCGATCCAGCCATCACCGCGCCGGTGTTTCCGAACGACAGAAACGCATCGGCCTCACCGTCTTGCAACAGACCGAGTCCGACCATGATCGACGAGTCGCGCATTCGACGTACCGCTGTCGGCGGCGCGTCCATCGAGATCGCCTCGGAGGCTTCCTGAATCCGCAGATTGCGCTGCGCCGCCGGCAGGTGACTGCGAATCTCGCGACTGCGACCGACCAAAATAATGTCGACATCAAGGTCGCGGGCAGCGATGAGCGCACCGCGAACCGTGGTCGAGGGCGCGTTGTCGCCGCCCATCGCATCTAGCGCGACCGTGATCGGCCGATCCCGTATCGGACGTTGCATCATTCCTCGTCTCAGCTCTCCATGCGTCGCCTACGGCGAGTCCTCGCCCGCTGCTTCCGATTCTTCAGCACTACAACGGAATCCCGCAATCAACGGTAACGCTACGGACTCTGGATCTTCCGGATCAAGCACGTGCAGCGAGAACTCGCGGCCGCCGTCTTGGCAGTACCAGGCAAACGACTGAATCTTCATCAATCCTTCGCCGAACTGGGTCTCCGTCTCGCCGGTCCGCGCCGGACGACCGTCGACATCACCCCAGTCGGCTTGGCCAGTCACATTCTCGATCCCAAGCGAGTCCCTTAGCGACTGCTCGATTGCGGTGTCGCCGTCGTAGAAGGCTTCTCCCAGCACTTGCCAGGTGAGCACCGCCTTCAAGGCCGACGATGACTGCAGCACGAAGATGCCAGATTCCGAACTCGGGGGATTATTCGTCGGCTGACCGAACTCCTGCGAGACATCTGCCGTGTCGTATTCGATCACGAAGCCAAATCGCTCATACCGACCCGGTCGAGCGGTCAACTCGAGCGGCAGGATGAATGACGTCAAGGCGCGCTCGAGCGCCTCGGACACGCCTTCGTAGTCATCTGAAACGGCCCCAGCGCGCAACACGATGGCGACGCCGCCCGTCCGCACGAGCAGCGCATTCCAGCGAACCTGGAATCCGCCTGTCGCCCGTCGGTCCTCTTCCCACTCAAATCGTTGGGCTGCCTCTCCGGTCACCGTCGAGACTTCGGAGACCGATGCGAACTCCACGCCTTCGCCCAGCGGCAGCGCCGAGCGGAGCAATGCCTCGTTCTCGGATTCATCGTCGATCACCACATCGACGCCGATCAAGGCGCGTCCTGTCTCGGATAGGAACGACACTCGGTCAACTCCGTTGGAGTTTGGATCACAGAACGGCGAGCAGATCAACTCGAACGAGTAGCCATAACTGGGATTCGAGTATCGCCGCACAATATCTTCCGACGTGTCGAGCGGCGGCGCCGGCTCGGGATCATCTTGCTGATCCTCGTCCTCAGACGCTTCCTGTTGGTCTTCAGCGGCATCCGCCTCCGCGGTCGATTCTTCCGTTTCAGAATCCTGTGCCTCGTCTGCGTCTTGCATCTGCTCTGAAGAGTCTTCCGATTCCTGCGAATCTTGCTCTGCTGCCTCGTCTGTGCTCTGATCCTGCGCGACGGTCTCTGACTGCTGCTCCTCGGACGTTGCGCTCGGACGGAAGAACTCGTTTGATTGGACGTGCTCGTTCGGATTCGATCCGCAGGCCACGACAAACGACGCCACCACCAGCGCGACGATCGCTGCGAGCGCCCTCACGATGCCGACTCCGCCACGACGATCAACCGGTCGCCCTCGCCGACAGGCGCAAGATCCCATGATCCAAACCACTCAATCGGCCGCAGGTTCGACAGCTCTAACAGACCGGCCATCTCGCCAATATTGAGATTCACCCGCAACGGAAATCGCGTCACGGACCGTCGCACGGGGCCACCATCTCCACCAGCTGCGACCGCGTCGTATTGGTATGTGATCCACGCGACCGGCTGCGCCCGATCGATGGGGTCGCCGCACTCGCGATCCAGGGCCAGTTCCTGACAAGAACTCTTCGTCACCAGCTCGCCCTCCGCCGACATTCGCACCCATTCCTGTCGCATGATCGGTGGTGACCATTCCAGATCATCGGGGCGTGGTGCGGTCCAGTCGATTACGAGTCGTCCACCAGAGTGCAAGTGCTGGCTCACTGTCGCAAGCACCTGCATCTGATCTTGTCGGCGAATCAGATGCTGGAACGTCGACAGGCCAATCACAACCACATCGAACTGGCCCATTGAGTCAGGGTCTGCTCCCGCTCCACAGAGCGGTCGACGCATGTCCCCTTCCATAACGCACACGCCCACATCCTCCATGCGTTCTCGCCCCACCGACAGCATCGCCTCCGAGGAATCGAGCGCCGTCACATGGCAGCCATTCAGCGCGAGCGGCACCGCGATACGACCAGTCCCCGCACCCAGCTCCAGGACACGCTCGCCTGGCGATATCAGCTCCATGAGCATCGTCACATCTTCACGAACCGCCCCAAAATCGAGGTCGTACCAGGGCGCGATCGTGCGCAGGGTGCGCTCCTGCTCTTCTGGCGACCAGATCAACGGATCATCCACCGCGGCCTCCGCTCACCGTTATGCCGCCCACGTTGCCAGCGTACCAGCGAACCTCGCTGCGCTACCCCGTCGCTAGCGACATTTGCCGAGTCGTTGCAGCCACGACACGTTCTCGGCTGAAGGCGTCGGCCAGCTTACCGAGAGTTCATTTCCATGACACCGCGTTGACGTTATGGCACCTACGTCAACTTGCGTACATAAGCCGTTTCGTTTCCCTACCCTTGACCTCGGAGCTATCCACCTCCGTTCGGACGTTGAGCAGTGGTCCCACGAGATGGGGACGAACCGAAGGGACACTCAGATGAGGCAGCACACGCTTATGTCGAAGTTGTCGGCAATCGCAATTGCTGTGGTGGTCGCCCTCGCTGCGCTCGCGTCGACGTCCGCCCAGCAGGAGCCCCCGTATCGGTTTTACGGTCCGACCGGCACCGCAACCGCGGGCGATATGATCAGCGTCCGCGACGGAATGAACTATGAAATCGGCTCCGCGACCGTCGACGACGACGGTTCGTGGTTCATCGACGTTGATCGCGACAACACCGAGGGGGTGACCTTCACTGTCAACGGCGCAGCGGCTGAGGCCAACATCACCTCAACCGGCTCAGGCCAGTCGATTGTCACGCTCGAAGTCATGGTGGTGGAAGAAGAGGAAGAAGAAGAAGAGTCCATGATGGAGGAAGACGGCGGAGGCTCGATGTCCGAGGGCGATGACGAAGCCATGATGGAGGAAGAGCCGGACGAAATCGGATTCCCAAACTCCGGTAGCGGGGGCCTCGACCACAACAGCGGCATGTCAGCGGGACTCATCGGCCTGCTGATCGCCGCAGGCACGGCGGCGATCGCCGGACTTGGCCTACGCCGAGCCCGCACTCGCGCCTGAGCAATAGCGTTGCTCCCCTTCCGAGAGCACACACTTCCCTCCCTTCTCGATAGAAGCAAGGAATGAAGACGTCTCCGTCCGGGGGATGTGCCCCGAAGGGGAGAAATGTGTCCACTGAGAACGTTGCGGCCTGGTCGCGAGGGGCCCCCTCAGTCGCTTCGCGACAGCTCCCCCAAAGGGGGAGCTCTTCGGTATGACACGCGGCCTTGCTCGACTCCTATCCCCTCAGTGGCACTCACTTGTAATCTGAACCAATGACGGACGTCCCCACCACCCGCGATCTCGTCGCTCAGTACATCCGCGCGATCCCTGACTTCCCCAAGCCGGGCATCCTCTTTCGCGATATCACCCCGCTTCTTGCCGAGCCTGACGCATTCGCACGCGCCGTCGATTGGCTCTGCGAACAGTGCGACGGTGCCGACGCCGTCGTTGGCATCGAATCTCGCGGCTTCATTCTCGGTGCGCCCGTCGCCGATCGGCTCTCTCTTCCGTTCGTCCCCATTCGCAAGGCGGGCAAGCTACCCGCCGACACCATCGCCCGCTCGTACGACCTCGAGTACGGCTCCGCCACCATCGAGATGCACGCCGACGCCCTCGGCCCAAGTGCAAACGTCGCGCTGGTCGACGACCTGCTCGCCACCGGCGGCACTGCCGAGGCTTCGGTTCAGCTCGTGCTCCAGTCGGGCGCGACAATCTCTATCGTGGCCTTCCTCATCGAACTCGCGGACCTCAACGGTCGCGAACGCGTCGAACCGCAACCCATCGCTTCGCTACTCGTCTATTGACATATCGAAATGGGAAGACTGCCCAGATGACCACTGATCAATCGACCGATCCGGCAAACTCACAGCCCACGGCGCAGCTCGCCGTGATCGGAGGCTCCGGCTTCTACAAGATGCCAGGCCTGACGGATGTCGATCGCTGGTGGCCCCAGACACCATTCGGTGAACCATCCGACGAAATCATCATCGGCACGTTGCACGGCAAGCGGATCGCATTCCTGCCCCGACACGGCGTCGGCCACCGACTGATGCCGCACGAGATTCCTGTCCAAGCCAACATCTATGCCCTCAAGGCGCTCGGCGTGCAAGGCGTCCTCGCCGTCTCCGCGGTCGGCTCACTCAAGCAGGAAATCGTGCCCGGACACATGGTCGTGCCCGACCAGATCATCGACCGCACACGCGGCGAACGCCCGGTCACCTTCTTCGGCGACGGAATCGTCGTCCACGTCGGCTTCGCCGACCCTTTCTGCTCCGACCTCAGCACACGCCTCGCACAGAGCGCCCAACGGGTGGGTCGGACCGTGCACGAGGGCGGCGCATACATTGCTATGGAGGGCCCGCTCTTCAGCACCAGGGCCGAGTCGCACCTCTATCGCTCGTGGGGAGCGTCGATCATCGGCATGACCGCCGTGCCCGAGGCGAAACTCGCTCGCGAAGCAGAGATCGCCTACGCGATGCTCGCGACCGCTACCGACTACGACGTCTGGCATGAGTCCGAAGCCGACGTCACCGCGGCCACCGTCGCCCAAATTGTCGCTCAGAATGTCCGCTCAGCCCAACAGATTATCGCCGACCTCGCCGAACACCTCCCCGACGACTGGACCTCAACCGCGGAAGGCGCGCTCTTCGGCGCGATCATGACCGACCCGAAGCGCATCCCCGCCGAAACCCTGGAACGGTACGCACTGCTGATCGATGGACGGTTACCGTGAGCGAACGCTCGACCGTTGACTCCAGCGTCGACCTCGCCATTGTGGGCGCCTTCGCCCTGGACGAAATCCACAGCCACGCCGGCGACATCGACCAGCTCCTCGGTGGCTCGGCCGTCTACGCCAGCCTCGCCGCATCGATCCTCGCGCAGACCGCGCCGATCTCGGTGATCGGCGACGACCTCGACCCGGCTCTGCTCCAACCGCTGATCGAACGCGGCATCTGCCTCGACAGCGTCGAGCGAATCGAGGGGCCAAACTTCCGATGGGGCTGTCGATACTCGGCCGACGGCGACTTCCGCGAGACCCTCTACACACGCGCTGGAGTCTATGATTCGCACCCCATCGCGGTCGCCGAGTTCGCGCGCCACGCGCCCTACGTGCTCCTGACCGCCGGCAATCCCGACCAAAATCATCGCGCCATGGAGCAGATGGCAGGCACGCCGACCGTCGCCATCGACACGATCGAGCGAGAAGTGGCCGAGCGTCGAGACGAGTTTCGCGACCAACTCCGCTACGCCGACATCGTCTCGATCAACACCCTGGAGGCCGGCCATCTCATTCAATGGCACGGCAGCGACGATGATCGCGAGCTGCCGGAAGCAGCGTGGAGCGAGATTCGATCGCTCGGACCTAGCGTGTTCATCCTCAAGCGCGCCTCGCAAGGAGTGGAAATCTTCGAAGACGGACGGCGCACGACTGTCAGCGCCGTGCCCAACATTCGCGCCACCGATCCGACCGGCGCCGGCGACACCTTCATCAGCGCCCTTCTCAGCGCGCTCGCGCGTGGCTGCGACCTCGTCGACGCCGCTGTCTGGGGTTGCGCTGCCGCGTCCTTCACGATTGAGCAGTTCGGCACGCAAGGCATCCAGAGCGCCAACCGGGACGCGATCGCTCAGCGCACCGCCATGATCACCGTCAACGGCGCGCCCACCTCGACGCTGATCCCAGCGACCCGTTAACGTTGCCGCCATGACGCTCTCTATGCGACCCATGCGACTCGGCGCAGCACGAACTCAGGTGACCATCGTTCCGGTCGACGATCGCGAGTGGCTCGCCCGTCACCTTCAAGCAGATCGCTACAACACGGCATACGCGCTCGCTCAACTCGACGATGACGCGTGGGACGAGGCCGAGTTCTACACCTGCCACACCCCGAGTGGCCAGTCCATCGTCTGCCATTCCCATGGCGGCCTCGGTTTCGCGACCACGATCGCCGGCCCCGTCGAGGGCGCTGCCGCCATCCTTCAGCTCCACCCGGGATATCCGACCACCTTCGCCATCGCCGATCCCGACCATGTACCCGCCCTCGAAACCGTCTACACGTTCCGCAAAGTCAAGCGCATGATGCGGATGCTGGTCACTCGCGACACCTTCCGACCCACCAACACCGCAGCGCAGCCGATCCTCGGCGCCCACGTCGATATCATCAATCGCCTCTACAACGCCGAGGGCGACCCAACCCATTACCGCCGCGAACACATCGCCGACGGTTGCTATTGGGGCGCCGTCGACAATGAGCGCCTGGTCGCCGTCGCCGGCACACACGCGATTGGCCGAACTCATCGCATCGCTATCCTCGGCAACGTCTTCACCCATCCCAGATTCCGAGGTCGCGGTCACGGAACTACGGCGACCTCTGCCGTCACCGCGGCCCTCCTCGAACAGGTCGACGAAGTCGTGCTCTCCGTCGACCCGACAAACGCACCAGCCATCCGTGCATACGACAAACTCGGTTACCGAGCCGTCGGAGACATCATCGAAGCATCCGCAACACGACATACCAGTACGATGATCACCGCGCTTCGTCGATGGGCTGCGCGAAGACGCAGTCCCGACGGAGAGGGAGAGGTCGTCACCACGTGAGCCCTGCCAGCAGCGCCACCAGCGATATCACGGATCCTCGGCTCGCCGAGTACGGCGAGCAGCGAATCGCCTGGGCCGCGCGCGAAATGCCGGTCACCGCCCAGATCCACGAGCGCTTCGCCGCCCAGCGACCATTCGACGGACTGCGCATCGCCGGTTGCCTGCATGTCACCTCCGAGACCGCAAATCTCGCGCTGGCGCTCCAGGCCGGCGGCGCCGAGGTCACGCTCTGCGCCAGCAACCCGTTGTCAACCCAGGACGATGTCGCCGCCGCACTCGTCGAGCGCGCTGGGATGAGCGTCTTCGCAATCAAGGGCGAGTCGAACGAGCAGTACTACGAGCACATCCACAGTGCCATCGATACCCGGCCGCACATCACCATCGACGACGGCGCCGACCTCGTCTCCACCCTCCACAGCGACCGACGGGACGCCCTCGACGGCGTTCGCGGCGGCTGTGAGGAAACCACGACCGGCGTCATTCGCCTCCGCGCGATGGCCGCCGATGGCGCCCTCGCCTATCCGATCATGGCCGTCAACGACGCTGCCACCAAACACTTCTTCGACAATCGCTACGGCACCGGACAGAGCGCCATCGACGGCATCATCCGCGCCACGAATATGCTCCTCGCGGGGAAGACGGTCGTGATCGCGGGCTACGGCTGGTGCGGACGCGGCGTTGCCTCTCGCGCCGACGGTCACGGCGCTCACATCATCATCACCGAGGTCGACCCACTGCGCGCGCTCGAGGCCGTCATGGACGGATTCCGAGTGATGCCCATGACCGAAGCCGCCGCTCAGGGCGACATCTTTATCACCACCACCGGCGACATCCACGTGATCGACGAGCCACACTTCGCCGAGATGCGATCCGGTGCGATTCTCGCCAACGCGGGACATTTCAATCACGAAATCAACTTGGACGCGCTCTCGCAAATCACCGAGCATCGTCGCGAACTCAAGCCGTATGTCACGTCCCACACCACTGCCGACGGACGCGAAATCCTCGTCCTCGCCGACGGTCGACTGATCAACCTGTCCGCCGCCGAAGGTCACCCAGCGAGCGTGATGGACATGTCCTTCGCCAACCAGGCACTCGCCGTCGAGCATCTGCTCACTGCGAATCCGCCGCTCGGACCCGGCGTCCACGATGTCCCCACTGAGATTGATCAGAGCGTCGCCCGGCTTAAGCTCGCCAGTATGGGCATCAACCTCGACACACTCTCAGCCGAGCAGCAACGCTACCTCAGCTCCTGGGATGAGGGGACGTAAACAGCAACATGCAGCCACGAGACCACACGCAGTCAGTCGACGGACTCTGGACCTCAGAATCAGTCACCGAAGGTCATCCAGACAAAGTCTGCGATCAGATTTCTGACGCGGTGCTCGACGCTTGCCTCGCCGAGGACCCAGAGTCCCACGTCGCCTGCGAAACCGCGGTCTCGTCGGACCTCGTGATGGTCTTCGGCGAAATCACCACATTGGCCCATATCGACATCGAACAGATCGCGCGTGCCACGCTTCGCCGGATCGGCTACACCGACCGCGCCTGGGGTATCGACGCCGACACATGCAAAATCCTCCTCTCGATCAATCGCCAATCACCAGACATCGACGCCGGCGTCCGCGGACTCGCAGGTGAGGCAGCGCACGGCAGCGACGACCCCTTCGACCATCACGGTGCTGGCGATCAAGGCATGATGTTCGGCTACGCCTGCGACGAGACCGACAGCCTGATGCCTCTGCCGATCGAGCTTTCGCACCAGCTCACCCGACAGCTCAGCCACGTGCGACAAAATCACACGCTCGAGTGGCTCCGTCCCGACGGTAAAGCCCAAGTCACCGTCGAGTACGCGCATGGTCGCCCGAGCCGAATCGACACGATCGTCGTCAGCACCCAGCACAGCGAGCAGGTCAGCCAGGACGACATCGCCCAGGCCATTCGCAAGCACGTAATCGACGCCGTAATCCCGGCCGATATGATCGACGACCGTACCCACATCTACGTCAATCCATCTGGACAGTTCATCACCGGAGGTCCACTGGCCGACGCAGGCCTGACGGGACGCAAGATCATCGTCGATACCTACGGCGGCATGGCTCGACATGGGGGTGGCGCGTTCTCGGGCAAAGACCCGACCAAGGTCGATCGCAGCGCTGCTTACGCCGCGCGATACGTCGCTCGCAACCTCGTCGCCGCCGAGCTCGCCGAGCGGGTCGAGCTCCAGTTGAGCTACGCCATCGGCAAGCCGGAACCGACGAGCTTCGCGCTCCACTCGTTCGGCACCGGCGCCGTCTCCGACACGGAACTCACCGATCTCGTGTCAACGTCCTTCGATCTGCGCCCCGCCGCGATCATCCACAACCTAAACCTCAAGCGACCCATCTACGAAGCCACCGCTGCCTACGGCCACTTCGGTCGCACCGACCTCGACCTCCCCTGGGAACAAAACCACCACGTCGACGCCCTACAAAAGGCCGCGTCAAACGTCAGATAGCACCCCAGGCACGGGCCACACCTCAATCCCCACGTAAACGAGGGGACCCGCTCGGCCACCGACCACCACGCAATTCGCAACGCCAAGACCTCCCCCTTTGGGGGAGGTGCCCCGTAGGGGCGGAGGGGGCCGCTCTGCACGATCCTGCGATCAGCGCAGCCGCGCAACGAGCCCTACCGCTTCGTGTACTGCGGCGCCTTTCGGGCTCGCTTGAGGCCTGGCTTCTTGCGTTCCTTCGCCCTCGGATCGCGCGTCAGCATCCCCGCCTGCCGCAACGGCCGACGTAGCGTCTCGTCACTGGCCAGCAACGCCCGCGCGATGCCGAGTCGGATTGCTCCAGCCCAGCCGTTCACGCCGCCACCCGAGCAGCGCACCACTGCCGAGAAGCTGTTCTGCATCCCCGTGTGACGCAACGGCTCCTCGATCAGTCGCCGCTGCTCCGGCCGACTGAACAGTTCGCTGGCGTCCTTACCGTTGACCGTGATCTGTCCGTTGCCCGGATAGAGTCGCACGCGCGCGATCGACGTCTTCCGACGTCCCAGCCCGTAGTAGTACTGTCCTGCAGTGGTCATCGCTTACTCCGCTTCACTTCCGACGTCGGCGCCGAGCAACTGTCCCGCGTGCGGGTGATCAGGTCCGGCGTAGACCCTCAGATGTCGGTACTGCGTCCGACCGAGACGATTCTTCGGGAGCATCCCGCGCACGGCGTGCTCGATCACACGCTCGGGTCGCTTCTCGAGCATGTCCTTCAACGACGTCTCCTTGAGCTTTCCCAGATGCCCCGAGTGTCGGTAGTACATCTTCTGCTCAAGCTTCCGACCAGTCACCGCCACTTTGCCCGCATTGACGACCACGACGTAGTCGCCGATGTCCTGCGTTGGATGAAACGCCGGCTTGTGCTTGCCGCGCAATAGCGTCGCGACCTCAGTCGCCACGCGACCCAGTGGACGGTCGGCCGCATCGATCACGTGCCAATGGCGCGGCACCTTGTGCGGACCCAGAACAGTTGTCGACATCTGCAATCTCCCTCACGATCCCTCAGCTTGGTTACACGAGAGCTGTGCGCTCTCGAACTCGTCGAATAAGGGTCGATCGTACTCGACCTCGACCAAGGTCAGTCCGCAGGCTGGCGCGGTCGGCCCCATCGAACCCGGCACGGCCTCGTCGACCGAGCGCGCGAAGTCCTTCAGATCGATCCGCGAACGCGCCACTTCGACCACCGCACCGACCATTCGTCGGACTTGGTGCTGAAGAAACGAATCGGCCCGAAATCGCATCACGACGGATTCGGCGGTGGCGACGAAACTCGCCTCGAACATGGTGCGTCGGGTCGAACGCTCGTCGTTCGGCGGCGTAAACGCGGCGAAATCCTGTGTGTCCGCCAACACCGACAACGCCGATTGTGCCAGCTCGATGTTGAACGGCGGAGCCACAATCCACGCCCGACGCTCCCACAGCGGTTGACGCTGTTTCGCAAGTCGCAGTTCGTAGTGATATGTCCGTGACACGGCGCCTCGCCGCGGATCGAAATCGTCGCGCACTGGCGCTGCCGCCTGAACCGCGACCGCAGACGGGAGAAAGTGATTCATCCCGCGCACCCATCGGTACGCCGACATCTCCGCCTCGGATTTCTCGGTCACAAACGTCCCGACCTGGCCCACTGCGTGTACGCCAGCGTCGGTGCGGCCGGCCAGCGACACCCGAGTGCAGGTGCCGCTCAGCGACGCCAACGCCGATTCCAGCGCTCCCTGCACCGTTGGACAATTCGGCTGCCATTGCGACCCCGCGAATTCCTGACCGTCGTATTGCAGCAAGAGCGCCCAACGTTGGCTCACGAGCTCTGTCTCAGGCTACTCTTCTGCAGCATCTTCGTCGGCCTCGACCTCTGGCGCCGCTCGCTCAACCAACTCAATGTGCGCCATCTGGGCGCCGTCGCCGCGACGCGGTCCGAGCTTGATGATCCGCGTGTACCCACCCTGGCGCTCAGCGAATCGCGGTGCAATATCGTCGAACAGGGTTCGCAGAACCTTGCGATCGGTCAAGACCGCGCTGGCCTGTCGGCGAGCGTGTAGATCACCTCGTTTGCCGAGGGTGATCATCTTCTCTGCCACCGGCCGAATCGTCTTCGCCTTCGCCTCGGTCGTCACGATCGCTTCATGGCGAAGGAGATCGGTCACCTGATTGCGAATCAGGGCAGATCGATGAGACCGGCTGCGACTCAACGCACGCCCACTCTTTCGATGCCTCATCGTCCACTCCTTCAGTCGCTCATGAGCCTTCCGGCCCGAGCCTATTCGCTTCGTGGATACCGACGTCTCGGTCGGCTAGTCTTCGGTTCCGCTGCCCGCTTCTCGGAGCGCTTCGAGCAACGCCGCGCCCAGGGAGCCGGTGATCTCAGGATCTTCGCTCGCGCCGACAGTGACCTCGGCCTCTTCTTCGGGCACTGCCGACAGAGTCGGTGTCGTTGCCGGCTCCTCCGGAGAGGGCGGCAGCGAGGTCAGCACTTCTTCGTTGGTTGGAGCGAACACGCCATCGCGCGCTCGACGCACGCGTGGATCGTCGGTCTCGATCAAATTCAGGTCGAGCAGCTTGTCGATCAGCTCGATGTACGACTTCTCCCCGAAGTTGCGCAACGTCAACAGCTCGTCGTCGCTCTTCTCGAGAATCTGGCCGACCAGCATGAGCCCGCTGCGCTTCAGACAGTTGTGTGCCCGAACCGAGAGCTGGAGCTCTTCAATCGGCATGTCGTACTGTTCTGCCGTCAGACCCACCCTCGTGTGCGCCGGAAGCTGGCGCGCGGTGATCGGTTGGCCCATCGTCTCGAACAGCTCAAGTTCAGTCCGCAATGATCGCGCTGCCGACTGTACGGCATCGATCCCGGAGATCGTGCCATCGGTCCAGACTTCGATCAGTAGCTGCTCATAGTCGCTGCCGTGCGAACCCGAAGCCGGGGCCACGTTGTACTGCACCTTCCGAACCGGCGTGAAGACCGCGTCGATCGGAATTACGCCGAGCAAGTGCTCGCCGTTCTTGCTCTGCTCCGACGGCTGGAATCCATAGCCCGTCTCGACATCCATCACCACGTCCAACCGACCGTCATCGCCGTCGATCGTGGCCAGGTAATGATCGGGATTGACGATCTTGTAGTCGCCGGGGACCTGGATATCGCCTGCCGTAATCCGCGACGCGCCACTCACATTGAGATGCATCTCCGCCGGCCGATCGGCGATCGCGTGGATCCGAATCTCTCGCAGATTCAAGAGAAACTCGGTCGTGTCTTCCTTCATCTGAGAAATCGTCGAGAACTCATGCTGGACTTGGTCGATCCGCACGGACGTGATCGCCGCCCCGCGAATCCCGCTGAGCAGCACGCGCCGCAGCGCGTTGCCCTGTGTGTGCCCAAGCCCCCGAGTTAGCGGCTTGACCAAAATCCGAACGTAATCGTCACGCTCTTCCTCGATCGAGAGTTGGGGTGTTTCGATTGCCAGGATCACGTTGTCGCGTCCCTCCTTGGGACTGTGGGGTGGAATGGATCGCCGGACTTAGCGCGAGTAGTACTCGACGATGGCGTTCTCGTCGACTCGCATGTCGATGTCGTCGCGGGCTGGCGCAGCCGTCAACTCGCCTTCGAGCTGGATCGGGTCGATACGCAGCCAACCTGGCACTTCCCGAGAGCCCTGCCAGGTGCGCGCCATCTCGTAGAACTTGCTCTTCCGCCCCCGCTCCGTCCAGCCGACCTGATCGCCGATTCGCATCTCGATCGACGGCACGTCGGCCTTCTTGCCATTCAGTGTGATGTGCCCGTGACGGACCAACTGCCGTGCCTGGGCTCGCGACTCCGCGATACCCAAGCGGTAGACCACGTTGTCGAAACGCAGCTCCAGCATCTGCAGCAGATTCTCACCGGTCGCCCCGGGGCGACGGCTCGCCTCAGCGAACATCCGGCGGAACTGACGCTCCAGCACGCCGTACGTCTTGCGGACCTTCTGCTTTTCCTTGACCTGCTCGCCGTAGTCCGAGACTTTGCGTCGCCGCGGCGAACGCTGTCCTGGAGGCTGGTTGCGCCGGTCGATTGCGCACTTCGGGCCAACGCAACGTTCGCCCTTCAGCATCAGCTTCTCGCCAGCGCGACGGCAGATTCGGCAGACGGGTCCGGTGTATCGAGCCATGTACGGTTCTCTCTGTCGTTCGTTCAGTTCAAGTCAGGCAGCCGCTCGCGGTTGGGCGATCGGCCACCGTTAGACGCGTCGACGCTTGCGCGGCCGACAGCCATTGTGTGGAATTGGGGTCACGTCACGGATCGAAAGCAAGGTCAGTCCCTGCGCCTGCAGCGCGCGAACGGCCGACTCTCGACCCTGTCCCGGACCTTTCACGTAGACGTCGACCTGACGCATCCCGTGGCTCATCGCCTTTTGGGCGGCATCTTCGGCCGCGAGCTGGGCCGCGAACGGCGTGCCCTTGCGCGACCCACGGGTCGCAGCGGTGCTCCCCGCCGATGCCCAGGCCACCGTGTTGCCGGCCAGATCGGTCATCGTGATGATCGTGTTGTTGTAGGTCGACTGAATGTACGCGCGACCGTGCGGCACGTTCTTTCGTTCGCGCCGGCGACGAGTGCGTTCTCGACGTTGAGTGCTCATCCCGTTCCCTTCCTCACGTTCCCAGTTAGCGCTTCACGGCTCGACGTCGGCCAGCGACCGTCTTCTTCGAGCCACGACGCGTGCGCGCGTTGGTGCGCGTACGCTGACCGCGCATCGGTAGGTTGCGACGATGTCGCTGACCGCGGTAACAGTTGATGTCGATCAATCGCTGCACGTTTCCGCGCACGACTCGTCGCAGATCACCCTCGACGAGATAGTCACGGTCGACGATCTCTCGGATCCGCGCCAGTTCCGCATCGGACAGATCGCGAATCCGCTGATCCGCGTCGATGTTCGCCTTCTCGACGATCTCTTTGGCACGCGTCGCGCCGATCCCGAAGATGTAGCGCAGCGCGTACGGCGCTTTCTTGTTGTCGGGAACGTCAACGCCCGAGATTCTCGCCATGCGCTCGTCCTCTCACATGCTCACTCGTCCCCGGCCAATGCCGCCAGGGGGATGTAGTCAGTCTTACCAGCCTTGAATGTCGGTGTGGTCAGCCCATTCAGCTCTTAAACCGATACACCACCCGACCGCGGGTCAGGTCGTACTCAGAGAGCTCCACTAAGACTCGATCACCGCGAAGCACCCGAATGTGATGCTGTCGCATCTTTCCGGCCAAGTGCGCGAGCACCTCGTGGCCATTCGGAAGTTCCACGCGAAACGTGGCGTTGGGCAGTAGCTCCTTGACCACGCCCTCGACCTCGATTTTGTCCTGCTTAGGCGGCGGCGCTGGCGCAGGCGTGCGCCTCGGTCGCCGTCCACCACCAGTGTTTCGATTTCTCGCCACCAAGCCTCCGTTGCTTGTCTCTCAGGCCCGAGTCAGAATCTCCGCCGGCCCACTCTCGCGGAGCGCAACGGTGTGCTCGAAATGTGCCGATAAACTGCCATCAGCGGTAACGACGGTCCAGCCATCGTCCAACACTGCTGTCGTCGGATCGCCAATGGTCGCCATGGGTTCCAGGGCGACCACCATCCCCCGACGCATTGTCATGCCGGAACCACGTCGACCGTAGTTCGGCATGCTCGGCGGTTCATGCATGTCACGACCCACACCGTGACCCACGTAGCCGCTCACGACTCCGTATCCTGCAGATTCTATCACTTCTTGGATAGCTGCGCCGATATCGCCTTTACGTACACCGATGCAAGCCACCGAAATTCCCGCCATCAACGACTCCAAAGTAACATCCAGCAGCCGTTGCGCCTCTTTCGAAATCGATCCGACCGCCATCGTGATCGCCGAATCTCCGACCCATCCATCAATCGTTGCGCCCAAATCGACCGAGAGGATGTCGCCCTCTTCCAACCGCCGCTCCGTCGCGAACCCGTGCACGATCTCCTCATTGACCGACGCGCAGATCGTGTGCGGAAACCCCTGATACCCCAGAAACGTCGGAATCACCCCGAGTCGCTCGTACTTGTCCAGCACATACTGATCCAGCTCAGACAGCTTCCGACCCGGTTTGACCATCTCGCGCAGCTCGGCAAGCGTCTCGCCTACCATCTGACCCGCAGGCCGCATCTGCGCAATCTCGTCATCAGACTTCAGGATGATCTGTCGCTGACTCGACATGAAAACGTTCCGACTCTAGTCACTCACTGCTTGCAACGCCGCCAGCAGGTCGACCCCGACCGCCTGCGGCGATTGCTCGCCATTGACCGTCGCGAGCTTCCCCGCGGTCGTGTAATACGACACCAGCGGCTCCGTCTGATCGGCGTACACCTGTAGCCGATTCGCGATCGCCTCCGGCTTGTCATCGTCTCGTTGGATCATGCTCACGGTGTCGCAGCAGGGATCGCTCTCGTCCGGAGGATTGAATATGTCGTGGAAGACGCTGCCGCACGCGGCACAGCTCACCCGACCACCCAGCCGCTTCGTGATCTCCTCGTTCGAGACATCGATCAGCACCGTCACCGCAATCTCATTGCCCTGCGCCTCAAGCGCTGCATCCAGCGCCTTCGCCTGCTCGACCGTGCGGGGGAAGCCATCGAACAGACACCCCGCGCTCGCGTCGTCACGGCCGATCCGCTCCAGCAGCATGCGAATCGTGACATCGTCCGGCACGAGCTCGCCCTGGTCCATGTACGTCTTGGCCAGGTCGCCCAAATCGGTCCCGTTGCGCAGATTCTCGCGGAACATGTCCCCGGTCGAGAGATGCAACAACCCAGTCCGCTCAGCGGTCTGCACTGCCTGCGTCCCTTTGCCGGCGCCCGGAGGACCCAGCAGGATCACGTACATCGTCCGGTCGGTCGTGGCCTGGTCAGTCATGGCTAGCGAATAAACCCTTCGTAGTTGCGCATCAGTAGCTGCGCCTCGATCTGCCGCATCGTATCCAGCGCCACACCGACCACAATCAACAACCCCGTCGACGAGATCGTCAGCGCCGTCGAATCAGGAATAAATTCCGTCGCCAAGAATGGCACCACCGCCACAAATCCCAGGAACAACGCTCCTGCCCACGTGATCCGCGCCAACACGCGGTTGATGTAGTCCTGCGTCGGTCGACCGGGCCGAATCCCGGGAATGAACCCGCCCTGCTTCTGCAGATTCTCGGCCAGGTTCTGCTGCTGGAACGTCACGAACGTATAGAAGAACGTGAACCCAACCACCAGCACGAACGACAACCCCCAATACGCCGGTCGACCAGGCGACAGATTGAGCTGCACCCAATCGGCCGCGCGAATGATCCAACCCGGACGCTCACCCAGCGTCTGACCCTCAGCAATGTCGGGCGTCAGCGGATTATCGGAGGGGTCCTCATGCGTCTTGATCTCCGAGATCGCGATGAAGTTCCCCTCGCGGTCCGCCAACCGAATCGGTTCCTCTGAAATCTCATTCGCGTCGATCCGCCACGCATACAACGTGTCTCCCGACAGCGGATCCGACGTCGTCTCCACCTGCGTCAACACATTCGAGTCGGAGTTCGAGTTGATCCGATCCAGCAGATCCTGGAATGTGTCTTCTTCCTTGTTCCACTCAATCACGCCCTCATTGACCACGAACTCGCCCGACTCGTCCAGGTCAGGCAGCAGCGTCGCCAAGGTCTCATCCGCGTCGTCGCGAGTGAATGGCAACTCGACCGCGACCTGCGTCTGCGATTCCTCGCCCGCGGCACCAGTCACCCACCCCGCCAGCACCGACGGAAAGATGATGATCGAGAACGCGAAGATCAGCGGGATCATCCCTGCTGAGTTCACCCGCAGCGGGACGTACGACTGACCGCTCTGGCGGTACATCCTCCCCCCTCGAAACACCGACCGCGCATATTGAACGGGAATCCGTCGCTGCGCCTCCTGGAAGAACACGATCAACGCCACCAGCGCGATCGCGATACCGATCACCACCGCGATGCCGGACCAACCGATGTCAGACAAGCGGACCGAGTTGAACAGGGTCGGGAAACTCGCCACGATGCCGGCGAAGATAATCAGCGAGATCCCGTTGCCGACACCCTTCTCCGTGATCAGCTCACCGAGCCAGATCAGGAACATCGTGCCCGCGGTCATGGTCATCAACGCGGAGATCGTCGGCAGCCACTCTTCAGCGCCAAAGCCGATCCCGGTGATCGCCCGCGCGTTCTCGAGGAGCAGCAGCTGACCGTATCCCTGCACCAGCGACATCGGCACTGCGAGCCAGTAGGTGTAGAGCTGAATCCGGTTCCGACCCGACTCACCCTCTTGCGCCAGCGCCTGCAGCCTCGGAATCATCGGCTGCATCAGGTTCATCACGATCGACGCCGTGATGTACGGATACACACCCAACGCGACGATCGACAGATTGTCGAGCCCACCGCCCGAGAACAGGTTGAGGAACCCGAGCACTGGATTGTTGTCCAGCGCATTCTCGAGCTGGGTTTTGTTGATATCGGGGATCGGTACGTGGGCAACCAGCCGGAACACGACCAGCATGGCCAAGGTAAAGGCGACCTTTTGGCGGACATCTGGCTGACGCCAGGCGTCCACCAACGCCTGCAGCAGCTTAGGCCTCGTCGGCCCCGCTGCTGTCTGCGCTCTCTGCATTGATGACCTCAACGCTGCCGCCCGCGGCAACGATCTTCGCTTGTGCAGCTGGTGAAATTCGTTCCACTTGCAGATGCAGTGCGCTGGCGATCTCGCCACCGGCCAGCACCTTGAACCGCTGCGACGTCCGTCGCAACAGACCGACGCCGACCAGCGCCTCCGCATCGACCGTATCACCGTCTCCGAACCGTCGATCCAGTTCGACGACGTTGATCGGCTGCGATTCCACACGGAAGGGCGCTTTGAACCCCTTCCGACGTGGCAGTGTACGCATCATCGACATCGCGCCACCCTCGAACACCGAGTTGTAGTCGCGACCGGCCCGTGAACGTTGTCCCTTGAGCCCACGTCCCGAGTACGTGCCCTTGCCCGAGGCATTCCCACGACCGACCCGCTTGCGTCGCTTACGCGACCCAGGAGCCGGACTCAGATCATTCAGACGCAGCACCATCACGCGTCCTCGCCTTCACTCACGGGCGTCACGGTGACGAGATGGGAGACCTTGTTCAGCATCCCACGCACGTCTGGCGTGTCGTCCTTGATCGTGCTCTGACCCAGCTTACGCAGACCCAGCGATCGAATCGTGTGGCCCTGATCGGACCGATACCCAATCGCCGACTTCGTGTAGGTGATCTTCAGCGATGCCATCGTTACGACTCACTCGTCCCAGCAGGGGCCAACTCAGCCTCTGCCGCATCCGCTGGCTGCGGCGGCGCTGCGACCGGCTCCGCCGGCAATCGACCGGCGAGGCGCAGTCGTTCGCGACGCACCTGCACCGGATCGCGCAGTTGCATCAGCGCTCGCCGAGTCGCCTGGACCACATTCACTACGTTGTTCGATCCCAGCGACTTGGTCAACACATTGCGCAACCCAACGGCCTCGAGCACCGCCCGCGCGCCACCGCCAGCGATCACGCCAGTTCCCGGCGCCGCCGGCTTCATCATCACCTGCGACGCACAGAATCGTGCCGTAATCGGATGTGGGATTGTGCCATTGCGAATCGGCACCGTGATCATGTCCCGACGTGCGATCGTCGATCCCTTGCGGATCGCGTCCGGCACCTCGTTCGCTCGACCGATGCCAATGCCCACGCGACCATTGCCGTCGCCGACCACCACCACCGAGGTGAACGAGAATCGGCGGCCGCCTTTGACCACTTTGGCCACGCGCGACACCGATACCACCTTCTCGATGATGTCATCTTGCGGTTCGTCTCGGTCACGACGACGGCCTCGGCCCCGCCCTCCGTCTCGTTGTTGAACCATCTCCCGCTCCCTCGTATTGCTGGTACGGCGGCCTCGCTATGACCGCGACGTCGCCATTTCAGTCGTTAGAAGACCAAACCAGCCTCGCGCGCAGCCTCGGCTAGCGCTCGAACTCGTCCGTGATATTGATATCCCGCGCGGTCAAACACCACCGCCGAGATGCCACCTTCCTGCGCGACCTGCGCAATCTGACGACCGACCGCTCGGGCGCTCGCCAGTTTGCCGTCGCCATCGTCCTCGGTGGCTGAGGCACGACCCGCGCCGAGGTCCGACGCGCTACACAACGTCACCCCGCTGTCGTCGTCGATGATCTGCCCATAGATGTGTCGGGCCGAGCGGAACACGCACAATCGAGGCCGCTGCGCCGTCCCGTGGACTCGCTTGCGCACCCGCAAATGTCGACGCTGACGCGCTGCCCGCAGCGTCCGTCGTTTGCTCCGATTCGTCATCGCACTTCCTCCACATCGTGCTCCCCTCAGCGCTCGGCCGAATCGCCGAATCACGTCGAAATGCACTAGCCAATCGCGCTCTTGCCCTGCTTACGGCGAACCCATTCGCCTCGATATCGGATGCCCTTGCCCTTATATGGCTCGGGCGGTCGGACGGCGCGGATTTCGGCGGCCTGTTGGCCGACGACTTGCTTGTTCGCTCCGCGCACGTGGACCAACTGACCCTCAACCGCGAACTCGATCCCGTCCGGCGGATCCTTCCGCACCAGGTGCGAATATCCGACTCGCAGGACCAAGGTGGCGCCATCCATCTCCGCGCGATACCCAGTTCCCTGAATCTCGAGCGTCTTCGACCAGCCCTCCGACACGCCAGTGACCATGTTCTGAATCAACGCGCGCGCCAACCCGTGCTGGGCCCGGTGTTCGCGACGATCGGTCGGTCGCGTCACCACGACCTCGTTTTCGTCGACCACGATGTGCAGGTCTGGGTGGACATGCTGTACCAGCTCCCCGCGCGGCCCTTTGACCGCGACGTGGCCGTGTTTAATCGATATGTTTACGCCCGCCGGTACCGGCACGGGCAATCGGCCAACTCGACTCATCGTCGTCCGCCCTTCCTGTGGTCGGGAACCGCTACCAGACGAAACACAGCACTTCTCCGCCCACATTCTCGCGTCGCGCCTGTGCGCCGGTCATGACGCCCCGAGGCGTCGTCAGAATCGCGACACCCAGCCCACCATAGGGACGAGGAATTTCGCGCTTCTGCACGTACACCCGCAGACCGGGACGCGACACACGCTTCAGGCCGGTCACCACCGAGGTTCCTTCCTCGTCGTACAGCAGCTCGACATCGATGTCGCTGCCGGTGCGACCAACGCGGTCCTTGACTTGGAACGAACGGATGAAACCTTCCTCCGCCAACACGTTGGCGATCGAAATCTTCATGTTCGACGCCGGTATCTCCACCCGCGGATGACCCGCGTGGATGGCGTTGCGGATGCGTGTCAGCATGTCGGCGACGGGATCAGTCACTGGCATTACGATTCCTGCCTGCTTGCGCAGTTCCTCTTGCGCATGACGTTTATCACGTTCTTGATCATCTCGCTCACTGGGTTCGCTCGAAGGGAAAGCCGAGCAGCTCAAGCAGCCGCCGACCCTCAGCGTCCGTCCGCGCGGTCGTGATGATGTTCACCTGCAACCCGCGAACCTTGTCGACATTCCCGTAGTCAATCTCCGGGTAGACGATCTGCTCCCGAATCCCCAGCGAATAATTGCCACGACCATCGAACGCCGTTCGCGAGACACCCTGGAAGTCACGAATACGCGGCAACGCCGCATTGATCGTTCGGTCCAGGAACTCCCACATCCGAGCGCCGCGCAACGTGCACGACACACCGACGTTGTTGCCTTCGCGCAGTTTGAAGTTCGCGATCGATTTCTTCGCCTTGTTCACGACCGGCTTCTGTCCGCAGATCGCGGTCATGTCGGACACGCAATTCTCCAGAATCGCGGCGCCACCCTGACCCAACGCCTCGCCCACGCCCGAGTTCACCACGACCTTCACCACCCGTGGCACCTGCATCACGTTCTCGTAGCTGAACTCCTCGAACAAGCGAGGCGCAATTTCGTCGTTGAACCGCTGCTTGAGCCGCGGAGCCATGACCGTTCCGTTCGTCGTCATCAGTCAATATCTCCATCGCACCTGCGACACACGCGGGTCTTTGCGCCGTCCGCCCGGACTCGAAAGCCCACCCGCGACGGTCGGTCGCAGGTCGGACACACGACATTCACCTTGGATTCATGCAGCGGTGCCTCACGCTCGATGATCCCAGCGGGAGCACCCATCTGGGTCGGTCGCATATGACGCTTGACCATGTTCAGCCCAGTCACGATCACGCGTTGCTCTTTCGGCAACACCTGTCGCACCTGACCGCGCCGACCGCGATCCTTGCCACTGCGGACCTCAACCAGATCCTCACGTTGCACGCGACGCATCTAGACCACCTCCGGAGCGAGCGACACGATGCGCATGAAATCGCGCTCGCGCAGCTCACGAGCGACTGGACCCAGAATGCGGGTGCCAGTCGGATTTTGACCGTCGGCCGCCAAGATCACCGCCGCATTGTCGTCGAACCGGATGTACGATCCGTCAACTCGGCGATACTGCTTCGCTACGCGGACGATCACCGCTCGGACGACTTGCCCTGCGCGGACCTCGCGACCGGGATCGGCCTGCTTTACCGTCGCCACGATCGTGTCACCGACCGAGGCATAGCGGCGCTTGGTTCCACCCAGCACACGAATGCACTTAATCACGCGAGCGCCGGAGTTATCCGCCACTCGCAGTGACGACTCTTGCTGGATCACTCCGAGCCCTCACTTCCCGATGCCGCCTCATCCAGCGACGGAGCGCCGATCTCTTGCGGCTGAATCTCAGCCACCTCTCGTCGCTCCAGGATTTCCACCACGCGCCACGACTTTCGCTTTGAGAGCGGTCGGCATTCCTCAATCACGACAGAATCGCCGATCTTGCAGTCATTGCCTTCATCGTGCGCCAGATAGCGCTTCCGACGGCGCATAATTTTCTTGTACAACGGATGTCGCACCGTGCGTTCGACACGCACCGTCACGGTCTTGTGGCGCGCATCCGCAGCGGCGATCCCGACACGTCGTTTGCGGGCCATGTTCTATTCTTCCTTGCTCGTCGAGCTGTCGTCCTCGCGGTCGACGGACTCGTCAGGTTCTTCTGCAGACTCAGCCGGTTCTTCCGCGTCGGCCACCCGAGCCAACGGCTCGATCGGCACGCCCGCCGCAGCTGCGTGCTGTCGCTCGCGCAAGATCGTCCGCAACCGGGCGACCTGTCGGCGCGCGACACGCATCGCCATGGGATTCTGCAACTGCCGCGTCCCACGCTGGAACTGCAGGTTGAATACTTCGCGGTACGCCTCGTTGATCGCCTCACCCAACTCCGAGTCGGTCATCGAGCGCGCTTCGTCGGCAAGTGGATTCGCCATCGTTACACCACCTCGGCCTCTCGCACGACGATCCGTGTTTTCACCGGCAACTTGTGGCTCGCACGACGCAACGCCTCGCGCGCCTCCGACTCCGGCACTCCGGCCAACTCGAAGAGCACTCGGCCCGGCTTGACCACGGCGACCCATTTCTCGGGCGCGCCTTTGCCCTTCCCCATCCTGGTCTCCGCCGGCTTTTGTGTCACCGACTTATCGGGGAACACCCGAATCCAGACCTTGCCACCACGCTTCACGTAGTGCGTAATCGCTCGACGCGCCGCCTCGAGCTGACGCCCGTCGATCCAGGCTGCCTCCAGCGACTGCAACCCGACCTCGCCAAAGGCGACCGAGTTGCCCGACTGGGCCATCCCGCGGCGTCGACCGCGATGATGTTTTCGCCACTTCACTCGTCTCGGCTGAAGCATCAGCGCCCTCCCCGCCTGCCGGCCGCTGCCGGTTCAATCGCCTGAGCGGGACCACCACTCGTGTCGGTCTCCGCGCCAAAGGGCAGAATCTCACCCTTGTAGATCCAAACCTTCACGCCGATCTGCCCGAACACCGTTCGCGCCTCGGCGAAGCCGTAGTCAATGTCTGCCCGCAACGTGTGGAGCGGCACGCGACCAGACATCTCTTGCGCCTTGCGCGACATCTCTGCCCCACCCAATCGACCCGAGATGATGATCTTCGCGCCCTCGGCGCCGCGCTGCATCGTCCGCTGCACCGCCTGCTTGATCGCCCGACGGAACGCGATCCGTCGTTCCATCTGCTCGGCCACGCTCCGCGCGACCAATTGCGCGTCCAGCTCGGGAACTCGGACCTCGGACACGTCCACCCGCACCCGAATCTCACCTTCGACCAGCGCCTCCAACCGACGTCGCAGTTCCTCCACATTCTGACCACCGCGACCGATCACCACACCCGGCTTCGCCGTGTGCAGCTTCACGCCGACCTGATTCGCACTGCGCTCAATGTCAATCCGAGAGATCATCGCCTCTCGCAACTGTTCATTGATGAAGTTCCGAATCGCCAAATCTTCCGCCAACAGCGTGGCGTAGTCCTTACTCGAGTACCACTGCGAGCGCCACTCGTAGATCGTTCCGATCCGAAAACTCGTGGGATGTACCTTCTGGCCCATATCGTGATCCGTCCTCTGCGTCCTTATTCGTCATTGCCGTCGGACACGACGACGGTGATGTGCGCGGTGCGCTTCAGAATGCGTCCGACTCGACCCCGCGCTTTCGCCCGAAACCGACGCAGCGTGCGCCCGTCTCCGGCATGAATCTCCGAAATTTTCAGGTCGCGCGCGTCGAGCCCGTAGTTGTTCTCGGCGTTTGCGATCGCAGAATCCAGCACCTTGGCCACATCGCGAGCGATCGGCCTCGGCGTGAACCGCAACTGCAGACGCGCCTGCTCGACCGGCATCCCTCGTAGACCCTGCATCACCAACCGCACCTTACGCGGCGATGTCCGAACGAACTTGGCGGAAGCCTGGACTTGCATCAGCTCACCCGCGTTCCACGATCGGACCGACCGATGTGACCTCGGAACGTCCGTGTCGGAGCGAACTCGCCCAGCTTGTGGCCGACCATGTTCTCCGTCACAAACACCGGGATATGGCGACGACCGTCATGCACCGCGATCGTCAAGCCGACCATCTCGGGCACAATCGTCGACGCACGCGCCCACGTGTTAATCACGGTACGCGCACCGGCAGCTCGCACTCGCTGCACTTTCTTCATCAGTTTGTGGTCCACGTAGGGACCCTTCTTCGTTGATCTGGACATCGCGCAAAATCCTCAATCTCTGCCTTAGCGCCGTCGTCCGCGACGGCGAACGATGTACTTGTCCGACTGTTTCTTGCCCCGCGTCCGACGACCAAGCGTATACCAGCCCCACGGTGACTTCGGACCGGGCAGCCCAATCGGCGCCTTGCCCTCACCGCCGCCATGCGGGTGATCCACGGGATTCATCACGGAACCTCGGACCTGCGGCCGACGTCCGCGATGTCGATTACGACCCGCTTTACCCAGCTTGATGTTGGAATGCTCAACATTCCCCACCTGGCCGATCGTCGCGTAGCAGACCGAGCGCACGCGTCGCATCTCGCCCGAGGGCAATCGCAACAACGTGTAGTTGCCTTCTTTGGCCATAATCTGAGCCGACGCACCCGCCGAACGCACCATCTGCGCTCCGCGACCTTCGGTCAGCTCGACGTTGTGCACCTGGGTCCCGTTCGGAATCGCAGCCATCGGCAACGCGTTCCCGATTCGGATCGGTGCATCAGGGCCGGACATCAACAGGTCGTTGACCTTCAGTCCGTTCGGCGCGACGATGTATCGCTTGACGCCGTCGGTGTAGAAGATCAGCGCGATCCGCGCCGTCCGGTTCGGGTCGTACTCAATCGCCGCCACCCGACCTTCGACGCCCACACGGTCGCGACGCTTCCAGTCGATCATCCGGTACCGACGCTTGTGGCCACCGCCACGGTGTCGGACCGTCACTCGACCTTTGTTGTTGCGTCCCGACTTCTTCTTCAGCGGAGCGAGCAGGCTCTTCTCCGGCTTCTTCTTCGTGATCTCCTCAAACGAGTGGCCAGATGCGTTTCGTCGACCGGGGGAGGTTGGTTTGTAGTTCTTGATCGGCACGCTATACCCCCTCGAACAGGCGAATCTCGTAGCCATCGGCCAACGTGATAATCGCCTTCTTCCAGTCGCGCTCACGACCAGGTCGACCGCGACCGATGCGCCGAGTCGCCCCGCGCACATTGATCACGTTCACTTTTCGCACCTGCACCGAGAACGCGATCTCGATCGCTTCCCGAATCTGCAGCTTGTTCGCTCGTGGATCGACCTCGAACACGTACTTGCCCTGTTCCGCAAGCTCGGTCGATTTCTCGGTGATAATCGGCTGGCGCACCACCGCAAACGGATGAATGTCCTTAGGCATCGCTCTCACCCCGTTCCGATTCCTGCTCCCCGCCGTCGACCGCCCACAACGCCTCGCAACGCCGCACTGCCGCCTCCGTCATGATGAGCTGGTCATGGGTCAGAATCAGATAGATGCTCAACGTCTGGGCTGGCATCGCCTGCACATTCGGCAGGTTCCGAGTCCCACGCACCAAGTCGTCATCAACCCCATCCGAGACCACGAGCGCCCGACGCTCAACACCGAGCGCTTGGCAGAGACTCGACATCGCCGACGTCTTCGACGTGAACTCCACACCCGGCGCCGTCACCAAGACGCCACCCTCGGCCGCGCGCTGCGACAGCATCGAGCGGATCGCCAGTCGACGCATCCGCTTCGGCAATCGCTGCCGATACGAACGCGGATGCGGCCCATGCGCGACGGCGCCGCCGATTCGCGTCGGCGATGACGGCGTCCCCAGCCGCGCGCGTCCGCCGCCCTTCTGTCGACCCGTTTTCTTGGATGCCTGACGGACATCGGAGCGATCAAGCGTCGAGCTCGTGCCCTGACGTGCGTTCGCACGCTGGGTCGTCACCGCCTGATGCACCACCGCGAGATTCGGCTCGATCCCGAACACCGAGTCGTCCGCCTCGATCTCGCCGGCGGCATTGCCCTGTCCATCGAACAGCGGAAGTTTCATCGCTTGCCGCCTCGTCGCTTGGTCTGTCGAATCCGAACCAGACCGTTCGTCGCGCCCGGCACTGAACCCTTGATAAAGACCAGATGCCGATCCGCGTTGATATCCACGACTTCGAGATTCATCGAAGTCGTCGTCTTGCCACCCATTCGACCGGCCATGCGCGTGCCCTTGAGCACACGACCCGGCGTCGTACCCGCACCGACCGAACCAGGCGCTCGATGCCGATCACTCTGACCGTGCGTTCGCGGGCCTCCGCGGAAGCCGTGTCGCTTGACGACACCGGCAAAGCCTTTGCCCTTCGACATTCCTTGCACGTCCACGCGGTCGCCGGCCGAGAACACCTCGGTCGCATTGACCACTGTCCCCACTTCCACGTCGGCCAACTCGTCGGAATCGGCGCGGAACACGGACAGATGCTTCAGCGGACCGTTCGCGCCCGTGTGGCCGCGCTCCGCCTTGTTGATCCGCCAGGCCGGAGCCTCGCCATACGCCACTTGCACGCCCGAGAATCCATCCCTCGACTCAGTCATGATCTGCGTCACGGGACATGGTCCCACCTCAATCACGGTGCAGCCCACGACCGCTCCGTCATCGCCGATGACCTGAACCATGCCCAGTTTCTTGCCCAACAGTCCCGGTATGGCCATGGTTAGATCTTGATCTCCACGTGGACACCTGACGACAGCTGCAGTCGCATAAGCGATTCCACCGTCGACCCAGTCGCTTCGATGATGTCGATCAGCCGCTTGTGTGTGCGGATCTCGAACTGCTCTCGCCCATCCTTGTGGACAAACGGCGAGCGAATCACCGTGTACTTGCGGATCTCGGTGGGAAGGGGAATCGGCCCGGCCACTCGGGCGCCAGTACTCTCAGCAACGTCGAGAATATGCCCGGCCGACTCATCGAGAATTCGATGGTCGTATGCCCTCAGCCGAATCCGAATCCTTTGCCGTGCCATGTGTCCGTCTCTCTGCCGTGCCTGTGGTCTTGTGCGGCGTTACTCGATGATCGAGGTGACCGCGCCAGCGCCCACCGTCCGACCGCCCTCGCGAATCGCGAAGCGCAGCCCCTCCTCCAGCGCAATCGGCGAAATCAAACGCACTTTCATCTGCACGTTGTCGCCCGGCATCGCCATCTCGATGCCCTCCGGCAAACCAATCTCGCCCGTCACATCCGTCGTCCGAATGTAAAACTGCGGACGGTACCCAGGGAAGAACGGACTATGCCGCCCACCCTCGTCCTTGCCCAGGATGTAGACCTCCGCCTCAAACGCCGTGTGCGGTGTGATACTTCCCGGCGCCGCCAACACCTGACCGCGTGAGATCTCCTCGCGGTCAATCCCGCGCAACAGACAACCCACGTTGTCCCCCGCCTCGCCCGTCGGTAGCGTCTTCTTGAACATCTCCACGCCCGTCACCACCGTCGTCCGCGTGTCCTTGATCCCGACAATCTCAATCTCCTCGCCGCTGTTCACCACCCCGCGTTCGATCCGACCCGTCGCCACCGTGCCACGTCCCTTGATCCCGAATACGTCCTCAATCGGCATCAGGAACGGCATGTCCCGTGGTCGCTCCGGCGTCGGGACGTACTCGTCCACCGCCGACATCAACTCCAGAATGCTCTCGTACTCCGGCGCACTCGCGTCCGTCGACTCCGACTCCAACGCCGCCAACGCGCTGCCCCGAATCACCGGACAGTCGTCGCCGTCAAAGTCCTGATCCGACAACAGCTCCCGTACCTCCAGCTCGACCAGGTCCAACAACTCCTCGTCGTCCAGCTGATCGACCTTGTTCAGATACACCACCATGCGCGGCACACCCACCTGACGGGCCAGCAGAATGTGCTCCCGCGTCTGCGGCATCGGACCGTCCGGCGCCGCTACCACCAAAATCGCGCCGTCCATCTGCGCCGCGCCCGTAATCATGTTCTTGATGTAGTCCGCGTGACCCGGCGCGTCAATGTGCGCGTAGTGCCGTCCCTCGGTCTCGTACTCCACGTGCGCAATCGCAATCGTGATCCCCCGCGCTCGCTCCTCCGGTGCGTTGTCAATCGAGTCGAAACTCGAAAACGACACGTTCTCGTCCGCCAGCGCCAGCGTCTTCGTGATCGCCGCTGTCAACGTCGTCTTGCCGTGATCTACGTGGCCAATCGTGCCCACGTTCACGTGTGGCTTCGTCCGCTCGTATACCTGTCGCGCCATCTTCGTGTCTCCTGCCTGTAGCTCGGTCGCTTCTGCGGTTCTGGGTAGTTGTCTGATTTCTGGCCCGAGCGCCTGTCGGCGCTCGGATCGTGTCTAGCGCGCCTCCGCCAGCACGCTCTGCGGAACTTCCTCGTAATGATCAAACTCGATGCTCGCCGTCGCCCGACCTTGAGTCATCGAGCGCAGCGCCGTCGTGTAACCAAAGAGATTGGCCAGCGGCATCTGTGCCTGAATGATCTGCGCCGCGCCGCGCTCCTCGGTGCCGAGCACCGCCCCGCGCCGACTCGACAGATCACCCGCCACCTCGCCGAAGTGCTCTCGCGGCGTCGAAATCTCGACCCGCATCATCGGCTCGAGCTGCACTGGGCCAGCTTTGCGCAGCGCCGCGTGGAATCCCATCCGGGCCGCCGTCGCGAACGCCATCTCGCTTGAGTCCACTTGATGATAGGAACCATCCGTCAGCGCCACCTTCACGTCCACCACCGGGAATCCGCCGACCACGCCCGACCGCATCGCATCAGTGATTCCCTTGCGCACCGAGCTGATGTACTGCTGTGGCACCGAACCACCCACGGTGTCATCCTCAAACACGAACCCTTCACCGGGCACATTCGGTTCCACTCGCAAGATCACATGACCGTACTGCCCGCGACCACCTGTCTGGCGCACGAACCGACCTTCCGCCTCGGCCATCCGCCGAATGGTTTCGCGATACGACACCTGCGGACGACCGACGTTGCACATCACGTTGAACTCGCGACGCAAGCGATCGGCGATCACCTCCAGGTGCAGCTCACCCATGCCCGAGATCACCGTCTGCGCGGTCTCGTCGTTGAACTCCACCTTGAACGTCGGATCTTCCTCAGCCAACTTGCGCAACGACGCACCGAGCCGGTCCTGATCGTCCGAGCTCTTTGCCTCGATCGCGATCGAGACCACGGGCTCCGGGAAGGAAATCTCATCCAGCAACACCGGCGCCGAGCGCGCACACAACGTGTCACCTGTGAATGTCCGCTTCGGGCCGACGAACGCCGCGATATCCCCTGCCGAGACGTGGTCGATGTCTTCACGATCATCGGCATGCACGCGCAGTAACCGCCCTACTCGCTCATTCTCATCACGCGACGAGTTGTAGACGCTGTCTCCGGCATTCAGCCGACCGGCGTAGACACGCACATACGCGATTCGCCCCACATAGGGGTCGGTCACGATCTTGAAGGCGAGCGCCGTCAACGGCTCGTCCGTGTCGGCCAGTCGCAGTTCCGGACCATCTCGTCCGACACCCTCGACCGGCGGCACCTCGTCGGGCGCTGGCAGATAATCCACGATCCCATCCAGCAGACGCTGCACGCCGACATTCTTCAGCGCCGACCCACAAAACACCGGCGTGAACGCATTCGTAATCGTCCCGCGCCGCACCGCCTTCACGATCTCCTCCACCGAGAGCTCATGTCCCTCGATGTACGAGATCATTACCTGCTCATCGCAATCGGCGATCCGCTCGATCATCGTCTCGCGCCAGCGACCGGCGTCCGAAACGTAGTCCTCGGGGATGTCACCTTCGACCGGTGGAGCATCGCGATCCGAGCTAAAGAACCAAGCCCGCTCGCGGATCAGATCAATCACGCCCTGGAATCGGTCCTCCGAGCCAATCGGAATCTGCAGCGGGACCGGCATCATCCCCAGCCGATCGCGAATCATCTGCATCGTGCGCCAGTAATCGGCGCCGATGCGGTCCATCTTGTTGACGAAGCAGATTCGCGGTACCTCGTACCGATCGGCCTGTCGCCAGACGGTCTCCGACTGCGGTTCCACCCCAGCGACGGCATCAAACACCACCACGCCACCGTCGAGCACCCGCAGCGAGCGCTCCACCTCGACCGTGAAGTCAACGTGGCCCGGCGTGTCGATGATGTTGATCCGGTGATCACTCCAGTCGCACGACGTCGCCGCGGCCATGATCGTGATTCCGCGCTCGCGCTCCTGGTCCATGAAGTCCATCACGGCCGTGCCGTCATGCACTTCGCCGATTTTGTACGTGCGGCCCGTGAAGTACAGGATGCGTTCGGTCACGGTTGTTTTGCCCGCATCAATGTGGGCAATGACGCCGATATTTCGGAGCGACGAGATAGGCGGGTCAGCGGCCATGTCGGTAAAATCCTCGATCCGTCCTCTGGTCGATGTCTCCTGGCGATGCACTGCGCAAACAGCAGCGCATCTCCGTGACCTAGCCCGTCAGGGCGTTTGCTTGATGCCCATCAGGGCGATTGCTGTGTCGTTGTCTGAATCAGCTCGTCGAATCTGCGCTGGCGCTACCAACGGTAGTGGGCAAACGCACGATTGGCTTCCGCCATGCGGTGCGTCTCTTCGCGACGCCGCACCGCGGCACCGCTGTTGCTGTATGCGTCGAGCAGTTCATCGGCCAGTGATAGATGTGCAGGACGTCCCTTTCGACCCTGCGACGCCATCACGAGCCAGCGAATCCCCAGCGACGTTCGACGATCGTGCCGAATCTCCACCGGAACCTGGTACGTCGCACCGCCAACTCGGCGTGGGCGAACTTCCATCTCCGGCGTGATGTTGTCCAACGCTTGATCGAACACCTCGAGCGGATCCTGGCGGACCCGTTCCTCAAGGATGTCCATCGCTCGGTACACGATCTTTTCAGCCGTGCCCTTCTTGCCACTGTGCATGAGGCGATTGATCACCATCTGCACCCGCAGCGATCCGTAGACCGCATCGGGGCGAATTTCATGTCGTTCGGGCCGTCGTCGTCGCGGCACGTTATCTCATCCATCCTTCACGCGGCCGATCCTCGAACACGCCGAGGACCACCCGCTACACGAAAGCGACCACCTGTTAGTGGGTGGCCGCGGTTGATAGTCCTGCTGTCTTGCGAGTTCCGTACTTGGAACGACCGCGCTTTCGCTCGGCGACGCCAAGCGCGTCGAGCGCTCCGCGTACGACCTGATAACGCACGCCCGGCAGGTCGCGTACGCGACCTCCACGGATCAATACGATCGAGTGCTCCTGCAGTGTGTGACCCTCGCCCGGGATATAGGCCGTGACCTCAATCCCGTTCGTTAGTCGCACGCGACAGACCTTCCGCAGCGCCGAGTTCGGCTTCTTCGGCGTCACCGTGCGAACCGCCGTGCAGACGCCTCGCTTTTGCGGTGATCCCGAATCCTGCGTGGTTCGGCTCGTGAGCGCGTTGTATCGGAACCGCAGCGCTGGCGCTTTGGCCTTCTTCCGAGACTTCTTTCGTCCCTTACGGGCGAGTTGATTGATCGTCGGCACGGCTGCTCGTTCTCCACTCATCGTTGCTCGAACCAACTCAGCGTATCTGTGCTGGCACGAATACAGGGTCAAAGCCGCTGGCTGAACGAACCGGCTGACAACTGGTCAACCGATTGTCTTCAACCTCAGGTCGGCCTCGACCCTTACACGCACCAAACCGAATGGGATCAGGCGCGTGAAATCAAACCATATCCCAGATCAGCCAACCCCTGCAAGTTCGCGAGACGTCTGGCAATCAAGTCGACCAACCTCTGTTGCCCACCTATCACTCTCAGACGCCTGCATACGAGTGCAGACCCGTGATCCACAGGTTCACGCCCAGATAGGTGAACATCACCGCGAAGAATCCCAACACCACGATCCACGCCCGCCGCGAGCCTCGAAACTGCCGCAGTCCGCGACCGTGGATGTACACCGCGAAGATCAACCACGTCACCAGCGCCGCCGTCTCCTTCGGATCCCATCCCCAATACCGGCCCCAAGCATCGTTCGCCCAGAACGCACCCAGCGCAATCCCTGCTGCCAAGAGCGGAAACCCGACCAGCACCGCGCGATATGTCAACTCATCGCAACGCTCCGGCGACGGTAGCCACTCGTACCGACCTCCCCGCTCCGCCACTCGCGACGGAGAGCCCTGCACCAGATGCATCACCGCACCACCGAACGCCACCGCGAGCACCGCGTACGAAAGAATCATCAGCGCCACATGGATTGTCAGTAGCGTCGGACTCTGGAGCGCCGGCACCAGAATGTCCTGACCCTCACTGGGAAATGCCAGCGCCGATCCGTACAGTCCACAAGCGACCGGCAACACGAACGCTCCTGCGAGCCGCGTGCCCGAGCGCAACTCGAAGATCCCATACAGGAGCACGATGGCGATCCCAAACGACATCGAGAACTCGAACAGATTGCTGTAGGGCGCGTGATTAAGCGCGATCGAGCGCATCGCCAGTCCGACAATCCCCAACACCGCCGCCGACCACACGCTCAGCGTTGCGATCCCGCCCATCGTCGGCGACCGCACGGGCGTCGGCTCCGGCATCGGGAGCGAAGGCTCGGTCGCCGCGACGCGTCTCGAGGCCAGCACCAGACGGAAACGCGGCTGGACCGCGTACAACACCGACGTCACGGCTGCGAAGCCCGCCGCGACAAAACTCGCCCACAGCAGGAACAGCGCGGCGTCAGCCATCGGATCCCTCCGCAGCCTCGGTCTCCGCTTCGGCTTGGGCCTTCGCCTCGGCCTTGAGCGCGTCCGACCGACGCGGTGCGCTCACTCCACCGAAGCTCAGCCGACGAAAGCCCTCCGACCATGGCACGCGACCCGCTCGCGCCGCCTCTTGCGCCCGACGCTGCATTCGCGTCACCATTTCCTCGCGATTCGGCGCCTGTACCTGCGATGCATGTCGCAGCAACGCGTCGATCCGCCGCTCAAGCTGGTCCGCCACGTCGACGAAGAAGTTCGGCTCATGACTGCCGGCCAACAACACCGTGTTGACCCGCACCGGTTCGGCTCCGCCCGCGACCTGCTCTGCGTACGAGTTCGCATTGCGCGACAGCGGAAACACCGCGTCGAGCACCGCAATTCCGACCGTCCGATGGTCGCGATGATTGAACCCGCGATATCCGTCCCAAGTGATCATCAGCTCCGGTCGCACGTCACGGAGCACGCCAACGAGCTGACCACGAAACTCCGACCCATCCTCCACGTGGCCATCGGGAACGCGCAGGAAGATGCAGCGCTTGATCCCCAACTCCACCGCCGCGGCTTCCTGCTCCGCCTCACGCAGCGCCCCAAGGTCGGCTGGGCCCAACATTGGGTCCTTCGTTCCCTTGTCACCACTCGTGACCAGACAGAACGTCACATGCCAACCGTCGTCCGACAGTTGCGCCACCGTCCCACCACAGGTGAACTCAATGTCGTCTGGGTGCGCCATCACGACGAGTGCGCGACGCGGCGCCGCAGGAGCTTCAGCTTCCGACACGTGGCCACCCCGGATTCTGTCGTCGCAGGCGCTGCCTGAAATCTCGTCCTCTTCGGCAGAAGCGCCGAGCTGCGAGAGCGTCTAGCTCGCCGCAACCAGGAACGACTCCACCGTATCCGGACAACAAGATTCCCGCTGCGCGCCGCCGGTTTCGCGTTCGCTTAACAAGTCCTCGTACACGCCGAGAATACTCTGCGCGACGTGTTGCCACGAAAACACACTCATCTCCGCCGCTGCCGCCGCACCCATCCTCCGACGGAGCGCGTCATTGCCGAGCAACTGGTCGAGCGCCCCAGCAAACGCCTGCGGTTGCCGATCGCCAACCAGCAGACCCGTCTTGGCGTGACTGATCGTGCTCGCCAACCCGCCGACACGCGTCGCGACCGTCGGTGTCCCTGAGGCCATCGCCTCGACCGCCACCAAGCCAAACGACTCATATGCCGACGGCACCGCGCAGACGGCCGCCGCGCGATACAGATCGGGCAGCCGCTCACGCGCCACCGCGTTCGCAAACTTGACCCGATCACCAACACCGCATTCCTCAGCAACCGTTCGCAAGCGAGCCCGCTCGGCATCGTCCCGCTCGTCGCCGCCGACGATCCAGAGCGACGCATCATTTCCACACGTCATGAGCGGCAGCGCCCGAACCAGCAGTTCCGCGCCCTTCGCCTGCTCGAGCCGTCCCACAAACAAGATTCCCGGACCTTCATCCACCCCGAGCTCGGGCAACGCCGCCGACACCCGCCGACGCGACGCCTCGGTCTCGGCCGGATGGAAGCTGCCCAGGTCGATCCCACACGGAACAACGCGGACCCGTGATGCATCCGCCTGATACTGACCAATCAGAAATGCCCGCTCATGAGACGTCGCGCCAATGATCGCGTCCGCACAAGCGATCACGCGACGCTCCCCAGCAATCCGAAACGGTGGCTCTGGCTGCTGGAACACTTCCTTCACGGAGCCGAGCGTGTGGAACATCACCGCGTGCGGCACTTGCCATCGACGCGACAACTCAATCCCGCTCAGACCCGCCACCCAGTAGTGCGAGTGAATCAAGTCATAAGCCTCTTCACGCGCTGCGATCCGCTCCACCCCCGCCGTAAACTCCGACACGTGCGCGCCCACCTCGATCGGTGGCAACCCGATCGGCGGACCAGCATCGACGTGGAACAGCCGCGCTCCCGGCGCGAGCGCCTCAACGTCTGGCGCATCGAGTCGGTCTCGACGCGTGTAGATGTCGACCTCCCAACCCATCGCCGCCAGATGCCGCGACAGGTCGGCCACGTACACGTTCATCCCGCCCGCCTTCGTCGTGCCCGCCCGTGCCAGCGGCGACGTATGCGTCGACATCACGGCCAATCGTCGTCGACGTCTCATCAATCCACACCCTCTCGCGTCAACCGCATCTGCCGAACGAACGCGTCCCGACCGCCAAGCTCGTACTTGTACGGCTCTTCACCGCGGAGGAAGTTCACGCTCGACATCCCTCGCTCCACTGCGTCTCGAATGCACAACACTTTCGACGCCAACCCTGCCGACATCTCTCGGAATCGTGGAGCATATCCACTGTTGTACAGCAGCAACTGATTCCGCGCGACGAAGCACAACACCATCGCCGCCGCTTCGCCCGAAACTGACATCACGTACAACCGCAGCCGCCCAGCTTCCGACAACGACCCACTCAATCGCTCGAAGAAGGCGCGCATCTCGTCCGTCAGGAACACGGCCTTGTCGCCGCGCGACTCAGCCATCATCTCCATGAACTCCGGCATCCGCTCCCGCACCGCCGACTTCGACTCCAACACCTCAAAACTGACCGCGCCGTGCAACTGCCTCAGCGGACGCAGCTTGCGACGAATCTCTCGCCGATCCCGCGACCGCAACGATTGCAGATACGCATTCCATCCGCCACCGATCTCGATGGTTGGACACACCGCTTCATCCGCCACTTCGATCTCCCAGCCACGCTCGGCCGCGACCGCGAATGCGTCGACCCAGCCAGAACCCGGCTCAATCCCGCGGAACTCGACTGATTTCGCCCCAGCGTCATCGAGCCGGTCCAACACCGCCTCGGCCAACAACGATTCCTGACCGATCTGCGCGACCGGACCGAGATAGTCCGACACTTCGTGATCACCCGCAAACGACCAGTGCGTTCCTCGCCGTCGCAGCGGCGCCAGGCCGACCAGCTCGCCCGTCCCATTCTCCAACCCGACCAGCTCAAGCTCGTCTTGCTCCATTGCGCCAAACACCGACCACCACGACTCGCCGAACTGCGGCGTCGAGAACGGCATCGCATCCGCGCGACGACAGAGATCGTCCCACCGATCGCCCAAGTCGGCGAATCCTCCGCGCACAACTGTCAAGCTCACCACGCACTCATAACCGTTGTGTCCCCACGAGCGACAGAAACTCCGCTCTCGTCTCTTGCTGCTCAAGGAAACTGCCGCGCATCGCTGATGTCAGCATTCTCGACCCTGGCTTCTTAATTCCGCGCATCTGCATGCAGAGATGCTCTGCCTCCACGGCGACCGCGGCTCCTTGTGGTTGCAGCGTCTCCATCAACAAGTCCGCAATCTGCGCGGTCAAGCGCTCTTGTAGCTGCGGACGCCGGGCGACCGCATCGACCAATCGCGCCAGCTTGGACAGTCCAACCACGCGACCGCTCGGCACATAGCCTACGTGCGCGACCCCGTGAAACGGCATGAGGTGATGCTCGCACGTCGAGAAGAATGGCACATCTCTCAAGATCACCATCTCGCTGTGGCCTTCCTCGAACCCCACCGAGAGCAACTTGGGAATGTCCACATCGCGCCCGCCGAGTGTTTCCTCAAAGGCAGCCGCCACTCGTCGCGGCGTGTCCAGCAGCCCCTCTCTGTCGGGATCTTCTCCCAGCGCGATCAGTAATTCTCGCACCGCCGACTCAGCACGCTCACGATCCACCAGCGAACTCATCGCAACCCCTCTTCGATCACCGCTGCCACAGCCTCGTACTCGGGACGAACTTCCACCACATCTCCCGAGATCGACTCCACCGCTCGCTCCGGATCCTTCAACCCATGTCCCGTTATTGTGCACACCACTCGACGCCCGGCGAGCGAACCGTCGCCGTGACGTGCCAGCAAACCCGCCACCGACGCTGCGGATGCCGGCTCGCAGAACACACCTTCGTCGCTCGCCAACGACCGATACGCGTCCAGTATCTCCTCGTCCGAGGTCGCAATGATCGCCCCGCCGGACTCGTCCCGTGCCGCCACCGCTCCGTCCCACGACGCTGGCGCGCCAATCCGAATCGCTGTCGCCACCGTCTCTGGATGCGCTACCGGCCGACCATGAACGAGCGGCGCCGCGCCCGCCGCCTGGACTCCCAGCATCCGAGGTCGTCGTGTCGCCAGCTCAGCGCGGAGGTACTCGCCGTATCCCTGCCAATACGCGGTGATGTTCCCGGCATTGCCCACAGGAATACAGTGCAAATCTGGCGCATCGCCCAAGTCGTCCACGATTTCCATCGCCGCCGTCTTCTGACCCTCAATCCGATACGGATTGACCGAGTTGACCAAGGCCAGCGGCAGCTGCTCGGTCAACTCCTGTGCCAGCCGTAAGGCGTCGTCGAAGTTGCCGTCGACCGCCAACACGCGAGCGCCGTGCGCCGTCGCCTGGGCCAACTTTCCCTTCGCAATCCGACCCTCCGGCACCAAGACAAACGCTCGCAGCCCACAACGAGCCGCATACGCGGCCGCCGAGGCGCTCGTGTTTCCGGTGGATGCACACAGCACCGCCGACGCCCCCTGCTCGACCGCTTTCGCCACGGCGACGACCATCCCGCGATCCTTGAATGAACCGGTCGGATTGCACATCTCCAGCTTCAACCACACCTCATCCGCCCCGGTCGCCTGCTCGAGACTCTGGGCCCGGATCAGCGGCGTGCTCCCCTCACCCAATGTGATCTGCGGTGTCGACCCATTCAGCGGGAGCCAATCGGCATAGCGCTCGAGCACCCCACCGCCGACCTCAGCCGCCGATCTTGCGCTCTGACCAAGTTGGCCCGATCGCTCGCGACGCCCGGAACGCCCAGAACACGTTGTGCTGCTAGCCATCGCCGCGAACTCGCAAGTACGACTTCAACTCGCGAATCTCCTGCTCCAACTCCTCAATCTGCCGTCGCCGAATTTGCTCCTGGAGCGACACGAATCGCTCCTGCTCCTCGGCTGACACTCTGGACACACTCTCGATCTTGTCACTCAGCGAGGCCACGCCGCGCTCCCGACGCGCGTCACGCGCTCGCAGTTGCTCTCCCACGCGTTCGGTGTTGCCGATCCGCTCCTCCAACTGCTCAAACCCTCGCTGCACCGACGCCACGACCGCTTTCGACGCATCCATCGCGTGTAGCGACTCCTCCACGCGGCTGCGCAATGCGTCCACGCTGGTGCGCAGATCATCCCAATGCTCCGCGGACTCCTGCACTCGACGCACATTCTGCTGCGACATTTCAACTCGCTCCACCAGATCGGACAGATGCCGCTCGACCGACTCGATCCTGGTCTCCAGCGTGTTCTCCTCGCTCGCCGCCCGACGCAAGCCATCCGCGTTTGCCGATATCCGTGCGCCCAGCGCGACCTGACCGTTCTCGATCTGCGACAGCCGGTGCGCGATCTCCCCACCTTCCGCGTTCACTCGACGGATCGCCTCATCGAACACGCTCAGACGTTCCCGCAGATCGCTCAGCCCCTTCTCGTGTGACTGCAACCGCCGATTCGCCTCGCTATCGGCCTCACGCTGGACATCCACCTCTTGTCGGAGTTGACGAAGCGAGACATCAGCGTGCTCCTTGTTCTGATCCATATCCCCGGCCAAGCGTCCCAACCGCTCTCGGATGGACTGCAGCTCTTCCAACTGCCGAACCAAGGATGCAAGCTGCCCCGAGAGCGAAATCGCCTGACCTTCCACCTCTCGCAAGCGTTGGTCCAGATTGCTCATCTCCCGCTCGTCACGCACCCGCGACTGCGCGAGCTGAGCCGTCCGATCACGAATCGCCGAGACCGATTCCTCCAACCGCATCCAGCGGACGTTAGCTCCCTCGGTCGGATCAGTCGTTGTCACAGCCATCCTCGATTCGCAGCCGCACTCCCAACGCAATCGCCGAGCCGGACCGTTCCAATCCTGCCAACACCCGGTCGAGCGCGCCGTCGCTACAGGCGTGCGTCGTCACAATCAGGTCCGCCGACTCCTCACGCGCGGGATGCGGTGTCTGCAACACCGACGCAATGCTCACCCCCTCCGATGCAAACACCGCGCCCAGCTCGGCCAGCACTCCAGCTCGATCAGGCACCTCAAAGCGCAGATACGTACGCACTTGCATGTCCCGCAGCGGCGCCAATGTCGGCGACCGATCAATCGGACGCGGATGCCTCGCCGCCTGACCCGAGGCGATCCGTCCCGCAACCTCCAGAATGTCCGCCACAACCGCGCTCGATGTCGCTCCCGACCCGGCCCCTGGCCCTTCCAAGACCACCGACCCGATCAGGTCGCCCGAGACCGCCACCGCGTTGAGCACTCCCACAACGCCAGCCATCGGATCCGACGTGGGCACCAGGGTCGGGTGGACTCGCAAGTCCAGGCCCGATGACGTCCGACGCGCCGTCGCCAACATCCGAATTGCATACCCAAGATCGCGCGCGTGGCCAAAATCTCGCGATGCCAACGACCGAATCCCCTCGCGATAGACATCGTCAGGACCGACCTGCGCGTGAAACGCCAACGACGCCAGAATTGCGAGCTTGTACGCCGCGTCAATACCATCGACGTCATTCGTTGGATCAGCCTCCGCGTATCCCAACCGCTGCGCCTCGGCCAACGCGTCCTCGTAGCTCATCCCGTCGCGAGACATCGCCGTAATCATGAAGTTCGTGGTGCCGTTGATGATCGCTCGCACGGACGACACATCGTTGGCCTGCAAGTCGCGCTGCAACACCCCGATGATCGGAATTCCACCACCGACGCTCGCCTCGTAGCGCAGCTCACCACCGCTCCGCTCCGCTATCTCCAGGAGCTTCGGCCCAGACTTCGCCATCACCTCTTTGTTGGCGGTCACCACCGACTTCCCAGCCGACAGCGCCGCCGCAATACACTCCGTCGCCGGCTCCTCGCCACCCATCAACTCGACGACCACGTCAACGTCGTCGCGAACGGCGACCGATCGCGCGTCGTCCGAGACCGCAATCCCCATCGCGGCCACATCCGATCGCGACGCCACGTCTCGCACCGCGGCCGCGCGGACGACAATGCGCCGACCGCAACGCGCCTCGTAAACCAGTACGTTGCGTTGCAACGCGTCGAGGACACCGCTGCCAACGACGCCCAGGCCGAGTAGCCCAACTCCCAGCGACTCACCCATTTAGGTGTCAGATCCAGTGCTCGGCGGCGCTGACGCTTCAGCCGCGGGCGCCGACGCTTGCTCTGTCGCTCCTGACTCTGGCGCGCCGCCTCCTTCGGCCGGCGCCGACGCTGGTGCGTCGTCCAGCTCGGCTCGCATCGCTCGCTGCGCCATCCGCGTGACCATGCGGAACCGCGACGTCTGACGCATGTGCTCGGCTGTGTACGGCAACAGCGCTACCTGACGCGCGCGCTTGATTTCGCGAGCGATCTTCCGCTGATCCTTGGCCGTCAACCCCGTCTTCCGACGCGGCTCAATCCGACCACGATCCGAGATCAGCTTCTTCAGCCGATCCACATCTTTGTAATCGATCGTCTTCACCTCTTGCGGGGTGAAGACCGGCGCCCGACGCCGACGACCCCGTCGCCGCGTCCGCTCGATCATCTGCGGCAGCCGGTCGCCCGACTCTGGGCCTGGCGTAATTCTCGGTGTTGGCGTCGGCGCGGGCGCCGGAGCAGGTTGCTGTGCCGGCGCCGCCTCGATCGCTGGTTCGGATTCAGTCGTCATTAGCTTCTCCACAAGAACATCGAGAACGGTGCTCGTTCATGATTGGGTTCGTTACTCAAACGGCAGGTCGCCCGCATCCGGGCCCCCACCGCCGAAATCACTCGGTCCATCCTGCCAACCGCCACCTCCACCACCTCCGCTGCCGCCACCACCGAAGTCACCACCACCGCCGCCTCCACCGCGACCACTGAGAAACTGTACGTCGTTCGCGACGACCTCAGTCGTGTATCGGTTGTTTCCTTCGCGATCTTGCCACTGACGGGTCTGCAGACGACCCTCAACGTACACAGTGCGGCCCTTGCTGAGATATTGCCCCACCAGTTCCGCCAAGCGTTGCCACGCGACGATTGAGACCCACTCGGTCACCTCTTGTCGCTGACCTTCCCGGTCTGTGTACGTCCGACTACAGGCAATACGGAAATTGGCAACCGCACTTCCGCTTGCAGTAAAGCGCATCTCTGGATCAGCACCCAAGTTGCCGATCAGCATCACTTTGTTCAGACCCGCCATGTCTTTGCTCCCCGAGACTCAACCCAACGCAGACTAATCGTCCCGTCGCACGATCAGGTGACGCAACACCAACTCGTCGATCAGCAGCGACTGTTCCAAGTCGTCGCGCCTCGAATCCGTGCCGCCTTCATAGTGCGCGATCAGATAGTGACCCTCGAACGCCTGCTTGATCGGATACGCCAAGCGCCGCCGACCCCAGTCGATCACCTCGGTCACGGCGTTGCCGTGCGCCGTCAGCGTGCTCCGCAAATGCGCCATCCGCTCTTCGATCTGCTCACCCATAATGTCTGGATGGAGGACCACCATGATCTCGTATTCCGTCACTGCCTGCGCCATCGATCACTCCTCATTGCTCACTGATGCGGGCCTGACACCCGTTGAACTGTCTGTGTTGGCCTAGCTCTGGACACTGCTCCCAATGCCGGGAATCGGGAACCCCGACGCCATCTCGCGCACCTCGGCCCGTACCCGAGTTCGCTCATCCACGTCGTCGACACGATCGAGCACCCGACCGATCAAGCCGGCCACCTGACGCATCTCGCCTTCGCGCATTCCTCGAGTCGTCAGCGCCGGCGTGCCGATCCGAACCCCCGACGTCACCGTCGGACGCCGCGAGTCGTATGGAATCGTGTTCTTGTTCACCGTAATCCCCGCCTCATCGAGCGCTGCCTCGGCAGCCTTCCCCGTCAACCCCTTCACTCCCACATCGAGCAGCAGCAGATGATTATCCGTCCCGCCCGACACCAATCGCCAGCCCTCGGACTGCAGTCCATCCGCCAACGCCTGGGCATTGGCCACGATCTGCGCCGCGTAGGCCGCAAACTCTGGCGTCGCCGCCTCTTTCAGCGCGACCGCCTTCGCCGCGATCGTGTGCATATGCGGACCACCCGAGGTCCCCGGGAAAATCGCCCGATCGATCGGCCGCGCCATCTTCTCATTCGTGAGAATCAGCGCCGACCTCGGACCGCGCAGCGTCTTATGTGTCGTCGTCGTGATCACGGGCGCATACGGCACCGGCGACGGATGCACGCCCCCGGCGACCAAACCCGCCACATGCGCCATATCGACCATCAGCACCGCGTCCACCGACTCCGCAATCTCGGCCGCTCGCGCGAAATCAAACACACGCGGATACGCCGTCGCTCCGACCACAATCACCTTCGGCCGATGCTCCCGCGCCACCGCCGCCATCGCGTCGTAGTCGATCTGCTCCGTCTCAGGGTCAACCCCGTACGAGACGAACTCAAACCACCGACCCGAGATATTCACGGGCAATCCGTGGGTCAGATGACCACCATGATTCAGCTCCAGCCCCATCGCGGTGTCGCCAGGCGAGAGCAACGCAAAATACGCGGCGATATTCGCCTGTGTGCCCGAGTGCGCCTGGACGTTCGCATGGTCAGCCCCGAACAGCGACTTCGCCCGCGCAATCGCGAGCTCCTCCACCACATCGACAAACTCGCAACCGCCGTAGTAGCGCTTGCCGGGATATCCCTCGGCGTACTTATTCGTCAGCACCGACCCCATCGCTGCGAGCACCGGCTCGGACGGGTAGTTCTCCGACGCAATCAGCTCCAGACCGTCCCGCTGCCGTCCCGCCTCCAGCTCGATCGCCGACGCGATCTCCGCATCCACTGCATCCAGCGCGGCACCAGCCAAAGTCAGCGACATCTCGCACCCATTCGTGGTCTGGAGACCCGACCAAATCGGGCCGCCGCTAGGTCAAACGCCCAACAGCACACGAACCACACTCTCAATCAGCTTACACGCGGTCAAGGTGACCCACTCCGATCAGTCAACCAGACAACTCTCGATGGGTCCAGGCCGCATCAATCCCCGCCAACATTCCGCCACTCACCAACGAGTGCCCGCCCATGAGCACTCGCTTGTCTACCAACTCCCACACCAGCCTCTGCAGTTCCTCATGCTCGATCAGCTCCCATCGGCCCAGGTCGGCCGCAAACCGGTCATAGCGAGACACATCCCAACCCAGGTGCGAGAACAATGGTCGCGTGTCCCAGATCACCGCACTGCCCAACTCACGCAACTGCTCGACAAACCGCGCCGGACCCATCTGCTCATACAGCGCCCCAAGGATCGAGGCCGCGCGCTTCCCGCGCGTGCGCAAACCTCGTTCCTCCGACAAGATCCGCACCCGACACGACGTATCCCGGTCAACAATCGCCCAATCCGACCCGCTCACCCGACCGGCCACGAACAGCTCCGCATTCGGATGCGTCATTACGTCAAACACCGCCATCGCGGTTTGCAGCGGCCGATCCAGCTCTCGCTGACCAAGCAACTCCGAGCGCGTGGCCGCTCCCAGCTCCAGCGATCCCGCCTGCATCGCCATCTTCAGCACCACCAGATCAGCAGGCGTATCGACATCCAACAGCGAACGCGCCGACCGCGGGAACGACTCCACCTCACAACGATCTCGGACCATCAGCGCAAATCGGTTATCCACGCGCTCAGGCGCGACCACCTCCAACAGCCGACCGTCCGGTACCCCGATCCAATCGCAGGAAAACATTCGATTCGCCGTCGCCACTCCGGTCCCGATCGTTTCCAACACCGCCGACCAGTCCTCAACCGTCATCGCCGCCATTCCCGAGCCCGCATAGCACACGGGACCTGAGGCGCTCCTCGCCGCCGCCGAGACCACACTCCCTATCAACTGCCCGGACTGCGTCCGCTCCACCTCAAGATCGCCAGCATCGTCGAACCCGTCGAAATCGACATTCGAAAACACCCGCACCCGATCGAAGCCTGCTGCCTGCGCTCGCTCGGCCGTGTCCACCACGATCGCCGCCCGCGCCCGATTGACCAGTTGGACCGGAAGATCATCCTCCTCGAACGGTCGATAACAGAGCCAGAACTCAGACCGCGCCGACATCTCAGTCCGCCCTGGCCACAGTCCATGCGTCGAGCGACCTCGCGCCTGCCGACAGCAGCGTTCGTGCCGCCTCCGACAACGTCGCCATTGTCGTCGAGACATCGTCAACCAAGAGCACACCCCGACCCGCCACCCGCGACCGATCCACACCAAACGCGCCGCTCAGCGCCTGACGACGGATCGACCTCGACTGCGCTTGGGCCTGTCTCGGACCCCACCACCCTCGTCGCCGCAGCGCCCGTCTGTCCAGATCGAGCCCCGTCCGCTCCGAGACCGCACGCGCCAACCATTCCGCCTGATTCCCGCCCCGACGTCGGCGGCGAAACAGCGGAATCGGAACCGGCACGATCAGGTCAATATCTGTCGCGGGCTGAATCGCTCCCGACAGCTCAACCAGCAGCTCTGCCAACCCCGTTACACCCCGATGCTTCAACGCCAAGACGGCCGCCCTCGTCGGCCCGTCGTAGACAAAGGCCGAGCGAAGCTCTCGCACCGACAGCGGCCTCGACCGACACCAGTCGCACACCGACCACGGCGACGGCAACCAACAGTGCCGGCACCGCGGCCCGTCGGCTCGCTGCATTCGCTCCCGACACGGCCCACAAATCATCGACCCTGCCGACCCGCACGACGCACAATGTGGCGGAAACAACACGTCGATCAGCGCCTCTACCGGTCCCAGCACCGACCCAACCGACCGATACACTGCACTCATGCGCCTCACCGTACAACTCTTCGCCAACCTCGCCGAGACCTGCGGCGCCCGACAAGTCGAGCTCTGCGATCTCCCTCAACCACTCACCGCATCACTAGTCATGGACGCGTTCGTTGACCGCTTCCCCCAGATCGACGCCATGCGAGACTCAATCATGTTCGCCGTCAACGCCGAGTACGTCTCGCCCGACCATCCAGTCACGCCGCTCGACGAAGTGGCCCTGATCCCGCCCGTCAGTGGCGGCTCAGACGACGATCCCTACTTCCAGATCACCAACGACGTGCTCGACCCCACTGCGCTCCACAATCTCGTGCTCTCGCCTCAGGCGGGAGCCGTCTCGCTTTTCGTCGGCGTTGTCCGCGACAACAACCTCGGCCGCGACGTCAACTACCTCGAGTACGATGCCTACCCCGCCATGGCGACCAACGTAATGCGCCAAATCGCAGACGAAATGCACGAGCGCTGGGACGTGCTCGAGATCGCCATGCACCACCGAATCGGTCGGCTCGAGATCGGTGAAGCATCGGTCGCCGTCGCGGTCGCCTCGGCTCATCGCGGCGAGGGAATCGAAGCCTGTCACTACGGCATCGACCGACTCAAAGCGATCGTCCCGATCTGGAAAAAAGAAGTCTGGACCGACGGCGAAGAATGGATCGAAGGCTCGCTCACCCCCGCCGCCGAGATCGACGCCTCGTCTGACTGATCACCTCCGCGGGCAAGTCGGTGCGAAAGTCCTTCGCCTTCACATGCAGCACCGTGCCACGCTGACTGTCCAGCAGCCGAGATGCCAACCGCGGATCCAAGGTCTCCGGTGCGACGTTCGTCGTGACCAATGTCGGCAGACGCTTCAGATATCGGAACGCGCACAGTTGATAGAGCTTCTCATCGGCCCACTCCGTCGCCGAATGCGCACCCAGATCGTCGAGCACCAACAGATCAACGTTCTTCAACCAGCTAAAGGTTGACTCAAACGACGCCTCACCATCGTCCCGATACGACCCGCGCAGCGCGTCCAACAGTTCCGGCACCACGGCGAAACAGACGCTGTCTCCCTCGGCCAACCGTGCACTCGCCGACGCCGCCGCCAGATGAGTCTTGCCCACTCCCGTCCCGCCGATCAACGTCAGCCAACCGACGGGCTGCTGGGTCCACTCCACCACGGTTGCCTTCGCTCGTGGCAGATTCACTGCCTCTCCCCGACCGCCGAGTCCCATCTCCCGAAAACCATCGAATGTATAGCTCGACAACACCCGCTCCGACATCCCGCCGAACTCCCGATATCGCCCAACCAACCCCGACTCGCCCAACTCCAGCCGACCCACATCCAGCGTCAGAAACGACTGCAATCCGATAGCCGACAAATCGCCCGTCACCGACACCAACACCGTCCGACGTCCGCTATTGCGCCGATGATTGAGCAGCTGGAACAACTTCTCCCGAGCCCAGTCGGTCGGCGAGATGCAGTCGAGATCGTCAAGAATCAGAAACGGTGTGTCGCGGACATGCTCAAACAGCAACGAGTAGGAAAAATCGCCCCCACTCGGAGCATTCATCGCCGAACGCAGCCGATCGAGCAGATCGGCCACCACGAAGTACAACGCCGAGCGTCCGCCCGCAATCCGTCGATTCGCCATCTCCGCCGACAATCGCGTCCGACCGGACCCACCCGGGCCGATCAGATGCAGCCAGCCCGGCTCAGCATCCGCTCCATCGGCAAACGCGCAAGCGGTGGCAGCGGGTTCCCGCGACGCCTCGTCATCCGACAGTCGAGCGTCGGACAACGGACCCAGATTGCTCAGCCGCTGCAATCGCTCGGCCGCCTGAGCCTCCTGCTCGACCTCACGACACCCGCACACCTGCACTCGACCGAAGTCAGGATCGCCAACCGGTCGCGAGACCCGCACAAATCCGGCTCCTCCGCAAACTTCACACCCGTCCACGCCGTCCGCACGCCACAGCGACACGTCGCGCTCCGGCGCTGGGTCGCCAGCACCATTACTCGCGGAAGAGATGTCGGTACCGCGAAGATTCCAGCCCGCGAGCAGCGGCCCGATTGGTTGCATCTCCGTCATCGCGACCTCCTCGTTCTCGTCCTTCGGACTCCCAACGTTCCAGGATCGCCTGGACGTAGCGCCAACTGCGAACGCCGTTGGCCGCCGCCTCGGCGAAGGCGTCGTGCAGCCAAGCGATACCAAACCGCGACTCCGCGGCCTTCAGCTCCTCGGTCAGGATCGGCGGCATCGGTGTCCCGAATGCACTCTGCCAGATTTCCGGGACCGAACTCAAGGCCGACTCCCGTCCCGACACCTGCAACTCGGCCGACGGCATCGCGGCCGACTCCATCGCTCGCCGACCGTCCGCATCATTGAGCGCCAACCACTCCGTCCAGACACCGCCAACGACCGACCGACCCAGCAACAACGTGCCACGCTCGGCCGCCGCCGAGAGACCGTCAACGAACGCCTCATCCACCTCTCGCGGCGCGCACAACCCCGCGAGCGTCTCAATCAGCGCCCGCGACTCACGCAAGTCTCGACAGCCAACCCGACGTGGATATCGCCGTATCCGACTGATCGCCTCGACCGCATACAGGGTCACCACCAACTCGGCCGGATCAGACATCGCCGGCGCGAGATCGCGCAACACCGCCTGCGGCACCGGAGTCACCGGCCGTCCAGATGGAAATCCGTCGAAGCGCGACTCGGCCATCAGAACTCATCAATCCCTGGCTCCGGTTGCGCGTAGAAGTCCTCAAATCGCGCCACCGTCGGGACAAAGCGGATGTCCACTCGTCCAACCGCGCCGTGTCGATGCTTGGCCACCAGCAACTGTGCGACCTCCTGCCGACCACTCCGTGACGCGTCCTCCACCAGATCATCCTGGTACTCATCGCGGTCGTACATATCCTCGCGATAGATAAACACCACCACATCAGCATCCTGCTCAATCGAGCCACTCTCGCGCAGGTCCGACAGTTGCGGCACGGGCGGATGTCGCCGCTCGACCGCACGCGACAACTGAGACAGCGCCAGAATCGGGATCTGTAACTCGCGGGCGATCTCCTTCAGGGTTCGAGAGATCTCCGAAATCTCATTCACTCGGTTCGTCTCCCCGGACGACCGCGACCAACCATGCACGAGCTGAATATGATCGACAATGATCAGCCCCAGTCCACTTCGACCCGACCCTCGACGATGGGCCTGCTCCTGCAGCCTGGTGTGCAAGTTGCGGGACTTCGCTCGAATCTCCGCCAGCGTTTGCCCCGCCGTATCGTCGATGTGAATCTCCGCCCGACTCAACAGCCCGATCGCTCGGGAGATCTTCTGTTCCTGCTCCTCCGTGTGGCGACCCACCGGCAGCCGCCGCTGATCGACCCCGGACTCCGCCGACACCAATCGTCCAGCCACCTGCTCCGCCGACATCTCCAACGAGAAAATCGCGACCGATCGCTCTTGTCCCAACGCCGCATTCCTCGCGATCGTCAGCGCCAGCGCCGACTTTCCGACCGACGGCCTCGCCGCCAGGACGACCAGATCCGAGGCATGCATCCCATCGTTCAATAGCGCGTCGAGGTCCTGAAATCCTGTCCGCGTTGGACCCTGGACGCCGTCCGCTCGCTCGCTGCCGTCGCTGAGCACATCTCCCAACAGATCCTGCAGCAGTCGAAAGTCCTGCCGCCGATCAGCCCCACGAATCCCATACAGCAGCTCCACCGCCTGGGTCAGCGACTCGCCCACGTTCGGATCGGCCTGATACGCCAACTCGCCGATCTTGCCTGCCGCACGGATCATGTCGCGATAGGTCGACGCCCGTTGCACGAGCCGCGCGTAATGCTCGGCCCCAACCGTCGCCGGGAGTTCGTAGACCAACTGGTTCAGATAGGCCTGACCGCCGGCTTCTTGCAACCGACCCTGCACCGAGAGCTCCGCCGCCACCGTAATCTGGTCGATCGCCTCATATCGCTCGAACACGGCCAAAACCGCAGCGAAAATCGCCTTGTGCCGCGGATCGAGGAAGTCTTCCGCCTCGAGCATCCCGGCGAGACGCTCGTACACGCCCGGCTCAGCCAGGATCGCCCCGAGCACCGACTCTTCGGCAGACTGGTCCTGCGGCACACGCCGAGGCACCGTGCGACTACGACCACCCTGGCCGTTGCCGCCGTACTGCTCGGCCAAGTCTTCGTACGTCGGATCTCTAGAAACCATGGCCGACCTCCCTCAGGAGCGCGGCCATGGAAACGAGCGTTACACCTCGACGGGCTCGCCCGCTTCCTCTGCCTCGGAAGCGTCGCCTGCTGCGTTCGCTTCGCCCTCGTCCGACTCGTCCGCTTCCGCGAGCACCTCGTCGAAGCTCAGGTCGATGCTGTCCGCATCCGGCTCGACCGTGACAGACACCTGGGCCGACACGTTGCGCGTCAACCGCACCCGCACGTCCTCGGTGCCCAGAGTCCGCAGGGACTGCGCCAGCAGCACCTGCCGATGCTCGATCGTCGAGCCCGGCACGGACTCGCCCGCGATCTCGGTCAGCCGCTCCGCGATGTCGCGCGCCGTGATCGAGCCAAACAGCCGACCCTGCTCGCCGACCCTCGCCTGGAAGGTCAGCTCCGCGCCAGCGATCGCCAGCGCCACCGGGTTCGCCTCTCCGTCCAGCTTCTCCTGGCGAATCGCGTCGGCTTGCGCCAATCGATCTGCCCGAACCATGTTGTTCCGCGTCGTCGGACCTGCCAGGCCACGCGGCAACAGATAGTTGCGCGCAAACCCGTTCTTCACATCCTTGACCTCTCCGACCAACGCGGTCCCCTCGACCTCTTCGAAAAACACGACCTTCATCAGATAGCTCCGCTCGATCCGTCAGATATACCCCATAACCATACCGACCGATCTCGAACGACCCAACACACACGGCTACACAGGTCCACGAGTCCCCCTCACCCGGAAGAACGCTCCGTCCTCGCTCCCCAAGGAGACCGTCGAAACGTTCGTCATACCCGCGCTCCGACGCGGGTATCTCGCTGAAACCCGAGCCAGATACGACTCGGTCGACGAGCTCCCGGTCGCGGTAGCACGTCGGCGCTGCCGAACCGATCGAGATTCCCGCGCTCCGCGCAGGAGTGACGTCGCTGGTGGATGTTGCAGGGGCCTGCGCACATGCCTCTTTCCTCCCCCTTGCCGAGGCCAACGCACATCCCTCTTTCCTCCCCCTCGCAGGGGCCAGCGCCCAGGCCTCTTTCCTCCCCCTTGCAGGGGGAGGTGCCGAAGGCGGAGGGGGTCCACCCCCAACCGCTCCCACTGACCATCCGCGACTCCCCAGGTCGGTAAGCACTCTTGACCCACCCCTACATATGTTCATAGTAGGAAACCCGTTCTGTGTTGACAAGTGCACTACGACCCAGCCGCGCTGTCGATGCCCTGCACCGTCGCCGTCGGCGCCGGCGCGATCCTCGCGCTCCCACGACCCTTCAGCGTGTTCTCCAGCGTCTGGACAACCTGATCATTCGCCTTCAGCCGCCAGTCGTCGGAACAGACCATCAGCTCCACCTGTTCGCTCGAGCGAACTCGCAAGAACACCATGTCCGACCCGATATGGATCATCTTCATCGCCTGCAGCCCACCCTGGAGCTGTTCCATCAGCTCGACATCCGCCTGCTCATCGCCCGACTCCTCAATCGTGATCCACAACGCCACGTCGTCGCCTTTCGGCTCACCCAAATCAGGAGGCTCAGGCTGGACCGTTGGCATCGACTCAGGCTCCATCGACACCGGCTGCGGAACCGATGGCGTCTCGGTCGGCAACGACGGGGTCGGCACCGACTCAATCACCGGCTCCCGCGGCCGCTCCATCCATGGAGGCGCAGGCGCCTGCCGAATCGACGGCACGCCGACCGGCACCGCGCCACCGAGCGGCTCAGCCGCGTCCGCAGACGAAGCCGCCACCGACTGATTGGGCACCCACGCCTCCGCCGACTGGACCGCGAGCGTCAAGCGCTCCATCCGAGCCCGAATGCTCACCGTCGCGACGACGATCTGATTCGGCTCCCAGATCTGCTTGGTCACCGACCACAGATCCGGCCACACCGTCAACTCGGCAGTTCCCGAGAGGTCCTCCAACGTCACCGCCGCAAACTGATCCCCCTTCTTCGTCGTCAGTTGACGAATACCGCTCACCAACCCAGCGACCGTCTGTTGGCTGCCGACCATCTCGTCAGTCAGCTCCGATAGCTGCGCGTCCACCCGATCCTGCAACGCGCGCGTCGCCGCCTGCAGCGGATGCTCCGAGACATACGCCCCCAGAAGCTCCCGCTCCCAATTCAGCTGCTCGTGACGCGTTGCCTCCATCCCTTCCTCAAGCTCGACCGCCGGCGTTGGCGTCTCCACTTCCATCCCGAACATGTCAAACATCGACGTCTGGCCACTATCGCGAAGCTCCTGCGCCCGACGCGCCCGCTTGAGGATGTCCTCGGCCGCCGCCACCATCGCGCCACGCAGCTCGATTGAGTCGAACGCGCCCGCCTTCGCCAACGATTCCAACGCTCGTCGATTGAGCGACCGCGAGTCCATCCGCTCAGCCAGATCACTGGCGCTCTGAATCGGGCCGTGTTCCTTGCGCTCGGCGATCAGTGGCTCCACCGCCGTCCGACCGACATTCTTGATCACCCCCAGACCGAATCGGATCGCGCTCCGCCCGTCTGCCATCTTCTCCAGCGTGAATGTCGCCTCCGACCGATTCACGTCCGGCAACAACAGCGGAATCCCTAGCCGACCGCACTCTGCCGCTGCCTCTCGCACCCGATCGCCGTTGCCGGCCGCCGCTCGGAGCACCGCCGCCATGTACGGCGCCGGATGGTTCGCCTTGAACCAAGCCGTCTGATACGCAATCGCCGCATACGACACCGCGTGCGCCTTGTTGAACGCATACCCAGCAAACGGCTCGATCAACTCGAAAATCGTCTCCGCCTCACGCTCGGAGTATCCCTTGTTCAGCGCTCCAGCGAGGAAATTCCCTCGTTCACCTTCCATCACCGCAGCGATCTTCTTACCCATCGCCTTGCGCATGATGTCCGCCTGGCCCAAGGTGTACCCGGCAAACTTCCGCGCGATATGCAACACCTGGTCCTGGTAGACGATCACCCCATACGTATCGTCCAAGATCTCGCCGAGATCATCGTGCGGATACGTCACTTCCATCCGACCGTGCTTGCTCTCGATGAACCGATCGATGTGGTCCATCGGACCCGGTCGATACAGCGCCACTAGCGCCGCGAGATCGCGGATCGAGTTTGGCTTCAGCTTCTCCACCACCCGACGCATCCCACCCGACTCCAACTGAAACACCCCAAACGTGTCACCGGTCGACAGCTTCTCGAACGTCAGCGGGTCGCCATCCGCAAGGTTGACGTAGTCGATCTCCTTCCCCACGTGCTCACGACAGAGTTCCACTGCCTCTTCCAGGATCGTCAAGTTCGTCAACCCCAGGAAGTCCATCTTCAGCAGACCCACCGCTGCGACCTCGTCCATCCCCCACTGCGTCATCGGAATCCAGTCATCGTCCGCCGACTCATTCACGGGCCGCCGCAAAGGAACGTTCTCGGCAAGCGGCTCCTGCGAAATCACCACCCCCGCCGCATGGGTCGACGTGTTTCGCACCACCCCATTCAGACGCCGAGCAAATGACAACAGCTCCGCCACCGTCGAGTCTTCCTGCTGCGCCCGCTGCATGTCCTGCGACTGCGCGATCGATTCCTCAACCGAGATGTTGAGCTGGTTCGGCACCATCCGAGCCACGCGGTCCGTATCGCCCAGCGGAACGCCCAAGGCTCGGCCCGAGTCGCGAATCGCCGCTTTCGCGCCCAACGTGCCAAACGTGATGATCTGCGCCACGCGCTCGCGACCGTACTTCTCCGCCACGTAGCGAATCACCTCATCCCGACGCTTGTCGGCGAAATCCATATCGATATCGGGCATCTCCCGACGCTCGAGATTGAGAAACCGCTCAAACACCAGATCATGCGCCATCGGATCGATGTCGGTGATGTCGAGGCAGTACAAGACCAGGCTCGCAGCAGCCGAGCCACGCACCGCCCGAGCAATCCCGCGGTCTCGAGCGAAATGGGCGAAGTCCATCACGATCAGGAAGTACTCAGCAAAACCCGTCTCCTCGATCACATGCAGCTCATACGCCAGCCGATCGACGTGACTCTGCGGAACTTGCCCATAGCGCTGCTCGAGACCCTTCTGCGCAATATCGGTCAGATGCTCCAGCGCCGACATCCCCTCAGGAATCTCAGGCTGCGGCAGACGAAGACGGCCGAACTCCAACTCCACCGCGCAGCGTTCCGCCACGAGCTGGGTGTTCGTCACCGCCTCAGACAGGTCATCAAACGTTTCCGCCATCTCCTGCTCCGACGTGAGGTAGAAGTCCTCGCCATCGAAGCGGAATCGCTTCTCGTCCGTCCGCACCGCGTTCGTACCAATGCACAGCAACAGATCATGTGCGTCGTGATCGCCCGGCTCGCAGTAGTGCGCGTCTTGCGTCGCCACAAGCGGGATATCCAGCTCCCGCGCCATCGCGACTGTGTGTCTCAGCGGAGGCTCAAACTGCGGCAATTGCTGGTGACGCTGAATCTCGAAGTAGTAGCGATCATCAAACACCTCGCGGTACCAGTCCACGACCCGTCGCGCCTCGGCCAGATCATCGCGCTGCAACGCCCGCTGCAACTCCGACGACGGACACCCCGAGAGCACAATGATCCCCTCCGAGTACTCAGCCAACAGCTCGCGGTCGATCCGCGGTCGGTAGTAGAAGCCCTCCAGGTGTCCTCGCGTCGAAAGCTGGATCAGGTTGCGCCAGCCAACCTGATTCTGTGCCAACAGGACGAGGTGGAACGAGTTCGAGGCCGCCTCGCGCCCTGCCGACCGGTCCGTCCGATTTCCCGGTGCGACATACGCCTCCATCCCCAAGACCGGCCGAATCCCCTCACTCCGACAGGCCCGATAGAACGAGATCGCCCCATACAAATTCCCATGGTCCGTAATCGCCAGCGAGTCCTGCCCCAGTCGCCTCGCCCGATCCGCCAACGCCGGAATCTTGGACAGCCCGTCCAACTCCGAGTACTCCGTGTGCGTGTGCAAATGCGCAAACATCTGAGTCCCCGTTTCTGCCGCGACCTCGTGTCAACCCTCAAGAGCTTCCAACAGACACAACTTCAAGCGAACCCTCTGTCCACCTCGCAAACGGCGACCTGTGGGAGTTATGTGGGGAGTCTGTGGAAAGGAAAATCGTCATACCCGCGCTCGCCGCGGGGTTCTCGCTGAGGCCAACACCTGAGTCGACGCTGGTGACACGTCCATAGCTGCACATCGGCATTACCAAACCGATCGAGACTCCAGCGCCGCGCACAGAAACAATGGAACCTACGTCACCTCACAGCGACCCGCCTACAGCGCCTCGTCCAACCGAAACGCCGCGTGCAGCGCCCTGACCGCCTCTTCCCCGCGATCCGCCCGCACCAGACACGTAATCCGAATCTCCGACGTCGTAATCAGCTCGATATTGATCCCCGCCTCGGACAGCGTGCGGAACATCGTCGCCGCGTAGCCAGGTCCCGATTGCATGCCCGTGCCGATCAACGACACCTTCACGAGCTCGTCATCGAACAGCACATCCTTCGCCTCGAGCTCAGCCGCCAACGGCTTACTGATCTCCTGTGCCCGCTCACAGTCCTCGCCGGTCACCGTGAACGTCAGATCGGTGAGCTGCAGCTCCGACGCATTCTGCACGATCGTGTCGACCGATATCCCAGCGTCAGCCAACGGGCCGAATATCTGCGCCGCAATGCCAGGTCGGTCTGGGACATTCCGCAAGGTCACCGACGCGACATCTCGGTCCAGCGCGATCGTCCGCACTCGATTGTCAGGTTCCATCTCAACCTCCCGTCGAATCAGCGTGCCGCTGCCAGAGCCGAACTCAGCCTGCGACGACGCGACCAAAATCGGCATGTCATACAACAGCCCCAACTCCACCGCACGAGGGTGCATCACCCCAGCCCCTTGCTGCGCCGCCTCGAGCATCTCCTCCGACGCGATATCCCGCAAACAACGCGCCCGAGGCTCAATCCGCGGATCGGTCGTATAGATTCCCTGTACGTCGGTATAGATCTCCACCTGCTTTGCTCGCAGCGCGGCGCCAAGCGCTACGGCTGAGGTATCCGACCCACCCCGACCCAACGTCACGTAATCGCCTTGCGGACTCTGACCCTGGAATCCAGCCACGACCACGACTCGACGGGCCGAGAGCTCTTCCTTGATCCGCCACGTATCGATCCCGCGGATTCGCGCTCGACCAAACGTATCGTCCGTAAACACCCCAGCCTGCGCGCCGGTCAGTGCGACCGCGGCGCAGCCCATCTCCTCGAGCGCCATCGTCAGCAACGCGCTCGAGACCATCTCGCCCGTCGCCATCAGCAGGTCGGTCTCCCGACGTGGAGGCCGCGGATTCACCTCCCGCGCGAGCGACAACAACTCATCCGTCGTTTTGCCCATCGCCGAGACGACGACCGCCAACTGCTCACCGTCGGAGGCACGCTTCGCCACTCGGCGCGCGACATTCCGTAGTCGCTCCACCGAACCGACTGAAGTTCCACCGTATTTCTGAACGACGGTCACAAAATCTGCGCTCCGCCTGTATCGATCGCGCTGACAAACGCTTGTCCGCGAATCTCTCGCGCTTCCGCCGCCGATACCCATGCATCACGCACATCTTCCGCGTGCGCGTCATCGCAGAGCGCCATCAGGGTCGAGCCTCCGCCCGACAGATATGCCGCATACGCCCCGGCCGACTCCGCCGCGGCGAACAGCTCGAACATCGTCGGAAAGAGCTTCGAACGAGGAATCTGGTGCAGCCGATCATCGGTCGCCGTCTTCAGGACGCCCCACGAGCCCGTCGTCAATGCTGCGACCAATAGCGCCGATCGGCACGAATTGTGCACCGCGTCCTGGCGCGACAGCTTCGCGGGCAACAGCGCACGACCCTTCTTCGTCGACATGTTGAAACTCGGCGTGAAGCCGACAAACCGCAGACCATCTGCGACCGGCAATGCAACCCGCGCGACATCGGGCCCCGTCATCGCGACGATCTGACAGCCACCAAACAACGCTGGAGCCATGTTGTCCGCGTGACCCTCCAAATCCGAGCCAATCTCCAACACTCGATGGTCCGTCAGCGGCTCGCCCATCAGCGCGTTGGCAGCCACCAGTCCGGCCCCTCGACAGGCCGCGCTCGCACCGAGGCCGCGGCCCAGCGGGAACTCCGCCTCCACCGACACCTCGATCTCCTCCGAGTCCGGCCGCTCCCGTCCCAACTCCCGATACACCTCGCGCACCGCCTTGCGGACGTGTCGCGTCATCGGCGACCGCTCACCCTCATTCCCCGACCCGATCGATACCGTGACCGTCAGGTAACGCTGCAACGCGACCCCGGCAGCATCGAACCCCGTGCCCAAATTCGCCGAGGTCGCCGGCACCCGCACCGTGATCGGGCCGAGCGGCTCGAGTGCATCACCACGTTCGGACCATGTCTCAGTAGTCATCGGCCAACATTCTATGACGATCCAGCGCGGATCCGTGCATCCAAGCAAACGTTTACCAACTCCCAAGCCTCCGACAACACCATTCCCCCATCTCGAGTCGCATCGATCACCCGGATTCGGTCGCCATGCTCGGTCGCCAACGTCCGAAATCCTGCATTCACACGCCGATGAAACGCCAAATCCGCATCACCAATCCGATCGCCCAACTCAGAGCGCGCTCGCGCTCGAGCAACACCGACCTCCGCCGGCACATCCAACAACAACGTCAGATCGGGCTCCAGCCCTTGTGTCGCCTCCGCATTCAAACGACGTAGCCGATCGAGATCCAAGCCTCGTCCAAACCCCTGATACGCGAGCGTCGAATCGCTAAACCGATCACTCAACACCACCTCACCCGCTGCCAAGGCCGGCTTGACCACGTCACGCACATGCGACGCTCGCGCAGCCAGGAACAGCCACGTCTCGTCCCACTCGCTCATCTCAATCTCCGGATCCAACACCAGCGATCGCAACCGAGTACCCAGCGGAGTCCCGCCCGGCTCAAACGTCATCCGCACCCGCCGACCCGACCTGCCCAGACACTCCGCCAGCGACCGCACCAACGTCGTCTTGCCCGCGCCATCGCCGCCCTCCACGGTGACAAACAGCCCACCCGTCAGCGACGATTCAGCCTCAGCCGGCATGGATCCGTACTCGACGATTCGGCTCACGACCCTTGCTCACCGACTCCAACGCCTGGTCGCTGGCCAGTTGGTGCTGCAACTTGCGGATGTACGGATTTTGCGGCGCCAGATCGATCGCCGACTGCCGACCCGAGTGAATCTGCGAGATCGCCTCCTCCGCCTCGGACAGCGCAGCCGTCACCGTATCGTTCGGCGACGCTCCCTTGGCAAGCGCCCGCAGACTTTTCTCCATCTGCAGGACCGTGTTGTGCTTCAACACAACCACCGGCATCCGTCGAGACTCCGCCAGACGGAGCTCCGCCGGCCGACGTCGGAACGATGAGCGCATCGTCAACAGAACGTCAGCCTCTTCGACCCGTTCAGCGATCGACACGTTCGCGCCCGTCTCGCGAATCGCCTCGCGCAGCCTCGAGAGCGACACCCCCAACGGATACACCTTCTGATGTGGCCCGGTAGTCGCGTTGCGCGGCCGAGAATTCGTTCGCCGACGCAGTGGCGCTTCATGGGACGAGCCGTTACCGAAGCTCGCGCCGTTTCCCGAGGTCGGCGACTTCCCGCCGAGAAACTCATGAAACGACGCATTCATCCCCGACAACCCACCCTCTTCAACGACCGACTCGACCGAATCCACCGACCGATGCACCGCGCCATCGTCATCGACCTCACGAATCTCGGCCGCAACCGACTCCCCGCGCAGCAGCGCATCCACCGTCGCATCGAGGTCGGAGTGCACTGCAACGCGCGTGAACGATTGAATCTCCACCAGCGCCTCAAACGTCGGCGGCGCTTTGCGCTCCAAGACCGACTTGCGCGTCCCCCGACGCCGCGCCTCCTCGTCCGACAACGTGACCGTCTGAATCCCACCGATGAGATCCACCAACGTCGGATTCAGCATGAGATTGGCCAGCGTGTTGCCATGCGCCGTCGCGACGAGCTGTACTCCACGTTCCGCGATCGTGCGCGCGGCCTGTGCCTCGAGCTCCGTGCCAATCTCATCGATCACGATCACCTCAGGCATGTGATTCTCCACCGCCTCGACCATCACCGAGTGCTGCAGCTCGGGACGCTCCACCTGCATCCGACGCGCCCGACCAATCCCCGCGTGCGGGATATCGCCATCGCCACCGATCTCGTTCGACGTGTCCACGATCACCACGCGCTTGCCCTGCTCGGCCAAGACCCGAGCCGCTTCCCGCAGAATCGTCGTCTTGCCCACACCCGGCCGACCGAGCAGCAGAATCGACGCCCCGGCCTTGACAAAGTCTTCAATCACCGCGACCGACCCGGTCACCGCGCGACCCACCCGCATCGTCAGGCCAACCACAACACGCCGCCGATTGCGAATACACGCAATCCGATGCAGCGTCCGTGGGATTCCCGCCCGATTGTCGTCGCCGAACTCGCCCAACCCTGCGATCACCGACTGCAGCTCGGCATTCGTCACCTCCGACTTCCGCAGCACCGCCTCACCATCCAGATACCGCGCATACGGCAGACGGCCCAGATCGAGCACGATCTCCAGCAGGCTGGCCTCGTCGCCTTGCTTGCTCACCGCATCGCGAATCGCTGTCGGCAAGATCGACAGCAACGCCTCAAGATCATCACTCCGCGCCGCTGCGACCACGTCGGTTCCAACAGTCAATGGGGTCGTCATCTACCTCATTCCGCAGTGAATCATTCCCACGCCGGCTCTGCAGCAAGTCTATCGCGCCCCAACGCTCCCCTCACTGGACAGATTGAAATGTCATGCAGTGGAAATGGCAGACTCAAGCTCGTCCACCTCGCCACCTCCAGCCATCAGATACGACAACTGCTCCAAGGTCAGCTCTCCGCTCCGCAGATCCTCAATCAACCGACCCCGCTGGAAGACCAGGAAGCGATCGCCCACCCAGAACGCGTGCTGTGGCTTCGGAGTGACCAGAATCACGGCGGTGCCGCGCTCCGCCGCCCGACGAATCAGTCGCAACACCGACCCCGACTGACGAACGCCCAGCGCCGAGGTCGGCTCGTCCAGAATCAGCACGCGAGCCCCGTAGTACAGCGCTCGCGCGATCGCCAATCCCTGACGCTCACCGCCCGACAGCGTGTGCGCCGCTCGGTCCGGATCACCCAGATCGACACCAAGCTTTTCCAACTCTGTCTGCATCGCCTCTTTGGCGTAGTCCACGTCGAATCGCTGAAAAATCCCCCAGCCTTTGACCGGCTCGGCCCCCATGAAAAAGTTGCGCCACAGCGACATCAACGGCGTGATCGCCAGATCCTGGTAGACCGCCACGATCCCCTGCGCGCGCGCCTGCCGCGGCGACGTAAACTCGGTAGCCGTTCCATCCAAGAGCATCTCGCCGTCACTCGCACGGATCATTCCGCAGAGCATCTTGATAAACACCGACTTGCCCGCGCCGTTATCTCCCACCACGCAGGTCACCTCACCCGCGTTGAGCGAGACATTCACATCCCGTAGCGCAAGCACCGACCCGAACCGTTTCCCAAATCCGCGCACCTCCAGGACCGGTGGCGCCTCCTGCTCGCTCTCTGCAGGCTTCTGAGCCGTTGTCATATCGCCCTCCGCTCCCTGCGCACGAGTTCTGTCTACCCAGACCGTGCCGTGCGCACGCGCTCACCAACGATGTGGTTGATCAATGTCGATGCCAACAACAACACACCCAGGAACGCCCAGCGCCAGTCCGAGTTCCAGCCCGCGTGCGGAATCCCAACGAACGCTATACCCCAAATCAACGCACCGATCGCCGGACCCACCGCCGATCCATATCCACCAGCCATCCGACAACCGCCAACCACCGCAGCGATGATGTAGAAGAACTCCTGACCGACGCCCTGACCCGCCTGCACCGACGTATACCGAATCGCGTTACTCACCCCCACAAACCATGCTGCGCCAGCGGTCAGCATGAACAGACCGATCTTCGTCCCATTGACCGGCACACCGACCGCTCGCGCCGCCTCGCGATCGCCACCTGTCGCGAAGATCCAGTTCCCAATCTTGGTCCGCCACAGAATCCACGTCGCGATCAACGTGAACCCACCCCACCACAACAACGACACTCGAAAGTCCGACGGCGCCGTCCCGAACACCGTCGCCACAATCGCATGCAGCGAGTCGAACCCCGCCGCCTCATCGATGTTCTCAATCAGCGCGTCGCCGGTGAAGTATTTCGACAAGGCCACGTTCGCGCCGCGCAGGCCGAAGAATGTCCCCAAGGTGATCACGAACGAGGGCAACCCCGTCCAGACCACGAGCACACCGTTCCACAGCCCTAACCCCAGACACACGCCCAGCGACAGCACCAACGCCAACCACAGATTCATCCCCCACTCCGTCGCCATCACCCCCAGCAGCGCCCCAGCCGTACCGACCATCACCCCTGCCGATAGGTCAAACTCCCCACTGATCATCAACAGTCCCACCGCGACCGCGATGATTCCATACGGCCAGGCCGTGTCCAACACACGCGCAATCGTTGGCAGCTCCAACATCGCGCCCGAACTGGCGATGCTGAAGAAAATGAACAGCAGAGCCGCAGCCACCAACGACCCTAACTCGGGTCGCAGCACTGTCGTCCGCACCCACGGTCGCTGATTGCCAAACGCCGGCAACTGCAACAACGACACAGACTCCCTCTCGCTTTCCGCGTCCCCCAACGGTGGGATCTCGTTGCGGGCAGGCTACTCCGAATCGTCTTCATTGATCTCCGAGCGGCCGCGCGATGTCGCGATCGCGTCTCGAACCCACTGCACATTACGCGAGTCGATGAATCCTGGACCTAGCAGCACGCCACGCCCTGCGATCCACTGCAGCAGCGCGTCCGCCAACTCATCGCCCTGACTCAACTCCGAGTACTGAACCAACCGCGAGTATGCGACCGGCAGATATCCCTGCAAGTACGGCTGCTGATCGACCGCGAACTCGACGCTGCCATCCTCAATCGCGGACAGCACCTCGTCGTTCAACTCAAACACCGCGTGTATCACCGTCCGAAACGAACTCGCCCGTCGCGCCGCCTCGATCGCTGCTGCCGCCTCATTCATCACGCTCGTATTCATCGTCAACACGGCGTCGATCGACTCATCCGCAAACAACGCCTGCTCAATCTGCTCCCGCACCGGACCATCCGGATCGACCGTCATCGTGGTCAGCTCGTCCAACCGCGACCCCGACCGATTGCATCGTGTATCCAGGGCCAAATTCATCGCTTCGTGCTTGACGCAGAGCAAGTGTGTCGCGCCCGCCTCGGCGAGCCGGTCGCCGACCGCCAATCCAGCCACTGTTTCCACCTGGCCAAAGTACGAATCCGCCCCGAGCTGGGCTCCGATCTCGGCACCCACGTTGATCACGTAAACCGTCGTGCCAATCACGGCCGCTTCCTCGACCACCCCCGACAGCGCCTCAGGATCGGACAACGTCACCACCAGCACATCAAACCCCTGCTGGACCGACTCCGAGATCAATCGCACCCGCTCCTCCGAGTCGGGCGTCGATCGCCAGAACAGATTCACATCGAACGCCCTCGCCGCGTCCTCGGCGCCCTCGCGGACATCGTCCCAGAACGGATCGTCCTCCGCCCCATGCACGATCATCGCCACCGACATCGGCGGCGCCAATCCGAGCCCCAACCGCTCACGAGCCGCCTCCGCGCATCCAGCGACCACAAATCCTGCGACCGCCAGCACGAGCGCCAGCAGCACGGTTGATGACCTCACGGTTCGTCGCTCGGCCATCATCAATCCTTGCCCAACTGCGGGAACCGTCGCGCATTCGACTGATCAACAAATCCCGGACCCGTCACAAGCCTCCCCGAGGACGCCCATCGCTCCATCCCGGCGAGCACGCCGCGAGTCTCATCATCTGCCTCCAGCGACTGGAAGTAGGCAAACGCAATCGGCAGGAATCCCTGCAGATACGCCTGCTGATCCACCGCAAAGAGCACGTCACCGGCCTCAATCGCCTCCAGGATCGCCGGCGACACGTCAAACGTCGACAACAGCGCCTCCGACCCGGAAGAATCGATCGCCGCCATCGCCAACTCAGCGATGCTCGAGTTCAGCGCCAAGATCCCGTCGATCTCTCCATCGGCCTGCAACACCGCGCCGATCTCGCCAGCCGTCGACACGCGGTCGGCTGTACCGGTCACCAGCAATTGAATCATCGACCCGCCGCTCAGCTCCATCGCCAGACCAGCGTTCGAGCATCTCGCCTCCAGACCCACATTCCCCGCCTCGTGGACTAAGCACAACAACTTCGTCACCCCCGCCGACACCAACCGCTCGCCGGCGCCGAGTCCAGCCACACCGTCCGGCTGGCCAAAGTGGGTCACCGCGCCAAATTCTCGACCTCGCTCTTCGCCCGAGTTGATCGTCATGACCTGAATCCCGGCGCTCACCGCCGCGCGAATCGAGTCCTCCAACGCGTCCGGATCCGCAAGCGAGACGATCAGCACGTCATAGCCCGCCGCCACCGCGTTATCGACCATCCGAATCTGCTCATTGACATTGCCGTCACCGTCGTAGAACAGCTCCATCCCAAACTCGCGCTGCGCCGCAAACGCTCCTGCCGCCACCTCGTCCCAGAACGGATCGCCGATGCCACCGTGGGTCACCATCGCCACACGCAGATCCGTCGGAGGCAGCACGCCCGTCCCCGCTTGGAGCGAGACATCCGTCTCCACCCGACAGACATACGCCATCAGCATCGCCACGCCGATCAGGCCAGCGAGGACCACCCAGCGAGGCCAACCCTCGTTCGCAAATCGGTCGATTCGTCGCGCCAGCACCCAGTCTCCCTCTCCCTCTGCCGATCGACCCTACGAAACCTAGTCTGACATCTCGCGAGTACGCTCGTACTGCACACCAAATCTCACGCTAGGCTAACAATCATGCGCATCGGTCTCATCTCCGACACCCACGTCCCCGAAGCAGGCACCGAACTCTGGCCCCAGCTCTGGGACCGAATCCGTACCGCCGATGTCCTCCTCCACGGTGGAGACATCCACGATATTCGCCTGATCGACAAGCTCGAAGCGGTCGCGCCGATCTATGTCGCTCGTGGCAACGGCGACGACGGCTCCGGCGGCCGCCCCGTCCAGCCCGAGGACCCGCGCCTCCGCGAAGCCTGGAACCTCGAGTTCGAGGGCTTCAAATTCGGCCTCACCCACGACATGGCCCTGCCCGAGTGGCCGCCCTATCGCACCGTCGAGTCGATGATGGACCACTACTTCGGCGGACCCCAGCACGTCGTCGTCCACGGAGACACCCACGTCGCCTCAATCGAGACCATCCGCGGCGTCCTCCTGATCAATCCAGGAAGCCCCATGTATCCGCGCAACCTCGACACGCGGATGGGCACGCTCGGCTTCATTGAGATCGCCAACGGTCGCCTCCACGCCTGGCTCGAACAACTCGACGAACAAGGCTCCCACCAAATCCGCAAACAACCAAAATACGTCTACTAAACCCACCCCCAGCCCCCCCCCCCCTCACTCCTTCGGCAAGAACTCGCCAACTTCCGATCCTTTCTTCCCCTTCCAACCCCTTCTCCCTCCTTCTGATCCCCTCTCCCTCTGGGAGAGGGTTAGGGTGAGGGCCCTCCGCCACTCATCCCCTCCGACACTCCACACCACCCCGTTAACCCACCAACCGCCACAGGGAATACCCTGCACTCATGGCTGGCATCTCCGTCCTCGTCCCCTTCGACCGCTCCGACGAGTCGCGCCGCGGACTCGAGGTCGCCCTGCACCTCGCCCGCGTCGACCGACGCAGGTCCCGCGTCCTGCCCATCTATGTCGTCGAAGTCGAACGCGCCTACCCCGTCGACTGCGACCTCCCCCAGCAATCCGCCCAAGGCGAGGCATGCCTCGCCGAAGCCGAGGCCGCGGCCAAGCAAGCCAAAGTCTCGTGCGAGGCCATCCTCCTTCAAGCCCGCAACGCCGGACCCGCCGTCGTCGACGTCGCCGCCACCGAAGGCATCGACCTCGTCGTCATGGGCGTGTCCCACGCCAACACGGTGCACGGAGGGGGCGGAGAACAGACCGCACTCGTCCGTCGCACCGGCGCCGCCATCGACCTCGGCCACACCGCCGACTACATCCTCTCGCACGCCCCATGCGAGGTCGTCGTGGTGCGCGAACCCGCGCGACACCCCGCCCAACTGCCAAGCGGGCAGCTCAACGGCCTTACTACCAGTTTCATCGACGACTAAGCAATCACTCCTAGAGCGGAATACAAGAGCGGAGAGCAGGGCCCAAAGCATGCGCGTTGTGATCATGGGTTGCGGCCGACTCGGCTCCACACTTGCCCGCGAACTCGACCACGAGGGTCATCACGTCACCGTGATCGACATCGACGCCGCCGCCTTCAATTGGCTCGACGACGATTTCCGCGGTCTCACCTTCGTCGGAGCGGGCGAGGACACCGAGGTCCAGAACGTCGCTGGTGTGCCTCGGGCCGACGTCTTCCTCGCCCTCGCCAACGGCGACAATCGCAACGCCATGGCCGTGCAGGTCGCCAAACACATCCATCATGCCCCCCGAGTCGTCGCTCGCATCTACGACCCAGAACGCGCCGACGTCTACCGACAACTCGGCATCAACGTCGTCAATCCCACAACGATCCTCGACCAAATGGTCCGCGAAGCCGCCTTCTCCAGCGCCAGCCAGGCTTCCGCCGAGTCCACAGACGAATCCGCGCCCTGACCATGTACATCATCATCGTCGGTGGAGGCAAAGTCGGACGCGGCGCCGCGCGCGACCTGATCGAGATGGGACACGAGGTCTGCGTCGTCGAGCGCGACGCCAACACCGCCTGGTCAATCAACAACGAACTGGGCGAGGTCGCCCTTCTCGGCGACGGTGCCGAAATTCACGTCCAACGCGCCGCTGGGATGACTCGCGCCGATGTCGTCGTCGCCTGCACTGGACGCGATCAGGCCAACCTCGCCGTCCTCCAGACCGCCCAGACTCGATTCAACGTCGACAAAGTGATTGCTCGCATCAACGACCCGCGCAACGAGCGCATCTTCCGCGCCCTCGGTTTCGCCTTCACGATCTCCGCCACCACCGCGATCGTCAACGCCATCGAGCAACAGGTCAGCGCCGGCCTCAGCCGACTCACCCAACTCCGCTCGACCGCTTTCGTCCTCGCGGAACACCTGATCCCGCCCCTCGCGCCCGCTGTGGGCTCCACCGTGCGCGATCTCGACCTGCCGCCCCACACGGTCCTCGCGCTCGTCATCCGCGAGGACGACGAACCCGAAATTCCCGGCCCCAACACCACAATCCACGCGTCCGACGTCGTCATCGCCGTCACCCAGCCGCGTCACGAATCCGCCCTACGCGCCATCCTCACCGGAGAGGCCTAAACCCATGACTGATGCCACTCCCAGATCATCAAGAGCATCGGACTCACCGAGTCCAACCGATCGACCGTATCGCATCGCATACCTCGGCCCAGCCGGGACCTTCACTGAGCAAGCCGCGCTCCTCTTCGCCGGCGACCGTGCCGACTTTGAACTGCTCCCCTTCTCCAGCATCACCGCCTCCGCTGAAGCGGTTGCCCACCACGACGCTGACGTCGCCGTCGTCCCCTTCGAGAACTCGCTCGCTGGCGCCGTCGGCGAGACGCACGACCTAATCATCCATCAGCTCGACCTCAAGATTCGCGACGAACTCATCATCCCCATCGAGCACTGTCTGATCGCTGCGCCCGGCGCCGACACCTCAGAAATCGATGTCATCTATTCCCATCCCCAAGCGCTCGGACAATGCCAGCGCTACCTCAATCGTCGCTTTCCCCAAGCCCGCACCGAGGCCACGCTTTCGACCGCACAGGCCGTCGGTCGAGCGGTCGAGATCGGCGACCGCGTCGCCGCAATCGCGCCTCGACGCGCTGCCCAGCTCCACGAGGCCGACATCCTCGAGCTCGGCATCGAGGACGACCATCGCAACGCGACTCGTTTCGTCGTCCTCGACCACCAGGACCACACGCCAACCGGCGACGACCGTTCCACCATCCTCTTCAGCACCGCCAACCGACCCGGCGCACTGCTCCGCGTCCTCCAGCACTTCGCCGATGCCGAAATCAACCTCACCCGCATCGAGTCACGCCCAGCCCGAGAGCGACTCGGCACATATCTCTTCCTCATCGACTGCGACGGTCATCGCACCGACCCAGCCCTCGGCAACGCCATCGAACGGATGAAGCCCGACCTCGAGCAGCTCCGCATCATCGGCAGCTACCCCAGAGCCCCCAGACCCTGACAACCGACACCGACCATGCCAGAGATCCCCGAACTGCAACACATCACCCGCGTCCTCACCGATCGCCTCGTCGGACGAACCATCTCCCACGTCGACATCCAGAAGCAGATCGTCATCCGAGTCCCCCGCGAGGACTTCCAGGCTGGACTCGAAGGTGCCGAGTTCCGCTCGATCAAGCGATCTGGCAAGTTCCTCCTGTTTCACACCGACCGCGACAGCATCCTCGCCGTCAATCCGATGCTCAATGGACGCTTCCAGTGGACATCAGGCCCCGACGGCAACCGGAAGGCACACGCCCGCACCTGCTTCACCCTGAAGTTCCACGCCCCCGACGACGAGCTCGGCATCCGCTACATCGACGAGCGGTACCTGGGCAAGGTCTACCTCGTCGACGCCGACGATCTCGACAGCATTCCCGTCCTCAACGAACAGGGACCCGACGCCCTCGACCCGTCGCTCACCCAAGCAACCTTCCTCAAACGCATGAAACGCTACCGAGGACAGGTCAAGAACGCCCTCGTCAACGCCAAATTCATCGCGGGCATTGGTAATGCCTACTCCGACGAGATCCTCTTCAACGCCGGCATCCACCCGTTCACGAAAATCTCCACCCTCGACGAGGAGCGCCGCGTCGCGCTCTACCAAGCCATCCGCGACACCCTCGACTGGGCCGCCGAGATCGTAGCCGCTGAAATCGGCCAGAAGATCGACACCAAGCCTCGTGACTTCCTCAACGTCCATCGAAAGGGCGGAGAGCCATGTCCACGCTGCGCCAACCCCATCTCCGAGGTCGCACCCAACCGAAGAGTCACATCATTCTGCAGAACCTGCCAACCAAGCTAGGGCGTGTTCACAAGGGGCGGTTCAGTCCAGGAGTTCCCGTCACACCCGCTGAGATATCCGGCATACCCGCGCTCCGCCGGAGACCTTTGAATTACCCCTCAACCGCCCCCGCCTCCGAGCGGGGGCCTGCTCCTTCCCTGGCTTCTTACCGGCAGCCATGTTTGTCGCCGGTATCTGTTCAACCGGGACCTATCCGAGCAGCCCGGGCTTTGCCAAAGCGGGTCCCCGCTCGGGGCGGGGACGGGAAACTGAGTTGTTCAAAGGTCTCCGGCGGAGCCGCGGGAATCTCGCTGCCCACAGCGCAACTGTCTGTGCAAAGCTCGACGAGATGGCCGCGACAAGCGCGGCAATGACGGAGTCAATCAGAACAAAAGAACAGGTCGCAAACCACCGTCCCAACTCAATCCCCCGACAACAACCGATCCGCACCGGGAATGAACGGCGCCCAGCCCGGCTGACTCTCCAGATACTGACCGAACAGGCTCGCCGCCGTCACCGACGGACGCTTCGGTTCCGTCCGCAGCGCCATCCGAGCCTCACGCGGCGTCCGACCCGCCTTCCGATGATTGCAACCCCGACACGCCGAAACCAGATTCTCCCAAGTGTGACCACCACCGCGGAATCGCGGCAACACGTGGTCAAGCGTCAAGTCCTTCAGCGCCGTACGTCGCCCGCAGTACTGACACATGAAGCGATCGCGGACAAACACCTCACGACGCGACAGCCGCATCACCGGCCGAGGCCGCCTGATGAAGTAGACCATCCGAATCACCGACGGGACATCGAACTCATCACCAACGGTTCGCAACAGCGCCTTGGCTCGATCGAGCCGATCGATCACCTCTGCCTTACCCCTCGACACCAACACCACCGCGCGACGTACGTTACACACGTGCAGCGGCTCATAGTTCTGATTTAGTACCAGGACCGACTTGTTCAGAACCGACATCGCACTATCGCGATGGTATCACCGTCAGACCGAGGCGGAGCCGAACAACCCCTGAGCGAGCGACAATCACCCGCCCCCGAGTGCGCCCTCAGCGCCTTCCACCGCCGACTTCAGACTGTCCACCTCCGACACAAACTGCTGGATCGCCAGATCAAACTCCGACGGCAATAGCGCCCGCACCACTGGCGCGTTGTCCATCATCACCCAACCGAGCAGCGAATCCCCAATCGCTCCCTCGGCACCGTCCAATCCGGCCAGGACCACAATCGCGATCACCGCCTGCGCCACCACCAGCCCGAACAACACGCCAAACAGAGCGCCAGCACTGCGGTCCGCCCATCCGAGCAGCAGCACCGAGGCGATCCCGCGCAGGAACGTCCCGATCACGTATCCGCCAAGCGATACCAACGCCAAAATCACCGCGAAACTCGCCACCCGCATCTCGCCCGATGGATCCTCCGAGATCGCCAGGTCCAGGAACACCCGCTCGTGATACGCACCAGCGAGAAACACCCCCACGACCACGGCCAAGAGCGCCACACCAGTCCGCAAAATTCCCGTTCGCCAACCCCACACGCCGATCCCAAGCGCCACCCCCATGATGACGATGTCAACCCAGCCCAGTCCCAAAATCACACCAGAATCGGTCACGAATCTCACTCTACACAGGACTTCGGCCAAGTCCGAACCCGTCAGACGTGGTAACGATCCCGCCCGCCAGCGTCCCCAGTCCGCTTCACGCCCGACGCAGCACCAGAAGGATCGCCACTCAGGATCCCAAGCGCCGCCATCGACGCAAACCCCGCCCTCGTCACGATCACGTGGTCGAGCAACTCGATGCCCATCGTCTCCGACGCCGACACCAGATCGCTCGTCATCTGACGGTCAGCCGCCGAAGGCTCCGCCGACCCCGACGGATGATTGTGTACCACCAGCATCGCCGGACCTTGATGCACGATCACCGGTCGCAAGAGCTCCGCCACACGGATCGCCGCGCCGTGCACCATCCCCTTGTACAGTCGTTCCTCCCGAATCAGGCAATGCTGCTGATCCAGGACCAATACCCACACCTCTTCGTGCACCAGATCTCCCAGCAGTCCTCGGTACCGCTCAAACACCTGCTCCGCCGACCGAAATGGCTCGCGCGACGGCCACTCGTCGTCGGCCAGACCGCGTGCCGCCAGCTCGACCGCCGCTTTGATTCGCGACACCTTCGCCACACCCAGTCCCGACACCCGCGTCAACTCCCGCACGTCCGACCGCAACAGTCCCACAAGTCCGCGATCCTTGAGCAGGTTGCGAGATTTCTCCAGCACGTTCTCCTCGCGGTCACCCGTGCTCAGCAGGATCGCCACCAACTCCGCATTCGACAACGCGTCCGCGCCCAAGCGCACCAACCGCTCGCGCGGGAGATCCTCACGATCCATCCGATCCGTCAGCCGAACACGCGCTCGACCACCCGGACGAGTCGTCCCTGTTGTCGCTCCCTCTGACCCACCGTCATCTCGGACGCGCGATTGCTCGGCGTCCTCCCGCGCCCACTCTGCCTCCAGTTCAGCCAGAGGATCACGCACCAGTCGACTCAGCTACTCGTCGTCCCGACGGGTGCCGAAGGTCGGCAGTTCCACTCGCTTCTGAGCTTCCGCGGCCTCGCGCTCACGCTCCCGTCTGCGCTCGTCCCAGGCCGATTCGAGGTCCTTCGAGCGTTCTGCTTCCCGCTTCGCCTCTTCCACTTCCTCTTCCGTCCGCGGACGCTCCGTCTCATCGAGTGGCCGCCACGAGACCACCGCATTCGTATGCGGATAGTGATTCAGGTAGACCCAGCCACCAGACTCAGGCATCTCGTCAAACATCAGCCGCGGGACGCGAAACACGCGTCGCGCGACCAACACGTAATGCGCACGGAAGAAAATCAGCAGATCGAATTTGCGCCACTTGCGAGCCACCTGTCCGGTCGTATCGATCGGCTCCGAGAACCAGTCGCGAAACGCCGACAGCGCCGAAAAGCCCGACAGCAACCCAATCAACCCAAACAGCGAAAATCCGAACCACGCTCCACCGTTCCCGCCCAGCGCGTCGACCATCATGTAGACCGCGCCAACCGTGAGCAGACCGAAGATCGGCGTCCAAATCGCCATCGACCGCAAAATGCCGCGCTTCGCGCGATCTACGTCAGGCGCCTGCGTGCCTCGCAGATCCTGATACCTACCCGCCGCCACGGCCGCTCTTCCCGTCGTCTGCCTGCCCTGCCGAGTCACCAACCGTGCTCAGCACCCACTGGGGAATCCACAGCCATTCGCCGCGAATCAACGTGGAGTCCGCCTCGAGATGTCGATTCCAATCCAAAAGCTCCGACACGCTCACGCCCCAAACGCTGGCGATCGCCTCCAACGACTCGCCCGGTTGCACCTGGTATCGCTCGAGTGCCTGAGGAAGGATCGGCCGCACAAGACCAGGCGGACCAAATGTGCTCCCGATAATCGACGGCGCCTCGGAACCCTCAGTCACCCCGGCTGATGCGCTCGGGGAGGTCGCGGTCTCTGTGATGGCAACCTCAGCGACCGTCGCCTGCTCCGGCAACAACGCCGGCGTCGATTCAATCACCACGCCATCGTCCGGCTTCGACGTCGTGCCCCAAACCGCCGCGACAACCACCACGGCGACCGCCAACACAACGATGACCGCCAAATCCATGCCGCGGGATTCACGGAACTGTCCGCCGTCCGACAACTTGACGACCGGATTGCCGAGCGCCATTGCATTTCCCCGGACTCACGTCAACATCGCTGCCGACGGCTGTTGCGCAACAGGATTAACTGTAGCGGAGCTGCATTAGCCGCACACCGAATTCGGGCAGCCGACCAGCTTTCGTCAGCATGACGAACGACACCGGTCCACCAACCCGCCCGCCACACGGTGGCGGGCGCACCGCGTGTGTCAGCTTGTGCGACTACTTCAGCTCGACCGTCGCCCCGGCCTCTTCCAGCGACACCTTGATCGCCTCGGCCTCTTCCTTCGGCAGACCTTCCTTAACGGTCTGCGGCGCCGACTCGACGAACTCCTTGGCCTCGCGCAGACCCAACTCGGTCACTGCGCGAACCGCCTTGATCACATTGATCTTCTTCTCGCCGAACGCCTGCAGCACGACATCGAACTCGGTCTGCTCTTCGACCGCCTCAGCGGCCGCCGCGCCACCATCGCCAGCCACGGCCACCGCCGCAACGGGCGCGGCCGCCGTTACACCAAACTCTTCCTCGATCCGCTTGACCAGGTCACGCGCCTCGAGAATCGTCATCGCGCTGATCAGATCAAACGCTTCGTCAACCTTCGACATGTCAGTCTCCACTCAAACTCGGTCTGTCAGACCGTCTGGTTACTCGTTCTGTCCCAGGCACCTCATAGACATCGTCAACCGATGCCGAATGCGCAGGATGTACTCGTCGCCTATTCGGCGGCCGATTCGCCCGACTCGGCGGGTTCGCCCGACTCGGCAGACTCGCCCGACTCAGCCGTCTCCAGCTGCTCCGCCCGAGCCTCCACGATCGCCGCGACATCGCGGAAGACCGCACTCAACACGCCAGCCACTCCGGCAATCGGACTGTTGAGGCCACCCGCGACCCTCGCCATCAGCTCAGGACGACTCGGCACATCGGCCAGCGCCACCACCTGTGAGGCATCCTCAAAGTTGCCCTCGACATACACCCCATGAATCGGGATATCGAGCCGATTCTGACGCGTGTAGTTGCGGAGCGCCTTCGGCGCCTCCGTCAGATCGCCGAAGCCGAACAGCATCGCCGTCGACTCCTGCGCCAGGCCAGCCGCACCCGGTTCGCCGGCGCCTTCCGAGGCCCGACGCCACAGCGTGTTCTTGACCACACGCAGCTCGGTCTCGGGCGCCTCTGCCCGAATCGCACGTCGTAGCTGCTGCATGTCTTTCACGCTCAGACCGCGATAGTCGATCCCAATCGTGATCGACGCGCGCCCAAGACGCTCTTCCAGCAGCGCTACCTGTTCTCGCTTACGTTCAGTTGCCATACCGCCTCCGACAGGCCTGTCCGCTCCACCGCCACAACCCGCTCGACCACCAGACCTGCAACCACAAGACAGCTCGCCCACTCGCGAGCATCATCCCGGTCGCTGCCTGCGCTGGACGTTTCCAGATCCACCAAGTTCACAGAACATCGTGGACCGCCAGCGGTCTCGGGCGGCAAATGCACTCCCTGTTCTCTCCCTAGCCTATCCCAGACCCCACCCAATAGTCCGCCACCCAAGTAACGAACCCCAAACCAACACGCCCAACCAGCACCCGACGAACACCAGTAACCATCCTCGCCCCACGCCGTCACCCACGCCCTTCTCCAACATTCCCACCTCACTCCGTCGTCCGCTGTCGCTCCATTAGCCGTGCGCCGTGCCGTCATTCCCGCCCCAATCCCTCATTCCCGGGAAGGGAGACCTTTGCATCATCTCTTTCCTCCCCCTCGCAGGGGGAGGTGCCGAAGGCGGAGGGGGTCCTTCTCCGCCAAGCCCTATCTGCTACCTGCGCCAGCAGGACCCCCTTGTATCTTCGCTGTCGCCCCGGGAACAAGTGTTTCCCGGGGCGAAGCGTGGTGCGGTAGACCGATTCCCCCTGGGCCTGTGAGGCCGTGACTGAGCTTGGGTCGCCGCACCACTACAGCGAGAGAGCCCGAACAGTTGCCCGGGCCCTGGAGCCCTCATCTTGCAAGGACGGGCCTACGCAGGATAGGAGTGGGAGATGACCGAGACGAGTCGCTACGTCGGCATTGACGTATCACAACAGTGGTTGGATCTCGCCATCCGGCCGGCTGACGGACCCGCCCAGCGGGTGGACAACGACACGGCCGGGATCGACGCCCTGGTCAGTCAGTTGGAGGCGCTGGCACCGACACGAATCGTGCTGGAGGCGACCGGCGGTCTGGAGCGGCCGCTGGTCGCGGAGCTGGCCGCGGCGGGGTTGCCGATGGTGGTGGTCAACCCGCGCCAGGTTCGCGACTTCGCCCGCGCCACCGGCCGGCTGGCCAAGACCGACGCGCTCGACGCCGCCGTCCTGGCCCACTTCGCTGAGGCCGTCCCGCTGCAGCTGCGCCCGCTGCCCGATGCCGAGACCCAGCATCTGCGTGAGCTGCTCGCCCGACGTCGACAACTGGTCGCGATGCTGGTCGCCGAGGGCCAACGCTGCCGCGCCACCACCCCCACCCTGCGAGCCGGGATCGAGGCGCACATCGCCTGGCTCACGCAGGAACGCGAGCGAATCGAGGACGAGCTCCAGGCCAGCATCCAGGACAGTCCCCACTTGCGGGCACAGGACCAGCTCTTGCAGAGCGTGCCCGGCGTCGGACCGCAGATCTCGCGCATCCTGCTCGCCCAACTGCCCGAACTGGGCCAAATCGACCGGCGCCAGGTCGCGGCCCTGGTCGGCGTCGCCCCCTTCAACCGCGACAGTGGCCAATGGCGTGGCCGGCGCAGCATCTGGGGCGGTCGCGCCACGGTCCGTGCGGCGCTCTACATGGGCACCCTCGTCGCCACCCGCCACAACCCCGTGATCAGCGATTACTACCAGCGCCTGCTCGACCGGGGCAAACCCAAGAAGGTCGCGCTCACCGCCTGTATGCGCAAACTACTGGTCATCCTCAACGCCATCCTCAAGAGCAACACCCCTTGGCAACCACCTCAACACGCTTGACTTCCAAGACAGTTGCTCAGTCGCTCCGCGACAGCTCCCCCTGCGAGGGGGATCAAATTAATCAAAGGCCTCCGAAGGCGGGAATCCATCCAGTGACATGGTCGAGTCAAGCACCCAAGCACACGAGTCCGACTCAATCCCCACCCACGAAGACCCTGTCTCCGCATAGGCGGAGGGCGATACATCCTGGAGAACGCAGCTATCCGCGCAGCGTGCCGACAGGAGCCCCAGATGAGCGCCCGACCAGACCCTAGTCCGCCTTCAGCGCCAGCGTCGATTGATGCTCCAGCTTCACCCCAGGCCCCATCGTCGACGCGATGTTCAGCGAGCGAATGTAGCTCCCCTTCGCACCCGACGGCTTCGCCCCGCCATTCCTTCGTCCCCGTACTCCATCATTCCCGCCCCACTCCGTCATCCCCGCACCACACTGTCATTCCCGCCCCTTTCCGTCATTCCCGCGAAGGCGGGAATCCATCCAGTGACATGGCCGAGTCAAGCACCCAAGCACACGAGTCCGACTCAATCCCCACCCACGGAGACCCTGTCTCCGCTTCGGCGGAGGGCGATACATCCTGGAGAACGCAGCTATCCGCTCAGCACGTCGACAGAAGCCCCAGATGAGCGCCCGACCAGACCCTAGTCCGCCTTCAGCGCCAGCGTCGATTGATGCTCCAGCTTCACCCCAGGCCCCATCGTCGACGCGATGTTCAGCGAGCGAATGTAGCTCCCCTTCGCACCCGACGGCTTCGCCTTGACGATCTCCGAGACCATCGTCGTCAGATTGTCCAACAACTGGTCCTCACCGAAACTCGCCTTGCCCAGCGGGACATGCACCGACGCTTCACGGTCCGTGCGGAACTCAACCCGACCGGCCTTCGCCTCGCCGACCGCCTTCGCCACATCATTCCGATCGACGACCGTTCCCGCTCGAGGATTCGGCATCAGCCCGCGGGGACCGAGAATGCGACCGAGACGCCCCACCTTGCCCATCAACTCTCGTTGGGCCACGGCCACGTCGAAGTCGGTGAACCCATCCTGGACTCGCTGAATCAGGTCGTCCGATCCCACGATCTCCGCGCCGGCCTCGCTCGCCGCCGTCGCCGCATCACCATCGGCAAACACAGCCACGCGGACCACTTTGCCCAGACCATGCGGGAGCCGCGCGGTGCCGCGCAACTGCTGATCGGCGTGCCGCACGTCGAGACCGGTGCGAATGTGCAACTCGACCGTCTCGTCAAACTTCGCCGTCGCCAGTTGTTTCACCAGCGCGACCGCCTCACTCGGCGGATAATGCGATTCCTTGCTGTACGACTCCAGCGCGCTTCGGTAGCGCTTGCCTCGCTTTGACATGACTAATTCTCGACTTCCACGCCCATCGAGCGCGCCGTCCCGGCGATCATCAGCATCGCGGCCTCGATGTCGTTTGCATTCAGATCTTGCATCTTCTGCTCGGCGATCGCTCGCACCTGGTCGGACGTGATCGAACCCGCGACCTCGCGGCGCGGTTCCGAGGCACCCTTCTCCAGCCCCGCGGCGCGTCGGATCAGGTCCGATGCCGGCGGCGTGCGCAGCTCGAACGTGAATGAGCGATCCTCATACACGGTGATCTGCGCCGGAATCAGCTCACCAGCGTTCGACGCTGTGCGCTCGTTGTAGCTCTTGACGAACTCCATGATCCCAACGCCGTGCTGACCCAGCGCAGGACCAACCGGCGGTGCCGGACTCGCCTTGCCCGCCTCAAGCTGCAGTGTCAACACTGCTCGTACACGCTTCGCCATCCAGCCAACCCCCTCGTTTCGCCCCGAGCGACCGTCAAAGCGCAGAACCTGCGCCCGCGGACCGTCGGTAGCCTACTTGTTGTCCTCAGGAATGCCTATTGTTTCTCCACCTGATCGAAATCAAGCTCCAGCGGCGTCTCTCGACCGAACATCGAAATCCGCACCCGAACCTTGCCCTTTTCGATGTTGATCTCTTCTACCTCGGCGACCATGTCGACGAATGGCCCATCCGTGAGGCGGACCGAGTCGTTGACCGAGAATCCCACGCGCACGCGTGGTTCCTCCACCTGCGTCTGACCGATAATGCTCGCCACTTGCATCGCTGGCAGCGGAATCGCGCGATCGCGCAGTTCCTCACGCGTGCCCACGAATCCCGTCACGCCCGCCGTCCCATTGACGACGTGCCACGATTGATCGGAAAGCTGCCCCGTGGTGTCGTCCAACCGAATCTGGAGCAGCACATAGCCCGGCAGCAGCTTGCGCTCCACTTCCCGACGCTTCCCCCCGCGAATCTCCACCTCTTGCTGGGTCGGCACCAGGACAAATCGCCGATCTGCCATGCCACGCTTTCGTTCACCAGCCTGCTCCGGTCGAAGTTCGACGAACTGCTCTTCCGCGTCCATGCTGACGATGCGCTTGTCGAGCGCTTCTCGAACCCGATTCTCATGTCCGGTATACGTATTGATCGCAAACCATGCCGCGCCCGGCTCCTGGATGCCCTCAATCGAGATCTCCGGCTCGGACTCCGGCTCCGCGCTCTCATCGTCTTGCAGGAACGAGGCGATCGGTGTCGCCTCCTGCTCGACCGGTCGATCGAGCCCCAACTCGACCAGCGCCTCCGCTGCGGTCGTGTCAATCTGAGCCTCGGCCGACTCAGCCTCCGCCTCGATCCCGAGCGCTCTCGCCGCCGCCATGACCTCTTCGAGCTCGCGCTCGGCAGCGGTCATCTCTCGGCGACCGAATCCGCTCCCGCCAACATCGGTGTCTGGTGTCTCACGTGAAGTCGTCATTAGGGCAACAACGTCTCCTCAACCACCCGATTCAGCCCGAAGTCGATCGCGCCGAGGAAGATCCCGACCGCGATCGCCACAACGAGCACCACGACCGTGAGATTCGCCGTCTCCTGGCGCGTCGGCCAAACGACCTTACGCAACTCATCAATGATCGCCAAGATCGCCCGCGGATGCGTCAATCGATACCACAGGCTGCGCACACGTGGCGCCTCGGCGGTGGTCGGTCGCGATGCCGCGATCTCCCGACGCGGACGCGCCGGCAGCGCTGCTGCCTCGCCCGTTCCTCCAGACACCGACGCGGAGCCAGCATCACCGGAAGAGGCGCTCCCCCGTGTGGGACGCGGAGTCGACGCCGCTGCGCGTGGTTGTCCACCGCGCCGACCGCGACGTCGGCGACTATCTCGCGATCTGGCCACGAATCACCGAGTCTCCCGATACGCCCGACGCGTTCGACAATGCGGGCAATACTTCGTCAGCTCCAACCGGTCGGCATCGTTCCGACGATTCTTCTTCGTGTGATACGTATGCGACTGACACTCACGGCAGCGCATCGTGATAAACACGCGATCACCCTTCGCCATGACCGACTCCCTTCTTCAACCCCTCGGACGCGACTGCGTGACGGTGCATTCGCTGGGATGACTCCATCTTCGCACGATTTTGCCCTGCCGCGCTACGTCGGCGACGATTGCGGCGTTATTCGATGATTCGGCTGACCGCGCCCGCGCCAACTGTGCGGCCACCTTCGCGAATCGCGAAGCGCAACCCTTCCTCCAGCGCAATCGGGGAAATCAACCGCACACTCATCTGCACGTTGTCCCCCGGCATCGCCATCTCCACACCCTCAGGCAGCCCGATCTCACCTGTCACATCCGTCGTCCGAATGTAAAACTGCGGTCGGTACCCAGGGAAGAACGGACTATGCCGTCCACCCTCGTCCTTCGACAGGATGTACACCTCAGCCTCAAACGCTGTGTGTGGCGTAATCGAGCCCGGTGCCGCCAGCACCTGACCACGCGCAATCTCCTCACGGTCGATCCCGCGCAGCAGACAGCCGACGTTGTCCCCAGCCTCGCCTGTCGGCAAGGTCTTCTTGAACATCTCCACACCCGTCACCACCGTCGTCCGCGTGTCCTTGATCCCCACAATCTCGATCTCTTCGCCCGAGTTCACAATCCCGCGCTCGATCCGACCGGTCGCCACCGTGCCTCGACCCTTGATCCCAAACACATCCTCAATCGGCATCAAGAACGGTTGCTCCACCGGACGTGGCGGCGTCGGGACGTAGTCGTCCACCGCCTCCATCAACTCCACAATCGACGCATACTCATCCGCCGACTGATCCTCAACGTCCGACTCCAGCGCGCCCAGCGCTGAACCACGAATTACGGGAATGTCATCGCCCGGGAACTCGTAGTCGCTGAGCAACTCTCGGACCTCAAGCTCGACCAGATCGAGCAGCTCCTCGTCGTCCATCTGATCGACCTTGTTCAGGTAGACCACCATCCGCGGGACCCCGACCTGACGAGCCAGGAGAATGTGCTCCCGCGTCTGCGGCATCGGTCCGTCCGGTGCCGCTACGACCAGAATCGCGCCATCCATCTGGGCGGCGCCCGTAATCATGTTCTTGATGTAGTCCGCGTGACCCGGCGCGTCGATGTGCGCGTAATGCCGACTCTCGGTCTCGTACTCCACGTGCGCAATCGCGATCGTGATCCCTCGCGCTCGCTCCTCCGGTGCGTTGTCAATCGAGTCGAAACTCGAGAACGACACCTGCTCGTTGCCCAGCGCCAACACCTTCGTGATCGCCGCCGTCAACGTCGTCTTCCCGTGATCCACGTGACCGATCGTACCCACGTTCACGTGTGGCTTCGTCCGCTCGTATACCTGTCGCGCCATCTTCGTTCCTCCTGCTGTCTCTGCACTCGCGTTTGTCGCCAAACGCTCCAACGAAACCAACGGATGGAGCCCGCATTCAGATTTGAACTGAAGACCTCGTTCTTACCAAGAACGCGCTCTACCGACTGAGCTATGCGGGCCAGCTCCGCTCCGACGGATCGGTCGTTGCCCAGCTACCGAATAGCCAACTGCAACACCAGAGCCGCTAACGACAAGCTCAGTGCCGCAGCGGCTGTTCCTCAATGCTGGTGCCGGGGGCAGGATTCGAACCTGCGAAGCCTTTCGGCGCCGGTTTTACAGACCGGTGGTATTAGCCACTCACCCACCCCGACACTCTTCACATCTTACCCCCCAACCACCTACCCAACACCCACCTCGACCGCGTCCGCCCACCTCGATCAGCCAACCCTCTGTTCACCAGCACGCAAACCAGACAACACTTTCTGGAGCCCAAGGGGGGATTCGAACCCCCAACCTGCCGATTACAAATCGGCTGCGCTGCCAATTGCGCCACCTGGGCCCAACTCGATCCTAAACCGTCAGACGGGACGCCTCTGACAAATTCGTCTCAGGAAGCTCCTGACAAACTCGCCGCACCCGGTCGCTTCGTCATACCCGCACCCCGCCACTTCGTCACACTCGCATCCCAAAAGATTCGTCATACCCGCGCTCCGCCGCGGGTATCTCGCAGACCCCAGCACCAGCCGCAACCCTGCCGATCCGTCCGCAACAACACATCGTCCCCAGAGCAGCACCGACAGAGTCGGTGCAAAGCGAAACAGCCTCCAATCAACAGGCAAGCTACTCTGAGTGAGCTTCAGAACACATCCAACTCCAGAGCCAGAGGAAGCCCATGCTCCGCCTCCTGACCGCACTCGTCATGGCTGCGCTGTTGATCAGCGCAGTTCCGCTCACCTCCGCGCCCACTGCCTCAGCGCAAGCAACCGCCGTGACCGTCTGTCTCACCCTCGCGCCCGGCGAGCACACGTTCGCCGCCCCCGCGCGCGACCGCGACGGCGAGGTCACCTTCACCGTCACCATCGAGCAGGGCGGCCTCGTCACCAACTTCATTGAACCAGGCGGACGCACTGTCCCGCCTGCCGCCATGCTCGACATCTTCGGCGGCGAGGACCCCTACCCGCTGCCCGACGGCATCGCCATCGTCGACTGCGCGGAAGCCGCAACGGAGTCACCGCTAGGCGCGATGGCCAGCGACGAAATCTGCACCAACCTCGATGCCGGGAGCTACACCGAAACCGTCAGCGCCGGCGGCCGCACCTACGACATCATCATCTCCGTCGACGACCGTCACGTCATCGAATCAATCGACATCCGCGGCCAGGCCTACACCGCAACCGAAGCCCTCGACCTACTCGCCGGGTTCGGCGCATCGGTCCCCGAGGGCATGGAAGTCTTTCCCTGCGCTTTCCCACCTGACAGCCCGTCCGACAGCATGTCCGACGACTACCCAACCTCCGGCTCGGGCGGCCTCGCCGATTCCTCGACCTCCTCAAGCTGGTTCGCGATCAGCGCAATCTTGCTCGCGACCGTGCTCGCCGCGACGACTGCGTTCGCAGCCCATCGCCGAATCGACATTCGCGCCCGCGACTGATCACTCAGGCGTCACTCAGGCGACGGCGCGCTGACGCTCAGAAGCGCAGCGCGCTCTCCACGATCGGATCCGCCGACGGCGGTTCCTCGACCGCTTCTGCCTCCGGCTGGAGTCGGCGCCAACGCGTTCCCTCGCGCGTGTCCTCGAGACCCACACCGAGCTCCGACAACCGCTCGCGGACCGAGTCCGCCAGCTCATATTGCTTCGCGCCACGCAGCTCCTGGCGCAACGAGACCAACAGATCGATAAACGGCCCCGCATCCGACTCGCCCGACGCCGACACTCCGGCAAAGCCCAACCCCAGCACGCCGCCCAGTTCCACGAGTGCTTCACGCGCCGCGCCCGCCGGACGATCCTCAGAACGCGCTCGGTTAATCTCGCGAGCCAAGTCAAACAGCGCCGCCAACGCCTGAGGCGTATTCAGATCATCCTCCAGCGACGCAACGAATCGTTCGCGATACTCGTCAGCCGCTATCTCGCCCTCGCCATCAACCAAGGGCAACGTCGCCGCCGTGCGCAGACGCTCCGCGCCCCGCGATGCCGAGGTCAGCGACGCCTCCGAATACGTCAACGGCGAGCGATAGTGCCCGCCCAGTACGAACATCCGCAGGCCGTCCGCGCCATACCGATCCAACCCCTCGCGCAACCGCACAATCTTGCCGGTCGACTTCGACATCTTCTCGCCGCCGACCTGCATCATCGCGTTATGCATCCAGTGACGGACAAACGGGTCCAGGCCCGAGTACCCCTCCGACTGCGCGATCTCGTTCTCGTGGTGCGGGAAAATCAAGTCCATACCGCCACCGTGCAGATCAATCTGCTCGCCCAGATAGCGAATCGACATCGCCGAGCACTCAATATGCCAGCCAGGACGCCCTGGTCCCCACGGACTCTCCCACTGTGGCTCGCCAGGCTTCGCGCCCTTCCAGAGCGTGAAGTCCATCGCGTGTTCCTTCTCAACCCCAATGTCCGTCGGCTCCGCCGAGATCATGTCCGCCAGCGTCCGTCCCGACAATTTCCCATAGCCCGGCATTTCGCGGACTCGGTAGTACACGTCGCCACCGGCGGGATACGCCATCCCCTTCTCGATCAGCCCGGCAATCAGATCCAACATCTGCGGGATCTCCTCGGTCGCCCGAGGATGCACATCCGCCGGCGCGATCCCGAGCTCTCGCCACTCACCCATGAACGACGAAATCTGCCGCTCCGCCAGCTCCGAGACCGTGATTCCCTCCTGCGCCGCCCGCGCGATCAGCTTGTCATCGACATCGGTGAAGTTGTAAACCAATCGCACCCGTCGACCGCGCCACTCCAGATATCGACGCAGCGTGTCGAAGATGATGATCGACATCGCATGACCCAGATGCGCGTCGTCGTACGGTGTGATCCCGCAGACATACATCGAAATCGGATCGTCGACCGGCTCAAACGGCTCCTTGCGCCGAGTCAGCGTGTTATACAGCTCCACGTGACAACCTCCAAACGCCGTCGCACTGTGTTGCGGCTCCTCAACAAAGCCTAGACAACACCCTGAGCTCAGCCCGCTGCTGTCTCTCCAGGATGCGCCTCGACATCCTCCACCAGGTCTCGCAGCCGACGCATCTCCAAGCGCAAGTCCGAGACCGTCTCCTCCAACGACTCGATGCGGTCATGCTCGGGGTCGGGCAAACGCAGGATCGTGTCGTCACCTGGGTCGTAGTACGCGACCACGTGTCCCGGCACACCAACCACCGTCGAGTACTGCGGGACGTTCGACACCACGACCGCCCCAGCTCCGATCCGTGCCCCATTGCCGATATTGATCGCCCCGATGATCGAGGCACCAGCCCCGACCAGCACGTCGTCTCCAAACATCGGATGCCGCTGCGTGCGCATCGTCGACGTCCCGCCCAGGGTCACCCCCTGATGCAGATGACATCGCCGACCGATCTTGGCGGTCTCGCCGATCACGACGCCCATCCCATGATCGATCAGGCACGGCGAAGCGATCCGCGCGCCAGGATGAATCTCAATCCCGGTCAGATTCCGCCCTAAATGCGACAGAAATCGCGGCACGACAGGCAACCCGATCCGCATCAACGCCCCCGACACCCGATGCAGCATCAACGCATGAATGCCCGGATAGGCCAGCAAGACCTCGAGCCAATTCGTCGCCGCTGGATCGCGCTCCATCGTGAACTGAATGTCCGCCCACGTCTCGTCAACAAACGACAGATACCAACGACCAAAGCGATACAAGAAATCCATGTTGTCAGCCTATACGTCCCGCGACGAACGCCCTGGCACTCGCCTCACCCGCACCGTCGCCACCGCGTGTGTGGCAATCCCCTCTGCCCGACCGAGCGCTCCCATCCCCTCGGCCGTCGTCGCCGCGACGTTCACCGCCGACACATCAACCCCCAGCGCCTCCGCCAATCGCTCCCGCATCGACGCAATGTGCGGACGCAAACGCGGCCGCTCCGCGATCACCGTCGCGTCCACAGACTGTGGTACGGCGCCGATCGCCGCCATCCGCTCGATCACCAGACCGAGCATCCGCACCGAACTCGCACCGGCCCATTCCGGATCGGCCGTGCCAAACACCTCCCCGATATCGCCCAACCCAGCCCCACCGAGGAGCGCATCGATGATCGCGTGCGTCAACACATCGGCGTCCGAGTGCCCAGCCAACCCAACCGCACCAGGAATCTCCACACCGCCAAGAACGAGCGCCCGACCCTCCCCATCACGTGCAAATCGGTGCGAATCGATCCCAATCCCCGTCCGCAACTCATACCGAGCGCCCAGCAACGCCTCTCCCAACACCAGATCTGCCGGAGCCGTGATCTTCGGATTCGGCACGCCCACATCGTGGACCACCACCGACTCGCCAATCCGCTCCACCAGGCTCGCGTCATCGGTGCCCAAGAAGTGGTCGGCCCGCGCCGCCTCGTGCGCTCGACGCAGCGTCCGCGCCGAGAAGACCTGCGGCGTCGCGACCGCCCGCAGTGTCGCCCGATCCGGCGTCGAAACGACCTCCTCATCCGCATTCACGACCTTCACCGTGTCAACCGACGGCCCGCCCGCGATCACGCCAACGCCGCTCGCCGCTCGCTCGATACATTCGCGAATCGCCTCAGACGTGATCAGCGGACGCGCGCCATCGTGGACAGCCACGACCTCAGCCTGACCCAACGCCGACAGCCCCGCCCAGACCGAATCCTGCCGTTCCGCTCCGCCGTTCACCAACGCTCGAACCTTGCTCAAACCGCGACACAGCAGAGCCACTTCAGCCCGATTCGCCGCCGAGGTCACCACGACCACGTCGTCAACCGCGACACACTCCTCGAAGGCATCGAGCGTCCAAGCCAACACCGGCCGACCTCCCAGCTCAGCCAAGAGCTTGTCGCCGCCACCCATCCGACGGCTGCTGCCCGCGGCCAGGATGATCACTCCGACCTTCACCGCTGACGCCTGACGCCCTGCCTCACGCGGCACCCACTCGATCAGCCAACTGAGCAAACACCATCCGACCCGCCTGCGTCTGAATTACCCGCTTGACAACCAAATCACGCACTTCTCCGACGGCGCCGCGACCATCTTCGATCACCACCATCGTTCCGTCGGGCAGATACCCAACTCCCTGCTCGTCATTCCGACCCGGCTCAATCACCTCAACCCGCAGCGGCTCGCCAGGCAAGACATTCGTCTTCACCGCGTTGGCGAGCACATTCAGATTCAACGCCCGCACACCCTCGAGCTCGGCCACGCGAGCCAAGTTGGAATCGGTCAGCGCCAGCGCGGCACCGCGCGTCTTCGCCATGCGGACCAACCGAGCATCCACATCGCCAACACTCCCATCGGGTCCATCCTCCACGATCACGGTCGCGACCGAGTCATCGCTCTGCAGCCGCGCCAACAGCTCCAGACCAGCACGTCCGCGTCCACGTTTCTGCGCGTCCGAGCTGTCCGCCACCCGACGCAGCTCATCCAGGACAAACCGCGGCACGACCACATCGGCCAGGAGGAAGCCTGAGGCCACGACCTCCGCAATCCGACCATCGATAATCGCGGACGTATCCAGAATCACCTCGGACGGCGCCGCCGGTCGCACCAAGGCGACCGACTCGGCCACCTCGTCGGCCCGACCACGTACCGTGTTGATAAACCGTTCCACCTCCACACGCCGACCAAGCGCCACGCCGATCCCAATCGGCGCGAGCAGGATCGCCACCCCGATCGGCGCGAAGTCGCCCGCGGCTCCAGGCAGCGCCCCCAGCACCGGCGACAACAATGCCGCCATGACCAGAGCGGCCACAAGCCCAAATCCACCCAGCAGAATCTCTAGCGTCGAAATTGAGTGCAAGATCCCGCGACGCAGCCACCAGACTGGCCACAGCGACCAATCCCAAAATCGTCGCGCCGCCGCCATCACAGCAGGTCCCACAAACTCTCAAAATGGAAAAGGCGGCCATGCGGCCGCCAATAAGTCCAGAGCGTTCAACCGCTCAAATGAATCCAGGCGCCTCACAGCGCACCACCATTGTACACGAATCCAAGACGCTTAAGGAGAAACCCACCCCCACCAATCCGCCAAACCCGCGCCCCAAGTCCGTCACACCCGCGCTCCGCCGCGGGTATCTCGCCGAGACCAGCGCCAACATCCACCCCGTTGATGCGTCCACGACACCACATCGACCCTTGCCGCACCGATCGAGATTCTCGCGCTGCGCGCAAGAATGACGGACTTGGGGTGCAGGTCTGACGGACATGCGGCACCGGTCCGACCAACACACCCACAGCCCACACCGACAAATCGCTCGCCCCTCCCTCTCTGATAGCGTGGATCTACTGCCCACGCTCCCACTCGACCCGCGAGATGACCGATGCCAACCGTCGACCTCGACCCCATCCTCCGTGGCGTCTCCAAACCTGCCCGATACATCGGCGGCGAATGGAACGTGATCGAGCATGACTGGCGCGAACGCAACGTTCGCTGGGCCCTGATCTATCCCGACCTCTACGACATCGGCCAGTCCAACGGTGGCCTCGCCATCTTGTACGACCTCCTCAACCACACCGCGGACACCCTCGCCGAGCGGTGCTACACCCCCTGGCCCGACATGGCCGACAGCCTTCGTCGTCATGGACAGCCACTCTGCTCGCTTGAGACCCGACACGGCCTGCGCGACTTCGACGCGCTCGGCTTCTCCCTCTCCTACGAGCTCACCTACACCAACATCCTCGACATGCTGGACCTCGCCGGCATCCCGATCCGCAGCCTCCAACGAAGCGAGGACGACCCGATCATCTTCGCCGGAGGCTCCGGCGCGCTCGTCCCCGAGCCGCTCGCACCCTTCATCGACGCCTTCATCCTCGGCGAAGCGGAAGACGTCATCCTCGAGGTCAACCAACTCCTGCACGAGGCCAAGTCTCAAGGAGCCGCACGGCTCGACGTCCTGCGAGCGCTCGCCCGCATCCCCGGTGTCTACGTGCCGCGATTCTACGAATGGCACTACGCCGAAGACGGTACCCCCGCAGAAATCACCACCACCGACGACGCAGCCTCGATCCCCGTCGTCAAGCGATTCATCCAGGGACTTCCGCCGATCCTGACCAAGCCGATCGTCCCATACCTCCAGACCGTCCACGACCGCGCCGGCATCGAGATCCAGCGCGGCTGCACCCAAGGCTGTCGCTTCTGTCAGGCCGGAATGATCTACCGACCACTCCGCGAGCGCACGCCGGAAGAGGTCGTCGCCGGAGCCAAGGAGCTCTTCCGCAACACCGGCTTCGACGACCTCTCGCTCGTTTCCCTCTCCTCAACCGACCACTCACAGATCAAATCGATCGTCCGCGCCCTGCGCACCGAGTTCGGCGAGGACATCGGCATCTCACTCCCATCAACCCGGGTCGACAGCTTCTCGGTCGACGTTGCGCTCCTCTGCTCACCGCGCAAGAAACACTCGATGACCTTCGCACCCGAGGCCGGATCGCAGCGCCTGCGCAACGCCGTCAGCAAAGTGGTCGACGAACAAGACCTGCTCGACGCCGCCCGCAACGCATTCGAGCAAGGTTGGACCTCGATCAAGCTCTACTTCATGGTCGGACTACCCACCGAGACCATGTCCGACGTCGAGGGCATCGTCGACTGGGCCGCCCAGGTCAAGCAGATCGGCCGGCAAATCGTCGGGAACCGCGCCCGCGTCCGAGTCTCGACGTCCAACCACGTGCCCAAAGCGCACGCTCCATTCCAGTGGGCCCGACAGGAAACACCCGCCGAACTCGAACCGAAACACCAACTGCTCAAGCGACGCACCCGCCAGGCGCGACTCGACCTCAGCTGGAACGACCCGCAGGAGTCGATCCTCGAAGGCGTCCTCTCGCGCGGCGACCGCCGCCTCGCACCGGTGATCGAGACCGCTTGGCGCAACGGCGCCAAGTTCGACGCCTGGAGCGAGCATCTCCGCGAAGACCTCTGGTGGGACGCGATGGCTCAGCACGGCCTCGACCCTGCCTTCTACTGTCACCGCGAACGCGACCTCTGGGAGCGATTCCCCTGGATGCACATCGCCTCAGGCGTCTCCGAGGCCTTCCTCCGCAAGGAATGGCAGCGCACCTGGAACGAGCTCACCACCGCAGACTGTCGAGACGGTTGCAACGTCTGCGGCATGGAACACGCCGCCCAGCTCTGCGAACTCAAACTCGGAGACCTGATCGCCAAACGTCGCGCCAAATCGGACGAGCTGATCAGCGTGCTCTGATCCCGATTGAAGTATTCAGGAAGGACGATCCTCCCACATGTCCCGAGACGTTCTCGAACATCTCATCTGGAGCCTCGATCAGTCGTTCAACAAAAAGCCTGAGCACTCGCTGATCCAGAACCTCTCTTCAATCACGACAGCCAATCTCGACCAGGTCGTCCCCGGCGGCGGACGGACGATGCGCGACCTCATCATCCACTGCGGCGCCGTCAAGGTGATGCACGTCGACCACGCATTTGGCGAGGGAAAGCACACCTTCTGGAGCACCTGGCCCCACGAAGAACCGATCGGTGAGGCCTCATTCGAGGACCTGCTCGAGTGGCTCGAACTATGTCACCTACAAGTCATCGCCGCCGTCACCCAGCTCACCGACGACCAAGAACTCACTGCCCCACGCCGAACCTACTGGGGCGAGCAATGGGAAACACGCCGAATCCTCGACGCCATCGCCATCCACGACGTCTACCACGCCGGAGAAATCAACCACCTCCGAGCCCTCCTCCACCAACCCACCTAACACCACCCACCCAACCCAGCGACGCACAGAATCCAACTCGGCGACCCACAAATCCCAATTCCCCCGCGAATGCGGGGGCCTGCTCGGCTCGGTGCCTCGCGATCAGGAGCAGCTCACCCAACCACCTAGAAACGCAACATCTCTCGCAACTGCTCGGCACTCGCCGACGGACCCACCACGGCGAGACGAAGTTCTTCCTCCCGCAGCAACTCGTTCGCCATCCTTGCGACATCATCCGTCGTCACTGCTTGGTAGCGCTCATTCTCGTCGTCGACAGAGTTCACCTCGCCGTACAGCAGCATCTGGCTCCCGTTCCACGCCGACACCGCGCGCGATTCCTCCATTCCCATCAACATCCGACCCGCCGCCAGCCGACGCACCAGTTGCAACTCCTCCTCGCTCACGCCGTCGCGAATGCGCGAGAGCTCGCCGAGCGTCGCCTGCAACGCGCGCTGAACGTTCTCAGGGTCAACCCCCATCGACACGTGCATCACTCCGGAGTCGCGGAGCAACGACAATGACGCGTGGACGTCGTACACCAGGCCCAGCTCCTCGCGCACCTTGAGGAACAGCCTCGAACTCATCCCGTCGCCCAAAATTGCCGCCATCAGACCCAGCGCATGCCGATCTGGATGCGTCGATGGCACGGCGGGAAGGCCAATCGTGATTTGCGATTGCTCCGTTTCCTTGGCTCGGACTCCAATCCGCTCGCCGTCAGTCGACAGCGGCGCTGGTCGTCGCTCGGCTGCCTCCGCCGGCAACCAATCACTCGTGCGCTCCGCAATTCGAGCGAGCACCGCATCAGGATCAATCTCTCCAGCCACCGAGACCAACGAGTTGCCCGGGGAGTATTGCGATCGCCAGTACGACACGGTGTCCTCGTACGGGATCGCCTTGACCGTCTCAGGTGTGCCCGCAATATCCCGACCGAGCGGGGTCCCTCGCCACATCACTTCCGACATCAACTCCGCCACCAGTTGATACGGCGAGTCCTCAATCTGCGCCAACTCTTCGAGGATGACCGACCGTTCCTTCTCCAGCTCGTCCCGCTCGAACCTCGGTTGACTGACCATGTCGACAATCACGTCGACCGCCGTCTCCCAATCCGGTCCAGGAACCTTCGCGTAGTAGACCGTCAACTGACGATCGGTGCCGGCATTGATGTAGCCGCCGACCCCCTCAATGGCCATCGAGATATCGGCCGCCTGGGGATAGCGCTTCGATCCTTTGAACACACAGTGCTCGACCATGTGCGATACGCCAGCGAGTTCATCAGTCTCGTACTGCGACCCAGCGCCGACATAGACCGACACCGACGCCGAACGCGCTGAAGCCATCGGTGCGCTCAGGACGCGCAATCCGTTATCCAACGTGGCAATTTGCGGGACACCGTCCTCGCGCGGCGCCACTAGCTCACGCCCCACGAGGTGTCGCCCGATGCGTTGTCTCGCACAATCGAGTGTTCCATCGCGCCCTGGACGAACTCATCGATCGACGCACCGATCGTGGTGTCGTCGCCATGTCCGTTGAATGTCAGCGTATGTTCCGGCAGCCCGTAGAGCTTCGTCACAATTGACCGTACCTCCTGTGTCACCTGCGGCATCCCTCGAGTGTTGCCTGGCCCGCCCGGAAACAGTGTGTCCCCGACCACACAGTAAGGATCTTCACCATCGGCAATGTAATACGACACCGATCCGGTCGTGTGGCCCGGCGTATGCAACACCTCCAACTGCGTGTCTCCCAGCAGGATCGTCTCACCGCCTTGCAGGTGGATATCAATGTCGAGGTCAGACTCCAGCCACGGGTGCTGCTCATCGGCCACAGTGTCCGACGTGTGCATGTAGTACGGCACGTTCGGACCCAATCGCTCGCGGAGCTCGTGATACGACTTGATGTGATCAGGATGCGAATGCGTAAACAGCACCATCTTCGGCGTCGCCCCAGACTGCTCGACCCCAGCCATCACCAACTCGTTCTGAGCCACAGCATCGACGATCGCCGCGTCGCCCGTTCCCTTGTCCACCAGCACAAATGCGTTGTTCTCAAATGGTCCCCAAGACATCTGCATCACCACGACTCGCGAATACACTCGCAACAGACGCGACTCCGCGTGCAACTCCATACTCATGACAACCTCCACATCTCTCTCTGCAGTCTAGCCAGCCCACGGATTCCCCATGCCCAACCTCTCCCCAGCCGACGCGCTCGCCGACGTCCTCCCACTCACCGCTCAAGCCAACCCGAACGGCGTCCTGCAGATCGGCGGATGCAACGTCCGCGATCTCGCCAACGCCTTCGGCACGCCGCTCTACATTTATGACGAGCACACGATCCGCCAGACTTGCCGCGACTACCTCCGAGACTTCGGGGCTTACCTGTCCGGCGCCCGAGCGCACTACGCCGGCAAAGCGTGGCTCAATCCAGCGCTCACCCAAATCCTGGTCGAAGAGGGCTTCGGACTCGACGTCGTCTCAGCCGGTGAACTCCACGTCGCCCTCGCCGGCGGAATGAACCCCGATCACATCGCCTTTCACGGAAACGGCAAGACCCGCGACGAGCTGCAATACGCCCTCGATGCCGGAGTCGGACGGATCATCGTCGACAACGATGACGAACTGACAACGCTCGACGAGCTCACCCGCGAACGAGCGTCGACCCAGTCGATCATGCTTCGCATTACGCCGGGCGTCGACGCTCAGACCCATGCCAAAACCACGACCGGCCTGCGCGACAGCAAGTTCGGGTTCCCCCTGCCCTCAGGCCAGGCCGAGGCCGCTCTCGTCCGCGCCATCGACGCGCCGTTCCTCGATGTCACGGGCTTTCACATCCACCTCGGCTCGCCGCTGTTCAACGTTGAGCCCTACACCGACGGCATCGCCACCATCGGAGAGTTCGCCGCCGAAATGAAGCAGCGCCACGGCTACGAGTGGCGCGAGTTCTCGCCTGGCGGCGGCATGGCTCTGAGTTACACCGCCGACCGTCTCGCGCCAGCGACCGAGCGCTACGCCGTCCAAATCGCGGAGGCGCTACATACCGCCTGCGACACCCACGGCCTGCTAATGCCCGACGTCCACATCGAGCCCGGACGCTCCGTCGTCGGTCGCGCTGGCGTCGCCCTGTACTCGGTCGTTAGTCGCAAACACATTCCCGACACGCGCGATTATGTCACCGTCGACGGTGGAATGGCCGACAACATCCGACCCGCCATGTACGAGTCGCAGTACGAAGCAGCCGCCGCCGAACAGATGCACACCGTGCCCAGCCTGGTCGCGACCGTGGCCGGCAAGTTCTGCGAGTCCGGCGACGTCCTCGTCCGAGACGCACAGCTGCCCTCGCTTCAGCTCGGCGAGCTGATCGCCATCCCCGCCAGCGGCGCCTATCAGATCGCCATGGAGAGCAACTACAACCTCGCCCTGCGACCAGCCATCGTGATGGTCAACAACGGTGACGCCCGCCTCGTGCGACGCCGTCAAACACTCGAAGACCTGCTCCATCTCGAACTCTCGTAGCCTCACGAGGAAGTCACACAACAGTTCATCACCACTAACTCCAAGAACAGATGTCATGCGTATGATGCATTCACTCCACCGCGACCACAGTGCCAGTTCGATCGAGATTTCCGCGCTCCGCGCAGGAATGACGGGGATGACGCATACGGTGTCGGTACATACGGTGTTGACGCATTCGGAGTCGGCGCATGATACAAGCCTCCCCAACGAGCGGGTGGTCCTCGTAAGTCGAAAAATCGGTAGATGACGATGCTCAGTGTGTCATCGGATCCCACACAGCCTGACTACCAACACTCCGACCGCTGGGGGCCTCACGCATCCACCATGGCCGGACGGACACTGGCCGCGATGTTTGAGGCGGAACGCCTCCCGCACGCCCTGCTCATCGCTGGGCCGGTCGGCGTTGGGAAGCGAGACCTGGCAATTCGCGTCGCCCAAACGCTGCTCTGCGAACGCGTGGAACACCAGTCCGACGGTCCCTGTCGCCGCTGCCGAACCTGTCGTCGCCTCGCTGATCCCGCGCAACCGAAACTCGATCCGCAACACACCGATGTCGAGGTCGTCGCACCAGGCTCGCTCTGCGCCGACGCCACCCACGACCATCGCAACACACGCACCATCGGCATCTGCATCATCCGTCGCGTCGAGCACGTCGTCACGCTCGCCCCGTTCGAGGCCGACCAGCGCGTGATCATCATCAATCCCGCCGAGGCGCTCACCCCCGACGCCGCCGACGCGTTCCTCAAGACCCTCGAAGAACCGCCCGACCGCGTACATTTCATCCTGCTCACCGCCCAACTCGATCGACTCTCCGAGACCATCCGCTCGCGCTGCCGCACACTCCGACTCGCGCCGTTGCCGCAGGCCCAACTCGATGACTGGCTCGACCAATGGGCAATCGAGACCCGCATCAGCGTCCCCGTCGACGCCGAACGTCGAACCGAGTTGGCGAGGCTCGCCCGCGGTCGGCCCGGCTGGCTCCAGGCCAATCTCCGCGACGGCGATCCGCTCACCTTGCGCGCCGCTCAGATCGACGACGCCGTCCGCATCGCCGACGCCTCCCGCGCCGAACGATTCGATTGGTCCGAGCAAGTCGTTGGCCGCTCAGCCACACCGCAAACGATCGCCAACCTCGAACTGATCCTCGACGCCTGGACCGACTGGTGGCGAGACCTCTGGCTCCAGCAGACCGACCAGATTGCCGCCATCGTTCACGTTTCACAGCGAGAGCGCATTGCGGAGGCCGCTGCGCTGTACGATCAAAGTGAAGTCAGCCAATTTCTGGAGAAGCTGCAACGCACTCGCGCGCTCGTTCAGAAGGGCGTCAACGCCCGACTCGCGCTTGATGTGCTCCTCCTCAACATTCCATCCACCAGGAACAATTCATGAGTGACCAAGATGAACAACCAGGCGAGAGCCCGAGCACCGAGTCGTCGCCACCCGATGCTCAGGCCGATCTCGTCGATTTGACAGAATCAGTCGAGCCAATAGAAACACCAGTTCTCATCGAGTCAACCAACACATTGCCAACGGAACCGGACAACGCCGAGCCCCACGAGGACACGGCAGCAAACCACGAAGAGGCTGAGCCTGCCGAGCTTGTCGAACCTGAAGTCGATGACGGCCAAGTCGTGATCGGCATTCGCACCCGCGAGGCCTCGCGCATCTATCACTTCGCCGCCCCTCGAGGGCGAATCTTCCCTGGCGATTATGTCGTCGTCAACCGCGCACGAGGCGACCAACTCGCCCGTGTCGTCACAATCCCCGACGACGATGCTCCAGCCAAACCGGTCCCGCACGACGTTCGACCGATCGTGCGCCTCGCCGACAGCGACGACCGCGAGCGCGCCGACCAGCAGTCCGAGCGCGCCGACCAAATCCTCGAGGAAATGCGTTCCTCTTCGGTCCGCGAGAACCTCGGCCTCTATCCAGTCGCCGTGGAGCTCAACCTCGACGGCGACCGTGGCACCGCCTGGTTCCAAGCAGGCGAACACGTCGACTTCCGCTCGATGCTCGACCACGTCGAGGAGAAATACGAAGTCAAGCTCAAGATGCAGCAGGCCAACCAGCGCGAGCGCGCCAAGCTGATTGACGGCTACGACATTTGCGGCCTGCGACTGTGCTGCTCCAGTTGGATGACCGATTTCCCCCACGTCGGCATCCGCGTGGCCAAAGATCAAGACCTCTCGCTCAACCCCGACAGCATCTCCGGCGTCTGCGGCCGACTCCTCTGCTGTCTCACTTTCGAGCACGAGGTCTACCGCGACATGCGCGGCTCGCTACCGCGCGTCGGCAAACGCGTCAGCACCCCTGCCGGCATGGGCAAAGTGATTAAGCTCCACGTCCTCCAGCAGAAAGTCACCATCGCGCTCGACGACCACTCCCAGCGCGTCGACGTTCCCGCCGACGAGATCGGTCTCGCCGTGCGGACGGAAGACGCCCCGAACCAAGCGCTCCTCGAGGCCGAACGCGCCAAGCGCGAGGACGAACAGCGCGCGGCAGCGCTCCGACAAGCAGCCGCACCCGCTCGGAGCGACGATGACGCCGAAACGGAGTCTGAGCGTCCCAAGCGAAGGCGTCGACGCCGCTCCCGCAAATCGCAGCCACAAGGTGATCGACCAGCGGACACCACGGCAGACCAGGACTCGCAGGGCCCCGCCCAGTCACTCCAACCCAGCCCAGCGCAGGAAGAATCTGACGAAGGAGCCCCCAAGCGATCAAGCCGTCGGCGGAGACGTCGCAAGCCAAAGATCGTCAATCAGCAGAACCAGCCCGGAGACGCAAGCGCGGCAGAATCAACATCCGAGCCACGACCAACCGACGGAGAGTCTCGAAGACCACGCCGACGTCGGAGAAGGTCCCGCCAACCCGTAAATCAGCCCCCAGAATCATCCCCCGAGTAACAATCAAGCGATCGCCACAAGGAGGCCCTTGAGGCGATCGCCAAAAGGACGCGACTGAAGCAATCGCGATGAGGTAGCCCCAAACCATCATTCATACGGGGGACTTCCACACAATCGAGATACCCGCGCCCCGCCGCGGGCATCTCGCCGATTCCCGAACCAACTAGGGTCTGTTCACATTGAGTTGAGCATTTCGTAGATTAGGACGAATTGGACGGCGGCGAGGAGGATGTCGAGTTTTTCGCAGCGAGTGGCAATCCGATGGAACCGCTTGAGGCGGCAGAGGAAGCGTTCAACCTAGTTGCGGTGTTGGTACACTTCACGGCCGTAGTCGTGCGGATCGCGCCGGTTGGACTTGGGCGGGACGACTGGTTGGTAGCCGAGTTCGAGCGCCAGGCGTCGGGTCCCGTCGTCGTCGGTGCGGTCCATGACAAGATGAGGCTGACCGCTGGCCAGACCGAGAGGGCATAGCAGTTCGCGGCCGCAGGATGCATCGTGGCGCTGACCTAGTGAGAGACCGATGATCACCGGGGTGCGGTCGCTGGCGACCAGCGCGTGTAACTTAGTCGTCAGGCCACCGCGCGAGCGTCCGATCGCCTGGCGCCCCCTTTTGTAGGTGCCCCCGTCCCGTACTGATGGACCTTCACGCTCGTGCTGTCGATCGACATTCGCAGCGGTCGGTCTGGCTCAGCTTGCTCGAGCTGTGCCTCCAGCTCGGCGCGCTGTAGCTCGGCGAAGACAATTTCCAGGACGCCCTTGTCAATCCAACGCCGTCCGCGCACGTAGACCGTGTGCCGAGGACCGAAACGCTCGGGTAAGGAGCGCCAGCTACAGCCTTCCTTGGTCACGAACAGCCAACCCTCCAGCACCTGCCGTGTGGGCACTTGCAGTTTCCGCGCGGTGTCGGCATGAGCGGCGCGATCCGCGCCCACTGTGCATCGGTGAGTTGCATATCCCCATTAGCCCGGCCGCCAGACCGTTCCCCAAACTCTGACACAAGCCCCGATTAGAGTGAAGAGGCCCTAGTTGCGGTGTTGGTACACTTCACGGCCGTACTCGTGCGGATCGCGCCGGTTGGACTTGGGCGGGACGACTGGTTGGTAGCCGAGTTCGAGCGCCAAGCGTCGAGTCCCGTCGTCGTAGGCGCGGACCATGGCAAGATGAGGCTGATCGCAGGCCAGACCGAGAGGGCATAGCAGTTCGCTGCCGCAGGATGCATCGTAGCGCTGACCTGGTGAGAGACCGATGATCACCGGGGCACGGTCGCTGGCGACCAGCGCGTGTAACTTAGTCGTCAGGCCACCCCGAAAGCGGCCGATCGCTCGGCGCCTCCATTTCGACGCGCGCTGGTGCCGTGCATTTGCACGTGAATGATGGTGCTATCCAGCGACAGCGTGTCGGTATCTGAGTCGACCAGCAGTCCTTGTTGTAGTGCTTGCACCACACCCTCCAGCACGCCGGTCTTGGCCCAGCGGTTGAGCCGCACAGAGATCGTGTGCCAGTTGCTGCACCTCACACGGCAGCCCGCGCGAGGTGCAGTCGTGGCAGTTGAAATACAGCCAGGAGTCGAGCGCTTGGCGGTGAGGAATCTTGAGATGATTGCTCGGCAGAGGCAACAATGGCTCCAGCCGCGCATACTGTGCATCGTTCAGCGTCGTCTGATGCGTCATCTGGTCACCCTGGCCGCGCCGCCATCCGCTTCTACTCGGACACATCTACGCTCCAACATAAGCAGGCCCTAGCGACGCGGTCGAACTGTTCGGCACAACATCGGCCTTGCCGGACGGATCAATAGCGCAGCGCTCAAACGACGAAGCCTTCAAAGCAATCGTCACAAGGAGGCCGCTAAAGCAATCGCCACCAAACGGCGCCCCAATGCAACCGTCATACCCGCGGCGGGGCGCGGGTATCTCACCGAGACCACTACCGACCGTCGATTCGCTCAGACGCCGAAGTCTTCGCCCGATTCGTCCTCGAGCGCCACGGCTCCGCTCATCTGGGCGGCGAGCGCGCCGAGTTGCTCTTCGTCGTACCAGTGAATCACGATCCGACCCCCGTGCTGCGCGCCCTTCACGCTCGCCCGCACCTCGACCCTCGTTCCCAGCGCTGACTCGAGTCGCTGCACCGCCTTCAGCATCGGTCGGGACGGCTTGGTCGTGCGATCCTCGGCTGGCTCTTGAGGTGTTGCCAGCGCCTTCACTGCGGCCTCGAGCTGACGCACTGTCCATGATCGCTCAATCGCTCGGTCCGCCAACTCTTCCTGCACCGACTCGGGAGCGCCAAGCAGCGCGCGAGCGTGGCCCTCGGACAGCACACCGGTCGCGACCAAATCCTGGATCGCGCCTGACAATCGAAGCAGGCGCAGGAGGTTAGCCACCGCCGAGCGACTCCTGCCCACCTCCGCAGCGATGCGCTCCTGCGACCAACCCGACGCTGAGAGCTGCTCAAATGCGGTCGCCGTCTCAATCGGATTCAGGTCGGCGCGCTGCAGATTCTCCACCAATGCAAGCGTCAACCCGCGATCGTCATCATCATCCTCTTCGTCGTACACGACGATCGGCACGGACTCCAGTCCTGCACGTCCGGCCGCGCGCCAACGGCGCTCGCCAGCGATCAGCTCGTATCGACCCCTCTCCTCGGGTCGCACGAGCAGCGGCTGCAGCATCCCGTGTTGGCGAATGCTGTCGGCAAGCTCATTGAGCTGTGCTTCGTCGAAATCCTGTCGTGGTTGGACGGGATTGGGGGCGATCGAACCGATCGGTACGCGAAGCTGGCTCGGGCCAGGTTCTTCCGACGGCGCCGAAGGGATCAACGAGTCCAGACCGCGCCCGAGGCCCGTTCGCCGTCCCGAAGATTCTCGCGTTTCCGTCCCACTCGTCGAGACGTCATCATCCTGTGGCTTTGGCACCGGAGGTCCACCGTTCATGCTTCTTGGTTCCCGGTAATGTCTAGGTTCTGGATCCAATGGTCGACAGCCAAACACGTTCGACAACACCTGCGGCTCGCTGCTCATCTTGATACCTCATCAATGCGGCCGCCTCAGCTTCGTGTTGACGACGGAAGGGCTGACAGGCGGCTCAACAACTCCTCCGCGAGCTCTCGATACGCCTCTGCACCCCGCGACCGCGGAGCATAGTCAATGATCGGGCGCTGATGACTCGGCGCCTCCGACAAACGAATCGAACGCGGAATAATCGTATCAAATGTCGAACTGATATGCGACTTCAACTGCGCCGTCACCTCCCGCGACAGGCGCGTCCGACCGTCGTACATGGTCGCCACCACACCAAGCATGTGTAAACCACGATGCAGATGCGTCTGCACCCGACGGATCGTCTCCAACAGCGCCGACAAACCCTCCAACGCCAGATATTCGCACTGCACCGGCGCGATCACACCGTCCGACGCGGCCAGGACGTTGAGCGTCATCAGTCCCAGCGACGGTCCGCAATCGATCAGGACCAACTCGTACTCGGTCGAGATATCGGCGAGCGCCTCGCGCATCACGTATTCCCGGTTGCGCATCGTCGCCAGCTCCATCTCGGCCGCAACGAGATCCATGGACGAGGGCACGACGTCCAGCTCAGGCCAGGCCGAAGGCACAATGCACTCCGCCAAGGGCGTCTGGCCAAGCAGGATGTCGTAGAGATAGCCACTGGGAGATTGCGACTGAATGCCCAGCGCCGACGTCGCGTTCGCCTGGGCGTCGGCGTCGATGAGCAGTGTGCGCCGACCGCTCGCCGCGATGGCAGCCGCCAGGTTGACGGTGGTGGTCGTCTTCCCAACGCCGCCCTTCTGGTTTGCCACCGCGACCACGCTCACGCCGATACGCCTCCAGCGTTCCGCCACATTGTCAGCAATATGTGGTTCAGAAACCACACACTATAGTTGTCAACTCATTACGTCGAGCGGAATCGCTTAGTCCTCACGGTACAGAATCCGCACCCGACGCGATGCGCCTTCGCCGAACGACTCGGTCTTCAACTCCGAGTCATCCTGGAGCTGCAAGTGGATGATCCGTCGCTCTGCGGCGGGCATCACGCCTAAGGTGACCGCTTCTCCACGATCCCGCACTTCTGAAGCCGCGCGTTGCGCCATCTCCACCAGTGCCGTCTCTCGACGTCGACGATAGCCGTCGACATCGACCGTGATCGGATTGTTGCCATCGAGCGCTCGGCTGACAATCACGTTGACCACGTACTGCAACGCTGCCACGTGCGCTCCGTGCCGACCGATCAGAAGGCCAAGGTCCTCGCCCTCGAGCGGCTCGACATCCAGCACAGCCACGGCGTGACCGAGTCCGTCCATCGGCGTCTTCGGGTCCCGTGCGACAACCGAGACATCGAAGCCCAGTTGACGGACGATATCGGTTAGCACCTCGACCGCGAACGATCGAGGATCCTCGTTGGGCTCGAACTCCGGATCGGCGAGCAACTCAAACGGTCCGATCGGCGCTCGCGGAGCCTGTTGGCGCTCCTCGCTCCGACCTGGTCGCTGCCGTCCTCGATTTCGTCCCTCCTGTCGCCCTCGACCGCGGTCGCGTCGACCGCCGCTCTCTCCGCTCGGCTGACTCCTGCGCGAGCGCGACCGATGGTCGGGCTGGGCCTCTCGCTGCCGCGATCCTGAATCTGAGCTTCTGTCAGGCGCGGCGACCTCAGCGTTCGAGCTCCCCGATGCTGGCGTCACCGTCCGTCGTCCGGGGCCACCTCGACCACCGCTCGACCGCGCGCCGCCTTGCCGACCACCGCGCTGGCCCGGCTCCAGCTCGGTCAAATCTGCGTAGTCATCAATCTTCGGGAGCGCAGGCCCGTCGGACTGGCGTCGCGACGGCGGGGCGTCCTGCCTCGGCGTCACTCGCACCAAGGACTGGGCGTGGCCGATCCCGAAAATGCCGGTCCGCCCCTCCTCCAGGACTTCCACTTCCACTTGCGCGCGAGTCAATCCCAGTCGACGCAGCGCCGTTTGCACCGCGTCGTCTACGGTTCGTCCCGATTGCTCAATCACTTCCCGGTTCGCCATAGCGTCTACTCCAACTGGTCCCATCGACACGTACGGCACCTGTGGCCTGTTCGCGGACGGGGATGTATCGGTCTGTCAATCTTGTCGATCCTGTCTAATGGATCTCATTCGCAACTGTCTCGTCCTCCGTTAGCGCGAGCGATTCGCTCGGCGGCGACGCTGTCGACGCCGGCGCGCTGCGCTGGTCTGTCGCCGCGGCGCGCGCTCAGGTCGATCTTCGGCTTCCTCATCATCGTCCGAGGCGGACTCTTCATCGCCCGTTGACGATGCAGAGGCGACCACGGCCGTCCCACCGTTCGCGGCAGCGGCCGCAGCGGCTGGCGTTGGCAGCGGCTCCGACGAGAGCAGCCACTTCCAGGACCAGGTCAGGCCCTGTCGGTAGAAGTAGTAGTACCAAGAGGTCGCAATCGTGAAGACCGAGGTCACGAGCCAGTAGAGGCCGAGTCCGGCCGGCACTTGCAACGTGAAGAACCCGAACATGAACGGCATCATCCACAGCATCGTGCGGTTCATCGACTCCGACCGCTCATCGCGTGGACCCATCCGCGCGGTCGACACCTTCTGCTGGATGTATGCAGTCACGCCGACCATGATCGCGAGCGGCAACGACTGCTCCAACGACGACGACCCGAGGTCCCAGAAGAGGAAGTCACGATTAATCGGAATCGCCGACGTAATGTATGACCAGTCGTAGAGGTCGCTGGAGAGGCGCAGCAACTGCTCGGGCGTGTCGCCCAAGGTGCGCCGCAGCACCTGATAGAGCGCAATCCAGATCGGCATCTGCACGAGCAGCGGCCAGAGACAGCCGAGCGGATTGAATCCGGCCTCGCGATAGACCTTCATCAACTCTTCTTGGCGACGCTTCGGATCCTTGTATTTCTTCTGGATCTCCTGCATCCGCGGCTGCATTTCCTGCATCGACCGCGTCGCACGCAGTTGCCTGAGGGTCAGCGGATACGTGAGCACGCGCACGATCAACGTGAACAGGATGATCGCCACGCCAAAGCTGTCGTCCACCGCGTTCGCGATCACGATCAGTCCGTTCATGATCGGACCGATCATGACGTCATTCCAGATGAAATCGAGTATGTCCATCGTCGGTTACGCAGTTGCAGACATTGCAGATTAGTTCGGTGGATACAGTCTGACCGCTTGGTTCGCTCCGAGCAGGACGGCGTAGAGCACACCGTCCTCATCGCTCACCAGAATGCGGTCGTCGCGCAGGATTGCGTTTGCCATGAGGTCTTTCGCGCCTTCGAGTTGGAACTGCCGCAGTGGCGATCCATCTGAGGCGTTGAGCTGATGAATCATCCCTCCGCGAGATACCAGCACGAGAATGCCGCCCGAGCTGTCTTCGTCGCCATTCTCCGAGGCGATTTCGACATACAGCGGTTGCGCTCGAATGCGGTCACCAGCGCTGAAGGGATCGAGCCAGCGCTTGGCTCCAGTCAACGCATCGAATGCGTAGACGTTGCCTCGGAGGTCGGTGGTGTAGATCACGCCGTCCCGAACGAGCGGAGTACCCCAGAGCCAATGCGAGGCCTGAGCGGTCCAGACCTGTGCTCCGGTGGCGACATCCAAACCGTACAGGGTGCGGTCGAGTCCGCCCACGTAGATGAGGCCGTCGGCTGCACCAAGTGAACCGGCGATCCCGCTCTCAATCTGAATCTGCCAGGCCGATTGTCCAGCGCGATCGCCGTCGACCTCGATCGCCGTCACACGTCCGTCGAGACCGGCCACGACGAGCAATCGTCCTCTGTCGGACTCAACCAACGCCGGCCCACCCCAAATCTGCAGCTCCGAGCCACCATCCCACGTCCACAGCGCCTCGCCAGGCTGCTCGATATCCACTGCATAGACCTGGTAGCCGGTGTCAGCCAGATACACGCGTGTGCCGTCGACGATGAGGTCGGCGACGAGCCGGTGCTCACTTTCAAACACCACTCGGGCCGACTCGCCGTCGCGACGCACGGCGTAGAGCACACCATCGGCGTAACCGGCCAGCAGCCACTCATCGGTCGAAGGCACCCAGACCGGGTCGGCGTAGAAGGCGATCGGCGCGATCTCCGCGTCAAGACCGGGGAAGTTGCCGTCGTCATCGGGAAATTCCCACAAGGCCGACCCCAGGTTGCCATCGAGCAGTTGTACCGCCACGACCTGGTCCTCGCCCGTGGGAGCGATCAGTCGAGTCTCCGGATCAATCGGATCGAGCGTCGGAGCGGCCCAACCATCGGGCTGGTCAGCAACATCGCAGGCGACAAGCACCGGGATCGCGAAGAGCAGACCCAGCGCAATGGCAAATCGACCCGAGCTCCGACGAATCAATCGGTGGACGCGAGTGTGTCGCAACAGTGATCGAGGTGGCCCCATCAGCAATTCTCCCGCGAATGCAGGGGTACTGCCGGAGAGGTTCCTCAAGGCTTTTGTCACTCGCGAGACCACGAATTGTTTCACGTGAAACATCAGGTCACACATCAAGTGAGACATCGAGTGAACCAATGCCTGCAATCGCACAACCGCCCCGAGCAGCCTGACCAACACGAGCATCAGCTGGGGCAACTCACGACCCTCGGGGCGCTCAGATTGTTTCACGTGAAACATCCTGGCCAGAATCTGGTCGTATCGACGCTGCGGTCGTACTCGCCGCCGTCGGTGCGGGATCGTACCCGCCCCGACTGAGCGGATTGCAGCGCAACAATCGCCACAATCCGAGCAGTATGCCGATCACTGGCCCTCGCGAGCGCACGGCGTCGATCATGTACTGCGAACACGATGGCTCGTACCGACACTGCGATCCCATCGCCATGAACATCGGCGACAACACGCGTTGGTACCCACGCAGCGCGAGGATCGTAACCCTGGCACTCGCCGATCTCATCGATTGGATGAATGTCGTGCTGCTTATTCGGCTCATTGGACGGCTCACGCGACACCACCCTGGTCTCCGCGACGCTTCCGAGGTTCGCGGCGTCCATGCGATTGCTTGGCCGCCCGTCGGACCAATCGACGCAGCGTGTCATCGAGCTGGGCATAACCTGCCTCGACGGCGCCTTGACGCGCGATCACCACAAAATCCAGCCCGGCGCACGCTCCGTCGACATTGATCTGTCGCGCGGACTCCTTGAGACGGCGTCGAATCCGATTCCGACGCACCGCACCTCCGAGTCGCGAGCTGATCGCAAACCCAAATCGACACGGATGTTCTTGATAGGCTTCGTCCCTGACTCGCGCTCGCAACGCCAATGGCCCTCCGGCGGCTCTGGTTCCTTCACGGAACACCGCGTCGAAATCGGTTTTGCGACGCAAACGCTGGTCAGGTGGCATCAGCAGGCACCGTTTGGCGAGATTCGATTTGATAGGGCACACATGGCATCAGTCGCGCGATCTCGGTCACACACGCGCTTCGGACATCACCAGGAAGCATCCCTGGTACGTCCATACCAACAGACCGTGCGCGGCGATGGTCGTTCAGACGACCGTCAGACGTCGACGACCACGGGCACGTCGACGCTTCAGCACCGCGCGCCCGCCCCGACTGGACATGCGCTTGAGAAATCCATGCTCTCGCTTGCGCGGAATTCGCTTTGGTTGATACGTGCGTTTCGGCATCGGTTCCCTCACCACATCACGGGACACACAGACCCGATCGACGAAGAATGTAGGACAAGTACGGTTCAGTATACGTCAGAGGTAGACTCGACCGGCGTTGCCTGGACTGCGCAACGACGACATTGCCTTGTCATCCGACGTCATGCCATCGCGACCCTTACTGCGACTGCGTTGCTTGTTCGATCGCCTGGTACGCGGCCAGACTCTCGATTACGAATCGCACATAGTTTCTTGTCGAGGGGAAGTCCATCGCGGCGAGGAAGCCGTCTGGGCCGTCGAACACTGTCTCGTCTTGCCATCGTCCTGCGTTTCCGGGCCCGGCGTTGTATGCCGCGAGCGCTATCACTGGCTCGGCCGAGAATGACTCCAGCTGCCGACCCAGATACCAAGCGCCGAACCGAATCGACAACTCAGGCCTGGCCAGATCGGTGTGCTCATACTCAATCCCCAGTCCGGCCGCGATGTCGGACCCCGTCAGCGGGATCACCTGAGTCAGCCCGATCTCTCCGGCCAAACCCTCAGCATCGGCGTCGTAGAAGCTCTCGCGCCGGATCAGCGACCAGAGCAGCAGCGGATCGACGCCTTCGCTCGCGGCGCTCATCGCCATCACTTCTGGCCATGGCTGGGGATAGGCGAGTCGAAGCAGGTCGACCGGAGCCTCGGTCCAGTTGAGAGCGAAGAGCGCGTACGCCTGCGCCGCGGCGCCTGCCGAGGCTGCATACTCGTCCCGCTCGGCGAGCAACTGCGCCGCCTTGACCGAGGCCCACGGGTCGCCGCTGAGACGCTCAATCAGGGTCGACCACATTCGGTCGGCCGCGTCATCGAACCCGCCCATTCGCAGATCAGTCGCTGCTTGCCACTCTTGGAGACCCTCCACATCGGGATCCTGCAGCTCAGATTCCCCAGTCAGGCGCATCAGCCACTCATCGACGGTGATCGCAAGGACGCTGGGCGGCTCTGCTTCCAGCAGCTCGGCCGCTCGGAGACCGTAGTAACTGAGCGGATCGGCATCTGCCGCGTCGCCGGCGAGACCGGCGAACGCTTCTAGATTGCCCGCCTCACGGTGCATCAGCGCCGACCAGAGCAGGAACTCCTGCATTGACATGTTGTCCCAGTACTGCGAGGCGAGTTCTGCCGACTCTCGGAACCGCTGGGCGGCCACCGACCATTCGCTATTCGCCACCGCCACGAACGACCATCGACGCGCTGCCTCGGATGAGCGTCGGTGCTCGGGATGCTCCAGCATCACCTGTCGCCAATACGAGCTCGCCTCGTCCAGGTCGCCATCGGCGACCGCGAACTCGGCCAAACGCATCGCCGACTCAACGGCCAGCGAGTCTGTTCGATCGCGGCCGATCACGGCGACATAACCCAACGCTGCGCTCGCGCGATCGCCGTTGGCATCGTGAATTGCGGCGACGTAGTACTCGCCCGCGACCTGCTCCGCGAGCACGTCCGAGCCGCCCAGCACGGTGAGCATCGCCGTGCGCGCCTCGGCCCAGCGCTGCTCGCGGAAGCGAATGATGCCGACCGTCAGTGGATCAACCGCGGTGCCCGATTCTTGAAGCGACGCCAGCGCTTCCCAGCTTTCCGAAAACTCGGAGTAGTTCTCGACGAGCGTTGACCAGGCCTCTCGCGCGGCATCAAGGTTGCCGGCGTCGCGCTGCAGGGCCGCCGAGCGGCTGAGCGCTGCGGCCTGATCGTCTCGCCAGGGCGACAACTGGAGGAGCTCGTCATAACGTGCAAGGGCGCGTTCGCCCTCTCCCGCGATATCGAGCTCCGTCGCGGCGATATGGATCGCCCGCAGTCGATACTGGAACGGCAGCGTGCCGCCGAGCGCACGTTCAGCCCATTCGATCGCTTCTTCGCCACGTCCGGCTCGTTGCAGCTCCCTGGCGATCTCCAACGAGATCACCGCCCAAGCAGAACTGTTTGAGTTCACATAATCGCTCATCGCTGCGACCGCGAAGTCGGTGTCGGACAGCATCAACGCGGCTTGTGCGCGCAGCAGCGCGTGGCGTCGCGATTGTTCCTCGTTGAGCGCATCATCGACCTCGGCGAGCGCCGTCTGCGCGTCGATTGGTCGATTCAGTCGGAGGAGCAATCGGACTCGGTCCAGCCGAAGCGAGGAGAGCTCAGCTGCCCCGAGTGAGCCGCCGTTGGCGATCGCGGACTCTCGGACGGTCAGCGCCTCTTCCCAGTAGCCGTTGTGCTCGAGCGCCGCCGCTTCCGCGATGAGGAGAGCCGTCGGATCGCGCGGCTCGCGAGTGCTCGGCGCAGCCTGCTCCGCTTGTAGCTGCTCGGCGGAGTCGGCTGTCGGCGTTGGCCGAGTGTTTGTTGGCTCGGCGACCTCTTGCGACTGCTGTTGCTGGACTACTGGTTCGGTTGGTTGGTCATTGCTGTCGGAACACGCCAGCGCGAGCATCCCCACGACACACAGAAGCGTCGTCGCGAGGGCGAAGCCAACTGATCTGGCACGAAAGTATCGGGCAACGTCAACCACTGCAGGTACTATCACAAGGATCCCGGAATCCGCCCCGCTGACGCCTGCCTCCACTCTACTCGCTATCGCCACTTCGGACCGACCGATGCCCGTAACATCCGCGACCAGTTGGGCCGAGATCGACCTGTCCGCCCTGCGCCACAACGTCGGACTACTCCGCGAGATCACCGTACCTGCCGATCTCGCGGCCGTCGTCAAGGCCGACGCCTACGGACACGGCGCGGTCAACATCGGCCGCGCCGCGCTACAGGCGGGCGCGTCGATGCTGTGTGTGTTCACGGCGCGCGAGGCGGTCGAGCTGCGCGAGGCAGGCATTGACGACCCAATCCTCTGCATGGGACCGCTCCTGCCTGGCGATCACGAGGCCGCGGCCAAATATGACTTCGCGGTGGTCGTCGATTTCCGCGAGACGGCCGAAGCACTGAATCGGCACGCAGGCGAGCAACGCATCCGAGTCCACATCAACATCGACAGCGGAATGCAGCGCTACGGACGACCACACGCGCAGGCGATCGCGCTCGCCGAGGTCGTTCGCTCGCTTGATGGCTTGGAACTCAGCGCCCTCTTCACCCATTTCCCCGACGCCGGCAATCCGAACACCAGCGCCTCACACAACGCGCTGCGTCGCTTCCTTGGAACTGCCGACCAGATAGGCGCCCCCGTCCGACACGCCGCCGCCTCAGCGGCGACGTTCAACCTTCCCGAGTCCACGCTCGATTTTGTGCGCGCTGGGATCGCGCTCTACGGCATCGACCCTGCTCCAGAGCTGGCACTTCCCTCTGCACGACGGTTGCAGCCGGTCATGTCGTGGCGGACGACATTGCTCGCCATGCGCGACGTCGCTCGGGGCGAATCGGTCTCCTATGGCGGACTTTGGACAGCCGAACGCGAATCTCGCATTGGCGTCACGGGTGTCGGCTATGCCGACGGTCTCCTGCGCTCGCAGTCGCCGGACGGCGAGATGCTCGTTCGTGGCCAACGCGCCCCAATCCGCGGCGCCATCTGCATGGACAGCACGATGATCGATCTCACCGACATCCCCGATGCCCAAGTCGGCGACGTCGTCACGATCATCGGTGCCGACGGATCGCAGTCGATCACGGCGTGGGACCTGGCCCGACGCTCGGGGACGATTCCGTACGAAATCTTGACCGGCGTTGCCACTCGAGTGCCGCGTCGGGTCGATGGCCGAACCGATTGAGGGTCAAGTCCCACTTTCGACGCTGCTGCACCTTGTCGCGAAACGGATCCGTTCGTAGGATCAGGATCGGAGTAACTCATGAGCAACCGCACGCGCCCGACCCGTTCAACACGTTTCGTTGGAGTCCGATTGGCGGTGGTTGGCGCGATTCTCGTCGCGCTCGCCCTGGCCACGCTAAGCCAAATTGGCGCGAACGAGGAGCTCATCCAGTCGGAGCCAGCGCGCGGCGCCACCGTCGCCGAGGCGCCGCATCAACTGCTGCTCACATTCAATCGCCCGCTCGCCCAGCTCATCGGGGCGCATCACGTCGAAGTGACCGATGCCAACGGCTACCGCGTCGATGATGGCCACGCCGACATCTCCACATACAGCCAGCGCACGCTGGTCGTGCCCGTCCATCCTGAAGGCGATGGCGACCTCCGCGTCGACTATCGCGTCCTCCTGGTCGGTGACGGTGAGAACCTGCTCGTCAGTTCCTCGTACCACTTCACGGTCGACCACTCGGTGGCGCCGTTTGAAGGCGAGCAGCTCGACGCCGCAGCGGCGACCAAGTCCAGTCAGTCGCTCGTGCTCTGGACGATCGCCATCCTGATCGGACTCACATTCGCCGGCGGGATGCTCTACTTCCTGCGCATGGCGACCGGGAACTCGCGCAGCTCGCTTGAGCCCACGAACCGCTCCATCTTCCGCGACTGACGGAACTTCTGGCTGCGGTCAGTCGTCGTCCGACGTGTCGTCTCCGCCCGTGCGCGTCGTCGGAATCAGCGGGTGCGCGTCGTCACCACGCTTCGATTTGCGCTCGGGGATGTCCACAATTCGCTGCTTCAGCGCGTTGATTTCCTCTTGCGTCGTCCCTGGAGCAAGCGCGAGCACCGCGACACCCGAATCGCGTAACGCCTCGAGGTCGCCGGCTGAGATGTCGGCCGTGCACTTCACTCCGAGCGGCGTGGAGACCAGCATCGCCAGTCGACGCAATGCCAGAACCGCTTCCAGGCTGACGGGCAGCTCGACCTCGACCGCGATTTCGGCCGGACGCAGACTGCCAAGCGCTCGGGCGGCTGTCTCGTCGATTCCCAGGTCGCTCAGTCGAACGACATAATCTAAGTCCTCGTCGAGCATCGCGTCCGCCCTCGCGCCATCAAGCTCGAACGAGACGAACGCCGCACCGCGTTCTTTGGCAGCCGCGACCTGGTCAACCGTGAGCGCGTCCAACCGCTGCCCCCAGAATCCCACCTCGGACGACGAAACGGCCGCCTCGATCGATTCGGCATCCTGGGCGCTCAGGGCCAGCCAGAAGTCTGCGCCGTCCACAGCGCCGATGGTGCCGACCACCATCGATGGCGGCGGCGCTTCAGCGGCTGCTCCGAAACCGAGTCGTCGTTGACGACCCTTTCGCCGATCCTTGATCGCGTCTGCAAGCTTGCCCATTGTCTGCCCCTCAATCTTCTTCGATGTATCGCTGAGAATGAATGTCGACTCGACTAGAATCCAGCTTAATTCAGGTAGCGTTCAGCTTCTCAAGCGAGTCCCACGGATTGAGCGGAGCGGATCATGGATTTCGGCGACTGGTTGGCCGCTCCCTTCGGGAGCGAAGTGCTCGAGTGGGCGCCGATTCCGCTGCGCATCGCTCTGGGAATCATCTTCATCGACGCGGGCCTAGGCAAGTTCCGACGCGGGATCGGCGGATTCTCCGGTTGGCTTGAATCGCTTGGCGTCCCATTCCCCAAGCTCGCCGGGCCGGGTGTCGCGACGATTGAGCTTGGTGGGGGCATCCTCCTGCTCGCTGGTCTGATCGTGCCCTGGGTTGCGATTCCGCTCGCGATCAACATGATCGTCGCGACCTTTGTCAACAAGTTCAAAGAGAGACTGCCCTTCCAGGGATCGTCCGACAAGCAAGGCTACGAACTCGACGTGCTGTTGGTCTTCGCCTGCATCGCGCTCATTTTGATGGGCGCTGGCCCAGCGTCGATCGATTCCATCCTCTCGTAGGAAACTGCCAAACCACACGCGGACCAGCAAATTCTTGGTTCCCGCCTCCCAACTCCTTCAGTCCCCCGACGGGAGGCCGTCGACGTCCTCGTCATACCCGCGCTCCGCCGCGGGTATCTCGCTGAGGCCAGCTCCAGCGTCGACGCTGTTGATGTGTCCATGCCAGCACTTCGGAATTGCGGCACGGATCGGGATTCCCGCGTTGCGCGCAGGAATGACCAAGTTCGTGGATTTTGCGAAGGCCTCCGGAACGCGCAGGCATAATGAGCAATTGATTGGCCGTTCGCGGCTGCGCGATACGCTTTCCTACGGCGAACCATCCAAGCGAGGGAGGCGGACATGGAGCGTTGGTCGGTCTTTGTCGCCGAGCGTCCTTGGCGCGTAATCTTACTCTGGATTTTGGCCGTGATCGTCGCCGGAGCAGGCGCGCGATCGTGCGGCGGCACGCTGACAGACTCGTTCACGGTCCCAGGAACAGAGTCGCAAGCGGCGTTCGACCTGCTCTCGGAACGCTACCCAGCGCGTTCAGGCTCCGAGTTGCTCGCCGTGTTTCACACGCCAGAGGGCTCCGTCCAGGCCCCCGCAGCGCAACGATCGATGACAGAGTTCGCTCGCGAGGCGTCCGCGGTCGATGAAGTGGTGCTCGTCAGCTTGCCGTCGGAGCGTCCTGCCGACGTCTCGGCCGACGGTCGCATTGCAATCGTGCGGGTTGTCTTCGACAAGCTCGCCAACGACCTCGACATCGAGAATGTCGGCGCGGTGATCGAGCTCGGCGATCTGTATCGCAGCGAGGCGGTCCAGATCGACTTTGGCGGCGAACCCGTCCGCGAGTATGAAACTGAACCTCCCGGCGCCGCCGAATTGGTCGGGCTTGCGGCCGCGCTGATCATCTTGATCATTGGCTTTGGCTCGATCATCGCAGCGGGCATGCCGATTGTTTCAGCCCTCGTCGGGCTGGCGGTGGGCACGATCGGGATCATCATCGCGGCTGCGCACCTCGATATCTCCACCATCGCGCCGACCTTTGGGGCCATGCTCGGGATTGGCGTCGGGATCGATTACGCGCTGTTCGTGATCGCTCGCTATCGCGAGCAGCTCGCGGTCGGCGTCGAGCCGCGTGAAGCGGCGCGCGCCTCGGTCACGACCGCCGGCCGTGCCGTCGCGTTCGCCGGCTCAATCGTCGTCGTGGCGCTCCTGGGACTGCTTGCGATTGGCATTCCCTTCATTGCCAATCTCGGACTCTCGGCGGCCATGGTCGTGCTGCTCGAAATGGTCGTCGCGGTCTCACTGCTTCCCGCGATGCTGGTCCTGATCGGTCGGCGAATTGATCGGTTCTCGATTCCCAAGCTGCGCTACACCGCCGGCGGCGAGCAAGGTCGCTGGTACCACTTTTCGCGCCGCATCGAGCGTCGGCCCTGGTTGTATCTCGTGCTCTCGATTGTGATCTTGCTCGTCTTTGCGATTCCCGCGCTCGATATCGAGCTGGGCGTCTCTGATGACGGCAATCGCCCGACCGAGTACACGTCGCGCCGTGCCTACGACCTGATTTCGAACGGCTTCGGTCCTGGCGTCAACGGAGCGTTGTTCGCCGTGGTCGACAATCCGTCGCAGCGGCTCAACCCATCGGAGCTTGAGAGCATTCGACAAGCGCTCATGCAGGACGATGGCGTCGCCGCAGTGCTCCCGCCCGACCTGTCAGCCAATGGCGAAACGGCGCGTATCGCGGTAATTCCAACCACCGCGCCGCAGCAGGTGGAGACGAGGCGCTTGGTCAATCGCCTCCGCGACGACGCGGTGCCCGAGGCGCTCGCGAGCGCCTCGACCGAGACCCGCGTGCTGATCGCTGGCTCCACAGCCGCGTTCGAGGATGTGACCGCGAAGATGATCTCGCGGCTGCCCTATTTCTTCCTCATCGTGATCGGGATCTCGATCTTGCTCTTGATGATGGCGTTCCGATCGATCCTTGTGCCGCTCAAGGCAGCGCTGATGAACATGCTGGCGATTGCGGCGTCGATTGGGTTCATCGTGGCGATTTTCCAATGGGGTTGGGGGCTCTCGCTGATCGGTCTCGACCGCGCAGGGCCGATTGAGTCGTTCCTGCCGATGTTCATGTTCGCGATTCTCTTCGGGCTGTCGATGGACTACGAGGTATTCCTCCTCTCGAGGATTCGCGAGCGTTGGCTGGAGACTGGGGATTCCGGGGAGTCGGTGGCGTTTGGGATTGGGGCGTCGGCGCGGGTGATCACGGCGGCCGCGGCGATTTTGATCGCGGTGTTCGCGAGCTTCGCCATCTTTGGCGACGAGCGCGCAGTGAAAGAGTTCGGCATGGGCATGGCGTTCGCAATCTTCATCGACGCGACGCTGGTGCGACTGGTCCTGGTGCCGGCATTCATGCAGATCGCCGGTCCTGCCAACTGGTACATGCCGAAGTGGCTCGACCGTGTGCTGCCCAACATCACGATCGACCCGCCGATTCCCGTGCGGTCAAGGGTAAGGCGGGTGATCGGCGTGGCGCTGCACATGGTTTTGTCGCGGCCGCAGAAGTCGACTTTGCGTTAGGAACTGCGCGTCTGCGAGCTTGGCACTTGCTCTCTGTCTGAGGCGAGAGGACTGTCGGGTGGGAGCGGCTGGGGGACCCTCACCCTAACCCTCTCCCAGAGGGAGAGGGGATCAGAATGGGGAGGGATTTCCTAAGGGGTGAGGGGATCGGGCGGAGGGGATTGGGTGCCTCCCCCGCAGGGGGGAGGTCTGGTTGCTCTGTCTCTGGTGGGTTGGGGTGTTGCTATTCCTCGGTGTCGTAGCGGTGGACCTCGACTTGCCACTCGGTGATTCCGGTTTCGGCTCCGTCGGGCTGGAGGAGGACTCGCCAGGTTCCTGGTGGTGCTGGCGCATCTTCGGGGCTGATGAAGACGGCGCTGGCCAGACATGGCTCTCCGCTGCCGCAGTTGGCGATTACTCGTCCGGAGACGATGACCTGGTTGTCAGCGTTGAAGACGTATACGCGCGCGGTGCTCTGATCGGTGCCGATGATCGACGCGACGATTTCGAAGATGCCGTCATCGTCGTGTATGAGCAGTGAGCCGTTCTCGCCGAGTTCGCTGCCGATGCCGAGCAGTGTGGGCTGCGATACATCGTCCATGACTTCTCCACGGAGGCTGACATCGCCCATTGGATTGGGCAGTGTCGCCGCCGAGGTCATCATCATTGACTCAGGTTCCTCGTCCTCTTCGGCAGGCATCGCGCCGCCGATCTGCGTGACCGACAGGAGGTAGGTGCCGGTGCCTTCGTCGGCGTAGTCCTTCACGGTCAGCGTGATGATTCCGTCTTCCTCCGGCTCGAGCGTGAGGGCGGCATCGACCCCGAACGGTCCACCGCCACTGTCGTCATCGACCGTGCTGGCGCCGTCGAACTGGGCGAGGAGGACTGAGTCGATCATCAGGCTCTCGGCCGAAATCTCGTAGACCGCGCCGCCGCGGACGGGGAGATTGAAGCTGTCGGCATCGCCGGGGATGTCGATTCGTCCTACGAATGGCTCATCCAGGCTGAGGACGGCTGCGTCCTCGGCTTCTGCGACGACCATCAGCGGCACATTGGCGCTGACGTCGTAGGTCGGTGACTCTTCCATCGCGTCTGCCTCGGGCGTGATCACGATCTCGTACGGACCAACGGTTTCCGGGGCGAGCGCGACGATGGTGGAACCACTGACGAGGCTCGCTTCCTGCTGGAGATCGCCTTCGCCATCGAACATCTGCAACTGCGATGCGGAGTCGGACCGAACTGTGACCAACACCGCCTCGCCGGTGGCGTCGTCGGACACGATCAGGGACGCGGACCGCTGGCCTTCGGTCAACGACAGGCTGTGCTCGGTCGAGGTCATGACGGCCGCTTCGGACATGCTCTCGCCCATGTGATCACTGCTCAGGCTGCGAGCCAGGTCTCCAGTCGAGACGTACCAGCCCAGTCCGACCATGGAGGATGGGGCGAAACCGATCACGGTGCCTTCGCTATCGACCATCACCATGCCGACGGACACGCCGTCAGGTCGGGCGTTGGTGCGAAGGAATGTGCGCTCGCCAGGTTCCCATTCGGTGACGCCGCTGAGAACGCCGGAGAAGATGGTAGGCAGCGATTCTGACGTATCTCCCGCGCCGTAGCCAATTGCGAAGACAGAGGATCCAGGACGGATCCCTTCACCATCTCCGAGTTGGGCGCCGGGCAGGCGTCGGACGAAGTTGCGGTCCAGTGGGCCCAGATAGGCGATGCCGGTGAACATGTCGCGACCGACGAGGGGCACAGCCTCGATTATGGCGCCGCTAGAGAACAGAACGTCGGCTGCCGTGGCGCCGTGGAGGAACTGCTCATCGACCACGACATAACCATCGCTGTTCACGAGGCCGGTGGCCACGCCGTCGTCGGTCATCACGAGTGCCAGACTGGGGAAGATGATGCTGTAAGCGGTAGCGCCTTCGCCTCCGCCGCTCGCGGCGGGCGGGGGTTCGGGAGCGGGATCTTCGGCCGGGGGCTCAGCAGCGGTCGTTGTGGCAGGCGCAGCAGTTGTCTCCTGCGCTTGCTCCTGCTGCTCTTGAGACTGTTGCTGCTGTTGTTGTTGTTGCTGCTCGTCATCGTCGTCGGTGTCGTCGCCGACGAGATCGCAGGCGCTGAGCACGAGCATCGCCGCGACCATCAAGGAGATCAGCCCTACCGCTTGCAGTCGTAGACGTTTGGTCAACGTAAGGATGCTCATTAGGGATCGGCTCCTGTCGCTGTCGCGGCTGAGTTTGGCGGCTCGCGGTCCACGCACAACATTGGCGGCGCATGCTGACTATTCCGCAATTGTATCCCACATTCTGCGGTCTCTCGATTTCGCCTCCGGCGACGCATCCGATACCCATTTCGACACAGCCCCATTCCCACACGCGATACTGGCGGTGACCCGTCCAGGACGACGCGCGGCAACTGGTCGAGAAGGCTGGTCAAGAAGGAAGGAGCGAGACGTGCAATACATTCTGCTGGTGCGATTGTGGCCCGAAGGGCTCGACGCGGTACTTGACAATCCGCATGCCCCGCTGGACGCCGAGCGTGCCGTCTCCGTTCCTGGAGTGAGCGCTTTGGGGATTTACGCGGTGCTCGGCGCGCATGATTTCGTCGCGATCATCGACGCACCCGACAACGACGCAGCGGCTCGATGGTCAATCGCGTTCGGGGCCAGCATCCGCGGCGAGATTACGACGATGCCGGCGGTGCCGATCTCTCATCTGGAGGAGCGCGGCGGATCGGTTGAGATTGAGGAGGCGTCGCAACCGCTCGCGGGAGGGTCGGACGGATCGTCACGTTGAGTGCTCAAACTGGAGCCGGCGGGGGGATTCGAACCCTCGGCCTACGGTTTACGAAACCGTTGCTCTACCACTGAGCTACGCCGGCCAGTCACACCAGGCACAATCCAGAGGGTATCGCACTTGGGGATGAGTGACGTGGGGATGTGTCAACTGGCGATGCTTGGGTGGTCGCGATACGCCACGCTTGATCGGTCGCCAGGCTCCAGGATCAATTCCCCTCGCGAACGCGGGGTTCTGCTCCCTTCGGTACATCCGTCCTAGAGGGGGCGAGATTCCCGCGACGACGTCGCAGGAATGACGGGGTGGGGCGCGGGAGAAACGGGCATGGTGGTGGTGATTTCGGTGGTCGAGAGACGCGAGACCGTCGCAGGGGCGATCTCGGGTCGCCTATGGTAGGCGTATGTTTCGACTCACCGTGTCGACGGTTGACGAAGAGTTCGTCCCTCCGATTGAACCAGCACTTGAACGTGCGGGACTGCAGGTGGTCCGATTCATCCCGGCCGAGGGCAATGCCCCCGACCCTGCGGCCGCTCCGGATGTGTTGCTGCTCGACTGGCGACAAGCGGTTCCGATGTCGCGGCCTGCGGAAGTCCAGGCCTGGCCCGACGCGATGCGACTGGCGGCGCTGCGTCCCGTCGACACGCACCTGCTCGGTCCGACGAACGAGCTGGATGACTTCATCCTCGCCCCGGTGCATGATGCGGAGTTGGTCGCGCGGGTGCAGCTCGTGCTCTGGCGGCACGGCCGAGCCTTGGCGCGGAACACGCTCGAGGCTGGCGATCTGATTGTGGACACCTCGAACTATCAGGTGTTTGAGGGCGGGCGGTCGATCACGCTCACGTTCAAGGAGTTTGAGTTGTTGCGCTTCCTGATGACCCACAATCAGCAGGTGTTCACTCGCGAGACCTTGCTCAATCGGGTCTGGGGTTACAACTACTACGGAGGCTCGCGCACGGTCGACGTGCACATCCGACGGTTGCGTTCAAAGCTGGAATCGAGCGGGAAGCGATACGTCGAGACGGTGCGCAACGTGGGCTACCGATTCGCGCTGCCGCTTCGCTGATTCCAGCGGAGTCGAGGCCCCTTTCCATCATCACGGCGACTCCCCTTCCTGCCATTCCCGCGCGCAGCCGGAGACCCTTGAATTACCCCTCAACCGCCCCTGCCTCCGAGCGGGGGCCTGCTCCTTCCCTGGCTTCTTACCGGCGGCCATGTTTGTCGCCGGTATCTGGTCAACCGGGACCTATCCGAGCAGCCTGGGCTTTGCCAAAGCGGGTCCCCGCTTGGGGGCGGGGACGGGCACTGAGTCATTCAACGGTCTCCGCGCAGCCGCGGAAATCTCGATCGGCTCTGCACAGCCGATTTGCTGGCGCGGAGCCTTCGTCGGCGTTGACGGTCGGTGCTGGGTTCAGCGAGATACCCGCGGCGGAGCGCGGGTATGACGAATTACAGGCGGGTTTGGCGAGTTCCTCGCCGTCCTCCGGGGTTCGGGAGGGCCTCCGGTGTTCCGATAAGTCAGATACAGAAGGCGAGCGCTGGGGACTCGGCGATTGGCTGTAACTCAGGTGTAACCCAACCGCGCCGAGACGGGCGCGTACTGGCCATACGATGATTCCCAGCAATCGTTGACGCTGCGAGACGAGCGGCAGGCGCACTTTTGCGTGCGCGAAACAACCGGCCCCGACGCTCGTGCAGCGCGTACACAGATGGAGAGGCACAGCCACATGGCAACCCTTGGCGACATTCAGGCATTGATCGCGGATCAGGGCATCCGCCGTGTCGACCTGTTGGTGACCGACCTGATCGGTCGCTGGCAGCACTTCAGCATCCCCGCTTCGCGGGTCGATGAGGACTTGGTCGAGCGCGGCCAGGGCTTCGATGGATCCTCGCTGCGTGGATTCCAGAGCATCGATGAGTCGGACATGCTGCTCCGCCCCGATCTCGACACCGCGCACATCGACCCGACGGAGAGCGTGCCCACGCTCAAGTTCATTTGTGACGTGCACGACCCGATGACGGGCGACCGCTACAGTCGCGACCCGCGTTACGTGGCCACCAAGGCCGAGCAGCACCTGATCGACTCAGGCATTGCCGACCAGGCATTCTTCGGTCCGGAGCTTGAGTTCTTCCTCTTCGACCACGTGCAGTTCCAGATGTCGATCAATCAGGCGTTCTACGTCGTGGAGTCGGACGAGGCTGACTGGAACAGCGGTCGAGACGAAGACGACAGCAACCTGGGCTACAAGATTCCACCCAAGCAGGGATACTCACCGACGGCCCCGTTCGACACGCTCAGCGATCTCCGCTGGGAAATGGCGGACGCGATGGACCAGGTCGGGATGGCGATGGAAGTCCATCACCATGAGGTGGCGACCGGTGGTCAGGGTGAAATCGCGACTCGGTTCAACACGCTCCGCCAGAAGGCCGATGAGACGCAGTGGTACAAGCACATCGTCCGCAATGTCGCCAAGGCGCACGGCAAGTCGGCGACGTTCATGCCCAAGCCACTCTACGGCGACAACGGGACGGGGATGCACTGCCATCAGTCGTTGTGGAAGGACGGCGAGCCGCTGTTCTACGAGTCTGGCAACTATGCCGACCTCTCCGACACAGCACGACACTACATCGGTGGACTGCTGAAGCATGGGTCTGCGTTGCTGGCCTTCTGCGCGCCGACCACCAACTCCTACAAGCGACTGGTGCCGGGTTTTGAGGCGCCGATCTATCTGGCGTACTCTCAGCGCAACCGCTCGGCTGCGGTCCGCATTCCGACGTATGAGACCTCGCCGAAGAGCAAGCGCATCGAGTTCCGCCCGCCAGACCCGTCGGCTAACACCTACTTGGCGTTCTCGGCGATGCTGATGGCCGGCCTGGACGGGATCAGGAACCAGATCGAGCCGGACGACCCGGTCGACACGGACATCTACGAGCTGTCAGCGGAGGAAGCGGCGAACATTCCCTCGGTGCCGCATTCGCTTGAGGGGTCGCTGGCGGCGCTCGCGGCTGATCACGACTTCCTGATGGCTGGCGATGTCTTCACGCAAGACTTGATCGACCACTATCAGGACTTCAAGCTGACTGAGGCGCGGGACGTCTTCATGCACCCGGTCGCGGCGGAGTTCTTCCACTACTACCACATCTAGTGGTCAGGATGGCTCAGCCGTGATGCCGGCGCTCACCACCATTCCGTCATACCCGCGCTTGTCGCGGGTATCTCGCGGAGGCGACCTCCGACGTTGGCGCTGCGCACAGCAAGATTGCCGCGACGGTGCGCGGCAATGACGGAAGTGATGTGTTGCCCATGGACCTACGCAGCAATGACGGATGCCAAGAGATGCGCTTTAGCCTGGGGCACGAGCGACAAGCTAGGTTCTGCTGAGATGGGCTCGTCGAACATCCTATGACTACCCTTGATGCGGACCTCAACTCTCCGCCCAGTGAGCATCAGCATGTTCTGCATGCTTGTCGGGAACATGACGTTCAGTTTGTGCGGCTTTGGTTTACCGATCTGCTTGGGCAGCTGAAGTCGGTCGCGATCACGATTGACGAACTGCCGACCGCGCTTGAGAAGGGCGTCGAGTTCGACGGTGCGTCGATCGAGGGCTTCGCCCGACGCGATGAGTCGGACATGGTGGCGCGTCCCGATCCGGACACCTTCGTCGTCCTGCCCTGGCGACCGAAACAACATCGTGTCGCGCGGATGATCTGCGACATCTACCGGCGCAATGGAGAGCCGTTCGAGGGTGACCCTCGTCGGGTCTTGCGTCGGCAGCTGGAATCGGCGCAGCAGCGGGGATACACGTTCTATGTCGCGCCGCAGATCGAGTACTTCTACTTTCGCGCGCCAGACGATCCGTCGCCGCTGGACTCTGGCGGCTACTTCGACCTCTCGCCGCTCGACACCGCGACCGACCTACGTCGGGAGACGGTGCTAACCCTGGAGGAGATGGGCATCGGGGTGGAGTCGTCGCACCACGAGGCGGCGCCGTCGCAGCATGAGATCGACCTGCGCTACACCGACGCGCTGACCATGGCCGACCAGGTGATGACGACGCGTCTGGTGGTCAAAGAGGTCGCGATCAAGCAAGGCGTCCACGCGACGTTCATGCCCAAGCCGCTCAATGGGGTGAATGGGTCGGGGATGCACGTGTATCTCTCGCTTTGGGACCATGAGCAGAACTTGTTCTACGAGAACGGTGATGGCGGATTGTCAGAGATTGCGCGCGCGTTCCTGGGTGGGCTGCTGGCCTACACGCCGCAGTTCACCCTGATTGCGAATCAGTGGTCGAATAGCTACAAGCGGCTCGCGCCGGGAACTGAGGCACCGGTATATCTGACATGGTCGCACGCGAATCAGTCCGATCTCGTGCGGATACCTGAGTACGAACCGGGCGATTCCGAGTCGACGCGACTGGAGTATCGGGGCGCCGATTCGGCGACGAATCCGTATCTCGCCTTCTCGGCGTTCCTCGCCGCGGGGTTGCAAGGGATCGATGAAGGGCTCGTGCCGCCGCCCGCTGCCGAGGACAATGTCTTCGAGCTGACGCCGGCGCAACGCGAGGCCCGCGGGATCTCTGAGATGCCGACCACGCAAGGCCGCGCGATCGAGGCGTTCGCGCAGTCCGACCTCATGCGCGAAGTGCTTGGTGAGTACGTCTGGTCAACCGTGCTGCAGAACAAGCGGCTCGAGTGGGACGAGTACCGCTCGCAGGTGACCGACTACGAGCTGCGTCGATACTTGGCAGTCCTCTAGGCCGTCCTCTAGCTGCTCCGCCCCAGGTCGGGACGTCGCGAGCAGATCAGCACGGCGTCGATGTCGGCACTTCATCGATCAGACCGTCCTCGACCTGGGCTTCGCGGATAAAGCAGATCACCGCGTGGACTTCTTCGATGTCGAGTCCCTCGACCGCCGGCATGTTGCCGAAGTCCCAATGGTGCTGTCGCACCCCTCGCAGCACCGCGATCACGAAACTCGCGTTGGAGTGATGGTTGGGCTCGTAGTACTCGTGCAGCAGCGATGGTCCGACGTTGGTGCCGCGCAGGTCGGCGCCGTGGCAGCGTGAGCAGTTGTTGCTGAACAGCTCTTGTCCCGAGATTGCTAGCCCTGGCACGACTTCTTGCTTGGCGGTCGCGGATTGCTCAGTGTCGATCGATGGTGCGGCGGTCTCATCGCTGCCGCAGGCTGTGGCCGCACCGATTGTCAATAGCAGGCAGACCAGCACGATGAGGCCGGTTCGCAGGCTTCGTCGGGATTGCCACTGAGTAACGAGACGTCGGCGCGACATCGGCCTGCCCACTGCTGTGAAAGAGTGGGTTGAGGTTAGCTTCCCACGACCGATGCCGACAGTGCGGCGGCCTGCTCGAACAGGCCTTCGGTCGAGCTGTGGATCACGTCGAACAGCGGCGTCGGGTAGAGCCCGATGAACAGGACTCCAGCGACCAGCACGACCAATGCGCCGGCGAGCGGGCGGGACACGTGGAAGCGTTCGCGGTCGGCGCCCTCGGGCTCGTAGAGGTACATCTGCTTGATCACCATCAGGTAGTAGTAGAGCGACACGAAGGAGGCGGTCACGCCGATCGCGCCGAGCCAGAGGAAGCCGTTGTTGAACGCGGCCTGGAAGATGATGAACTTGGTCGCGAAACCGGCGAAGAGCGGCATCCCCGCGAGGGAGAAGAGCGCCGCCGCGATTGCGAAGGCGAGGAACGGCTGGCGCTCGGCGAGGCCGCGGAGGTCGACGATATCGTCTCGGCCCGTGCGGTTGTGGAAGGCGATGATCGCGGCGAAGACGGCGATGTTCGTTGTGACGTACCCGATCAGATGGAGCACCAACGCCGAGGCCGCATCCTGCGATTGACTGATGTTCGCCGCGTCGAGAGCCACAATTCCGACCAGCAGATAGCCGACCTGCGAGATCGAGGAGTAGGCCATCAGTCGCTTGAAGTTGGTCTGCTGGAGCGCCATCAGGTTGCCGACGACCATCGTCACGGCGGCGAGGATGCCGACGAACCAAACCCATTCATCGGCGGCGGGGAGGAAGGCTTCGGAGAAGAGTCGGAGGAAGAAGGCGAAGGCCGCGGCCTTGCCGCCGGCGCTCAGGAATGCGGTGATCGGCAGTGGCGCGCCCTGGTAGGCGTCGGGTGTCCACTGGTGGAATGGCACGGCCGAGACCTTGAATCCGAGTCCGGCAGTGATCAGCACCAGTCCGATCAGTAGGCCGGGTCGGGCGCCATCGGGGTCGACGCCACCGCTGCCGCCAGCGAAGGAGGCGAGCTGGCCGGCGATGTTGCGAGTGCCCTCGGCGACGTCGGGGCCGATAGCGGAGTATGTGGTCGTCCCGGTGACGCCATAGATCAGCGAGATCCCGTACAGCATCAGAGCTGACGAGAAGGCGCCGAGCAGCATGTACTTGAGTGAGGCCTCGTTGGAGAACGGGTTGAGTTTGTTGAAGCCAACGAGGATGTAGAAGCTGAACGACAGCAACTCGAGGGAGAGGTAGGCAGTGAGGAGCTCGCGGGACGCGCCGAGCAGCATCATCCCGAGCGTGGCGAAGATGATCAGTCCGTAGAACTCGGCGTGGTTCTTGAGTCGGTCGCCGGCGAACTGCACCGCGGCCATGACGGTGAAGAACGCGATCCCCAGGAAGAACACGCGGAAGAGCACGGTGAAGTGATCGACTGCGAGCACGCCGCCGAAGTCGTCGTTGGTGTCCCAGTAGGCGACCGCAGTAACGACCGCGATGATCGCGAGCGCGGCGGCCGTGGCGTAGCCAAACCACTTCTGGTCGACTTGTCGGAAGGCCAATGCAGCGGCGATGATCACCACGGCCAGGCCGGCCATGACGAACTCGGGGATGATCAGCTGATATTCAAGATCCATCAGATCACCGTCCGGTCAGCGAGCTGAGCGTGAAGTAGTTGCCGATCTGGTCCACGTTGGGGAGGTCGGCAACTGATTGGGCGATACGGTCGATGAACGGGTCGGGCCAGACGCCCATCGCGATGATTGGGGCGACCAGCACGATCGCGGCCGCGATCTCCAAGCGTGAGATGTCTTTCAGGTCCTCCCAGCGCGGGTTGAAGGGGCCCAGCGCGGCGCGACCCATCAGTCGGAGCACGTAGATGGCGGTCAGCGCGGCCGAGAGGATGCCCAGCGCGGCGAAGAGCGGGAAGGTGTCGATTGCGCCGACGAAGATGTGGAACTCGGCGACGAATCCAGACAGTCCGGGTAAGCCAAGCGACGTCAGACCGGCGATGCCGAAGAAGATCACGAACAGCGGCATCTTCTTGACGAGGCCGCCGAAGACGCGGATGTCGCGGGTGTGCGCCTGGTCGTAAAGTCCGCCGACCATCGCGAAGAAGAGGGCGGTCATGACACCGTGCGAGAACATCTGCAGGACGGCGCCGTTGACACCGATGTTGTTCATCGTCCCGAGGCCCATCAGCACGAATCCCATGTGCGAGACGGACGAATAGCCGATCACGAACTTGAGGTCGGTCTGGTGGATGGCGGAGATGGCGCCGTAGACGGCGGCGACTCCACCGAGCACGAGCAGCACGGGCATCCAGAAGTCGGTGCCGGCGGGCAGGATTTCCATACCGAGGCGGATTACCCCGAAGGCGCCGAGCTTCATCAGGACGCCGGCGTGGAGCATCGAGACAGCGGTCGGCGCGGCGACGTGGCCGTCGGGCGACCACGTGTGGAACGGGAACAGACCGGCCAGAATGCCGCAGCCGATCATGAAGAACGGGAAGAAGGTGTTGGCAAAGCTACGGTCGAACTCGATATCCCGGAGGACGGCCATGTCGAAGGTGCCGGCCCCGGCCTCGGCGAAGACGGCGAAGATGCCAATGAAGATCAGCACGGAGCCACCGACCAAGACCATGGTCAGCTTCATCGCGCCGTATTCCTTGTTGGTCGATCCCCAGATCACGATCAACAGGTACATGGGTAGGACTGCGAGCTCGTATGAGAAGAACCAGAAGAACAGGTCCTGGCCGATGTAGACGCCGTAGACACCGGTGAACAGGGCGAGGAAGAGGATGAAGAAGTCCTTCACCCGATGCGTGATTTTCCAGGAGACGAGCACACCGGCGAAGCCAACGAGTCCGTTGAGCAGGACCATTGGCGCGGCGATGCCATCGACGGCGAGGTGGAGCGAGATGCCGTTCTCGCCGAGGAAGGCGATGTTCTCGATCCATGGGTACTGAAGGTTGAACTGGTAACCGCCCTCGGCGAAGTCGTAGACGGCGAACACCCAGATCGAGTCGATCAGGGTCGCTGTCGTCGCGATCAGGGCGATCCCACGCACGACGTTGGCGTGTCGCGAGGGCACGAAGATCGTAAGCAGCATCGCTGCCCCGGGGATCAGCAAGAGCAGGAGGAGAGCTTCGCCTGCGTCCACGCTGTGTGCCTCTCTCTATCCGTCTCTGTTTCGTCGGGCTTATCCGCGCAGGAGGAAGGCGAGGCCACCCGCGAGGGCGACGCCGACAACCATGAGCAGCGCGTAGTCAGGAATCCGCCCGGTGACGTGGTAGCGCAGCCAGTAGGCGGCGTAGCGCGTCGCGTCGGCAGGGGCATTGATTCCAGTGTCGTTGACGACCATACGGTCAAACCAGGAAACGATCCGCGCGAGCGGCAACATTGCTCGGTCGATCGCCCATTGGTAGGCCTCATCGAAGTAGAACTTATTCTCGACGACTGCGGCGAGTCGCGGCTGGAACTCACGCACGGCTTGGGCGCGATGCGAGTTCCGACCCCAGAAGAACCAGTATGCGGTCAGGAAGCCGAGCAGGGACACGGTGCCGGTGACGGCAGCGATCGAGTTGGAGAAGTGGAAGTCATGCGGCTCGGGGAAGTACACGTAGTTGTTGATTCCGCCGGGGAAGCCGAGCGCGTCGCCGACCTGATCGAAGGCGACGAATCCGACGAGGAAGGTCAGCACGGTGAGGAAGACGAGAGGAATGAGGATGGTGGGGTCGGCCTCGCGGGCGCGCTTGATCACGGCGATGTCTTTGGGCGGGCCGAAGAAGGTGATGATCACGAGTCGGGCCATGTAGAGCGCTGACAGGAACGCCGCGACACCGAGCAGGATGGCGACCACCGTGTTCGCACCGCCGAGGGTGGCGACGAAGATTTCGTCCTTGGAGAAGAATCCTGACAGCGGTGGGATTCCGGCCAGGGCGACCGAGGAGATGATGAAGGTCGAGGCGGTCACGGGCATGCGCCACCAGAGTCCGCCGAGCTTTCGCGCGTCCTGCTCCTCGGTCATGTGAATGACCGAGCCGGAGCCCAGGAAGAGACAGGCCTTGAAGAAGGCGTGGGTGAGCAGATGGAACATGGCAATGCCGACGGCGCCGACCCCCAGGGCGACGAACATAAATCCGAGTTGCGACACAGTGGAATAAGCGAGTACGCGCTTGATGTCGTTCTGGGCGAGCGCCATGATTCCGGCAAGCAGCGCCGTCGTGAGGCCAACTCCGAGCACGACGTTGGAGGCGCCGGGCGTGACCTCGAAGACGGGGAGCAGTCGGGCGACGAGGTAGACGCCAGCGACGACCATCGTGGCGGCGTGGATCAGCGCGGAGACGGGGGTGGGGCCTTCCATCGCGTCGGGCAGCCAGACATGGAACGGGACCTGGGCCGACTTGCCGGCCGCGCCGAGGAACAGCATCAGTGTCGAGAGCGTTAGATATCCGTCGCCCATGACTTGCGGTAGGTCGTTGACGCGTCCGGCCTCAGCGGCGGCGATGATGTCGGAGATTTGGAAGGAGCCGGTCGCGCGCCAGAAGAGGATGATGCCGATGAAGAGTCCGACGTCCCCGAGCCTGGTCGTGACGAATGCCTTCTTGGCCGCCTCGACGGCGGAGCGGCGCTCGTAGTAGAAGCCGATCAGCAGGAATGAGCAGAGTCCGACGCCTTCCCAGGCGACAAACATGAGCAGCAGGTTGTCGGCCAGGACGAGGGTGAGCATCATCGCCACGAACAGCGAGAGCACGGCGAAATACCACCAATAGCGCGGCTCGGGTTTGCCGTGATGTCGGAGGTAGTTGGTCGAGTAGATGTTGACCATGAGGGCGACGGTCGAGACGACGAAGACCATCACCATGGCGATCGAGTCGACCGTGAATCCGAGTCGGACGACGAACTGGTCGAAATTGATCCAGTCGGTGCCGACGTTACGGATGCCGCCGAGTCCGGCGCCGACCCAGTCGAGGTGGGACTCGAGCACGAAGAAGAAGAGTACGAACACGGCCAGCGCCGAGCCAACCGAAATGAAGTCGCCACCGCGTGGCAACTTTCGCCCGAACAGGAACAGGACGACGAAGGAGATGGCCGGGATCGCCGGCAGAATCCATGCGTGGTCAGCCCAGATCATTAGTCCATGCTCCCGGTTACCACTTGAGGAGATTCACTTCGTCGACGTTGGCGGTGGCGCGGTTGCGGAAGGTTCGCACTACGATACCGAGCGCCAACGCGACCTCGGCGGCCGCGATCACGATGATGAAGAAGGCGAAGACGATACCCGTGATGTTGCCGAAGTCGATGTGTCCGTAGACCGCGAACGCGACCATGTTGAGCGAGACGGCGTTCAGCATGAGCTCAACCGAGAGCAGGATCAAGACAGCGTTGCGACGGGTGAGGACACCCATTGCGCCGATCGCGAAGAGGATGGCGTTGACAACGAGGATGTGCTCGAGAGCTGGCATCAGTTGTCATCCTCGTCCGGTGAGGCGAGCATGATCGCGCCGTCGAGCGCGATTGAGAGCAACACGCCGACGATGATGAACGGAACGATCCACAGTGTGAAGATGGCGTCGCCGATCGCCTGAAGTCCAACCGGCTCAATCGCGGAGGATGTCTCTGGGGTTGTCCAGGTCGTGGCGACGATGCCACCGATCAGGGCGGCCAGCAGTCCGAGCGAGGCGGCGATGCCGATCGGTCGGGAGCGTCCGAAGAGCGCTTGTGGTCGCTCGCGGGCGCGGGTCAGCATGAGGGCGAAGAGGATCAGGATGACCACGGCGGAGCCGTAGACCAGGAGTTGGACGAGGGCGATGAACTCGACGGTGAGGATCAGGTAAATCCCGGCGACACCGGCGAGTGAGGCGATGAAGAACAGAGCGGCATAGACGATGTTGCCTGCGGTCACCACGCCGATCGCTGAGATCAGCATGACCACGGCCAGGATCCAGAACACCACCTGTGTCGCGGTGACGCCGTCCTCCACGCGTTCGCTCCTCTTCTTCTCTGTTCTCGGTTAGTCGCCGCCGGCCTCGACCGGGGTGACTTCTGGTCCGGTGATCACGCGCGGCGTGGCCGGCGTGGTTTGGACTGTGCGTGTGCCTTCACCCTGCTTGCGTCGCATCACCGTGTAGACGAGACCGGTGAGCGCAACGAGCAGCGCGAATGAGACGAGTCCGACGACCCAATCGGCCCCGCCGTAGGCGAGGATGATGCCGTTGGCCAGCACTTGCACGATGGCGAATGGCAGCAACACCTTCCACGAGAAGGCCATCAGTTGGTCGATGCGGAGGCGAGGGAAGAGCGCTCGAGAACCGATCACGAGCACGATCATGACGGAGGTTTTGACCAAGGTCAGGACGATCTGTAGGCCGAGTCCGACATCGGCGCCGAAGGGCCAGTTCCAGCCGCCCAGGAAGAGCGACGAGGCGAGCAGCACCATCAGGAAGAGCGCGGTGTACTCGGCCAGGAAGAAGATGCCCCAGCGCATGCCGGAGTACTCGACGAAGTACCCACCGACGACCTCGGACTCTGCGATCGGCATGTCGAAGGGCGGTCGGTGCAGCTCGGCCAGGGCGCCAATCAAGAATATGACGAAGCCAAGCGGTTGGAGCAAGATGTATGGCGTAGTTGTCTGGTCGCCGACGATGGCATTGATCGAGCCAGCGAGCGAGGCGTCGCCGTCGGCGGCCATGCGACTCGCGGCGACCATGACCACCGCGACGATGATTAGCAGCATGGGGATTTCGTAGGAGATGGCCTGCGCTGCAGCTCGGACTCCACCGAGGAGGGCGTATTTGTTGTCGGAGCCCCAGGCTGCCATCACGATGCCGACGATGTTCAGGCCGAGCACGCCGAAGACGTAGAGGAGACCGAGATTGAGGTCGCGGATGAACCACGTCTCGGTGAACGGCATCGGGACGAAAATCAGGAAGACGGGCACGAATGCCATGTAGGGCGCGAGCTCGAAGGCCCAGCGGTCGGCGGTGATCGGTCGGACGTCTTCTTTGGTGACCAACTTGAGCGCGTCGGCGATTGACTGCAGGGTGCCGACGGGGCCGGTGCGGGTCGGTCCGACCCGAGCCTGGAGTCGGGCGAGGATCTTGCGCTCGAGGTAGATCAGCGCGAAGGCGTTGATCGTCATCAGTGCGACGACAAAGACGACGCGCAATAGCGCATCGATCCAGTCAGGCATGCTGACGCCGGCGAACTCGCTCAAGACCATTTAGCGCATCCTCGATGGCTGTTGCGACTGCTCAAGCAGGGTACACGCGATTGGGCTTAGACCCATTACTTCCCGGCTTCGAGCTCTCCGTGGCAAAGCCTGCCCTTGCGCCGGGAAGACTTTGCATAACCCACCAATTCCGTCATTCCTGCGCGTCGCGCGGGAATCTCGATCCGTGCGGCAAGGCCGATGTGCTGCGGTGGACGCAGCTCCAGTGTCGACGCTGGTGCTGGCCTCAACGAGATACCCGCGACGGATCGCGGGTATGACGGTGGGCATGTCGGCGGGTACGACGAATTGTTCAACGACCCCCGTACGCGGTGAGGTGAGCTGTCGCGGAGCGACTGCGATTTCGTGGGTCGACATTAGCGATCCACTTCGCAGAGGACGATATCGATCGAGCCGAGCGCGACGACGGCATCGGCGAGATAAGCGTTGAGCACCTGTGGCCTCAGCGCGGAGAGGTTATGGAAACATGGTGAGCGCATCTTCACACGCCACGGCTTGTCGGTGCCGTCGGAGACCATGTAGATGCCGTACTCGCCGCGGGGATTTTCTTGGCGCATGTAGATTTCGCCGGGCGCGGGTCGCAGCCGAGCGGGCATCCGCTCGGGCTCGATCGGCCCGGAAGTGGGCATCTGGTCGAGCGCTTGACGCAGGATGGTGACCGACTGACGCATCTCCTCGAGGCGCACGAGATAGCGGTCGTAGACATCGCCACGCTCGCCCACGGGGATCTCCCAATGGAAGCGGTCGTAGATGGAGTACGGCTCGTCGACGCGGAGGTCGAACGGGACGCCTGCGGCGCGGAGCATCGGTCCGGTGACGCCGTAGGAGATCGCATCGTCGGCGGTCATCACGCCGACATCGCGGCAGCGCGCGACGAAGACCTCGTTGTTGGTCATCAGCTCGTCGACATCGGCGATACCGATTTCGACCTGATCCAGCACCCAGTGGGAGTCTTCGATGAAGGTCTCGTGGGGCTGCCAGGCGAGTCCACCGACGCGGAAGTAGTTGTACATAATGCGGTCGCCGCAGACGGCTTCGAAGAGGTCCTGAATGCGCTCGCGCTCTTTGAAGGTCCAGGTGAAGGCGGTGCCGAAGTAACCGACGTCGGTGCCGAAGGCGCCCATGAACATAAAGTGCGAGAGGATCCGGTTGAACTCGGAGAGGATCAGGCGGACGTACTCCGCGCGCTCGGGGATTTCGATGCCGGCGAGTCGCTCGACGGCGTTGACGTAGACCCACTCGGAGTTGAAGGCGGCGAGGTAGTCGGTGCGGTCTTGGTAGCCGAGGGCACCGCGGTAGTCGAGATTTTCCGACAGTTTCTCGCCGCCGCGGTGCATGTAGCCGATGTACGGGACGGCGTCCTTGACGATCTCGCCATCGACGGTGAGCACCATGCGGAAGACGCCGTGCGTGGCGGGGTGCTGCGGCCCGATGTTGATGTTCATGTCGACGGTCTCGAACTCGCGCTCGACGACGACGGGTTCGGTGAGGACTTCACCTTCGAAGGTTTGCTGGACCATGCGGTCTACTCCCAAATCCTCATCGTATTGCCCGTCATGTGTTGCATGTCAGGGCGCTACCGTCGGCTGGTTATTCGCCGCGTAGCTGAGCTCGCCTCGCGGCGGCTAGCTCGCGACCGAGTCGGACGCGCTCCGCCTGAGCGGCGGCGCGACCCTCGGGGTCTTCTTCGGCATCGGGGATGGTTGGCAATTCTGGTGGTGGCGGCGCTGGCGGTCGGTCGTCCTGCGCTGGCGCGCTGCTCGGCGCTGGTGCCGCGGCAGCCGCTGGAGCGGCGGCCGGCCGTGGCGGAGGGGCAGCGCCTTCCGCTCGAGGACCACCTGCGGGCGGAGCGCCGGCGAGACGTTCGGCTCGGCGCACTTTCGCGAGCTCTCGGGCTCGTTCGACACGTTCGGCCTGTTCGGCTCGACGCGCTTCGCGTTCCTCTTCGGTCATATCTTCGAGGCGCTTGCGCTCGGGAGCGGCGGCCGCTGTCGATTCCGTCGCTGCCTCTTCTTCCTCAGCAGGCTCGGGCGGCGGGTACTGCTTAGTGAAGTACTCGACATCGACGCCTTGCTCGACCTCGATCGGGGCGAGCGGATAGCTCTTACGCAACGGATGGATATCAAGGTCTTCATCGAGCAGGAGGTTGCGCGGGTCGGGATGGCCGATGAACTCGATCCCGAACATCTCGCGGCATTCGCGCTCGGCCCAGTTGGCCATTTCGTAGATGTCGGTGACGGATTCGACCACGGCGCCTTCGGAGGGTACCCAGGCCTTGATCGTGACGGCCTGGCGCAGGGGAATCGAGTAGAGGTGATAGACCAGCTCGAGTCCGCGATCTTCCCAATCGACAGCGGTCTGATTGCGGAGCAGGTTCATCCGCAGACGGTCGTCGTGGTGTCCGCGTTCGAGGACTTCGTGGAGCGAGTCCACGGGAATGGTCAGGGCGACGTCGTCACCCTTGGTCAGCGCTGCATCGAAATTGATGAGCGGCATGACTTCGCGGTAGGTGTCGGCGATCGAGCCGGGCGGCGGCTCGTTGCTCGACACTTCCTCGGTCGCGGCTGGCGTTCGACGTGATGTCATGGCGCTAGTAACCCCGGGCGCGTTCCTCGACGATCTTTTCCTGGAGGGCCAGGAGGCCGTCGATCAGAGCTTCAGGACGAGGTGGACAGCCGGGCACGTAGACGTCGACGGGAACGATATTGTCGACGCCCTGCACGACTCGGTCGTACTGGGTGTAGGGTCCGCCGTTGGTGGCGCAGGCGCCCATCGAGATGACCCACTTGGGGTGCGGCATCTGCTCGTACAGCAGTTTCACGGCGGGGGCCATCTTCTTGGTCACGGTGCCGGCGACGATCATCACATCCGACTGTCGGGGCGACGGCCAAGGCACGATGCCGAAGCGGTCGAGGTCGTGATTGGCCATGTAGGTCGCGATCATTTCGATCGCACAGCAGGCGAGTCCGAAGGTCATCGGCCAGAGCGAGGATTTGCGCGCGGCGGAGATGAGCGCCTCGGCCGGCGCCTGCATGACACCGGGGAGGACGACCTTGTAGGGGACCGTTGGTGGAGCGTCGTCGACGGCTTGCAGTCGAAGCAACTCGGGCGACATGATGACGGGCGTGGGGTCGCCCATGTGTGGTGGCTGCGAGGTCGTCATACGCCTAGTCTCACTTGCTTGTTCGCTTCGTGCGCGGTCAGTTCCGTTGCCAGTCGAAGACGCCTTTGCGCCAGGCATAGGCGAGCGCGATCAGCAGTGTGCCGATGAAGAGGACCATCTGCCAGAGAATGACTTTGCCGAAGTCGGCGTCGATCAGGTCGAGGAACGAGACGGCCCAGGGGAAGAGGAAGACGACTTCGACGTCGAAGACGAGGAAGAGCAGGGCGTAGGTGTAGTAGCGGACGTGGACCTGGGCCCAGTTGCGACCGATGGGGAGCATGCCGCACTCGTAGACCTGTCCTTTGAGTGCGGTGCGCCGCTGGGGCGCGAGAAGTTTGGTCGCGAGCAGCGCCGTCAGGACGAGCATGATCCCAACCGGGATCGCGATCAAAACGGCGCCATAGTTCTCGAACAGCTCAGACACGTTTACCTGCCATCATCTGCTCTGAATCGGTGCACCTACTCAGAGGTGCGAACAGATCGTACCTGCGCGCAGTGATCAGGGTCAAACTTTGGCCGTCTCAGGGGTGTTTGGGGCTGCATCGGCGGCCGTCGGCGCAGGTGCGAGCTCCACATCGATGTCCACATGCACATCCACCATGTCGAAGATCGTCTCGGTGTTGGGTGGTGGCTCATCGCCGGCATTGACGAAGTCCACGTGGAAGGCCATGGCATCGCAGAGCGTCATCTTGGGAGGCTCGACCGTTTCGCCATGGAGCTGCATACCCTCGACGTGAAACTCGATCGCCTCGCGGATCATCGATCTGGCTTCGTCGAGCGTGTCCCCGACGCTGACACACCCAAGCAACTCGGGGACATATGCCCCATAGTTGGTGTCAGCCCAGCCAAAGACCACTGCGTATTGGAGCTTCATCTTCGACTCTCCTTCAGCCCCGCTTGCCTGAGGATACTTTGCCAGAGATCTTCTCGTAGTTGCTCCGAGGGTCGGCCAGGAATCGTCACCGTTCCAGGCTTCACCGGATGATGAAACTGCCGATGGCTACCTCGAGTCCGCACATGCACCCACCCGTCGCGCTCGATCATTCGGATTGCCTCTCTCACCTTCGGCATTCTGAGCCCCCCATCACTCCCTTACTGCTCGTATTCCCGTTCGTACTTGAACTCGACCGTGTTGTTGATGTCGTCCAGCTCCCGCGTGTCGGTCTTGACGTAACCGAGGCGTTCGTAGAGGCGATGGGCTTCCTCGAAGCGGGTGTCCGACCAGAGTTCGATTCTCCAGGCTCCGTGCTCTTGGGCCCATTCCACGCCGGTCTCAAACAGCTTGCGTCCCAGTCCTTGACCTCGCAGATGTGCGTCCAGGTAGAGCCGATGCAGCTCGACCGTCGGCCCATCGACACGTTCGGCTGCAATCGAACCAACGACCGCGCCTTCCTCATCGCGCATGACCCACATCCCGCCGATGGGCGACCGATACGGAAATGCGTGCTGCTCGGTCAGCAGATCCCAGAACTCGTCGACTGGATCCCAGATGAACTCGTACTCGTCGAAGACGCGATGAATCAGCTCGATCACTTCCGGCGCGTGTTCGTGACCGGCTGGTTCAATCTGGAAGGTCATGGCGCGTTACTCTGCTGCTCAAGACGACAACGATCGCGACACGTCGATCGGGCACGTGAGGAGCACGATATGGGACCGCTCAGCGGGATTCGGATTATTGAACTTCAGGGCATCGGACCGGGACCGTTCTGCGGGATGATCCTGTCCGACATGGGCGCCGACATCGTGCGCATCGACCGTGCGTCGAACGCGCCGGGCGAAGCCCCGGCCGATCCGCCCGGCGACCTGCTGGCTCGCGGCCGGCGTTCGATTGCGCTCGACTTGAAGAATCCTGAGGGCGTCGAGGTCGCGCTGAAACTGATCGAAGGCGCGGACGCGGTGTTTGAGGGGTTCCGCCCCGGGGTGATGGAGCGTCTCGGGCTGGGGCCGGACGTCTGCCTGGAGCGCAATCCGAAGCTGGTCTACGGACGGATGACGGGCTGGGGGCAGGAAGGTCCCTACGCGCAGATGGCTGGCCACGACATCAACTACATTTCGCTGGCCGGTGCGCTCGCGCCGATTGCGCGCAAGGGGCAGGCGCCGGTGCCGCCGCTCAACCTGGTGGGCGACTTCGGTGGCGGTGGCATGTACCTCGCCGTGGGCATGCTGGGCGCGCTGATCGAGGCGCAACGATCAGGCAAGGGACAGGTCGTGGACGCGGCCATGGTCGACGGTGCGTCGTCGCTGATCACCTCGGTTCACGCCGGCCTGGCGACAGGCGGCTGGCGACGAGGTCGCGCGGCCAACGTGCTCGACACGGGCGCACACTTCTATGACGCCTACGAGACATTGGACGGCAAGTACGTCTCGATTGGCTCGATCGAGCCGCAGTTCTACGCCCAGTTGCTACATCTGCTGGGTCTCGAGAACGAAGAGCTGCCACGTCAGATGGACAACACCCGCTGGCCGGAACTGAAAGAGCGGGTCACGAACATTTTCCGCACGAAGACTCGGGCGGAATGGGAAGCGATCTTCGAGGGATCGGATGTCTGCTTCGGGCCGGTGCTGGAGCCATGGGAAGCGCCGAATCACCCGCACGCCAAGGCGCGCGGCGCGTTCGAAGAGGTCGCCGGTGTGGTGCAACCCGCGCCGGCTCCGCGCTTCAGCCGGACTGAGTCGAAGATCCAGGGTCCGCCGGCTTATCCGGGTGAGCACACCGATGAGATTCTCGCCGAGATCGGGCTCAACGGATCGCAGGGCGAGGAGCTGAAGACGGCTGGGGCGGTGGCGTAGATTCGCTCATCGGCGGGGACCCTCACCCCCCGCCTTCACGGGGGCAGGCTCTAACCCTCTCCCAGAGGGAGAGGGGATCCTGAGTCAGATTCGAGAGGACTGGGGTGAGGGCTCCGGAAAGTGAGTGCTATGGACTCTGTCACCGACTATCGACTTTATCCAGCGATTCAGGCTCAACCGTCTGAGTGCGCCAAGTTGTTGAGTAGCTCTCAACCGTTTGAGCGTGCAGCTCGGATGCTTGGCGATGCTGCTCGCGTCTGGACGGTTGGGATTGGCACCTCGTACAACGCGGCGAATGCGGCTGGATGGATGCTCCGCGCGGCGGGTCTGGAGGAGCGACCGCTGACGAGCTTCGAGTTCGCCACTTGGCCGTCCCTGTCCGAGGGCGATGCCGTGTTGCTCTTCGCCCACACGGGACGCAAGACGTATAGCGGTCATGCACTCGCGCTTTGCATTGAGCGTGGCGTACCGGTCGTCCTGATTACCAAGGTCGACACCGGCTTCGACCTCGATTCATTCCCTGACAGTGTGACCGTCCTGCACACGACAACGCAGGATCCTTCGGCGATGTACACGGTCTCGCACACGACCGCGATGACCGCGGCAGCGATGATCGCTGATACCGTTTCGCCCGGTGCATTGGGCGATATCTCGGAGATCCCGTCGGCACTGGCGGCTGCGCTGACGTTGGAGGATGCGGTCGCTGAGCTGGCGGCGGAATGGGCATCGGGCGCGTTGATCGCGTTGGGCGCGGGTCCGATGCTGAGCGCTGCCGAGGAGGCGCACATCAAGATTGCTGAAGCGTCGCGCCGCGCGGTGCGTCACCAAGAGCCGGAGTCGTTCCTGCACGGACCCGCAGTGCAGATCGTTGACTCCGACCGCGTGCTCGCGTTCGCGGCCGATGATGCGTCGTCAGAGCGGACCCGCGCGATTGTGCAGTTGACGATCGACAACGGCTGCTCGGCAGCGTGGGTGGCGCCACGGAACGTGCGCGGTCCAGAGGCGGCGCGTCATCTGACGCTGCCCAACCTGTCGCCAGTGCTGTTGACGATCCCGTCGGTCGTGCCAGCGCAACTGCTGGCTGCACACTTGGCCGCCAACGACGGTGTCAACGCCGACGACTTCCGCACCGACGTCCCCCAATTCCGCGAGGCGCTGTCGCAGCTATCGCTGTGAGGATCTGCAGCGAGACCAGGTGCCGAGTCAGCCCAGGGCGTTGATTCTTGACTCGAGGTCGGTTTGTTGACGTTGGAGGTCGGCGGCGAGGTCTTGGGCTTGTTGGACGACCTTTGGTGGCGCTTTGGCGCGGAAGCCTTCGTTGGCGAGTTTGGCCTCGGCCCCTCGGAGGCGCTTTTGCACGACATCGAGATCCTTGTTCAACCGCGCGCGCTCCTGTTCCAGATCGACGAGACCGCCCAAGGGGAGAATCACCTCGGCGACCGGTAGGACGGCAGAGGCGATCTGGTCGGTGGGTGCTTGGTCGCGGTTGGACACGATCGTCAGCGGTCGGGCCCGTGCGAGCACTTCCACCACGGGCCGGGTGGCGCGAACCGCATCGGCGACGTCGCCCTGCGGGAGCACATACGCCTCGGCCCAAGTGCCGGCTTGGACTCGGTAGTCGGCGCGGACTTGACGGATGGCAGTGACGATCTCCCTGACCGCGGCGAACTCGGTCTCGGCATTGTGGTCACGAGCGGTATCGCCTGGTTGCGGATAGCGGGCGCTGATTAGAGCGGTGGAGTCGGCGGCGTCGCCGAGATGTGGTCGGAGCTGTTGCCAAATTGCCTCCGTCACGAACGGCATCCAGGGATGCAACAGGCGGAGGCCGCCATCGAGGACGCGAATGAGCACCGGAAGCGGTGAGAGGTCGCCGCTGCGCAGGCGGACCTTGCTCGCCTCGACGTACCAGTCGAAGAACTCGCCCCAGAGGAAGTCCTGGATTTGACGACCGGCCTCGCCCAGTTGGAACTGACGGAGCAATTCGTCCACCGATTCGGTGACGGCTTGCAGTCGGGAGAGGATCCATCGGTCTTCGAGCGGGACGTCCGTCGCCTTCGGCTCGTCTCTCTGCGAGGGAGAGGAAGCAGGGTCAGCGCTGGCGATTTCGCCGAGGACGAACTTGGCTCCGTTCCAGAGTTTGTTGGCGAAGTTTCGGGACCCTTCCAGGCGCTCGTCGGTGAGGCGCATGTCGTTGCCGGGAGTTGAGCCGGTGGCGAGCGTGAAGCGCAGGGCGTCCATGCCGTATTGGTCGGCCTTCTCGAGCGGGTCGATCACGTTGTCGAGCGATTTCGACATCTTGCGACCCTCGGCGTCGCGGACCAGTCCGTGCAGGTAGACGGTGTGGAATGGCGGCGCGTCCAGGTTGTAGCAACCCAGCATGATCATCCGCGCGACCCAGAAGAAGAGGATGTCGTAGCCGGTTTCCATCACCGAGGAGGGATAGAAGCGGGACAGGTCATCGGTCGTCTCGGGCCAGCCGAGGGTCGAGTGTGTCCACAGACCGGATGAGAACCAGGTGTCGAGCACGTCCGGGTCCCGGACGAGATCTGTGTCGCCGCAGGTTGGGCAGCGGGTCGGGTCTTGTAGCTCGACGATGGGGTGCGAACCCTCGTCGATCGTGATCTCGCCATCGTCGGCGGTGATGATTGCGTCGGCGTCGCAACCGCGGCAGTACCACGCGGGAATGCGGTGTCCCCACCAGAGCTGTCGCGAGATGCACCAGGGGCGAATGTTATCCATCCACTGGAGGTATACATTCTTCGAGCGCTCGGGGACGATTCGGACTTCGTCCTCGCGCACCACGCGTGCTGCTTCTGCCGCCATCTCATCGGTATCGACGAACCACTGATTGGAGACCAGCGGCTCGACCACCACGCCTGAGCGCTGCGAGTGTCCGACGTTGTGGATGTGCGACTCGGTCCTCACGAGGTAGCCGTCTTCGTCGAGGTGTTGGGCGACGAGACTGCGCGCCTCATCGCGGTCCATACCTGCGTAGAGACCCGCTTCCGCCGTGAGGGTGCCGTCCCAGTCGACAACGCGAATCGGCTCGAGACCGTGGCGCTCGCCGATCTCGAAGTCGAGTTGGTCGTGTCCCGGCGTGATTTTGAGTGCACCGGTGCCGAACTCGAGGTCTACGCCGTCGTCCGCGATGAGGGGGATTAGGCGATCGAATCCGCGCAGCGGCAGGCGCACGTGTCGCCCGAGGTGCGGCTGCCAACGCTCGTCGGCAGGGTGTACGGCGATGGCGACGTCAGCAGGAATCGTCTCTGGTCGGGTGGTGGCGATTGTGACACCGTCGTCGAGTTCATTGCCGCGCTCGTCGACGAATGGATAGCGGACGTGCCAGAGTTTGCCCTCTTCCTCCTCGTATTCGACCTCGACATCGGAGAGCGCGGTGAGCATCTGGGGGTCCCAGTTGATGATCCGCGCGCCGCGGTAGATTTTGCCGTCTTTGAAGAGGTCAACGAAGGTCTTGCGGACCGCGGCGCGCGGGGTTGCGTCGAGGGTGAAGGCGGTGCGCTCCCAATCGCAGGAGGCGCCCATGCGTCTCGCTTGCGCGGTGATCCGCGGACGCGTGACGCCGACCCAGTCCCAGACACGCTCCTCGAAGGCCTCGCGGCCGAGGTCGTGGCGGGTCATGCCCTCGCGGGCGAGCTGCTGCTCGACAACGCTCTGGGTGGCGATGCCGGCGTGATCGAGTCCTGGCAGCCACAGCGTGGGCTCGCCGAGCATGCGGTGCCAACGGATCAGCGCGTCCTCAATCGTCAGCGTGACCGCGTGTCCGAGGTGGAGCACGCCGGTCACATTGGGCGGCGGCATGATCACGGTGAATGCATCACCGTCATTGAGCGCTTGATCGGTTGGGCGGAACCATCCGTTGTCCTCCCAGAAGGCGTAAATCGGATCTTCAACGAGGGACGCGTCGTAGGCGCCGCTGAGGTCGCTGAGGATGGACAGGTCGAGTGCGGTCGGTTCCGAAGTGGTCACAGTTGGACTCCGCGTGATCGCATGAATGCGAATGGATCGTTGGTGCTGGCTGGCGGACGCTTGGCGCGTGCTTGCGGTTCGGCGCGTGTTGGAGGTTGCGTCCGTCGAGGTTGGACGCGCCGAACCTAGCCTACGGCGACCAGGACGCCGTCGATCACATCGGAATCATCGACCGGTTGATCGACACGTGTCTGCCGGCGTCGATGGCGTCGTTGTTTGGCGGCTTCCAGCTCGTAGAGCATTTCCATTCCTTGCCGCGTGTCCGAGGCGACGCGCGCAGGGTCCTGGCGTTCGAGTCGGCGACGGAAGAGCCAGTAGGTGAAGGCCTGCCACTCTGAATGTTCGATGCGTTCCGGGTCAGCGTGGTCGCGATGGATGGCGGCGCGGTACTCGCGCAGGAGGTCGGCTTGGCGCGTTCCGTAGATTCGACCGAAGACATCGCCGTCGAGGTCGCCGCGCGCGTGCGAGAACTCGATTCCGCTGCGCTCCTTCTGGAGCACGCGCTCAATGGCGAGGTGCAGCGCCTGCTCGACTCGGACACCGTAGAGGAAGTTGAGGTGCGCCCAATACTTGGCCGTGCCGAGACGCTCCTGAAACTCGGGTTCGCTGAGCGGAACCGGCGGGGCCTCGTCGAAGAGGAGCGCTTCCACCTCGGCGAGAGGCAATAGCCCTGCCGGGGCCGAGTCACAGATCCGCTCCGCGAGGAGGAGCCAGTCGAAGGCTTCGTGCTCGATCAGGTAGACATATTCACGACCGTCGGCGGTCTCGCGTGGTACATCCCAGTCGCGGATGCAGTCGAGGAGTGCGTCGAACCAGGGGGTTCCCGCTCTCAACCGGGCATGGAATTGGGCGAGCAAGGCTACGGGGCCGAACTCGATCAGTTCGTGATCGATGACATGGTCGCCGTCATCTGCGTGATCGGGGGCGAATCCAGTCTCGACGGGTCCGTCACCGGTGGCTCGATCTCTGATGTGCGGAAACGGGATGTCACTTGCTGCTTCCGACTTCGCGTTTGCCATCCTCAAGCCGCCTTCCCGCAGCAACGCTTGAACTTCTTCCCGCTCCCACACGGACACGGGGCGTTTCGCCCGACCTTCTGTCCGCCGTTTTGAACGGTTGACGTCGCGGGACGGCTCGCGACCGCGACGCCTCCGCTCGAACCGCCTGATTCTCGCACGTTGCTGACTCGCACCGGTGCGCCCGTCGTGCCGGCTGGGAGTCCGCGGGGACGGCGACTGGTCGGTGCGGGCGCGCCGGGCGCGCCGGGTTCGTCGACGCGGATTGTGGCGTGCATGACCGACGCGGAGACCTCACGGCGCAAGGTGGCGATCAGCTGATCGAACATGTCGAACGCCTCGCGCTTGTAGGTCACCAGTGGATCCTGCTGTCCGTAGGCCTGCAGGCCGACACCCTGTCGCAGCCCGTCGATTTCGGTGAGGTGTCGGATCCAGAGCCGATCCATCGTCCGCAGGACGAGTCCGCGGAGCAGTTCGATCGAGGTTCCGTCAACGGTTCGGGTGTCGATCTTCTCGGCGAGCTCGCGGAGCGCTTCGGCGGCGTGGTCGCGCAGGGCTTCGACGCATTCATCCAACTCGGCGCCGTAGAGCGCGTCGCGGTCGAGTCCAGTCAGGGGCAGCACTTGGGCAGCGTCCTGCCAGAACTCATCAGCGGTGGTGTCGTCCCAGAGTTCATTAGCGAAGGCTTCTTGCACATCGTCGATCGTCTGCAAGAGCATGTCTTCAACGATCTCGATCAGCTCTTCCTTCGCGGTCAGCACTTTGTCGCGCTCGGCGTAGATCACCTCTCGCTGGCGATTGATCACATCGTCGTAGTCGACGAGATGTTTGCGGATGTCGAAGTGGTAGGTTTCGACCTTCTGTTGCGCCTGTTCGAGCGCTTTGCCGACCATCCCGGACTCGAGCGGGGTGCCGTCCTCGAGGCCCGCTTTCTCCAACATGCCGGGTAGCCAGTCGGGGGTGAATCGCTTCATGATCCCGTCTTCAAACGAGACATAAAAGCGCGACGAGCCAGGGTCGCCCTGCCGACCGGCGCGACCGCGTAGCTGGTTGTCGATTCGTCGCGACTCGTGTCGCTCGGTGCCGATCACGGCGAGACCGCCGCGCTTGGCCACACCTTCGCCAAGTTTGATGTCGGTGCCGCGACCAGCCATGTTCGTGGCGATCGTGACGGCGCCTGGTTCGCCGGCGTTGGTGATGATCTGTGCTTCGCGCTCATGCTGCTTGGCGTTGAGCACTTCGTGGCCAATGCGTCGACGTCGGAGCATGGACGAGAGCTGCTCGGAGGTCTCGACCGAGGCGGTGCCGACGAGCACTGGTCGACCGTCCTTCGCGAGGTCGGCGATTTCACTGATTGCGGCCTCGAACTTGGCCTTCTCGGTGCGGAAGACGAGGTCAGCCTGATCGTCGCGGACCATGTCGCGATGGGTCGGGATGATGACTACGTCGAGTTCGTAAATTTTGTGCAGCTCTTCAGCCTCGGTTGCGGCGGTGCCGGTCATGCCCGAGAGCTTTTGGTACATGCGGAAGTAGTTCTGGTAGGTGATCGTGGCGAGGGTGACGGTTTCGCGCTCAACCGAGACGCCCTCTTTGGCTTCAATCGCCTGGTGCAGACCTTCGGAGTAGCGCCGACCGTCCATCATCCGGCCGGTGAACTCGTCGACGATCACGACCTTGCCGCCGCGGACGACATAATCGCGGTCGCGCTGGTACATGAACTGCGCCTTGAGCGCCGAGTCGAGGAAGCGGGTCAGTCGTGCGTTCTCGCCCTCGAACAGGTTGTCGATGCCGAGCTGGTCCTCGACCTTGGCGATACCCTCTTCCGTCATCGCGACGGTGCGCGACTTGGGGTCTGGGGTGAAATGAGCCTCGGGTTGCAGGCCGCGCACGAGGTTGGCGAAGACGCGATAGGTATCGAGCGATTCTTCGGCCTGACCGGAGATGATCAGCGGCGTCCGCGCCTCGTCGATGAGGATGTTGTCGACCTCGTCGACGATCGCGTAGGCGAGCGGTCGCTGGACCTTCTCGGACGCGTTCATGACCATGTTGTCGCGCAGGTAGTCGAATCCGAACTCGTTGTTGGTGCCGTAGGTGATATCGGCGCGGTAGGCTTCCTGTCGCGGGACGGGACGGAGCATTTTGAGGTCGCCGAGTTCGCGCCGACGCTGCAACTCCTCGGCGTCCATCGACTCCGGGTTCTCGATGTCGACGGTCGAGTCGGCCTCGGGGTCGAACATGAACGCGGCGCGATGCTGGAGCACGCCGACGCTGAGGCCGAGCGCGTGGAAGATTGGCGCCATCCACTGGGCGTCGCGCTTGGCGAGGTAGTCGTTGACGGTGATCAGATGCGCGCCGTCACCCTCGAGCGCGTTGAGATAGAGCGCGAGGGTTGCGACCAAGGTTTTGCCCTCGCCAGTGCGCATTTCTGCGATTTTGCCCTGATGTAGGACGATTCCGCCGACGATCTGGACGTCGTAGTGGCGCATCTGGACTTGGCGCGTCGCCGCTTCGCGGACGACGGCGAAGGCCTCAGGCAGGATGTCGTCGAGCGAGGCGCCATCTTCGAGTCGGTCGATGAACTCGGACGTTTTGGCGCGGAGTTCGTCGTTGCGGAGTCGTTTGACCTCAGACTCCCAGTCGGCGACAGCACCGACGGCACCGGAGAGTCGTTTGACTTCGCGCGCATTGGCGTCGCCGATGAGCGATCCCGCTCGCTTCTTCGCCCGATCGAGCAGACCCATCCAAGAACCTCATCGCTCCAGCCCCACCGCAGGGCATACATATCCAGCATAGCCCGACGGGGATCAGCTTAGGTGCAATCGATTACGAGTCCAGAGAAGGCGATGCGGAGCCCACTGGGCGAGAACTCCGCCCGAGCTCCATGGTGGCAGATGTTTCCCGGTGCCAAGAGCGTATGAAGAACAGCGCCTGACTGCCGATCGATGAGGAGAAATGCAACTCTCACCCACCGCGAGCCATCCCAAGAGAGTCCGACACTAGGGAAGACAGAGAACCCAGCCTCATCGAACTCCATTGGATGCGTGAGCGTGCGTACCACGATCCAACGACCATCCGGCGAGACGTCGACTGCGGAGCGAAAGCGGTCGAGGTCAGCTCCGGCGGGCAGCTCGGGCAATCCTGCATCGAAGTCCTCGCTGGAAGACTTCAACTCAGGAGGTTCTGACCCAGCCAGTCGTCGCTTCTGCGACGCGGGTTCATAGATCATCGTCTCGTCGTCGTTGGCTTGGAAGGTGAGGGTGGAGTCGCGCAGCCACGAACTGTTTCCAGCCAGCAACCCGCTCTGCGAACCATCCACCCCGAGGACGTAACTCCCGCCCATTTCTGTCCAATACCGAGACAGCAGGTATCGGGAGTCGGGGGACCATGCCAGAGACGGATCGCCGTCGTGGTGGGTGTATCCGCGCTGGTTGACGGCGGTAAACGTCATCGCTGCGGTTCCATCGGTCGGGAGGATCACGATGTCACGCGGAGCGTCGCCCGATCGCCAAGCGTTTCCCTCCGCCATGCCGAATGCTGCATATTGACCATCGGGCGAGAACCTCACCCATTGCGATTCCTCAAGTTTCGTGAGTTGACCGGTCGCCAGACTCCAGCGCCAGATGCCAGCGGAGTTAACACCGACAATGGTGTCGTCGTCGCGCCATCGCCAGCGACGGAAGTAAGGCGCTGAGTGATACGGCTCTTGTAGCGTTCCGTCGTCGCCGATGCTAAAGACGTCCGTCCGGGCACTGACAATGACTGGCACATCTTCCACTTCAACGCTGAGTTGCAAGCGGCTGCGCTCTGTCCAGAAGTATCCAAAAGTAAATTCTGGTGTGCGTAGTGCGATCCAGGTCGAGTCGTAAGTGCGACCCAGTATCGGATAGTGGCGCTCGTAGTCGCCACGGATGAGGATGGCGCCGGGCAGCTCAACTGGTGTCGCCAGTGCTGCCGTGCCGTACCAAGTGACCCGCGCTGTGGCGCGTAGTGCACCTGATTCGAGTAGCCCGTCTGCCTGTCCCATCGGGTTCCAGACGCCGATGCTTGGCCCGATGTACACCGGCAGCGGGCCAAGGGTCGGCAAGTCCAACAGGACGGGCTCTACGAAGACGGCCGCGAGCGCGTCCCCAGGCAAGCGAACCGCAATCCACTTACGGTCTTCAGATCGACCCAACACACTGACAACCAGCGAATCGCCGCCTGGCAACTCCACTTCCGCGATTGGGGGTTCAGGCGCCTCGACTTCCTGCAGTCTCCGAACTTCTGAGAACGGAAGCAATGCTTCGTCGTGCCGAACCCATTCGCCACGGTGTCCGCCACCTTGGATTGCCAGCCGAATCCAGATTTCACCGGTCTCCAGTTGGGCCCAACCTTCGGCAAACAGGAGAGCCTGTTTGCCATATGAATGCTCTGGTTGCCAAAGGCCACCGGGCCACTGGTAGACCGCCAGATCTCCAATCGTCCAGAACGGGATGAGTCCCAGGGTTTCTCCTTCAGGCTCATCCTGAACTTGCGGTGCAGGTTCAGCCACTGGCTCATCTGCGACTGCTAGTTCGGGCGCCTCATACGACGGCACCGCATCGTCTGAGCAGGCAATGATGGCGGTCATGCAAAGCAGGATTGTGGCGACGAGGAAGAGTTTCATACCCATCAGACGTTATCGGCGGTCCATTCGTTCCCGATGGTCGCGGGTTCTGCCAATCAGGTGCAGTCGTTGTCTTCGCCACTGAAGGCGAGCCACTGACCATCCGGCGAGAATGCGGCCGTGTGGCCTGCCGACCAACACTGATCGGGATTGGCGCGGAATCTCGCGACGATGCGGCCGGTCTCGATATCGATCAACCGATACTCACTGTTCCGCGGCCAGGGAGGCGTGATATATCCGGGACGGGGCGGATAGATTGCCACTCCATCCTCGTCATACTCGTTGGTTCGGTACGTGCTTTGCGTCAGCAGGAGCCGACCATCGGGCGACCAATCGACGATCATGTTCCAATCGTAGAAGCGCCGGTCGTCATTCTCGGGCACAGGTAGCGGCAACTGACTCGCGGTGCCAGTCGTGAGATCGAAGTGGAATCCTTGTGCGTCGGCGAAGACGACGGCGACTCGTTGGCCATCGGGGCTCCACTGGTAAGAGCGAACAAGCCAGTCGGTATCGTCCACACTCACGGAGACATCCGGCAACTCGACGGCGATGTGGCTCTCGGCGTCATAGACGACGGTAGAGGCGACCCCGTCGCTCACGGTTGCAAAGTGCACGAGATGGCCGTCGATGCGAAAGACTGGACCGTCCGCTCCACTGTCCCTCCACTTGGGCTGATTCAACGGGGCGGGCAGCAATGTTGACTCTGACGTGGTCCAATCGGTGATTGTCCAACCGGGTTCGGACGGGTCCCAGTGCAGGGATCGCGTTTGGTCGCCATACGAGTAGGAATCGGGCAGATCTGTCGGTTCTCGAAGCAATTCTCCATTAGCCGAGTAGACCGCGTATCCATCGGCCGTCTGCATGAGCAACGAGTTGCCAGAGAGCCATCGTCTGAAGGAGCCGGTCAATGCAGAATCGAACTGAGTCGCCGTTCCATCGAGGCTGAGCACGTTCGCGCCGGACCAGTCGTTCTCGTCGTATGAGTCGTACCAGGCCAGTAAGAACTGAGAGTCGGGCGACCAGATCAACGATGGATCTGCATCATGATGGGTGAAGTAGGCAGCACCAGCGTCGACGAACGTGACTGATTCGCCGCTATCGACCTCAGTGATGGTGATATCGCGGGTGAGATCGCCGCTCTCGTAGTCGGGTCGAGTGCCGCTGGCGGCGAAGCGTCCGTCGGGCGAGAACACGACCCACTGTGGCGGCGCGAATTGAACCGGTTCAGCGTCGACGGCTGGATCCCAGCGCCACAGGCCGTCGTTTGAGCCGATCAGAACGCCATCGGCGCGCCACTGCCAGTGATAGAGCCTCAGTGCGGTCGGGACCTGACCGTCGCCCGTCTGAACCTCGTTCGCGATCGACTCGTTCGTGATCTGAAGGAGCTCGGTCTCGCCGTTCAGCATGTAGGGCAACGTGGTCGGGTCGACGTTCAAGTTGACGGAATCCAACTGAATCCATCCCACGGGCGGAACGAAGTCATCCATGCGAATCGCGAGCCACGCTTCGTCGAGCGAGCGACCCAACACGGCGTACTGCTTTGGCGGCATGCCGCCCCAGTTATCGCTGACTTGGTAGATGCGAAATCCGCTGGGGTCGCCATTGGGTCGGTCATAGATCTCTGCCCAATGGCGTGCTTCCACGACGACGATGGGCGTTTCGTCCGGAGGCCTCCACTCACCGAACACGAAACCCTCATAGACAGGCAGCCAGTACCACTTCCGATCAAGTGATAAGTCCGAGGTAGACACCCACAACGGTTGATCGGAGCCCGGCAACAGCACAGCCAACTGTTGCTCGTCCGCTGACTGACCTAGCAGCGAGACCGTGATGGTTTCTCCGCCTGGCACATCCAGTTCTGCTGTGGGGAACTCGGGCGCCAGTACCCAAGGCAGCATTCGCGCTTCATCCAGACTGAGTGGAGTCTCGCGTTCACGAACCCAACCTTCGACGTTGTTGTTCATGTCGAGACGAAGCCAGAGTTCACCGTTCTCTGGGCGGGCTCGTCCATTGGCGAGCAGGAGCGTTCCCGCTCGATGACTCAGGAACGGCTGCCAGTCGTTGCCGGGCCACTGATAGATGTCGAGGTTGTCGGTCAGCCTGAACACGACCACACGATCGCGCTCGGGCTCGGCATCCTGTGCTGCTGCGGGTTCAGGCTCGGGCTCGGCCTCTGGCGATTCCGCAACTTCCGGCTCCGCCTCAACCGGGGCCGTCGCTTGCACGGTCTCGGGCTCGACGTAGACGGGCACCTCGTCGTCGGTGCATGCGGTGGCGAGAGCGATCGTGCACAGGAGGATTGTGACGACGAAGAGTCTCATGTCATTTGAGACGCCCGCACTGCTGGCAAGGTTCCCTACGGAGACCGTTGAATAACTCAGTTTCCCGTCCCCGCCCCCGAGCGGGGACCCGCTTTGGCAACGCCGGGGCTGCTCGGCCAGGACTCGGTTGGCCAGATACCGGTGACAAACATGGCCGCCGGTCAGAGGCCAGGGAAGGAGCAGGCCCCCGCTCGGAGGCGGGGGCGGTTGAGGGGTGTTGCAAAGGTCTCCTACGTAAACAGCGCTCCGACCGAGTCTCCCTCGTGAATCCGACGAATCGCCTCTCCGAGCAGGGGGGCGATCGAGACGATCTCCAGGCCGCAGCCTGCTCCGTCGTTGGTGGGCGGCAGTGTGTCGGTCACCACCACCTTGCTGATCGGGCTCGCGGCCAGACGATCGATCGCCGGATCCGAGAGCACTCCGTGCGTCGCCGCCCCGTAAATCTCCTGCGCGCCCTCTTCGCGTAGCAGCTCGGCCACGTGGACGAGGGTGCCGGCGGTGTCGATTTCGTCGTCGATGATCAGCACGTCGCGACCGTCGACCTCACCGATCAGTTGCATCACCTCGGCCTGATCCTCGTTGCCGCTGCGGCGCTTCTCGGCGATGGCGAGGCCGACGCCGAGCCGGTCGGCGGCGAGTCGGGCCCGTTTCGCCGAGCCCAGATCGGGCGCGACGACGACGCCGTCGAATCCCTGCTCCGCGAAGTGATCGATCAGTAGTCGCTGGCCGGTGAGCTCATCGGTGGGGATGTGAAAGAAGCCCTGGATTTGGCCGGCGTGGAGATCCATGGTGAGCATGCGGTCGGCGCCGGCGGTCTGCATGAGGTCGGCGAAGAGCCGCGCCGTAATCGGGACGCGCGGCTGGTCTTTTTTGTCCGAGCGACCGTAGGCGAAGTAGGGCACAACCGCGGTTACGCGCCCAGCCGAGGCGCGACGGGCGGCGTCGATCATGATCAGCAGTTCGACCAGATGGTGATTGACCGGTCGGGCACCCGGCTGGATGAGGAAGACATCTCGCTCGCGGATGTTCTCGAGGAACTGGACAAACGTGTTGCCGTTGGCGAAGTCGAAGACGTTGGCGCAGCCGAGCTCGACGCCCAGCGCCGCACAGACGTCCTGCGCCAACTGGGGATGCGCGTTGCCCGTGAAGACGACTGGTTCTCCGACGTACCGACTCATCCGGACACATCCTCGATTTGGGGGGCGACTTGACCTGGTCAAGCTAACTCACGTCGGTCCGACATGCCGCGCGGGATGCCAGTTGTCAAGGCTATACACCGATGAGCGGTGGAAACAGGTCGGCAGCGCTCGATCGCGCGTGCTTCGGCGTGGCCTCGCGCTCGTGGCGCAGAACGGAAATGACGGGGTTGGCGGATTATGCAAAGGCCTCTGGGTGGCGACGGTGGTCTGTTCAGTTCAGTAGATTACGCAGTGAGTCCAGGGCGACGTAATCGTCGCTTCGGTTGGCCTTGTCTGGTTGCAGTTCTGCCGATCCTTGCCTACGATGCAGTCGTTAGCACTCACAGCGTGCGAGTGCTAACAGGCGCTACGACGACGTAGCCACCTACACCAAGCAGCAAGAACGCAGCAGAGCAGAGATAGGAACTCAGAAACATGGCCACCGAGCTTAAGCCGCTCAACGACCGCCTCGTGATCAAGCCGCTCCAGCAGGAGCAGGTGCTCTCTTCCGGCATCGTGATCCCTGACTCGGCCAAAGAGAAGCCGCAGCAGGGCGAAGTTGTCGCCGTGGGCCCAGGCAAGCGCGATGACGAAGGCGCCCGCATCCCGCTCGACATCGAACTCGGCGACCGCATCCTCTACAAGAAGTACACCGGCCAGGAAATTCAGATCGACAACGAAGATCTGATCGTGCTCGAAGAGCGCGAGGTCCTGGCCAAGCTGATCGTTTAGTCAGAACCCGCCTCTCAGCCGCTCCGCCCTACGGCGGAGGGCGACGAGAGGGGCAAAGGAGCAAACATGGCCGCGAAGCAACTCGCGTTCGACATGGACGCGCGCAAGGCACTGCGCGAGGGCGTCGACGCCCTCGCGAACACCGTCAAGGTGACACTCGGGCCGCGGGGCCGGAACGTCGTCCTCGACAAGAAATTCGGCGCCCCGTTGATCATCAACGACGGTGTCACCATCGCCCGTGAGATCGAGCTCGACGAGCCGTTCCGCAACATGGGCGCACAGCTCGCCAAGGAAGTGTCGATCCGCACCAACGACGTGGCGGGTGACGGCACCACCACGGCGACCGTGCTCGCCCAGGCGATCGTCACTGAGGGACTGCGCAACGTCGCCGCCGGGGCTGACCCGATGGCGCTCAAGCGTGGCCTCGACCAAGGTCTCCGTGTCGTCGTGGACGAACTCCGCGATATGGCCGAGCCGGTCGAGAAGAAGGAAGAGATCGCCGCCGTCGCGACCATCTCCGGTGACAACGAAGAGATTGGCGAGATCATCGCCGATGTCATGGAGAAGGTCGGCAAGGACGGCGTGATCACCGTCGAAGAGGGACAAGGGATCCGCATGGAGACCGAGTTCACGGACGGCATGCAGCTCGACCGTGGCTACGTCTCTCCGTACTTTGTTTCCAACAACGAACGCATGGAAGCAGCGATCGACGACCCCTACATCCTGATCACTGACCGCAAGATCTCGGCCGTGCAGGATGTCGTCCCGCTGATGGAGAAGCTGCTCCAGATCACGAAGAACTTCGTGATCATCGCCGACGATGTCGACGGTGAAGCGTTGGCCACGCTGGTCGTCAACAAGATGCGCGGCACGATCAACGTGCTCGCCGTCAAGGCGCCCGGTTTCGGTGAGCGGCGCAAGGCGCAGCTCGAGGACATCGCGGTGCTCACTGGTGGCACCCTGATCACCGAAGAGCTCGGCCGCACGCTCGAGCAGACCCAGGTCGCCGACCTCGGTCGCGCGCGCCGCATGGTGTCGTCCAAGGACGACACCACGATCGTCGAGGGCTCCGGCTCGGACGAAGCGATCCAGGACCGGATCAAGGAGATCAAGGCGCAGATCGACGTCACGGCGTCGGACTTCGACCGCGAGAAGCTGCAGGAACGCATGGCCAAGCTGGCCGGCGGCGTCGCAGTGATCAAGGTCGGCGCCCCGACCGAGGTCGAGCTGAAGGAAAAGAAGGCGAAGCTCGAAGACGCGCTCTCCGCGACCCGCGCGGCCGTCGAAGAGGGCATCGTCGTCGGTGGCGGCTGCGCCCTCTTGCGCGCCGACCGCGCCCTCGCCCAGATGGACGAGGAATCGACCGGCGACCTGCGCACCGCCGTCCGCTTGCTTCGGAAGGCGCTCGAATCGCCGCTTCGCCAGATCTCGTACAACGCGGGCCAGGAAGGCTCGGTCGTGATCGGCAAGATTCGCAAAGTCGACGACGACCGTCACGGCTACGACGCCAAGCTCGACCGCTACGGCGACCTGCTCGAGTACGGCATTGTCGACCCGGTCAAGGTGACGCGCTCAGCGCTTGAGAACGCGGTCTCGATCGCGGGAATGGTGCTGACCACGGAGAGCCTCGTCGCCGATATCCCCGAGGCGCCCATGATGGCTCCCGCCGGCATGCCCGACATGGGGATGGAATACTAAGTCCACCTGTCCCAAACACAGGGTCAATCCACAGCCCCGACTCATCGAGTCGGGGCTGTGTGTATCCATCGGCAACATCGGGCGAGCGGCCCAGTCCAAACGCCCCCGAGCCATCGACCCAGTTTCGGTTCCTCCTCGCGAGCAACACACTTCAATTCCCCCGCAGTTGCGGGGGTCTGCTTGGGGTTGGCGGTTGCACCTAGTCGGGCCGCCACAACGGGGACGAGGGCAGGTCCCCGCTCGGGGGGAGGCCTTTGCATAATCTCTTTCCTCCCCCTGCAGGGGGAGGTGCTGAAGGCGGAGGGGGTCCTGCTCCGACAAGCCCTATCTGGTACCTGCGCCAGCAGGACCCCCTCAGTCGCTCCGCGACAGCTCCCCCTGCGAGGGGGAGCAAATGAATCAAAGGCCTCCTCGGGGGCGGGGACGGGATAACAGGGCACTAGCCGGTCCACACGCTAGCAATCAAGTCCAGTTCCCAAGTGCGAGCGACCCAGTTTCGGTTCCTCCTCGCGAGTAACCCACTGCAATTCCCCCGCGGATGCGGGGGTCTGCTCGAGGTCGGCGATTGCACCTAGTCGGGCCGCCACAACGGGGGCGAAGGCGGGTCCCCGCTCGGGGGCGGGGACGGGAAAACCAGCCGGCGGTGGGGGTGCTAGCCGGTGGCGAGGTTTGTTGAGTTTAGGGCGTTGGCGGGATTGAGCTCTTGGAATGGATCGGGGAACTCGAGCAGTCGCAGCCACGGCAGCGGATTGACCGTCACGCCGCGCACGACCATTTCCCAGTGCAGATGTGGGCCCGTCGCGAGACCGGTCGCTCCCATCCGACCGATCAGAGTGCCCTGCTCGACCACCGTTCCGGCGGTCTGTAAGACCTCGGACAGGTGGTAGTAGCCGCTGAACACGCCGAGGCCGTGATCGACGATGATCCCGTTGCCTCGACGTCTGGTTCGTCCCGTCCAGCTGACGACCCCGCTGTTCGCAGCGCTCACGATTGAACCTGTCTCGCCGCCGAAATCGATGCCGGTGTGGTACTCCTCAACTGGCCCGCCGTTGAACGAGCGCTGCTCGCCGTAGAGCGCGGTGATCTGACCCTCGGACGGTGGATCGAACACGCCGAGCCAGTGGAGCTGGGGTGTCAGTCGGGACTGATACGGATGCCGCATTGCGGAGTCTTCATCGCGGATGGTGGGCTCCAGCAGCGCGGCGTTTGGGCCGTCGATCTGGATGTTGTCGATCGTCCACTCGACACCCGTCACTTGGAGCACCGTCTCTTGCCAGAGCAGCTGTCGCCCGTTCGGTCCCCAGACGGATACGCCGAGCGACTGCGGACCAACCAAGGCGTTGGCGTCGATCCCGAAGAATCCGAGAAATCGGGTCTGATTTCGGAGGAGTGAGAAGGTTTGTCCTTGCCACGACATCGAGGCGGCCTCGGCGCCTGGCGCCTCGACCAGCAGGAGCACCGTCTCGCCCTGCGAGGCTGGGCTTGGGATGACGTAGACGAGCGGTTCCGGCAACTCCGCTGCGGGTTCCGACTGGGTTAGAGCGTTGGAAACCGTTTGCTGGCGCTCAGCGACCGCTTGCTGTTCTGGAGCAGCCTGGTCGGTTTGTCCCAGCGGGCTGTCCTCGCTGTTGGTCTGGCTGGCCTGGGAGGTGGACTGACGATCGGTCGCGAACGGATCGAGGTCGTCGCCGCCGCACGCGCTGAGCAGGACGCCCGCACCAGCGCCGACGATCGCCCGCAGAACCGTACGCCGGCTCAAGCGGATCGGTCGCGCTGACGGTTGTGTCACTCTGCGCCCGTGGGAGCGCTCGACGGGATTCACGACCTCATCCTCAGCCGCTGAATTCGCTTCATCAACCAAATCACGCGTAGCTTGCACACGATCGTCAGAATGCGTTGTTCGCCGACCTCGCGCAAGATCTCCAATGCACTGTACACATATGAGTTACGCTCTCAACAAGTGTCCTGACGGCCGATATCGGTGGTCGGGTTGGCGCGTTTGGGTCGAAGACGCCTGGACTGACGAGAGGTCCGCGATTCTGCGCCCGAACGATTACGTCGATTGAGCGGAAACTCTGCGAGCGGAGAGATCCCCGATGGATGATCCCCGAACCGTGCTCCTCAGTGTCGTGGCGAATGTCGAGCGTGTGATTCTCGGCAAGACCCCGGAAGTGCGGCAGGCGGTGATCGCCCTCGTCGCCGACGGACACCTGCTGATTGAGGACGTTCCTGGCACGGGCAAGACGATGCTCGCGCGGGCGCTCGCCGTCTCCACCGGTTGCACGTTCAATCGGATTCAGTTCACGCCCGACCTCTTGCCGTCGGACGTGACCGGCGTCTCTGTCTACAACCAGAAGACACAGGATTTCGAATGGCGACAGGGTCCGATCTATTCGCAGATCGTGCTCGCCGATGAGATCAACCGTGCGACCCCTAAGACGCAGTCGGCGCTGCTCGAGGCGATGGAAGAGCGTCAGGTGACCGCCGATGGGGTGACCCGACAGTTGCCGCCGCCATTCATGGTGTTGGCGACCCAGAATCCGGTCGAGTACGAGGGCACGTTCCCGCTGCCCGAGGCACAGCTCGACCGCTTCCTGCTGCGCATCCATTTGGGATATCCCGACGCGAACGACGAAGTCGCGGTGCTCGAGGGTCAGCAGCAACAGCATCCGATTCAGGCGCTGGCGCCGGTCACGTCGCCCGAGGAAGTGCGCGAGATTCATCGCGTCGCTCGCGATATCTGGGTCGACCCGCAGCTCAAGCAGTATGCCGTGCAGTTGGTCGCAGCGACACGTTCGCACGAGGCGGTCTATCTCGGGGCGTCGCCGCGAGGATCGCTGGCGCTGTTCCGCTGCGCGCAAGCCTCGGCGCTGTTGGCAGGTCGCGATTACGTGATCCCCGACGACATCAAGTCGCTGGCGCACCCTGCATTGGGACACCGCATCATCCTCAGTCCATCGGCGCAGGTACGTAATCAGGACGCGCGCACGGTGATCGATGATGTGTTGGAGCGCGTGGCCGTGCCCGGCGCTCGGGCGGCGTCATGACCTGCGCGACCAGCGCGGACGGTAGATCGGACTAACCCGTGCGCGGCGTGGGCGGAGCATTGACGAGTCCCTTCCGCCTCGTGTTTGGCGGCGCTTGGCGGGCGACCTTCGGTACTCGGCGGTCGCTCAGCATTGTGGTCACGTTGACGATCGTCGCCTTTGCGGTGGGCTTTGCTTCAAACTATTGGCTCCCCCAGCGACTGGGCTACACGCTGCTCTTCGGCCTGATCCTGGCCGGACTCTGGACCTGGTCTTCGGGACGAGGCGTTCGGGTACGGATGTCCCGCTCCCGCGATCGCGTGCAGGCGGGCGAGTCGATCGTCGAGCGCTTTGAGGTGATCAACGACTCTGGCATCCCCAAGCTCTGGTTGGAGGTCGAGGAGACCTCGGACCTGCCTGGTCACACGGCACAATTCGTGACGTCGCTGAGTCGAGTGAGCCATCGCAACTGGCGAGTGCAAACCGAATGCGGCCGACGGGGTCTCTACAACCTCGGACCGATCACCGTGCGGAGCTCCGATCCGTTTGACATTTTCCACCGCGAACTGCGGTTCGGACACCGACGCGGTCTGGTCGTCTATCCGCGAGCACTTGAGCTGCCTCGGTACTCAGCTCCACCGGCCAACCTGCCCGGCGAGGGTCGCTTCCGTCGACGCACCCACTACGTCACGCCCAACGCGTCTGGCATCCGTGACTATGAAGCGGGCGACTCGGTCAACCGCATTCACTGGAAGAGCAGCCTGCGCACGGGATCGCTCAAGGTGAAGACCTTCGAGCTCGACCCTGCCTCGCACCTGTGGGTGATCCTCGACCTGTCCAGTCAGGATCACATGGGCAGTGGTGACGATGCGTCGATCGAGACCGCGGTCACGGTCGCCGCTTCGGTGGTGCGACTGTTCATCAACCAGAACCGCTCGGTCGGACTGATGATGTTCGGCGACCGCCTCGATGTGATCGAGCCCGACCGCGGATCACAGCACTTCGGTCGCATTTTGGAGTCGCTCGCGGTCGCCCAACCGGTCGGCACCGTTCCGGTCGCGTCGATTCTCTACCAGCAGTCGCGACGCTGGGGTCGACACACGACGGTGATCGTGATCACCGCCTCGACCGATCCACGTTGGCAGGGAGCGATCCGCACGCTCACCCAACGCGGGGTCAAGGCAGCGGTGGCACTGCTCGATCTCGATTCGTGGGGCGGTCGATCCGGCGCGGCCGCGACAGCGGTCGAGCTTCGTGCACTCGGCGTGCAGGTGAATCTGATTCGCAAGGGTGACCACATCCCGTCGGTGATGGTTGGGCAGATTCCTGGTGGACCGGTGGCCTCGGCCGCAGCGCTCGCCGACCTTGCCGCATCCGAATCCAACGGCGCCAATGGTGGTGGCGGGGTGCCGGCCGCGCAGTCCAATATGGAGATGGAAGAGGTGCTGTCCGAGTCGGCCTGGAGTGAAGGCGGAAGCGCCGCTCCCAGCGAGGCTGCGGATGGCGCGAAGTCGCCGAGTGAAGGGACACCGGTCCCATGAGCGCCAGAACGCCAAACGACGGATCGACCGAGCCCACGACGGTCGTCGCCGAGGCCGAGCGCCGCTTCTTCGCCCGACGCAGCGGTAGTAGCGAGACGTTGGTGGTCTCGGGACAGCAACGTCGGATGACCATGGGGCAACGAACCCTCGAGACGACGATCACGTTTGGTATTCTGCTGCTCGTCGCGCTCTCGACCGCGAACAGCATCTACATCGCCGGTTGGGTCGAAGAGATGCCCGACCTGCGGATCACCGCAATCGTGGCTGTGCTCCTGTCGGTCGGGTTAGGGGGCGTCAGGTGGCTGCGCTGGCCGTTCGCGATGGTGATCGGTGTGCTCGTCGGCGGACTGCTGATCATGGCGCAGATCACCCAGCTCGAGACGCTCGGTGGTCAGCCGTTGTTCTGGGACCGATTCATCGACTTTGGCTACCGCTTCGAGGATTGGTTCCGCCAAGCGTTCAGCGCTGGTCTGACCACCGACAATCTGCCGTTCGTCTTCTTCACCGATGTCTTCGTCTTCATCGCAGCGTTTCTTGGTGGCTACGCGGTCATGCGCTGGCGCAATGCGTGGGTGGCGATGATTCTGCTCGGAGCGCTCCTCGCGGTGAACGTGTCCTACCTCTCCGACCGACAGTGGAACCTCTCGTACGGATTCTTCCTGACCGGCTCGATGCTGCTGCTGATGCGCGCCTCGCTGCTGCGTCGGATGGATCGCTGGCGAGCACAAGGCTCGGCCTATCCCGACTGGATCTCGCTCTCGTTCCTCGGCGCCACGATGATCGCGATCGTGCTGCTGCTCACGCTCTCGCGGGCGATCCCGCGACCGGATGAGTCGCAAGCGCTCGAGGACGCCTGGTCAACGATCGCTGAACCCTTCGACGGTCTGAACGATGACTTCCGCCGCATATTCAGCGGGATCGATTCCCGTCGCGGGGTGCCGGTGCACTCGTTTGACGACTTCCTCGTGCTGCAGGGCGATGTCGATCCGGGCGACGCCATCGTGATGCGCGCCGCTGCCACTGAGTCGGGCCTGCTCCGCGGTGCGGCGTATGACGAATACACCGGACGCGGTTGGCGACAGTCGCCGTCGGTCCCGCGGAGCGTTCCTGAGCTGCAACCGATCAGCGGCGCGGCGGCGGCGGACGACACCTCGGTCCAGAACGAAGAGTCGGTGGTGATCAGTGAATATCTCGACCGTCGGCCCGTGGCGGCACAGATCTCGGTCGAGAAGCCGCCGGCGGTGATGTTCTCCTTCGGCGCGCCCGTGATCGCGAACAAGGACACGAGAGTCGACACTCTGGCCGCGGTCGACTTCAGTGTCGATTTTGCCGCAACCGAGCGCTTCGCAGGCACCGATCTCGAACCCGCGCTGGCCGCGATCAGCGATCGTATCGATGCAGGGAACGAGGATCTCGAAGACGATATCGAAGTGCCGTCGCCCGATGAGGTCGCGTCCTATGTGCCCGCTCAATACACGCTGATTGACGTCACGATCGACTCCAAGAGTGGCGCGCCGACCGGTCTGCAACTGCGCTCGGTCCCCGAGGAGACGGACGTGCTCTCGCTGCGACCGGCCCAGAGCCGCGTGCGGGCTGGCTATACATATCAGATCACTGGCACGGTCTCGGGCGCGAATGAGGCGACGCTCGCCGCCGCTGGTCACGATTACCCGCTCTGGGTCAGCGAGACCTTCCTCCAGCTACCCGACTACGAAGAGGAAGAGCTCGCCAACCTCTCCAGCTTCATGCACACGATTGCGCGGAGCTTCCGACTCGGGCCCGACCCGCTGCGCGACGACCGCGGATACAACCCATACGCAATCGCGTCCGCGGTCGAGACGTATCTGCGCTCGGCTCCCGCAGTCGATGAGGGCGGACAGATCGTTCGCGATGACGACGGCGAGCCGGTCCTCTTGTTCCCGCTCACAACCGACATCGAGCTGCCGCCAGCGAAGTCGGACGCGGTCTACTGGTTCCTGTTCGAGAACGAGGAGGACGGTCAGCCGGTCGGCGGCTATTACGACTACCACGCCTCGGCGATGGCGGTCCTGCTGCGCGTGGCCGGCGTGCCCGCTCGGATTGCGACGGGGTTCGTTCTGGGGCCGAACAACTTCGACGATCGCACCCAGAACTACGTCGTGCGCGGTCACGACTCCTACGCCTGGGTCGAGGTCTACTTCCCGGAGTACGGCTGGGTCGATTTCGACCCGACGCCGAGCGCGTCGGCTGATGAAGCATTGGCTTCCATCGCCGGTGGCGGCGCTGGCGGACGACGGATCGCCGCGCAACGCCTGAGCACACCGAGATTCGATCTGCGGCCGGGCGCCGGCGGACCCTCACTGGCTGACGTCGTTCTCGACGACATCCTGCAGTATCTCGCGGCAGGCACGCTGCCTGGCGAGAGTCAGCCGTTCGAGCAACGTGCGAGTCAGTGGTACTGGCTCGGACCGGTGATCGGCATCGCCACGATCGTTGGCCTCGCATCCGTCTTCTGGCTTTCCTGGACGATCTCGCTGCGGGGCCTGGAGCCGACGGCCCGACTGTGGGTCTCGACCGCACGATTGGCGCGCTGGATCGGTGTGCGGGCCGATCCGTCGACCACGCCGCAGGAACACGCGCGACAGATCGATGAGCTGCTCGGTCTGGGCGATCTCGCCACGAGCTTGGCCGATCACTACGCGGCCACGAGATTCGGTCGGAAAACGCTGAACGACGAGGAGCGCGAAGAGACCAATCAAGCCTGGAAGCGCCTACGGATGGGTCTGATTCGCCACACCATCCGCGTGCCGGTCAAGCCCGCGCCACAAATCGAAGATGAGTTCGACGCCGCACCAGCCCCCGCAGGCGACTGATCGAGGGTTGGAGTCCACCAACTCCGTCATTCCTGCGCGCCACGCTCCGTCATTCCTGCGCGCAGCGCGGGAATCTCGATCCTTGCGGTCTGCCTGATGTGCTCCTGTTGACGTTTCAGCCGCGTCGACGTTGGTGCTGGCCTCGGCGGGGCGCGGGTATGACGTAGTGATTTGTTTCGGCGGGTGTGACGATTGCTGCGCAGGTTCGACGATGTCGGGCTTATCCTGTTGGTATGGCTCGCTCTTCTGAGATTGCACTTGCTTTGCTGACTGCTGCCCGCGAGGGGCCGGCGGTTGCTTCTTGCACCTTGATGGGCGCAACCGACGGTGTTGATGTCGAGGTCGGCGCGAAGATGCTCGTCTATGCGGGTGACGTTCTCGGCGACATTGGCGGCGGACCCTTGGAAGCGGCGGTCACCGAGTTCGCTCGCTCCGCCATCCCGAAGCACCTCGTCCAGACCTGCGCATTTTCTCCCGACGGCGAAATGATCGAAGGGCGACGCGCCATTGAATCGGCCGATGCCATCGTTGAAGTCCTCGTTGAGGTGGTCGAGCCGGCGGCGACGCTCCTCGTCGTCGGCGGTGGACACGTGGGCCTTGCCGTGGGACAGCTCGGTGCGATGCTCGGTATGGAGGTCGCGATCATTGACGACCGCGAGGACTACGCCAATGAGGAGCGATTCCCCTACGAGGCAAATGTCATCTGTGGCGACTTCGGCGAGGAACTCGAGCGCTTCCCGATTTCGGCCAACACCTACATCGTCCTGGTTTCGCGCGGACACAAGGTCGACGAGCTGGCGCTGCGAGCTGTCGCCGAGCGCGGAGCGGGCTACGTCGGCATGATCGGCTCCAAGCGACGCACCCGTACCGTCTTGCAACATCTCGCCGAAGAGGGGATCGACCACGACGCGCTGAACCGCATCTTCACGCCGATCGGGCTCGATATCGGCGCCGAGACGCCGGAGGAGATTGCGGTGTCGGTCCTGGGCGAGATTGTGCTCGTCCGACGCGGTGGTGATGCTCAGCCGATGTCGGACTATGGCCGAAGCATTGCCACAACGCATCGCTAAACTGAGAGCGATCATGTTGCTCCCCCTCGCAGGGGGAGCTGCCACGAAGCGGCTGCGGGGGTCCCCCTCACTGCGCGGTGACGGAAACTGGAGTAACGAGCAATGCCACACGACGAGGTCTACGAAGCGATGTCCAGCTCGTTCGAGCGAGGCGCACCTGTGGCTCTGGCGACCGTCGCCCAAACGCTGGGCTCGACACCGCGCAAGACCGGCGCCAAGATGCTCGTCCGCGAGGATGGGACGTTCGTCGGGACGATCGGTGGCGGCTGCGGCGAAGCGGAAGTCTGGCAAGAGGCGATGGACGCCCTCGACGACGGCGACGCGCGCATGGTCACGGTCGACCTGACCGAGCCCGTCGATGGCGAGGACAAAATCTGCGGCGGAATCATGCGCATTTTCGTCGAGCGCCTGGAGGCGTAAGGCGTCTCAAGCAACCGCGTCGGCGTTGATGACATGGCGAAATCTCGCCATAACGCGTCACACAATGCGGACAACACTGATAAGCTAGGAACCAGCCGCCTGTACCGGGCCTCGTACCGCTCGTCCGCGGAGGAGGTAGACCGAGGCGACACGCCGCCCCAAGGATCGGCGTGCGCTCAGCGCCGGCGGCACAGCGGGAGTTCGGTATGGCACTGATTGGCTTTGGTCCGGTCGAAGCGATTGTCGTCGTGGTCGTGGTCCTAGTCGTCTTTGGCGCCGGTCGGTTGGCCGGTGTCGGCAAGGCGCTCGGGACCGGTCTGCGAGAGTTCCGCGAGGAAGCGCGTGGCCCCGAGGGGGACGACTCCGGTGACACCGATGAAGTCGCCGTCGCCTCAGGCGCGGCGGATGACGAAGACAAGTCGTCGGCCTCACGCTGACGTCTCGACGTTCGCACTGACACATCAGCCTTGGCTCTGCTTCGCGCCGTCGCCCTCGACCTCTGGGGCACGCTAATCGTCGATGCTCCCGGTGGAGGTCGACGGCGAATGCGCCGTCGGGAATCCCGGCTCACCCAAGCGTACGAACGAGCCGGCGCCGGACACGGCGCCGCTGAGGCGGTGCCTCGCGCGATTCGCCACGCGATCGATGCCCTCGTCGTCGCGCACCAGTCCAACATCGACCTCTCGGGCACGGATCGCGTGAACGCGGTCCGCGAGTCGATGCTTGAGCAGTGTCCCGACACCGTCGAGGACGACGCTCTTCTGGCGGAGCTCGAAGGTGCCGTTTGCGAGAGCGCCAGCTGGGAGCCGCCCGACATCATCGACGGCGTTGAGTCCGAGCTGGAGTCGCTTAGGCAGCGAGGCCTGAGTCTCGCAGTCGTCTCCAATACGGGGCTGGCACCGGGACGGTACGTCGAGCGCGCGCTGCTCGCGCGAGGATTCGGACGCTGGATCGATCACTGGATCTGGTCCGACGACGTGCGCAGCTGGAAGCCGGGCCAGCCCATTTTCGAGGCGACCCTCAGCACGATCGGCGTGGAAGCCGCACAGAGCGCATTCGTGGGCGACACGCCCGAGGCCGACATCCTCGGCTCCCGCCACGCGGGCTTCGCCGTCTCGGTGCTCGTCGGCGACAAGCAAGACCCAGCGATCGCACCCGACATCGCGCTGCCATCAATCAAGGGTCTCACCGAGGCACTGACTGCGCAGGGTCACCTGCCGACGTGAGTTCGTCTCGGACGGCCTCTGACGTATGGAGGCTGTTGGACGTTTGTTATCCCCGCGCTGAGACCAGTGCGTAGGTTGTGATCTGAAAGAGCTCCCCCTCTGGTGAGCTGGCGCGAAGCGCCTGAGGGGGCCCGCCAGCGCGACGACCAGAGCAGGTGCAGACCCCCGCATTCGCGGGGGAATTGCATCTTGGTGTGCCTGCGCTTCTCCGACGACCCACCTCGACATGGACCATCGGCCGGCCGAGCGGGCTCCACGCATTCGCGGAGGAACTACGTTTGGACGAGGACTGCGTCTAGACCATAGGTTTGCGCAGAATGGCCTTGGCGACCTGCTCTGGCGACTTCGTGGTTGGCGGAATCATTGGCTTACGTGGCATTAGAGCTTCCCCCGGATTTCTTCAAGAATGCCCTCGATCTTTTCGAGCCTGTCCTCGATGCGGGTGAAGCGATCTGAGCCATCGTCATCAGGGGTGAAATACTCGATAATCCAGGCAACATCACCACGAATCACATGAATGCTCTGTTCTATTAGGGCCTGTTCACTCTAATCGGGGCTTGTGTCAGAGTTAGGGGAACGGTCTGGCGGCCGGGCCAATGGGAATATGCAACTCACCGATGCACAGTGGGCGCGGATCGCGCCGCTCATGCCGACACCGCGCGGAAACTGCAATCTACCCTCGCGACAGGTGCTGGATGGTTGGTTGTTCGTGACCAAGGAGGGCTGTAGCTGGCGTGCCTTACCCGAGCGTTTCGGTCCTTGGCACACGGTGTACATACGCGGACGTCGCTGGATCGACAAAGGCGTGCTGGAACGCGTCTTCGCCGAGCTGCAGCTGGTCGAACTGGAGGCGCAGCTCGAGCAAGCTGAGCCAGACCGACCGCTGCGAATGTCGATCGACAGCACGAGCGTGAAGGTCCATCAGGACGGGACGGGAGCACCCACCAAAAGGGGCGCCAGGCGATCGGACGCTCGCGTAGCCTGTCCCCGGCTTGACCGGGGAGAGGTCTGACGACGAAGCTGCACGCCATCGTGCTGGAAGACCGCCTCCCGCTGATCATGACCCTGACGCCGGGCCACTGGAGCGATGCGCCCTGGGGACGCTGGCTGCTGGAGCGGCTCGGCCCCGTATCTGGTCAGCCGCAACTGCTCGCCGACCGCGCCTATGAGGGCGATGCGATGCGCGCGCTGGCCGCCGAACTCGGCTGGGAGTTAGTCACGCCGCCAAAGTCGAATCGCCGCAAGCCCTGGGCGCTGAACCGCGTCGTCTATCGCGCCCGCAACGCGATCGAACGCTACTTCGGCCGCATCAAACGGCTGCGCGGGATCGCCATTCGCTACCACAAACTCGCCCACGTCTACTTCAACCAGATCCTCCTCGCCTGCATCCACTTCATCACGAAATAGAGTGAACAGGCCCTAGTTCATGCGCCTTCTGATGCGAAGAACTTGTGGCGGTCGTCTTCCAGGTTCCCTCTCCTGATTCGTTGTTCCGAACTGCGTCACGATCGCAGTCGCTGATTTACAACCGTTTGCGACCCAAATCCTCGATGCTATCAACCCTCGTTCACCTCCCCTCGTCACGCATCTGATCCCCTTCGCGGCCCCGAGGCCTTCTCAGACGCATATGCTGAGGACATGAGCTTTGGTATGTTCGGTGGACCTGGATTTCGGATTGGTCGCATTTTCGGTATTCCGATCCGACTCGACCTCTCCTTCTTCTTTGTCTTTGCCCTCCTCGTCTACCTGATCGCGACGCAGGTGCTTCCAGATTCGCTGGACGGACTCGGCGGTGCCGAGCGCTGGTTGTATGGCGTGGTCGGTGGCGTGGTGTACTTCGTCTCGTTGCTGATCCACGAGCTCGCGCACTCGCTGATGGCTCGCCGATACGGGATGGAAGTGTCGGGGATCACGCTCTTCTTCTTCGGTGGGGTCTCGGTGATCCGCGAGGACTCGCAGCGACCTGGGCAGGAGTTCTGGATCGCGATCGTCGGTCCGCTCGCTTCGCTCGTGCTTGGTATCGGTTTCGTGCTGCTCGCCCAGTTTGTCTTGGCGGCCGACACCACGCTCAACGACATGGTGATGGTGCTCGGTGTCGTCAACTGCTTCCTCGCCGCGTTCAACATGCTGCCCGGATTCCCCCTCGACGGCGGACGCGTGACCCGAGCAGCGATTTGGCGACTGACCAACTCGCGCCACCGCGCCACTCGGATTGCGGCACGCATCGGACAGGGACTCGGCGCGGTGATGATCGTCTATGGCATCGGCGGAATATTGACCGACGCCGCCATTTTCAACAGCGGATTCAACTCGCTCTGGGTGGCGCTGATCGGATTCCTGCTCATCACCCAGGCGTCGCAGGGCGTGAAGGCGGCCGCGCTCGAGCGCGACCTCTCGGAGCTCCGCGTCGGCGAGTTGATGCTGAAACCACCGATCGCACGGACCGCCGAGGCCGATCTGCCCATCCGTATCCTCGCGCCGTCCCGCACGCAGCTCGACCAGCAGGATGTCTTCATCGTCGCCGAGCAGGGAACCGCGGTCGGCATCGCCTCGGCGGTGCAGATCTTGCTGCTGGACGAGGAGCAATACCTCAGCGACTGCCTGCGCGACATCATGCTTCCCGCAGGACAGATCGAATCGCTCGAGCCCAACGCCGGCGCCGACGAAGCGCTGCGACTCCTTCAGAAAGAGCGCGCGTTCGTCCTTCCCGTGGTCGAGCGCGGTCGCTTGCTCGGCGTGGTGGGCCTCGAGCAGATCATCAAGGCGCTGGGACAGGGACCGTCGCCTCGACTGGACCCTTCGAGTGGCGCCTGAGCTGGTCCGAGGCTGAACTCCGAACCTTGGCAGTACAGTCGGAGACGTGAGCTCGCACGACCAATCCCTCGTTGGTTCCTCTCGACTGGCCGTGGCCGTGTTGGCGGGCAAGGCGACTCGACTGGGGATGCGCACACTCGGCTCGGGCGGCACGGCGCTGCCTGGCCTCGTCGTCGAGCGACTGCAGCCCGACGCCGCCCATCGGCTGGCGCGTGGCCTCTCCCAGACGGCGCTGATCACCGGAACCAACGGCAAGACGACCAGCGCCGCGATGCTGGCTCGCATCCTCCGCGCTGACGGTCGGACGGTGCTCCACAATCGGTCGGGTTCCAACCTGCTGCGCGGCGTGACCGCGTCGCTGGTCGAAGCTGCCTCACCCGTCGGCCGACTACCTCCAGAGACCAACGCCGTCTTCGAGGCCGACGAAGCAGCACTACCCGCGATCGCGCGCGCTGCGCCTCCGAGCGTCGCTGTCTTCACCAACCTGATGCGCGACCAACTCGACCGCTACGGCGAGATCGAGTCGATCGCCCGACGCTGGTCCGACGCGCTTCCGACGTTCCCAACAGCGACCAACATCGTCGTCAACGTCGATGATCCGCTGATCGCCTCACTGGTCTCCCAATGGAACGGTCCCTGTCTGAGGTTTGGCATCGAAGACCCACACATTCCGGCCGCGCCGACGGGCGAGATCGTGGACGCGATCTGGGATCCGCATACTCAGGACGATTTCCAGTATTCGCGTCGATACTTTGCCCAACTCGGTCGCTGGCGCACGAGCTCCGGTGTCGAGCGGCCTCAGCCGGACATCGCTGCGGACGAAATCATCACTCAGGGCGCATCGACCGCATTCACCTTGCGAACCGCGGACGCGGAGGTGGCGATTGTGCTCCCTGCGGAAGGCTTGTACAGCGTCTACAACGCGCTCGCAGCGGCGTCGGCCGCGACGGCGCTCGGTGTCCCGATTGGCGCGATCCAACAGGGTCTGGAATCGCATGAGGCGGCATTCGGTCGGCAGGAAACGCTGACGGTCAGGGATCGACGCGTGCGCATTTTGCTGGGCAAGAACCCGTCGGGGATGAATCAGGCGCTCCGCACCCTCCAGCGACCCGGCGAGCGACACCACCTGCTGATCCTGCTCAACGACGGCATCGCCGACGGCACCGATGTCTCGTGGATTTGGGACGTCGATTGGGAATCGCAAGCCGACCACTGTCGAACGCTCACGGTCGGCGGTCGGAGAGCCGCCGACATGGCGCTGCGGCTCGAATACGCTGGATTTCCCGAGCCCGCCACGACACCGACCCGCGACATCGGTGCCGCGCTCGATGCCGCGCTCGAGACCGTTCCCGAGTCCGAACAACTGATCATTTTGCCTACCTACACTGCAATGCTCGACGTCCGCCAGCGACTCGGACAGATGGGCGCCTCACGTCTCTGGGATGTTGCCTAGTGTCCAGCGCCGACCGTCACCAGCTCAACATCGCCGTGCTCTACCCCGATCTGCTCAATCTCTACGGCGACCGTGGGAACGCTCGCGCCCTCGAGCGACGCTGCCTCGCGCGAGGCATCGGCGCCACGGTGACCGGCGTCGGCATCGGCGACAAATGGTCTCCACAAGAGGCCGACCTCGTGCTGGTCGGTGGTGGACAGGATCGCGAACAACGGCGGGTGCAGTTGGATTTGCAGCAGCGCGGCCCATCGCTCCGCGACTATGTCGAGGATGACGGTGTCGTCCTGGCGGTCTGCGGCGGATTCCAGCTCTTTGGTCACCACTATCGCGGCTGGGATGGTGAGATCATGGAGGGGATCGGCATCTTCGACGCGGTCGCGTCGCATCCCGGTCCGACGATCGCCCGCTGCGTGGGCAACGTGGTCGCGCTGTGGGAAGGTGAAACCGTGGTCGGATTCGAGAATCACGGAGGTCGGACGTACCTCAGCGATGGTCAGAATGCCTTTGCCGAGGTCGTCAGTGGATTCGGCAACAACGGCGGCGACGGTCTCGAAGGGGCACGGGTCCAGAACGCCTTCGGGACCTACCTCCACGGAGCGGTCCTGCCCAAGAACCCTCGACTCGCCGATCGTTTGCTCTCGCTTGCGATGGCGCGTCGGTACGGTCCCGATGCCGCCGACTTGGAACCGCTCGACGACCGTGCCGCCCTCCGAGCTCACGCGGAAGCGTTGCATGCAGCACTGTCGACCGGTGAATCCCCACTGGGAAGACATTTCGCATAACGTACAGTCGATCCGTGGAAATACGCTCGACGATCTGATCAAGGAACCCACCATGGCTGCGACCACCACTCTGACCCGTACCGCGCCCGATATCTCCTGCGAACACTGCGCCAATGCCATCACGGGCGCGCTGGGAGCGATCGACGGCGTCACGTCTGTCGCCGTCGATATCGACGAGAAGCGTGTGAACGTGGAGTACAACGCCGCGGCCGCATCGGTGGAACAGATCGACGCCGCACTTGAGGAGGAAGGCTATCCCCCGCTCCGATAGCCCTTGGAGACAGCAACCTCGCGGACCTCGAAGCTCCAACAGTCGGCGGTTCCGCAGCGACGGCGATTCCAACGACGGGTGGCTGGTCGGTCCGACCTGGCTCTACGTCGTGTTGGCGATCGTCATCTTCGCCGTCGCCGCAGCCATTGCCGTCGTCCAGGCGACCAACTCGGATGATCCCGCCGGGGCGGATCAGGCGCAGACGGTCAGCGCTGCGTCAACGACGGACGATGTGCAATCGTCTGCCAGCAGCGAGTCGGATGACGAACCGGTCGAACAGCCATCGGCACTCACACAGGAAGATGTCTCGTCGGAGACCGATGGCGCTGAATCGGAAGAGGCAGCCGACACCGTCGCAGAGTCCGAGCAGGAGAACCAGCCCGACCAATCTCAGGCGACCGAAGAACAAGCGCAACAGCAAGCATCAGCCGACACGCCAACTGAGCAGGAGACCGATGATCCGGTGCGCGGATTCATCGTGCCGATCTCGGGAGCTTGCATCACGGAATTTACCGGTCACTTGCCGTCGGCCGAGCGAGCATATCGAAACGATGGCGTACACGAAGGGCTCGACTTCTACGAGTGGGCCTCCTGCACGGCCGTCAACGTCGCCACCGAGATCCTCGCGGCGAAGTCCGGCGTCGTGATCCGCGCGGATCTGAACTATGTCGAAATCACCCCTGCCGACTGGGAACGCTTCGAACGGGCGAACTTCGCGGGCGAAGCAATCCTCGACGAACTGCGCGGCCGACAGGTCTGGATTGACCATGGCCGCGGCGTCGTCACTCGCTACGCGCACCTCTCGGCTATCGCGCCCGACATCTCCGTGGGTGTCGAGGTGCAACGTGGACAGGTGATCGGCTATCCCGGCGAATCGGGACAGCGCGAGGTCTACGCTGACCCAGGCACCGACATCCATCTCCACTTCGAGATCCGCGTCGCCGATGGCTGGCTTGGCCAGGGTGACGCGCCAGAAGTCGCGAGACTACGCTACCTCCGCGCCTTCGGTCTGGTTCCATAGGTCGAGGCGGCCATCTCGGGTTCTGCGTCGTTCTCGTTCCCGTACCGTCCTCGTTCCCAGATGCGGAGAGCGCCAGAGCGTCCTACGATCGGCACATCATCCGCAAGAGAAGATCAACATGACCACTAAACAAGCTGTACCGAATCCGCTCCCGCTGCCTCAAGATGTGCCAACTCAGGATCTCGAGGAACGAACACTTCGCTTCGCCGCCAACTCATTGCTAGAACACTTATCTGCCAAAGAGAACGACGTCGATGATGTCGCGGTGCAAGCGCTCGTGTTTAACTTGCAGAATCTCATGCGACTATTCGACCGACCTGTGTACGTTTGCCCAATCGAAGACGGTTCCGTCCGATTCGATCGACGAATAGAACAAGGCGATTGGGAAGAGGGACGCTGGAAGCTCGCTTGGGAGGTCCGAGATGATACGGCGTAGCAACCTCCAACCGATTGGCGAAGGAAGTGATTCCACAACGCGATCGGAAAGGCCTTCCAGGCTGATGAGTCGAGTGGTATCGCCGTTACAACAGCAAGCAAACCGAGCACTGAGATGGTCAAAGCAGGAAATTCTGCTCGCGTTCTTCGCTGCATTCATTGCTGGTCTGGGTGCGGGAGCGGCACAGGCCCTGATGTCTTGGGTGCTTGAGTAGTCTCAACGCGGACTGATCGGCCCCGGCGCTGGATCATCGGCCGACCGCTTCGCGGTCAGACCCGCCACAACGCCGTCCCCGATCAGTTCCTCAATCCGCGACATCGAGAGCCCGAGAATTCCCTCGAGGATCTCCGCCGTGTGCTCTCCCATGCGAGGTGCTGGACGGACGCATGATGGCGGCCGCCGACGCAGTCGCCAGGGGAAGCCCTGATACTGTCGCGTCCCGGTGTCGGGGTGGGTCAGATGCAACCACCAGCCGCGAACAGCCAAGTGCGGGTCGTGCAAGTGCGTCAGGGTCGAGTGCACCACCGCCGCGGACACACCGATCGCCTGCAATCGATGCTGAAGCGTCTGCGCATTCCAGTTCTTGGTCCAGTCGCCCAGGGCTGCCTCCAGGTCAGCTTCGTCCAACTGCCGACCAGCCGCCGTTCGCCACTCAGGACGATCCAGCCCGGCGTCCGTCGCCAGTCGGAGCCATGATTCGTCGTCTCGGACTGAGATCGCGATCCACTCGTCACCGCCATCGATGCCATCGGCGCAGCGAAAGCACTCGTGCGGCGTCGCGCCGAGCTGTCGGTTGCCGTTGCGCGCCGGGGTCTCCTGGCCCGCCGAGGCTGCCAACAGATACTCATCGATGTAGGCAACTGCCGACTCGAACATTGACCCCTCGACGTGTACCGCAGTCCGCCGATCGCGAGCTTCCTGCGCTCGCCACACGGCCGCGAGCGCTGACGCGGCCATTTGTGCGCCGATAATCGGATCGGCCTGCATTGTGCCAAGCATGAGCGGTGGCTCGTCGCGATAGCCGTACAACAAGTCCCAGCCGGCGTTGCCCTCGGTCGTGCCGCCGTTGGCTCGGAAGTTGTCGTATGGCCCACCAGTCCCGAAGCCCGAGAACGACACCAACGCAACCTGCGGGTTGACTTCACGCATGTCGGCGTGGGTCAGTCGCAGATTCTGGAGTACGCGCGGGCGGAAGTTCTCCAGGACGACGTCCGCTCGCGCGATCAGATCCAGCGCCAACTGCCGACCGAGCTCTGTGTCCAGCGCGAGCGAAATCGTCCGCTTCCCACGATTGGCCATATTGAAGTTTGGCCGCACGTTGAGTGGATGCGCGTCGGGCGAGGCCACACGCATCGGACCACCCGCCTCATAGCGCCACAGATCGGGACGTTTCGGACCCTCGACCTTGATCACCTCGGCGCCCAGATCGCTCAGTAGACCAGAGGCATACGGACCGAGCCAGGCATGGGTGAAGTCGACTACACGCAACCCATCGAGCGGGCCGCTCGACTGCTCCGGCCTCGGCCGAGACGCGAACCGTTCGCTTCCGCCGCGCTCGGAGTCGCCTTCTGACTCATGCTCCGTAACGCGCATTGCGCGTCCTGCGCCAGTGAGACCGTCCTCGGTGCGAAAGAAATCCATCGCCTGTAGCTGTGGATCGTTGAGCAGTTGTTCCGTCGACCGATGCATCGCCATCACGACGCCGAGTTCTGAGAGCCTCGTCCAGACCGTCTCCGCGTCTCGTGATTCCACAATGGGGCGGACGTATTCGAGCGATGGTTCACGCTCGGCGAAGCGGCCCTCGCCTTCCAGCAGCTCCTCGGGCGGAGGATCGCAGCCGAACGCGATCGGCACGTTGCGCAGCGTCTCTCGAGACCACGGCGAGATCGTGACGTAGCCGTCCGCCGCCTTCAGCACCTTGGCCCAGCCAGGAGTGCCACCGACGCGCGGCAGCGCCTGACCCGAGAACTCCGACCGCAGCGACATAATCAACGTCGAGCAGGCCTCGTGCGACGACAGCTCGATCCATTCGCCACAGCCGGAGTGCAATCGCTCCAGCAACGCCGCCAGCGCCGCGACCGCGCCGAGTACGCCGATCGTGCGTGGGATGATCGCCGCTGGCGCGGCCAGCGGCTCTTGCCCGTGCAATCCATTCGTACCTGCAAATCCCGATAACGCTTGGATGATGAGATCGTCGGTCAGATACTCCGCGTACGGCCCGTCGGTTCCAAACGACGACGAATGTACGACGACCAGACGGGGAAACTCCTCGGCCACGCCGTCCAGCTCCGACAGCGGAGCGTCCGTGACCAACACATCGGCTTCATCAAGCGCCGATCTCCAAGCGCCCGACTGCAGCTCCTTACCGACCAGCAGGGACGCTCGCAACAATGAGACCGTCTCGCCGTCGCGCTCGATCGTCGGTGCGGCGCCCTTCAGCCGACTGTCGGCCGCTTCGAACGTCCGAACCTGAGCACCCCAGCGCGAGAACTCCCGCGCGCAGGCGGCCGCTGGTACGTCGCGACTGTATTCGACAACTCGAACACGGCTCAGCAGGTTCCCATCCGACACGGCCAATGCCTCCCGATCACCTACTGCGAGTTGCCCGGCTTCTGCAGCTTCGCCAGCGCCTCGGCGACCGGCGATAGCTGTCGCTTGTCAGGCATCATGCGCGGATCTACCTGACCGAATCGCGCCCCGACGGCATAAGTCATAAAGCTGGCGTTGATATGCGTCGTGAAACCCTGACCGTCCTGCGCGTTGTTAATCGAGTGCTTCACCTGTCGGAGGAACATCGGCGCTCGCTGCGCGACCTCGCCGGCGTAGGCCAAGGTCTTTCGCTCGAGCGCCTCGATCGGATACACCTGATTGACGAACCCGAGCTCCTGCGCTTCGCGCGCTGGGATGAACCGGTTCTGGAACAGAATCTCCTTCGATTTGCGCACACCGAGATCCCACGGCGCCGAGAAGTACTGCGTGTGCGAAGGCAGGAAGAGCGCGTCGTCGGACGCAAAGATCAGATCCATCGACGCCGCGACCATCCAGCCGCCGAAAATGCACTTGCCGTGCACCATCGCGATGGTCGGCTTGGGAATGTTGCGCCAACGCATCGTGTTTGTGATACGTGTGTCGCGCTGACGGTCAAACACACCGACAAAGTCGTCGGCCCAGCCCCGAACCTCGCGGTCGGCGAGCTCCGTCGGCGACCCAAGGTCGTGCCCCGCCGAGAAGTCCGGACCATTGCCCGACAGCACGATCACCTGCACCTCTGGGTCGTCGTTCGCCTCCTGGAAGGCACGGTCGATCTCTTCCAGCAACACCCGCGACTGGGCATTCCGATACTCGGGTCGATTCATGATTACTCGGGCAACGGGTCCCGGCTCATAGATCACTTCGTGATACGTCATGGCATGCTCCGCTCAACAGCTCAAATCCAATCCGAGACTAACAGCGGCCCAGCACCACTCCTTCGTCACCTGCCATCCTTCATCACCCCAGGCGCAACTCCGTCATTCCTGCGCGCAGCGCGGGAATCTCGATCCGTGCGGCTCGGCTGATTTGCTGCTCAGGACGCATTTGCCACGTCGCAGCACGTCTCGAAGCGGGCGGGGTACCCGCGGCAGAGCGGAGGCCTTTGATTAACTTGCTCCCCCTCGCAGAGCCTGTCCCCGCGTAGGCGGGGAGGGAGCTGTCGCGCAGCGACTGAGGGGGTCCTGCCGGCGCGGGTACCAGATAGGACTTGGTGGAGCAGGACCCCCTCCGCCTTTGGCACCTCCCCCTGCTGGGGGAGGAAAGGGATTACGCAAAGGTCTCCGGCGGAGCGCGGGTATGACGATTTGGATGGACCTCCCTTCGCGGGTTTGACGATAGTGGCGTGCTACTTGAACGACTCCGCTAGGAGGGCGTTGAGGATTTGGTTGAAGTCTTCCGGCTGCTCCCAGTAGACGCTGTGGCCGGCCTTGGGCACTTCTTGGTACTTGGCTCCTGGGACCATTCCGGCGGCTCTTTCGATGAGCGCGGCGGGGATGATTGCGTCTTCTGACCCTGCGAGGAAGTAGACCGGCATCGTTAGTGCGGACAGCTCATCCGGTCCGACGGCGCCGTCCTCTCGTCCGAATGACAATGGTTGGCCTGCGTCGAGCGGTGGATTGAGGCCTCGAATCTGGTTGTATAGGAAGACACCGTTGGGTTCGCGCTCGAGGTATGCCGGACCGACCATCCGCGTTAGCCCTCCTCCGGCCTGGTTGACCTGCGCCGACTCGAGCGCTTTGCGCATTTCGGCTAACAGCTCCTCCGACTCGATCCCGAGGAACGTGTCGGCCATCAGCAGTCCGCGTACGCGATCGGGATTGCGCACGGCGAAGGGCAGAATTGTGAATCCACCCATCGACTGTCCAACCAGCACCGCCTCAGGAATCTCCAGCGCGTCCATCAACTCGCCGAGGTCGCGAGCGAAGGCGCGGCGACCCTCGCCCGAGTCATCGCGGCTCTGTCCCCAGCCACGCACTTCGTAGGTGACGCATCGGTAGCGATCGCGATACACGGGTATCTGTTGCCACCAGCTCAGATGATTCCCGCCCGCTCCGTGGACGAAGATGATCGTCTCTGGACCATCCCCGAATTCGTCAAAGACCAACTGTCCACCGGTCACGTTCATTGTCTGCGGCATCGACTTGTGCTCCGTTCGATTTGATTGCGGGTTGCGTTTGTGATTGCGTTTCCAATCTTGCTAAACGCTACCCTCTTGTCAGCCTGTACATATTGAGAGTGTTCCCCATGGCCTTCGAATACACCGACATCGACCTGCCAATTCGCGACAGCACGATCGCCTCGCAGCGGATGAGTTGGGATGTTATCGCCAGCCCTGGTCGATGGTGGAGCGGCGCTGAGCGAGTCGAGATCGCGCGGATCGGTCGGGCCGCTCGCGACTTTGCATCCGCGAGCAGTGAGATCCTGCCGGAAGCCGCCGTTTACGCGATCCAGAAGCTCGTCGTCGACAACGCAAATCTCAATCGCGAATGGTACGACGAGATTATCCGCTCTGACGGGATGGGCGAAGATCGCTACGTCGAGCTCGTTGCCGTGGTCGTGCACGCGCTTTCGATCGACGAGTTCCACCGCGCGCTCGACATTGCGCTGGAACCGTTGCCCGACGCTCAGCCCGGGGAACCCACGCGACAGCGTCCTCCAGAGGCGGAACAGCGGTACTCCTGGCCGCCGATCGTCCCGAAATCCGGTCTCAATCCTGGCGACGAGCAGCTCTACGGCCCGATGGAGTGGGGCGCCAACGTGATCTCGGCGCTTTCGCTCGTTCCCGAGAACGTGCGATGGCTCCACGATCTGTCCGAGGGTCACTACCTTTCCTTCGCCGAGATGCGTATGCCCGACCCGCTGCGCTCCATCTCTCGCGCCCAGATTGAGCTGATCGCCGCCAGAGTCTCGGCCCTGAACGAGTGCTTCTATTGAACTGCGTCGCACGTGCGCATGCTCCGTGAGAGCAGCAATCGCAGCGGCACCCTCGACGGCCTCAACCTGCAGGGCACGGTCAATCCCGACGCCGACAGCGGCGTCCCGCACGGCAACCTCCTGACCGCGTTTGCCGAAGCCGCCGTCCGCCAAACAGACGCACTGCCGGCGCTGCGAGAACAGATCGTCGCAGAACTGGGCGCGCAGGAGTTAGTCGATGCCGCGGGCGTGGTCGCCAACTTCCAGCGCATGGTTCGGATCGCCGACGGTTGCGGCATTCCGCTCGATGAGTACACCCGCGAAGCGACCGAAGATTGTCGCGAGGAGCTCGGCCTGCACGAGTTCGCCTCGGCAGCCAACACGGCATAGCAAGGAGCCTCAGATGACCACCACCACTGCCCCCTTCGCCTACGTCAGCACGACGTGGGACATCCCAACCCGCGTTCGCGACGCGCACATTCGCAGCTGGGAGCGACTCGCCGCGCCCGGCGAGTGGTGGAGCGGCGCTGAACGTGTCAGCATCGCCGCTGAGTCCCGTCGAGCCTCAGCCCTCGTCGACGGTCGCTCTGATCCCGGTCCCGGCCCCATCGACCTGCCAGAGGCGACCGTGTTCGCCGTCCACAAGCTGATCGGCGACCTGCCCAACGTCACCCGCGAGTGGTACGACGAAACGATCCGCGCCGACGGTATGTCGGACGCCCATTACATCGAAATGCTCGGTGTGGTCGTCAATATCTGGTCGGTGGACGAGTTTCACCGTGCGCTCGACATCGAGCTCGAACCGTTGCCCGAACCGATCGCGGGCGAGCCGACGCAGATTCGTCCAGCCGGCGCGAAAGAGCATGGCAGCTGGCCGCCAACCGTCTGGCCGAAGGACCTGGACGCGCGCGACTCCGACATCTACGGCGGCAACGAGTACGCAGCCAACGTCCGCGCCGCGATGAGTCTGCATCCCGACAGCGTTCGCTGGCTCGGCGAGCTGTTCGACGCCCACTACCTGAGCTGGATTGAGATCGCTGGCGAGCAGGAGTCGTTCCGAGTCCTCACCCGACCGCAGCGAGAGCTGGTCGCGGCCCGAGTGTCCGCCCTGAACGAGTGCTTCTATTGAACAATCTCACATGTCATGCTGCTCGGTCGGAGCAGCGACGAGAACGACACACTGAACCTCAACGGCACCGTCCGCAACGAGGTCGATAGCGGCGTCGAGCACGGCGAGGCCCTCTTGCGATTCGCCGATGCTGCCGTCGGTCGGGCACCCGACCTCGCGCAGGCGCGTGAGGCTGTCCACGTTGCCATGGGAGCAGAAGGCGTGATCGACTGTGCTGCGGTGATCGCCAACTTCCAGCGCATGGTCAGAATCGCTGACGGCTGTGGGATCCCGCTCGATTCCACGACCGCAGAGACCAGCGAGCCTTGGAGAGACGCGCTCGGCATCAACGACTTCCGAAGCCGAAACAACACCTTCACGCCAAGCAGCTAGGGCGTGGTCACATAAGGCCATTCAGTCCAGGAGTTCCCGTCCAACCCACTGAGATATCCGTCATACCCGCGCTCCGCTGCGGGTATGACGCTGCATTTGGCGCCACTGTCTGTGCACAACTCGACGAGATTGCCCCCTGCATCAAGTGCGGGGCAGGCTACGACAAGCGCGGCGATGACGGAATTCTGACGAAGCAGTTGGCTGATGTGAACCCGCCCTCGCCGAGGCTGCGGTGCGTGGTCGAGTTGCTGTCACATTCAGATAGGGGTAGCGTGGTTGATCCCAGCCCTTCGGCGCCTTTCCGAAGGGCCACGCCCAAGGAAGTGAGTCCAAATCCCGTACTTCGGAATCCGAATCAGCCGAGTTGTTCCGCCAAAACCGACAACCTCTGGCTAACAGGAATCCCCATTCGCGGGCAGTGACGATCATCCCCAAGTCGACGTGGCGCCCAACGGCTGGGCTAACCCAAGTGCATCTCTACCCGGTAGGCGGACACGGGTACGGGGTGCCAAGGTGAAGCGACGTGCCGAGACGTACTGCCCTGTTCATTGACTACGAGAATTCCTACCGGAATGCTCGGTCGGTGTTTGAAACTAGCGAGTCCGGCTTCGCCGCCACGGACGGTCATTTCGACCCTTGGAGACTCGGCCAAACAATTTGCAAGACCTACAACGGACGGCATCCGACCGAAGATCCTCTAGTGTTGGTCGGCGTTCTTGTTTATCGCGGAGAACCGACCAATCGCGAGCCTCAGTGGCAGAGCGAAGCTCGCGCGCGGGCCGATTCATGGCGTGGGTCTGGAGCCGAGGTTCATATGAGACCGCTTCGCTACGACGAGGAAACAGGTCGATCCTCAGAAAAGGGCGTTGATATGCAGCTAGGCATCCACTTCGTAACCAAGTCGCTCAAACGAGAGCATGATGTGGCAATTCTTTTCTCGGCGGATCACGACTTCATCCCGGCACTACAGTACGTTCGCGACGAAACTGATTGTGAGGCACACGTTGCCGCATGGGGCGTTCGTGCCAACGGGGGATTTCTGAGCCTCCCAGGCATTTCCCCATTCGTGCACTGGGTGTCCAAACGACACTTTGACACCGTCGCTGACGCGACCACGTACCCATCTCGAGCGCCTGGGCACGAGAACAACCGTCGGCGCAATCGCCGACGCTAGCCTCAGCGCGCTGATTCCATCTGTTCGATCTGCTCAGACCAAGCGAGGACGTTTTCGGCCTGCTCGAGGACGGGCTTGTCGATCATCTGGCCGTCCAGCGCGACGGCGCCGAGATTCCGCTCGACGCCGTCTTGGTATGCCTCGACCACGCGTCGTGCCCAATCGACATCGTCAGCCGGCGGACTGAACATCCGGTTTGCCGGGCCGAGCTGGTCGGGGTGAATGCAGAACTTGCCCTGGAAGCCGATCTCTCGCATCCGCCGCAGTTCGTCTTCGTAGCCCTCTGGGTCGCGAATGTCTGTCCACGGTGTGTCGAGCGGTGCGATTCCAGCCGCGTGGGCCGCATTGACTGACGCGCGTCGCGCCAGTTCCAGCTCGGCCCCGCCCTTGGTCCGACGCACGCCGATGCTGACCGCGTAATCCTCGCCGCCGACACAGATGCCGACCAGACGCTCCGATGCTGCGCAGATCTCATACGCGTTCGCGACCGCGTGCGCGTTCTCGATCCATGCGGCGATCTTCACCTGTCCGTCCGACAGGCCACGCGCACGCTCGAGCAGGGTGAGATAGTCATGTATACGCTGGACGTCGCGAGCACATTCGATCTTCGACACGCTCACGCCGTCGAGCCACGGTTGGACGATCGCGTCGAGCTCCTGCTCGATCAGGCCGGTGTCATAGCCGTTCGTACGAACGAACACCTGCCGTCCGCGCTTGGGAAAGTCGGGCAGGACGCGACAGAGCAGGTCGCGCGCGGCTGGCTTGTCGTCCCACGCGACCGAGTCCTCGAGGTCGAAGCAGAGCACATCTGCCTCAGCATCTCGCGCCTTCTCGATAAATCGTTCGCGGATGCCAGGCACCGACAACATCGATCGCATTACCACTGCATTGGCCGCCACTACGCTTCCTCCTCGGCTGCGTGAGCTGTTGTACTTGTTTCTGAGTTTGGTTGCGGGAAGGTCGACTGGAGTGGCTCCAGGTCGGCCGTCATGATCGTGGCGCAGCCGCGGAATCCCAACGCTGCAGCGGCCTTCGCCTGATCGGGCGCGTCATACACGACCGGCAAGTTGTACGCCGCCGCTGTGAGCACCACGCTCGACGCCGCGACCGCCACGGTCGGACTATCTGGCTCGACTCCGAGCGAGGCGGCCAGTTCTTCGTGGTTAAAGGCGATCCACGTCATCCGATCAGCGGAATCGCGCATCGCCTTGAGCGCGTCGGACATCAGGTCCATCGCCAACGGATGCTCGAAGCCCACGGCCATCGCGGTCAAACCGGGACGAATTCCCGCCCGCAGCTCCAGGTCTTCCAGCAACCCCTCGAGATATCGCAGTTGGTCGACACTGCTCGGAGGTCGAGAGGCCACGCCGTAGACGCCCGGCTGGAGCGTTTGGCGCAGGTAGTCCCTCGCCAAACCGGACGCGAGCGGTGGAATCGCCAGATAGACCGGCGGTCCGAGTTCTAGCACCGCGGCGACACGCTCGCGTTGGGCCGCAAACTGATCCGCATCCTCGGGCGCGACCAACACGAGGGCGCTCGCCTGCGCGACCGCCTCCGCAGACGGCAGCGGCCCCTCGGGCAGCAGGATCAATACGGCACGAACGTCATCCATCGCCGACACCCACGTCTCCGTCTGCTTCTTCGCTTAGCTGGGGTGAAATCCGTCGACCCGCTCGCGCAGGTCGTCGAACTGCTCAAACGGACCGACCACAGCCGCCGCGAGGTTGTCTTCGCGCACAATCCGCTCGGCGACACGCTGAATGTCCGCCGCGGAGACTGACTGATAGCCCAAAATCGTCTCCTCGACCGGCTCGATGAAGTCGTTCGCGAGCAACATTCCCCCAGCGCGATGACACCAGCTCGCGGCGGCGTCGAGGCCGAGTCGGAACGAGCCAACCGTATGCTCGCGAACACGGTCGATCTCCTCATCGGTCACTGGTTCAGCGATGAGTTTGCTCAGCTCCTCGAGGACGACATCGACCGTCTCGAGCACGTGTTCGCCGGTCACGCCGGCCACAATTGTGAGGTGTCCTGCGTCATCGAACGCCGTCGGGTATGAACCGACCGAGTAGGCCAGCCCGCGCTTCTCACGGATTTCGGTAAACAGTCGAGAACTCATTCCGCCGCCCAACACCTCATTCATCAGCGTGAGCGCGAAGCGATCCGGATCGTGTCGGTGTATCGATCGCAGCGCCATCGCCAGACTGCACTGTTCCAGATCGCGGACCTCAATCGTCGCTCGATCATCGGCCATCGTCGCGTCCGCGGATATCCGAGCCGGCGTCGGCTCGACCGCCGAAGCCGCCCAACCGGCACCCCAATGACGTTCGGCCAGGGCCAATACTTCGTCCCGCTCGACGTTGCCGGCGACGGAGAGCACGATGTTCGAGGGTCGGTACCAGGTGTCAATGTGGTTCGTCAGGTCGTCGCGGGTGATGGCGTCGACCGATGCCAAGTCGCCCGCGATCTCCCAGCCCAACGGCTGCTCGCCGTACGACGCTTGGGTCAGGAGCTGCGAAACTCGCTGGCCCGGCTGGTCGTGAGCGCGTCGAATCTCGGAGCAGATCACCGTGCGCTCGCGCTCGATCTCGGATTCGGCCATCAGGGAATGACGCACGGAGTCGGCCAGCACATCCATGGCCAGCGAGAGTCGGTCAAAGGGCACGCGGTTCCAGAAGCAGGTGGTCTCGCGCGATGTGAATGCGTTCAGCGATCCGCCGGCGCCCTCAATTGCCGCAGAGATCGCGGTCGGCTCCGGTCGAGACTCCGTGCCCTTGAACAGCATGTGTTCCAAGTAGTGGGAGAGGCCAAGCGTCCGACGAGCCTCGTCCCGCGATCCGACGCCCACGTAGGCTGCCAGCACAGCGGCCTGCGAGTGCGGAATCGACGTCACGACCACACGCAGTCCGTTGGGCAGGACATCAATGCTGGGCGTGACGGTGAGACGTTCGGCTGTTCGGTCTGACATGAGCAATCTCAGCATACCCGCGCCACCAACCAAAGCCCCAACCACCGCTGAGATTATCCGTCACACCTGCCGAGCCATCCGTCATACCCGCGCTCACCGCGGGTATCCCCCTGCACTCCGCGGCAATGACGGAGTTCTGACTGAGCAGGGGTCTAATGTGAACACACCCTTGGGTGAGGGTCCCAAACATCCCACCTCAACAGATCAACCAACCGCAGCCGCGGATCAGCACCAAGCTCGCCTGCCACCCCGCTATCGCAAGCGCGTGGCCCAGGAACCTGACATGCAAGCATTCGTCGAGGCCCGCTACGACTATCACTGGGCCCCGCTGCTCGGCTGTCTGGTTGGTCACCTGGAACACATCGGGATTGCTCAGCCGAGCTCCACCATCGGCTCGGTGACGGGCATCAGCTATCAGCCGCCCCAAGACGCCGAGCTGCCCGCCACATTGAGAGACGGCCTCGCTTCGCTGGGCGCATCCTCACAGGTCACTAATCTGACCGATCCCAACCGACTGCAACGCTATCGCGCCCGTCGACACCTTCGCGGCGAGCTGCGTGCCGACCGACCGGTCACGACCTATGGCGTCGGCGTCTCGGCCTTCGGTCCGGCTTGGGGACTGGTTGTCGGCGTCGATGACGAGCGCCGCGCTTGGCGTCGCGACGGTCCGATGACTGAACAGGTCTCGCCTTGGCTCGCAGAGACCGAGTTCAACGCCTCGCCGACGCTCATCTTGATCGCCGCGCGCAAGGTCAACGGGACCAACGAGCCCGATCCTGACCGTGTCGTCGAGGTCGCCGCCGAGGCGTTCGCGCGGTCGAAGGAGCGGGCACGATCGGACCTCGGCGACCGCATCGCGCTGCTGGATAGCTCGGTCGAGATCGAACCGCAACGGTACGCGCACGAAGCTCAGACGCTGGCCGCCAACTGGGGCGAGGCCGCCACCTTCTGGCGCGAGATGTCGGACCCTGACATCACACCCATCGCCCAGCAGATGGCCGTCACCCTGTCTCGCTACGCGACGCTGTTTCCCTACCCAATGGGCGGACAGCCCAACCACCCTGGCGTCCGAAACGCCGCAGTTCGCGTGCTCAGCGAAGCCCGAACGCTGGTCTAAGCGGTTCAACCACCAGTGAGCGACGCAACAAGCAGGCCAATCAGGATCGCTCCGATGGTCAACAGCACCATGATGATTGCGAACGTTGCCTGGTAGATCAGCGCCCTGAGCTCGAGGCGTAGCTGCTCAAATGCCGCCTGAGTCTCTTCTCTCGGCGTCATTCCTTCACTCATCTCGTCGAGCGCTTCGACGAACTCGTCCACTGGCTCTTCGTCCAGTCCCATCCGCCTGACCATGATGTTCCGAATCCGAAGTGGTATCAATGACATGACCCCAGCAACCCTCCTGAAATCCACGATAGCGCCCGAGGCCTTCGTTGATACACTCCCAACGAACCAATGACGGAGACATCCATGTCGATCAGCGTCAAACTCTTCATGACCCTCGTACCCCTGTCGAAATCGAAACAGCCTCAACTTTCCGTCGACTGGTTCGACGGCATCACCGCGCAACACATCCTCGAGGCCGAGGAATTCTCCGCACAGGACCAGGATGCGATCGCGGTCGTGATCAACTCGGTCCAGGCCCAACCCGACGACCTGTTGAACGACGGCGACGAAGTCGATCTGCTTGTCAACATTCAGGGTGGGTCGACGCGTGGTGGATCGGAATCCGAGCGGTCAATCGCGGACCCTTGCGGGGAGTAGCATCGAACCAGTGAGCAGCGGCGATCCGTCACCGAAGTACATCTTCATCACCGGCGGTGTCATCTCCTCCGTCGGCAAAGGGATCACCACCGCATCACTCGGTCGACTGCTCCAGTCCCGCGGACTCTCAGTCACCGTCCAGAAGCTCGACCCCTATCTCAACGTCGACCCGGGCACGATGTCGCCCTACCAACACGGCGAGGTTTACGTCACCGACGATGGCGCCGAAACCGACCTCGACCTCGGTCATTACGAACGATTTCTCGATCAGAACCTCACCGCTGCGTCCTCGGTCACGATGGGACAGATCTCAGCCGAGGTGATCGAGCGCGAACGGCGCGGCGACTATCTCGGCGGCACCATTCAGACCATCCCGCACGTCACCGACCTCGTCAAGGAACGTGTCCGCGGCCTCGCCGAGCGAGAAGCGGTCGATGTCCTCATCGTCGAAATCGGCGGCACCGTCGGCGACATTGAGGGTCAGGCATTCCTCGAAGCGATCCGCCAGATGCGTTACGAGGAGCCACGACACGGCACACTGGCAATCCACGTCACCCCACTCTTTCATCTCAAAGCGACCAATGAGCTCAAGACCAAGCCGACCCAGCACTCCGTCCGCACGCTGCGCAGCATGGGGATCCAGCCCGACATCATCGTCTCTCGCACCGATATCCCCGCCGACCGCTCGCTCACGGACAAACTCGCTCTGTTCTGCGACGTCCCCGCCGAAGCGGTGATGACCCTGGAAACCGCCTCCTCCATCTACCAAGTCCCCGCAATCCTGGAACAGGCGGGCCTCACCGACCTCACCCTGGAGCGACTCGAGCTCACGCCCAAACCGTGCCAACCGGGTCGCTCGATTGCCTCATGGCTCGAATGGACCGACCGACTCTCCCAGACCGACCGCGTCTGCCGCGTGGCGATCGTCGGCAAGTATGTCGAGCTGCGCGATGCCTATCTCTCGGTCAAAGAGGCGCTGATCCATGCCGGTGCGCAGCGTGGCGCCGCTGTCGACATCACCTGGATCCAGTCCGATGACCTTGACGACGCCGAGCAGCCCGAAATCGCCGCGGCGCTCGCCGATGTCGATGGGGTGATCGTCCCCGGTGGATTCGGAGAGCGCGGCATTGAGGGTGAGGTTGGGGTCGCTCGATTCGCGCTCGAGCAGCACATTCCCTACCTCGGACTTTGCCGCGGGATGCAGAACATGGTGATCGCCTTCGCTCGCGAACGACTCGAGCTGTCCAGCGCCAACACGACCGAGGCCGATGAACACACCGACGATCCCGTCATCGCCCTCCTCGACGAGCAGCGCGAACTGACCCAAATGGGCGGCACAATGCGCCTCGGTCGATACCCCTGCCAGCTACTGCCCGAAACCCACGCCCACGATCTCTACCAGTCGGAGTACGCCTACGAACGTCATCGCCATCGCTGGGAGTTCAATCCGGAGTACCGAGAACGATTCGAGCGGGCCGGTCTGCTCGCCAGCGGCACCTCGCGCGATGGCGAGCTCGTCGAGATCGCCGAGGTCGCCGACCACCCGTTCATGCTCGGCTCCCAGTTCCATCCCGAGCTCAAGTCGCGCCCCGAGCACTCACACCCGCTCTTCCTCGGCTTCATCGACTCCGTTCTCGCCGAGTCGGAGACGGCCCTCCGACACCCAGTCGGAGCACCCTCGCGCCTCGGAGAGGCCACACCTCAACAAGGAGAATCTGGTGCATGACGCTCGTTTCTCCCCATCGCAGGTCGAGGTGCCGTTGGCGGAGGGGCAAGCTCCACCCGCAAGCCGAAGTGGGAAGCTGTCTTATCGCAGCGGGACGCCGTTCCTGCATCCGCCAACACCGTCATTCCTGCGCGCAGCGCGGGAATCCCGAACGGGTCGGCAGGGCCGACGTCGCGCCTCGGACGTGTCGACGGCGTTGGCGGTCGGTGCTGGAATCAGCGAGATACCCGCGACAAGCGCTGGTACGACGGATTTTGGCGTAGGCGTTACAAGTGGCGCAACGTTACTCGTTGAACTCCCTGGGAGAGAGGGAGCTTACGTTCCTATCCCCTCTCCTTCTTGGACAGGGCGAGGGGCGTATGTCTGAAGATGACGTTTTTCGATTCCTGATGACCGTTGCGACTCTTGTCTATGCCGGTGGAGTTGCAGCTCTGACTTTGGCCCTGACTCGTGCTTGGCAGACTGAGGATGCGGTTGAGCGTGATGTCCTCTTTCGCTCGGCCGACCGTGCCCATACGCGACTCTTGCTTCCGGGCATCATTGCTGCTGGCGTGGTCGGGGCGATCTGGGGCATCCGTGCCGAGAGTGTCGACCCGATAGAGACCGGCTGGCTCCTCGCGGTTGAGATCCTCTACTTGATCTCGCTTTTCGTGCTCGTGCCGGGCATGTTCGCAGGCGTCCGACGGGTGCGACTGCTCTCGCTCCAAGCGCGCAAGACCGGCAACATCTCGGACGAGCTCACCGATGCCCTCAACGACCGCGGACCGCTGGTCTTTGCCGTTCTCATGTCGATCCTTCTGCCCGTCCAGGTCGCGCTCGTTACCCTGCAGCCGTAGCTGCGAGAGGACACGCCTACATGAACATCTTCCTCGACACCGCCCGGCTCGATGAAATCCAACAGGCCGTCGACTGGGGCGTCTGCGACGGCATTACCACCAATCCCTCGCTGCATGCTCGCGCCGTGGCCCACGAGGGCGACCGCGCCATCCCCTACCGCGAGCGCATTCTCCGCATCGCCGAGATCGTCGACGGACCGATCTCGGCAGAATGCGTCAGCCGCACCACCGCCGAGTTGATCGCGGAAGCGCGAGAGCTCGCGAGCTGGCATCCGAACGTGGTCGTCAAGATTCCTATCGATGGACCCGGGCTCGCCGCGATCAAGGCGCTGTCCGCAGAGGGCATCCGGATCAACACCACCCTGATCTTCTCGCTCAATCAGGCGCTCCTCGCGGCGCGCGCCGGAGCTGCCTTCGTGTCGCCGTTTGTCGGTCGCCTCGACGACATCGGTGAGGACGGCATCCAGCTCGTCGCCGACACGGTCAACCTGCTCGACCGGTTCAACCTGCCCGCGCAGGTGATCGCTGCCTCGCTTCGGAACACCGACCACACGGCCGCTGCCGCACGCGTCGGCGCTCACATCGCCACGATTCCGTTCCCTGTTCTCGAGCAGATGCAGCAGCACCCGCTCACCGACAGAGGCATTCAGGCATTCCTCGATGATTGGCATCAGGCAGAGGCGCAACTCCAAACCCTGCCGGTTTCGTAGTCGGGACGGCATCGTCGTGTGGCGATTGCAGCTCCTAGCTGCCAACTGCTTCGTCAGAATTCCGTCATTGCCGCGCTTGTCTCAGCCTGCCCCGCACTTGATGCGGGGCAATCTCGCCGAGTTGTGCACAGACACTGGCGCCAAATGCAGCGAGATACCCGCGGCGGAGCGGAGACCTTTGAATTACCCCTTAACCGCCCCCGCCTCCGCCTCCGAGCGGGGGCCTGCTCCTTCCCTGGCTTCTTACCGGCGACCATGTTTGTCGCCGGTATCTGGTCAACCGGGACCTATCCGAGCAGCCTGGGCTTTGCCAAAGCGGGTCCCCGCTCGGGGGCGGGGACGGGAAACTGAGTTTTTCAAAAGTCTCCGGCGGAGCGCGGGTATGACGGATATCTCCTGGACTGAGCGACCCCCTGTGAACACGCCCTGGTTCCGCGGCACTTGCCACTAGATGATCAACACCGATAAAATGCGAATGTTCCAACCGGGAACTCTCTCACACTCCGCGCCTGTCGATTGTTTGGCGCCGTCGAGTGTGCCAGCCCGGATTTCCGCAGACTGAATTCGCATTGTCCCGTCCACGATCACGATCAACACGCACCGATCACCCACGTAGCGTTCACAACACGCCCTGATACCAGAGGTAGCCGATGACGAGCCTGAATATCCCCGAACTCGAGACCCTGACCCGCGAGGAGCTGCTCGCCATCGCGCGAGAGATGGAACTGACCGGACTCTCCGCCCTCAAGAAACAAGACATCATCCTCCGCCTCTTGCAGGCGCAGTCCGAGGCCGAAGGCCACATCCTCTCTGGTGGCGTGCTCGAGGTCGTGGACGACTCGTACGGGTTCCTCCGCGGCGAATCGCTGCTGCCCGCACCGACCGATGTCTACGTCTCGCAAGGGCACATCCGCCGTTCCGGTCTGCGCACCGGTGACTACGTGATCGGCTCTGTGCGCCCGCCTCGACAGGGCGAGAAGTACTACGGACTCTCCCGCGTCGACCTCGTCAACGGCGCCAACGCCTCCGAGGCCGCTGCTCGGCCTCACTTCGAGAACCTCACCGCCGTCTTCCCGCACCAACGCTTCGAGCTGGAAACCAACGACCCGGCCGAGCTCTCCGGTCGCGTCATCGACCTGGTCGCGCCGATGGGTCGCGGACAACGCGGCCTGATCGTCAGCCCGCCCAAAGCGGGCAAGACGATGCTGCTGCAGTCGATCGCCAACGGCATCGCCATCAATCATCCCGAGGTCCATCTGATGGTCGTCCTGATCGGGGAACGTCCCGAAGAGGTCACCGAGATGAAGCGCTCGGTGCGCGGCGAAGTGATCGCCTCCACCTTCGACGAGCCGGTTGAAGAACACACGCGCGTCGCCGAACTCGGACTCGAACGGGCCAAGCGACTGATGGAAATGGGTCGAGACGTCGTAATCCTGCTCGACTCGATCACTCGTCTGACCCGTGCCTACAACCTCGAAATGCCCTCGACCGGACGGACGCTCTCGGGCGGCATCGACCCAGTCGCGCTCTATCCGCCCAAACGCTTCTTCGGATCTGCTCGCAAGGCGGAAGAGGGCGGCTCGCTGACGATCATTGCCACCTGTCTCGTCGACACCGGCTCACGGCTCGACGACGTCGTCTTCGAGGAGTTCAAAGGCACTGGCAACTGGGAAGTCCGGCTCGACCGCAAGCTGGCCGAACGCCGCATCTACCCCTCCATCGACATCGCCGCCTCCTCAACCCGGCGAGAAGAGCTCCTGCTCTCCGGCGAAGAGCTGCAGCGAGTCTGGCTGCTGCGCCGCATGATGTCCGTCCTCGCCGGCTCCGGGGGGGGCACCACCGAACCAACCGAGCGCCTCCTCGACCGTCTGGCGCGGACCAAGTCCAACACCGAGTTCCTCGAGAACCTCACCGCCGCCGAGGCGTAACTCGCAAGCCACGCGCCGTCAATTCCACGCTCGGTTGGCAGCCGTTGAGTCATCCACCGACCCCGTCATTCCCGCGCTTGCCGCGGGAATCTCGATCCGCGCGTCAAGGGCGCTCTGGTGCGGGACTCAGCGAGATACCCACGGCGGAGCGCGGGTATGACGAGTGGTTCGGTGGCCTCCGGCAAGTGCGGGTTAGTCTCTGGCAGCCTCGAGCGTGAGGGCGACGGCGATGATTGCGGCCGTTTCCGCTCGCAAGGGTCGATTGCCCAGGGAGACCGGACGCCAGGCATGGCTTCGGGCGAGGCTCGCCTCCTCCGGTGTGAAACCGCCTTCGGGACCGATGAGGAGATGCACCCGCTCGGGCGCAGGCAGCGCTGCGTCTCGGAGTTGATCGAAAATCGCGGCGATGCGCTGGTCGGGCTCGAGCGCTGAAGCCTGCAGCCTCAGGACGTTCGGGGTTGGCTGTTCTCGGATCAGGTCGGCGACCTCGACAGGCGGGTGAATCGTTGGTCGAAACTCCCGACGGCACTGCTCCGACGCCTCGGTCGCCAGCCGACGCCAGCGATGAAGGCGCTGTGAGGCGTCGCCGCGAATGAGCGCTCGCTGCGACCAGACCGGCCGAACCTCGTCGACGCCGAGCTCGGTCGCCTTCTCGATGATGAAGTCATACCGCTGCGGTCTGATGAGCGATGCGGACAGCACGATTCTCGGCGGTGGAAGCGGCTGTAGCGTGCGTTGCATTGCGATCCGACAGATCACATCGTCTCGTGTGACACGTTCGACGACAGCGCTGTAGAGCTGCTCGTTGATGGGATGAATGAGCTCCAGCCGATCATCGCGACGCACACGCATGACGCGCTTGAGTCTGTTGGCTTTGCCGCCGGTGATTGTGATCGAGTCGTCCTCCACACGGGCCGACTCGTCGAGGAAATACCGCGGCACCAGTCCCGATACGCCGACGGACTCAGCATTGGGGTCGTCGTCGTGTCGGGTCATGGTGACGAGCGTTTCTCCGAACAATGGAGTCTCAAGATCGTGGCTGAACGGTAGACTCGCGGGAGCAGACCGCGACGCGATCTGTTGGAACAGAAACTGTACTACGTCCGCGCGGACAACTTCGGCGCAGATATGGATGGGATGACTCATGGATCTCGGTCTTGATGGCAAGGTGGCGATCGTCACCGGTGGATCGGAAGGCATCGGGCGGGCGACGGCAATTCTCTTGGCCGCCGAAGGCGCCAAAGTGGTGATCGGCGCGAGACGCCAAGGTCCGCTCGATGAGGCACAGGCAGCCGTCGAGGCCGCTGGCGGCGAGTGTCTGGCGCTGTCAGTGGACGTCACCTCGGACGCCGATTGCGAGCGTCTCGTGTCGACCACGGTCGAACGCTTTGGTGGCGTTGACATTTTAATCAACAACGCTGGACAGTCGTCATCCGGCTTGATTGAGTCGCACGATATCGAGACCTGGGCAGTTGACGTCGATCTCAAGCTCTACGCCGCGATTCGCCTAACCAAGCTCTGCGTGCCGTCGATGCGTGAGCGCGGCGGCGGACGGATCGTCAATCTGCTCAACATCGGCTGCAAGACGCCCGGCGCCGGTTCGATGCCGACGGCGGCCTCGCGGGCGGCCGGTCTGGCGATGACCAAAGCGCTGAGCAAGGAAGTGGCCGCAGATCAGATTCTCGTCAACGCCGCCTGTATCGGTTCGGTCGACTCGGCCCAGTGGCACGGATTCCACCAGGCGCAGATGCCCGACGCCACCTACGAGGAGTTCCTCGACAGCGTCGGCGAGCGCATCCCGGTCAAGCGGATCGGCACGTCGGAGGAGGCAGCGAACATGATCGTCTTCCTGTCCTCAGACGCGGCGAGCTTCATCTCGGGCTGCGCCATCAACATCGACGGCGGGGCGTCACCTGCTTGGTAAGCTGGCAAGCCAGATCGGCGCCAGATCGGCGAAATGAAGACGCAAGGGATTGAAGCGTGACGACACAGACATATCGACAGGCATCCTGGTTGCTGCTGGAACAGGCAGAACGGGAGTTAGCAGCTGGCGATACGCGACAGGCGTCAGAGAAGGGCTGGGGCGCAGCCGCGCAGATGGTCAAGGCGATCGTGGAGCAGCGCGGCTGGCCGCATCAGCGCCATGGCGCGCTCTATCGAGCCGTCTCGAACATCGCCGAGGAAACTGGCGATGACGATATTCGCAATCTGTTCCATGTCGCCAACGCGCTGCACACTAACTTCTATGAGAACTGGGACACACCAGAGAATGTTCGTGGTGCTCTCGGAGACGTGCAGCGGTTCGTCGAGAAGCTGGCTCCGCTGATTGCCTGAGGCCGTCCCAGAAGTCGGAACATCTCAGCCGAGCTCGGGGCGAGACAAGACCATGGCTCGCCACTGATCTTCGCGTCGGTACGACTCGAGGCTCAGTCCGACTTCGGCGAGCGTCTCAGCAACCTCCTCTTGTCTCGCATCGATCAGACCGCTGGCGATCACTCGGCCCTGGGGGCTGAGTGCGTTGGCGAGGTCAGGTGCTAGGTGTTGCAGGAGGTCAGCGGTGAGATTGGCCGTGATCAGATCGAACTGCTGACCCGCGGGGATCGATGCCTCTCGCACCTCGACGCGGTCGCTGAGCTGATTCTGGCGCGCGGTCTGGCGCGCTGCGTCGACGGCGAGGAGATCGATGTCGGTCGCAAGCACCGAGGCCGCGCCCAGCTTCGCCGCCGCGACGGCGAGGATGCCGCTGCCTGTTCCGACATCCAGTACTTGCTCACCGCCGCCAATCTGCTCGGCGAGGAGTTGCAGGCAGAGCCTCGTGGACTGGTGCTGTCCTGTTCCGAAGGCGAGTCCGGGGACGAGGTCGATGACGACTTCGTCGAGTTTCGCTTCATGAGTGATGTGCGGAGGACGGATGATGATGGTGCGCGGTCCGGGAATGCGGACGAGGTTGAAGTGGTCGTGCCAGGCGGTGCGCCAGTCGCGGTTGGGCAGGTGTTTCACGTGAAACACCTGTTCTTCTAAGGACAGACTGACCACAGCGGCGTGGGCGGTCGATTCGATTCGATTCCAGTGATCGGCGCTAAGGTAGGCGACGACTTCGGCGCGGCCGCCTTGCAACGGGCGATTATCGTGACCGGGCCAGGGCTCTTCTGTCGGCTCGTCGAGCTGGTATTCGACGCTGGAGTTGAACACGCCGACCAGTTCCCAAGCCGCGATCGCCTGCTCGACCTCTACGGCGTTGACGCTGATCGCGACTCGGAGCAGCTTCGAGGACCGAGCAGGGGAGCGACTAATTGGTGAACGCTCCACGGATGCGCGAGAAGACGCCGTCCGCATCGCCGCCTCGGTTGGCAGGCTCATCAAGCAGTTCGGCGAGTTGTTCGAAGAGCTGTCGCTGCTCGGTGCTGAGTTTGTCCGGGATTTCGACGTGGACCTGTACGCGCATGTCGCCGCGACCTCTTCCTCGCAGATGAGGGACGCCCTCTCCGCGCAGGCGGAACTCGTTGCCGTGCTGTGTGGCGGCAGGAATGTTGAGCGGCTGGTCGTGGCCGTTGATGCCGGGGATATTGACGGTCGCGCCAAGCGCGGCCTGGGCCACGTTGAGCCGGAGCGGCAGGATCAGGTCATTGCCGTCGCGCAGGAAGAGTTCGTGTGGTCGGACGTTGATATCGACATAGAGATTGCCGGCCGGTCCGCCGCGCAGTCCGGCGTCGCCTTCGCCCGAGAGTCGCATCTGGGCGCCGTCGGTGACGCCGGCGGGGATTTTCACCTTGAGCCGTCGGTTGCGCTGCTCGCGACCGATTCCGCCGCAGGACTTGCAGGGATGCTCGATCACAGCGCCCTCGCCCTCGCAGGGCTCGCATGGGGCGACGTTGACGAAGCGTCCGAAGACATTGCTCTGGGTGCGGCGAATCTCGCCGGAGCCGCCGCAGACCGTACAGGCGACGCGTTGGGTGCCGGGCTCGCCGCCGGAGCCTCCGCAGACCGTGCAGTGTTCCAGTCGTGAGGCGCGAATCTCTTCCTCGCACCCGAAGACGGCTTCCTCGAAATCGAGCTCGATGCGAATCCGCAGGTCGCCGCCGCGAATTGGTCCTGCCGCGCGGCGTCCGCCAAAGAAGGCGTCGAAGATGTCGCCGAAACCGCCGAAGTCGAAGCCCTCGAAGCCGGTTCCCTGAGCGAACGCGCCGACGGAGCCGTACTGGTCGTACTTGGCCTTCTTCTCGGGGTCAGAGAGGACCTCGTAGGCAGCCGCGATCCGCTTGAAGGTGGCCTCTGAGGCTTCCTTCTTGGCCGGATCCGTGACTCGGTCCGGATGATGTTCCATCGCCAACTTGCGGAAGGCGCGGCGGATGTCGTCCTGCGAGGCCTCGCGGGAGAGTCCCAGGATTTCGTAGAAGTCGTCAGATTGAGCCATGCTTCGCAGCCTATCGCGGTTGGACGCGTAAACGGTCAGGCGGATCGGAGCGAGTCGGGAGCGCCGGGTTGCAGCTGAAGCTGGTGCGCGCCCAAGCCTTCGAACAGTTGCTCTCGGCAAGTGAAGACGATGATCTGCACCCGCCTCGCAGCATAGGCAAGGATGTCAAACATGAGCCTCAATCGGCGATCGTCGGAGAAGACCAGGGCGTCGTCGAGGATCACGGCCGCCGGCGCGCCCTGATCGACCAGCATTTCCGCGAACGCGAGCCGGACCAGCACGGCGATCTGTTCTTGTGTGCCAATACTGAGCCGGTCAAAGCGCTCCTCGTAGTCGCGTTGCCGCGAGACGCCGACGATGTTGAAATTCTCGTCCAAGCTGATCTCTGAGTTGGGAAACAGCATTTGCAGGTATGGATGCACCCGGCTGCGCACAGGCGCGAGGTAGCGCTCCTTCGCTTCTGACTCGGCCTCGTGCAATGTGGTCGAGAGTAGATCCAGCACCGCGACTTCGCGTTCGAATCGATCGTGGCGATCCCGAGCACGATCAAGCTCCCGTCCGGTGTGCTCAATCGTCTCGCCGATGCCAGCACCTTCCTGCGCCTCGATGATTCCTTGCAGACGGGAAATCTCGGCTCCCAGGTCGCTGCGTCTGCTGTTGTGGGCCTTGATCGCCTCTTCCAGACGCTCGATCCTCGCCTGAAGCAACTCAGCGCTGGTCGGAGGGAGTTCCGCCTCTAACTTATCGATCTCGCGTTGCTGATCGGATACAGCGGCTTCAGCATCTCGAACGTTTGCTTCCAGCTCGAGATCGGGAGTCTCTGCAACCTCAGTTGCGAATGCTGTCTGGCGGCGGGTCAACAGCTCCGTGGCCAGATCGACCGTTCCCTGTTGCTCTCGCACCTCGCCGCTGAGCATGTCTACCGATTCGCGGCGCTGTTCCAGCGCCGACTGCGCCAGTCGATAAGTGTCCCGGCAGCGGTTGAGTTCATCCTGCGCGTCGCGCAGCATGCGCTCGGCCTCGTCGCGATCATGCGATTGCGAGTTCTGCCATTCAGGCGCGAGCGTGCGCTGCCAGCCCTCGAGGGCGTTGAGCTGCTCGGCCACGTCCTCGCGATCTGCTCCCAGCCGATCCACCTCTTCTCGCGCCGCCTCGACTCGCGCTTCCAGGCTGCGTCGCTCGTCGCGGCGGAGTTGAGCTGCGGCCACCGACTCTGCAGCGGCTGCGGACAGCGCCTCACTCAGAGCCGTCTCAGCCTCGTGCTGCTGGGCTCTGAGCTGAGCACCTTCAGCGAGGGCAGGGTCAATCACGATCTGTCCACGATCTGGAATCGATATCACGGTCGGTTCGGTCGCCTCAACGACTGCCTGCGGATCGGACAGCGGACTGCCGTCCACCTCGACGCCGGCCATGCGGTCGGGCGAGAAATCAAACCTGACCACTGTCGCGGCGCCGCTGAGCCGAGCGGTCGCTCGATCGAGTGCTGTCGCCGCGTCGCGAACGCGTTGCATGAGCTGGTCATCGACGTTGTTCTCGGCGACAGCCCGGCGCACAGCAGCCAACCGTTCGAGCGCGTCATCGATTTCACGCTGTCGTCTGCGCAGTGAGTCCAGTTCGGCAGTACGCGCGACAACCGTTGCCGCGTTGCGCCAATAGGCTTCCTCGCGCTCAGCATCGCTGGAGCGCGTCTCGGCGGCCTGAAGCTCCTGGCGGAGCGGGTCCAGTCGCTGCTGGTCCTCGGTCTCGCGAGCTCGCAGATCGGCAAGCACTCGTGAACTCTCTGTGAGTTTGTCCTGGTCCGCGGCCAACTCGGCTCGGGCTCCCTCGCGCTCACTCAGAGCGTCCTGAGCCTGGACGAGCTGGCGGCTGCGATTGTCGAGTTCGCTCTGTGCGGCATTGATCTGCAATTGGCGTTGCTCGACCTCTTTGAGCTCGGCCCGAGCATCGATGATGTCTTCGCGGTATCGCTGATCCTGGTCGCCGGACTCGAGGGTGCGCAGGCGATCCTCTGCGGCGCCCAACTGATCGATCGTCTCGCCCAGCTCGCGCTGCTGTTGCTGTTGGGAGTCCAGCTGCTGTTCAAGCTCGGCAACCCGATCTTGGGCCTCCTTGTACCGACCCCTGGGGCGTTTCCGGGTGGAGGTGACCAATTCGCCCAAGTCCCGTTCAATGACCTGAGGCAGCTCGCGACCACGCCGACCGCCGAGCACTTCCCCGACTTCCGATTCCAATCCAGCGCTTAGGCTGGCCTGGGCCGAGTTCGTCAGCTCGGGACGGCCAAACGACTCTCCCTGCAACACCCAGAGCACGCCCCACATACCGAGACTCTCCGAATTGGACCCTCGGCTGCCCGCCTCTTTGAACCCGAGCAGGCGGCGCAGTTCCGCTTCCGCCGCGTCCGCCTCGAGCAGCGTGCCATCTGGACACTGCAGTTGCGCGAACTCACGCTTCATGAATCGCTTGGTCAACGTGTACTCACCGCCGTCGATGTCGAACACCAGCTCAACGACGGGCGCCGCCTGGCTGCGGTCATTTTGCAGGTTCTGGATGACCTGCGCCTTCGATCCGTAGCGCTCGAACAGGACGGCGCGCAGCGCATCAAGCAGGGTCGATTTGCCCAGCTCGTTGGGCCCCACGACGATGTTGAGCTCATCTGTGATGCCATCGAGCACCTGAGGAGAGGTGAATTTCTTGAATTGATTGACTGACAGAGAACGTATCTTCATCGCGGCTGCGACTCGATTCGCTGCTGCTCAATGAAGAGTCGTTGCAGTGCCTCGCTCGCAAGCTCGCCCGGTTCGCCGCCGTCGTCCATCATCTCCCGCAGTCGGTCGGCCGCTGCGCGAACGATGCCGCCCGCATCGATCATGTCCATGTCGTCGTCATTGGGGATCGCATAGAGATCGTCATCTTGCACTCGCAAGTGGGCCAGTGAGGCGGAGGCCTCTTCCCCAATCTTGCGACCGAAGTACTCCATGTCGGCCAAGGAGAGTGCGCCTTCTACGGTCAGCGACACCATCGTCTGAGCGGGTTCGGGTCCAAGCGAACGCAGCAGGTCATCAAGCTTGTCGACGTCTTGCCGGTTTGAGACCCTCTCGCTGGTTGAGGTCCAGAAGTATTGACCAGTGTCCAACTGGGTCACACGCGGGGTCGCGCCTGGGGCATCGACTTCAACGAGCAGCGCCGTACCGGTTCCTTGCGTCTGGAACGAGTCTGTTTCTGGAGTGCCGCTGTAGCGGCAACGATCGTTCACGTTGAGCGGGCCATGCCAGTCGCCCAATGCGAGATAGTCGAGCCTGGCCAAGACTGGACGCGCGGGGTCGATCGGGTTGGCACGCTGCTCCTCATTGCTACCAAACCCCCGCACCGAGCCATGTGCCAGGCCGATCCGGATGACGCCGTCATCTGTCTGAGCGTTGTCCTGAGCGAGGTCCATCCATTCGGTCAGATCGCTCAAACTGCGTCGGTGCTGCAAGGGCGCTGGCAGGAGCGCCGCAACGCCGGGCTCAATGTCCGAGACGAGCGGCTCTGTATAGACGTGCACGTTGTCGGGCAGGCCGCGTTGGCGAAGTTGGTCCCAGAGACCGTTGGGTTGATGAGGATCATGGTTGCCTGGCAGCAGATGCCATTGGACGCCACTGTGCCCGCGCATCCGCTCCAGCGTCTGATTGCGGGTGCGTAGTGTCGGTACTTCGTGATCCCAGACATCGCCAGCGACCAAGACGTGGCCGGCCGCATGTTCCTCCGCGAGCCTTCCGATCCGACTGATCGCTTCCAGACGCGCTTGCTGTAGGACGCCCATCGTCTGATCATCGACAAAGCGAAAGACTTTGCCGATCTGCCAATCGGCGGTGTGGATGAAGCGAAACGGCACGCCTACACCTCTCGGAATTCGCCTTCGACGGTGTCGTCGTCGGTTGGCGGTGGTGCGGCTCCTGCGGCGCCGCCCATATCGGGCGCGGCGGCGGGTTCTTGCTGACCGTAGATCTTCTCGCCGACCTTCATCAGGGTCGTGTTGAGGTCGTCGAGTGCGGATTGGATTGGGCCAGCGTCGTCGGACTCGAGGGACGTGCGGAGCGCCGTAATTTTGCCCTGCATTTCGGCCTTCAGCTCATCGTCGAGCTTGTCGTCCTGTTCGCGCAGGACTTTTTCCGCCTCGTAGGCGGTGGTCTCGGCGCGGTTGCGCACTTCGACGAGCTCGCGCAGGCGCTGATCCTCTTCGGCGTGCTCCTCGGCGTCGCGCTGCATCGCGGCGATTTCGTCGTCCGAGAGTCCAGATGAGCCCTGGATGGTGATTCGCTGCTCCTTGCCGGTGCCCTTGTCTTGGGCGCCGACGTTGAGGATGCCGTTGGCGTCGATGTCAAAGGTGACTTCGATCTGCGGCATCCCGCGAGGTGCGGGGATGATGCCGTCGAGGATGAACTTGCCGAGTGACTTGTTCCCGCCGGCCATCTCGCGTTCGCCCTGGAGGACGTGGATCTCGACCTGCGACTGGTTGTCGGCGGCGGTCGAGAAGACCTGCGACTTGGACGTCGGGATGGTCGTGTTGCGTGGGATCAGCGGGGTGGAGACGCCGCCCAGGGTCTCGATGCCGAGGGTCAGCGGGGTCACGTCGAGCAGGAGGACGTCCTTGACCTCGCCGCGGAGGACACCGGCCTGAATTGCCGCGCCGAGTGCGACGACCTCGTCGGGATTGACGCCGCGATGCGGCTCTTTGCCGAAGAATTGCTCGACCTTCTGCTGGACGAGCGGCATCCGCGTCTGCCCACCGACGAGGACGACTTCATCGACCTGGTCGCGGGTGATGCCGGCGTCGTCGAGGGCGTTGCGGCAGGGTTCGAGCGTGCTCTCGACGAGGTCGAGGACGAGCTGCTCGACCTGGGCGCGGGTGAGCGTATGCGTGAAGTGCTTGGGGCCTGAGGCGTCGGCGGTGATGTAGGGGAGGTTGATCTCGGTCGATTGCGTGGTCGAGAGCTCGACCTTGGCCCGCTCGGCTGCCTCCTTGAGTCGCTGGAGCGCCATCCGATCCCGCGAGAGGTCGATCGCCTGCTCCTTGCGGAAAGTGTCGACGAGGTAGTCCATCAGGCGCTGGTCGAAGTCGTCGCCGCCGAGGAACGTATTGCCGTTGGTTGATCGAACCTGGAAGGTGCCCTCGCCGAGCTCGAGGATTGAGATATCGAACGTGCCGCCGCCGAGGTCGTAGACGGCGATGTAGTGATCGTTCTCTTTCTCGAGGCCGTAGGCCAGCGACGCCGCGGTGGGCTCGTTGATGATGCGCAGCACGTTGAGGCCGGCGATTCGGCCCGCGTCCTTGGTGGCATTGCGCTGGGAGTCATCGAAGTACGCCGGGACGGTGATCACCGCCTCGGACACGGTCTCGCCGAGATAGGCTTCTGCGTCGGCCTTGAGCTTTTGGAGGATCATCGCCGCGATCTCGGGCGGTGAGTAGGGGTTGCCGCCCATCGTGACGCGAGCGTCGCGGTTCTCGGCGGCTTCGACGGTGTAGGGCAAACGACCGATCGCGTTGGCAATGTTTGGATCGTCGTAGCGGCGCCCCATGAGGCGCTTGACTGAGAAGAGCGTGTCCTCAGGATTGGTCACGGCTTGTCGCTTGGCGGCGGTGCCGACGATGCGCTCGCCTGATTTCGTCAGGGCGACGACCGACGGTGTGGTTCGGTTGCCTTCGGCGTTGGGGATGACGGTCGGCTCGCCGCCTTCCATCACGGCGACCGCGGAATTGGTGGTGCCGAGATCGATGCCGATCACTCGTCCGGGCATGGGTGTTCTCCTACTCGGTTTCTTGTACTGTCGGTTGGTCAGTTGCGTTTGTTGGTGGAATCGATCCGTCGCCGACCATTACTTGTGTGGCCCGCAGAACGCGGCTGCCGACGGTGTACCCGGTGCGCAGCACCGCCACGATCTCGTCGTGTTGACCAGGGAGTTGGCCGACCGCCTCGTGGACCTCCGGGTCGAATTGCTGGTCGACCGTGTCGATCTGCTTGACCTGCTGTCGGTCGAGCAATGCGTTGAGCTTCTGCGAGATCAGGGTGACGCCCAGGCGCCAAGGGTCGTCAGCGTCGGCTTCCTCGGGCGGCGCTTCACGGTTGGCGCGCTCGAAGTCGTCGGCGAGGTCGAGCAGGTCGAGCAAGATGCCGCGCTGCGACAGTTGCACGCGGTCGCGAACGTCCTGAGCGGAGCGACGCTTGAGATTCTCGTAATCCGCTTGGGCACGCTGCCAGCCGGCGTAGTTGCGGGCCGACTCCTGGCGCAGCGCCTCGAGTTCGTCGGCGGGTGGGGGTTGGGCGTCGTCGCTCGGGTCCGATTCGAGGACTTCATCGATTTCGGAATCGGCTTGGTCGTGGCTCAGATGGGTCATCGGCTGACTCCGTACACCGCATCGATCATCTCTTGGAGGAGCTGGGAGTAGAAGCGCGCTGCAGCGATGCTGCGGGGGTAGTTCATCCGCGTCGGTCCGATCACACCGACGTACCCCGGGATCTCCGGCGAGTCGATCGTGATGGTGGACGATCCATAAGGAGCGAGCACCAGTGAGCACTCGCGGAGAAGGTCGGTCGGGTGGTCATCGCCGATCAGGACGTGCATCGCATCGTCGGATTTGAACTCGTCGATGACGGCTGATGGGATCAAGTCCTCGGCGGCGTGTTGGTCAACGAGTTCGATCAGTTCGAGTGATCGTTCTGGTTCCTGTTGGAACTCGGGCTGCGCCATCATCCCGCCGAGACCGGCGATCGCGGGGACGCCGGCCCGCAGCGCATCGCGGTCGAGCACCTGAGCGAGCGTCTCCAGGACGAGATGCTCGACCGGGTGGGTGTCGGGCATCTCGATCGCCTGGCGGGCGGCCTCGCGCACGTCGGGACCGGAACGGCCGCGAAGCGTTCCCGAGAGTCGGGAGGCGAGGTCGTCGAGTTCATCCAGCTCGATCGGCTGCGGCAGGGGCATGAGCTGACGGATCATCCGCGCTTCCTGGACGACCACGATCATCAGGACGAGCAGCTCATTGAGCGAGATCAGTTCCACCTGTCGCACGCGCAGTCGCTCGGGGTGTGGCGGTGCGACGATCACGAGCAGACCAAGCGAGCGAGCGAGGACGGTCGCGGCGAGTTCTACCCATTCGTCAACCGCGGGTGCGGCCTGGAAGAACTGATGTCGGACGGAGGCCTGTTCGGCCATGCCGAGCTCGGCATGGCCCATGAGCGACTGCACGAAGTGTCGGTAGCCACGGTTCGAGGGCACGCGTCCGGCCGAGGTGTGTGGGTGGGTGAGGTAGCCGCTCTGCTCGAGGGCGTGCATTTCATGGCGTATGGTGGCGGGCGACGCAGGCAGGGCGTATTTTTCCACGACGTGTCGAGAGGCGACCGGCGTCGCCGTTTCGATGTAGTCCTGAATGACGAGCTGGAGAATACCGGCGCGTCGGTCTGACAACGGTTCAGTGGTCATGGTGTCCGTGGAGTCGTGCTGCTGCGTTCGGGCTCCGTTAGGCTGGCGTTAGCACTCTCATAAGGAGAGTGCTAACGACCTAATCGTAGCAGCGTTTCGAGGAAGCGGCAAAGCGTTTCGGCGCCGCGTCAGGCGTCCCGTGACACGTTGAAAACAGCGATCTGTCGCACGTGAAACCTTGGCAACACCGTCACCAGTGGTTGGATGTTGTGGTTCATAACACACTCCTGTTTCGCAGCGATAATCGGTAGACACTCGACAGATACTCGATAGAAAGATGGGTGCGACATGGTCAGCGGGGGCATTGGCAGCGCGGCGAGTCATCGAGGACAGTTTGAGGAGCATGAGGGCGAACGTCGGCGCGTGGTGATCACCGGCGTTGGCGCGATCTCGGCAGCGGGACCCTCCGCGGCGGACTATTGGTCGGCGCTGTGCGAAGGACGCGTGTGCACCTCGTCGCTGACGGCATTCGATGCTCCACGGTCGGCGGCGGCGGGCCAGGTCGACGAGTCGTGGAATGGACCGGACGAAGTCCCAGCCTGGCTGCTAGGTCGGATGGATCGAGCCTCGCAACTCGCGCTCGACGCGGCGCTGCAGGCTCTGACGGACGCGCGGATTGCGATCACCCCTCAGACCGCGTTCGCGGTCGGCGCGGTCAGTGGGATCGGTCATCCGGGCGCCGGGAGCGGCTGGGCGCAGCTTGGGTCGGGACTGTCAGGGGCGGCACTTGGGCTGAACATCGCTGGGCCTGTGTTCACGGTGTCGAGCGGCGGAGCGTCGGGTCTCGCGGCGATCGTGCTCGCGACGCAGTTGATTCGCTCCGGGGTGATGCGAGCTGCAATCGCGGTCGGCGCGGAAGCACCCTTGCGCGACGAAGTCTGGAACGCGTACGAGTCGTCTGGGCTGCTGGATCGGTCGGACGCTCCAGAAGCGCAACGTCCATTCGACGCGAATCGGCAGGGGATGATTCTCGGTGAAGGGGCAGCAGCGCTGATGCTGGAAGATCGGCAGCTCGCGGTTCAGCGCGGCGTACACATCTATGCGGAGATCGCGGGAGAGGCGCTCACATCGGGACCGATGGGCGACGGACAGGCGCCGACCGATGTCGAGGTCGCCCGTCGTGCGACGGGCGACGCAATGTTGGGAGGCGAGATCTCGCCGTCCGAGATCGACGTAGTGGTCGCGGCTGGACTTGGCTCGAAACTGGGAGACGAGCGAGAGACGGACATCATTGAGCGAGCGTTCGGGCGTCGCACGTTGGACATGTACGCCGCCACGGCGACCCCGAATGTGGGCTACACGGTCGGAGCGTCAGGGGCGCTGTCGGCGGTCGCGGGTGCGATGATCGTCGATCGAAGTCAGATTCCGCCGCACGCAACGCACGCCGAGGAGGACATCGCCTGCAATCTGGGGTTCGTGAAGGAGCTATTCGAGGATCGGATCGTGGGAGCGGCGACAGCAGCCTACGGCGCGCACGGCCAAAATGCAGCACTGATCCTGATGCCACACCAGCCAGAGCCCGGCGACGAGCTCCCGGTCATGGTGAGCTGAGTCGGCGATGGTCGAATAGCGCCAGTGTTCTTCGTTTGCTTCTCCCGTGACGTAGATTGGGAAATGGCTAAACTGCTCATCCGAAGAGAGACCGCAATCGAGTACTACCTATGACAACTGCTCACACACCAAGGTCGGATGAGCTTGCCAGGCTCGGAATCGATCCTGAATTCCTGGAAGCCGCGTTGGAGGAACTGGAGTGCAACACTGACTTCTTCGTGTCCCACGAGCGCGATCTATGGGAGCAGTATCCGGGAATGTATCTCCTCATCTACGACCGAGACGTCGTGGAGGCGTTCGAAAACTACGACGACTTGTTGGATCGCCTTGACGAGCTTGATCGAGGAACCCGCGCATCGGCGCTGACCAAGTGGCAGAAGCAGGGGGTGTGGATTCTGTGACCAGGATCCTTCGTGGTTACTACAACCGAGATCGGTTGCACCAGCCCGCCGAGCCCTACATCAACGCCATCACGGTGACCGAGCATGGAGAGCACGCTACTCCGATATCGCTTCTGGTGGACAGCGGCGCGGATGGCACGATCATTTCACCAGCTGATGCGGCGAAAGTGTTCGGCCCAGAGCGGGCTCACACCATCGCCGAGACGAGCAGGCAGCTCGAGATAGTCGGAGTTGGCGCAGGGGCAACCGTTGTCCAGCATCGTCTCGCGTTGGTGTTTCTGGCGGAGGGCGATCCACCGATCGTGGTTGATCGAGACTTCTGGATCGCGATGCCGGATCAAGGTGCTCGTGGCAAGTCTGTCAATCACGACATGCCCTCGCTGCTGGGCAGGGATTCCCTGAATCAATTCACCGTCACCCTCTCGGCCGCGCGCAACGTTGTGGAGCTGCACGAGGAGACGACGCTCCAACCATCCGAATAGGGTGAGATACCCGCGGCAAGCGCGGGTATGACGAATCTCTCTACGGCTGAAGATGTCGAGGCGCATAGGCGGTTTGCTTCGTACCCTGTAGCTATGGACATTGCCTGGTATGGACATGCGGGATTTCGGCTTCGCGGTCGTGAGGCCTCGGTGGTGATGGATCCTTGCTCGCCTGAGACGGGCTTCCGCCTTAACCGACCCAGCGCGGATATCGTCACGATCTCGCGCGGACACGATGCAGGACATAACTGGGTCGAAGGGGTGACGCTTGAGTCGGCCGGTCCACAGCGCGCGCTGGATGCTCCGGGGGAGTATGAGATCAAGCGCGTCCTCGCGACCGGCGTACGGACGCCTGGCCCGGACGGGTCGCGCAACGTGGCGTTTGTGGTCACGATCGACGAGGTGATCGTCGCGCATCTGGGCGATCTTCGGGAGATGCCGGATCGCGCGGCGCTCGAGGAGCTGCAGCGCGCGGATGTGCTCCTGTTGCCTTGCGGCGGTGGAGCGCATCTCTCGTCGCAGGCGGCCGCAGGGATCGCGAATGCGATCGGCTCGCCGATGGTGATTCCGATGCTGTACCAGCCAGAAGCGGCGACCGAGGTCGCGACGGGGCTGGAGCCACTCTCGACCTTCCTCCGCGAAATGGGCGTGACGGTCGATCCGCCGACGGACAATCACGTCAATGTGACGCGATCGTCGATTCCTGCCGCGCCGACGATCATCCCGCTGCTGGCCAGAGGAGCCTGATATGAGTTCACAGAATTCTCAACCCGAGTATGAGGTGGTGATTCAGCGCAATCGACGCGTGCGCATGCGCGACGGGGTGACGCTGGCGACGGATGTGTATCTGCCCGCCCGTGACGGTGTGGCGGTCGATGGTCCTTGGCCGACGCTGCTCACGCGGACGCCGTACGACAAACTCGGCTTCGCCGCCGATGGCGAGTGGTGGGCGCGTCGGGGATATGCGCGAGTGATGCAGGACGTGCGCGGACGGTTCGCGTCGGAGGGTGATTTCTACCTGCTCAAGAACGAGGCCGAGGACGGATACGACACGATCGAGTGGTTGGCCGAGCAGCCGTGGTCGACGGGCAAGGTGGGGACAGTGGGGACGTCGTACATGGGCTGGGTGCAGTCGGCGGCGGCGGCGCTGAATCCGCCCCATCTGTCGGCGATGTGGGTCAATCAGGGCGCATTCAACGGCTTGACGTCATCGCTCCGACAGGGTGGCGCGCTCGAGCTTCGTTGGCTGGCCTGGGCATTCTGGAACGCGCCGGTCAGCCCGGAAGCGGTCAGAGACCCAAAGCTCTACGCAGCGTTGGACCAGGCTGCGGTCGATCTGCGCGGTTATCTCGATCGGTTGCCGTGGCGCTCGGGCGATACGCCGCTCTCGCTGACTCAGGATTATGAGCGCTGGGCGATCGATCTGATGACGCTCGCGCGCGACGATGACTGGCTGTGGCAGTTGCCGTCGATGAATTTCGAGCGGTACATCGGCCAAACGGCCGATGTACCCACGGTCTACTCGGGCGGTTGGTACGACAGCTACACCCGCGCGACCTGTGAGTCGTTTGTGGCATTCTCGGAGGCGATGTCTTCACCGCAATACCTGGTCATGGGTCCGTGGACCCACGGTGAGGTGACGCTCGACCGCTCGTGGTCGGGCGACGTTGACTTTGGTCCCACCGCGCCGACATCAGGCAATCTCGCGCCGAGCATCGCTGATTTCCGCTTGCAGTTCTTCGATCAGACGCTCAAGGAGCTCGACAGCGGTTGGGGTGAGCGATCACCAGTGACGATGTTTGTCATGGGTGGCGGAAGTGGTCGGCGGATTCCGTCGGGGCGGATGGATCACGGTGGGGAGTGGTGCGAGGAGTCGGCCTGGCCGCCAGCGGGCGCGGAGCTGGCTGAGTGGTTCCTGCAGCCCGGCGGCGGACTATCGGAGGAGGCAGCGGGCGAGGATGGCGGATCCTCGAGCTATCTCTTCGACCCGAAGGATCCGGTGCCGTCGATCTCGGCGAACGTGTCGTCGCTGCGAGAGTTCGCGCCCGAGGATCCGACGCTGAAGTCACAGATCTGGCCACCGACGCAGCGGTCGCGAGAGCTGATCCTGCCTGGCGGCGCCGATCAGCGCACGCGTCCCGATGTGATGGGGGCGCAACCGCCGTATCTGCCCACGGCCTCGCGTTCTGACGTGATCGCATTCCGCAGCGAGCCGCTGGCCGAGGATGTGCAGGTGGTGGGACCGGTGACGGTCCGTCTGTGGGTCTCGACCGACGCGCCAGACACCGACTTCACCGCGGCGTTGCTGGACTGCTATCCGAGCAATGTCGACTATCCGGAGGGGTACCACCTCAGGATTTCGGACAGCATCAAGCGCCTGCGATTCCGCAATGGATATGACCGTGAGGAGTTCGTCTCACCGGGCGATGTGGTTGAGGTGTCGATTGAGCTATACCCGACCGCCAACATCTTCAAGGCGGGGCATCGGATTGGCATGGAGATCAGCAGCAGCAACTACCCGCGTTTCGACATCAATCCGAACACGGGCGAACCGATCGGTCGGCAGACACACACGCGTGCCGCGCTCAATACGGTGCATCACGACGCCGAGCGAGCATCACGGCTGGAGCTGTCGGTCGTGTCGGCGGGCTGACGTCGCGGCGAGCTGGGTCAGCTCACCGCACGGCTTCCGTCCCCTGACGCGAGACGCGGGCTATTCCTCGCCTCGGATGAGGCGCTGCTGGCGCTTGCTGAAGCCGCTCAGGATTCGCTCGTAGGAATCGACGATCAGTTCTTCCAGTTCGTCATCGGGCAGGTCTGACTCGAGCGTGATGGCGATCCAGTGTGATTTGTTGAGATATCGAGGACTGCTGACCGCCTCGTATTGCTGATGTAAGGCGGGGACGATCGCAGGGTCGCACTTGATGGAGATCGCGTGTGGCGCGCCCTCGGTCGTACCGCCGCCGAGGAAGCAGAAGATTTTTCCGCCCTTGCCGTCAGCGTTGCGATTGCCGAGCTTGTAGACGAGGTCGTCCTCACCCCAGGGCGAGTCGGGCCACGACCCAGTAAGGGTCTCACAGAGATCGGCGACATCGTTGCGATTCATCTGACGTTCGTCTTCCGGGTCACGCTGCTTCGCCGCTGAGGAACTCGCGCGGGACGACACGCATCATCTGGTCGATCGTTTCCTGCGAGACACCATCGGCAAGGAGCGCAGGAATCGCGGTGGTGGTGAGGAAGAGGTAACGGGTTGGGAAGGCTCGGGGCGAGCCAGGGAAGGCAGCGTAGTCGTGGCCGAGCATCAGTCGGTGCGACCATCCGCGTCGGATGAGCTCCTTGACCGTAGCGTTACGGGCGACCCAGTTGGGTCGTTCATGGCCATCTTCGGGGCCGGGATAGCGGTCCATCGAGATGTAGACGCCGGTATTGAGCAGATCTTCGATGTAGTTGGCATCGATCGTGTCGGCGGTGTGACCGATGCAGATTCGATCCATCGGCGCGTCTTCCTCTTGGAAGATCTCGGCCTGGCGTCGTCCGACTTCGAGCGGCGCCCAATGGTGAGTGGAAATCGGCGTGCCGGTGCGCTTACAGGTGCGGGCAGCGGCGCGGAGGATGAGCTCGCCCTGCGGGGTGACGCCCTCGGCGTCGTTGGCGACTTTGATCACGCCAGCTTTGATTCCGGTGTCGGCGATGCCGACTTCGATCTCGCGCACGAAGATGTCGGCGATTTCGTCGGGGTCCATGTTCCAGAGCCATCGCGGGACATCGCGCCAGATGCCGGTCGCACAGATCACGTTCACATCCGATGCTTCGGATGCGGCGCGCATCGCTTCGACGTCGCGGTTGAGATCGGGCGTGGAGAGTTCGATCAGCGAGTCAACGCCGCCTGCTTTCGCTTCGATCAGCTCTTCCGTAGCGCGGTCGAGGACGGCCTGTTTGTCGATCAACCAGGGGTAGTGCTGGGTGACGACGCTCGGCGTGATCGCGACGTGTTCATGCGAAAGCGTGAACCCGAGCTGGTCGGCATTGATCGGTCCGCGAACGGTTTCGATGTGGGACATGACTCTCTCTCTCGACTGTAGTTTAGGCAACAGTGCGGTCGGAGGAGGCATCGCCGCACCTCCAAAGCGATCGAGATTCCCGCGCTGCGCGCAGGAATGACGACGGTGGAGGTTTCTGCAAGGGCCTCCCGAACGGGGAGTTGCATGATCCCTTTTCCTCCCCCTTGAAGGGGGAGGTGCCGCAGGCGGAGGGGGTCCCGCTCGACCGGCGGTGTCTGGCCGTCTTAGCGGGAGGCCCCCTCAGTCGCTCCGCGACAGCTCCCCCAGAGGGGGAGCTCTTTGGGGGCTTCGCGAGAGTTCCTCCAGAGGGGGAGCTCTTTCGGGGCGACGCGAGAGCTCCCCCAGAGCGGGGGAGCTTTTGGGGTTGGCTTACTCGTCGGGGAGCGCGACGTAGCCGCCTTCGTCGACGTAGCCGCTGGATGCGGCGGCGACCAGCCCAATGTCGTCTTCGTCTTCCTCTTCGAGGCCGAAGCCGAGGTCTTCCAAATCGTCGTCGCCGCTGAAGACGCCTGCCGATGCAGCGCCGGGCAGACCGGCCGCGAGGGGGAGCGGTTCGGGCTTGGGCAGCGGTGGCACTTCGATCTCGGCCGCGGCCGGGATCTTCTTGCCGATGATCACGTTCTCCTTGAGGCCTCTGAGGAGATCGGTCTTGCCCGTGATCGCTGCCTCGGTGAGCACGCGGGTCGTCTCTTGGAAGGAGGCGGCCGCGAGCCAGCTCTCCTGCGAGAGCGACGCCTTGGTCACACCGAGCAACATCGCTTTCGCGGTGGCCGGTTGCTTACCCTCGTCCTGCAGTGACCGGTTGAGGGTGTCGTAATCGTGACGATTCACCAGCTCGCCGGCGAGCCACTCGTCCGAGTCTCCCGGATCATCGATCTCGACCATGCGCAGCATCTGGCGAACGATCACCTCGATGTGCTTGTCGTGGATGTCCACGCCTTGCGATCGGTAGACGTCCTGGACCTCGGTCACGAGGTATCGGTGGACGGAACCTTCGCCGAGAATGCGGAGCATTTCCTGTGGGTCGAGCGGACCTTCGGTGAGTGCGTCGCCGGCTTCGACCTCGTCGCCGTCGGTGACCTTGAGGCGGGCCGTCGCGGGCAGCGGATACTCACGCGTATCGCTGGTCTCGTAGGAGATGGACAAGGTGCGAGCGCCGCGCTTGCGGCTGACACGGCCGCCGACTCGGGCGCGAACCTTTCGCTCCTCGTTGTCCTCGTCCTCCTCGCCCGACTTGGGCTTGCGAGCGAGGACGTCACCGGCCTCGACCTCGTCGCCGTCTTTGACGAGCACACGGGTCTTGGCTGGCAGTTCGTATTCGTCGCGGTGGACCTCTTCCGAGGTCAGCCGCAGGCGACGGAGCTCACCGTCGGTGAGCACTTCGACGCGCCCATCGATCTCGGCGATCGTCGCCTGACCCTTCGGTGTGCGTGCTTCGAACAGCTCGACCACACGCGGAAGACCGGATGTGATGTCGGACACGCCGGCGATGCCACCCGTGTGGAAGGTCCGCATGGTGAGCTGGGTTCCAGGCTCGCCGATGCTCTGGGCGGCGATGATTCCGACGGCGGCCTCCTTCTCGACGAGGTCGCCGGTCGCCAACGACTGTCCGTAGCAACGCTTACAGAGACCCTTCTCCGCTCGACAAACCATCGGCGAGCGGACGTGGAAGGACTTGACGCCGTGGCTCATGACCAGACCCTCGACGGTCGGTTCGTCGAGCAGTTCGTTCGCGCCCAGCAGCACTTCTGACGGATCTTCGGGGTTGTAGACCGGGGCCGCGGTGTAGCGTCCCATGACACTCTCGCGGAACTTGGTGATCACCCGTTCGTTGTCCTCGTCACGATCTTCGATCGTGATGCCGGGGATCATCTCGTTTTCCTTGACGCAGTCTTCCTCGCGGATGATGACGTCTTGCGAGACATCGATCAGTCGACGGGTGAGATAGCCGGAGTCGGCCGTCCGCAGCGCGGTGTCGGCCAGACCCTTGCGAGCGCCGTGTGTCGAGATGAAGTACTCGAGCACCGAGAGCCCTTCGCGGAACGAGGAGCGAATGGGGAGCTCGATGATCTTTCCGGATGGGTCGGACATCAATCCACGCAGACCGGCCATCTGGGTGACCTGAGCGAGGTTGCCCTTGGCTCCTGAGCCGACCATCATGCGCAGCGAGCCGGGCTCGTTGAGCTGTTCGTCGATGCGGTCCTTGACCTGTTGGGTGACGTTCTGCCAGACGTTGACCGTCGCTTCGTAGCGCTCGGCTTCGGTCATCAGGCCGAGATCGTAGTCGTCGCGGATCGCTTCGACCTGCTTCTCAGCCTCTTCGATCAGGCCCTTCTTGGCGCCCGGTGCGCGAAGCTCGTCGATCGCCATCGTCGTACCCGACTGGGTGGCGTAGCGGAAGCCGATCGACTTGATCCGGTCGGCCATCTCCGCGGTCTCTTCCGGACCGATCAGGCGGTGACACATCGTGATCAGCTCTTTGAGCGACTTCTTCGCCAACTCGTGGTTGATCTCTTCGAACGGAATCGCGTTCGGGATGACGTCGTCAAAGAGGACGCGGCCCGTGGTCGTCTCCACGATCTCGCCGTTCGTCCGCACTTGGTCGCGGACGAGGATGCGATCGTGCAATCCCAGCGCGTGGAGGTCGTAGTGCAGTCGCACATCCTCGAACGAGGGGAAGGTGCGCATCGGTTCGTCGGAGTCATCGAGCCCGGCTCCGGGGGCGGCGTCGGGCTCGAGCGTCAGGTAGTAGCAACCGATCACCATATCCAAGGTCGGTGCGACGGTCGGCTCGCCGTTGGAGGGAAGCAGCAGGTTCTTAGTCGACATCATCACCTGACGCGCCTCAGTCACGGACTCGTGACTGAGGGGCACGTGCACGGCCATCTGGTCACCGTCGAAGTCCGCGTTGAAGGCCGAGCAGACCAGCGGGTGAATCTGAATCGCGGAGCCGTCGACCAGGACCGGCTCGAACGCCTGGATGCCCAGTCGGTGCAGGGTGGGCGCGCGGTTGAGCAGCACGGGACGCTGCTTGACCACGCTCTCGAGCACTTCCCAGACGTCGTCGTGGGCGCGCTCGACCATGCGCTTGGCCGACTTGATGTTGGCCGCCTTCTCTTCCTTGACCAAGGCGTACATGAGGAACGGCTTGAACAGCTCGAGCGCCATGCGACGAGGCAGGCCACACTGATGCAGCTTGAGCTCGGGGCCGACCACGATGACCGAACGGCCAGCGTAGTCGACGCGCTTGCCCAGCAAGTTCTGGCGGAAGCGTCCCTGCTTGCCCTTGAGCATGTCGGTCAGCGACTTGAGGCGGTGGCTGCCCGAGCCGGTGACCGGCCGGCCACGACGACCGTTGTCGATCAACGAGTCGACCGCCTCCTGGAGCATGCGCTTTTCGTTGCGGATGATGATCTCGGGCGCGCCGAGCTCGATCAGTCGCTTGAGTCGATTGTTGCGATTGATCACTCGACGGTAGAGGTCGTTCAGGTCGGACGTGGCGAAGCGGCCACCGTCGAGCTGGACCATCGGTCGCAAGTCGGGCGGGAGGACCGGGAGCGCGCGGAAGAACATCCACTGGGGCGAATTGGTTGACTTGTTCAGGCCATCGACGACCTTGAGTCGCTTCATCGCCTTCTTGCGTCGTTGTCCGGCTTTGGTCTGGACTTCGACCTTGAGCTCTTCAGTGATCGCGTCGAGGTCCATGCGCGACACCAGCGAGAGGATCGCCTCGGCGCCCATCTCGCAGCGGACGACGCCGGGGTACCTCTCCATGAGCTCTTCGGCCCGCTGTTCGGGGAGGATGGCGGCGTCGAAGTTGCCGGTGGTGACCGGGTCGACGAGCGGCTCGAGGTCCTCGCCGATCAGCTTGGCGAGTTCGTCTTCGGCTCGCTGCTCGACGCCTTCGAGCTGCTCTCGGAGTCGTTCTTCCTGCTCGGCGACGTTCTCCTTGACTTCCTCTTTCTCTGCCTCGGAGAGGGCCGTGATCTGGGCGATCTCTTCATCACCGATCGCTTGCTGCTTCGCGATCGATGAGGCCAGCTTGACGTCGAGGTCGGGGCTCATCACCTCGGAGATGATCGGGTCGCCGCGCTTGGCGAAGACCTCTTCGCCGAGCTTGAGATTGCGACGCGCCTTCTTGCCGTCGAACTCAGCGATCACTTCACGAATCGAGTCCGCGTCCTCGCGCAGACCTTTGACGATCGCGCGAATCCGCTCCTTCACCTCGGCCGTGTCGGCCTCGGCGCGGAGGTTGGACTCGGCGAAGAGGCGCTCGCGGGCCTGGCCCAGCTTCTCCTGGGTCTCCAGCGACTTCTCGCGGAAGTCCTCGATCGCGTCCTCGGAGTCCATGCGGAGGTACTCGATCGCCTTCGTCTTTTCCTCCTCGTTGACCTGGGTGATGATGTACTGGGCGAAGTAGATCACCTTCTCGAGCTTGCGCGGCGAGAGGTCGAGCAGCAACGCGATCCGTCCGGGCGTGCCCTTGACGAACCAGATGTGCGAGACCGGCGCAGCCAACTCGACGTGGCCCATGCGCTCGCGTCGGACCTTGGAGCGGGTCACTTCGACGCCGCACTTGTCGCAGATCACACCCTTGTAGCGGACCCGCTTGAACTTGCCGCAGGCGCACTCGAAGTCCTTCTGCGGTCCGAAGATCTTCTCGCAGAAGAGGCCGTCCTTCTCTGGCTTCAGGGTGCGGTAGTTGATCGTTTCCGGCTTCAGGACTTCGCCGTAGGACCAGTCGCGAATCTTCTCCGGCGACGCCAGAGTGATCTGCATGGTCTCCGTGCTACGAGTCTCAAGCACTGGTCACATCCTCTCCTTCGAATCCGGACAGGTTTACGCCCAGTTGCGGCATGTCGTCGCGACTGGGTACTTCGAGCACCATCGTCTCATCCTCTTGGTTGCGCACCTCGACTTGGAGGCCGAGGCTTTGCAGCTCCCTGAGCAAGACGCGGAATGATTCGGGCATTGCGGCATCGGTCACCGGCTCGCCCTTGACGATCGCTTCGTAGGCCTTGACGCGGCCGACGATGTCATCCGACTTCACGGTCAACAGCTCTTGGAGGATGTTGGCTGCGCCGTAGGCTTCGAGCGCCCAGACCTCCATTTCGCCAAATCGCTGGCCACCGAACTGCGCCTTCCCACCGAGCGGCTGCTGGGTGATCAATGAGTAGGGGCCGGTCGAGCGGGCGTGGATCTTGTCCTCGACCATGTGCGACAGCTTGAGCAGGTAGATGTAGCCGACCGTAACCGGCTGATCGATTCCCTCGCCCGTGCGTCCGTCGATCAGTCGCTGCTTGCCGAAGACCGGTCGCGAGACGCTCCGCTCGCGCTCGATCTTGGTCGCATGCGCAGCGAGGGTGTCGGGACTGTAGTGTCTGGCGCCTCGGGTATCGCCGTGGTTGATCAGCCACTGTGAGAGCGCCATGTGAGCGGCCTTGCCGGTCGTGTCACGGTCGTCACGATCGAAGGCGATCTGGATGTCCTTGGGGTCGTAGCCACGCGACTCCAGCCAGCTGAAGGTGTGATCGTCGATCCCCTTGCCGAGCACGGACGCCTCGAGCTCCTGCGTCGGCGTGTCGTCGTCGCTGGCGCCGTTGGTGTGATTCGTGCCGTTCGTGCCGTTCGTGCCGTTCGTGCCGTTGACCGTGCGGTCGGCCTGGGCCTCGCGCACGATCCAAGCGCGAGCGAGAGCATCCTGGAGCTCCTCTTCCGAGGCGCCATCAAAGACCGGCGTGATCGCGCGGAATCCGAGTTCCTTCGCGGCCCAGCCGAGCTGGGTCTCGAGAATCTGTCCCAGGTTCATACGTGAGGGCACACCGATCGGTGAGAGCACGACGTCGATCGGCGTGCCGTCCTCGAGGTGGGGCATGTCTTCGACCGGCAGGATGGTGGAGATCACACCCTTGTTGCCGTGTCGTCCGGCCATCTTGTCGCCGACCTGCAGCTTGCGCCGCTCGGCGATGGTGACGCGGACCAGCTTCTGCACACCGGCCGGCAAGCCATCGTCTTCGTCGCGGGTGACCGCGCGCACATCGACGACCACGCCGCGGACCCCGTGCGAGACCTTCATCGAGGTGTCTTTCACCTCGCGCGCTTTCTCGCCGAAGATGGCCCGCAGGAGCTTCTCCTCGGCAGTGAGCTCGGTCTCACCCTTGGGCGTAATTTTGCCGACGAGGATGTCGCCCGGTCGCACTTCGGCGCCGATGCGGACAATCCCCTCGGCGTCGAGATGGGCCAGCGACTCATCGGCCACGTTGGGAATGTCTCGGGTGATCTCTTCATTGCCGAGCTTGGTCTCGCGCGCGCCGATCTCGTGCTTGGACATATGGATCGAGGTGAACTTGTGGTCGTGGACCAGTCGTTCGGAGACGATCACGGCGTCCTCGAAGTTGTATCCCTCCCAAGACATGAACGCGCAGAGCACGTTCTGACCGAGCGCCAGGAGTCCCTGGTCGGTGGAGGAGGAATCGGCCAACGGCTGACCAGCGGTGATGCGGTCGCCAGCGGAGACGATCGCGCGCTGGTTGATGCAGGTGCCCTGGTTCGAGCGGAGGAACTTGAGCAGCGAGTAGGCGTGCAGTTGCTCGCCGCGGACGGGCTCGTCGTAGTGAACCACGATCGCTTCAGCGGTGACGTGGCGCACCTCGCCGTCGGCCTCGGCCGAGAGCACCTGGCCCGAGTCGCGGGCGGCGGGCTCTTCCATACCGGTTCCGACCAAGGGCGCCTCGGGGCGGACCAGAGGCACGGCCTGACGCTGCATGTTCGCGCCCATCAGGGCGCGGTTCGCGTCGTCGTGCTCGAGGAAGGGAATCAGCGAGGCTGCGACGGAGACGATCTGTCGCGGGGAGACGTCCATGTACTGGACATCCTCGCGGGCGAAGCCCTCGAAGCGATCTCCGCGCCGACCCTCGACGCGGTCGTCGAGGAAGTATCCGCGCGCGTCGATCCGCGCATTCGCCTGGGCGATGACGGCGTTGGCTTCGTCGTCGGCGGTGAGCTCGACCACCTCGTCCGACACGTAGGGTCGGATGCGCACAGGAGCGTCGTTAGCCGCGAGGATGCGTTCCGCGAGTTCGACCGTAATCTCATCGCCTTCGTCGGCGATCAGTTCACCGTCATCGCCTTCGACCGGTTCCGTCAAGACTCGACCGATCAGATCAGGATGGTGGGGCTCGAGCTCCGAGACGACGATCCGATAGGGCGTCTTGATGAATCCGTAGTCGTTGAGCACGCCGTAGGTGGCGAGCGAGCCGATTAGTCCGATGTTGGGACCTTCGGGAGTCTCGATCGGGCAGATCCGTCCGTAGTGGGAGTAGTGGACATCGCGCACGTCGAATCCGGCGCGGTCACGACTGAGACCACCCGGTCCGAGCGCGGAGAGTCGGCGCTTGTGGGTGAGCTCGGCCAGGGGATTGGTCTGGTCCATGAACTGCGACAGCTGGTGACCGCCGAAGAACTCTTTCACGGCCGCCTGCACGGGACGGATGTTGACCAGAGCCGAGGGCGCTGCCTGCTCGGGGTCGATGATCGTCATCCGCTCGCGAATCACACGCTCCATGCGCACCATGCCGATGCGGAACTGGTTCTGGAGCTGTTCGCCGACGGCACGAATTCGTCGATTGCCGAGATGGTCGATGTCGTCGTCGTTCTGGATGCCGTTGTTGATCGCCACCTGGGTGAAGACGATCGCGAGCAGATCGCGCATCCAGAGCGCCTGTTGGCGGGAATCATCGGCGTCGTCGCGATCGATGTCCAGACCGAGTCGCTCGCAGGTGCGATCGATATCGTCGTACATCTTGTTCAGCCGAGTGTTGACCTTGTAGCGGCCGACGCGGCCGAGGTCGTAGCGACGCGGGTTGAAGAACTGGCCCTCGAGCATCGCGCGGGCCGCATCGACCGTCGGTGGGTCGCCGGGGCGGAGACGCTTGTAGACCTCGAGCATCGCCCATTCTTTGTTACGCCGCGTGTACTTGGTGGTCGCTGTCGGATGCGGTTCCTTCTCGATCGTGGTCGCGAGGAACTGGTGCTGCGACTCGTCGAGGTCAAGCCCGTCGAGCATCGCCATGATGCGCTCGTCGGTGCCGAGCTCCTCGTCGCTTTGGTCGGGGTCTTCGCCGTGGTCGAGCGCTCGCAGCAGGGTGGTGACGTGGAGCTTGCGCTTGCGGTCGACCTTGACCGTGAGGACGTCGCGGTTGGAGGACTCGAACTCGAGCCAGGCACCGCGCGATGGGATCAGCTTGGCCGAGCAGAGCGTGCGGCCGGAGGCGGAGTCTGTGGAAGCGCCGAAGTAGACGCCGGGCGAGCGCACGAGCTGGGAGACGACCACGCGCTCGGCCCCGTTGAAGATGAACGTGCCGGTCTCGGTCATGTGCGGTAGGTGACCGAAGTAGATCCACTGCCCGCCGGCCTCGCCGGTCTTGAGGTTGAGCAGGCGGATCCAGACGCGGATCTCGCCTTCGTGGGTATTGTCGTTCCGACGACATTCGAGCTCGGTCTCGGTCGGGGGCTCGTAGTGATAGCCGTGACAGTGCTCCGAGCAGAACTTCTGCCCCTCGCAGCATTCAATGACGTGCGGGCCTCCCTTGCATCTGGTGTCGCAGAGCACGGTGCGGCAGTCGCCTGGGCAGTCGCTGGCGCAGTCCTTGCCGAAGTGGATCTCCATCCGACGCTCGGTGAAGTCCTGAATCGGCGACATCTCCTCGAGCAGTTCCTTGAGCCCTTCCTCAAGGAACCAGTCGTAGGAATCGCGCAGGAGTTTGATCAGATTGGGCAGCGGATACGTTTCTGGTAGCCGCGAGTAGTCGACGATCTCGCGAGCGGCTCGCGGCGCGACTGCCGCGGACTGGTCTTCGATTGGCGCCAACACCATCAGCAGGCCTCCTCAATGACGGTCGATCGGTTCTGTACCGCGTTCCGGCGGCGGACAGTTCGTCAGCGAACCGCAGCGATAGCGCGGGTCTCGGGCGACGACGATCTCCGACGCTCCATCAACGAATCAACGAAGCGAATGGTGATCAACGCGGCCAATCCCGCCATACCGATTGCCTACGCTGGACGGAAGGTCTGGAACGGCCGATGAACGGTCGTCCAGAACCGGCCAGCGCATGACATGCGATTGCTCTGACGATCTGGGGCATAGGTTGCCATCACAGAGTATGGTGAAGCGTCGGCTACGTCAACACCTACAGGCGATTTCTGACACCGTCACGCTCCGTCGAGAAGATCGGCGCACGACTCTCTCGTCCTCGTCGAAGCGGAGTTTCTCCCAGTGCCGACGATCGCATCGGCTGCTGCGAGGCGATACACGTTACCGTGTAGAATGACGGTGGCACACGCGGTTGAGGGACGACGGGCATGGGGACGACGGACGACCGACAGGAACGGGACGAGAGCTGGGACGCCACGTCGATCCGGCAGTTGCGACGTCATGCTGGTCTCAGTCAGCGCGAGCTGGCGGACGAACTGAACGCGCGTCAACAGACGATCTCGGAGTGGGAGCGAGGCGCCTACGAGCCACGCGGCACCGCCGCGCGTCTGCTCACCAGAGTGGCCGAAGACGTGCAGTTCCCCTTCGAAACCGGGCAGGCGCCAGAGTCGGAAGAGGCACCCAAGGAACCGGACGCACCCGGCTCGACGGAGGAGGTCGACGAATGATGCCCACCGCCGTCTCGCATGAAATCCCCACCTCCGTCATTCCCGCGCTTGCCGCGGGAATCTCGATCCGCTCGGCAAGACCGAGGTGCTGCGGGTTCGGCGTCGACCACGTCCCAGCGAGATACCCGCGGCGGAGCGGAGACCTTTGCATAACCCCATTCCTCCCCCAGCAGGGGGAGGTGCCGAAGGCGGAGGGGGTCCTGCTCCGCCAAGCGCTATCTGGTACCTGCGCCAGCAGGACCCCCTTGTATCTTCGCTGTCGCCCCGGGAACAAGTGTTTCCCGGGGCGAAGCGTGGTGCGGTAGACCGATTCCCCCTGGGCCTGTGAGGCCGTGACTGAGCTTGGGTCGCCGCACCACTACAGCGAGAGAGCCCGAACAGTTGCCCGGGCCCTGGAGCCCTCATCTTGCAAGGACGGGCCTACGCAGGATAGGAGTGGGAGATGACCGAGACGAGTCGCTACGTCGGCATTGACGTATCACAACAGTGGTTGGATCTCGCCATCCGGCCGGCTGACGGACCCGCCCAGCGGGTGGACAACGACACGGCCGGGATCGACGCCCTGGTCAGTCAGTTGGAGGCGCTGGCACCGACACGAATCGTGCTGGAGGCGACCGGCGGTCTGGAGCGGCCGCTGGTCGCGGAGCTGGCCGCGGCGGGGTTGCCGATGGTGGTGGTCAACCCGCGCCAGGTTCGCGACTTCGCCCGCGCCACCGGCCGGCTGGCCAAGACCGACGCGCTCGACGCCGCCGTCCTGGCCCACTTCGCTGAGGCCGTCCCGCTGCAGCTGCGCCCGCTGCCCGATGCCGAGACCCAGCATCTGCGTGAGCTGCTCGCCCGACGTCGACAACTGGTCGCGATGCTGGTCGCCGAGGGCCAACGCTGCCGCGCCACCACCCCCACCCTGCGAGCCGGGATCGAGGCGCACATCGCCTGGCTCACGCAGGAACGCGAGCGAATCGAGGACGAGCTCCAGGCCAGCATCCAGGACAGTCCCCACTTGCGGGCACAGGACCAGCTCTTGCAGAGCGTGCCCGGCGTCGGACCGCAGATCTCGCGCATCCTGCTCGCCCAACTGCCCGAACTGGGCCAAATCGACCGGCGCCAGGTCGCGGCCCTGGTCGGCGTCGCCCCCTTCAACCGCGACAGTGGCCAATGGCGTGGCCGGCGCAGCATCTGGGGCGGTCGCGCCACGGTCCGTGCGGCGCTCTACATGGGCACCCTCGTCGCCACCCGCCACAACCCCGTGATCAGCGATTACTACCAGCGCCTGCTCGACCGGGGCAAACCCAAGAAGGTCGCGCTCACCGCCTGTATGCGCAAACTACTGGTCATCCTCAACGCCATCCTCAAGAGCAACACCCCTTGGCAACCACCTCAACACGCTTGACTTCCAAGACAGTTGCTCAGTCGCTCCGCGACAGCTCCCCTTGCGAGGGGGAGCAAGTTGATCAATGGCCTCCGGCGGAGCGAGGGTATGACGGACGTGGGTGCAGGCCTCAGGAGCTGGGGAGGGTTTGACGGATGGATCAACGGGGTTCACCGAGTGCAAATGGCGGCGCGTCGGAGGATCGGATGACTGATCCTGTGGCGAATGAATTGGCGCTCCAGCGGCTTTGGGCCGAGTCCCGCTGGCCGACGCCGTTTCTGCCCGATCCGGCGGGCGGTCAGATACGGGTGATCTCGCCGGGGCGATGGAATCGTGGGCCGGGGCCGGATTTTCGTGGCGCCCAAGTGCTCGACGCGGATGGTCAGGCCCGACGCGGCGATGTCGAGCTGCACCTCACGGCCGGCGACTGGCTGCAACATGGCCATACTGGCGACCCGGCTTATCGGCATCTGCTGCTGCACATCGTCGACTGGCGCGGTCGGCCGCGTCGGGACGGCGCGCCGCTCGACGCTCGCATTCCCGATGTGACCGCGCTCCCACCCGCGGCGAGTGACGCTCCAGACGCATCGCGGTCGCCACCCTGCGCCGACATCCGCGAGCGAGCGGGGACAGCAGCGGTCGAGGCTCGGCTGCGGGCGATCGCGCGACGGCGGTTCGCGCGCAAGGCGCGGGAGCTCTGGTCGCTCGATGTTCCCGGTGGTCCCGGCTCTGTCGACGATCGACGCGCGGTGATCGCCGCGGCGCGAGCGTTGGGGCAGCCGCACAACGGGGCGCTAGCGGAAGACGCGACCCGTCTCGCGCTTACTGAGGCGGAGACATGGGCCGAGGTGGAGCTGGTCATACCCGCTCGAGGCTGGCGGCGCGGTCGTGGTGTGTTGGGGTCGGCCGACGGCCTGAACTTAGTCCTGATGACGCTCCTCCGACGCTGGAACGCTCCCGAGAGGACGCCGTGGGCGAACGTGGAGCGGCTCGCTCGCCTGCCTCGTCGCGAGGCGGTCGCGGAGCTGCGGATTCCGAACGCACTCGGTTCGGCTCGGGCGACGCAGCTCTTAGCCGATGCGGTCTATCCGCTCACCGGGGCGGAGCGCCAGTGGTCGCTGTTGCCAGGGGTGCGATATCAGCGCACCGACGACTTGCGCGACCGCCTCGATGGCGGTCTAGTCGGCAAACGCGCAGGGAGACAGCGCGGCGTTGGCGGAGTCGGCTTCGCCTGGAAGCATCCGCACACGCAAGCATTGCTCGAGCTGGAGCAGACCCGATGTCGGCAGTGGGCCTGTCGGATCTGTCCGCTCGCGGCGCTCGATGCTCGCCGTTGAGCTGGGCTGAGCCTGGGAAAGCTACGTACCAGGCGAGAAGACAGCCGGACCTGAAGTCGAGAAGACGTCGATGTCGAGCGCCGCTTCGCTGCGCCGATAGCAGGCTGCGGCCCCGATCATCGCCGCGTTGTCGGTGCAGAGTCGGGGCGGCGGCACCCGAACGGGCACGCCGATCTCGGCGCAGGATGTCTGCAGCGCCTCTCGAAGGGCGCTGTTGGCGGCCACGCCGCCGGCCACAATCACGCAGGTGGCGCCGAGGTCGGCGGCAGCGCGGGCTGTCTTTTGGGCGAGCACATCGGTGACCGACTCCTGGAATCGGGCCGCCATGGCGGGTACGTCCAGAGGCTCGCCCGACGCCTCGATCTTGCGCACGCGGTTGAGTACAGCGGTCTTGAGGCCAGAGAAGGAGAAATCGTAGCTGCCCGGCAGCCAGGCGCGGGGCAGCGGATCGATCGCGGCGATCTGCTCGGCCGAGGCCTGTTTCGCCGCCCGTTCGATCTCGGGACCGCCGGGGAAGGGCAGGCCGAGCAATCGGCCGACCTTGTCGAACGCCTCGCCGGCCGCGTCGTCTCGGGTCTGGCCGATCCGCTCGACGCGCTCGTGATCTTCCATCCAGAAGAGCTCGGTGTGACCGCCGGAGACGACGAGCGCGACCAGGGGAAAGCTGGGCGGAGCGTTGTCCCATTGGTCGCGGGCGGGTCGCAACCAGTTGGCGTAGAGGTGTCCAGCAATGTGGTGAACGGGAATCAGGGGAAGTCCTCGCGCCCAGGCGGCGGCCTTGGCAGCGTTGACGCCGACCAGCAGCGACCCGCCGAGTCCCGGTCCCTGAGTCACGGCGATAGCGTCGAGGTCATCCCAGCCGAGCCCGGCCGACTCGAGCGTCGCCTGCATCACCGGCGCGAGGTTGCGCAAGTGCTCGCGACCGGCCACTTCGGGCACCACGCCGCCATAGCGAGCATGGATGCCCGCCTGCGAGGCGACAACGGAAGCGAGCACTTCAATCCCGTCCTCAATCACCGCGCCGGCAAACTCGTCGCAGGACGACTCCAAGGCCAATACGCGAAAGCTCATCGGTTCCCTCTCCAAGTTGAGTCAACGATCCCAGCGCCAGCTGGGAGAGCATCGCCGAGTACTCCATCAGCCTATTGGAGATCGTTGCATCGCTCCCTTCCTCCTCCCTTTGCAGAGCCCGTCCCCGCGTCGGGAGGCGGCGGCAGCATCCCCTCTCTCCGCCACTCCCGCGCTGCGCGGGAGGCCAGAGAGCAAACCCGTCATACCCGCGCTCCGCCGCGGGTATCTCGCCGCGCCGCGGTCGACGCTAACACCGCAGCACTTCTGCACTGCCGAACGGATCGAGATTCCCGCGGCAAGCGCGGGAATGACGGAGCGGGGCGCGGCGTGTTGCCGAACGGGGCACAGGTGTGACGGAACGTGGGTGCAGATTGGACGAAACGGGGTGCGTGAATCCAATTCCCCCGCGCATGCGGGGGTCTGCTCTGTGGGTGCGCGTATGACGGAACTAGGCGCGGAAATCTCGACCCGTGAGGTCAGGCCGATGCGCTGCCGGGACCTCGTTGAGCGCGTCGCTACCGGTTCCAGACACAGCGAGATACCCGCGGCGGGGCGGAGACCTTTGCATAACCTCTTTCCTCCCCCTGCAGGGGGAGGTGCCGAAGGCGGAGGGGGCCCTGCTCCGTCAAGCCCTATCTGGTACCTGCGCCAGCAGGGCCCCCTTGTATCTTCGCTGTCGCCCCGGGAACAAGTGTTTCCCGGGGCGAAGCGTGGTGCGGTAGACCGATTCCCCCTGGGCCTGTGAGGCCGTGACTGAGCTTGGGTCGCCGCACCACTACAGCGAGAGAGCCCGAACAGTTGCCCGGGCCCTGGAGCCCTCATCTTGCAAGGACGGGCCTACGCAGGATAGGAGTGGGAGATGACCGAGACGAGTCGCTACGTCGGCATTGACGTATCACAACAGTGGTTGGATCTCGCCATCCGGCCGGCTGACGGACCCGCCCAGCGGGTGGACAACGACACGGCCGGGATCGACGCCCTGGTCAGTCAGTTGGAGGCGCTGGCACCGACACGAATCGTGCTGGAGGCGACCGGCGGTCTGGAGCGGCCGCTGGTCGCGGAGCTGGCCGCGGCGGGGTTGCCGATGGTGGTGGTCAACCCGCGCCAGGTTCGCGACTTCGCCCGCGCCACCGGCCGGCTGGCCAAGACCGACGCGCTCGACGCCGCCGTCCTGGCCCACTTCGCTGAGGCCGTCCCGCTGCAGCTGCGCCCGCTGCCCGATGCCGAGACCCAGCATCTGCGTGAGCTGCTCGCCCGACGTCGACAACTGGTCGCGATGCTGGTCGCCGAGGGCCAACGCTGCCGCGCCACCACCCCCACCCTGCGAGCCGGGATCGAGGCGCACATCGCCTGGCTCACGCAGGAACGCGAGCGAATCGAGGACGAGCTCCAGGCCAGCATCCAGGACAGTCCCCACTTGCGGGCACAGGACCAGCTCTTGCAGAGCGTGCCCGGCGTCGGACCGCAGATCTCGCGCATCCTGCTCGCCCAACTGCCCGAACTGGGCCAAATCGACCGGCGCCAGGTCGCGGCCCTGGTCGGCGTCGCCCCCTTCAACCGCGACAGTGGCCAATGGCGTGGCCGGCGCAGCATCTGGGGCGGTCGCGCCACGGTCCGTGCGGCGCTCTACATGGGCACCCTCGTCGCCACCCGCCACAACCCCGTGATCAGCGATTACTACCAGCGCCTGCTCGACCGGGGCAAACCCAAGAAGGTCGCGCTCACCGCCTGTATGCGCAAACTACTGGTCATCCTCAACGCCATCCTCAAGAGCAACACCCCTTGGCAACCACCTCAACACGCTTGACTTCCAAGACAGTTGCTCAGTCGCTCCGCGACAGCTCCCCCAGAGGGGGAGCTCTTGGGATTGCGATGTTCCTCAATCTGAGGCGCCGGGTAGCCGTCCGATGAGAATCTCGGACGGGAGGACGTAGAGGATCCGACCGAGGTCTTCGTCGACCCAGGCCCCGCGGAGGCCGGTGAGCTCGGGCGACTGTATCTGGCTGACCACGTTGCCGTCGGGACCCATGGCGAGCAGTCGACCCTGGCCTCGATCGACCGTGTAGATCAGCCCGGACTGTGCGCCGAGCGAGACGGAGGCGGGGCTGACCAGCTCGCGCTCCAAGTCGAGCCCCAGCGGCAGTTCCTCCTGCGACCCGAAGCGTCGCAGCCGACCGTCGCTCGATGCGACGAGAAACTCTACCTCGGCCGACGCGTTGACGGTTGCGACCAACTCGCTCGCTTCGAACAGGTCGGTGCGACCCACGACACGGGTCGGCTCGCTCAGCTCTGAGCGTTCGACGGGGAAGCGCCAGATTGCGCCGCCTGCCTGATCGAGCAGGTAGATGCTATCCGCGGTCGCCGTGACCGCGTCGACCGATCCCAGCCGAGCGATGCCGGGAATCGGGACGAGCAGCACGCCCGAGTCAGACCAGCGGTAGAGCCTCGCGTTGGAATCCAAAATCCAGAGCGCTTCCGCGTCATTCAACGATGCGGCGGTGTCCGCGCTCGTTCCGCCGCCCGCCGATTGCGCTCGCGTCGATTGCCACGCAAGCGAGATCGGCGTGCCCGCGCGTAGCTGTCCGCCGAGCCCGAGCTGCTCGCCCTCCAGGAAGATGATCGTCGCCGTGCCGTCCGTATCGACGCTGAACACGCGTCCGCCGGCATCATCGAGGACGAAGGCGCGACCATCCCCGAATCGAACCAGCCCCAGGGCGATGGCGGGGCCAAATCGGGAGAGATTGGTCAGCGACGAGAGCTCGCCCGGCGGCTGCACGAGGTTGAGCTCGGCCAACACGGCCTCGATCTCGTCGCGCAGTTGCAGAGCATCGGCGGCGAGCGGGTTGATCTCGAGCGCCAACTCAACATCGCCGAGCGCATCCTCGAGGGTCAGCGTGGCCGCCTCCGTCGTCGTTGTCAGCTGCGAGGCGGCAAGACCGTTGCGGGCGAGCTCGAGCCGTAAGCGGAACTGATCGTCATCCGAGCGCAGCAGCGAGGGTCCGATCAGAACCGCGGTCACGGCCGCGAGCAAGAAGAACATCCCAAGCAGCGCGAGTCCGACGCGTCGGGCGGAGGTGCCTCGGCCTGGATTGCGCGGTCGAATTTGGGGACGCTCGACCGCTGGTTCGTCGCGCCGCTCGAGGAGCGAGGGGATCGCTCGGCCGAGTTTCATGATCGGCCGAGACAAGGGCGGAGTCGATGGCACGACCGACGTCACCCCCGGTGAGGACATCGTTTGCAGGGGCTGCGATCGGACCGCGGCGAAGGGATTGCTCGGCCAGCCCACGAGCTCGAGCTCGGCGAGGGCGGGCGGTTCGAAGCTCACGGCCCACTGCGTGCCACCGTCTCGTGAGGTCGGACGATGGTGATCAGCCTCAGATTCGACAAGCGGTGCTCGTTGCTCGAACTCGCTGACTCGCTGCGTCCGTTCCGACTCATGATCTTCCGGCTCATAATCGCGCTCATCTGCGGCGTCGACGTTCGCTTGGCCGCCCTCGTCTTCATCCTCCGCAGCAGGCTCGTCGATCGCCGTTCCTGTGGACGATCCAGCGCCCAGACTGACCACGAGTGCGGCTGCGTCGCGCAGGTTGAGCATGGCGGGATATAGCAGTCGCAGCGTTTCGTCGACCGCGCGGCGGCTCAGGGCGACGCGTCGCTCCGCGTCGAAGAGTGAGGCGGTGTTCGAGCTCAGGAGCAGGGCCCAGCCGTCCACCGCCTCGGGCGCGGGGACGAACTGCACGTTCACCGATTCTGAGCTACCGATCGGCGCGGAGACCGGATCGGCGCGGTCCCGCACGTGTTGGTAAAGCGTGACCGAGCGCAGTCCGGCCAGTCCCGCATCGCCGGCGAGCAGCCCGATCGAGGGTCCGACCTGGCCAAACACGGCGACCTGATCGGCGCGCTGCACCAGACAGGACATCCCGTACATCGCGTGCTCGGACGGCAGGCGCTGACGATTCCACTCGCGCAGCTCCTCGTGGACGGTATCGACCGCGGTTCGCAACGCCCCGGTCAGCGAACGGGCGGCCGGATCGAAGAGCTCACCGACTCGCTGGACGAACTGGTCCATGAACGCGTCCGCTCCGTCGGCGAGCGGTTCGGCCAGGATCGAGAGGCGCACCAGTCGACCTACGCGATCGACTTTCTCGACGAAGCCGATCTGTGGCGCTTCCTCAACCGCGCGGCCGGCCGCGATCCGCAGTTGGGAGCTCCAGATCGGCGGAGCCTGCGTTTGCTGCGACCTCGAGGCATCACCTGCTTGCGCCATCCGCTCGCCCCGCTCATCTCGATCGTCTGGACCGAGCTGCTCGATATGTCCGACTCAGTCCGATTTGGTCCGACTCGCCGCTCGCCTGGGCACCATCGTACTCACTCCGTTCGCTAGCTCTACGCGGTCGGCCGTCGTGGTTTCGGTCGTCTTGTTGCGTCGGGAGCGGTACAGGATTGCGAGCCTGCGTATACTCATATTTCATCCACCTGAAATGTTTGGGCACGTTTGCGCGTTTGTCCAGACGACCGCCTAGCCTTTGACTGCGTCAGCAGTCCGCGACCGAGTCTGATGTCCACATCCGATCCCACTGCCGCCCAACCCACTGAACGACCCGCAAGACCGAGTACCCAGCAGGCCGTCCGCAACCAGCTTCGTCAGCGAATGGCTGGGGAAGCGCTCACCGCAGCGGCCGAGCAGGTCGAGGCGTTACTCCGCGAGGCAGCCCTCGAGTTACGACCGTTTCCGCCATTTCCTGGCGCATTTTTCACGATGGGCGTCGAGGTGGAGCCGGACGGCGTGCGCGACAAGAATATCGGCTGCGTGATCGTGACTGAGGAAGGCGCGCTGCGCGAGCTGCAACTATCGTTTGACGACGAGGGGCCCGCGGCTTTCTTGGGAGCGAACGATCCGGTCTCGATGCGCGACGAAACCTTGCTCGAACTTGCGGACGTGTCTCCTCAGGACCGGCTGACGTTGGCGATCAACGCGCTCGACGCGGTCAGCACCTTGCTCGATGAGCAGACAGATGAGTAGATCGACGAATCGTGATCGACAGCGAACCCGACAACCTGACAAACTGTAGAGCGGACATCCGCAGACCCATCGACCGATGCCGACAGGCGCCGCCGAGCCTACAGAGCGCGAAGCAGAGGAGCACCCCTTGAATCTCATCGCTACCGTCTTACGCGTCATCTTGCCGTGGGCCGCGATCGTCTGGATCTATCGGGCGCTGCAATCGCAGCAGCGACTGGAGCGCGAGCTCACCGAAGAGCGGATTGATCACCTCGAGCTGCAGCTCAGCAACGAGCGATCGCGTCGTGAGCAGGCCGAGCTGATGGCTCGCCAGATCGCGCAAGCGACCGGCACCCCAACGGGCGACGCGCCTGCGGCGGTCGCCGCTGCGCCCGCGCCGCCTCCGGCACCGACTCGGCCGATGCGACCGCCCACACCACCTGCGGCTCCGCCGCCCGCTCCTCCGCCGCCACCTCCGGCTCCCGCGGCAGTCGAGCCGCCTCCGGCCCCACCCGCACCGCCGGCCCCACCCGCGAGTCCAGCGGTCGCCCCGACCCCACCGTCACCGGCCGCGCCGACACCACCGCCAGCAGCAGCTCCGCCTCCTCCGGCGGCGGTCGCGCCACCTCCAGCCCCACCAGAGCCGCCCGCGGCGCCCGCGAGCCCACCCGCGGACGAGGCTCCGCCGACGATCCCCGCCGAGCGCAGCGCCGCTTCTCACCTCGACGAGGGCAACGCCTACTTCGGCGCCGGCAACTACGACGCCGCCGTCAATCAGTACGCTCGCGCGATCGAGCTCGACGCGAACTCGGCCGCCGCGTACTACAACCGCGCCAACGCGTTGGTTCGCCTCGACCGCACCGACGAAGCGGCGAACGACTACGAACGCGCCATCGAGCTCGCGCCGGACGACCCGGACATCTACGTCAACCGCGGCCTGCTGCGACTGTTCGGTCGCGACTTCGATACCGCCGAGACCGACTTCCGGCACGCGCTGGGATTGCGTCCCGACGACGGCGCAGCGCACACCAATCTCGGACTCACCCTGCTCTACGAAGAGCGCGCACAGGAAGCGTTGCAGTCGTTCCAGGAAGCGGTGCGGCTCGAGCCCGATCAGCCTGGCGCCCACTACGGGCTCGCCTCGGCAGCCGCAAAACTGGGCCAGGCCGAAAACGCGATCACCGCACTACGTCAGGCCACATCGCTCAATCCACGCTACGCCGAAGCAGCAAGAACCGACGATCACTTCGACAGCCTAAGGGGAAACCCCGGCTTCGAGGCATTAGTCAATCCCGGCGGCTAGTCCGAGCCGACGTCGCAAAAGCGCAGCTCCAAACCCCCGCAACCGCGGGGGTCCGCTAGGTCGCTCACACACCGTCAACCTTCCACCCACACACCATCATCCTTCCGCCCAAGCTCCGGCAGCCCGCCACTTACACACTGTCGTTCCCGCGACCACCCTTCGTCATTCCCGCGCAGGCGGGAATCCATCCAGTGAGCTGGTCGAGTCGAGCACCGACACTCGAATGTCAAGACCAATCAGGTCTCCACGACGAGACTCCGGAACGCATACTGACGTCGGCCCTCCACCCACACACCGTCGTGCCGCCCCTTCCCGTCATTCCCGCGCAGGAAGACCTTTGAATGACTCAGTTTCCCGTCCCCGCCCGGGGGCGGTTGAGGGGTAATTCAAAGGCCTCCGCAGGCGGGAATCCATTCGGTGAACCGGACGAGTCGAGCACCGACACTCGGATGTCAAAATCGATCATGTCTCCGCAACGAGACCCGGGAACGCGAACTGACGTCATCCCTCCTCCCACATACCGCCGGCAGCCCGCCACTTACACACTGTCGTTCCCGCGACCACCCTTCGTCATTCCCGCGCAGGGAGGCCTTTGATTAATTTGCTCCCCCTCGCAGGGGGAGCTGTCGCGGAGCGACTGAGGGAGTCCTGCCTGCGCGGATACCAGATAGGACTTGGCGGAGCAAGACCCCCTCCGCCCCTGGCAACTCCCCCCTGCTGGGGGAGGAAAGGGATTATGCAAAGGTCTCCGCAGGCGGAAATCCATTCGGTTGATGTGGTCGAGTCGAGCACCGAGATTCGAATGTCACGTATCCACGACGCGACTCCGTAACGCGAACGGACGTCGTTCTGGATGGATTCCCGCCTGCGCGGGAATGACGGGAAGAGGCGGTACGACGGAAAGGGGCGGGAACGACGGTATCTGGGCGGGCTTGACGGAATGGTGCGGTTTAGTCGGCCTATAGCGGAGGTTGGCGGTGCGGTGCAGAGGGTGGAGGTACCGCGAGGGTAAGGAAGCGTCGGAGCGATACTTGATGGCTTGCGTTGACTGAGCGAGTGCGGACGCGCCGCAACTGATGGGCGGTCGACCTGACACTCCGACTCGATACGAGCCCTCAGTCGATCCGTATCGTGCCCGACCGACCTCCGTCTTTTTCCCTGAGCCGGACTGCGTCGATCCGCATTTCCCGATCGACCGCCTTGGCCATGTCGTACACCGTCAGCCCCGCGACCGAGACCGCGGTGAGCGCCTCCATCTCGACGCCTGTCTTGCCCGAGCAGCGCACCTCAGCGCGGATTGCCACCGCAGGTGGATCGTCGACCAGGCACAACTCGACGAGGACTCGGTTGAGCATTAGCGGGTGACAGAGCGGGATTAACTCGTGCGTGCGCTTGGCCGCCATCACGCCGGCGATCTCCGCGGTGGTCAGGACGTCGCCCTTCTTCAGCGCCGAATCCCGAATCAGGGCCAGCGTCTCGGCGCGCATGAGGACGCGACCCTCGGCCACGGCGCGACGCTCGGTCACGGCTTTGTCGCCGACATCAACCATCCGCGCTCGACCTTGTGCGTCGACGTGGCTCAGCTCTGATTGCACTTCCGATTGAGTGTTGGCCACGCGCGACTCCAAGGCTCGGTTGACCGCCGTCGGACGGCTCAGCCGCCGATGTGAGACATCTCGACGCGCTCGCGGACCGGGAGGTTCTCGGTCATCGCGGCGCGCAGTTCCGAGTACCGATCCTCACGCCGCGTCCAGATGCCGGCGATCCGTTCGTACAGCTCGTCGTCCGAGGCGCCATCGCGCAGCGGACCGCGAAGATCTTGTCCGACCGAGGCGAACAGACAGGTGTAGAGCGATCCTTCGGCCGACAGTCGGGCTCGTGTGCAGTCGCCACAGAACGGCTCGGTGACCGATGTGATCACGCCGATTTCGCCGCTGCCGTCGGACCAGCGCCAGCGCTTCGCGACCTCACCCTCGTACGCGGCATCGACCGGTTCCAGGCCTTCGACCTGCTCCAGCCGCTCGATAATCTCGCGCGCGGGCACGACCTCGTCGAGCTTCCAGCCGTTGGTCGTTCCGACATCCATGTACTCGATGAACCGCACGATGTGTCCCGTGCCGCGGAACTCACGCGCCATGTCGACGATGCCGCCGTCGTTGACGCCGCGTTTCACCACGGCGTTGATCTTGACCGGTCCCAGTCCCGCCTGTGCGGCCGCGTCGATCCCGGCGAGCACGCGTTCAGGCGGAAAGTCGACGCCGTTCATTTCGCGACAGATCTCAGGGTCGACGGAGTCGAGGCTGACCGTGATCCGGTCGAGGCCGGCCGATTTGAGCTCCTCGGCCATTGAGACCAGTCGAGATCCGTTCGTAGTCAGGGCCATATCGACGTCGGGTAATGTCTCGCGCAGCATACGCACGAGCATGGGGAGCTCGGCCCGCACGGTGGGCTCGCCGCCGGTCAGGCGGAGCTTGCGCAGGCCCAGCCGACCAAAGATGCCAGCGATGCGGACGATCTCCTCGAAACTCAAGATCGCGGTGCGCGGCAGGAACTGATAACCGGGTCCGAATATCTCTTTGGGCATGCAATAGGGACAGCGGAAATTGCACCGATCGGTGACCGAGATACGCAGGTCGGCGAAGCGTCGCCCGAAACGGTCAATTGGCGCGTCGACGTGTGGATTCATGATGTCCGGTCCAGGGTCTGCGCCATCGCGTTGAGGGCCCAGGCCGCATTCGCGAGCGCTCGGGCCCGATGTGAAATCTGGTTCTTCTCCGACACGTCTAACTCCGCCATCCGACGCCCGTCGGGGAGCGCAAAGATCGGGTCGTAGCCGAAGCCACGGTCGCCTCGTTCGTCCATCGCGATTGAGCCTTCCACGACGCCCTCGCCGAGACGCACATTGGTCGTGTAGGGAAACGCGAGGGCAATCACGCATCGGAATCGCGCCGCGCGGTCCGCTGAGGGAACCTCGGCCAACGCCTCGAGGAGCTTGGTCCGATTGGCCGCATCATCCGATGCTTCTCCAGCATATCGAGCGCTGTAGAGTCCGGGCGCGCCGTCGAGGGCATCCACCTCGAGCCCGGAATCGTCCGCCAGCGAGGGCAGTTTCGCCGCATTCGCATAGGAGCGTGCCTTGCGACCAGCATTCTCCGCGTAGGTGTCGCCATCCTCGACCACAGTGAACTCGCCCAGCCCGACATCGGCAGGCGCGACCAGTTCCCACTCCGACTCCACAAGGGCATCGAAGAGCACGCGAAACTCGCGCAGCTTGCCAGGATTACCAGTAGCAATCAGAAGTCGGTGCGGCACAAAGGTCTCATTCCCTGACCAAACCCCCCACAAGGATACGTTCAAACGGCCTACCAATCCCGCGCCCACTCCGTCGTACTCACGCCCTCACCCCGTCATACCCGCGCCTGCCGCGGGTATCTCGCCGAGGCCTGCACGGACTGTGACGCGATTGCAGCGCACACAGCTGCACAACGCCTGAGCACCGCCGATCGAGATTCCCGTGCTACGCACGGGAATGACGGGCTTTGGGCACGGCAGCGACGGTTACTGCGCGCGGGAATGACCTGTTATCCCGCGTACTCGCCCTTGCGAGCGGCCGAGGTGAGGCTGGCCCTCTCTTGGAATGCTGCTTGAGCGGCAGCGACGTTTTCTGGCTTCCCTCCCCAGACCGAGAGTGGCGTCGCTTGCAGACCTCGTCCGTAGGAGAAGCTCAGCTCCCACGGCGCCAAGGATGACGCCGCCGCGGCCTGGTTGATCGCGTTGAGGTTGACCGTGGCCTCTTCGTCGGACTGGCCGCCCGAGAGGAAGACGCAGCCGGGCACGGAGGCCGGCACGGCGTCGGCGAAGACGCTCAGCGTCGCTTGGGCAACCTCTTCGGCCGAGGCACGGTTCGCGGCGCTCTTGCCCGAGAGCACCATGTTCGGCTTCAGCAGCGTCCCTTCGAGGTCGACCTGCTGCGTCGCGAGCGCGGCGTAGGTGGCGCGCAGCGCTGCCTCGGTCGCCGCGGCGCAGGCGGCGATGTCGTGTTCGCCGTCCATCAGCACCTCAGGCTCGACAATCGGCACCAGACCAGCCTCCTGCGAGAGCGCCGCGTAGCGAGCCAGCGCGTGCGCGTTGACGTCGAGACAGTAGGCGGTCGGACGACCGTCGGCGATATCGATCACGGCGCGCCATTTGGTGAACCGCGCCCCTTGCTCTCGGTAGAGGTCAAGCCGCTCGCGCAGACCGTCCAGACCCTCGGTCACCTTCTCGTTCGGCGACCCGGCGAGATCCTTGGCCCCCTTGTCGACCTTGACGCCAGGAATCACGCCGTTCGAGGTCAGCACCTCGACCAGCGAGCGGCCGTCGGATGCGTTCTGGGCCAGGGTTTCTTCAAACAGGATCACGCCCGAGATCCAGTCACCGATGCCCTCGCTGGTGAACAGCAATTGGCGCCAATCGCGACGATTGGTCTCGGTCGATTCGAGGCCGATCGTGTCGAAGCGGCGCTTGATCGTGGGGCTAGACTCGTCCGCGGCGAGAATGCCGCGCCCTGGCGCGACGAGGGCGCGCGCGGTCTCGTGCAGTTGCTCACTCATGTGGCTCATCGGAAATCACCTCTCGGAAAACGGGACACAACGATTCGCAGGTTACTCGGCTTACTCGGCTAGTATCGCGACCACGCGATCGACAACGTCGGAATTGCCAACGATCAGCGGGGTGCGCTGGTGGAGTTGCTCCGGCGGTACGTCCAGGATTCGCTGCGTGCCGGTCGTGCCGGCGCCGCCGGCCTGCTCGGCGACGTAACAGAGCGGATTCGCTTCGTACCCCAGTCGCAGTTTGCCAGCCGGCGACTTGACATCGCCTGGATAGAGGAAAATGCCGCCTTTGAGCAGGTCACGATGGAAATCGGCGACCAGTGAGCCGACATAACGCAAGCCGTAATCGGTGCGCAGTGCTGCCACCGCCGCCTGCATTTCGGGATGCCAGTTGCCTTGGTTGCCTTCATTGACCGAGTACGCCGCGCACTTGGCCGGGATCTCGATCCGCTCGTGGCTGTGCAGAAACTCGCCCGATGCCGGATCGAGCGTGAAGCCGTCCACCCGACCCTCCGTCGCGACGACCATCACGGTCGACGAGCCGTAGACCACATACGCAGCGCCGCACTGCTCGCGACCGGGTCGAAGCAATGTCGCGTCGGTGACGGGCGCGTCGTCGGAGCGTCGAAAGATTGCGAAGATCGAGCCGATCGTAACGGCGACATCGATGTTTGATGATCCATCGACCGGGTCGAACATGACGAGGAACGGATGATCGGTGGCGTCCGAGACGAAGACGGCCTCCTCGAGTTCCTCGCAGGCGAGCGCGGCCACGGCGCCGCAGTCTCGCAGTGCGGAGACAAACGCGTCGGTGCCGGCCGCGTCGAGCACCTGCACGATCTCGCCCTGGACGTTGGTTTCGCCGGTGTCGCCGAGCACCCCGGCGAGCGCGGCCCGTCGGGTCAAACCATCGACCCGCTTAGCTCCGTCCGCGATCGCGCCGATCACGGTCAGGAATCCCGCCTCGACCAATTCCGCCGAGGCGGTCTCGGCGATCACATCATTCAACCGCTTCACTGATCCCAGCGTGTCGCCAGTGTCTGTCATGGATAATCCGCCGTCCCGCGCCGCGACTCGGCGCTCATCCCGTTGTGGGGCCCGTTGCGGCCTGCTGCGTGATCCGCTGCGAGGCCTCTAGTGTGACCCGTTGCGGATCGTCGCAGCCTGACTACCACTGATCAAGTGCGATCCCCCTAAGTGGCGTACGATTGAGAACAACGGGAGTGCGGACCGGGGCCAACGCGAACAGAGGGAGCAGTCGATGTCAGCGACGATTGGCCCTGAAGAGTCGGTCGAGGCGCAGATTCACGACTACGCCGGCGCCAAAGACTGGTTGATGTCGTTCGCCGACTTCGAACGCGGCTCCGGACCGCGACGCTCCAGGCCCGACTTCGCACTCGACCGCATTCGCTCGCTGCTCCGCCGACTCGGTGAGCCGCATCACGGTCGGATTACGATTCATATCGCCGGCAGCAAGGGCAAAGGCTCGACCGCGGCGATCTTGGAGTCGATCCTCCGCGCCGCCGGATTTCGCACCGGCCTGTTTACGAGTCCGCATCTGCACGAGTTCACGGAGCGCATCCGGATCCTCAGCGCGCCGCTGCCCGAGGAAGAGTTCACTCGCCTCTGCGAGCAGCTTCGCCACGTGGTCGAGGCGGAACAAGCGGACGACCCGGGACACATCAGCACCTTCGAAATCCTCACCGCGCTCAGCTTTCACGCGTTTCACGCGCACGACGTTGATGTGCAAATCGTCGAGGTCGGGCTCGGTGGACGCCTCGACTGCACGAACGTCTTCGCTCACACGGATGCCGCGGTGATCACCTCGCTCTCGCACGAGCACACCGACATTCTCGGAGACCAGATCACGCAGATCGCGGCAGAGAAGGCAGGCATCATCAGCGCCGCCTGTCAACAGACGATCCTCGCTCCACAGCGGTACCAAGAAGCAGCCGACGTCGTCCGCAACGCGGCAGACGATGTCCCGGTGCCGCTCGTCGATGTCGGCGCCGACTACCAGATCGAGCCGGCCGGCGTGGAGAGCTGGGGCCAGTGGTTCCGCGTTGAGCGGCGCAATCCGCGACCGGGCGAACAGCCGCGAGCGATGTACCTGCTGCCGCTGCTCGGACGCCACCAAGTCGACAACGCCGTCACGGCGATCGCCACGATTGACGCGCTCGTCGCGGCGGGCACCGTCGCCGTGTCCAGCGAGGCATTGCACCAAGGTCTCGCGACCGTGCGCTGGCCGGCCCGTCTCGAGTCATTCGCGCTGGCCGAACCGTTCGCAACCAGTGGTCCGGGCGGACCGCCGACGGTCGTGATCGACGGCGCCCACAACGCCGACTCCGTCCAACGCGCGATCGATGCGTGCCGAGACTACTTCCCGCATCAGCAACTGCACGTGATCTTCGGAGTGCTCGGCGACAAGGCGCTCCAGGACATGGCCAACATCATCCAAACCCATTCCGCCCATGTCTACGCCACGACCTCCGATCACCCACGCGCCAGAACTCCGCAGCAGGTCGCCGATGCCTTCATCGATCCGAACTGGCAGGGTGAGGTCCGCGTTCACAACGATCCGCACGCGGCCCTGAGCGCGGCCGGACAGCAAGCGCAAACCGACGACCTGATCCTCGTCCTCGGTTCGCTCTCGCTCGCGGCCGACACTCGGCGCTATCTGAACACCCCAGCCGAGGCACCGCTGATCAGTCGAGCTGAGGACCCAACGGTATGACTGAATCAACACCGGCGCCCAACGGACGCGAACGCCCACGCGTAGTTGTCACGGGGATCGGCGCGATCTCGCCCTACGGACCAGGCGTCGATCTGATGTGGAACAATCTGCTCGCCGGCGAAAGCGCGATCAAGCCGATTGAGAACTTCGACGTCTCAGGATTCAGTTGCACGATCGGCGGCGAGATTCGCGACTTCGACGCACGCGATTTCATCGAACGCAAGTCGGCTCGCCGCATGGCCCGCTTTACACAGCTCGCAGTCGCTGCCGCGCGCGAAGCGATCGAGGACGCACAGCTCGACCTCGACACCCTTGACCGCAGCCGGATCGGCGTCGTGCTCGGCAATGGCGCCGGCGGTTACCCCGAAATCCAGGCGGCCGCGAGCAAGTTGTTCGACCGTGGGGGGATGCGGCTCGATCCGCTCTTCCTGCCCAAAGTGCTACCCAATATGGCCGCTGCCAATATCGCAATGCAGTTCGGACTACTGGGCTACAACACGACCGTCGTCACCGCCTGCGCCGCCGGAACCCAGGCACTCGGCGACGCCGCCAACGTGATCCGCAACGGACAGGCCGACATCGTCATTTCCGGTGGTACCGAAGCAGGATTCTGTCAGCTCGGCCTCGGCGGCTTCGCCGTCATGCGCGCCCTGTCAGGGCGAAACGAGGAACCGACTGCCGCATCACGTCCCTTCGACGCCGACCGCGACGGATTCGTCCCTGGTGAGGGCGCAGGCATCATCATCCTCGAGTCTGAGGAGTCCGCCCGCCGCCGCGGAGTGGACTACCAGGTTGAGTTGGCCGGCTTCGGCTCGTCAGCCGACGCTCACCACCTGGTCATGCCGGACGCCGACGGCGCTGGGCCAATCCGCGCGATCAACTGGGCCCTGGAGGACGCAGGCATCGCTCCAGACGAGCTCGACTACGTCAACGCGCACGGCACCTCGACGCCGCTGAATGACGCGTCCGAGACCAAAGCACTGAAGATCGCCCTGGGCGAGGCCGCGCGCGACGTGCCGATCTCGTCAACCAAGTCGATGATCGGCCACATCTTCGGCGGCGCTGGTGGACTGGAATCAATTGCAGCGATTCGGTCGATCACCGACGGCAAGATCCATCCGACGATCAACTACACCACGCCAGACCCCGATTGCGACCTCGACTACGTGCCCAATGAGGCGCGCGAAACCAATGTCAACGCAGTGCTCAAGAACTCGTTCGGGTTCGGAGGTCAGAATGCGTGTCTGGTCTTCCGTCGGGTTCCGTAGCCGAGTCCGCGCACTCGTCGGGACCCTACTGCTCGTTGCCGTGCTGCTCGTCCTGCAATCATGCAGCTCCGACGAGCCGCCAAGCCTCTGTCCCGGCACGCCCGAGGTAATGCGCCTCGGCTTCTACGCCGACTACTCGCCGATCAGCGCGCTCGATGACTCCGACGACGCTTCTGTCCACGTCGGCTACGAGGCCGATCTGCTCAGCGCGATCGAGCGCATGGACAACACCAATCTGCGCTTCGAGCGGATATCGGTCACCGAGTGGACCGGCATCTGGCTCTTGCCGGCGACAGACCGCTACGACATCGTCGGCGGAGGCATCTCAATCTTGGACTCTCGCGTCCGCGACGACGACGGCCAGATCGTGGTCGAGTTCAGCCGCGGCCACATCGACTTCCGCTCGTCGCTCCTGATTCGTGAGGAAGATGCCGCGCGGATCAGCGCTCCAACCGACCTCGCTCCAGGCGACGTGGTAGGCCTCTACCGCAACACGACATCCGAGTCATGGCTGCTCCGCGAGCTCGGAATCACTGACAGCGACGGCGTCCTCCGAGCGGGAACGAGAGTTTCGCTCGAAGCGGGCATCGTCGAGGCAGACGGTACCGACCGGTACACAATCGGCCCTGGCCGGTCGTCGCCAGAACTCGCTGATCGGCGCGCGATTACTGCCAGTGACGGCCCCGAGCTGCGCTATCTGGGCGACTCCGCAGAGGCCCAAGTACAGCTTCTGGAAAGTGGCGTCATCACCGCAATCGCCGATGACACAATTGCGGCACAGTCGATCGCGCAAGAGAGCGGTGGCAGCCTCACCGTGGTCGGACTAGGCTCCGACGTCAGTCGCGGCGGATTCGTCCTCGCCACTGGCGACGAGCGGCTCGACTGTCTAAACGAGCGAATCCGCTGGCTCACCGACGACGGAGAAGTCGAGTTCGCCGCCTGGTTGTCCAACGAGCAAATCTTCACACAGAGAGCCGACCAATGGAATCGGCAGCGCTAGCCGCGTGTCGCCACCCATCGCCATCCCCCGTGTCCAGCCCCCAAAGCAACCACCAGTCCCCCGATCCCGTCTCCAGCCCCCGACTCGATCGGGGGCCCGCTCGACCCGTGCGCACCGCTGTTCAACGCCATCCCAAACGGATCGAGATTCCCACGCTGCGCGCAGGAATGATGGAGGTGGTGGGAATGACGGTTGAGGGGCGCGGGCCAACCCGATCCCCCGACTTGATCGGGGGCCTGCTCGGGGACGGCGACTGCCGACTGGTCGTTGAGGCCGCTACTTCCCGCTTTGCCATGCGGGACGAAATGCCTCGGGGAGCATTTGGTCGAACACGCGCTCGAGGGCCATCGTATGCGAGCAGGTCTTCGCGTCCTGGAAGAAGTGACAGTCGCAGTTCCAGCCATCCGGACTGAGTTCGGCCGTATGCGTGGTCGAGTCGCCGCGCACATCGCAGCGCAACGACGTCAACTGAAAGCGACTAAGTTCTTCCGAGTAGATTCGCGCTTTCTCGATCTTCGAGATGATACTGCTCTGCATCGCGCAACTCCGTTACATGTGGCCCGTCGAACGGTCAGCAGCGAAAATTTGAGTCTACAACTCTGCAACCGCTAACCGTCGATAACGAGGTCCGTCTTTCAGCAGGGTCGAATGAACCAACGCCACCTGCTGCACACTGCTCCGCACGTCAACAGGACTCGCGGACTCGACAGCAGCGCGGATCTGGCGGAGATCGGCCTCGCTCGCCCGACGTCGGACACGACCGAGCGTCAGATGCGGACGATAGGCGCCGCGATCCGGTTCGAATCCTGCGCCGTTCAGGGCGCAATCCAAGTGCTGACGCATCGACTGCAACCGATCGTATCCGTCGTCCTCTGAGAATCCCGTCCAGATCACCCGCGGTCGACGTCCGCCGAACGTGCCCAGCTCGTCCAGATGAAGATCGAAGCGGCCGGAACCCTCCATCTCGGCCAGGGCAGCAACCAACTCGGGCACTCGTGCCTCTTCTTGCTCTCCGAGGAAGCGCAGCGTCAGGTGGAGCGCCTCACGCTTGACCCAGCGCACGACGTCGGCGTGGGAGTCGAGGGCCGCTCGCAGACGCTGCCCGTTGGCCCACACGTCGTCGAGCGCCGACGGCTCCAGCACGGCCTCGATGAACATTCGCACGGCAGACCCTCACTCCTGGGCAACGTTTCTACCAGCAAACGTCACCCACCACTAGCATGATTGTGCATCGGGCGAACTCGCCCAATGCACGGTATTCGCCAACGTCAGCGAAACTCAGGGCACATGACCACTTCGCACGCCCCAGACCGACCGTCACCCGCCGACCTCGACGAGCTCCTACACGTGTGCCAACGCATTCGGCGACACATCGTTGAGATGACGCACGCCGCCCAGTCGGGACACCCGGGCGGCTCGCTGTCGGCCACCGAGATCTTCGCCGCGCTCTATTTTGGCGGCGTCATGCGACACGACTCCGCCAACCCGCAGTGGGATCGCCGCGACCGCGCCATCCTCAGCAAGGGTCACGCGACGCCTGTTGTCTACGCCACATTGGCGGAAGCCGGTTACTTCGACCCCGCGCTCATCCCCTCATTCCGCTCGCTGGGAACGGAGCTACAGGGACACGTCGTCCGCAACAAGCCCGCCGGCGTGGAGATGTCAGGCGGGGCGCTCGGCATGGGACTCTCCTTCGCGGTGGGAATCGCGCTCGGTCACGACCTCAACAACCTGCCAAACGACGAAGGCCAAGTCTTTGTCGTCGTCGGCGATGGCGAGCTGAACGAAGGCCAGAACTGGGAGGCGATCATGTCTGCCTCACACTTCGGACTGCATCGCATCACCGCGATCCTCGACCGTAATCACTTCCAGAACGACGGTCCCGGCGACGAGATCATGCGCATCGACCCGGTCGGCGAGAAATGGTCCGCATTCGGCTGGGGAGTGCAGCACGTCGGCGGCCACGATGTCGGCGCGGTGCGCGACGCGCTGCTCAAGGCTCGAGCCAGCACCGACGCGCCACAGGTCGTCATCTGCGAGACCGTCAAGGGACGGGGAGTCTCCTACATGGCCGAGAATCCAGCCGGTTGGCACGGGAAGGGACCGTCGGACGAACAGCTCACCCAGGCGATCGACGAGATTGAGGCGGGGCTGTCATGACCACTGTCGCAACGCACCCACCAGCGGCCACTCGCGAGGCGTACGGACCAGCACTGGTCCAACTGGCTGAGGACGGCTACGACATCGTCGCCCTCGATGCTGACCTCTCCGCCTCGACCGGTGGCAACAAACTCGCGGCGTCGTTCCCCGATCGTTGGTTCACCGTCGGCGCGGCCGAGGCGAACATGATCAGCATCGCCGCTGGGCTCGCCTCGACGGGCAAAACGGTCTACGCCGCCTCATTCGCAGTCTTCATGCCTGGCCATTGCTTCGACCAGATTCGCGTCCACATCGCGCAGCAACGGATGAACGTCAAGCTGATCGCGTCCCACGGAGGCGTCTCCGTGGGCGAAGATGGCGCCTCCGCCCAAGCGATCGAAGACTTGGCCCTGATGACATCGTTGCCAGGCATGAACGTCGTCGTTCCTTGCGACGCCGTCGAGGCCGACGCAGCCATCCGTCGCGCTGCGGACGATGCTGACCCGTGGTACATCCGACTCGGTCGGCCGAAGCTCCCGGTGGTCTACGCCGATGGTGCGTCATTCGAGTTGGGCAAGGCCGACCAGCTCCGCGACGGCGCAGACGTCACGCTGATCGCCTGTGGCCTAATGCTGGAACCATCGCTCCGCGCTGCCGACACGTTGGCAGCCGACGGCATCTCCGCTCGGGTCCTCAACATGGCGACGCTCAAGCCGCTCGACGAAGCTGCCATCATCCGCGCCGCCTCCGAGACCGGCGCGATCGTCACTGCCGAGGAGCACAATGTGATCGGCGGGCTCGGCTCAGCCGTAGCAAGAACGCTCGCCTTGCATCGTCCGACGCCGATGGAGCAGGTCGGGATCGCCGACCAGTTCGGTCAATCCGGTCCATGGCAGGCGCTGCTCACCGAGTACGGGCTCACCGAAGCATCAGTGATCGACGCAGCCAAACGGGCAATCGCAAGAAAGTAGCGCAAGGCGGAACGCCGCGCCGATTAGTCCGCAGCCGCGACCGTGTCCGTGCCTTGGCGTTCCCGCTCGGCCAACACCTCGCGCGCACGATCGATGAGCGCGTCGTGCATCACTTTGTACTTGTCCGAAGAAGCGCCAAATGCCTCGCTGACGAGGGTGAGTTCTTCGCTGCTGAAACTGACGGCCAATTCAATCTCGTCTGACGGCACCCAGTCGTCTTCAGGTTCAGATTCCTCAAACTCCCACTGCCCATCCGGCTTGTAGTAGGCAATCTCGGCTTCGACCTCTGTCCGAACACGCGGATCGAGCGAGTCGAGCCATTCTTGATGTCTGGAAATCTTGTCGGCACTCATGCTTGCTGATTGTACAGTTTCACTTCATCGCTTGTTGCAACCCAGCCCGTGACTACCTCCGACACACCGTCGTCGTCTGGTGCTTCCAGGACGAAGGTGACAATATCCTCATCGAGCCCTCGCCCAATCATGATCCATCGACCCGGCCGCATTCCAGGCCCTTCCTCAGGAGGCCGCTCCTGGGGTGGTTGCCAGCCCATGAAGGGTCGACGCGCAATAGCAAATTCGGCGTCACCAAACTCGATTCCTCGTTCAGAAAGCTTGTGACGCGAGTCCGCACTCACACGGAGGAGTCGTGGTCGGGGCCTCCTGCGCATGACTTCAGTGACCCAGCCACCTTGCCACTTCTTGGAGGTCTTTGCACCAGACCACGTCCTCGTTGAGACCCGCTGGCCTTGGTCGATCGTCCTCTTCCACCAACACCGCGATCATCCCGGCGGCGAGCGCCCCCTCGACGTCCGACTGGATACTGTTGCCGATGTGGACACACTCGCTCGGCGTGACGCCGAGGTCCGCCGCTGCGTGCTCGAAGATGCCTGGCTCGGGCTTCCAGACCCCGACCTCGCCCGAGATGTACACGCCGTCGAACTGACCTTCCAAGCCGGCCCCACGAATCTTCTCGCGCTGCATTTGGCCGTCGTTGAAGTTGGTGATCAGCCCAATCGGTCCGTGTTGGCGCGCCGCGACCAACGCCTCGGGCCACCCATCGATCGCCGCGGCACGGTCCGAGCGCTCGTCTCGGTAGACCGCGTTGAGCTCGCGGAACTCGTCCTCGCTCACCGAAACCTCGGCCACCGACAGCGACCGACGCATCCACTCCTCAGAGTGCAGCCACAGCGGCCATTGCCAGTCGTTGTCCTCGAGAATCCCACCGATCACGATCTCAATCGTGTCCGCGAACGCCGATGCCGGCTTAGTCCACAAACCGATCTCGACCAACCGCGTGCCGACCGCCTCGCGCGCTTCGCGCACGCCAGTTCGCTCACTGACGAGGGTGCCGTCGAGGTCGAAGAAGACAGCCGCAAATCGGCCCTCGCCGCCGCTCGCCTGACCGCTCATTCGGCGACCTCGTCGTCGCCGTACTCCTCTTCGATCTCGTCCTGATAGATCTCCAGCGGCCAGATCGGCCAGTCGAGAAACTGCTCAGGCGGATCCTCGGTCGCGCCCTCGGGATGCTCCACGTCCGGCTCGTGGTCGGGCACGTAGGTCTGCATCGGGTTCGCTTTGAACTCGATGCCGTCCTCGTGCGTGACGATGTTGGCCAATGCGTAGCCAATCCAGGCCAAGCATCGACACTCCAGCCGGAATGAGACCGCAAACCGCCTACGCATCAGCGCCTCTTCGCGAATGAAGTCGTGAAACTCCTCGATCTCCTCAGGCGGCAGCATCACATCGACATGGCCATCGAAGAGCATCTGCAGCGCATCGGCTGCTTCCGCTTCGGTGACGACAGATTCTTCCTCAGTCATCAGAGCCTCCAGCTTCCTGCGAGTAGACGCCCACTTCTTGGCCTCGCCAGACAGTCACGATCAGATCGTCGCGCAGCGGATCGGCAGTCATTGCCCACCGATCGTCAACATCCGCGATCACGTCCTGGATATCTTCTTCTGCCCAGGACTCTGGCACACACAACGTGGCGTACACCAATGGTGCCGCAAAGTGCAGATCGACGCGCGCTCGGGAACCGGCCTCATTTTCGACCACGTAGCACTCCGAGTGCGCCGTGCGGCTCTCTCGCTCATAGTGAAACATCGATCGGCACCCCTCATCCAGCTCATTGGACGCTGCTCGGAACCTGGCACTTGGTTCGTGCTGCTCGTAGCGCTAGAGCACGTGATAGAGAATCAGATGCTCGCCGAGGACATCGTTGGCGAAGTCATTCTCGACGTCTCGCCAGACCGAGTGAATGTGATTCGCACCGTTCTGACGATTATCGAACTCGACGAGGAAGTTGCCGCCGTGAATTCGATAGTAGTGCGGTTCCCCGCGCTGGGCAGGTCCGGCCCAGGCGAAGTGCATGCCCTCACGATCGGCCGCCGCAATGCGGGCGCGTCGATCTTCCGCCAGACTCGGCGGCGCCTGATCGACGTAAACGTGCACCAGTCGGTCAAGGAGCGCCTGCTGGTCGGCATCCATCTCCGACGCGGCGATGCCCTCATAAGCCGGCATCACCGCGCGCGACGCATTGAACGTGAGAATGTCCCACGGCGCTTCGGGATAGATCACGGCGCGCTCGGCCTGCTCCGCGTCGAGCGTGGACATCAGGTCGAACGCGATGTCCTCGCGCCCTCTGAGAATTCGCGTACCCGCTTGTGGTCCCTGACGGACCTCCGCCGGATTCGTCCCGAAAAACCACGGCGTCAACGACAGCAGGCCGTCACCCCAAAGCGAGTAATTGATCGAAATGTGGTGACCCTCGACCCGCCAGCCCCAGGGCACTTCGTCGCTGGTCGGATCGCCGAAGATCGTCCAGTAGTACAGCTCCGGGTCACGTCTGAAGGAGTGTCGGCCCGCGCTCTGCTCGATCTCGCCGAGGATCAACTCCAGATCGATGATCGCCGCCGCCTGATCGTATGCTCGCTCACTCGTTCCCGCTCGCAGCAGCGACATCGCCAATCCGCGCTGCTCATCCATCATATCGCGCAACGGGAGACCGTGACGATTGGTCGGCGGGTAGTACCAGAAGATGCGCTCGCCATCGAGGTAGTCGTAGATCGTTCGGCTGCGCTGCTCAGAGCTCAGGCTGTTGACGAACTCGGTCGCGGCGGTCCGCATGGCGGCGCCGTCGTTCGTGGGCTCAGGTCTCGCAGGGGTCGTGACGGGATTCTCGGACATAATCGTTCTCTCTCAAACCAACGGTTGTGCAGGGCTCAGACGGGACGAATGTGTCCGTCGCCGCGAATCACCCACTTGTATGAGGTCAGCTCGCGCAGACCCATCGGCCCGCGAGCGTGCAGTTTGCCGGTCGAGATGCCCACCTCCGCGCCGAGACCGAACTGACCACCGTCGGTGAACTGTGTCGAGGCGTTGACATAGACAGCGGCGGCATCGACCTCGCGCAAGAATCGCTGCCCCAACGCCTCATCGGCGGTGATCACCGCCTCCGAGTGTCCGCTGCCATGCGTGGCGATATGCGCCAGTGCGGCTTCCGCATCGTCGACCACGCCGACCGCCGCCGTCAGCGAGAGGAACTCAGTATCGAAGTCGTCGGAACCGGCCGCCTGAACGTTGGCCGAGGTATCGGCGAGCAGCGCGTGGGCACGCTCGTCGGCGCGGAGCTCGACCGGGGTCGGACCATCGCCCGCCCAGCGTCGGCCGAGCTCCGAGAGAAACTGCGGCGCGACCGCTTCGTGGACCAGCATCACGTCGAGCGCATTGCAAATGCTGACCCGACGCCGCTTGGCGTTATCGACGACGCGGAGCGCCATCTCGAGGTCGGCCGCAGCATCGATGTAGGTATGGCAAATTCCGACGCCGCCAGCGACCACCGCCATCGACGCCTCACGTCGGACGCGGTTGATCAGCGCCTGTCCACCGCGCGGAACCATCAGGTCGATCAGGTCGTTCATCGCCAAAAGCTCGCCGACCAGTGTGCGGTCGGTGCTGCGCACGAGCTGGATCGCATCCGCGGGCAGATCGTTGGCGACCAATGCGTCGCGCAACACATCGGCGAGAATCCGATTCGAACGCAGCGCCTCGCGGCCGCCTCGCAGTACGGCGGCGTTGCCCGACTTCAGGCAGATCGCACCGATGTCGATCGTCACATTCGGGCGTGACTCATAGACCGACGCGATCACGCCCAACGGCACGCGTACGCGCTCAATCTCCAACCCCGACTCGGTGGTGGTGCGGTCAATCGTCTCACCGACCGGATCGTCCAGAAGCGCCAGATCCTCCAGCGACGTGGCGAGCGCTTCCACTCGGTCGGGATTGAGCTGCAGACGGTCGACCATCGCCTCGCTGAGATGTCCGCTCGCCTCAGCAACATCATCGGCGTTCGCGGCGACGATGTCGCCGCTGCGCTCGCGCAGCAACGCGGCTGCTGAGTGCATGACGGAGTTCTTCCGCTCGGTCGAGGCCCAGCCCACCGCCGGCGAGGCCGCTTTCGCCGCCTCGACCTGTCGGCGTAGCTCCACCGACGCGTCGACGGTCTGTTCCTGAACCAACTCAGTCGTCATGTGGACTGTCCATTTCCCGCTGCCAAAGTCGTGAGTCTGAACTCGTGGGCCTGCACTGATCGTAGTCGCCACAAGGCCTCAACGCCGACTTCGCCGCTGCACCTTCGGTGGATCGCCGCTGCCGACGAAGCGGTACTCATCCGAGGTGACACCGAGTCGCTCCTCAAATCCGTCAATCACGTCGATGCGGGCGCCCTCGCCATCCTCGCCGCGGACACGTAGTCGATAGACCCCGCCCAGCGAGTGCTCGGGATTGGAGAGCGACGAAATCTTGCCGCGCCAGGAGCGCTCGCGCACGTCGCCGACACGGGTCGTTTCAACGTCGATGATGGCAAAGCACTCAGTCAGCATCGAGCCGCGAGTCGTCAGCACCTCGGCCTGAAACTGCAGTCGCCGTCGCATCGTGGTCATCAGGCTGCTCCTACCGACTCTAGTCAACTACCAGATTGCTCTTGATGGACACTTCGCAAGGAAGCGCTCGAGGGCATAGACATCGTTTCCAAGATCAGTTGGCAAATCGTCTGGCCCGGGAACAGTTTGACATCGAATGGACCGGCGTTCGATAACTCAAGCTGAAGCTGGCCCGCAAACGTCGCGTGCACCGTTGGTGCCGATTGATGTACGGAGAGACCTATTCGCGCCGGAGTACTTCGACCCTCAACCCTGGCCGCGAGAAAGTTCGGCAGGCTGATTCGCTCACGCGTCCAAGCGAGCGCGAAACCGCCTCGTCTCAACAGATACGACTCCCCATCTTCGACAGTGATATCAGTGCTGTAACGGTCTAGGGCGCTCATCACACTTTGCGAATCACGGATGTCAATCGAAATCGCGACCGCGGTATTCGTGCTGTCTTCCAACTCGCGAAACACATTACCGAGCGTGAGGTCGACCGATGACGTTTGCACCGCCTGGTAAGGCGGCATCGGGTCGATGATCAATCGGCCCGCGTCGAGTAGCGATCGTATCTCTTGGTCAGACAGGACTGCCATGTGCCAACTTCACTCGCTCCTCCGACACCACGAGTCGGTCGGTTGAAGGAAAGTCGATCAGCCAGCTTCCGCTGTCGTCTGGAGCGATTGCAACCTTCACGCCGCTCACGAGGCCCTCGTTCGGCAAACAAAAGTCAGGATGCACGAATATCAGTTGAACCTCGTCCTGGGCGTCTCGAATCAAGCACGCAGTCTCGGCGGGGGAAAACGGCCGTGATTCTTCACAGGTTACCCAGACTCGTACTGGCTCTGCCAGATATCGAGGAGACATCACCTGTTGCATCACCCGCTCCTTCCATAGAACATCAGTACCGTTACGTTAGCCCTGATGCACAGTGCTGTCCAGTGGCAAAGAGACTACCGCACCCGCTGAGGGGCATAGGTTGCCGCGATCTTTGGGTCGGAGCCCACGAGGCGTCGGATGACCACCGGCCAGAAAATGATCGCCAGCAGCATCAGCCCGATCGCCTCGATCACCACCGAAATCACACCTCCCTGGATCCCGAACCACTCGAACATGAAGAACACCTGTAGACCGGTCACCGGACCCATGCCGATCACCATCGAGAGCACGCCCATCACCCGACCTCGCATCTCGGGCGGGGTCCGCGTCACGAGCAGCGATGTCTGCATGATCGCGAAGGCCGAGAATCCGAAGCCCATACAAAATGCAACCACCATCGAGAGCGGATACCACGGCGACAGCACCATCGCCGACACGCACAAGATGAACCACGCCGTGCCCGCGTAGTAGATCCGACCGGACTGACCCCAACTGCTCCAACCGGCGATCACCAGCGCGCTGAAGAACGATCCCGCACCGACCAGCGCCTCGAGCGCACCGATGCGCAGCTTGTCGACGCCGAGGAGCTCCTGGCCGATATCGGGCAAGGCAGCGTTGTACGCGGGGAAGAGGAGATTGAAGGCCAAAGTCACGACCAACGTGCCGACGAGGAGCTCGCTGCGACGGATGTAACTGAACCCGTCCCGAATGTCGCGCCAGGTTTCCCGCGCGACCTCGCTAAACCCGGTCGCCGAACCTCCGTGCAGCGGCGGGCGATAACTCAGCGTTGAGGCAATGATCGCCGACACGATGAACGCACAGGCCGTGAACAGATACGCCCATTCGGCGCCCAACTCCTGGAGCAGACCAGCACCGATCAGCGGTCCCGGGATCCGCACGATCGAGTCGGTGGACCAATCCAGGCCGACCGCTCGGCCGACCTGGTGCGGCGCGACCACGTCGGCGATCATCGCTCGGCGAGTGGGAAACTCCACCGACCACACGGTCCCGGCGATGAACACGAACACCAGCAGCAGCCAGAAGTCGATCCCGACCAGCATCACGAACACGGTCAGGGCGAAGTACATCACCGACAGAATCAGCAGCGAGCCGATCCATATTTTCTTGCGATTGAATCTGTCCGCCAGCGCGCCAACGAACATCCCAAACAGCAGTCGCGGCGCCATCCGCACCAGGAACGCCAACGCGACGAAGCCGGCTGCCTCCGTCAGATCGCGGGCGTAGAGGGTGAGCACCAGCATGTCGAGCCAGCGCACCATGCCAGTGACGGCACCGGCCGCCCACACCCGACGAAAGTCAGTGTTGGCGACCAGTCCACGCACGCCCTGTCGGGTAGATCCAACCCGCAGGCTCACTGCACCGCCTGTGCCTCGCGCGTGTCCTGCACGCTCGCCTGATGCTCGCGGTCACTGCGCTTGCCGCGATAGACGGTCAGGTCAATCGCCCGCCAGACCTCAGGCGTAACCCGGAACAGCATCCGCGGTTCCGTCTGCATGTTGGCGAAGAAGGCATCGACAGCACCATCGTTGGCTGGATCGCCACGACCCACATACTTCTCCGCCAGTCGACGCGAGGTCGGCCAGATGTCGAAGTCGGGCAAGGTCAATGCTTCCGCTGTGCCATCGATCTCCACATGCTGCGATGGTGGTCCCGCGTTCTCAATACAGAACGACATTCGCGGATCGTTCATGAGCTGCCGACACCAAACTCGACCGAGCGTCCCAGTCAGCCAGAGGTGGCCGGTGGGTGGATTGCGCACGGGATGCGCGTCGTCGGGGATGTCGCCGTCCCACAAGAACCAGAGCGGGATCGTGTACGGTCGACCGTCCTGGCGCAGCGTGGCCAGGACGCCATTGAGCGGCTGTTCCATCAACGCGCGCCAGGCGTCAGCTCGCATTCGGGCCATTTCGTACTCCTCCGTCCGACGATGTGTGATTGCGTCGAGGGTACGACAAGACGACCCCAGCGCGTCGACGCTTCATTGCGTTGCAGGCAGACCGAGCAGCTCGCGCGCCTCAGACGGCGTCGCGACCGGTCGCCCGACTTCGTCGCAGAGACTGACCGCTTCTTCCATCAACTCGGTATTGCTCGGCGTGCGCGAGCCCTGATAGAAGTCCTCCAGCCCGACGCGGATGTGACCACCACGCTCCAGCGCCAAGCGAGCAAAGCCGGAGCCCACGCAGTCACCACCGAGAATCGCCACCGACCACTCCAGACCGGTGCCCTCGAGCATCGAGATGTAGGCGTTCAGACACGGCTCGGTCGGGAACATGCCAAAGCCCAAGGGGCCTCGCTCCATGCCGCCAAAATAGAGCTTGACCAACGAGCCCGACGGTACCAATCCCTGCGCGTGATAGGCCAAGACCACACGCAGAAACCCTGGCTCAAAGATGGAGATCGACGCGCCGCGACCCATCCGCTGGCAGGTCTCGAACATGTACCGAGCATCCTTGTACGTGTTGATGTAGACGCGATCGTTCGGATTCGGCAGACCGTGCTCGTCGCCGCCTCCCAGTGCGACGCATCCCGGATCGATCAGGCCCTGTCCCAGCACCCCAGCTGCGTTGAGCGCCGGCAAATGCGAATAGCGCACCGAGATCTCGGTGTCGGGACCGCCTGAACCCATCGTCGGATACAAAATCGCGTCGGGTCGCTGCGACAGTACCTCGCGCCACGCATCGACGTATGGCTGCGGATCGTGCCAGCCCGCAGTACTGCGAGGCTGGTCGTGGACGACATTGTCGTCGTTATGGTTGTGCACGATCGCGGCACCCGCATCGAGCGCCCGAACCGCGTCAAGCGCGATCTCCTCAACCGAGCGCGGAGAGTGTGGATTACGCGACTGCGGTGTCGCACCGTTAATCGCTGCTTCAATCACCACTGGCTTCGACATGACAGGACCTCCATCTTGGCATGCAGTCTAGGAGTCACCGATGCCGTTAGGTCAGTTCTCGCGGATCGAGATTGACATAGAAGGTGCGCCAAACCTCTTGATACGCTCGTCCCATGACAGCCGTCAATCGAATCAACCGACTCCGATTCTTCGGCATCTTGCGCCCCCATTTCGGTGAAGACACCGCGGAAGAGTTCGCTGACGTCCTCGAGGACGAGTTCTCCCCGCTCGCGAGGAGAAGCGACCTGGACGCCCTTCGTGACGCGATCCGAGCCGACTTCAATGAGGCGGTCAACTCGGTGCTGTTCAAGTTCACCGCTCTGTGGGCAGCGTTGCTCGCGGCTGCCGTCGTGGTGCTCCGGTTCACGTGAGCGTGTCGAGTGAGGCGTGCTCGGAAGCACCGCTTCCTTCTGTTTTCATTCCCCCGCACATGCGGGGGTCTGTTCCTTTGCCCGACGTCAGCGCCTTACCCAATATCGACGCCGGCCGAGCAGACCCCCGCATTCGCGGGGGAATTACTCTTGAGATCATGAATGTCAAGGTCGACAAAGAGGCCGATGCGCTGCATCTAACCTTGAGCGACGCCGAAGTTGTCGAGTCCGCCGAGGTCGCGCCTGGCGTGATCATCGACTACGACGCGAGCGAACAGGTCGCCGGCATCGAAATCTTGTATCTCTCCCGCCGAGCCCCGCAGACTGAGCGTCCTCCGATGGACGTCGTGCCTCGCTGAGCTGCTTAGCGCAGCTCCTCGACGATCTCTGCGAGCTCTGCCATGGCTTGCATTTGTTGCTCGGGTGGGACATCCCAGTTTGGCGTGCGATAGGCCGGGATCGTGAGCGCGTGCTCCAGACCCGCCTCCTCGTACTGTCCGAGCTTGTCCACGATCTCATCCCGCGAGCCACCAACGACCGCCGGGAAGCCGCGCACGGAGTCGACATCGCCGTCGAGCAGGACCATCGGTCCGAGCATCGAGATCTCCAGCTCCGACATCTCCCGTCCGACGTTGTCCATCTCCTCCGCAACGATCTCGAGCTCTTCTCGAATCTGGTCAGGCTCGGACGTGATCGTGTGGTAGCCGGTTCCGTACCGCGCGACCCGTCGCGCGGCGATCCGACCCTTGCCCCCGACCCAGATCGGCACGTGCGGCTGCTGGTGGCAACCGCTCAGCCCGCCGATGTTCTCGAACTCTCGGAAGTGGCCCTCGTGCGAGATCGGATTGCGATTCACTCCGTTCGTCCAGGCGCTGATCGCGATCGACATCCACTCGTCGGTCATGGCGCCGCGACGCTCGAACGGTTCGCCGCCCAGTCCGAGCGATTCAAACTCTTCCTCCATCCAGCCCACGCCGATACCCAACAGCACGCGACCTTCCGAGAGCTGATCGATCGTCGCGATCGCCTGCGCCTGATAGAGCGGGTCCCGATAGGGAACGATCAACACCGAGGTGCCGATCTGCACCTCGGAGGTGCGCACCGCTACCGCCGACATCACCGCGAGCGGGTCCATGATGTCCTGGTGATAAGCAAACCCAGCCACGCCGGAGTCGTTGTACGGATATCGTGACTTGATCGTCGCCGGCATGAAGATGTGATCGTGTACCCATACTGAGTCGAAACCGAGCAACTCAGCACGTTCAGCGATGTTAATCACATCGTTAACGTCGCCAAACTTGCCCGCCGTGCCGAAGTTACCGATCGGAATACCGAATTTCATGACTCAACTCCTCTACTATGCGAACGCTGGCAGGATTTCGTCCGAGACGAATTGCATACTGTTCAATAGACGCTCGACCGTACTATCGCCCTCAGGACTGATCATCATCGGCGTCGCGATCAAGTGCTCCAGCCCGACTCGACCGAGCGCAAGCAGATCGGACGCAATCTGATCGGGCGAACCGTGTAATAGCTCGCGCTCGTCCTCGTCGAGAGCGGTCGTCGAGGGTCGCAAGTTCTGCAACATCTGAATCTCGAGCTCGGCAGGATCACGACGGTCGCGTTCGCAGGTGCGTTGCACGCCCTCGATTTCGGCGGCCAGACCGTCGACGCTCTGGAACGCGGCGTGATAGCCGTCGCCGTAGCGCGATGCTCGACGCCAGGCGTTGATTCCGTTTCCGCCGATCACGATCGGAATCGTGCCGCCATCCTCGCGACGCACCGGTTTCGGATAGGCACCGACATTATGGAACTCGACGAACTGCCCGTGGAACGATGAGGGACCGGGATTCGTCCAAATCTCACGCATCGCGCGGAGATACTCGTTCGTAACCGCGCCTCGGCGACGATAGTGGACATCGGTCAGACCGAGCGCCTCGAACTCCTCGCGCATCCATCCGACGCCGGCGCCGAGCACGATCCGCCCGCCCGAAATCTGATCCGCGGCGGCCAGCATCTTCGCCACCACCGCGGGATGTCGATACGGGATCACCAGCACCGAGCAGCCGATCTCGACCGACTGCGTCGCCTCGGCCAGCGCACACATAACGACCAGCGGATCGAAGCACTGGATCGTCGATGGCGCAGGAAACTCTCCGAGGTCGTTGTAGGGATAGCGAGACTCGATCTGGGTGGGCACGACGATGTGGTCGTTCGTCCAGACCGAGTCGAAGCCCAGGTCCTCGGCTGCCTGCGCCACATCGATGCAGGCGTTGGGACCTGATTCGTCGTTAAAGCCGTTCATATTGCCGACACCGACGCCAAATCGCATACGACCACCACCAATCCGTTTGGGACGTTCCGCCCCAACGCTGCTCGCGAGCTTTGCGCGAGTTGTTGTGACTTGTGGGTGAATGGTACGACTTCGTGGATACACTGGGCAGGGCGCCAGATGGTCGGGCGGGAAAGTTGGGACAACGTGTCTGAGTGGGCCAGAGGCGACCGACCATCAACCACCGACCCGCAGAGCGATTTGCCCCGCCTTCCGACGGCTGAATCGGTGCCCCTTCCCGTCCCGGAAATCCCTTCGGAATCGCCCGTTGCCGTGCTCCGCAACGAGATCGGCCGCGTCATTGTCGGTCAGGAGGGACTGATCACGCGATTGCTCGTGGCTCTACTCTGCGACGGCCACTGCCTGGTCGAGGGCGTGCCCGGGCTGGCGAAATCGCTCACCGTGTCGACGCTCGCGGAATGCCTCGACGCGGGCTACGCTCGGCTTCAATTCACGCCCGACCTGCTCCCAGCCGACCTCACCGGTTCCGAGATCTACAACGCGGCCCAGTCCACCTTCGAGGTGCGACAAGGGCCGATCTTCACTAACATCCTGCTCGCCGACGAGATCAACCGCGCTCCGGCCAAGGTCCAATCGGCGTTGCTCGAGGCGATGCAGGAGCGCCAGGTCTCGATCGGCGGCGAAACCTTCCCGCTTCCCACGCCATTCCTGGTGTTGGCGACCCAGAATCCGATCGAGCAGGAAGGCACCTACCCATTGCCGGAAGCGCAGCTCGACCGCTTCCTGCTCAATGTCCGCGTCGACTATCCCGGCGAGCTCGAGGAACGCGAGGTCCTGGACCGCACCCTCGCCGGGGAACTGCCGACGGTCGAACCCGTCTTGCGCCTGCCCGACATCGTCGCAGCGCGACAGGCGGTCGGTGAGGTTCGCGTCGATCCGCGACTACGCGATTACGTCGTCGAGCTGGTCCGTTCGACGCGCTCGCCGGGTCGGCAGGTGCGCGAACTCGCAGCATATGTCGAGTTTGGTGCGTCGCCCCGAGCAACCACAGCGCTCGCGATGAGCGCTCGCGCCCTCGCCTGGGTGTCGGGCCGCGACTACGTGACGCCTGACGATGTCAAAGCAATGGCGCTCGACGCACTGCGTCACCGGATCGTGTTGAGTTATGAAGCTGAGGCCGACCAAGTGAGCTCGGACGACGTGATCGCTCGGCTGCTCACGGTGTTGCCGCTGCCCTAAGGGCCGTTCATGTCTCGACTGCAACGAATCCGCGACTGGGTCTCGCCTCCCAGCCCAACATCGCCATCGACCGCTCCAACGCTGGACGACGTCCGTCGACAGGTGCGCGACATCGAGATTCGCGCTCGCAGAAGTCTGCGCGAAGCGATGGCCGGCGAGTACCGCTCCGCGTTTCGTGGACGTGGCCTCGAGTTCGCCGAGCTCCAGCCCTACAACCCCGGCGACGATGTCCGCACGATCGATTGGAAGGCGACCGCTCGGCTGCGAACCCCAGTCGTGCGCCGATATGTGGAGGAGCGCGAGCAAACCGTCCTGATTCTGGTCGATGTCTCCGGTTCGACGGGCTATGCGGCATCGGGACCGTCCGTCAAAGACCGAGCCGTGGAGATCACGGGCGTGCTCGGACTGGCCGCAGCGACGGCGAACGACCTCGTCGGTGTGGCGGCCTTCGGCAACGACGTCACGCTCGCCGTGCGCCCAGCCAAAGGCAGCAGTCACGTCCTGCGCATCCTGCGCGACCTGCTCACCCTCGAGGCCGACGGTCGAACCGAAATGGCTCGCGCTCTGCGATACGCCGGTCGTGTCATGCGCAAGCGAGGTGTCGTGATCGTGATCTCCGATTTCATCGCGACACATCCCGACCACGTCTGGGAACCGGCGCTCGCGCAACTCAGTCGTCGACACGACGTGGTCGCCATCTGTGTCCGAGACCATCACGAGTCCGCCCTCGGCAGGGCGGACGGACAAGGCAACGTCAGCCCGATCGTGCACTGGGGTGGCGCTGAACGAGGCGATCTGCTGCTCGCCGACGATGCCAGCGCCGCAGCCCAACAACGCGCGCTGGAAGCGGAGCGACGACAGATCATCGTGCGCCTGCGTCATTGCGGCTGCGACGCGGTGATGATCGACACCAACGACGACTGGACCCCCGCACTCGTCGGTCTCTTCCGCCAGCGACGGAGTCGACGCTAATGACTGCCGTTCACAGATCTGCTCCCTCGCCGAGTGGAATGGGGAAAGGTGATGCGTGGGTCGCTCGCTTCGGACTCGCGATCGGCGTCGTCTTGGCGATACTCGCCTCCACGTTGATCGCGACGGCGGATTCGCCCGACGTCCACGTTGCGACTGAGCCTGACGGCACCCTGACCGTCGGCGATCCAGTCGAGATCCAAGTCACCATCGGCCACGAGCTCGGCGCCCGCGTCCTCGTCGATGCTTCCGTCGTGCAGATGGGAGGAATGGAACCATCAGCGCCAGTGATCACCGAGCTCAGCGAGACGGAAACGCTCGTCGTTTACCAAACCCGCGCCTTCGCCACGGGCGCCTTTGAGGTAGCGCTGCCGCCGATCCCGATCCAGCTCGCCGACCGCTCCGTGACCGAGCTCGCGCTGCGGCCGGTGTCATTGACGATCGCCTCAGTGCTCGACGGCACCGTCGAGCCGCGTCCGCTCACCGGTCCTGACCTGCTGGAGGGCGACAGCCCCACGTTCACGCCGTGGATCGTGGCGATCATCGGCATCGGTGCCGGCTTCCTGCTGGCCCGAGTCGTGCGCGGTCGATACCGACGCCCTGTGGAAACGGTCGGCGGCGAAGCGCCCGAGTTGGCCGTCCGAGAGCGCGGCTCGTTCGATGTCGACCCGTCGCTCAGCCCCGCGGACCAGTGTCGACAGTTGGCGACCTCCGTGCGCTCCCGACTGAGCGACGATTGGTCGCTGCCCGCGTCGGCGCTCACCGCCACCGAGATCGGACCGGCCTTGGCGGCAGCCGGCGCCTCGGGCGCGGTCGTCCTCCGCGTGACGCAACTGCTCGAGGCCTGCGACCGCGCCCAATACGGCGGTGAGCAGCCCACGCCAGAACGACTCCATGGATACACCCAGTTGGCGGAAGCGATCTGGTCGGACGGCAACCGATCGGACGGAGCCGCACCGTGAGATTCGACGATCCGGGTCTCTTCGCGTTGTTCGCGCTCGCGATTCCGCTGCTCTGGCTGCTCCGCCGAGAGGCCGCGCTCCCACGACCGCGCTATCTCCTGCCGCAACTCTTCGGCGCGCCGCCCGTGGCGAGCCACCCCAGTCGACGACTCCGGACATTGCCCTGGCTCGGAGTCCTGCGCGTGCTCGCGCTGAGCCTGATCGTGATCGCCGCGGCGCGACCCCAGGCAACCACGGTCGAAGCGATCCGTCCAGCCGAAGGCATCGACATCGTGCTCGTGATCGATGCCTCGTCCTCGATGGCGACCGCGCGTCTGGCCGATGACGAAACGCGAATCCAAGCCGCACGACGCGTCGCCCGCGATTTCATCGCCGAACGTCAGGCGAACGGCAGTGACCGCATCGGACTCGTCATGTTCCAGCGTCGGGCGCTGGTCCTCAGCCCGCTCACCCTCGATCTCGACGCGATCGACGAGATGGTCGACGTCTCCGTCCGCAGTGGGCTTATCCCCGACGGCACCGCGCTCGGCGTCGCGACGATGGAGGCGATCGATCTGCTCCGCGGATCCAATGCCGCCTCGCGCATCGTCGTCGTCCTCACCGACGGCGAGAACAACGTCCCCGACATCACCCCAAATCAGTCGGCTGCGGTCGCTCGAGCGACCGGCGTGCGTCTCTACACGATCGGTCTGCCGTCGAACGTGCGCCAGGTCGGCGTGGGATTCAGCGAGCTCACCCTGGTCTACATGGCCGACGAGACTGGCGGCGTCTACTTTCGCGCCACCGACGCCCGTGAACTCGCCGACGCGTATCAGTCCATCTCCGATCTCGAGCGCGAACGAGTCGGCGATGAGGTCTTCCTCGCCACGCAGGAACTCGCGCCATGGTTCCTGCTCGGCTCGGGCTTGTTGCTCGTTCTGGAGATTGCGCTCCGCGCGACCTGGTGGCGGAGGGCTCCCTGATGGCGCTCGGCGCACCGACGATGCTCGCGCTGCTGGCGCTAATCCCCGCCGCTGGTGTCGGCTGGTGGTGGCTCTGGCGCGCCCGCCGACTGCACCGATTGGCGGTCGGCGCTGAGGTCGCTGGTCAGCGCCGAGGCGTGACCGCCTCACGGACGCTCATGCTGATCGTCCTGGGCCTGGTCGCGGTCGCCGCCGCGCGTCCGATGTGGAACACGGGCGAAGAAACCCTAGGGCTGTCCGACTCGTCCCTCGTGATCGCGCTGGACGTATCACAGAGCATGGCGGCCGAGGATGTCTCCAGAAGCGCCAGCCAAGGCGTCCAATCCGAAGCGTCGGTCAGCCGCTTCGCGGCCGCCAAAGCGGAAATCCAACGACTGATCGACGGTCGTCGCGGCGACCGTGTGGGACTCGTAATCTTCGCAGGCGACGCGTTCCTTCGCTTTCCGCTCACACGCGATCACGAGGCCGCCCTGCAGGTGCTCGAGGCGCTCCAGCCCGGCGAGGCGCTCGTCGTACCCGGATCGAATATCGCAAACGCGATCGATCTCGCCGCCGAGACCATCGTCCGCGCGACGGAGGAGGATGGCTCCGACGTCGTGAGCGGCGCCATCGCCGTGGTCAGCGACGGTGAGGCCCACGTCGGCGAGGCGGTCGCCGCGGCATCAGCCGCGCGAGCGCTAGGAATGCAGGTGTTCACCGTCGGTGTGGGCTCGGAGCGCGGCGCAACCATTCCTCGTGGTCTGCAGGGTGGTCCGCTGGGAGGCTCAACCGATCCGAAGCTCGACCCCACAACCGGCGCGCCGATCATCTCCCGACTTGACGTAACACACCTACAAGCGATCTCGGACGCTGGTGGCGGCCGCTACATCGAGCTCGACCAACCCGGCACGATGACGAGCATGAACGCCGATCTCGCTGCGCTCGACCTCGTCCGCGAGGTTGTGGTCGAGGAAACGGCGCTGGCCGAGCAGTTTCAGTGGTTCGCGGTCGCAGCAACGCTCGTACTGCTCTGCTCCGTCGCCGCCCGAGTCATCGGCCGGAAGCCATCACGATGGCTCGGGCTCGCCTCGCTGGGTGCGCTGGTCGCCTCAATCCTGGTCGTCAACGGTTGCGGCGGTGTCGGAATCGGACAGCTCAACCGCGAAGGCATCGAGCACTACGAGTCAGGCGAGTACGCCGAGGCGCTCGACGCCTGGCGCGAGGCGCAGGAACTGGGACGCCGAACCGATGCCGGCATCGACGCTCGATTACACCTGAACGTCGGACGGGCGCTGCATCGGCTGGGCGAGTTCCAGCGCGCCGAGACCGAATCCCTAGCCGCGCTGCGCTCCGACAATCCTGACCTCCGCGCCGTCGCTTGGTTTCACACGGGCAATCATCGCTGGGCAAACCAGGACCTGCTCGGCGCGCGAATCGCCTTCGTCGAGGCGCTGCGGGAATCCCCCTCGTTGATCGACGCCAAGATCAATCTCGAGATCATCAACGCGCTCCTCGAGTCGCTACAAGAGGACGACCAAGCAGCAGATCAGGGCGACGAACCCGGTCAAACCGGCGACGGTCAGCCGGGCGACGCCAACGCTGCCGGAGATCGAGCACAGTCCGATGCAAATGAGGACGCACAAGCAACTCCCGGAGGCGGTCAAGCGATCGCCGGCGAGGGCGAGCGACCAGGACAATCCGCGCCGACTGAGGGCCCGCTCGCCAACCCCGTCGCGCCAACATTCGCCGACGAGGAGTCATTGCTCGAGCGTCGGGAAGCGGCGATGGAAGAGCTACAAGCGGCCCTCGACGAGTTACCGCTCGAGAATGCCAGTCTCGAGCAAGCACTCGCCGTGCTCGACGCCCTACGAGCCGTCCCCGGAGAACGCCTAGCCGCGGGCCAACTCCAAACCAACGACCAACCCTACGACTGGTAACCCCACCCCCAAACCGTCCTTCCCGCGCATCAATCAAGCCCCATCTGCCCCTAGTCCCCCCCCTGCTCTGATCCCCTCTCCCCCTCTCAAATCTCTCCCCTGCCCTCATCTCCCTGATCCTGCCGCTCTGATCCTCTCTCCCTCTGGGAGAGGGTTAGGGTGAGGGTCCCCTCCAACAAACGCCCAACGCCATCGTTCCCATTCCCCAGAAACGTCATCCCCGTGCCCTAACCCCCTCATTCGCGTTCCAAAGCACCGTCATTCCCGCGCAGAGCGCGGGGATGACGGTGTGGTCGACAGCGCAGAAGTCGACGCTCAGCGCAGGAATAACGAGGTGGTTGGACAGTGCAAAAGTCGGCGCCCCGCCCTCGCGGTCGGCGCTCAGACGTTGAACAGGATGTGCACGACATCTCCGTCTTGGACTTCGTAGTCCTTGCCTTCGGTGCGGAGGAGCGCTCTTTTCTTTGCCTCTGCCTCGGCTCCCGACGCTCCGACCGCCTGACCACATGTGAGCAGATCGTCCCAACGCGTCACTTCGGCGCGGATGAAGCCGCGCTCGAGGTCGGTGTGGATTCTCCCAGCAGCCTGCGGTGCGGTGTCCCCAGCGCGGACCGTCCAGGCGCGACACTCGTCCGGCCCGACCGTGAAGAATGTGCGCAGCCCGAGAAGTCGGAACGTCTCCTGCAGCGCCGTCTCGACCGCGCCCGCGCCGACACCGAGCTCTTCGCGGTACGCCTCGGCCTCGTCGTCGTCAAAGTCGCGCAGCTCTTCCTCGAGCCGCGCCGAGAGAGCGATCCCGTCCTCACCGTCGCCGCTGAGCGCGTCCTCGCTGACGTTTACGATTGTCAACATCGGCCGTTCGGTCAGAAAACGGTAGTGACGGATGTCGGCCCGCTCGAGGTCGGAGATTGGCGCATCAACGAGGGTGCCGCCGTCGCCCAGGTGTCCCTGCAATCGGCCGAGCAGATCGGTCTCGCGATCGATGGCGACCCGGTCCGCGGCCTTCATCGACTTCGTTTCATCGGCGATGCGCTGGAGCCGCTTCTCGATCAGGGCGAGATCGGCGAAGGTCAGCTCTAGCTGCATCGCCTCGACGTCGGCCTGAGGATCGATCCGTTCCGCGGGATGGGGCACGGCGTCGTTGTCGAAGGCGCGGACGACATGGACGAGCGCGTCGAGCTGGGCGAGTTGGTCGAGCAGCTTGGTCGAGGGAGGTTCGCTGCTCCCACCCAACGCTCCCGCGAAGCCGGCGCCTGGAAAATCCACCACGTCAAGCACGGCCGGCGTCGTTTTCTTCGGTCGGTAGAGCTCGGACAGTTGGATCAGTCGGCCGTCGACGGCGGGAACGACGCCCTCATGTGGATCCATGTGGGCCGTAAACCCCGTCGCCCGACCAGCACCAGTCAGTGCGTTGAACAGGGTCGTCTTGCCCGAGCGCTCAAAGCCGATCAGTCCAATGGCGGTCATAGAGAGATCGTCGCACAGGCTGGGTGGAGGGCATAGCTCGCAGTGGGCAGTCGGCGCTGGCGCACCAGTCGCGATCGGGAAGTGCTCCGCCAGAGGAGTGAAGTCCACATCACCTACAGACAGCCGTCGTTGAGCATCCACTCCACCATCTGAATGATGTTGAGCGCTGCACCTTTGCGCAGGTTGTCGGCGACGACCCAGTAGGCGAGCCCGTTGGGATTAGTCACGTCGACGCGGGCGCGACCGACGAGCGTGTCGTCGATTCCGTCGGCGTCGAGCGGAGTCGGCCACTCGCCCGCGGCGCGACCGTCGATCACGGAAAGTCCGTCCTGATTGACCCAGCGCTCGTGCGCTTCCTCGAGCGTGATCGGACGGTCGAAATCGGCGTGGACGGCGATCGCGTGGGCGCGCTCGGTCGGGATGCGCACGCAGGTCGCGGAGAGCGGGAGCTCGGGCTGGTGCAGAATCTTCCGAGACTCGGCCAGCATCTTCCACTCTTCCTTGGTGTATCCGTCGTCGAGGAAGACGTCGACCTGGGGCAGCGCGTTGTTAGCGATCTGTTTGGGATACTCTGAGATCTGCTCGTCCGAGATGGCAGATCCGCTCGCGATGGACGCGTTCTGCTCACGTAGCTCCGTCACGGCCGCGCCGCCGGAGCCTGATGTCGCCTGATAGGTGTCGGCGATCACTCGGGTGAGCTGCCGATCCTGAATCAGCGGATGCAGCGACAGGACGAGGGGCACCGTGGTGCAGTTCGGCGTGGCGATGATCCCGTTGTGCTGTCGGAGGTCTTCCGGATTGACCTCGGGCACGACGAGCGGCACGCCCTCCTGTTGGCGGAAGGCCGAGGAGTCATCGAAGGCGACGGCTCCACGCTCCGCCGCAACCGGACAGAGCTCCTTCGACGCCGCCGTCGAGGCAGAGATGAACGCGACATCGGCGCCGTCAAAGGCGTCGTGTGTGGTCTCGTGAACGATGTGCGTTTTGCCGCGGAAAGTGAGTTCACGACCCTCGGAACGTTTCGTCGCAAGTAGACGCAGTTCCGCAACGGGGAAGTCGCGTTCTTCCATGCACTTGAGGAACTCGGCCCCGACGACGCCAGTAGCTCCGACGAGGGCAACGGTCAGTTCACGTCCCACGGTGTGTCTCCTTGTGTTGGGGTGGTGTGTGATGTGTGGATGGGGTTAGTCGGTCCGCAGACCGAGCAGTCGGTCGAGCCCGATCACGAGGTGGTCAAGCTCGGGCGCCGCCCGAACGGCGCGGAGAATCTCCGGGATGAACGAGGCGCGGCTCATCGAGTCGTGACGGATCGTCAGCGTTTCGTCGTGCCCGCCGAAGATCACGACCTGATGCGCGACCAGTCCGGGCAGGCGAACCGAGTGCAGCGACGCGCCACCGAGCTCGGCCCCGCGCGAGTCGTGATCGGGCACGTTGTGACGCTCGGCTTCGTTACGGGTGAAGTCGGTATCGCGAGCGGCGCGCATCGACTGCGCCGTGGCGACGGCGGTGCCCGACGGAGCGTCGACCTTGCCATCGTGGTGCTGCTCGATGATCTCGACGGAGTCGAAGAGTGGCGCAGCGACATTGGCGAGGTGCATCATCAGCACCGCGCCGAGCGCGAAGTTGGCGGCGATCACGCCACCGATACCGCGCTCGTTGACGCTTCGCGTCGCGTGTTCGATCAGCTCGTCCGAAAGCCCAGACGTGCCGATCACCGGTCCAATCCCCAGCCGCACGAGGACGGGGATCAGCTGCTCGGTCCACTCGGCGTTGGAGAAATCGACGACTACGTCGGGACGCCAGTCGTCGAGTGCGCTGAGCGAGTTGCTCAGCGGCACCTCGCGGCCTGCGATCGTGATCGAGTCCTCGCTGGCGAGGCCGTCCAACGCGCCGACGAGTTCGAGGTCGTCCGCTTCGTCGACGGCGGTCATGATCTGGCGACCCATGTTGCCTGCGCCGCTCATCACTACGCGGATGTCGGGGCCGATATCGGGGCGAGTCATGACCTACCTGCTTGCACACCGGCTCATGGCGTGGCTCTGCTATCTGTCGACCTAGCGGCTGGGCGCGCCGAAGTCGCTTCGTGGCGGTGGCGGCGGCGGTGGCGGACCGTCGCTCTCGGGCTGCTGGTTGCGACGGATGTTGACGCGCGACAGTATCCCACCGCGACGCCGCGGGGCGATATTGGAGTCGGGCTGTCGCTCTTCCTGCTCGCCGCTGTCACGGGGAGCGGATCGTCCGCTGCCCTGATCGGCGGGCGGCTGGCCGCCATCACCACTCGTGTCGCCGGACGACTGGTTCGTGTCGTCGCCCGACGGCAGTCCGGACTGTTCCGACTGTTCACGCTGCTGAGCGGAACCTCGGCGGCGTCGACGTCGCCGGCGGCGCGGTTGGCCCTCGCGGGGCGGCGCCACAGCGGCTGAGGTGTCATCCGTCGGTGCGGCAGGCGCCTCTGGGGCAGCGACAGCCTCTGGTGCGTCCTCGAGCGACGCGGTCGCAACCGCCGGCTCCTCGTCAGGCTGCGGTGGAGCCGCTGCCGGCTCATCGTCGACGGGACGCGACTGGCTAGCTGGCTCATCGGTCTCGACCGCGTCCCGCGGGACGCGAGGTCGGCGCTGCCGAGATTCGCGCGGTTCACGCGGCTCGCGGGGTTCTCGTGGTTCACGTTCGCGTCGCGGAGGTCGGTCATCACGATCCCGACGACCCCGGCGCTCGCGCGGCTCCGGACGATCGTCACGCGGCGGCGGGCCGTCGCCGTTGAGCAGCGCTTTGCGCGAGGCGTTGACCCGACCGAGGTTGTCCACCTCGATCACGATGATCTGCATCTCGTCGCCGACACTGACGATGTCTTCGACCTTGTCGACGCGGTAGTCGGCGAGTTCGGAGATGTGTACCAAGGCGTCCTTGCCCGGCACCATCTCGACGAACGCGCCGAACGGGAGGATGCGCACGACCTTGCCGGTGTAAATCTGTCCCGGTTCAATGTCGCGGGTCATCGCGGAGATGCGGTCGTAGGCGGCCTGGCCAGAGGCCTGGTTGACAGCGGTGATAAAGACCGCGCCATCGTCCTCGACCGAGATTTCCGCGCCAGTGTCGTCCTGGAGCGCACGAATGTTGCGTCCACCAGGGCCGATCAACTGGCCAATCTTGTCGGCCGGCACGTCGACGCGCAGGATGCGCGGGGCGTGTGGCGACATCTGCTCGCGCGGCGTGGAGATGCACTCGAGCATGACATCCATGATCTGCAGGCGAGCATCGCGCGCTTGGTCGAGCGCGCGAGTGAGGATCTCGAGGTCGATGCCCTTGACCTTCATGTCCATCTGCAGCGCCGTGACGCCGTCACGAGAGCCAGCGACTTTGAAGTCCATGTCGCCGAGGTGGTCTTCCATGCCGACGATGTCGGTCAAAATCGCGACCTCGTCCTCTTTCTTGATCAGGCCCATCGCGATCCCGGCGATCGGTGACTTGATCGGGACACCGGCGTCCATCATCGAGAGCACGCCCGCGCAAACGGAAGCCATCGACGTGGAGCCGTTCGAGGCGAGCACCTCGGAGACCACACGAATCGTGTAGGGGAACTCCTCGAATGGCGGAAGAATCGCGGCCATGGCACGCTCACCGAGCATGCCGTGTCCGATGCTCCGTCGCGAGGGATTACCCACGCGACCGGTCTCGCCTGTCGAGAACGGCGGGAAGTTGTAGTGGTGCATGAAGCGCTTCGAGTCCTCAGGGGTGAGGTCGTCGATGCGCTGCGCCATGCCCGATCCAGCGAGTGTGGTGACACTCAGCACCTGCGTCTCGCCGCGCTGGAAGAGTCCGGAGCCGTGCGTACGCGGAACGAGGTCAATCTCGGCTGAGAGCGGTCGGACCTCGGCCAGTCCACGACCGTCGGGCCGCACGCCGTCCTCGAGGATGCTGTTTCGGACGATCTGCTTCTCGAGCGCGTCGAAAGCGTCGGTGTGGGCCTCGGCATCGGCATCTTCGTCGAGTCCATCGAGCAGCGCGGCCTTGACGGCCGCTCGGCGACTGTCACGATCGGCCTTGTCCTCAGCGTCGCGTAGAGCGGAACGCAAGTCGTCGCCGATGTTGGATTCGAGTGTGGCGAGCAAGTCGGCATCGACAGCTTGCGGCGTGTATGCGCGCTTGGCCGGCGCGACTTCTGTCGCCAGCGCGTTCTGCATCTCGCAGATCACACTGATCGCTTCCTGACCGAGCGCGAGCGCGTCGACGAGCAGCGATTCCGCCACTTCGCCCGCTTCCGCCTCGACCATCGTGATCGCATCTTTGGTGCCGGCGACGACGAGGTTAAGGTCGGACGCTTCGAGCTGAGCAAACGTCGGCTGGAGAACGAGTTCACCGTCGACGTGGCCAATGCGCACCGAGGCGACCGGTCCGTCGAATGGGATGTCCGACACGCAGAGCGCCGCCGAGGCAGCAATCGTGCCCAGCGTGTCAGGCGGGTTCTCCATGTCGACCGCGAAGATCGTGAGGATCAGTTGCGTGTCGTCGTTGTAGCCCTTGGGAAAGAGCGGGCGGATCGGACGGTCCGTCAGCCGGGCCGAAAGAATCGCCGAGGTGGTCGGTCGACCTTCGCGTCGGAAGAACGAACCGGGAATTCGTCCAGCGGCGTAGAGGCGCTCTTCGAACTCAACCGAGAGCGGGAAGAAGTCGATCCCCGGTCGCGGCTTGGAAGCCGTGGCCGTGCCGAGCAGCATCGTGTCGCCGTAGCGGACGGTGACCGCCCCTCCAGCCTGATGCGCCAGCTTGCCGGTCTCGATCGTGAGGGTGCGTCCAGCGATCTCTTGCTGGACGGTTCGGGTGATGATTTCCATATGGGTCTGTGGTCCTGTGCTTCCTACGACCTGCGGTTGCTTCTTCAACCACAGGCAGGTGATGGTCTTGGGATAGCTCGTTGTCGGGCGGCTCGCGCCCGATCAGCACGTCGCCGGGCTCTGTTCGTCAGAGTCAAACCTCAGCGCGTCCCCGCGATATGCCGTACGACTAACGGCGCAGCCCCAGTTCGCTGACGAGCGTGGAGTACCGATTGACATCCTCGCGATTGAGATAGCGGAGCTGTCGCCGACGCTGACCGACGAGCTTCATCAGGGCGCGACGGGTGTGGTAGTCGTGCCGATGTTCTCGGAGGTGGTCGGTCAACCGAGCGATTCGCTGGGTCAACTGCGCGATCTGGACCTCGGGCGATCCAGTGTCGTTCTCGTGCTGGCCGTACTTCGCGGCGATCTCGGCTTTTTCATCCTTGCTCAACATACGTAGGCCTATCCCCATGAGCCGTGTGGCGATGATGCGCAACGGGATCGAATGGGTGGTGACTGGTGTCGTCGCTGGCGGCTGTCCAAGCCGACCGCTCCCCGCCTGCCCTCTGTCGATTGCGTTCGACCGCTCGGTAACTCGAAAGCTCAAAAGAGGGTGCTGCGCTACATCTTGTCGCTGTGGCTGTATCTGTTCGCTGTCTAGACGTTAGCAGACAATCGGCCGCGACCGCGCGCCGAAGCGGTTGCGGAACGGTGGCGTATGCGACACTGAGCAACATGACAGCCCTGATGCGACATCCAATCATGATCGTCCGGGCACGGCTCGATCCGACCGTGCTCGAGGAATTCGAGGCCTGGCATCGGCGTACCCACCTGCCCCACGTGCTCGAGATCCCAGGAATCGTGTCAGCGTTTCGGGTGCGAGGCTCCGACCCAATCGTCGGCGCCCACCTGATGGGCTACACATTCGAGGACGAGACCGTCGTCCAAGCAGCACTCTCGTCAGAGCAAGCCCAAGTCGCGCGTCGGGACTGGGACTCATGGGCCGACCAGGTCTACGAGCTGTCCGTCGAGATCTACGCCCCCCTCGCCCCCCTCCCCATCTTCCAACACCAAAACTAACCCCAAGCCCAAGAAACCCACCACCCACCAGCACTCCAACCACCCCCTCCCAAGCGTCCTCGTCGTCGATCGCACACCCTCTTACCCTTTCTCGCGCTCCCATCTGACAGCCTCCTGCCTCTCCCACGTCCCTTCGCTAATCCCACGCCCACCTTCCGTGATTCCCACTCCCGGCGCCGTCATTCCCGCGAAGGGAGGCCTTTGATCAAATTTGCTCCCCCTCGCAGGGGGAACTGTCGCGGAGCGACTGAGCAACTGTCTTGGAAGTCAAGCGTGTTGAGGTGGTTGCCAAGGGGTGTTGCTCTTGAGGATGGCGTTGAGGATGACCAGTAGTTTGCGCATACAGGCGGTGAGCGCGACCTTCTTGGGTTTGCCCCGGTCGAGCAGGCGCTGGTAGTAATCGCTGATCACGGGGTTGTGGCGGGTGGCGACGAGGGTGCCCATGTAGAGCGCCGCACGGACCGTGGCGCGACCGCCCCAGATGCTGCGCCGGCCACGCCATTGGCCACTGTCGCGGTTGAAGGGGGCGACGCCGACCAGGGCCGCGACCTGGCGCCGGTCGATTTGGCCCAGTTCGGGCAGTTGGGCGAGCAGGATGCGCGAGATCTGCGGTCCGACGCCGGGCACGCTCTGCAAGAGCTGGTCCTGTGCCCGCAAGTGGGGACTGTCCTGGATGCTGGCCTGGAGCTCGTCCTCGATTCGCTCGCGTTCCTGCGTGAGCCAGGCGATGTGCGCCTCGATCCCGGCTCGCAGGGTGGGGGTGGTGGCGCGGCAGCGTTGGCCCTCGGCGACCAGCATCGCGACCAGTTGTCGACGTCGGGCGAGCAGCTCACGCAGATGCTGGGTCTCGGCATCGGGCAGCGGGCGCAGCTGCAGCGGGACGGCCTCAGCGAAGTGGGCCAGGACGGCGGCGTCGAGCGCGTCGGTCTTGGCCAGCCGGCCGGTGGCGCGGGCGAAGTCGCGAACCTGGCGCGGGTTGACCACCACCATCGGCAACCCCGCCGCGGCCAGCTCCGCGACCAGCGGCCGCTCCAGACCGCCGGTCGCCTCCAGCACGATTCGTGTCGGTGCCAGCGCCTCCAACTGACTGACCAGGGCGTCGATCCCGGCCGTGTCGTTGTCCACCCGCTGGGCGGGTCCGTCAGCCGGCCGGATGGCGAGATCCAACCACTGTTGTGATACGTCAATGCCGACGTAGCGACTCGTCTCGGTCATCTCCCACTCCTATCCTGCGTAGGCCCGTCCTTGCAAGATGAGGGCTCCAGGGCCCGGGCAACTGTTCGGGCTCTCTCGCTGTAGTGGTGCGGCGACCCAAGCTCAGTCACGGCCTCACAGGCCCAGGGGGAATCGGTCTACCGCACCACGCTTCGCCCCGGGAAACACTTGTTCCCGGGGCGACAGCGAAGATACAAGGGGGTCCTGCTGGCGCAGGTACCAGATAGCGCTTGGCGGAGCAGGACCCCCTCCGCCTTCGGCACCTCCCCCTGCAGGGGGAGGAAAAAGATTATCCAAAGGTCTACGAAGGCGGGAATCCATCCACGACCAAGTCTCGAGCGCCTGCTAGTCGCCACCGACACCACTGAACATCACGGCCGAACAATACGAGTCTCCTGCCCGTGACCGCGAAAGCCCCTTCCGCCAATCCGACTCCGCCCTTTCCCTTTTTCGGGCCCCCTCTGTGATTCCCACTCCCGGCAACGTCACTTCCACGCCCCCCCCCCCTCCGTCACATTCCTGCGCCCTCCTTCCGTCATTCCCGCGCAGGCGGGAATCCATCCGTGACCAACTCAGCCAGCGGCGAAATCGCCCGTATTGCTTCCTCGGTCAGCTCCTCTGACTACGCCAAGTCTTCGTACAGGTCTCGCCACGTCGGATTCGACTCGAAGATCAACCGGAACTTCCAAGCCCGATTCCACTTCTTGAGCTGCTTTTCCTTCAGGATCGCTGTCTCCATATCGTCGTGATACTCGTACCAGACGAGCCGCTTGAGTCCGTGGCGGCTGGCGAATCCAGGTATCGAGCCCTGCTTGTGTGTCCAAATGCGTCTGGGAAGGTCAGAGGTGACGCCGATGTACAAAGTGCCTTTCGGCTTACTCGTGAGGATGTAGACGCAGGGTGCTTTGGCGGTCATGGGCAGGAAAATCATACTGCACGGACGTGATGTTCAGGTGCGTCAGTGGCGACCAGCATGCGCTCGAGACGTGGTCACGGATGGATTCCCGCCTGCGCGGGAATGACGCAAGAGGAGGGCAGGAATGTGACGGAAGTGGAGGGCACGGAAGTGACGGTGCCGGTAGTGGGCATCACAGAAGGGGGCGCGAGAAAGGGAAAAGGGGGAGTGGGATTGGCGGAAGGAGCGCTTGGCATGGGGAGGGGGCGCGGATTGACGACACCGGGAGCGGGAGTCGCAGGAGGAGCCTGCGATTGACGGCAGGGACGCCGCCCGCCGGTCCGATTGCGCGTCGTGCCTGTCGCAGACGCGCGACGACGGAGGGCACGACGGCGACCTACAGGTCGAGCGCGACTTCGTCTTTGATCGCGGTCTTGCCCTCGGGCAGGGTGAAGAAGTTGCAGAAGCAGGTTCCCTCGAAATCGACCAGACCGTTGAGCACTGGCTCGCAAACGCAGATGGTGTCGTCGTTGTTCGCCGGCTGACACGGACAGAAGAACTTGCCAAACCGCATTCGCATGTTGACGAAGTCCTCGATCGTCTGATCGGCGTTCATCAAGATGTAGCCGCGCTCCTCGCAGAACTTGTCTGCGAGCTCCGTCATCTCCGCGCGGTACTGATCGCGCAAAGCGCGCTCTTCCGCTTCTGGTAGGTCAGTCAGAGGTTCAAACTCGGCCATGTGCGGCCTCTTTCCAAATGGCTCACTGTCTTCAGTCTACGCCGATGCCTCCGCCCGACCCGCGGCGAATCGGACCAACGAACGCACCGGCACGCCGCTCGCGCCCTTGACCTGGGTTCCACGCGTCTTCGAAGCATCGTCGGTGCCGGCCATGTCGAGGTGCGCCCAGGGCGTGTCGCCAGCGAACCGAGCGAGGAATTTGGCTGCCGTGATCGCGCCCGCCAGGCGGCCGCCGGTGTTCTTCACATCAGCGACCTGACTGCGGATCTGCTCGTCGTATTCAGCGAACATCGGCAACTGCCAGAACTTCTCTCCGGCGCGCTTGCCCGCTTCGATCACCTCTGCGGCGAGATCGTCGTCGTTGGCCATCACCCCAGTGGCGACATCACCGAGCGCCACCGCCACAGCACCCGTCAGGGTGGCGACATCAATCAGCGGCGAGAGGCCGAGATGGTTGGCGTAGGAGAGCGCGTCGGCGAGGACGAGTCGACCCTCAGCGTCGGTGTTGATCACCTCGATCGTGGCGCCGTTCATGGCGGTCAACAGGTCGCCCGGCTTGATCGCGTTGCCGCCGGGCATGTTCTCGGTGCACGGGGCGAGGGCTGTGACGTTGATGGGCAGCTTGAGGTCGGCGATCGCGCCCATCGACGCGACGACCGCGGCAGCGCCCGACATGTCCTGCTTCATCGCTTCCATATTGGCAGCCGGCTTGATCGAGATGCCGCCGGTGTCGAAGGTGATGCCCTTGCCGCAGAACCCGAGCCCTGGCTCGTCCGCGCCGCCGCGGTGTCGGAGGATGAGGAACTTCGCCGGTTGGTGCGACCCCTTCGCCACACCGAGGAAGGATCCCATGCCCAGCTCGGCCGCGGTGGCTTCATCCATCACTTCAATCTCGACATCGTGCGCCTGAGCCCAGGCCTCCGCGCGATGCGCGAGCTCGGTCGGAGTGAGCAAGTTGGAGGGCTCGTTGGCAAGGTCGCGAGCGAAATTGGCCGCCCCCGCGAGCGAGCCACCCTCGGCGATACCCACCTCAACCGCCGCGACATCATCAGCGTGCAGCGACACCCGCTCGAGCACGTTGGGAGCCTTCTTCGGCGACTGATGACGGTCGAATCGATACAGGCCGAGGCCCAGACCCTCGCCGATCGCGCCAGCGATCTCGGCGACGCTGAAGCCACAGGTCGCACCGTCGAGCGCGACCGCGAGCGTGCCGGACGACAGCGATCGCGCCTTGCGCGCGCCGTTGGCCGTGGCGTGGCGGATTTCGTCGAGGCCCATGCGCTCCGCCGGGCCAAGTCCAGCGATCACCACGCGCGGAGCCGAAATGCGGCCAAAGGTATGAACAACGACCGTCTCATTGACGGTGCCAGAGAGCTCGCCCGACGCCACCATCGGCGCGAGCCCACCGTCGAGCGCGTCGTTCAGTTGTCGCAAGGTGCCGCCGTCGAGAATGTCGTCATCTTTCGTGGCAAAGACGAGCAGGTGATCGGCGGCGGCTTCAAGAGCGGGCGCGCCGCTCGCAGTGATGTCCATGATGGTGTCTCGGGTTTCTAGCGATTACGGGAACATGCAGACTGTTCAAATCCATCTTAACGACCACCCGCGAGCCAGAACACCGCCACACGCGACCCACGAAGCATGCTCAACACCGCCATTCACGCGCCCCCAACCCGTGGTTACCGATCCTCCCAACCTCGTCATTCCCGCGCTTGCCGCGGGAATCTCGATCGATTCGGCAATGCAGATGGGCGGCCGCGTACGCATCTGCCGCATCACAACGCATGCAGGACTCGGCGAGACACCCGCGGCAAGCGCGGGTGTGACGGGATTGGGGGGCGTGCGTGACGAACGAGCCGCCCTGGGGTGTGACGGACCGGCAGCCGCAGGAATGACGCATGACGCACCTCGCTTAAGAGCCCCCGCGATAGCGTGACCACATGCGTGAGTTCCTTCGCGAGTTGGCGGCCGTCGCAGTTGGCGCGCTGATCTATTACCTCGTTCGAGGCGCTGTCGCTGACCGCGCTGAGGAGGCGTTCCAACGCGCCCGCGACATTCTCGATCTGGAACAGCGGCTCCGGCTCGACTGGGAGACGGCAATCCACGAGTCGATTCTGAGCTCCAACGCGCTCATCGACTTCGCCAACGGCACATACTTTTGGGGCCACATGCCGCTGTTAATCGTGCTGGCGGTCTGGCTCTGGCGATCGCACCGCGACACCTGGCGCACCTTTCGCAATGCGCTGCTGATCTCCGGCGCGATCGGAGTGACCTCGTACTTTCTCTTTCCCACCGCGCCACCTCGATTGATGCCCGAGTTGGGCTACATCGACACGCTCGCGGTCCGTGCAGCGCCCGCGTATCAGGCGCAGGAAGTGGGCGTGTTCGTCAATCCATACGCGGCGCTACCGTCGCTCCACGTCGGCTGGGCACTGATCGCCGGACTCGCGGTCTGGCGCACGTCCCAACATCCTCTAATGCGCACCCTCGCGATCGCGATTCCGCTCTCCCAGAGCTGGGCAGTCGTGGCGACGGCGAACCACTGGACGCTCGACGCCGTCGCCGGGATTGCGGTGTGTCTCTTCGCATGGCTTGCGGTGCTGCTAGTCAATAGGCTGACGTTCAGATGGCCAGTGCAGTTTCAGAGGAGATGAAGATGCTAGTTGTGACCACCTCGACCGTGCCAAACCGCGAAATCGCCGAAGTGATGGGGCTCGTGAGCGCCAACTCGGTGCGGTCGCGCAATGTCGGTCGGGACATCCTGGCGGGGCTCAAGAGCATGTTCGGCGGCGAAATCCACGCCTACACGAAGTTGATGACCGAGACCCGCGAACAGGTCCTCGAGAAGCTCGAGGCATCAGCAGCGGCGATGGGCGCCGACGCCATCGTGGCGATGAAGATGGAGAGCTCCGACGTCGGTCAAAACATGGCCGAGGTCTACATGTACGGCACCGCGGTCAAACTGAAGTAGGCAGCTCGACCCGTCATTCCTGCGGCTCTGCCTAATTCAGAGCTCCCCCTCTGGGGGAGCTGGCGCGGAGCGCCTGAGGGGGCCACTCCCTGCTCTGTGAGCGTGTCTTACTCCGGTGTGACCATGTGGCAAATTGTTTCTGCCGGAGTCACTATGGGGTCGATCGTGATTGTTTTGCCACCACTCACCACCGTCTTGCCCGGGCGTATGTGCTCCGGGTGGTCAATGCAGACTTCGTACGGCTCACCGGCTTCGGCGGCTGCATCCTCGATCTGGATGGTGGTGAACTGCTCCGACGGAGTGCCAGTTCCAACGCCGGTGCTGATCACGACCGTCTTGCCTTCGTCGACCGCCTTCTCAATCTCCTTCTTCCACTGCTCATTTTCTTCCTGAGGATCGTCGTTCTCAGCTTCGTTCGTGGAATCGTGTGTCCTTGTTCCGTCGTCATCGGTCACGACGACCTTGGTACCGGTGTCCGTTTCTTCGGCCTTGATCGTGACGGTCGTCTGGCTATTCGTTGAGGCCTCGGTGCAACCTGCGCTGGGACAGCTCTCTTCGGGCGGGTCGAGCACCACCGGCTCTGGAGTCTGACCACCGTTGCTATTGCCACTCGTTCCCGCTTGACTGCCCGAACTCGAGGATGTCAACTGCGTTTCGGACTCAGATCGAGTCTCCGGCTGCTGCTGTTGTGACAGGCTCGGTGCTTGTCCACCTTGTTGCTGCGTCGAGATCTGCTGCTGCGTCGAACCCTGTTGCTGAGTTGAGATCTGCTGCTGTGACCCCTGGGCTTGTTGCTGCGATTGCTGCTGCGACCGCTGCTTGGTCTGCTTGCTCTGCTCTTGCGACGCACCGATCTGCGTCTGCGCCCCGCCAGATTCGATCGTCTGCGCCGAAGTCGCCTGACCAGACGCGGACTGGTCCCCGTTGCTCTGGTCGCCTGCCTCCTCGCCCGTCTCGTCGGCCGTCTGCACTCCGGCCTGCTGCGTGCTGCCGCTTGTCGGAGAGATTGTCGGCGAGGCCGCACTAACCACCGCCTGGGGTTCCGGCTGCTCGATGATTGTCTCAGGAACGGTCGATCCCACAGGTTGATACGTCACACCGGTAATCGCGACCTGATTCGCGCCGGCCTGCTGCATGCGGAACCAGACGACGTAGCAAGCGCCCGGGCCATCGCACGACGGCGCGTCACGGAACCCGACCCTGCCTTGGTACTCGATCGTGACATCTTGCTGGCTGCCGTCTGGCGTGCTCGCCTGGAACGTAACCTGGTCGCCGACTTCCAGCGCCTCAACGGATGTCAGGCGGCACAGCGCCAATCCCGATGCGGTGACCCGCTTGCAGATCAGTGAAACCTGGGGACCATCGCCGCTGGTGGCGCTCGCCGCGCTGGCGGTGTCGGTAGCGAAGGGTTGACCAATGACGATCGACGCGAAGATCGCGACGAGGCCGATGGTCGCGGCAAGCAACGAGCGACGGATGACACCGTTCGCGCTTGCATCAGCGATGTGTTGCATCAGTCTGTCTCTTCCTTCAATGTGCCGACACCGATTTCTGAGGGGGTCAATGGCTCGGGTACGGTACCACTCGGGTTTGCGATCGCAAACCCCAAAGGAGCAGAGATAAGCAACGGTCTGTTATGAACGGCTGGCCGTCAGCGACGGGGCCAGGATGGGTGGGCTTTGAGCCGCTCGAGAATGGCGACGCCGACGTCGTACTTATGCAGCAAGGGCAAGCGCTCGGCCTCTCCCGAAGCGTCAAGCAGGACGACTCGATTCGTATCCACCTGGAACCCCGCGTCCGACTGGGTGACGTCGTTGGCGACGATGAAGGCGAGACCCTTCTTCTCGATCTTGGCTCTCGCGTTATTGATCAGATCGTCGGTCTCAGCGGCGAAACCGACTTTGAGCAGATGTGGCGCCTCAATCGACGCAATCACGTCGGGATTCTCGACCAGCTCGAGCGTCATGCCCGCTTCTTCGGCGTCCTGCTTCTTGAGCTTCGATGCCGCCGCCTCAGCCGGCCGATAGTCGGCCACAGCGGCTGCCATCACGAGCGCGTTCGCGCCTCGGGCCGCATTCTGGATCTCGGTCTGCATCTCGATCGCCGTGCCGACTGAGCGCACCACGATGCCGTAGCGGCCGACGGGCGGCGGTTGCGTCGTGATCAGCGTCACGGCTGCGCCCTGATCGCGAGCGGCTTCGGCCACGGCGACGCCCATCTTGCCGCTCGAATGATTGCCGACGAAGCGGACAGGATCGATCGGCTCCCGAGTCCCGCCGGCGGTGACGATGACATGTCGCCCGCGCAGGTCGCCCACAGTCCGTCCAATCGCCGAGCGAACGGCGGCGGCGAGTTCGATCGGTTCAATCAGCCGGCCCAATCCGCGCCCTCCCGATGCCAACCGACCGATCGCCGGACCGGCAATGAAGACGCCACGGGCCTTGAGCAACTCCAGGTTCGCCTGCACCGATGGCTGGCTGTACATAACCGAGTCCATCGCCGGCGCCACGACCAGCGGAGCGCTCGTCGCTAGCGCGGTTAGCGTGACCGGGTTGTCGCCGATGCCCTGGGCCAACTTAGCGATCGTCGTGGCCGAGGCCGGTGCGACCAGCATGGCGTCGGCGCGACGGCCCATGGCGACGTGCTGCTCGGCGGGCGCGGACGGGTCCCAGAGGCCAGCGGCGACTTCGCCTTTGACCAGCGATCGGAAAGTGAGCGGCGGAATGAAGCGCGCCGCTGACGGTGTCAGGGCGACATCGACGATCGCGCCGGCGTCCTCGAGCCTGCGCGCCGCCTCGACGCTCTTGTAGGCGGAAATCGAGCCGGTCACCCCGAGCGTGACCCGTCGACCTTCGAGCGGTCGAGGAGGCGGAGCCTCAGCAGCGGGCTGGTCGGAGCTCATAGTGTGCCTTCAGCGTTGTAGTAGTAGAGCTCGCGCAGACCCCACAGGATGAGGTCGTCATCGACGACATCGAGAATGTCCGTCTCTTCAGCGATTCTCTGCGCCCAGCCGCCCGTGGCGATCACCTTGGCCGGCCCGAGCTCTTGCCGGAAGCGGGTGATGATCCCCTCCACCAACCCGACATAACCAAACAGAATACCACTCTGCAGAGCCGTCTCCGTCCGCGTACCGATCGCCGCCGGTGGACGCTCAAGGTCGATTCGCGCCAGTCGGCTGGCGCGGTCGAACAGCGCGTCGGTGGAGATCCCGATGCCTGGCGAGATCGCGCCGCCGATGTACACGCCGTGCTCGTTGATTGCATCAAAGACGGTCGCTGTGCCAAAGTCAACGACAATCAGCGGGGGCGGACCGTAACGCGAGCAGGCCGCGACGGCGTCGACGATGCGGTCGGCGCCCAGCTCCTCGGTGTGTTCGATCCCGATCCGCACCGGCTTGCGCATGTGGGAGGAGACGAGCAGCGGCTCGGTGCGGAGGAACCTGCGACAGACCTCTTGGAACACCGGAGCGAGCGCCGGCACGACCGAGGAGATGATCGCTCCGTCGATTTGGGAGATCTGAACGCCCTCATAACGGAGCAATGAGGCGACGAAGATCCCGTATTCATCGGCCAGGCGGTCATGCTGGGTCGCGAGGCGCCACGTATGCACAATTTTACGGTCATTAAACAAACCGATTTGGAGCGTCGTGTTGCCAATATCGATTGCGATCAGCATCGCAAGTCTCCCCTCCAGCCGGCATACCTGCCCGATTTCGCCTCACGAACCGTTGGCAGCCCGTCCGACCGCCAGGCGGTCGAGTCGCGATCCTGTGCATTCTACGCGGGATCGACGACCGCAGATTTAACACCCCAAAAGTCGGCCAGATCGGTTATGGAATGCCACAGAACGAACTTGTCAAGCCATGGCGACGAGCCTGTGGAATACTTGAGGAAGATGTGGATTTCTAATCTGGTAGCAGGGCACAGATCGGCAATTCTCGGCGCGCCTCCGTTCGCACCATTGGTATCTAGTATGTTCCTCGAGCGGCCTCCCACTCGATCAGCGAGTCTGGTCACCACCACGGTCGGGATGCCGTTCAGCAACACGAACTCTTGTCCGTTGGAGGAGTCGGCGCATGGCGAACCGAGTTAATCGACCTCTCGGCGATTCCTACGCGGACCACAACGCGATCTGGCAGCGCGCCCTGCAGACGCTCCGCGATTCAATCGACCACGTCGACTTCAACGAGTGGCTTGCCGACACGCACGCGATCGAAGTTCGCGGCGGGGTGTTGCACGTTGGCGTTCCAAACGTGTTCGTGCTCGAAACGATCCGCGCCCGCTACTACCCAGCCATGGCCTCGGCGGTGCGAGAGGCCGCCGGCCGCTCGATGGAGATCGAGCTGCGGGTTGCCAGCTTGCCGGAATACTCGGCTGAGGAGCCTGACATCTTCTCGTCGGAGGAACCGTCTCCGACGGACGGTCGGAGCCAGCCGATTCAGCCCGCACGCACGCGGCCGTACTTGCAACCCAAACTCAAGTTTGAGCGGTTCATCGAGGGAGCAACGAACCAGATCGCCCATGCCGCCGCGCGTCGTGTCGCGTGGCACCCGGGTGAAGACATCAACCCGCTCTTCATCTACGCCAGCTCAGGGTTGGGCAAGACCCATTTGCTCACCGCAATTGGCCACGTCCTGGTGCGCACGCGGTACACCAAGTTCGTGAACGCTGAGGACTATGTACGGGGGTTCGTCAATGCCGTCAAAAGTGGCAGGCGCCCGCAGTTTCAGGAGGAGTACGAATCCGCCGACGCACTTGTGATCGACGACGTACAAGAGCTGGCCAAGGCAGTCCAGACTCAGGATGAGTTCTTCAACGTCTTTAACGAGCTGCATTCACGCGGCCGCCAGATCGTGATCGCCTCCGACCAGCCGCCGCGACTGCTCACAGGGTTGAGCGAGCGGCTTGTGACTCGGTTCCATGGCGGGCTCGTTGTCGAGATCAACCCGCCCGACTTCGAACTGCGCATTGCGATCCTCCAACACGGGGCCATCGATATCGGCCTAGAAATCGATGACGCCCTGTTCCCGATGATCGCCCAACGGCCCGTGACCGACGTTCGTGAACTGTTCGGCATGCTCAATCGCCTGCGCATTTCTTCCGAGACTGAGCGCTCCCCGGTCACGCCCGCGATGATCACGCGCGACCTCGCTGCCTACGTCCCTCAGGTGTCGCAACGGGCAAAGCCCACAATCCCAGACCTGATCGCGGCGACCGCTGACATCACCGGGGTCTCGCCCGAGCTGTTCACGGCCAAACGCAAGGACCGTCGCACCGCGGGCGCACGCCAGATCGTGATGTACCTCGCGACCCAACACACTGAACTCTCGCTCAGCCAGATCGGCGAGGCCCTGGGCGGACGCGATCACTCGACCGTTCTGCACGGTCGCGACAAAGTGAAGAACCTGCTCACCGACCCAACGAAGCCCGGCGCCCAGTCATGGGTTGAGGAAGTCTCCGCCATCCGCGCCCGGCTCCGCCTCTCTCCCTAACGGCCAGGCCAGAAGCCCCAATCAGGAAGAGCGCTCCTCTCCGAGGGCGGACGTACTCTCTTGACACCTCGGACAGAGCGTGGAAATCACCAAACATGCCCCACATCCAACAGACATCCTGCCCACGACCCGCCAAAGTCACCGACGTCTTCCCACGACGCATCGACATGTTGTCCATCGCCAACACCGCATGACCCACGTACAATCCACGACCAGATCGCGCTCATTTCCAGCGCAGACCGCCAGATCGGGCAGTTGTCCACGCCATGCGCACCAACAACAGCAACAACAACGGGTTAAATTCATTCTCTCCCTAAAGATCTTGATCTCTGAAGAAGATGTCGACGGTGTGGATACACTCGATTCATGATCGATTCTGTAGAGATCGAAGTCGAGGGCGGAGCCGGTGGCCGCGGGGCCGTGTCGTTCCGCCGTGAGAAGTTCGTGCCTCGCGGCGGCCCCGACGGCGGACGTGGCGGACGCGGCGGCGACGTCGTCGTGGTCGCGAACGGCCAGCTCAATACGCTGCGTCGCTACCGTCGGCAGCGACGCTTCCGCGCTGAGTCCGGCACGAACGGCGGAACCAACCAGAAACGGGGGCGCGCCGGCGCGATGCTGGCCCTCGAGCTGCCCGTGGGCACGATCGTCTCGCAGGCCGGCGGCGCCGAGTCGAGCCAACTCGTCGACCTGCGCGAGGACGGCCAATCGCTGGTCGTCGCTTGGGGCGGTCGAGGTGGCCACGGCAACATGTACTTCCGCAGCTCCACGAACCAGGCTCCGCGAGTCGCCCAGCGCGGCGAGGCCGGCGAGCGGCGCCGACTGCGTTTCGAGCTCCGTGTCCTGGCCGATGTCGGCATCGTCGGCCTGCCCAACGCTGGCAAATCGTCGCTGCTCCGTCACCTGACCGCTGCCCGGCCACGTGTCGCCGACTACCCATTCACCACACTCGAGCCGCACTTGGGCGTCGTTTCCGTCGGCTGGGACGAGTTCGTCATGGCCGACCTCCCAGGACTGATCGAAGGCGCGGCCGACGGCGCCGGACTGGGCCACGACTTCCTCCGTCACACCTCACGGACACGCCTGCTGGTCCACCTGATCGATGGCTCGCAAGACGAACCCCTCGCCGCCAAGGAGCTGGTCGACCGCGAGTTGGCCGGATACTCGGCCGAGCTCGCAGCGCGCCCACAGATCGCCGTAATCAACAAAGTCGATCTCGAAGAGGTCGACCTCTTCCGCGACGAGCTCGCCGCACAGTTCACCGAGCGAGGCCTGACGCCAATCTTCTGCTCGGCGGTAAGCGGCGAGGGCGTCGACGCGGTCATCGCTGCCTGCACCTCAGCCCTCGCCGATCTACGGGCCCAGGAGCCGCCGCGCGACACGTCCATCCCCGTCGTGCGGCCCAAGCAGGACGGTCGCCGATTCGAGGTCGCCGACGCGGGCGCCGGCCTCTACCGAGTCCGCGGCGAGTCGGTCGAGCGGTTCGTCGCCATGATGCAGCTCGACGAGGACGAAGCCCTGGCCGAGACCTACCGCTGGCTCGACCGCCGAGGCGTCGCCGCCGCGCTCCATCGAGCTGGCTGCCAACCGGGCGACACGGTGCAGATCGGCAAGTCGCGCATCAAATGGGAATGGGAGCGATAGCGACCGTGGGGGCCACCGGAGGAGCCGGCAGAAGCGAAGAGCTGCGGTTCAAGCCGCACGAGCGCGTCGGAGCGTTGGGTGGCACGTTCGACCCGCTCCATCGCGCACACCTCTACCTCGCCGACGCGGCCGCGCAGGCGCTGGAGCTCGACCGACTGATCCTCATCCCCGCGGGCGACCCGTGGCGAAAGCGCGACCGCGAGGTCACGCCGGCCAAGCACCGTCTCGCCATGGCGGTCGCCGCAGTCGAGGAGCGTCGCGGCGGACTCGAGGTGTCGGACATCGAGGTGCGTCGCGACGGACCCACCTACACGCTCGACACCGTGCGCGAGCTCCGACAGCGCGGCGCTGAGCAGCTCTGGTGGATCATGGGCGCCGACGCCGTCCTCGACCTGCCCCACTGGCACCGACCAAACGAGATCCTCGCCTGCGCCAGAATCGCCGCCGCCGTCCGACCAGGAGCCGAGCTCGACCGTCGCCACCTCGACCGAATCGTCTACGGGCTCAGTCGCTGGCTCGACTGGGTGCCAATGGAGCCAATGGACCTCTCCGCATCAGAGCTGAGAGAACGAATCGCCAAGGGAAAAGACGTCACAGCCGACATCCCATCAGCCGCCCTGCGCTACGCAAAAGCCCAAAACCTCTACGGCCTCCCAAATCCCTGACACGCAGCACATGGACAGCTGCGGCTCAGGACGCTACCCGCTTCGAGAGAACAGGTCACGTGAATCGATTGGGTGCTCGTAACCTTCATCAGCGGCCAGCTCAGCCCCTTTGGAAGCTGCAACCGCTAGCTGGTCGCAACGCTCATTCTCTGGGTCCCCAGAGTGGCCCCGAACCCACCGAAACTCGACATCGTGCTTGTCACAGAGGTCGAGCAACCGATCCCACAAGTCCGGGCTAACCGCAGATTCTTTCTTGTTACGCATCCACCCGTTGGCTCGCCACGTTCTGGCCCAGCCCTTCTGAATGCCGTCCACCACGTAGCGGGAATCGCTGTATAGCGTCACCCGGCAGCTCTGGTTTAGGGCACTGAGCCCTATAATCGGCGCCAGCAGCTCCATGCGATTGTTCGTGGTGGAGCGAAAGCCCCCGCTGTATTCCCGACGGTGTTCGCCATACATCAGCACAACGCCGTAGCCGCCCGGACCAGGATTGGGAGAGCAAGCGCCGTCTGTGTAGATCACAACATGCTTCTTGACAGTCACGAGCTTGCTGTCTTCACAATGGCCGTTGGGCTCAGTTCGAATCCAGCCCCTTGCAACCGTTCGCAGAGGGCCGTCGCTGTTTCCATGACGTGCTTCTCCAAGGCGAGGTAGATGATGCCACTGGCGCCTGACGGCACTGACACGTCTCCGTTCTTCAGAATCGCCACGCTCGTCCTGCCGAAGGCGGCGATGAGCATGCCCAGGTCCAAGACCACATTCTGCCTCACTCGCGGCTTTGCGTCCGTTGCAGATCCGCTCCGCCTCGTTCGGGCCTGCGGGACCCTCAACCGCTGTCTGCGTGGATGCTTCGACTGCCGGCTTTGAAGACATGCTTGGAGCCGCCGCTGCTCCATTGGCCCGAATAGCCCATTTCAGAGATCAGGTCTTGGAGCTCCTCCGGCGTTCCGTTGAACTGCTCCACTGCTTCGCCTACTAGCAAGCCCTTCAACCCGGCTGGCGATATTCCTCCGCGCGACCAGCGCTACCCATCGCCGACGCCGTTGGCGGTGTAGTGTTCCTTCCTCGCGAGGACGGTGAGGCGCGGACCCGGAGGGAAGAGGAACGGCCGCAGCGGGAGCGTCTGAATCCAGGCGAAACCCGCGTCGTAGGCGAGCTGACCCAGTTGCGCGAAGCTCCGCAGGTGCGGCTCCGCGCCGTTGCGACCCAACAACATCGACCACGCCCCGTTGAGCGACCGCGACCGCGACGGCGCAATCTCCCAGAGCACGACGACCCCGTTATGGTCGAGCACTCGCCAGCACTCCTCCAACACTCGCAGCGCCTGAGCGTTGTCCCACTGACGCAGCAAGTGAGGCGCGACCACGAAGTCAACGGCCCCGTCGGCAAGCGGCAATCGGTGCGGTTGCGCCCGTACCGCATCCACCTCCGATGTGGTCACGGAAGGTCGAGCGTCGGACAGCACCGCAATCGGGATCGGCTCCAACGCGGCCGCATCAGCGATCAGCCCAGCGAGCAGCGGCGCATCAGGACCCAGGACGAGCAACCGCTCGACAGGCGCCATCGCAGTGAGCTCGACCAGCTGCGCCGCCGGCGAGTCCTCAAGCGCAAGTCGCGGCTGGCCGCGCCACCATCGTTGTAACGAGGAAGGGATTGCCAACAGCGGTGCACGGTGGGCGTCGCGATTCGAGGGCCGGGACACGGCTCAGACGTCGATCCGCGCCATGTCGGCATGTTGCTCGATGAAGTGTCGACGCTTGGCTGGGTCGTCGCCCATGAGCTTGACAAACAGATCGTCCGCCGCATGTTCGTCCGCGACATCGACCGACCAGAGCACGCGCGCCTGCGGATCCATCGTGGTCTCCCAGAGCTGGTCCGCGTTCATCTCGCCGAGACCCTTGTAGCGCTGCACGGAGACCTTCTTCTGGCCCTCTTTCTGCTTGTCCATGAAGGCCTCGAGCTCGGCATCGGAGTACAACCACTGCGCCTGTTGACGTCCCGCCTGGACTCGGTAGAGCGGAGGCTGAGCAATGTACAGCTTGCCCTCATCGAGCAGCTCGCGCATGTGTCGGAAGAAGAAGGTCAGGAGCAGCGTGCGAATATGGGCGCCGTCCGAGTCGGCGTCAGTCATGATCACGACTTTGTGATAACGCAGTTTGGAGAGGTCGAAGTCCTCGCCGATCCCCGTCCCGAGCGCCGTGATCAGCGTCCGATACGCCTCATGGCCAAGGAGTTTGTCCAGCCGCGCGCGCTCGACGTTCAGCACCTTGCCGCGCAAAGGCAGAATCGCCTGCGTGCGACGGTCGCGACCCTGCTTCGCCGAGCCACCGGCCGAGTCGCCCTCGACAATGAAGAGCTCCGACAACTCCGGCGAGCGCTCCGAGCAGTCGGCCAGCTTGCCTGGCAGCGACGCCCCCTCCAGCGCGCCTTTGCGCTGGACGATCGCGCGCGCCTTGCGTGCGGCCTCTCGAGCGCGAGCGGTCGTGAGGCACTTCTCGACGATGCGCCGACCCTCGCGTGGTTGACCATCGAGGTACTCGGAGAGCGCCTCGGCAGTCGCCGATTCGACGATGCCCTTGATCTCCGGGTTGCCAAGCTTGGTCTTGGTCTGACCCTCAAACTGAGGCTCGCCGAGCTTGACCGAGATCACCGCGGTCAGTCCCTCGCGGGTGTCCTCGCCGGTGATATTGGGATCCTTGTCGCCGAGCTGCTTGTTGCGACGCGCGAAGTCGTTGATCGCCCGCGTCAGCGCCGAGCGGAAGCCGGTCAGATGCGACCCACCCTCGTGCGTATTGATCGTGTTCGCGAAGGCGTAGACAGAGTCCTGGAAATCGCCGTTGTACTGAATCGCCACCTCGACGACCACCGCCGAGCCGTTCGAGCCCACCTCACGGTCGAGGTGGAAGGGAAGCCCCTGGAGCACCTCGCGGTCGCGATTGAGGAATCGGACGTAGGACTGAATCCCACCCTCAAAGTAGAAGTTCGTCTCCTCGCGAGGCTCCCGCGCCGCGCGATCGGCCTCACTTAAGTCGGGCGGGAAGTCCCGCTCGTCGCGGAAGCAGATCCACAGTCCCTTGTTCAGGTACGCAATCTCGCGGAAGCGCTGAGCCAACGTGTGGAAGTCGTACTCCAGGTGATCGATCACCTCGTCATCCGCGACCCAGCGGACCATCGTGCCGGTGGACGGGGTTGTGCCGCGACGAAGTTTGCTTCGTTCGACGCCACCAGTCGGCACGCCGCGCACGTACGTCTGCGTGTAGGAGTAGCGGTCGCGACGGACCTCAACCTCAAGCTGTGACGCCAGCGCGTTCACAACCGATGCGCCCACACCGTGCAACCCGCCCGAGACCTTGTATCCGCCGCCGCCAAACTTGCCGCCCGCGTGAAGCACGGTCAGCACCGTTTCGAGCGCCGACTTCCCCGTCTTGGCGTGTTGGTCGGTCGGAATCCCGCGACCGTCATCGCGAACCTGCACCCAACCACCGGGCTGGAGGGCAATATCGATCCGGGTGGCATGGCCGGCCATCGCTTCGTCGACGGAATTGTCGACAATCTCGTACACCAAGTGGTGCAACCCGGCCTGACCGGTCGAGCCGATGTACATCCCCGGCCGTCGCCGAACCGCCTCAATCCCCTCGAGCACGTCGATATCGGAGGCGTCGTAACTGCCGCCTCCGCTGTCCGACGCGTCCACGGTCGGAGGGTCGGCCTCCCGGCCGACTGCCGGCTGCCCATCATCAACGGGCAGTGCTGCGTGTCCTGAGACCTGGTCGGCCAAGGTAAGAGTCCTGACAGGGGCGATCCGCGCCCAAGGGGAGCATCGGCCGCTGAACTCGGGGGCGATACTCTGACTAACAGCAGTTTATCACCGAGAGCACGCTCCAGGCACATCGCGAGCAACGTGGTACCAATCACGATCGGGAAGAGCTCCCCCCTCGGGGGAGCTGTCGCGAAGCGGCTGAGGGGCCCGCCGGTGCGATCACCAGCAAAACATGGCAAAGCGGGCCTCTCCCCGCCAACGGCACCCCTCACCCCCACCCCGCTATTCCCGCGGCGGAGCGGAGACCTTTGAATAACCCCTCAACCGCCCCTGCCTCCGAGCGGGGGCTGCTCCTTCCCTGGCTTCTTACCGGCGGCCATGTTTGTCGCCGGTATCTGGTCAACCGAGACCTATCCGAACAGCCTGGGCTTTGCCAAAGCGGGTCCCCGCTCGGGGGCGGGGACGGGAAACTGAGTTATTCAAAGGTCCCCGGCGGGGCGCGGGAATGACGAACGCTTCAGAAACCCGCCCGAGCCTCAGCCTCGTACCCTGTGCAAGGGGAGGTGACCATGACGAGCTGGCGAGAGCGTCTACGCCTAGTCAATCCGAGCGTCGCCCGCGACGCTGCGCTGCACAGCCTGCCCGACCGCATCGACGATCTGTCGCCGGTCGCGGTGGTCCGCAACGCGATCAACGACACCTCCGGACGCGTCTGGGCGCAGGTCCGCTCCGAGCTCGTCTTCCGAGCCGAGTTCGAACCAGCCCTCGAGGGCCTCTCGGGATTCTCACACCTCTTCGTCATCGCCTGGATGGGTGAGGTCACGGACGAAGGCCGCTCGCTCTTGCGGCTACATCCCTCGGGCGGGACCGACACACCCGAAGTCGGCGTGTTCGCCACCCGCACAGCGCACCGACCGAACCCGATCTCGATCTCGATCTGTCCATTGGAATCGGTCGACGGCAACGTCGCCAAGGTCGTCGGACTCGACCTCGTCAACGGCACGCCCGTGCTCGATGTCAAACCGTACGTGACGTTCTACGACTCCTTCGACGCCACAATCCCGAAGTGGGCGGAGTAGCCAATCCGTGCCGCGGATACGCAGCAACATCGTCGCCGTCTACATCGTCCGACTGGCCACAGAAGGCATCGAGATGCTGATGCTGCAGCGACCCGTCGGACACCGATTCGCCGGCGCCTGGCAGACGGTCGGCGGCCACATCGAGGAACGCCAAGGCGAAACCGCCTGGCAGGCCGCACTCCGAGAGTTGGACGAAGAGACCAGTCTCCTCAACGCCGTCGAGCACTGGTACCGGATCGACCGGCCGGAGATGTTCTACAACCCCGAGAACGACACGATTTACCTCGTCCCCGCATTCGTCGCCCTGGTCGAGCCAGGAGCGAATCCAACGCTCTCCGACGAGCACCAAGCCTGGCGCTGGCAACCCCCAACGACCGCAGCCAACACCGTCGATTGGGCCGCAATGAAGGACTCCATCCACCTCATCGGAGAAGCCCTCGCAAACCCGTCAAATCCCGGGTTCGGCGTGACAGAATTCGACCCCGACCACCTCTAGAAGGCGCTCCCGAGTGGTAAGCTCAGGTACCACGTGCAGGCACAATCTCCGAACAATGTCCAACACGCACACCCATTCCCCACAAGACGAAGAGATGCTCACCCTCCATGACGAAGTGATGGAGAAGTACATCGCGACCCTGAAGAAGTGGGAACCTGAGCTACCTGCCGAAGAAATGCCTGCACTGATCTCTACCTATGACGTGATCCGCCCCGAGAAGGTCTCTGGATACAAAGCCCTGATCACCACCGTGCTGATCGACGAAGTGAACGAAGAGCGCATCGCTGGACTACTGAACCTAGTCAACAAGACGCTCCGCGGCTGATGCGGCGATCCCGAATGCGGAGGCCTTTGCATAATCCCTTTCCTCCCCCCTCGCAGAGACCGATGTATAACCCCTCAACCGCCCCCGCCTCCGAGCGGGGGCCTGCTCCTTCCCAGGCTTCTTACCGGTGGCCATGTTTGTCGCCGGTATCTGGTCAACCGGGTCCTATCCGAGCAGCCTGGGCTTTGCCAAAGCGGGTCCCCGCTCGGGGGCGGGGACGGGAAACTGAGTTATTCAAAGGTCTCCTTGCCGCGGGTATCTCGCTGAGTCCGAGATGAGCTGTGACGCGGAAGGTGTGTACGCAGCAGCACATCGTCCTTGCCGAACCGATCGAGATTCCCGCTAGGTCCGCGAGTGTTCGGCGGCTGATGCGCCAATCCCGATTACCCTCCAAACACCCCGACCGTAACCTTGTACCCTTGAGCCCCAGACCCTGACCGACGCCTCTACAGACGGAAAGCCCGAACCATGACCGACCCCAACGATGCTCCAGACTGGGGGCGCCTCTACACCGCGATGGTCACGCCGATGACCGAAGCCGGCGCGATCGACGTCGAACAGGCGCAGCACCTCGCGACCGCGTTGCTCAAGTCAGGATCAGACGGAGTGGTCGTGGCCGGCACCACCGGTGAATCCCCCACACTCACCCACGACGAGGAGCGCATGCTCTTCCGCGAGCTCCTGCCCGTCGTCCACGACGCCGGCGGCACGCTGATCGCCGGCACCGGGTCGAACAGCACCACGACAGCGGTCGACGCCTCAGAGCAAGCCGCTGAGTTCGGCGTTGATGGACTCCTCCAGGTCGTGCCGTACTACAACAAGCCGTCGCAAGACGGTCTCTACCAGCACTTCAAAGCCGTCGCCGACGCCGTCCCCGAGACGCCGATCATGCTCTACAACGTCCCCGGACGCACCGGACTCAACATGACCGCGCAGACTACCGTGCGACTGGCGGAGGACTGCCCCAACATCGCTGGCGTCAAGGAAGCCTCGGGCGACCTCGAGCAGATCGCCGAGATCATCCGCACCGCGCCGCCGGCCTTCCGCATCTGGAGCGGTAACGACGGCGACAATCTCGCCATCTTGGCGATGGGCGGTTATGGCGCCGTCTCGGTCCTCTCGCACCTCGTCGGCGGACAAATCAAGGCGATGTACGACGCCTGGGAGCGTGGCGACACCGCCGAGGCCGGCCGCCTCCAGGTGACAATCGCGCCGCTGGTCAAGGCACTCTTCCTGATCGGCAATCCTGCCCCGGTCAAATGGGCGCTGAACGACATCGGCTTCAACGCCGGGCCGCTGCGCGCTCCATTGATCGACCCCGACGACGGCATTCAGGCAACGATCCGCTCCGCGCTCGAGGTCGCGGGCGGCCAAGATCTGCTCTAGTTCCGATGCAGTCAGAAGCGGCCGAGGCGTGGGGCTACGCCCTCCTCCTCACCCGACGAGTCCTCACGACCGCCCTCGCCGGCGCAACCGAGGCGCATCTCCACCAGCCAACGCCAATCGGCTCGCTGGCTGACTGCGCGTCGGAGGCGTGTACCGCCGAGGCCAACCTGATCTGGCCCGAAAACCTGCCACCAGCCCAGCTCGAACCACCCCAAACGCCCGTCCAGATCCTCTACGCGCTCGTCCGACATCGAGCGGTGACCGAAGAGATCCTGATGCAGGCGACCGACGAGACGATGCAACAACCCTGGTGGACGCACGCCAAACGCCTCGCGCAAGACCCAGACCAGACCCTGACGCAGTCCCTGCAACAGCTCGCGCTCGAGGAGTTCGCCATCGCCACAAAAGCAGCCAACATCCGAGCCCAAATCGACCCGGCGTGGGAACCACAACCCGAGCTCGCCGAAAGAGCCCAGAAAGCGGTCGCGGCAGCCAATGTATAAGGATGTTATGCCCGTATAAGAAGATCGGTTATACGTCGATAAATCTCCTATAATCTCCACATGGATCCCGTCCGAAATCCCTACAGCCCTGGAGCAGGCACGCCGCCACCGGCCTTGGTTGGGCGCGACCAATTGATCGAAGAGTTCGGTATCGCGATTCGCCGCATGCAAATTGGCCGACCGGCCCGAAGCATGATGCTGACTGGCTTACGCGGCGTCGGCAAGACCGTATTGCTGCGGGAATTCGGGAAGGTCGGTTCGGGTCTCAACTGGACCCACCTGCACCTCGAAGCATCCGAGGATGATCAGTTTCTCGACTCCGTAGCTGCATTCGCCCGACAAGCGCTGCTGCGACTCTCCCGCCGCCATGAGTTGGCGGATCGGGTGCGCCAAGCACTTGGCGTCCTGCGATCGTTTCAGTTGCGCTGGAACATTCCCGACGCGGGCAGCGTCGATTTGCAAATCGACCCAATCCAGGGATACGCCGATTCCGGTGCACTTGAGTTAGACCTCGCCGACCTCCTGTCTGAAGTCGGCCAACTCGCGGCAACGCAACAGTCGGGCGTCCTGTTTACGGTGGACGAGATGCAGTATCTCCCTCGGGAGCACTTCGCCGCGCTGATTGTCGCTCTGCACCGGATCAGTCAGGAAGAACTACCGCTGATGCTGGTCGGGGCAGGCTTGCCTTCGCTGCCGGCACTCGCTGGCGAGGCCAAATCCTACGCCGAGCGCCTGTTTGTCTTCAGGCAAATCGACCAGCTCAACCCGCAGGACGCTCAGTTCGCGTTGACGCTGCCTGCGCAACGCGAGCAGGTTGCATGGGAGCCCGAAGCGTTAGATCTTGTCTTAGAGCAAACGCAGGGCTATCCCTACTTTCTGCAGGAGTTCGCTCAGCAAGCGTGGGACGCAGCGGAGCATGACGAGGTCATCAACCGTAGCGACGTTGAGGTCGCGATGCCCGTTGCGATCGACGATCTTGACACCGGGTTTTTCGCGGTTCGTTTCGACCGCACCACGCCCGCCGAACGCGACTATCTAGCTGCGATGTCATCGCTCGGCCCCGGGCCATATGGATCAGGCGATGTCGCGCGGGCCCTGGGCAAGACAACGACACAGCTGGGCCCCGTCCGAGATTCCCTCATCAGGCGAGGGCTCTGCTACTCGCCACGTTGGGGCGTGATCGACTTCACCGTCCCCATGTTCGATCAATTCCTACGCCGCCGCCTGGGCTGACCCATACCCGAAATCGGCACGGTCCCAACTTCGCCATGAGGCGACCTTGATTCGATTTAGCGTCGACGCTTGGGTTCTCGAGTCAGGTTCCTAATGATCTTCCTCCCCAAGTGTTCGTCAATCTCGTTGTGCCGAGGCACCGGCTCTGACACACCCGTTGCTGGATTGCGCCAGTGGTCATGCCTTCCACCATGTCGGTCTAGGTAGCAGCCGTGACTGCGCAGTTGGCGAATTAGCGCCCTGCGCTTCATGCAATCGTGAGCTCGCCAACCTGCCGAACACCGTCGATCTCCCCTGATGTCAAGTCTTCATACAAGTCTCGAAGATGCTCTTCCAAGTCCTCGATCGACTCACCCTGGGTCCAGTAATCAGGAAACTCCCGCAGATACCCGAGCCAGAATTCTCCGCTCTGCCAGTACACGTACGAAACTTTCTGCATGACTGGCTCCTGACCGTCCAGCGCCCACTCTACCCTGACGCCAAGCCTAGCAATCGACGGAGATGATGCATGACCTGGGAATCTGAAATCGCTGAGATCGCCAAGCGCAAGGAACTGTCCAAGGCGCGCGGTGGACCCGAGGGCGTCGCCCGACAACGTCGACGCGGCAAGCTCTTGGTCAACGAACGCGTCGATGGCCTCCTCGACCCTGGCTCGCTGCAGGAGTTCATGTCGCTCGTCGGCACTCCCGAGTACGACGATTCGGGCGACCTCGTCGGCTTCACGCCCAAAGGCGCGATTGAAGGCTTCGGCAAGATCAACGGACGTAAGGTCGTCATCTCCGCCGGCGATTTCACCGTGCGCGGCGGATCGGGCGGCGGCGACGGCTCGAGCACCGGTCTCGGCTCCGAGAAGGCCTCCAATCTGCGCGCGCTCGAGTGGCGCCTGCCCTACATCCGCCTGCTCGACTCCGCCGGCGGATCGGTGCGCGGATTCGAGACCCTCGGACGCACCTACCTCCCCGACGGCAATACCTGGTCCACGATCGACACCGACCTCTTGCGAAACGTCCCGGTCGTCTCGGCCGTGATGGGGTCCGTGGCCGGACTCCCAGCAGTGAACGCCTGCATGGCCCACTTCACGATCATGGTCAAAGGCATCTCGCAGCTCTTCCCTGGCGGACCACCGGTCGTCAAGGCGGCGCTCGGCTACGACATCACCAAAGAGGACCTCGGCGACGAGAACGTCCACGTCTATCAGTCCGGCTCGGTCGACAACCTCGCCGAGGATGAGGAAGACGCCTTCCGACAGATTCGCCAGTACCTGAGCTATCTCCCCCAGAACATCTACGAACTGCCGCCGCGCGCCGAACCGACCGACGACCCCAATCGCCGTGAAGCACGCCTGCGACGCCTCATCCCGCGCGATCCGCGCCGCGCCTACGACGGCCACCGCGCGATCAACTGGTGCGTCGATGAGGGCTCCTTCTTCGAGATCGCGCCCTTCTACGGACGTTCACGGATCACCGGACTCGCGAGAATCAACGGATACCCCGTCGGCGTGATGGCGAACAATCCGATGCACGAGGGCGGCTCCACCGACGTCAAAGGCGGCAGCAAAGTGATCCGCCTGATCCAGCTCTGCGACACCTTCCACCTGCCACTGATCTCCTTCGCCGACGAGCCCGGCTTCATGGTCGGCCTCGAGTCCGAGAAGCTCGGCATCGAGCGAGCCGGCGCGCGCCTCGTGATGACCACCTGTCAGTCACAGATGCCATGGGCCACGGTCGTAATGGGACGCATCTTCGGCGTCGCTGGACAGTGTCAGCACCGACCATCCGGCATGTATCAGCGTTGGGCCTGGCCCTCGGGTCGCTGGGGATCGATGCACATCGAGGGCGGCGCCATGGCCGCCTATCGCCGCGAGATCGACGAGTCGGACGACCCCGACGCCAAGCGAGATGAGATCGAAAACCGCCTGCGCGACCTCGCCTCTCCCTTCCGCACCGCCGAAGCCACGGGCCAAGACATCATCGACCCAGCCGACACCCGACCGCTGCTCTGCGAATTCGTCGAAGACGCCCAAGCCATCCTCAAAACCCAGCTCGGCCCATGTCCATATCCGTACATGCCGTAGCAATCGCGAGAACGAACGGAGACACAGCATGTCTCAGGACATCACAATCCATGTCGGCACGATTGGCCAGGGTCTGTGGCGATCGCTCGATGGCGGCAATGTCTGGCAAAAGGGACGCGGCGTCGAAGAGCACATGGTCCGCGCGATCACCGTGTTCCCCGACGACCCCTCACACCTCATGGCTGGCGCCGACCATGCCTTACTTTCTTCGCACGACAACGGCTCAACCTGGCAGACCGTCGACAGCTACACGCCCGACCGCGAGACCTGGTCAATGACAGTCGACCCGACCGACCCGAACACGATCTTCGCCGGCGGATGCCCAGGCCTGCGATGCTCACGTGACGGCGGACAATCCTGGGACGATCTACCAGTGGACATCGTCAAGCAAACCCAGTTCGGCGTGCCTCGCACCACGTCCGTCGTAATCGACCCGCTCAACCCGCAACGGGTCTGCGCGGGAGTCGAGGTCGACGGCGTCCACAAGTCGCTCGACGGTGGCCAAACCTGGACGCGCGGCAACCCCGTCGGCCCCGAGACGCTCCACGACGACATCCACGACATGGCCCGCGTTAGCACGCCCGACGGCGTAACCACGTTTGCCACCAACCCCTTCGGCATCGCCCGCTCCGCCGACGAAGGCGAATCATGGAGCCAGCACGAGTTTCCGCCCCTCCGAGAACGGACGCCCCGCGTCTATTGCCGAGCCATGCTCGTCAAACACGACGATCCCAGCACCCTCTTCGTGGTCGGCGGCGACACCAGCCCAGGCATCACCGGAACAATCCAACGCTCCACCGACGGCGGACAGAGTTGGGCACCATGCCATCTGCAAGAGCCGCCGAACTCGATGTTCTACTGGCTCGCAAGCCATCCCGACGCACCGAACGTGATCGCCGCGTCCACACTCCACGGCTACATCTATCTCAGCGAGGACGGCGGCGACACCTGGCGCAAGCTCGCGAGAGAGTTCGGAGAGGTTCGCGGCCTCGCCATCTCAGCGTCCCGAACCTGATAACCATGTCACCTCCGACCAGTGGCTCGTGACCCAAACCCGACGCCACAAGCCTGACTTGCGCGATACAGTGTTTCCATAACGAGGAGTTGTGGAGGCATGACGATGCGAGCGTGGACCTGGATCATCACCCTGGCGACGGTGCTCGCCGTGGCCGTGATCATCGGCTGTAGCGACGACGACGAGCAGGAACAGCCCGATCCCCAACAAGCAACCCAGCAGCAGGAAACGCAAGAATCCACCGATTCCAGCACCACCGGTGCCGCTCAGTCCGCATCCGATGATGCCTCAGACGGGTCCGCCCAACAGCCCGCAGACCAAGACGCTCAACAAGCCCAAGACAGCGACGAACCGTCGTCAAGCGACGCTGGTTCTCTGGCCAAGACAGACCTGCTCTTCAGCGCCGCAGCGCGCGCGCTCGAAACGTGGTCGACTGAAGTCGAGACGATGGAACTGGTCGTCAATGTCGACCTCGATCTCGGCCTCCTTGCCTCACAGATCGAAACCATCGTCACGGCACAGCTCGCTCCGTTCGTTGTCCTCACCACAACTGACGTCACCTCACTCTTCTTGGCGAACCCAGAACCCGACGGCGACTCCTCCGACGACGGCCGAGACGCCCCCGATGAACCGATCGTCATGCACATGCTGATCTCCGAGGATGCTGCCTACATCTCGCTGCCCGGCTCGGACGGCTGGGTCGATGTCAGCTCCGACGTCGACGGAGCGCTGGGCGAACTCTCGGCGGTCATTGGCGAAGACCCCACAGAGATGGCCAACCCCGAGCAGTTCGACGCCGCCTTCGGCTGTGTCGACGCCGTCGGTGGCTCGATCGTGGAGAGCGAGTACGAGGGCCAACCCGTCTGGATCGTTGAATGCAACATCGACGTCGACAAGGTCAACGAGGCCACCGCCCAAGCGCTGACCGATCAGGGACTCCTCCAAGACGACGCGCCGATCGAGACGATGTGGATCCGAACCACGATCAGCCAGACGAACGGAGCTCCGCTCGTATCGGAGACCGAGATGACGATGTCCGGCCTGCTCGGCATGACCGAGGACGACGCATCAGATTCGTCCGATCAAGCGTCCGGTGGGCAGTTGTTCGTGTCGAGCGTGGCCCGCCTGGTCCGCTGGAACCAGCCCGTCGAGTTCCCCACGCCCGAACCGCTCCTCGACGGCTCCCTCTTCGGCTTCGACACCGACGCAACCAACGGAGCATCGCCCGGCAGTGACAGCGCCGGCGCCGATTGGGAGGATCCAGGCGAGCTGCTTGAACCCGACGCGCTGCTCCAAATGGCCGAGGATTGGCTCAGCAATGTCTCGGACCTGGAAATCCTCTTCATCACCGACGCCACAATCAACGGCGAGGCCCGCCAGGTGTCAAACCGCGTGCTCGTCTCGCGCAGTGAGGGCGCATTCGAGGTCGCAACAACCGTGGACGAGTCTGACCCGTTCCGAGTCCTCTGGAATCGCGACGGCATCTGGGTCAGCGAGCAGACGGTCGGTGGAGCCGCCGTCTGGCAGCCCTCCAATCCGGTCTTGCTCGGCCTGGGCGGCATGACGGTTGACGAGTTCCTAAACTCACCCGACCGCTACAGCTTGAGCGGCTACGAGGATCTCTTGGAGATCGCCTGGGTCTCGCGCACGATCGAAGGCTCCGGCCCACCGATCTACGAGCTCGGCTTCGAGTTCGGATTCCTCACACCCGACCACCCATACTTCGCACCGGTCGCCCACCTCCTCAAGTCAGACATCACTGAACTCTTCTCGGACAACGTGACGATCGAGGAGATCGAGTACTTCTCCGCGACCGTAACCATCGACGGCGACACCGGCGCTGTGCTCAACGAGGTCGGCTCGGCCGAGTTCCAGACCACGGCAGGCGCGGTCGAACTGACCACCACCGACAACCTCCACGAGGGCGCACCGCTCGGGTTCTCACAACCAAACCCGTAGCGTCGTCAAGCGGGCACAAGATATGTCGAGTGCCGCTCGAGATGATCGTGCTAGCCTGCCCGCAATACATCGGTGCGCATTGAGCGATGGTCGACCGTCGCGACAACCAACGCGGTCGACACGCGCCCCGACGAAAGGATTCTGCCCATGAGCACCCGGAACTATTGGCAACGCATGCGCCGCAACAAGATGTCTCGACGGTCACTCTTGCGAGCCTCCGCCCGCGCGGGCGTCGGCGCCGCCGGACTGGCACTGGTCGGCTGTGGTGACGACGATGACGACGGACAGTCGGTCGCTCAGACGCAGACGCAGCAACAAGATCAGCAGTCCATGGCCGATCAGACGGCACAGCAGCAAGATCAGCAAGACGGCGCTGACCAGATGCAGCAGCAACAGCAAGATCAGGACGCGGCTGTCGCCCAGGCCTCACCGAGCGGCCCAGGGATCGCGCCAATGTGGAACGCCGGCGTTCACCTCAACACCACGTCGCTCGATCCGCACACGGGCACCTCAGGCACCGACGCCTACTTCTTCCAGCCCTTCCACGACTACCTCGTCATGCACGACACGGAGAACAACCAGCGCGGCGACATCTCGCTCGCCGAGAACTGGGAATTCCCCGACAACACGACGATCATCTTCTCGCTGCGAGACGGCGTGACCTTCCACAACGGCGAGGCCTTCACCTCCGAGGATGTCCGACTCAACCTCGAGCGCGTCACCTCGCACCCAGCCTCGACACCGAAGGCCAACTTCGAGGTCGTGCACACGGTCGAGACGCCCGACGCGAGCACCGCGACCTACCTCATGTCCGAGCCCTCAGCCGCAGTCATGCACCTCCTCGGCGACCGCGCCGGCGCGATGATCCACGTCCCGACCGCTGACGAGTTGGGCGACGAGTACGGTCTCAACCCCGTCGGCACGGGACCCTACAGCTTCGTCGAGTGGGTCGACCAGTCGCACGTACTCGGCAAGCGCAACCCCAATCACTGGATGCGCGGCCCCGAGCCCGGCTCCGCGACCGGCAGCCAACTGCCGTACTTCGAGGAGATGCGCTACGACATCATCACCGAAAACTCGACCCTGATAGCGACCGGCCTCTCGGGCGACCTCGACACAATGTTCATCCCCGAGCCGCAGTTCAACCCGCAGGTCGAAGAGCACCCCGACTGGCGCATCGTCGAGATGGAAGGCGCCTTCGTCTCCGAGATTCTCGTCTTCAACTCCAAGAAGCCGCCGCTCGACAACATGAGCCTGCGACTCGCCATCATGCACGCGGTGCACCCCGAGGCCGTCAACCAGGCCGTCCACAACAACCTCATGATTCAGGCCCTCGGCGGACAGTGGCCCAACGGCACGCTCGCCTACAGCGAGGTCCCCGGCAACCCGCAGGTCGCCTACCCGAACATCGCCGACCGTCGCGAACACGCCCAAGAGCTGCTCGCCCAATCCGGTGTCGATGTCGAGGCGATCAACGCCGAGGGCGGTCTCTCGCTCACGACGTACGTCAACCAGGTCAAGATCGACGCCTGTCAGGTCTACACACAGCAGATCAAGGAAGTGCTCGGCATCGACGTGGTCTTCGAGCCGCTGGAGCTGGTCCAGTTCATCCCCTCCTTCTTCGAAAACGGGGAGTACCACATGACCGTCACCGGCTGGAGCCGCTACCCGGAGCCCGACTGGATTGCCTCGCTCGCCTACACCGAGTCCGGCGTCTACAACCCGACCGGCCCCCAAGACGTCTCCAGCCCGATTCACCCCGAGCTCGACGGCCTGGTCGCCGCCGCCCGCGCCACCTTCGACGTCGAAGAGCGACGCCAGTACTACGCCCAGATCAACGACATCATCGTCGGCGAGGGCCACTTCTACACGATGCTCTACGGGGTCAACTTCACCGGTGTCCGCAACGCCATCCAGAACGCCGAAGAGACACTCTTCAACGGCGAAGGCAAGTGGCAGAGCCGCTGGATGTGGAGCAACGAGGTCTAAGTCACGACGCGACCTCAGTCAACTCAGCGCTCCCCCTCCGGGGGAGCTGCTGCGACATAGCTGAGGGAGGCGAGGCCTAGGCCGCAGGTTCGCCCTGCCTCGGCCCGCACCTCCTCCGTCACCGACTGACGCATACCTCACCAGCTCGTACCGGAAGACCTTAACCAGCACCATGTGGACATACATCTCGGTCCGAGTGCTCCAATCGATCGCCGTGATCATCCTCGTCGCGATCGCGTCGTTCGGTATCTTCCGCATCCTCCCCGGCGACCCGGTCGCCGCGCTCTCGGGCGAGGGCGAAGCGATCTCAGAGGAACGTCGCCTCCAGATCGAGGAACGCCTCGGTCTAAACAAATCTGTCCCCGAGCAGATGATCACCTGGCTCGGCGACATCATCACCTCAGGCGATTTCGGCCAGTCCACCCTGACCAACCGCGCCATCGGACCCGAACTGCTGGAGCGATTGCAAAACACGCTCCATGTCGGTGTCGCCACGATCGTCGTGGGCATGCTGATCGGCATCCCCGCCGGAGTCCTGTCCGCGATCAAACCCAACTCCATCGCCGACCGACTCGTGACCATGCTCTCCGTGGGCGGCGTCGCAATCCCCGACTATCTCACCGGCCTGATCCTCATCCTCATCTTGGTGGTCACCTGGAACGTCCTGCCAGCGGCCGGCTTTGAACGGATATGGGTCGATCCTGTGGCATCGATCAGATCACTGATCATGCCCACGATCGTCGTCGGCTGGGTGCTCTCCGCAATCGTCGCCCGACAGACACGGTCCTCAATGCTGGAGGTGATGCGGCAAGACTATGTCCGCACCGCGCGAGCCAAAGGCCTGCGCGAGCGCCGCGTGATCGCTCTGCACGCACTGCGCAACGGACTCCTGCCCGTCGTCACGATCGTCGGACTGCTCCTCGCCCGCGTCTTCGCCGGCGCAGTGATCGTCGAGCAAATCTTCAACATCCCCGGCATGGGCCGATGGCTGGTGCAGGCCGCGCTCCAGCGAGACCTCCTCATCGTCCAGGCGATGATCCTCGTCATCGCAATCGCCATCGTGATCGCCAACCTGATCACCGACATCTCGTACGGCATTCTCGATCCGAGGATCCGCTATGGCTGAGCAAACAATCGCCGAAACCACCGCCGGCGGATACCCAATTCCCGAACAGGCCAGCCGGTTCGAGCCGTTCCGCATCTTCATGCGCCGATTTCTCCGCGTGCGCCTGGTCAGACCGGCCGTCTTCATCCTGGTCGCATTTGTCCTGATCGCATTATTCGTAGACGTCTTCCCGATCCCCGGCTACGAGGAACAAGCCACCGACGAAAACGGCCTCTACGTCTCCTGGCAATCCCCCAACGGCGACCATCCCTTCGGCACCGACAAAATCGGGCGCGACACCTTCTCGCGAGTCCTCCACGCCACCCGCGCGGCGCTCGCTGTCGGGTTCGGAGCGTCGCTGTTTGGAGCGATCTTCGGATTGCCAATCGGCATCGCCGCGGGCTACGCCCGAGGCGTCGTAGACGAGGCGCTGATGCGGATCATGGACGCCGTGCTCGCCTTCCCCGGCCTGATCCTCGCCCTGGCGCTCGTCTCCGTGCTCGGCCGCGACATCATCAACATCATCGTCGCGGTCGGGATCGCAAACATCCCCTGGGTCGCGAGGATCGCGAGAGCGATGGCCCTGTCCGTCCGCGAGCAGGACTACGTGCTCGCCGGCCAAACGATCGGCGCCACCAACCTGCGCATCATGATGCGCTATGTCATGCCCAACAGCTTCCAGCCGGTCATCGTGCAGGTCTCGCTGGGCGCAGGATTCGCGATCATCGCCGAGGCCGGGCTCTCATTCCTCGGACTCGGCATCCGTCCGCCCGAGCCAACATGGGGCGGCCTGGTCTCCGAAGGTCGACAAGTGATCATCACCGGCAACGGATGGTGGCTCTGGGCCTTCCCCGGCGCCTGTATCGCGCTCCTCGTCTGGAGCCTCAACATCATCGGCGACGGCCTGCGCGACGTCCTCGACCCACGCCTCAGAGGCGCCCTCGAAGGCGATTGACCTTAGCCACCAGTCTCCCGCGACTTCAGCGTGAGCGGCAAACCGGCCGCCATGAAGATCACCTCATCCGCCGCAGCCGCGACCAACTGGTTCACCCGGCCGAGCTCGTCCGAGTAATCACGAGCCAGTTTGTTCGCCGGAATCGTGCCCAGACCGACCTCGTTACTCACCACAATCCACGACGCATCCTGCGCGCGATAACGCTCAAGCAATCGAAGCGTCTCCCCGAGCACATCGCGCGGCGGCTCGGACAACATCAGATTGCTCACCCACAGCGTTAGACAGTCCAGCAAGACGGTCTGATACCGATCAACAATGGGACTCATCGCGGAAACGAGATCGAGCGGCTCCTCCAATGTGTCCCACTCCGACGGTCGGTCCTGTTGATGCTTGAGAATCCGTGCCGACATCTCGTCGTCAAGCGCCTCGGCCGTAGCCACGACGAGGACCGATCCACCCGATTCCTCCGCCAGACGTTGCGCATAGCTGCTCTTGCCGGCTCGTTGTCCGCCGAGCACCACGGTGAGTCGTCGGGACATCGCACCACTCCAGTCAGATCGGACCGCTGAACAGGCTCGGCACCAGCGAAATCAGGCTGACCCCAAGGACGAGAACCGCAACCTCGCCCAGTTCGTTGATCGCGCCATAGGCGTCGCCAGTCAACCCGCCGAGACGCGCCGAAATCCATCGGCCAACGGCCAGCCCAACGATACCGACCGCACCAAACAGGACGATACCGCCAAGCCCAAGCGCAAACACCGCCACGACCAGCCCCGTCACCGCGCCAACGCCAACCTGCCACCAGCGAGACCCTCGCTGCAAAGAACTTCCCACGCCCTGCGCTCGAGCATACGGAAACGCCGACATCGCGAGCAGCATCCCAAAACGACCCAGACACGGGACGAGCAGGAGCAGCCCAAACCGACCCGTCTCGGGCGTGCTCGCGAACAGGCTCCACTTGACAATCAGCAGCGTCGCGCCGCCAATCACGGCGAACGCGCCGACGTGCGTATCGCGAAGAATCCGCAACCGATCCTCAGCCGTGTACCCGCCGAAGAGTCCGTCGCAACAGTCGAGAAAGCCTTCCGCGTGCAACGCGCGAGTGAGAATCAGCGAGGCCGCCAACAAAAGCGCGCCGACCACGATCGGAGGCATCGCAGCACGGCTCGCCGCATCAACTCCGACAAGCGCAGCCCCCAACGCAAGTCCGACCAAGGGGAACCAAGCACGCGCGGAAGCGCTCGGTGGACCAATCGTCCCGAGCGGCACAATTGTCAGGAACGCAAACGCATGCCGCAGACTACTCACGTCCGATCCGGCGAATCGGAAACTCCCGCCGATGCGAACGTCGCCATCTCCCTGAGGCTGGCAGCCGCAGCTTCAATGATCGGCATCGCCAAAACGGCGCCTGTGCCCTCACCGAGCCGAAGCTCAAGATCGAGAAGCGGCTCAAGCTCAAGATGTGCCAACGCAATCCGATGCCCTCGCTCAGCCGACAAATGCGCAGCGACCATGTACTCACGCACCAACGGACAGAGTCGGTGTGCGATCAACGCGGCCGCGGTCGTGATGAACCCGTCCAGCACGACGACCCGTCGCGCCGACGCCACACCGAGCATTACGCCAGCCAGCACGCCGATCTCAAATCCGCCAACCTTCGCCAGCACATCGAGACCGTCGTCCGGATCGGGACGATTGGTGTCCACCGCCCCTTGCACCACCGAGATCTTGCGGAGCCATTGCTCCTCGTTGCGACCAGTGCCCCGACCCGTTGTGACTGCCGCAGACACGCCGGCGATCGCCGCGACAATCGCCGCGGCGACCGTCGAGTTACCGATCCCCATCTCGCCGACACCGATCAGGTCAGCGTCCCCGTCCGCAGCTTCACGAGCCAAGGCGACTCCCGCCATGACCGCTTGGATCGCCTGATCGCGAGTCATCGCTGGACCATCCGCAATGTTCGCCGTCCCCCGACCGATGGCAACCGACCGCAGCGACGGATGCGCGGACGGCGGCACGGCCACGCCGGCGTCGACAATCGTCAAGGTCACGCTAACTTGTCGAGCAAAGACGTTCACGGCAGCGCCACCATTGAGAAAGTTCTGCACCATCTGCGAGGTGACAACCTGTGGATAGTCGGTCACGCCCTCAGCCACGACGCCATGATCGGCAGCCGCGACAATCACATGCTTGCCTCGCACCCGCGGACGCTCACTCCCAAGAATGCCCGCCAGCCGGACCGACAGCGTCTCCAGCCGACCCAGACTGCCCGGCGGCTTCGTCAGTTGCGCCTGCCGATCTCGCGCGGCCTGCATCGCCTGCTCATCGAGCGGCTCGATCGTGGCAACGACTTCAGCCAACCCGTCGTCCATTTGACATTCCCGATTTGCTAAGCTCGTTGACTCATCGTCCGCAGCGTATCCGCCACGCCAAACGGATCGAGCTTCCCGCGAGGGCGGGAACGACGGAGATGGCCATCATTCCAACCCTTGCACCAACCTCGCGAAGGTATCGCTGGATACCCAATCAGTGAGGCAGCAGCGGATGCAGTTTGCTAGGATTGCGCTCGAACAGTAGATGACGGGATGGAGGAACGAAATGACGTCGCGAAACACCTTGACGAGCATTGCAACGCGAACCTGGCGGATCATCGCGATGGTCCTCCTGATCGGAGCGGCGCTGGTCGTCTCGACCGACCACTCAGGCGCGCAGACGCACGTGGACTACGTCACCACGGACACGTCGATCACCCTGAGCTGGCCCGCTAAAGGGGACGTGAAGTTCTACTGGTGGCAGCCAGGGCCAAGAAAGCTGGAGAAGATTGAGCTCAGTGATGTGACGTCGTGGACGGCCACGGGACTGGAGCCCGAGTCGTACCACGAGTTCACGTTCTGGGGGGCGTTCTTTGACAGTCTCAAAATTACGACAAAGGCAACCAACGCTCCGCCGCCCACGCCTGAGGTCAGCATCGCCGCAGGTGCGAACATTACCGAAGGCGGCGACGCGACGTTCACGCTGACCGCCACTCCGGCACCGACACAGGCGATTGACGTCAATGTCTCACCACTCCTCGCCGGCGACTACGGAATCCCCAACGCACTCGAGACGGTCTCCGTATCGACTTCAGGCACGGCAACGGTCACCTTCCCCACCACCAACGACAGCATCGACGAGCCCGACGGCTCGGTCACCGCGTCAATCGTCAGCGGAACCGGCTACACGTCCTCCACGACGAATGGTTCGGCAACCGTCGAAGTCGCCGACAATGACGTCCCCGAACTAAGCATCGCCTCGGACGGCAATGTCACCGAGGGCGCCGCCGCCAGCTTCACAATCAGCGCCTCGCCAACACCGCATACAGCGCTCAGCGTCGACGTGGGAGTCTCCGCGTCAGGGTCGTTTGGCGTCACGACCGGCACGCAGACCATCACCGTTCCCACGAGCGGAAGCAAGACGTTCACCGTCAGCACATCCGGCGACTCAACCGACGAGCCGGACGGCAGCGTCACGGCGACTCTAAACACTGGCACCGGCTACACCGTGTTGTCGAGCGCGAGCTCCGCGACCGCTGCCATTTCGGACGACGACGTTCCCCCGACGCCCGATCCCGAGGTCAGTATCACGGCAGGATCAGCAATCACCGAGGGCAGCGACGCCACATTCACTATCAGCGTCACCCCAACGCAGAGCGCAACCCTGGATGTGAGCGTCACCGTATCGCAGACAGGCGCCTACGCATCAACCGGTCAGCAGACAGTGACGATTCCTACGTCCGGCAGCTACACGCTGACGGTCACTACAACCAACGACTCCACCGACGAGCCCGATGGCTCCATCGTCGCCACGATTGACAGCGGTACCGGGTACACCATCTCATCGAGCAACGGCCAAGCCACCGTGGCGGTGTCAGACGACGATGATCCGCCCCAACCAGCGGCGCAGCAGCAGTCCCCACAAGACCAGATTCAACACTGCCTCACCGGCAACATCCTCCAAACAGTGCGAGGCTACTACGACTCAAACAAGAACAGGTCGCCGAACTACGGTAAGAACTGGAAACGCGTCCTAATCACCTTCCACGATGTCACCGATGAGAATCTGACACCGTACACGGCAGCCGAAGCTCTACAGAGCGAGACCATCTGGTTTGGCTGGAAGCCTGTGCGCGAGGCGATCCAATGCATCGAGCTCGTATTCCCAGCACCGTCAGCCGACCCTGAAATTAGTATCACCGGCAGTGCCGACGTGACCGAAGGCAGCAGCGTGAGCTTCACGATCACCGCGACACCTGCGCCAAGCGCCAACCTCGACGTGTCAGTCAACGTGACGCAGTCCGGCTCGTTCACGACGCAAACAGGCGCGGACACCGTAACGATCGGCGTGACGGGCTCAACCTCATTCGCCATCTCGACCGACAACGACACCACCGACGAACCGGATGGTTCCGTCACAGCGACCGTAAACACAGGCACCGGCTACACGGTGTCATCGAGCGCTGGCGCAGCAACCGTCAATGTCGCCGACGATGATGACGCACCGGACAAGCAGCAAAACGCAACCCCCACGATCACCATCGGCGATGCCACGGCTGCCGAGGGTGACAGCCTCACCTTCACCGTCTCAGTCAGCCCGACGCACAGCTCGGCGATCACGCTGGACTACGAAACGGTCGACGATACTGCCATCTCCCACGCCGACGTTGATGATTACACTGCCGCAAGTGGCACGGTAACGATCCCCGCCGGCGACAGTTCTGCCACGATCACGATTGCCACGACTGAAGACTCAGACATCGAGATCAACGATACCTTCACGGTGGTGCTATCGAATCCGCCGACTGGCGTCACCATCGGCGATGACACCGCGACCGGCACCATCAGCAATGACGATACCGGCAGTGTGGGCACGGCATACACGTTCAGCACCGGCTACAATTACATCGACGTCACCAATAACTATAATCTTGGCGTGTTTGAGAACGGCAGCGCACGCAGCTGGCCGTTCCGTTTGAACAGAAAGCCCCCGCACACCGTCACCATCCGGCCAGTGCCGACAGAGGCTCGCGATGGACGATCCCTCAACATCACGCCCGAGTACCTCGTCTTCACACCGAGCAATTGGAACACGAAACAATCGTTTAATGTACGCCACATCGGAAACTGGGGCGTTCATCAGATCACGACAAGTGTTCGGCTTGAAGTTGTCGAGCATCCAGGCGTTCAGACGAATCCCTCCATGGTGGTGGCGATGTGGGACACCAGCTCGGCGAATCCCATTACTCAGAAGAAGCCGAACCCGAATGTGTTGATGGAGGGTGATACCAGTTCCTCGCTCACCTATCAGGTGAAGCTGGGCACGATCCCTCGCAACCCGATCACGGTGACGATCACCAACCCCGACCCGGGCGCGGTGACCGTCTCACCGATGAGCTTCGTGTTCAACCACGAGAACTACGACGAGTTCCAGGACATCACGATCTCGCCCGTCGCTGACGGGGATAGTGACAATGAGAACGTGGAAATCACGGTTGCAATCCCGGTCCCGCATACGTCCAAACCCTCTAAGCTGACGAATACGTTCAACGTAGTCGTGGAAGAGCCACCTACGCCTGGCGTGCTTGTCGACCCGCAGGCGCTCACTCTCGATGAGGGTGGCAGCGGCCAGTACGATGTCTGGGTCCGCACTGATCCCGCCACTGGCAACAGCGTGATCGTCACTCCGACCTTCACTGGCAGCGACATTACTGTCAGTCCCACGACACTGACCTTCACCGGTGGATCAACCGGTAACTGGCAGACCAAGCAGCGTGTCACCGTGACCTCGGTAAAGGACGCGGACGTCGATAGCGAGAACATTGCAATCAGTCACGCCATCTCTGGTGACGGCAACGGCTACAGCGCGCAGTCACCGTCACAATCGGTCGCTGTGAGCGTGCTGGACGACGGTGGCAAGGTCGAGATCGAGTTCGATCGCAACAACAACCTCGTCCTCGACGAAGGTAATGCAGCTGGCGTCGACATTCGCGTCCGCCTAACCAACGATCCCGGGGCAGCCGGTGGCTCCAACAACCAAGTCGTCATGACCACGCATCCCACCGGGACATACTTGGTCGCCGATCCAACAACGCTCACGTTCACCACCGGTCCGACGGGCAACTGGAATGACTGGCAAACCCTGACAATCAAACCTGCCAGCGGCAAGCTCGACGACGGTAACACCACCCATGATCGCCATTGGGTGAAGGTCGCCCTGGGGATGTCGCCGCATCAGTTGCAGAACCTGCCGGGCTACCCCGACACCATCAACGACGTCGTCGCGCGGCCGATCGACATCTTCTACTTCGACGATGAGATCGCGGACGATCTGCACCTTGAGCACTCAGCCTTGACGGTCGTCGAGGAGGGGAGCTCCGTCAAGTACAAACTCACCCTCGGCGGCGACCCTGGCGGTCCCGTCACGGTCACTATCACCAATCCCGACCCAACAAAACTGACCATTTCACCGACCACCGTCACGTTCCCCTACGGCGGACAGGGCGACTGGCACATCCAAGAGGTGACGCTCACGGCGCTCGCGGATAGTGATCCGTGGGATCACGCGCTGCAAGTCGTCCACGACTACAACGGATACGCCAATGCGCAACAGACCCTCGCCGTCACGATTGACGATGACGATCAGGGAATGGTGCTAACACTGTCGTCTTCCGCAGTGAAGATCGACGAATTGTCATCCGGATCGTACGACATCAACCTCGCCTCCGACCCTGGCAATGGTGTCAGCGTTGTGGTCACGCCAGTCTCTGGCGACACCACCAAACTCACGGTCAGCGGAGCACTCACGTTCACCGGTGGTTCGGGTGGTGACTGGGCAGATCCTCAGACCGTCACACTGAACGCGCCGATCGACGACAACTACAACAACAACAAGGTCACAGTCACGCACACCGTGACCGGCTTAGGTGGCATGGTGTCCGCCCCAGACGTCTCCGTAACCATCGTCGACGCGCCGCCGATCTACATGACCTGGACGGAAGATCCGACGGATAGAATCGAACCTGGTGACTTGTTGCAACTCACTGAAGGCGTTGAAGGCGTCTTCTATGTCCAGTTCGACCCTGAGCTGTTGGCCGAGTCGACGTTCAAGACTGAGTGGTTTGCGGCGATGAAACGCAGTCCCAATCGCCGTGGGGATGACACGGGACCCAGTTTCGCGATCACGGTCTATGGTCCGTCTGCAGTATGGAACGGCTTGGGATGGGGCTTCCTCTCGATCTATGGTGGCGAAGCGTGCGGCAACAAAGCGCTGCTACAGGCGAATGGCAAGTACTGCCAGCGCATCCGATTCACACCGAAGGTGGACAAAGATGCAGACGATATCACTGGGAACTTCACGAGCCGGGTGAAAGGATTGCCGGGCTACAAGAACGGGTTCTTCGACAAGCCGATCTACCCGGCAAAGCTCAAGTTCCACGTCACCGACACCAACCAGCATCTCGACGCGCAGGTCGGACCGACTTCTGTGTTCCTGATCGAGGACACCGCCACCGCCGACGTCTGGGTCCGACTGAAGCGCCAGCCGGACACCGAGATCACGGTCGAGCCGGAAATTGCAGCCGCCAACGCAGGCGAGATCAACGTCGTACCGAGTTCGCTCAGCTTCGATGCAACCAACTGGAACAAGTTCCAGAAGTTCGTCGTCTTCTCGCTCGACGACGCTGATACCGCCCACGAAAACTTCAGCTTCAAGCTGACAGGCTCCGGCACGAGCACGTCCAAGATCTACTTCCCAGAAGTACCAATCGACGTCACCATCATCGACGACGACTAAACCCGCAGGCCCCCGCAAACGCGGGGGCCTGCACGGCCCCCAAGCAACCAAGGCCATCCGAGACCACCCTCAGCGGAAGTCCGACCAAGGTCGCCCGGACGGATGCGCCTCCACCGCCATCAGAAGAATCGGGAACGTCACCCGATGCGGCGGATCAGCGCTGTCCCAGACCTCGACGGTCGTCGTACCTCAGCTCATACCAGCCCGTGCCGATTCCCAGCTGGATTGTATACACCCCACGCAGTCAATTGCGGCGCCTCGCCGATCGACGCAGCAACGCTCAATCTACTTCTATGACAGCTATGAGCCGTTCGGGGGCGATGCGGCCAGATCGCCAGACGGTGCATATGTAGATCTGAAGGACCGTACACGAGACTGTTGCGACGGTGCCGATACCACAATCTACGATCGCAACGAAGCTGTCCCAAGGGATATCAACGATACCGATAGTCCTTACCGGCAATCTTGGTACTGAATGCTGACTGTGAAGATCAAGTAGGTACCGATGAGTCCTGCACTGACTCGCCGCCAGGCGTAGAGTGGCTCGCTTGCGGTGGGCCGTCGGGTTGCGCCAAGACAACTCTTTGCCAGGCCACGACGAGCGGGTCCCAAACCTCGCCCAAGTAGACCGCCACCTCGCAGGTCGCTGGCGCGTCCAACGTCAGCCGCAGCGGAGCCTGCGCCTCAGAGCTCGGCCTCATCACCAAAACCAACACCGCCACCGCAACCACCAACACGCCACCCGACCGAACAGAACCCCTCAAGCCCACCTACTCTCTCGCCCCCCAAGCTAGTCGAATCCGAAGCCATCTCCAGGCAATCCACGGCTACCCACGACGAATCGACCCAGGCCTTGGCTGCTAAACCGCGGCGCCGACCTCGCCCACAACGAGATTGATCCCCAATTCATGACACACAGGCTGATCCTGCCCGACTTTGGTGCGACGGCCCATTGTCATCCGAAGAGAAGGTGTCTATCGTTTCCTTATGCAAACACCCGTTGCGCACATAAGGAAAACCCGAGCATGGGATCGAGCGTCAGGCGTTCGAGAAGGACGAATCTAGTGTCCAAACCTGCATGGATTGTGAGCGCACTGCTCGGACTGATTGTGGCCACGTTCGTCTTGATGTCGCTGACCTCCGCGAGTAGCGCGGTCACCGCCTCAATCACGCCCGACAACAGTGGCGAGACTCCCTGCGCCACAAGCATCGATTCCGATCAGGAATGCGACCTGAAAGTCCGAATACACAACCCCGACAGCGTGGCAACCGGCTTCACGATCACGGAAACAGGCACTGCAGGTGGGTTCGACCAAAGCACTATCAGCCCCGGCGAACGAACGATCGGCGATTGTCCGTGTTCGGTAGTAGTCGCTCCCAATTCTACGGGTGAGTTCAAAATCGGAGTCAAACCCGGCAAGTTGATTCCAGGCTGGTACTCAGGCACCTTCCGAGTAAAGTTCGGCTCCCTCACCTTGGCGAAGTACGAGCTCAGGATCAATCCAGTCGAACCTATCGCGGCGATTGTTCCAGACCAGTTACACGCAACGCCCTGCGCGATACCAGGACTAGCCCCCAGACTCCGCTCCGGAGAGTCCTGCGGCCTCACTGTTTCCCTCTACAACCCGCTCGAGAAGGCGAAGTCGTTCTCGATTCATAAGACCGGGGAGCAGAGGCATTCGATCAGAGCAAAGCGTTCACCGCGGATTCAGGCGACGTCGGTCAACGCTTCGCCAATACCGATCTGTTCCACGTGGAAGCTGAAAGCTCGACGACCGTACGGCTCAACATCATAGCGTCCAAAACGCTCACCAGTGACGCCAACAGCGGCATTCGGGTGAGGCTGAGTCGAAAGGGTCGGACACTGGCCCAGCAACCGCTCAGGTATCAGTTTGTCGATCACGGCCAGATCACTGCAACGTTGGACGCGCCTGAGGACGGTAAGAGTTGTCTCAAAGGACAGGTCAGAGCCGCACAGCAATGCGGTCTCACCGTTACAGCAACGAACACGCTGTTGCGGGACGAAACCGTGACGATTCGCACCAGTGGATTGATCAGAATGGTTGATCTGACCAATACGACAGACGGCACAACAAGCACGGAAGCCTGTCCCTGCGCTGTGCATGTGCCAGCTGGAGAGTCGCGGACAGTCCATCTGCGGCTACGACTCGCAGAGCGATGGCTAGAAAGCGCAGAGACCGCTCCCAAGGCGAGCGTCATCACAGTCACCGCACCGCCAAAGCAAACAGTGCTGGCGAAACATAAAATCAAGCACAAAGTGACGACAGAGCTCGCGATGCACATGCAGGTCGTCCAGGACGACGCCAACTGGTTCACAAGCGATTCGAACTGTGACCCCGGTCATGGCGAATACGGCGATTACTGCCTGCTGCAGTTAACCCTAACCAGTAGCTCTCAGACCGAGCCTGGACATTACATCCTCTGGGCCGAGGGAGAGCTCGCATCCTCATCCTGCTACGCCCAAAACTACGAGAACAAGTTCATCAACAGAAACAACAATGTGCGAACCGAGCCAGGAAGACAACTCTGGGGACGATGCGTGCATCAGATCGAAGTGGGCGAGTCGCACAAGCTCAATCCGAGCCTGACCCGCAATCGGTTCTATCACGAGTCAGTCTGGGCCATCGCGTTCATGCTCAGGCCCGAAGCAAAGCTCGGCGAATCGCTCACATTCAGTGTGTACGAACAACTACCCAACGGAGCCCGCGGAGCCATCGTGGCCCAAGCAACCGGAACCGTCGTAGAAAGGTGGAAATAAGCCCGCCAAGCACCGGCAAAGCAACACGCAACACATACAGATCCAACGGCGACACCGGACACGATGCGACATGGCCATCGCGGCTGTCAGGTCGCCCACATTCGCCCCGACGTCGAAGGTTGGACCGTGAGAGCCTCGGAAGTCTACGAGCTTCACCCTTGAGTCCGAGCGCATCACTGAGGACCACCGAGCCACCGTGCCCGAAGGCGCGTTCCGCCCCGTTGAGTAGCATTCAGGACGTCCAGATGCGCCGCGCCGACCACCGATCGATTCACCGCCGGTTTCCATTTCAAAACACCCGGCGCGGTGAGCAACAGCGGTAGCGTTTCGCTCCTCTCGGATAGCCTTCGCTGCTGAACGCCGCCACCCGTGGCGTCGGCGCACGAGCGCGCAGGGCACAGCGGGTGGGCCCCGTCCTCCAGCACCCTGTTGCCGCAGCCGACGTGCGGCCACACCGACCACCCGGACTCAAGTCCGCCGATGTGGCGAACTGGACGTAACGGCCTTCTGCGCCGAGTCATGGACCAGCGAGTCTCTGTAAGGTGAACTACAGAGCAGGTTGCACCTGGAATGGAGGTCGTGAGCGTCCAGTAGATGCGCCAGACGGAGGTAAGGTCGCGAGGATTTGCAGGTACGGTAATGTTAACTGCATATTGTGCATATTATCGTGATTGCCGTGACTCGGCTCGCCTTGTCAGGAGGAAAAGCTGTTGGTATTCGGCCTACAAGAAATGGGCTTGGATTCGCTGTCGTTGAAAGGAGTTCAATCTAGGTGGGACGCGCAAAAGGTGCGTTCGCAGCGAACCCACGAGCTAGACGGGGTCTCGAGAGAGTGAGGGTCTGGAATGAGGTTGGCGGCGCGTCTTGGATTGGTCGTTTGTTTGGTGTGGGTCGCGAACTTGCTGGCGCCCGCAGGTGCCATCGCTCAGGGTGGCACCCAGTCGCCCGGTCCGTGCGACGACGGGTGGGTAGCGCCGACCCCCACGGTGTTAGCAGTCACATCGGTGCCGATCACAGTGCCTTCGACCGAAGACGATTACTTCGTGCTGTACGTCAAGCACGACCGCGGGTCAGGCACGATAGTGAACGTCCCGGTGTCAGTCACACGGGGCGAATCGGGAACTACGACGCTGCCGGACAATCTGGCTCCTCTGGCAGCGGACAAATATCAGGTAGAGAAATACCTCGTCTCAAATCCGGCTGATATCGACGGAGACTGTGTTGACGACATCACCGAACTCAACAACTTTGGCCGTCACAATCCGACGAATCCCGCCAAGGCCGTCCCTGCGGAACGAGGGTCTGTGGCACTGAAAGATCGTGCAGCGTTCGAGAAGCTCTCATACCAGGGGGACGGGGTTGCCGACAGGTGGCTCAGATACGTGGAGTTCGTGAAGTTCAACGTCGCCAACATTGATACTGACCAACCGAAGGTCTGGTTCCAGAACACAGACGTCTACCGAGCTCACTGGTCCTTCCTGTGGGCGGCGCTCCAAGATGTCGTCAACTGCTGTTGGAGTGGCGAGGCAAAGGGCGACCTCATTTACTATCCGAACGGTGTTGCACCAGATGGGTCGTTGGGCGTGTATCTATGGGAGTTCCAGTCCTACAATTCCTTCGCGTTCCGTGAAGTGTCAATCGTACATGAGGCCCTAGCTACGGCGATGCCCTTTCTCAAGGGCAAACTGGTTTACTACCCCTTTGTCAGCGAACGCGCGACAACCAAATACAACCAACAGAAGGCGCTCTACGACGCATCCAGAGTCGACATCATGTCGGAGGACGACATTCCGCTTGATACGACTTATATTGTGTACAACGAAGCGGAGAGTTACGGCCTGTTGAACGTGTTCAAGCCGGGTACGTTGCCGGGACCTCGTGATGTTGCCATTTTGAGTGTGTTACCCAATGATCTACCGCGGGCGGCGGGAGCCATCACAACGATGCCGCAGACTCCATTATCACATGTGAATCTGCGGGCGATCCAGAACGGGACGCCGAATGCATTCGTGCGCGACGCGCTCATCGACAAGGCAGTCACTGATCTATTGGGCAAATACGTGTACTATCGCACGACGGCGGACGGGTTCACCTTACGGGCCGCGACAAAGTCCGAGGTCGACGCCCATCACTCTGTCTTGCGCCCACAACAGACCCAGACATTGCAACGCAACTTATCGAAGACCACGATCACCGCGCTTGCCAACGTAAGCTTCGCCGACTGGACCGCGTTCGGCGTCAAGGCCGCGAATGTCGCTGAACTCAGCAAGCTCACATCGTTGGCCACCGGCGTCGCGCCAGACGGATTCGCCATCCCGTTCTACTTCTACGACGAGTTCATGAAACAGGCAACGGTCAGTAAAGAAACAATCCTCGGCAAGAAGACAGCTCCGACCGCAGAGAAGATTACGCTACCGATCGGAACGACCCTGGCTTCAGCCGTCACACAGATGCTGGCCCACTCGAAGTTCCAAACCGACGATGACATCCAGGAAGAGATGCTGGACGATCTGCGTAAGGCGATCAAGAATGCCACATCTCCGACCTGGATCATCACCGCGCTCACAACAATGCACAATTCCTTCCCGGAAGGTACGTCGCTGCGCTATCGGTCAAGTACCAACAACGAAGACCTGTCCGACTTCAACGGCGCCGGTTTGTACGATTCCAAAACCCAGGACCCCGACGAGACTGTCGACGAAGGTATCGACAAATCAGTCAAGGCCGTCTGGGCGAGCTTATGGAATCATCGCGCATTCCTGGAGCGGGATTTCTATAGGGTTGACCACACGACGGTCGCGATGGGTGTGCTAGTGCATCCAAACTATTCCGACGAGAAGGTCAACGGCGTTGCGATCAGCTATGACCCTGTCAGCAATCGCAATGGCTACTACTACCTAAACTCGCAGGTCGGCGAGAATCTGGTGACCAATCCAGAGACGAATTCCCTGCCCGAGGCGCTGTTGTTGGACCCGTCAGGGGCGGCCACCGTGTTGGCTCGTTCAAATCTCGCCACTGCGAGCAACCTGTTGATGACCGACGCGCAGATGATTCAGCTTCGGAACAGCCTCAAAGCAATCCATGACCATTTCAAAACTCTGTACAACCCCGGCGTGGGTGTCGGCTTTGCTATCGAGATCGAATTCAAGATCACCGCGCAGAACAAGCTCGCCATCAAACAGGCCCGCCCCTGGGTCTTCAGCCAACCCCTGTTCGCGACATCCTCCAAGATCAGCATCGTCCCCGGAAGCGATGTAACCGAAGGCGGCGATGCCACCTTCACCCTCACGGCATCACCTAAGCCCGTCGCCAGTATCGATGTCACAGTCGACATCACGCAAAGCGGCGACTTCGTCACGACGGGCTCGCAAATGGTCACAATCACATCCTCCGGCACCGCCACATTAACGGTGCCCACTGGGAACGACAGCGTCGAAGAGACCGATGGATCCGTCACCGCCACGATCAGTTCCGGGACGGGCTACAGCATCTCCAACAGCAACGGTGCAGCGACCGTTGCTATCGCAGATGACGACACCTTACCACCGTGCACTACGCTGCTGATCGTCGATGGTACAACCCAAGGCGAGTGGACGAACAGCTGTAAGTCATTCGCCCCGGGTCGTGACCTTGCGCGGTACTACACCTTCCAGATCACGCAGCGAGGCCTTGTCTCAATCAACTTGACATCCTCGCACGATACCTACCTCTACCTCCGTCAAGGCAAGGGCATCGTCAAGGGGACGTCGTTGTACCGCAACGATGATATCGGCAACGGTAACTACAACTCTGGTATCACCAGAACGCTCAACGCGGGTTGGTACACGATAGAAGCAACAACCTTCCACGGGGGTCGCACTGGACCCTTCCAACTGGAAATCAGCGGTTTACCGGCGGCAACATCGGGGCCCGAGATCAGCATCGCCGCCGGCGCGGACATCACCGAGGGCGGCAGCGCCACATTCACCATCAACGCGACTCCGAATCCGTCGGCGGACCTTGATGTGACCGTCGAAGTGTCGCAAACCGGCGACTATGCCTCAACCGGCACGCAGACAGTCACCATCCCAACCACAGGAAGCCACACGCTGACGGTCACCACGACGGACGACGCAAACGACGAGGCAGACGGCTCCGTGACGGCGACGATAAGTACCGGTACCGACTACACGATCTCGTCATCGGCCAGCGCCGCAACCGTCGCCGTCTCGGACGACGACGCGCCAACCCTGCCCGAGATCAGCATCGCCGCGGACGGCGACGTGACCGAGGGCACTGATGCTAGCTACACGCTGACAGCGACTCCCAAGCCTGAAGCCGATCTCGATGTCACGGTCGAAGTAACACAAAGTGGAGATTTCGTCACGACCGGCTCGCAGACGGTCACGATTACTTCGTCTGGCACAGCTACCCTCTCGGTGCCCACGACAAACGACAACACAAGCGAGTCGGACGGTTCTGTCACCGCGACGATTAGTGCCGGAACCGACTACACGGTATCAACCAATGCAGATTCAGCGACGGTGGCGGTATCGGATGATGACAGTACACAACTTCGGCCCCAGGAAGTCATCGATACATGTGTCTCTGACAGTGTTCTAACGACCGTGCGTCGGTACTACGATGCCAACAAAGACCGCGCGCCGAACTATGGCCGCAACTGGAAGCGTGTACTGTTCACGTTCCGTGACGTCGAGGACTCGCAGTTGACCCCGTTCACGGCAGCAGAGGCGCTCGCGGGTGAGCAACAATGGTTCGGCTGGAAGCCGGTTCGGGAAGCGTTGGACTGCATTGAAGAGGCAACAACTCCACCACCGCCGCCTGATCCCGAGATTAGCATCGCTGCGGGCAGCGCTATCACCGAAGGATCCGACGCCACGTTCACTGTGACCGCCACCCCTGCTCCAACTTCAGCGTTAACAATTAGCCTGACTGTCTCCCAGATTGGCAGCTTCGGACCAACCACCGGTGCAGACACCGTGACGATTCCAACCACAGGCAGTGCAACGTTCACGGTGAGTACAACCAACGACAGCACGGATGAACCCGACGGTTCCGTCACGGCCACCCTTTCCACGGGGACGGGTTACACAGTGTCAGGGACCGGCAACGCTGCGACGGTGTCCGTGTCGGACGACGACGACGCGCCGCCGGCAACGCCTGTCATTAGTATTGCTGCGGGTAGTGGAGTTACCGAGGGTAGCGACGCAACATTCACTGTGACGGCGAGTCCCGCTCCTACCACTGCTCTCACTATTAGTGTGAGCATCTTCCAGAGCGGTGACTACGTGACATCTGGAACGCGTTCCGTCACCATCCCATCCTCAGGCACGAAGACGTTCGCGGTGACAACGACGGATGATAGCGTCGACGAGGCCGATGGTTCCGTCACTGCGACCATTAGCAGCGGGACAGGATACACAGTATCGTCATCGGCCAGTACAGCGACGGTGGCGGTGTCGGATAACGATGATGCACAGCTTGCGTTGCAGGCCACGATTGATTCTTGTGTCTCGAACAGTCTGCTAGCGACCGTGCGTCGATACTACGATGCCAACAAAGACCGCGCTCCGAGTTATGGCCGTAACTGGAAGCGTGTACTGATCACGTTCCGCGACGTCCAGGACTCGCAGTTGACCCCATTCACGGCAGCAGAGGCGCTCGCAGGTGAACAGGTGTGGTTCGGTTGGAAGCCGGTGCGGGAAGCGTTGGAGTGCATCGAAGAGGCAACAGCTCCACCGCCTCCACCTCCGCCACCGTCCGATCCTGAGATCAGTATCTCAGCGGGCAACGCTGTCACCGAGGGCAGCGATGCCACGTTCACCGTCACAGCGACCCCCACTCCTGCTACCACGCTCACCGTCAACCTGACCGTCTCGCAGAGCGGTAGCTTTGGAGCGACCACCGGCACGGACACTGTGACGATCCCAACCACAGGCAGCGCGATTTACACGGTCAGTACCACCAACGACAGCACCGACGAGCCCGACGGCTCCGTAACGGCAACGTTGTCCACTGGTACGGGTTACACCGTCTCAGGATCGAAAAACGCTGCGACGGTCGCTGTTTCGGACGACGACGATCCGCCGCCGGCGACGCCGACCATTAGGATTGTTGCGGGCAGTGGAGTCACTGAGGGCAGCGACGCCACGTTCACTGTCACGGCGAGTCCTGCTCCTGCCACCGCACTCACGGTCAACCTGACCGTGTCGCAGAGCGGCAACTTTGGAGCTGCAACCGGCACCGACACCGTGACGATCCCAACCACAGGCAGTGCCACATACACGGTAAGCACGACCAACGACAGCACCGATGAACTCGACGGCTCCGTCACCGCGACGTTAGCCACAGGTACGGGGTACACCGTCTCGGGCTCGAACAAGGCTGCGACGGTTGCGGTGTCGGACGACGACGATCCGCCGCCGGCGCCGCCGACCATTAGCATTGTCGCTGGCTCAGGCATCACCGAGGGTAGCGACGCAAGCTTCACGGTGACGGCAAGTCCCACGCCGACCTCGGCGCTCACTGTCAACGTGACCATCTCGCAGAGTGGTAGCTTTGGTGCGACGACCGGCTCTCGGACGATTACCGTTCCAACTTCTGGCAGCTTCACAATCACGGTGAGTACCATCAACGACAATACCGACGAACCCAACGGTTCCGTCACCGCGACTGTTACAACAGGCTCGGGTTACACCGTTTCGCAGTCGAGTGGTTCGGCGACGATCGCGGTCTCTGATAACGATGATCCACAGCCTGTGAACCTGCCTACGGTGTCGATCTCTGATGCGCAGGAATACGAAGACTATGTGCTGATGGAGTTCTATCTTCAGCTCAGTTATGCGAGCAGTGTCCCGGTGACGGTGACTATTGAGTTCGAAGAGGGAACGGCAACCTACGGGGGAGACTTCTTGGGCATCGACACCACCCAAACCATCGCGCCCGGCCAGACCCGTAAAGCACTGTATGTACCGCTACGGGCCGACGGGTGGCCAGAAGTCGACGAGACCTTCGCCATCAAGCTAACGTCCGCAAGCAGCGCCACCATCGCAGACGACACCGGCACCGGCATCATCATCAACGACGACTGACCGCACACCGCCGTGTGTCGGTTCGCCGGCTGCGGCTGGGTCGTGCGGGGCGAGGCTGATCGCGGCCGTTCGCAGCGACTCTCTTTCCCCATCGGAGTGGACGATGGGAAGAGAGAGTCCGTTGTGCGGTGTTCAGGTTGCGTAGGGTGATGGCGTGCTTGGTCTGTGTCGCGGCCTTGCGGGCCCCCGCCGATTCCTTTGCTCAGGCTGGCCCACGAAGAGGCGCGGGCCTAGCGGTCCAGGCTGAGTTGCGCCGATCCCGACGCCGATAATGGTCATTTCGGTTCACATCATGCTGTTATCGACGAAAGACGATGGTTCTGCGTCGATCCTACAAGTTATGGGCTTAGCTCGTTGCCGAGGCAAAAGGACTAGCCTAGGCGCCATGAATTTGATGCAGGTGTTCCAGAGATTTCCTGACGAAGAAGTCTGTTACGAGTACTTGGAACGGGTCAGGTGGGGTGATTGTCCTGCCTGTCCGCTGTGCGGCAGCACCAATGTAGCCCGCAAGTCGGAGACCGATCGGGTGGGGCGATGGAACTGTCACGGGTGCTATTCCAGTTTCAATGTGCTCTCCGGGACGATCATGGCCCATACCAGAGTTCCCATTCAAAAGTGGCTGCTGGCAATCTGGCTCGTGCAGAATGCTGAGAGTTCAATCTCGTCACCCCAGTTGGCCAAAGATTTGGATTTGACCCAGCAGACGGCTCACCACATGAAGCAGCGCATTACGTCGGCTATGGCCGACGAGGACGATGGCGACTAGGTGTTGCGGGCGATGTTTGAGGCCGAACAGGCCGATCTAGGCGGGAACCATCGCCACTACGAACAGAAGTACGGAACTCGGGGCCGTGGGACCGAGAGGCAGCCCGTGGTCGGCGCTATTGTTGACCACTTCCGCAAGACGTTGTTGCAACTCGATATGATCTATGTAGCTGAGCAATGCTGGAAACACAACACCGAGCACAACCCCGGCTCGTTCGTCAAAGGAGCGTCGGCATCATGAACGAGCTCTACTACGGCGATTGCCTCCAAGTCCTTCTCAGTATGAAGCTGAACGGCGTCGATCTGATCTATCTCGACCCGCCGTTCAATAGCGACCGAACCTATAACGCGATCTACAAAGACAACACGGGGAAGCCGCTTCCAACCCAGATTGAAGCCTTCTGCGATACGTGGACGCTGGACGAGGAGCAAGAGCGAACGATCCGCACCATCCCCGCGCTGCTGAGGGAGCGAGGAGTGGATGTCGAGACTGCCGAGTTCTGGAGAATGTGGATGATCGCTCTGCGGAAGGCGCAGCCGCGGTTGCTGGCCTATCTGGCATACATGGTCCCGCGACTGCTGGAAATGCAAAAGGTGCTCAAACCGCAAGGAAGCATCTATCTCCACTGCGACTCCACTGCATCGCACTACATCAAAGTGATGATGGATGGCATCTTCGGACACCAGAACTTCCGAAACGAGATCATCTGGCAACGCACCTCGACGCGCAGCGATTCGAAGGAGTTCGACGACAACACTGACACGATCCTCTACTACTCCAACGGCGACAAATGGACCTTCAACCGGCTGTTCTCCGAATACGAGGAGCAGTTTCGGGCACCATTCCGAAACATCGACCCCGACGGTCGCAGGTGGAGAAGTGACAACTTAACTGAGCAGAGTTCGACAGACGATAGTTACGATTACACCTATAAGGGCGTGACCAACGATTGGAGCATACCCATCGAGACGATGCAGCTGCTTGATGACCAAAGAAGGCTCAACTTTACGCACGCAGGAGCGATTAGGCGAAAGCAATATCTGGACGAACAGCAGGGGCAGCCAGTGCAACAACTGTGGACGGATATCAGTCCCGTCACCTCTCAAGCTGCTGAACAGACAGGTTACTCGACACAGAAGCCAGTTGCCCTTCTCGAGAGGATCATTGAAGCCAGCTCCAACGCCGGTGATGTGGTCCTTGATCCCTTCTGTGGTTGCGCCACCACGCTCGCAGCGGCTCAGAACCTTGGCCGCAAGTGGATCGGTGTTGATATCGCAATCCACTCCGTCAATCAGGTAGCCAAGAACAGGCTGGAGGACACACTGGGGCTCATCGCAGACCAAGACTTCACAATCGAAGGTGTACCCAACAGCATCGAATCTGCCCAAGACCTATGGGAACGAGATAAGTACCACTTCGAGAAATGGGCAGTGGAGGAAGCCGACGGGTTCGTTACCAATCGTCGCTCAGCCGACGGCGGCATCGACGGGCGCATCTACTACGAAGCCAGCCCTGCTGCAACAAACCTCGACAGTATGCTTGTTGAGGTTAAGGGTGGCAAGAACGTCGGGATCAACGTCGTCCGCAAACTACGCGGTGTGCTCGACCGGGAAGAAGCCCAGATGATTGGGTTGGTCATCCTCAACGAGTTGGGCGACACCAAAGCCCGCAGCTTCCGGACAGCAATGGCCAAAGGAGGCGACGTCTCCATCGGAGGAACCGACTATCCCCGGATGCAGATGCTCACCGTCGGACAAGTACTCGATGGTCAAAGGTTCAACACTCCAGGAGGAGTAGCCTAAGTACAATCATAGCCCGTCCGCGGGCCTGTTCGCTCTAGGGCGTGTTCACATCAACCAACTGCTTAGTTAGAAGTCCGTCACTGCCACGCTTGTCGCGGCAATCTCGTCGAGTTGCTCACAGACACTAGCGCCAAAGGCAGTGAGATACCCGCGGCGGAGCGCGGGTATGACGGAAGTAGGGGGCTTGTATCAGAGTCAAGGGACGGTCCGGCGGCCTAGCCAATAGGACTCAGCAATGGTCGGATAGCGACCGACGGAGTCGACGAGTCGGTCGAGGTAATCTGTTAGTCCTTCATTGTCGGCGCTCACGGCATCGGTAACCGAGCCGTTACCACGGATACCCCAGCGATTAGCCTCAACTCCATCAGCCATGTACAACGTGATGCCAGCGAACGTGTCGATGAGGTACAGACTGAAGCCTGCCTCGCATCGCTCCTTATAGTCTAAGGCTGATGGGCTCGGTATCCCGTTCGGTCATATCTGCGAGCATTTCACTGAGGATCAGGATGAAGAGGCGAGCGTTGAAGACATGCTTACACACGTTCGATCACTCGCAGCGGTCGCAGGTGGGTGCGAGTCTGGAAACTTCACGGCTCAATCAACTGGTACCGGAACTCTGCGGGGGATGTCTTTCGTGGAACGACCTCGGAGGGCGATCAGAGCCGAGTCATCCATCCTTCACATCTATAGCACGCGGAGAGTCGACGAATGCCATATCGGGCTATGCTCGACCGACTTCGAAATGTCCCAAGGCAGCCTACAGGGGCCTTTGTCCTCCGCGGCTACTCGTTTCGCGATGGCCACACAAAAGACACCATCACGCAGGGCCTTCAATACACACGTACCTCGATTGTGAATGCGCTTCTGTTCGACGACCTACTGAAGTATCAACATGCTGAGGTGATAGCCAATCTATGTCCCCTACTGGGCATTGGCCATCGATGAGCTCTTGCCTATGACACCTCTTGGAGTCGTGGGCGACGCGGATCGCGCCGCTATTCTCGAGCGAGTTCGCAGTCTCAAGTTCGAATCACTCGCCGAGCAACGCCGGCCAGGGATCAACGGTGACGCACTCACTGTCAGCCCTAGCCGGCTGCTGAAGTACTGATAGTCGCAGCCGGAGTATGTTGTGATTGACGGCTGTTCTGTCGCTGACCGCGGACAACGGCTGGGTTCCCCAGGCCGACAGTTGTGAGGTCGGACCGCAGTGCCGACGCCTGAAGCCGCTTCGGAGCCATTCAGCTACGCGGCCGCCGCCTCAAGGTTGGCCAGGCGGGGGAGGTTGTCGCGCAGTGGTTCGCAGGACTGGCGCTCCGAGCGGATCGTGTACAACGACATCAGCAGGCTCGACTTGAGCAGGTGCTCGGGCGGAATCGAAGGTCGGCAGTTGTCCGCGTAGATGTCGTCGAACAGGGGCGACATCCGCCCCAACGCCGAGTCGGCCAAGGGCTTGATCCGCCGCAGCGGATGGTCCCTCGGCACGAAACCCTCCGGCGTCAGCGCCACCATCATTGTCGCCTGCCGCTCGGTCTCGCCGCGCATCGCAGACCTCCCTCCACTATCGGCTCAACACCTCCTTCATGATCTCACACGCTTATTTTTCGGCAGCCTGCTAATCATCGTCGAGGATCGACACGTCGATTCCTACATTCGGCACGATGACCAGGCTGTCGGACGCGGTGCCTTTCAGCTTGAACCTGACGTCTTCGTTTGATGTGTCGGTATCGCTCGACGCGGTGACCTCGAACTTCTGGAACGTATCCCAGGTGGTCGAGTCGAAGGTGAGCGAACTCGGACCGACCGACACCTTGGTACTGTCGGACGACTGAATCTCAGGCTCGACGGTGACAGTGACGCCTGCCTCCGGCTGCCGCTTGAGTCGCACCCAGACCTCTTCCGTTGCTGCAACGTCCTCGATCGGGAACACCGTTGATGGGTACGCCTGCATGGCAATTGACGTGTCCTTGATAATGACGTTCAACCGCCCCGGTGCTGCCACCCCGTAACCTGACAAGTTATCCACTACGGCCTTAAACCACCTGGTTTCGTCGGTGGTGTTGGCATCGACCTCGCTGTGGAGATCAATGGTGTCACAGTACTTGGAGCTGGTCGAACGCGGTCTCGGATACCTGCCATCGCAGTTCTCTCCGGCCGACCTGGCACTCCAGAAGAAGTTCTTGCCATACTGCCCACTGCCACTGAGTCCCATAAAGATGGTCGGCCCATCGTTCTTGCCATCGGCCATCCGAGCGAACCACTCGTCTTTGTAGTCACCCTCGGCCAACAGATCCGGATCAAAGTGTATGAAGACCTCGCCAGGCGTACCTTCGGTGAGAGTGAGGGTTGAGTTGGGCGCAATCCTGTCAGTTGGATCCGAAGTCCATGTGAGCCACATCAGGGGAGCATCGGCGATGGTTGCGGTGACGCTCGGCGTGGTCGACACTCCAGCGAAGCCTGTGATCGTATGCGTGATGGTCACGGTATCTTTCTTGTAGTTGTCGTCGACCGGCGCGTTCAGCGTGATCGTCTGGGGAGTCATCCAGTCGCCGCTCGAACCACCGTTAAACGTGACCGCGCCGCTGACCGTGAGCCTGGTCGTGTCGCCCGAGACCGGAGTCACCACGACCGACGCACCATCACCAGGGTCGCCGTTGAGATGGACGTCGTACGTCGTCGAGGACGTTTCGTCGACCTCCACCGTGGCCGACGATACCGACAAGCCAAGCTCATCGTCATCGTCGATGGTGACAGTCAGGGTCTGTTGCGTATTGGCGTATCCGGTGACGCTGTAGTCGTGGACGATCGCCAGCGTCTCATCCTGCGGATCACTATCGTCCAGCGCCGTGAGCGTGACCTCCTGGATGTGCCAGTCGCCCTGTCCACCGTATGGGAACGTGACGGTTGTTGGTGAAACAGAGAGCTTGGTTGGATCGGGATTGGTGATGGTGACAGTGACGGGACCACCTGGGTCGCCGCCGAGCGTGAGCTTGTACTTCACGGCGCTGCCGCCCTCGTCGATCGTCAAGGCTGAGTGCTCAAGGTGCAGATCGTCCGCGATTTCATCGTCGAAGTAGAAGATGTCGATCGGCCGCGCGACGACGTCGTTGACGGTGTCGGGATATCCAGGCAGGTTCTGCAACTGATGCGGCGACATTCCCAGCGCGACCTTCACCCAATGACGATCATGAGTGGTGTTACCGTCGTCGAGCTTGCCGCTGGCGGGTTTGATCGTCAGCGTCTGCCAGTCATTCCAGTTGCCGCTCGGTCCGGTCGTGAATGTGAGCGTTGTTGGGTCTGCGACCAAGAATGTCCCGGTGGGATGTGTGGTCATGACGACCTGGTTGTTGGATCCACCGGCTGGCCCGGGATCATGGGTGAGCCGTACACGGATTTCGACGCCCGAGGTGTTGCCTTCGTCGAGGACGAGGTTGTTGTTGCGATCAAATTCGATCTCGACCTTGCCCTCGCCATCCAACACAGACACACCGACCGACTGCGAAGGCGTTTGCGAATTGTAGCCGTCTCCGTCACCGGAGATGGTGTGACTGATCGAGACGTTCTCGTTCTCGTCGTTTGTGTCTCGCACCGTGGCCACCGTGACACGCTGCTTGGTCTGCCAGTTGCCGGTTGATCCACCGGTGAAGGTCAACGTCGTGGGACTGACAGTAATGGCGCTGCCAGTGAACGTCGGCGTGACGATCACACTCTTGCCGTTGCCGGGATCAGTGCGGAGCCAGACATCGTAGTGGCCGCTGCCACCCTCATCGATCGTCAGCGTCTGCGGGTCGACACGCACACTTGCAATTGACTCTTCCACGGCCAAGCGGAACGTCTTCGTCACCTTAGACATATGCGGATGCGATATCGGGACGGTAACCGTGATCTCCACATCCTCATCGTCACTATCCCCGTCAGCGACAGGCATGATTGTGAAGTCCTGGAACTCATCGTAGTTTTTGTGGCTAAACACGAAACTCATCGGTGAGACGGTCACCGCACCCGGATCGGGGTTGGTGATCGTGACCGTGATCGGGTTGCGGGGAACCTCGTCCAACTTTACCCGATAGGTGAGCGAGGCGTTGGTGCCACCCTCCGTCAACACATTCGACTCCGGCTTTTCCAGCGTAAAGTCATGCGTCCGGCCGGCACCGTACATGTCCACCCCCAGGCTAAAGAGAGTCGGAAGGCCTGGGTGCTCGGCAGCTTCAAACGGGATCCATGCACGGCCAACATGAAGACCCCAGACTCCGATGTGGCGCACAGTAAGCGCTTGGTACGTGTCCCAGTTGCTCGGTGTGAACACGAGGTAGCTGGGCGTGAACACGAGGGAATGTGCGTCGCGAGCGTCTGACACCACTGGTCGGAGGGTAATCGCGTACGGGGGCTTATCCCTCAAACGGAAGTGCCATTCCTTCGTTTCGCCGTTCTCAAACACTCCAACATGGCCAGTTGTTTGCGGTCGGATTAAGTAAAGGTTGTTCACGGTGCCATGGACGTTCCTTAAGATCGACACTGGCCCACCCACGCTACCGGTATCGTCATTGCTGATGGTGCCCATCGCGGTGTCATCGCCGATAGTGACGCCAGTCGGAGGATTCGATAGCACCACCGTGAACGTATCGTTGATCTCGATGTCCGAGTCTTCGGTCGTTGAGATCGTGATTGTGGCGGCACTGTCGCCGGCAGGGATCGTCACGGTGCCGCTCGCGGCGGTGTAATCATCAACGTCGGCGTGGGAGATGGCTGTGCCGTCGAGCGTTTCGTAGTCCAGCGTGATCGCCGAGCTGTGCGTCGGGTTGACTGAGACGGTGAAGGTGAGGCTATCACCCTCCGCAGCCGAGGCATCAGCGATGGTGATGGTTGGTGTTGTGTTTTGCTGCTTGTCCGGTGCATCATCATCGTCGGCAACGTTGACGGTTGCGGAGCCTGCGCTCGATGACACTGAGTAGCCGGTGCCTGTGTCTACGGTCGCAGTGACGGAGCCGTCGGGTTCGTCGGTGGTGTCGTTGTCGGTCGAGATGGCGAATGAGGTTGAGCCCGTCGCGCCGATCGTTACGGTGTCGGCGCCTGTTTGCGTCGTGAACGTGCCGGATTGCGTCACGGTCACGGATACGTCCAGGTTGGCGCTAGGTGCAGGCGTCGCGGTGACGGTGAAGCTGACGCTGCTGCCTTCGGTCACATCGGAACTGCCGGTGATACTAATCTCAGGGTCGACTGACTGTGCTGGGAACACTATTTCGATGCATTGGATCGCCTCTCGAACCGGCTTCCAGCCAGACCATCTGGTCTCGCTCTGTAGCGCTTCGGCTGCCGTGTACGGCGTCAAATTCTTATCGGTGAGATCGTGGAAAGTGATCAGGACGCGCTTCCAGTTCTTGCCGTAGTTCGGCGAGTTGTTCTTGTTTGAGTCGTAGTAGCCGCGAACTGTTTGGAGGATGTTGCCGGTGAGGCAGTGCGAGATCTGTTGTTGCTCCGACTGCGCCACGGGTGTAGGTGGATCATCATCGTCCGACACCGCCACGGTCGCGTGGCCGTTACTCGACGAGACGGTGTAACCGGTACCGCTGTCGAGCGTGGCGACGATGGAGCCATCCGGCTCGGCGGTGGCGTCGTTGGTTGTACTGACGGTTAGCGTGTAGCTGCCTGGCGTCGGAATCGTCACCGACTGTTGACCGGTCGATGCGTAGGCGCCTGTCTGCGATACGGTGACGCTCACGTCCAGGGTTGCGCTCTGCGTCGGACTGACGCTAATGGTGAAGGTGGCGTCACTGCCCTCGGTGATGGACGATCCTGCCGAGATACTGACCTCGGGATCGGGCGTCGGAGGAACGTCGTCGTCCGAAATGGCGGCGGTCGCGGAGCTTGCGCTTGACGAAACGTCATAGCCAGTTCCACTGCCCAACAACACCGTGACGGAGCCGTCTGCCTCGTCAGTGCTATCGCCCGATGTGCTGACCGAGAACGTCTGGCTCCCGCTGGTGGGAACGTTAATGGTCTGCGTGCCGGTCGTGACACCAAACGACCCTGATGCGGAGACACCCACGTCGACGCTGAGTGCTGCATGCGGAGTCGGCGAAGCACTGATTGTGAAGCTGGCGGCGGCGCCCTCGGTGACGTCGCCGTCCGAGGCGATGCTTAGTTCGGGGACATCGTTATCGGCGATCGCGACGGTCGCGGAGCCGTTCGTCGTGGAGGACGTGTAGCCGGTTCCACTGACAATCGATGCGGTGACCGAACCGTCGGACTCGTCGACACTGTCGTCGGTGGTGGGGAAGGTGACCGTTGCCGTTCCTGAGGTTGGAACGGAGACTGTTTTGAGCGTGCTGGGGATTCCGTAGTCGCCGGCGAGTAGAGGTGAGACTTTAACGTCGATCGCCTGTGTCGGTGCCGGCGTGGCAGTCAAGGTGAACGTCGCGTCGCCGCCTTCCGTGATGTTCGCACCCGCAGCGATGCTGACTTCAGGCGTTGGCGGCGGAGTGGTGGATGCATCTGTCGTAACTTCGAGCGTGCCAAAGAACGCCGCATAGAATCTGAACTCGTGCTCCGACTCAGGCTGCAACCCTGTGGCCGTCCACGACTTCGCATCGGTAACGCTGAAGTAGTCGGTTTGATTGGCCGCCTTCTGGTACCAGAAGAAGACCACCTCCCCTTCAGCGGACCAGGTCAGCGTGATCGACGTGTCCGTGGTCACGACGTCGACGGGTGGTTGTGCGACCGAGTGGTCGGTGGAGACGACCAGCGCCGCGCCAATGAGCGCGACCATCGCCAGGAGACGCCAGATTCGGAAGCGTTGATGCAGGATGTTCTGCGCGGCGTTGCGGACCATGATGTATCTCCAACCGCTGCGGACTCCGTGTCTCCGAGCCGACGGCCTCAGGAGGGTCGCCGACCGTGTGCAAGGACATTAGCAGATAAGTCACGCGTTTGCGATGTCGTGGGTGCATGGTCCATAGGAGGTCGCTGCACGCGCCGGCGCTCGCTCTGTAACAGCGGCTACAGCGACGTCCCATGACGCCGCGATCCAGTCGCGTCGTCGTATGTTTCGACGTGTCGAAAGAGATTGTGAAACTTGTACTTAAGTCGGCTGAGTCCTGGTTATGTGGAACGGCCGGTCGGCCGTCGCATGGGTGGCTAAATCGAGGGCCGGGCGTCCGAGACCACAGCGCAATGGGGGGGGCAAATCGCCGCCAAGCGCCCCAATGAGACAGTTTCAATTGGCAGCCGTAGCAACACTCGTCGCACTGCTGGAATCCGTGAAGAGCGACAATGGCTCCGAGTTCCGCAAACGCGAGATCGGCCAGACCGTCTCCGTCCTGAGCGCCCGCACCAATCGGCAACGCCCTAATCGGACAATCTGTACGCCGATCTGCGGCAAGAGCCTTCACCGCATACCGCCGATACATTCAACGTAAAACGCAACGCGAAGGTTCTTGACATTGTCCAGTTTGGTGGGCTGTTTGAGGGAGGAAAGTAAAACCATGAAGGTGGCGGCTTATCCCTATAGGTAGGAAGTCTCCAAGGCGCGGCGCCCCAAGCGGTCGCGAACGGACGCGCGCTGCGGTCGGCCACCCCGCGCCAGCTAGGGCCTGTTCAGTCTAATCGGGGTATGTGTGAGTTGAGGGACCGTCACCCTGCCGGGCCAATGGGAATATGTAACTTACCGATGCACAGTGGGCGCGGATCGCGCCGCTCATGTCGACACCGCGCGGAAATTACAAGCTACCCTCGCGATAGGTCCTGGAGGGATCTGTTCGTAACCAAGAAGGGCTGTAGCTGACGCGCCTTGTCCGAACGCTTCTGCCCCTGGCACACAGTCCATATGCGCGTACTGGCCGCCGAACTCGGCGCCGCAACGCGATCGAACGCTACTTCGGCCGCATCGCACGCCTGCGAGGCATCGCCAATCGTCGCCACAAACTCGCCCACGTCTAACTCAAACAAGTCCGCTTCGAATGCATCCACTTCATCACGAAACAAAGTGAACAGACCCTACGAATCGTCGTCAACGATCGTGCCGTCTGCGTAAACGAAGTAGCCAGGAATCGTGATTCCGTTTGTAGCGTACACGTAGATCTTAAGTTTCTCGTCGCTCTCAAACTTGATGTCATCGATGATGGGTACTGTGACATCGAGGCTCGTATCGCCGGCAGCAAGTATGAACGCTTGGTGCGCCAACCTGAAGTCTTGCCCCACCGCCGCAGTCAGGCCAAACCCGCTGTAGCGGAACGTAATATCACGAGGATTCGCGTGCGAAAGCGTAACGGTGAAGCTCAATTGTCCGTCGCCTTCACTGGCAGAGGCATCACTCACCGTCACAGTCGGCGGACCTGACGGCGTGGGATCATCGTCCGACACAGCAACCGTCGCAGCGTTGTTCGTCCCAGAGACGGTGTAACCCGTACCGCTGGACAGGGTCGCCGTGACGGAGCCGTCGGCTTCGTCGGTACTGTCGTTGGTAGTACTGACCGTGAAAGTGAGGCTGCCAGAGGTCGAAATAGTAATCGTCCGCGAGCCGGTCGTCGCACCGAAGTTCCCACTCTGCGAGACTGTCACGTTCACAGTGAGAGCCGAAGTCGGCGTCGGACTCGCCGTCAACGTGAAGCTCGCATCGCTCCCCTCGGTGATGCTTGAGCCAGCTGCAATGCTAATGGTCGGAGTCGCCGGCGGCGGATCGTCATCGTCTGAAACAGCGACGGTCGCAGCGTTGTCCGATCCCGAGACGGTGTAACCCGTACCAGTGGACAACGTTGCCGTGACCGAACCGTCTGCCTCGTCGGTGTTGTCGTTGGTCGTGTCGACTGTGAACGTTGCGCTGCCTGTAGTTGGGATCGTCACAGTGTCCGTACCGGTGCTTGCTCCGAAGTTACCGCTCTGGGAGACAGTCAGATTGACCGTCAACGCTGAAGTTGGATTCGGCGTAGCTGTCACGGAGAACGTGGCGGCGCTGCCTTCGGTTACCGCGGATCCTGCCGTGATAGCGATCACTGGCGTCGTTGGCGGTGGGTCGTCGTCATCCGACACAACCACCGTCGCAGCGTTCCTCGTCCCAGAGACGGTGTAACCCGTACCGTTGGACAGGATCACTGTAATCGAGCCGTCGGGTTCGTCGGTGCTGTCGTTGGTAGTACTGACCGTGTATGTAGCGCTGCCTGTGATTGGGATCGTCACCGTGTCCGTGCCTGTGGTCGCTGCGAAACTGCCGCTCTGCGAGATCGTCAGGTTGACCGTCAACGATGAGGTCGGATTCGGAGTAGCCGTCACGGTGAAGGTGGCGTCGCTACCTTCGGTGACCCCGCCGCCGGCGGCGATGCTAATTTCAGGCTCGGTGGGAGGTGGCGTGTCGCATTTGGACTGCTCCATTGCTGCTAACGTGCGCGCGATTCGATCCCAGCGTGTATTGCCGAGCCAATCCGCGACCTGTCGGGCCAGGTCTGCCGGCATTGGAGTTTCGCCGGTGTCTACACCTAATGTTGCAAGCACACGATTGAACCGCTTGATCCCCGCAGCATTGCTCAGAGCATCACGCCAACCGGTGATCTCTGAGATGGTGACGGCGTCGTTGGGGAGCGTCGGACTACAAGTATCATTGTCCGTGATTGCGACGGTCGCTATACCGGCCGATGACGATACTGTGTATCCTGTCCCACTACTAATGGTCGCGGTAACGGATCCATCGGGCTCGGCGTCGCTGTCATCCGTGGTTGTCACCGCGAACGTCTTGCTACCTGAGGTTGGGATTGTCACGGTTCGCGATCCGGTCGTCACGTAATCACCACTCTGAGAGACGGTCAGATTGACGGCGAGAGCAGTGCTAGGAGAGGGGCTCGCTGTCACCGTGAATGTTGCGTCGCTGCCCTCGGTCACTCCACTACCCCCAGTAATGCTAATGACAGGCGTAGCCGGGGGCGGATCGTCGTCGTCCGACACAGAAACCGTCGCAGCGTTGTTGGTCCCTGACACCGTGTAACCCGTACCTGTGGACAGGGTTGCAGACACGGAACCGTTGGGTTCATCCGTGCTGTCGTTGGTGGTACTCACCGTGTACTTTGCACTGCCTGTGGTTGGGATTGTCACAGTGTCGGCGCCGGTGGTCGCTCCGAAGCTGCCATTCTGGGAGACCGTCAAGTTGACGGTCAACGCTGCCGATGGTGCCGGCGTTGCGCTAACGGTGAACGTGGCAGCAGATCCTTCGTTCACAGCACCTCCGCCGGTAATACTGATCTCCGGATCGGTCGGCGGCGGGGGAGCGATTGCAGCCTCGATGCACTCCAAGGCTTCCCGGATGGGCTTCCAGCCGAACCATACCTGCTCACCAGCGAGCGCCTCGGCGGCGGTGAACGGTGTGAGCTGGGAGTCCTGGACGTCGCGGAACGTGATTAGCACACGCTTCCAGTTACGGCCGTAGCTCGGCGCACGGTCTTTGTTCGCATCATAGTATCGACGCACGGTTGTGAGCACACTGTCGGAGACACATGAATCAACAATCGACTGCGGCGGGAGCTGTACACCGTCGTCGTCAAAGACAGCGACGGTTGCGGCGCTTGCCGATGACGAGACCGTGTAGCCGATGCCAGTACTAATCGTCGCTGTAACGGAGCCGTCGGCTTCGTCGGTCGAGTCATTCGTCGTGGGAACGGTCAGCGTTTGGGTTCCCGTGGTTGGGATGGTCACTGTCTGCGAGCCGGTCGAGGTGTAGTCGCCGCTTTGCGACACTTCGACCGTGACAGCAAGGTCCGCCGAAGGCTTTGGTGTTGCGGTGACAGTGAACGTGGCGTCGCCGCCTTCGGTGATGTCGGCGCCGGCGGCGATGCTGATCTCGGGCCCCGCGGCTGGTGGTGCCTGATCGGGCAGGCCGACAACGGTCAGCGTGAACGCACCCGTCTTCTCGCGCCCATACGTCGTCGCCTCAATTGTGTAATCGCCCGGAGCCAACGTCTCCGAGATCCGCGAATTATACCCATCGCCACTTTCATCATCCTGATGCAGCTCCTGGCCGTCGCGACCCAATCCGCTACGCAAGAACATATACGTGTCCCACGACGACTCCAGATCAATCCTGACCGCTGCCTGGTTGTCCAAAGAGAACGTGAAGAATCGGGCATAGCGCCCAGAGCGCCCCACCGAATCGCACTCGCTCGTCCACTCCCCCGTGACGCTCCCGTCGCCGGACAGCGCCGTCACACACACCTCCACCGGCGCCAGGTCATCATCAGACACATCCACCGTCGCCGAACCGGCCGCGGCCGATACGGTGTAGCCGGCACCGCTGTTCACCGTAACGGTAACCGAGCCGTCGGCTTCTTTGACGCTGTCGCCGCTGGTGGCAACGGACAGCATGAAACTGCCCGACGGCGGAATCGTCACCGTTTGTGATCCGGTCGTTACGAAGTCACCGCTCTGAGTAACCTGCACCATCACATCCATACTGCTCGCACGTACAGGGCTAGCAGTGAGCGTGAACTCGGCGTCGTCGCCCTCGGTCACAACATTGCTGCCTGCGACGATGCTGATCACGGTGGGTTTTCTAGCTGTGCTGGGGCGGCAGATGTCGATTGCAGCAAGGGTGCGGGTGGTGCGCTCCCAGCGGCTTTTGAGGTAAACAGTCTCAAGCGCTCTCGATTCCGCTACGGTCATATCGGTCTCGCCGGTATCGACGCCGAGGGCGGCGAGCACGCGGTTCCAACGCCGCACATGGTCTGGGTTGTTGTTGGCGTCGCGCCAGCCTTTGACCTCGTCCACGGTGACAGCATCGGTTGGCAGCTGGGGCACGCACGCTGACAGTGGTTGGCTAAACACCCAGGGGCGGGCCTGTTTGATGGCGAGCTTGTTCTGCGCGGTGATCTTGAACTCGATCTCCACAGCAAAGTCTTCACCTTGGGCAGGGTTGTACAGCGTCTTGAAGCGGTCATGGATTGCTTTGAGGCTGGTGCGAAGATAAATCATCTGAGCTTTGGTCATCAGCAGCTGGTTCGCGGGGGCGAGATTCGAGCGTGCCAACACGAAGGGCGCCCCTGAGGGGTCCAACAACAGCTCCTCGGGCAGCGAGAGCGCCTCAGGATTGGTCACCAGGTCCTCGCCGAGCTGCGTGTTCACGTAGTAGTAGCCATCGCGACTGGTGACGGGGTCGAAGCTGACCGCGACACCGTTGACCTTTTCGTCCGAGTAATTCGGATGCACCAGCACGCCCATCGCCACCGTAGTGTGATCAACCCTATGGAAGTCCCGCTCCAGGAAGGCGCGGTGGTTCCATAGGCTTGCCCAAACCGCCTTGATCGATTTGTCAATACCGTCGTCAGTCGTCTCGTCGGGATCCTGGGTCTTGGAGTCGTACAAGCCCGCTCCGTTGAATTCGGGCAGATCCTCGTTGTTCGTGCTCGACCGGTAACGCAACGATTGCCCTTCGGGATAGTTGTCATGCATTGCTGTCAGTGCCGTGATAACCCACTGCGGTGATGTCGCATCCTTGATCGCTTTGCGCAGATCGTCCAGCATCTCTTCCTGGATGTCAGTGTCGGTCTGGAACTTCGGGTGGGCCAGCATCTGTGTGACGGCGGAAGCCAATGTGGTTCCGGCCGGCAGCGTGATCTTATCCGCGGCAGGAGCCTTCTTCTTGCCCAGGATCGTCTCTTTGCTGACCGTTGCCTGCTTCATGAACTCGTCGTAGAAGTAGAACGGGACGGCGTATCCGTCCGGCGCCACGCTGGCAGCCAACGACGTGAGCTTGCTGAGCTCTGCGACGTTCGCCGCCTTGACGCCGAATGCGGTCCAGTCGGCGAAGCTCACGTTGGAGAGCGAGGTGATGGAAGTCTTCGTCAAGTCGCGCTGCAGCGTCTGTGTCTGTTTCGGACGCGACGCAGCATGGTGATCATCTACCTCCGCCTTCGTGGCGGCTCGTAACGTGTAACCGTCCGCGGTCGCGCGGTAATACACGTAACTGCCCACCAGATCAGTCACCGCCTCGTCGGTGAGCGCGTCCCGGATGAACGCGTTTGGCGTGCCGTTCTGGATCGCCCGCAAATTCACATGCGACAACGGCGTCTGCGGCACTGTTGTGATCACACCCGCTGCTCGCGGTAAGTCATTCGGCAACACACTCAATATCGCGACATCACGAGGACCCGGCGACTCGCCCGGATCGAACACGTCCAACAACCCGTAACCCTCAGCCAGGTTGTACGCCTCATACTCAACATCCGGACGAATGTCACTGTCCTTAAGAAACTTTACCCTCGATGCGTCATAGAGCGGTTTTTGCTGGTGGTATCTGCTCCTAGCTTGTGCGTCGACGTAGGGGTAATAGGCCAGATTGTCCTTAAGAAATGGCATCGCAGCAGCCAGTATTTCATTCACAATTGAAACCTCACGAAACGCGAAGGTACCCCCAGCCTGCAATTCCCAGCGATAAAACCCCAAAGAACCGTCTGGCGCAATAACATTTGGATGGTAAATGAGGACACCCCTCGTCACGTTATCCGAACCGAGGTCGACGAGTTCGTTGTCTCGGAGCGTTGCATTCAGAAAGCTCACATGAGTTAGGTGGAGGACAGTGTTCTGGAACCATAGCTGAGGACTTTCGGATTGGATGTTGACTATGTTGAATTTAATCAACCTCACGTCTTTGAGCCGACTATTGTCAACCAGTTCACCTCTGTACGACAGCCTTTCGAACGCCGCGCGGTCTTCAAGTGCAACAGACCCGTTTGCCGCGGCGACTGGCATGGCTGGGTTCATCGGATTCCGGTAACCGAAATCGTCGAGTTCAGTGATGTCGTCAACGCAGTCGCCGTCCACATCAGCCGGGTTCGCGACCAGGTACTTCTCCACTCGATACTTATCCGCGCCAAGCGGAGACAGACTGTCTGACAGCGAGGTAGTTCCCGACTCGCCTCGCGTGACTGATACCGGGACGTTCACTACGGTGCCCGAGCCTCGGTCCTGTTTCACGTACAAGACGAAGTAATCGTCTTCCGTCGAAGACACGGTGATCGGTATCGAAGTGACCGCTATCACCGTTGGCGTCGGTGCAACCCAGCCCGCATCGCACGGTCCTGGCGTTTGCGCTCCGGCGTCAGCGGGCGACAGCACGTCCGCGACGCCCAGGAACAACGTCAGAGAGACCAACACCAGCAGGACGTCGCGCCGGAAGTTGACAGCGGAGCGCCCGCCGTCGGAAGCAGGCTCAGGTTGGGAGGCAGAGGGCCAGGCCCGAGTCGGTCTTAGACGCTTCGGGGTCATGGCGAGCCATTGAGGGGGGGGGGGGGGGGGGACAGGCACGCGCGCACCGATGCGGCTTAGCACGCTGCGGTGGCTGTGATGCTTGCTCATTGCCCTGACCGCCGGTCAGCAGATCTGCGTTCGTCCGTTCAGTATGGCAGATCGCGACGCGGGTGCTGTCGGCATCAGTTATTCAACATGGCTTGGCTGGTTCAGCCCGCCTCGATGCAGTCGAGCGCGACGCGGACTGGCTTCGGCCGGACCATCTGGATTCTCGGACTTTGGCCTCGGCGGCGGTGAAGGGGGTCAGATTGGTGTTGGTCACAGTGCCGATGCCCAGCATTCGGGTCTCCGAGCCAAGTACAGAGTCAGCGTCGCTAGCGCGTCGCATTCGAATCGGAACAACCGCTCGAAGTTCTGATTTGCCATCTCATCGCTGAGCGAGCTTGATAGTTCCGTCAGCTGCCGCGACTTGGTAACAGTTGCAGGCAATCCAGCGCCTCGGTTATTTCCCGCTCCGCCTAGTCGATGTCCGACTTCGAGTCTCGCGCTAGCAAATCGCTCCGATCCGTTTGTTGCTCAATGACTCGATGTGGGACAGGCTTGCAAGGAAGTCCGTCAGAAACTGCCGAAGCGCATCCCAGAATGGACTCTCAGCGGATTCGTGCATTTCACTTTCACCATCTTGAGAGTTCGCCTGCTGAGTAGCCCAGACATAGAAGCGCCCGTCCTCGCCAAGACCCTGTGGCCTAGCCTAAGAAGGTTGTGTCAGTCGATGTAGTACAGCCGCAACAACAGGATCCGGGAAGTAGGAATCTGGGCACAAGTGGGTTTCGCCGGTCGCTCCTTCCGTTTGATTACTCCCTTATGAACAACGATCCACCGACATTCGAGAGCTCAACCATCGGAGAGGGGTGTCTGCTGCTCAATCGCCAGCACCGTCAGATCCGCGCCGTGTACATTGAGTCACCAGAGTGAGCCATCTGGAAAATCTCGGTGGCGCGAATCGTCCCTATCACCGGCCGCGTTGAAACGCTGCAAGACGCTTTTGGCGACGTCGGAGCTGAGAACGGAGGCTACGTGACGGGAGGTCGGCGTCGGGTTCAACTCAACAGGTGTCGCTTCAAGAACTCACCCACAACTTGATTGAAGGCTTCAGGGCGCTCCCAATAGACAGAGTGGCCGCAGCCTTCGACCTCCACGTATTCAGACCCCGGGATCTGTTCGTGCACCATCTGGACTACCTCCGGATAGACGATTTTGTCATCATCTCCGACCAGGAACATCGTCGGCACCTTGAGTGCCTCGAGGTCCTCCGTTCCGATGCGAATGCCGGTCGGCGTGTACCTCAGATTGGAACGAGATTCGGTTAAGTTGAACGACAACCACTCCGGCAGCGGGAAATTCTCGGAATTGAGTCGTATGCGCATCAGTAGCGCCATGGCCGGTTCGCGGGAGGGAAAGTCCTCTGCATAGGCTCGGTCCAGCCCGGGGATATCGCGGGTCCGTTCGTCGAGCTCTTCCATCACGCTGTGCAGCTCGGGCCAGTCCAGGTCCCCGACGCAGTCACACATCACCAGCGCGGAAGTGCGGCTGGGATTGCGAACAGCGAAGCCCAGAGCGGTCCAGCCGCCCATCGATTGTGCGATCAAGGCTGCGCGTTCGATGCCCAGTCTGTCGAGCAGCGCTTCCAGGTCGTCGACGAACCGGGTCGGCCCCTCCTTGTCCGGATCGGTCGACGTGCCAAAGCCTCGATGGTCGATGACGATGCAGCGGTAGTGTTTTTCGAAATGAGGGATCTGCTGAAACCAGCCGACCTGCGTTCCACCACCTGCCCCGTGCAAGAACACGACAGTGGGACCTGTTCCGTACTCTTCGTAGTGAAGTTCGATCCCGTTGAGCTGTTCGGTGGGCATGGCTGAGTGTCTCGATCTAGGAAGGAATCAGACTCCAGATTGGACCAGTGCACCTTCTAGGAGCCTCGTCCAAGTGCGGTAACAGACTACTCCTCCCGATTCGCCCTCGTTAGGGTGGAAGGCTCGTTGACTGGCTATTGGCCTCTGGTTCGGACTAAGGTATGAATCAAGATGACAGAGCCGATTCGCAGCGTGGTAGTCGTGGGCGGCGGTAGTGCCGGATTCCTTGCGGCGCTGACGTTCCGACGGATGTTGCCGCGGATCAAACTGACGGTTGTCCACTCGCCTGACATTCCGGTCATCGGCGTGGGCGAATCCACCACCGGCCGTGTACCCCTGCACCTGCACGAAACGTTGAAGATCAACCGCGACGAATTCCATAAGCAGGTACAGCCAAGCTGGAAGCTAGGGCTGCGCCTGGAGTGGGGCGCGAAGGACGTGCCGCATTTCAACTATTCGTTCGATCGCTATCTCGAGAAACACGTGCCTGGCCTCGACAAGCGCGCTGCCTACTACTGCCTGGCCGATCCGAAGGATGCCAGCGTCTTCAACGCGATGATGGATCGGGCCCGGTCGCCCGTCACGTTGGAGGGGCGTCAGTTTTCGATCGATCCTCGCGCGGCGTATCACCTGCCGAACAAGCGCTTCATCGACTACTTGCAGAGGCAGTCTCGCGAATCAGGCGCCTCGCTAATCGAGGACGAAGTGCAGGATGTGGTGCGAGCGGAGTCGGGAGATGTTGAGCGTCTTCGGCTAAAGAGCGGGCGCGAGGTCGCAGGTGATCTCTTCATCGACTGCTCGGGCTTCCGCTCGCTGCTGCTCGGCGAGACCATGGGCGAACCTTACCTGAGCTACGCCGACACGCTCTTCTGCGACCGGGCAGTGATCGGCTCCTGGCGGCGGGATGACCAGATCCTGCCCTATACGACGGCCTCGACGATGGATCACGGTTGGGCCTGGCGGATTGACTTCCCTGACATCGTCACGCGCGGGTACGTGTTCTCATCGGCGTTCTGCTCCGATGACGAGGCGGCTCAGGAACTGCGCGAGAAGAATCCTGAGCTGGGCGACGACCTGCGCGTGCTCGCGTTTCCCAGCGGTCGCTATACGCGCCATTGGGTCCGTAATGTCTTCGCGGTAGGCAACGCTTCCGGCTTCGTTGAGCCACTAGAGGCGACTGCGCTGCACCTGATCGTCGAGCAGCTCTACAAGCTGGCCGATGGGCTGATAGATACGGATGCGGTCCCAACTCCGGGACTCCGCGATCTGCTCAACACCACCTTCCAGATGGGCTGGGACGATGTCCGCGACTTCCTCGCGCTGCACTACAAGTACAACTACCACTCGGACACACCGTTCTGGCGTCACTGCCGCGCGGAGACTTCGCTTGGTGCGGCGACTGAGTTGGTCGAGACCTACGAACGGGTCGGACCGTCTCGCCTGCTGGGTCGATTAATCCTGGGCGAGTATTTCGAGTATGAGGGCTACGCCTCGATGCTCGTAGGTCTGCGCGTTCCCACCGCTGCTCGCCGGGACCTGTCCAGCGACGAGGCCAAGGCCTGGGCCGCGCATCAGAAGGGCGTCCGCAACTCGGCCATCAGAACGATGCCGATGCGAGAGGCGTTGGAGCGGGCCCACGGGACCGCGCCGGTCGCGCGCACTCGGGCTGAACGTCGCCGGCAGGCCCGAACCTGATTCAGGAGGCCTGCCTCAAGCCTGGCGTTGGCGATGCGGGATGCATGTTTGACAAGCCAAATGCCGTTCGTAATACTTGCGCGTACCAAGTGTCTGCGCTAGGCGCGCTTGAGCTGGCGTAGGTGGCAGGAGGATTGTCATGAATGAGCGCAACTACTGGACCAGGCTTCGTCGGCGAAGGCTCTCTCGACGGACGCTGTTGAGAGCCAGCGCCAGAGCCGGCGTTGGCGCGGCCGGACTGATGTTGGTCGGTTGCGGCGACGACGATGATGACAGCGCACAGCCGGCCGCTGCCCAGGCTCAACAGCAGCGACAACAAGAACAACAGGCGCCAGCCACGCAGCAACAGACGCAACAAGAACAGCAAGCCGAACAGGCAGCCCAGCAAGCCGGGCAACAGGAACAGCAACAGCAGCGCACTCAGCAGCAGACTGTGCAACAGCAAGAGCAGCAGCAAGCACAGCAGGCCGTGCAGGCGGCGCCTAGTGTGCCTCGTGGCGGGATCGTCAAATACGGCGCGGCGTATGACATTATTGGACAGAGTGGGATGGATCCATCGACATCCCTCACTCAGTCCGGACTCTGGCGCTCGATCTACGACCCTCTGATCGCGACCCGAGCAGACGGCATCGTCGACCTCGATGCATCACTCGCGGAATCCTTCGAAGCAGTCGATGACGTGACGATCGTGTTCACAGTCCGCGACGGGGTGAAGTTTCACGATGGCACCAGCTTCGATGCCGAAGCTGCCAGATTCAACCTCGATCGAGCGGTCGATACCAGCATTCCCGCTGGAGGCGTGTTCGCTGCGGCGTATTCGGTCATCGAGTCGAAGGAAGTGCTCGACAATCACACGCTGAAGTTCAACCTAGGCAGTCCGAACGCCGCGCTGCTGACTAACCTCCAGGAGCGCGGAGGCATGATGACCTCCCCCACCCATGTGGAGGCTACGTCACTGGAGGATCTACGCATACAACCGGTCGGTACCGGCCCGTATCAACTCCAGAGCTGGGAGAACGAACAGTCGACCGTGCTGGTTCCATTCCAGGACAGCTGGCAGCGACGGGAAGACGGGGGACCGTACGCTCTGCTGGACGAATTTCAGTATGTCGTCATCCCTGACGAAGTCGTCCGGGCCGCAGCAATCGAGTCAGGCGACGTAGACGCTTTCATCGCACCGGATAGCCAGGTTGGGTTGCTGCTCGACAACGACGATCTGACCTCGGTTGTGCGCAAGGGATCTCTACACCTCTCCTTCTGGGTGAACCATGATCTGTATCCGGTGAGCAACGTCGATTTCCGACGAGGGCTCATGCATGCATGGGATAAAGAGGGCGCCAAAGAGGTCTTCTACGAAGGACGCGCCGATGTCGGCGCCGCGATCCTGTCCAACGGCAATTGGGCGCATGCGCCGCAGGAGCACTTCCCGACCGAATTCAACATGGACAAGGCCGAGGAGTTGTTGGTCCAGTCGGGCATTCCCGAAGAGGACTGGGAGATTCCGATCACTGCCAGTTGGGCTGGTGCCGAGCCCATGTTTCAAGCCCTCGCCGGGAGCTGGGAGCAACTGGGCGTTCGCATCATCCCAGCCACCTATGAGGAAGTACAAACCCGTCCCTTTGCCAACCGGGGACATGCGGCAGATCTCCACTTCGTTGGCCAGGGCGGCGACCGCGGTGAGCCGGACACCTTCATGCAGTTGGCTCTGACCGAGAAGGGGACTTGGAACCTAAGCGGTGGGCCGGTGCCTGAAGTCGAAGGCCTTGTCCAGGACGCGGTCTCCACATACGACACCGAGGAGCGACGCCGGATCTATGCCGAGATTCAGGAAATTCAAGCCGACCTGCTGTATAGCATCCTGCCGGGTCTTTACACGCATCGCTTCTATTTCAGCCGCAATGACATTGGCGGTGCCCAGTTCGACTTGAACGGATTTGAATGGTTTAAGGAGCTGCACCGGATTACCTAGCCAGTCTCAGCCCCGCATCTCTCCCGATTTCGTCGGGGCTAGGCTCGACGAAATCCACTTAGAGGTTGAGTGTGAGCAAGTTCATCCTGGCTCGGCTCCTTCAGGCACTGCCCGTCCTGGTCCTGGTGTCAATCTTGACCTTTGCCGGACTGGAGCTGGTCCCTGGCGATCCGTTGCTTGCGGTGATTGGCCCGGCGCAGGAGGGTACCCAACTCAACGCCGAGGACGTTGAGCGGATCAAGGAACAGTTCGGTCTGCATGGATCCCTTCCGGAGCGCTACATTCGCTACGTCGAGCAGGTCATCCTTCGCTTCGACTTCGGTACCTCGCTGCAATCGCAACAACCGGTGACCAAGGTCATTGCCGATCGGTTGCCGGTCTCGCTATGGCTGAACGGGCTCGCGCTCGGGTTGAGCATTGTGCTAGGGCTGACGCTGGGGCTGATCGCTGGCGTGCGGCCGGGAACCCGCAGCGATCTAGGCGTCACCTTCCTGGCCGTCGTCGGGGTAGCCGCTCCGAGCTTCTGGCTCGCGATCGGATTGATCATCTTGTTCTCCGTCGAGCTCGGATGGCTACCCACCTCAGGCTGGGTCGATCCACTTTCGGACCCCTGGGAGGCGGCGAAACACCTGGCGATGCCAGTCTTCGCGCTCTCTCTCGGCGGCGTCGCTGTGATCGCACGACAGACACGATCCTCCGTGTTAGAGATACGCCGACAGGACTACATCGTGACCGCGCGGGCCAAAGGCTTGCCCGGCGGCGTAATCCTCTTCCGCCATGTGCTGAAGAACTCGATGCTACCAGTGGTCACCATCATGGGCCTACAGATCGCGGCGCTATTCGGTGGCAGTGTGATCATCGAGCGACTCTTCGCACTTCCAGGTCTAGGCCGGCTCGCGTTTGACGCCACGCTCTCGCACGACTTCAAGATTCTGCAAGGAATCGTCTTCATCGTCACGCTCGCAGTTGTGGGGGCCAACTTACTGACCGACATCGTCTACGGCCTACTTGATCCGAGAATCAGATACCAATGACTGAGCAAGAACAGTTAGCTGTGTCGCTCCCCCGGCTGCGGAGCATGCGCGTGCCCACCAGCATCAGGGTTTTCTTGCACGATCCCAAAGCTCGGGTGGCAACATTCATCCTGTTGATTGTCGTCTTTTTCGCAGCCTTCGGCCCGACGATCGCGCCCTTCGGCGAGAACGAGCAGAATCTGAGAGCGAGTCTGGAGGGCCCATCCTGGACCCACCTACTGGGGACCGATCAGCTCGGACGCGACATTCTCAGCCGTGCGATGTATGGCAGCCGCGTCTCGGTCAGCGTCGGACTGATCGTCGTCGCGATTGCCGCCGCTGTGGCGCTCCCGATCGGGTTGAGCTCCGGATATTTCGGAGGCTGGGTCGACGCGGTGCTGATGCGATTCGTCGACACCTGGATTTCGATCCCACCGATCATCCTCATCCTGGCCATCGTGGCGATCGCAGGCACAAATCTCGGGAACGTCATGCTAGCGATCGGGCTGGCCAGTTTTCCGGTCTTCTCGCGTTTGTTGCGGGCACTGACGTTATCGCTCAAGGCGCAGGACTTTGTCGTGGCCGCTCGCTCGCTAGGAGCATCGGATCTGCGCATCCTCATATGGCACATCCTGCCCAACACGGTCCAGCCCCTGATTGTGCAAGGCACGCTGCTCGTGGGGGTTGCGGTCCTGGCCGAGGCCGCGCTCAGCTTCCTGGGCTTCGGTGCGCAGGCGCCACAAGCGACCTGGGGCAACATGATCGCCGAAGGCTTCCCAGTGATCCGCAACAGCTTGTGGCCCACGATCCTGCCCGGTGCGCTGATCATGCTGTTTGTGTTGGCAGCGAACTTCATGGGCGACCGCCTGCGGGACGTGCTCGATCCACGTCTACGTGGCAGCCTCTAGCGACCAACCCACGCGCAAAAGAAACTGCAGACTCCAATGCCCAAGACCCTCAATGTCAACGGCGACCGCCGCTGCGGCCGAGAATGCGCGGCTTGGCGGGATGACTCGAATGGTCGGCAGGACCTATCTTGAGCGCTCGCCCGAGGGTGTGTTTCTCTACAACCAGGTCCGAGCGCTGAATCCGCCGCTGTACCTCGATCGACCGTTGTCGTTTGGCGTCGAGGATGGCGCGATCGCGGTGGACGACCTGTCCGCGCTGACGATGCCTGTGTTGTTCCTGGCCGGAGCGTACGCCTAGACCTGGCGCCAAAATCGCTCGATTTGTGACCCATAAGCAGCATCTCTGCAGTCTCCTGATTTCGATATCAACAGCGCGGAGGCAGTTGGCAACCCGCGGTGTAGATGACGAGGTCAGCAATTGCGCGTTGCCGTACTCAACGCTCCAATTGCGACCGATTTCGCAAATCGGTATCAGATGGCTGTGAAGAGTAGGCGAAACGTTACCGATCTGCGAACCCTCTAGTTCGCGTTTGGTATGTGAGTGTTCTCAGTCGCCAATGAAGGACAGTCCAGGCTCAGGTCCTGTTAGATAGCACCTCTGCCGAAAACGCGTTGGCGTCTCTCGTCCGCAAGCGCAGAGTCGCGTAAGCGACCGTATTGTTCAATGCCAGCGTCGTTAATGACCTCAACACGCGGGTCAGCTTTGGTAGCGACGCTTCCCCTTAGAGCATTGAGGGCATCGAGTTGACTCTGCCATCGTTCGCTCTCTTCACCCCAGCTGAATGTGCCGCTAGACGATGAAGAGGCCACGACTTCATGTGCATTCCACCCGTGGTCCATTGTCACGAGCGCGCGCATTCCACGATGCTGACGGCTCCCCGGAAAGACCAAGTCGATGCAGTGTTCCCAGTCCCCTCCTGCCGAATAGCGCCTGGGTCGCCGCGAGATCGTCGGAGACAAGCGCCTCGACCACTCCCGAGCTTGTCGAACTACTTACCTCTCCTGGAATCTTAGAGATGAGTCTTATGCGGGTATCCAAGGGGAGAGTGGCAACAAGGATGTCAAACCACCGCTCAATCACGAGAGTAAGCAGCGTCTGATCACGCTCGAATATTTCTGAGAACCGCCAATGGTCGTGGTAAGCGCTATTGCCACTGATGCTGAGCGAAACGACGGTCTCACGCCACTTCAGGTCGAGATCTTCAGATATAAGTGCTCTAGCGCCCATGCCGACCTTCGATCCCATTGTCAGGGCCACGTGTGCCACGTCCGCGCGATTGGTCGAGCTGAGCAATAGATCTCAGGTCGGCTCATCAAGTTCGTTTCGCATGATCAGAAACTCAATGCCGGTTAGGTGGCGTCCATCGATCCGACGCACCGCATCCGCTTTGGAGATGTCGCTGACCGGTAAGCGCAGAGCCAGCAAGACTGCAGGCCAGCTGTCGTCTCGGTCGATGCACATAGAGAGCGTCTCTTCCCATCCGGGCACTTGTTCGACAGCGATTCTCTCGACGAATTGAGAGCAACACTCCCACTGGGCATCCAATGCTTCAAGCTCAGTCAGCAAGTGCACATGATCATCCACAAGTTCGCCAATCTCGATCATCGATCGCTGATACTGCGAATCAACGACCTGTTCGCGAGATAGCTCAAGAAACGAGTCGACGATGAAGCGAGCCAGCACTGGGTGTTCCAATGTTGCCACCTCGGCCGCAAGCGCTCGTACCTTGGCTGCAGTTGCCTCTTCCCCTCTATTCCAATCGCTTCCGTACCCAGTGACGAACCCGCTCAGAGGAACGAGGGCATCGATGTGGGGCGGGATGCTGATCGCCATGTTGATCTCAACTCGCGGATGGAGCGCGAACTCTTGTAGCGCGCGGAGAGCCACAGGCCGAGCCTCTAACATCTCGGCAAGACGTTGTAGCGCCCGCTCTCCGACGTTATGCATGTTGCTCTGTAGCTCGCTCCCTGCACTGGGCTCGGCATCCATCGTCATCCTGCCGGGAAGGAATCAATTGCTCAGCGCCCCGATCAGTGGATTGATCGGCATCTTCCGATGCTGTGAGATAACTTGGGAACCTCATTCCAGAGTGAGGCGATCTGGGCAACGACCTCGGGCGCCTGGATGCCCCGCACGATCTGCACCGTGTCTCCAAACCTCGGAACCAGACTCGAGTCGTCAAAGCCTTGATGCAGAGCGTGCTTCAATGCGCACGCGCCGACCTCAAGATTGCCGCCCTCAGTCAACCATTGGTCGGTGACCTCGATGACAAGCCGGCGATCGGCGATAGTGCCGCGTCTGCCATGCAAGCGCTGTGCAATCATCTGAAGCAGATCCCAGCTGTCCTTGTCCAGCGGACCGTTCGGGCTGGATGCATGATCCACCAGGACTCGAAGAGCGAAGCTCGAACCCACTCCCTCGTTGTAGGCGGCAGTCGCAATCGCAACCGCGTGCTGTGGAGCCAATCGAACGGCCTCTCTGAGCTCGTACGCTCCCAAGAGGCTGTACCCAATGATGGACTCGCGATCGCCCAGGGCAAGGTTGCGACGGATTGTCTCACGTGGGATTTGCGCACCGCGCAGTGCTGCTTTGGTCAGGACTCGGCCGATACTTGACTGGTCAGGCAGATGGTCGGTTGCGTCTTGGACATCAACAGAACCGGGCTCACCGAAGAATGTGTCGTCGACAGCTGCTGCACGTAGGCTCCTTGGTTGTAGAATCAATCGTCGCGGGCCCTCCGTGTGCCAGGTGTTGACCCAATCAATTGTTCCTCCTGAAGCAAGCAGTCTGCGACCTGTTGCTACCTCGAATGGTTCTCCAGAGAGACACGCTTCGGCCAACATGACAGCCAATCCCGCCCGCCCCACCACTTGATCGTTGATCTCTCTCAGCAGTTCGTCCGGCCCCATGAGGCCAGCTGCATTGATTACTTGGATGATCTCGTCACGATCTAGCTCTTTCACCTCGACACGCTCGGCCACTGGCAAGAATTCCTTGGCCTCACGGAGGTAGCCAGGCTATGTAACGACCACGACCGCGAACTCCGCCTCCGTTTCCCGACGAAGACGCAGCACCTGTCTGACGCGATCATCAGGTGCTGGATGCGCATCGTCGATGATCACACGCTGAGGCTGAGAATCGCGAATCGTATCCTCCACCTCTGGGAAGTCGCGCAGGGCGTCGAAGAGTCCCCCGTCCTCCTTCATCAGTTGTTGGATGAGGAAGGTTTTGCCGATGCCTGGCTTGCCAACGACGATTAGGTCGCCTTGTACTGACCTCAACTGTTCGAGTTCGACTTCGCGCCCAATGAACGGAATCGATGGCGTCGGTCGAGCGTGAAGAGGGATGCGGGTTAACGCTCCTGCTACTGCAGGGACGTCCAAAAGGTCTTTGCGCCACTGGGGATTCCTATAGAGGAGATTGATGAACTCGCCCTGGTCGTGGACATCATGGAGCGTGAATCCGCGCCGGCCGTGAGGCAACTCGAACAGGCCGTCTTGACCTGCGTCGTTGCCGCCGGAGAGCGGTCGCAGGTTTGGGTAGCATGTAGACAGCAAGTCGACGGCACAGCGTTCGAACTCACCACCGTCGATTCCCTCGTTGATCGCTCGTTTGATGGCTTCGGAGAGTCGGTCAGACAATGCTCTCACCCCTGCGTTGAAGGCAACTAGATTCCGTCGCTCTCGGTAACGCGTGGCAGTTGCCCAGCGAGCGAATCTGGAGGTATCGCGATAGCACGGTACCCGTGTTACATCGTCAGCATGATCGTCCCGCTTCGAGGAGGTGTCACCGCGGATGTCTTCAACGGGCTTGCTGAAGGCTCAGAACTCCTGGAAGCCGACCATTTAGTCATCGGGGTCGAAGACCTTGGCGAGGGGGAAGATCATCGCTTTGTACCCTCGCTCGGGGCTCGAGTAGTCACCGACTACATCGCGGCCGAAGCGCTTGACCAGCCGGTCCGCCGGCAGCGAAACTACTGCCTCCTCGCGGTCCGCGTGCGGATCTAACGCCTGCTGCATATCGTTGTAGTACCAACGCTCGATTTCGCGTCTGCACGCATCGCGAGTGCGCACCGGCCGGTCGAGGCTGAGCGACTGAAACAGTGATGTCAGCCGCTGTTGGCCATCAAGAGTCAGCCGATCGGCTGTACCCTGCGCCGAAGCTAGCGCACCTTCCAATGTCCGCTGCTTGAACCGCACCAGGTCATCGCCACCTCTCAACATTGTCACCGCTCCGATTGGATATCCGAGAGAGATGCTCGCGAGCAGGCTGCGTACATGCTGATCATCCCAGACCCAACCTCGTTGAAAGTCAGGCAGTTGCGAACTACCGTCGGCCGCCTCGTTGAGCAACGACTCAAGCGATTCCTTCTCGATGTTGATTACGGACACGTTCATCATGATTCCTCGGGTTTGGCAGCAGGCATGGTCGCAACGCTGATGCTAATTCTAGTCCCGGCACCGGTTGCCCAATCGATGCGGCCCGACTGCCCAGCAGTGAAATCCCGAGAAGGAGCTGCGGATACTCGAGGCACAAGTTCCTTCGATCCTTCTCGCGGCAACAGATGGGCAAGAGGTCAGTTGGACGAGCCTGCTTGAAGATGTCTTGATCAGTATGAGGCCACCTCGCCGATGCTCCGCAACCCCGGCCCACTATCTTCGAGCAGTTCAGTGACGAAGGATGAAGGGCGTAGCGGGTCAGTGAGTAGATAAACTCCGTGGCGGGCGCGAGTCACCGCGACATAGAGGAGGCGGCGTTCTTCAGCGAACTTAAACGGCTCCGCGAGCGGCGACACCAGATCGAGCAATGGGTCGTCATCCATCTGCGATGGAAAGCCACGGCGCTGATCTTTGAGGTCGAGTACGACGACGTAGTCGGCCTCGCGACCCTTGGCTGCATGCACAGTGCTGAACTCGGCGTTTCGCCCGTCCAACTGTTTCATGTCGAACCGTCTCCCATATCGCCCCAACACCAAGATCGAGGCGTCGTGGTTGACCTCGCGCTCGGCCAGATCGTCGGCGATGAGCTGGACACCCAGTCCTACGTCTCGGTGCCAAACAACCGTGACGCCATGGTCCGGGCGGCGATCAAACGCTCGTAGCTCGCGCGAGGACTGCGCCGGATTGCGTTGTACAAACCTGCTGGACGGCTGCAGAATCCTCGCGCCGAAGCGAAATGTCTGACTGAGCTGGCGCGTCTCCGCCTGGCCTAGCCAATCTTCAGTTTGGCGCAACAGGCCGACGTCACTGCCGGCGAACCGATTGATCGACTGCCAATCGTCTCCGAGCAGGAAGTAGGCCGTCTCTGGTCGATTCAACGCTGCCAGCAGTTTCATTCGTCCGCGAGAGACATCCTGGAACTCGTCTACAAGGATGTACCGATAAGCCGAGTCCCCGCGAGTTTCTCGGACAAGGCGAGTGGCGTCATTGATCAGTTCGTCGAAGTCATACTCCCCGGTCAGCGCGTTCCGGTATGCGGCGTTGACCTGACGAAAGAGGTCGAGGAATGCATGAGCTCGACCAGGATCTGGGGCAGCAGAAGCGCGTTGCTTGAGCTCTGCATCAGTGAAGTCGCCGGACTTCACGTGGCGGAGAAACGAGGCCAGCAGCCTGCTCAGGTATGTGCTGCTCATCAGCTGCTTGAGTCGCTGCATGTGGTCCTCAATGGGGCTCGGCTCCAGCACAACCCCCAGTACCTCGAGCTGCTCTCGTAGGAAGGGTTGCCAGGTGCGGGATTGGTGTTGCCAGCTGTAGGTTTCGATCAAAGTGGTGCTGTGTTGGGAGTGAATTGACCGCTTCCAGTTCATTCCTTGTCGGTAGTCCTCGCGCTCCGACTTGCGCCAGTTTGTCGGCGGTTCTCCATGTTGATCGACGCCGAAGTGCTCGATATAGATTTCGTGCTCGGGCAAGTAGAAGTCAGGCCGGTACTGACCATGCGCAGTCGTTGACGTTGAGACTTGGTAGGCCGCCTCGTAGCGGTAGGCAACCCCGTGCAGCGCCAGGAAGTTGGCGATCTTGAGCTCCTCGTAGCTCTTAACCTTCTCGCCGTTGAGTGTCCGCAACTCGATACGGCGTACGTACTTGAAATAGTCAGACTGCTGCTTGAAATCGTGCGGGGCACGGTACTCGCCCGAGTGGAAGAGGATGTACTGCCTAAGCCTGTCGCCACGCTCCGGGTCGCGTAGCAGCGACTCGAGAATGTCGTCGATCATTCGGAGCAGTTGCTGTCGGTCTGTGGCCCGGGGCGAGATTGTCGGAGCCCCGTCGCTTAGAGCGACTACGCGCCTGGCGAACGAGTGGAAGGTTTCGACCTTGACATTGGCGTGACTTGCTTGCAGGCGTTTGTGCAGCTCGTCGACGGCCTTGCGGTTGAAGGCCAGCACCAAGATGTGCTCAGGCGAGACCATGCGGTTGGCGATCAGGTGGGCGACCTTACCCGTGATCACGGCAGTCTTGCCCGTGCCCGCTCCAGCCAGGACAAGTGTCACGTCCTCATCAGACGCAACGGCACTTGCCTGCTCCTGGTTTGGATGAAATCCGCTGATGTCTGCCATCGCAGTGGCAGCGTGCTGAGATTCCCGAGCAACGTATCGCTTGTTCGCCACCTTGCGGGCGTCCTCGAAGCCACTCTCAGCGACCAATTCCCGCAATCGGGAGAATGCATCCTGGCTCTCGTGCGAAAGAAACCGCCACGCGAGTGCACCACTAGGAGGGAAGGATTTCCCTGCCAGATCATCCAGTTGTTCCCGAATCAGCTGCGACTGAGAAACACGCAGGTAGTTGGTGCCTGCAAACCACTCGTTGAGCTGTGTGGCAACCGCTCGACCTTGCTCCTCCCGATCGCCAGCCAGGACTTGCGCCTGCTGTTCGATTGTCGTGACCAGTTCGGTAGCATCTTTGGGCTTCAATCCCTCGACCGCGAATCTGCGGCCACCACTGGTTTCGAACCAAAAGCAAGCGTTGAGACCGCGGCCATTCCCGACGGCGGCCTCATGTTACCCGCCTTTGGGAATCGAGCAGAGGTTGGTAACTCCCTTGACGACTCCCTTGTCCAGAGTCTTCGGCGACGACTAGTTCGGCGAAATGCAAGGGAATCTGCATGTGGGAGTCGTTCCAACTTCAGAAGCAACAACTCCAGCGCGCTCGTTGATTGTACGAGCTAGTGGGCTCAAGGGCTCAGTCGTCGCAGAACTTCCCACGCTCGATCGATGTCGAGCCGGCTCGAAGCGTAGTCTGCGTTAAGCAGATCATCACTCAGATACCAGTGGTGCTTTTCGGTCCGCTTGTTTTGAACTGTGGCCGCGAGCGACTCGGCATTTGGGGAACCGACAGAGATGAGCTCCTCGACCTGCTGGCCCAGGGAGTCCGCAGGGGTGTCGGTTAGGTGCAGTGCCGGTCCAAGCGGGATGACGGTCCTGCCTCTTGAGTGAAACATCAACCCGAGCGTGTACAACGCACGATCGCCAATCCATGGGAGGAGCCACGTACCGCCACCTTGTGGCAACACCACGCGTCCGGCCAACTCTAATCGTCGGAAGTTTGCCCGCGCCTCGGCGAGCAGCTTACGCCCGTTCGGGTTAAGGAAAGCCGGCCAGTCGCTGTCTATGTACACGCGTCGCATCTCTTGACGAACTCGCTCGTGAATCAGTGGCCCCTCGTTTCTGAACTTTGGCAGCCTGCCCCCAGCAGCAGGCTCCAACTCCGCGACACGTCGCTCCTCATCGATACCAATCACTCGCCAGCGCCGTCCGGCGAATATGAGGAAGGAGTCGATCAGTAGCGGAAATGAGATTGGCAAGGTACCCAGCGCGCGGGCCCCAGTGACGAGTCGCCACTCCTCGGGTGAGCTGAATGCTGCATAGAAGTCGAAGCGATTAACGAGTCTCTCACCTGTCAGGTCGAGTACGAGCGTGCCATCGTGTGTCTGCGTCAAGAGCTCATATCTGGCCAGGTCACGGAGGAGCTGCGCGAATGTGCCTTGTGCGACCGAGTTGAATGGGCCCGAGCCGCAGAGGACTCGGTAAGCATCTGCAGCACGCACGCCGCCGTGCTGGGCGATCAGAGAGAGCACTTGTTGCACTAGCGTGGAGAGATGAAGACTTAAGGGCGCTGGCGGCTCGACCCAACCTTGTACCAACAGTCGAATCATCGCAATCGTTTGCACCAGCGACACTCGCAGCTGATCGGGCACCTCGGAGTCGTCTTGGAGTTCCGATTCTTGAATGTAGATCCGAATGACGGATGCTGAACCCTCTTCGCGACCGGAACGGCCCAAGCGTTGCTTCAGCGAAGCGACGGAACTGGGTGGTCCGATTTGTGCAATCGAATCGACCGCGCCAATGTCAATCCCCAGCTCCAGTGTGTTCGTTGCAACAACCGTTGCTGGTCGCATCCCTCTCAGTCGTTCCTCCGCCTCTTCACGGACTTCTCGAGAGAGGGAGCCATGATGTGGAAGGAACTCATTCGGCAGGTTGTTACGCTCAGCAAGTCGTCGGAGCAGGTCTGCGTAGAGCTCAACATGGGCGCGCCGGTTCGCGAATGCGAGGTTGGTAGTACCGCGAAGCGTCTTGAACATATGCTGTGCGATATCGAATTCGTCGCTGGCGGCCAACTCTTGCGACTCGGAAGCTACTTCCTCTTCGGAGTGTTCGCTTCGGTTGGTGTCGGCAGGAGTGACGAGACGTTCTCGTTCATAGCCTCGAACTTGCAGCCGAACCTCACGTCCCAGGGTCGAAGAAGCGATCTGCTCCACAGCATCACCATTTCCTGGTCGAAGAAACACCGCCGCAAGGGGCGGGTCACCCAGCGTGGCAGAAAGTCCGATTCGTGGAATGGATCGACGGGCTGCTACATCCAACCGATGCATCAGCGACTGCAGTTGTCTGCCACGTTCCGTTCCAATGAATGCGTGCACTTCGTCTACGACGATGAATCTCAGATTCGCGGCTAGCGTGGGGACGATTGTCCCCCGGTTGATAAACATTGCTTCCAACGACTCAGGAGTAATCAACAGCGCGCCTCGCGGCCGCTCGATCAGACGCTGTTTGACGTGGGCGTGGATATCTCCGTGCCAGGGTGTGACCGGCGCGTCCAGCTGATCAAACAAGTCCGTCAATCGGCGATGCTGATCGTTAATCAGCGCTTTCAGCGGTGAGATATAGACGACCCCAAGCGAGGCTCTGGCGGTGTCGGTTAGCGCGCTACAAATGGGCAGGAACGCCGCTTCGGTCTTGCCGGATGCTGTTGCGGAAGAGATCAGTAGATCGCGCCCCTCCAGTATCGGTGTAACGGCTCGCTCCTGGATGTCCCGCAGTTCGGACCACTGCTGGCGCCACACCCAGCGTCGTATCGGCTCAGAGAGTTGCTCGAACGCATCCGACGTGGAATCGATCATGGCATACCTCGAACGACGCCATTCACAAGCGGAAGGTGGCGAGCTGATCGTCACCGGATTCGTCGGGCTGCATTGGGAGTTCACCAGTGACGTCACTATCGGAATCGACTGTGAGGCTGACGTCTCCGATCAGTTTCTCCCACGACGTACCAGGATGTTGCTCTAGAACCATCAACAACTGCACGAAGGCGCGAATTGTGTTTCTTGGTGTCTGGAAGTACGACGCTCCTATTCGATTGGAGCAGTGCTCCATGAACGCTTGAAGCGCCTCATCGGGCAGCAGATAGGCTTGCTCGTCACCGGCGGCTTGGATATGACGCAGCTTGGTCAAGACCACATACAGCTCCTCAGCGCTCAGGTTGGCTAGCCGCAGCACGGGACCTGAGAAGTCGCGAAGGTCAGCCGAGGCGAAAACGTTCTCGCTGAGTCGGCTTTGCAAGGCCTCGTAGCTGTAGAGCCCCTTACGAGTATCGGTGAGAAACTCCGGCGTTCCCGCCATCAGGAAACCGAGGTTGGCGACTGATCCCTGTAGGCAATCATTGAGGATTCTCAGTATCTGCTCGTAGTTGCTGTTTCGGGCTCGAGTATTGGCTAGTTTGTAGAGATTCACCATCTCATCCAATGCAACGATCAGACCACCGTAACCAGCGAGTTCCACGAATCTGGCGAGCAACTTCAGCATGTCGTAGACGTTCTTGTCGTCGATGATTGTGCGTACACCAAGGTCGCGGCGAGCGTCCGTCTTGGTCGTGTACTCTCCGCGCAGCCAGCGAACGGCAGCAGCCTGCAAATCAGCATTACCTTGATCGTGTCCTCGCCAGTAGGCAGCCACCACGCTGGCAAAGTCATAACCGCCGACCATCTCGGACAGGCTTACGAGATGGTCGTGGATGACTTCCACAATCTCTCTGCCGCTGATCTGCGCCGTTTTCTGAGTTTCACCAATGAATCGCTCGACAACGGATTGCAGAGCGCCACCATCTGGATTCGTTCGGGTGCTGATGTTTCGTGCCAACTCGGTGTACAAGCTCCTGGCTTGCCCACCCGTCGCATAGAGTCGCCGATCGGGGGCAAGGTCAGCGTGCATCGTGACCATCTGCTTCTCGAGCGCGGCTGTCCGGATCAGATGCAGAAAGAAGCTTTTGCCGCTGCCGTATTCGCCAATCACGAACCTGATGGACGAGCCTCCATCAACCACTCGTTCTACATCTCGGAGCAACGCAGTTACTTCGGCGGCTCGTCCCACCTGCACATGTTGAAGACCCCGCCTGGGAACCACACCTGCCGCCAACGACTGGAGAATCGCGTCCCGGTCTCTCGTCCGAATGCGTGAGTCGTTAGCCATCTAGGAGCTCCTTTAGCGCAAACTCGTTCATTTCCAGCGGATCGTCGCCTTCGATCAGCGGCTCGTCACAACGCTCAAAAGCTGCGCTGTTGATCGTCTCGACTGCGCCCGAGGGCATCAGCCCAAGCCTGTTTGAGACCGCTTCGAACTCGCTCCTTGGCCAATACGGCCGAGCGGCCAGGAATTGCACGAGCTCCGCGTGTGCTGGGTCCAGCAGGCCTCCTGCGATGTCCGCCGTGCTTGCAGCCTCTACGTCTTGATCCAGGTCTGCCCCCTCAGGCTCAGGAGGATCTGGTTCGGCTGGCCCTTCGAAAATCTCGGTCAGCAAATCGCTCACCTGCTTCGTGTCCTGCATAATCGCCGCGATCTTCTCGCGGTCGAGCGTGACAACTTCGGCGTTTTCGGGGGGAGGTTGAGTGGGGATCTGGTGTCCCGAAGGCGCATGGGGTCGGAGCACCGTGACAGGTCCGAGCGTAGGGGTAGATGCCAGTTCATGTATGTCCCGGTGCAGTTGGACTGTTTCTAGACCGAGCATGTTGTAGACCAGAGTCAACACCTTCGTCTCATCGGCGCTGACAAAGCCGTCAGCGCCTGCGATTGTGATTGTGAATCTGGCCACTCGCTTGCGTTCCGTGTACGGGAGTGCTTGCACTCGTGACCTCACGCCGGTCAGCGTAGGTGGTTCAACGAGAAGCCACTTCAAGTAAGCCTCCAGTCGAGTTCGGTCAGTTGCAGATAGTTGCAGCGACTCCTCAAGCTGAGTTGCTAATACTCGTTCCTCATCTGGGCTGATGCTTCCGTCGGCCGCGCTCACGGCGGCGCCAAGTTGGAGTAGCAACGTCGCCGCCTGATAACTCTCACTCGGCTCGGAGTGCTGGTCGCTCAATCGGAAGAGCACGGCATATTCATGCTTGGACAGATTCACCTTGGAGTGGCGATAGTCCGGCACCAGCCCGTAGCCGAGTCGTTCTAGCAGTTGTGCGAACGCAGAGGCTTCCCTTGCCGACATTGTGCCCTCCTGCTGCGTAGGAAACTCCTCAGTCAACAGGGAGGCCAGTACAGGGCTTGGATCGTGTTGCGCAAGCGCCGCTTCGATCAGGGTGGTCAGTTGTTGGTGTGTCCCCGACTTCCGTTCCGCGATCAGCTCTCTGGGCAGTAGAGCCTGTGCTGCGACGCTGTCGCGGTCCTGGTGTTTACCGACCCAGCGGCTGTAGGATTCGAGCTCCTTCGTAACGGACTCTGCTAACTCCCGCAACTCGCGAACCGGTCGTCGCAGCATGCTCACATCGGGTAGGTCGTCTACGCTGATTGCTATTGGTGAAGAGAAGCTAGCATTGGCCGCCTGGTAATGGTGTTTAAGCGTCGTCTTGTTCCGCCGAATCATCATTCCGGCGCCATATTGCTGCTCGTAGCGGATTTGGAATAACTCATTGAACTCTTGCTCGCACCGCACCGCTGGGGTCCTGAGCGAGGTCTCAGGGTGTTGACGAAGCCAGGACAACGCCCAAATCGGCGGCACCGGATCACCAGCGGCAACAATCGACCCCAAGCCAAGCTTGACCTCGAGCTGGAACTCCCAGCCCTTCCGTACTAACGGAGGATCCCATGACGGAGCATCATTCAGGTCAAGCCGCAGACTCCTGGCAAGTGAGAGGAACTCGCCGGCATACCGATCAAATGAGTTGTGCTCGCCATACAGCTCCAACAATCTCTCGACCTCACTGACCAAGGCGTCAATCTCTTCGTCTGGCACTTCTTCGCGGTCCCGGTCGAACAGAATCCGTCGCTCAATGCCGTAGAAGAAGAGGAACACGTACCCAATGTACGCACCACCGGGCCGACCTTCGGCCAACCAGTCGAGGTAGGCGGCCCGCGACGCAGGAGAGATGTCACTGTACGACGGCCAAAAGGTCATGTCATCGCCGTCTAGGTCGGGATTGTGATTGTTGACAGGCAGCGTCGGGTCGATTAGGGCAGGCTCTACCTCCACATACTCAGAGATTCCGCTGAGCCCTGCACCGACGTAGATCATTCCATCGGTGATTTGGCGCCCTTGCACGGTAATCGACCTGCCCGGCGGTAGCCACTCGGCGGGGGCCTGGTGGCTGATCACTGGCGAGAGATCGCGCGCGAGTGATCGAATTGACTTGGGAACAAATTCTCTTGCATCTGTTCGTGTCAGCGTAGTCACTGCAGTGTCTGCAAGGTCCTCGACCGGCAGGTCAGGATTTGACCGAGGAGATTGTTCCGTCTTCTCTTGCTCCTTCCTCGCTCTCGCTGAGCGTCGTCGACGACGGATTATGGTGATGCCAACAGACACCGCGAGGGCAACGAGGATCCACCACCATCTCGATGTTTCTCCTTCGGCGTTGAGCTCACCGGGAAACGCCGAGATCAAAATCAAGGTGAGCACAATCCATACTCCGATGGCGAGAAGTACGTCCTCGAGCAATCGGGCGGCGCTTTTGCAAAAGTCAATGAGCTCTCTCATTGCCCAATCATATCCAACCACCAAGTGCCAGCTTCCGGAGGCTGAGAGAACAAGTGTCCACGTGAAGTAGACCGCCTACGCGACAAGGACCGCCTCGCCCTGCTTCTCTTGGGCTCTGCTGCCCCTGGTTCCTCGCTGTTCGAGAAGGCCCTCGATTGCAAGCAGCAGGCTAGGTTGGCGGCAACAGGTGGATAGTGGAAGGGGCAGATCCTCGCGGTTGCGTCCGCCTCTCCGTGCCCTTGTGTGAACTCGCTCTTTGTGCGCGCCAGACTCAGCCCGCCTCGATGGAGGCGCGCTGAGTCCCCGTGTTGTCGATACGACCTCAGCCGCGGAGCTGTCCTTGCTGCTCGGATACGACACGCCAGCTATGCGGCCGCAAGTCACCAAGCACCTCGCCCAAGGCAATGCTCATCGTGTGCTCATGCGTCGTTGATGAGTTGGCAGTCGAGGTCCGATAGCTCAAGATCAGGACCTACGGCTCAGGCCCGTCGCTTGATCGTGACACGACCGCCATCATGAATGTCCACGCAGAGTCGATGGTCGTCCAGTAGACGCATTCCGACAAGTGGTGTGGTACCTGCGGCTTCGGCGTCGACAATCACTGCTTGACCGTCCCACATCACAGTGACCGTATGCATGGGAAACGTGGTCTCTCGTCCATCTGCCAATGTTGCGCGTCCCATGATCTGAAATGGCAGATCAAATGCTGTGACCATGGCCGGAGTCACAGTCAGAGACCCTTTAGAGCCAGTGTCGACGATTGCCTCAATCTCTTGAGTTTGACCCGTTGGCCCACGCAGCATGAGCGTGACAACTGCCTCGTAGAGGGCATTGACATGCCCTCTGATCACTAGGGCCTGTTCACTCTATTTCGTGATGAAGTGGATACCGGCGAGGAGGATTTGGTTGAAGTAGACATGGGCGAGTTTGTGGTAGCGAATGGCGATCCCGCGCTGCGCCGCTCGAACACGACGTCCGCGCCATTGTGGAGGTTGGGAATCTGAGTGCAGACTCGAATCAACACTCACTGGCAGGAGAGATTCGAACGCGCGTGAAGCAACCGCATAACCCAGAGGTACTGAATGCCATCCGAGATTATCTGCGGAGCCACGCCGAGCGGCGCGGCCAGCAACAGACGGCGGCGCGGTTCGGCGTCTCGCGCTACACGTTGTGGCGATTACTGTGGACGGACCACGTCAGTCCACGGCTCGTTGCTGTTGTCACAGCCGATGTCAGCGACTCCATTGGACGGTTGCGCTGGGCCACAGGGCGATTGGACGACACCGGGGCGCAACGGCAGTCGGGGGCGGCACGTCGCAGGCTCACATCGGCCGATACCGAGACGCTGGAAATTCTCTGTCACACGCCATTGGCGACGGTTAGTGAACCGTCAGCCATCATCCACCTGCCGGCGACCACCATCCGAGAACGGCTCAAGCGGCTGTCGAATGGTGGGCCCTCTGGGACTCGAACCCAGGACCTTCGGATTAAAAGTCCGCTGCTCTGGCCAACTGAGCTAAGGGCCCACAGCCAGTCTATGACCCTTCTGCGCCTGCGGACGTGTCGCGGCGCATTTGGCAGCGTCGCTCGGTAACCTGTGCATCGCGAGCTTGGCGTGACAGTCGGCACCGTCGGGCGAGGCCACTGGCGACGGGAGGGTCCCAATGCGAGAACTGGCAATTCTCAGCTTTGTAACGCTCGACGGCGTGTTGCAGAGTCCGACCAGCCCTGAGGAGGACTCGTCGGGCGGGTTCAGGGGCGGCGGTTGGGGCGGGCCCTACTGGGAGCATGTGATGCCGCAGGTCTACGCCGAGGCGATGTCGGAGCCCTACGACCTCCTGTTGGGTCGGAAGACGTATGACATCTTCGCCGCGCACTGGCCCAATGTTGACCCGGATGCTGATCCGGTCGCCGCGAGGCTCAACGGCGGTCACAAGTACGTCGTCACCAGCTCGCAGACGCATCCGTTGCCGTGGGGACCGTCGTCACGAGTGACGGGAGACGTGGTTGGCGAGATTACGAGGCTCAAGTCTGACGATGGACCACTCATCCAGGTGCACGGCAGCGCGAGGCTGATCCAGACCCTGATCCGCCATGACCTGATTGACGAGTATCGGCTCTGGACATTTCCCGTTGTTGTCGGCAGCGGGAAGCGTCTGTTCGGGGACGGCGCTGTGCCCGTAAGTCTGGAGCTCGTGAGGAGCAGCTCGACAGGGAACGGGGTTGTGATGTCGATCTATTGTCGCGAGCGCTGAACGATGAACCGTTCAGCGGCCTCAATCGCGTGCAACGTCGTGTCAGCTTTGCCAGTCCGAGGCTTCGCTCAGCTTGTGTGCTCGAGGATGGCAGGCACGACTTTGTCCCAGGTGCCTCTTGGGAGTTCGTGTCCGACGCCCTCCAGTGTGAGCAGGGATGATCCCTGAATTGCGGCGTGGAGCGCTTGGCCGTGGTCGTAGGGCAGGATGGGATCTTCGTCGCCGTGGATGACTAGCGTGGGGACGTCGAGTTGGTCCAGCCGATCATGCCAGGACGGTGACTGCGCGATCGCCGGTCCGTGATTGAGCGAGCTGGCAAAACTGATCGCCCGATCGACCTCCTCGGCGTAGACCGCGACGGGAGTGCCGTCATCGGGATGGCCACTGCCCGCGAGGGCGCGGAACATCTCGATGCGGTTCGCGACGACGGCATCGCGGTCGCTGTAATCGAGCTGCACGCTCGAGGCGATCGCCGCGAGCACCTCCGCGGTTGGTGGCGAAAGCGGTGCGTTGCTGCTCTCGCCGTCCATCGCCTCTAGCGTCGCGTTGGCATTGGGTGTCGACATAATCGGTGTCAGAGTGAGGACGCGTTCCGGGTGATTGAGAGCGATCACCTGCGTGATCATCCCACCCATCGACGCGCCCGCGATGTGCGCTTTGTCGATCCCATATGCGTCGAGCACTGCAACGCCATCGGCAGCCATATCGTCGAGCGTGTAGTTGGGTTCGCCTGGTGGACAGGAGGTCGTCTTGCCGGTGTCGCGATTGTCATAACGGATTACGAACCGTCCACCGTCGGCGAGGCGTTGGCAGAAATCGACATCCCAAAGCAACATCGATGATCCAGCGCCCATCACTAACAAGATGCAGGGGTCAGCTGGATCGCCAAAGGAGTCCGTACAGATGTCGATACCGTTGGCTTCAATCATCCGCTCGCCGTGGTGGGTTGCCATGGTGTTGTTCCCGTCGTTGCTATTGCAGTGCTCCCGACGCTACCAGCTCGATGATCTGGTCGTCGGAGTAGCCGAGGAGCTCGCGGAGGACGGCGTCGTTGTTGTCGCCCATGGTCGGCGCGACTTGCGGTCGACCGGCTGGGGTTCGGCCAAAGACGACGCGCGCGCCTTCAACAACCGACTTGCCCTGGGTCGGATGCGCGAGCTCGACGAAGTGGCCCCGATGCTGCAGTTGTGGGTCGGCGAAACATGCCGCAGAATCCTGGACCGCGTGAGCCGGCACGCCGACAGCCTGGAGCGTGATCATCGCGTCCTCCGCCGATCGGGCCGTGGTCCAGTCCTCAATTGCTTCGCCGTTCAGTACCGACTCCAGCGCCTCGCGATCCGTGTCATTGCGACACGCAATCGCGATCCAGCGATTGTCGCCCTCAGAAGGAAACACGCCGTGCGGTGTCATGTGCGGGTCGGCGTTGCCGTTTGCCTGCCATGTCGCTCCAGTGAGTCGGTATCGGAGGAAGGCCGGCGTCAGGAAATGGATGCCCGCTTCCATCTGCGAGACATCGATGTACTGTCCTCGACCGGTGCGGTCACGCTCGTCCAACGCCGCGAGCAGCGCTGCCGATGCGAAGCGCGGCGCGACGTAGTCGGTGTAGGCGCCGAACGGTCCCGCGGGCGAGCGGTCGGGCCAGCCACAGAGCGGGGTGAAGCCCGCGAACGCCGCGGCGAGATTGCCGAAGCCGGCAAACTCGGAGAGCGGACCGCTCTGTCCCATCAGACAGGAAGACAACATAATCACGCGGGGATTGACCTCGTGGATCGTCTCCCAGGTCAGGTCCCAGCCGCGCATCGCGCGAGGCGTGAACGACTCGGTCACAACGTCCGCCCAACGGACGAGGTCGAGGATCAGCTCGCGCCCCTCGGGGTTTGCTGGATCGACCGTGACCATCCGCTTGCCGGCGTTCATGTTGTGGAACATCGACGAGCCCTCGGGCTGGGTCGACTCGTCATCGATGAACGGCTGCAACGTCCGAGCGGTGTCGATCCGCGTGCTGGACTCAATCCGCACGGTGTCGATCCCGAAGTCGCACAGGGCTCGAGTGCCGGCCGGTCCGGCCATCACCCACATCAGGTCGAGCATTTTCAGATCGGACAGCGGTGGCTCGACGGATGGAGGGGAGGTCGACTCGTCGCTGGCACTGTGCAGCCTGGCCGCGGGCCGCGATTCGCCGAGTACGTCGCCCGTGTGCTCGCCCAAAGTTGGCGCTGGCCGACCGTACTCGATCGGCGTCTCGGAGAGGCGAGCGAAGGGGCCCGGAAACTTGAGTGTCCCACCGTCGTGCTCGACCTCGCGCCAGTAGGCGCGAGCGGCGAGGTGTTCGTTCTCATCGAGGTCATCCATGGTCGAAACCGGGACGAGCAGGAGTCGACGCTCCTGCGCGATCTCGAAGAGCTCCGCCTTGGTCTTGTCGGCGCACAGCGCACCGACGACCTCGCAGCAGCGGAAGTACTCGCTCAGCGGTTCCTGTCCAGTGAGGAGCAGCGTCGTGTAGTTCAGCCAGTCCTTGTCGCGTGTTTCCTGGTCGCAGTAGCCCTCTTCGAGCGCGTACTGCATGAGCCGATCGGTAAACGGTCCGATCGCCGCGCCGAAGAGGAAGGTGATCGCGACGTGACCGTCCTTGCAGGGCCAGAAGAGCCGGATCTCGAGGGGTCCCAGCGCTGCGCCGACTGCCGAGCGCTCAAACGGTCCAGCGTTGTTGGGTGCGGCGATGATTCCGGACTGGGTGGCCTGCGCGTAGGCGGCCTGAGCCGAGACGTCGATGAACTGACCCAAGCCCGATCGCTTGCGCTCGTGGATCGCCATGAGCACGGCGACCGCGGCCTCGGCGCCGGCGTGCAGCGCGGTCTGAGGCAGGTCGACACGCAAGGGCGGACGGTCGGAGTCGCCGTTTTGGTACATCGGCCCTGCGGCAGCGGCGACGGTGAGATCGGTCGCGGCCCAACCGGCCTTCGGTCCCGAGGATCCGAACGGTGTGACCGCGACGTAGATTAGGCCAGCGTTGGCCTCGGAAAGCGCCTCGTAGCCGACCCCCAACGCATCCATCGCACCCACGTTGGCGGATTCAATGACGACGTCGGCACCTCGGGCCAACTCAAGGAGCTGCGCCTGACCCTCTGCTGTCTCGAGGTCGAGCACCACCGAACGCTTGCCTCGCGCGTAGGACTGCCAGATCAGTGAGTCCTCAATCTCGCCCTCATCAGAGCCATCAACGAACGGCCCACGCCGTCGCGCCGAGTTCCCCGCCGGAGGCTCAATCGCAATCACATCGGCACCGAGGTCGGCAAGGATCATCCCAGCAATCAGGCCACGTTCATCGGTCAGGTCGAGCACGCGATAGTCATCAAGCACGGCAACGCCTCCAATCGGTCAACCCCATGGAGCCGATCGTAGCGAACGCCGTCGAGGTCGTTGTCGCAGTGAACGACCAGCTAGACCGACCAGGGAGCGCTGAGCAGGGCGAGCGCTGCTTGGTAGACGCTGGACTCGGCAGCTTTGAGGGCTCCTCGGAGATCTCCTGGATGCTCTTGCATTACTGCCGACATTGCGGTCGCTGCGGCTTGGTGGAGTGCGGTGCCGACGTTGATCTTTGCCACTCCTAGCTCCACCGCGGCTCTTAACTCATCGTCGGTGAGACCGCTGGCTCCGTGTAGCACCAGCGGGACGTCGACCGCGTCGCGGATGGCGCGCAGGCGATTGACTTGCAGACCGTCGGCCGATGGTCGCCCGTGCGTGTTGCCCACCGCGACGGCGAGCCAGTCAACGCGCGTGGCGTCGACGAAGCGCGCTGCCTCGTCTGGATCGGTCCATGACGCCTCGCCGATTGTGACGCCGGCCTCGTCGCCGGCGACGTGACCGAGCTCCGCCTCGAGCGGCAGTCCCGACCATGTCACCAGACCCTTCGCCGACTGCGCGAGCGTCAGGTGTTGCTCGAAGGGCAGGGTCGAGCCGTCGATCATGACCGAGCTGAATCCGGCGTTGATCGCCAAGGTGAGCTCGTCGAGGGTGTCGGCGTGATCGAGATGCAAGGCGATCTCTGCCTCCGACTCGTCGGCGAGTGACTTCACGATCAGCGCGGCGACGTTGACGCCGCCGATCAGCGACAGGCCGGAGCGATTGAACTGGATCAGCAGTGGTCGCTGCGCGTGCTCGGCGGCTCTGGCGACGCCTCGCGCCATCTGATATGTCGACACATTCGCGCCGATCACGGCGCGACCGTGCTCGTATGCGTGTGCGATGATTGATCGTGGGTCGACCAGCGGCATAGACGCAGTGTCCCACACCGACGCAAGACGCGCGGCTTCCAACTTCAGAGCGACACAGAGACACTCGGGGAGCGCATCAGTGAACGGTCCTCAGGGACAATCCGATCTTGATGCGCTCGAGGACGATCAACTGGTCGAGCTGTCGCGCGACGGTCGGCTGGATGCGTTCAACACGCTCGTCCTTCGGCATCAGAGGAAAGTGCGAGTGACCTGTTACGGGATCGTCGGCATGGCCGATGCCGAAGACATGATGCAGGAAACGCTGATCAAGGCCTGGGATCGGCTTCCGACCTACAAACAGCGAGGCAAGTTTCCGGCGTGGCTCTCGGCGATCGCCCGACGCACCTGCATCGATCACCTTCGCCGACATCAGCGCCGACCGTCCACATCGCTCGACCGTCTGACGGACGAGCTCGGAGATCAGTTCGCGCCGGAATCGGGCGAGCGCTTGCCCGAGGATCACCTGCTCAACCTCGAGCTGAGCGGCTTGCTCCGTGAGGCGCTCGAGTCGTTGCCCGAGGATCAGCGTCGGGCCGTGTTCTATCGAGATGTCGCTGATTTGGACTATCGCGAGATCGCCAAGACCACGGGCTGGTCAATGGGTACCGTGAAGTCAAGAATCAGCCGAGGTCGGGCGGCACTGCGGGAGTACTTCAACGAACGCCAAGAGCAGGAGTGAAGTGGTGTTGAGTCCAACTGCGATGTCGCAACGAGGACTGGGTCTGCGTTATGTGCAGCGGAGTCGCCGCCGAGACAGTCAGCGGGCGACCATCGGTTCGTGGACGGGAACTAATCTCCCACCGAGAGCGTCTAAATTTGAGACAGCAGAAAGCGGCGGATCGTCGTTCACTGGAGCGACGGGGGTTTTCCTTCGGTCCACTGAGATGGTGGGTGCGAGATGATGTGGCGCCAAATCTCATCGTGGTTACATGGTCTCGCTGGTCGAACCGACTGGCGAGAGGACGTCTCGGCCTACCTGGACGGCGAGCTGACCGAGCGCGACCGCGACCGCGTGGAGGCGCAACTGCGCGAATCGACGGAGATGCAGGAGTACCTGACGGATCTCCAACAGATGCGGTCGATCTTGCGTCGCTTTGAGCCCGAACCGAGTGCAACGCCGTTCCAGCTCACACCAGAGATGCTCAGCAAGCGAAAGCTCACGTCGTTACCGGCGTCGCCGAACGCACGAGCGTTGGGGTGGTCGCTGTCGACGGCTGTCGCCGCGGTGGCCATCTTTGCTGCGGTGATGATCTTTGACGCGATCGATTCACCTTCCGTGAATTTCACGGTCTCGTCTGCCGGAGTCGAGGAGCGCACGATTCCCACAGCGATCGTCGCGACCGAAGAAGTGGAAGTTCAAGCCCAGTCAGCCGCGATGCAGTCGCCGAGTCCCGCGAGTGACGTTGAGTCGGACGAGGCGGACGCGGAAGTGGTCACGGTCACGGCGGTTCGGGGCGAAGCTGCTGAAGAAGAAGCCGTGCAAGCGCAGCAGGAAGAGCAGGCTGCAGAGTACGAAGAGGCCGCCGACGAAGAACAAGAACAGGCGATGCAGGAAGAGATGCAGGCCCAACAGCAAGCTCAGCAAGCAGCGATTACGGCAGCTGCCGCCGATCCATCGCGCCGAGCACTCACCGCAGGCCAGGGCAGTGGCTCGAGCGACGCCGAGTCCGTCACTGCCGAAGATGTCGTCCTGCAGTCGTCTGCCGACGAAAGCGAGGGCGAAGCGATGCAAGACTACGACGCCAACCCGGAGCTCACGGCGACTCAGGGTGACGCCTCGTCCGATCAGCCGGCCCAAGCCACGACGAGCGCTTCAACGCAGTCAGCCCAAATGAGTGCGACCAACAGCGCGGCTGAAGCGGGCCAAACGCAGACCGAGCGGCGCTCCGTCGCGACCTCGGTCACGGTGGTCGAGTCCGATTGGCCGCTGGAACAGCGACCGCGTTCGGGCACGGTCGTGCTCGCGTCTGATCCGTCGTGGGAGCTTCCCTTGCAGATCATTCTGGCGGCGATCGCGATCGGGGCCACGGTGTTCTGGTTGGTGCTGAATCACGTCGAACGTCGCCGACTCACATGACGGACCACGCTGACGGCAGCTCTCGCCTGATGGCTCGCGCGTTCGAGCTCGCCCGGGGTGTGCTCGGAACTACGAGTCCCAATCCCGCCGTGGGCGCCGTGATCGCGCAGGGATCGCAGATCGTCGGCGAGGGCGCAACGAGACCGCCCGGCGAGGCGCACGCGGAGGTCGTCGCCTTAACCCAAGCCGCCGAGCGCGCGCGAGGCGCCACGCTGTACGTCACCCTCGAGCCGTGCGCCCACTACGGTCGGACGCCGCCCTGCACCGAGGCGATCATCGCGGCGGGAATCGACCGCGTGGTGGTGGCCGTCAGTGATCCCGATCCGCAGGTATCTGGTCGTGGGCTCAGGCAGTTGCGCGACGCGGGGATTGCGGTCCGCATCGGCGATGGCGCCGCTGAAGGAGCACGTCACTACGAGGCCTATGCCTCCCACCGACGCAGCGGTCGACCGTTCGTGACGGCCAAGTTTGCCGCCTCGCTCGACGGGCGAATCGCCTCGACCAGCGGCGACTCGCGCTGGATCTCCGGTCCGCAAACATTGCGATGGGCACACCAACATCGACCCTTCACCGACGCCATCCTCGTCGGTGTGGAGACGATCATCGTCGACAATCCGCAGCTCACCGCGAGACCCGAGCACTGGCGCGGACCGGTGCCGCAACCGCTTCGCGTTGTCCTTGACAGTCGGGGACGCACACCGCTCGACAGTCGCGTCTTGGACGGGGTCGCAACCTCACAGACGCTGATCGCGACGACCGCTGCCTCGGACGAAGCGTGGCGGACCCAGTTGCAGTCACGCGGCGTGGATGTCGAGATCTTGCCGAGCGACGCAGAGGCTCTCGAGCGTGGCTATGGTCGCGTGTCGTTACCGTCGTTGCTCGATCTGCTGGGACGTGAACGAGGCACCGTCAGCCTCTTGGTCGAGGGCGGCGGCGAGGTGCTTGGTTCCTTCTTCGACCAACGGTTGATCGACAAAGTGACCGCCGTGATCGCGCCGATGATCATCGGCGGCGACGCTCAAACCGCTGTGCGCGGTCGCGGTGCCGAGCGCATGCGCGATGTCCTCCGCCTCGACCGCATGAGCGTCGAGCGACTTGGGGTCGACCTGCTGGTGACTGGTTATCCCAGTCACCCGGAGCGTGAGCTCGACATCCGCATCCGACCGGCCGGCCAGACCGATTGTGATGCAGCCAATGAGTTGTTGGCCGCTCAGGGGGTCGTCGGCATGCCGACCTGTGAGTCGCTCCTCGCCGAGGCGAGGTCGGGCGACGCCGTGATTTGGTTGGCCACCACAACGAGCACGCGCCACAGCCCCCTCGCTGCCGCGGACGCTGCCGAGGCGACGGAGGACGTCCTCGGAGTCGGCGCGGTGCAGCTCGACGGAAGCGAGCGAGCGGAGATTCGATGTCTCACCGTCCGCTCCGATGCACCGTCGACGGTCGCCGAACGTCTGCGAGCAGCCTGCGAAGCCTCAGCCAGCGGTCGCGACCATCAGTGGCTCACGCTCACCCTGTCGACCGCGCCGGCAATCACGGAGGAACAGTCGAAGTCGGCGGGGTATCGGTACTACCGAAGGAACCAACAGGGCGCAGCCGTCCTGATCAAGCGCCTCGGAGCCTTCGAATAGCGATGCGCCCAGGATCTTGGTGGGTTTTGTCCCCGCCTCTGACGGGCTAGGCCCTGCCCCCGCCATCGAAGGGGTAGGTCCCGTCCCCGCCGGGGACCCGTTTCCTCTGTCAGCCCCGGCGGGTGGAGCAGGCCCCCGCGTTCGCGGGTGAATTGAATGTGCGAGCCAGGCTCACGTCGATGGTGGTTGCGGGGGTAGGATGAACTCAGATAGCGACGCATCCGTGGGGGGAGGCGGGCGATGTTTACTGGCATCATTGAAGAGGTTGGCGAGATTACTGAGGCGGACGTCGGTCTGCTGCGGATTTCTGCGCCGATGATCCTTGAGGACGCTAATCTCGGCGACAGCATCGCGATCAATGGCGTCGACCTCACTGTCACCCATATTGAGTCGGGACAGTTTCTCGCCAACCTTATGCCCGAGACCTACCGACGCTCCAACTTGGGAGAGCTGACGGTGGGCGATCGGGTCAATCTGGAGCGCTCGGTGCGACCGATGGATCGTCTGTCGGGACACCTCGTGCGAGGTGTGGTTGAGGGTCGGGGCGCATTTCGCGATACCCGAGACGAGGCCGACGCGATCGTCATCTCTTACGATGCGCCGTCCGAGCTGCTGCACCACATGATCGTCAAGGGACCGATCTGCATCGACGGTGTCTCGCTGACGATTATCGACAAGGACGACAGCGGATTCGCTGTCTCTCTTGTTCAGTACACTCAGGAGCACACGAATCTGCTTGACCGACAACCCGGTGATGCTGTGAATCTTGAGACCGACATCCTCGCGCGATACGTTGATGAGCTCCTGGAGACGAAGATCGACCAGCTCCTCGACGAGCGACTCGCCGCGCGAGCGTCTCAAGAGTCGCGAGGAGGCGGTGCACAATGACAGACCAACCAGAGAACCTCCCTGAGGACGAGATCGCCGACGAAGGCTCCGCGGACGACACCTCGACCAAGGCCAGCGCGAAGAAGCCTCGCCCAGCCCGAAGAGCGAGCGCGAATCGGCGCAAGTCTCCGTTCTGCTCCGTCGAAGAGGCGATCGAGGCCTTCCGCCAGGGCGAGCCGCTGATCATCACCGACGACGAAGATCGCGAGAATGAAGGCGATCTCGCCCTTCCCGCGCAATTCATCACGTCCGAGACGATCAACTTCATGGCCACGCACGGTCGCGGGCTGATCTGTGTCGCGATGGATGGCGACATCCTCGATCGACTGGGCCTGCGCCTGATGGTTGAGCAGGGATCGAACACCGCACCGCTGGGGACAGCGTTCACGGTCTCGGTCGAGGCACGCTCTGGCGTGACCACCGGTATTTCGGCGCCCGACCGTGCCCGCACCGTGCAGGTGCTGATGGATCCCAATTCCGTGCCCGAGGACCTCGTCCGACCGGGTCACATGTTCCCGCTTCGCGCTCGTGAGGGTGGCGTCCTGGTCCGCGCAGGGCAGACCGAGGCATCGGTCGACCTCTGTCGATTGGCTGGACTCCAGCCCGGTGCGGTGATCTGCGAGATCATGAAACGCAACGGCGAGATGGCGCGTCTGCCCGAGCTCGTGCGGTTCTCTCGACGACACAAGATCAAGATGGTCTCGGTTGAGCAGATCATCCAATACCGACTGCGTACCGAGCAGCTGGTCGAGCGTGTCTCGGAAGCGAAACTGCCCACACCGATGGGTACCTGGCGACTCGTCGGTTATCGCACCAAAGACAAGCTGGAAGAGCATGTCGCGCTGGTGATGGGCAATGTCGAAGGCGACGAACCGACCCTGGTGCGCGTCCATTCGCAGTGTCTGACCGGCGACGTGTTCGCGTCGCAGCGCTGTGACTGCGGCGAGCAGTTGGAGATCTCAATGCGCACGGTCGCCGAGGAGCGACGCGGGGTGATCGTCTACATGGCGCAGGAAGGTCGGGGGATCGGCCTGCACAACAAGATCGCGGCGTACGCGCTTCAAGACCAAGGCATGGACACGGTCGAAGCGAATCTCGCGCTGGGATTCTCAGCCGACCGTCGCGATTACGGCATCGGTATGCAGATTCTCCGAGACCTCGGCGCCCGCCGCATCCGCTTGATGACCAACAATCCGGCCAAGCGACACGGACTGGCTGGCTACGGACTCGAAGTCGTCGAGCGCGTGCCAGTGATCGCTCAGGCCAATCCACATAACGTCCGCTACCTCTCGACGAAGCAAGAGAAGATGGGCCATCTGCTGGACGATGAGGACATCGAGGGCACAGCCTCGGGCGACGACGGCCAACCGCCGCGCCGTGCGGCGATCGGATAGGGGCCCCAGCGATCATGCCCAATGTCCACGACGGCGCATCCAACCCTGATCCAGAGCATGGACCGGCCAGCGGCCTACGATTTGCAGTGGTCGTCAGTCGATTCAACGACTTCGTGACGAGCAAGCTGCTCGACGGCTGCATCGACCACCTCGAGGAAAACGGCGCCGACACCGACCAGATCGACATCTACTGGGTACCGGGTGCGTTCGAGATCCCGCTCGCCGCGCAAAAGTGCGCCAACACCGGCCGATTCGACGCGGTCATCTGTCTGGGCGCAGTGATCGAGGGCGAGACCGACCACTACCGACTGGTCGTCGATGGCGCGATGCAGGGAATCGCACGGGTCGGTCTGGACACGGGCGTGCCCGTCATCTTCGAGGTGCTCGCCACGCAGACGGTCGCTCTCGCCATGGCGAGAGCAGGCGGTTCCGCAGGCAACAAAGGAGAAGAGGCCGCCCAAGCCGCCATCGAAATTGCCAGACTCCTCCGAACAATCGAGTAAAGGCTGTCGCCACATCGATCGGTTGCGGCTGGACCGAGCAGACCTCCGCATTCGCGGGGGAATTGAGAATGCAACCACTCCGTCCCCGCCTCCGAGCGGGGACCCGCTCCCTCTGCCAGCACCGACAGACCGAGCAGAATCTGGGGGCAGTGGCGCTGGACGATCTGATGATCGACAAGCTGGTGCTCGACCAGGCCGAGAACGTGCTGGCCTGGTCAACGCAAGTCGCTGAGATGGAAGCAGGTCGTTCGCGCTCTCTATTCGAGCAGCGAGCTGCGCAGCCAATTGCCTCCACTGGAGACGGGGAAGAAGCGCGAACTAGGCAGGATGCGCTCGCCGTTCGTGGGGGTGAACGCGAACTCGATGCGCCCATCGTCGAGTAGTCGGGCGTTGATCTGGCCGACTTCCTCGCCGTCAACGATCACTGCGCTGGAGCTGAGCCAACGATCGACCGTCGCGTTGGCGGGGAAGTAACGCTGTGCGGGCAAGACCCGCTCGCCACCCTGCGGTTGGTAGCCGAACTCGGTCCTACCGTCGTCCAAGCGGCGGGCCACAATCCGACCGGCAGGGAACTCGGCCGTCATCGCGCCGTCGCTGATCATCGGAGTTTCGTCGCGTTCGCCGATCAGGTCGAAGACGGCGGTGGCGGTCTTGTCATCGTTGACTGTGAGACGCACGCTGGACGCCGTACCGGACGCGTCGCCAATCCAGCGCACGAATCGGTAGCCCTCAGCAGGCGTGGCGGTCAATCTCGCCGTGCGCCCCCTTCGGTAGCTGCCGGCACCGGCGACGGAACCGCCGTCCTCGGGCGCAGCGCTGACATCAACAGTGAATGTTGGAGTCGTGGCGATCGCAGCAGGAACGTCGAGCTGTCCGTGATTGTTCCGTCCCCAGCAGGAGACCTTGCCATCCTCGTTGACGGCGCAACTGTGCGAGCCGCCAGCAGCTGCCAGTGTCCAGTTGGTACCGCCGGGAACATCGGTCTGGCCATGGTTGTTGCGTCCCCAACAGCGAATCGAACCTGCGGCTGCGATTCCACAGGCATGCTCTGCGCCGGTGGCAATGTCGACGTAACGGCCCTGCGGCGCATCTGCTTGTCCATGAATGCTGCGGCCCCAGCAACTAATCGCACCGGCGGAAGTGATGGCGCATGTATAGTCGTCGCCCGCGTCCATGGCGATGAAGCTGCCATGAGGTTTGCTTGAGGTCTGGCCATAACTATCGTCCCCTTGACAAGAGATGTTACCTGAGGTCGTATAGCACCAATGCCCACGCCCAACAGCTATTGTCCCTGAATCGAAACGTGCTCTTCCTTCAAAGTTATCGAACGGAGAACCCCAGCAGCGAAACGTGTGTGCTGAGTCCCAGCTCGTAGGGCCCGCGCAGGTTGCGCTGGTGCCGGAGGCGAATGCTAGGGTGGGTTTGCCCTGCCAGTCAAGCCAACTCGAAGTTGGACTTGCGCTCTGGCCTTCAGAGTTTCGACCCCAGCAGACAACTTCGTTCTGCTTGGTCAATGCACAAGTGTGCCGCCATCCAGCGTCGACCGACTGGTACTCCCCCTCGGGCGGAAACGCCTGATCGACGTCATTCAGGCCCCAGCAGAGGAGGCCGCCGCTTTCCAGCAGGGCGCACGTGTGGTCGCCGCCGGCGCTGATCTGGACTACCTTCTGACTGGGTTGTGCGGAAGCCAATGGAGTATCGCCGAGTAGCGTCACGCTCAGCGCGACGACTGCGAACAACGCCAAGGTCGCCAAGGAGGCCGCTAGGAAAGGGAGCTTACCCCCCCCCCCCCCCCCCTGATTCGCACGAATGATCGCATTATTCGGCCTTTCCTTGCGGTGCGTCTCGCACTCCAGCAGATTTTGTACTCGAAACACAACGTAACACAGGCATCGGGCTGCTCGGCTTGTCGGAGATTAGTCCGGGGCGAGGCGGCGGGCTCCGTCGATTTCGTAGTTGATCGATGAGATGAACACGTGATTCGATGCCGCGAGCATGTCTCGGTTGAGCTGATCCATTGGATGATCCGAGAAGTTGGCCGCTGCTCCCAGCCCTCGATAGCAGAATCGCACCGCGTCGAGACAGACGTCGCCGACCCATGATCCCATGGCGCGGATTCGCGCTTCGTCGGCGAGGTTGATCGGTTCGCCTCGCTGACGTTGATCCCATGCCTGCCCGAGCACATGACCGGCGTACACGCGTGCCGCCTCGACGCTGTGGGCGGCGGCGCTGAAGTCTTGGCGTACCGTCGAGCGCAGACCGAGCGCTCTGCCCGTCGAAAATCGGACCCGCGTGGAGTGTTCGCGGAACAGGTCGAGCGCCTGCAAGGCGATCCCGATGCAGGATGCCGCCACACCAATGACGAGGAACGTGGTCATGGGAATGTCGAACCAGGCGCCACCGCGTTGCGGACGCGCCCCTCCGAAGGGCATCTCGTGGTCGGCGGGGAGGACCAGGTCGTGCGCGCGATAGTGCGGACTGCCCGTGCCCTGCAGTCCGGTGACGTACCAGCTGTCCTCGATCTCGATCTCTTTTGTGGGAATCGCCATCGCTGTCCACAGCGGTGTGCCGTTCTCGGCGAGTTGCGGCTCGCCTTGTTCGTCGAGCAGACGCACGCCGCCCAGCACCCAGTCGCAGTGTCGGATGCCGCTGGCGTACGACCATCGACCGTTGAGCCGATAGCCTCCGTCGCACGATTGCGCGGTGCCCTCGGGATTGGTCGTGCCTGAGAAGGTCGGATAGCCCGAGCCGAACGCCGCCTCGAGCGCGACGCCGTCCCGCAGATGCGCGCCGGCCAGCCCAGCGACCATCGACTGGACCATCGTGCACCAGCCCGCCGACACGTCGGCGCGGGTGAGCTCGATGAATGCCTCAAGCTGCGTCGTCGGATGCGCCGCGAGCCCGCCAATCTCCCGCGGTCCGGAGAGTTTGAACGCCTCGATCTGCTCGAGCGCCGCGACCGATGCCGGGGCCAAGGTGCGCAATCGCACTGACTCCGCGCTGTTGGCGCTCAGCGTCGGCGCGACGGACTCGACCCGTTCACGCCAGTCGGCGAGTTCTTGTTGGAGCTGGCTGTCGCGATCAAATTGAGCCACGGCGAGTCCTGCGTTCAGGTTCAAAGGATGTCAGGGCGGGCCTCTAGAGGCCCGGTCGTACCTCGAAGCCTAGCTGGTGCTGACCCCGACGAATGTACGCAGACTGCGTTTGGATGACGTGCTGACTGACGGTTTGGATATCGCGCAGGAGTCGGGCGAGCACGTTGTCGCTGTAGACCGCTGGACCACCGGCGTGTTCGTGCGCCGTCCGCACGATCTCCTCAGCCGTCTGATGCGCCCAACGGAGCGCCGACCGGGCCCGATCGTCCATCAGGACCGCGTCGCTCAGCGTTCGGATCGGTGCGTCGAGTAGCTCCTGAAAGAGCTGTTGTCCGAAGCCTTCCATCGCGTCGAGCTGTGCCGTACAGCGGCCGAGGTCGGCCTGGAAATGCTGCTGGCTCGCGATCGCGGCGCGTTGACCGGTGCGCGTGTGCGCCGAGGCCAACTGCGTGATCTCCTCAACCGCGCGTCGAGCTACGCCGAGTGGGAATCCGTAACCGGCGGCGGTGAGGAAGGTGACGGTCGGTCGGGCTAGCCAGCCGTCGCCGCGCAGCGGTGGTCGTTCGAAGCCGACCAGGCACATCTCGTCGGGGACGAAGACGTTGTCGAAGCGATAGTGGGTCGAGCCGGTGCCGCGCATACCGAGCGTGTGCCAGGTGTCCTCGACGGTGACATCGGATTTCGGCGCCGAGGCGATGACCAGCGGCGGCGGTTTGCCCGGTTCAGGGTCACGTCCGATGATCCGGCACTGGGCGAGGACGTAGTCACTGTGGTGAATGCCGGAGGCCCAGCCCCAGCGTCCGTTGACGAGCCAGCCACCATCGACCTGCTCGGCTTCCCCGTCGGGCGCGATCGAGCCGCAGGTCACCGGCCAGTGCTGGTCGGCGTTGGCGAAGATGCGCTCGGCGGAGCCATCGGGCAGCCGAGAGGCCAGCCAGGCGGACTCATGCGCGCCGATCAAGGCGCACCAGCCAGCGGCGGTGTCGTGCGAAGTGATCTCCGCAATCGCCTGCGTCTGCAGGACCGGGTGCGCATTGACACCGCCAAGCTCGACCGGCGCGCAGAGGCCGAACGCTCCAACGCTGCGCAACGCGTCCTCCGTCGCAGGCGAGAGCTGGCGCAGCGCCTCATTGGTCGCCGATTCGGCCCGCAACGTGTCGCTGATGGCGGCAACGCGCTCTCGCCACTCCCCAATCTGCTCGTGATGATGATTCCCGTTCTCAGTTGCAATCATTTGCTGTTTCCTATCTAGAACGAACATGTTAGCACTGTTCATAGGTTACAACAGTCGCAGGTACATGAGCCATTCGTTCAGTCTGTTGCATACCGTTGACGGAGATGACGGGCACAGATCGACAGGAGAGGGCCATGACCTTCAGCGCCCAAACCATCCACTCCCGGTCCCGAGGGTTGACTCGGATCGCCTCGCAGGTTAAGAAGCGAGTGATTCCCAGCCTGATAGTCTCAGCCACTGCAAGCGCGGTGGTTGTGTTGTTCATACTGAGCGGATCCTCTGCCCTCGCCGAATCTCCTCCCCTTTCCTCAACTGGTGCTGACTGTGCCGATCTGCAACCGATCACTCTTAGTGCGAACGCAGTCGACGAACATTCAGGTCAGCAATGGTCACCAGCAAGCGGTTGCGGGCTTACTGCATCAATCGGTCCGGGGCCGGACCGTTTCTATGGTTCAGCGGGTGATCCGCCCGAGCCATGCCAGGCCACCTTCACCCCATCGGCGATGGGCAGTACTGGCATGCGCGTGACCGTTGTATCAAACGGGAACTGCGATGGCGTCAGTCTCTCTTGGCAATCCACTCCACCCACTGCATCGGGGTCGGCCGCTTCAGCCGGAGGCCAAGCCGGTGTGAGCGGTGCGTCCAGCCAGTTTGCTTCTGCGTACGGAAAGCTGATCGGCAACGAACAATTCGACATCTCTACCTTCTGGGCAAGGTCTAATGTCGCCTGGGGCTACACGCTCACTACAGTCGACAGTGCTTCTCACACTCTTTCGGACTGGGCCAGGGGCCTTACTGGGTGGGCAGTCGCTAGCCGGTCTGCCAACATCGTCAAGCATGGCTCTGCTTTGTACCAAAGCACCAACGGAGTGAATTTCAAGAACAGCACGGCCGGCATCGTTGGTGAAACTGTGGTTCGCTTGAATATCAAGCCTGGCGGGAGTTTTACGTGCGGATTCAAGGGGCGCTGGAAACCGGACCTGCCGCTCTGGCACTTCGACAGCGAGTGCGACTCTAACTAAGAAGGTGCGTACACCCGCCCTCGGGTGCAACGCATCCGAGGGCGGAAGGCGGAGAGCTTCCTCATGAATCAGACCAACAACAAGACGGATGCCGTCACTTGTCAAGCCGGTGACATGCAGAATCGGTCGCAGCGTACACTACGCGAGCGATCTGCCCGAGGATTGCTTGCGGTTGCAAGTATTGCCTTGCTGCTTGGAATCATCAGTCTCCCCAGCATCGGCGTGTTCATCGTCAGCGGGACGCTGCCCCTGTTTGTCGCTGGATTGCTTCTCCATCGCTCTCGAGTACACGTGGCGATCGGAATAACTGGGGCTCTCGCCGCCACGGCCGGTCTAGGTCTATTGGTCTACCTGCTCGTTGTTGGGATCTGACGGCAGTAAGTGCGGGTATCGAGGTTGATTGATGACCTTGCTCGACTCTCGGCCGCTGGTCGGACAGGGTGGTGGTCATTCCCGAACTCCGATCGATCCTGCACGAAATGCACGGCCTGGCTCAGCAACCCCGGATTTCGGCGCAGGCCCGTGTTCAAAGGCGTAGTGTGAGGACAGGACTGAGGAGGCAACAGAAAGGAGGAACGCAATGACGTTCCGACACGCCACCCTCAGTCCACAAGCACCGCGAGCAGCAGTTGAGGAGGCAGATCGTCCCCGGAATCGCGCTAGCGACCTCCGCGCCAGAGAAGCCTCGCGGACAGCTATGGGGAACGTTGCGGGTCTGTGCAGGGAGCCCTGACCCGCCAAAATGCCACGACCCACTCAGTTTGCTCGCTTTCAACGTCCTTGAGCAGCAACAGCTCGACCACTGCATCGCGCGAACCCTCCCGAGCTGCCCAGCCGTCCACCGAGTACAGGATCAGCGACCCGTTGAGCTCAAACGCCGTCTCGTAGTCCAGCGGTGCCAACCCCTCATCGATCAACGCTACCTCCATCTCCGGGAGAAACGAATCGCCAGCCGAGAACGTTGGCGTGACCACGACGCCGCTCCAAGCGACCAAGCGATCAATCTCGTCAACACACAACTCGCCCAACGAGACCCGCCCGCCATGCTGCGGGGAGCTGCAACCATAAGCAGCAAGCAGCAACAGCAGAAGCAGAACGAGGATGCTGACGACCGGACCGTCGATACCCCAGCAGCGCCTGACATCTCTAGGTTCGCACACAGTATCTCCGGCTATCAGTCTGAATGGTTCTGTGGTGACTACCACCCTAACCAATGCCACGCGAGGAAGGCATCATGTCACTTTCAACCAATCGCACCTACACCGCCTTCGCTGCCTGCGCGATACTAGCGCTTGGAGTCATCGCTGGCCTGCAGCTTCTATTTCAAGTGGACACAGGGTGCCGGCAACTACCCTAACCTTCATCCCCACAAACAGTGCTTCCGCAACTGAACCAACGTGGTCGAGTTAAGGGTGCGCGGATCATTCGATCCGCGCGCCGGGGAGAGGGTGACGTGATGTCGATTCGGCTCAACTTTCCGGACGGTTTGCTCGTCTTTGGCGCGCTGCTCGGTGCGACACCATTGGGCTGGTGGTTTGGGGGCTTGTACGGCACGTTGATGGCTGCGCACGTTGCGATCTCTCTCGGCTTCCTGATCGAACCGACGCGGCGACGCCTTTGGTTGGCGGCGCTGCTGGTTGTCGTGGTGTGGTGGCCGGTCTGGCTGGGCCAGTGGCTCTGGGATTGAGAATGGTAAGGAGGGTATCCATGCGAACAGTCATAGGGGCAACACTGCTCGATCTCGGCCTGCTGGCGATGTTGTGCTCCTTTTTTCTATTCATTGGTCTGGGACTCACTGGGGGACTGATTGCGGTCGTTGCCGCCCCAATGCTGATCATTGGGTTCTTGCTGGACCACACTTGGGCGAGGATGGCGCCGTTCGCGGTCGGAATGGCGCTGGGTTGCGGTTGGCTCTACACCGTCCTGACCTGGTGAACGACGGGCCAACTGGGGAACCTTACGATGATCGTCACTAGCGTAAGCCGCAGGTTGTGGGCCGAAGCATCGTACTGGCTGGGCGTTGCGATGCTGATCGAAGCAGACTTGGGCGGATACGCCTATGGCAATGAGAGGACACAATGATGACACACAACGAAGCGTCGCCAGACCGCGTAGAGTCTGGATGGCGCGTGGCCCGTAGACGAACAGGTGCCGTACTGCTGGGTGTGGCATGCCTCAGCAGCGCCCTCGGCCTCCTAACGGTAGTCACGATTGGCTCAGCGCTCATGGTCCTGGCACTCTTGATCCTTGGCATGTCCCTCGCATTGTACTCAACGAAGCGACGGCTGTTGATCTCAATTCCAAGTCTCGCCCTTGGCGTGCTCGGGATCATCATCATCGTTGGGGCGAACACCTAGTGTCCCCTCAAGACACCACAGCCAGTCACCTCCCATTGGTACAAACGTATGAAGTGGATACGATAATGACTTGACAACAAATCCTCAACAGTCGCCGTTCACCGGTGAGCGCCGCCCTCGGAGCGCTGATGCTTGACTTGGGACTGCTCCCGATGTTGTTGTCGTTTCTGTTCGTGTATGGGTTGGGTGTCCACGCTGGTCTGTTTGCCCTCGCGGGAGGACCGTTGCTGATTGTTGGCATCTTGGTCGACCGCACGCCAGCCCGAATCATTGCGTTTGCAGTCGGGTTGGCGATTGGCTGTAGCTGGATCTACATGGCCTGGAATTGGTGAGCAGGCTGATGACGCGCGGAACGTACCGAAGTAAACGTGGGGCAGAGGCCTGCTACTGGGTTGGCGTACTGATGATCGCCGCGGCGGCGTTGACAGCGTACGGAATTGGCATCGGCATCGGCATCGGCGCATTCATTCCCTTGCCGTTCTCGCTGGCCGCGATGTTGAATCCCTCGCGATTCAACATCGTGCTGGCGCTGGCGAGCTGGGGCTGCTGGTTCACGGCGCTCGGATTCATCTTGGCATAGGAGACTGATCATGACGAACCCTCCTCCCGGACAGCTCGTAGATCCCCGTTCCAGCACGAGGGACCGCGTCGCCTTCGGGGTATCTGCTCAGGCGACGTTTGCGTTGGTGATGTCGGTTGCGTCGTTCGTGAGCATTGGCGTGTTCATCGGCGTGGGTGCGGTGCCGCTGTTCCTATTGGGCGCATGGCTGTCGCCCTCGCGCGGACGGATCGCGCTGGCGGTGCTCGGCGTCTGTTGGGGTGTGTTCTGTGTGGTGGTGTTGGCCGTGGCTTGGAGTTTGTGATTCGGCGCTAGGCGGTGGAGCGCCCTCACCCTAACCCTCTCCCAGAGGGAGAGGGGATCAGACCTGGGAGAGAGAGGATCGGAGAGGAGAAGTGGGCATGCGCGCATAGACTGGACCTCAGTGCAGTTGTGAGGAGCAGAGCCATGGCCAGTGTGTCGGATGTCCGAGAAATTATCGCCGGCGACGGTGAGACCGGGGTCGAGATCACGCGTAACGTGCGGCGTTGGGTTGATGAACAGGTGATCCCCAACGCGGTCGAGCTGGAACATGCGGGTGAGTTCCCGTCCAAGATTCACGCCGATATGTGCGAGATGGGCATCTTCGGGATCACGTTCCCGGAGTCGCACGGCGGGCTGGGGCTGTCGTTCGAGACGTATTCGGCCGTGATTGAAGAGATCGCGCGCGGCTGGATGGGGCTGGCCGGAATCATCAATACCAACGTGATCGACGGCTGGATCATCGACGAATACGGCACCGACGATCAGAAGAACCGCTTCCTGCCGGGGCTGGCAACGGGCGAGAAGCAGGGCTGCTTCACGATTACCGAGCCGAATGCGGGGTCGGACGCGCAGGCGATTCGCACGACCGCGTCTCGCGACGGCGACGACTACATTCTCAACGGCAACAAGCTGTTCGTGACCAACGGCGATCGCGGCGATGTCTACCTGGCAATGACCAAGACAGACCCGTCGGCGCAGCCGCGGCATCGCGGCATCTCGGCCTTCCTGGTCGAGAAAGGCACGCCGGGATTCTCGATGGCGCGCACGATCGACAAGCTGGGCTACAAGGGTCCCGAAACGGCGGAGCTGTTCCTCGAGGACGCTCGCGTGCCGATGGACAATCTGCTCGGCGGGCAGGAAGGTCGTGGCTTCCAGCAGATGATCTCGGGCCTCGAGATCGGTCGGATTAACGTGGCGTCGCGTGCCACAGGTGTCGCGCAGGCGGCGTTTGATGCGGCGATTGTCTATGCGCAACAGCGCGAGACGATGGGTCGGCCGATTGCGCAGCATCAGGCGATCCAGCTCAAGCTTGCCGAGATGGCGACCAAGATTCGCGCGGCGCGCCTGTTGACTCGGGACGCGGCTCGCAAGAAGGACAGCGGTCAGCGCTCCGACCTCGATGTCGGCATGGCCAAGCTCTTCGCAACCGAGGTCGCGCTCGAGTGTTCGCTTGAGTCGATGCGCGTGCATGGGGGCGTCGGCTATACGAAAGAGCTCCCGGTCGAGCGCTACTATCGCGACGCGCCGTTGATGGCGGTCGCCGAGGGGACAAACGAGATCCAGCGAATCGTGATCGCGCGGCGTCTGCTGGAGCTGTACAAGGTCGACTAAGGCCTTGCAGATGGTTGTGCCAGCGCGGCGAGATACCCGCGCCGAGCGCGGGTATGACGGACTATTGGCAGGAGGATTCTGATGCCGACCAAGGAACTGTACGGACGCTACCTCGATGAGTTTGAAGTGGGTGAAGTCGTTGAGCACTGGCCGGCGCGGACGGTGACTGAGGCCGACGACTTGATGTTCTGCATGCTGACGATGAATCATCATCCGCTGCACACAAACAAGCAGTACGCCGAGGACACGCAGTTCGGTCAGCGTGTGGTCTCGGGACCATTTGTCTATTCGCTGGTCTTCGGGATGACAGTGCCGACGATCTCTGGCAAGGCGATTGCCAATCTGGCGACGACGGATCTGCGTCACACCGCGCCCGTCTTCCACGGCGACACGCTGCAGGCGCGGACGGAGGTGCTGGAGGTCAGGGAGAGTAAGAGTCAGACAGATCGCGGGATCGTCACGGTACACACGACGGCGGCAAATCAGGACGGGACCGAAGTGCTGTCGTTTCATCGGGCAGTGCTGATCCCGAAGCGACCTGTCTGATAGGATCAGTGCCATGATTGAGATCAAATCGGGGGCAGACCTCGAACATGCTGTCGCCATCGTCGGCAAGGCGCTCGGCCTGGAGGTCGAGCGGCAAGTCGTGATGGGCGATCGCATCTGGGGTCCACGCCGTCATGTCGATGTAGTGCTCAGTAAGCCCGCCAGTGAGCGGATTCTTGGCATCGAATGTAAGTTTCAGCGCTCCAAAGGGACTGTAGAAGAGAAAATCCCTCTGACCGTCGACGACATGGAAGATTGGCCCATTCGAGGGATCGTCGTGATTCACGGTGAAGGATTCTCGAAGGATTTCAGGCCGTTTCTCAAAGGCAGGGGGCGGATCGTTGAGTACAAGCGTCTCGCCGAATGGCTCCGTTTCTACTTCCGACTACCACGTGAAGCTGGCCACCAGGCAGAGCTTGCCCTCAATGGGTCGCTTGAGGTTTAGGTCGACTGAATTAAGTACTCTCGCACGGGGCCGCGTTGGGCTGCGTTGGAGTTGATTGCCCTTCTTACTTGGACCTCGTTGAGCTGAAACTCTTGAGACGCATACATCTCGGCGACGTCGGGATGACCTGAGTTTGATAGTATGACTGTCGCTCCCTGACATGCTAGCTGTTTCGCTGTCCTTGCGAGACGCTCCTGCTCGGCCATGCCGAAGTCCTGCGCCGTGTATGAGGTGAACGAGGCCGTCTCGCTGAGTGGGACATAGGGTGGGTCGAAGTAGACGAAGTCACCATCGGTCGCCGTTGCGGGAGCGGCAGCGAAGTCAGCGACTTGCAGTTCGACACCTTGTAGCGCTGCCGATACCGCTCTGAGGTTCGATTCAGCGCAGATGGTGGGATTCTTGTATCTCCCGTGCGGAACGTTGAAGTGTCCGTTGCTGTTGACTCGGTATAGGCCGTTGTAGCAGGTTTTGTTGAGGAAGATCAGGTTGACGGCGCCGCCGAGGTCGCAAGCGATCTGTTTCGCGCGGATCGTATAATAGTACTCAGCGCGATCGGTTGCGTTGAGATACTTGCGCTCTTGAATCGACAGCGCGCGTATCAGTGCATCAACATTGTCTCGAACCTGTTGGTAAGCGTTGATCAGTTGGAGATTACTGTCCGATAGCACGGCGTGTTTGAACCGACCTTCTGCTTGCAGCGCGAAGAAGAGGGCGCCGCCTCCGAGGAATGGTTCGTAGTAGGTGTTGATCTCGTTGGGTGCGGCCTGGAGCAGGTTGGCCAGGAGCGCGGTCTTTCCGCCGGCCCATTTGAGAAATGGCTTTGCCATCTCACGAGCCCCCATTTCGGACGTGTGTGATGGCTTGCTCGACGGCTGCATTGATTCGGCGCATGAACAGTTCCGGCTGACGCTGATACAAGCTCCGGGTCCAGTCGATCCGCCAACGCTGCTCGAGGCTGAGTTGGCCGTCGGCAGTGGCCTGTTCGACTTCGTCTTCGTCTTCGATCGTCACCTCGCCGTTGGGCCGAATCAGCGCGTCGAGCAGGAGGTCGTGAAACTCCACGACGCTGCCGTCGCAGTGAGCGCGGTCGATGGTGTCGAGGCGATAGAGGCGCAAGTCGCCGTTGGGCCTGTGCAGGCGATACGCGCTGTATGGCTTGCCGGGCCACCAGATGCCCCAGCTCGTGAATCCGCCCGCCCTGGGGTATCGACTGATCGCCCGCGGGTCCTTGTCGGCGACCCAACGTCCAACGATCAGCTCCGGGGTGACGAGCCACCGTTCGATCGGAAACTCGAGCACGCGACCGTCGAGTGTTACTTTGCGCTCGGTCAGCGTCTGAGATGGCGGCTCAGGCAGATCCGGGCGCTCTGGAGATTTATCCATTTGCTCAGAATATCGCGCGAGACTCGGCGTCAGCCGATTTGGCAGGTTGAGCTCGTGGGCGTGGTACGCTGGCCTGCGGATCGCGGTGGTTCAGCTCATCACGGTCGAGACGGGTATGGCGCTTGCCGAGCACGGTTGAGCGCCTCAGTTGGAGTGCGCAACGATGCCGGCAGTGGTGACCATCGGTGGACAGTGGGGCGACGAGGGCAAAGGGCGAGTCGTCGACTTGCTCGCGCGACATGCGTCGATCGTCGTGCGCTACTCAGCCGGCAACAACGCCGGACACACGATCGTCAACGAGAAGGGCAAATTCGCCCTCCATCTCGTCCCGGCGGGCATTTTCTATCCCGACAAAACCGCAATCATCGGCAACGGACTCGTGATCGATCCGCAGGCGCTGATCGACGAGATCACGATGCTCGAGACTCGCGGCGTCAGTACGGACAAACTTCGCGTATCGGACCGCGCGCATCTGGTCATGCCCTGGCATCCGATTATCGATCGGCAGGAAGAGCAGTTCCGCGGCAAGTCAGCGGTCGGCACGACCGGCAAGGGTGTGGGACCCGCGTTCTCCGACAAAGTCGGGCGCTGGGGGATTCGCATGTCCGAGCTCGCCGACGCGGAAGGCTTCATGACCCGGCTGCGGCTCGTGCTCGACTACAAGAACGAGCTGCTGACCAAGCTCTATGGCCTCGATCCGCTCGATTTCGACGCGGTCTACGAGTCCTACCGCGACTATTGGGCACGCCTCGCGCCATACGTCACCGACACGTCTCAGATCTGCCATGAGGCGCTGCGTCGAGGGGAACGGATCCTGCTCGAAGGCGCGCAGGGCTCGTTGCTCGACCTGGATGCAGGTACCTACGACTACGTCACGTCCTCCGTGCCGACATCAATGGCCGGGGGCGCCGCGGTGGGTGCCGGGATTGCCCCGCGCGATATCGACCGCGTGATCGGCGTCTATAAGGCGTATCAGACGCGCGTCGGCAACGGACCGATGCCGACCGAGCTGTTCGGCGACGAGGGCGACCGCCTTCGCGAGGCCGGGCAGGAGTACGGCACCACCACAGGACGGCCCCGTCGTTGTGGTTGGTTCGACTCGGTCGCGGGGCGATACACGATTCGTCTGAACGGCTGTCACAGCATCTCGCTCACTCGACTGGACGTGCTGGACGGCTTCGAGATGCTCAAGGTATGCGTCGCGTACAGCATTGCCGGCCGACGTGTCGACAGTTTCCCGAGCTCCAGGCTGGCGCTCGAGGCAGCGGAGCCGATCTACGAGGAACTCCCAGGCTGGGAGGAAGAAACCAGCCACTGCCGTCGATTCGACGATCTCCCCGAGAACGCGCAGCGCTACGTGCGTCGCATCGAGGAGCTGATCGGAGCCCCGGCCGCGCTGGTGAGTGTCGGGCCTGAACGCGACCAAGCGATTATCGTGGATCCAATCCTGTAACACGCGGCCATCGGCCCAAGTCCAACGGAGATGCCACGCACCTATGTCGGAAACGGTCATCTCGATCCTCGTGTGGCTGCATGTGGTTGGTGTCGCGGTCTGGCTGGGCGGTCAGATCGTTACCGCGGCCTGTGTGATTCCAGCGCTCAGAGCAGTGGGCGACCGCACGCTCTGGCTCGACGCGCTCGAGGGCTTCACCCGTCGATTCGGCCGTGTCGGCATTGTGGTGATGCTGATTATCGTGATCAGCGGCGGCGCGATGGTCGATCCTCGACTGGACCAGGCAGAGAATTTCGGCCCAGACATCTATGACGCGCGCTGGGGCTACATCTTCGTGATCAAGATGGCCCTCTGGGCCGCGATGATCGGTCTGATTGGACTGCACCAGTTCGTCTTCGGACCTCGCCAGCTGGAGCTGGCCCGTCAGACCGCCAACGCCGACGGGGACACGCCCGAGCTGCGACGCGTGCGACGAATCACGATTATGCTGTCCATATCTGGTCTGCTGTTGACGCTGCTCGTCGCCGGTGCTGGCGCGTTTCTCGGCAATCACAACTTCTCGATGTTGCCCTCATGAAACCAACCAACCGACCGCCACTGGCACGAGCGATGACGTACGGCCTCGCGCTGAGTGTGCTCGTTGTCATTGGCGCGATCGCGCTGTTCGCGACGAGCTCCTCAGTCGATGCCCAGAGCGCCACGTTGAGCGCCCGAATCGCCTCCTGGGAGTCCGCTGACGGCACGGTCGAGCTGTGTCTCGACCTACGTGACGCCGTCGCGGGCGAGACGCGACAGTGTCCGCGACAGCGGCGACTGACCTTCGCCCAAGCACCTGAGGGTCGCTGGCTGCGTTCGCGGTCAATTCGCATTGCGCCCGAAGTCGTCGTGTGGATTCGCGCGCGACGCGTGGAGCAGCAGCTTGATCTGGGCCTCGGCGTGTCGATCGAGGGCGAGGCGCGAGCTGTCAGGGCGCGCTCGTGGTCGCTCAACTGGGAGACGACGCCGATTGATCGATGGCTGCGAACGACCGCAATCCGGCTTGATTTGCCCGTTGCGCCGTATCCAGAGCTGTGGACCACGGAGGCGGGCATCGCGCCCGGCGCGCAGCGACTGCAGATTGGCCGTCGGGCGCCCGAGTTCCGTCTGCCCCGACTTGGCGGTCCGGAAGACTCGCTGGTGTCGCTCTCGGCTGCGAGATCTGGTGACCCCAAGTCGACTTTGCTCGTGTTCTGGTCATCCTGGTCGCCGTTCAGCGACCAAACGCTGACCACGCTCGCCAATCTGCAAGCGAACCGAGACGATCTGCGCGTGATCGGGATCAACGTCTACGAAGAGGCGGAAGATCAAGGCGCCACGTTCGCCCGACGCTATGGGTCGCTGCTGGATCACCTCGTCGATGAGAGCGGATCAGTCGCGCAGCACTATCGCGTGGACGGTCTGCCGGAGCTGTTCCTGATCGATGCACAGGGCGTGTATCGGGCTGTGATCCGCGGGGCGGCGCCTCTGACCGAGATTGTGGCGGCGCTCGACGCGCTCGACGACGTAGACACGCTCGACGCGAACGAGTAGGGCTTCGGATAGCCTGCGCGTGACACCAACACCAAGCGAGACGCGGTCAGCGTCATAGAGGAGTATCACCATGCCCGAATACGAAGACATCCTGTACGAGACCAAGGGTCGGTTGGGGATCGTCACGCTGAACCGTCCCGAGAAGATGAATGCGCTCAGTCATCAGTTGCGCGCCGAGCTGTTCGACGCACTCAAGGTGGCTGAGGCCGACGACGACGTCCACGTCGTGATCATCCGCGGCGCGGGACGCACCTTCTCGGCCGGCTACGACATCACGCCAGTGCCGAACATGTCCGATTCGGACTATCTCGACTATCGCTCGGGGCTGCCATCGGTTGGGCCGATTCATCCGGGACAGGGACAGTGGCCGCAGCATTTGCTTTCGGGCTACTGGCAGATTTGGGAGCTGGCCAAGCCGGTCATCGCCCAGGTGCATGGGTACGCGTTGGCGGGTGGCTCCGAGCTGGCCTCGATGTGTGACCTCATGTACGTGGCCGACGACGCGATCATCGGCTACCCGCCGGTCCGCGCGATGACCACGGTCGACATCCTCTACCACCCTTGGCACATGGGCATGCGCAAAGCGCGCGAGCTCTGTTACACGGGCGATTCTGTCACGGGACTGGAAGCGGTCGAGCTCGGCTGGGCGAATCGTGCATTCCCGGTCGACCAACTCACCGAGGAGACGGAGCGAATGGGCGAGCGCATCGCCAACATCGCGCCCGACATGGTGATGATGTCGAAGCGCGGACTCAACCGCGCCTACGAGGTGATGGGCTTCCGCACCGCGCTCCAGGTCGGTGCCGACATCCAGGCGCTCTCGACCTTCCGCAACTCGGCTGGCGAGTTCGGTCGGATCGCGCAGCAGAAGGGTCTCAAGGCCGCACTCGACTGGCGAGACGGTCCGTTCCAGGACTATGGAGCGGGCAAAGTCCGACCATCAGCCCCAAAGAGCTAGCGGTCTGCGACATCACACATAACGTCATACCCGCGCTCTGCCGCGGGTATGACGCCCCTTCTGATCCCCTCTCCCGCTGGTCGAGGGAGCCCCTCAGTCGCTTCCGCGACAGCTCCCCCGCAGGGAGAGCTCTTCTCGATTGTGATTGGAACACCCTAGACAATTCCGTCTAACCAGATGCTGCGGTAGGATGTGTCCGAGTCGTGCCGTGCACTTTCGGCATGACCACTGGCAATGCATCGAAGCAGCGAGATGAAGTAGAGCTCTATGCCGAGTCGCACCGGAGTCCCACAGTCCTTCGGGATCATGATCGTCTTCGCCCTGCTCGCCGCGGGCATATTCGCCCTGGTCGGGTTCGCGATTCATAAGGGTGCCGACCGTAACGTGATCGAAGCGAAAGCGCTGTCCGAAGTCGCAGGCGCTGAAGGTTGGGAAACCGGCCTCTTCTGCATCGAAGACGGCAAAGAGGATCACCCTTCGCTCTCCCTGACCGAGCGACCGCCAGAGACCTGCGCCGAGGCGGAGCCGCTGCCGATCGAGATCATCGATGAGGAAGCCGTCCGTGCTGAGGCCAATCCCACACGAGGTGCTGAGCTCTATGTCGCCAATGGATGTCAGGTCTGTCACGGCGAAACGGGCGAGGGGATCGTCGGCCCGACGATCGCGCGCACCGGTCTCGACATTCAGGGCGTGATCGCCCAGTATCGGCAGCCGCGTGGAGTCATGCAGGAGTTCCCGCCAGAGGATGTCTCGGTTGAGGACATCGCCGACATCTGGTCTTGGCTGCAGACCTTGCCCGCCGTTGACCCGCTGATCGACCCGAACAACGACGCACTGGGTCACGAGAACTACGGTCAGTGGGCTCAATAGCGGGCTAGGGCGTGTTCACATAGGGTCGTTCAGTCCAGGAGTTCCCGTCACACCCGCGCTCCGCCGCGTGTATCTCGCTGCATTCAGCGCCACTGTCCGTGCAAAACTCGACGAGATTCCCGCGTCAAGCGCGGGAATGACGGGTGATGTTTGCGGGTTGGACGGATGACGCTGGTGGGTTGGGCGGATGATGTTGGCGTGTCGGACCGACAACGTTCGCTTCGACACTATCCTCAGGGACGACACGATCGCGGATGATCGTGCCCCAGTGTGTTTGCGGAGGATGCCATGGGAAGTCATGCGACACCGACGGCGGCGTATTGGTCGTTCTTTGAGAATTTCAACCGCAAAGATGCGGACGGCTGGGCCGGCGCCATGTCGTATCCGCATGTGCGCGTCTCTGCCGTTCGACCGCCGAAGCTCGGCGACGGTCCGGGACCTCGTACGGCGTCAGGGGTGTATCCGACCGCCAGCGACTATGCCGCGATGGCTGAGCGGGCCGGCTGGGAACGGTTCGAGGTCACGGGTTGGGTTCGGACGCAGGGAATCACCCCACGCGTGGTCCATGCGTCTCCCGACAAAGTGCACCTGGCCGGCGGTTGGACACGGCACCGGGCTGACGATTCGGAGATTGTCACAAATCGTGTGCTCTACGTCCTGAGCCGGATGGAGGAGGGCTGGGGGATTCAGGCTCGGTTTGGGATCGACGGCTACCACAAGGGCGCCGACCGCAGCGCGCAGCAGGCAGCCGCTCTTGGCGCGCTTGAGCGATTGATGACCACGCTTGAGCCTGGAGATGTCGACAACTGGCTTACCTGCTTCCATTACCCACTCACGCTGGTCGGCGTGCCAGGCGAGGTGAACGTCATTGACGACGCCGACGCCATGCGCGCCGCCTATGGCGACTGGGCTGGCGAGGCGTTACCGATTCGCTATCGCGCCGATGTCATCGCGGCGGGCGAGAACGGCGTCACACTGTCGCAGTCGATCACACGGGGCGAAGACACGTTCCACCAGTCATTCCTCGTCGCCCAACAGACGGGCGAATGGAAGATCCTCGCCGTCTCGGCGATCTCGTGACCGTTCCAACACTTCGAAAGGCTCGCCATGGCCGCGTACGACTCTCCTGAAGCCGCATACTGGGCGTTCTTCGAGACGTTCAACGACAGGTCGGCCTCAGGACGCGCCGGCGTGATGTCGTATCCCCATGTGCGAGTCTCCGCCACGCGCGTCGAGCCATCAATCCAGCACACCGCGGCAGAGTTCGAGGCTTCAGCGTCGTGGGATCAGTTCGACCGGGTCGGCTGGGCGTGGACTCAACCGATCACGCCGCGTGTCGTGCATTCGATGTCCGACAAGGTGCATTTCGCCGGTGGTTGGACGAGGTATCGGGCGGACGGATCGGTGATCAGCCGTAACCGGTTGTTGTACATCGCGACCAGAATGGAAGATGGCTGGGGCATCCAGGGAGCATTTGGCGTCGAAGGACATCTTGAAGGCGTGGCTGCGCAGTCGGCGCATGATTCGGCGCTGACTGCTCTGCGAACCGAGATGCAGAAGCTGGAGGCAGGCGAGGCCGACGCCTGGCTGGACTGCTTTCACTTGCCGTCGGTGATTGTGTTTGCTCCGGGCCAGTTGGAGATCTACGAAACCCGTGAGGCGTTGGCCGCGGCCTATCGCGACTGGGCGAGCGAGCCACGCCCCATTTTCTACGAAGCACATGTCACGGCCGCCGCTCCCAGGGCTGCGCTGATCGAGCAATCCGTGACCAGTGGCGGCGACCACTTTGAGCAGGTGTCACTGTTCGTCGAGCGCGACGGCGTCTGGGCGTCGGCGGCGGTCTCTGCGGTACGGCCGGACATGTAACCGGACGATCGAGGAGGTCACACATGGGTCAGTACGAATCACCCGAGTCAGCGTATCTGGCCTTCCTGGACACATTCAACGCCCGCGATCTCGACGGCTGGGCGGGTGTGAACTCCTATCCGCACGCCCGAGTATCTGCCGCGCCTGAGGACAGCAGCGTCCACTGGCGACCGCCGACGCGCGTCTTTGCTAGTGCCGAAGAGTATGTCGCTGCGCCGATCTGGGACGAACTCGAAGCGACCGGCTGGGTACACAGCGTCTCGACGCCGGCACGGGTCGTGCAGTCCTCAGAGGTCAAGGCGCACATCGACGGTGGCGCAGTCGGCGAATCGACCGCGGCGCCGGTGATCGACGGTGATTTCTTGCTCGAGCCCCAACTTGAGGCGATCGCCAAGGGTCGCGCAGCCAATGTCTCGCTGCTGATCGGGACGATGGACGAAGAGTGGAACCTGTTCTCGGCCATGGTGCCCGGCGACCCACCGAGTGAGCACGGGGTCGTGCAGCGGCTGGACGCATTGCAGGGCGACGGTCGCGCGACGTACGACACCTATCGGCGAGCTCGGGAGCAGCGTGGTGAGTTGGCAACGTCGGCGGCGATTCTCAGCGCGGCGTCAAGCGATTCTTGGTTCGTCGTCGCTTCCGAGCGCATGGCCGACGCGCAGTCGGAGTATTAGGCGCAGACCTACTCGTACACGTTCGACTGGCAGTCGCCCGCGTTCGGCGGGGTGCTGGGTTCGTGTCACGCGCTCGATATCCCGTTTACGTTCGGCACTCACGGTCACATGCCAGAGTTTGCCGGCTCGGGACCCGAGGCCGACGAGCTCGCCAACTGCGTCATGGACGCATGGATCGCCTTCGCAAGGTCGGGCGACCCATCAACGCCAAGTCTGACCTGGCCCGCCTACAACACCGCCAAGCGAAGTCGAGTAATGCTGGGCGCCAACATCAGGGTCGAAGACCACTGGAGAGCCGAAGAGCGCGCGGTCTGGGCCGATGTGATCTAGGCCCTGTTCACTCTATTTCGTCATGAAGTGGATTCAGGCGAGGAGGACTTGGTTGAAGTAGACATGGGCGAGTTTGTGATAGCGATCGGCGATGCCGCGGAATCGCTTGATGCGGCCGAAGTAACGTTCGATCCCGTTACGCGCGCGGTAGGCCGCACGCTTCAGGGGCCAGGGCTGGCGCCGATTCGACTTTGGCGGGGTGATCAACTTCCAGCCGAGTTCGGCAGCCAGCGCGCGCATCTCATAGCCTTCGAGGGCGTCGGCGATCAGCTGCGGCTGACCAGATATGGGGCCGAGCCGCTCCAGCAGCCAGCGTCCCCAGGGCGCGTCGCTCCAGTGACCCGGCGTCAGGGTCATGATCAGTGGGAGGCGATCTTCCAGCACGATGGCGTGCGGCTTCGTCGTTAGACCTCTCCCCGGTCAAGCCGGGGACAGGCTGCGCGAGCGTCCGATCGCCTGGCGCCCCCTTCTGTAGGTGCTCCGGTCCCGTCCTGATGGACCTTCACGCTCGTGCTGTCGATCGACATTCGCAGCGGTCGGTCTGGCTCAGCTTGCTCGAGCTGCGCCTCCAGTTCGACCAGCTGGAGCTCGGCGAAGACGCGTTCCAGGACGCCCTTGTCAATCCAACGCCGTCCGCGCATGTAGACCGTGTGCCAGGGACCGAACCGCTCGGGCAAGGCGCGCCAGCTACAGCCCTCCTTGGTTACGAACAGCCAACCCTCCAGCACCTGTCGCGAGGGCAGCTTGCAGTTTCCGCGCAGTGTCGGTATGAGGGGCGCAATCCGCGCCCACTGTGCATCGGTGAGTTGCATATTCCCATTGGCCCGGCCGCCAGACCGTTCTCCAAACTCTGACACAAGCCCCGATTAGAGTGAACACTCCCTAGGTGCGGTCCAAGAGCAGGTGGGTTCAATGTCCCTGTTTGACGAGGATGTCTTGAGCTGTTGAGATCAATTCCTCTGCGTATGCGAGGGTCTGCTTGGTTGCTGCGGCGGCGCATGGCGAGGGCGGGCACCCCGCGGAGGATGGCGGGTCAGGCGGGTATCTCAACGGCCTCCGACGGTGGAGAGGAAGCTGTCGTACAGCGACTGCCGGGGGCTGCCGAGGTGGTGACTTCGTGGTCGGTGGGCCCCCTCCGCCCCTTTGGGGCACCTCCCCCAGAGGGGGAGGTCTTGGTGCCCGGAGGGGGAGGTTTTCGTTTTTGTGCCTTGCTATTGCGATTCTTATTCGTCGTCCGAACCATCGGACTAGGAATCGTCGGGGTCGTCGGGGTTTTCGGGCTCGAGCTGGTCTGTGGGCTCTTCGCCGTCAGCCTCGGTTGGTTGCTCTGGCTGTGGTAATGCACCTTCGGTCGAGTCCTCGGTGGCATCCTCTGGCCCGGCGCGCTCGGCCTCGATTGCCTGCTCGAGTGCGTTGAGCCATGAGGACGGCACGGTGTCTCCGGCCTCGCTGCCCTGTTCGAGCACGTTCGCCACGGTTTCGGCCGTCAGCACCGAGGGCTGAATGGTGATCTGTGTCGCCTGGTCGAAGAACCCCGAGTTGGGCGAGAGCGGGGTGCCGTGTGCGTACAGCAGCGCGGTAATCGTGAGGTAGCCCTGTTCCAGTGCGTGCGACCAGAGGACGAAGTCCAGACTCCCGGTGTGGAGCATGGCGAGCGGCCTGGGCACGTCGGCAGAGACTGCGGCCAGGACGACGTCCGAGTGATCGTCGCCGGCTGCCTCCGCCAGGTCGTATGCCGTGTTCGCGTTGAGCGCGATCGCTCCGCCGATGTTCTCGGACAGCGCCACCGCGATTGTGCCGACGATGTCGTCGCTCTCGGCGACTCGGAGCCGTTTGACCTCGCCATTGGTGTAGGTCGCGTCCAGCGAGTTACAGCGTTGCTCGAGGCCACGGTTTGTGGGCTCGTGGATGATGCAGAGAATGTCGCCAGTGACGTCCCGCTTCACGAACTCTTCGGCAGCGACGCGGCCAACCGCGTCCTCGTCGAGGGCGACGTGGGCAACGGCACCGAGGTCGGTCGCGCGGTCAGCTCCTGAGTTGAAGGTGAGCACGCGCACACCAGCCTCAGTGGCCCGTCCGAGCGCTCCTTCGAGCGCATCAACGTCGGCCAGGGTGGTCGCGATTGCGGCGGCGCCGTCGTCGACGCACTGATCGATGCCGGCTGCCTGGTCGGTGCCGACCTCGTACATCTCGGCCCGCAGATGAATGCCATTCCACGCTTTCGCGTCGGCGAATGCGCTGTAGACCTGGTACCAGAAGAAGTCGCCGGGGTTGCCATGCGTGATCACGCAGAACAGCGTCTGGTCATCGAAGGGACGGCCAGAGGTCGGCGTGCCGATGATCTGGAACGGTCCCACGCTGCGTACGGTCGACTCGGATTCGGTCGTCTCGGTATCCTCGGTCGCGCCGTCTTCATCGCCAAACACATCAGTCGGCGACTCCTCGACCGTGGTGGTCTCGTCGCCCGCATCGGCAACGGACTCATCGGCGACGTGCTCTTCGGTTGCGACCGAGAGCGTGCTGCTGAAGAACCACCGATCGCGCTCAGCGTCGGCCGCGATGTATCGTGCGGTCGGCCGCTCGATCTCGCCCCAGGCGGCATCTTCGGCGAGCCGCTGCTGGAGACCGAACTCGACGCGTCCGTCTTCGAGGATGCGACCGGCAACCCGCACTTCGGCGTCGCCGCCGTTTGCTGCCCAGGCGAGGCTGGTTGCGATCGCGCCGACGATCAGTCCGGCGAGGAGGTACAAGACCCGCTGTGATGCACGCTGTGAGAGGCGCTGTACTGGCATAAGATCTACTCGCTTTCTGCTAGTGCTCTGAGTCTAACGAGTCACGGCGATTGGGAATCCCGGCATGCCGATCGGACGATCGGCACGCCGACTCCCCACGGTTAGCACATGGTCCCATCGACCGTCGCAGCGGAGCTGAAGAAGATGCCGTATCGCACACGGATCTTGAAGGTGAAGTCGCACTCACCCTCGGTGGTTTCGGGTTGCGAGGTTGCCTGGGTGAAGGTCTTAGTGCCCACAAAATTGGAGGAAGAGATCTTGGAGTACAGGTAGATCCGATCGATCTGGTTGAAGCCTGTGCTGGTATCCCAAGCGAGGTGCGGCAGCGTCCAGCTGATGTGGTTCACGGTGTATTCTGCGCCGTAGATCACGGTGGGGAAGATGTTGTTGCTGACGTCCGTCACGGTCGGCAGACTGGGCGCCGTGAAAATGAGGGTCGACGAGTCCTTGCCGGCCTGCGCTTTCCCGTCCGAATCGCGTTCGTACAGCGCGCTGATGCTGTAGGAGAACTCGAATCCGGCATACAGCTGACCGTCGGTGGCGTCCGACAACGTGTCGTGATACGCGCGGTCCGCAGGAGCGATCGTGGAGCTCAGCACGACGAGCGACCCTGCCGTGTTGGCGACCCAACGTCGGAGTTCAAACCCGGTCAGCTGCCAGCCCGGAGGCGTGTTCGCGCTGGCGTTGAAGGCCCAGCTCAGATGCGCACCATCCGCATGGGCGACGCCAGCCAGCACCGGCGGGTCGTACAGAGTGGACACCTCGTCCGGGGTCGCGACCTGCTGGGCCGAGACCCGCTCGGTGGCGATCAGCGCGAGCGCGGCGGCGACACCCACCGCGAGGATGAGCAGCACTCCAATCAGCCGTGTTCGGCTCGTTGCGAGGGTTGTTAGGTTGGTCATCTCAAACTCCGTTCACTGAATGACCTGTTGGTGGGGTGTGGGAGCCGTCTGTGGCAGACTAGGCCGACACAGACGACGGTGTGATTGTTCTCCGCCTTCACGAACTCGCGGTAGAACCGGCCGACCACCCGCGGTTAGCAAAGGGTTCCGTCCACCGACGCGGCGCTGCTGTAGAAGATTCCGTATCGCAAACGGATCGTGAAGCTGACAGCGCATTCCCCTTCGTAACTCTCGGGCCGCGAAGATTGCCTGAATTCTCTTTTGTTGCCCTCGATGTCCCAGCTGTTGCTCGCGGTGCTGATGTGGATCCGATGGATCTGGTTGAAGCCGGTGCTGGTATCCCAGGCCAGGTGTGGCAGATCCCATCTGAGGACGTTGAACGTCCTGGTTTCAAAGAGGTATGACGTAAAGACGTTGTTACTGAGATTCGACACCGTCGGCAGATTGGGAACGGTGAACACGAGGGTGGTTGAGTCTTTGCCCTCTTGGTAGCTCCCGCCTGTCAGGGGACGGTAGACCGCATTGACGCTGTAGGAGAACTGGAATCCAGCGTGACGCTGTTCTTCAGTCGCGTCGGACAACTCGTCGTGATACGTGCGGGCGGTTGTCGCGAGCGTGGAACTCAGCGTGACAACCGACGTTGGGTTATCGGCAATCCAGCGGTGGAGTTCAAACCCGTTCAGTTGCCAGCCCGGAGGCGTGCTCTCGCTCACGTCGAACGTCCAACTCAGATGCGCGCCATCCGAGTGAGCGACGCCGGACAGGACCGGCGGATCGTACTGGGTGGCCACCTCATGCCGGGCCGCGGCTTGCTGCTGCTGGGCCGAGACCCGCTCGGTGGCGATCAACGCGAGCGCAGCCGCGGCGCCCACCGCGAGGATGAGCAGCACTCCAATCAGCCGTGTTCGGCGCGCTGCGAGGGTTGTTGCGAGGGTTGTTGGGTTGGTCATCTCAATTTCCTTTCCTTGAACCACCTGATGGTGATGGTGTGGTGTCGCAAACGGTTCCGTCGATCGACCCGCCGGATCTGTAGAAGATTCCGTATCGCAAGCGGAGCGTGAAGGTGACGGCGCATTCCCCTTCGTAACTCTCGACCTGCGAACGTACTCTGTGTTCTTCTTTGTTGCCCGCGAGCTCCCAGCTGTCGCTCGCGGTGGTGATGTCAATCTGATCAATCTGGGTGAAGCCCGTGCTGGTATCCCAGGACAGGTGCGGCAGATCCCATCTGAGGACGTTGAACACCTCCGGGCCCTCGATGTATAGCGTGTTCACGCTGATGCGGAGATGCGACACGGTCGGCAGATTGGGAACGGTGAACACGAGGGTGTTCGAGTCTTTGCCGTCTTGGAAGCTCCCGCCTGCCAGGGGTCTGTAGACCGCATTGACGCTGTAGGAGAACTGGAACCCAGCGTAAAGTTGTTCCTCAGTCGCGTCCGACAACTCGTCGTGATACGTGCGGGCCGTTGTCGCGATCGAGGAACTCAGCGTGACAACCGACGTCGCGTTTTCGGGAAGCCAGCGTCGGAGTTCAAAGCCGTTCAGTTGCCAGCCCGGAGGCGTGCTCTCGCTCTCGTCGAACGTCCAACTCAGGTGCGCGCCATCCGAGTGAGCGACGCCGGACAGCACCGGCGGGTCGTACTGTGAGGCTACCTGGTCCCGTCTCGCGGCTTGCTGCTGCTGGGCCGAGGCCAGCTCAGTCGCGATCAGCGCGAGCGCAGCCGCGGCACCCACCGCGAGGATGAGCAGCACTCCAATCAGCCGTGTTCGGCGCGAGGGGAGGGTTGCTGGGTTGGTCATCTCAACTCCGTTCACTGAATGACCTGATGGTGTGTTGTGGGTGTCGCCTGCAGCAAGCTAGGGGCCACAGACTCCCGTTCGGTTGTTCTCGGCCTGTACCAGGTCGCTGAAGAACAGGCCGATTGTGACGCGGATCCACCATCCATACCAACAGGTGTTGATGGTGGAGAACGACACTGACGTGGAACCAGTGGTGGCAAACTGGACGTTGGCGTTGTTTGTGTACACGGTGTACCACGGCGTGAAGTTGAAGCCGAGGCTGGCATCCCACGTCAAATGCGGCGCATCCCATTTGACTTCCGCGTCGCGGACCACAGCTTCGGGATCACTGTGACCGATCACCTGGGCGTTCGTCACGCTCGGGAGCTTGGGCGCCTCGAACACGGTCACGGCAGCCTTACTCATGATTCGTACCGATTCCGTTCCGCTCGCCAAGCGATCGAAGTAGGCAAAGACGCCGTAGTTCCACTGGAAGCCGGGCATCCGCATTTCATCGACAACGCCCGACATGTGATCCTTGAAGTCGCGTTGCGTCGGTCCTTCCCACGAGGTGTCGTCCTGGATGAACACGGCCCCAGCGACATCGCCAGGCATCCAGCGTCCGATGCCGAACCCCATCAGTCTCCAGCCCGAGGGTGTCATCGCGGACTCGTCGTAGTTCCAGGTCAGGTTGACACCGTTGGAGTGGGCGATCGCGGAGAGGTGCAGCGGCGCGTAGCCCTGCTGAACCTGTGAGATCAACGTGGCGCCCTTGACGGTGACGTCGTCGCTGGATGTCGCGGAGCTCTCACTTCTGCCGTTCACGTCTCGAACGAAGTTCGCGTACAGGCGATAGGTGATATCCGTGCCGTTCTGCCACTTGTCCTTGGTCTCGGCATCTAACACGTCCGTGTAGCTCCTGTCGGTGCCGGGCAGGAGCGGACCGAGGATGTAGGTTGGTTCGTTGCCGACCGTGCGCAGGATGCCAAAGGTGTTCAACGTCCAGTCGGCCGGCGTGTCGTTGCTCATCGTCCATTGCAGAACGAAGCCGTTCTCGCCGACCGTGACGTGCAGGTCTGGGGTGACCTGCGGTTGCGCCGACGCCTGCTTGGTCGAGGTCAGTGAGAGCGCGACAGCGCCCAGGGCGAGAATCAGCAGGGTCGCGATGTATCGCGTGCCGCGCCAACTGGTTGGGTGCCTGGCTGAGTGCGATCGGGTCATCTCAGCCTCCCTTCATCTGGTCATCTGGTGTTGCCTTCGCGCTGCGCCTCGACCGTAGGGGTTGAGGCGCAGCGCTGCACGCGTGGATCGGATGTCTTAGCTGCTGCAGGTACCGGTGCGGTTGTTATCGGCCCGCACGGTGTCGCTGAAGAACATGCCGATTCTGGCTCGGACCCACCATCCGTACCAGCACGCGGTGTAGGTGGTGAAGTTGTAGTAGTTGCCATACCCGCTGGTGTAGAAGAAGGTGGCATCCCATCGGTAGATGTCGTACCACGGCGTCTGGAAGAAGCCTCGGCTGGCATCCCACGTCAAGTGCGGATCATCCCACTTGAGTTGCGCCCGGTGTTCGTAACCGGAGCCATCGCTGGAACCGGTCACCTGGACGTTTCTCGGGCCCGGCAGCGTCGGTGCGGTGAACGTGAGGATGGCAGCTTTGCCCTGGGTTCGTGGTGAGTACGATCCGCTCGCCAACTGGTCGTAGTAGGCAATGACCGCGTACTTCCACTCGAACCCGGGCAGTCGTTGCGCTACTGGAACGTGGTCCAGGGGATCCTTGAAGCTGCGCTGACCGGGTCCATCCCATTCGTCACTGGACTGGACCCATACGAGGCCTGTGACATCGCCCGGCAGCCAACGTACCACTCTGAACCCCACCAGCTTCCAGCCATGTGGGCTCATGGTGCTCTCGTTGAATGTCCAGGTCAGGTTGACGCCGTCGGCATGGGCGAGCGCAGAGACGTTCTGCGGTGAGTAGCCCTGCCTGACCTGTGTTAGGGACGTCGCGCCCGCCACGCTGGCGAAGGAGCTTTCCCTGCCAACCCGAAGGCGGTCGTCAGATGTCCGCCGGTAGACCGCGCGGATCTTGTACGAGATCCCAGTGCCGTTTAACCACTTTGTCTTGCTGTCGGAGTCCAACCCATCGACATAGGTGCGGTCGGTCGCGCTGGCGCTGGGGCGGAGGAACCTAGACTGGTCACTTCCGACTTTGCGCAGGAAGGCAAACTCGTCGAGGTACCAGCCGCTCGGCACCTGCACGTCGAATGTCCAGGTCAGCACGATGCCTCGCTCATCGACAGTGGCGGAGAGTGACGGCGCGGCGAGGTTGCCGACTTGCTGGGGCGTCGCGACGCTCTGCGCCGACGCCGGCTTGACTGTGATCATGGCGAGGGCGAATGCCCCCAGCGCGAGGATGAAGATCGCGGCGATGGTTCGCATTCCGCTCCTCCTGATGGTGTTGATTGCATTCGTTCTGGTCATCTCAGATTCCGTTCATGTGGTGTGGGCCGCGTCTCGGGTGTTGTGTCATAGGCGATCCTTCTCCCGTTCGACCGATGTCAGCAGTCGTGCCGGGCTTCGCTGGCGGTGACAACTTCGCTGTAGAACAAGCCGTACTGTGCCAGGATTTGGAATGGGCCCTGGCAGTGCCATTGCGTGTCCCAGGTATGGCTGGTGTGTTGGCCACTGCGTGAGATCCAGTGATAGCCATCCTCGTAGCCATTCGCACCTATGTAGAAGTGGAATTGGTCGATGCCTGTGAAGCCCGTGCTTGCGTCCCATGACAAGTGTGGCCGCTCCCAGGACAGCAGCAACGACCGCGGGTAATACTCGTGCAAGGGAGTACCGGGCTTGTAGCTAATCTTGAAGTTAAGGGGCTTCGGCATGGTCGGCGCCGTGAACGTGAGGATGGAAGCCTTGCCCTGGGTTCGTGGTGAGTACGATCCGCTCGCCAACTGGTCGTAGTAGGCAATGACCGCGTACTTCCACTCGAACCCGGGCAGTCGTTGCGCTTCTGGAACTTGATCCAAGGGATCCTTGAAGCTGCGCTGACCGGGTCCATCCCATTCGTCACTGGACTGGACCCATACGAGGCCTGTGACATCGCCCGGCAGCCAACGTACCACTCTGAACCCCACCAGCTTCCAGCCATGTGGGCTCATGGTGCTCTCGTTGAATGTCCAGGTCAGGTTGACGCCGTCGGCATGGGCGAGCGCAGAGACGTTCTGCGGTGAGTAGCCCTGCCTGACCTGTGTTAGGGACGTCGCGCCCGCCACGCTGGCGAAGGAGCTTTCCCTGCCAACCCGAAGGCGGTCGTCAGATGTCCGCCGGTAAACCGCGCGGATCTTGTAGGAGATCCCAGTGCCGTTTAACCACTTTGTCTTGCTGTCGGAGTCCAACGGATCTACATAGGTGCGGTCGGTCGCGCTGGCGCTGGGGCGGAGGAACCTGGACTGGTCACTTCCGACTTTGCGCAGGAACGCAAACTCGTCGAGGTACCAGCCATTCGGCACCTGCACGTCGAATGTCCAGGTCAGCACGACGCCTCGCTCATCGACATCGGCGGAGAGTGTCGGCGCGGCGAGGTTGCCGACTTGCTGGGGCGTCGCGACGCTCTGCGCCGACGCCGGCTTGGTCAGGGTCAGTGAGAGGGCGGCAGCACCCAGGGCGAGGATGAGGATCGCGGCGATGGTTCGCATTCCGCGACTTCGGATTGCGTTCGTTCTGGTCATCTCAGACTCCGTCTATGGGGTGTGGTGTGTTGATTTGGTGTGGGCCGCGCCTCGGACGTTGTGTCCGAGGCGCGAGTACTCCTGTGTTGCTGATGTCAGCAGTCAGGCCGGGTTTCGCGGGAGTTGACAAGTTCGCTGTAGAACAAGCCGTACTGCGCCAGGAGTTGGAATGGGCCCTGGCAGTAGATCAACGTTTCCCAGGTCGTTGAGGTGTATTGGCCGGTGATTGTCAACCAGTGGTTGCCATCCTCGTAGCCATTGGGACCCCTGTAGAAGTGGTACCGGTCGACGCCTGTGAAGCCTGTGCTTGCGTCCCATGACAAATGTGGCCGCTCCCAGGAGAGACGCAAGTACCGCGAGATTACTGTTGACAAGGGGTCACCAGGCTGGTAGCCGATCCTGAAGTTGAGGGGCTTCGGCATGGTCGGCGCCGTGAATACGCTGGTCTTCGAGTTCTTGCCCACTTGTCGCTCGCCGTCTGCTAGGCGGTCGAAGATGGCGTACATCTCGTACTTGAACTTGGCTCCAGGCAATCGCTCTGCTTCAGACGTCCCGGTGAGTGGGTCTTTGATGCTCCGATCGGTCGCCGGGAGTCGTTGGCCGACCCAGGTCCAACTGCCCTGGGTCCCTTCGATCCAGCGCCAGATGCTGAATCCGGCCAGTTTCCAGCCGTTCGGGGTCATCCTTGCCTCGTAAAACTTCCAACTCAGCTTGACGCCATCGGCATGGGCGACCGAAGTGAAGTTCGTCGGTGCGTAGCCCTGTCGTATCTGTGTCGGGGCCGCCGCGCCTTCGATGACGGCGGAGAAGGTGACTATTTGCGACTCTGGCCCACGCTTGTAGTTGGCTCGCACGGCGTAGGTGAGGTCGGTTCCGTTCGCCCACTGGTTCAAGGCGTTGGAGCCGAACTGGTCCGTGTGGGTGGTACGGCCCGTGCCAGCTAGGGCAGAGGCGATGACGTTGGTCGGGCCGGCTCCGACCGTGCGGAGCACGTCAAACGAAGTCAACGTCCAGCCGTCCCTGCCTCCGCTGACTGTCCAGTTCAACACCATGCCGTTCTCCGTGGCGGCAACGGTCAGGGTTGGTGCGCTCTGCGCCGACACCGGCTTGGTCAAGGTGAGTGAGAGGGCGAACGCGCCCAGGGCGAGGATGATGACCGCAGCGAGGTATCGCATTCCGCTCCTCCTGGTGCTTTTGATGGTGTTCGTTGTGGTCATCTCAGTCTCCCTTCATTGGGTTTCGTGTGTTGGGGTGGTCTGGGTCGCGCCTCGACCGTGGTGGTCGAGACGCGACCGCTAGCGATCTCAGCAGTTGTGCCTGGTATCGCCCGAGTTGGCCAGGTTGCTGTAGAACAAGCCGATCTGCGCCCGAATCTGGAAGCCGCCTTCGCACCAGGTCCCCGATCGCCAATAGTGGGAGGTGGTCTCGCCCCTGAACGTCCAGCGGGGATTGCCGTGCTGGTAGACGTGGTAGGTGCTGACCGATGTGAAACCGGTGCTGGCGTCCCACGACAGGTGCGGGTGACCCCAGGTCAGTTGCATGACCCACGTGCCTGCCGGGGTGATCCCTCCGAGCCTGTATTCGATCTTGAAGTTGCGCGGCGTCGGCAAGGCCGGCGCCGTGAACACGCTGGTTTTCGAGTTCTTGCCCACCTGTCGTTCGCCGTCTGCCACGCGATCAAAGATGGCGTACATCTCGTACTTGAACTTGGATCCAGGCATGCGCTGCGCGTCAGTCGTCCCGGTGAGCGGGTCTTTGATGCTCCGATCCGTCGCCGGGAGTCGTTGGCCGACCCACGACCAGCTCCCTTGCGTTCCATCGATCCAGCGCCAGATGCTGAATCCGGCCAGGTTCCAGCCGTGCGGTGTCATCGATGCTTCGTCGAACGTCCAGGTCAGACTGACGCCATCGGCGTGGGCCTCAGAGGACAGCTGGGGCATCGAACCAGTGTCTTGTCCCACTTCGCTGGGCGTCGCGGGGCGAGCCAGCACCGCGCTGACATCACTGTTACCGATCTGATCAGAAGTGTTCGCCAATCGCTGGAAGCGCGTGGTGATCGAGTAGGTGAAGTCGGTGCCGTCAGCCCACTGGTTGCGACGCGCGTCGTTCCAAGGATCAGTGAATGAGCGTACGCTCGCGTTGAAGCTGGGCTCGAAGAGGCGCAGCGTGCCGAGCCTCCCTTGGATTGAGCGTCGCAACACGAATCCCGTGTGCTTCCAGCCGGGCGGCGTCTGCGTGTCTTCGTCGAACCTCCAGCGCAGATTGACGCCATTGGCATCGGCCGCAACGGACAGTCTGGGCCGATTGGACGCGTCGCCCACCACTTCGAGCGGCGTCTGGACGGCGGCGAGCTTCATGATCCCTTCCTTGCCGTCCTGGTACTTTCCGTCCGAGCGGCGCTCGTACGTCGCATTGATCGCGTAGGAGAACTCTGTCCCCGAGTTCCATTGCTGGAGTCGATTTCCTCGCCAGTCATCCAGCAGATAGCGCGTGTAGCGATCTGATGCAGGCCTGAACAACCAATTCGAGCCTGACCGACCCTCGACGAATCGTGAGATATCGAACCCCGCGAGTCGCCAACCCGGCGGCGTGTTGTTGTGGTCGTAGTTCCACCTGACGTGCACGCCTTCTTCGTCGGGATGCAGCCTGAGCGTCGGCGCGGGGTAGTTCTGGGCCACTTGCTGGGGCGTCGCGACGCTCTGCGCCAAAACCGACTCGGCAAGGATCAGGGTGCCGGCGGTCGCCAAGATGCCGAGCGCTATCCCAAGCAAGGCCTTGACCAGGGGTGTTCGACGCAATCGTTGCGAGAGTGTCGTGTTCATGACCATCTCCGATCTTCAAAGGAGGGTTGTCTCAAGTGGTGTGGAGAGTTGGCTCCGGCTGTACGCGTCGCCCGATGTGAGATGTTCGGGCGACACGCCCTGCTTTTGCGTTCATCAAGCTGGACTGTCAACAGGTAACTGGTGTCGTCATCAGGTGCACAGTCCCCGTTGGTCGATTGGATTCCCGGAGATTTGGCCGTAGAAGACGCCGTAGGTCGGACGGATCTTGTAGTCGCTGGCGCAGAACCACAAGTCACCGACATCGACCCTCGTGGTCGAACCCGAGACCCACCTGATGTGGCTGCCTTGCAGGTAGATGTCGTACGAGCTCACCGAGTCGAATCCAGTGCTCGAGTCCCAGGTCAGGTGTGGATGGCTCCAGCGCAACACGTCGGTGGAGTTGTTGTTGGTGCCGCTGCCGACGTACGCACCTGTGTTGATGTAGAAGTGCCGAATCCCGGGGAGGTTGGGCGTCGTCGCGAACGCGGTCTTGGAATCTGTGCCTGGCGTGATGGCGCCGTCCACCACTCGCTTGTAGATGGCGTGCATCCGGTAAGAGAACTTGGTACCGGACCCGTGCGACCGTTGCTCAACGGAGGTGCCGGTGAGCGGATCGGTGAACGTGCGCAGGGTACGGTCAAGGTTCGACGCAACGTCGGCGTAGGAACCTTCAACCCAGGCAACGGCGTTGGTGCCCGGCTTTTGGATCCAACGCCAGATCGTGAATCCAGTCAGCTCCCAGCCGGCCATGGAGACGGCCTTTTGGTCGATCGTCCAGGAGAGCTTCATACCATCGGCCGTGACCTTGGTTGACATCTTCGGCTGCGGGGACCCCTTGAGCACATCTTGCTGCGACAGGATGGTTGGCAGCGTTTTGGTGACTGACTTGCCGTTTTCGAACCCTCCATTTGGCCCCACGCCGTTGAAGATGGGCTGCACCAAGTATGAGATTTCGGTGCCGGAGAGGTACTTGCTCTGTCGGGTGGCTGACATCGCCCTGAAGAACGTACGGTGCGACGCTGCCGTGAAGGATTGTCCCCTGAGGTTGGTCTCGTGATCCCAGTCTCGGATTCTGAAACCGTCCAGGAACCATCCATCCGGGGTGTTGGCGCGTACGTCGTAGTCCCAGTGCAGTCGCACGCCATTGGGAACGAATTCGAACCTCAAGTTTTTGACTGCGGGGGAGTTGCGGACCTCCGCTTTGCTCACTGCGTGAGGCAGCGCCGCAGATGAGACCTGGCCGCCGCGCAGATATGACGAGTTCGCGTCGTTGCGGTAGCTCGCGAACATCGTGTAGTTGAATACGGCGCCGTCCGACCAGCGTTGGAGCCGCTCATCAGTCCATGCATCGAAGAAGTAGCGATCGTTCGCAGCGGAGATGGGCTGGATGATTTGCAGAGTGGCGGAGGCTTCGCCGTTCACAAAACGCCGGATCGAGAATCCCGCGAGATGCCAACCTGGCGGATCATTCTTGGCCGCGTCGAAGTCCCAGTAGACGTGGACCCCGTCGTCGTCGCTCAGAAACGAGATCGTGGGCGGGTCGTAGTTTTGCACCAATTCACGTTCGGTCGCTGCCTGGCCGGATTGCGCCGACGCACGATCGAGCGTGGTCAGCGATCCAGCGGCGACGATCGCCATCCCGAGGACGAGGGCAACCAGCGCACCGGTTGTTTTTGTCCTGTGAAACCTGTTCAGGGTCGCAGTCATGATTCCTTCTCCATTCCCGAGGAGGAGCATTGGTTGGCGGGCCATCGCCTGCGGTTGGGTGTCGGTTGAGTGGATCCTCAGGCTCGGACGAGTCCGAGCCTGAGGATGATGGTCCCGCCGGTTACCCGGCGTCCACTCTGTTTCGCGGGTTAGGCGCAGTCCTTACGCATTTCGATGGCGTCAACGAGCTTGCTGTAGAACAAGCCGATCTGCGTCTGAATCTGGAAGCCGTCTGCGCACTTCTCGCCCGTTGACTGGATGTAGCCGATGATGCCGCCGGAGACTGACCGCCAGAGCGTGCCGTCCTTGTAGATGTGGTATCGGTCGACCGAGGTGAAGCCGGTGCTGGCGTCCCACGTCAGGTGAGGGCGATTCCAGGTCAGCCACAGCTTCCATGGGCCTTCTGCCGGGGTGTCGTTCGAGAACCGCATCGCGAAGTTGCGTGGCTTCGGCAGGGCTGGCGACGTGAACACGCTGGTCTTCGAGTTCTTGCCGGCTTGTCGTTCGCCGTCTGCCAGGCGCTCGAAGATGGCGTACATCTCGTACTTGAACTTGGCCCCGGGCATTCGCTGTGCTTCCGTTGACCCGGTGAGCGGGTCTTTGATGCTCCGTGCGTTCGCCGGGAGTCGTTGGCCGACCCACGTCCAGGTGCCTTGCGTCCCTTCGATCCAGCGCCAGATGCTGTAGCCAGCCAGCCGCCAGCCTGGTGCGGCGATCGGCCTGGTCCAAGTCAGGTTGACACCATCAGCATGGGCCTTGGAGGACAGAACTGGCGGTCGCCTGTACTGTGCTACCTCCTCAGGGGTCGCGGCCTCTGGTACCTCGACCTGGATGATCCTGGCTCCGTCCCTCTGGTAGGCATCGTCCCTCAATCGCTGGTAGACGGCCCCGATGATGTACTTGTACTTGAATCCGGCGAGCCAATCCGCTTCGGACAGGTTGTCCAACGTGTCGGTGAAGCTCCGGGTCGATGTTGATTGCTCGGGGAACTGCTTGTCGACCGTGTCGGTATCCGCGTTTCCTCGGACGAGTGTGAACCCGACGTGCTTCCATCCCGGTGGCACCGGGGTGTTCCAGGTCCAGGTGAGATTGATTTCGCCAATGCCGATTGACGCGCTGAGGTCAGGAGGGGTCGAGGTGAGCACGTCTAAGCGCGATGCCTCTCGCGCCTGTGCGGATGCACGATCGCCGGTGAAGATTGACGATGCAGCGAACATCGCCATCGCGAGGAGAAGGCCAAACATCGCGACCGGAAGTATCTGGCGCGGCCACCTCATTGATGGTGTCTTGTACATGCGAATCCTCCTTTCAACAGAGGGTGTAACGCTTGCCGATGAATGCAAGCTAGCTGTCGCTGGGGCGTCGTTGGGAGGTGGATGGGGGGCGGATCGCAGCGAGTAGTGGGAGACACGCCCGCGGGGAAACTGCGGATCACGAAAGTCGCTAGCCACGATGCAAGTCGAGGGACTCTGTCGCTGGGGTTACAGTTCGGCCAGAGATCGGGGGTGTTGTCGGGGGTCGCATGTGCCGGAGGTTGGCTGCGGCCGACGTCGATCCTGGTCTCCGCACAATCGTGATTCGCCGCGCTACCACCGTCAGCTCTGCCCCTCTCCACCGTTACTCCTGCGCCACCCTTCCGTCATTCCTGCGCGGAGCGCGGGAATCTCGATCCGTTGGGCATGGCGGATGTGCTGGCACACAGCCATTAGCGGCATCGACGCTAGTGCTGGCCTCATCGAGATACCCGCGGCGGAGCGCGAGTATGACGGAGTGGGGTATCGGGGGTGACGGACAGGTGTGGGGAGCCCCCTCAGGCGCTACGCGCCAGCTCCCCCAGAGGGGGAGCTCTTGCATCTGGCGAGCGATGCTTACGATGGTGGGCTGGCTCGTTTCCAGAGGTCTCCGAAGTGGTAGTTGACGCTGGTCACTCCGAAGTCGGGTTCTTTCTGGAATGGCTCTCGGAGGTAGCGGAGCGCGTGTGATCCGTTTGGGCGAAAGGCGACGAGCGCGAGGATGAACTGCTCGGGGGTGTTCAGTGAGGTCAGGATCTCGTTCTTGGTGACGGTGATCACCTCGGCGTCGGCGTGACGTCCCTTGACCTCGATGAATCGCAGTGAAGCCTCGCCGCGGGGATCGCAACTCTCGATGTCGTACCCACGTCGTTCGAACTCGACGTCGGTCGGTTCCCAGCCCAGCTCGCGCTCGGCCTGCATGACGATCTGGCGCGCGGCCGCGGCGACGGCTTGTTTGTCGGTTGTGTGGCTCGGCTCCGCGGCGACTGGATTCTCGCCGCGCAACTCGTTGAGGAACCCGATCGGGACGATCACCATCCCGCCGATCAGATTGGGTACCGCGGAGACGATCTGTTCCTGGAGACTGAGTTCCTGGATGCGTTGGTGGTAGCGCTCGCGCAGATCCTCGGCGCGACGGAACATCTGCTGCGAGTTCAGTCGCGCGTTGGGCTTGCCAGCTTGTTCCTGCTCCTGCAGCTCGATGCCGCGTGCGTCGAGGTACGCGATTTCGTGATTCAACCGAGCGCGGACGGCGTCTTGGGTCTTGCGAACCCAACGCAACTGTCGGGGTTTGACCTGCTCGAGGTGCGCCGGCGCCACCTTGCTGATCAAGTACATGCGCGCCATTCGCTCGACGTCGCGGGTGATCCACTGACATCGCTCGTGCGCCAGAATGTCGTCGGTGCTGGGTTCGTCGTCGAGCAGCGGTCGATAGTCGAGGTACGGCGCGTAGGGCAGCTCGCGACTGGTCGCGTCAGCCTCGACCTCGACGTAGAGCATGCGCTTGGAGATGCTGCGACGCTCGTTGGAGCTTGTCATCGTCCCATCTTGGACGGCGTGCTCGGCGTAGACGACGAGGCGTGGCTCGGTGCCGTCGTCCCGCTCGTCGACGAGGATCGCCCCCTGTCGGAGGAGGTTGCGATGACGCTGGATGGTGAGGTCGATGGTGACGTCGAGCAGCGGGTGACCAGGGGCGACAAACTGAGCTCGCGGCGGACCGGCGACTCCGTCTTTCTCAAACGTGATGCGTTCGTATCTACGGACCAACGCGCTACCGGTCGCGATCGCCCGATCGCGCGCACGAGCGGGGACGAGGGTCACTTCCAGCCGCTGCGACTCTCGCTTGCGCAACTGTCCGCCGATGTTGGTGAAGGCCTCGCGGAAGAACGACTCGATGTAGTGCGGCTGCAGTCGACTGGCCTCGGCCCGCTCCATTTCCTCTCGGACTTCGTTCACGCGGGCGGCGTCCATGATCTCCTGGGTGAGCGCCTCGTCGTGCATGAGTGCGTAGAGCCTCGGCTGATCGATGGCGTCGGCGACGACGCGATTGAGACGGTCGCGGACATCGGGATGTTCGCCGTAGCGAATCGCCTCGATTAGGAGGTTGCGGAGCGATTTGTCGCCGAACTCGAGCTTGCCGAGGACATCGAAGACCTGTCCGCCGAGCGCGCGTCGGGCCTCGTCGAGCTTGGCGAGCAGGGTGTGGTAGACATCGCCCTCGCGCGTGCCTTCGGCGACGAGATTCCAGAGATGACACACCTCTCGCTGGCCAATGCGATGAATCCGACCGAAGCGTTGCTCGATGCGATTGGGATTCCAGGGCAGGTCGTAGTTGACCATTAGGTGCGCGCGCTGCAGGTTGATGCCCTCTGACGCCGCATCCGTGGCGAGCAGGACCTGGACCGTCGGATCGTTGAGGAAGCGTTCCATCGCGTCGCGTCGAGCTTCACGATTCATGCTGCCGTGGATCACTTCGACCGCCTCGGGTCGGCCGAGCAGCCGTTGGGCGATGTTGGTCTCGAGATAGGTCAGCGTGTCGCGGTGTTCGGTGAAGATCACGATCTTCTGGTGCGCCGAGGGCGATGGTGTGGCAGTTTCGTCAGCGCTGCCGGCGATGGCGTTGGCCTCGTCCGCTGGAGCTCCGAGATCGAGCAGCCACGAGAGCATCCGCGTGAGCTGTTCCCACTTGGTATCGCCGCTGCGTTTGACTCCGAGTGCCAACCGCTCGAGTCGTTCGAGCGTGGCGATCTCAACGCTCAGCTCCTGCTTGGTCCGAGCGGCGGTCGCTTGGTCGAGGATCTGTCGGTCGAGGGTGTCAAATTCGTCCTCGCCGAGGTCTTCCAGCGCGTCGAGATCATCCAGGTCGTCGCTGTCGAGCGGTTGGGCTTGGACGGTTTCGAGTTCGTCGAGCTCGTCGAGCCGAGCCTGCAGCCGATCTCGGCGACGTTGGAGCGATCGCAAAATCGCCTCTGGTGATGAGGCGAGGCGTCGTTGGAGGACTGTGAGCGCGAAGCCGACGGTGCCGCGTCGCTGGGAATTGAGTTGCTCGGCGCGATTGAACTCCTCGCGGACGTAGTTGGTAACAGCTTCGTAGAGTTGCTGTTCAGGTTCGGTGAGCTCATATCGGACCGTGTGCGCGATGCGTTCGGGGAAGAGCGGTTTGCCGTCGAACTTGAGCAGGTTCTCTTTGACCATGCGACGCATCAGATCGCTCGCGTCGACCGGTTCCACCGCCGACCGATGGATGCCCGCAAATCGGTCCTCGTCGAGCAGTGACAGGAAGAGTTGGAAGTCGGCCTCTTTCCCATTGTGTGGAGTCGCGGTCATGAGCAAGAAGTGTCGCGTGTGCTGTGAGAGCAGTTGACCCAGTCGGTGTCGCTTGGTGTAACTGATCTCGCGTCCAAAGACCGAGGCCGACATCTTGTGCGCCTCGTCGCAGACGATCAGGTCCCAATCCGCCTCGGGCGCTTCGAGCATTCGTTGGATCTGCTCGTTGCGTGCGAGCTGGTCCAATCGCGCGATCGCGAGGTCGGTGTCGAGGAACCAGTTGCTCGAGGCGGTCGCCGTGAGCTGGTCGCGCGTGAGGATGTCGAACTGAAGTTGAAACTTCGATCTCAGTTCGTCCTGCCATTGCTCGACCAAACTGCCGGGACAGACGATCAGGCAGCGCTTGAGATCGCCGCGGGCGATCAGTTCCTTGATCAGCAGCCCAGCCATGATCGTTTTGCCGGCGCCGGGATCGTCGGCGAGGAGGAATCGGAGTGGCTGTCGGGGGAGCATTTCCTCGTAGACCGCGGTGATCTGGTGCGGCAGCGGATCGACGTTGGAGCTGTGCACGGCCAAGAGCGGATCGAAGAGGTGGGCAAAGCGCAGGCGTTGCGCCTCGGAGACCAGTCGGAAGTTGGCCCCGTCACCGTCGAAGCTCCAAGGCCGACCATCGGTGACGAGCTCGATCCTCTCCTCGTCGGCGCGGTACAGCAATTGGTTGAAGAGCTGATTGTCGGCGGTTCGGTAGGTCAGTTCGACCGCAGCATCGCCGATGCTCTCGACCTGAACGATGGTGACGAGTTCGTTCGGTCGAATGCCTGATAGCTGTTGCTTCGGTTGCAGCTCTTCAAACGTGACCATGGTTGTGTCCTGCTCCTCGTCGCTGTCGCTCGACCGATGTGTGCACGTTATCGGTCGAGATACGATTTGATTGTCATTTCCGCAAAGGGAGGGCTTTGAACACTTCGTCAGACCCGCGCTCCGCCGCGGGTATCTCGCTGAGGCCAGCACCAGCATCGACGCGATTGACCCGTCCATGTCAGCACATCGGCATTGCCAAACGGATCGAGATTCCAGCGGCGGAGCGCAGGAATGACTGGGCTAGTAGACCAGGAATGACGGAGTTACGGATCCGTCGTCACGTTGCGGTGATACGCTCGACGGCATTCACCTTGTATAGGTGGGAGGAGAGGCGCAGATGACTCCCGAGGAATCGACCAAACTGATTGCGCAGGTTCGAGAGTTGGCTCGCGGGCCGTTCAGTGAGCGTGCTGCGGAGGCCGACGCCAGCGGCACGCTGCCCCGCGAGAACTACGCGGAGCTCGCGGAGCTTGGCATTCCTGGACTCATGATCCCTGAAGCCTTTGGCGGACTCGAGGCGGATGGCGCGACGTTCCTCAAGGTGATTGAGGAGATCGCCTATGGCGATGCCTCGACGGCGGTGGTTGTCAATATGCACATCTTGATCGCCGCATTTGCGAACGCGCTTCCACCGTTCCCGAAGCGTGATGTCATGCTCCGCGCCTTCGCTGAGGGCGACTGGATGTGTGGTCCGGGAAGCGTGCCGTCGCGGGAGCTCGACAACACGACGACCGGATTTCGCGCAGTTGAGGACGGATCGGACTTGGTGATCTCGGGTCGGGCTGGATTCGGTTCTGGCTCGGACAATGCTCGCTACGTCTTCATCGCTGGGCTGGTTCCCAAGGAGCCGGAGTCAGACCTGTTTGTCAGCTTCCCCGAGTTCGGTGACCCGGCGATCACCAATCGTGGGAACTGGAACGCGATGGGACTGCGCTCGACCGCCTCGCACGACGTCGTCCTGGAGGAGTTGCGAGTCCCGCGTTCCGAGTGTTTGGTCGTGCCGCTGTCGCTGCTTGAGATGGCTCAGCAGATGCAGACACAGGATCAGTTTCAGCGTCGTGCGATTCCTGCGCTCGGCATCCTCGCAATTTGGTTGGGCAACGCGAGGGCGATGTTCGACGAGACCGTGACCTATCTGCGAAAGCGTCGCGGCTACCTGGCGACCGCTGGCAGTCCCGTCGGTGGGTCGTCGGAGACGCGCGACAAGCAGGCGTGGGCTCAGATGGAGCTCGGCGAGATGGACAGCTGGATCGGCTCGGGCGAAGCGATGCTCGAGCACGCGATGCGACAGGTTGAGACCCCGTATCCCGACCGTCAGTCGTTCATTCGGATGCAGGTCCGCACGACATACCATCTGCGTCGGATGGCGGAGGAGGTCGCACGGCTCGGTCTGGCGACCACCGGCGCGCACGCCTACGTCAAGGGCGCACCAATTGAGCGTCTCTACCGAGACCTCACCGGAGGCAACGTGATGGCCTGGAAGACGGGAGAGCTGCGACGCTCCCTCGGTCTCGGAGCGTTGGGAGAGCCAATCGTGATCGCGGGTCCTGCGGGAACGTGAGCCTGGTTAGCTGCAGAGGGGTTCGAAGGCGTAGTTTTGGCCTTTGAGGTCTTCGAGGGCGAGTCTGAGGCCTTCGACCGTTTGGCTTCGATCTCCTCCTCCGTCGTGGAGTACGACGACTGCGTCGTGGGCCGCTCCATCGACGATGCGCTCGGCGATCACGGTTGCGCCCGGTAGGGTCCAGTCTTGTGGTCGGACGTTGCCGATGATCACGTTCAGCCCGAGCTGCTCCGCCCAGCGGTAAGTGTCCGCGTTGGCCCGATAGAACGGTGGACGGATGCAGGCGGTCGCGTGCTCGCCGAGGGCCCACTGCGTGCGCATCACGTTGGCATCGAACTCCTCCTTCGAGAGCGTGTCGAGCGCGACGTGATCCCAGCTGTGATTGGCGAGCGTGTGACCCTCGCTGACGATGCGTTGGATCAACTCGGGATACGTCACAGCGCTCCAGCCAGTGACGAAGAATGTCGCGCGGGCATTGTGCTGGGCGAGAATGTCGAGGATTTGCGGCGTGAAGTCAGGATTCGGACCATCGTCAAAGGTCAGGTGGATCGTGGCCGGCGGTACCGACAGTTCGAGTCGGTCAGTGAGCCGATAGAGGTCGCCGAGGCATGCGGCTCCGGCAGGCTGACAGGCACTTGTCGGATCGAAACTGATTTCAACCGTCGAGGCATCGTCCGGTGTGACGGTCAGCTCCCATAGATTGGGACGATCCGCGGACGGTTGCACCCTCGACACTGAGCCTCCGCTCGTTTGTAGCGCGAGATCGCGAAGTATGTGACCGCCGTAGGCGATCGGCTCGCTGAGCCGAAGCATGACGGGGAAGCTGCCCAAAGTGCTGTGGTGCTCGGGCGACTGGACGATCTCTGCGTGGATCGGTGGACCCTTGATGACGGCCTCGGGCTGGTTGGCGAGTCGGACGAAGTGTTGAGCGCAGAGCGTGGCGGGCGTCGCGCAGCTCGAGATGTGTTGTAGTTGCACGCGGACGCTGGCGCGACTGTCCGGCGCGATCATCAGTTCCCAGGTCGTGTGCTGGTCGTCCAGTGGCGTAGCTGAGATCGGGACGCCACCCGTGACCTTGAGTCCCTGCATGGTGAGGGGCTCTGGAATCGACCGACTGTAACGAACCTGGAGTGGGAACGCCTCGCCGGAGTGATGGGGCGGCGTGTCCTCGAACGTGGCCGTCAGCAACTGAGCCGGTTGCAGTATCTGGCGCTCGTCGACTGATGTCGCGCGGCCATGTGTGCGGATGCTCAGTGTCGCGTGGGTACCTGGTCGCCAGGCGAGGTCAACGCCTGGCCAGAGATAGCGAACTCCACGTGAGGTCTGCAGTCGGATGCTGTCACAACTTGAGAGGGTCGCGTCGGCGCTGCCGTTCACACCGTCGATCGATAAGGTGAACTCGTCGAGCGCGTGCTCGGGATCGTGCAGCTCCAGCATGAATGTCGAGTTGGTCTGTTGCGCACGGACGATCTGGATGTGGTTGACTTGCTGACGTCCTAACGAGAAGGCGTCGGGAGTGAGCAGGCCGATCCGACTGTCCGCGGCGTAGCCGTAGGCTGACTCGGACATGTCCGTTGTGCCGACGGTGAGTCGACCTGACCAGATAGTTCCGGACTCTTGGAACCGAATCGGCGCGGCAGATCGTTCGCTCAGCGGGGGCGGTCGATCGGCGGGATGGAAGCTCACGTTGGCCGTCGCTTTGCGACTCTCTGGCGACCAATCGGAGATTTGCCCACAGCCGATTGCTCGGACGCGATAGGTGTTGATCAACGCTCCTGGTGAGTGTTTGCGAATGAGGGCGCGAGGTCCGACGCCCTCGACCTCGATATCGAGTTTCTCGTTTGGCAGATCAACCCATCCAGCGGGATGCCATTGTTGGAGCACGTAACGATCGGCACCGTTGACGGCGTCCCAATCGATCGCGACGGTGCGTTCCGACAGCAGTCGAACTTCGGGCGCCTGTGGGGGCTCGAGCGCGGGCGGGGGTACGCTGAGCTGGAGGTTGAGGTTGAGGTTGAGGATCAGGAAGAAGCCAGTCAGAGCGAGCGCTCCACCAGATATGGTCATGATTGGATGATCCGTATTGGTCGGCGTGAGGCGAGGGCCTCAGCACTGGGTTGTACGGTGACTTGTCATAACGGTACATCAATGGCATGCGCAAGCAATGGGGCTGATCGGTTCGGTACGGACGCTGTGCTGCTGAGGGCACGTCAGTCGTAGCGAACTTGGTCCTGTTCTCGGCGAGATACCCGCGGCAAGCGCGGGCATGACGGAGGTGGAGCGGGGATGACCGTGGTGGTGGGGTTGGTGAGGAGGTTGGCTTGCGTGCAGTGGAGGGCGGTTTGACTTTAGGATCGCGGGAGCACTTTGTGGTGAGTGAGAGAGAAGGCTTTCTGATGCGTATCGAGGATGACCATGGGATTTCCGACCTGCTGATTGGTGAGGAGGTCCGTCTATGTGGCGGATTTGGATTCATTGAGGGGCCGATCTGGATTGCCGCTGATCAGGCGCTGGTCTTCAGCGACATTCCTGGCAATCGACAGCATCGCTGGCGACCGGGATTGGACGAGGCCGAGGTGTATCGCGAGCCGAGCGGGTGGTCGAACGGGTTGACGCTCGATGCGGATGGCAATCTGCTCGCCTGTGAGCATGGCGGCCGACGCGTCTCGCGAGCGCCCTACGGCTCGCCCGGGTCCGAGACGGCGATTGCTGACCAATGGGATGGCCAGCAGCTCAACAGTCCCAACGACCTGGTCGTGCACTCATCGGGCGCGATCTTCTTCACCGACCCTGCTTACGGTGTTGACAGCGGTCGGACGCCGCGGTTTGGCCAGGAGGGCCAACAGCAGGAGCTTGACTTCCAAGGCGTCTACCGAATCGATCCTGACGGCTCGCTGAGCCTGGTTGCGCCGAGTGGATTCTCGCAGCCCAATGGGCTCGCGTTTAACCCGGATCAGTCGCAGCTCTACATCGGCGACTCGCAGGAGGGGTTGATTTGGCGCTATGAGGTCAATCCTGACCTGACACTGGGAGAGCGGATCCTGTTTGTCGATCAGTCGCGGGACGAGCGTCGTGGCGCGCCCGATGGGATGAAGGTCGACAGTGACGGTCGGCTGTGGACGACCGGTGCAGGCGGGGTCTCGGCGCACGCTGCCGATGGGACCTATCTGGGCGTCTTCGAGATGGACGAGCACGCGGCGAACCTGACGTTCGGCGGGGACGACTTCTCGACCCTCTACATGACCGCGGGGACAAGTCTGTTCAGCATCGAGACGTCGGTACGGGGGATTGTGCCTGGATCGCGGTAGGGTGCTTGCTCCAGACCCCGCTTCACGCGGGGCCCTGATCGGGTTCCTTGCCGCCATGGAAAATGGCCGCTCCGCGTGAAGTAGGAAACGCCGCCATGTCAGTGAGATGGAGCCAAGAAAGATGCCCATCGGACCTCGATCTCATTCCTTCGAAATCAACGCGATGCTCCAGGTCTCTCAGGAGAGCGAGGAGCAGGTCACTTCGTTCCTGTCCGAACATCTCGGAGTGAAGAGCGGTCGCATAAGCTCGGGGCTTCATTTGACCGTCTATCACGGGAGGCGGCCACTGCCCGGACTGGAAATCGTGTCGTATCCGAAGGAAGTCATTCTCGAAACAAGTGAAACCCGCTTCATGGTGCTTGCGCCCGGTGGAGAGAATCCACGCTTCGACATAGACCCGCGATCTCAGTCAGTCGGAATCCGAGTTACGAAGCGCAACACTGCTATCGACGAGATCCAGCGATTGAGACGCTCGGGCTACCAGTTCGAGACGTCCGAGATTGTGGGATCACGAAGCCGTACGACAACCTGGACCAGTTGTTTTGGCTCTCGTCATTTCCAACCCCACATTCAGCACCTGCGGCCTTGGAGCAGAATTCAATGTGACCTCTTCCAAGTCGGTCGAGCATTTCGTTCTGAGATAAAGGAGATTCGGCTGGATAGGTTCATCGTCGAAGAACGGATCCGAGTCGATGGCGAGTGGTCCACTCCGACTTCATGAGCGAATGACGCTCAGCGGAGGGATGAGCCCGCAGACCCAACTTGATCGGGGAAGCCTGTCGAGTTCCTTGGCCCCGACTCTTTCGCGAGACGAGGGCCGCCCCATTGGGAAGCGGTTGTTTAAGCTCACGTTGGCATTCGGTGACTCGAAAGTGGCTGCAGGTCTTTGTAGACCTTTTGGAAGCAGGGACTGGGATTCTCGTGCGTTAGTCGGATGTTTCTCGTAGGACTGATTCGAACACTTCGAGTGTTCTCCTGGTGAAGAGCCACATGTTCTCCTCGCGATCGTCGAGGCCGGTTTCGAGTGTCTCGACGTGTTCTGTCGGTCCGGCGATGGCGATGCAGGTGTGGCCTGATGCGTCGCCGTAGACGTTGCCGCCCGGTCCGGCGGCGCCGGTCTCGCCGATCCCCCAGGTTGCGCCGAGCCGGTCGCGGATGGTCTCGGCGATGATTTTGGCGTAGGGCTCGCTGCTGGATCGGACTCCGGGATAGTCGTCGAGCTCGATCTCGAGGAACGTGGAGCGCGCGACGCCGGTGTAGGTCACGGCGGCGCCTCGGTAGTAGCGAGACGCTCCTGGAATTGCGAGCAGGGCCGCGGAGACGAGACCGCCGGCGGTCGTCTCGCAGATGGCGACGGTTTCGCCTCGCTCGAACAGGATCTCAGCGATCGATGCGGCCATCGGTTGCAGTGGTTCCATGGTGTGCTCCTCAGTTTGTCCACTAGCGGTGACAGGACGGGGACCCGTCCGCGTTAGTATCGCTGCAAGCAGTATTGGCCGAGGAGAACGTCCTGATGAGTACCCCGATTCGCGTCCACGTCGTCGCTGGTGGATTTCCGCCAGGAAAACATGCTGGACACGACATTGATTATGCCCGCATGCGCATTCTGATGGCGCTGCAGTCGAACGAAGACGTCCACACGACCGTGAGCAGCGATTTCACCGATTGCCACAAGTGGATCCGCGATGCGCACCTGCTGATCTGTTACGTGGCCGGACCGTTCGCCGACGAGTACCAGACGGGCGTGATTCGCGATTGGGTCGGCGAGGGCGGCCGCTGGTTGGCGCTGCACGGATCCTCGGGCGGGAAGGCGGAGCGGATTGGCCGCGAAGATGGTCGCCGTCGCCTGGTCAAGATGGATTATCACGAGGCGCTGGGCGGGTTCTTCATGACCCATCCGCCGATTCGCGAGATGGATGTCACCGTCTCTGACAGTAATCATCCGCTGACCTACAACCTTCCGAGCACGTTCAAGGTCCAGGATGAGCCCTACATGGTCGAGGTGATGCATCCTGATACGCAGGTGTTGCTCACGACGGAGGACATCGTGTCGCCGCCGTATGTGGATGAGATTTATGGCGGCGACCTGTCGCTCCTGCCCGACGGGAAGTCGCACGCGCTGGGGTTTGCCCGTCGTGTCGGCGAGGGCGAGGTGGCGTACATCGCTCCGGGTCATTGCCATACGCCGCTGACGAACGCTCAGCGGTCGGTACACGAGAGCATCGCGCTCGACGGCACGGTCCCGTTGCGCTTCCGCGGTCCCTGGGAGACCGATGCGTACGAGCAGTTGCTGAAGAACGCAATCGGCTGGGGAACAGGCGTTGCGGGTTGAACGTAGCCCTCGACCATGAGGGCTTTTGGGACTACTGAGCTGTTCGCGCACGGAGACTTGATGAGCGCTGGTGGCGGCCGCGCTTGGTTGAAGTCGAAGTCAAACCTGGAGTCAACCTTGTGACGTCGGATGACTCCAGGCGAACCTCCCAGGAGCAGGATGAGGAGGCCGACGGACTCGAGCCGCACCTCGAGGAGGCGCTGCAGCGGGTCGAGGATGGCGAGTCGCTCAACCTGTTCAGCTTGAACACTCGGCAGATGCGGGCGTTCCACATGAGTTGGTTCGCCTTCTTTCTGGCCTTCTTCGGTTGGTTTGGCATCGCTCCGCTGATGCCGATCATCCGCGACGACCTCCAACTGACGACCAGTCAGCTCGGGGACACCGTGATCGCCTCGGTGGCGATCTCGATCATCGCGCGACCAGCGGCTGGTTGGCTGTGCGATCGCTACGGGCCTCGACTGACGTACACCGGTCTGCTCTGCCTCGGCGCAATTCCGCTGATTGGCGTGGGTCTGTCGCAGAACTACGAGACGCTCCTGGTGATGCGACTGGCGATCGGCGTTCTTGGCGCGGGATTCATCGTCACCCAGCATCACAGCACGGTGATGTTCAGTTCCAACGTGGTCGGCAAGGCCAACGCCGCGGCAGGTGGATTGGGTGGTCTTGGCGGAGGTGCCGCTCAGTTCGTGATGCCGGTGATCATTTCCGGGCTCATCGTGTTTGGGATCGAGGAGTTCCTGGCCTGGCGGCTGGCGATGATCGTTCCGGGCGTGGCCTTGCTGCTGATGGGCATCGCCTATTACGTGGTGACCGAGGACACGCCGTTTGGCAACTTCTCGCAACTGCGATCGGAAGAGCGCTTGGCCAAGGCCTCGAGCAGCGACGTCGGATTCCGAGCCATTGCACTGGATTACCGAGTTTGGGTGCTATTCATCGCGTATGCCGCCTGTGCCGGGGCGGAGTTGACATTCATCAATGTGGTCACGCTCTACTTCTACGACAGCTTTCAATTGAGCCTCAGTAACGCTGGCTTTGTCGGCGGGCTGTTCGGGCTCTTGAGCGTGTTTGCCATTCCGCTCGGTGGCATGGTCGGAGATCGGGCCGGGATGACGTTCGGGACCCGAGGCAGAGTGACACTGCTCGGTTTGCTCCTCCTGCTGCAGGCGGTCTCACTGTTGTGGTTCGCCAGCACGATGACGCTTTCGGTGGCGATTGTGTCGATGGTCATCTTTGGGACGTTTACGCATATGGCCGAGGGAGCGACGTACTCGGTCATCCCCTTTGTCAATCGACCAGCGCTCGGCGCGGTTGCTGGCGTCGTCGGTGCTGGAGCGACCGTGGGCGCCTCCGGCTTCGGATTCTTGCTGCGATCCGAGTCGCTGACCACGCCCGACGTCCTGACCTGGATCGCGGCGCTCTCGGCCGTGGCCGCGCTGATGGTGTTCCTGTTGCGATTCTCGTTCCGGGCGCACCCGATTGCGCGACGGTCGTTGCGTCGCCTGGTGCGTCTGGTCGCGCGTCGGACGCTGCGTCGCGCAGTGAGACGCACGTCTCGCCTGACCGGCATTCGCGTCTAGACGTCCGGATGGCGCATGAAGCGGATGTAGCCGCATCGGTGACCTTGTCCTAGCCTCAACCTGACGCAGCATGTGGAGGTAACAGATGACTTACACCGCAATCGAGTTCGAGACTGACGGTCCGATCGCCACGATCACCATGGATCGTCCAGAGAAGCGAAATGCGCTCAATCATGCCCTGCTGGATGACCTGCTTGCGGCGCTGAATGTCGTCGCCGAGGACGATTCGCTCAAGGTTGCGATTCTTCGCGCAAACGGGCCAGCATTCAGCGCCGGCTATGACATCGACGGCAGTCCCTACATCAATCCACCCGACGGCGGGACTGAGTGGAACATCGTCAACGGACACAAGCATCAGCGGATCATGCGCGGGATCTATGAGGCGATCTGGGACAACCCCAAGGTGATCATCGCGCAGATCCACGGGCATGCGATCGCTGGCGGCATGTACATCTCGATGCTCTGCGACCTCGTCGTAGCGGCTGACGAGGCGAAGATCGGCGAGCCCTTCATGCGCATGGGCGGGGCCAGCTCGATCCCGTTCTGGAGCTACCTCGTCGGTCCACGACGAGCCAACGACATGCTCTTCACTGGCCGGGTGTTGTCGGGCAAGGAGGCGGAAGAGTGGGGTCTGGTCACGCGCAGCGTGCCGGCCGATGAGTTGGACGAGACCGTCCGGGAGATGGCGGCCAGTGTCGCGGAAGCTCCGCTGGCGAGCCTGTTGACGAAGAAGGAAATGTGGCACACGCAGGCCGACATGATGGGCTGGGGTGCGCAGTTCCGCTACACGACGAGCCTCAACTCTTGGCTGAGGATGGCGCCGCCGCCTCCCGACAGCCGGGTCGGCATGCGCGAGTTCATGAACGAGCGCAAGGCGCAGCGGGATCGCGGTGAGTCCACGGATTACTAGGAACGGTCTGAGCAAGGGGCTATTGTGGATGCTTCGTGCTGTCTGGGCAGGTGCGTTTAGGCGTCGAGGGTTGAATATAACCCTCGACCACGAGGACTATTGGGACTGTTGAGTTTTACGCGCAGGGAGACCTCATGATCGCTGGTGGTGGCTGCGCCTGGTCGAATTCGATCCTCGAGTCAATATCGTGAGGCCGGATGAATCCAAAGGGAGTTCACAGGAAGAGAAAGAGGAGGATGACGGGCTCGAGCCGCACCTCGAGGAGGCGCTCCAACGGGTGGAGGATGGCGAGTCACTCAACCTGTTCAGCTTGAGCACTCGGCAGATACGGGCGTTCCACATGAGTTGGTTCGCCTACTTTCTGGCCTTCTTCGGTTGGTTTGGCATCGCTCCGCTGATGCCGATCATCCGCGACGACCTCCAACTGACTACCAGTCAGCTGGGGAACACTGTCATCGCTTCGGTGGCGATCTCGATCATCGCACGACCAGCGGCTGGTTGGCTGTGCGATCGCTATGGGCCTCGATTGACGTACACCGGTCTGCTCTGTCTCGGCGCGATTCCGCTGATCGGCGTGGGTCTCTCGCAGAACTACGAGACGCTCTTGTTGATGAGACTGGCGATCGGCGTTCTTGGTGTGGGATTCATCGTCACACAGCATCACAGCACGTTGATGTTCAGTACCAACGTTGTCGGCAAGGCCAACGCCGCAACCGGCGGATTGGGCGGACTTGGCGGAGGCGCAGCCCAGTTCGTGATGCCGGTGATCGTTACCGGGTTAGTCGTGTTTGGGTTCGAGGAGTTCCTGGCCTGGCGGCTGGCGATGATCGTTCCAGGCCTGGCCTTGCTGCTAATGGGCATCGCCTATTTCGTGGTGACCGAGGACACAGCGTTTGGCAGCTTCTCCCAACTGCGTTCGCAAAATCGCATGTTCGAAGCCTCGGGCAGAGGCGTCGGATTCAGAACCGTTGCACTGGATTACCGAGTTTGGGTGCTGTTCTTCGCGTATGCCGCCTGTGGAGGGGCGGAGCTGACGTTCATCAATGTGGTTGCGCTGTATTTCTACGACAACTTTCAGTTGAGCCTGAGAGACGCAGGCTTGCTCGGGGCGGTGTTCGGGCTGCTGAGCGTGCTCGCCATTCCGCTCGGTGGCATGGTCGGAGATTGGGGCGGCATGATGTTCGGGTCCCGAGGCAGAGTGACATTCCTCGGTTTGCTCCTCCTCCTGCAGGCGGTCTCACTGTTGTGGTTCGCCAGCACGCTCACGCTCTCGGTGGCAATTGTGTCAATGGTCGCCTTTGGAATGTCTTCGCAAATGGCTGCGGGAGCGACATACTCGGTTGTGCCCTTTGTCAATCGACCAGCACTCGGCGCGGTTGCTGGCGTCGTCGGTTCTGGGGCGTCTGTGGGAGCCTTCGGTTTCGGATTCCTATTGCGATCGGAATCGCTGACCACGTCCGACGTACTGATCTGGATCGCGGCACTCTCGGCCTTGGCCGCGCTGGTGGTGTTGATGTTGCGATTCTCGTTCCGGGCGCACCCGATCGCGCGACGGTCTATACGTCGCCTGGCGCGTCTGGTCACGCGTCGGACGCTGCGTCGCGCCGTCCGGCGCACGCCTCTCCTGACCGGCATTCGTGTCTAGACGTCCGGATGGCGCATGAAGTTGGTGGCTTGCTCGTAGGCGTAACCGACTTGGCAGAGGGCTGCCTCGGAGCCGAGCGGTCCCACGAGTTGCAACGCGATCGGAAGACCGTCGCTCCAGCCGTTCGGCAGCGTGAGCGTCGGAGCGCGATTCATGTCCCACGGAGCGGTGTACTGGAGCCGACTCCAGTTGAACTCCCCCGGTGTGTCGTCGTACATCATGTCTTCGGTGACCGAATGCGGCAACGTGCCTTGGGCGGGACAGGCGAGCATGTCGATGTCGGCGAAGCATCGTGCGAGTAGGCCTCGCAGTTCCTCTCGCCGAATGCAGGCGGCCGCGTACTCGGTGGCGCTGATCGATGAGCCCAGCTCCAGCCAGGCGCCGAACCAGTTGCCGTAGTCGCCGGCTCGGCTCGGATAGTGGTCGAGGTGCGCGTAGAGCGCCTCGACCGAGCAGAGCGTCGGCCAGTCGGGCATGTACGGTCCGAAGTCGGGCAGTTCGACGTCAACAATCTCGGCGCCCAGCGACGCCAGCGTCTCGACCGATGCAGCGACTGCCTCCGCGATCGGTGGAATGACCTCCTCCGAGGCGTAGCGCCGGTCGTAGCCGATCCGCATCCCGGCGACGCCGCCGTTGATACCGTCGAGCATGGCTGGTGCGGGTTCTGGCAGCGTGGTTGGATCGTTGGGGTCGTTACCGGCGATGACTTCGAATGTGGCTGCGCAATCCCAGGTCGAGCGGCACATTGGTCCGACGTGGTCGAGGGACTGGGCCAGGTCGAGCACGCCGTAACGGCTGACGCGTCCCCAGGTCGGTTTGAGTCCGACGATCCCGCAGGATGCCGACGGTCCGCGGATCGAACCGCCGGTGTCGCTGCCCAACGAGGCGTAGCAGAGTCCGGCTGCCGTGGCGACGCCCGAGCCGCTCGAGGAGACGCCGGTCCAGCGGTCGGCGGCCCAGGGATTGACCGGCACCTGTCGGGCGCGGTTGTATCCGGCCATCGCACCTTCGGTCAGGTTGAGCTTGCCCAGCAGTACGGCGCCGGCTTCCTTGAACCGGGCGACGACGGTGGAGTCGAAGTCGGGAACGAAGTCCTCGAGCACCTTGGTCCCACCCATTGTGCGAACGCCAGTCGTGTAGCAAAGGTCTTTGACGGCGATGGGAACACCGTGCAGCGGGCCTCGATAGTTGCCTGCGGCGATCTCGTCATGGGCGCGTTGCGCCTCGGCGAGGGCGGAGTCGGCCATCACGGTGGCGTAGCTCTTGAGCCTGCCGTCGTGGGTCGCGATGCGTTCGAGCTGGGCTCGGGTGAGATCGATCGGCGAGAGCTCGCCAGAGGCGACTCGCGGGGCGAGCTCTTCGATCGTGGCATAGGCAAGGGCGTCGGTCACGGGTGGTCTCCTGTTCAGCTGGCTCAACGCTACTGTCCCTGCTCGGCGCTTGCATCCGTCGGGCGGAAGGCTCACAATCCCAGCATGACCACATCAACTTCGGAAGACCTGCTCGCGCGTCGGGAACGACTGTTGGGAGCAGGCATCGCAACGTTCTATGACGATCCGGTCCACATCGTGCGCGGAGAGGGCGTTTGGCTCACCGACGCTGAGGGTCGGCGCTACCTCGACCTCTACAACAATGTCCCGTGCGTTGGCCATGCGCATCCGCACGTGGTCGAGGCGATGCAGCGCCAGAGCGAGACGCTCAACGTGCACTCGCGGTATCTGCACGAGGGTATTCTTGACTATGCGGAGCATCTGACCTCGCTCCACGCCGATCATCTCACCTCGGCCGTGTTCACCTGTAGCGGCACCGAGGCGAATGAGGTCGCGATTTTGATGGCGCGAGCCGCGACCGGCGGTCGAGGGTTGATCTATACGGAAGCGGCATATCACGGCAACTCGACAGAGGTACGCAAGCTCTCGCGCTTGCGCGGCGACCGAGATCCTGAGTTCCGCTCGATCCCGGTGCCGCAGCGATATCGACCGATCGAGGATGGGCTCGATGATGAGGCGCTCGCTGAGGTGTATCTCGCTCGACTGCGAGCGGAGATCGACGGGTTCGCCGAGGACGGCGTCCCGTTCGCGGGGATGATGGTCTGTTCAATCCTCGCGAATGAGGGTCTGCCCGAGATTCCGCCGGGATTCATGGGTCGGGCGGCGGAAATGGTCCGCGATGCTGGCGGACTGTTCATCTGCGACGAAGTGCAGGCGGGCTTCGCCCGCTCGGGCAACTGGTGGGGCTACGAGACCTCGCAGATCACGCCCGACATCGTGAGCATGGGCAAGCCGATGGGGAACGGACTCCCGCTGGCCGGGGTGGTGGCGTCGCAGGGCATGATCGAGACCTTCCGCGAGCGGACGCGCTACTTCAACACGTTCGCTTCGAGTCCGCTGCAGGCCGCGGTCGGCCAGGCGGTGCTCGAGGTGATCGAGGGCGAAGGCCTGGTCGAGAGCGTTGCCGATGTCGGTGGGCATCTGATCAACGAGCTGCGCTCACTCCAGGAGGGTTGCGAACCGATGGCGGACGTTCGTGGGCACGGCCTGTTCATCGGGATGGAGTGGGTCGCGGACCGCGAGAGCAAAGCGCCCGATCGCGAGGGTGCGGCGGTGATTGTGAATCGGCTGCGTCAAGCGGGATTTCTGATGGGTCAGGCGGGAGAGTTCGGCAACGTGCTCAAGGTGAGACCGCCGCTCGTGTTCAAACGAGAGCACGCAGACATGTTCCTCGAAGCGTTCGAGACCGCGATCGCGGAACCGACCTGATCCGATGCCTGAGCCGACCAACCTCAGTGACGCCGACCTGTGGTCGATTGCCGAGCGCGCGCTTCCGTTCTGGGGGTTGCGACCAGATCAGATCGAGCTGGTCTCGCGCAGCGAGAACACCGTCTTCCGACTGGACATGTCCGACGGGCAACAGTTCGCCTTGCGTATACATCGACCGGGCTATCACACGCTGCCCGAGCTGGAGTCGGAGCTGCTCTGGACGCGGGCCCTGGTGGATGCCGGGATCGGAGCGCCGGTCGGCGTGCGCACGCTAGACGGTCCTGGATACGCCACAATTCCCACGCCAGATGGCGAAGCAAGCCGAGCGGTCGGCTTGGTGGAGTGGGTGCCCGGCGAAATCGTCGGCGCGATCATTCAGTCGGAGACTGATCACGGGAACATCCCTGAGCACTTTCGACAGTTAGGGCGCATCGCTGCAGCGATGCACAACCAAGCGATCAGTTGGCATCCGCCTGCGCAGTTCACGCGTCACGCGTTCGACGTGCCGGGGTACGTCGGTGAGAGGCCATTCTGGGGTCGATTCTGGGACGTCCCGATTCTCACCGCAGGACAACGTGATGTCCTGTCACGCGTCCGCGCCGAGATTGAGTCGATACTGACCGAGTACGGCAAGGATCGTGGCACGTACTCGATGATCCACGCCGACTTGCATGTCAATAACTTCCTCGTCGGCGAGGACGGCGGACTGTATGTGATCGATTTCGATGACGCCGGGTTCGGCTGGCATCAGTACGACTTCGCCACCGCGTTATTCGGACTCGAGGAGCTGCCGTACTTCGCGTCCCTCTCTGAAGCGATGGTCAGTGGTTATCGAGAAGTGCGACCGCTCAGCGACGACGCGGTGTCCTTGATTCCATTGTTCCTCCTCATTCGCCGACTCGTACTGATCGGCTGGCAGTGGGATCGGCCAGAGCTGGGTCGTCGCGAGGGCTTGGACGAGTACATCGAGGACGCGTGTCGGCGAGTGGAGTCGTTTGGGGTGTAGTTCGTGTGGGCGCAGATTGTCTTACCTGCGTCCCAATCCAAATTCCGTCACGCCTGCCTTCGAGTTCCGTCATTCCCGCGCGGAGCGGAGGCCTTTGATTCATTTGCTCCCCCTCGCAGGGGGAACTGTCGCGGAGCGACTGAGCAACTGTCTTGGAAGTCAAGCGTGTTGAGGTGGTTGCCAAGGGGTGTTGCTCTTGAGGATGGCGTTGAGGATGACCAGTAGTTTGCGCATACAGGCGGTGAGCGCGACCTTCTTGGGTTTGCCCCGGTCGAGCAGGCGCTGGTAGTAATCGCTGATCACGGGGTTGTGGCGGGTGGCGACGAGGGTGCCCATGTAGAGCGCCGCACGGACCGTGGCGCGACCGCCCCAGATGCTGCGCCGGCCACGCCATTGGCCACTGTCGCGGTTGAAGGGGGCGACGCCGACCAGGGCCGCGACCTGGCGCCGGTCGATTTGGCCCAGTTCGGGCAGTTGGGCGAGCAGGATGCGCGAGATCTGCGGTCCGACGCCGGGCACGCTCTGCAAGAGCTGGTCCTGTGCCCGCAAGTGGGGACTGTCCTGGATGCTGGCCTGGAGCTCGTCCTCGATTCGCTCGCGTTCCTGCGTGAGCCAGGCGATGTGCGCCTCGATCCCGGCTCGCAGGGTGGGGGTGGTGGCGCGGCAGCGTTGGCCCTCGGCGACCAGCATCGCGACCAGTTGTCGACGTCGGGCGAGCAGCTCACGCAGATGCTGGGTCTCGGCATCGGGCAGCGGGCGCAGCTGCAGCGGGACGGCCTCAGCGAAGTGGGCCAGGACGGCGGCGTCGAGCGCGTCGGTCTTGGCCAGCCGGCCGGTGGCGCGGGCGAAGTCGCGAACCTGGCGCGGGTTGACCACCACCATCGGCAACCCCGCCGCGGCCAGCTCCGCGACCAGCGGCCGCTCCAGACCGCCGGTCGCCTCCAGCACGATTCGTGTCGGTGCCAGCGCCTCCAACTGACTGACCAGGGCGTCGATCCCGGCCGTGTCGTTGTCCACCCGCTGGGCGGGTCCGTCAGCCGGCCGGATGGCGAGATCCAACCACTGTTGTGATACGTCAATGCCGACGTAGCGACTCGTCTCGGTCATCTCCCACTCCTATCCTGCGTAGGCCCGTCCTTGCAAGATGAGGGCTCCAGGGCCCGGGCAACTGTTCGGGCTCTCTCGCTGTAGTGGTGCGGCGACCCAAGCTCAGTCACGGCCTCACAGGCCCAGGGGGAATCGGTCTACCGCACCACGCTTCGCCCCGGGAAACACTTGTTCCCGGGGCGACAGCGAAGATACAAGGGGGTCCTGCCGGCGCGGGTACCAGATAGCACTTGGTGGAGCAGGACCCCCTCCGCCTTCGGCACCTCTCCCTGCAGGGGGAGGAAAGAGATTATGCAAGGGTCTCCGCGGAGCGCGGGTATGACGGAGTTGGGTGTTGGGACACGCGCATGACCGAGTTAGAGGGCGGATGTGACGGAGTTAGCGCGCGGGGGGCTGTTTGGTTGGATGTGTTGTGGGGGGCTTTTGCCTTGAGGTTTCTGATTGAACCAGGCTTGGACGAGGCTTAGGGTCTGGGGTATGTGGGCACCGACGAATGGTGCGAATGTCTGGATGTGATTGATGGCCGAGCAACCGTTGGGTGATGCGCTGATTCGCGAGCAGATTGGGAGGCTGCCCGTCCCGGAGTTTTCTGCGACTGCGTGGACGTCGCCTCCGCCGCTCTCTGAGGCGAGGGTTGCGGTGGTGACCTCGGCTGCGTTGTATCCACGCGACGGCGAGCCGTTTACGGTGAACGATGCCAGCTATCGCGCTCTGGACCACGACGAGCGGCAGCTCGTGCTTGGCCATTGGAGTCCGAACTTCGATCGTTCGGCGTTTGGGATCGACTACAACGTTGTCTATCCCCTCGCCCGATTGGATGAGCTGGTGGAGCAAGGGGTGATCGGCTCGGTCGCCTCAAAGCATTACTCGTTTGCGGGCAATCAGCCCGATGACGTTGCGACAATCCGACTCGACTCCGGACCAGCCTGCGCGGCCGAGCTGAAGGCGGACGGCGTGGATGTCGTGTTCCTGACCCCGGTTTGACCGCTCTGCTCGCGTACCGTGTGTACGCTCGCTCACGTGTTTGAGGCCGCCGGTCTGGCGACGGTGACGATCACGGCGATTCGAGAGGTCGGCGAGCGGATGCGTCCGCCGCGCGTGCTCCACTGCGAGTTCCCGCTAGGTCGTCCGATGGGTAAGCCAAACGATCCCGAGTTCCAGCACGACGTGCTGCGTCGCGCGTTTGCCTTGCTCGAGCGTGATTCTGGTCCCGTGTTGGAGGACCATCCTGAGGAGATCGTTGGCGACGAGGAGCCGTTGAGCTGCACCGTGCCGCCGCGATTTGATCCCGATCTGGCGCCGGCCGTGGACGAGGCGCGCGGATTGCGGAAGGCCTATGATCGCGCGGTTGCTCAGCGAGGCTTGAGCGATGTCGGCGCGGCGGTCGATGCCGATGGCGTGCCCGGCGCCCTCGAGGTGCTACAGAACATCGTCGATGGGACGCCGTGGAAATCGGCTGGCATTCCCGGCGGACACACGACCGCCGTGGCGAACGACATTCGCGCTTACTACGAGGAAGCGGCGCTCGAGCTCACCGACGCGCCGAATCCTGGCGGTCGGCAGGCCGAGGCCTGGTTCTTCGAGCGGACGGAAGCGGGCAAGCTGATACTTGCAGTGCGCAAAGCGCTCGCTGCGCAGGGCGCGCCGCAGCCGGTCTGGTTCTACATGGCTCCGATGCATCGCAGCTGAGCCATCGGCCAACGAGTTACCAGAACGGCGCTCGGGCCTCGAGACCCAGCAGGACGCGACCGGCGGCGGCATAGTTCGACGCACCGAGCACGACGTGTTGATTCATCGCGTGCATGTCGCGCAGGCGACGGTCGAGCGTCGAACGCTCGGTGTAGAGGGCTGCGGAACCGGCGATCGAATAGAGCTGCTCCATGATCTGCACACACTCGCGGTGGACGAAGGTGATCGCCAGACGGAGATGGGCGCGACGCTCGTCGGACATCTCGCCGGTGTCGCAGACCTGCTGCCAGGCGTCGTCAGTCGCGCTGAGCGCGTAGGCGCGACATGCCGCGATTCGGGCAGCGGTCTCGCCGAGCGTGGACTGGGTGAGCGCGTCGTCAAGTAGGGCGCCACGCACGGCGACTCGACTCTTGGCCAAGTCAACGACCTCGTCGTGCGCTGCCTGAATCAGTCCGAGAGGCACGCCAAGATGCTTCGGTAGCAACCAGGCCGGATGTCGCAACGGATCGCCAAGCACTGAGCGTCGCAAGTTGCGAGGCGGGAGAATGCGCTCGTCGGGCACGAAGAGTTCGTGCACTTCGATGTCGTGGCTGCCAGTGCCACGCATACCGGTCGTGCGCCAGGTGTCGGCAATGGTGACATCGCTGCGGGGCACGACGAAGGTCGCGAACTGAGGTTTGGCGTCCGGATTCTCACTAACGTCGCTTAGCCGACAGCTGAATTGCACCCAGGCAGCGTGCGTCACTCCGCTCAGGTAGGCCCATCGACCCGTCGCGAGGTAGCCTCCGTCAACGCGTGTGGCCGTGCCTGGCGGAAAGGCAGCACCACAGGTGGCGACGTCGATGTCCGCGTACATCTCGCGGGCGAGGTCAGGTGCCAGCTCTCGCGAGACGAAGCCACCGTCACTGCCGATCATCACGCACCACGCGGTGGATGCGTCGGCCTTGGCCAGTTCCGCGATGAAGAGAATCTGCGTGACTGGGTCGGCGTCGTGTCCACCCAACCATCGCGGCTGAAGGAGGCGGAACGCGCCGATGCTCCTGAGCAGGTCAACCACATCCGAGGGAAGTTGTCGCGCTGCCTCGATCGCGTCGGTGAACTGGCGAATCTGAGGCGCGATCGATCGAGCCGCCTCGATCAGGGCTTGACGTTCCTCTGCGGTGGCGCCGAATGACTGATTCATGGATCACTCCTGCGTTATGCAGGGTAATGTCGCGGTACCAACGTCGCCGCAGGGCTCATAGAATGGACTCATTGCAGGCGTGATGGAGGAGTGGGTGATGGCGAAGCCGAAAACTGTGGATCCGCGGTTGGAGTTGGTCAACTTCGATGTCCTCGACATGGACAAGTTCCCGCCGGTCGAAGAGTGGACCGAGGACGAGTGGGAGGAGGCGGGACTACTCACGCTCGCGGAGATGGCCAGAGTGGAAGCGGATCGGGATGGATGGATCTCTGGAGAAAAGATAGACGCGAGATACGGTGTGTCGAATGACGACATAAAGTAGCGTCCTGTGGCATACCGCTACATTTTCGCCCCTCGTGCGGATCGCCGACTAACGAGACTGCCTCAATATGACCGAGAGCGGGTGATCAAACGAGTTCACCAGCTCTCCAGACAGCCTCGCGAACCTTGGTCTAAGCAGCTTCAGGGACGTCCCCTTCGTTGGTCGTCAAGAGTTGGCGACTTGAGAATCATCTTTCGCATCGACGACGACAACGAAGTCCTCAGCGTCGAAGCCATCGGCAACCGGGACAGCATCTATGAGCAGATGCGCCGTCGGAGCTGACATGAGGTTCTCGGTGTTCTCATATGATGGATCCAAGGGAGTGACTCGCGATGGCGAAGCCGAAGACCGTGGATCCGCGGTTGGAGTTGGTCAACTTCGATGTCCTCGACATGGACAAGTTTCCGCCGGTCGAGGAGTGGACCGAGGAAGAGTGGGAAGACGCAGGGTTGCTCACGCTCGCGGCGATGGCGCGCGAGGAACGGGAGGAAGGGGGTCTGTCGATGGTGTCCCAAGAAGAGTTTGAGGCCGAGTTCGGTTCGCTCGCAGAGGGCGTCCCCGCGTAGCGGGGCCTTTTGCGAGTTCGTCTTAGCCTTTGAGAAATTGTCATACCTGCGCTCCGCCGGAGGCGTTTGATTAATTTGCTCCCCCTCGCAGGGGGAGCTGTCGCGGAGCGACTGAGGGGGTCCTACTGGCGCAGGCACCAGATAGGGCTTGACGGAGCAGGACCCCCTCCGCCTTTGGCACCTCCCCCTGCAGGGGGAGGAAAGAGATTATGCAAAGGTCTCCGCTCCGCCGCGGGTATCTCGCTGGGGCCAGCACCGGCGTCGACGCTGGTGCTGCGTTCATATCAGCACATTGTCGGTGCCGCACGGCTCGGGATTCCCGCGACGGTGCGTGGGGATGGTGGACGTGAGCTTTCTTAGAGCTCCATCGGCTCTCCCTGGGCGACCTGTTGCGGGTCGGTCTTCCAGATGTCTGAGCCGTCTACGTAGAGCTCGACACCGTTGCCGTCGGGGTCGTTGAGGTAGAGCGACTTTGAGACGACGTGGTCGATTGTCGCGAAGACTTTGACGCCGGCGGCTTCGAGCTCGTCGCGCGCTTCGCGCAGTTCGTCCAATGTTTCGCCGATGCAGAAGGCGAGATGGTAGAGACCAGGCGCCTTGGGATCGGCGGTTTCTGGGCCTTCTTCTCCGACTTCAAGCAGGGCTAGGTCGTGGTGGTTGCCGAGCGTGTAGAAGCTCATCGGCATCTGCTCGTGGCGTGCGGCGAGCTTCATCCCCAGGACCTCGCCGTAGAACGCTTCCGCGCGCTCCATGTTGCGGACCTTGATGACTGCGTGACCGAGTTCTTTGACCTGCATCGGTCTCTCCTTTGCGTAACACGCCATGACCCGACGACGGGGCGTGTCACCCTATTCTAGGTCGCAAAGGTCTGGCTCACCACCGTGATGGCCCCGCGGTTCCGCATTCTCGCGATAGGGAGGCCTTTGTACCCGAAGGAAGACTCCTTTGCGGGAACTGACGTGATCCTGGATGGATTCCCGCCTTCGCGGGAATGACGGAGGGGTTGCTGAAATGACGGAAAGGTCGCGGGAATGGGGAGCGGTCACGGGATTGACGGAAGGGTGCCAGGAATGACGGCGAGGTCGCGGGAATGACAAAATGGTCGTGGGCATGACGGCGCCTTGCGAGAGAGGAACTAGTGATGGATGAGATTGGATATTCGGTCGAGGGACATATCGCTTCGGTCAGACTGCTTCGACCGGAAAAGCTGAATGCGATGACGGATGAGATGTATCACGCGATCGGCGATGCACTTAAGGAAGCGGATGCTGATCCTCAGGTGCGTTGCGTGGTGCTCAGCGGGTCGGGTCGGGCATTTTCGTCCGGGCATGACCTGTTGCAGTTTGGTGAGCGACAGGCCTGGAAGCCGTGGTCGGGGGAGCGCTTTGACAACGGTCTGGAAACGGCCAAGCCAGTCATCGCCGCGATCAATGGGTACTGTCTCGCAGGCGGGCTCGAGCTGGCGCTCTATTGCGACATCCGCATCTGCGACACGACGGCGCAGTTCGGATCTCCCGAGCCGCGCTGGGGGATTTTGCACGGATACGGTGCGCTGCGCACGCCGGGATTGATCGGCTCGTCCGATGCCATGCGGCTGTTGTTGACGGGCGAGTTCCTCGATGCGGCTGAGGCGCTGCGGATTGGCCTGGTCAGCAAGGTCGTAGAACCATCAGAGTTGCTGGATGCCGCAAATGAGATGGCGGAGAAGGTCGCGGTTAACAGCCCGCTGGCGATCCGTCTGACGAAAGAACTGGCTCGCCGAGGCCCCGACATGTCACTGCCCGACGGTCTGCGCTTGTACCAGGAGTACCAGCGGCTGGCGATGACGTCGGACGACGCTCGGGAGGCTACGCGCGCGTTTGCGGAACGTCGGGAGCCGCAGTACGAGGGCTGAGATGGCATAGGATGGGATTCGGAAGTGGGAACCGATGCTTAAGCCAACTACGACCGACGCCAGAGCAGAACTTATCAACTGGAACATTTTGAACGCGAACGCATTCCCGCCCATCGACGAGTGGGATGAGGATCACTGGGATGACGCAGCTCTTGCGACGCTGGTCCACTACGAACTGGAGGAAGATCGAAAGAACGGTGCGGTTCGCACACTCATCTCATTTGAAGAAGTGCTTGCGAAACGCGGACTCACGCTCGACGATCTCAAGTAGCGTCCGTGCCTCCACGGGTCGAGTTTTCACAGCGCGCCGATCAGGCACTTGAGCGTCTCCCGATCGACATTCAACTCCGGTTGATGGAGCGACTCACACGGTTGCAGGCAGCTCCGCGAGGGCCGGGTTCATTGAAGCTGGAAGACTTCGATGGTGTCTGGAGAGTGAGGGTTGGCGACTATCGAATCGCCTACACGCTTCATGAGAACGACGATTTGATTCGAGTCGTACAAGTCGGGCATCGCCGTGACTTCTATCGACGGCTCAGGCGCCTCCCCTTCCTGCACTAACTCATGCTCGTTTCCTTAGCCTTCGCCTGATCGCAGATCACATCAACAGAGGGGGGTACCACATGCCGCTTACAGCGGAAGATCGCTCAGAGATCATCCTTTTGGCCGGGCGCTACAGCCAGTCGCTGGATCTTCGGGATCCCGAGGGTTGGCGCGCTGTCTGGACCGATGACGCCGTCATGGAAATGGAGCTTCAGCAGCTCTGGATCACCGGCGACGCGCTCTGGAGGTTGGCTTCCAGCGACCACGACCGTCCCGAAGATCCCGTGTCTCGACATCAGCCGTCGAACTTTGTCATTGACGGGGCCGGTGATGAGGCGACGATGTCGTCGTACTGCACGGTCGTCAGCGTGTCGAGTCGGGACAATCCATTTGGTGAGCCGGCCAGGATTACGTTCCAGGGACGTTACGTCGATCGCCTTCGCCGGGTCGACGGCGCCTGGCGGATCGCCCACCGCAAGATCATTACCGACTGGATCGACTCGGATGTCAACGACCAAGTCAAGTCGGGCCAGTCTGCGAGCAGCGTGAGCGACGCGGCGTCCTAGATCTTCGCTGCGACGCCTCCGTCGATGTTGATCATTTCTCCGGTGATGAAGCGCGAGTCGTCGCAGGACAGGAAGAGGACCAGGTTGGCCACGTCGATTGAGTAGCCGGGACCCTGCACGATCTGGGCGAAATCGAACATCTTCTCGAAGACGTGGTGTCCGCCGTCGGGGTCGTTGTAGGTGCCTCGGGTGGCGCCTGGGGTAATGATCTGGCCTGGGCGGACGCAGTTGACCCGAATGTTGTCCCGACCGCCAGCGCCAGCCATGTATCGGGTGAGGGCGTCGACGCCGGCCTTGGCTGCGTAGTACGAGGCTGAAGCGGTGCCGAACTCGTCTTGCATGCGGGAAGAGAATCCCCGTTGCGCGGCGAGCGAGGACATGTTGACAATTGCGCCACCACCCTGCGCAGCAATGTGCGGCCAAACGGCCTGACTGACATAAAACGTGCCGGTCAGATTGACGTTGATGACTCGTAGCCATTCGTCGTTGGGCTCATTGGGGAAGGTGCCGCCGGCGCCGCCTCCTGCGTTGTTGAACAGCAGGTCGATCTGGCCGTAGGTCCTGGCTGCCTGGTCGACGGCGGCGACGACGGAGTCGTTGTCTCCAACGTCGCAGGAGATGAAGGTCGCTTCGCCGCCCGATTCGTTGATCTCGGCGACGATTGCCTCGCCCTCAGTCACTCGTCGGGCCATGAGGATGACTTTTGCACCCTCGGACGCGAAGAGCCGTCCGGTCTCAGCACCGATGCCGCTGTTTCCGCCCGTGATGATTGCCACTTTGCCGTCGAGCTTGCCCATTCGGATCTCCATTCGTGATTGTTGCGTGTCGCTGCTGATGTTTTGTGTTCTTGGTTCAGTCGTCCTGTGGTGGCTCCCAGATGATTTGCCAGGCGACGCCGAACCGATCGCCAGCGTATCGCCTGTGTTGACAGCGGTAGCGTAGAATTCGAGCACTGACTAGGTTTGGATGTTTGTATGCCTGATTCTTCCGATTCCCCGCTGCGCTTTGGTTGGTACATTCCGACGCATGGCGACCTGACCAACTTTGCCGACCCTGACCAGTTCATCCCTGCCTCGATGGAGATGTTCGAGCGCGTTGCGCTGGCTGCTGAGTCGGCCGGGTTTGAGTATGCGCTCGTGCCGGTCACGCCGACCTGCTGGGAGGCATGGATTTCGACCGCGATGATGTCGGCCAAGACGACCAAGCTCAAGATGCTCGTCGCGGCGCGACCGGGATACATCCTGCCTACCCAGATGGCGCGGATGATCGGCGCGTTCGACCAGCTCTCGGAGGGGCGGGTCTACATCAACCTGATCGCCGGCGGCAATCCTCGCGAGCTGGCCGGCGACGGAATCACCTACAGCCACGATGAGCGCTATGAGGTGATGGACGAGTCGGTCCAGATTATGAAGGCGTTGTGGACATCGGAGGAGCGGATCGACTGGCACGGGAAGCACTACCAGCTCGATGGTGCGCACGTGTATCCGAAGCCGTACCAGAATCCGTGGCCACGGTTCTACATCGGTGGCGAGTCGGACGCGGCCCGCGACGTCGGGGCCAAACACGCCGATTGCTACTTCTTCTGGGGCGACACGCCGGAACGCACCGCTGAGAAGGTGATCGACGTGCGACGTCGGGCGGAACGCTTTGGTCGATCGGAGATCACGTTCGGCATGCGACTCCAAGTCTGCGTGCGCGAGACGGAAGCCGAAGCGTGGGACGCTGCGCACAGCCTGCTGACCGGCACCACCGATCGCCAGCGCGAGGTTCGCAAGCACTGGCGCGGCGAATCCGAGGCCGATAGTCGGATGTGGCAGCTCGCTGATGAATCGCGCGACAGTGACTATCGGATCGCGCCGCATTTGTGGAGCGGGCTGAGCACCGTCCGCGGCGGTGCGGGGCTGGCCGTGGTCGGCAATCCTCAGCAGGTCGCCGACACGTTGCAGGAGTTCGTCGATATCGGCTGCACCGAGTTCTGTCTCTCGGGATATCCCCACGACGACGAAGCGAAGCGCTTCGGAGATTGGGTGATGCCCTTGATGCAGGACCGCAACTCGATACCGTTGGACTCAATCCTGTCAGGCTCCATGCCGACGGAAGAAGGCGAGCCTGCTCTCGCGGTCGCCGACTAAGGAGCGTTGATCATGTCACGTGTGCAACTCGCGCTGAACGTTGCCGAGCTCGATTCGGCGATTGACTTCTACTCGCAGATGTTCCGCACCGAGCCGCACAAAGTGCGACCCGGATACGCGAACTTCGAGGTCGAGAATCCGCCGCTCAAGCTGGTGCTGATTGAGAATCCGTCGGCGACGGCGCCGCTCAATCACCTGGGCGTTGAGGTCGGCAGCTCAACTGAGGTCCACGACGAGACCCAGCGCTTCGGCGATCTTGGTCTCGACATGGAGATTGAGGACGGCGTGGTCTGCTGTCACGCCGAGCAGGACAAGGTCTGGGTCTCGGATCCATCAGGCACTCGCTGGGAGGTCTATTCGATCACCGACGATCTGCCTGCAGCCTCATACGCCTCGCGATCGGCGAATCTGATTCCGTTGGCTGAAGTGACCGCGGGGGCGCAATCGATCGAAGACTGTTGCGCCGATGGTGGTCTCTGCGTCGGCTAGGACCCTGTCCAAGAGGGGTTCGGCGCACCATCAACTCCGCTTCTCCCACTGCCGGAGACTGAGGCGTAAGCGTCATGTCCTACCCGCGTGCCACCCACGCACTACCTCCGTCTTACCCGCGCTTGACGCGGGCATCTCGCGCCTCCCGGAACGGACGTCGGTGCAATAGGCAGAGAGATTGCCGCGGCGGAGCGCGGCAATGACGTCAGAGGAGAGGCTCTAGTCGCTCGTTCTCGCGAGTTCGGCGGCGCGCTGGAAGATCTGCGCGAGCATCTCCTCGGTCAGGAGACCGGTGAACGTGTTGCGCTGGCTGGGGTGATACGAGCAGAGCACGGTTCGACCGTCGAGTTGGTGCTCCAGGCCATGGGCGAACTTCGGTCGCGGACGGATGCCGAGCTCGCGCGCGCAGTTCTCCCACGCGAACGATCCCAGGCAGACGATGACTCGGAGATCGCTGAGCAACTCCAGCTCTCGACGGAAGTAGGGGAGGCAACGGTTGCGTTCCTCGACGGTGGGCTTGTTCTCGGGCGGGGCGCAGCGCACGATTGATGTGACCCGCGTCCCGTGGAGTTCGAGTCCGTCATCGGCCGACACCGATGTCGGCTGGTTGGCGAGTCCTGCTTGCCAGAGCGCGCGATAGAGCCAGTCGCCCGAGCGGTCGCCGGTGAACATGCGTCCGGTGCGGTTCGCTCCGTGCGCCGCCGGCGCCAGACCGACGACCAGGATGCTCGCGTTCTCGGAGCCAAACGATGGCACGGCACGACCCCAATAGGACTCGTCGCGAAAGGCGGCGCGCTTCTCGGTTGCGGTCTGTTCGCGCCATTCGACGAGTCGCGGACAGAGCCGGCAGGTCGCGACGGCATCGTTAAGCCCGTGGATGTCGAATTTACTCAGTTGCGGATTGTGAGAGTCGGTCATTGAGCCATAGTGAAGGCGCGGCGGCAGGTTGTCCAGACAAGGTGCGATATGCAATTCCGTACCCCTCAGGCCGGAGCGATTGATCGGCCGTTCGGGCAGCGCGTGCTCGGACGGAGAGCATGGCCAACCGGCTCGCGTTTCACGAAATCGCTCGACATCTCATTTGATTGGCGACGCTCGGTCTCGCTGATGCGTCGATTGTTATCCGGCGACCTCGCCGTCATCGGTGAGGTGTCGCGAACCGCGTCCGACACGCGACCGACGATGGCGGTGTTGATCCTCAGCGTGCTGGTCGCGAGTTTGGGCGGCTGGCTCTGGATGGCGATCGATACTCGCGGCGCGGTCGCGGGGAGTTCCGCCCTCGATGTGATGCTGCTCGGATCGGTCGCCTCGTTGGGCGCGTGGGCGTTGTGGCTGGGCGTGACCTGGCACGCGTTGCAGTCGATCTTCCAGATCAAGGTCGAGTGGCGCAGTTTGATGCGGGCGATGGCGCTCGTCGCGGGATTCTCGGTTTGGCAGTTCTTCATGCTCGCCGGACCAGCGGGCTTTGCCGTGGGTTTGATCGTGTCGATCGCGTTGGTGCTGCTCTCGGTGTTGGCCGTGCGGGCCGCAGTCCCCGAGTCGGACGACCGCGCCGCGATCATCAGTGTCGGAATTGGCTTCAGCGTCTACGCGCTGGTGATGTCGCTGCTCGCCGGCGTGGTGGGCGTCGGATCAGGGATCTTCGTCTTCGCAATCGGCTAGGTGTTGGCTAGGTGACTGTGAGATTGACGCTGTCTGCGCAGAGCTCGCACTGTTCGGGTTCGTAGCTGGCGACATCGATTTCGAGACAGGCGAAGGTCTCCAACTCGCCAAAGCTGGTCGCTCCGTTGGTCCGATCGACGATCAGGCCAACGCCGAGCGGCTTGCCGCCGGCCGCTTCGACCGCTTCGAGCGTCTCTCGGACCGAGCCGCCGGTGGTGAGCACATCGTCGACGACGAGGACCGTTTGGCCCCGCTCGATCGTGAATCCACGACCGAGGTACCGTCCGCCGCCATCGCTGCGCTCGGCGAAGTAGGCGCGGACGGAGTCGCCGAGGTGTTTGGCGGTCTCGTGGGCGAGGAGGATGCCGCCCGTGGTCGGTCCGACGACGAGATCGGGCTGCAAGGGGCGGAAGTGGTCGGCGAGCTGTCGGCAGAGCGCCTCGGTGACGTTCGGCTTCTCCAACAGTCGGAACTTCTCAATGTAGGTGTCGCCATGTCGGCCCGATGCGTACTGGAAGTGTCCGCTGAGCACGGCTCCGGCATCCTCCAGGAGGGTCATTGCATCCATCGTGGTCTCCTCAGCCCGCTTGTTCATGACCGCCCTATGGGATCACGTTCCCCTCGTAGTCGACGGTGTCTCGCGAGATCTCGGTCGAGATGGTGTCGAAGGGGAACCAACGGAAGATGACCTCGCCGACGATCTGATCCTCGTGAATGGGTCCAAACGCGTGTGAATCTTGGCTGCTGTTGCGATTGTCGCCGAGCACGAAGTAGTGCTCGGGCGGGATCACGGCCGGTCCCCACTGATAGCTGGGTGGCTCGAAGATGTAGGCATGCTCGTCCAGCTCGATGCCGTTGACGAACACGCGACCGCGCGTGATCTCCAGCGTGTCGCCAGGCAGGCCGATCACTCGTTTGACGAAATCGTGAGCGCTCTGATACGGCGGCTGGAAGATGATCACCGAGCCTCGATGGGGCCCGGAGAGGAGGAAGTCGCCATTGCTGCGACCGGGGACGAGCGCGTCGAAGGGGCCGAGGTCGACCTCCCAATAGCCGATCTTGTTGACCAGCACGAGCTCCGAGCTCGCCAGCGTCGGCTGCATCGAGCGACCTTCGACTTGGAAGTTCTGCACCGCCTCGCGAGCGAGGAGAAAGACGATCAGTCCGAGGATCGCAGTCTCGATGATCTCTCGCAGGGCACCGTATTGCAACCTCATAGGAGCGAGCTTATCGCCCAACCGATCGAGGTCATCGCTCACGTCTACTATGAGCGAGAAGAATGCACCGAGCGTCTCCGACAAGTGTGCTTGATGTGTCACTGGAGTGTCCGATATGAGAGCTGTGCGGTTGTCGACAGAGGGGCCGATCATCCGTCCCGAGATGGACGGGCGGATGGGCGACAACATCAACGGGCCGTCGCTGATTCGCGCTCCGCAGTGGCTCCCGAGTCGGCTGGGCGAGTACTACCTCTACTTCGCCGATCACAAGGGCTCATACATCCGCCTCGCGGTCGCCGACGACCTGCTCGGACCATGGCGGACGCATGAGCCTGGAGCGCTGCAGCTCGCCCAGACGGCGTTTCCAAAGTCGAGCGATGAGTTTGACCCGAGCCTCGGCCCTGCTCGGAAGCGCGGTCACGTGTATCCACACATCGCCTCGCCCGACGCCGTCGTGGACGACGATGCGAAGCAGATTCGGCTCTACTTTCACGGCCAGCTCAGGGACGGTCGGCAGGTCTCTCGAGTGGCGCTCTCCAATGACGGGATCAACTTCGAGGCGGGCGAGGAGATTCTCTCGACCAGCTATCTGCGCATGATCCATCTTGACGATGTCGAAGTGCCAGGCTGGTACGGGATGTCGATGCCTGGCATCGTGTATCGCTCGGATGACGGTCTGTGCGATTTTGAACAGGGACCACAGCTCTTCCCCGACACGATGCGGCACTGCGCCCTCTTGCGTCGCGACGAGACGTTGCTCGTGTTCTGGACCAACGTGGGAGACACGCCCGAGCGGATCTACGTCTCGCCGATTGCGCTCGCGGGAGACTGGCGGTCGTGGACTGCGGGTGAGCATCGGGAGGTGTTGCGTCCTGTGTACGACTGGGAGGGCGCGTCGCTGCCGATCGCGCCGAGCGTGCGTGGGTTCGCGCCCAATCCAGTGCACGAGCTGCGCGATCCCGCGATCTTCGAGGACGGCGACGCGGTGTACCTGCTGTACACGGTTCAGGGAGAGCGTGGCATCGGCATCGCTCAGCTCGACGCCGGCTAGATGGCGCTGGGCGAGGGGTTACGGGTTGAGGTGGATGAGGCATCGTGACGCATCCGTACTATCCGGTGTTCTTCGACCTCCGCGGGCGATCCGTGTTGGTGATCGGTGGCGGTCGACTGGCCTTGGAGAAAGTGAACGGATTGCTCGCCGCCGATGCGAGCGTGACCGTGGTCGCGCCGAACCTGAATGATGAGCTCAGCGCGCTGCGTGATCGCGATCAGATCGAGCATCTCGCGCGGGATGTCCATCCCAGCGATATGCACGATCGCGCATTGGTGATGGCCGCGGCCGACGATCCGTCGGGGAACGCGTCGCTGCAGTCGGACGCGCGAGCGGCGAGCGTCCCGTTCAATGCGGCCGACGATCCGTCGCATTGCGACTTCATCCTCCCGGCGGTCGTGCGCAAGCCGCCGCTGACGCTGGCAATCTCGACCGGCGGCGGCAGCCCCGCGGTCGCGCGACGGGTCCGCGAGGAGCTGGAGGATTATCTGGAGGCTGACACCTCGAGTTTGGCGGAGCTCGTGGCGGAGGTTCGTGCGGAGCTGCGACATCGGAACGTCTTCCGACCGATCGCGGCCGAGGCGTGGCAGACCGCCATGGACGGACAGGTGCGCATTTTGCTGGCGCAGCGTCGGCGCGGACAGGCCAAGGCGCGATTGCTCGGCCGTCTCGGCGCGCCGATCGTCCCGCCCGACGCATGATGTCGCGATCATGAACGGAAGCATGCGACTAGGGGGTCGGGGCAGCAAGCTGTCTCGCGTACAAGCGAGGTTGGCAGCAGACGCGCTGCAATCGGTCGGTGTGGAAACGGAGTTCGTCCCGATTACGACACAAGGCGACCGTGATCGGTCGTCGAGCCTGCGAGCAATCGGCGGACAAGGCGTCTTCGTCCGAGCGGTCGAGGAAGCGCTGTTGAGCGGCGAGATCGATGTGGCGGTGCACTCGGCCAAGGACGTGCCGCCGTCGATCGCCAGCGGAACGTCGTTGGCCGCTTGGCTGCCACGTGGCGATGTCCGCGACGCGCTGTTCAGTCGTGACGGGCTGGGATTCTTGGATTTGCCGACAGGCGCGCGAGTGGGAACGGGCTCGCGACGTCGCGCCGCGCACGCGCTACGACTCCGACCCGACTTGGCCGTGCTCGACATTCGGGGAAATGTTGACACCCGCATCGGGCGAGTTGAGGGCGGCGACTACGACGCTGTGATCGTGTCGGCGGCCGCGCTGCAACGACTCGATCGCTTCCCGACCGAGCTGATTCCGATTGATCTGATGATGCCGTCTCCCGGACAGGGCGCGTTGGTGTTGCAGTGTCGGCGTGAGGATGTCGCGTTGGTGTCGGGAGCGAATCACTCGCCGACCGAGCGCGCGGTGTCGGCGGAACGCGCGATGCTAGGGGCGTTGGGTGCGGGCTGCTCGCTGCCACTGGCGGCGATCGGCGGCGTCCGCGGCGACGAGGTGCTTCTTGCCGGTCGCTTGCTCAGCGCCGACGGCACAGAGCGGATCGAGGTGCAGCGCTCGGGCGAGGACGCGGAAGCGGTCGGCAGGGAGGTCGCGGATGTACTGCTCGAACGAGGCGGAGCCAAACTGATGGCCGCCGACGGCAAAGCGCAAGCGGACCAATGAGCGTCGAGAAGGCCCCCGCAGACAACATCCATCCGGTCGAGCTGGTCGGTGCTGGTCCGGGCGATCCTGGATTGATCACCCTCGCTGGAGCGGAAGCGCTTAAGCGCGCCGAGGTCGTGCTGTATGACCGACTGGTCGCGCCCTCGCTGCTGGAGCTCGCTGCAACGGCCGAGCTGATCAGCGTCGGCAAAGCGCCGGGCGAGCCCTCGACCTCGCAGGAGGAGATTCACCGGTTGCTAATCAAACACGCGCAACGCGGACGTCGCGTCGTGCGGCTCAAGGGCGGCGATCCGTTCGTCTTCGGTCGCGGAGGCGAAGAGGCGTCGGCGTTGGCTGCTGCAGAAATTCCGCTGCGAGTGATTCCTGGCGTGTCGAGCGCGACCGCTGCGGCGGCCGCCGTCGGCATCCCGGTCACCGACCGACGCGTCGCGTCGGCAGTGACGGTCGTGACCGGCTCAGAAGGCGATGGCGACGCCCCACCGATCGACTGGGACGCGGTCGCGAGAGTGGGCGGGACGATCGTGGTGATGATGGGCTGGCGTAATCTCGACGAAATCGTCCGACGCTTGGTCGATGCCGGTCTCAGCGCGGATACGCCAGCCGCAGCGATTGCGCATGCGTGGACGCCGAGGCAACAGACGGTGTTCGCTCCGCTCGGGGCGCTCCGCGAGCGGGCGTCCGAGATGCGGCCACCGGTGACGGTCATACTTGGTGAGGTGACCGCGCTTGCGGCGACGGGGCTTGCAGTTCGCGGTGGGCGGCGTCGCGTGCTGGTCACCCGAGCCGCGGCTCAGGCGCAGCCACTGGTGGAGCGACTATTCGCTCGCAATCTCGAAGTCGTCCAGCTCCCGACCATTGAAGTGTGCGAGGTCGGTCCCGATGGGCAGGAACTGGTCCAGAGGGCGATGACTTGTCTGGCTGAAGGACACTACGACATCGTGGGACTGACGAGTGTCAACGGCGTAATTCAGCTGTGGGACGCGCTGCGAGGTCACGGCCTCGATGCGAGATCGCTGGCTGGGACGACGGTCGCCGCGATCGGCAGCGAGACAGCGCGCGCATTGTCCGAGCGCGGGATCGTCGCCGACATCGTGCCGACCACGTTTACGTCGGCGGCGTTGGCTGCGCGGCTGACTGTGGATGATCTGCGAGGCAAGCGTGTGCTCCTCGCGCGGGCAGCGCAGGCGGGCGCGACCCTTCGCGATCGGCTGCAGGAGACCGGCGCTGAGGTCGATGACGTCCCGCTGTACGACGTTGTGACGCCCCGGGCTGGGGAGGACGCGCTCGACGCGATTGCAGGTGGTGTCGATGTGGTGACCTTGACATCGCCATCGACGGTCCGAGGCTTGGTCAAGCTGGTCGGCGATCGGGTCGACGTAGACTCGTTGCAGGCCGTGTGTATCGGCCCGGTGACCGCTGACGCCGCGCGCAAGTTTGGACTGCGCGTGGTGGCAACCGCCGAGACGCATACGATCGACGGGCTGGTCGACGCTGTGGAACGATATGTTGCAGCGCTCGACCGGTCGGACGGTCCAGAATCGACCGCGATATGACCAGCATCCAGTACTCCAGTCAGTTTCTCGATCCGTCGGCCGATCGACCAATGCCCGAGATTCCGGCTGCGCACCGAATGCGGCGCCTCCGTCGCTCCGACGGACTGCGTCGGATGGTGCGCGAGACGCGATTGTCGCCGAGCAACTTCATCTATCCCGTGTTCGTCACGACCGGTCACGGCGTGCGAGCGCCGATCCCGTCGATGCCTGGTCAGGCTCGACTGTCCGTCGATCAGCTCGCGCAGGAAGCGGCCGAGCTGTGCTCGCTCGATATTCCCGCAATCCTGCTATTCGGCATTCCCGACTCGAAGGACGCCGTAGGCAGCGGCGCCTGGGCGGATGATGGCATCGTCCAACAGGCGATTCGGGCGCTCAAGGAGGCTCGGCCAGAGCTGGTCGTGGTCGCCGACGTTTGCCTGTGCGAGTACACCGATCACGGACACTGCGGCGTTCTCGCGGACGACGGCTCGGTGCTCAACGATCAATCCGTCGAGCTGCTCGCGCAAACAGCGGTGAGCCAGGCCGAAGCGGGCGCCGACGTGATCGCACCCTCGGACATGATGGACGGCCGTGTCGGAGCGATTCGCCACGCGCTGGACACGAGCGGCTTCGCCGATCGGACGTTGCTCGCGTATTCGGCCAAATTCGCCTCGGCCTACTACGGTCCGTTCCGCGACGCGGCCGACTCGGCGCCGCAGTTTGGGGATCGTCGCGCGTACCAGATGGATCCGCCCAACGGTCGCGAGGCGATGCGCGCGATCGAGCGTGACCTCGCCGAGGGCGCGGACATGATTATGGTCAAGCCGGCGCTCGCTTATCTCGACCTCGTCCGCGAGGCTCGGGAGCGATTCGACGCGCCGCTCGCTGCGTACAACGTGAGCGGGGAATACTCGATGTTGAAGGCGGCTGCAGCGAACGGATGGATTGAGGAGGAGCGGGTGGTGCTGGAGACGCTCACGGGCATTCGTCGCGCGGGCGCCGACATGATTCTCACTTACCACGCCAAAGAAGCGGCGCGATGGCTGGCGCGAGGCTCGGGATAGCAAGCCGAGCGCGGCAGCGCCATCAGCAGGAATCGTGAGGGGAAACCGAATGAGCGAGTCGAGCACCGAAACCCCCAGCGAACCGGCACCTCCGACGGTCAGCGCGGAAGAGGCGATCGGCACCGTCCGAGCGGTCGCGTTTGACTGCTACGGAACGCTGCTGCAGCTCGAGGAGCGGCAGTTCGCGTCGCTCATCCAAGAGATGCTGCAAAAGCACGGTGTTGAGCACGCGAGCGGCGAAGAGGTCTGGGAGGCGTGGCTGGAAGCCTCGCGTGAGATGGCCAAGCGTGAGGGTCGCGATCCCGAGAAGCCGCTGGAAGGTCCGGAGCCGAAGTTTCGTCCGTTCTCCGAGACGTGGCCACACTTCTTCGGCGAGGCGTTCAAGCATCACTCGGTCGAGACGATTCCTCCGGCTGCGGCGTTCCAACATCTCTGGGACGTGCTCTCGGTGGCGCCAGCCTACCCGGAGGTCTCGGAGGTGTTCTCGACGCTGAAGCAGCGGGGCTACCGAATCGCGATCGGCAGTAACGCGGACGACGATCACCTCGAGCATGCGCTCGAGCGAGCGGGCGTCGAGGTCGAGATGGTCCTGTCATCGGAGGAGGCGCAGTCCTACAAGCCGCGCAAGCCGTTCTACGACCAGCTCTGCGAGCGGCTCGGCCTAGAGCCGAACGAGGTGCTCTACGTCGGCGACAGCCCGTGGGCGGACGTCACGGGTGCCAATCACGCCGGTCTGCCGGTGTATTGGGTCTCGCGATATCCAGACCCTGAGCGCGAAAAGTCGATGCGATCGCGCCCGACGTGGAGCGGTCAAGACCTGACCGGAATCCTCGACGCGTTGCCTGAGCGAGCCCCTGACTGTTGAGGCTTCGCGCCATATTGTCCACAGGCTTTCCACCGACTGTGCGCGGTTTCACCCGCTCGGCGTTGCTTGCGATGTTCATCAGATACACTACGCGCATATCGATCATCTAAGTGATCAATACTGAGAACCGTAGGCGACTCGATTCGGGAGCGGCGTGATGCGAATCCAGACATCTCAGGCGGCGTTGCAGCACGGGCTCAGCGTCGTATCACGGGCAGTGGCTGCCCGACACTCACTCGATCAACTGCGTCACGTCCATTTGGAGGCCGACGAAGACGGCGTCCGACTGACCGCGACCGACACTGAGATCGCGATGATCTGCAGCATTGAGGCGGTCGTGGCGGAGCCCGGCGCGATCACGATTCCGCATCGCTTCATCAATGACCTCGTCTCGGCGCTCTCGTCGGCGGAGATCTCGATCGACGTTGCTGATACCTCACTCGTCGCGCAGATTCGCGCGTCGGACGCGAACGAATCGTCGATTCACGGTATGTCGCCGACGACCTACCCGACCATTCCTGGCATCGGCGATGGTGACTGGATCAAGATCGTCGCTCGCGATCTGCGTGAGGCGCTGCGGCATGTCGTCTTTGCGGCGGCGACCGATGACGGTCGGCCCGTGCTCACCGGTGTGCACTTCCGCTTCGAGGGCGACAAGATGACGCTCGCAGCGGCGGACGGGTTCCGCCTCGCGGTGTACGACATGAACGTCGCCTCGGAGCTGACTGAGCGTCTCGAAATCACGGTCCCGGCGCGGGCGTTGAACGAGCTTGAGCGGCTGCTCACTGACGACGATTCGGCGGTGGAGATGTACCTGCACGCCGATCGGACCTACGTCCGCTTCCACGTTCGCTCCGTACAGATGACGGCACAACTGATCCAGGGCAACTATCCCAGCTACGACCAGCTGATTCCGGCCGAGTACCAGACTCGCGCGATTCTGCCCGGCGCCGTGCTCGAGGGTGGCGTGCGATCAGCCGCCGTCTTCGCGCGCGAGTCGAGCGGGATCATCCGCCTGATCTTTGGCGGCGGCGACTCCGACCCAGGGATCACGCTCACCGCTCGGGCCGAGGAACTAGGAAACCACCGTGGTCGCGTCGACGCGGTGATCGAAGGCGATGGCTCGCGAATCGCCTATAACGTTCGGTATCTCCAGGATGTGTTGCAGGTCGCGAGCGGCGCGTCGTCCGCGGAGATCGCGATGGAGACAAGCGGCCCCAGCAATCCCGGCGTCTTCCGCGTGGTCGGCCGCGACAACTACGTCCACGTGCTAATGCCGATGTTCGTCCAGTGGGAAGATGCGTAGACAGTCGTGATACATGACAGCGTTTGAGATCAAGGGGATCTCCAGAGATCAGGCCGGCAACGCGCTCGGATATTGCGGAGATGAGCCGTTCCAGTGGCGCGTGTGGGTCTCTGATCTCGTCGATGATATCGAGGGTGGACGCTACGAGTACTTCGTCTCGGGTCGCTTCGGCGAGCGGGTCGAAGTGGTCGTGAGTATCGAGTCGCAAGGCAAGATTGTCCGCACACACCCTGACGCGGGCGACGATCTGCTCGTCGGCTTGCCACGCTGCTAAGGGCGCGACTGCGCGATAGTACGATCGCACGACTACAAGGTCGAAGTGGGAGGCTCGCCGCTGTGGCGCTGAACGTGTCCGCCTATCGATATGGTCGCGAGGCCGAGGCCGGGTTGGCCGAGGTCGTCGAGCGTCTCAAGGCTCCGAACGGTGAACTCGATCCGCTTGCGCCAGTCACGATCGTCGCACCGACGGGGACGTCGGTGTACTACATCCGACGTTGGATCAGCGGTCGATTGCGCGGGATCGCCAATGTCCAGGTCAAGCCGCTGCAGGCGCTGTTCGAGATCATCGGCACCACGCCGCTGACCAACGCCAATCGACGGCCGTTACCTGATGTCCTCCGCAGCGAGAGGATCCGCGAGGTCGCCGCAACGGGCGATCGGATCTTCGGTGATGTCGCGATCGACGGAGCGGTGCTGCACACGCTGTCACAGCGATTCCGAGAGTTCGACGACTGTGATGAAACGCAGCTCGGTAAGATTGCCGAGCTCGGTAGGGAGCCCAAGTACTTGGTCGACCGATATCACGCCTTTCTGAAACGCACCGAGGATTTCTACACCCAACGAGACCTAGCCGACTCCGCGACCGCGGCGCTCGAGGCGGGGTCGAACGTGTTGCACGAGATCGGCTCGGTTGTTGTCTATCTGCCGACTGATCTGACCTCGGCTGCGCACCGATTCCTGGCGGAGCTCGCGAAATATACCGATGTGGAAGTGCTGGTCGGTTTGACGGGCGACGTGGAGGCGGTCGATGGGCACACGCTGGAGACGTGGTCGCTGCAAGGTCTGAATGGTGCTGCCGTTGAGCAAATCCCCACCGCCCAACGAGTGGTGCAGTCTCCCGATGCTGAGGAAGAGGTGCGGTCAGCGATTCGGGAGATTTCAGCGTCACTGCTGTCGGATGATCCGACACCGCTGCATCGGATTGCGATTCTGTTACCCGACGAGATGCCGTATCAGCGCATCTGCGCTGAGCAACTCGACGCGGCAGGGCTGACGTGGAACGGTCGCAACTCGGAGACGCTTGGCCAATCGATGGTCGGTCGGACGCTCGAGGGTCTGCTGGGTCTGATGGCCAGTCCGACGATCCACTGGGCCAACGATGTCGCGCCCTGGCTGGCCGCGGCACCGATCCGCTCCGCGGAAGGCTCCATCGACCCGGCGCCGATCGCACGGTGGAATCAACTCGCACGGCGCGCCAATCTTCAGCGCGGCCCCGATGAATGGGAGCCGCGGCTCCTGCGGTATCGAAAGACCTGTGTTGACGATCTCGAACGCCTCGAGCGGATCGCTCCGGATGAGGACAAGCCGGGTCGCGCGACCTGGGTCAGGTCCGAGATCGAGCAGATCGAAAAGCTGTCAACTTTCATTGAGGATCTGTCTGAGTTTGCAAACGGGACACCTCCGCAAGCGAGCTGGGGACACTACGCCGAGCACACTCTGCGAGAGCTGAAACGGCTGCTTGGCGATCGGGAGACCTATGGGAGCTTTGCCTCAGGCGACAACGATCGGCAGTTGGCTCGCTGGGACGATGTTCGGGAATTGCTGTCCGAGTTGTCATGGCTCGACAATTTGAGTGAAGGAACTGAAACGACGGTCGAGCACTTCGTCTCGGCGGCGCGTCGTGGGCTCGAGCAAACCTTGGGTCACCACGGCCGAGTTGGCGACGGTGTGCACGTCGGGCTGATCAGCACGGCGGCCGGGATGGGTTGGGATGTTGTCTACATCGTCGGGTGTGCTCAGCGGTCATTGCCGCAGTCGCGAACCGAGGATCCGTTGCTCTTGGACGAACAACGCGTTCGCGTATCGTTGCCTGGCGCAGCCGACCACATGCGTCGCCAGCGATCGGACTACCTCGTCGCGCTGCTCTCTGCCGAGCGTCGCGTCCTCAGCTATCCTCGCGCGGACATGCGTGCTCAACGGGCGAAGCTGCCCGGACGATGGCTATTGGAGTCGGCGACGAGCCTCAATGGTGGCAAGCGCATCTACGCCTCGCAGATCGACCGCGCGCCAGCGGATGTTGTCCAGGCCACGCCGTCGTTTGAATATGCGGTAACGGAGGCGAGCGTACCCGCCGACCTGCAAGAGTATGACCTGCGGACCATACGTTTGAGCGACGATCCTCAGAAGCATTACCTCAGCGAGGAGGTTCCCGCGCTGGGTCGGGGCTTTGAACAACGTGCGGAACGGTCAAGCGAAATATTCACACGCTGGGACGGATTGATCGACGAGGATATGTCGGAGGTAGTTCAGCGTCCGCACTCGGCCGGCGCGCTACAAGATTGGGCAACCTGTCCGTATCGATACTTCCTCGGTCGGGTGCTGAATATCCAGGAGCGCGATGAGCTCAGCGACGATCTGCAGCTCACCTCGACGGACAAGGGCTCGCTGATCCACGTCATCCTCGACGAGTTCTACAAGGAAGTCGACGGATCGAACGCTCAGCCGTCACCGGGTGAGGAATGGTCCAGAGAAGCGCGAGAACTGCTCGACGAGATCGCGCTCGACAAACTTCATGAGGCGCGGGCACAGGGACTGACTGGCCGCGACCTGCTCTGGCGGCGAGACAGTCAGCGGATTCTCGATGATCTGCAAACCCAGCTCGACAAGGATGAGGTACACCGCGCCGCGTTCCACGTGAAACAGATTGATAGCGAACTCACCTTCGGCGACTTGCCTGGTAGTCGCGGTCTGGTTGAGCTGAGGCTCGACGGTGATGCCAAAGGTGGGTTGCAACTCCGCGGGATGATCGACCGCGTCGATCGTGGGGACGGTTGGGTCATAGTGATCGACTACAAGACAGGCGTGGAGTTCCCCAAGAAGCGAGAGTTGGATAAGGATGTTGTCGTCGGAGGACGCTTCCTTCAGTTGCCGATCTACGCCCATGCCGTGCGTCAGATTTTCGATCTGTCGCCAGAGGAGCCAGTGCAGTCGGCGTATTGGTACATCACCGAACGTGGTGAGTTTAAGTACAACCAGATCGTCTGGAATGAGGAGAACACGGAGCGGTTCACCGACACGATCAATCTGATCGCCAAACACATTCAGGCCGGTCGATTCCCGGCAAATCCAGGAGCTGACCATTTCCAGGCCATCGCCGAGCATTGTACGTACTGCAGCTTTGACGCAGTCTGCCCGGCCAACCGTCGTCAACACTGGGATCAGATCAAGCTCGATCCGGACTTGGAAGACTACCTCGAGTTGACGGAACCTCCTGAGCCTGAGGACCCAACGGAGCCAGACTGATGTTCCTGATCGACCAGCCCGCGAGGACTCGGATTGAGCAACGTCTCGATGAGACGCTATTCGTCGAGGCGGGCGCTGGCACCGGGAAGACTCATGAGCTGGTCCAGCGGATCATCAATCTGATCCTCAGCGGCGACGTTCAGGCGAGCAAGATCGCCGCGATCACCTTCACCGAGAAAGCGGCCGCCGAGCTCTACGACCGCGTGCTCGAAGAGCTCGACCAGCAGCGCGAACAGGCCACCGATGCGCAGCGCCAGCAGGACCTCGCCGAGGCGACGACGCAGCTCGATCAGGCAGCGATCGAGACGTTGCACGCATTTGCAGGCCGCATTCTGCGCCTGCATCCGATTGAGGCAGGGTTGCCACCCGGCTACCGAATCCTCGACGAGTCGGAAGGGTCGCTGAAGTTCGCCGAGCGTTGGCAGCAGGCGCTCGATGAGCTGCTTGAGGATCAGGAGTTGGCGGAGCCGCTATTGGCCGCGTTCGACGCGGGAATTGAACTCAAGCACCTCGAAGAGATCGCGAAGGTGATGCACGAAGACTGGGACCGCGCCGAGCAACCGGAGGCCGAGCTCAAGGTTGAGGAAGTCGATATTGAGCCGTTTATCGCTGGCTTGAACAGTGTTGCCCGACTCAAATCTGGGTGTCAGAACGTCGAAGACAAGATGTTTCAGCGACTCGCGCGGGTGGAAGCGTATGCGATCAGGCTGGAGGCCAACCTCGACCAGCCAGGCAAGCTCATCCGACTCCTTATTCCCCAGACAGCGACGTCACTGAAGGGCGGACGGGACGGCAACAACAGGAACTGGCCTGAGAAGGAACACCTTGAGGCCCGCGCGCGATTGAAGGCGCTCGACGAACGTCGCGAGGAGCTGCGACATCAGCTCGTCCTGAGCTGCTGCGCGCCGATCTGCAACGCGATCCGACGAATCATCGTCGAGTACGCCAACGAGCGACGCCGGGTCGGTGAGCTTGAGTTCCACGACCTCCTGATCCGCGCGAGCCGGTTGCTAGAGAACGACACTTCAGTAGTTGAGTCTGTCCGTCGGCGCTACCAGCGACTGCTGATCGACGAGTTCCAGGACAATGATCCGATGCAGACGCGGATCATCGATGCGATCACGCAAGGCGAGCCAGGTCGGGCGTTTTACGTGGGTGATCCGAAGCAATCGATCTACCGGTTCCGTCGGGCGGACATCGAGCAGTTCAACCATGTCAAAGAGGAAATGCGAACTGGGCTGACGCAACTGACCCAGAACTTTCGCTCGACGCCGGGCGTGACCGAGTTCGTCAATCACGTGTTCGAGCCGCTCATGGCTGAAGGCGCTCCCGACCAAGCCGATTGGGAAAACCTCAATGCCCACCGAGACCCGATCGCTGGCGTCGAACAAGCAGTGACCGTCGTTGGCGAAGGGTCTTCGCGCGCCGTCGACAAGATCCGCAAGAACGAAGGCGAAGCGCTCGCTCGGATGATCGCTGACATCACGGCGTCGAAGTGGCAAGTGTTCGACAAGTCCATCGACGGATGTCGCGACGCACGTTTCTCTGACACGGCCGTCCTCGTACCCACTAGAACCGGGCTCAGACGTCTGCTTCCCGCCCTCGAAGAGCGTGATATTGCGTATCGCTTGGAGAGTCGGTCGCTGGTCTACGGCTCGCGCGAGATTCGTGAGCTGCTCAATCTGTTCCGCGCGATTGAGGATCCGACCGATCAAATCGCGCTCGTGGCGGCGCTGCGCTCGCCGGCGTTCGCCTGCGCCGACGATGATCTCTATCGCTGGAAGCAGGCTGGTGGCAGGTGGGACTATCGACCGTTCGCTCCGCAGCAGATTCCGATCGATGATCCGGTCGCGGACTCGATGCGCTGGCTCCGCAAGACCGCCAATCGGCGCTGGGAGATGTCGATCAGCGAACTCGTGGGGTACACCATTCGGGAGCGTCGGCTGATGGAGTTGGCTGTCGCGGAGCGCCAGCCTCGCGAGCACTGGGCTCGCTATCGATTCCTGCTCGACCAGGCCCGCGCCTTCTGCGATGGCGGTGGCTCGACCCTGAGCGAGTTCCTCACCTGGGCCGAGTATCAGGCCAAGAACGACACGCAGGTGATCGAGTCGGTCGTGCCGGAAGAAGATCAGGACGCGGTGCGAATCATGACGATTCACGCGGCGAAGGGTCTGGAGTTTCCGATCGTCGTCTTCGCCGGTCTGAACTCGCCACCGCGGAGTACCGCTCCGGCTCTGCTCTGGAGCGGAGAGAAATGCCCCAAGGAATCGGACTGCACCGACGAATCGGATAGCCCCGAGGAATCGGAATGCCCCGATTGCCCCCACGAACCGGGACGCCCCGAGGTTCGATTCGCCAAACACCTCGAGACCCCAGGCTTCGCCAAGCTCTGGGAGCGTGAAGAGAAGCTGCAACGCGACGAGTACGTGCGACGTAACTACGTCGGCGCCACCCGTGCCCGGGATCACCTCATCCTCAGCGTCTATCACAAGACGACGAAGGAAGATGCGAAGTCGAAAACCGATGCCCAGGTGATTGACACGGTGATCAAAGAGGAAAACGTGTCGTGTCGGCGTTTGACGCACGATGAGATTCCCGATCCGCCACAGATGGAGCGTGAGAACGACTTGACCGCCGGAGATGAGACCGCGGACGAACGCCAGCGCTGGATCATCGAGCGCGAGGCGGCAATCCAGCGGTTCGGAAAGCAGCCGCACGAGACGGTGACGAGTGCATCGGGGCGGAATCGCCGAACAGCGCCACGAACGTCTAGCAATCCGCGCGATGAGTCGAACGTTGATCAGTCAGGTGATCGGCCGCCGTGGCGACGAGGTCGAGCCGCCACCGCGCTCGGCCGCGCGACCCACGCGGTCTTGCAAGTGGTCGACCTGAAGGATCCCGATCCTGAACAGATCCGCCAGGAGGCGAGGGCTCAGGCAGCTGCGGAGTCGTTAGAAGGTAAAGCTGCCGAGCAAATTGAGCGGCTCGTGCTGAACGCCACCGAGAGCGAAGTGGTACAAGATGCGGTCTCGGCAGGTCGGTACTGGCGAGAACTGTACGTGTCCGCTGAGATCGAAGGCGTCCAGGTCGATGGCTTCATCGACTTGCTCTTCCAGCAAACGAACGGAAAACTCGTCGTGGTCGACTACAAGACCGACACGTTGAGGTCGGACGAGGCATACGACGAAGCGGTTGCGAGATTCCGAAAGCAGGCCGCACGGTATGCCTTGATTCTCGAGGAATCGCTCAAAATGGAGGTGGATAGCTGCGTCCTGCTGTTCCTCCAACCAAACAAAGAGGAACTCGTCCCGAGGCTTGACGTCGCAAAGCACGAGGTCAGGCAGCAGCTCGCGGCTTCGTCGGTCGATGGCGGCCTCTTCGGGTCTGACTGAACCGGGCATCTGGTCGAGAGGAAGTCGTCGCATCGTCGACCAGCTTCGTCATTCCTGCGCGCAGCGCGGGAATCTCGATCCGAGTGGGTAGGCCGATCTGTGGCCGACGACGCATCAGTGGCGACGATGCTGGTGCTGCACTCAACGGGATACCCGCGGCGGAGCGCGGGTATGACGAGTCAATGAGGGCGCGGGTGTGGCGAGTCTTTTGGGTTAGCCTCGGCTTTGGCTTGCTGGTTTTGGTGAGGGTTTGCATGGCTGTTTACTTGTTCCATGGTGAGGATCGATTTGCCCGACTTGAGGCGGTTGCGGCGCTTCGTCGCGAGCATGATGCCGATGGGTCGCTGGCGAACAACTCGGCCTCGTTTGATGGTGCGCGCGTTTCGCTGGGCGAGCTGGGCGCGGCGGTCTCGGCGGCGCCGTTCCTGGGCGGCGTGCGCTGGGTTCGTGTGGACGGTCTCTGCGGTCGCTTTGCGACCCAGCGGCGGGGTGGTCGACAGCTTGGCGAGTGGGGCGGTTTGGCCGAATTGCTGCAGCACGTCCCGGCGACCACGGTGCTGGTCTTCGTCGAGGATCAACTGCGTCGTGGCAATCCGATGTTGCAGGCGATCGAGCAGTGGGCCGATGTGCGCGAGTTTGCCCGTCTCAAGCCCGAGGAAGCGCTCGAGTGGTTGCGCGCCGAGGTTCGACGCCGCGGATTACACATGACCCGCAACGCGGCCCAGACGCTCGTCGAACGAGCCGGTGGCGATCGCGGTGCGCTCACGCAGGCGGTCGACAAGCTCTCGCTCTATGCCGGTGAAGCCAATGTCGACGAGACGATTGTCGAGGCGATGGTGCCGGCCGTGCGCTCGGTGTCAATCTTCAACTTGGTCGACGCCGTCGCCGAGCGACGGCTCGCGGATGCGATGCAGGCGCTCGACGGCGTTCGGGCCGAGGGCGAGCCGGAGACTCGCATCGTCCAGATGTTGGCGCGGACGTATCGACAGATCGTGGTCGCGAGGGAAGTGATCGATCAAGGCGGGTCGAACGAGGATATCCAGAAGGCTGCCAAAGCAAACTTCGCCTGGCTGGGGCGTCGGTTGCGACGCCAGGCGCAGGCGTACACGCAAGCGTCGGCGGACGCCGCATTGGCTCGCATTCTCAATGCGGAAGAGTCGATCATCAACTATCGACGCGATGAAGGCGGTCTGCCCGACGACGTGGCGGTCGAGCTGCTGGTCGCCGATCTGGCCGGGGCCTCGCGCCGCTAGATCTCGAGCACGGGGTTGTAGCAGGCGAGCCGTTGGCCGATTCGCCCGCCGACCACCTCGGTCAGTTTCGGTTCCTCGTCGGTGCGGCACTGGGTGAGCGCCTTGGGACAGCGCTCGAGATAGGCGCAGTGCTGGCCGATCTCCTCGCTGGCCAGATCGGGCAGTCCGCCCGGAATCTGGCGGAGTCGAGTGCGGCGCCGTCGGTCGAGTCGGGGCAGCGTGTCGAGCAGTGCCCATGTGTAGGGATGTCGCGGCTGTCGATAGAGCGGAATGACGTCGTCCACTTCCATCATCTGTCCGGCGTAGATGATCGCGACGCGTTCGGCGATCTGCGCGACGACGCCCATGTCGTGTGTGATCAGCAGGATGGCGGTGCCGCGCTCGTCGCGCAGACGTTCGAGCTCGTACAGAATTTGCGCTTGGACGGTCACGTCCAACGACGCGGTCGGCTCGTCGGCGATCAGCACTTGTGGGTCGAGCGCGGTCGCGATCGCGATCATGATGCGCTGGCACATCCCGCCCGAGAGCTCGCCTGGGTAGGATTTCGACACTCGAATTGGGTCAGCCAGACGCATGGCGTTGAGCGCTTCCAGCGCGCGCTCTCGCGCCTCCTGCTTGGTCACCGAGCGATGTGAGGTGATCACTTCCTCGACCTGTTGACCCACGGTGATGATCGGATTCAGCCCGGCGATCGGGTCCTGGAAGATCATCGAGATTTGGTCGCCGCGAATGCGTTGCAGCTCGTGCCGATCCATGGCGCTGATGTCGCGATGTTCGTAGCGAATCGTGCCGCTGACCAGGTCGGCGTTGCGCGGCAAAATTTGGAGCACAGCAAGGCCGAGCGTGGTTTTGCCCGAGCCACTCTCGCCAACGAGAGCGAGGATTTCGCCGCGTTCGAGGGTCAGTGACGCGCCGCGTACGGCGCGAACGGAGCCCTCGCGGGTCTTGTAGTCAATGCTGACGTCGTCGAGGCTCAAAACCGGTGGCACAAGCTCAGTCTATGCAGCAAACCCCAGTGTGTGTTCACACGGGGCCGTTCAGTCCCGGAGTTCCCGTCATACCCGCGCTCGCCGCGGGTTTCTCGCTGCGTTCCCAGCGCCACTGTCTGTACGCAATTCGGCGAGATTGCCGTGACAAGCGCGGCAATGACGGATTTCTGACGTAGCAGATCGCTGATGTGAACACGCTCTAGTGCGGGCGACGAATGACGGACACGACACGGCCCTGGATTTGCATGTTGCCCTCTTCGGTGAAGATGGGGTCCATGGTCGGATTCTCGGGCTGCAGACGTACCTGTCCCTGCTCGTAGTACACGCGCTTGAGGGTGCAGATGTTCTCCTCACGCAGCCAGACCGCGGCCATCTGACCATTGGAGATGTGCTGCGCGTCCTCGAGGATGACGGTGTCGCTATCGGCGATCAGCGCGTCGATCATCGAGTCTCCCCGAACCGTGAGGGCGAACACGCGCTCCGGATCGCGACCGGCGAGCATGTCGGTGGTGACGGTGATCTTGCTCTCCGCGTGCTCAACGTCGACACCCTCGGGAACGAGCGATCGCGTTCCTGCGGCGATCGAGCCCATCAGGGGTACCGTGAGCGACGCGATGCCGGGCTCGACCCGTGTCGGCTCCGTGGGCTGGACGCGTTCGACCGGATCGGTCAGCGAGATCGTGCGGGCACGCTCGCGGTCACGACGGATGTGCCCTTCGCGCTCGAGGATCTTGAGGTTGTAGTCAGCCACCGAGGTCGATGACAAGGAGCAACCCTCGACGATGTCTCGCACGGACGGTGGATAGTGATACTGCGAGAAGTATTCCTTGAGGAAGGCGAGAATTCGCTCAGGTTTGTCCGAGCGTGGACCTCGCTTGCCCCGTCGCGGCATGAGCGGAGCTTCAGCTTCGGTCGATGTGGTCGTATCGGGCATGGGGAAACTCCTCGGTGATCTGTTGGTGTGGCAGCGGCAATGGGGCCGAATCCCATTTCCTCTAGTGACATAAACTGAGTGTAACATCTCTCCGCGCAGGTGTGCGGAACGGGAGTTCTGTACTGTTTGGTTCATTGTGCGGGGTTACGCTGATCTTGTCAAGCCCTGTGATGTTCACGCAACCCGTTTGGAAAGATCTGCTCCATGACCTCCATGGCAATGCCACCCGAAACCGACAACAAAGTGGGCCTCGTCGTCGCTGCCCATCCCGATGATCCCGATTTCGGCGCCGGCGGCACGGCGGCTCTCTGGACCACGCTTGGTTGGGAGATGCATTACCTGGTCGTGACCAACGGCGCCAAGGGTACGGCCGACCCTGAGATGTCCTCGGAACGGCTCGTCCCGATGCGCGAGATTGAGCAGCGCAATGCCGCGGAAGAGCTGGGTGTGGTGAGCTGCACATTCCTCGGCGGCGAAGATGGGGAACTGGAATACACGCGCGAGTTTCTGGGCGGGATCGTCAAGACGATTCGCCGCCTTCAGCCGCACGCTGTCTTCACCCACTCGACCGATTACATCCATCGCCGAGCCTTGGAGGCAGACCCCTCCGACCCGCTGTCCGAGTGGCGCGGATTCATCAATCACCGCGACCATCGCTGTACCGGTGAGATGACCCTCGACGCGGTCTATCCAACCGCTCGCGACCGCCTGAACTTTCCCGAGCATTTGGAAGAGGGGCTCGAATGTCACAAGGTGGCCGAGCTGTTCATCTGGGGCAGCATGCGAGCCAACTACGACATCGACGTCACCGATGTGATTCAAACCAAAGTGCGCGCCCTGACGCGTCACGTCTCGCAGTTCGGCGACCGCGGCGAGGATTTCATCGCCAACGTGGAGAAGCGCTGGAGTTCGGCCGACGGTCGTTACTACGAGCACTTCGAGCGAGTCTCGCTGCCCGTCTTCTAAGGCCCGCGTTGCCGTCGCTGAGTTCGTCAGATCGCGCCCAGGCTCGACGAGATGCCGCCACCGCCGAAGTTTTGCCCACAGTGCGCCGCTCGGTTGGCATCGACCGCTGGTTGCGATGTCTGTGACTGGATCAACTACATCGACCCCAAGGTCGCGGTGGTCGTCCTCGTCAGAGATCGATTGGGCCGATTGCTCTATATCCGACGGAACCACGAGCCGGCGATGTATCGCTGGAGCTGGCCCTCGGGCTTTGTCGACGCTGGTGAGCGCGTCGAAGACGCCGCCGCGCGCGAGGTGTGGGAAGAGACTGGGATCGAGGTCCGCGTCGGCGAGCTACTCGGCGTCTGGTCCGAGACGGGCGAGCAGGTCGTGGTGATCGCCTATCGCGCGGTCCCGGTTGGAGGCGCGCTTCGTCCTGGTCCCGAGGCTCTCGCCGCTGCGTGGATTCCGCTCGAGCCCGCGACCCGACGTCCGCCGTTCGTGTTTCCTCACGACGCTGAGATCATCCGCTCATTCCTCGGTCCAGAGCGGTAACCGCGCATGACAGTGGTCACAAATCATGATCGCTTCCGTCTGCAGCTCGCCGCCGCGCGGAATCGTCATGATGATCTGTCGTAGGTGATCCTCGCAGAACCGACAGTTGCAGCGGTCGCAGAGCATCGAGTGTGGCTGCGCACACGCTGGCTCGCCGCAGTAGGAATCGGCGTTGCGTTCTCGAGCCTCGGCCTTGAACACGAGGTGTTGGGCGACGTCGGCGCGGAGCCGCTGGCAGCGGTCTTCGACGCAGATCTCTTGGCCGTCGTCCTGGATCTCGCCATGACGAGCGCAGAAGCCTCGTGCGCAGTACTGACACTGACCGAGTAGCGGGTCGCGACAGCGTCGGATGCGGCCGCGATGCTCGCAGCGCGTCGCCTTGCGATACTCACGGATCTCCACGCGGCCAGCCTCAACAGTCCGCGGTGCGCCGTTGTGGACAGCGAAGCGCACCCAAACTCAGGCTAACTCTGATAGGAGAACGGAGTGGAGAGAGTCGCCCCTGACGATCTTTTGACCGAGACCGTCGTTCCCTCTTGCACCAAAATGGTCATTCCTGCGCGCAGCGCGGGAATCTCGATCCGTGCGCCAGAGCCGATCTGCGACAGCTGCCGCAACGACGGCGTCGCCTGGTGGGCCAAGGCTCAGTGAGATACCCGTGGCAAGCGCGGCTATGACGATTTCTTGACGCACTGCAATGCCGGACGGCGAGGGCGCCGCAGTGCGGTGCGGCAGGGCCGCAGAGATGCGGGTCGGCTGGGCCGACCGGCGGGTCAGCGACCGGGGACTATAGACGGAGCTTGCCGTGCGATGGTTGTCGGCGGCGCTGTCGGCCTTCTTCGACGGCCTGCTCGCGCTCGAGCTCGAAGACGGAAATGATGTTGCTCTCGAAGACGTAACCGCACGAGAGGCAGCTCGAGTAGATGCTGTGGGCGTCAGACTCAACGAGCATCATCCCGGAACAACGTGGGCACTTCGATGGAGGCGTCACAGGCATCTGGCCGACTCGCTTTCCTCAAGAACCGTTCGTGCGGGCTGAGATTGTGAATATCCGCACGTACTGAAAGATTGTGAAACGATGCACATTATGCGACGCAAGGAGCGTGGATGTCAACAATTTCACCTGTGCGTGTCAAGTAGGACACAGAACGCGAAAATTCGGTGCCACAACAGGAGATGGTCCTACCCAGGAACATGAGATCGTCATTCCCGCGCGGAGCGGAGGCCTTTGATTAGTTTGCTCCCCCTCGCAGGGGGAGCTGTCGCGGAGCGACTGAGGGAGTCCTGCTGTCGCAGGTACCAGATAGAGCTTGGCGGTGAAGGACCCCCTCCGCCTTCGGCACCTCCCCCTGCAGGGGGAGGAACGAGATTATGCAAAGGTCTCCGCTTGCCGCGGGTATCTCGCTGAGTCGTGAACGGCGTGGCGACGCAGCCGAAGCGTCCGCGGCCGGCAGATCGGCCTTGCCGCACGGATCGAGATTCCCGTGCTGGGCGCGGGAATGACGGAGTTGGTGCGTTGACGAGTGACGGGGTTGGTGCGCGAGGGTGTTGGCGCAGGGATCTTCCTCCACAGCGACCGATCTTTGGTTGGCCGATATGCTCAAATTTCACTGTGAGGTCTCATGCGACGCACCACTGACCGATTGTCCGTCTTTGCCCTCGCCATGGCGATCCAGGCGGGGGTTAACTATCTGCTGGGGCCTCCGCCCGATGGTCGACCCACGTGGCTTGCCTGGGCATTGGGCCAGAGCCGCCAGCTGGCATCGCTTCCGCCGCGCCTGCGCGTGTTTGCGCCCTTTGCCGCGTCGCTCATTGCGATACGCGCCGTCGGACTGATCGAGCGTGGTCGACCTGGCGGTGCCGGACGCGTGGTGTCGATCCTGATTCAGGCCACCGTGCTGGCCGCCACCTTCGACGCGTGGCGCGGGATTCGATCGTCGAACGCGGTCCTGAAGCAGCTCGAGAACGCCCCCCTCGACGAGGACGGCCGGCCGATTGCGGCGCTGGACAGCGAGCGGATCGAGGCCGAGATTGGCCGAATTGCGAACGCCTCGAGCGAGAGCGTGGTCGGCCCCTGGGCCGCGTACGCGGCATTCGACCTCTCAGGAGCAGTGGCTTACGCCGCCGTCGAGTCACTCGGTGGGCCGATGGCCGGTCCCGGCTCGGAGGGACCGCTCTCGGGAATGCTCGATCCCGGCCGCCGACTAGTCTCGGTGCGACGCGGTCGAGACGCGATCGCCGCAGCGGCGACGATCGCTGCGAAGGGTCGCGGCGACCTCCAGGCGCCCGAACTCGAGGAACTCGCGCTCGGTTCAGAGACGCCGATACCCGTCACCGCGATGTCCGTGGCGCTCGATCGACGCGCGTCCTGGAACGGACGCACGGTGGGTTGGCATCGCCCGACGCCCGACATTGCCGACCTGAGCCGCGCTCGACGATTGCACGTAAAGGCCTTGGGATTGCTCGCGTTGACCGCTGCTGGGGTCGTCGCGCTGGGCGATCTGTTCCGTCCGACACGTTCTGCAGAGGAAGATCAGTGGTCCGAGTAGCGATCGGGCCCGCTCAGTGGCTCGTTGTGTAGCGTGTGACATGTCGATTGTTAGACTCGGCGGATATCGGAACATTCTCATTTGATCGACGTCCGGAGCTGATCATGCCGCAATTTCCAACTGTCGAGTGGTTCGAAGCACTTCGCGAGAACGTAGAAGACGATCCTCACTGGCGAGACTTCGGGATGATGGACTGCGCCATGGGGGTCAATGTCGGCGACACGACGATCAAGCTCGTCTTCGACGGGTTCGAGATTCCGGAGATCGCCGATATCTCGAGCTCGGCCGATGAGGAAGACCTCGACTTCACCCTCGTCATGCCGGAAGAGCGCTGGCGCGAGATGATCCAGAACATCCAGTCCAACGGACAAGCCGATCTGCACCACACGCTCAACACGATCGACCTCGAAAGTCCGGAGGAGCTCGCCAAGGGTGATGACTACAATCGCCGCGACCTCTTCTACCGGTTCAACCAGACGCTGCAAGACTTCTTCGACGCGTCGTCATCGATCGAGACGACCTTTGCCTAACTGCGCACCGCTACTAGACCTGCTGCGATCTCATGACCATCGCTGAACCACGCCTCCGAGAGATCCTGCGCGCGGCCGGTTGGCCTCAAGAAGAACTGGACAACGCCCTCACCATCACCTACCACGAGAGTCGCTGGAACCCTCGGGCCTGGAACTCCGACGATCCCTCCGGCGGCAGCTATGGTCTCTTCCAGATCAACGCGTGGTGGAAGTATTTTGGCGAGGAGGAGATCGGACAGGAGCTTGACGTGATCCGCGCCAAGCGTCCGCTCTACAATGCCCAATACGCGTTGCGGATTTGGCAGAAGCGCGGCTGGGAGCCGTGGAGCACATCGCGACTGATCCGATTCTGAGCGCCTCGACGACCTCCGCCACATTGGGGTGACATAAGGTATGTCGTTCAGTTCGCCGAATTTGACATAGCCTGCTGTAATGGGCATTTCTGTCAAACTGATCGACTACACGCCGGACCCTATCCGTTCTCTCTACATGGCGTACCGCGTCTGCTATTCCGCGCTGACTCCACAGCAAGTGCTCGACCGCATTGAGGACGAACGCATCCCGCACGAGAAAATGCTCGACTTCGTCGAGGCGCGCTTGCTGACCGGGCACATGTCGCCGCTCGAGCAGGTGCACTTCGAGTTCGGCATCTCAGGTGTGTCCCGAGCCTTCTCCCACCAGTTTGTCCGACACCGAATTGGGATTAGCTTCGAGCAGCAATCTCAGCGCTACGTCACGTTTCCCGACGGGCAGTTCCCGTTCACCGTGCCCAAAACGGTCGAAAAGGCCGGACTCGGCGACGAGATGACCGCGCTCTTCGCGCAGGCCGGCATGCTCTACGAGAAAATGGTCGAGTCCGGAGTCCCCGCCGAGGACGCCCGCTTCCTACTTCCCAACGCGACTAATACGAACTTCAAGATCACCGTCAACTTCGCGTCGCTGCTTCACATCTCCGACCTCAGACTCTGCACCCGAGCGCAGTGGGAGTTTCGCAAGGTCGTCTCGCTGATGCGCGCCGAGGTGGTCAAAGTCGCCCCGGAACTCGGTCGACAGCTGCAGCCCAAGTGCGGCGAGCGTCGGCTCGGCTACTGCGACGAGGACTATGAGGCGTGGGAAGCCTGCCCGATCGGGCGCAAACGACCTCACAAGGCAGAACTGTTCAACATCTACGACGCCTACCGCCAGGGCGAGCTCGACGACCTCGACGCGGACGACATGGCCCTGATCGCCGCCGATTCCGACGACGCCCCTACACACATTCGCTAGAGCGTGTTCGCATCAGCCATCTGCTGAGTCAGAATTCCGTCATTGCCGCGCTTGTCGCGGCAATCTCGCCGAGTTGTGTACCGACATGGCGCTGAGAATGCAGCGAGATACCCGCGGCGGAGCGGAGACCTTTGAATGACTCAGTTTCCCGTCCCCGCCCCCGAGCGAGGACCCGCTTTGGTAAAGCCCAGGCGGCTCGGATAGGTCCCGGTTGAGCAGATAGCGGCGACACACATGGCCGCCGGTCAGAAGCCAGGGAAGGAGCAGGCCCCCGCTCGGAGGCGGGGGCGGTTGAGGGGTCATTCAAAGGTCTCCGGCGGAGCGCGGGCATGATGGCTACTTCAGCGGGTATGACCGATATCTCAGCGGGTAGGACGGGCACTCCTGGACGGAATGGCCCCGTGTGAATACGCCTTAGTCCGCGACCAGCTCCAGTAGCTGGACAAAATTGCCGTCTGGATCCAGCAGTGTCGACACTTCGCCGCCCCACGACTCCCGCTCGGGACGTCGATGCACCCGAATCGTCGGATCGCTGGCGATCACCCGCTCGAACTCGGACGAGACATCGTCGACGAACAGATTGATCTGCATCCGCGCGGGCTCGAGCGTCGGACCCGAGATCTGCGAATGATCGAGGATGCGGATGAATCCGCCCGCGGCCTCGAAGACTGCATCGCGATATCTGTCAATCCGTTCCAGGCCTAGCGTCTCGCCGTAGAAGCGAGCCATCGCGTCCGGTTGGTTGGTGCCAACCATGATCGTCAGCTCTCGTACTTGCATCAGGGTCCGCTCAGATTTCCAGCGACAGTCCGTCCGAGGCAACGATGATCGTGCCCTCGTACGCCTGTCGAGCCTCGTTGATTAACTCCCCGTCACGTTCTTCGGGGGTCAGGTGAGTCAACACCAGCGTCCCCACGCCAGCGTCGCGGGCGACGCGGCCAGCGTCAGCGGCCGTGCAGTGCGATCCACGCATGCCGGCGAATAGTCCCCCGCGCCGCGCTTCCGGCAGCCGCGACGCAAGGCGTTCCAGCGCGGATTCCGTGAAGGCCTCGTGGACGAGCACGTCGGCACCGTCGGCCAAGGGGACCATCACGTCCGGCGCGTACGTCGAATCGCCCGAGTAGACCAGGCTGCGACCGTCGGCATCGAAGCGTCGGGCGAGACATTCGAGGTTTGGCGCGTGTGGCACCTCAACCGAGCGCACCTGCATGCCTCCCAGCTCGCGCTCGTCGCCGGGACGCGTCAGCGTCACCGAGACGCCGTCCAGCCAGTCACGAACCCGCTCGTTTGTCGAGTTCACCCGAGCGAACGCCAAGGCGGCCGCAATGTAGGAGTCGGTGTCGCGAGGGCCATAGACCGTCACCGGCGGGCCAGTACGGAAGATCAGTCGCGAGAACAGCTCCACCACGCCCATCGCATGGTCGAAGTGCAAATGCGAGAACACCACCGACCTCACTGCATCGGCACTCAGTCGCGAATCCGCCATCCGCTCCATGAATCCGGGCCCGGTGTCGACGAGGAGCTGGGCGTCGCCGTGGGACAAGTGAATCGAAGAGGCGCCCCGTCGGGGATTCACTGCCGCTCCCGCACCTGATCCACAAACAGTAATCCGCATAGCAACACTCCTCGCATCGAGGCTAACGCCCCAAGCAAGTCAACATCCGCGCACCCACCAGGCAATTCCCCCGCGAATGCGGGGGGGGGGGGGGTCTGCTCGGCCCCGAGCCTCCATGTGGCAGGAGCGGAGACCTGTCCCCACGATCGGCGCCAACGGCCTACGAGATCCTGGGCGTCCGAGGGAACAGACCCCCGCATTCGCGGGGATAGATGGGAGACTGGCGTGGGACTGGCAGGAGGTTCGCGGGGGATTGGTGGAGGATTGGCGAGGGTGGTGAGGTTTGTTTGCGTTGGTCGTGTTGGCGGAGGGTTGCTTTTGGGGCGCGATTACACTGACGGCGATGCCTCCTTTGTCTGGAATCCGTGTGCTTGACCATGGCCATGTTTGGGCCGGGCCTCTGCTGGGCCTGTTCCTGGCCGACTTGGGCGCAGAAGTGATCAAGATCGGCGCTCCTCACCGCGCATCTGGCGTATCGATCGGCGGACAACGCGCGCCGGTCGGCTCGATTGGTGGCGACCGTGGCTCCACCTCGCCCGACGATCCGCGCGCCTTTCATGGACTCGACCGCGGCAAGAAATCGATCGCGATTCATCTCGGCGATCCACGTGGCCGCGATCTGTACTTGCGCCTCGTCGAGCAATCAGACGTCGTGCTGGAGAACTTCTCACCCCGCGTGATGCCCTCGCTGGGTCTGTCCTACGACGTGCTCGCCGAGGTCAACCCACGGATCATCATGGTTGCGCTGTCCGCATCCGGTGCAACCGAGGGTCCCTGGCGCAACCTCGTCACCTACGGACCATCGCTCGCGGCCCTCTATGGGCTGAAGTCGCTACTCGGCTATCCCGATGATCCTCAACCGCGGGAAGACACTGCCGACCTCGACCCGACCGCTGCCGGACATGCCTTCGTGGCGCTGTTGGCGGCGCTTGAGTATCGCGAGCGGAGCGGTCGCGGCCAGTTCATCGATCTCGCCCAGGGCGAGGCCACGCTGCAGCGTGCGGCCGCGCCGCTGATGGACTGGCTGCTCAACGCACGCGACGCCGGACCGCGTGGCAATCGCAGCTCGGCGATGGCGCCCCACGGTGTCTATCCCGCGCTTGGTGAAGACGCCTGGCTCGCGATCGTCGTACGCAGCGACGCTGAGTGGTTGGCGCTCTGCGACCTGGCGCCGCACCTCGATCGGACAGAGTGGGCAACGATGCGCGGACGTCTCAGCGATCAGGACGAGCTCGACCAAGCGGTCGCTGCCTGGACTCGCAATCATGACGCAATGGAGCTGAGCATTCAGCTCCAGGCCGCCGCAGTCCCGGCGTTCCCGTTCATGGATCCGACCGCGCTGCTGATCGACGAAGACTACGCAGCGCTGTCCAATGCCAACATCGATCTCAGCGCCGAGGCAGCCGCGCCGGTGCGGGGCGGGTCGCTCTACACCGGCACGCCGTGGAAGATGGAACGAACCCCCGCCGAACTCACCGGTCCAATCCCCAATCGGGGAGAGCACGACGACGACGTATACGGAGCCCTGCTCGGCCTCGATGAAGCAGCGCGAACAGAGCTCCGTGAGTCGGGGGTGATCTAGCGCTCGCGCCGGTCCCGACGCAGCTCGTCCTCCGCCTCGCGAACGCCGCGAAAAAAGTCAGACCGTTCTTCGTCCGACGCATCGCGCGGCAACGCGCGTAGCTGTCGGAAGGCGCGACTCATCGAGCGGCTGGCCGTGCGAACGCTCTGCTCGGTGGCGGCGAAGTTCTGCACGTTCCGAGGGTCGATACCCAGCGCCCGACCCGTAGCGTACGAATCCTGGTTGGCGCCCATGAAGACGAAGAGCCATCCCGCTCGCTGTCGATCGGTGACGAGCTGGTTGATCTTGCGCTGATCGAAGTCCGTGCTGGCGTTCTCCAGACCGTCGGTCCAGATCATCAGCGTGTGCTGCTCGGTCGGGCGACCGCGGCGCTCGCACCAGGCAATGCGTCGGTCGACGCGCTCGATCATCGTGCCGATGGCGTCGTACAGCGGGGTCGTCGCGCGAGGGCTGAAGTCGCTGTACCGCAAGGGTCGCATCTTCTCGATCCGAATGCCCTCAACGATGAGCTCGAACGGCTCGACGGAGTCGAACTGCGCGACGGTGAGTCGGCAGCGACCGACGCCGCTGCGCTGCTCGTCGATGAACTCGTTGGTGCCATCGACGACGGCTTGCTTCAGACCGGACATCGAGCCTGAGCGGTCGAGGAGGATCCAGACCTGGTGCCGCGAGATTTCGGAGCGCTTCTTGCGCGGTTCCTTCCCGTCTCGTGGCTGTGAGTTGTGCTTGGTCATTGGTCATTCCTTCCTCAGTAGGCGGTTAGGAAATGTTCCTTGGCGCCCGACTTCGTGTTACATAGACACTAAGCAGATTTCGAGATGGTGTCAATAGGACACTTAGTCACCCTCAATGGGCCGACTATCCTCTGTGTGTTGCTTGTCACCATCAGAGAGGACTCATTCCATGTGCCACCGATACGAAGCGCTCCCCGCGATCACACCCATCGCCGGGGCCGCCGTCGACGTTGAAGACATCACCCTGACCGCATCCGACGGCGTCGAGTTCGCCGCATTCCACGCCAAGGCCGAGTCGCCGACGGGTCCCGGCATGGTGATCTTGCCCGACGTGCGCGGGCTGTTCCGCTTCTACGAGGAGCTGGCGATCCGCTTTGCCGAAATCGGCATTGACGCCGTCGCAATCGACTACTTCGGCCGCACCGCTGGCGTCGGCAAGCGCGACGCCGAGTTCGACTTCTGGCCGCATGTACGCGGCACCACACCCGAGGGCATCGCCGCCGATACCGCAGCCGCAATCGCCGTCCTGAGAGCCAACGACGCCGACCGAGCCGTCTTCACTGTCGGCTTCTGCTTCGGCGGCAGCAATAGCTGGCTGCAGGCCTCCGCCGGACACGGCATCGCCGGTGCCATCGGTTTCTATGGACGTCCAACCGCCGAAGGGCTCAACGGCGGACCAGCTCCCTCGGCCACGGTGGGGGAGATCGAAGGCGCCATCCTCGGCCTGATGGGTGGAGCAGATGAGAGCATCCCCGCCGACGCCGTCGCCGAGTGGGACGCCGTGCTCGAGGCGGGCGGAGTCAGCCGCGAGATCGTGACCTACGAGGGAGCGCCTCACAGCTTCTTCGATCGCACATACGATGAACACGTCGACGCTTGCAATGACGCCTGGGAACGAATCCAGGCCTTCATCGCGGCGAACAGCTAACCACTTCAATCAGCACCGGAAAGGCAGAATCACATGCGAGTCACGAAATCATCCGACGGCAACACCAACCAGGCCAACGCGCCGATCTTTACCGGCGGCGACGTCTGGGTGCGAGCCTTGGCTGGCTCGATCGGTGGACAGAATGCCGCGGACGACGCCGACTTCAATCTCGCCGTCGTACAGTTCGGCGCGGGCGCTCGGACGAAAATGCACACGCACAGCTCCGAGCAGATGCTCTACGTCGTCGCGGGGATCGGCAAGGTCGGCACCGCCGACGAAGAGCACACGATCTCGGTTGGCGACTTCGCGATCATCCCGGCCGGCGAGGATCACTTCCACGGCGCCGCAGACACCGGCTCGCCGATGTCGCACTTGGCGATCACACGTCGCGACTCAGTGACCGAGGTCACCGAGGACTAGCGCCGAAGCTCCATGTCAGCGGTGATGAGGAGCCCATCATGGTGACTGAACAACATCCGCAACGGCGGCGCGAGCCGTGGGGTCCGCGTCCAGGCGAGGACTGGCGAGCCCATCGGTTGCGCGTGTTCGCGGATTTTCCAGACCTCGTGGCCGTGCTACGCGTCGCGGAGTCGAGAGAGCACGAAGTAGAGATTTGGCGCGAGTGGCAGATCGCCAAGGCGGCCGGCGACCCTGAGATGCAGCAACTCGCTCGCGAGGCGAGATACGATCTCGAGGCGCCGCCGGAGGAGGACGAAGATGACCTTCGCTACGTCCGAAGCCGGAGGGACCAGGAAACTCAAGAGCGCAGTATGCAGGAGTTCTTGCGCTGGCTTCACAACAGGTTTCCGGAGCAAGTCGATGGGCACACCATTGGAGTATGAGATACACAGTGGACTTGGACCCGGAAGTGAGGCAGGCGCTTACCCGTCTGAGTCCACGACCGAAGCAGGAGGTCAACAGAGTCCTGAATCGTCTCGCCAACGGTCCTGACCGCCGCGTTGACATTGAGCTACTGGACAACGAGAAAGTCTGGCGAGCGAAAGCGGGACGACGGTGGCGCGTCGTCTTTGCCGTCGAGCCAGGCCATCACATCCAAGTCAAGCGCATCAGTCGTCGACGAGATGCCTACGAGGGTATGGAGCATCCTCACCGACGCGACGTTCGAGAGCCGGTGGGATTCTACGTCGGAGGCGTCGCCTCAGTAGCCGCTCCGCCGACCGACCGTCCGCACGTCCCACGCGACGATGGCTACGGCGCAGAGCAGCGAGAACGCGATCAGACCCAGCAGCGCACTTCCGCCTGCGCCATCGATCTCGGCGAGCTGACGCAAGGCGATCATCATGCCGGCGATCACGACCACGATCGAGATGTAGATCCAGTTGTGAATCCACTCGGCCGCGAAGTTCACCGCGACGGCCACGACCATCGCCACGTTGACCACGATCAGCAGGTGGACATCGGCGTGGCGGCTCCAGCCGCCCCAGGCGGTACCCGTGAGTTCGTTCAGCTCGACCGCGGTCCCGCCGCGAATGGCGAGAAACAGCACGATGATCGCCGCGCCGACCGCTCCCCCGACCAGCGGGCGCAGCATCCTCGGCCCGACCACGTCCCAGTTGCGCGACGGTGGCGACCCCAAGCTGGTGCGACTGTGTTCGTATTGATGCTCGGCCATGGCGATCTCCCGACCCTCTCCCTGCCGACCAGTCTACGGCTTGCCCATGCGGTTGATGCTAAATGTTTGAGCGAGTCTGCCCGCCATCGACGTTGAGGCAGGCGCCGGTGACCCAGCTCGCTCTCGGCGAGGCCAGGAATGCGACCACATCCGCGACCTCCTCGGGCCGACCGAATCGGTTGAACGCGATGGTGTCCAGGACGCTGCGCTGAATCCCCTCAGGGTCCGCGTCGTAACGGGTCTGCCAGCGAGAGTTGGGCCAAGCGATCGAGCCGGGCGCGACCGCGTTGGCGCGGATGTTTTGCGGCGCGAGCTCCAGCGCCAGCGACTTTGCGTGACTGTGCATCGCCGACTTCATCGCGTTGTATTGAGCCGATCCACCAGCCTCGCGACCGAAGATTGAGCCAATATGGATGATCGACGAGCTGTCAGCGCCCTCGCCCGAGGCGGCCTCGACCAGATGCGGTAGCGCGGCCCGAGTGGTGCGCACCGCTGCCATCAGGTTGAGGTCGAACATCTCCTGCCAGACATTATCGCCCTCGCCACGCAGCGACACGCCCATGTTGTTGATCAGGATGTCGAGACCGCCGAACGCATCCACAGCCTCGGCGACCGCAAGGTCGCCGGCGTCGGAGTCGCCCAGATCGACAGCCGTCCAGTGCGCTCGACCCGGACCAGCGGCGTCGATCTGCGACGCTGCTTGCTCCAGCGCCTCTGGACGTCGCGAGCAGACTGCAACATCTGCGCCCTCCGCCACCAGCGACAGGGCGCAGTAGAGTCCGATGCCCTCAGATGCGCCGGTGATCAGCGCTCGTTTCCCCGCCAACCCAAGATCCATGCCGACCTCCACTCGTCCGTCGCGAAGTTATCTCGCTGGACCATCGACATTCTATGACCGCGTACGCTCAGGAGGTGAACACACGAGCAGACCACAACACCGGCGTCTCCGCATGAGCCCTTCTTCGCTTGAGCAGCTGCTCGGCATCGACCGTCGCGCGCTGACGCTCTCATTGCGCCAAGCCGGGTCGATGGTGCGTGCGCTCGCTGGGACCACGCTCTCCAACGCGCTACAGATGCCTCAGTCCCATCGCCGACGCGGTCGGACGACCGTCGTCGGACTCGATGCTCCCGTCGAGATCATTCGCGACCGCTACGACGTCCCGCACTGCTTCGCAGAATCGTCGGCCGACGCCCTGTTCGCACTTGGGTACGTCCAGGCACAGGATCGACTCTGGCAGATGCAATGGAATCGTCGAGCGGCGCTGGGACGAGTGTCGGAGATTGTTGGTCCACAAGCGCTGCCAGCCGATCGCTTCTGCCGCACCCTCGGAATCGCCCAAGTGTCCGAGCAGGCATGGGACGAAACGCCCACCGCGCAGCGTGAGCAACTGACTCCGTACGTCGCTGGAATCAACGCGGCGATCGCGCGCGCGCCCCGTCCGCTCGAGGCGCAGATTCTGGGCGACTGGATCGGTCCCTGGCAGGCCTCGCACAGCATCGCTTGGGGAAAGCTGCTGTCGTGTCTGTTGTCGCCGGCGTGGGAGCAGCAGCTCATCCGCGCGCGGATTGTGGAGACTGCTGGGCTCGATGCGCTGCACGAACTCGATCCACCGTTCCCACCCGAGACCACGGCCGCCGTCCCTCCCGACGCTCCCTACGGGGAGCTGGCAGACTCCTTGAACCTCGCGACCGCGGCGCAGGCGGCCGCCGATGTGCTCGGCCTGCGGCAGGGCGCCTCCAACAATTGGGCTGTCGACGGTCGACACACCGAGGACGGGATTCCCCTCTTCGCCTGCGACCCTCACCTCAACCCGGTCACTCCGCCGCACGCGTACTTCGTTCATCTGCACTGCCCCGAGTTCAATGCGGCAGGCGCGAGCGTCCCTGGCCTGCCAGGCATCGTCTGGGGCTTCAACGACTACATCGCCTGGGGCCCGACGGCAGCCATGATGTCGATGAATGTCGCCGTCGTCGAACGACTCTCGGAGGACGGTCAGACATCGCTAACCCCCGACGGTTGGGCGGACGTGTCCGAGCGTGCAGAAACGATCCGCGTACGTGGTTATCCAGACGAGCCGATCACCTTGCGTGAGACCGTCAACGGGCCGATCGTGTCCGACATCCTGTCCGCCGACACCAACGAACGGTGGAGCGGCAGCCACGCGGTCTCGCTGCACTCACGAATCCTCACCGCGCGACACGGTGGCGGCGGAATTGCCGACATGCTCTCGGCGAGCAACTGGGGCGAGTTCAGCGCTGCCACGGCCGAAATGGCCGACTTCAACCTTTGCTACGCATATGCCGACAACCAATCGGTCGGCCTGCGAGTGAGCGCCGACGTCCCCGCTGGAGACATGGCCGCGCTCCGATTCCCAGCCGCCGGATGGGAACCGCTCGAACGAGGCGGCGTCCCGGGTGGCGTCGTGCGCGGCGACGAGCTGCCCCATGTGATCGATCCACCTGGCGGTGTCGTCGTCAGCGCCAACGCGCCGTTGATGCCAGCTCAGCAGAGCCGCTTCGGCGCCGAGTACCTCGATCCCGCACGCGCGACTCGCGGACGCGAGCTGCTCGCAAGGCGCGGACCGCATTCGCTCGACTCCTTTGAGGCCATCCAGACCGACCGCATCTCCCTACCGCTGCGTGAGTTCGCGCGACACATCCCTGACGACGCGCTCGTCGACTGGGACGGTGACATGCACGCTGACTCCGTGCCGGCCGCGATTGTCGCCGCGACGCTGATCGAGTTTCGTCGCCGAGAGCTGACGGATCTCTTGGGTCCCGACGCGAGCGAGCTGCTGGAACCAATGCTGGCCATCCCCACGCTCGACATCTTCGCTGCCCACGCGACCACCTGGGCATTGACACGCATCGAGGCCGATCCCGAAGCGGCGACGCCACGCGTCGCAGAGGCGCACAATCGCGCCGTCGAGCGACTGGAGCGCAAGTTTGGCCCCGATCGGTCGAATTGGACGTGGGGGCGCTGCCGTCCCTTGATCCTCAAGCACGGTCTCGCCGACGCGCCCGTGCTCGGGAGCCTGCTCTCGCCCGGTCCATTTGCCGTCGGCGGCGAGGCTGACACGCTCTCGCAGTCTGGCGTCCTCGGACTGCGACACTTCGCTCCCGCGACCGCGATTCCCGCGCTCCGACTGATCGTCAAGCTGAGCGATCCACCCGAAGCACGGTTTGTCCTTGCGGGCGAACAGATCCACGATCCGCTCCACGCCAACGGAGCCCTGACCGACGCCTGGCTGAACGATCGATTCCTGCCGCTGCTCCGCGACCGCGACGAGATCGAAGCGGCGGCCAAAGCGACAGCGGCGAGCCGAGTTAACCGACTACAGCTCGTTCCCAGTGCGTAGGTACACTGACGATGTACATGTATGCACGCGATGTGTACGCGCAAGTGAAGTGACTTCGCGGATGTCCGTTCCCCTCAAGCTCACGCTCGATCGCGTCGACGCGACCCCTGAGATCTGCACGATCACGGGCGGCGCGGCGCTGAACGCCGACTTCATCGCTCAGCTCGCCGATTGCTGCGGGTCGGTCGGCGATGATGTGCGCGTGGTCGTGCTCCAGCCCAATCGAGAGGTCTGGCTCGGGTTCGACGGGACGACCGAGTTCGGCGACCTCTTCGCGGAGTTTGCGGAACTCGCCCAACCGACGATCGCCGTGCTCAACGGACCGGTCTGCAACGGCGGGCTCGAGCTCGCCCTCGCCGCCGACCTTCGTGTCGCCAGCTCCGACTGCCAGTTCCACTTCGACCCCTTGTCGGAGGGATTCCCGCGCGCCGGAGGACTCCAGCGATTGACCCGCGCCATTGGCCGCTCCAGGGCGACGCAGCTGCTCATGCTCGAGGACGCGCTCGACGCATCAATCGCGCTCGACTGGGGACTCGTCAACGCCGTCGCCGACGACCCATCAGACGCGGCATTGCGGCTCGCACAAACGATCGCGTCACGCGGTCCGATCGCGACCCAATACGCGAAAGACGCGATCCGCCACGGGCTCGACATGCCCCTGTCGCAGGCGCTGCACTACGAGACAGAACTCACCATCTTGCTCCAGGACACTGCCGATCGCGCAGAAGGCGTCGCTGCCTTTGTCGAAAAGCGCACCCCGCAGTTCACTGGAACCTGACACACTGGAATACCGCGGGGATACTCCCGCAAGGAGGCCTGAACAATGCGATTGATTCTGGATGAAGAAGAAGCCTGGTCGTTGATGACTCTGGTCACCGCCCAGGTGCTCGACCAAGTGGAGCTGTCTGAAGAGGCCGCCAAAGCCATCCGAGACTGGCGGGCCGGCGTGGTCGAAGGCAACTCCGCAATGGAAGCCGTCGCCAACGTCATGAACGAGGCGCTCGGCAACACCATCGACGAAGAGCTCACCCGCACCATCCGCCGACGCGACTACTACCGCACCGTGCGCTAGCCGCTGCGAGGCAAGGCGAAACTCATCGGAGTGGGACAGCAGCCAGAAAGCTGAGGGTCAATCATGGTCAAAGTAGAACTCGACATCGAAGAAGCGTGGACAGTGTTCAGCCAAGTCGTCAATCACATGCTCGACGAGGTGGACCTCCACAAGTCCGACAAAGCAGCGATCCGTCGCTGGAAATCGAGCGAGATGCGACCCGGTCGGGAAGAGATGGAAGTACTCCACGAGAAGATCAACAAAGACATCGAGCGTCTCTGGGAAGTACGCCGCAAAAGCGAAATCCGCAAGCCCGACTGGCGCTAGCTCGTCTCACGCATTTCACTTAAGCGCTCGAGCAGCCGTTCTACCTGCGACAGGTACAACGTAACGGTCTCCACATCGAGCCAGTTCTCGTAGAAGTTGATGTGGAGCTCAGAGGCATGGCCGAAATCCGAACGAAGGTCGTCGTCGCCAGTTTCTCTGGCCAACGCTTGCAGGGCGACATGCAGTTGGCGATGGGTTGAGTGATTCATTCCCCGAGCGGCAGCCACAGCCTCCACCGCGGTCGCTGCGGCGCCCCAACCCTTCTCCGAGGCCTGTGACAGGTCGCCCTCGGCCAGATACCCCTTCGCTCGACGTAGGTACTCAGCACTCAAATCGCTATATCGTTCTGCACGTGGAGTCGTCATGTCGCGAGCGTAGCAAGTGAATTCGCTCGTGTCGAAAGAGAACAGCACCGTTCCCGATAGCAAACAAACCAAGTCAGACAGTTCCCACGAAACCGTCATACCCGCGCTCTGCTGCTGGTATCTCTTCTCCAGTCGGCCTGCAACAAGTACTAAGTGAGTTGCCGCAGCTTGGCGATGAGCGAATCGACGTCGCCCATCATGAACTCGATGTCCTCTGCGTCGCGGTTGTCCTCGTAGTAGTTGGTGTGTAGCTGGCCGGCAGTCGCGAACTGCCGCCGTAGATCCGGGTCGTTCGACTCCTCGGCCAAGGCTCTCGCCACGCGAAACAGTTGGCGATGTCCGCCGTGCTCCAGTCCTCTGGACTCAGCGCACGCTTTCATCGCGACCGCTGCAGCGCCCCAGGCCTTCTCCGAGGCTTGCGGGAGGTCACCCTCAAAGAACAGCTCCCATGCATGTCGTTGGTAGGCCTCGCTGAGGTCGCTGTAGTGGTCGACCTCTGCCGTCGTCATCATTCACTCCTGCTCACCCTCATCGATCTACGCGTCCGATCCAGAGTAATGCCGCAAACTGCGACGGCTACGCTTAGTCCATGCCTGATCCGCTGATCCTCTACGACAAACCCCGCGACGGTGTCGCCGCGATCACGCTCAACCGACCTGAGGCGCTCAACGCGATCAACATGGCCATGCGTGACGAACTCTGGACGTTTGTCCATGCCGCAATGCTCGACCCCGATGTCCGTGTGCTGGTCATTCTCGGAAACGGTCCTAGGGCATTCTCAGCCGGCGCCGACATCTCCGAGTTCGGCAGCGCACCGTCGCTGCATCTGTCTCGAGAAGCTCGACGACAGCGCGACCTCTGGGCGCTGCTCGAAGACCTGCCGATTCCCACGATCGCTGCGCTGCACGGATTCTGCTTTGGCGCCGGGATTGAGCTGCCGCTCTACTGCGACCTCCGAATCGCGGCGGAGAACACGCAGATCGCGCTGCCTGAGGTCACGCTCGGTTACATCCCCTCCGCAGGCGGTACCCAGACGATGCCTCGAATCGCACCCCCAGCAGCGGCCACTGGCTTAGTCCTCAGCGGCGAGCCGATCGATGCCCAGCGAGCATTGCGCTGGGGGATCGTGCATCGAATCGTTCCCCGAGACCAACTCGACGACGCGGTGCTCGGCGTCGCGGAGCGACTCGCCGAGGCGGATCCTGCGATCGCGGCGGCCCTCAAACGCAGCATTCGGCGTGGTCTGGATCTGCCTATGTCAGCTGCGATCCGTCAGGACACGCTGACCGCACGGCGATTGGCGCATACACTATCTGATTGTTAACCGCATTCTCACCCGCTCGCCCCAAAGGAGCGCGAAGGAGCCTTCCGTGAACACAGCCGACATGCTCGACATCGCCGCCGCCAACGTCCCCGACCGCATCGCCCTGCTCTGCGACGAGAACAGCAAGACCTTCGCTGAGCTCGCCGCCGACGTCACAGTGCTCGCCAACGCCCTGCAGGGGCTCGGCCTGTCACACGGCGACCACCTTGGCGTCATGTCGGTCAACTCCGCCGAGTACGTGATCATCTACTACGCCTGCGCCAAACTCGGGGTGACATTCGTGCCGCTCAACTACCGCGCCAAGCGCGAAGAGCTCACCTATATGATCAACACCGTCGAGGCGAAGGCGATCTTCGTCTCGGACCGCTACCAAGACCTCGTCCGCGCGATCAGGGAAGACTGCCCCAGCGTCGAGCACTACATCGCTCTCGAAAACGACGTCCCGCTGGGTCAGCAGCACTACCGAGACCTGATGGCCAGCGGCTCCGACGATTTCCTCTACGCCCCCGTCGAGGATCGTGACCCGACCGTGATCATCTACACCTCCGGCACGACGGCCATGCCCAAGGGTGTCCAGGTCACCTACGGCGACCTCAGCAGCTACGCGATGAACACGATCGAGATGGCTGACCCGAGCGGCATCCACAACAAGACCCTGCTCTCCGTCCCGCTCTTCCACATCGCCGGCGCGACGACGATGATCTCCTCCGTCTGGGGCGGACGCACGCTCGTCATCCTGCCGCAGTTCTCACCTTCAGCGTGGATTAACGCGGTCGACACTCACGGAATCACCCACTCGATGGTGGTGCCCACGATGCTCAAGCGCACGATGGAGGATGAGAATTTTGCCAACTTCAAGGGCGAAACTCTCGAGGTTCTCACCTACGGCGCCGCACCGATGCCCTACGACGTGATTCGCGCCGCGGTCGACGTCTTTCCCGCCAACGTCGGGTTCATGAATGCGTACGGCCAGACGGAATCGACCAGCACGATCTCGTTCCTCGGTCCGGAGGACCATCGACTCGACGGCAGCGCCGAGGAAGTCGCGGTCAAGGAACATCGCTTGCGCTCGGTCGGTCGCGTCATGCCGGATATCGACGTGCTCATCCTCGATCCGTCTGACCAACCGGTCGGCGCCGGCGAGGAGGGCGAAATCTGCGTCCGTGGCGATCGCATTATGAGCGGCTATCTCAAGCAGGAGGAAGCGACCGCGTCCGCAATCCGCGACGGCGTGCTCCACACCGGCGACGTCGGCTACCTCGACGATGAGGGCTACCTCTTCATCACCGGTCGGACCAAGGACCTGATCATCCGCGGCGGCGAGAACATCGCCCCGGGCGAGATCGAGCAGGTGCTGGAAGGCCACCCGGCCGTCGCCGAGGCCGCCGTGATCGGCGCGCCCGACCTCGAGTGGGGCGAAGTCGTCAAGGCGGTCGTGATCCTGCACGAGGGCCACAAGTTCAGTCTGGACGACGCTGTCGCTCACACCAAGAGTCAGCTCGCCAGCTACAAGGCCCCGACCTACATGGCCGTCGTCGACAGCCTGCCCCGAAACCACATGGGCAAGGTCCTCAAGAACGACCTCCGCAAAACCCACGGCGAAGCCAAGAACGGCTAACGGTCCTAGGACTGCTGGGAATCCGTTACTCTAAGTCGCAGAAGACGGGGCCTTGTGCTCGCCTTGAGCCCTTCCTAGGAGGTTGATGGGCAAGCGGTTGTCGACCTCGTCACGAATGGATAGGGGTTGCCCCTATCGGCGCCGCCTCCCCTTGGGAGGCGGCGCTTCACGTTCTCAGACTGTCGCGATGGCGTTCGATGTCGTCCCGAATATCGGAATCTGGGAAAATCTTTAGCCCGAATTTGCCCATGCGAAGATCGCCTCGACGATGGAACTTGGGCCCGAACGAATCCCATCGCGCAGGAGCAATCTGACAATCTGCTCGGATCCATTCGAAGATGTCACGGGCGAGCATGTCACTCAGCTCCAATGGATGTGAACCGTGCTTGGGCAGAAAAGTGACTCCCGGGTGCAAGTATTGCTGGAAGGCTCGTTCTGGCACCCATTGAGTCCCGTGCAAAATCGTCTCGACGACCGTCAACTGATGATGTGCATCCTCTTTGGGTCCCTGAGCTTCTATCACGACGGAACCTACGGGATGGTCTTCCTGGTCCGCAAGGAAATCCAGGAAACGTTCCAGCAACAAGTGAAGTGCTAGTCCATAGATGTCAACAGGAAGATACGGATCTCTCGCGTCGCTCTGTTGTAGTTCCTCAATCGATCGCTTGCGAATCCCGACGCCGAACGCAACGAAGCTACTCTCGGCAATCAAGCCATTCACGGCGTCATTCAGATCGCGCTGCTTCTGTTCATCACCTGCGAAGGCAAACGCGTCGTCTCCACGACGAATAAGAGGTTCGTGAAATGTAATTCCTGCTGGGTTGGTGTAGAAGATGCGTTTGATGGCATCCGCTCGTTGTCGATAGTCTTCAAGCTGCTCACCGGTCATCGCAATCGCACCAAGAGCGAACCAGGAATCCTCACTTCGGAAGACTCGCTGCGATGTGCCAGCCTCATCGATGAACAGCGACCATTGTGGTCGTTGGTCTCGAATTGGGTTCCCCCGTCCCGAACGCTGACGAAACCTCCGGCGAGGCTCAATCCTTCCGTAGGACCTCAGCAATTCGGACTGCTCAGCGTTCGTAATCTGCCGAGTGAGAGACTTGGCGTCGACTTGAGTATCCATGTCGGCTCGGCGCAGCATCACTTCGAGTAGCGAGGACAGTCGGCCTGCTTCTGCCAATAGCCATGCTCGGCGACGAGCGAGGCGCCTGCCTATGGGATCACCCTTGGACACGTCCGACGACACGACTGCATCGTAGACTGCCCTCGCCATTCCTTTCTGGGTCTGCTGTACCGCTGTCGATTCACTGAGGCGACACGTGCGATAATGCAGCTACGACCATCAGGGTTGGAGGGTGTCGAGGTGACCACACCAGCTGAGTCCAAACGCCGTGCCGACGCGACGTCCACCGGGAAGCGAGTCTCCGCGCTCGCCATTCCTGCCTGGCTCCCGCTCGGAGGAATCCTGCTCGTCTCCGGCGCCGAGACCGTTCGCGTCACCGGCGCCCATCGCGAGCTCTTCTTCAACATCGACCACTTCTGGGTCCTCTACATGCTGCTCCCGTTTGTGGTCGGGATCATCATCTACGGCCTCGTCCGACGCTCCCGCGTCTGGCGACTGGGTGAGCCCATCGTCGACCTCAGCAACCTCCGAGCGAACGGTCTGCGTGGCCTCGTACACAGTTTCGACGACCTCCCGCTCCGTTTGACCCGCGTACTCAAGGGCGGTGGCGGCACCGAGCGGGTTCTCAACGATCCCTATTCCGGCGTCATGCACATGTGCATCATGTCCTCGATGATCGTGCTCTTCCTCGTCACGGCGCTGCTCGCCATTGACGACTACGTCCCCGTCGACATCCTCGTCGGACCGCGATACCTCGGCTATTCGCTCGTCGCCGACATCTTTGGCCTCGTCGGGATCATCGGCGTGGCGATGGCGGTCGCCCATCGCTGGGTCCGACCGCGCACCGCTTGGCTCCCCACCTGGGAGGACTGGCTCATCCTCGGCGGCCTCGGCGCGCTACTCATCACCGGATTCCTCGTCGAAGGTCTGCGCATCCACACGTCCGAGATCGACGTGAATCCCGAGTGGTCGTACTGGTCGCCGGTCGGCTACGTCGTCGCCCTCATGTTCTCGGGTGTCCGCATTTCAGCCGCACTCGACATCCACACGACCCTCTGGTGGGTCCACATGATCGGCGCGCTCTCCTGGATCTCGCTGCTGGGCTACTCCAAGCTCAACCACCTCGTGCTCGCGCCGGCGAACGCCTTCCTCAAGAGCACCTCCGCTCCGGGAAAGCTCGAGATGATCCCCAACATCGAGGAACAGGAGCACTTCGGTGTCTCCCAGCTTGAGCACTTCTCGATGAAGCAGCTCTTCGAGCTCGACGTCTGCGTCCGCTGCGGTCGCTGTACCGACAACTGCCCGGCCGATATCGCCGGTCAGCCGCTCTCACCGATGCACATCATCCAGGACCTCAAGTCTTACTCGACCGCTGTCGGCGAGCGCAAAGTCGCCAACCTCGTCCAGGGCAACGATCTCAACTTCGGTCTCGACGACGAGCCCGCCATGGTCGGCGGCGTGATCCGCGACGAGTCGCTCTGGGCCTGCCGAACTTGCGGCGCCTGTGTCGAGGCCTGCCCCGTCTTCATCGAGCACGTTCCGACCATCGTCGACATGCGCCGCTCCCTGGTCATGGAAGAAGCGCGCATGCCCGACACGGTCCAGGGCACGCTGGAGACCCTCGAACGTCAGGGCCACCCCTGGCGTGGCACGCCATACACCCGAGAGACATGGATGGAAGGCATCGAAGATCAGGTGCCCGAGTGGACCGGCGAGCAGGACTATCTCTATTTCGTCGGCTGCACGGGAGCGTTCGTCGACCGAGCGCAGGACATCACGCGCTCGGTGGTCTCGCTCTTGTCCGAGGCCAACGTTTCCTTCGGCGTGATCAAGGGCATGGAATCATGCAACGGTGACCCAGCCCGTCGCCTCGGTCACGAGTATCTGTACCAAATCCTCGCTGAGGGCCTGATCGAGCTCTTCAACGAGACCGGCGTCAACGACGAGCAGAAGACGGTGATCACGCACTGTCCGCACTGCTTCAACACGTTCATCAACGAATACCCAGACATGGGTGCCAAGTTCAAGGTGATTCACCATACTCAGCTCCTCGAGCAACTCGTCAACGAGGGTCGCCTGGTCCCCAGGGGCGACGGTCCCGAGCAGACCATCACCTACCACGACAGCTGCTACCTGGGTCGGCACAACGACATCTTCGACGCGCCGCGCCGTATCCTCGAGCAGGTGCCCAACGTCACCCTGATCGAGATGCCACGTAACCGCGAGCAGGGCCTCTGTTGCGGCGCCGGCGGCGGCAACATGTGGATGGAAGAGCAAGGCAAAAGCCGTGTCAACGAGGTGAGGGTGGAAGAGGCCGTCGCCACCGGCGCCGAGTCCGCCTGCACCGCCTGCCCCTTCTGCATCCAGATGTTCGACTCCGGCATCGGAACAGTACAGCTCGATGTCGAGGACGAAGACAAGCTCAAAGTCCTCGACGTCGCCGAACTGCTCCAGGCCGCCGCCGCACCAAAATCCGAGTAATCAACTAAGCGAGATACCCGCGTCCCGCCGCGGGTATCTCGCAGAGGCCAGGAATGACGGAGTTGCTGGGTCTTCGACGGCCGACGCTATGCGGTTCCGTTGCGCTTCGGCACGCCCATATGCAGGGCGATGTCCTCGGTACGGCGATTGACTTGCTCCAGCATGTTTAGGGTCCGTGCCTGGACCTCAGCGAATTCGCCAAACAGGGTCTTGAGTTCGACTATGTCCGACTTGACGTCAGACATGTCGGATTTGACGTCAGACATGTCGGTTTCGAGTCGCGACAGGCGATCCTCGATTGAGTCTTGCTGCGTGGTCATCGGCTCCGCTCCGGTGTCGAGTCCGTTGCTCGCATCATCCTACCAAGGGCAGACCCTCACTCCGACGCACCTCGTTGATCGTCTCCAGGACCCGCTGCTCGAAGGGGGCGTACTCGACCTCAAACTCTTCGACCAAACGCGAGTTGTCCATCAGATACAGCCCCGACAAATCATGCCCGCCTTCATCGGCGTCGAAAGTGATTTCTGCGTTGGGTAGGAAGCTCCGCACGGTGTCTGCGAGGTCGCCCATACTCGTCGAATGGCCGCCTGAGTTGTAGATCGCATACGCAGTCTGTTCGGCCAAGGTGACGCGAACGAAGACCTCAGCAATGTCGTCAACGTGTAACGGAAGCGTCATCATGTCGCGATAGGGAAACTGAACCGGAGCATCCTGCGCCGGAAGGACCTGACACTGGACATGGTTCATCGAGCCGCGCACCTTGTCGGGTCCAGTGATGTTGGCTGGTCTGATCCCAGTGATCGCCATGTCATACGCGCGGTTGTACCAGTCAGCTTGATGCTCGTTGAATCGCTTCGAGACCGAGTAGATGCCTGTTCCGAGACAGAGATCATCTTCGGTCACCATGCGGTCGCCGTGCAGTCGCTGGGGACCGTACACCGCGAGGGAGCTGGCATAGATCACCCGTCGGATGCCAAGGATCCGCGCCGCCTCGAAGCAGTTATCCATCCCCAGAATGTTGATTTGCACTTGCGGATGCGGATCGCGCTCCGAGGCGCCCAGGACATAAGCCAGGTTGAGCACGCGGTCCGGCTTCGCTGCGGCAAGCGCTTCGACGACATCGTCCATCGACGTGATGTCGCCGTGGGTGATCTCGATCTGGTCGCGCAGCGGATCCAGGATCGGCGCATGGGGATTGATGTCCATACAGTGGACCTCGTGACCATGCTCGACCAACGTCCGCATCACGCGAGGACCAATGAACCCACTACCACCAAGAACGGCAACTCGCACGCTGCACCTGCTCCCTATGAAGACCAAATCAGATCAACGCCAATGTAACGGCAAACCAACGAGCCACGCGCCAGCACCAGCGCGGTTGACACGTCGATAGTGCCGCATCGTTGGTACCGCGCGGATCGAGATTCCCGCGCTCCGCGCAGGAATGACGGAGGTGATGGTGCGCACCCAAACTCTTCGTCATACCCGCGCTCTGTCGCGGGTATCTCGCCGAGGCCAGCACCAGCGTCGATGCCGCGGAGCTGGTGGGCTGCTCTCAGATCCCGCTTCTCAGCTCAGGCCCTTGTTGGGATTGATCAGATACTTCTCGCCCGTCGCTCGACGGTTGTAGACGGCGATGTTCTCAGGATCGAGCGCTTCCGCGAGCGAGATCTCCTTGGCGTACTGGCTTGCGAACGTCGTGGTCACCTCGTCGGCGACTCGCTGACGCAACCGTTCCGCCGCCTCAGGTCCGATACGCGCGAGGAACGGGGTGAGTAGCCACCCGCCCAGACCCCAGGCCAAGCCATACGTCCGACGCAGCACCGTCGGCGACGTGTCTAGGCCGCCGTAGATGTAGACCTGCTTGTGCACGTCGGAGCCGTATCGATTGAAGCCTGGATTCTTCGCGTTCGCTGCCGTCTCCATGCAGTTGAGCAGCGTGTTCGGCAGCGGACCACCGCCCGTGGCATCGAACGCGAGCGTTGCGCCGGTCTTGGTCAGCGCCTGCGTCAGATCGTCCTCGAAGGCGTCACTGCTGGTGTCGCACACGTATCGCGCTCCGAGGTTCTGCAGCAGCTCGACCTGTTCCGGTCGGCGCACGACGTTGACGAGGTCGATGCCCTCGTCGTTACAGACCTTCTGCAGCATCTGACCGAGGTTGGACGCCGCTGCCGTGTGTACCAGCGCGGTGTGACCCTCGAGCCGCATGGTCTCGACCATGCCCAGCACGGTCAGCGGATTGACGAAGCAGGATGCTCCCTGCTCGGGCGTCGTGCCGTTGTGCAGGACCAAGCACTGGCGGACGTCGACCACTCGGTACTGCGAGTACATCTCCCGAGCGATCGCGGCGACCGTCTTGCCCATCAATGCCTGTGCGGCCTCGCTCGAGCCTGCGTCAACCACGACCCCGGCGCCCTCATTGCCAGCGGCAAGCGATTGATCAACGCGGTCGGCCTGACTCGGCACGAGCGCGGGCGGAATTGGCGCCGTTACCACCGGATGCTCCGACGTGCCCGACACCTGCGCCTGAGCCATATCGGCCGGTCCGATCAGCAGGCCCAAGTCGGAGGGATTGATCGGCGTCGCCTCGACGCGGACCACGACCTCGTTCGGACCGGGCGAGGGGACCTCGACATCGGCAAGCGAGAGCTCTAGCTGACCGTCGCTGGTCACCATTGATCGAATCTGTCGTGATTTCACAGAACACAATTCCTTTCTGCATCGCGAGAGTCGTTCTCGCGAGCGTCACCATTCAGGCTACTCAACGCTCGTCGTTTGGCGACGACTGGAAGCACGACGCGATTAGCATGGCGGTATGGTTGCTTTCGCTGCGAGCGTGTCGTGGATGTTCACCGAGGTTCCGCTGCGTCATCGGTTCGCGCTCGCGGCGCAAAGCGGATTCCGCGCGGTCGAAATCCAGGCGCCCTACGAGGAGCCTCCCGTGTCTCTCGCCGAGCGCGTCAAGGAGGCCGAGGTGGAGGTTGTCCTGATCAACACTCCAGTGGCCCTCGCCGCGATACCAGGCGAGGAAGCAGCCTTCCACGCAGGATTTGAACGAGCGCTGGAGTACGCAAACGAGTTGAGCTGTCGGCAGATCCACTGTTTGGCCGGCCGAACCGATCACTCCGATGCGCACGACACCTTCGTCGGGAACGTTAGATGGGCCGCCCAACGGTCGGCCGCGCACGATATCGACATCCTCCTCGAGCCGCTGAACACGACAGACAATCCCGGCTACTTCCTCACCGGCAGCGAGCAGGCGCGACAGATCATCGAAGCGGTCGATTGCGAGAACGTGCGTCTGCAATGCGACTTCTACCATCTGCAGATCATGGAAGGCCACCTGTCCGAGACATTGACTCGCCACTTCGACGTGATCGGCCACATCCAAATCAGCGGCGTGCCCGGTCGGCATGAGCCAGATGTCACGCAGGAGATCAACTATGCGTACCTGCTGCAGTTGATCGACGAACTCGGCTACGACGGCTGGGTGGGCTGCGAGTATCGACCGCGCGGCGACACGGTCGAGGGATTGACGTGGGCCCAGCCATACGGAATTCCGACACCGATTGCAACACCAGACGACGGGAGCTCGGCATGACAGAGACAAATTCGGCGCGAGTAGCAGTGATCACCGGTGCGGGCTCTGGCGTCGGACGCGCCTCAGCGCTGGCGTTGCTCCGTGACGGCTGGTCCGTCGCGCTGGCGGGCCGACGCCTGGAGCGACTCGAAGAGACCCAGCAAATGGCTGGCGCCGATGCCGAACGCAGCATCGCCGTACCGACAGATGTCACCGACGCGGAATCGATCGCCGCGCTCTTCGCGAGGGTCCGTGACGAATACGGCCGACTCGATCTGCTCTTCAACAACGCCGGCAGCGGCGCTCCTCCGCTGCCGCTCGAGGACCTCTCGATTGCGCAATGGCAACAGGTCGTCGACCTCAACCTGACCGGCTGCTTCCTCTGCACGCAGGAAGCATTTCGGATCATGAAAGACCAAGAACCGCGCGGCGGACGGATCATCAACAACGGATCGATCTCGGCCGACCGTCCCCGACCGAACTCGTCGCCCTACACCGCGACGAAACACGCCCTCACCGGTCTGACCAAATCGACCGCGCTCGACGGTCGGAAGTACGACATCGCCTGCGGTCAGATCGACATTGGCAATGCTGCCACGGAGATGACGGCGGCGATGTCACGCGGGGTGCCGCAACCAAACGGTGAGCGTGTGCCAGAGCCAACGTTCGACGTCGAGCACGTCGCCGACGCCGTGCTCTACATGGCCAACTTACCGCTCGACGCCAACGTCCCATTCATCACCGTGATGGCAACCAAAATGCCGCTCTTCGGTCGCGGATAGCACCGACGGAGACTGTTCGTCATACCCGCGCAGTTGAACTCTCCGTCATACCCGGACTGCGCCGCGGGTATCTCGCCGAGTGGAGACCTGTTGAGTAACTCTTTCCTCCCCCTCGAAGGGGGAGGTGCCGTAGGCGGAGGGGGTCTAGCTCTGCCGAGCTCTATCTGGAGTGCGCGCCGGAACCCTCCCAGTCGCACCGCGACAGCACATCGTCCCTGCCGCGCGGATCGAGATTCCCGCGCTATGCGCAGGAATGACGGAGTGTGCGGTTTGCCAACAGGCCTCTCCCAGAGCACCGAGTGCCGAGCGAAACGCAGGTCTCCTCAGCGCACGTTGCGTAGCTGTGGATCGAGGTAGTCACGCAGCCAGTCGCCGAGCAAGTTGCCGACCAGCGCGACGATCATGATCGTGATGCCGGGGACGCCAGTCAGCCAGAATCGAATCTTTAGCAGGTCCCGACCCTCCGCCACCATCTTGCCCCACGAGATCGTCTCAGGCCCGGCACCAGCGCCGAGGAACGATAGTGACGCCTCGGCGATGATCACGATCGATACGTTCAGCGTCGCCAGGATGACCACCGAGTTGATCACATTGGGCAGCAGATGCCGCGTCATCAGACGCAAATCGGACGCGCCGATTGTCCGCGCGGCGAGCACGAACTCACGCTCGCGCAGACTGAGCACCTCGGCTCGCACCAGACGTGCGTAGGACGCCCAGAGGAAGAGGATCAGAATCACAATCACGTTACGCAGCGAAGGCCCGAGCATCGCCGCAATCAACAGCGCGAACAGGAACGCCGGGAACGCGAGCTGCACCTCGACCAAGCGCATCGCAAACGAGTCAAACGCTCCCCGACGCCAACCGGCGACCAACCCGATCCCCGTGCCGAGCACGAGCGATCCAGGAATGATCGTCACGATCACCAACAGCGACGTCTGACTGCCCTTGATCAATCGGCTCAGGATGTCGCGGCCCAGACCGTCGGTGCCGAAGAAGTACTCGGACGAGCCTCCCTCCTGCCACACAGGGTCTTGGAGGCGATTGACCAGACTCTGGTCGGTGGGCTCGTGTGGCGTAATCCAGTCGGCGAAGATTCCAGCGAAGACGAACACACCCAACACGACCAGATACACACTGAGCATTGGCCAGCCGCGAGGCAGTCGCCGCGACCACACACGCCAACGCTGCACGCCGTCCGTGAACGAACGCGGGAGCGTCGCCTCTGACGGACCTGAATGACCGGACTGCCCACTCATGTGCCGCCGCCCACGCGGATTCTCGGGTCGAGGAAGTTGTAGGAGAGGTCGACGAGGATATTGATCACCACAAACCAGACCGCGATCAACAACACGCCGACCTGAATCAAGGGGAAATCACGCAGACTGATCGAGCGGAAGATCAGCCGTCCGACCCCAGGCCAGGCGAACACGACCTCGACGATGATTGAACCGGCCAGCAGTTGAGCCAGCGTGATGCCGAGGAACGTCACCAATCCCAAGAGCGCATTGCGAAGCGCATGACGCAAGATCACCGTGCGAGTGGCAAGCCCCTTCGCCTGCGCCGTGCGGATGTAGTCGTTACTTAGTACTTCCAACATGCCCGAGCGGGTCAGACGCATGGTCGCCGCCGTGCCGAAGCCGGCGAGCGTGATCGCCGGCAGAATCAGGTTCTCGAACCCACCCTTGCCGCTCGTTGGCAGCCACCCGAGCTGCACAGCGAAGATGAAGATCAGCACCAGCCCCAACCAGAAGTTGGGCATCGCCTGACTAACCAACGCAAGCAGCCGCGCGATCAAATCAGGAACCGATCCGCGACGAAGCGCCGCGAGCATCCCCACCGGCACGCCGATCGCGAGGATCAGTACGAATGCCGCGAGGCTCAGTTGGACCGTCGCCCACATCCGCGACGTCACCTCGTCCCAAGCCGGTTGCTCCGAGAAGAATGAGTCGCCGAAGTCGAGATGAAGCGCGCCCCAGAGGAAGTTCCCATACTGAACGATCATCGGATCGAGCAGGCCCAGCCGCTCCTGTTGGGCCTCAATCGCTTCTGGCGTCGCATTTCGCGCCGAGTACGCCTCGATCGGGTCGCCAATCAAGCGACTCCCCACGAAGACGAGCGTGACCACCACAAACACGACCGCAATCGACTGAAGCAGTCGAGGAATCAGATGCGAGGCCATCGCCAACTCCTCGCTTCCCCGCGATTCCTAGGTCTTCATGGACTTCAGGTTCCAGAGCTCGACCGACGGCGGCTGGAGGAAGTATGGGTCCCAATGCAGTCGCGAGGCCGCAACGTGGGTCTGGACCAGTTCAAAGAGGAAGATCCAGGAGGCCTCGAGATAGTGAATGCGGACGAGGTCACTCAGTAACTGTTGGCGCTTGGTCGTGTCGAATTCAGTCTTGGCCTCGGCGATCAGCCGGTCGACCTCGGCCCGCTCATCGCTGAGCACTTCGACGCGGTGCTCATAGGTCGCTGCCGAGTCGACCGAGATCGCCATCGAACCGATCGAGGTGAATCCCGCCGATTGCGGGAAGAGGTACGGAGCCGTCAGTTCTTTGTTACGCGCCTCGCCGAGGAACTTGGAGATGTCCTCGGGAATCAGGTTGACGATAAATCCCACCTCGCGCAGCATTGCGGCGATCGCTTCCATGAAGAGTTGGTCGTTGGTGTAGAGGCCGGCGAGATAGATCAGATCAGTCTCGACGCCGTCCTCATACCCAGCCTCAGCGAGCAACCGCTTTGCTTCCTCAGGGTCGTAGCCCCAACGCTGCTCGGGCAGGTCCTCGGGGAAACCGAACTGACCCGACGAGAGCGTGTAGGTGTAGTTCTCGCGGCCGGTCATGATGTTCTCGGTGATCGCGTCGACATCGACGGCCAAGTTGGCGGCGATCCGCACGCGTCGGTCACGCCATGGGTTGGGCTGACCGGGGTTGTACGGATCTTCCTCAATCGTCATCGGCAGTTTGATGTGCAGGCCACGCTGGGCCGGGTGATAGAAGACGTTGTAGTCGCCGGTTTCGCCCAGGGGCACTGCCAGGTCGGGCGGAATCGAGTTAGCCAAGTCGACCTCACCCGCTTCCAGCGCCGACACGCGAGCGCCAATTTCCGGGATCAACCGAGCCTCGTAGCCTGCCAGATACGGGAGGCGCGGTGCGTACTCGTAGCTGCGGTCGTTGAAGTAATCGTCGTTGCGGACACTCTTGATGTACTCATCGGGCGACCACTCGACGAACTTGAGCGACCCGGTCGCAATCGGGAACTGACCATAGCCGTCGTCGCCGACTTCCTCGAGGTACGCCTTGGGGAACATCGGGAAGCCACCGAGCGCGAGACTGTTGGCGGCGTCGACACTCGGCGCTGCCTGCTCGATGCGCAGCGTGTTCTCGTCGACCAGTTCGTTGTCGCCAGTCCAACTGAGCTCGCCGGTCCAGGCCGAGTTGTACTCGGGGTTGTACTCGGCCTTGCCAGTGAGGCGGTCGATGGTGAATTTGACGTCCTCGGCGGTCACCGGCGTGCCGTCATGGAACGTACGACCCGGGTTCATGGTCACAACCAGCGCTTCTGAACCGATGAACTCCCACTCCGCCAGGCCGCCAGGAACCGCGCTGCCGAACGGATCGAGCGGGAAGACCGCGCCGAAGTGATAGTTGTTGGACGCTGACTGTCCGCCGCGCGCGAGTGCGCTGCCCTGGTCGAGAATCTGCGGGAACGCGCCGTATGCGCCGACTGCGGTGGCGTTGTAGTCGATGTTGTCATCGGCCATCGCCTGTTGCTCTTGTTGCTGAGCTTGTGCGTCGGCGACGGTCTGCTCCTGCTGTTCGGTCTGCTGTGCTTGCGCATCAGCCTGCTGATCCTGGTCATCCTGCATCGACTGCTGCTGAGCCTGCGGCTGATCTTGATCCTGCTGCTGAGCTTGTGGTTGGTCCTGTTGATCTTGCTGTTGCTTCTGGGCGACCGCCTGTGGCTGATCATCGTCATCATCGTCGCCGCAACCGACCAGCGCCAACCCAGCCGCACCGACACCAGCGCGAGCAGACGCTCGCAGCAGCGACCGACGGCTCAGTCGGGAACGTCGTAGTTGTGTCCAGTGTCGTGTCATCAAGCTCCCTCGTCTCTTGCCGAATCACTCGCGGGCGCGTGGACAATCCTACGCGCATACGAAACACATCACATGAAGGAGAGGCTAGCGCAACACCGATCGCCCGTGTGTTTCGCCGACATTGCGATCAGAGCCAGAGCATGGCGACCACACTGCGTGCGCTGCCAAAGCAGCACCAGCCGACGCGCCACCGCAGTTTCGTCCAACCGACCGACCGGCGGAGTCCTCGGGATGTGCGGATATGGCGATTCGGAGTCGATCGAGGCAGGCCAGCGCTACTCCTCCGGGATCTGTTCTCGGTAGGCATCCGCGTCGAGCAAGCTGTCCAAACCGCTCGAATCCGAGAGTCGCGCCCGCACAATCCAGCCCGCGCCGTACGGGTCATCGTTGACCAGCTCAGGACGCTCCTCGAGGTCAGCATTGCTGGCGATCAGCTCGCCGCTCACCGGTGCGAAGAGTTCTGCCACCGTCTTGGCCGACTCAATCTCGCCAAACGGCTCGCCAGCCGTGAGTACGGTTCCCGCAGGAGGCAGCTCGAGGTACACCACATCGCCGAGCTGCTCCTGTGCAAACTCCGTGATCCCAATCGTCACCTCGTCCGCCGTGTCGGCGTCACAGAGCAACCACGCGTGGTCAACGCTGTAGAGCAAGTCCGTCGATAGTTCATATGCCATGCTGTCAATCCTTCGGTGTGCAAAGGCAGGGTCGCCGAACCAAGTCGTCCGAACCAGGCTCGCGCATATCGTATCCAGTGACGGGCACATAGCAACAACGTCGACGCTGCCGCTGGACTCGGCGAGAAACCCGCGTCGGAGCGCGTGAAAGACGGACGGGGGGCAGGTACGACGAACACCAGATCGGCCCCCAATCAACGACCCACTATCCTTCCAGCCATGGGACAACGACTACAGGACAAAGTTGCCGTGATCACGGGCGGCACTAGTGGGATCGGTGCTGCGACCGCTGAGCTCTTCGTGGCTGAGGGTGCGCAGGTCGTGCTTACCGGTCGCTCGCGCGACAAGGGCGAAGCGCTCGCCGAGCGTCTTGGACCCGACGCGGTCTACCACGAAGCCGATGTGATGCGCGAGGACGATATCAAGGCCTCCATCGACTTCGCCGTCGAACGATTCGGCGCGCTCAACATTCTCTTCAACAACGCCGGTGGACCGACGCGAGGCGCCTTCGACTCGATCACCAGCGAAGACATCGACTACGGAGTCCACCTGCTGCTGCGCAGCGTCATGCTCGGCATCCGATTCGCCATCGAACCGATGAAGGCCGCCGGCGGCGGTTCGATCATCAACAACTCCAGCATCGCCGCCATCCGATACCGACAGGGTGATCCGCTCTACTCCGCGATCAAGGCCGCGCTGACCCACTACTCCAAGCTCGCCGGTGTCGAACTCGGACGCTATGGCATCCGTGTCAACGTGATCTCGCCAGGCGCGATCGCCACACCGATCTTCTACGGCGGATCAGCCCGCGCCAATGCGCTGTCCGACGAAGAGAACGCTCGCAAGATGGACAAACTGACCCGCAATCTGTCCCGCGCGACCACCCTGTCCCGAGCGGGCCTCTCCGAGGACATCGCCGAAGCCGCGCTCTACCTCGCCAGCGACGCCGGCCGCTTCGTCAACTCGCACGACCTCGTCGTGGACGGCGGACGCACGTCCATGTTCAACGAATGGGCCGAGCACGAGCGACCCTAGCCCGCTCCCGGCGACCATCCGTAAATCCGCTCGAGCGTGCCGCCCATCAGCGCTGCGCGCTCGTCCTCCGAGAGCGTCTCGGTCACGCGGAATGCCTCTACGCCCTGCTCGAATGTGAGCAAGTTGACCGCTCGCGTCCAGTCCGTGCCCCACATGCACCGATCGAACCCGTACGCCTCAAACAGCCGACCCAGCGGCTCCCAGATGTCGGCGTAGGGAAACGGCTGATGCGACAGCGTGCACGCGCCGGAGATTTTGATCGCCACGTGCTCGAACTCGGCCAACGACGCGACCTCGTCCAGGTCTGCCCACGGATGCTCGGGCGGCGGCGGCTCGAACGGCTGCCGCAAACCGACATGGTCAATCACGATCTGCGTGTTCGGATGTCGACGCGCGACCTCGCGCAGGATCGGCAGTTTGCCCCAGCAAAGCACGTTGACCGGCACCTCAGCCCGAGCGCCCGCCTCAAGGATTGCGTTGGTCCCCGCGTCGTCGGCCGACACGTCCTCATACGCCAACACCACGCGCACCCCGACCGCGCCCGGCAGCGATGTCCACTCCGCGACCTCATCCGCAACCCGCTCCGAGCGTGGATCGAACGGCCGAATTAAGCCGAACCGATCCGGGTACTGATCCCACACCGACAACACATACGACGGGTCATACCCATAGATCGTGTACGGCGAGATCAACAGCGCCCCTTCGACGCCGTTCGCATCCATCGCCTGCACCATGTCGTCGCCCGTGACCTCATCCGGCCCCGTCAGCACCGCGCGCCAAGGATGCTCAGGAGTATTGCGCGCATACGCATGAACCTGGCAGTCAATCGTCGGAGTGTCAGCCATGTCAAACCCACCTCACTACAAAGAAGTTATCCACAGCGAGTCTAAGAGACCCCAAAACAGCCCCAAATCAGAAAGAACTCCCCACTGAGACTGTCTCAAAAGTCCCGACGACCCTCAGACAGCGCTCAAGCACCGCTCAAACACCGTCCGACCCCGCTCAAGCACCGTCATTCCCGCGCTCCGCCGCAGGAATCTCGCCCCGTTCCCGTCCCCGCCCCCGAGCGGGGACCCGCTCCGTCCTCGCTCGCCACCCATTCCCCAGTCCCCGACTTGATCGGGGACCCGCTCGGCGCTCCCAAGCCCCAAACACAACAGGAGGCGGGGCCTCACGACCCCGCCTCCTGTTCTCTCTGATCCCCTCTCCCTCTGGGAGAGGGCTAGAGCCTGCCCCCGCGAAGGCGGGGGGTGAGGGCCCCTCGGGGATGTCGCCCGAACTACGCCCGATTCCGAACCCGACGAACACCAACCCCAGCGATCGCCGCTGCACCAAGCGCAATCAGCAGACCCACCAGGCCCGCCGACACACCACCATCAGCAGCCAGACCACCAGAACCCGTCGCCGGATAACCGTTGTCAGCCATCGAGTCGTCCATGTGGTCGTCTTCGTCCATCGAGTCCTCGTCCATCATGGAGTCATCGTCCGACATCTCGCCGTCGTCTTCCATCATGGTTTCGTCGTCTTCGGACATCTCACCATCGTCGCCCTCGTCCATCATGGAGTCGTCCTCCATGGCCATGGCCGTGAGCGTGACTTCGTCCTGGCCGCCGCCTTGCGACGTCACCTCAGCCTCAGCGACGGCACCGTTGATCGAGAAGACCACATTCTCGGCCTCGTCGCGGTCCACATCGATGTACCACGAACCATCATCAGCAACCATCGCCGATGCGATGAGCGTGAGGTCATCATTGTTCATGTGGACACCAATAGTGTCACCGGCAGTAGCACCATGTCCGTAGAACCGGTGAGGCGGCTCCTGCTGCGCAGAAGCCGACGCTATCGCTGCCACCGCAATGACAACACCCATCGCAACAGTAATGACACGTGTCATGAGTTGCATGTCAGCACCTTTCCTTCAATTCCCCCGCGAACGCGGGGGTCTGTTCCCGTCCCTCACCCCTCGACAAGCGAGGGGTGAGGGTTCAGTGCTCCTCTTCCTGAGGGAGAGGAGCACCTTCCCTTTCTGATCCCCTCTCCCTGAGGGAGAGGGGTAGGGTGAGGGCCCCTTAGTTGCCCCCGCTAGTTACTGATGTAGAGGATGGAGTTCTCAGTGACCATGAAGTCACTCGAGCCCGGCACCGTCGTACCATCAACGACCGAGTAGCGCACCCACGACATGGAGATCGTGCTCCACAGGTGAATCGCCGTCGCGCCTTCCGGCTGGACCAGTGCAAAGACCTCCGAGGCCATAGCACTCACACCACAAGTCCAGACAGCAAAGCCACCCTTATTCTCGATGCAGTGATTCCCAACCATCTCTGGCGCAGGCTCTGGCATTGCTTCGACCTCGACCGGCGCAGTGCTTACGGAGGTCGTGCCGGTTGCCGCACCTGAGTCAACCAAGATGACCGCGCTTCCACTGCCCTTCGTCACAACGAACTTCGCTGTAGCAACGCCGTCGTTTGAGGCCTTGTGGACTACACCTGCGTCAGCGCCGAATCCTGCCAGCTCAAGGGAGCCAGCACTTGAGAACTCGACGTCGGTCATCCCTGCTGCCTTGCCACTGCGGTCAGAGATTGCATTGCCATCCTTGTCGGTGATTGTCGCTGTGACGGTCACCACATCGCCAATCTCGACCTCGGATTTGTCGACTTCCACAGCGATTTCAGCGGCTGGGCCAACCACAGTGAAGGACGCGGTTTGTTTGGTGTCGACATCATTGTTCAAGGTGACTTCGGCGGTGTACTCACCCGGAGTGGCGGCTGTGGTCTTGTTGGAAGTCACCGTCACCACTACGACTGTTTCGTCCTCCTCGCCAGAGTCCATTTTGTCGTTGTCGTTCTTGTCCGTGTACTTCTGCATGTCAGTGACAGTCAGGTTCTTCGGGGTGCTGCCATCAACATCCTTCAGAGCCACTGTGATGGCGCCTGGCCCCACTTTGGCAGAGTTGCCTGCGGAATCAGAAGCCGTCACATCAAACGTGATCGACTTGTCCATCTGACCTAGTTGGTCACTTGCAGCACCGACAGCGATCGACTCAGCGGGACCTGAGAACACGATCGTCAGTTCATCGGTTCGGGCGTCTACTCCGGATCCGATTACCAAGGCATAGACAACCACAGAGCCCACGGTGGATCGAGCGATCGTCGCCTTGGTCACCGCATTTGCATGGATGTCATCACTAGAGTCGTTCGGTGTCTCGTTGTTGTCGTCCAGGATCTGATTGCCGTTGCTGACGGTAGAGTCTGCCGGAACGCCGTTCTCCAGTACGGAGTCTCCGATGGTCACATCGGCACCAATGGCCCGCACAATTACCTGCGTTACGTCGGAATTATTCGCGCGGTTGCCTAGCGAGTTCTTCGCCGTGACCACTACGGTAACAGTGTCCTCAACGCCCACTGTGCTCTTCTCGCCAGTGTCGAGAGTCAGCGTGGCTGAGCCGACGCCTTTACCTGGATCGGCAATGAAGAGCCGCTTAGTGTAGTCGCCCTTCTTGAGGTTTCCGATGTCATGGCTGAGTGTTGCAGTGACGATGTACGTGCCGTCAGGCGCTCCTCTCGTCGAAAGACTCTTCTTGTTGCCCGCAGCAGTCATGGTTTCGGTAACGGCAGCGGTCGGTGTGCCAAGCGTCGCTTGTTGGCTGGTCGTCGTGTTGCCTGTCGTGAAGAACAGACCGGTACTCGGAACACTCAACGTGACAGTGGTGCCGTTCGCGACACTGGACGCGATGCCGGCGGCTCTGATCTTGACCCCGACCTCCACCGGAGTACCTGCCTTGACCGTGTCGTCGCTGTCGTCAAAGGTGATTTCCAGCACCGACGCAGGAATGACGGTGACCGTATACATTTGGTCATTGTTGTTGTCAGCCGTGTCATCAACAGTGATTGTTGCAGTGCCAAGACCATCCGCCGTCACCGCCATGTTGTCGGCTTCGGTTTCCGGTAGTGAAGCAACACTTGAGTCACTCGACGTCGACTCTGAAGTTGACGCCGTGTTCTCAATGGTGCATGAGTCACCAATCAGGAGGTAGTTCACCATTGGAGCTGCTGCGCAGTCCCCATACGCGATCGGCGCGGCCCCTGCCGAGGGGAGTGCCACGAGCATCGCGCCGAGCAGTGCGACGAGCGTTGCCACGGCCGCCAAGTGAGACACTCTCATATGCAGCGCTTCGAGCATCGGGCGAGGGGAACCGATTCCCGCATGCGCGGGAACATTGAGGAGGGAAGGGAGGCCGGGACGGGGGGCTGACCCCCGCGTGAACCGGGGGCTGGGGACGGGCGCGCGTGATGGGGAAGGGAGGGGATGGGGAGGGAACGGGTCCCCGATCGAGTCGGGGACGGGGGCATGGTGCTTTGGGACGAGAGGGGACCCTCACCCTCACCCAGAGGGAGAGGGGATCGGAAGGGGAGGGGAACGGGTCCTCGATTACGTCGGGGACGGGCGTACGGTGCCTGCGGGACGTCGGATATTTTCGGTGTGTATCCCATCTGACTGCTTACTTCGCTCGCGACCGACACAATACGCTGTTGGACGCGACTACTTCGATTTACGATCCGATCCCGGAGGAACTGATGGATGTCATTGTCTGCGTGAAGCAGATTCCCGATCCCGAGACGCCCGCCGCGGCGTTCAAAGTCGACGAGCAGGCCATGCAGGTCCTGCCCGCTCAGGGCATCTCGCCCGTCATCTCACCGTTCGACGCCCAAGCCGTCGAGGCCGCCTTGCGCATCAAGGATGCCTCGGGCGACGGTTCCGTGAACATCGTCTCGCTGGGGCCCGATTCCGCCCGCGACGCGATCAAGCACTCGCTCGCGATGGGCGCCGATGAGGGCTACCACCTCAAGGACGACGCCTTCGACGGCGGCGACGCCTGGACGACGGCGCTTGCGCTGTCCAAGGCGATCCAGCATCTCGGCGTGCCCGATGTGCTGATTTTCGGTCGCCAAGCTGCCGACTGGGACCAAGGCACCGTGGGCAGCATCGTCGCCGAGCTGCTCGACCTGCCCTCGGCCACCGTGCTTCGCGGGGCCGAGCTCAACGGCGACAGCATCACCGTCTCGCGCGTCGTCGCGGACGGCTTCGAGACGGTCGAGCTGCCCACGCCGTGTGTGCTCACAATCTCGAACGAGTTCGGCGACCCGCGCTACCCGCAGCTCCGCCAGATTATGCAGGCGGCGCGCAAGCAGGTGACCGAGCTGACCGCGTCGGACCTCGGTCTCGACGCAGCAGAGGTCGGCGCGGCGGGCGCGCGAGTGCAGATGCACGCGCTCTACCAACCGACGAGCGATGTCGAGGTGGAAATCATCGAGGGCGACAGCCCCGAAGAGAAAGCCGCCGGCCTCGTCAACGCCCTCCGCGAGGCGAAGATCCTCTAGCAAGTTCAGTAGCTCTCCCTTTTGGGGGTAAATTCCGCTGAACATCATCAGCTGTTCTCCCCTCCTCTGGGGGAGCTGCTGCTGACATCATCAACTGCTCTCCCCCTCTGTGGGGAGATGCCGCTGAAATCATCAACTTTTCTCCCCCTCTGGGGGAGATGCCGAAGGCAGAGGGGGCTCCCCTGCCGCAGATCAAGTAAGGAACCTCGAAATGGCATCAATCCTCGTCATCGGCGAGACCGATGAAACCGGCCTGACCGCTCCCACGCTGGAGATCCTCGGCGCGGCCTCGCGCCTGAGCGGCGACCTCGGCGGCGGCGTCTCGCTGGCGCTGATCGGCTCCGGGCTCGGCGACGCCGCAGCCGCGGCCGGGCCGTCCGGCGCCGACACCGTCTACACCGCCGACGCTGACTCGCTCGCGACGTATCAGACCGACAGCTACCTGCCGATCGCGCAGGGGATCGTCGAGCAGGACTCGCCCGCCGTCGTGCTGATGTCGCAGTCGAGCCTGGGCCGCGACCTCGCGCCGCGTCTCGCGACGCGTCTCGGCACCGCAGCGATCATGGACTCGCTCGGACTCGAGGTCGACGGCGACCGAGTCAAGGCGACGCGGAGCTGCTACGGCGGCAACGCGCGACAGGTCGTGACCGTGCAGACCGATCCACAGGTGATCACCGTGCGTCCGAAGTCGCAGGACCCGCTCGAGGCGGACGACTCCCGCTCGGCGGACGTGATCGCGGTCGACGTGGCTGAGCCAACCTTGCGCGCCCAGACGACGGGCAAGGAACTCGCCGAGTCCGATGGCATTCGTCTCGAGGACGCGGAGATCGTCGTCTCCGGCGGTCGCGGACTGGGCGGTCCCGAGGCCTTCGCCGACCTCGAGCGGCTCGCCGGCGTGCTCACCGCCGCGGTCGGATCGTCACGCGCGGCCTGTGACCTCGGCTGGTACCCGCCCTCGCAGCAGGTCGGTCTGACGGGCACCGTGGTCTCGCCGACGCTCTACGTCGCAATCGCGATTTCGGGAGCGAGCCAGCACATGGCCGGCTGTGGAGGCTCGAAGAACATCATCGCGATCAACAAGGATCCCGACGCGCCCATCTTCGACTTCTCCCGCTTCGGAATCGTCGACGACTACAAGAAGGTCCTGCCCGCCCTCGAAGCTGCCTTCGCCGAGGCACTCGCCTAGTCGAAGCGCCGCGAGCAAATTCGTCATACCCGCGCTCTGCCGCGGGTATCTCGCTGAGGTCTGCACCGAGCCGACGCGCTCGCGGCGTACACAGCAGCACAAAGGCTGTGCAGGTCGCATCGTCATTCCTGCGACGTAGTCGCAGGAATGACGGAGAAGGTGGAGGATGGCAGGCGTCCGATGGCGGTGTGAGGGCCACTCGGCGATGACGCAACCGTTTCCGACTGAGCCAGTCTCGCCCTAGACGCCCTGCGTCTTGCGCCATGTGCGAATGTGGCCGGCGTGCTCCATGTCGTGCCCGATCAGGCCGTCGATTAGCTGGTTGAGCGAGTACGGCTCCCCCTCGATTTCGAACGACGGTTGATCGCGCTCTTCGTCGGTGAACTGACTGACCTGGTACGCGACGCGCGCGCGGATGTTGACCAACATCCGCAGCAGATCATCGATCGGTCGGTCGACCCAATCGCCAGGGGCCGCCTCGTTGATTTCGCGTTCGGTCGGCAAGGGGCCGATCGGAATGCCGTCGGCCGAGCGCTCGATCGCGTTGGCGAACCATGCGTCCCAGCCCACCAGATGCGCGAGACAATCTCTCACGCTCCAGGAACCGACCACATTTGGTATCTCAAAGGACTCTCTGGAGAGTCCGTCTACGGCTTCGAGCAGCCAGAATCGTCCGTCGGTGCAATCGGTGGTGTCAGATTTCGGCTCGGCGATCGCCATGGAGGACTCCCCAGATACTCTCAGAGGCGCAGTGAACTGGGTTGTTCGGAGTGCGCGGTGGCTGCGACGACACCGAGGGCTCGGCAGCGCCACAGATCGTCGATGCAGACGCGGGGGCACGCCCGGCCGCGCCTGAGTAGGTGTCAATTGGGAGTTAACTCTAGCGATTTGGTCGGCGAGTTCCTGCTGACTGCGACACAGTTCTGTGGCGACCGATCGCCGTTGCGGAGCCGTTCCGCCGTCCTCGGTTGACCAGGACTCACCTCGCCAATAGCCTGACCTCTACGCGTGCGCCTGCATGATCGTCGTCGGGTGGCGCCACAAACATCACCTCACGCCGACGAGGCAGGGACGCAGACAGACTATGCGCTCGATTGGACTCACCGGCGGAATTGCTTCAGGCAAGTCCACCGTCGTCAAGCAGCTTCAAGAACTCGGTGCCGCCACGATCGACGCCGACATTCTCGGTCATCAGACCTACGAACCAGGCACCGAGACCTTTAGGCAGGTCGTGGAGGCCTTCGGCGACGACCTCGTCGCCGAGGATGGCACGATCGACCGCTCCAAACTCGGGCCGAAAGTGTTTGGACATCCCGACGGGATGAAGCGCCTGACCGACATCGTCTGGCCCGGCATTCGCGCGCTGGCTGAGGCTGAGCTCGCACGTCTCGATGCTGCCGGCACCGAGGTCGCCGTGCTCGAGGCCGCTGTGATGATCGAAGCCGGCTGGCAGGACTTGGTCGACGAGGTCTGGGTCGTGGCGGTCAGCCGCGACACCGCCCGCGACCGCCTGATGGCGCGCAACAACTTCTCTGAGGAAGATGCGGATCGCCGAATCGACTCTCAGATCACCAACGACGAGCGACTCAAGCACGCCGATGTGGTCATCTCCAACGACTGCAGCATGGAACAGGCCGCGACGCGAGTGTCTCGCGCCTGGGCTGGTATGCACTCCGCGTGATGGGCAAATCGAGCGAGACGATGGGTTGCAGCTAGGCTGTAATCAGTCTGCACCTGAGACCAGGACGGTTCAGAATCCACAACTTCGTGCACAAACTCGTCGCGATTGAAGCGACCGAGGGGGAGAGCGTTTGATGACTACCGCATCCGCACCGTTGACCGAGTACAAGAGTTGGGCAGTTGAGGAATTCCGACTCGAGGAAGAACCCTACTACGTCCCCGTCTCGGACGAGGTCGAAGTCTTCGAGGCCGCCTGGCAGAACAAGATTCCGGTTCTGCTCAAGGGTCCGACCGGTTGCGGCAAGACCCGGTTCGTCGAGTACATGGCCTACCACCTCAACCGACCGCTCGCCGTTGTCCGCGACGGCAAGACCGAGATCGAGCAAGAGTCCAATCTCCCGCTCGTCACGGTCGCCTGTCACGAGGACTTGACCGCGTCCGACCTCGTCGGCCGCTACCTGCTCGAAGGCAACGAGACGGTCTGGATCGATGGCCCACTCACCCGCGCGGTCAAAGCGGGCGCCATCTGCTACCTCGACGAGGTCGTCGAAGCGCGCAAGGACACCACCGTCCTGATTCACCCGCTCACCGACCACCGCCGCATTCTCCCAGTCGAGAAGAAGTCGCAGCTACTCCAAGCCCGCGACGGCTTCCTGCTCGTGATCTCCTTCAACCCTGGCTACCAGTCGGCACTGAAGGACCTCAAGCAGTCGACTCGCCAGCGATTCGTCGCCGTCGAGTTTGACTACCCGCCGCGCGAGACGGAAGCAGAGATCGTCCAGCACGAGGCCAATTGCAGCTACGAGATCGCGCTCAATCTCGCCAAGATGGCCGAGAAAATCCGCAACCTCCGCGAGCACGGCCTGGCCGAAGGCGCCTCAACCCGCCTGCTCATCTACGCCGGGCGCATGATCGCTCAGGGCGTCTCACCGCGTCGCGCCTGCCAGGTGTCGATTGTCTGGCCGCTGACCGACGACGGCGAAGTACAGCGCTCAATCGAAGAGGTCGTCTCCTCGATCTTCGAGGACTAAGGCCGCAGATTCCTAGCGAGCATCGCTCAGGACTGGTCAGAGGACGCAGTGCGGATTGGCATCGTCTCGGACATCCACTGCAACGCCGTCGCGCTCGACCGCGCGGTCGAGCAGATGGGCGACATCGACGAGCTGCTCTGCGCCGGCGATGCCTGCTATCAGTACCGCTTCTCCAACGATGTCGCCGAACGGCTCAAGCAGTTCGGTGGGCGCTACGTGCTCGGCAATCACGAGGAGATCCTGCTCTCCGAGGCCGGTGCACGCGCCCAGGCCTCGCCCAGCGTCGACCGATCGCTGCTCGAGTGGACCCGTAGCCAGCCGCAGATCATCCGCACCGACATCGGCGCGAAGAAGCTGCTCATGTTCCATGCGACGCCATGGGCGCCGTATCGCGACTACCTCTTCCCCCACGATCCGCAACTCCAGCAGCTCGCGGAGGAAGAGGCCGACTTCATCATCTACGGCCACACCCACGCGCCGCTGGTCAAACGCATCGGTCGCGCGCTGATTGTCAACCCTGGCTCAGCCGGCGAAATGCGCGGAACCGACCAGGTCCTGACCTATGCTGTGTTGGATACGTCCGACGATCACGCCGAAATCCGCGAGATCCGTCTGACGTCGTAACGCTGCGGGGTTGCTCCTCTACGCAGCGGTAGTCAGAGGGGTGCCAAATTCACCCCACGAAACGAGACACCTATGACCGCACAACTCGTCGAAGAGGCTCGCGAGGGACTCCGCCAGTTTCCTCCCGCCCTGGCTCAGGAATTTGAGACCGCGCTCGAGGCGGTGCAGCCCGTGCTCGAGCCCGACGAGCTCGCCCAATGGCTCAGCGACGGCCTCGACATCGCGCGGCATTCGCTGCGTAGCTGGGAGGCCTCTTCCGAGTACTTCCGCGCCTCCGGCCCCGTGCTCGAGCAGATCACTTACGACCGCATGAAGGAATGGTGCGCGGTCGGCATCGATCTGATGGACACCTCACCGGCACTCTCCGGCGCGCTCTTCCGCGCCTCACCGAGTGTGCTGCCGCATCTCTCCGTCCCCCAAGCGAACGACTGGGCCTCGCAAGGCAAGTCGCTCTACAAGGGGACATGGAAGTCCGGTTCGCTCTCGGCCCAGTACTTCGACGTCTCCCCGCAGATCCTCCCGCATCTGCCGCTGTCGCAAATGCGACTCCTGGTCGACCTGATCGATTCCCTCGCCTCGCACTCGTACGAGCTCGCGTCGGCATGTCTCGGTATGGCGCCAGGTGTGCTCTCCCAGCTCGACCGCTCCGACCGCGCCCCGTTCCTCGAGTTCGGCGGCATCGTCGCGCACACCGCGTGGGTCGACGCTCGCGTCTACTTTGAGCGTGGCCCGGGCGCCCTCCGACAGGTGGCCGAAGAACAGCGCCCGCGCTATCTCTCGCTCTCGGGACAGGTCGCAATGCAGGTCGGCCGACTTGGCCACCCGTACTTCATCGAGGCCGCACAAGCCCTCTCCGAGGTCGACAAAGACATCCACGAGGGCCTGCTCGAACTCGCCGAGCAGCTCGCCGGACACTCCGGCGACGCCGCGATGGAGTTCATCAAGTCATCCCCACGCGTCGCCGATCGACTCGGCATTGACGACATCGCCCGCTGGCAAGAATTCGGACTGGGCATCCTCCAGCAGTCCCGCGATGGCGGCGAGGCGTTCTTCCGCCTCGAGTCCGCGCGCGGCGAAGAGGTGATGGAAGCGCTCAGCAGCCGCGTCGACCTCGACCGTGTCTCCGAGCTGATTCGCATGTATTGCAAGGCCCTGACCGGCGTCGACGTCGGAGTCAAAGCGTCCGAGGAGCTGACCGCCAAGGGCGTCGGCTGGGTCGATGAGAGCAGCCCCACGACCGAGGGCACCACGATCTACCTGCCCGAGAATGTCGAGCGCTACCCAACCAAGGAAGAAAACTTCGCCGTCTACAAGGTCTTCGCGACCCACCAGGCCGGCCGACTCGAGTTCGGCTCCTTCGAATACCAGGCGCAAGAGGATCCGCAGCTCTTCCCACCCTCCGAGAACGGCTCTAGCAATGGACACAGCAACGGTGTCGTGACCGCCGTCGAGGGTGTCGAGGAAGCCCAAATCCACACCGACATGGAGCGCTTCTTCGACCAGTTCGACGACCGCAAGCTCGCGCACGACCTCTTCACAATCGTCGAAGACACTCGCATCGACACGATCGTCAAGCGCGAATACGCCGGCGTCCGGCGCGCGTTCTCTCGACTCCAGCAAGCAGCGATCGATCGTCGCCGACCTGTCGAGGACATGCCCGCACGGCAAGCGATGGTGGAAAACCTCCTGCGCGCCTCGCTCGATGAAATCGGCCGCATCCGCTGGCCACAAGAGCTCTCAGAAGAGATGCGCACGCCCCTGCGGGTGCTCAATCGGATTCGACACGAGGGCGCGACCGTGCAGGACAGCGCCGCCGCGACGGCGCTCCTCTACGAGTGGCTGGCGCAGATTCCCAACGTTGAGCTCGACAGCGAGGATTGGTCCGACTTCGAGCAAGAGATGTCGGGCGACCCCGAAGCCGGCGACGACTCCGACATGATGCCGGGCTCCGGCTCGTCGGGACTCGAAGAGTCGTTCATGCCCTTCATGCCGGGCTCGGAGGAGCAGCCCTACGACAGCCCAGACCCGGTCGACTTCCGCGGCGACTTCAAGCCCGAGCTCGTCCAACTGCTGATGAAGCTCAAGGGCGAAACCGGCTCCGGCGACGCCCCACCGATTCCGCTCACCAAGGAACAGCTCCAAGAGCTGCTCGAGAAGTCGGTCGAGATCTCGATCAACGAGCTCATGGACATGGACCTCGCCGAGTCGTCGGGCATGTTCCTCGACAATCTGCTCAAAGAGGTCAACCAGATTCAGGGCGAGCGTCAGGAAGGCCAACAGGCCATGGGCGACGACTCGACCGGCGCCGAAGACGGCGAAGAGCTGCCTGTCGAGGCGCAGTCGTTCTACTACGACGAGTGGGACTTCCGCGCGGCCGACTACAAGCCGCGATGGTGTCGCGTGCAAGAGCAACGCGGCGAGGCCGGCACGACCAACTACTACACCGAGACGCTGCACGAGCACACCCAACTCGTCCAGGAAACTCGCAAGCAGTTCGAGATGCTACGTCCCGAGATGTTCCGCAAGATGAAGCGTCTCACCGACGGCGAGGACTACGACCTCGACGCCGTGATCGAGTGGTACACCGAGAAAATCGCCGGTGGCGCCTCCGAGACCAAGCTCTTCTACCGACGCAACAAGGTCGAGCGCGACGTCGCCGTCGCCTTCCTACTCGACGTCTCTGCATCGACGGATGAGGAAATCCAAAAGCACCACGACCAGCGTCAAGACGATCAGTTCGACGACGATCCGCGCAAGTACCTGAGCTGGTGGGCGCAGCGTCGGGCCGAGGCGGCGCGCCATCCCGGCAAGCGCATCATCGACCTCGAGAAAGAGGCCGTCGTCCTCCTGATCGAAGCGCTGGAAACAATCGGCGACAAGTACGGTGTCTACGGATTCTCCGGCTACGGTCGCGACAACGTCGAGTTCTTCGTCTACAAGGACATGGACGAGCCATTCGGTGACCGAATCAAGGAGCGCATCGACAAGATCGCTCCCGTCCGCTCGACGCGCATGGGACCAGCCATCAGACACTGCATCTGGAAGCTCCAAAACACCGACGCCAAGGTGAAGATTCTGATGCTGCTCTCCGATGGTCGTCCGCAGGACCACGGCTACGGCCGCGACCGCACCGAGAAGGAATACGCGATCCACGACACGAAGATGGCGCTCACCGAGGCTCGTCGCGAGGGCATGGTGCCGTTCGCGCTCACCGTCGACCGGGCTGGCCACGACTACCTCAAGCAGATGTGTCAGGACATGGCGTACGAGGTCGTCGCCGACATCGAGTCGCTCCCGCGTCGCCTGCCGACCCTCTACCGTCGCCTCACCGGCTAAGCATCGCGTTTGGCAATCGGTAGACTCATCACATGGGATACGCAGCAGGCAGCCTGACCGTTGGAGGCGTCGCCGCGGCCTTCGTCGCGACGTTGGTCAACCAGGACTCAACCGGTCTGTACATCGTCTGTGCTGTCGTGGCAGCGGCTGGACTGCTCCTGATGCTGCTTCATCTGGCCCGTACGCGAACCAGCCCAGCGGCGCCCTGGTACGCGCTCGCGCCAATGGCGATTGTGGTGGCGCTGCTCGGGATCGCCGCCTCCGGCGCGACGTGCGGCGTCGCCTGCATCGCGTGGGGCACACCGGCCGCCGCGGCGACGCTCGCCGCGCCCGACATCCGAGGCTGGCTCACGCAAAAGCGTCGCCTCCGACGCCTCTAGCGCGATACTCTCTCAAGATGGTGATGTTCGACAAGCTGCCGATGCGTGACGTCCTGGTCGAACGACTGGGCTGGTCGGAAGAGGATGCTCGAGCGTTCCTCGATGTCCTCGAGGCGCCCGTCGACAATCTCGCCACCAAAGAAGACATCGCCGTCCTGCGCTCAGAGCTGGACCAAGTCAAGGCAGAACTGCACACCGTCCGCACAGACGGCGATGAGCTCAAGGTAGACGTCAAAGAGATCAAGGAGGATGCCAGCGAAATCAAGACCGACTTCGCGCTGATGCAGAACGACATGGCCCAAATGCGGAAAGAGATCCAAGAGGAACGAGCTGAACGAAAGGCGGCGGAGGAACGCCTCTACCGCTATAGCGACGCTCGAATCGATGAGTTAGTCAAGCGGCAGCAAGCGAACAACGCTGCCCTCTTCGTGAGCATCAGCGACATGGTGAGCAAGCACTATCGACGGACCTACATCCTGATCGGCGGAGTATGGGCCATCTTGGGCGGAATGCTGATCGCAATCCTCGTCTAGCAACGACCGACGCCAAGTAGTCGCGACTCCCTCAGCTACAACGGATCGAAGCCCTCGCACCCCAGGCTCGTCTGCGCGCCGCGCGATCAGTTCGTGAGACGCAGCTCCCGGTTCAACTCCAGCTTGAGGAACCAGCGCCAAGTGGCGAGCACGCCTACTACGAGCACTCCGACCAGCACCGCGAACGCCACCCCGAGAATCTGCCAGTCCGTCTCGATCTGGAACGGTGGCAGCACCGTCCGACCGGTCTCATCGATCTCCAAGTAGGCCAAGAGCAGCAGCGAGATTCGGTTGCCCAGAATCACGCCGAGCACCAAGCCCGTCCCGACGATGATCGCGTACTCGAGGAATATCTGGAACAAGATGCTGGCGTTGCCCACGCCGACCGTTCGCAGCAGCGCCATCTCCAGCCTCCGTTGCCGCGCCGAGACCGCCATCGAGACCAAGAACGCCAGCGCCAAGAGCAACGAGATCGCAATGAACGCGACCAGCAGGATTCCCGATCCGCCGGCCGTGGTCAGCGGATCGCTGCCGCTGTCGTCGAGCCGTTCGTCGCGGTCGAAGAACTTCCCCAGCGAGTAGCGGGGTCGGTTCAGCTCCGCTTTGGCAGCGGCGCGCACCTCTGGATCGTCGCTCAGGTCGAGCCAGGCCTCCGTCGGCGTGACACCTGGTCGCAAGCCGGTCACCGAGCCCATGTGGAAGAGCGCATCGTAGTCGGCCACGATGAACGACTGCTCATCGGGACGCAGCGTCGGGAAGAGTTCCACGATGCTCGCCACCCGAGCGGTGATCACCACCGTGTCCATCCGCAGCGGAAAGCGATCGCCGACCTCTAAGCGCTGGCGCTCGGCGAAATCAGCGCTCACAATCGTCGGAACAGTGCATCGCGTGTTGCTGCAGAACGCAGGATCAGCGAAATGTGCAGCGCGCAATCCTGGCGACTGTCCGACCCCTGGATAGAACGCCAACACGCGCTCGCCCGATATCGGATCGTCGTCGACCTCGAACTCAACTTCGTCGCCGGTGCCGCGTCGTTGGACGAACGCCAGCCAACCCTGATTCTCGAAATCCTCGATGATCAGCTCTCGACCATCGGGCTGAATAGCGGTGACAGCGTCGTAGTACACGGTCGACGGCTCGGATGCGAACAGGCCGAACGGTTCGCTCATCACAATCGAGTGCAACGAGTACGGCGCGGTGGCGCCAGCGCCGACGACCTCTCGCTGGAAGTCGATGTCCATCGCCGTCCACGGCGTGTCCGAGGGCGGCATCGGCAGTCCGCCAGCGGTGTGATAGCGACCGTCGCCATCTCGGACGCGGATCCAGAGCGACTGGTCAGTCTCGCCGTCGCCCATTCTGACCCACAGCCGCAGCGTCGAGGTCTCGGCCGGAATTCCGACCCCGCGACCAACCGGTGGCACGTCAATCGTGCCGATCAGCTCCTCAAACGTCAGCAGCGACAGGTCCTCGCGGAACCACATCATCTCGATCGCCGCCTTGGGCTCGACACCGAGCGCGGTCACGCTCGTCGTCGTCCCCACGCTGCGCCCAGCCGAGACCTTACTGCGATGCACCGCAGCGACTCCCTCGACCCCTTCAACCGGACCCAGCCGCGTGCGCACGCCATTGGCGGTGGTGTAACCGCTTTCCCCCAGCCCGACGCGGAACTCGACCCCGTTGTCGTACTCGATCCGCTCGGCGAGCGAGAGCTCGACCGTGTCGGCATAGGACGCAGCGAACGTCCCGAGCGCTGCGCCAAGCATGAGCAGAATCGTCAGCCGCGCCGCCGGCCCGACCGTGCGGCTCACATAACGCAACGTCGACGCGATCGAGAGCGGGAATCGGTCATACGTGAGCCAGGCGAAGAATCGATACAGGTACGGCAAGAACCGCAGGATCACCAGCGTCGCCGCCAGCGCGAAGAGGATCGGTGTGCTCAACAGGAGCGGATCGGCCGAGAGTCCGCCGACGCTATTGCGTTCGAACACCGTGCCGCGCAAGTCCGCTTCGAAAATCAGTCCCACCGCGACGAGCACCAGCGCGACATCGAGGAAGTAGCGTTGCAGCGCGTTCGGACCAGCCGGTCGAGAGACGCTGCGCAATCGCTCCGAGAGGACCCGCGTGCGGCTCGCCAGCACCAGGGGAGCGAGGGTGAACAGCACCGCCACAATCGCCCCAGCGGCCGAGAGCAGGAACGCCATGTCGGTCAGCGTCGTCGGAATTGTCTCGCCGCCGGTCAGAGTTTCGAAGACAGGCGTGTAGCCCAACAACCCGATCACGCCCATCGCGACAAACGGCGCCACCGCCGCCGCGATGATCGCGAGCAAAATCCCTTCAATCGCCGTGTGCGAGATCACCTGCATAATCGACGCGCCACGCGAGCGCATGGAGAACAGCTCCTCGCGTCGCTCGGCGACCTGCACGCCAGACACGATCACGACATAAAACAGCGCGATTCCCACCACCTGCGCCAGCAGCATCAGAATCGGTACCTGCGTGTAGTCCAGGTCTTTGACGAACGACTCGAGCCGAGGTTCGATCGGCGAGCGCACCGCTCCGCCCACGGAACGCAGATCTTCGCGCAGCAAGTCGAACGCTCCGCGCGTCTCGTCCAACACCGCGACGTTCAGCTGATCGGTGTCCAACTCCGAGATCCACGTCGTGTTGACGATGTAGCCGCTCATCACCCGAGGCAACTCGTCGTCGAAGGTCTGCTCAGGGATGATCAGCGGCACCGTCTGCAGTTGTGGTGGCCCGGAGTACACGCCAAACGTAATCTCGCGCGGGACCCGCCTCCAGTAGGTGCTGTCGGTGTTGTCCGGCTCCACGATTCCCGAGACCACAACCGGGACGAATCGCGTAATCGCCATCGTCGGCTCACACGGAGGTCGCGGCGGAGGCGGAGGTCCGCCCGGCGGCGGATCGGGTTCGCGGTCACACTCATCAAATCCGTCGACGATCTGCCACTCAGAACCAACATCGATCCCATAGGCGTTGGCCGCGCGCTCCGTCAGCGCCACTTCGATCGGGCCGCCAAGTCTGCCGTCCTCACTCACACTCGGTGGCTCAGGGAAGCGACCGTCGAGCAGCGTGACATGGTCGCCAGCCTCGTCGAGCGCAGCAAAGTACGTCGTCGTCGGAATCACTTGACCCCCACGCAAGGGAAAGTCGATCCCCGTCGGCACGGTCGAGCGGAAGCGCAACCGCTGCGATTCGAGCTCCGAGAAGCGCTCCTCCATCGAGTCTTCCGCATATTCGCGAGCGGAATCATTCGGACCACCTGCCATCGGCAGGCCGTTGAGATAGGTGAACATCTGCCGACGCTCAGTCAGGTCCTCGCGCAAGCTCACGGTCAAGGACAGGTCCGAGACCGCGCGCGTGTAGATCGTGGTTGAGGACATCAACACGGCGGCGACGAGGATGCCCACGGCGATCACTAGCTGCAGTCGCCAGCTGTCGCGCATCCGACGCAAGACAAATCCCAGGACGGCCCCGAACGACTCCACCCAAAACCCCCCGCTACTCGTTCCGCGTTCCTCGACGCCCTCGGCGCGCCGATTTCCGAGCACGCTGAATTTATCGCAATGCCTAGTAGTCTACGAAGAGAGCACGGTCGAACATACCCCTGAAGCGAGCAGCTTCGGAACTCTCGGGTTCATTCAGGGCCGACCGAGAACGACGGGACGACGGGCACAGCGAGCCACCACGGAGCAGTATGGGCGGTTTTCTCAGCTCTATCCCCACCGCGTTGCGGATCGCCATACGTCGACTGAACGGCAACCGCCGTCTCATGGCCGCCGTCGGCGTCGGCGTCGTGCTCGCCGTCGCCCTGATGGCCTCCACCACGATCTACCGCAATGCACTCCAAGACCTCGGTCTCCAGGCCGATCTGCGCCGCGTCTCCGACGCCGACCTCGATGTCCGCATTCTCAACGCGGCGCACGGACTCTCGAACAACCTCGCCGAGGAATCGTTCGACACCATCGACCGCCGGCTGCGGATCCCCAGCGACTACATCTCCGACACCAAGAAATCGCTCACCACGGCTACCTTCTTCATGACCGAGGTCGGTGGCATTCCGCCAGAGGAAGACCCCAGAGACCGGGCTCGCGTGCTCTGGTTCGAAGGGGTGCAAGAGCACATCGAACTGGTCGAGGGCGAGTGGCCAGACCCGGCGCCCGCGGCCAACCCCGACGCGCCTCCGACGGTGGATGTCGCAATCGGCACCGAGGCCGCAGCCTCGGGTGGGTTTAGCGTCGGCGAAGTCCGCGACATCCACGCTTCCTGGCGAGACGACGCACAACCGATCCAGATTCGCGTCGTCGGACTCGTGCGACCGATCGACTACACCGATCGCTATTGGGGTGTCAGGCGCGATCACTTCCACGTCCCCGTCGAGAAAACCGACGCCTTCGCTTTCTTCGCACCCAAATCGACCTTGATCGACGCCATGGCGGGCTACATGCCCGAACTCCGCTCACGTCTCGAGGTCTACGCCCAGGTCGAACGCTCCGCCTTCGTCGCCGATGAGGCCGGCCTCGCGTCGGTTCGGTTCCGCGCCGCCTTCGAGTCAATCGCGAAGGAGATCGACCGCGCACGCGTCGAGACCGAGGTCGTCAACGTCCTCAACGACTACGAAACCAAAGAGTTCTTCTCCTCAATCCCCCTCCTGGTGCTCACGCTCCAGATCGTCGGCATCGTGCTCTTCTATCTCGTGCTCGTGTCCACGATGGTCGTCGAACGGCAATCGTCGGAAGTCGCCCTACTCAAATCCCGAGGCGCCGGCCTCAGCCACATCATGTCGATCTCCGTGCTGGAGGGTCTGCTGCTAGTCGGTCTCGCGCTGGGGCTGGGGCCGCTCGTCGCCCGCGAAGCGATCGCGTTCCTGGGGTACTCCCCCGCGTTCGAAGGACTGACCGGCGGCGCGCGATTGTCCGTCGAGCTCAACGGTGAGGTCTATATCTGGGCCGCAGTCGGCGCGATCCTCAGTTTTATCGCCCTGATCTGGCCCGCCTGGCAGTCGAATCGAGCCACTGTCGTCCACTTCGCCCGATCAACCTCGCGGCCCGAGGACAAGCCCGTCTTCCAGCGCTACTACCTCGACCTCGTCGTAGTCGGCGTCGGCGCGCTGCTGTTCTTCCAGCTCCAGGACTCCGGCTCACTCGTCACCGAGGACCTTTTCGGTGGCCTGCAACAGGATCCACTCCTCCTGATCGCGCCCGCGGTGTTCGTCGTCACCGTCGCGGTGCTCTTCCTCCGACTCTTTCCGCTCATCCTGTCCGCCTTCGGCGGCATCGCTCGATTGGTCGGCGGCGCCTCGATGCAGATGGTGCTCTGGCACCTCACCCGAGCACCAGTACAACCCGGACGCCTCGCCTTGCTCCTGATCATGGCGACGTCGCTGGGGATGTTCGGCGGCACCTTCGGCGCGACCTTGGACAAATCGTTCGACGATCGAGCCTCCTACGAGTCCGGTGCGGCGATCCGCCTCGCCGACCTCCGCACCGGCGGCGCTTCTGTCGCCATGCTCGAGAACGACCTCGCCGACGCCCCAGGCATCGGCGAGGTTTCGTACGTGTTCCGACAGAATGCCTCGTTCTCTCGCGGCGCGCTCGATGTCACCGACGCCACCGTGCTCGGAGTCGACCCTGACTCCTTCAACGATGTCCTCTGGTACCGCGACGACTTTGCCCTCAACGAGATCCCCGAGCTGGTCAGTCGCGCGACTGGTCCCGAGATCGACATCGAACAGATCGTCATTCCCGCCGACGCCACCTACGTCGGAATGTGGCTCTGGATTCCGTCGATCAACGGCATCATCGCACCGAACCTGAGAATGCAGGACTCCGTTGGTCGCTACCGAGACGTCGCGTTGCAAGGTCTGCCCCGCGGACGAGGCTTCGGCGGCGCCGATCTCGAAGAAGGCTGGCGCTTCCTCTACGGCGACCTCGCCGCCGGCGCGGGCGCGCCTCACATCGGACCGTGGACGCTGCAAGCGGTCACCATTCGCACCGGCGGCGGCGCCAGTTTCTCCGGAACCGTCGGCTATGACGCGATTCAGTACACCACGCAGGCGCAAGTCGCCGACGACGTCATCGAAGCCGGATTTGACGACGGCGTGGTCATCGAGAGCTTCGAGCAGCAAGGTCGCTGGACCGTCTTCACCGACACCACCCGCGCTGGCGCACTCCCTGACGATGCACGGCTCAGCCCCGACCAGGCTCGCCACGGCGAGTTCGGCATGCGCTACATCTGGAATCGGGACGTGCGCTCAGGGCTGCCTCGCGGAATCCGTCTCATCGGACCCAACGCCGCGGTACCGGCCGTGGTCAGTCGCGACTTCCTCACCGAGGCATCGGTCGACGAGGGCCAAACCATCCTCCTCGGCATGGCTAGCATCTACGTGCCAATTCAGATTGTCGGCTCCTTCGACCTCTTCCCTACTTGGGATCCCGAGGGCTCACGATCACTGATCATCGCCAACCGCGACTACCTCAACTACCGCATCAATCGCAATCCCGCCACGATCGGCGCCGCTGCTCCGAATGAAATCTGGATCCAACCGACCGATGAGGAAGGTCTACGACAGTTCCGTTCCTTCCTTGAGGTCACACCGCCATGGAAGCATGACATCTACGACGTCGATGCGATTCGCAACCTCCAAGATGAAGACCCCTTAGTCGCAGCCGGCTGGGAGGGACTCCTCTTCCTCACCTTCATCGCCATTGTGCTGCTCGCGGCCCTCGGGTTCCTGGTGGCCTCGGTGCTCGTTGCACAGCAACAACAGGGTGAGTTCGCCGTACTGAGAACGATGGGATTCTCGCTCCCCCAAGTCCTGATCGTCGTCGGGATCGAGAAGATCCTGATCATCGCGGTCTCCATGGCGCTGGGCACCGCGGTCGGACTGCAACTCGGGACGATGATGCTCGAATTCGTGGGCTTCGTTGAGACCGGAGAAACCGTCCTGCCCCCCTTCGTCACCGTCACCGACTGGGCCACCATCGGCGGGGCCTACGGAGTCCTCGGCCTCGTCTTCCTCGGAGCGATCGCTGTCATCGTCGCGCTCTACATGAGAATGACCATCGGACAAATCCTCAGAATCGGCGCCGACTGACGGAAAGAGCTCCCCCTCTGGAGGAGCTCTTCAAGCTTCGTTCACGGAGTCCATAGAACAAGCCACCTACACCGTCATTCCCGCGCATAGCGCGATAGTCTCGAGCGGCTAATCTCAATTCCCCCGCGCACGCGGGGGTCTGCTCGGCCCCCACGGCCCACACTGTCATTCCTGCACGCCGCACCGTCAATCCACGGCCCACTCCGTCATTCCCGCGAAGGCGGGAATCCATCCAGGATCACGTCAGTTCACATTGCCAGGTCTCGTCATGGGCACCCGACCGTTCAAGACAAGTGGGTCTCGGTACACGGATTGACCAACTCAGCGCATGGATTCCCGCCTTCGCGGGAATGACGGAAGCTGGACATTGCGGACACACCGTCGCGAATCAGCCGCCGCCACCGCCGCCTCCCCCACCACTGCCCAAGCGCTCCTCGACCACGGCGTGTTGCGGCGCCGATCTCGCGGCCGCCATGTCGATCGAAGCCACAGCCGCCGCCACTGCGACCGCTCGCTCCGCCGTCGCGCGGAGCATCTCGCGCCCCTCCTCCACGATGCGCCCATGCCGGATCACCGAGCGGATGCGAGGCAGGAACAGCGCGACCAATACACAGACAGCAAAGATGATGCCCGGTCCGATTAGCAGAATGCGGATGCTGATGTAGTCGGCCGCGAGTCCGTTCGCCAAAATCATCACGGCCATGATTCCGCCAGCGAACATCGCGTAGAGCGCCATCACCCGACCGCGGAGCGCGTCGGGTACGACGGCCTGGATCATGGCGCTGGTCAACGCCATGTACATCGCCTGGCTCGCGCCGGCTAAGGCGCCCCCGATCAAGGCCATTGTCAGCGTATTGGCCACCCCAACCCAAATCAGCGACAGCCCAGAGACCAGTCCCACGACGAGGAAGGCGCGGCCGCGGATCGCACCGATCGGCATCATCGACAGCATCACAGTCGAGATCAGCGCACCACCGCCGATCGCCATCAGCATGTAGCCATATTCTGACTGTCCGCCGCCGAGAATCAGGTCGGCGTACGCCGGCAGCAGCGAAAAGTCGAACGCCATCGTAAACATGCAGTGCAGCGAGACCATCACGATCATGAGCCGCACCGAAGGCTCGCGACCGAGGTAACTGAAGCCGTCTCGCATGTGTTTGGCGGTGTCCCTGATCAATCCCCGCGATTCATGCGCCTGGATGCCCCCGCTCGAGCGGGTCTTCAGACGCGTCATCTGCAGGATGGACAGCACGAGGAAGATCGAGGCGGCGGCAAACACCCACTCGGGGCCAAACTCTTTGAGGACGGGACCAGCGACCGGCCCGATCACTTTGGATCCGAACTGCATCATCGAGGCCATCGTGATCGCGCTGAGCAGCGCCGTCATCCCGACCGTGTTGGGCAGCAGCGCCTGCTGCGCTGGCATCTCACCCGATCGGATGATCCCTGAGAACAGCGTGATCAGGACCAGATTCCACATCGCGATCTGATCGGTGAATGCCAAGACCGCGAGCAGAATCGCGCATAAGAGCGCTCCCGCCCGACAGATGATCACGATCCGCGCGCGGTCGAATCGGTCGGCGAGCGTGCCTCCAATCGGCGCAAGCACCCATGGTCCAATCGCCGCAAACGTGACGATGCCAGTCCCGGATGCGCTCCCGGTGATCTCATACGCCAACCAACCGCGAGCGGTGATCATCGCCCAGAGCGAAATCGCCGACAGCCCCGCCGCATAGAACATGCGGCGGTACTCGAGGTACTCCATGGCCGGGAAGATTGGACCGAGCGGTCGGAACGGCGCAATGATGGCTTGACGGACAGCGCCCATAGGGCTCAACTCTCGTGGCAGAATTCGTCACATGCTACCCGTTCACGTCGCTTCGTGCAGGTACGCTATCGCTGACAACCGCAGTTTTCGCCTGAGGCAGCCAACATGACCAACCCCGACCCCCTCCGTCAACGCTCATCCGTCCTCGTCGACGGACCCAACCGCGCCGCCGCCCGGTCCCAGCTCTACTCCGTCGGCTACGACGACGAAGCGCTCTCCAAGCCCCTCGTGATGGTCGCCCACTCGTGGATCGGCACCATGCCCTGCAACTTCTCCCACCGAGAACTCGCCCAGGACGTGATGCGCGGCATCCGCGAGGCCGGCGGCACGCCGATGGAGGTCAACACCGTCTCGATCTCCGACGGCATCACCATGGGCACCGAGGGCATGAAAGCCTCGCTCGTCTCGCGCGAGATCATCACCGACTCAATCGAGCTCTGCGCCGTCGGCTACGCCTTCGATGCCGCCGTCGTCATCTGCGGCTGCGACAAAACCATCCCCGCCGCCGCCATGGCCATGGCTCGGATCAACATCCCCTCCGTCGCGCTCTACTCCGGCTCAATCGCCCCCGGACGCCACCACGACGGCCGCGACCTCACGATCCAAGACGTCTTCGAGGCCGTCGGCCAGCACTCGGCCGGCACAATCGACGACGACGAACTGCATCAGGTCGCGCTCAATGCCTGCCCCGGCGCGGGAGCCTGCGGAGCTCAGTACACAGCTAACACAATGGCCACGACGCTCGAATTCCTCGGCCTCTCACCGATGGGCTCAGCCACTGTCGGCGCCACTGACCCGCGCAAGCACAACGTCGGCGAAGCCACAGGACAGCTCGTCATGGACGTCCTCCGTCGAGGCGTCAAGCCGCGCGACCTCCTGACCAGGGAAGCACTGGAAAACGGCATCGCCTGCGCCGCCTCCACCGGCGGCTCGACCAACGTCGTCCTGCACTTACTCGCCCTCGCCCGAGAAGCCGGTGTCGAACTCAGCATCGACGACTTCGACCGCGTCTCCGAGCAAACCCCGTTGATCGGCGACCTGCGGCCCGGCGGTCGCTACGTCGCGCTGGACATGGATCGAGCCGGAGGAACCCCGCTGCTCGCCAAGCGTCTGCTCGAGGCCGACAAACTGCACGGCGACGCCATGACCGTCACCGGACAGACCATCGCCGAAGCGGCCGAAGGTGCAGAGGAAGCACCAGGCCAGGACGTGATCCTGCCGGTCGATCAGGCGCTCAAGGAGACCGGCGGCCTCGTCATCCTCAAGGGTTCGCTCGCGCCAAATGGCTGCGTCGTCAAGGTCGCCGGCTACGAACGACTCCTGCAAAGCGGCCCTGCCCGAGTCTATGAGCGAGAAGAAGACGCCATGACCGCCGTCACCAACAACGAGATCAACGCCGGCGACATCGTCGTGATCCGCTACGAGGGCCCCAAGGGAGGCCCCGGCATGAGAGAAATGCTGGGAGTCACCGCCGCCATCGTCGGAGCCGGCCTGGGAGAGTCCGTCGCCCTGCTCACCGACGGCCGCTTCTCCGGAGCCACTCGAGGTCTGATGGCCGGCCACGTCGCTCCCGAGGCCTACGTTGGAGGCCCCATCGCCCTGGTCGAGGAGGGAGACCAGATCACCCTCGACATCGCCAACCGAGAACTCAACCTCGAAGTCGACGAAGCCGAACTAGCCCGCCGAAGAGCCAACTGGTCAGCCCCAAGTCCAAACTACGAAAACGGAGTCTTCGCCAAATACGCCACCCTCGTCAGCGGAGCCGAACGCGGCGCCGTCACAAGCTGACCAAATCAAGAGCTCCCCGTTCCTCTTTCTTTCGTTTGGGGGGAGCTGTCGCGGCTCACACTATTTCCTCCCCCTCGCAGAGCCAGTCCTCGCGAAGGGAGGCCGATGCATAACCCCTCAACCGCCCCCGCCTCCGAGCCGGGGCCTGTTCCTTCCCTGGCTTCTGACCGGCGGCCGTGCTGTCGCCGGTATCTGGTCAACAGGGACCTATCCGAGCAGCCTGGGCTGTACCAAAGCGGGTCCCCGCTCGGGGGCGGGGACGGGAAACTGAGTTATTCAAAGGCCTCCGAAGGCGGAGAGAGAGCCGCCTGCCCGAGGACTCACCACCGACGACGTCGACGCCTCCGCCTCCGACCACCCGAACTCGATGACGCCTTCAGCAACGCCTTCATGATCGATCCGACCAGCTTGAACATTCCACCGATGATCACCACCCACGGCGACTCCGCCGCCTCACGACGACGCTTCTGATCAGCCCGCTTCGCCCGTCGATGATCCCAGGGTTTGACCGAATTCTTCTGTCCCCACACTCCCGCCTGCTCGCGTTTGGCGTACCGCTCTGAGTCGTCAAAGCCAAGTTCCTCGCCGCCGTACTCCCGATACCAATACGCCAAGCCCGACTCGACCATCGCATGATTGGCCGAATCCCGCACCGATCCGCCCTCCGGATACAGCACGCCGACCAGCCGCTGGTAGCGGTCGACATCAACCACCCGCAATCGCCACTCTCGTCGACTCCGCACGACCTGTTGTAGGAAGTCCTGCGACTCGCGACCAGCCCGCTGGTCCTTCTCCGGCGCATCAATCCCATACATCCGCACCGAGTGCTCTTCGCCCCCAGGCAGCCGCACCTTGACTGAGTCCCCGTCAATCACTCGGAGAACGTCAACCGGATAGTCGTCGGCCATAGCGAGAGGATACCTGCGGTAGCATCGCTGCCATGACCAAACTCCAGATCACCGACGATCTTGCTCTCGACACCGCCGAGCAAGGCAAAGGACCACTCGTCCTCATGATCGCCGGCGGATTCATGGATATGGACCAGTGGTCGCCGGTCGCCGATTCGTTGCCGGACTCCTACCGCGTCGTCCGCTATGACCAGCGCGGCATCGGCGAGTCCGACCAGCCAACCGAGGGCTACACCGTCGACCAGTTCGCCGAGGACGCGATCAACCTGATCCGCACGCTCGACGCGGGACCTGCAGTGTTGGTCGGCAACTCGCTCGGCGGCACGGTCGCCATGGCCGTCGCCTTCGCTGCGCCCGAGCTGGTCCGAGGACTCGTGATCTGTGCGGCCTCGGCCGGACCGATCGGACCGCCGACGCCGCCCGAGACGATGCAGTACATGATGCGCGGAGCCACGCTGCCCGTGCCCCAGGCCGCAGCCGCGATGATGGACATCCTCTTCGCCACCGACTTCATCGACGAGCATCCCGACATGCTCGACGATGCCGTCGAAAAGCGAAGCAAGGGCGCACCCATGATCGCAACCCTCGGACCACTGCAATCCGCACTCATCTTCGACCCCATCGAGCGCCTCAAGTCCCTGGACATCCCAACCCTCATCCTCCACGGAGAGGAAGACGTACTCGTCCTCACCGACCACGCCCAACTCCTCGCCGACGCCACCGGAGCGGACGCCCAACTCATCCCAAACGCCGGCCACGCCCTCGTCGTCGAACAATCCCAACCAGTGGCAGAGTCAATCGTTTCGTTCCTGAGCGGCCTTCCGCAGTAGCCAGTCCCGTTTCACTCGAAGGGGATCCCAGTCCCCGCTGTACGGAGACCTTTGTAAAACCCCTCAACCGCCCCCGCCTCCGAGCGGGGGCCTGCTCCTTCCCTGGCTTCTTACCGACGGCCAGGTTTGTCGCCGGTATCTGGTCAACCGGGACCTATCCGAGCAGCCTGGGCTTTGCCAAAGCGGGTCCCCGCTCGGGGGCGGGGACGGGAAACTGAGCTATCCGTCATGCCCGCGCTCCGCCGCGGGTATCTCGCTGCATTCAGCGCCAGTGTCTGTGCACGACTCGGCGAGATTGCCGCGACAAGCGCGGCAATGACGGGACTCTGACGAAGCAGTTGGCTGATGTGCCCCCCAAGAGAATCCAAGCGGCGAGTCTCCATCCATCAGCCCTGCGACAACTCCACCACCCGACCCGTCGCCGCCGACTCTCTCACCCCATCCAACGCAATCTGCGACCACCACCCATCCTCAAAGTTCGGCGACGGAGTCCGGCCTTCTTCGATCCCTTGCTCAAACGCGCGAATCAACCGTGCCGACGCCTCAACTGCTCCACCTCCTGCGGCGTCTTCCGAAGCCACATCGACCCTGCTGAACCCATTCTCACCCGCCCGACCGAGCAGCAGCTCACCCTCAGTCAGCATGCTCCCCGGCGATGTCGCCACGATCACTCCCTCCGAGCCAGTGATCACGATCCGCAGCCCCGCCGGAGGATCCGACACCCACGACAGCGACAGCGTCGCAATACCGCCTCCAGCAAACGTGAACGTCGCGCTGACCTGATCCTCGCTGGTGAACGCCGGGTCCAAATCGGGCGGCGGGTACGACCCCAACTGAGCCGACACCGTCTCCAACTCCCCAACCCATTGCCGCAACCTGTCGATCGCATGCGACCCGAGCTCGTTCAACAATCCCCCACCGTGCGACGGATCAAGCCGCCACGCCCGATCCATCTGCAACAACGGATTCGTCGTGTGCAGCTCCATACTCACGTGACGCACTGCACCGATCGCGCCCTCGGACAGCAGGCTCGCAATCTGCAGGCGAAGCGGGGCAAAGCGAAACTCGTAGTTGATCATCGCGGTGCGATCGGACGCCCCTGCTGCCGCCAACAGCTCTCGCGCATCGGCGGTGTTCGTCGCAAATGGCTTGTCGCACAGCACATGCTTGCCCGCCCCAAACGCAGCTCGGCACAGTTCCAGATGCATGTGCGGAGGCGTGTGGATCGCGACTGCCTCGATCTCGGGACGCTGAATCAGCGCTTGCCAATCGTCGGTGGCGAACGGAATCTCCAGCCGCGAGGCCTCGGCCGTCGCCCGCTCAGGACGCCGACTCCACAGACCAGCCACTTCCCACCCAGCCGCGCGAAACGCCGGCACCGACACCCGCGCGCCCCAACCAGTCCCTAGCACTCCGACCCGTCGCTGCCGCGAGGTCATCGGACCGACCGACCTTCGCTAAACCGCAAGCTCAGGACGCTGCAGGATCCAGTCCGTCGACTGCTCATACGCGTGAGCCACCCGACAAACCGTGGCCTCGTCAAAGTGGCGACCGCCAATCATCAGACCAATCGGCATCCCGTTGCGGTCATAACCGCAAGGAATCGAAATCGCCGGAATCCCCGTCACGTCATACGGAGCCGTGATTCGGGCCAGTTCAGCGCCATCGTCGCCTTCCTCGATCAGCGGCGCCGTCCGCGAGCAGGTTGGCGAGATCAGCACATCGACCTCCTGCAACACATTGACCGTCTCGTCGATGAATTTGCGCCGCAGGCGCTGATCGTTGATGTACTCAACCGCTGTCACTCCCAGCCCAGCTTCAACACGCTCCAGTATGTCGCCGTACTCATCGCGACGCTCTCGCAGCCACTTCGCGTGGTAAGCAGCCGCCTCGGCGATGATCGTGAGCCCTCGCGGACGGTCAGTCTGCAGCGGCATCTCGACCTCAGTCACGGTCGCGCCCATGCTGCGCAGATGATCGACCGCAATCTCACAGTGCTCAACGACATCATCCTCGCAGCCCTGCCAGAGCATCTTGCGAGGAACACCAATCCGAATCCCGTCCACGCCTTCGATCAGCGTCTCGGTGCAATCACCGACCGGAACATCGGCGCTGCCAGGATCCTGCGGGTCGTATCCGGCCAGCGCGTTGAGTACCAGTCCCGCATCCTCGACCGTCTTGGTCAGCGGACCGACATGGTCCAACGTCCACGACAGCGGCAGCACTCCTGTCCGCGACACACGGCCATACGTCCCCATCAGACCGGTCACCCCACACAGACTCGCCGGTATCCGAATGCTGCCGCCCGTGTCCGATCCCAACGCGCCCAGCGACGATCCGATCGCCACCGACGCCCCCGATCCGCCACTGCTGCCACCCGGCGACTTCGTCACATCCCACGGATTGCACACAGCTCCGTAGTGCGGATTCCGACTCGTCGTGCCAAACGCAAACTCATGCAGGTTGAGTTTGCCCGGCATCACCGCCCCGGCTGCCTTGAGCTTGGTGTAGACCGTCGCATCTTGGTCCGGAATCCGGTCGCGCAGGAATCCACCGCCGCCGGTCGTTGGAATCCCCGCCGTGTCGACAAGGTCCTTCAGCGCAATGGGAATGCCATGCAGCGGTCCGAGGTCACGGCCATCGCGCAACGCGTCATCCGCCGCCGATGCCTGCTCGCGAGCAAGCTCCGCGGTCACGGTGATGTACGCATTCAACAGCGGCTCCGTCGCATCCACACGCGAGAGCACTGACTCCGTCAGCTCCAACGCAGTCAGCGAACCGTCTCTGAGCGCCGCCCCTGCTTCCACAATCGACAGGTCATACGGTTCACGATGTTCCATCAGAACCCTCACTTCCCCGACGTAGCTCGCCTACGTCGTAGCGCAGACCCAGTGCCGGCTCGGTTTCCCCCAGATCGGGCAAGGGGTCGTTGCCAAGCACGTACTTCAATATGCGAGTCACAGTCGGCAGCGCGAGCTCAAGCTGCGCCTCCGATGCCTCCGCGCCCAGAGACTCGGCCAACGCCCCCAGCGCTTCAAGTGGTGTTCCAGCCATGTTTGCCCCTCTCGCGTTCGCTCCACCGTCCAGTTTGGACGCCATTCTAAGCTGGCCGGGCGCTGCCCTTATCCTGCCTGTTGCAGGAAACTGCATGAATTGCACACCAGGCATCCCCCTTGAGGAGACACCACTATGGCCGATGAAGTCCTGTTCGATGTGTCCGAGCGAGTCGCCACGATCACCCTCAATCGCCCCGACAAAATGAACACCATCAACAGCGCCCTCGGATCGCAACTGATCGAAGCGTTAGTCGAGGTCCGCAACAACGACGAGATTCGCAGCGCCGTCATCACCGGCGCCGGCGAGCGCGCCTTCTGTGCCGGCGCCGACCTCACCCAGGGCGACGGCCCTGCTGCCTCCGCCGGCCCGGCCGGACACTTCCCCACCAATGCCGCTGACCGCTTCGACGAGTTCGACGCCAAGAAGCCGCTGATCGCCGCAATCAATGGCCACGCGCTCGGCGGCGGATTCGAAATCGCCCTCATCTGCGATATGCGCATCGGCGCGGAGAACGCCCGCGCGCGCCTCGGCCTGCCCGAGATCACGCTCGGCTTCTTCCCCCTCGCCGGCGGCCCCATGCGCCTGCCTCGCGCCATTCCGCAGGCCTACGCCAACGAGATGCTCTACCTCGGCCGTCGCCTGAGCATGGAGGAAGCACTGCAGTGGGGTCTGATCTCCCGCCTCGTGCCCCAGGACGAGCTGCTCGGCACCGCACAGGAGATGGCCGGCCAGGTCGCCGGGTACGCACCCATCGCCGTCCGCGCCATGAAAGAACTGATCAACGCCCAGGGCGACATGACCCTCGCCCAGGCCAACCGCTTCGGAGGCAGCCTGCGCTGGATCGTCGGCCAAACCGCCGACTCCAAAGAAGGCCCCCGAGCCTTCGCCGAAGGCCGCCAACCCGAGTTCAAAGGCGAGTAACCGACCGCGGCTTTATCCAAGTCGGATCGAGTTAGGCTGGGTGCCATGGCCGATGAACAGACCGCACGACTGACCCTGGATGTCGATGCCTTGGTCCGCGACCGCCTCGAGGAGATCGCCAGCCGGAGGGGCGTTGATATCGGAACGGTCTGCTTGGACGCGTTCGCACGAGAGATCGCTGCGTATGAAGTAACGACTGATAGTCCTGATCCGAAGCCCGGTGACTTCGACAGTTTGTTTGCTTTCTGCGACGAGGTGTTAGGCGGTCGCAAACTGAGCAAGACCGGGCTGGAGTACCTGGACGAAGCTCGTGAGATTCGGGCGGAGCAGATGAAGGAGTGGTAGTGGACGACGTCGTAGTCGTTGACACGAGCTTGGCGTTCAAGTGGATTGTGAGGGAGGAAGATTCCGCTCAAGCACGTGCCCTGCGACGACACTGGTCAACTACCTCGATAGAGATCGCAGCGCCCCACCTTCTGTTGGCGGAGATATCGAATGCTCTGCACCGCATGGTGGTCGAGGACGACGTACCCCTTCGCGATGCAATCACGCTTGTCAGCCAGGTCTCGCAATTGGGGGTGGAAATGTACCACTCTCAGCCGTTGTATCCGCGAGCGTTGGAGCTCGCCTCGACGCTTGGCCAAGGCGCTGTCTATGACTGCGTGTTTCTCGCCCTGGCCGAGTCACTGAACTGCGAACTCTGGACTGCCGACGCCCGCTTCCAACGCGCCGCTCGCGGTCAATACGCCAATGTCCACCTGCTCAGTGAGTTCGAACCCCTAGCCTGATCTTCTGCCACACGACAGGAACCGACCCATGAGAAGCCAGGAATCACTCAACGAACTCCGATACCTCCGACGCATCCAGGAGGAAGTCGAAGACCAGTGGCGGGCGCCGCGCCCCGACCTCGACCGTCTGCACCGCGTCATGGCTCTGCTCTACACCAGCCACGGACTGGTCTGGAAGTCCCACGGATGCAGCGGCTCCGGCGAGCACGACCCGTTTGCTGGCGAGATCGTCGAGACCGCACTCCGCATCGAGCGCTCCAGTCAGCAAGGCGCACACCGCGCCTTCAACCTCTTCGAGGAATGGCGCTGCGAGGCCTGTAGCTGGAACCACAACGCCCTCTACACCCTCTGGGCGACCACCGCCGAGCCCCGCGCAGCGTTCCAACCGCTCGACGCCATCGACGACCACCGCGCCATGCACGAGCGAGCCGACCAGGGCATCGACCAACCGCTCCCCGAAGCACTCGACCTGCGCAACAACGCCGCCAGCGTCCGGCTCGAAGCCAACGCCCGAATCGCCGAGCGCCTTCAACACTGGTCCAACCTCGGCCTCCTCAGCGACGCCGCCGAAGTCCGTTACGCGTCGGAGTTGGGTGTAGCGGTCGCGTTGGCCAGCTAACTGTGACGGCGAACAGCTATAGGCTTGAGCGGTCTATCGCAGGTGGATCCTCTAAAGGGGTCGTTTGTACCACGTTGAGCGGCACTGCTGCGACCAGTTCCTCGTCCAAGAAGATGCGAAATTCGTGGGTGCCCCAGTTGTTGAACTGTAGGCCGTTGTGTTCCGTAACGAAGCGTGCGGTTGCCTTCGGCTCGTTCGGCATAGGGAAGGAAATCGGCGTCTCTTGTCGTGGGACTAAGTCCCGACCATCTGCCTCAACGACTTGGAGCCGGAGCCCGCGCTCTCCTGCATCCTCAGCCTCGTAGTGGAACCCTATAACCAAGCATAGGCGCTTGTGTTGGAATGGCACTTGCCCGGACCCAAGAGTATCAATTCCAACCCCAACCGCTGTTAACTTGCCGTCAGACTCAACTGCTGCATCGCAGAGGAAAGTGAACGTTGGTTCGATCATGAAGCTACTCCTGAGGTATGGTAATAAACGACGTCGCCCCTGAAGTTCGACCGGCGTCGTCATCTGCAGCGAGAGATGTAGCACGCACTCTCACTGTCGCTGGAGTACCCGGAGGCAGGAATGTGAGACCTCCTCTTACCAGGGCTGTTGATCCCCTCTCATCCGACGGATTGTTGGTCAAGATCACGATGTGGTTCGGCGCTTGGGTGAGCAGAATGTCTCTCAGTCGCCGCTCGTCTGGCAGTCCTCTCAAGTCAATCTCACCGTCAAGGCCGATAAACTCGGCCCCGAGCACTGCACCTGTTGTGTCGAAATCAACTAGGCGATGATCTCCGAACTCTCTGGTTACAGCTGCTAGACCTTCACGGAGGGTGACATACAGGAGGTCAAAATCGTCGCTGAACTTGGCTGAGGTAGCCATTCTGGTGTCTCCGCTCTTATTCACCATGCCAAGCTACCGTCACCACAAGAAGCGGAGCGGTGCCATCTCTGGTGTAGATCTTACAGATGCGTTCTCCAATGCCGCGAATACTCACTGTAGCCGGGTGCTGCCGGCGCCGAGCTGGCCAAGTTCGGTCCGGTTTTGCCAACGTAAATTCTACATCGGCCTGGGTGATCACACGGATTTTCATGCGTTCGAGGGCGTGAGGGTGATATTCGATGTGATGCATAGGCCGTTATGCGATTGTTTCTCGTGAACCAATCCCAGCGCCTATCCTATCCTCAGCCAATGACCTACCTGCCTCTCGACCACCTCTTCGTCCTCGACCTCACCCGCGCCCGCGCTGGCCCCACCGCCACGCGACAGCTCGGCGACTGGGGCGCGGATGTGCTCAAGGTCGAGCAACCTGAAGTCCCCGGACAGGCCGAGGGCGTCACCGGCGGACGCGAGTCCTCCGACTTCCTCAACCTGCACCGCAACAAGCGGTCGCTCACGCTCAACCTCAAGGAGCCCGAGGCCGTCGAAATCTTCCTTGCCCTGGTCGAACGGGCCGATGTCGTCGTCGAGAACTACCGCGCCGACGTCAAGCGACGCCTCGGCATCGACTACGACGCCTGCCGCGCCCGCAACCCGCGCATCGTCTACGGCAGCATCTCCGGATTCGGCCAGGACGGACCCTACGCCTGGCGCGCCGGCGTCGACCAGATTGCCCAGGGACTCGGCGGCATCATGTCCGTCAACGGCATGCCCGGCGACGGACCCGTCCGCGTCGGCATTCCCATTGCCGACCTCACCGCCGGTGGATTCCTCGCCCAGGCCATCCTCATCGCGCTGCTCGAGCGCGAACGCTCCGGTGAAGGACAGTGGGTCCACACATCATTGCTCGAGGCCCAGATCGCCATGCTCGACCTCCAGGTCACCCGCTGGACCATCGACGGCGAAGTCCCGCCCCAGGCCGGCAACGACCATCCCACGTTGATGCCCACCGGCGTATACGAGACCTCCGACGGCCACATCAACATCGCCGCCTCCGGCGGCGCCATGTACGCCCGACTCTGCCGCGCCATCGAGGCCGAAGCGCTGATCGACCATCCCGACTTTGTCACCTCGTCCCGCCGATCCAAGAATCGCATCGACCTCAACGAAGCGATCAGCCAGCGCACTCGGACCAACACCTCCGAGCACTGGATTCAGCGACTCAACGAAGCCGGCGTCCCCTGCGGACCGATCTACGACATCCCCGGCACCTTCGAGGACGAGCAGGTCAAGCACCTCAACATCGCCCGACAAGCCCCGCATCCCGAGCGAGGCGAAGTCACCCTCGTCGGCCAGCCCATCAACCTCACCCGCACCCCACAACCCGAGAAAATCCGCCTCGGAACCCCAGCCCTCGGACAACACACCGACGAAGTCCTCACCGACCTCGGCTACACCCCCGACGCCATCGATGATTTGAGAGCGCGCGGCGTGATTTAGAGTGTTCTCTCCAGAGGAGTCCCAGAAGTCAACACTCCCAGTCCCCGCTTTACGCGGGGACCCGCTCGGTGGGCACGGCAAATCTAGTGCTTGAGCGCAGTGCAGGGAAGGATCAGGTCCCCGCGTAAAGCGGGGACTGGGGAACCTTGGGCGCGACGAGACAGGTGGGCAAGACGATCAACGGTTTACTCTCTAGCCAAACTGCCTGAACCCAGGAGACCAACCATGAAACACCACATCCCCCTCGACACCGACAAGATGCTCGCCTGGTCGGAAGACGGCATTGGCTGGATGGTCTTCAACAACCCCGACAAGCTCAACGCCATGGGCGTCGCCATGAACGCCGCCATCCCCACGATCATGCACACCTTCCGCGACGACCCCGACGTCCGCGTCGTTGTCATGAAAGGCGCCGGCGACCGTGCCTTCGTCTCCGGCGCCGACATCTCCGAGTTCGAGGCCCAGCGCTCCAACCCCGAGACCATCGCCAAGTACGACAAGATCGGCGCCGCCGCCGGTCGCGCATACGGCGAGCTCGACAAGCCGATCATCGCCATGATTCAGGGCTTCTGCATGGGCGGCGGACTGCTCACCGCGCTGCGCGCCGACCTGCGCATCGCCTCCGACGACTCCCAGTTCGGCGTCCCCGCTGCCCGCCTCGGTCTCGGCTACGGCTACGGCGGCGTCAAGACCCTCGTCGACCTCGTCGGTTTCGCCGCCGCCCAGGAAATCCTGCTCACCGGCAAGCGCTTCCCCGCCACCGACGCCGCGCGCTGGGGCCTAATCAATCGGGTCACTACCCAAGAAGACCTCGAACCCACCGTCCAAGACCTCGCCGCCACCATCGCCCAAAACGCCCCCATGACCATCCGAGCCATCCGCCGAGCCATCCAGGAAATCCCCAAAGACCCCGATCGCCGAAACCTAGAAGAAGTAGAGAAACTAGTCCAAGCCTGCTTCGCCTCCAGCGACTACAAAGAAGGCCGAACCGCCTTCATGGAGAAACGCCGCCCCGCGTTCCAAGACGCCTAACCCCCAAACCCATCCCCCAGTCCCCGCGTCACGCGGGGACCCGCTCCATCCCCGCTCCTCCGACTCTCAAGTCCCCTCGCCCTCTGGGAGAGGGCCGCCCCTCGACCTGCGCAACAATCCACCCCCGACCACCGAACCCTCGAAGAAGTCGACCGCCTCGTCCAAGCCTGCTTCGCCAGCAAAGAACACAAAGATAACCGCCAAGCCTTCATCCAAAGGCACCGCCCAGAGTTCCGCGATCGGTAGCGGCCACCGTTTTCTTGCCTAAACCGGGCACGGTGCGGATAATGCCGGTATGGCTCAACAGCAACCCCGCTGGCGCTTCGCAGAGATGACCCCGGCGCAGATTGCCGAGAATCCGGTCCAGGGTGAGTTCTTCACCTCGGCTACCGACATGCCCGAGCGCTTGGTCCGCGAAGCGATCCAGAATTCGATGGACGCGGCGCTGCCAGGTCAGACGGTACGCGTCCGTTTTGCCTTCAGCGGTACGGATCACAGCGTTCCGGCGGAGCGTGCGCTGCCTTATCTCAACGGTTTGACAGATCACCTCGACGCGATCGCCGAGACACAGATATCGGCTTCAAGCAGTGGCGCCAGCAGCACTGCGAGCAGCCAGGCGGTGAGTGAGGCGCGGGCTGTGTACCAAGCGTCCCGCCTGGTCGATCAACCGCTTGAATGGCTCGTCGTGGAAGACTTCGGCACGCGCGGTCTGACAGGTGACACTCTCGCAAATGGCGCCAGCGAACCGGGCAACAATTTCTGGGGATTCTTCCGCCAAATCGGAATCAGCACCAAAGGCGAAGATGCGGCTGGTTCTTGGGGATTGGGCAAATGGGTCTTCCCTGACGCCTCGCAGATCAACGCGTTTCTCGCGCTGACCCGCCGACCAAGCGAGTCTAAATCACTCCTGATGGGCTTGGCCATTCTCAAGACGCACGAGAAGGACGGGAAGCGTTTTCCGGCCTATGGGCATTTCGCAGCCCCTGACGTCACTATCGATAGCGAATGGTTCCAACTCCCCGTCAGCTCAGGAGATTCGCCCTTGTTCGTCAGCGAAGTCGCGAACGACTTTCGCCTGATGCGGGCCGATCATACTGGCCTATCAGTGATCATTCCGTATCCCAAGAAAGAACTGACTCCTGCCTCGCTCGCTCGTGCCGTGATTACCCAATATTTTCTGCCGATCATGCTAGGCAAGCTAACGGTGACCATCGAGCACCCCGAAGAAGAAGTCAGAGTGATCGACGCTGAGCATATAGAAGATGAGCTTGAATGGATCGATGAGTCCGACCGTGATGACGAATCCGAGGAATCACTAAGAGGAATGCTGCACTTGGCGAGATGGGGATACAAGCAGGATGAGTCAGATGGACACATCCGTATCGACATACCTACTAACCGCTATAACCCATTGCGCGACGAGCAGGCGGACTTGGATGTCGAGGCGTTGCGCGAGCGATACCAGCGAGGAGAACGACTCGCGTTTGAGCTACTGACTGAGGCGCGCCCCATTGATCAGGACACTGCAACCAAGGTGAGATGCCGCGTATATCTGCAGCGCAGCGAAGAGCTTGAGCATGGCCATGACTATTTCGTTCGAGGCAACTTGAGGATCCCCAAAATCGACCACTTGCGTAGCCAGAAGGCGCGGTCCCTCCTACTCGTCGACGGCGAGTCAACGTTGGGCCATCTGTTACGCGACGCAGAAGGTCCGGCACACACTGAATGGGATCCGCGGGCGGAACGCGTAAAGGAGAACTGGGCCATTGGAGCAGGCGCGCGAATTGACGAGGTCCGACGCGCGCCGGTCCGCCTGGTACAAGCGTTGGCTGAACGCCCAGTTGAGCGCCAGCTGGACGCCTTGTCTGATCTGTTCCCATCCAACATCAGTGCACCCCGCGCCGCAGCCAGCCGCAAAGATTCGGTCATCACATCGAACGGTCCAACACCGCTGCCGCCGCGTCAACTACCGTCGCCAGTTCAATTGCGCCAGGCTGCCGGCGGATTCCTGCTGCTGGGCAATCCCAATTTCCCGTTGGCCGCTGCTGGCACAACCTGGCGCGTGCGCTTTGCCTACGCTCTGGCGCGTGGAAGCAAGAAGCGCGCGTTCTCGCATTTCGCTCAAGGCGTCAAGGACGGATGCCCAGATTTCTCTGTGCGGGACGGGCTCAACGTCAACATTCACGGTTGTCAAGCGCGGACTACCGCCGACAACGCACTTGAAGTGAGCATCGAGGAGGAAGGGTTCAATCTCTCGGTACTGGGCTTTGACGCGAACCGTGATGTGCTCGTCGAGGTTGACCTTATCGCCGATCCAGCGCAGCCTGACGGCGAGGTCACGTAATGCTCCGACGATATAATGCAACCGGCCGTAAGACGATCTCGAAGGAAGACGCATCAGTTCGAATCCAGAGCGCCGAGGTTGATCAGTCGCCCGTGTTCAAGGTTGACCTTGACCTTGAACAGTATGACTTCGCTCCTGAAGCCATGGTGCGGATCGAAGCCTCGCGTTCAATTGTCGTCGAGCGGTGGGACGCGGGCACCGTCCACGACGTGATCCAGCGCGGACACTACACGGACTACTTGAAAATAGCTCCAACCGGCTCACAGTTTAAGATTGTCGTCGTGAGCGGCGATGGAACTGGCAGGCTGCTGGGAGCTAGTGGACCGATCGCGCCGATCCTGCCGGTTGAGTCGCTCATCGCTTTGAGGCCAGCGGACATTGAGAGTGAGGTATGGCGGGTCAGCTTTGGCGACAGCGACTTGCCGGAGCTTCTGGTCAACAATCAGCTTGAGACGATGAGCGAAATCGTTCGCAACGATGCGCAGTTCCGATCTCTCGTCATGCCACAGGTGTTGCGAACCGTGCTGACGCAAATCATCTTTGTCGATGGCGCGGATTACGATGATGATGAACTGAGCTGGCACAAGGGTTGGTTCAATCTGGCACAGTCGCTTCATGGTCGGCGACCGCCCAAGGTCACTGATGACGCAGCCTCCAACCAGGCACATGATGCTCTGGAGTGGATCGATCAGGTTGTCGGGGAATTCTCCAAGCAAAAGGTGCACGCCGCCGACCTCTACCGTGACGTAAGACAAACTGCCTCATGACCTATGCCCGTGCGCTCACTCCGGTCGGCATCGACGCTGCCCGGCAATTCTTGGCCGGAGTGCGAGAGCATCCCACCATCGATGCTGTTCCACCCGATGATTTGCTGTTTGACAGCGTTCACACTCGCAGAGTGCTCGACGCGCCAGATTTGCGCCGCGCGCCGATGTCGACACGTCGCGAAGCCGCCGAATATCTGTCGCCCCACATAGCCCCGATCCAGCAACGCATCGCCGATGATGCTGGTTTCTGGTCCTGGCTGGGGATGTATTTGTTCGCCGAGACTGCGCCTCGAGACCAGGACGGCGTGCTCAAGCTGTCGCCGTTGGACGAGACGTTTGTCGTCCACAGCGGCGAGGAGCGCTCCTATCAACGCCGCTATCGCCACTATCTGTGGTCTGCCTGGAGGCTGCAGCAGGAACACGCCGCCTATGCGAGCTTCCTACTCGACGAACGGCTGACCAGTTTCGGCGATATCGCCGATCGTGTGTTCTCGTCGTCGCGCATCTTCAACTCCGGCGGGATCGTGGAACTGATCCTTACGCTCTACACCGCAGAAGGCAAACAGAAGCGCAGGTTCGGACACGGTCCCGGCGGTCTCCGCCATCTGATTAGAGTCCTCGACCAGCTCGAGCGCACCTACGACGTCTACGGAATGACTACCAACGCGCTGCTCGACATCCTTCCACAAGAATTCGATGTTTGGAAGCGCGCTCCCACGTCTGCCTGATCAAGCGAGTCACCTCCGTCTCCGTCGAGACCATAAGGATCGTCGACAACTTCCCGCCCCTCCGAGAAGCGGACTAACCAGCGCCGAAACCGATCTACACCCGCAACAGTGGCCGATCCGGCGACTCTGGTCTTGGACCCAGCGTCTGGTGCAGCGGGTCGGGGATGAGGTCTAGCGTTTCCATCACCACCTGTCCGAGCAGAGCCTCCGCGTTGCTTGGCACGACGATGCAGTCCGTGGACATCTCCCGATCGCCGATGCGAAGTGTCAATGGGCCAGCGACGGGTAGCTCGCCCCGCCGTCCGTCGGCATAACTCGTAGAGATCGTGCGCCTGGTCGGAATCCCCAGACGCGCAACCAGGTCCTCCGGCAGCGCCAACATGACAGCGCCCGTGTCCACGACTGCGCCTATCAACTCTCGCCGAACGGTCTGCTCGCCGACCGCTCCTCGCTCCGCCAGTTGTCGATCGACGGGATTCTCCAACTCAATCTCAACTGCGATCTCGCCCACGAGAACCTCCGGTCACCGTTTTCCCAATTCTCATCCTATATCGGCGTCAACGCCCCGCCGTGCTTCATCCCTCCCCTATCCTGAAAGTCTGAGTCCAAGACTCAAGCAAGTGAGGTGACACGATGCCCGTTGAATTTCTGGGAATGATTGGCGTCAAGCCGTCTGAGTCCAATGCTGCGATGCACATCATTGGTGGCGGCATCGACCATGACTACCTCTGTAACTTCACCATGGCCCATGAGAACTCCGACTTTGACGGCGTGCTCGTCGGCTACACCTCGGCCTCGGCCGACGGACTCCACGTCGCGCAGGCTGCCGCCGCCTGTAGCGAGCGGATCAAGTTCCTGATCGCCCACCGACCCGGATTCGTCGCGCCGACCCTCGCCGCGCGCAAATTCGCCACGCTCGACTACTTCACTGGCGGCCGCGTCTCCGTCCACATCATCACCGGCGGCCACGACGCCGAGCAGCAGCGCGACGGCGACTGGAAAGACCACGACGAGCGCTACCGTCGCACCGACGAGTATCTCAGCATCCTTCGTCGGACCTGGGAGCACGACTCCCACGGTCAGCAGCCGTTCGACTTCGACGGCGAGTTCTACCAGGTCGTCGGACAAAGCCCCGAGGTCCTGCCGACTCAGCAGGGCGGTATCCCGCTCTACTTCGGCGGCGCGTCCGACATCGCCTTCGAAATCGGTGTCAAGCACGCCGACGTCTACATGATGTGGGGCGAGCCCCGCGCCTCTATCGCCTCCACAATCGACCGCGTCCGCGAGGGCGCCGCGCGACACGGTCGCGAGCCTCGACTCTCCGTCTCCTTCCGCCCAATCATCGCGCCGACTGAGGACCAAGCCTGGGAAAAGGCCCACAGCTACCTCGCCGCCGTGAACAAGCTGCGCAAGCAGACACTCGACTTCCGCCCGCAATCGCGTGGCTCTCAGCGACTGCTCGAGTTCGCTGCCCAAGGCGACGTCCACGACGAGCGACTCTGGATGCCAATCGCCGGTGCTACCGGCGCCGCGGGCAATTCGTCCGCCCTTGTCGGCACGCCTGAGCAGGTGGCGGAATCGATCCTCAAGTACGTCGATCTCGGCGTCTCGACCATTCTCATCCGCGGCTTCGACCCCTTGCCCGACGCCATCGACTACGGTCGCGAGCTGATCCCCATGGTCAAAGCTGAAGTCGCCCGCCGCGAGGCGGAAGCAGCACGTCTCGCTGAGCCCGTCGCCGTCGCCGACTGAGCGGACATGATCATGAACGACGCCGAACGCCGCGTCCGCGCCTACGAAGAGATGAGCATCCATCGCACCGGTCGCGAGGCCGACAATCACGCGACCTGGTGGATGATGGAAGAGCTGGGCCAGGTCGGCGTCGAGGCTGACTTCCAGACCTGGCGCTTCCCGCGCGTCGAAATCCACGACGCCTCCGTCCGATTCGGCGGCTGGGACATCCCCGGCGTGCCGATCTACGACACCGCGTGGACCGACCACCGCGGCGTCACGGGACCGCTCCGACGCGACAGCGGTCCGGGAATCATCGTGTTGGAGTTCGCGCCCGACGACCAGGATCGGATGACCCCAGGCATCTATACGTCGCTTGAGCTCGCCCGCTCCGACGGCGCCAACGGCGTCATCCTCGTGATGGGTGATCCCGAAGGCGAGCCAGTGCTCCGCAACGCCGAGCGTCCGCTCGACCCTGTCGACCTCCCGGTGCTGCAGCTCGCGCCGATGGACGCGTGGCCCCTGCTCGACGCCATCGGGACCGAAGAAGGCAACGAGACCACCATGATCGTGGACGGCGGACGCGTCGACGCCCCAGCCCACAACGTGGTCGCCACAATTCCCGGCACCGCCCCTGACGCCGCGCCGGTGGTCCTGATGACACCCAAGTCCGGCTGGTACACCTGCGCCGCCGAGCGCGGGACCGGCATCGCCGTCTGGATCGAAGTCGCCGGGCGCATCGCCCAGAGCCCCGCTCGACGCTCGCTCAAACTGGTCGCGTCAAGCGGACACGAGCTCCACCACCTCGGTCTCGAGCACTACATCAGTCAGTTGGGCGAGGCCGCCCACGACGTCCATGCCTGGATGCATCTCGGCGCGTCAATCGCGGCACGCAACGGCCAACCCAGCTATGCGGCCTCAGACGAGGAGTTGTTCAACGTCGCCACTGAGGCGCTTGCCGAGCAGGGTCTGGAACGACGCGCGTTCCCGGTCGGAAACGCTGGATTCGGCGAGGCCCGCAACATCGGCGAGATCGACGGACGCTTCGTCTCGTTCCTCGGAGGCCACCCGTACTTCCACAGTCCACAGGACACCTACGACCGCTGCGTCGACGGCGACTCGCTCAGCAAACACATCGACGCGGTCGAGCAGATCGTCCGCAAGATGTCGCAATAGCGCTCCTGCGAAAGCTCCTGTCCTCGCTTGCGGAGTCCGTTGACAGCTTCGTCATACCCGCGCCTGCGAGACACGTCACACCCGTCCCTGCCGGTCCCGTCATACCCGCGTTCCGCCGGAGACCTTTGAATAGCTCAGTTTCCCGTCCCCGCCCCGAGCGGGGACCCGCTCTGGCAAAGCCCAGGCTGCTCGGATAGGTCCCGGTTGAGCAGATACCGGCGACAAACATGGCCGCCGGTAAGAAGCCAGGGAAGGAGCAGGCCCCCGCTCGGAGGCGGGGGCGGTTGAGGGGTAAGTCAAAGGTCTCCGGTCCGCCGCGGGTATCTTGCTGAGGCCAGCACCAGCGTCCCCGACCACAACATTGGCCCGCCGCGACGATCACCGCACGGCCATCGCTACCCCGCGACCTCCAGCAGACCCGCTCCGACGTCCCAGAGCACCACACGCGCATCGATCGCTGCTGCGATCTCCCTCGACCCCTCCAGGTTTCTCGCTGCGTTCGACACCAACACGACGAACTCGGCAGACTCGGGAACGCCCTTCCTTCCGCCCGACTCCGAGGTCAACACCTGAGCCAAGAGACTCGGCGTGACTTCGTCGCCGATGCTGGCTCCGCAGATCTGCGCGACCTGTTCGGGACGATGAACCGCGCGTTCGTCGAGCGGCCGTCCGAGCACTCCAGCGCCGACCACCGCTGCGACCACTTCGACACCCTCGGGGATGACCGGCTCGTGGATTGCCGGAGCCTTGAACGGACGACCCTTCGACCCGTCCGCCTCCACCCCGACCAAGCTGGCCAGTCCCGCGTCGACCGCCCGACGCGGCCAACCCGGCGTCACGCCGAGCACTCGATCGCGATCGCCACGTCCCGATCCCACGACCGCCGTTCCGAGACCGCGAAACCGGATGTCGTCCAGTGCGCCAGCTCGGAACGCGTCATCGCGACCAATCGCGAGCGGCAGCGTTCGACCCTCGCGCGGAATCGTCATTTTCGTCGTGGTCGTCAGGACGGTCAGACCTTCGCCGCCTGCAGTCTCCCACTCGGCGGCGAGCGCAAACAGGACCGTCGTCTTGCCGCCGCCACCGACCGTCGCGAAGACGGCTGGTCGCGCAATTCCCAACGCCTCATGCAGCGCGAGCCCCGTATCGCCATGCAATTCAGAAGTTCCCACGCCCGACCTCCCTACTCAGCCTAAACTCAAGCGATGGACAACGCGTTCTCTGTGATCATTCTCGCTGGCGGATTCGGTCGCCGTCTGGGCCGCGACAAAGCGACCGTTCCCGTTTACGGTCGACCGCTCCTGCATTGGTGCGCGGTCGCCGCGAGCGAGGTCAGCGACGACATCGTGGTGGCCAGGCGTCCCGACCAAGAGGTTCCACCCCTCGACGGCGTGAGCTGGCGCGAAGTAGTCGACCATCGGCACGACCGTGGACCTCTGGCAGGCCTCGAAGCGGCGCTGCCTCAGATTCAGCACGATCTCGCGGTCGCCGTCGCTTGTGACATGCCCTTCCTCAAACCGACCGTCCTCTCTCACGTCGCCGCAGCGTGCGCCGATGTCGACATCGCCATGCCTCGCGTTGCTGATGTCGCGCAGCCGCTCCTGGCCGCGTACCGACCTTCAATCGTGCCGCAGGCGACCGCGCTGCTCGAGCAGGGGGACGGTCGCATCCGTGCCCTGTTGCCGCTGGTCCGACATCGCCTGATCAGTGAAGATGAACTCCGCGAGCACGATCCCGACCTCGAGTCCTTCACCAACGTCAATCATCAGGAGGACCTGGAAGCCGTGGAGCGAGAGCTCAAACTACGCGACCTCACTGAACCCACACCTGTGATCACTGAAAGGTGAGTGAACCCATGCCGATGTTCCGACGAGTACTGACCGGCCGCGTCGCGCCGGGGAAACACGGCGAGTTCCTGCGCGCCGTCGAGGCGGCGCTCGACTACCAGGCCGCGCGCGGCATCGAGGCGCGATTCTCGGTCTGGGACGCGATCACGGGACAGGCCTCAACCGTCGAGATCGTGGCCGAGTTCGACGATCTTCGCGAACTGGAACAGTTCGAGGAGCTCGCCGCGCAAGACCAAGAGTTCGCCAAGCTCCGCCGCGCCGTCCGCGAGGCAATGGTCTTCGATTCTGCCGAGATCAACATCTATCGCAATCTCGTTTGACCGAGCGGGCACAGCCAATCGCCAGGAGGAAGTTGACCACCATGGTCCAAGTCGACCCAGAGCGTCAAACTGAGTACCGCGAGGCCTACGAGGCATGGCAGCGCCAACTGTCGCGGCTGCATGAGGTGTTTCTCGACGGCGAGCCGCTGGAACCGCCCAAGCTCAAGGGTCTGCTCAACCGCGAAGCCCGAGCCAAGCAGCGCTACGACGCCGCACGCGAGTCGCTGCTCGGGATTGGCTCACTCCCAGCCATGCCCAGCGGCCCTGACGGTGGACTGATTAGACGCTCTGTCAACGCCTCCGTACACTCAGGGTCAGAAGACGGCACGCGCGACCGATAGCACTCTGCGGCGGCTGGAGGAAGAATGAGCGACGACTACGGCGTCGACCTGGACGAAATCCTGCGTGTGATCGATCGCGCCGCGGTGCTGATCGTCCGCTTCGAGGTGTTGGAACCACGACTCCTCGTCGACTTCCGCGCCGACCCACCCGATACGCCGATCATCCTGCTCGTCGACCGCGTCAACTCCGCCGAGGAACGCTTCCGTCACCTCAAGTCGCTACGTCCGAGGCTGCCGTTGCCCGAGCGGATCATGTCGTTCCCCTGGCCTCGAGCGATGAGCGCGTTCGAGGAATCAGGCATCTGGGAGAAGATCGAAGCGCGACTAATCAGCCTCGGCGCCGACCCCGATCACGTCAACAACATCCGACAACAACTCCTGGACGGTGAACGGGCGGTCACGATCGCCGCGATCACCGGCGGCGAAGGATTCCGCACCATCTGGGAACGACAAGGACCAACCGCGTGAGCGATCTCCCATCGACGCCAGCTTCGGAACTCCCCCTGATCGACCTCCGATCCGACACCGTGACCAAACCGACCGACGCCATGCGCGAGGCGATGTTCGCGGCCGAGGTCGGAGACGACGTCTTCGGAGAAGACCCGTCGATCGCGAAGCTGGAGTCGGTCGCGGCAGAGCGCACCGGCAAAGAAGCCGCGCTGTTCGTCTCCAGCGGGACGATGGCGAATCTCGTGTCGTTGCTCTCACAGACTCAGGCAGGCGACGAGCTACTCGTTGGCGACCGCGCACACATCGTCCGAGCCGAGGCCGGCGGCGTCTCCCGACTCGGCGGCGTGCTCGCCACGACCCTGCCCAATCAACCCGACGGCGGATTCGATCCGTCGCTCATCCCTGCCGCCGTCCGACCGGACGACATGCACCAACCACGGACGACGTTGCTCGCGCTCGAGAACACCCACAACTTCTGCGGCGGCACAGTGCTCACGCTGGAGCGAACCCAAGAGATCGCCGACACCGCCCACGAACTCGGACTGCGCGTCCACCTCGACGGCGCGCGAATGTTCAACGCTGCCATCGCCTCGGGACACAGCGTCGCCGAGCTCGCCGCGCCCGCCGACAGCGTCGCATTCTGTCTCTCCAAAGGACTCGGCGCGCCCGTCGGCTCGCTCATCTGCGGCGACGAACAGTTCATCCACCAGGCGAGACGCACACGCAAGCTCGTCGGCGGCGGAATGCGGCAGGCGGGCATCCTGGCCGCGGCCGGACTCGTCGCCCTCGAGCAGATGGTCGACCGCCTCAGCGACGACCACGCGAACGCTCGCAAGCTCGCGCGCGGACTCGCTGAACTCGGCTTCGCGATCAGCCCCGAGAGCGTGCAAACGAACATCGTCATCGTTCCGCTCGACACATCCGACGATCCAGCCCCATCGCCGAAGCTCCAGGCGCAGCTCAAGTCGCTCGGTGTCTTAGTCACAACACCCGACCGAACCAAAATCCGCCTCGTCACCCACGCCGACCTCAGCAGCGACGACTGCGACGAAGCCCTACGCCGCATGGCCGAAGCCGAAATCGGCCCCAACGGCGCCCGCGTCCAATGACTCAGCCTTCGCGACCGTCGAGTATGAAGATCTCCCCCTCTGGGGGAGGTGCCCCGAAGGGGCTGAGGGGGCTCCCCGCGTACCAAGTGCGCGTGTTGGGAGGCCCCCCTCAGTTGCGCCGCACCAGCTCCCTCAGAGAGGGAGCTCTACCAAGTCACGAATTGTCCGCCAGCCTCTCACAAATCGAAGCACCCGACCCCCCTGCTTCCCCCATGCAAGGGGAACGGCACAATCCTCTTTCCTCCCCCTTGCAGGGGGAGGTGCCGAAGGCGGAGGGGGTCCCACTCCGCCAGCCTCCACCCAAAGGCCACGCCGACGCCCCCTCAGTCGCGCCGCGACAGCTCCCCCTGCGAGGGAGAGCAAAGTCGTGGACTGATCCCTCCGCGGAAGTGAGGAGCAATCTCCGCACCCGACTCCGCGTGCTGAGATCGTCCCGACTCTTCCTCGCCCTCGTCATACTCGCCGTGCTGGCCGCGATTCTGACCGCTTGCGGTTCCGAGACGTCGTTCGACGATCCCCAAAACCCCGTGTCCCAAATCGCCTGGCCCGACTTCGAGCGCTTGCACTACGACATGCTCGACCAGACAGACACCCTGCTGGGCACGCTCACATTGGAATCAGTTCGCCAGGACGACGTCTACCAACTCTCACTGCAATTTCTGCTCGACACCGAAGATGGCACTGTCACCGACGACGTCACCGTATGGGTCGATGCGCAGTCCATGCAGCCGATTCGTTACGAGCGCTACGCGGAGTCGTCGGAGGAAACCCTCAGCGCCGAGGCCGACTACCAAGTCAACGACGACGGCGAGATCGTCGCCCACGTGCGGCTCGATGAAGACGGCGAGATCACCGAGGAAACCGTCGAGGCTGGGGTCTTCGCGTTCGACAACGACTCGTCCGCTTGGCTCTGGCGAACCCTGGCATTCGAGCAGGACCTCGAGCTCACCTATCGCTCGGTCAATGTGCTCCAGCGACGCAGCCAGCTCGTCCAAGTCGCGGTGCGCGGACAAGACACGCTGCGCGGCCCCGAGGGAGATGTCGTGGTCTGGCAGGTGGTCGCAACGCCGGGCGTCGAGGTCTCACGCGCCTGGTACGAGATCGACCCTCCGCACCGACTGATCCGTTGGGATCAGCAGCCGCGACGCTTCGTCCTCACCAAGATCGAGACCGAGCCGTAGACTCGTCGCGCCGCTAATCGTCCTGAGGCCGAGCCCAAGTCGGACGATCCACGCCCGGAGGCGGAGCAAACGCCGCCTCTTCCTCGCTCGGAGGGTCTGGATCGGGAATCGCCGGTCGCCACTCGTCGTCGGACGTCTCCGTCTGATCAGCCTGAGCAGAATCAGCGACCGCAGAGGTCGGTGCCGGCGACGGCTCGACCGGAGATGGCTCGCGATCGGCGCCGAACACATGTCGCGCCTGATCCTCGGTCAGCCCAGGATGTGCCGCGATCTCCGCGGCGACCCGCTCCGCAACCGTCGGCGCGAAATCGCCGCCATGCGATTGCGCAGCCGAGACTTCATCTTGGACATCGCTCGGCAGATCGGCGGCAAAGCGCGAGCGTTCTTCACGCACGGTGTAGCGGAACAGCTCCTGCTCCTCAGGCTCCAACAACCGACCGTCGCGCATCTCCTCGACACGCGGCACAAGCTCCATGACCGTGCGGTCATGGGTCGTGGTCACGATCGTCACACCCTGCTCGACAACCAAGTCGTGCAGCAGACGGAAGATCGAGACCGCAGTCGTCGAGTCCAGCTCGCCTGTCGGCTCGTCGGCGAGAATCAACGCCGGCGAGTTCGCAAGCGCTCGCGCGATCGCGACACGCTGCTGCTCGCCGCCCGACAGTTCGTACGGTCGATGCCGAGCCCGACCGGCAAGCCCCACCGCCTCGAGCAGTTCCTCCGCCCGACGCCGACGCTCGCGAATCCCCGCTCCAGCAATGCGCAGCGAGAGCTCGACATTCTCATAGGCCGATAGCAGCGGCAGCAGCCCAAACGACTGGAAGACGAACCCAACGCGGTGTCGCCGAAGCTGAGTAAGCTGTCGTTCGTTGTATTCCGTGATGTTTTCACCATCGATCGTCACGTGGCCCGACGTCGGCGAGTCCAGCCCCGCGATCAGGTTGAGCAGCGTGGTCTTTCCCGATCCCGAGCGTCCGATCAGCGCAACGAACTCGCCCCGAGCGACCTGCAGCGAGACGTCGCAGACAGCCCAGATGTCCTCGCCACCAACCACAAACTTGCGTGAGACCCCCTGGACATCAACGACCAAGTCTGGCGCGGCGCCGTTGGTCATGCTTTGGTTCATTGGACTTGCTGTCGTGGTCATCGCTGTTCAGCCTCTTTGTCTGGAGCATCGGCGTCGGCTTCGTGCGCTGGAGTGATCACGATTCGTCCATCGCGAGAATCGACATACGCACGCCGACCCAGCGCGACCTGGTCGAGCAGCGGTTTCGGAATCTGCAACCGACCAGCGCCATCGACGACGGCGAACTCCTCATGCACGACCTCTGCGATCTCCGTGCCCGGATTCTCGACCCGCCGCACCGTCTCGGTCGCGATCGTCCCGTCACGAATCGCCACCACGCGGTCGACCCGCGCGGCAATCGCCGGATCGTGAGTGACAACGATAATCGTCAGGCCGAACTGATTCGTCAGATTGCGGAAGAGCTGGAAGATCTCCTCCGAGGTGTGGGTATCAAGCTCACCGGTCGGCTCGTCGGCCAACAGGAGCGGTGGATCGTTGGCCAGCGCCACACCGATAGACACGCGTTGCTGCTCACCGCCCGAGAGCTGATCGGGACGCTGCTTGCGCTTGTCCATCAGCCCGACGGCCTCAAGGAGCTCCAAGGCTCGCTCTCTCGCGTGTTTGCGCGAGCGCCCAGCGAGGATCATCGGCACTTCAATGTTCTGCTGGGCATTCAAATACGGGATCAGGTTGCGACCCGTCTGCTGCCAGACGAATCCCACCTCTTCACGCCGATAGTCGACCAGTTCCTGCTCGGTCAGCGCCAGGAGGTCGGCCTTGTTCACGTATGCCTGTCCCGCCGACGGGACATCCAGCCCGGCAAGCACATTCAGCAGCGTCGATTTGCCCGATCCCGAAGCACCGACGATCGCCAGCACCTCGCCGCGGCCGACTGTCAGATCAAGGCCGCGCAGCGCGACCACTTCCAGGTCGGCGATCTTGTAGATCTTGAACAGATCTCGGCAGATCACATGTTGTTCCGACAACATATCGTCGGGACGAATCGGCGGAACCGCCGCATTGGTTGTCATCGCTCACCCCGGGAATCTGCTGGTATCACACGCATAACATGTACAGGATACCCCCAGATTTGAAGTAAGAGCGATGCTGAAGCAGCCGGCGGGTCCCCGCTTCATGGAGACCTTTGATTAATTTGCTCCCCCTCGCAGGGGGAGCTGTCGCGGAGCGACTGAGCAACTGTCTTGGAAGTCAAGCGTGTTGAGGTGGTTGCCAAGGGGTGTTGCTCTTGAGGATGGCGTTGAGGATGACCAGTAGTTTGCGCATACAGGCGGTGAGCGCGACCTTCTTGGGTTTGCCCCGGTCGAGCAGGCGCTGGTAGTAATCGCTGATCACGGGGTTGTGGCGGGTGGCGACGAGGGTGCCCATGTAGAGCGCCGCACGGACCGTGGCGCGACCGCCCCAGATGCTGCGCCGGCCACGCCATTGGCCACTGTCGCGGTTGAAGGGGGCGACGCCGACCAGGGCCGCGACCTGGCGCCGGTCGATTTGGCCCAGTTCGGGCAGTTGGGCGAGCAGGATGCGCGAGATCTGCGGTCCGACGCCGGGCACGCTCTGCAAGAGCTGGTCCTGTGCCCGCAAGTGGGGACTGTCCTGGATGCTGGCCTGGAGCTCGTCCTCGATTCGCTCGCGTTCCTGCGTGAGCCAGGCGATGTGCGCCTCGATCCCGGCTCGCAGGGTGGGGGTGGTGGCGCGGCAGCGTTGGCCCTCGGCGACCAGCATCGCGACCAGTTGTCGACGTCGGGCGAGCAGCTCACGCAGATGCTGGGTCTCGGCATCGGGCAGCGGGCGCAGCTGCAGCGGGACGGCCTCAGCGAAGTGGGCCAGGACGGCGGCGTCGAGCGCGTCGGTCTTGGCCAGCCGGCCGGTGGCGCGGGCGAAGTCGCGAACCTGGCGCGGGTTGACCACCACCATCGGCAACCCCGCCGCGGCCAGCTCCGCGACCAGCGGCCGCTCCAGACCGCCGGTCGCCTCCAGCACGATTCGTGTCGGTGCCAGCGCCTCCAACTGACTGACCAGGGCGTCGATCCCGGCCGTGTCGTTGTCCACCCGCTGGGCGGGTCCGTCAGCCGGCCGGATGGCGAGATCCAACCACTGTTGTGATACGTCAATGCCGACGTAGCGACTCGTCTCGGTCATCTCCCACTCCTATCCTGCGTAGGCCCGTCCTTGCAAGATGAGGGCTCCAGGGCCCGGGCAACTGTTCGGGCTCTCTCGCTGTAGTGGTGCGGCGACCCAAGCTCAGTCACGGCCTCACAGGCCCAGGGGGAATCGGTCTACCGCACCACGCTTCGCCCCGGGAAACACTTGTTCCCGGGGCGACAGCGAAGATACAAGGGGGTCCTGCTCGCACAGGTAGCAGATAGGGCTTGGCGGAGAAGGACCCCCCTCCGCCTTCGGCACCTCCCCCTCGCAGGGGGAGGAAAGAGATTATGCAAAGGTCTCCTTCATGCGCGGACCGGGGACAAGGGGAAGGAGGGGTGCGCCGGTCTGAGGTGAAGCGGACGGTGTTGCCCTGGTGGAGTTGTTTGTTCTGGGCCTTGTGTCAAGCACGGGGCATCGGAAGGGGAGCGGCTGTCAGAGAGAAGCTCTGTCAATCCTGGTTTCTCGCCGATCTGGTACGGTGGGCGCCATATCCTCGTCAGAGTCATCGCAGCGAGATTTTGGTTCGGCGTTCCAGCCTCTTCCAGAGGTCAGCCCGGAGGCGCCTCGCTGGGGCGAGCGATTCCTTCGGGAGATGCCGTTGCTGGAGCCGCCCTACTACGGGGTAAATGTGGCGGACGTGCGCCGCGAGAACTACGACGCGATCTTCCAGAACATCGAACAGCAGGTGCAGGGCGCGGAACTCCTGCTCGGCGGGCGGCTGCACTTCTTCTCGGCGACGGACTACGAAGAGGTCCGGCGCGTCATGTTCATCATCTACTTCGCGACCTTTCCTGACACTGAGACCGTCCTTGAGACTCTGCGCGGAGCGGGTGTCGCCCAGGCCGACGACACGACCGGGTTTCCCGACCTCTGGACGGAGTCCGACCTTTGGAGAGAGTTCACCCGCTTGGCGGAGGGCTACACGTGGTGGATCACGCCTGCGCTACCAGCGAACGAGTCTCCATAGGGTTGCATGCCAGACGCGATCGGTAATCGCGTGGCGGCTGTCGTCGAGCGGTGGGATTCTCGGCTGGAGTGACTACGCTGAGGGCGAACAAGGGGTGAATCTCCCTACAGCCTTCGGCAGCTTCCCCCCTCTTACGGAAAGCAGAGAGGAGGGGGTCTCTGATCAAACCGGACCGATGCACTCCCCGATGTTCTCCAGAAACTCAATCGGCGAGCACCGGTCGAACCACTTCCCCGTGTGCAGCGTGTACTCGTGGAAGATCTTCAGTGCCGCCAGGAAGAGCAGCCAGCGCAGCGCCTCGGCCCCAGACAGTGGCGACGGCGTTCCATCCGCTGACTCTGCCCAGCCTGGACGCAGACGAGCCGGCCAGTGCGGTCGCGCGGCGACGAAGAGGAACCAGAACTCGAAGACGTGCGGGAAGAAAATCAGGATGTCTCGGCCAGCGCCCGCGGCAAATCCGACGAAGCCGATCAACCGCCATCCGAACAGACCCAGCGCGACCCGTCGCTCCCACCCCGACCAGCGCAGCGCCACCACCAGAAACAACCAGATGTACACCTGGTCGACCCACTTGTCCCATTCCTGATAGTTGGACAGCCCGCCCAGGTCGATCGCCTGACGTAGGAACAGGTCGGACAGGTCGACGAATACCGCGATCAGCCCGCCGACAAACGCCCAACGCAGCACCGGCAGTGAGCCGGCCACGCGAATCAGGGCGATGACCAAACCTTCCATCGCCGCAGGCTAGAAGGATTACGGCGCCGTGTCGTACTCAGTTCCGGCGACACGCTCGAATCGACCGGTCACCTGGAAGATCGTGCGCTCACAGATATTCAGCGCCCGATCGCCAATCCGCTCGAGATTGTGGGAGCACCACAGGACGTGCGTGATCGCGTCAAACGCTTCGGCACCACGCTCGACGCCGGCCAGCCTGGCGATCAGCCGTTCGTGAATCGCCGCGTACAACTCGTCGACCTCTTCATCTCGAGCCACGGTGCAGCGCGCCAACCGCTCATCGCGCTCGAGGAATGACCGCGTCGCCGATTGCAACATTTCGCGGACGACATCCGCCATGCGCCAGAGGTCTGGCTCCGTCGCGGCGACCGGATTGTCCTCGAGGAAGATCGCGTTCCGCGCGATCCCTTCCGCGTGGCTCCCAATTCGCTCCAGGTTGAGTGTGATCGCGACGATCGACAGCAGCTCGCGCAGATCGCCCGCGACAGGCTGCTGCAGGGCGATGATGGTCGTCACTGCTTCCTCGATCGCGTACCGAATCAGCTTCGAGTCTTCATCCGCCTCGCAGACCCTCCGAGCGAGCACCAGATCACGGCGCAGCAAGGCTTGCATCGCATCAACGATGGAACGATCGACACGCGCATGCTGTAACCGCAAGCGATCCAGGACCTCGGCGCGGTCAGCGGAATACGTTACCCGAACGGTTGACATCAGCACCTCGCGCGTGTACTCAATTGCCGCGCTCTTCGCAGGTTAGCCATACCTGCCAGTAATGTAGTCCTCGGTGCGCTGATCGATCGGATTCGTGAATATCTCTTGCGTCGGGCCAAACTCGACGAGGCGTCCAACACGCTCCTCGCCGGCCAACAGGAACGCCGTGTAATCAGACACCCGACCAGCCTGCTGCATATTGTGAGTCACCACCACGATCGTGTAATGCTCGGCCAGCTCGCGCATCAGATCCTCGATCTTCAACGTCGCCACCGGATCGAGCGCCGACGCCGGCTCGTCCATCAGAATGATCTCTGGCTGAATCGCGATCGCTCGGGCGATGCAGAGTCGCTGTTGCTGTCCGCCCGAGAGCGCAAGCCCCGACTTGTCCAGCTCGTCTTTGACTTCGTCCCACAGCGCGGCTCGGCGCAGCGAGTCTTCGACCAGCCGGTCCATGTCGCCCGAGTACCCATTGATCCGCGCGCCGAAGGCCACGTTCTCGTAGATCGACTTCGGAAACGGATTCGGCTTTTGGAAGACCATCCCAATCCGACGCCGAACCTCAACGGCATCCACCGTGGGGTCAATCAGATTGCGATTCTCGAATTGAATATCGCCTTCCACACGTGCGCCAGGGATGAGATCGTTCATCCGATTCAGGCAGCGCAGCAACGTCGACTTGCCGCATCCCGATGGGCCAATCAGGGCCGTGACCCGATTGCGCGGAATCGGGATCGAAATCTTATCGACCGCCTGAAAGCTCCCATAGAACACGGAGACATCGCGCAGCTCGACCGCCATCTCGACCTCTTCCGCGAAGTCGTGGCGCACCGCCTCGAGCGTCGGATCGAGGTGCACGCTGATCCCGGCCGCCGCCGCTTCCTTCATGTTCGGTGGCGGCGGCGGTGGAGCGCTCACCGAGGAACGTTCAGCCGTCGCCGTCGGAGCGCTCGACCGCATCAAAGTGAAGAAGTTGCGTGCCATCTGGGGCTCCCTTGTCAGCTTCCATATCTGAACAGCCGAACCAGTCTGGGCGGATGTTCAGGCTACCAATCGGTACGTGTGCGTTGACGCATGATGATCGCCGTAGCGTTCATCAGCAACAGAACCAGCATCAACACGATGATCCCCGATGCCGCAATCTCATGGAATCCAGACTGCGGCCGCGTGACCCAGTTGAAGATCTGGATCGGCATCACCGTGAAATCATCCGTCGGCGAGTCGGCGAGGAACGCAATGAACGTCAGCGCGCCGATCGCAATCAGCGGCGCGGTCTCACCAATCGCCCGAGACATCGCCAAAATGTTGCCCGTCAGCATCCCGCCGAACGCATACGGCAACACGTGATAGCGAATCACCTGCCAACGAGTCGCCCCGACCGCGTAGGCCGCCTCACGCATCGACGGCGGCACCGTACGTAGCGCCTCCTGCGCCGAGACCACAATGATCGGCATGACCAGCAACGCCATCGTGCATGCGCCGGCCAGCACCGATCGCTCAAACTCCAACACACGAACGAAGACCTGCAACCCAAGCAGCCCATAGATGATCGACGGCACCCCGGCGAGATTCGAGATGTTCACCTGAATCATCCGCGAGAACCAGTTGCGTCTCGCGTACTCCTCCAGATACACCGCCGCGCCCACGCCGAGCGGAAAGGCCACCGCCGCCGTAATCGTCATCATGTAAAACGTGCCGGTGATCGCCGAGAACAGTCCCGCGTCGGGCGGCCTCCGTGACGGATATGAAGAGAGGAAGAATGGATCGATGAACAGATAGACCACCCAAGCGACGATCACGATGCCCGGAATCACAAACGACGGCCGTCGCAACTTCTGCGACCAGAACCAACCGCTCGCCAGCACTCCCAGAGGCAGGAGCAGGCCGATAATGATCAGCCGAACAAACTGAAACCCTTCCGCCTCGCCAAACAGTTGCAAGAGGTGGCCCGATGCCCCGTCGACGCCGATCGCCTTCGCGTACTCGATGTAGTACGCCGACTCAAATCGCACGTACAGAATGTGTACGAAGAGCGCGATCGGAAACGTCACCGCAAGCCCGATTGTCCGTTGAGCCATCCGCGAGATATCGGGAATCAGGCCGTAAACCAAACGAGGCCCAACAAAAGGAAGCAACACGGCCACCGGAATCGCCCAAGACATCCAGCTCATACCCTCGGGCGTGGGCAGGTCGGTGATGATCCCACCACCGCGAGCCTCGCGCTCGACCGCGCCGCCGTCTGTGAACAGCCGAGCCGCTCCATCAATCGCGATCTCCACGATCAACGCACCCAGCATGATCATTGAGGCGGTGATCGCCAACAGGGCGACCACCATGAATCCAACCGAGAAGCCGCGCCGAATCCGGATTCGTGGAGCGAACCCGGTCTGGCGCGCCACTGGCGCTGCTGCCGTCATTCGTACTCCTCCCGGAATCGCTGCGACACCCATTGCGCCACAACGTTCATTCCCAGCGTGAGCACGAAGAGCGTCATCGCCACGGCGAAGAGCACCTTGAACTCAAGCGATGTCGTCGGCGTGTCGCCGAGCGACAGCTGGACGATCATCGCCGTCATCGTCTGCACGGCCTCGAGCGGATCGACCCCGAACTGCGGGTTGCCGCCACCCGCGATCGAGACCGCCATCGTCTCGCCGACCGCGCGTGAGGCGGCCAGAATCACCGACGCCACGACTCCAGAAAACGCCGCCGGCAAGACGACCCGAAGCGAGACTTCCATCCGCGTCGCGCCGAGCGCATACGCACCTTCGCGCAGCGATCGCGGGACCGCATTCATTGCGTCCTCGGACAGCGACGCAATGATCGGCACGATCATCAGTCCAACCACAATCCCAGCCGAGAGCGCGTTGTAAATCCCCACGTCCTGGCCGAAGATGTCGCGAATCACGGGCGAGATCGAGAGCAGCGCGAAGTAGCCGAAGACCACGGTGGGCACGCCGGCCAGCACCTCGAGCATTGGCTTGACGACCGCTCGAACCCGCGGATGCGCATACTCGCTCAGGAAAACCGCCGCCATCAGCCCCAACGGAATCGCCACGACCAACCCAATCAGGGCGATCATCCCCGTGCCCCAGACCAGAGCCCAAACGCCGAACTCCTTCTCGGCGAACAGCGCCGACCACTTCGTCGAGCCGAAGAAGTCGAGGATCGGCACCTCGCGGAAGAACTCAACCGTCTCGAAGATCAGAACCAGCACGATGCCAATCGTGACAAACGCAGAGAGCGTCGCCGTGACAAAGAGCAGTCCGTGAATGATCCGTCCCGACCGCGTCTCGCGGCCGCTCCCCGAGCGTGACGGTTGCAGTCGGTCGCGCCACAGCTCAGCCAGGAGCGAGCGCACCGTGTCGCGCTCGGGACCGTCAATGCGTGGGGATTGTGCGGACATCGCTGCGTCTTCTTCGTCACATCGCAACGGCTCAGCGGTCGCCGGAATGCTGGCCTAGAGGCAAGTTATGGAGGGTGACAATACGGCGGTTAACGCCTCGTAATAGGTCTAACGAGCAGCCCATTCACAGTCGGCTACGACATAGATCGAGCAACAACAACGCCCCGCTCAAGCGATCAAGCGGGGCGTCGTCAGGACCGTTCTCGGGAGTGTTCACAGGGAGCCGTCCAGTCCAGGAGTTCCCGTCAAACCCGCCGAGATTTCCGTCATACCCGCGCTCCGCCGGAGACCTTCGAAAACTCAGTTTCCCGTCCCCGCCCCCGAGCGGGGACCCGCTTTGGCAAAGCCCAGGCTGCTCGGATCGGTCCCGGTTGATCAGATACCGGCGACAAACATGGCCGCTGGTAAGAAGCCAGGGAAGGAGCAGCCCCCCGCTCGGAGGCGGGGGCGGTGGTAATTCAAAGGTCTCCGCTCCGCCGCGGGTATCTCGCTGCATTCAGAGCCACTGCCTGCACACAACTCGGCGTCATTGCCGCGACAAGCGCGGCAATGACGGAATTCTGACGAAGCAGATAGCCGATATGAACACGCTCTCGCGCCCGACTACTACTCGGCGCCGTAGATCTCGGCGAGCGATGCGCCCTCCTCCGCCTCAGCCATCGCGGAGCCGGTGACTCCGTCCTCGACGCGCGACAGAACAGCCGTGTAGATCGCCTGCGGCAACTGCACATAACCGACCTCCGGCGTGTCGACCAGCCAGGTCCCGTCAGTCAGGAAGTACTCGACGAACGCGGCAACTTCCTCACGCTCAAGCGACTCGACTGAGACGTAGATGAACAGCGGTCGCGAAAGCGGGTTGTACGAGCCGTCGTTGATTGTCCCGTTGGAGGGGGTAATCGCCTCGCCGGCGTCGTTGACGACCGGAACGGCCTTGAGCGCGTCGGCGTTGTTGGCGTAGTAGCTGAAGCCGAAGTAGCCAACCCCACCACGGTCCGAGGCCACACCCTGCACGAGGACGTTGTCATCCTCGGAGAAGGTCGTGTTGTCCGAGCGGTGGACGCCACCGTCGCCGTTGATCGCCTCAGTGAAGTAGTCAAACGTGCCCGAGTCCGCACCCGGCGCGTAGAGCGCAATCTCAAGGTCGGGGAACCCGTCGCGGACATCGGCCCATGAAATGGCGTAATCGTCGGGGCGGAAGATGTGGTTGAGCTCGTCCACCGTGAGGAAGTCGACCCAGTCGTTGTTAGGGTTGATCACGACGGTGAGACCATCGAACGCCACCGGAACCTCGATGAAGTCGATCCCGTCCTCCGCGCAGAGCTCGACCTCGGAGTCTTTGATCGGTCGGGAAGCGTCGGAAATATCAGTCTCGCCAGCGCAGAAGCGCTTGAAGCCGCCGCCAGTGCCCGAGACGCCAACCGTCACGCGGACACCACGGTCGGTGAGGATGCCAAACTCCTCAGCCATCGCCTCAGTGATAGGGAAGACGGTCGAGGAACCGTCGACCTGGATTTCGCCTTCGAGTGCTGAGAGATCAGCGACCATTGACTGCGAACCTTCGACGCCGAAGATCTGGCCCAGCGAAGCGCCTTCCACGGCGGCGGCCATGGCCGAGCCGCTGACGCGGCCTTGCACGCGCGCCAGCGCGGCAGCGTAGATGTCAGCCGGTAGCTGGACGTAGCCAACCTCCGGCGTGTCGACCAGCCAGGTCCCGTCGGTCAGGAAGTACTCGACGAACGCGGCAACTTCCTCACGCTCCAGCGACTCGACTGAGACGTAAATGAACAACGGACGCGAAAGCGGGTTGTAGGAGCCGTCGTTGATCGTCCCGTTGGAGGGGGTAATCGCCTCGCCGGCGTCGTTGACCACCGGAACGGCCTTGAGCGCGTCGGCGTTGTTGGCGTAGTAGCTGAAGCCGAAGTAGCCAACCCCACCACGGTCCGAGGCCACACCCTGCACGAGCACGTTGTCATCCTCAGAGAAGGTCGTGTTGTCCGAGCGGTGGACGCCACCGTCGCCGTTGATCGCCTCAGTGAAGTAGTCAAACGTGCCCGAGTCCGCGCCCGGCGCGTAGAGAGCAATCTCAAGGTCCGGGAAGCCGTCGCGGACATCGGCCCATGACGTGGCGTAGTCGTCGGGGCGGAAGATGTGGTTCAGTTCCTCAACGGTGAGGAAGTCGACCCAGTCGTTGCCTGGGTTGATCACGACAGTCAGACCGTCGAAGGCGACCGGAACCTCGACGAAGTCGATGCCGGCCTCGGTGCAGAGCTCGACCTCGGAGTCTTTGATCGGTCGGGAAGCGTCGGAAATATCAGTCTCGCCAGCGCAGAAGCGCTTGAAGCCGCCGCCGGTCCCGGAGACGCCGACCGTCACGCGGACACCACGGTCGGTGAGAATGCCGAACTCCTCCGCCATCGCTTCGGTGATCGGGAAGACGGTTGAGGACCCGTCGACCTGGATTTCCCCCTCGATCCCCGATAGCTGTTCGCGGGTTGCCTGTTCCTGTTGCTGGGTCGGCGGGGCAGTCGCGGCCGCCTGCTGTTGGTCTGACTGAGCGGCGGACTGCTGCTCATCGTCGCTCGACATGGAATCCGTCTGCTGTTGGTCGTCGCTCGATGAGGCGGTCGTTCCTGAGACAGAGGCTTGTCGTTGTTGTTGGTCTGACTGGGCGCCGGATTGCTGCTCGTCATCGCCGCTACAAGCGACGAGCACCATCGCAGCGGCCAACAGCGCCACAGCGACCAGAGGCAGGAGGCCGAACCCTCCCCGTCCCATTCTCTCGAGTCGGTTCTGCACGGTGTCCAACACGATCACGCTCCTCTCGCTCTGCGAGCGGCCATCTCCGACCGCCGCACAATTTGCAGCGCGCTCATCCTGAGCGCTCGCCGCGGTGACAACGCGTAGCGTTTCGGCGATCGCCGACGTGACGTTAAACGCCCAGTTAAGAGTGGGCTATTGCCCCGTTAAGCGTGTGCGACTGCCAACAGGGACCAGTCAGCTCTGTTGCGCAAGCGGCACACTGAAACCGAAGGTCGATCCCTCGCCCGGCACGCTCTCCAGCGACACCGTGCCGCCATGCACCTCAGCGATGTGTCGCACGACCGCCAGTCCCAGTCCCGTACCGCCGCCCGACTGCCTCGCGCGATCAATCCGATAGAACCGCTGGAAAATCCGTCCCTGCTCCGCAGTCTCGATCCCGATGCCCGTATCGCGCACGCGGATCCAGACCATCGGCGCCGGATCATCCGTGTCGCTCGCCTCCGAGAGCACATCGATCGTCCCACCCGGATCGGTGAACTTGACCGCGTTGTGCAGCAGATTGAGCAGCGCCCGCTCAACCAGCTCGGGATCGGCCACGATCATCGTCTCGGGACCGCGGTTCAACCCGACGCATTGCAACGACAACCCTTCGCGCTCCGCCTGCGGTCGGATGCTGGCCACGGCATCCTCGAGCAACGGTGAGATCCCAACGACCGTCATCGCCGGTTCGGTCAGACCCGATTCCAGCCTCGCCAATGCCAACATCTCCTCCACGAGCTGACCCATGCGCTCGGCTTCGGACTGGATGATCGCGCGAAATCGCTCCGAGTCTTGCGGCTTACTCACAATCTCCAACGTCTCCGCCGCGGCCGAGATCGATGCCAGCGGCGTGCGCAACTCGTGCGATGCATTGACAAAGAAGTCCCGCCGAGCGATCTCCGCCTCATACAGATCAGTGAGATCGTGCATCGCCAGCACGACCGACCACGGCCCACGTTCCGCAATCGATGAGACCGGCGCCACGACCGTGCGAAACCGTCGTTCCGCGCGCAACACGACGAGCACCGCCGGCATCCCCTCCGTGATCGCCAATCGCACCGAGTCGTACAAGTCCGGATCTTCAACCGCTTCGAGCAGCGGCGCACCCTCCATATCGCGGTCGCCCGACTGCAGCGCCCGCTCGGCCGCGGGATTGAGATACCGAATTCGCGCGTCTTGATCGAGCGCGATCACGAGGTCACCGGTCGACGCGAGCGCCCGCTGAAGCTGATCGCGCTCGGCAGTGCGGGCCGACAACGTCTGTTGCAGACGCTCGTTCGACAGTTGTCGCTGGGCCGACTGCTCGCGCAGCACAACCTCGCTTCGGCGAGTCTGAAGCATGCCGAAGGCAACGCCGCAAATCCCGGATATCACCAGCAAACCACCGGTGACCAGCGCCACCTCTGCACCGAGCAGCACGAATCCCAACAGCAATACAGTGACGGCAATCGCGACCGTTCGCACGGCTATCGCTCGAATCGATACCCCGCTCCCCGCACCGTGATCAGATGGCGCGGCGGGACATCCGGCTGCTCGATCTTCTTACGCAACCAGCGTACGTGTACATCGACCGTTCGCGTGCCGCCCGAGAATGAGATATCCCAGACATCGTTCAGCAGCTGATCGCGCGTAAACGCCCGACCGTCGCGTTGAGCCAAATATGCCAGCAGCTCATACTCCTTGGGTCGCAGCGCGATCGGCTCGCCCGCTTTGGTCAACAAGCGACGATTGAGGTCGAGCGTGAACTCGCCGAACTCCAACTCCCGCGACCTGACCAGCGCGTCCTGCTTGCGACGCAGATGCGCTCGCACCCGAGCCTTCAGCTCAGCCAGCGAGAACGGCTTGGTGATGTAGTCGTCCGCCCCCAAATCGAGCCCTTTGACCCGATCCGCCTCCGAGGTCCGCGCCGTCAAGAGCAAAACCGGCGCCTGCGAGTGCTCGCGGATCCCACGCAGGACTTCGAGTCCGTCCATCCGCGGCAGCATCAGATCGAGCAACACCAGGTCGGGCTGCAGCGCCTTCGCCATCGAGAGGCCCTCAACGCCATCCTCAGCCGTGCGGACGCGGTAGCCTTCGAGCTCCAGATTGAATCGCAGCGTCTCGGCCAGAGGTCTCTCATCCTCCACGACCAACAGAGTGCGCATGGCACGGCCTCTCAACGAGTCGTCAACAGAACCACCAGTCCAGAAGAGGGCCATGAACGCGGTGACCGCTCACCACTCATCAAGGTCAGCAGCCACCCGCAATCCGCCGACACCATGCTAGGCGCTCGCTCGCCGTCCACTGGTTGCGACTCGGTTAACCTCTGTCCAGAAGGCAAACAGCACCGCAAGCCGCTCAACGAGGCCGTCCGAGGGTGTCCACCTCCGACACTCCTGCGCGCAGAACGGGCATAACGAGCCTCCCAAAGACCTCCTGAAGCAGAAAGAGACCTGAAATGCGATTCGGATTCTGGCCAGCCGCCTCCAACCCATGGGACGAAGTGTTGACCGTCGCTCGACACGCCGAGCAGACCGGATGGGACCGCATCTGGTTCGCCGATCACTTCATGCCCAACAAGCCCGTCGGCGAGGACGCCTCAGACGGCCTCGTGCACGAGTCGTGGACCGTGCTCGCCGCGTTCGCGGCCCAAATTCCGCGTGTCCAACTCGGACACATGGTCTCGGGCAACACCTACCGACACCCAACCGTCACCGCCAAGATGGCAGCACAGATCGACATCATCTCGGGCGGACGCTTCATCCTCGGGCTCGGCGCGGCCTGGCAAGAGAACGAGCACCACGCCTACGGCATCCACTTCGGCACACTCAAGGAGCGCATGGATCGCTTCGAAGAGGCCTGCCAACTGATCACAGAGATGTTCCGCAACCAAAAGACCACCTTCACCGGCCAGCACTACCAGCTCACCGACGCGCCACTGGAACCGAAGCCCGTCCAGTCGACGCTCCCCCTCATGATCGGTGGAGGCGGCGAGAAGCGCACACTGCGAATCACGGCCCAGTACGCCAACGAGTGGAACGTCTGGGGCACCCCCGAAGTGCTCACCCAAAAGCAATCAGTGCTCGACGCACACTGCCAAGACGTCGGCCGCGACCCAGCCGAGATCGAACGCTCCGCCTGCATGCTGCTGCTGATGACCGATAACGAGGACATCCTCGGACCAGTCCGCGCCAGCGGCCGACCCGTGCTGGGCGGCTCCAACGACGAGATCAAGCAAACCGTCCAGGCCTACATCGACGCCGGCGTCGACGAGCTCATCCTCCCCGACTTCACACTCGGCCCAAACGCCACCCAACGAACCAACCAAATGGACCGCTTCATCCAAGAAATCGCCCCCGAGTTCCGCTAGGAACGGTTGTAGCCTGACGCGAAAACTGCCGAACGCGGCCGCCAACAGACGATCTGGATTAGGTGATGCCTGAGAGCCCAACGTTCCCACCCGCCGAAACCGCCTTGCTGCTCGTTGATGCACTCAACGAGTTCCTCAAGCCTGGGGGCAAGCTGTACGAGATGACCAAAGGCACGGCCGAGGCCTCCAACACCGTCGAGAACCTTCGACGCGTGACCGAGGCCGCTCGTGCCGCCGGAATCCTCGTGGTCTATGCCAATCACCACGCGAATCGAGAAGGTGACTATCACGGCTGGAAGCATCCCGCACCGTCTCATGTCGGAGTGCAACGCCTGGGCGCATTCGAGGCTGGCAGTTTCGGTGTTCAGGTGATCGACGAGGTCGCACCGCAACCAGGTGACGTGATCGCCCAAGAACACTGGACCTCAAGCGGCTTCGCCAACACCGACCTCGAGTTCCTGCTGGGCAAGCATGGGATCGAGCGGGTCGTGGTGGCCGGCAACCGGGCGAACACCTGCATCGACTCGACCGGGCGCTATGCGGTCGAAATGGGATTCCACGCGACGCTCATCTCGGACGCGATCGCTGCCTTCTCGCAGGCCGAAATGGACGCCGAAATCAACATCAACTGGCCCTCTTACGCACACGCCGTGGTGAATTCGGATGAGTTCATCGAAGCGGTCGGAGCAAGCACCTAGTCGTCATGGCCGACGTACGAAATCAAGACTTCCTCGAGCGCACGCGCGGCCAGTTTCTCGATGGCGCCGAGACGCTGTCGTGGGACCAGATTTGGTTGCGAATGGCCACGGCCCGATTTGCGCTCATCGATGCCCTGCAGGACGTCAGCCAGGAACAGGCCGACTGGACACCGCACGGTGACATGAACGCCGACGATGAATCCACCTGGAGCATCGCCGAGGTCATGCGCCACGTGATCACGGCGTCACCAAACATCGCCGAGATCATCGTGGCGACAGCGCACGGTCGCAAAGTCATCAAGGGACCGCCAGGCCAAATCACAGCCGCGGCAGCGGACGTCGATGATCTGCGCTTGCAGGTCACGTCGGTAAGTGAGCGGCTGCTCAGTGTCGGAAACGCCCTCCCAGATGAGGTCGACAACGAGACGACCGTGCCCCACGCATTCTTCGGAGAGTTACCGTCAATGGCCTGGCCGCTATTCCAAGCCTTCCACGACGGTGACCACACGCGACAGATCGAGGCATTGAAGTCGCACCGAGACTTTCCAGCTTGAGGCAACGTCAGCTGACTCTCCAGTCCCCGCTTTACGGAGGCCTTTGATTAATTTGCTCCCCCTCGTAGAGACCTTTGCAAAACTCCTCAACCGCCCCCGCCTCCGAGCGGGGGCCTGCTCCTTCCCTGGCTTCTTCGCGACGCCATGTTTGTCGCTGGTATCTGGTCAACCGGGAGTTATCCGTGCAGCCTGGGCTATGCCAAAGCGGGTCCCCGCTCGGGGCGGGGACGGGAAACTGAGTTGTTCAAAGGTCTCTTCTAGGGGGAGGAAAGGGATTATGCAAGGGTCTCCATTACACGGGGACTGGGAACAGTGGCAGACCGTGTCTAAAGCGCCGGTCCGGGATCATCGAATGCACGCGGCGCGACGATGTAACCGTTCAGGTCGCCGAGCGGCTCCCAACCGTCCGGGTCGTCCCAGAGCAGGTATGCGGCGAGCGCGCAGGTGAGCCCGTCGAGCGTGTCGTCGAGGCGCTTGAGCGCTTTGCCTTTTGCATCCAGTACCGTCTGCGGATGTAGCAATCGCTGGACTTCTGAACACTCCAGCACTCGCGGTGCGACTCGATCCAAGAGACTGCCGAGATGGACTTGGTACTCCAGCATGCCCTGGCGTCGGACATGCACTCGGCCCTTCTTGTAGAGAATACGCTCACAGAGCTTAAACAGTCGGATATGAATCGTGTGCGGATACACCTCAACGGCGTAGCGACCCTCGCGATCACCACGGAGCAGCTCCGTCGGATACAAGCGCAAGCCATGCTCACTAAGCGACTTGCCAAGATCAATTCCAGCCCTGAAGCCCCTTCTCACCGCAGCATGGGCCGAGTGCGCCGACGCCTTGTACTTCCCAAACCGCCGACCAATCTCCCGCTCCACATCGCGCTCCGCGCTATAGAGGACCGGCGCATCAATCGTCACCACGAGCGGTCCCGCGACCGCGCCAACCTCGTCCGCCAGCGCCGACATCTCCCAGACGTCCGACTCCAGCTTCGTGCAGCGCAGGTCATCGCGAGAAGTACCCTCAAGCCAACAGACGCCACTCTCCTTGTGAGCGCTCCAGGCAAGGTCGATACCGATGAACGTAGGCATCGAATTCACCAATCACGCAGGGAGCACTGAGTGGATCGAGACGATGCGAGGCAAGCTGTGAAGTGCCGAATCGACCGCGAAGCCCACGCGCTCTACCTGAGGCTGGACGATTCCACAATTGTGGAATCGGAAGACGTCGCCCCAGGCGTCGTGTTGGACTTCGACGAGCACGAGCAAGTGGTCGGGATCGAACTCCTCCAGATATCCCAGCGGACGTCAGAGCTGAGCCTCGACCACTTGGAGTTCGAGCGCGTCTAGCGACTCCGCGGTGCCTGCGAGTAGTCGCCGAACGGACCGTCTCGCCACGCGAGCGCTCCCTTGAGACCCTCGTCCCGCATCCGACGCGACCATTCGTAGTGCTGACTCGTGAACGTCCCCACCGCGTCGAGGTCGGTCGACGAACGCAACGACGAGTAGATGCCCATGTTCTCGTAGAAGCGGTTCATGTGAACCTTGAGCTGCGCGAGGTGGTCCGCAGGCAGGTTCGAGACGCGCTCGGCCAGAGCGAGCGTGCGCTCCTCCAGCTCGTCCTTGGGCACGGCGTAGTTGATCAAGTTCAGCTCGGCCGCCTGCGTCGCGCGAATCGGGTCGCCGGTGTAGAACAACTCCTTCGCCTTACGCATGTTGGTCAGCAGCGGCAAAATCGCCGATGTCCGAGAACCAGCAAATCGCAGACCAGGATGCCCAAGCTGCGTGTCCTCAGCCGCGACCACCAGGTCGGCCATCATCGACAGCTCGAAGCCACCCGCGATCGCATAGCCGTGCAGCTGCGCGATCGTGACCTTCTGCATGTTCCAGAAGTACATCCAGATATCAGTCACACGAGCCATGCCGCCGCGGATGCCCATGATCAGCCGATTGCCATCGTCATCGACGGTGCGGAAGCGTCGGTGGACGGCGTCCGCGCCGTAGCCACCCGCGGGGGTTAGGTCGTAGCCGGCCGAGAACGTGCGACCAGCGCCCTTGACGATGATCACGCGGACATCGTCGTCCGCCTCAAAGTACTCACAGGCGTCGCGGAAGTCATAGATCAGCTCCTGCGAGAGGGCGTTCATCTTCTCCGGTCGATTGAGCGTGATCACGCCAATCCGGTCGTCGGTGCCGGTGCGTTCCAGCAGGATGTTGTCGAGGGTCGGTAAGGACATAGAGGCTCCAATGGCGAAATCGTTGTTCTTGGGGCACAGCCTAGCTGACAGTTGGGCGTTGATCTCAACGAGTGGCGCGAATCCTCAGTTGTGGTGAGGCGTCGGTGATGTGTCTTGAGCGTTGGTCAACGAGTCTGCCGCCATCCGAACCCAGGTGACGAAGGCGAGTCAGATTTGCGTGGACTCCTCTCGTTTAGCATTCGCCGCGACGGACTGACGCAAGCAACTCATCGAGCGCCTGCTCAATGGCAAGCCTGACATCTGCTTGTTGGTCAACTCGGCGGGGGTCAGAAGCAGCGACGATGCGTTTGACTTCGTCACCGAACGCATAATCATCGTCCTCGAATCCCTCTGCCTTCACAACGATCTCGATCCAAGAGCGGGGATGCTCGACCAGGTGAAACTTTGCAGACTCAAGACGATAGGAGCTGTCTACCGTATGTCCTTGTTCTTCAAGAAAGCCGAGGAGCTGAATGTCGAATCCAGTCGGTGCTCGGACACTGATGCCAGGGAATCGGTACTCGTGACCGGCACTCAAGACGCGATCATCGTATACGCAGACTGCGACCGGAAATGTTAAGCTAGCGCTGACTTTGAGTCCTGTGGCGTCCTTCACGGTCGCCCGTACTGACTGACCTCCAGAGTCGACAAGCGGCTTCTCAGAAAAATAGTAGCGAAAGGAAAGTCGACCATAGGGTCTCGTGTCGACAATCTTTGGGAACATCAGCGCACAAGGAGCGAAGAACAAGCCGCCGGCTCGTTGCTCGCGCAGTTCTGATGGAATCGGCAGTTGGTCGACTTCGATGGAATAAGGAGGCTGTCCCCCTTCCACCGACCATCTGATCGGCATGCGCCCGTCTAGCGACCATTGCCCCCTGCCCCTGTGTGAAATGGACGCTCTGTCAGGGGGATCCGCGAGGCAAGTGTCGGCGGCTGCCGACAGGGACAACAGCATGGAAGGCGTGTCATCCTCCGTCGAGTCGGTGCAGGCCATAAGGACAGAGGCAAGGACGGACAAGGTCAACCACACCATGCTGTTCCAAGCCATGCCTCTGGTCATTCTGACTGCTCCACTCAAGACACGCGTCAAGACACGCGTCAGGCTGGCTTCTTTGCTTGCCATCCGTGAGCGATTGCCGCTTGTTTAGCCACACCCGCGCCCTCTATCGGACGGAGGGCAAGAATCTGACGAGTTCAGTCTGCCACCTCAGCGGATTCGATAAGCAGATCAAAACTCGCAAAGTCTGACGCAATGATGGCGTCCTGAAGACGGTGAGACTCGGGAAGCCCCCGCAGATCTACGCAACTAACAACGCCGATGAATTCGGCACCGACGATCTGACCATCACAATCGAAATCCAAAAGCCGATCGTCGCCATATTCGCGTGTATTGACAATTGACGTCTCGCGGAGCGTTACATACAGGATGTCTCCCTGATCGCTCATGGTGACATCGGGTAGCAAAGTCATGACGTGCGCTCCTAGCTCCAGTCCGGGTCCTGCCAAGCAACTGTTACGACCACCGGGGGATCAACCCCCGCCAGGATGTACACCTTACAAGTTTGTTGCGGATCCGCCGTTGGAAGATGATGTTGGGAGCTGCCCCCGGCTGCGGAGGAGCGGGCCTGCTCACATCGGGACCAGACAGAGTGAGCTCAACATTTGACTCCGTAATCCCTCGTAGTCGCATTCGGAGGCCTTTGCATAATCTCTTTCCTCCCCCACACAGAGCCTGTCCTCGTGTAGGGAGACCTTTGCATAACTCAGGTTCCCGTCCCCGCCCCCGAGCGGGGACCCGCTTTGGCATAGCCCAGGTTGTTCGGATAGGTCCAGGTTGACCAGATACCAGCGACAAACATGGCGTCGCCAAGAAGCCAGGGAAGGAGCAGGCCCCCGCTCGGAGGCGGGGGCGGTTGAGGGGTTATTCAAAGGTCTCCGGTTGCCGAGGAGCAGGCCTGGGCGCGACCACATCTCGACAGCGCGATTCTCAGTTCGTAGAATGTGTCCGATACTACACTCGCCCGACGACGCGGGCGACGACCGCTTGAGGAGCTCCACCATGGTCACCACTGACAAACTTGACGAACTGCGCCTGGAACCGGAGGCCCCCGATTTGGACCTCTCCTGGCTCAACCTCGATACCGAGTGGGGCGTCTCCGCCGAGCCCGGCCGCAAGGGTCTGACCCTCCAACAGATCAACAAGTCGCTCTACGGCGAGATCCCCGCAGTGACCGAGGACAGCTCCGCCCGACCTCGCGGCGCCGCCCCGCCGGAAGGCGCGACCCCGCGAATGACACCCTGGGTCCTCGGCGACGCGACCGAGACCTTCTCCGACTCCGCCGCCCTGCTCTACGATGAAGCCGTCTCACGGCAGTGGTCGTCGGCGACAGACATCCCCTGGGACACGATGGACGAGCTGCCCGAGGACATCGAGCGCGCCATGGTGCAGCTCTGCACCTCACTGACCGAGGTCGAGTTCATCGCCGGCGACGTCCCAGGCAAGTGGCTGCCTCGCATCGCCGCTGACCACTACGAGTCCGGCCTCTTCCTCATGTCGCAAGTGATGGACGAAGCGCGCCACACCGACGTCTTCCGCAAGCGAGCCCTCGCCAACGGCGGCGGTCTGCTGCTGCAAGGCGGCGGCGGCGGACTCCGCCAGATCCTCGAGGCTGAGGACTTCACCCAGATGTCCTCAATGCTGCACATCCTCGGCGAGGGCTTCGTCCAGTCGCTATTCCGCCTCGGCGAGCTGATCGCCCACAACGAGGCCGAGAAGCGGATCTTCCGCCTCGCCGCGCAGGACGAGTCGCGCCACGTCGCCTACGGCGTCACCCATCTCAAGTACACCCTCGAGAACGACCCCGACAAGGCCGAGGAAGTCCACTGGACGCTCGACATGTTCGAGAACACCCTGGTCGACCCCGACCAGCAGAACCCAGGTCTCGCCGGCGCGCTGGTCTACCTCCTCGGCGACGGCAATGTCGACGAAGGCTGGCGCCTCTTCTGGCACGTTCGCCGCAAGCAGGTACTCGAGTATCTCCACAGACTCGACGTCGCCGGACTCAGCGGTCGCCTCGAAAGCGGTCGGCTGCATCCATCCATGTCGGGCGCCCTCGACAACTAGGAGCGTCCTTTCCCATTGGGAGAGGAACGAGGTCCAACCTCGACCGCCGACCTAGAGGGTCAGGTTGATCCCCTCTCCCTCTGGGACAGGGTGAGGGCAAGATCGCGCAGGAGGAAACACCCATGCCAGACCCCGACGTCATCGCCGCCGCCAAGGAGCGACTCGAACAGTCAGGCCTCCCCTCCGACTGGCTCGATGTACCCGTCCACTGGGGCGTCAAGGCGAAAGAGCAGGCCACGCCCGAGAATGGCGGCCTCCGCTTTGAGTACCTCAACGTCGATGTCTACGGCGAGGTGCCAGAACGCTGGGACAACAACACCGAGATCCCTCGCGGCGCCATTCCCGACGCTCGCACTGAGCAGATGGGCTACTCGATCTTCGAAAAGTCCGAAGTCTGGTCCGACCTCTGCGCCGGACTCTACGAGGACGCCATCGCCGACCGATGGAACTCATCCGCTGACATCCCTTGGGACACCCTCGAGCCGATCGGCGCCGACCTCGAGCGCGCCGTCTGCCAAATCGCGACCCTGATTTCGGAGTACGGCTGGACCAAAGCCCAAACCACAGGTCGATGGCTCCAAGAGATCTCCTACGGCTACATCGAAGTCAAACTGTTCCTCGGTACAGTCGTCTTCGACGGCGCACGCCTCTACGAGGTCTGGCGCAAGCGAGCCCTCGCCAACGGCGGCGGACTCGGTCGAGGCGGTCGCAACTGGAAGTTCCTGCCGCTGACCCAGAGTTACACGTTCTCCGAGTTCTGCGTCGCGTCGATCATGCACGACGCAATGTTGCTCGCCCTGCTGCGCCACGGAGAACAGCTCGCTCAGACCGATGCGGAACGCAAAATCTACCAGCTCTGCGAACAAGACATCGAGCGACACCTCAAGTACTTCGTCGACCACATGCGTTACCTCATGCTGAAGGAACCAGTACGTCGCGAAGAGATTCATCGCTACATGAACAAGGCAGAGTGGTACCTCGCCAAGGACGGAGACGACACGCTCTACAGCGCCCTCGCCGTGATCATGGGAGACGGCCGCGAAGGAGCCGAAGAAGCAATGGTCGACGTCGCAGAGTTGCGACGAGAGCAAATCGAGACCTACCTCGGCTACCTGCGAGAGTGTCACCTGTCGGATCGTGAGGATCGGTTAAACGAGGAACTACGCAAGTGGGCAGGGATGGTTGAAATCGAGGAAGAAGAAAAGATTCCGGTCTAAGGCGTCAAACCAGACATAGGATTGCAACGTACTTTGCTCCCCCTCGCAGGGGGAGCTCCCGCGAAGCGGGTCAGGGGGTCTTCCCTTTGTAAGGGGAGCTCCCGCAAAGCAAGGTGAGGGGGTCCTCCCCTCGCACACCTCGCTCAAGGGACCCCCTTAGCCTTCGGCAGCTCCCCCTGCGAGGGGGAGCAAATTAGCTCGGCGCTACTCCTCAGTACAATAGGTCAGAAGTACATTACGCCAGACACCGCAGCGGCTGACCTCCATTGAACTCAATCATCTGACCGAACGCCGTCGCCATATCGATCTCGCCGCCGAGCTCCTCGCCTCGCAACTCGCTGTACGCGCGATGCATATTGCCAACAATTCGCTCCTCGTCGGTCCATTCGCCAAACCGACCGAGATCGAGGTCACGAGCGGCCGCCAACGGATCGACACCCCCGTTGAACGCTGCTTTCGCCGACTCCTGGACGAACTCAAGGTATGCATCAACCTCATCAAGCACCGACGCGTCGGAGACTGGACCATGACCCGCAATCACCGTCTCGATCGGCAGCGCTCGCAAGCGGTCGAGCGCAGTGCGCCAGCCAGCGACCGAGCCCATCAGCGCGAACGGCGTGCCTTGATTGAAGATGATGTCCCCCGCGATTAACACCCGACGCTCAGGAATCCAAACCACTGCGTCCGTCGTCGTATGCGCCGGCGACACGTAGATCAACTGCAACTCGAGATCGCCCGCGTAGAGCGTCATCGTATCGTCAAAAACCACATTCGGCGCGACCGGCGTCACATCACCCCACTCGACCGCTGGAAACATCACCGAGACGCGTTCCTTCTGTCCAGGAGCTTCGCGCAAAATCTGGTCTCGGCAGTTGCGATGTCCCACAATCACCGCATCATCAGCAAAGAGACAGTTACCATACGTATGATCCATATGCGCATGAGTATTCACTAACGTACGCACCGGATTACTCGAGATCCCAGCAATCGCCTCCTGAAAGAGTCGTGTGCGACGCTCATTCGCACAAGCATCAATCGCAATCACCTGATCGCCAACGTCAACAAACGCCGGATTATTCAAGCACCAAGATCCATCATGTTGGATATAGGCAAAGATGCCCGCAGAAACCTCGACCACCTCTGGGTCAGGAAGAACGTCGGTATCGGTGGTGTATTCGATGGTCATGTGAGGCTCCCTATTGGATCGTGTCACGTTGCATTCTAACGTCAAACCCGCGCGTTGAATTCTGCCGCCATACCTGCGGGTTGAATCCTATCGTCACACCCGCGAGTTGAATTCCATCGTCATACCCGCGCTCCGCCGCGGGTATCTCGCCGATTCCGGCACAAACGTCGGAGCACGACCCAGCGAGGCTACCGCGGCAATGACGAAGCTACGCATTGGCATAGAACTCAAAGTCGTCCATGATCCGCTGGTAGCGACGTTCAACATGCGATCGCAGTTCTGGATGCGAGAAGATCAACCAGCGATTGGCCTTCACGCCCTTCACGACGATTCGCCCGACATCCTCAGGATTCATCTGGTCCGACATCGCGCCAGCAGTGAATCCCGGCTCGGGGCCGTCTTTGGGACCACCGAATTGAGCTGGTCGGTTGCGACCAGCCTCGCCGATCAGTGTGTCAACGCCGCCTGGACAAAGCGCCGAGACGCCGATGCCCTCGTCGGCCAACTCACGACGGAGCGATTCCGTGTAGGCAAACGCCGCGTGCTTGCTGGCGCTATAGACGCCCAGTGGAACCACCTCATTGAGCCGCAACCCAGCCATCGAGACCGTATTGACAATGTGCGCCTCGCCATCCTGCGCACGCATCCGCGGCAGGAACGTCTGGACGCCGTTGACGACACCCGTCACGTTGACCGCAAAGGTCCAGTCCCAATCGGCAGACGTCGCCTGACTGACCTGGCCAGCGGTCATCACGCCCGCATTGTTGACAAGCAGATGGAGCTCGCCGAACTCGGCATAGACCTGCTCGGCCAACGATTCGTAGCCCACCGTGTCGGTCACGTCGAGCTCGACCCCCAGCGCGTTCACTTCTCGCGTCGTGATCTCCGCCGCGACGGCTTGCGCCGTTCCCGGCTGGACATCGGCGAGCACGACGTGCATCCCTTCGTCCGCGCAGGCCAGCGCAATGCCGCGCCCGATCCCCGATCCGGCGCCGGTCACCAGCGCCACCTTGCCGCTCAGATTCTCCATCGGACCGTCTCCCTCGTGCGCACCTGCCTGTGCAGAACTGACCAGAGGCTAACGTTACCCTCACGCCATGACGACTGTTTCAGAATCGGCGCTCAGCGGTATGACCGTCCTCGAGGATGGCGGTGGGATCGCGGCGTCGTACGCCGGTAAGCTCCTCGCCGACCTCGGCGCCGACGTGATCAAGGTCGAACCGCCACAGGGCGACCTCGTACGGCGGAAGCCACCATTCCCCGCCGACGCTCCGCACCGCGAGCGCAGCGGCTTGCATCTCTTCCTCGACACGAACAAGCGCAGTCTCCGACTCGACCTCGAGTCAGCCACCGGTCGACGTCTCTACCGCGACCTCGCACATAGTTGCGGAACCGTGATCACCTCGCGACACATCGCCGACCAACGCCGACTCGGCCTCGACTGGGAAACGCTCTCGTCCGACTCGCCAGCGTTCAATCAGGTCACGATTACGGTCTTCGGGATCGAAACGCAGCGCGAAGGCTGGCAATCGGAGTCCTTGATCGCCTCGCTCGCCAGCGGGATTTCCTATCGCATTGGCGACCCTGACCGCGAACCGCTCGGCCTGCCCTACGACGCACCCCAATACCAAGGTGGGATTCACGCCGCGATTTCGGCACTCCTCCTCCGACGGGCCACCCGCGAGGACGGACTCGGCCAGCACGCGTGGCTCTCGATCGTGGACATCCTCAGCAACGTCATGGCCGGTGCCGGTGTGGCCCCGTTCGTCTTCACTGGACAGTCGCGACCACGTGCCGGTACCCACATGAACGCCTTCTACCCCTGGCAGGTCACGCCAGTCAAAGACGGATACTACGAAGTGATCACGATGGTCGACCGACAGTGGAATCGGTTCATGCAACTCATGGGCGATCCCGATTGGCAGCATGACGAGCGTCTCCAGAACCGCTGGCTCGCCTTCCAACACACCGACGAGATCGACGCCTTCTGGCATCCCTGGATGAAAGAGCGCACCAAAGCCGAGCTCATGGAAGTCTTCGGCGAGAACCACATCTCCTTCCAGCCCGTTCACACGATCGGAGAAGTGGCAGAGTCCGAGCACCTCGCCGCTCGCGACTTCTGGACCGAGGTCGAGCACCCACAGTTCGATCAGCCCGTAAAGCTCCCCGGCGCGCCCTACAAGCTCAGCGACAGTCCATGGACCATCCAGCGTCGACCACCGCTCCTGGGCGAACAAACAACAGAAGTGCTCGCGACGCTCGGCATCACCCACAGCGAACAAGCCCGACTCCGTCGAGCCGGAATCGCCTGACCTCCGCCACGCCGAAGCATCTGTGACAGGTGGGGCCGTAGGCCTTCTCTTGCGAGGAATTCCTGCCCTCACCCCACCTACTGCAACACAGTTGGTTCGTGATTTGTCCGATGAGTGATATGTTCCAATCTGGTCTGTCTTTCCCAGACCTCTGCCCCTGGACCCTCGATGAGTCATTCGACCGATTACGCTCCGACCGCTGCCTCCGTCGGTTTCAACCTGCCGCACCGCACCAAGATGCTGATCCTCGGCAGCGCCGTCGTGGCGATGTTCATGTCCGCAGTGCAGCACTCAATCGTCGCCACCGCGACACCCGTCCTGGCCGCCGACCTCGGCCGCTTCGACCTCATCGCCTTCATGGAATCCGCCTTCATGGCGACCTCCGTGCCCGCGGTCGCGATCGCTGGACGGATGTCCGACGTCTACGGTCGCAAGCCGTTCCTCTTAGCTGGACTCGCAATCTTCGCTGGCGCAACCGCGCTCGCGGGATTCGCAACGTCGATGGAGATGCTGATCGGCTTCCGCGCCCTGCAGGGCATCGGCGGAGGCATCCTCATGGGCAACACGTTCTCCATCTCCGGTGACCTCTTCCCGCCCTCCGAGCGTGCCAAGTACATGGGCATTTTCGCAGCCGTGTTCGGAGTCGGCGGCCTAGTTGGACCGCTATTAGGCGGACTGATCGTCGACGCGCTGAACTGGCGTTGGGTCTTCTGGTCGATCCTGCCACTGGCCGCGATCGCCTTCGCCTCGATCGCCTTCATCATGCCCTGGCTCAGACCGCCACCACGCAAAGTGATCATCGACTGGATGGGCATCGGCGCATTGCTGCTCGCTCTGATGCCGGCGATGCTCGCCCTTGGCCTCGTCTCGACCGGCACCGCCTGGCTCGACATCAAAACGTTGGCCCTGTTCGGAGTCTCGGCACTGGGAATGGTCGCCTTCGCCGGCGCCGAGCGCACAGCCAAAGAGCCAATCCTGCCCGGCGTGCTGTTCCGCAATCACACGTTCCGCGTTGCCGCAGTCGTAATGGCCGCGATCGGCGGCGGACTATTCGGCGTCGCATTCTTCCTCGCCTACTTCATGCAAGGCGTGCTCGGATACTCACCGACCGCGTCAGGTCTGCTCCTCAGCACCGAAATCGTCTCGCTCGTGATCATGGCCACGATCGGTGGACAGATCGTCTCGCGGACCGGAAAGTACAAGGCGCTGGCGGTCATTGGCGCCGTGATCATTGTGATCAGCGGATGGCTGATGACCCAGCTCGGCACGAGCAGCGGCGCGGTCGACGCGATTTGGCGATTGGTCCTCTTCGGCGCTGGTCTCGGACTGCTCTATCCGTCTCTGCTGACAGCGGCCCAAAACGCATTGCCGCAGAGCATGCTCGGTACAGTCTCCGGCGCGACCCAGTTCTTCGAAGAGATCGGCGCGATTCTCGGCGTCACCCTCGTCGGAGCGCTCGTCACCGGTCGGCTGGCCAGTGAACTCGCAGCCCGACTCCCTGCCGACCTCGCCAGTCACGCTGACCCGACCCAGCTCCTCAGCGAGGAAGCCAGCTCAGGCCTGCTCGCCGAACTCGGCGAGGCCGACTTCACGCTGGTCCTCACCGCCCTGCCCGAGGCGTTGGCGGTCGCGATCACCAGCAACTTCTGGATCTCCGTGGTCGTCGGCGCCGTCGCGCTGGTCGCCGTGCTGACCCTCAAGGAACAGCGTCTGCGCACCGGCGAGCACGACCTCCCAGAAGTCCCAGAAGGCGCGCTCAGCCCACCGACCGAGCCAGTTGCTGTCAACGGACGCACCACCAGCAACGGAGCGACACCGCCCATCTGGGCAAACGATCCCGAGCTCGTTGCCCGCATTCGACCCCAACGCACCCCAATCGGAGGAAACGGCGCTCCCTGACCGCCTGACGTGCTCTCCGCCGGTCCATTGCAATCCCGCGACGACATCGTGACAATCGAGGCACCAAACTCGTAGATCCGAGGGTGCCATGTCGTTCCTCCTGCAGAGTCCAGGCGCAAAGAAACTCGAAGCCCTCAACGCCGCCTCGGAAGTGATCGAGACCTCGCGCGGCCCGGTGGAATTCGCCCGACACGGCGCCGCACCCTACGTCTTACTCTTCCACGGCACCCCTCAGGGACATCACGCGAGCTTCATCGGCGAGCCCTTCGAGCAGGCAGGATTCGGTGTGATCACGCCCTCTCGACCGGGCTATCTCCGCACACCGCTGAGGACGGGACGTACCCCAGCCGAACAGGCAGACGCTGCCGCCGCTCTGCTCGACGCGCTCGAGATCGACCATGTCGCTGCCTACGGCATCTCCGGTGGCGGACCAAGCAGCATCGAGTTCGCCGCTCGCCATCCCGACCGCACCAAGGCCCTAATCATCGAGGTCGCGATCGCGCAGACCTACGCTCCGCAAGTCTCCGAGCTCACCGTGGCCCTCGCGATGAATCCCGTGACCTTCTGGATCCAGGGTCAGCTCTTGCGTCTCGCGCCTCGGCTCGCGGTAGCCCAGATGGTCAAGATGGAGAGCACGCTCGATCCCGCCAGCCGCAAGCGCATCACCGAGGACATAATCGTCAGTCCCGAGAAGCTGCAACTCATGCTGCGCCTCGTGGACGGACCGAGCTTCAGCTCGCTTCGTGCAGGCTTCGACAACGACATGAAGCAATTCGCCGCCATCGATCAACTCCCCCTCGCCGATGTGCAATGTCCCGCCCTGGTCGTGCACGGCACCCACGACGGCGACGTCCCATACAGCCACGCCGAGCACGCCGCCCGAGAGATCCCCAACGCCAAGCTGTTCACGGTCGAGCTGGGATGGCACCTCCTCAGCCTGAGCGACGGTGAGAACGCCTATCTGCAAGCCGAGATTGACTTCCTGAGGGAACATCTAGCGTCGTAGCAGCGACCAACCGTTCCCGCGTCGGCATTGGCTACATTGGACGAGCCCCACACCAGCGTGAAGCGGAAGCGACCCATCCAATGACGACACGCACCGATGCCTATCCAGAACTCCAACGCGACCTACGGTTCTTCCCCCTGGGAGTCGACCAACCCTCGCACCTGACCACCGAGCAGGTTCAGCAGTACAACGACAAGGGCTACGTCTTCCCCGTCGACATCTTCTCTCCATCCGAGATTGCGTCGATCCGTAGCTACTTCGACGAACTGCTCCCCAAAGCCCTCGACGCAGGCTGGAACAGCTACGAGCTCACCAACTGGCATAAGCATTGCCAAGGCGTCTGGGACATCGTCACCGACAGCCGCATCATCGATGTCATGGAAGACATGCTCGGCGAGACCGTGATTCTGCGTCACAGTCACTTCTTCGCCAAACTCCCCGGCGACGGCATGCGTGTGAGCTGGCACCAAGACGCCTCGTATTGGCCGCTGACTCCGAGCAAAGTGGTCTCAGCCTGGCTCGCCATCGACGATGTCGATCTCGGCAACGGCGCGATGCAAGTGATCCCCGGTTCTCACCTGCGAGCACAGGTCGCCTTCCGAGACAGCGCCGAGGACGAACATAACGTCCTCAACCAGACCGTCGAGGACCCAGAAGCCTACGGCGATCCGCCCGTCGCGCTGGAGCTCAAAGCGGGACAGATCTCGCTACACAGCGACTGGGTGCTACACGGGTCGGAGCCAAACGAGTCCAATCGCCGACGTTGCGGTCTGGCGATGCGTTATCTCTCCAAAGACGTACGCGCCTACAACGGCTGGAACGACAACTCGATCATCTGTCGCGGCGAAGAACCGACCGGCCACTGGGCACATTACCCGCGACCCGCCGGTGAGCTGATCCCGACCAAAGACGCCGTCGAAGACCCGACATCGGTCAGCATGGAGCCGCGAGCCGAGAACTCGAGATAGCGGCAGCGCTGCCCGTCGGACTGCGGAGCCAGCTCAGCCGTTGAGCTGCAGCGTCAAGCCCGTGGGCTCCGACTCTCGATCCGGCGGCGACAACAGCACCACCTGTGACACGTGACAGGTCTCGCACCAGAACGAACAGTTGAGCACTTCCGGGTCGCCAAAGAACGGGCGCACTTGCTCCAGGGTGACCTCGTGATCGCCGTGGCCCCACCTCTCGAGCTCGCGGTTGGCGTAGTCAACCAGCTCGCCCAGACTGGCGTGCCGATGCAGACTAGCCAGGTTGCTGTCCTCTAGCGCGGCGACGATGCGCTCAGTGCTCAGCATTGCATCTACCTCCGTTTGCGAACGGGCGTAGTTTCACGTCCAAAACGTAGTTGACTACACATGCGAATCGACCGAACCGATTACACGATGTGGACACTGTGGATGATTTCTGTGCATAATCAGCTGTTTCTCGCCTACGACAACCCATTTCCAAATCGGTAGCCTCAGTCCGACCCCGAGGTTCCCCAGCGACGGCGAACCCGCGTCACACGACAGGAGACCAACATGGAACTGCTCTTCACCGGCGGACGAGTCCTCACGATCGACGCCCTCGACCGTATCGTCACCGGAGTCGCCGTCCGCGACGGTCGAATCGTCGCCGTTGGCGACAGCGCCGACGCACGCGCCGCGGTCGGCCCCGACGCCACCCACGTGGAGCTCCAGGGACGCGCGCTCGTGCCCGGCTTCTGCGACCCCCACAACCACTTCTCGATGACCACCTTCGAACCGCGCTCAGTCGACTGTCGGACGCCACCACTGGCGAGCAAGAATTCGGTCCTCGACGCAATCGCGGCTGCCGCCTCAGGCAGTCCCGACGGTCAATGGATCTGGGGACTCGGCTTCGCCGCGCGCAACTTCGAACCCACGGGCGACGAAGTCCTCCAGCGCCACGAGCTCGACGAGGCCGCCCCAAACAACCCGGTCTGCGTGATGGACTCCTCCTACCACGCCTGCTACGCCAACTCGGCAGCCCTGGCGATGGTCGGCATCGACCGCCACACTCCAAATCCGCCCGGCGGAGAAATCCGCAAAGACGACAGCGGAGAGCCCAACGGAGTCCTCTGGGAACGCGCCATGGACCCCGTGCACCACGCCTCGATGCGCTCGTACATCGACACCTTCGGCGAAGACGTCGTCGCCGATCTGGTTCATCAGAACGCCATGCGACACCTCTCGCACGGGGTGACGAGCGTCGGCGATGCGCTGGTCATGCCCGAGAGCGCTGAGATCTATCGACTCACCGACGAGCGCGGCAAACTACCCATCGTGATCCACCAAATGCGCGGAGGACCGGGCTTCTTCGCCGCGCCCGAGGAAGCCGCCGGCGGCGCATTCATGGAGGACGACGTCTCCGACCGTCTCCGCGGCGGGATCGTCAAAATCTTCATGGACCCCGTCTGGCCCAGTCCTGCGATGGAGGTCTGCCACGACGACGGCTCGACCGAACCCGTCGGCGACCCCTACTACGGACAGGAAGAGGTCGATCACCTCGTCCTCGACGCTGCCTCGCACGGACTGCAGGTCGCAATTCACTGCATCGGCAACCGGGCGGTCGAGCAGGGTCTGAACGCCTTCGAGCACGCCCAACGGCAGATTCCCCGCAGCGATCCTCGCTACCGCATCGAGCACTTCAGCTTCGCCACCCCGGATCAGATCGAGCGGGCCGCCTCGCTCGGCGTGATCATTTCGCATCAGCCGCCGTTTCTCAACGCGATCGGCGAGTTCTTCGAGACCCGAATCGCCGAAGCCGGCATTGAAGCGGTCCCGATTCCCTATCGCGATATGCTCGACGCTGGTGTCTTCGTCGCCTCAGGCTCCGACTTCCCCTGCGCGCCAGTTCCACCATTGCTAGGACTCTACGGATTGGTCTCGCGCACCGCGCGAGACGGCCGACAGATCGCCGCTGATCAAGCGATCTCGCCCCTTGACGCAATCCGCACCTACACGCTCAACTCAGCCACCGCCATGTTCCGCGAGCACGAGGTGGGCTCAATCGAAGTCGGCAAACGCGCCGACCTCGTTGTCCTCAGCCACGACCCCACCCTCGTCGACCCAGCGCACATCCAAGAAATGGTCGTCCAGCAAACCTACATCGACGGAGACCTCCTCTACGCCGTCTAAAGAAACAGCCATCCAACGCCAGCCGCTGCCATCAGGGAATACCACTAACCGTCATTCCCGCGATCCGCCGCGGGAATCTCGATCCATGACTCAGTAGCCGCCTTCATCGACGCCAGACGCGACACCACCTAACGACCGACACGCAGTGGCACTAGCCTCCAATAGGACGCCGACGCAGCGTGACAAACCGGCGTAGCAAGGAAGTCATCATGGAACTGCTCTTCACCGGCGGACGCGTCCTCACGATGGACGCCCTTGACCGCATCGTCACCGGCGTCGCCGTCCGCGACGGGCGGATCGTCGCCGTTGGCGACAGCGCCGATGCGCGCGCTGCAGTCTCGCCAGACGCCACCCATGTCGACCTCCGAGGTCGCGCCCTGATCCCTGGCTTCTGCGACCCGCACAATCACTTCTCGATGACCACCTTCGAACCGGTCTCGGTCGATTGCGCCTTCCCACCGCTCTCCGGCAAGCAGGCAGTATTGGACGCGATCGCCGCCGCTGCCGATGGCACTCCCGAGGGCCAATGGATTTGGGGGCTCGGCTACAACCCGGCCCACCCAAATGGCGGATGGCTGAGCAAGTGGGAGCTCGACGAAGCCGCGCCCAACAATCCCGTGTTGGTGATGGAGTACTCCTATCACGCCGCCTACGCAAACTCGGCCGCCATGTCGATCGGCGGCATCAACGAGGAGACCCCCGATCCACGAGGCGGCGAGATCGTCCGAAACACCAACGGCGAGGCCAACGGCGTCCTCTGGGAACGCGCAATGAACCCTGTGCACCAGGCCACGATGCGCTCACACATCGACGTGCTCGGACCAGAGGTGATCGCCAACCTCGTCGAGCAAAACGCGCTCCGACACCTCTCGCACGGAGTCACCAGCCTCGGCGACGCCGTCGTCATGCCCGAGAGTGCTGAGATGTACCGAATCGCCGATGAACTCGGCAAGCTGCCGATCGTCATCCACCAGATGCGTGGCGGCAATGGATTCTTCGCCGCGCCCGAGGACGCCGCCGCTGGCGCATTCCTCCAGGACGACGTCTCCGACCGCCTGCGCGGCGGCATCGTCAAGCTGTTCATGGACCCGGTCTACCCATCCAACGCGCTGCGCAAGTGTCACGCCGACGGCCACCTGGAAGACATCGGCGAGCCTTACTACAACCAGGACGAAGTCGACCAGCTCGTCCTCAACGCGGCCTCGCACGGTCTCCAGACCGCAATCCACTGCCTGGGCAACCGCGCCATCGAGCAGGCGCTCAACACCTACGAACGCGTCCAGCGCGAAATCCCACGCAGCGACGCCCGCTACCGCATTGAGCACTTCTTCTTCGCCGACCAAGGTCAGATGGAGCGCGCCGCTTCGCTCGGCGTGATCATCTCGCACCAACCGCAGTTTCTCTACTCCATCGGAACCGGCTTCGAGCGCTTCATCGCCGACGCAGGCCTCACGGTGCCGCCGCTGCCGTATCGCTCCTTCCTCGATGCCGGCGTCACGGTCGCCTCAGGCTCCGACTTCCCCTGCGCGCCGGTCGAGCCGCTCTTGGGCCTGCACGCGCTCACCTCGCGACGCACGCGCGAGAGTGACATCGTCGCGCCCGAGGAGGTCGTCACCCCGCTCGAGTCGCTGCGAACCCAGACCATCAACTCCGCCATCGCCATGTTCCGAGACGACGAAGTCGGTTCAATCGAAGTCGGCAAACGAGCCGACCTCGTCGTCCTCAGCCACGACCCCACCCTCGTCGACCCGGAGTACACGCGCGAGATCACCGTCCAACAAACCTACGTCGACGGCGCACTCAAGTACTCGGTCTGAACGAAAGATCTAGGTATGGTTCGACTGATCTTGTCTATCGCTCTCGCGGCGACGCTCCTTGGCAGCATGGACATGCGAGTGCAGGCATGTGAGTGCCAAGAAGAGAATCTGAGTGTTTCAGACGACTTCACGAAGTCCGCGCAGGTGTTTCGTGGAGTTGTCACGCGGAGCGAACCTGCCTCTCTGACCGGTGGATATGAGGTTGATTTCGATGTGTTGACCGTCTGGAAAGGCGCGCCTCGAGAATCAGTCACGATATGGACACGCTCACATCAATGCGGTTTCACTTTTGAGGAAGATCTCGAATACGTCGTCTTTGTCTATGACGATGATGACGATTTTCTCAGCAATTACGTCTCATACTGCAGCCGCACGACCGAAATCGACAGCTCGACCCTGTTTGCGATCGACGGTGTCCAGGGCTATCCGCCAAACACCACCAACAACGAACCGACGGAAGTAGATGACAATCCAACGGCACCTGCTGATCCTGAGACCACAGGATCGTCCGCGCCAACAACATGGCTAATTCTAATCGTTGCCGTGGCAGGAGCAGCGCTCATCGCGCTGGTGTTGTGGAAACGGCGGCCAGCCTCGGACTGAGCAGTGGTACGTTCATGCGGCTCACCACTCGACAGCAGGAATATCAGTCTGCGCAAAGTCATCGCCCTTGAACAGCAGCGGCACGTTCATCGTCTTGGCGAGCGCATAGACTGAAGCAGTGGCCAAAGTGGGGGACGCCAGATGTTGCTACGGCTGTTGTTGGTCGTGTCGATGATCAGTCTCGGGTTCGTCATATCCCCGACGAGCACATCTGCCTGCTCGTGCGCACTTCAGGGCACGCCAGAAGACGAGTTGGCTGGATCGTCGCTGGTCTTCCGAGGCACCGTCACGTCGATAGGCACACTCGACGAAGGGGAAAGCCTATCCATCATTTTCGATGTCGAGACAGTCTGGAAAGGACCGCAGTCAGAGACGATCAAGCTAACCACATATGCCGACTCTGCGGCCTGCGGTTATCCCTTCGACGCAGGCGTCGACTACGTCGTGTACTCCTGGAACGGACGTGATGTCGGTAGTTGCGGACGGACCGCTCCGGTGGAGTTGGCAGGAGAGGACCTGGCAGCATTCGACGGCGGAGTCGAAAGCGTTGGAGACTCGGGCTTTCCCAGCACAGGTATCGGCGGTCTCGCCAGCGACGATTCAGGACAAGACAAGCAGTCAGCGCTATTCGTGATCGGAGTGGCGACAGCGCTCATATTCGGTATTGGCGGACTGCGGCTGTACGTGCGCCGACGCGAGGCAACGCAGGATCCAACGAACGTTGATCGCACGTGAGCACCTGGATACGGCGGAGATGAGGCGGCAATGGACAATCACGCGACAACGAACGCTATGTCGACAGAACGGTTACGCAAGCTGGTTGCAACACTCGATGGAGCAGACCTCAACCGTTCTCTCGGAGGAGGCTGGACAGTCGGCTTCGCGCTCATCCACCTCGCATTCTGGGATGCCCGACAAGTCGCTGCATTACAGCGCTTCAAGGACGGTGAGACATTCCCATCCGAGGACTACGCAACAAACGCAACCTTGGCAGCAATCGCCTCGGCATTCGATCTCGCTGCAGCGGGTCAGGCGGCGGTCAGCGCAGCCCAGGATCTCGACACAATGGTGGAGTCGCTCACAGACGAGCAGCTCACCGCGCTGCAAGACTCTGCCAAGTCATACGCAATCGACCGCGCCCCGCACCGTGATGAACACCTCCAGCAGATCGAAGAGGCTCTCGGTTAAGTCGTTACGAGTTTGACAGCTACAAGGCCGATTGGACATCCGTCTGCGCAAAGTCTTTGCCCTTGAACAGCAGCGGCTCGTCCATCGTCTTGGCGAGCGCATAGGAGAAGCAGTCGCCAAAGTTGAGATTCGCGGGATGCCGCTTCTTCCCGTAACGCCGCCAAGCTTGCCGAGCCTCCTGTGCCTGATCGACAGTGATCGGAATCAGTTCGATGTTCAAGCGTGCTAGAAGCTCGTCCAGCACACCTCCCGCCAGCGTTCCTCGGCGACCTTCAATTACTGATGTTGCTTCTAGCAGATTTGAAACAGACATCATCCGAACATCTGTGGACAATATAGTCCGAATGAAGGTCTCCCGCTCCGGTTCACGAAAGGCAATCGCTACAATCGCGGATGTCTCTATGATCACTTAGGCAGCCCTTGTTCGTCATAGAGGAGTTGGCCGTGATCGGGGGCTGGTTCGTCACCCAAGAGATCGGCCAGCCGGTCGGCGATCAGTGTGACCTCGAGAACCTCTTTCTCCAAACTGTGCTCTCGTGCCAGCGCTACTTTCACAGCCGCCTGGATGGCGCTCTGCGCCGAGGCATCGGTGATAGTCGCCAACCTCTCGACGAGTTGACAGGTCTCCGGATCCGTAATCACGATGCTCTGAGTGCTCGGCGTGGTCATGGTGGTCTCCCAGTTGCGTGCCTTCCCAGTCTATCCAGGATTGCAGATCAACTTGGCCGAAGCGTGAAGTCCAATCAGCTAGCCTCGTGACACTCGAGAGACGGAGAGACGGTCCCCTGATGACACCTGATCACCCACCGCAGCCCCTCCTCAACGGACTCAAAGTCGTCGAGATGGCCACCTGGCTGTTCGGTCCGATGAGCGCTTGCGTCCTGGGTGAACTTGGCGCCGACGTCATCAAGATCGAACCACACGAGGGCGATCCGATGCGCGGGCTGGTCCACCGTGTCCGCGACAAGGTCGACTGGGTCTTCGAGATCGCCAATCGGAACAAGCGCAGCATCGCGCTCAACGTGCGCAGCCCCGAGGGCAACCAGGCATTGCGCGAGCTGCTCGCCGACGCGGACGTGTTCATCGTCAATCTCCGACGCGGCGCGCTTGAGCGTCTGGGCATCGACTACGCCTCAATCAAGGCCGACCATCCACGCCTGATCTACGCGCACGCCACCGGCTACGGCACCGAGGGTCCCGACATCGACCGGCCCGCCTTCGACGAGCTCGCCTATTGGGCGCGCGGCGGGTTCATGGAGACGCTCGGTCCAGCAGGTAGCGAGCCGGTACGGCTCGTCGGCGCGATGGGCGACCTGCCCAGCGCGATGAACATCTCGGCCGCAATCTTCGCCGCGCTCTACCAGCGCGAGCTGACCGGACAGGGACAGTTCGTCACATGCTCCCTGTATGGCGGCGGAATCTGGGCCAATGGCTTCGCCATCCAGGGCGCGCTCGCGACCGGCGAGAACTTCCCCCGCACCGACCGCTACAGCGCCTTCAATCCGCTCTACAACTCCTACCAGGCCGCCGACGGCAAGTGGATGCAGCTCGCCATGATCCAGGAAGAACGCTTCTGGGGTCCGTTCGCCGAGGTGATTGGACAGCCAATTCTGACTGAGGATGAGCGATTCGCAGAGGTTGCCAATCGTCGCCAGCACATCCGCGAAGCAGTCGAGACCATCGAACAACGGATCGCCGAGGAACCTCGAGATCACTGGGCCTCGCTCTTCGACGCCAACGACTTCCCCTGGGCGCCCGCCGCCGACTCGGTCGAGATCGCCGAAGACCCGCAGGCCGCGGCCAACGGCTACGTACGCACGATGGACCACAAGGCCGTCGGCGAGTTCAAAATCCTCGGTGTACCGTTCCAACTCGAACACGCCCCAACCGACAACTTCTGTAGCGCCCCCGAGTTGGGCGAACACACCGAACTGGTCCTCGAAGAACTGGGCTACGACTGGGACAAGATCGCCGAGATGAAACAAGCCGGCGTGATTCCCTGAGCAGGACGACGCGGCATCTGATCCCCTCTCCCCGAGTAGGAAGGCCTTTCTCCTTCTGATCCCCTCTCCCTCTGGGAGAGGGTTAGGGTGAGGGCTCTCCCCCCCTCCCTTCCCAATCGCCAGTAAAGAAAGAACCCAACATGCCAGAGATCATCGACTTCCGAGTCACCCTGCCACCACGTGAATACTCAGACCCCTCGGGCGACGGCGACGAGCGATTCAGCGACCGCAGCTACCTGTCCAACTACAACCGGATCTACACCCGTGAGCGCGGCGGCGGCAGCGACGCGCAGGCAATGATCGCCGCGATCGGCGAGGCTGGCATCAACCGCGCTGTCCTCCAGGCCGAGTGGGGCGCTGGCGACTACCGAGCCATGAACGACGCCGTCCACCGGATCGTGGCCGGTCACCCCGACATGCTGACCGGCTACGTGACCGTCAATCCGGCCACGGGCGACAACATGGCCAAAGTCGTCGAGCAAGAGGTGCGCGATCGTGGCGCCAAAGGCGTCAACCTGCAGCCGTTCTCGTACAAGATCCTCGCCAACGACAAGCGCTTCTATCCGCTCTATGCAAAGTGTCAGGAGCTCGGCGTTCCCGTCACGATTCACTCGTCCATCAACTTCTCCAACGACCGCTCCATTGAGTTCGGCCGTCCGCTCTACCTCTGCGAGATCGCCTGCGACTTCCCCGATCTCACAATCGTCGCCAACCACGGAGGCTGGCCCTGGGTCAACGAGCTGGTCGCCATCGCCTGGAAGCACGCCAACGTCTACATCGAGATTGGCGCCGTCGCGCCCAAGTACATCGGCACCCCAGGCACCGGTTGGGAGACGCTGATGCAGTACGGCAACTCATCCCTGCTTGGCGACCGCGTCCTCTTCGCCACCGACAATATGATCCCCTACCAGCGTGCTGTCCAGGAGCTCCAGGATCTACCACTCAAGGACCACATCAAAGAAGGCTGGCTGGGCGAGAACGCGGCAGCGTTGCTCAGTCAAGTCGAAGATCGCCTGGCAGCAGTCTGATGAATAAGTAGCGGCAAGTAAGCGGCTGGGCGGAGGCGAAGCGTGAGGATCGAGATTGGCAACTGGCAGGTCAGGAGCTACCGCGTCGATGATGCGCCGTCGCTGGCGCGGCACGCAAACAATCGCAACATCTCGCGGAATATGCGCGATACGTTTCCGTATCCGTACACCCTGTCCGACGCACACCACTGGATCAGTCTCGTCATGCAGCAGTCGCCTGAGGCGAACTTTGCCATCGCATCGGCCGACGAGGTGATCGGCGGCATTGGCTTGACGTTTCGCGACGACATCCATCGCCGCTCAGCCGAGATTGGCTACTGGTTGGCTGAGCCATTCTGGGGACAGGGCATCGCCACTGCCGCACTGCGGGCAGTCACCGACTATGCCTTCGCCAACCACGACCTCGTGCGTCTGGACGCCTCGGTCTTTGAGTGGAACCCAGCCTCGATGCGAGTGTTGGAAAAGGTCGGCTACACCCTGGAAGGCCGATTGCGCCAGAGCATCACCAAAGACGGTCAGACAATCGACGAGTTCCTCTACGCCAAAGTGCTCGAATAGATTCTGTCTCGAGCCGGCCAACAAATCTATCCGCTATCCGTGAACAGTGGCGTGAGGCGTGCGTCAACGCCACGGAGAGTTCGGAGCCATGCCGGCGGTCGAGGGCCTGCCCAATCGACGAAGCGCCTCAAAATACTCCGTCATACCCGCGCTTGCCGCGGAGCCTGCCCCCGGCCCGAACAGGGGTATCTCGCCAGCATCAGCAGCCACGACTATACCCAACGCGGCGAGAATGCTGCGGCAAGCGCGGCTGTGACCGGCTGCTTCTTGGCGCTGCATACCAACGTGAACAGGCCCTAGGACGGATCGGTACCCGCTCTGAGCGGCAGGCACAGATTGGTGATCAGTTCATCGGCAGCAGCGTCTCTTGGCGTGTTGCGATAGATCTCCATGCAGGGCCGGTCGTCGAGTTCCTCGCCGTTGGCGGGAAGCCAGAGTCCGTAGATCCGCTGATACGCCTCCGGAATCCCGTCGTATGGACCTTGGTGGGTGTAGACGGCGTAACGGCCCGCGGCTAACCGCTCGATAGTGATGCCGTGCGCAGGTGCGGCGTCCGTGTGGACTTCGAGGCAAGCATCAGAGTGTAGCTCCTGCGTCGCCACTTCACCGGGATCATCGTAGGAGCGGCTGAAGACCAGACCGGTTTGGGCCCCAACGTTGGCTGCCCAATCGAGCAGGCGCATGAAGCTCTCGGAGATCTCGTCGTATGGTCCCAGGTGACGGATGCGGGCAACCTCGATGCTGGGCATCGTCTCGATCCGAACTTCGAATTGGACGCTGCCGTTTGGAGGATCAAACTCCAGCACGTTACGCGCTGGATAGTATCTGACACGTGCCGTGGGACTACGGAATGTCGGCGGCGGCCAGACGCTGCGGTATCGGCTAGGGCTCATGCCGCAGCCACGACGGAAGGCGCGTGAGAATGCTTCCTCTGATTGGTAACCCGCCTCGAGCGCGATCTCGATCACTGTCGACCGCTCATGACGCAAGCGATGGGCTGCCCGTTCGATGCGTAGCCGGCGCACCAGGTCGGTGACCGACTCGCCCGTCATGGCCCGAAAGATTCGTTGATAGTGGAAGCGTGAGAACCGAGCCTGCGCGGCGATTTGCTCAACGGTGCAGGGCTCGTCCAGATACTTCAGAATGAAATCTAGTGATTCCCGCACATGCTGTTCGTACATTCGGGCGGTAGTAGTACGCATTGGCCGTCTCGCACGGGACTGGCGGTCTAATGCTACCACTTGGATCAATCGTCTTTCGGCCCCTTCAAGGGAACGCACAAGTCGGTCAGCAAGTCGTCTGGCTTCGTGTCGAACGGTGTGTTGTGGTAAATCTCCATCGATGGTCGGTCATCCAGTACTTCACCGCTTTCCGGGAGCCATGATCCAAACAGGTAGCCGTAGGCTTCGGGGATTGCATCGTAGGCGCCTTTGTGCGTGTAGACCGCGTATCTGCCGGCCGGTATGGAATCGAGCACGATGTCGGTTGGCGGCTCCGCGGTGGTGTGGAGTTCGACGCACGCATCCCATCGACGCTTCTCGGGCGGCACGAGCTCAGGATTGTCATACTCAAGCGTGACGCTCCGGCCCGGGCTCGCGCCAAGCGTTCCTACCCACTCCATCAATCGCGCAAAGCAGGATCCAAGCCCGCTCTGATCTCCAACGTGTCGGATACGCGCGACTTCGATCTCTCCAATGGTCTCAATCCGGACCGTCATGTTGCAGCCTCCCTGCATAGGACCAGCGCTTCAGCGAACGATTTGACCCGATGTCGCTGTTGACTGGCAGGTTGGCAGCAAATCAGGAGCGGTACCTGACCGTGCGTGCGCACTTCCTCCCGCGGACCACGGGCGACGAGTCCGCAGCGGGTGCGGATGCCTCGACGAACGACCCTTAGTCGACGATGCCAGCCTCTCTGAGTTGAGCGATCGCCTCCGTGGCGCAGCCGATCTCTTCAAGCAGCGCATCTGTGTCCTGACCCAACTCAGGGCCCAGACATTTCACCCGGCCTTGAACACCGTTCGCCCGGATTGGCGATCCCACGGTGGTCAGCGCGCCGAAGCGCTCGTCCTCGTATCTGACGATGTACTCGTTGGCGGCGGCCTGCTCGTCGCTGGCGATCATCGGGTAGTCCTGGATCAGCGTGCTCGGCACCTCTTCGGCGTCGAAGCGCGACGGCCACTCGGCGGCAGGTCGCGTGGCGATGGTTGTGGCGACCTCGCCACGCAGCGCTTCGAGGTTGGCGTTGCGGTCGGGCAGCGTGGCGAAACGTGCGTCAATGACGAGGTCCTCACGCTCCAGTGCCCGGCACATGGGCACCCAGCGATCGGTGATGTAGCCGACAAACAGCCAATCGCCGTCCGAGCCCTGCGCTTGCAGGGTGAACATGTTCGAAATCGGCATGTTTCTCGCCGAGGGCACGACGTTGCCGTTGGCAATGGCGTTGATCGCTGGCGCCCGACCCCAGATCTGGCTGCCGTACAGCGATGTCTGCACCAGTTGTCCTTCGCCCGTCCGCTCCCGAGCGACCAGCGCGCTGGCAATCGCAAAGGCAAAGATCATGCCGCCGGTCTGGTCAGGATCGGGCGCGGCGACGTTCGCATATGGCTTGGCGCCGCCGTTGCCATGGTCTTCGCCGCGCACGCCGTTCGGCCACATCCCGCCACCGGCGGCGCCGGCCACCGAGGCCCACGATGTCGCATTCGCTCGCGGTCCCTTGGGACCAAATCCGCTGGCGCTGGCATAGAGACCAGCCGCGGATTGCGCTGCTTGAGGTCTTCCCAGCCGAGGCCAAGACGGTCCATCACGCCGGGCTTGAAGTTCTCGGTCACCACATCGACCCGCTTGACCAGCTCATAGACGAGGTCGCGACCCTCGGACGAACGCAGGTCGACCGCGATGCTGCGCTTGCCTCGGTGATGCGTGTGGAAGTACTGCGAGAACCCATCGTCGCGCCGCGCCACTTGTCGTGATGGGTCGCCAACCTTGAGCCGTTCTACTTTGATCACCTCCGCGCCCAGATCGGACATCAGCACCGTCGCAGATGGCCCCTGTTGAAACTGGGTGAAGTCGAGCACGCGAATGCCGTCGAGCAATGGTCTGGTCATGGTTGACGTTTCTTGGTCTGCAATCTGATAGTGCGAATATACGCGTCGCCGACGAGTTCCAGGTGCTGAGCCTGCTGATCTGTCTGGAACACGCGCCAACAGACAACCACTCAAGCGCGCCTGAGCTCGGCGAGCACACCCAACTCGTCCTCGAGCAGCTCGTCTACAAATGGGACGCCATCGCCGACCTGAAACAGCAAGCCGTCATTCCCCAAATCGACTTTGGCAAACGCCGTCGATTTCCGATATTCTGCACGCTCGAACGTGCGACAGCGCAACAGGTGCACAGGCAGGAGCCGTCAGGAACGACAAGCAACACGGTCGCCGTAGTGGAGGTGCGAGATGGTCGAGCGAGTGAAATCGATGGCTGGTCGCAACGGGAAGACGGGTTGGAGGCTGCTGGCGACGCTCGCCATCGTAGGTGCAGCACTGCTCGCTGCTGGCCACGACTTGGGCGCGACGACCCAAGACGCAGCCCCATCCGACCGCATCCAGAACCAACCCGCATCTGACTGCGTCTCCGACGATCTGCTGCAAAAGGTGCGGCACTACTACGACGTCAACAAGGACCGCTCACCGGGTTACGGCGCGAACTGGAAACGCGTCCTGGTCGCCTTTGGCGACGTGCAAGACTCGCAGCTCACAGCGATGTCCGCTGCCGATGCTCGCACTCGCGAGTCGCGTTGGTTCGGCTGGCAACCCATCCGCAAGGCGCTCGATTGCATCGAAGCCAAGTCAGTTCAGCCCACACCGGAGGCGAAGCAGACGCAGCAGCCTGACGTCACATCCGAGATCAGCGTCACCGCCGGCCCCGACGTCGTTGAAGGCGACATCATGCACTTCATCGTCACCGCAACTCCAGCGCCGCCGACACCGCTCGACGTTGAGGTGACTGTCACCGCAACCGGCTCCTACGCGGTCCCGGCAACGACCTACACCGCCACCATCCCAATCAGCGGATCGTGGAAGATGAAGCTCTCGAGCTACGCCGACAGCATTGACGAGCCCGACGGCACTGTCACCGCGACCATCGACCCAGGATCGGCATACACGGTCTCCGCAACTGCCAGCACGGCCACGCTGACCGTCCAGGACGACGACGATCCGCCGCTGCCGCAGGTCGGAATCACCAGTGGACACATGTCGATCAGTGAGGGCGACGACGTGACCCTCATCATCAGCTCCAACCCGGCCCCGACGACTGCGCTCACCGTGCCGCTGTCAATCGTCGCCACGGGCGACTTCGGAGTCGCGAGTGGCACGCACACTGTGACGATCCCCACGAGCGGCAGTGTGACGCACACGATCCCGACCGACGACGACTTCACCGACGAAGCCGACGGCACGCTGTCCATCACCGTTGGTGCGGGTACCGGCTACGACGTGTCGCTGAACGGCAGTTTCCGCTTCATCCAGATCGCAGACGACGACCTCGCCACCTCCGCTCAGCCCCAGATAGCGCAGCAGGTCGAGCCCAGCATCTCCGTCTCTACCAGTGTGCCCGTAAACAGCAATGGCAGCCACCTCATCCTCGAAGGCCTGCCATTCACGGTGACGGTCACTGCAACGCAGGCGCCAACATCCGATCTGACGGTAAAGTTGCAATTGTCCCAGGGCGGCTATCACATTGTCTCGCCGAACGCGACCACGACACCGCCGCTCCAGAGCATCAGTACTTGCGGCTTCAACGTCGATGACGACCGCTTTGAGTACAACGTCGACGTGACGATCCCTGCCAATCAGACGCAAACGACCTTGAACTTCAAGTCTGAAGCGTCGCTGATAAATGCTTGGGACTCGTACTTCCGCTACGAAGTGATGGATGGTGACGGATACACAGTGTCTGATACGAACAACCGCGTCAACGTGGTCGTCCGCGATCCGGGCGGTGGCGGTGTGTCCGCGGGTCGTGCCCCGTTGAGCCTGATTCAGAATTGGCGGCAAGCGGCGAATGCGAACGTCCTCGACTGGATGTCGGAGGCACGAAACTGGGACCGCGTCCGACTCGCCTTCGGCGACCCCGATCCGAGCGTTCACACGAAATGGGCCAGGACACTCGCCCCAGTGGCGCTGATGACCGCTCGCGAGGCGGAAGACATGCAGAGTGTCTACCCGCCAATGACGCGTTCAGGCAAATATGGGCTCAACCTCCCGAGGAACTCGAGTCGCTGGTTGGAATGGGCCCGCGCCGCCGAGTCGCTCCGTGAGCTCGAGGAGTGCGACAGAATCAGCGGCGTCACCAAGACGACCACTGGCGGGCCTTCGGAGATCTACGTGATACGCGATAAGCCCTCGATTTCGGAAGGCAGTTATGCGCGATTCATTATCATCGCCGACCCAGCTATCACGAAGAAGACCGCGATCTACTTCACGATTACCAGCAACAACGTCAGTTTTGATCACGTCATCATGTCCCGTTTCCGTAGCAACGTGAGTAACTTCATCGGCAGGCTGCCCGGCAGAACGGTGTTTGGGACCGGTATCTATCTGACCAAAGGTTCGTACGGAAGCGTCTCGATGCTGACGCTCGACGACCGCATCGCGAACGGTACCGGGACCGTCACGGTCACGCTGAATGAGGGCGATGGCTACACGATCAGGAGTGGCGGCGAATCGGCTAGTATGACCGTCTGGGAGAACGACTAAGCGAATAGGCAAGCAACCTGCAAGACGACCGCTGAAGTGGAGGCACGAGATGACGACGCGTGACCGCTTGACGACCTTGATCCGACCGATGCGTGTCTGGCGACTGCTGGCAATGCTGGCAATCGTGTGTACCGCGATCGTGCTTGATGGCGGCGAGTCTCGCGCGCAGCCGGCGGTCACCGCGGTCGCGACCGACACCGAGATCACACTGAGCTGGGAAGTGTCGGGCAACGTGGTCTTCTACTGGCACAAGGCCGGCGAGACGAGGGTCAACCTTGAAGCGGTCCGCAGCGGGAAGTCCTACACGATCTCCGGTCTGACACCCGAGACGCGATACCGATTCTTCTTCTACCAGGGTGCAATCGGCGAGCTATACGTGACTACGCTCGCAACCAACACTGATCCCGAACCAACGCCCGATCCACCACCGGCTGAGGAACAAGAGCAACCCGTCGAGGATCCGCCTCCGAGCCAGGACTACTCCGAGATCGTCGCGGGCTGCGTCTCCGACAATCTGCTGGAAACGGTGCGACGCTACTACGACGCGAACAAGAACCGTTCACCAGGTTACGGTGCCAACTGGAAGCGTGTCTTGGTCGCGTTCGATGATGTCAACGACGCACAACTCACGGCCATGACCGCCGCCGATGCCCGAACGCGCGAGTCTCGTTGGTTCGGTTGGCAGCCCATCCGCAAGGCGCTCGATTGCATCGAAACCAACACAGCGGCGCCACCGCAACAACCAAAGCTGCCCGCTGTCATCTCCGAGATCAGCATCAGCGCCGGCCCGGACGTCGTCGAGGGCGACATCCTCACCTTCACCGTCACCGCGACCCCTGCGCCCATAGCACCGCTCGACGTCAAGGTCACCGTCACGACCACTGGTGACTTTGTGGTTCCTGCGACCACGTACACCGCGACAATCTCGACAAGCGGCTCATGGTTGATGAAGCTGTCCTCCTACGCCGACAGCATCGACGAACCGGATGGCACTGTTACGGCGACCATCGACCCAGGATGGGGCTACACCGTCTCCGCAACCGACAGCACGGCCACGTTGGCGGTCCAGGACGATGACGATCCGCCGCTGCCGCAGGTGGGAATCTCCAGCGGACACATGTCGATCATCGAGGGCGACGACGTCACGCTGACGATCACCTCGACTCCCGCCCCCGCAACGGAACTCACCGTGCCGCTGTCAATCCTCGCCACGGGCGACTTCGGAGTCACATCCGGCACGCAAACGGTAACCATCCCCACCACGGGCAGCGTCACGCATACGATTTCGACCTTCGACGACTTCACCGACGAGGCCGACGGTACGCTGTCGATCACGGTTGGCGCCGGCACGGGCTACGACGTGTCGCTGAACGATAGTTTCCGCTACGTCGAAATCGCCGACGATGATCTCACCGTCGCCGCGCAGCAAGCTCGAGCCCAGCGTGCGGAAGCGCAACCGCAGCAGGCGACACCGACTGTGACGATCACTCCCAGCACCTCGACCGTGAGTGAAGGCACAGCTGTGGCGCTCACGATCACCACCACAGGCACAATCCCAGCGGACGGATTGCCTGTGACACTCAAAGTTGGCACCAACCTTTATGGACAACATCGTGCGGACCTCACGTCCACGAGCGCCGGGACAACGGTCTCGAACATTAATCGACCGGCCGAGGTCAGCTCCCGGTGGTGGTTCGTCTGGAAGCGCGTGTTGGTCACTTCCCCGACAACGACGCTCACCTATACCCCCAGACACACGCCCTACCACGATACAGATACGACGCTCACGTTCCAGTTGTTCAGCACGGACCAGTACATGCTCGGGAGTAGTAAGAAAGCGACCATCAACGTGTCGGACCTCGGCATGACTTCGGCGTCCTACAAGACGTGCTTCCCCAACGGAGGTCCGGTATCGAGCAGTTGGGTTAACACCTTTACGCAGTATGACGCTCCATTAGACCAAGTCGGACCTCTGCTGGGCAAACGTGTCCTGGTCGGGCTGGGCGAAACAGTAACGGATCCGCCACCACCGATGACCGTGTACGAGGCCACGGAAATCCGCGATCGCTTCACGAAAACGTTCAGAAGGGATGGGTACGTCTACGGGCGCGATATCCAGTACGACTGGTGGCACAGTGTGGTCCGAACGCTGACCATGCTCGAAGAGTGCGCCCGCACAGGCAAAGGCGGAAGTACGCCGATGAAACCGGTCGTGAGCATCGTCTCGAGCCAACACACGATCGAGGGCAGCAGCAACCAGTTCAGGATCACCGCAGTCCCAGCGCCAGCGTCTGGTCAGTCGATCACGGTGAATCTGTCGGTGAGGGAGGGAAGTGTCACCTTGGGCACTACTCCCACGACCGTAACGATCACTGATACTGGCGTTGCGACACTGGACCTCAACTTCACGGCCTTGACCGGCAGCAGGACCAGGGGTTTTGCGACCGTAACGCTTACTAACGATACCGGTGGCGCTCCCACCTACATGGTCAATTCAGACTACAAATCGGCGACGATCAACGTGACAGGCAACAGTACGAAGGCAACAGCGGAGTTGCACAAGGTACCGACCGTCACAATCGAACAGCGGATTAGCATCGGTTGTACTGTCTACGTGGGGTTTAGGATCGATCGCACGCCGGGCAAGGGACTATTGGTCAGGACGGCCGGACCGTTCCAGGGCGACTTGGAGTCCGTGACGCATCGTGGGACGAAGGGCAGCTTACTGTCTGCTACAGGCACTGGTTACTTGGTCACGTCGATCGAGACGACCATGAATCCATTCAACCTGTTTCTCCTGGGTGGCTACGGATACACCTTCACACCGGACGTAGGCAAGAACACCAAGACGTACAACATGACCGTCGACAACTTCCAGTGCAATCCGTGACGTCGGCCGTAGCAGCCGGAGCGACGCTGTAGTCAGTCAGAAACAACAATCCCGCGCCCCGACTCAGTCGGGGCGCGGGATTGTGACGGCGACGTTGGTGTGGGCTCGCCGCCCAGTGCGTGGCGTTGACCGTCCCTAATCAGCCAGAACCGGCTCGCGCTGCGTCTCGAGGACGAAGCCTTCGTAGCCCTTCGACGCGATCTCGTCACAGTGGTCTCGGTATGCTCCGACACCGCCCGCGTACGGCATGAACACACGCGGCTTGCCTGGGATGTTCGCACCGAGGTACCACGAGTCGGCCAGCATGTACATCGTCTGGTCGGCGATGTCGAGCACGTGCTGGATCCACTCCGTCTCGGATTGGGCGTCGGCGTCGGCGCTGCTGATGCCGTGCTCGGTCATGTACTCGATGAAGTCCGAGATCCACTCAACATGCTGCTCAATCGAGACCGGCATGTTGCTCAGCACCGATGGTGACTGCGGGCCGGTGATCATGAACATGTTCGGGAAGTCGGCCGTAGCCAGACCGAGATAGGTCGAGGGGCCATTGCTCCACTTTTCGCGCAGCTTGCGACCGTTCCGACCCTGAATGTCCATCTTCATGAACGTCCCGGTCATCGCGTCGTAACCCGTCGCAAAGACGATGATGTCGACCTCGTACTCCGCCCCATCCGAGGTGCGCAGGCCGGTCGGCGTGATCTCCTCAATCGGGAAGTGGCGAATGTCGACCAGTTCAACGTTGTCGCGGTTGTAGGTCTCGAAGTAGTTAGTATCGATCAGCGCGCGCTTGGACGAGAACGGGTGGTCCCGCGGGAGCAGCTTCTCGGCCGTGTCCGGGTCTTCGACGATCTCGCGGATTTTGCCGCGGATGAACTCCGACGCGGTGTCGTTGGCGCGACGGTCGGTGGCGATGTCGGCGTACGAGCCGAGCATGAAGTGGAAGCCACCCTTTTCCCAGAGCCGCTCGTACGTCTCCAGTCGCTCTTCGTCGCTCACCTCAAGCGCCGAAAGCTCCGACGCGTCGTAGGGGAAGCCAGCGGCGGTGTGTCGCGCCTCGGTCAGGATTTCGCGGTAGTTGGCCTTGACTTCCTTGAGGACCTCCTGGTCCACCGTCCCATGCTGAGCGGGAATGGTGTACTGCGGCGTGCGCTGGAAGACCGTCAGGTGCTCGCACTCGCGGGCGATGACCGGAATCGACTGCACGCCCGACGAGCCCGTCCCAACGACCGCGACGCGCTTGCCCTCGAACTGCACACCATCGTGCGGCCAAGCGCCCGTGTGATGCCAGTCGCCCTCGAACGAGTCGAGACCGGGAATCTGCGGTATCTGACCGGTCGAGATGCACCCAATCGCCGTGATCACGTACTGCGCCGTGACTTGGTCGCCCTGATCCGTTTCGACCTGCCACATGCTGGCCTCATCGTCGTAATGGGCAGACGTGACGCGCGTGTTGAACTGGATCCCGCTGCGCAGATCGAAGCGGTCGGCGACGTGGTTGAGATAGCGCAGAATCTCGGGCTGCTCCGGATATTTTCCGCTCCAGTTCCATTCCTGGAGCAGGTCGTCGTCGAAGGAGAAGCAGTACACGTAGCTCTCGGAGTCGCAGCGAGCGCCCGGATAGCGGTTCCAGTACCAAGTGCCGCCGACACCGTCGCCAGCCTCGTAGACCTGGGCATTCATGCCCAGGTCGTCGCGCAGCTTCTTGAGCATGTACATCCCCGAGAAGCCGGCGCCGATCACAACGGCGTCGTAGTGCGTAGTGTTGGAGTTCTCAGACATCTTCGTTCTTCTCTCTGTCCCGCTTGTACGGTCAAAGCGGCGACTGTTGGTAATGGGCTGGTAATGGCAAAGCCCGATCACCGCGATTCTACTCTGTCACATTCCAGCTTGCGCGATCCTCAGGCCGAGCGAGCATGCGCATGTCGGACGACCGCTGCTCGGACCGCCTTCACGACGTGCTGCATCCCGCGCTCGCTGCCCGGCAGCATCAGCAAGGCGAAGAACGCGTGCATCTGGCCGAGGTGTCGCTGGAAGTTGACCTCGACCCCAGCGGCCTCGAGCTTGGCCGCGTATTCCTCGCCCTCGTCGCGCAGCACATCGTGCTCCGCGGTGAGAATCACCGCCGGTGGCAACCCGCTGAGGTCCTCCGCATAAATCGGCGACGCCTCCGGCTCTGTCCGTCGTGCGACATCAGGGATGTAATGGTCGAAGAACCAGACCATCGAATCGCGCGTCAGAAAGAGCTGATTCTCCGCATCAAGATACGAGGGACGGTCGAAATTCGCATCGGTCACTGGGTAGATCAGGACCTGCATGGCGATCGTCGGGCCATTGCGCTCTCGAGCGCGAAGCGCCATCACAGCCGAGAGATTGCCCCCCGCGCTGTCGCCGGCGACGATCAGCGGCACGTCGGCGCCAGCGATGTCGTCCATGTGCGTGGCAGCCCACTCGAGCGCCGCGTACGAATCATCGACGGCGACCGGATACGGATGCTCCGGCGCGAGCCGATAGTCGACCAGGACGACCGTGCACGATGTCCGCTCGGCGAGCTTGCGGCCCACAGTGTCTGATTCGTCGATCGAGCCGACCACCCAGCCGCCGCCGTGGTAGTAGACAATCACGCCAGCGGGCGTTCCCTTGGGAATCAGGGCTCGCACCTGGAAGCTGCCGTCGGGCCGCTCGATGGTGTGGTCCGCAACCCTGGCCATTTCTGGCGCGGGTCCGTTCAGCGCGGCCAACTCCGCCCGATACTGACGCGCCTCCTCAGGCGTGCGCTCGTGCATCGGCCGAGCATCGGCACCAGCTCCTGAGATCATCTCCTCATAGAAGCCAGCCGTCGCAACGTCGAGTGCCATGCGCTCCTCCTCTCGTCTTTCGTGGCTCACCCGTGACCGCAAAGCAACTTGTCAAGCGCGGACACGTGGGACGTTCGATTTCGTGTGTTGCAGAGGCTAACTCAAGACGCGCCAGAACTGCGACGACTAGGCTCGCGGGTCACGGACCGACGCTTCCAAGCCTCCCAGCAGCGCGGGCCGAGAGTCGCGAGGAATCCTCGGCAACAGCTGGAACGCCAAGAATCCCAGCGGACCCGCGATCGCTAGCGCCGCGAGAATCCCAATCTTGCTGTGTCGCAACAGCTCCTCGTCGGCGTAGGCGAGGTCGGCGACGAACAGCGCCACCGTGAATCCAATACTCGCGACCAGACCGATCGCCCAGATGCCCCGCCACGTGACGCCGGCAGGTCGTCCCGCGCCGAGCCGGACGGCGACCCATGTCATCAGCACCAGCCCGAGCGGCTTGCCGATCACCAAACCGACAATCACGCCCCAAGTGACGCTGCTGGAAAAGGCAGCGTTCACCGAATCAGGGTCGAAATGCACACCAGCGTTCGCCAACGCAAACGCCGGGATCACCAGATACGCAACCCACGGGTGGAGCTGGTGCTCCAACCGATCGACGTGAGGCACCGCGTTGTTGCTGAGGTCGCTCAGGCCCAGCAGCGCGTCCACAACCTGATCATGCCCCAGCGGTGTCTCCGGCGACCTCCCACCAGTGCGGAATCGGTCCAAGAGTCGTTGCGCCGCACGCACGAAACCGTCGAGCGGTACGGGAGGTCGCCAAGGCGTGAGAAATCCCAACACCGCGCCGAGCGTGGTCGGATGCACTCCCGACTCAAGAATCGCGCCCCAGGCCACCAACCCGACAGTGGCAAACACGACCATGTTCCGCACACCGAGCCGATAGAGCACCAGCATCAGCGCCACGAGCGCGCACGTCAGCAAGACCTCCAACACCTGAATCTCGGCCGAGTAGAACACGGCCACGACAAACACCGTCCCGATGTCGTCAACAATCACAAACGTCAACAGCATCGCCCGCAGACCGATCGGCACGCGAGAAGCAAACAGTGTCGCGATCCCCAGCGCAAACGCGACATCGGTCGCCATCGGAATGGCCCAGCCCTCGCGCGCACCCGACCCTTGGGCGATCAGCAGGAAAATCCCGAGCGGCAGCAGCATCCCGCCGATCGCGCCCGCGATCGGTGCTGCCATCACGCGCGGATCGGAGAGCTCGCCGATCGTGATCTCGCGCTTGATCTCCAGCCCGATCACGAAGAAGAAGAGCACCATCGCCACTTCGTTGATCCAGAAGTGGAGCGATCCCTCGACCGCCCAGACCGCCAAGTCGATGCTGATGTTGGCGTTGAGCAGTCGCTCGTACTCGTGATTCCAGGGCGAGTTGGCCCAAATCAACGCGACCGCCGCCGCCGCGATCAGCAGCACGGCGCTCGCGCTCTCGGTCTGGATAAACTCCTGGACCGGGCGCACGAACATAATCATCCGAGCGCGACCAAACGAACGCCGCGGATCGAGATGGTGAAGCGTGCGACCGAGCATGTGTTTACGGTAAACGTCGGCAACTCACCGACGGGAGGCCATCAAGCAAAATCGCTCAAGCGTCCAGCAATCGGTGCAACAACAGAGTCCGCATATCGCGCCGACCATCCGCGATCAGGTGGACCACGACCTCCTCGTCCATCACTCGATAGACGATTCGGTAGGGGCCGAAGAAGACTTCGCGATAGACTCGCGTACCGACGTCCACGAGGTCCCGGACACGCGGACCGCGCTCAGGCAATTCTGCCAGAACGGAGAGAGTCCGTGCGATGCCGGAGAGCACTTGATCTGCCCGTTCGGCCGACTCCGCCCCCGTGATGTAATCGCCGATACCTCGCATGTCGACCTTGGCAGTGTCCATCAACCGAACGCGGTACGGCTTCACGCAATTCCCTCCAGTCCCTCCAGCGGCCACCGCTCCCGAAGTCCTTCAACGACCTCTTCTAGTGAGTGGTGTTTGCCCTCGCGGTACTGCTGTTCGCTGATAGCCAGGATTTTCATCAGGGCGAGCGTCTCTTGCTCTTTCTCGTAGCTCTCGTAGTCCAGGAGCACGGCCTTGGCCTCGCCGTTCTGGGTGATGATGTACGGCTCCGGATCCTCCGCGATATTGCCAATGATCTCGGCAGCATTGGCCTTGATGTAGCTGATCGATTTGATTTTCGCCATGAAGAGCCTCCTCAGAAACCAAATATAGTCCGATATCAACCCACTCACAAACCCCCAACCACCCGGCCGCTCCCACAGTCTCCCCTACCCTCACCGACCCGGGCAGTCCTCAATCGCCTCCGCAGTGCCCCCGTCCCCGCAGTGCCCGTTCCCGTGGCTTTACTCGCCTCCGCAGTGTCCCCGTCCCCGACTTGATCGGGGACCCGCTCGGTTCCCCCACGCGCGCTCCCCATCCCCCGCGCCCCATTCCCCATCCCCCGCTTCACGCGGGGGTCAGCTCGGCCTCGCCTCCCTTCCTTCCCCAATGTTCCCGCGCCCTTCCCCATCCCCCGCTTTACGCGGGGGTCTGTCCCCCTTCCCCGACGGTTGAAGAACCACCTATGAGAGTGTCTCACTTGGCGGCCATGGCAACGCTCATCGCCCTCCTCGGCGCGATGTTCGTGGTGATGGGACAAGCCAAGGCGCAGGACCCCTACGTCGCGCTGAACCTTGCGGTGGACTTCCCGCAAGACTCAGACAACACAATCGCGTCCGGTACCCAGACTCAAGTCCGATTGCGTCTCATCGCGACTGACTTGAGCGACAAGCTGGTACCGGAGGCTAAGGATGCGAGGGTCGGGGACTATTCGGCTCTCACCTACACGTTCTCGTACACGGAGAGCAGCGCGCTCACATACGCAAGGGTGACGAACGGTCTCATCCTCACTGTTGAGACGGACAACGATCCCGGTGCCACCGGTGCCGGGCAGCAATCTGGAGTTGTGCTGGACTCAGGCGATTCCCAGAACGCGCTGCTTAATCCTCCGGGTGGCGCCATTCCGGCAACTACTGCGGCTACAAATGCTGCTCACGTACTGACAATCAGTGATCCCTCTCTGGCTGTTGTAGTTCCCGCTGGAACGACCGATTCGTCAGCGGTGGTCTCGGCCTCAGTTGTTGCAGGTGTGACAATCTCGTACACCCCGTACATTGCCGACACCACGGACGATGACGATGCCTTCCCCGACGCAGGGACAGCAACTTCGATCTTTGTGCCCTTGGGTGGTTCCTCGGACAACCCAGCCTTGGCAACTCTGTCCGCCGCGAATGCGAGCCGGTCGAACAGCGCCACAATCAACATCGGCAACGTCGATGAGGTGGACTCGATTAGCTTCGGCCTGAGCTCTCCGAAGCGGAACGCCTCTGGCGGCTACAGCACCGACCCAGGTACCAAAGAACCGTCGGCGATTTCGATCGAGGGCGGCTCGACAGAGTTCACGCTGCGCATTCACAACGCGAACGACAAGCCCTCGCAGATCAGCGCAGTCTCTTCGATCGTCGTCAGTACCACAGGTGGGACAATGTCCTACAGCGGAGACATTCCCGCGGGAGTCAATGACGGCGCTGCTGGTCAGTGCACTGGAAACTCAACTACTTGTGAGTTGGAACCCGACCGTGGTTCTCCTAACGCCCTCCCAGCAACTGGTCTGCGCTTCCTGCTGCGGGCGCCGAGCTCGACCGGCGAAGCAAACGTCCGTGTGGTCGTGATCTCACGTGCTGGCAACGTCTTGATCGACGAGTCGCAGATGGTCAAGTTCGTTGGTCGCGCCGCCATGCTTGAGGCTGGCGAAGCTTCTGGCACGGTCTTGGGCTACGACGTCGTTGGAGCGAACAAGCCTGCGAAAGCAGACCACGACACCGACAGTAGCCCAGACATGAGCAACGCTGACACTGGTTCTGCGACGCGTGACCAGATTCGGTTCACAGTTCGTGCCGTCGACAAGGGTGGTACCACGGTCGCAACTCCGTCATTGAACATCTCTGTCACGGGTCCTGATGGCGTGGCCGTAAGTTCAGCCAAGTTCGGCCCAGTCGTCCAGACTGGTGACGCCAATGAGGTTGTCCACGTTGACGTTGACACCGGACGTGGCAGTGCGCTGAAGGCCGGTGAACACAAGATCAAGTTCAGTGCTGGCAGTCTGAGCGCGACATCTATGTTCACTGTTGTTGGACTCACCAATGAGGTCTCGCTTGAGACCAGCGACATGACTCCTACCACGATCGGTGACGAGGTCTCTATCACCGCGACGCTGACCGACGAAGATGGCAACCCAGTTGCCGATGGGACCGTCGTCAAGTTCAGGGCCTCCGACAAGACTGGCGACAACGACTCCGTTCTGGTGTCCATCTCAAGCGAAATGCCTGGCACAAAGGGCGGCGTCGCTAGCGTGGACTACGTCGTGGTCGGCTCAGGTTCAGCTGTGGTCACCGCGATCGTCCAGGACACCACTGGGATGAAAGACGTCGCAGTCGTCCAGAGCTCAGCAGGAGACCCCACGGTTGTTGCGCCGGAGCCCGAGCCTGAGGTGGCGTCTGTGGACTGTCTTAGCAACCTGAGTGGGTTCTCCACTTGGACCTGCGGTGTTGACGCTGATGTGTCCGAGATCTTCACTATGGTCTCGGAGCGTGGCGTGACTGCTATCCACCTGTGGAACGGCACCAACTGGGTGCGCTACTCAGTAGTGGGCGGCTCTGAGGTACCGGGCTCGAGTGACTTCATGGTCACCAAGACCGACATCCTCTACATCAGCCAATAGGGGAACTGAACCCTCACCCCTCGCCTGTCGAGGGGTGAGGCGACCCCAAAGCAGGTCTCCGATCAAGTCGGGGACTGGACTCTGGAGAAAGGAATGCTGAGATGAAACAGCACAGACTGATGTCGAGGTTGACGGCGTTGGCGCTTGGACTTGCGGTGGCGATTGCGTCGCTGAGTCTGGCCAGTGCGCAGCAGGAGCCGCCGTTTCGCTATCACGGCGAGGGCACCGATGGCGACATGATTGTCGCCCACGATGCCGAGGGTATGGAACTCGGCATGGCGACGGTTGCCAATGGCGTTTGGTACATCGATGTCGACCGCGACGAGGCGGACGGCGCCACCTTCACGCTCAACGGCGACGCGACAACGGCCGAGCTGAGCTCGGGGACGAGTGACTCAGCCAAAGTCACGCTCACGGCCAAGGCCATGGAAGACGATTCCATGATGGACGAGGGCGACGACGGCGAAATGTCCGAGGACGAGACCATGATGGAAGAGGACAGCGAGATGTCCGAGGACGGCGACTCCATGATGGACGAGGACTCGATGGACGACGGCCACATGGACGACGCAATGTCGGACAACGGCTACCCGGCGACGGGTTCCGGTGGTTTGGCTACTGACAGTGGCGTGTCGGCGGGCCTCGTGGGTCTGCTGATCGCGCTGGGCGCAGCGGCGATCGCTGGAATCGGCGTGCGTCGGGTGCGGAATCGGGCGTAGTCCGACGGAATCCTCGAGGGAACCCTCACCCTAACCCTCTCGCTCAGGGAGAGGGGATCAGAATGGGGAGGGTCCCCGATCAAGTCGGGGACTGGACCAGGAGGCGGGGTCGAGAGGCCCCGCCTCTTGTCGTGTGTGCGGCCCGAGCAGGTCCCCGATCAAGTCGGGGACGGGGCGAGATTCCGCGGCGGAGCGCGGGAATGACGGCACTCGAGCGCTGCCTGGCGGTCCCTGAGCGGCGCCTGTAGACCCAGGGGACTTTTGAGACAGTCTCAATGGGTAGTTGTTCTCGTTTGCGACGCGCCCGCGGTGCGATTTGACCGCGTTGAGCGTCGTAGCGCTCGCGATTTCAGCCTGATATTGTGTTGCGCACAGTTGGAGCTCGCATGGAGGAAGTCGGCGCGGAATCACCGAGATCGATGCAGTTGGAGGTGCGATATGGGCCGCAACGTTTCTCTGAACATCCTGCAGCAACGGACCCGAATTTGTCACATTCTGACGATGCTTGTGTTGATTGTCGCCGCGCTTGCGGTCTCCAATGACCACACACAAGCCCAGGCACCTGTCGATGCCGTCACGACCGATACATCGATCACGCTCAGTTGGACCGCCGACGGGGAAGTGCACTTCTTTTGGTACCAACCAAAGACCAAACTAACCCAGGTCGTCAGCGTCACCGATGGGAAGTCCCATACAATTACCGGCCTGGCGCCAAAGTCAGTGCACAAGTTCAGCTTCTTCGGAGCGTTCTTCGGAACGCTTGTTGTCACAACGAACGCTGATAGCAATCCACCACCGCCACCACCTCCACCGACGCCCGAGGTGAGTATCGCCGCGGGCAATGACATTACCGAAGGCGGCACCGCTTCGTTTACACTCACAGCCAATCCTGCGCCGACAGCATCCATCACTGTTAGCGTGTCGCCATCAGAGTCAGGCGATTATGGCGTCGGAAGCACGGCTAAGACAGTCACGATTGGAACCTCGGGAACTGCAACCATCAGTTTCTCCACCACCAACGACAACATCGACGAAGCGGATGGCTCGGTCACCGCAACCGTCGACAGCGGCAGCGGTTACACGGTGTCGTCCAGCAAGGGCTCAGCGACGCTCGCCGTCGCAGACAATGACGTGCCAGAGCTGAGCATCGCCTCGGACAGCAACGTCACCGAGGGATCTGCGGCGAGCTTCACGATCAGCGCCAGTCCGACGCCACATAGCGCGTTGACGGCAAGCGTCGATGTCTCAGCGACGGGAAGTTTCGGCGTCACCAATGGAGCGCAGACCGTTACCATTCCGACGAGCGGCTCCAAGTCATTCACGGTGTCCACGAGCGGCGACACGACCGACGAACCTGATGGAACTGTTACTGCGACGCTCAGCAGCGGCAGTGGCTACACAATGTCCTCCAGTGCAGGAACCGCCTCTGCGACGGTCTCCGATGACGATGATCCACCGCCGCCGGCTGCCGATCCCGTCGTGAGCATCGCCGCGGGATCAGACATCACTGAAGGCAGCGACGCATCCTTCACCGTGACTATCACTCCAGAACCATCAGAAAAGATGACTGTGCACGTTACGGTGACTCAGTCCGGTGACTTTCTGCCCAAGGATAGGCGGAATGTGTTGATATATGTTGTGTTCTCCATGTCGTCGCCTCACACCTTCACCGTAGCTACCACAGATGACTCCACCAACGAGCCTGACGGGTGGTTCACGGCAACGATCACAGATCGTGAGAGTTATATGGTTTCTACGACTAATGGCGTCGCGACCGTCAAAGTCTCGGACAATGATGATCCTTCGCCTCCGCCCGCAAAAGAACAACAAACGACTCTAGAGGTCATCGATAACTGTGTGACGGATAGTCTGCTCTCCACGGTGCGTCACTACTACGATGTCAACAAGGACCGATCGCCGGGTTTCGGCAAGAACTGGAAGCGCGTACTGCTTGCCTTCGGTGACGTATCCGACTCAGAGTTGACAGCATTCACGGCGGCCGAGGCTCAGGAGCGCGAGAGCAGATGGTCCGGCTGGACACCAGTGCGTGAAGCGCTCGACTGCATCGAAGACGCTAGCGACCAACAACCTCCGCCACCACCACCGCCGGCTGATCCAGAGATTAGTATCTCCAGCAGCTCGGACGTCAGCGAGGGCGGCACTGTCACGTTCACTGTGACCGCGGCTCCTGCGCCCACGGCCGACATCAGCGTCTCGGTTAATGTGACGCAGTCGGGTTCATACACCAGCCAGGCTGGGGTGCGAAGCGTGACGATTACGAGCACGGGGACCGCATCGTTTACCGTCACTACCCTCGACGATTCAACCGACGAGCCCGATGGCTCGCTCACCGCGACCGTCAACACGGGCACTGGATACACCGTCTCGTCGAGCGCGGGTTCGACGACTGCCAATGTCGCCGATAATGATGATCCGCCCATGCCAGAGATCAGTATCAGCGGTGGGTCAGCCGTTGCAGAAGGCGGCAACGTGAGCTTTACTGTCACTGCGACTCCAGCGCCCGCGGCCGACCTCAGCGTTTCGGTCAGCGTGACGCAGTCGGGTTCATACACGAGCCAGGCTGGGGTGCGCTCCGTGACGATTACGAGCACAGGGACCGCATCGTTCACTGTCACCACGCTCGACGATTCAACCGACGAGCCCGATGGCTCTGTCACCGCGACCGTCAACACGGGCACTGGATACACCGTCTCGTCGAGCGCGGGTTCAACGACTGCCAATGTCACCGATAATGACGATCCGCCCTTGCCCGAGATCAGTATCAGCGGTGGTCCAGATGTTGCAGAAGGCGGCAACGTGAGCTTTACCGTCACAGCGACGCCTGCTCCCACGGCGAATCTTGATGTGTCCGTCAATGTGACGCAATCGGGTTCGTTCACGACTCAGACCGGGGTGCAGACCGTGACTATTTCTGCGACCGGCAGTACCTCGTTTACGGTTTCGACCGACAACGACGCCACGGACGAGCCAGATGGTTCGGTCACGGCCACCATCGATACGGGTACTGGCTACACCGTGTCGACCTCTGCGAACGCGGCGACGGTTGCCGTATCGGACGACGATGATCCGCTTCCGACGCCTGAAATCGGCATCGCCGGCAGTGCTGACGTGTCTGAAGGCGGCAACGCTACCTTCACCCTGACCTCGACGCCCGCACCGACGTCTGACCTTGACGTGTCGGTGACGATTACACAGTCGGGCGACTACACGAGTCAGGCTGGCTCAATGACAGTGACCGTCTCCGATACCGGAACAGCGTCATTTGTGATCGGTACCGAAGACGATACGACGTACGAGGACGACGGCTCTGTCACAGCCACGATTGATGCGGGGACTGGCTATGATGTGTCCTCGACGAGTGGCGCGGCGACGGTTGCGGTATCGGACGACGATGATTGGATGACGGCGCCGCAACGGCAACAGATCGCCGACTGCGTGTCGTTCGACATACTAAACTTAGCGATTCACTACTATGACCTGAACAAGGGTAACTGGCCCGACTATGGCAAGAATTGGCGTCGTGTGCTTGTCACGTTTGGCCGCGTGCAAGACCCGGAGCTGACACCGTTGACAGGCGCCGAAGCGCTCAAGGAAGAAGCAATCTGGTCAGGCTGGAAGCCGATTCGCGAAGCAATCGAGTGCATCGAAGCGGCGAATCCGCCACCACCGCCGGTCGCGATACCGGAGGTGAGCATTACGAAGGGCTCGGACATCACCGAGGGCGGCAAGGCAACCTTCACACTCACCGCAACGCCCAAGCAGAGCGCGGAGTTCTATGTGTCACTGACCGTGACGCAGTCAGGCACGTTCAGTAGTGCGACCGGTACGCGCAATGTCACGATCGATGAGTCAGGAACAGCGGTCTTAGAAATCGCGACTGACGACGACTCCAGCGACGAGCCAAACGGCAACATCACAGTTACCTTAAACACCGGCGTGGCGTACACATTGGCATCGACCACAACGGCGTCTGTCAACGTCGCCGACAACGATGTTCCGCCAGCCCCGCGGACGACAGGTACGCCGACGATCGACATTGCCGATGCAGCAGCGGTCGAGGGGCAGGCGATGAGCTTTACCGTGTCGGTCAGTCCGACGCATACATCGGATATCACGGTCGACTATCAGACGGTCAACGGCACCGCGATCTCACATCCTGACGTGAATGATTACACCCACGCAAGCGGAACGTTAACAATTCCCGCCGGCCAGAGCTCCGCATCGATCGCTGTCCAAACGACGGCGGACACCAACAATGAGATCGAAGATCAGTTCACGGTCGAGATCTCGACAAAGACGAGCGGGGTCGTGGTCGGCGATGGTACCGCGACTGGCACGATCAACAATGATGACGTTGGCAACGTCGGCAATCAGCGAGTCTATGATGGTGTTCGCTACTTTGCCATGGACACAGCAACCGCGGTCCTCGGTCATGCCCTTGATGCAGACTTTACCTGGCGTCTTCGGCCCAAAGAGCAACCACCCACGACAATCACGGTCAGGCCATACTTGAAGTCAGCCGAGTACGCCCCGTTCGTGACGCTGAAAGAACAGTACCTCGTATTCAACACGGAAGACTGGAAGACCAATCAGAAGATACACCTTCAGGCAACGGACGATTTCGACAGCGAATGGGACGTGTTTGACATCGGCTTTGACATCGTGGAGTTTGAGGGAGAAACCGCCTCGCCCTCTACCCGGTTCACGAGCCGCGATACCGGGTGGGGTAAAGTTGTCCAAGAGAAGCCTGATTCCACCGCACTCGTGGAGGGCGATAGCAACTCTTCTGCCGTCTATCGACTCAAGTTGCAGCTTGCTCCGCGCGATGAGATCGTTGTGACCTTCACCAATCCCGACCCAGGCGCGGTGCAACTGTCGACGACGAGCCTCACGTTCACGCCCGAGAATTACGACCAGTTTCAGGAAGTCACTGTCACCCCGGTCGCCGATGACGACGTCGACAATGAACAGGTCGAAATCACGGTCGACATTCCGGTACCTGGCCCGAAGGGCGACAAGACGGAAACGTTCTCGGTCACTGTGCAGGACGATGGCGTTGCGCCGCAAGCGTTGCAGCAGGCCACGCCTACCATCAGCATCGCCGACGCTTCGGCGAATGAGGGCGATGCGATGGCCTTTACGGTGTCAGTCAATCCGACGCATACATCGGATATCACGGTGGACTATGAGACGGTCGACGGCACGGCCATCTCCCATCCCGACGTCAATGACTACACCGCTGCCAGCAACTCGGTGATTATTCCTGCGGGCCAGAGCTCCGCCACAATTGACGTGTCTACCACCGTGGACGATGACTTCGAGATTGACGATGAGTTCACGGTCGAGATTTCGACAACGACGGCTGGAGTGGCGATCGGCAACGATACTGCCACCGGCACGATCGTGAACGACGATACGGGCACAGCCGGCGATGTCTTGTGGCAATGCCTTGAAAAGGACAAAGACACAGGAGAGTGCCTGCGCAGGCGTCTCCTCCTGAATGTCGGCGACACCTATCTTGCAAACATTGGCAAGGACATGAACGATCAGGATACTTCTTACTTTGCCAGTAGTATTGTCATGGAAGACTACTACGAACCACACGAGTTTGGCATGTACTTGCGTCGCAAGCCTGACACCACGTTGACCATCATGCCGATTATTGCAAATCCGTTACTGGTCCCCTTTGTGCCGATCACTCCGCGATATCTCGTGTTTACGCCAGAGAATTACAGTGTTCCCCAGAAAGTCTCGCTCCACATGCTGCCAGATTTCAATACGGCACACGAACGCTCTGACCTTACTGTGAGAGTGATCGAGCATCCTAACGCCTCTGTGTATGGTCTGTACAAGCAGCAAAACCTGTGGTTCTTCGACCGCCGTCGGAAGCCGATTGAACAAGAACTGCCGGCGACGAGCGTGTTGCATGAATCTGATTCAACCAGCTCCCTTACCTATCGCCTGAGACTGGGCGCTCGACCCATGGTCGGCGATGACATTGAGGTCACCGTCACGGCCTCGCCGGACAAAGTGGACCTGTCACCCGCGACTCTGGCGTACACGCACGACACCTGGGATCAGTGGCAGGAGGTTACCATTACGCCGAAGGTTGATGCCGACTCGGTTGATGAAGAGGTAACAGTCACTGTGCACATTCCGGTACCTGGTCCCAACGGCCCAGACCCAAAGCACGGCCCAAGGATCGAAACGTTCTCGCTCACAGTGCTGGATGATGACGTTGCCCCGTTGCAGGCCGAGCAGGCCATGCCCACCATCAGCATCGCCGACGCTTCGGCGAATGAGGGCGATGCGATGGCCTTTACGGTGTCAGTCAATCCGACGCATACATCGGATATCACGGTGGACTATGAAACCATCGATGGCACAGCCGTCTCCCATGCCGACGTCGATGATTACACCGCTGCCAGCGGCACGGTGACCATTCTTGCGGGCAAGAGTTCCGCGACGATCACGGTCCAGACGACCGAGGACACGGATATCGAGATCGATGACCAGTTCACGGTCAAGCTTTCGAACCCGTCGGACGGGGTTATTGGCGATGGTACTGCGGTCGGCACGATTACCAATGACGACAGCGGGGAAACTGGCAAGCAGGCCTGGACTACCGTCGATGGTAAGAGACTACGCTACATACCGACCCTATCCAGGGGAGATGGCAAGCAGATAGTCTCTCAGTCGATGATGGAACTGAGTGAAGCGACCAAATGGAGTGTGAGACTACGGCACCAACCGACAACGACTGTAACAGTCGTGCCATACCTCAAGAATGAGCAAGATATTCTGGTAGCCACACTGCCTGAGCAGTATCTTGTGTTCAACACCGAAAACTGGGCGACGTACCAGAAGTTCTCGATTAAGGTCGCGCCAGACTTCAATGGTGTCTCCGGCAAAATCGTCGTGGATTACGACATCATCGAGTTTGACGACGAGCTCGTCAACGATGTTGGATGGATAGCCGTCCTCGATCAAGTGTCGGGCCGTATTGTGCAAGAGAAACCCAACGCTGCGGGGATGCAAGAAGGCAACAGCACAGCATCTGTCACGTATCGGATCAAGCTGGTTGACGTCCCGCTGGAGCCGATTGTCGTGACCCTGACCAATCCCGACCCGGGCGCGGTGCAACTGTCTACAACGAGTCTCACGTTCACGTCGGAGAACCACAAACAGTTCCAGGAGGTCACAATCACCCCAGTCGCCGATAGCGACGGTGACGATGAACAGGTGGAGATTACGGTCAATATCCCCGTGCCTGGTCTCGAGGGTGGCAAGACAGAGACGTTCACGGTCACCGTGCAGGACGATGACTTTGCCCCATAAGCTCTGCAACAAGTCAAGCCCACCATTACCATTGCTGACGCTTCGGCGAACGAGGGTGACACGATGACGTTCACGGTGTCGGTCAGTCCTGCGCATGGATCGGATATCACCTTGAACTATAGGACCGTCGACGGCACGGCCATCTCCCATGCCGACGTCGATGACTACACTGCTACCAGCCGAACAGTGACCATTGCTCCCAACACCACCTCCGCCACATTTGACGTGTCCACCACCGAGGACGAGGACGTCGAGATCGACGATGAGTTCACGGTCGTCCTTTCAACCACACAGACCGACGTCATGTTCGGCGATGATACCGCGATAGGTACGATCGTGAATGACGACAACGGCGCCACTGGTGAGCCCTGGTGGAATTGCTACGAACGAGAAGAGGGCGCCAAGGTATGTCTCAAGCAGCGTATCGTCATGGGTGTCATTGACACACACGTCGATAATGCCAACAAAGATTTGAAGGATAAGGATCGCGGCTATTACCCAAGCTCGGTCGTGATCGAGGATGATGATGAGCCACACGAGTTTGCAGTGTACTTGCGTCGCCAACCGCACACCACGTTCACCGTCGAGCTGACCTTGTCACATCCTCAGTTGGCACCGCACGTGCTGATTACACCGAGATATCTCGTGTTCACTCCGGGCAACTACAGCATTGCCCAGAAGGTCTCCCTGCAACTGTTGCCAAACTCCATCACGGGATCCGAGAAGGCCGATGTGGTGGCAAGGCTGGTTGAGTTCCCCGATGCCTTAGTGTATGGACTGTACAAACAGCAGCAACTCTGGTTCTATGAGAACGGTCCGTAGCCGAGGCAACAAGCACTGCCGGCGACGAGAGTGTTGCAGGAATCTGACACGAGCACCTCTCTCAGCTTTCGGCTCAGACTCGGCGCTCGGCCAACGGCTTGTAAGGACATCGAAGTCACCATAACGGCCCAAAGACCGAAACGTTCTCGCTGACTGTGCGGGACGATGACCCGTAGTTATGTGTAAGGCTGCCATAGGCCGAGGGCGGCTGCGAGTGGACTCACCGGACCGCCGGCTTGGTCGATGACTTGCTTGATTGATTCCTGCCAATGGGTGGCGAGCGGCTGAATGTCGGTCTCGCTGAAGCGTTGCACCCGGATTTCGTGCGAGTAGTTGGCGTAGGCGGCCACATCGACCGGTGGACCGACGTCGGTCGCGCTTGTCATCGTCGAGTGGAACGCGAGTAGCGCCATCCGCAATGCCTGCTCGAGCGTCGCCTCGTAGCGGAGCGCAAGGTCGAGCACGGGCTTGCCGTAGCGCGTGTCGCCGATGATCAGGTATGGCGTGCCCTCGGTCACTTCGACCCAGTTGCCCTGGGGATAAACCAGGAACAGGTGCGGCGCCTCATCCTGCGGGAGCTGACAGCCGACGAGACAATGCAGATCGAAGTGCAGTCCCGCTCTGATTAGCCAGTCGTTGTCCTCGTTGTAGACGCGGCGGATCACGTCCGCGAGCGTGTTGACCGCCTCATACGAGCGGGACAGCTCGCCCGCGCTGAGCTGCATGCGTTCCTCGAAGTAGGTGAGCGCCTTGTCCCGCACCGAGCGCAGGCCGCTGGTGAGCACGAACATGGAGGTGCCATCGCCTTGATGAACGGCGATTTTCTTGCCGATCGACACTTCGGAGCCGCTCGTGATCCGCGTGTCAGCGATAGCGATCAGCCCCTCCGCACACTTGATGCCGAGGCAGAAGGTCATCGCATCGCTCGCTTTCCTAATCGCACCGGCTCAGCATCGCTGGGGCCCGCGCGGAAGATGTCCTCATTGATCGCGTCGTTGATCTCGATCAGCCGATGCTGCAAGTCGTCGAGGAACTCGTGCAGACCGTCCTCGATGATCTGCTCAATCTCCATCGCGTTGAGGTCAAGATTGAGCAGGGCGACGCAGCGCCCGGCGTGCGCTCGACGGGCCATCGGTGTATCGCTCGTGGCGAGCTGATAGTGACGCGCGAGCGCCTGCGCGCAGAACGCGAGGCTGCGCGGGAACTCGAGCGAGAAGATCAACATGTGCGCCACCGAGTTGCCCTCCACCTCGCTGAAGCCGAGTCGACGATACGCCTCCCGCGCGGATGCGGATCGCAAGACCGCGACCCAGTGGAATCGGTCGAGCGGGCCGCCGACAGAGTCACCACGGGGCAAGAGGATGTGATACTTCGCGTCGACAATGCGGCTCGTCATGTCGGCGCGCTCGAGGTACATCCCGCAGCGGAACCACTCCCGACCTTCGTCTCGCAGGACGGTGTTTTCGTAGAGTCCGAGGATCGTCTGAGTGCGACGCAGGACCTCGGCGCAGAACTCGTGCACGTCGCTGGCGATGTACTTGTTTCGCACCGTGAGATAGAGGTAGAGCGCGTTGATTTCTTCCCAGACCTCGCGCGAGATGTGCTCACGCAGACCGCGTGCCAACTCACGAGCGCGCACCATCGTCGAGCGAAGCGAGGCCGGATTGTCCATCGAGAAGAGCAGGAACTCGGAGTGGGTCAGTTCCGATTCCTCAACCATTGCGTTCCAGAACAGTTGGTTGGAAGCGGTGGTGCTGACCAGGCTGTGCCAGATCTCCTGTCCGCTTTCGAGCGAGACTTCGTGCTCCACTCGTGCCATCCGAGCGATGTTCTCGGTGCGCTCAAGGTTGCGCCCCAGCCAATAGAGATTCTCGGCTACGCGACTGAGCATCAGACGATCTCTCGATTCAAGACCCAGGTGTCCTTGCTGCCGCCGCCTTGCGACGAGTTGACCACGAACGAACCGTATCGGAGGGCAACGCGGGTCAGTCCGCCAGGAATCACCCACGTGTCCTGTCCCGAGAGGATGAAGGGGCGGAGGTCGGCGCGACGCGGCTGCAGCCGATCCTGCTGCAAGGTTGGGATGCTGCTGAAGTGCAAGAGGGGCTGGGCAATCCAGTTGCGCGGCTCCGCGCGGACCTGGGCCAGGGTGGACTCCAACTCCTCGTCGGACGCTTGCGGACCGATTAGGACGCCGTAGCCGCCCGACTCGTTCGCTGGCTTGATCACCAGCTCTCGCGCGTGCTGACGGATGTAGTCGAGCTCCGACGGGACCAACGCCGAATACGTCTGGACGTTGTCAAGAATCGGTTCTTCGTCCAGGAAGAAGCGAATGATGTCCGGCACCCATCGATAGACGACCTTGTCATCGGCGACGCCGGCCCCAGGCGCATTGGCGAGACTGACGTGTCCACGCAGATAGGAACGCATCAATCCAGGCACACCGAGCAGCGAATCGGGGCGGTACACCTCTGGATCGAGGAAGTCGTCATCGATCCGCCGATAGATCACATCGATCCGCTCCAGACCAGTGGTCGAGCGGAGGTAGACGAAATCGTCATCGCCGACGACCAGGTCCGAGCCCTCGACGAGCGGAATGCCCATCTGATTGCTGAGGAACGAGTGCTCAAAGTAGGCGGAGTTGTAGATCCCGGGCGTCAACAGGACGGCCGTCGGTGGGTGGTCAATGCCACTCGGGCTGGTCGACAGCAGCGTCGCGAGAAGTTGATTTGGGTAGTCATTGACCGAGCGCACGCCGCTGCGAGGAAAGAGATCGGGCACGACTCGCAGCATCACCGCTCGATTTTCGAGCACATACGAGACCCCAGACGGCGTCCGCAGATTGTCCTCGAGGACGACGAAGTCGCCATGCTGGTCGCGAACCAGGTCGCAGCCGGCGACGTGCGCATAGACGCCGGACGGCGGCTCAAATCCCAGCATCTCCGGGCGATAGCCAGGCGAACTGAAGACGACGTCCTCGGGGACGACGCGCTCCTTGAGCACGCGTTGCTCACCGTAGATGTCGAGCAGGAAGAGGTTGAGCGCTTGCAGTCGTTGTTTGAGACCCGCTTCGACGACTTCCCACTCATCCGCACCGACAATTCGAGGAAACAGCGAAAACGGGAAGATGCGCTCGGTGCCCTCTTCCTCTGAGTAGACGTTGAACGTGATCCCAGCGCTGAGCAGCGCCAGATCGGCTCGCGCCTGTCGTTCTTCGTACTCCTCCAGCGACCACCCGCGCAGAGCCGCGACGAGTTCGGCGTAATCGGGCGACAATTGACCGTCCGTCTGCACGGTCTCGTCCTTCGATTCGCCAATGCCCTGGTACCCGTCCAATAGCCCGTGACTCATCTGCACCCTCTACGTCGGTAGCGTACCCGAGTCAGTCGAGCGCATTGACGGACTCCCGTTCGCAGGGCACACAAGGCATAGGTCCGCGATTGGAAGTGCCCCCCCCTCAGCGCGCAGGACGAGGCTTGGCGACACGAGAGACCGTGTTCCGCACGATTCTCGCGTTAATTCTGCAGTTTGCGATCTTAGCGCTACCCTGTGATGTGTCGCTGAAAGTGACTTGAGCTCAATGACGGACCCTCAGCCGACCACCAGCCTGGCTCTGAAGCTCGCAGACCTCGGGGCGCGCTTGGATCGGCGACTCGCAGCGATGCTCATTCCCTACAACCTGACTCCAGCAGAATTCAGGATTCTGACCGTCCTCGTCGAGCGCGGGTCGACCAACGCCGCTGAGATTTCGGAGCTCACCCCCATCGACCCATCGTTCATCAGCCGCATGGTGCAGCGTCTGGCCGAGAAGCGCCTGCTCTCCCGACGCCGCTCGCGCGCGGATCGACGAACCGTCTCCCTGCGTCCGACCAAGAGCGGACAAGCGCTCCTGGCTCAGCTCCAGGAACCCATTCAGCAGCTCGAGCAGGAATTCGTTCGGGGCCTCTCGCAGCCCGATCAGCGTCGGGTCGTGGTCAGCATCGACACAATGACGAGCAATCTTGGCGAACGCAATGACGCCCCGTGAACGTTCGCCCCTGCAGAGACACCCCGTGGCACCGTCGCTCTCGCCGCTAGTCGCCTGGGCAGCGCATCGCGGGCTCCCGCATAATCCGCTGCATTGCGTGTACCGACCTCGGTCGCGTAATGTTTCCTCTCACGAACGCCGTGGCGGGTACGCAGGCTGAATCGCCCATGCGAACCTAACGCGACACGCCGAACCAGGGAAGTCCCACCTCTGCGAGGAGCCCAAGAATGAGCATGGATACGATCGCCGCGAGTCTCTCCCGTGACTACAGCATGGGCTACAGCGAGGAAGTGATTTCGTTCCTCGCTCGCGCCGCCGAGCGGGTCAGTCCCGGTTTCCTGTTGCCCCACCTCCAGCCGGGAATGCAGGTGCTCGATGTCGGCTGTGGGCCGGGCTTCCTCTCGGCGCGCTTGTCCAAAGCCATCGCACCAGGACAACTGCACGGCGTCGACATCGAGCCGTCGCAGATCGAGATCGCTCGCGCCGTCGCGCAGAAGCGTGAGATCGACAACGCCACCTACGCCGTCGCCGACGCCATCGAACTCCCTTTCCCCGACAACTCGTTCGACGCCGTCCATTACGCCGGCGTCCTGTTCTTCATCCCCAACGTCGCCGCAGCGCTGGCCGAAGCGCGCCGAGTGCTGAAGCCCGGCGGCATCGTGGCCTGCCGCGAGATGATGGTCGACTCCTGCTACACCTACCCTGAGCTCGGCGTCATGCGTCGCGCCTGGGAAATCTTCGCCGACCTCATCGAGGCGGACGATGGCCACGCGCAGATGGGTCGCGAGCTCAAGACCCACCTCATCGAGGCCGGATTCGTGGATGTGACGATATCCGCCGCGGTTGAGTCATACAGCACCGCGGAGGAGCTTGACATCATCTATCGCGTCGTCAGGCAGTCGTTCCTCGACGGAGAACCGGCCGAGGCCGCAAAGAAGTACGGCGCCGCGACGACCGCGCTGCTCGAAGCCGTGACCTCCGCGTTCGACGAGTGGAGATCCCAGCCCGGAGCAACCGCCGGCCTCGCCTTCGGCCAAGCCATCGCAAGAAACCCCTAATCGCCGCCACCACCGCCACCTAAGCACCCCAGCCCAAAACCCCCGCCACCTCCACCAACCCTGGGCAAATCACCCAGAACACCCCCGAGTACCCAAAACCAAACCCCAGCCCCGTCGATCAACAGCCCGAAAAGAGAACAACTACCCACTGAGACTGTCTCAAAAGTCCGATCACCCCTCAGAAACCACACAAACACCACCCAACCCGCGCCCCGCCGCGGGAATCTCGCCCCAATTCCCGTCCCCGCCTCCGAGCGGGGACCCGCTCGTGCCACGCCCACCACCCATTCCCTCAGTCCCCAACGTGATCGGGGACCCACTTTAGCTTTAGCCCCAGCCGACACCCACTTCCCAGTCCCCGACTCGATCGGGGACCTGCTCCGGCCGCACAAACGACAAGAGGCGGGGCCTCTCGACCCCGCCTCCTGCTCCCTCTGAGGACTCCCCACTCCCCATTCTGATCCCCTCTCCCTGAGGGAGAGGGTGAGGGTGAGGGCCCCTCTGGGATTACGAGCAACTACGCCCGATTGCGAACCCGACGAACGCCAACTCCAGCGATCGCCGCTGCACCAAGAGCAATCAGCAGACCAACCAGGCCCGCCGAAACACCACCATCAGCAGCCAGACCGCCGCTGCCCGTCGCCGGATACCCATTGTCAGCCATCGAGTCATTCATGTGGCCGTCGTCCATCGAGTCCTCGTCCATCATGGAGTCATCGTCCGACATCTCGCCGTCCTCCTCCATCATGGTTTCGTCCTCCTCGGACATCTCACCGTCCTCGCCCTCGTCCATCATGGAATCGTCTTCCATAGCCATGGCCGTAAGCGTGACAGCGTCCTGACCGGCACCCTGCGACGTCACCTCAGAGTCAGCAACCGCACCATTGATCGAGAAGACAACGTCCTCAGCCTCATCGCGGTCCACATCGATGAACCACGAGCCGTTTTCGTCAACGGTCGCAGATGCGATGAGCGTGAGGTCATCATCATTCATGTGGACACCAATAGTGTCGCCTGCAGTAGCACCATGTCCGTAGAACCTATGCGGAGGTTCCTGCTGCGCACCAGCCGAGGCCAGTGCCGCAATCGCGAGCACAACACCCATCGCAACAGTAATGACACGTGTCATGAGTTGCATGTCAGCACCTTTCCTTCAATTCCCCCGCGCATGCGGGGGCCTGTTCCCGTCCCACTCCCCTTGCAAGCAAGGGGAGTGGGCTCTGATCCCCTCTCCCTGAGGGAGAGGGTTAGGGTGAGGGTCCCCTAGTTGCTGATGTAGAGGATGTCGTTCTCTGTGACCATAAAGTCACTCGAGCCCGGCACCATGGCATCATCGACGACGGAGTAGCGAACCCAAGTGGAGCCATTCCACAGATGGATAGCACTCACACCACGACCCGTGACCATGTCAAAGATCGCAGAGGCGTCAGCCTCAACGCCACAGCTCCAAGTAGCAAAGCCACTCAGCTCTGACAGACAAGAGACCGAGGCCTCCTCCTCAGGCATCGCTTCCTCTTCGACCACACCGGCAGTGCTGGTAATCACAACCACAGCGGTCTGACTACCGATAACTGCGCTGACGACGGCCGTACCTTCTCCAACTACCGTGAACTTGGCAACAGCCTGTCCACTCATGGTCTTGGACTGCATGCCGGCCACGTCGGCGTTAGCGTCGGTGCCGATTTGCACCAGACCCTCACCAGCGGCAGTGAATGTCACGTCCTGGTTGTTGGCAATCGCGTGGCCATCTTCGTCAGTGATCGTGGCGGTCACAGTGATGACATCACCAATCGAGTCACTCTCGGTCTTGTCGGCCATGAGATCGACACTCGCTGCGCCGCCAGAGACGGTCACCGTGGCAGTGTCAGATGAGTCCGCCACGCCACTCAGCGATGCCTCAATGGTGTAAACACCGGGGGCAGCGGAGTCATCGACTGTGACGAGCACCACGCTTGCGCTGCCGTCATCCGTCGTCTTCTCCGTGCTAGAGCCCTTGGTGCTGGTTTCGGCCTTGACTTTGGACAGGCTCACCAGTTTGCCGTCCGCATCTTTAACGGAGTAGACGACTGTGCCCAGTTTCGCTGAGCTACCTCCAGCGTCATCGGCACCTAGTGAGATCTCTGCCTTGGCCTCTGAGCCTTCGGCCGGCTTGCCCACGCTGACGTCATCGCCAAGTACGACCACAGCGCCTGCGCCCGTGAAGGTAACTTCAACGTTCTCGGTTCGTGGTGCACCATCGCTGCCGATAACCAACGCGTACACAGTCACAGTGCCTGGCTTGCGCGGTGAGCCGGCCCGCTCAACCTTGATGAAGGTCGTCTGGCCCACTGTGACACCACCACCTTCAGCAACGCTGATGCTGTTTGAACCACCGCTTAGTTGGGTGGAACTAACGATGGCGCTGCCGGGCGTGCCCGCAGGGGTCGCCGGGTGTAATGACAACTTCGCGCCAGGCGCGATCACGGTAATGGTGTTGAGCCCCATGGCGTTGGCGGGCTTGCCCATCGAGTTGAGGACCGAGAGCTTCAGCCACACATCGCCGTCACTTGCGGCTTCGACACCATCTTCTGGAACAACGTCGTTAGCCGAGGTGAGAGGGTCCTCGTCATGCGCATTGCCCAATGTCAGCTCAGCAGTCGCGGCATTCGTGCCAGGATCACCAACAGTGAACGTCGCGGTCGGAGTTAGCACCTTGAGATCATCGGGGTCCGTGTCGCCGTCGTGGTCATATTCCAGCCGAGCCGAGACTGTGTATTCGCGAGCGGTGGTTCCTGCGGGAATTGCGATTGAAGCCATCCTGGTCGCACCGGCCGGGGATTTGGAGTCTGCGACGGGGAGGTCCATCCCCTCGCCGACTAGCTCTCCGTCATCAAGTTCTCCCGAAACCCGAATCCACTTGATTGCTACGGCGGAAGCAGCGGCGGTCTCAATGGTCTTTAGGGATAGCGTCACAGTCAGATCGCCACCGGCTGCAACGATGCCATCCGAGTCGTGGACCCGGATGGCCGCAGTCGGAGTCAGCTTCGTAATGACCGGTGTCTCGGTGCCGTTCGGCGTGATCGAGAAGTACGCACCGTTGTTGACGGCGGCAGTCTCATTGGTCCCGAGCTTGCATAAATCCGACGTGAGGTTGACGAAGCCTGGCACGTTCGCCGTGTCATCGCCCGGCGTCGAGTCGGCGGCATAGACCTGAACTTGAGTGCTGTACGTGTTGTCGGTCGTTCCGTCGGCTGCTGCATCGCCTTCGAGCGAACCGAGGTTGCACTGAGCTGTGTTGTGAGTGACATCGCCAAGAGCATCCGGCGCGTGTTCTGCCCGAGTCCCTGCCGACACGAACATCGCGCCGAGCAGCGCGACGAGCGTCGCCACCGCCGCCAAGTGAGACAGTCTCATAGGCAGTGCTTCGACCTCGGGAGCGGCCGAACGGCTCCCCGATCACGTCGGGGACGGGAGCAGGCCCCCGCGTGATCAGCCGCCTGCTACTGGTGGCACCATCTTTGGCCGCGCTTCGTTGATCCTCTGGCTGGCGCAGGTCAAGGATGCGACGGTGCATCACACGCCAATCGGTCGGTGTCCATTACGATTCGGAGAGCGAACCGCCACCGGGAGCGAGCGATGCCGATATGGAGTCCAGACGACGCCCGCGATGTCGAGCAGCACGTTGGTGACTTCTTCGACGCCTCGCCCGAGCAACGACCTACGCTGCTGCGACGCCTCTTCGCCGAGGTGCTGGACTTTCATGCCGTGTCCGGGCAGCTGAGTCTGGCAAACGCGACGTCGTCGAGACAGTCAATATCATACGGGACGAGCTCGGCGAGGACATGCTACTCCTCTTCACAAACGTCAACGCCTCGCAGCTACATTGGATCCACCCGACATGGGGTGCGCAAAGTACACCTACGCTCCGACGTATGGTCGTCGAGCGTGACCTGCCGCAGCGGACCGCGTATCAGCAAATCTCGAACCTGTTCCACGACCATCAGCAGCAAGGCAACCTGCTTAACGCTATCAATCGCGCCTTCGACGTTGAGCCAGTCACCAAAGACTTCTTCCGCGAGTACGAGCGCCTACACAAGCACGCCCTGGAGCTGGTCAGCGGCTTCGACGACCCTGAGGACACCAAATCATTCGTCCAGACACTATTCAATCGGCTGATGTTCGTCTACTTCCTCTCGCGCAAGGGATGGCTCACGTACGACGAGGATACCGACTACCTGAACGCGCTCTGGCGCGCGTATCGTGTGCATCCGCACCACGCGAACTTCTATGAAGACCGCCTGTCGTATGTGTTCCGCGAAGGATTGAACAAGTCGGAAGTTGTCAGCGCCGGCGTCTCGGTATTGATCGGCGAGGTTCCGTTCCTCAACGGTAGACTGTTCGACGAAACCGAGCTCGACCAGCGCGACGGTATCGTTGTGCCCGATGAAATCTTTGAGTCGCTGCTGACCGATCTCTTTGACGCGTTTAACTTCACGGTGATGGAGTCGACGCCATTTGATATCGAGGTCGCGGTCGACCCCGAGATGCTGGGCAAAGTGTTTGAGGGGCTCGTCACAGGTCGGCACGACTCGGGTGCATACTATACGCCGCGACCGGTCGTATCATTTATGTGTCGCGAGGCGCTCAAAAGGTATCTGGAAACGAAAACTCCGACCCTCACAGCGGAGACGATCGCCGGGTACGTCGACGAGCGTGCGATTGAGGGCATTGGCATCTCTGAAGCACAACAAATCGCTGCGGCGCTCGCCGAGGTAACAGTCGTCGACCCAGCCTGCGGCTCCGGGGCATACTTACCCGGGATGATGCACGAGTTGGTGGAGTTACAGCAGACACTGTTTAACGTCGGCATCGACGGAAAGTCGCTCTACGACCTCAAGCTACAGATCATCGAGCGCAATCTCTACGGGGTGGACATCGACCAGTTCGCGGTGAACATCGCAATGCTACGACTATGGCTCTCGCTAGCAATCGACTACGTCGGCGACCAACCAGAGCCGCTGCCCAACCTAGACTTCAAAATCCTGCAAGGAGACTCCCTACTCGGCTCCGACCCGAGCGAAACCGGCCAGCAAGGTGTCCTTGGTTATGATGGGAACGAAGTAGCGCATCTAGTCGAGCTGCAGTCGCTGTTCTTCAATGAGACAAACAGCGAACGAAAGAAATCACGCAAGAAGGCGATCGAAGCCGCACACTGCCAACTGCGCGAGAACCTCGGCCTTATGGGGACGCCCAAGGATGCAGTTGAATGGCGAGTCGACTTTGCTCGACCGTTTACGCAGTCTGGTTTCAATATTGTGATTGGTAACCCGCCTTACGCTCAAATCAAGAAGGGCACATACTCCAAGAAGGAGTATCCCTACTCAGAAGGGAAGGACAAGGGCAAGCAGAATCTCTACAAGTTCTTCGTTGAGCGTTCCTACCAGCTCCGTAAGCCCGGCGGCATCGGTACAATGATCGTGCAAAGCAGCTTGATTTGCGACCTGTCTTCCGCGGCTACGAGAATGCTGTTGTTGGAGAAGACTCGTCTGCGTCATGTCATCGAGTTTCCCAAGGACGCGGCAACACCAACACTCCAAGTCTTCAAGAGCGTGACACAGGGCACCTGCATATGCCAATTCACGAAACCGGATCCGTCAGGTGATACACTCCTGATTTCAAGCGGTAACAACTCAGAAACCATTCAACACCTGACCACGACTGCAATCGGCACAGATTCGATACGATCGCTCTTTCCGCGGACCGTCTGCTTCCCTCTCATAGACGGCACAACCTTAGAGCTCTTGGAGCGCCTTGCGAGTGACGTCTTGGTGAAGCCACTGAAGGAGCTTGCTACGTCTATTTCACAAGGCGATCTTAATCTCACGACCCAAAAGGCACACTTTAGCGCACACCCCAGTTCAGTTCGTCTGCTACGAGGACGCAACATTGGCCGATTCGCCGTAAACTACGAGGCATCCGGAGAGTTCTGTGACGAAAACTTTCTTCGGCGGAAGGTCGAAGACAACAGGCGCCGAACTTACCTATTGTGCCAGGAAGTCACAGGAACGACAGACCGACGACGCTTTCATTTTGCACTGGCAAGAGACTTGCCCGACGACTATCTGTGCGGACACTCGATCAACAAGACACTCTTGCGAGATGAAGGATTGAGCACGTTATTGCTAGGTATCTTGAATTCAAGGTTTCTGGACGTCGTGTTTCGAGCGACGTCTACAAACAACCATGTTCAGGGTTACCAGCGTCAATAACTTCCAATCCACGATCTGACTGACTTGCAACGATCTGAGTGGGAAGGACTTGTCAACCAAATTCTCGATGCTGAGGATGCCGACCCCGATGCTGATACCTCCGACCTGGAACGGGAAATCGACCGGCTGGTCTACGACCTCTACGGTCTCTCCGAAGAGGAGATCGCCGCCGTCGAGCGTCGGGTGGGCGCGTCCCGCTGAGATGAGAGCGCAAGCATGGCGACCATAGTTAAGGTCACCGTGTCGTACGGCATCCTGATACGTAGAGGAGATATACTGAAGGCATGACTGCTCCTGTTAGTAACATCCTCCATGCCACGACGGATCCTTCTTTGCTGTTGCGTCTGAAGGAGATGCTGACCAGCTCGGCTACGGCCGATATTGCGGTCGGTTACTTCTTCATCTCCGGCTTCGAGCAAATCGCCGACGAACTCTTGCAACTTAAGCAGGTGCGCATCCTGGTCGGTCGGACCGATCGGCGAGTGCTGGAAGAGGTTGCGGCTGGTTTGCAACAACAAGCTCCGCTACAAGCCCAGCTCAACGCCGACGCAACGATTCGTCGCAGCGAACGCTCGGAGATTGCCAAGCAGGCGATCGAGCACATCGTACAAGGCGTCTCACGTCTACTTCAGCGGAATGCCACGGACTCCACAGTACAACAGCTACGAGACTTAGGCGCGACCGGTCAAGTGGAAGTGCGGTCGTAGCTACGCAGTCCCTTGCATGCCAAAGCATATCTCTGCTGGTACGATAATCACGCCGAGCCGGGCGCCGCTTTAGTCGGATCGTCCAATCTTACGTTGGCCGGTTTCGACGGCAACACCGAGCTGAACGTACGAGTCAGCGGCGACGCCGAGATGGCAGCACTCAAGCATTGGTTCGACGAGCTCTGGCGCGACGCCGAGGACATCTTCGACGAACTGGTAACAGAGCTGGAACGCTCCTGGCCGATTGCGCAAACGCCGCCGTATCACGTCTATCTGAAGGCGCTCTACGAACTATACGGGTCGGTTGCTGGTGTGGGAGACCTGAGCACGTCACCGCTCGACAATCAGCTTGCAAACTTCCAGCTCGACGGAGTGCGTCAAGCGCTGACGATGATCGATCGACACGGCGGCTGTTACATCGGTGACGTCGTTGGCTTAGGGAAGATGTTCGTCGGAGCGGAGCGCTCGGAGCGTGGTATCGTCTTGCAAGAATATTACAGAGATCGCGGACCCGTGCTAGTGGATGAGGCACACAACTGTCGCAACATCAACCAAGGTCCAAAGGCCTGCGCGAATACCTCGACGCCGGTGACCACAAAGCCATCCTGATGAGCGCAACCCCCCAAAACATGGGACCGATGGACATCTATCGTCAGCTTACGTTATTCCTCGACGATCGCGAGCACGGTCTCCCGATTGAGCCGGTCAGTCTAGAAGCGTTCTTCACGAATGCACAACGGTGGCTCAGATATCAAGCGGAGAACGAACAGTTCAATCGAGAGTATGCAGACTGGGAGTCCACAGGCGAGAAGTCATCGCCACCGATCAAGCCGCAAGGGCCTTCAATCCCTCGGGCCAAGATTGAAGATGTTCTAGGGTACGTCTTCTTCCGTCGGCGACGCAAGGACATTCTCGATCTCTACGGCGATGGCGCCGAGATCAAGGGCAAGCGAGTCAGCTTCCCGGAAGCCAGGCTGACGAATGTGAGCTATCGGCTGGATCGTGTCTTTTCGAAAGTTGGGGCCTTCGCCGAGATCCAGCAATCGCTACAACGTCACGAGGCCTGGCGATATCGAGCGAGCGAAAAGCTACGACCCCACGCAAAGGACGACCCAAAGTATGACGGTCTGTTACGATCGATAGACCGTGTTGCAGGGCTGATGAAAGTCCTACTACTCAAACGGTTAGAGTCTAGCGTACCAGCGTTTCGCTCGACCTTGGAGTCGCTGATTCGTAGTAATCGACACTTCAAGCAGGCCATTGAGCTTGGCTACGTGCCAGTAGGTCAGGTTGCGACACGGTTGCTCAGCGGTCAGTCGTTCGACGCGGAAGAAGCGCTGGATATCTTGAACCAGGAGGATGCGCAAGCCAACGGTAGTGGCGCGCATCCTGCGAAGGACTTCTACTCGGAACAGTGGTCCGCCGATCTGGACGCCGACGTCGCGGTGCTGGAAGGTCTGCTTGACAAAGTGAAGACGATCACGCCCGCAGACGACGACAAGTTGCAGGCAGTCAAGGCATTCCTTGAGCAGCCCGAAATCCGTGACAGTGAAGTGTTGATCTTTTCCGAAGCAGAAACGACGATCAACTACCTCTACGAACAGCTCAACCCTGGTGCACGAGACTTATCGATCGCTCAGTTGACGGGCGGCAATCGGGACGCCGCGCAAGAGATTGGGGCTCGCTTCTCGCCCCGGGCAAATCTCGGAGACGATGGGCCACGTCCAGACAACGAGATGCGCATCCAATTGGCGACGGATGTCGTTTCGGAGGGGCGAAACTTACAAGACTGCGCACACGTACTCAACTACGACCTACATAGGAATCCGGTGCGCTTAATGCAACGCTTCGGTCGGGTGGACCGCATCGGTACCGAGCATGATATCATCCACTTGCATAACACCTGGCCCGACCTTGATGTCGACTCCTACCTTTCCTTAACGTGACGGTTGGGCAATCGGATTCAACTGTTCCACGGCCTGATCGGCCTCGATAACAGGCTGCTGTCCGAGTCGGAGCGGATCAATGCCGCCGATATGTATCGAGTGTATGACCAGAAGCAGTTACCCGAGTTGGATGACACCTTGGATGATGTGTCGGCGCACCAACGCGCCGTCACGACATTGCTGCGCATTGAGCAAGACGACCCTCACCTCTGGGCGAGGATCATTGGTCTCCCCGACGGTCTACGCTCGGCTTTGACTGTCGAATCGCGAGTCATACGTGATCCGATCATTGATCCGTCGGTAAGCCGACAACCGGCGTTATGGGCGCCCAAAATGCCGGGAAGCTTGCATCCAGGCCCGTTCGATCGGCCGATTCCAGGAGAGACGCTCGTGCTCCTAGCAGCAGGCGAGATCTACGGTTGTTTTGAGGGCGCTCATAACTTGGAGCCGCGACCGATCAGTCCCGCTCAGTTTGTCGCGGCGGCCGCGTGCCAGCCCGACACCCCCGCAGCATCGCTATTGCTAGACACCAACGAACGAGTGATGGCCGCCTTCGAATGGTTTCGCGTTGAGTATGGCCAACGGTTGGGGCGATCGCGTCGTTCGCGACGACACGCGTGCGAGGCGTGTCGTCGCGAAGCAAGTTAACTTGTTACGAGGCGAGCGGCAGGAGGACGCACCTGAGTTGGCCCGGCTCGACGAACTCAGGCGAATCTTCAGCCGATCGTCACCGCCGCGAGCAGAGGCCGCGCTCGGTGAGGTGTATCGATTGCAACCGACGGGACACGCACTGTTGGTGCGTCTTGAGGCGTTGCGAGAACAGTATCGACTCTCCGCCAAGGAAGACGAAGAACGCGAACCGGCTTCACCGCAGATCGTGCGGATTGTCTGTTCCGACGGATTGGCAAAGTAAGGCTGCTAGTGCGCTTGGTGATGGCGAGATCGGCGACAGGCGAGTCGTGCGCGATCTGAGGACGAGCACGACATAACCTAGTGCGTCAGGCCACGCTTGATGTGCATATCTGGCTGAGTTCTGTCAGAGTCTTGGATCGAGAGCGTCGCGATGAGTCGGCGCTGCTCGCTGGGCCGAGGTTCCCGGGCAGGAACACAGGCCTCACAATGGGGTAGACTTCTCACTCGCGCCCTTGGTATGATTTGTGGCGCAGAGAGGAAAGAGACAGCGGTGTCGAGACAGCGTGGGCTGATCGTCCTTGTCGCGGGGCTGATTGCAAGCCTCGCGTTGCTTGCAGTGCTCGCTTCCGACGTCCTCGCCGACGAGGGCAAGCGCTCCGACCTCACTCAGGGACTCGCCAATCCCGATTTGCCCGGACAGGATCAGCTCACCTTCCCGAACCTGGGCTCGGCGCTCAGCGATGTCGCCGACGGTTCCTGGGGCTCACAGTATGGCGCCGACTTCGCCTTCGGCGGTGACTCAGGCAGCGACGCTCCGACGGGCGGCGTCGCCGCCTCGCCATTTGATCCCGCCGGCAGCGGCAACCAGACCGCCACGATGGTCGCGCTGTCGATCATCGTCGATGGCAACGTCCAGCGCGTCGTCAATGTGATCAACAACAACGGCGGCGATGTCCGCAACGTGCTCGACAACTACATCGAGGCCTACGTCCCCACGACCGCGCTTGCCACCTTGGCGCGGACTCCTGGCGTGAGCTGGGCGCGAGAACTCGATCAGCCCATGGCAACCAAAGGCAGGGTCACCAGCGGTGGCGTCGCCCAGCACCTCGCCAACGCCTGGCACAGCGCCGGGATTAAGGGGCAAGGCGTCAAAGTCGGTGTCATCGACATCACATCGACGCGAACATCCAGAGACGGCTTCACCGGGACACCTGCCCTGATGGGCACCGACCTGCCGAGGACGATCGTCGCTCGCTGCTACACCGACGTCGGCACCTACACCTCCGACATCGCTGACTGTTCCAACGCAACCTACGGAATTGGCCTCCCCGGCGGACCGAGTGCCGGTAGCACCCACGGCACGCGCGTCGCCGAAACCGTGATGGACATGGCGCCAGAGGCCAGCCTCTATATCTCCAATGCCACGTCAGGGGCCGACCTCCTCAGCGCGGTCAAGTGGATGCACGGCGAAGGCGTCAAGGTCATCGCCTACTCCATCAACTGGGCCTACCATGGCCCGCCCGACGGCACCACTCCTTACAAGTTTGGCCCGCTCAACACGGTCAAGTGGGCGGCCGACCACGGCATCGTCTGGGTCAACTCCGCCGGGAACCAGCATCTCGACAGTTGGTACGGCACCCCCACCGACGCCGACAACGACAACATCCTCGAGTGGGAGCCCGGGAAGGAAGACAAGAAGCTGTACCTGGGGCCGGGAAAATCAGCGCGCTTGTACATGCGCTGGGACGACAAGTGGGGCGGAGCGGTCAACGACCTCTCGCTGGTGGTTGTGAAAAATCCCGGCCTGTCCAACGAGTCAGTCATTGGTACTGGTAACGACGCACAGGCTGGCGGCAAACATGACCGCCCGAGGGAGTCGATCACTCTGACAAACAATCGCAACCAAACCACCACAGTCGCTCTGCGAGTCAAGTTGATGAGCGGCTCCAAACCGAGCTGGGTTCAGCTCGTCGTCTGGGACGGCGGCGTCCTGGGAAGCGCAACCGACGGCTACAGCATCGGGTCGCCCGCCGACAGCCCGGTTCTTGGCGTGCTCGGCGTTGGCGCAGGCAGTCCGATAGGGCTCCACAACTACAGCAGCCGGGGGCCAACCCCCGATGGTCGGATCAAGCCCGACATCATCGGTGCTTCCGGTCAAGGTACTGCTACAAGTTCCTCGTTTTGGGGCACCAGCGCGGCCGCTCCGCACGTCGCTGGGCTTGCCGCGCTCGTCGCGCAGCAGAATCCCAACTTCACACCGGCCCAGATCACCGGCTATCTCAAGACGCACGCCGCTCCAAGAGGCACCCCCGTGCCCAACAGCGAGTGGGGACACGGTTTCGCACAACTGCCCTCGCTCAGCTGCACCGACGACCTCAACGGTTCCGGCACGACCTCCGGGAACTGGTCCACGAGCTGCATCTCAGCGATCAACTCGCAGAAGAGTAGTCGTTACTACACGTTCAGCCTTGCCCAGCAATCGACCGTGACTATTGACCTATCGTCGACACTCGATTCCTATATCAATCTGCGTAGTGGCTACAACGCCCAGGAGGGCACCACCCTACATTCGGATGACAACAGTGGGAGCGGCAACAACGCGAGGATTAGCCAGACGCTCGATTCGGGTAGTTATACGGTCGAGGCAACAACCGCCGTCAACAGTCGAACCGGGGCGTTTTCGCTCAGTGTCAGCGGACTGACCGCGACGCCTATTGTCAGCCTCAGCGGCGGTTCCGATATCACCGAGGGCTCCAGCGTCAGCTTCACGGTGACGGCCACGCCAGCGCCGAGCTCACCGCTCTCCGTCAAAGTGCAAGTCAACGCCACCGGCGACTTCGACACGTCGCCGACTGGCACGCAAACAGTCACCATCCCGACCACCGGCAGCACCACGCTCAGCGTGACCACCGTCGGCGACAACCAAGCCGAGCCAGGCGGCATCATCTCCGCGCAGTTGCTCTCCAGTAGCGGCTACCGCCTCTCGGCCAGCGCGTCAAAACGCGTGGTGGCGATCAAGGATGACGACAAGCAAACCATCAGAATTACGGCCGACGGCGACATCGCTGAGGCAGAGGATGCGATCTTCCGCATCAAGAGCAGCGATGGCGGCGCGGTCAAGGACGTGAAAGTGGCGGTCTCCGTGACCGGCGACGTCCTGGTCGCACAGCGGGTCATCCCACCAGTCGTGACCGTGGACCTGGACAACAAGGGCGAAGCGGTCATCAAATTCGATTCCCAGTTTGACACCGAACAAGAACCGCACGGCCTGATCACATTGACGCTCCAGAGCGCTAGCTATTACGACATCGATCAGAACGCAGCCGTTGCAAACGTCATCGTCTACGACAACGATGTCGAGTTCTGCGTCGAGCACCTGTACACCGACATGCAGACCCCGTTCGGTTACAACACGGCAGAGTGTCCATCACCGAGAGACAGCAACAGAACATCTTGGTATTACACGTTCCGACTGTTGCAACGCTTCACCGTCACCATGGAACTGTGGGGCAATGGAGACCAATACCTCTATCTGCGCCAAGGCCGAATCAACAAGTCCGGCCCAGCCTTGCACGAGGACGACAACGGCGGCTCCGGCATCCATGGCGCGGGCGCATCCAGAATCCATCAGACGCTCGATCCCGGCTGGTACACAGTTGAGGCGACCACGGTCGGTACGCCCCCACAGGGTGGTGGCGCCCAGTTCCAAATCGCCGGCTTGCTGCCGCTGTCGGTCAAAGGCGTCGAAGTAAGCGTCCTCGGCGGTCCCGATATCGATGAAGGCGGCACCGCAAAGTTCACACTGGCCGCACATCCGCTACCATCGTCCCCGCTGACCGTCAACGTCGATATCACTACGAAGGGCGACTTCGGCATCACAAACGGCAGCCATACGGTCACCATTCCGACCAACACCGGTCAAGCAGAGTTGAAGCTGGCAACGACTGACGACTACGAAGTTGAAGACAATGGCGCTGTGATTGCCACAGTCGCGGCTGGCACGGGCTACGACGTGTCTCCAACGAAGCCCAGTTACCGCGTCGGCATCAACGATGCCGGCATCGACCCCTGCCTCGAGCCGCTGCCCGCCACTGGCAAGATTTCTGGTACCTGGTCGCAAAGCTGCCCTTCCGTCGACTTTAGATTTCGTGGGAAATTCTCACGCTACTACACATTTGAAGTCGAACAGGCGACAGTGATCACGATTGATTTGACCTCGACAGATACGGACACCTTCCTCTACATCCGGCAGGGCAAGAACGTCAAATCCGGTACGCTGAAATACTACAACGACGATCGCGATCACGGAGATACCAACTCTCGAATCATCGTGTGGCTCGAGGTCGGCTGGTATACGATAGAAACATCACCCCTAGAAGCCAACACGACTGGTACGTTCCAACTAAACGTCAGCGGACTGCCGTTGCCACCCGAAATCAGCATCGCCTCAGACGGCGACGTCACTGAGGGCACCGACGCGACCTTCACACTCACCGCGTCACCCAAGCCGACGGCCAACCTTGATGTGGCGGTCGAAGTGACGCAAAGTGGCGACTTCATCACGACCGGCTCGCATACGGTCACCATCACCACCTCCGGCACCGCCACCCTCACGGTGCCTACGACTGACGACAGCATCGACGAAGTCGACGGCTCAATCACCGCGACGATCAGCACTGGCACGGAGTATCGCGTGTCAACCACCGCTGGCGCGGCTACTGCAAATGTCGCAGATGACGAAATCTCCGAAATCAGCATCACCGCCGACGGCGACATCACCGAGGACGAGCGGGCGTACTTCCGCCTCAAGAGCAGCGCCGGTGTCCCAGTCAAAGGCGTGCGCGTGAATGCCTCCTGGGTCGGCGACATCGACGTGCTAGGAGGTATTACCCCAGGAGTCAACACAGTGACTCTGGACGACAACGGTGAAGCGGTCATCGTAGTCAGGACACAGGGGGATACTGTCCAGGAACCGCACGGTCTGGTCTCCGTGAGGCTCGAGAGCGCCAGTCATTACGACATCGTTCAGAACGCAGCCGCCGCAAGCGTCATCGTCTACGACAACGATGTCGAAGACTGCGTCGAGCACTTGCGCTCCGACACTCATACCTCGTACGGCTTCTATCCGAACATGTGTCCATCACCGAGAGATAGCAATAGGACATCGTGGTATTACACATTCCAGCTACTGGAACAGCGCACAGTCACGATGAACATATGGGGTTTTGTCGGCGACAACTATCTCTACCTGCGCCAAGGCCGAATCAACAAGTCTGGCCCAGCCTTACACGAGGACGGCGAAGGCGGCTCTGGTGGAGCAAGCCCCACAATCTCTCAGGTGCTCGCTCCTGGCTGGTACACAATTGAGGGGACCACGTTCGGCTCAATCACACCAGGTAGTACCGAGTTCATAATCGACGGCCTGCCCGCGATGTCGGAGAAAGCCGTCGAGGTGAGCGTCGACGGAGGAGCCGCCGTCGATGAGGGTGGAGATGTCAAGTTCACCGTGGCCGCTCATCCCTTGCCATCAACGCCCATCACCGCCAACGTGGTGATCAGCAGCAATGGCGACTTCGGTGTCACAACCGAAACGCGCACCGTCACCATCCCAACCAACACGGGCAAAGCGGAACTTGTCGTTTCCACATCAGACGACGCCGTCCGTGAAAACTCCGGTTCCGTCATCGCAACGGTCACCACCGGTACCGGTTACGATGTCTCCTACACACTGCCTCAGTCCAGCGTCAAAGTGTTCGACAATGACTTCGAATGCACCGAAGCATTGCCCGCAAATGGCAAGGCGACTGACCAATGGACACCAAAATGTCCAGCCGTCCATCGCTCCACATCCGGTTACGCGTCCTATCACGGTCGCTTCTACACGTTTGAACTGAACCAATCGGCCCGGGTAACGATCGACTTGACTTCGGAAGATGTTGACCCCATCCTCCTGCTCTACAACACCAATGACGTCAGCAGGACTAATGACTTGTATGAGAACGACGACATCGACCGCGACAGCGGCAACCGCAACTCTCGCATCGAGGAGTTGCTCCCAGCAGGAAAGTACACCATCGAAGCAGCGACTAGTCGTTACGACAAGACTGGCAGATTCCAACTGAGCGTGGCCGGGCTGCCGTCGCCATCTGCCCCCGTGATCAGCATCACCTCAAACGGCGATGTCACCGAGGGCATCGACGCGACCTTCACTCTCACTGCGAACCCAAAGCCTACGGCAAACATCGATGTGACCGTCGAGGTCACGCAAAGCGGCAACTACGTCACGACCGGTTCAAAGACGGTGACGATCACCACATCCGGCACCGCAACATTAACGGTGCCCACCACCGACGACGCTGTCACCGAAGCCGACGGCTCCGTGACCGCAACCATCAGTACAGGTACGGGCTACAGCGTCTCAGCCAACAACGGCGCCGCCACCACAAACGTCGCCGATGACGACGCCGCCTCACCGTGCAAGACGCAGCTGACCGTCGATGGCGCAACACAAGGCACCTGGATCAGTGGCTGCAAGTCAACCGCTCGTAGTGGTCGCAACGCTCAATTCTACACGTTCCAACTCTCAAAGCAGAGCAACGTCACGATCAGGTTGACATCCTCACACGATACCTACCTCTTCCTGCGCGCAGGAAACGACACTCGCAGCGGTTCGGCCGTCGCCGAGAACGACGATATTGGCGGCGGGAACTACAATTCTCGCATCATCCGGACCCTCAACGCCGGCTGGTACACAATCGAAGCGACGACGTTCAACCGTGACCGTACGGGCGATTTCAAGTTGGAGATCAGCGGCTTGCCGGCTCAAGCATCGGTACCAGAGATCAGCATCGCCGCCGACGCCGACATCACCGAGGGAGGCGATGCCACGTTCACCGTCACCGCAACGCCCAATCCTTCGGCGGACCTCGATGTAACGGTCGAAGTGTCGCAAAGCGGCGACTACGCCTCTACCGGTTCACAAACAGTCACCATTCCAAGCACGGGAACCCAAACGCTGACCGTCACCACGACTAATGACACAACCGACGAGCCAGACGGCTCCGTCACCGCGACGATCAGTACCGGTACCGGCTACACAATCTCGTCATCCGCCAGCGCCGCAACCGTCGCAGTCTCGGACGACGACGTCCCAGAGATCAGTATCACGGCCGGCACAGCAATCACCGAGGGCGGAGACGCCACGTTCACTATCACAGCAACACCGACACCTTCGGCGGACCTCGATGTCACAGTCGAAGTATCACAAAGCGGCGACTACGCCTCGACCGGCTCGCAGACAGTCACCATCCCAAGCACCGGTAGCCAAACACTAACCGTTGCCACGACAAATGACGCAAACGACGAACCCGACGGCTCCGTCACTGCGACAGTTAGCACCGGTACCGGCTACACAATCTCATCATCTGCCAGCGCCGCAACCGTCGCAGTCTCGGACGACGACGCGTCGAACCTGCCCGAGATCAGCATCGCCGCCGGCGCGGACATCGTCGAGGGCGGCGGCGCCAAGTTCACCATCACCGCGACTCCATCGCCGAGCGCCCAACTCACCGTCAAATACACGGTCAGCCAAAGCGGCGACTTCGGTGTCAGCGTGACCACAGGCAGCGTCAACATATACAGCGGCGGCTCGAGCGCCATCACGATCACGACAACGAACGACGATACCAGTGAAGCCGACGGCTCGGTATCAGTCACCCTCAGCACCAGTCAGAACTACACGGTATCAACCAGTGCAGGCTCAGCAACGGTGGCGGTGTCGGACGACGACGATGTACAGCTCCCGCCGCAGTCGATTGTTGATTCATGTGTTTCGGACAGCCTGCTGACGACCGTGCGTCGATACTATGATGCGAACAAAGACCGTGCGCCGAGCTACGGCCGCAATTGGAAGCGTGTGTTGATCACGTTCCGCGACGTCCGGGACTCCCAGCTCACACCGTTCACCGCCGCCGAGGCGCTCGCGGGTGAGCAGGTATGGTTCGGCTGGAGACCCATCCGGGAAGCCCTGGAGTGCATCGAGGCTGCAATCGCTCCCCCGCCGCCGACCGAGCCTGAAATCAGCATCGCTGCTGGTAACGATGTTACCGAGGGTACCGACGCCACGTTCACCGTAACCGCAACGCCGGCACCTTCGGTCGATCTCGATGTAACGGTCGGAGTCTCACAAAGCGGCGGCTACGTCACAACCGGATCTCGCACGGTCACAATCACGACTTCCGGAAGCGCCACGTTCACTGTCGCCACGACAAACGATACAACGGACGAACCGGACGGCTCAGTCACCGCAACGATCAGTAGTGGTACTGGATACACGGTGTCGAGCAGCGCCGGAGCTGCGACCGTCGCTGTGTCGGACAATGATGCAGCAACTCTGCCAGAGATCAGCATCACGGCCGGTTCTGGTGTCACCGAAGGTACCCCCGCGACATTCACGTTGACCGCGTCTCCAACCCCCGCGGCAGACCTGGATGTCACAATCACAGTGTCGCAGAGCGGCGACTATGTGACGACCGGCTCCCGTACTGTCACCATCCCGTCCTCAGGCAGCAAGACCTTTACTGTGACAACCACCGACGACAGCGACGACGAGCCCGATGGGTCCGTCACGGCGACGATCAGTAGTGCCACTGGCTATACAGTGGCAAGCAACGCCGGAGCCGCGACCGTCGCAGTAGCTGACGATGATGCAGCAACTCTGCCAGAGATTAGCATCATGGCCGGTTCTGGAGTCACCGAAGGTACTGCCGCGACATTCACGCTGACCGCGTCTCCAACGCCTGCGGCAGACCTGGATGTAACAGTCGCCGTGTCACAAAGCGGCGATTACGTCACAACCGGCTCCCGTACCATCACCATCCCGTCTTCAGGCAGCAAGATCTTTACTGTGACAACCACTGACGACAGCGACGACGAACCCGATGGGTCCGTTACGGCGTCTATCAACAATGGGTCAAGCTACACTGTGTCGTCATCGTCCAGTACAGCGACTGTTGCAATCGCCGACAACGATACTTGTGCACCGACGCTCCCGTCTGACGCTATCACCATTGCGGAGATCACCGGCTGGCGTGATGCCCTCGATCCCACCAGGGCGGCCGCGGGCATCAAACGCTTCAACCGCGTTCTGGCCACACTGGGCGTGGATACTGGCGAAACACCGATGACTGTTCAGCAGGCGCAGGCTGTGTCCAACTGGCTCAAGAACACCCGCTGGGATCGCATTGCGCGCACGCTCGCGGCCATAGAACAATCCCAATGCGACACGCAGCCGCCGACCGAGCCGGTCATCACGATCACCGCGGGCAGCGACATCACTGAAGGTAGCGACGCCAGCTTCACCGTCACCGCAAACCCAACTCCTACCGCCGCGCTCACCGTCAACCTGACCGTCTCGCAGAGCGGTAGCTTCGGAGCGACCACCGGCACCGACACCGTGACGATCCCAACTACAGGCAGCGCGACCTACACGGTCAACACGACCAACGACAGCACCGACGAACCCGACGGTTCGGTCACGGCAACCTTGTCCACAGGTACGGGTTACACCGTCTCGGGATCGAACAACGCTGCGACGGTCGCTGTGTCGGACGACGACGATCCGCCGCCCGCGGTGACACCGACCATTAGCATCGCTGCTGGCAGTGGAGTCACTGAGGGCAGCGACGCCACGTTCACTGTTACGGCGAGTCCTGCTCCCACCACCGCACTCACCGTCAACCTGACCGTCTCGCAGAGCGGTAGCTTTGGAGCGACCACCGGCACGGACACTGTGACGATCCCAACCACAGGCAGCGCGATTTACACGGTCAGTACCACCAACGACAACACCGATGAACCCGACGGCTCCGTCACCGCGACCTTGTCCACAGGTACGGGTTACACCGTCTCGGGATCGAATAACGCTGCAACAGTGGCTGTGTCGGACGACGACGATCCGCCCTCGGTGACACCGACCATTAGCATCGCTGCTGGCAGTGGAGTCACTGAGGGCAGCAACGCCACGTTCACTGTTACGGCGAGTCCTGCTCCTGCCACCGCACTCACCGTCAATCTGACCGTCTCGCAGAGCGGCAACTTCGGAGCGACCATCGGTGCGGACACCGTGACGATTCCAACCACAGGCAGCGCGACCTACACGGTCGGCACCACGAACGACAACACCGACGAGCCCAATGGCTCCGTCAAGGCAACGTTGTCCACTGGTACGGGTTACACCGTCTCGAGCACGAACAACGCTGCGACGGTCGCTGTGTCGGACGACGACGATCCGCTGCCGGCGCCGCCGACCATTAGCATCGCTGCGGGCAGTGGAGTCACTGAGGGCGGCAGCGCCACGTTCACTGTTACGGCGAGTCCTGCTCCTGCCACCGCACTCACGGTCAACCTGACCGTCTCACAGAGCGGAAGCTTCGGAGCGACCACCGGCGCGGACACCGTGACGATCCCAACCACAGGCAGCGCCACATTCACGGTCAGCACCACCAACGACAACACCGACGAGCCTCATGGTTCCGTCACCGCGACCTTGTCCACTGGTACGGGTTACACCGTCTCGGGCACAAACAACGCTGCGACCGTCGCGGTCTCTGATAACGATGATCCACAGCCTGTGAACCTGCCTACGGTGTCGATCTCTGATGCGCAGGAATACGAGGACTATGTGCTGATGGAGTTTTATCTTCAGCTCAGTCATGCGAGCAGTGTCCCGGTGACGGTGACTATTGAGTTCGAAGAGGGAACGGCAACCTACGGGGGAGACTTCTTGGGCATCGACACCACCCAAACCATCGCGCCCGGCCAGACCCGTAAAGCGCTGTATGTTCCGCTGCGGGCCGACGGGTGGCCAGAAGTCGACGAGACCTTCGCCATCAAGCTAACGTCCGCAAGCGGCGCCACCATCGCAGACAACACCGGCACCGGCACCATTCTCAACGACGACTAGCAGGCTGCTGAAAGGGGTATGGGCGCCCGTTCATCGTTCCCTCACCTGGCTAAGCGTCATGATCAAATGTGTGGTGGCAAGCCGCTGCATCGACTAACCCTCCCTCTGACAATCTGGAAGTCTTGCTTTTCGCCGGCAGCTACATCGTGCTCGACTAAGGATGGCGCCAAGGGGGACGATGAGACTCGCTGCGAGGTGTTTGAACTCGGCGACCTACCTTGTTGTCCTTCCCCGGTTCAACCGGTGTTATCCGTAACGTTACGACGGCAACTTGTAGCGCCGCCGCTGTGAACCCGAGCGCTTCTTCTGCCGGTTGATGCGGGTTCATCTACCACTAGGACATTTGTAGAATGTAGGAAACGGTAGAGGCGGTAGAACCTTGCCTACGCAAGGCTTGGAGTACGGTAAGCGCAATCGGTCTGACCAGCGTATTATTCTGCTTCACTCTACTGAGTCTTGGAACGTGTGGTTTGAGCTTCTCTATCCTTCCCTGGCGATCGGATTCACTATTATTGTTGTGGTCTTCCGTGTGGCATGGCTTTTGGTCTCCTGCGTGGCCTACGTTGATTGGTGGAGCTGACTCTCCGCGAGGTGTTGAGAGTTCTTTTGTCTACGACATTCCAACGTGAATCTCAAATCGCCTTGAATTGCATCATCGCGTGTTGTGTCTGGTGGAGGGTCTCTGTGAGTCGCTTAACCACGCGCTCCCGCTTCGGTATCCGATTATCGACGGGCCGCTGTCGCGGGTGACCATGCTGCGGCGACTCGACGTCCGCGGCGTCAAGTCAATGCGTGGTACTCAACTACGAGCGTGTGACCTGATCGGTGATTGCCATTGGTTGCGGATTGTACGTCTCCTCGACCTGCTGAATCGCGTTCAGCGTCGCTCACGACAGGTGTTGCGGCATTTGAGGACACCGTGACTGTCCACAGGGTCGTCTCACAGGTCGCGACGCGAGCGACGGACTTCGATCTTGAATGACGCTGCTCGATCCGTCTCACCAGGGCATCACGCAGCTTCCTGTATGAGGGTATTGTCCGTTTGATCTACCAGGTTGCCTACATGCGGATGTTGACATCCGATGGCCGACAGGTGCTTTTCCAGGAGCACGAGCGACGCGCGGACCGCCCGTCAACGATATACAACCGGCTTGCACCGTACCTCCGCTACTACTCCACTGTACGACTGTTCGAACAACGTGTCCTCATCCCCACAGTCGAGGTGGTCTTCGAGGAGGAACTGACGGCGGATCACTTCCTTACGTTCGGCCGGGCTGTGCTATCTCGATGCCGAGTTGCGTTGTTATTGTTCGTCTCCTGCCAGGCCTCGGTTGACGAGACAGACCCGTTTTCTCAGAGCTGGCCCATGGTTCGCAGCCAAGAGTTGAGCCGGTCTCAGTAATCGTTCAAGCGGTTGAGGCCAGCTCTGGATGACCAAGTGGGATGCAATCTGAGTAGAATCGGTCGCCAGTGGAACATGTGCTGGGTGCTGGTCTTTGACACCCAGCGTCAGTTTGGCGGGATCGCACAGGGCGATAGCGATATCATCGCCGAACAGATCGAAGATGCCGTACGGAAACTGGGCGGCCAACCGAACCAGGGCCTGCATCGCGCCTTGCACCCCTCCGCCAGCGCATCAACTGCCGGGTATCTACACCAAGCGCCCAAGCCATCTCGTCCCTGGTGAGAGTTGCCCGACGCGTGAGGCCGAGCAATCGCTTCGGGAAATCAGATGGCAGTCGGGCGTATTGTGTGGGGACGCCACCTGCCTCGAAGAGTAGGTAGTTCATGCTTTCGCCGCTCCAGATTGTTGGGGCGCCTGCTTCTGTGCTTACGTAATCTCCGATGATTGCATGACCGACATCCTTCCAGTTCAGGGACTAGGCAGAGTGAAGCCGGCAGAAGGTTATGGTGTGCGGTCCTATAACGTAATGTGGGTTCTAACAAACGTTACTATTCTTCTTGAGGCGATTCTGTTGGAGTCTGTGAAACCTCATTTGGGAAGATGCATAGAACTCATCCTAATGGGCATGGAGACGGGTTTACCAGGTCGTACAAGCACGCGTTCTGGCCGGGATGATTGAGACGAAGGCCGGCGGCTTCGGCGCTACTCGTCAATGGCGGCAGCCAACAGTTGGTGGTTTTCGCGACCTCGCACATCTGCAAGTGATTGATCCTTGAACGCATAGACATCGGGTACAAGCACTTCACCTTTGAATTGTGCGCCTGGACCATCGCTCCATCGAACGGAGCCAGCCGATACGTGACCAGTTGCTGCATCAGTTCGCATACTGATGGAATCCGTACGACCAACGATTGGGAAGTCGCGGAGTGGCTCGCCGACCATTGTTCCAACGCCATTGGGAACTCATGCACACCAATCAGTCACGGAGCCGCCAGCTCCGAGTACGGCGACTGCCAAGGAGTCACCACGCCATGCTGCACAAGGACCAAATGGGTAAACGCCGACCCTGAGCGTATCAGAGGCACCTCAGCCGAAGGCTCAGCAAACTGCATCTCCAGAGGCATTGCCGCCTGAGCCAGAGCCGATTCCAACCACTCTGACGCAACACTTTCAAAGTCGATTCAACGGACAAGTGTCTTGGCATAACCTTCGATGTGGATTGTCACGTGTAGTTCCTGCATCATTGTTAGCAGACACAAGTGTTGCTCGGAGGACAAAGCAAATTCGTACGTTCACCACAACACTTGGCCCTGGTATGTACCATTCTCATCCGATCTCATGGCACCTTTACCGGGATGCCGAGCTCAGCTGTCTCTTGTGCCGCCTTGGCAGCGACCTCAAAGATGTTTCTCGCGATCCCGCTGTAGACCATACTCTGAAACTCGGCATCGTCCAGATATCTCGACACCAACGGAGCATGTTCACTCAATCGTTCGTACATTAGGTATTGAATCTGGGGCTTGATGACGAGATTGAAATTGTCCAGCGTGTTCGCTAACGCTGTTTGACGAATAGTATCGTTCTCGATGGCGCTCTCTTTGATCTGGTCGAAGAATAGCCGGTCTGCCTCCGTAAACTCGGTGCCAAAGCGTTCATTGAGTGTCTCGATGATCTCCGACAGTGTTGCCCGTTCTTCTTCTAGATTTGCAGTACCCACCTCGGTAGGACCGCTGACGTACTTGGGTGCACCCTCAGATATCGGGATCGCCCCTGAGGATTGCTTAGCGAGGCGGTAGTGTTCAAGCTCAACCTCTTCACCAAGGTCTGCGACTTCCTCTCTGTCCGCACGAACAAGCGGAATGAGCGTACGACCGAACGCGGAGATTCGCTCGTAGGCATGATCGCCGTAAGGAATGATCTGGCTCAGGAACGCGTAAAGATTCACGAACGCCTGCAAGCGGTCGCGAAAGTCCTTCTGTGCGTTATCGTCCAGCTCGCGGTATCGCTCGACCGTTGGTTGTAGAAGGCCAACCAATTGGGCAAAGACTTCTACTTCGTTCCAATGATAGACCTGCATCTGATCCATCGGGTGCTTCAGCTCCTGAAGGCGGCACGGATCAGCTTCCTCCAGTAGCTGGGTTCGGTCGTAGTAAGGTGTGAACGCCGAGCGAAGTTCCTCCGGATCGTTGACGAAGTCAAGTACGAATGGTCCTTGCTTTCCACCGGCAATGCGGTTAAGGCGGGAGAGCGTCTGTACAGCATGGACTCCGTGTAGGCGTTTGTCGACGTACATCGCCTGGAGCAGCGGTTGGTCGAAGCCGGTCTGGTATTCTTCCGCCACCAGCAGGACGTTGTAGTCGGAGGAGCTGGAGCCCGCAGGCAGTGCAGCCTCGCCGATCGGTTCGCCAGACACGACATCGATATTCATACCTGGCTACGTGAAACACTCGTCTGTGCCAGGATCGGGGACGGTTCCACTAAAGGCCAGTAGTGGGCGCACGTCATCGTAGCCTTGCTCGGCGATGTACTTCGTGAAGGCCTGCATGTACCGGACGGCGTTCAGGCGCGACGACGTGACTACCATCGTCTTGGCACGGCCATCGATGTGCGACGCTTCGGAAGGTGTGGATCGTCTTCGGCTTCTCTAACCAGCTTGAAGTAAGCCTTGTAGGCGACGTAGCGTTAGAGCACAGCGAGGATGAAGCCTTCCTTTATCGCCTGACGCATGCTGTAGACATGAAAGGGCACCGGATTCAATTCCGGTCGAGGTTTGCGGCCGAACAACTCCATCCTTTTCCATTGGGAGTTATGGTAAAGGCAAAGAACGAGAGATTGGGTTGTGGGCGGCATGCTTCAACGACCCGCGTTGAGTACATCCTCGTCGTCCGCACTATTGTCCAGCGTCTCTTGTGCACGAGAGCCGAGGACGCTCTTTATCTCTCTTGCCGACTCAGCTGATTGACTCGAATGAGCTTCGTCAACGATCACCGCGTAGCGGCGCTTCGCAATATCCTGCCGCCACACGTCCTGTTGTTGGAGCTCAGCTTCAGACGGAACATCAGGAGATTCGGCGCCTGTCACTGCCAAGAGTCCACTCATTGCGAACGGAAACTTGTGCAACGTTGCAATCACAGTTGTGGTGCCGTACACAAGGGCCTCTGCGAGTTGCCTCGAAGCTTGGTCGATCGGCTTGACGACACCCTGTGCGTGCTCGATCTGGTAGATCGCATCTTGAAGCTGCCGGTCGAGCACCCGGCGGTCGGTGATCACGATCACGCAAACAAAGACCTTTTCATCGGCGTCGGTGTAGAGACTCGCCAAACGGTGTGAGAGCCAAGAGATGCTATTGGTCTTGCCGCTTCCAGCCGAATGCTGGATCAGGTAGTTGTGACGGTGTCCTCGATCTTCTCTTCACGGGTTTCAGCAAATATGTAGTGGCCGATGATGTCGAGGAATCGTTCCCTTTCCAGGACTTCCTGCCAGAAGTAATGCGTCCGATAGCCAGACGGAATCGGTGGATTGCCGGCGCCGCATTCGATTCCGCCCAGCGTACTCCCTCGATTGAATGGCAGGAAGCGAGACTTGTCGCTCTTTAGTTTCGTGGTCACGTGGACTTCGTTGGTATCGGCGGCGCAGTGGACAAGTACACGCCTGTTTGATTGGAGCAAAGTAGCCCTAGTGTCTCGGTCCTGTTGGTACTGCCTGATGGCGTTCTCCCAAGTCTGACCGGTGATTGGATTCTTGAGGTCACAAGTAGTGACCGGGATGCCGTTGACGGCGAACAGCAGATCGATGTCGTGTTTCTTACCATGTTGACAATGTGCCTGACGAGTGACCGAGAGTTCGTTGCGCTCGAACCGATTCAGCGATTCCTCATTCAGGCCGTGTGCCGGCTTGAAGTAGGCCATGTGGAAGGTCTGGCCGTGGAACTTCAACACATGACGTAGGACGTGCAACGATCCCTTGGTGTCGATTTCCTTCACCAGGACTTCGATCACCCGTGGTTCGAGGTCATCGCCGTGTAGTTAGACAACCGTCTGCTATTGCTCGGGCTGCGTATCGCGGAGGAACGCTATCGCGGAGTTGGCGAACAGCGCGCGCTCGACGTTACAATCCTCGCGCTTAGTCTTCGGCGAGCTCAAGGCTGCTCAGGGTGCTTGTGATGACCACCTCTTGGAGTACGACGCCGACTTACTGAACGGCATCTTTGATTCCTACGGCAGCTGGAAGTCCTGTGCAGTGGTCAACCACACTTATTCCCTACCAGAATGGACGGACCCTGGCGAGTCGCGAATCCCGATCGATTCTGCGGAAAGCCTGGGATGCGCCGGGTTTGACGACCGCGATCTCCGTTTGGCCATTGAGCAGGCGGAGGCTGTTTATTCCGTTCGCACTCAGCAAGCGATGGCCGAGTGAAGCTTGGCGACACTCTCATCGGGATAGACGTGCTTAACTCGGGGCAGACAAGTCGAGCGATCAAGGACGCTATTCGTCGGAGTCTTGGTCATAGCTAGCGGCATCGCGAACGTCAAGATTGCCCGTCACTGCAGCCGTGATGAGGGCGGCGCGGTACTCCTGGAGCCGCTTAATCAGCAATCGCTTCTTCGCAATCAGCGAGTCAATCCGCTCCGTCTCCCGGTCGAGGAAGGCAGCAATGTCGCGCTGCTCGTCGAGGGGTGGGAGTGGAATCCAAACATTCTCTGCTGCGCTACTCGGTAGACCGTATCTCATCACTCCGGTCGCAGCGACTTGTGATTGCCGACTCATAGGCCCACACTGCATTGCGCGAAACAGGAAGGTCGGTTCGAGCAACGGGCCTGGTCTGAGAATTCCGAGATGGTATCGGCATACGAAGTCGTCCGCGGTATCTTCGATCAGCGCTGGTACTACAATATCGCACCAATCTTCTGAGTGCTTCGTGATCAAAACATCTCCGACTTGGAGCCCGAACCGCTCCATCTCGTTCGGCGCTGCCGTTGCCAGCTTGAAGTCGATCGTGGTAGTAGACATCGGTGTAGTCGCAGAGCCTGACTGGAGATTCTCCCTCCTTGGATTTCTTGTCAACGTTGCTGGTTCGATAGTTTGCGTCCTGATCAAGTTGTCTCAGCTCCACGAGGTCGGGAATTTCGCCGAGCCACCTGCTGCCAGGAACCTGATGCTCAGGAATGCGAATCCGTGCGGTACTGTCGCCGAAATTGTCTGTTGACATCAGGGACCTCGTTTCCTCGCCCGGTAGGCCGTCCAAACGGTGTCGATTTCTAACGTCGACAGCGCCTCTCGCAATCGCTCAACTGCCCGCTGCGAGTAACGGTCGAAGGTGCTCTTACTGATTGTCACACGGCGGAAGCAGTCGTCGTCTTCCTTAATCGTCAAGTGCCAGATGAGTGCTGATGTCTTAGTACCCGTAATCCCTAGCCGCTTAGACAGGTCGTTCCGGCCAAGTGTGTAGTACCCCAGTGAGTCCACTTTCTTGAACGCTATAGGAGATGAACCTGGAGTGTCAGCGGACACAAGATTGATCGGCAATCCATCTCTCTTGGTGATACGTAGGTCAAGAGATGGGCCACTTCCCGTGGCCGTGAGCTCCATTGTGGCTACGCTAGGGAATACATCCTCCCACTCCTTGCCGACCACCATAGCGTCAAGATATCCCTTAAGTTGCCGATCTGATGGACGACTGTCATCACCGCGTGTCGCACCCTCGACAATCGCCAATCCTCGCAATTTGGCCCGGGCGGTAACGCGGCGACGTTTACCCGGACGGAGCAATTGCCGTACTTCTTCGGCCTCTGCAGCGAAAACGGCTTCAATGTCAGCCGGCGCCTTGGTAGATCTCGGTAACATGCGCTCAGGTAGATGCACATTCAGATCTCTGTTGAAGACCGACTCGTAGATGCCCCGATAGAGCGTGAATCCGGCTTGTACCTGGGCATAGAGGTGTTGTTCCGACAAATCGAACAGGTAGTGTTGGGCCGCATCTCTCAGATCACTGAGAATCCGGACTGAGTCTGTTTGGTCGACAGAAATGAACGTTATCTCCTCTTGTCTCGTTGCCTTTCCCTGACACTCTCTTGGGGATAGTGTCTGGTTCCTGGTGATCTTTGCGCCGCGCTGGACGATTGCTGCCTTGAACAGCATCTCTAATGCATGGCCCAGTAGGAGCAAGGCTGCGACTGGGCGACCGCGATCGTATGGTCGATTGAAGTGCTCAACGCTGAGGATGAGCGAGTCGACAGCATTCAATACGAGGAGCCTTGCCTCCTGCTTCACAATCCTCAAGCTCGATTCTTTCTTGGCTCTTCTTCCGGATATGGTCAGCCTTGCACGATATCTAAGATCAGGCCCATGATTTCCTTCTCTAGCGACTGAATGTCTGCCTCGATCTCCTTCAGCGGGCGCGGTGGCTCGTAGCCGATCTTCGTCTTGCTTTCGTTGACCCAGGCGTCGGGTATGTGCGGTAACACTTCGCTCTCGATGTACTTGTGGATGTCCTCGCAGAGTGGCACGTTCTCGGTGTCTCGGAGTTGCAGCAACGTTTAACCGTAGCGGACGCTCGACTGTGATGTTCTGTTAGCCGAAGTCCTCGTTGAGGAAGAGTTTGCTCACAACGCGCGGTCGTAAGCGAGTCTCGTGCGTGACAGGGTCCTCATGGGGCTGGTCGCGCGTTTCACCGTCTTCAAATCTTCCGTGAATGCGAGTCAGGTTAGAAAGCAGTTCGTCCGACAGCTCGTTGCGTTTGTTGCCTAGGGCCTGTTCACTCTAATCGGAGCGTATGACAGTGTTAAAGGACGGTTCGGCGGTCGGGTCACTGAGCCCATGCACTTGACCGATGCACCATGGGCGCGGATCGCGCCGCTCATGCCGACCCCACGGTACAACTACAAGTGCCCTCGCGACAGGTGCTGGAGGGTTGGCTGCTCGTGAGCAAGGAAGGTTGTAGCTGTCTCGCCTTGGCTGGGCGCTTCGGTCCCTGGCACACTATCTACATGCGCGTCCGACGATGGATCGACAACGGCGCCCTCGATCGCGTCTTCGCCGAGCTGCAACGGGTCGAACTGGAGGTGCAGCTCGACCAACGTGAAACGGACCGACCGCTGAACTCGGCTGGGAGTTGGTCACGCCGCCAAAGGCGAATCGCCGCAAGCCTTCGGTGCTCAGCCGCGTCGGCTATCGAGACCGCAACGTGATCGAACGTTACTTTGGACGCATCAAACGACTGCGCGGCATCGCCAACCGCTATCACAAACTCGTCCACGTCTACCTCGATCAAGTCCTCCTCGGATGTATCCACTTCATAACGAGATAAAGTGAACACGCCTTAGGCTCAGTCGGAGCTCACGGTAGCCAGATCGATCTGCACCGACCATACCCATCTCGCGATCGCGGTCAAAGTCGAGGTGGTTCGCTGCCACCTGCGCGTCAGCTTTGAGCGGGTCAGCGGTGAACTGTACTACAACCTGGTCGCCGACCGATTTGAGCGGCGGTCCGCGATCGCCACCACCAACCTCGCCGGTCCAAGTCTTCGGCGACGAGAAGTTGATTACCACGTTTCTCGACTGCCTCGGCCGCCACGCCCATATCCTCACGACCATTGGTCAGTCCTACCGGACCCGTCGTCGGAGCGCAGCCTGAACGGAGGTCAAGCCAAGCCCAAGCCGTATTGCCCGACTGGGCCCCCGGGTGAAACGACAGTTTTCGCCGCGGGCAAAGACCTCCGTGAAGTAAGTTTCTTCTGCTCGCACGGGTGGGACGACGAAGGCGTTCGGTGTCGTAGCGCGTGCGTAGTACACATATCGGTCAACGCCCTCTGGGAACCGATCAGTCGGAGTGGCGACAGCGACTTCAACTCGGACAAGATCGCCGATTACAGCGCTGCTGACGAACTCATACGGCTTGTCCACCAGCGAATTATGGCGTGAGATCGCGAAGCAGGCGGTTCAGCACCCCGATTTCCCTGCCCGGCGTGGCATTGCGGAGTAGAAAGTCTTGAGCATTAGGCCTGCAAGTGCCTACTCGCGACCCGAGAACAGCTTGTCAGCCTCATCGGCCAATGCCAGTCGATCGGGGAGGCCCTGAGCAACTCCCCATGTATTGCCATCGGGCCAATAGCCTTCTGGCACGATCCAACCGCGCAGGATGCGCAGCCGGGGATCTCCCGCCTCTGTCAGCCGTCGGCCAACTTCGATGATCGCCTCGCCGAGCACTGTGTCGTTGAAGAACCAATCGTTTAGCGCGTGATGCGAAGGAGACTGACCGGCCGACAACTCGCCCGGCTGCGCCGCAACCGCTTCCTGGTAATAGCAGCGCAAGTCCTGGACGATATGTCGCAACAGAAAGGGCATCTTGTGAGACCAGGCCACGTCGTTGATCGAAGCCACGTCGATCTCAGGCATGGCATCGATTGACGCGCCCTCTGCCACTGCCGACAGCACACTTACCAACGTTTCGACACGCTCCAGCACACTCAACTCGGGTTCCGGCTCATCAGGCAGCGGTGCGCTGGCGCCTACCAGGGTCCGGCTGCGTGCTCGATACGTCTCCAGCCACCACGGGGCGAGCCGTTGCGACTCCGCGCGTAGGCGTCCCGAGAGGCTGTCGGCGTCGGGCGCTTCGAACGACACTGGGCAGGCCCAGGTATCTGAGAACGATTCGCCGGGAGCCTCAACCAGATAGTCGACGATGCTGTGTTGATCCAGCGTTTGCAGGAGACTGAGGGTCGCGCGCAGGACGTCTCGCTGGAAGTCAGGGTCATTGGGCACTCCCAATGGCCGTCCCAGGTAGAACGGGACCCAGAGCGCACGCGGTGGGTTCATGTACTCGCTGTGCTCGCGGATGAGCGAGATGCTCGTCGTTGCGACGCCTTCACGCTCGATGAAATGCCCGAGCGCGCCCACGGCGCGCGTGCATGCCGGTCAAACGGGGACCAGGACGGCGGCGTCAACGCCGTCAGCCTTAAGTAGTCGGGCAACTTCGCGTGCATACGGCTCGAGTCGATCCGGGCGTGGTATCCCTCCCATGAATGAGTAGTGCCAGTTGGCGACGCCACCGATCTCGCCAGCATCCGCCAGCTCGCGCAGACGCTCGATCGGCAGCACCACATTCAGGTCCTCGGCCAGAGCTGTGCGGTCCCAATTTGCGCTGACGTGGGAAGTGACGATGTCGCCAAAGTCGACATCGCCAGGAATGATCCGGTAGTCGACGCCTCCTGCCACAAACGGCGGATCGTGGCGGCGGTGAAGTCCGGCTGTCGTGATCAGGGCAATCGTCGATTCTTCGAGAGGCTTGGGCGTGATCCATTCCCCTGGCTCGATATGCACACGAGGCCAGCTCATCAGATTCTTGGCTTCTTGAGGATGCAGATCAGATAGGCGAACCATCGAATGCCCTTCCTTCCAGTAAGCAACACAACGCTATCAGCAAGCATGCTGATCTCGGATGCAAGAGTCTCAGGGAGCAACATGGAAGCCGGACATTCGCGCTGTCGTGATAAGCTCACGACATAATTTCGACGAAGTGCGAAGGATCATCATGCGCGAATCGAACTACTGGACCCGACTTGCCAGACGCCGAATCTCGCGCCGTGGGATGCTGCGTGCGAGCGCTCGTGCCGGTGTCGGGGCGGCCGGGTTGGCTCTGGTCGGCTGTGGCGGCGATGACGATGATGATCAACCCGCGCCGCAAGCTGCCGCGGAGGTCCAGCAGGACCAGCAACAGCAGGCCTTGCAGCAAGTTCAGCAACAAGCAGCACAGGTTGAGCAGCAGGACGAGGCGCAACAGCAAGCGGTCCAGGCGCAGCAACAGGCCGAACAGCCACAAGCGCAACAGCAAGCGCAGGCTCAGGCTCAGCAGCAGGCGATGGCCGCGACCGGCGGTGTGTACCGGCGCTCGAACACCTCGACGCCCAACTTCGCCAGCCTTGGCTTTGGCACCGCGGGCAACAACAACGGCTTCAACGAGGACTACAGCATCTTCGAGCGGCTGGCCCGGGTCTCACCCAGCACCGTCGAGCCGGACTCCAGCACCTTCCCGAACTTGCATCGTGCGGTTGATCAGGACTTCACAATCGAGCCGGTACTGGCCAATGGCTGGGAGACACCTGACAACCTCACCTGGATTTTCGATGTGCGCACCGATCCGGTCTGGCACACTGGCCGAGCATTCGACATTGAAGACATCCACTACATGTTCGAGTCGATCCGCGACCCCAATGTCGCCGGCGGCGGCGCACCGGTTTCGAGGATGACGGCCAACCTTGGCCTCGGCGAAGCCACCGATGCCACGACCTACCGTCTCGCGTTGACCAGACCGACGGGCTACATCGAGACCCTGATCGAACAGGCCAACATCGTCGACCGCGAAACCTATGACCGTCGCGAGGACGAAGCCCTCGTGATCGGCACCGGGCCGTACACGTTCACAAACTACGACCCCAACCGTGGCTGGGATCAATTGCCCCACCCGCAGTTTGCATCGAACAACAATCATCCTGTCTATTCAGGCGGCGGACCGCAGTTCGACAAGATCCAGCACACGATCTTCGCTGACACCGGCGCCATGGGTCTGGCGTTCGAGGCCGGTGAGTTGGACTCGCATCAGGGTGTCCCGATCGGTTTGCCGGAAATTGAGGAGCGGCTGCTCGAGGACGACCGGTTCAATGCCTATACCGGATGGGGCGTTGGCGGACGCGTGCTCCGCTTCCGCGCCGATGCGGAACCCTTCCGCAACAAGCTCGCCCGCCAGGCCGTGCTGATGTTGGTCGATGCTGAGCGCATTCGCCGAGACTTTGGCGGAACATTCGATATCGCCGGCCGACTTCCCTGGCAGCCTGGTTCCGTGGCGTTCGTTCCCGAACTCGACCCGCACCCAATGAGCGTCGATCCTGACGCAGCCCGCACGAAGGCGGGCCAGCTGCTCGATGCAGCTGGATTCACCGGCGGCGAAGTACTCAAGATCGACACACTGGCGGAACGGCTCGACGCGCCCGCGCTGGCGCAGATCATTCAGCAAGAGGTCGGCCAGTTCGGAATCGAGACCGAGATCTCCCCACGCGAGTACACAGAGATCGTCACCTTGCTGACTACCGGCACATTCGAGCACCTGGTGCTGGGAACGGGCGCGTGGATTCGCCCAGGGTCACCTGCGTACACAGTGCTCTACTCGGATGAGTACACAGGCCGCTTCAGTGCGCCGCACGACGATAATGTGCCGCTCGAGCAGCGACCGGGAATCAGCGACGAGCCTGAGTGGCTGGACATGATCCAGCAGGCAATCGACGGCACCTGGACCGATTGGGAAGCCTGGAACGAAAAGCTGCTCGACGTGGCCTGGGGACACGCCCTGTTCCGCCAATATCGGGTCAACTTCGAGAGCAAGGATGTGGTCCAGCAGTACACGCCCGACGCCAATTCCTGGCCATATGCTCCGGGCACGCACTTCGCGGGTTAGCAAACGTTAGACGCGTCGTCGCCTCACCGGATCAAGCCGTTCTGACAACACATCGCTGAGGAAATTCAGCGCGGCCATCAGCAGCGCCAAAATCAGCGTGGGGGCCACGACGTAATGCGGTGCGGTGCGCATGAACCGGCTGCCGTCCAGCAGCAATTGGCCTAGCGTTGGGTCGGGAGGGCGCGCTCCCAGGCCGAGGAAGTTCAGCGCCGCCATCGTCAGTACAGAGGCCACGACAGCGATCGGCAACTGGACGGTGAACGCTCCAAACGTGTTGACCGCCACGTGACGAGCCAGCACCCTGCCGCCACTGCAGCCGATGGTGCGCGCAGCCAGCACATAGTCACGCTCCCGTTCCCGCAGCACCCCGGCTCTGGCCAGCCGAGCCGATACGGGGATATTGAACACGGCGATCGCGACTGCCAGCGGAAACAGATCGCCGCCGAAGTCGATGTCTCGCAAGATTGTGATCATCACAATCGCCAACAGGATGCCAGGAAATGCCAGTAGCGTGTCGATCGCTCGCATCAAGACCGTATCGGTAAGAGCTCCTCTCCAGCCGGAGATGTAACCGATAGCGATACCCACCAACCAGCCGACGATTACAGCCCCTAATCCGTTGAAAATCGTTCGCCCGAGCCCGATCGAGTTTCGAGCCAAGAGATCCCGTGACAGGTGATCGGTACCCAACGGCGCATCCCAGGAAATGCCCTGATTCTTGGGCCCATCACCGATCAGGTTGGGGTCGGTCGAGTCGAAAACAGGCAGTACGTACGCGAATCCGATCAACACCACGAGCAACAGGAGCGCAATGAACCCGCGCGGTTCGGACGCCACGCCTTTGATCTCGCTCGCAACCGCAGACCACCAGTGGCGCTCTCGGGCTCGTAGGGGAACAGCAATCACATCTCCCGTTGACATGGCTACGTTTCCGCTCCGACGCCCATTCTGATGCGCGGGTCAAGCGTCGCGTACAGCAGGTCAACGAGTAGATTCACTCCCACGAAAATCAGAACCAACATCAACGTGACAATCTGCATCACGTTGTAATCACGATCGCGCACGGCCACGACCAGCGCCCGGCCGACGCCCGGCCAGGTAAACACAGTTTCAATCACGAGGGTGCCACCCAAAATGGTCGCGAGCTGCAGGCCCATGATCGTGATGACCGGAATCAAACTGGGCCGCAGCGCATGTCTGAAGACCACGACACGCTCTCGCAGGCCCTTTGCTCGGGCTGTTCGGATGTAATCCTCGGTCAGCGTGTCCAATAGCGACTGTCGTGTGAAGCGAGATACTCCGGCCGCGACGATTCCCCCGAGCGCGAATCCGGGCAGCAGCAAGTGCTCCAGCGATCCGATGGGATCGTCGATGAATGGCACCCGTCCTGCCGCCGGTAGCCACTCCAACCAGATCGCGAACACGAGCAGATACACGAGACCGGCGATGAACGACGGCACGCCAATGTTCCAGCCGGTCCACAGACTGGCAAAATAGTCCCAGAAGCCGCCTCGATTGATCGCTGCCGCAATGCCTAGCAGCGTTCCCAACCCGAATCCAACCACACTGGCAAAAATCGCCAGTTCCAGCGTGGCCGGAAACGCGCTGGCGAGAATGTCAGACGCCTCTACGCCCTTGGTCGATGTGCCAAAGTCACCTTCGAACACTCCTCCAACCCAGTTGAAGTACTGCACGTACCAGGGGTCATTCAGTCCCAACTGCTCGCGATACTGCAGGTAGGCCTCCGTTGTCGCCGTCTCACCGACTGCCGCTGCCGCAGGATCACCCGGAATCAACCGAACGGACATGAAGACAAGGATCGATGCCAGGACCAGCACCGGCGCCATCTGCGTCACGAGCCGATTCAGCACGTAGGTCATCGCACCACTCAAGTGCGCGCCTTCAGGTTTGCCACGTCGTCAACCGTCGTGGCGAGAGGGGCGCCAGTGCATGAGCTTACTCCAATCCGTGTTTCACCATTGGCGTTGAGGAACGAGCTGAGTCTCAGCAGACGCACCTGACCGACAACATTCCATCTGGTAGCGCGACGACTAACAGGAAAGTCTGCCCTTGGATCGCACAGTCCGTTCGCGACGATCCGCTTCACAAACGAGCGGATGGACGCCTTCGTCTCGGTCAACTCGCTTCCCCTGCAGCCTGCTCGAGTTGAGACCGCCGCTCCTGGTGGACTCGTGGCCGAGTCAGGATGTCGTTCGCCTCCCAGACCAACGTATCGGTGTAAGTCTCGTCGACGAGTAACTTGTGGACCGTGGTCTTCAGCCACCTCTTGCAGCGGAGACTTGGCATACCGACATCGTTCAGCACGTTCGCGATGTCGAGGATGCTGTTTCCGGCAAGTACAACCTGAAACATCCGACGAGCCAAGGCGCAGGTAGGCGGGTACAGATCAAGACGCGGGCGATTCTTCGGCCCGTCCTAAACTTGCACTCGCTTGTAGTCATACGGAACATGAGGAGTGGCCCCAAAGCCGCGACAAGCGCGGCAATGACGGAATTCTGACAAAGCAGTGGGCTGATGTGAACACGCCCGAGAGTTCTCCCTGTTTGTCGAGGCCTCTTAATCTCTCAGTCATCACATGGCTCAGTCGAATCAAACCGACCTATGCTTCCAACGTCTATGTTTGGAACAATTGATCAATGGAATGAATGGCGGAGCTACACAGATTTGACAGTTTCGCGAGTGAGCGACCGCGCTGCTGCTGTCTTTCGGAGCCCCATGGTCACTGCGATCTTCACTCAGGCGGAGCCACGGATGCGATGCTGCCGAATTAGGATGATGGAGTCCTCGACAACCCGAACTTCGCGCCCAAATCGGAATCCGCTACGGGCGACATTCAGACCCATACGGGTCTCCCTGCTCGTTGGTACGGATGTGGCTGAATGATCGACAGCACTATCCTGCGTTGGTGGTTTCAGAACAGAACACCAGCCGGAATGACTTGGTTCGACGCGCAGCCGTCCGGTGGCACAAGGACCTCGTGGACACGTCAGGACGAAACCGCCTTCGTCGGTTTCGGGACCTCAAGACGGGCACTCTTGACCTCACGCCAGAGCGCGCCAATGGCTTGGATTTCCGAGCATTGGATCGGCTGTTGGGAGGCAAGACCGTCGGCCTCCACGATCTGTTTCCCGAACGGCACGACAACACTGGTGAAGCAGCGGCCTTCGTAGACGCTCGGCGCCGGTTGTCCGCCATTCATAAGAGCGCGCTCACCGAGTCAGAGGAGAAAGGGATCGACACCTGCTTCGTTGCGATCGGACTGGCGACGTGGACGGTGAAACAGGGCACACCGCCTATGGCCCCGGTGGCGCTGCTGCCACTGGAAGTCGAAGCGAGTGGAGCCGCGGCACGCGACTTCTGGCTGTCTGTTTCGGGCGATGCGCACTTGAACCCGGTGCTCTCACACATCCTGCGGACCGAGCACGACATCGACACCGAGGATTTGGAAGTAGAGGTCGCCGAATCCCCGCCCACGGATCTCAGTCGGTACCAAGTTTGGCTAGATGGGCTGTTGGAGTCTTGGAACGATTTGCCCGACTTAGAGATCGAAGTCCGGGTCGTGCTCTCGAACTTCTCATACTCGACGATGCCCTTGGTTGTCGATCTCGAGCAGAACGAAACGCACTTCGCAAGCCACGACCTTGTGGCTGCCATCGCCGGCGATACGGGGGCTCGTGAGCGCCTCGCCGCCCAAATCTGCGACCCTGCCCTCAACCAGCCCGACCGCGATCAACCAGCAGACGAGTTCCTCGTGCTCGACGCGGACTCCACTCAACACCGCGCGATCAACCGGGTGTTGGGCGGCGAGTCGCTTGTCATCCAGGGTCCACCTGGCACCGGCAAGTCGCAGACCATCGCAAACCTCATCACGGCCCTGGTCGCTCGGGGCAAACGAGTCCTGTTCGTCGCCGAGAAACGAGCTGCGATTGAGGCAGTGACCAAGAGGCTGGAGCAAGTCGGCCTCGATGACCTCGTCATGGACATGCATGGTGGTGTCACCTCACGCCGCGAGTTCGCCCGCACATTAGCGGAGTCTCTCGACCTCGCATCGCGGATTCCGAAGCCTGATTGCTCCGCCACGCACCGCCGTCTCGAACAGCGCCGCGAGGCGATGATCAAGAATGCCGCCGCTGTGCATCAACCACGTAAACCGTGGCAGCTCAGTGTCTTCGAGATGCGCGAGCGAGTCCTCGCGACACCTGAAGCAGCACGAACGCTCCTTCGCCTCACACGGGAATCAGCGGAGAGGCTCAGCTCGCAGAAGTTCGAACAACTAGCCGGCGAGATCGAAGAGTGGACCGACCTGCAAGGTCACCTCATTAGGGAGCGCCACTCTCAATGGGTGGCGAGCACTATCGAATCCACCGAGGATGTGTTGAATGCCTCGGATCTCATCCGTGACCTTCACTCAGACAGGCTTCCTGAGGTTCGAGACCTCCTCTCTGCTGCCCTCGATGAAGTCGGTTTGGAGCTCCCGACTGAGATCGGCGAGTGGTCACCGACGGTTGATTTTCTCGCAAAGATCGAATCCACGCTGGGTACGGTTCAGTCGGAGTTGTTTCAGCTTGATCTCGATGCGATCCAGGAGGCCCTGGAGCCAGCAGAACGAGGTGCGATATCGCGTCTCTTCGCCCGGTTGTTCAAAGGCGAGTATCGCTCGGCCACTAGGCAAGTTCGAAGCGTCCTGCGGGATCCTGACTCCCATGGAGAGGAGGAGCTGCCCGCGCTCATCGTCGATGCGAAGGAGCAACTTGCGGGCTGGACATCTCGCAGAGTTGATGCTGGCCACCCGCGGGCTCCGTCCGAATTGAGTGAAGTCAGGACGGCATTGGCCATATTCCTTGATGGCATCCGAGACCTCAGCAGCGTGCTGTCCATGGATGATCTCGAAGAGATCGGTCATCAAGACCTCGCGGAACGGCTGCAACGTCTCGTCGACACATTCGGCGTGGCGGCAAACCTGCCCCGTTTTCGCGAGCTTGAGGCGACCTTTGACCAATGTGGCATTGATCGAGTCATGAAGCGCGTCGGGCAAGAGATCCCGCCGAAGCTCGCGGTGGCCGCAGTGGAACATGCCTGGCTGAGCAAGGTCCTGGAAGACCTGGACATTCGGGACAACACGCTGCGTACATTCGATGCCGCTCGGCAGCGCGAAGAGTACGCAGATGCGGATCGAGAGCATCTGGCTTCGACACCGACCAGGGTGAAACGCCTGGTCGCTGAGTCGATCGTCGAGACGATGGAACGACATCCTGACGAGCGTGACCTGGTGCGAAAAGAGGCGGCAAGGAAGCGGCGCCACCTGAGCGTGCGGCAACTGTTCGCACGTGCGCCTCACATGCTTTCCGCTCTGCGGCCGTGTTGGACGATGTCACCCATCCTTGTCGCCGAGATGATTCCGCCCGACCGCAAGCTCTTCGACGTCGTGATTTTCGACGAGGCGTCCCAAATTCCGCCCGCAGAGTCCATTGGTTGCTTGGCTCGCTCGTCACAGGTTGTGGTCGCCGGCGATCGTCGCCAGTGCCGCCCACATCCTTCTTCGGACGCACTGCCGATAGCGATGAAGAAGAAGAGGAGGAGGACCGCTCGTTGACCCGGGACATCGAATCCTTGCTTGACGTCGCCGACGCTCTGCTTCGCGATCAGATGCTGCAGTGGCACTACCGAAGCCGCGACGATCGGCTCATCGCGTTCTCGAACCAGCACATCTACGGCGGCTCGCTGACGGCGTTTCCGGGCGCCATAGTGGAGAGTCCGATTGAACATGAGCTGATTCCATTCCGACCGATTAGCGGAGTCAGAGGCACGCGCTCAGATCCCGACGAAGTTGAGCGGGTTGTCGATCTCGTGCTGCACCACGCTCGCAACAGGCCGAGCGAGACGCTCGGAGTCATTGCCTTTGGTCAACATCACGCGGACAAGATCGAGGGCATCTTGCACAAGCGCCTCGGCGATTTGGGCGACTCGTCGCTCGACCAGTTCTTCTCGGAGACCAACGATGAGCGGTTCTTCATCAAGAACATCGAGCGCGTCCAGGGCGACGAGCGAGACGCCATCATTCTCAGCCTCGGCTACCACAAGGATGCCAAAGGCGACTTGCCTCTCCGCTTCGGGCCGCTCAACCAAGAAGGCGGTGAACGCCGCCTCAATGTTGCAGTCAGCCGCGCCCGCTCGCGGTTGAAGCTGGTTTCGTCGTTTTCCCACCACGACATTGCACCTGGCCGCACTGAGGCCAAAGGAGTCGAACTACTGCGCCAGTACCTCGAGTTCGCTGCCTCAGGCGGTGAAGAACTGGGCGCAGAAACCAGTGACGTGCCGCTCAACCCCTTCGAGCTCTCCGTACAGGAAGGCCTGGAACGACGAGGGATCCCCGTTGCGGCTCAATACGGCGTCTCTGGGTATCGCATTGACTTTGCCTGTGCGCATCCAGACGAGCCCGGAAGGATGGTCTTGGCAGTCGAGGCCGACGGAGCGAGCTATCACTCGTCCGCGACAGCTCGCGACCGCGACCGACTGCGTCAACAGGTCCTGGAAGACAAAGGCTGGCGATTCCATCGAATCTGGTCGACTGAGTGGTTCCGCAATCGCGAGCTGGAACTCGACAAAGTAGAGCAGGCGTGGCGGGCAGCCGTGGCAGCTTCGGCCCACGACCAGGCGAATTTTGTGCCGGCTAGGGAGGCGCGCGAACTCGCCAAGCCGATCGTCGCTCCCGCTCGCTGGCGGGGCCAGCGTCCTCCCGTCCCCCGAAAGGGTGCACCGGGATACGCGACCATCGCTGGCTACTCGCCGGAGGAACTCGTGAAGTTGGTCAATTGGATTGAGTCGGACACGCTGTTGCGGACTGAGGACGAGCTCCGGCGAGAGTTGATGGAAGAGTTGGGGTTCAAGCAAATGGGCTCCCGAATCAAACCGGCGTTGACTCAAGCGATTCAGCAAGCGCGACGTTGAGGTCCTTGGTCGGGTTGAGCACCGCTGCCCCACGTGGTGCTCAAGTGCCCTGGCAAGAATGGAACGTGGGACAACCAAGGGACATCCCTAGTCGTCGAAGGCAGGACGTCCATTGCAGGATGGTGGTTCTGGGTTGGACAGGGGCGGGCGGGGAGCAGGTCGAGCAATCCGTAGTCGAGGTTGCGGGCAACCTCGTCACTGAGCAAAGCGGCGAAGCCTGTGATGCCTCCCTGATGCTCGGATTGGGAGGCGAGGGCGCGCGGACGACGAACGTGGTGTCGTGCAGGGAAGGCTCTGCCAGCGCGCACACGGCGCGGCGGAAGTCCCGCTCGGAGTCGGTCAGGACCAGCGTGAACCGGGGACCGGACTCGTGTTGAGCCGCTCGATCGTGCGCAGTCGAAAGCGCACGTTGGCGGCCGAGACTGAACGTCTCTGACTCCGGTCAGCTAGCACTGGTTACGCTCCAACGAGAAACAGGCCCTAGAACCTGGCCGAGCCAGTGGTCTACCGTCATGCGTGCGACCCTTGCACTCAACTGACCGCCGAGTCTCACACCCAGATTGCGCCAACCAGATGATTCCGGTGATCTATGCCGAGTGGTATGCCAATCTGGCGGTCGATGTTGGCGTGATTCTTCTGGCCCTCTTGCTGGATCGGTTCTTGCCCGAGCCTCCGGCGCGTGTTCACCCAGTGGTCTGGATGGGACGAATGATCAGTGGGTTCGAGCGGTTGGCGCCGCGGCGTCCTGCTGCCGCTCTGGTGTACGGCGCCGTGGGTGGGACCCTCACAATCGGATCATGGGGCGCGCTGACCTGGTTCGCGATCCTTGGGCTGAGCGAACTCGGGACGATTGCATACCTGCTCGGCGGCGCAATCCTGCTTCGCACCAGCTTCACGGTCCGGGGACTCATCACCGCCGGCGAGTCGACCCGCCAGGCACTCGAGCATGAGGACCTGGAAGATGCTCGAGCCAAGCTGGTGAGCCTGGTCAGTCGCGACCGTGCCGAGCTCAGCGCCCCGCTGGTCGCCGCGTCAGCGATTGAGTCGGTGGCGGAGAATACGACCGACAGTTACATCGCGCCATGGCTGGCATTCGCCGTGCTCGGCGTGCCGTTCGCGGTCGCCTACCGGGCAACCAATACGCTGGACAGCATGTGGGGCAAACGCGGCCGCTACGAGTACCTAGGCAAGTGCGCTGCTCGATTGGACGATTTGGTCAATTTCATTCCTGCCAGGCTGAGTGCGCTCCTAATGCTGCTCAGTGGAGCGCTGCTCGGACTGCCAGCTCATCAAGGCTGGCGAGTGATGCTGCGTGACCAACGGATCACCGAGAGCCCCAACGCGGGTTGGACGATGTCGGCGATGGCCGGCCTGCTCGGTCGGCGACTAGAAAAGAAGGACCATTACGACCTCGGCGCTGAGTTTCCCCGTCCTGAGGCTGCAGACATCGGTCGGTGCAATCAAATTGCCGCAAGAACTGCGCTGCTTGGCGTGATCGTGGCGCTCGGACTGCTCACCATTCGGCATTTGGTCACCGCATGAGCACGATTCACGGCGGTATCAGCACCGCAGATCTCCGCATGGTCGGCCTCACGGCTGAAGAAGTGATTGATTTCAGCTCGAACATCAATCCGCTGGGAACATCCGAGCGTGTGCGGCAAGCTGTAGTCACGGCCGATCTCGCCGCCTACCCCGACCGCGACTCTCTCTTGCTGCGAGAAGCGCTCGCCGGGCGACTGCAGGTAGATGTCGGACAACTGCTGATCGGCAATGGTTCGACCGAGCTGATTCATCTGTTGACTCGAGCCAGACTGCGGCCCGGTGGTCGGTGCCTGATCTTTGTGCCAACCTTCGGCGAGTACGAAGCCGCCGCCACGCTTGCTGGCGCACAAATCCATCGCTTGCACGCCGCCGAATCTCAGTCGTTCCGCTGGTCAATAGAAACAGCGCTGGACACCATCAAAGAAGTTCGGCCCGAGCTGGTGTTCCTCTGCAATCCCAACAACCCGACAGGTGTCTACCTCAAGCACGAAGATGTAGCCCGGATTCTCGACGCCATCGGGCAGGATGGTCTGTTGCTGCTGGACGAAGCGTATGCGTCGCTCGCGGACCGGCGACGCGATCCTGGCTCCCCGCCGCTCTCCATGCTGCCGAGCGACAACCTGGCCATCCTGCGATCAATGACCAAGGATCACGCAATTGCCGGGGTTCGGCTGGGCTACCTGCTGGCGATGCCTGCTCTGATCGAAGCAGTGCGCAGCCTGCAACACGCCTGGAGCGTCAACGCTGTTGCGCAGGCCGCCGGACTGGCGGCTCTGGATGACGAGGAACACATTGTGGAGGCCCGCGATGTGATCGCGGCGTCGAAGGAGTTCATCTACGAACGACTCAGTTCAATGGGTATCGGGTTCACGCCTTCGTCGGCGAACTTCCTACTCGTCAACGTCGGTGACGCTGTCCAGGTGCGGACGGAGCTGCTTCGCCGAGGTATCGCGGTGCGTGACTGTACATCGTTCGGCTTGCCCCAGCACATCCGCATCGCGGTTCGCCAACGCGAGGAGTGCGAGCACCTGATTCGTGAGCTTCAGAATGTGATGAGCCGATGAACGAGCGTGCCAAGGTGATCATGGTTCAGGGGACTTCGTCCCACGCTGGTAAGTCGATCTTGGCGACGGCGTTCTGCCGCATCTTTGTTCAGGACGGATACCGTGTCGCTCCGTTCAAGGCGCAGAACATGTCACTCAACTCATATGTGACGCCGGATCGTGGCGAGATCGGCCGATCTCACGCCGTGCAGCGATGATTCCGCCGCGCGTCGAGAGGAACCCGGTCCTGCTGAATCCGGAAGCGGATGCGCGCTCGCAGGTCGTCCTGATGGGTAGACCGCAGATGACGAAGTCGGTCCGCGAGTAGTACCAACTGAAACAGTAATTCTGGCCAGTCGTCACCGCTGCGCTGGATCCGCTGCGCGACGAATGAGACATTGTCGTAATCGAAGGAGCGTGCAGCCCGGCTGAAATCAACTTGAAGCAGTACGACATCGTCAACATGCGCGTGGCGCACTATGCGCAGTCGCCGGCGACTCTTGGTTGGAGACATCGAACGTGGCGGAGTCTTCGCCCAGGTCGTCGGCACGATGGTATTGCTCGAGCCAGAAGGAGGGATCGCATGTCGAATGTTTCTCAGCTACTTAGTGTCTGGGAGGTCGCCGAGAGACGCCGAGAAGTCGTTCAGGCGGTTGTTGATGACCAATTCTTCTGGACTGAGGATACTCTCTGGTGTGGCGACTTGTCCCTTGACCACATCTGAAGTCGGCTGTGGCGCTAAGAACCTGTCAGCGAATACGCGATAGTGTTCCTTACCAGAATGACTAATGGTAAGTGTAATGTTGGTCCCGGCGCTGTGTAGTTCTTGGCCAAAACTGTCGCGACCTTCCCAGGATGCCCCAGCGAGGAGAGTAAGGTCTGACGGTATCGTGAAGAGCAGGCCGTTGTACTGATATGTCTTACCTGAGTTGGGCTGGTGCTACTGAACGGTTCCGGTCAGAGTGTGGCCATAGCCGTCCAGGATGAGTATGATGTACGAGGTTGCCCTCGACGATGCGGTAGAGTCGGTCACATCGGTCACAGTCGCGTGGATCGTCTTGGGACCGGAGTTTATCTCAGGGTTAGCTTGATGCCAGCAGTGCTGGTCGTAGTCGTTGTATGATACCTCACCAGGATTCGGCGCACAGCTTACGGGTCTCGTTGTCAACAGTCAGGGAGTAAGGTCCCGTGCCACCGGTCACTTTCCACTATACGGGTGTTTCTGCGATGTTGACCCAACCCTTGTGGATACGTCGGGTGTCGATTGTTTCACCATCGTCATCGTAGACCCAAGCTTCTCAGGTGTATTCCTTACCGGGTTTGGTTTCGCAGATTACAGCGTCGAAATCGGGCCGGCATGTCGCGAACCCATTGGTCTGGCGTGAACCCTAGCTAATCGATCAGGACGAGGCGTGCGTGGTCCATGACTTTCGACTTTGCCAGGTTCCAGTCACCTGTGGACGCTGGCTGCTGCAGCGGCTCGGCGCCGTATCTGATCAGCCGCAACTGCTCGCCGACCGCGCCTACGAAGGCGATGCGATGCGCGCGTTGGCCGCCGAACCAGCGCCAAACTAGGGTGGTCAACCGTGTCGCCGACCGCGCCCGCAACTCGATCGAACGTTACTTCGGTCGCATCAAACGACTGCGCGGCATCGCCAACCGCTATCACAAACACGACCACGTCTACCTTAAGCAAGTCCTCCTCGGATGCGTCCACCTCATGGCGAAATGGCTTGAACACGCCCTAAGACGCGGTTGTGGGTACTGGCTCACCAACGAACGTCGCCGCTCCCCCACCAATCAGCCGTTGCCTATGGACAGCGACCAGCCCCGGTAGACGCCTCCGTGCATGAGATGAAACCGCATCGAGATGTTTCCCGTCCTGGGCGAACAGCAAACCGATCACTGTCCCGCTGTGTGCAACGTTTACTCCGACGGCTCCACAGGCCTCGGCGATCGAAAGTACTTCCGGCAGTTGAGGCTTGGGCAGCACGGCCTGATAGGCCACCGCGCTCAGCGTCGCCCCGCGACCGACGAGTTCAGAATCGGCCGTTGCGATACCGGCTTCAATCAAGGACAGTGCCCGACGGAATGACTCCCTGTGCGACTGCAACGTTGCGCTGCGATCGGTTGCATTGAAGGCTTCTGTGTCGAGCGTTGGCTCGAACTCCAGGACCAGAACATTCAGCGGAGGTGGATGCCCAAGGCTCCGCCTGACGCTGCCGCTGAGATGATCGAATAGTGCGATCCCCGGAATCATGATTCCATCGCTCGGCTCGACAGCCAACGCAAGTTCCGCCAGAGTTTTCTCATCGATTGTTCTACCCAGCGCTGATGCGGTGGCGACCATCGATGCGACGATGTCGGCCGTGCTGCTCGCCATCCCTTTCTCGCGCGGGATCGGACTGTCGATGGTCAGCGTGGCGTCAAGGTCGGCGCGACCCAGGTGCTCGAGCACGAGCGCGACTGCCTGGACCGCCTTTGAGCATTCTGCGGGGCCATCAATCTGACCCAGTCCAGATCGCAGCTCTACCGACGCGGTGGAATACAGGTCAATCGGACAGGTCACCATCACAAGCGAGCCCTCGAGCATGCCCTGGGCCAACTCACCGCAGGTCGCAGGAGCCCGAGCGATACCTCGCATTGCCATAGTCACGAGAGTAGCCCAGCCGCGTCCAAACAGGCTCGGAGACTGAATCGCCGGAGAGTCACCACTGCGGCAGAAATCCGGGGCGGAGCTCCAGTAGGTCGTACAACACCACGTCCCACGCAAACGCTCGCAGTACAGTCCCTCTTGGCCTCCTGGACGGAGTTCGCTCTGGGGTGCTGTTTGGTAGGCCAAAAGGGACTGTAGGACGAACGTTCGAGTGGGAGGTGGCGCTGTAGTCGAGCAGAGGAGGTAGGTATGCCAGTGTCATGGCACCGGTCTCGAACAGACGCGGATACCGGGGCGTCTCCCCCCCCCCCCCCTCGCGGGCATGGGAAACCTGTGTTGTGGATTGATTGCCTCTGAACCTAGTCCAATTGATCGGTCTCAGACCAGGAGACCTGAACCCTTGGAGGCGGTCGAGAAACGCGGTGATCAGCTTCTCGTCACCGAAGATTTGCCCCCCCGAGGTTGGTGGTGACGTTTGTGGAACGCCGCTCAGATTGGTCGGCGAGCAGATTGTAGTCCAGTTCGCTGCCGACCATCAGCAATGCGACCCTGAGTTAACGCTCATACACGCGTGACCGTTCGCGGACAAAATTGGTGGCCCAAACGAAGTCGACGCGCAGGCAGCATCGGACCGCCTTGACTCCGAGCGCAATCACGAGATGGGTCTTGCCGGTGCGGATCGCTCCGTCTACCGCGAGCGCCGACCGCGCTTAGTGCCTGTTCACTCTAATCGGGGCTTGTGTCAGAGTTAGGTGACGGTTCGGCGGGCGGACCAATGGGAATATGCCACTCACTGATGCACAGTGGGAGCGAGTCGTGCCGCGCATGCCAACTCCGCGCGGGAACTGCACGCTGCCCTCGCGACTGGTGCTGGAGGGTTGTTTGTGACGAAAGAAGGCTGTAGCTAGCGAGCCTTGCCCGAGCGGTTCGCTCCCTGGCATCCAGTTTACATGCGCGGCCGACGCTGGATTGACAGGTGCGTCCTGGAACGTGTCTTCGCCGAGCTGCAGCGCGCCGAGCTGCAGCGCGTCGAGCTGGAGGCGCAGCTCGAGCAAGGTGAGCCGGACAGACCGCGGCGCATCTCGCTCGACTGCAAGGCACGGGAGCGCCCACCAACCGGGGCACCAGGTGATTGGTCGCTCGCGCAGAGGCCTAACGACCACGCTGTACGCCGTCGTGCTGACGGACCGTCTGCCGCTGATCCTGACCCTGACGCCGGTCCACTGGGGCGATGAACCCTGTGGACGCTGGCTGTTGGAACGGCACGGCCCCATATCAGGTCAGCCGCAACTTGTAGCCGACTGCGCTTACAGGGGCGATGCGATGCGCGCGCTGGCTGCCGAACTCGGCTGGGAGTTTTGACGCCGCCATAGTCGAATCGCGGCAAGCCCTGGGTGCTGAACCGCGTCGCCTACCATGATCGCAATGGTATCGATTGCCACTTTGGCCGCATCAAGCGCTAGCCGGACATTGCTAACCGCTATCACAAACTCGGCAATGTCGAGTTCAACCAAGTCCTCCTCGCCTGCATCCACCTGATGAGGAAATAGAGTAAACAGGCTCTAGGAACGCTCCGCGTCTTGCCGGCTCTCCGTCATTGCGCCTGCGACTGTTCCCCCTTCTTCAACGCGCGCTCCCATCAAACCTCGGAACCACAGTAAGAGGATCAAGACTAGTAACACGGCCGCGCCGCCTCCGATTGTTGCAATGGTTAACGACGTCCTACTCAGTAGAACTCCGTCGTCAGATACCAATATTTCTGCGAGCGCAATCATAGCGCCGGTTGCTAGCAGTCCTGCGAGCAATAGTCCGATGACCAAGATCGCTTCGCGCCGGACGATGCGGCGACGCTCTGGTTGGTCAACTTGTTGAGTCAGCATCTGTCCGTTCCAGCGCTTGATGCCAATTGTACGGTGCAGGGCGATCAGCAACGCCAGGCAGGCGACGAAGAGCGTCATATCTTCATATGTAGTGCGGTTGTCGATGTACTCGTACTGAAACTGGAGAAACTCTCCCCACCCAATCCGATTGTGAACCCAGGCCGCCGCGATGTGCGGAAACGTGGTAGCAGGCGCGAGCAGCCAAAACGCAGGGTTGTCACGGCCCAGCGCCCGAAGTGTCCAGTACGCGGCCACGCCGGCGACCAGCACCAGTAATGGCTCCACACGCAGCGGGTCGATGCTCTCGAGAACGTAGGCGGCGATCAGGATCAGGAGACATTGCGCCAGCAACTCGACAGCGACGAACCAGAGGCCCTCAGCGCGCCTGCGCGGTCTAACGATTTGTTTTGACATAGCGCAACAACACCGATACGAATTCTTCAGATTCAGGATCCCATTCGATCACTCGCGCGCCTGCTCGGGTGACTTCGCCGGCAACCGACTGTGCCTCCCAACCAGTCCAGCGCAGCCCTTGAGCCATCTCCGACGACTCGGGTGGAGAGACATGCACCACGATGACACGATTGCTCCGGTTCGCAGCTGCACCAAGGGAGACGAGGCGCCCAATCGCCGTCTTGAATCGCTCGCGCGAAGCTGACGTTTCACCTGGTCGGTCGTACTGTATGTCCAGACGCGTGATGACGAAGACATCAGGTTGCAATCGCAGGAGGAAGCTCTTGCAACGTTCCGTAGCTTGTAGGAGGTCTTCCTGCGGCGAGCCCGGCTTCAGGCCGGCCAGCATTTGCACCAGCCGTCTGAACTGACTCTTACCTGAATCCGGTGTTAGCAAACCACCTCGACCGTCGAGGCTGTTGTAGGCGTACGCACCCACTGTCGAGCCTCGGCCCAGGTAGTACTGCGCAAGCGCGCCTGATGCCTCGATCGTGTTCTCCAACGGGTTGGACAACGGCGAGCCGACATCCATGTAGTTTGCGGTATCCAGGAAGATCCACGCTCCCCGCTTCGCTTCTGGGTACCGTTCGTTAACGATTGGGAGATTGTCCGCCCTGGTCCCCCGAGCGCTGGCCTTCCAGTTGATCCGGTTGAAGGGATCGCCTGGCTGGTATGGCCGCAATTCGCGGAACTCGTCAGAGTCGGTGCCCAATGCAGAGCGGTTATTGCCGAAGCTGTTCGATCTTGTCAGCGTTCGCAGCACGTTGAGTCGGGCAATGCTGCGAATCCTGGGCACGACGGAGACCTGCATCGACCCTCCTGCAGAACCCGACGCGCTCCAGGTCACGCCGAACGGCGGGCGCGCATCCCAGCCGGTTTCCTCGAGTGTGAAGGCGCCACGCCTCGGGAATCGCACCTCGTAGGAGATGTCTACCGCGTGGCTGCCTGGCCACTTCCAGACCACACGAAGATTGCTCCCACTGACGACCTCTGCTTCTGCAGGCAACTCGTCGTGGATGAGGATTGCACCGATCCCGCCTCGCACCGTGATCCGTCTCTCCACGGACAACGTTTCGCCGACCCAACATGTGACGTTGGACGGGTTTCTCGTCACCTCGACGCCGTTTGGCGGCCTCAGCGTGGTCGATAACAGCGCTGTGAACAGGACGAAGACTGCGCCGCTCAGCAGGACGATGTTGCCCAACACCAGCCCTGCCACGAGCAGGAGCAGGGCAGCGGCGATCCAACTCAGCTGAGACGGCTGGAGCTTCACTTGGGAGCGGCCTCCCGAACACCGGAAGGCGCGGGTACTCGGGACATAATCTCTTCGACGACGAACTCGCTGCGCATACCCTCCAACACATCTTCGATGTTCAGCATGATCCGATGGGCGAGCACATGGGGGACCAGCATCTTGACGTCGTCCGGTACCACGAAGTCCCTACCTTGAATCAACGCGAAGGCTCGCGATGCTCTGAGCAGGGCCAGCCCACCACGGGGACTGACACCTACTGACACTCGAGGATGCTCGCGCGACAGTCTGACCAACTGCGTGATGTAGTCCTGGATCAGCTCGTCGGTGTAGACGCTGGTCTCGACCATTTGCTGTAACTCGACGAAACGGCGCATGTCGACGGCGGGCTCCAGATCTGGCGAGGGATCATCCTTCTGATTCTGGATGCGCATTTGCAGGATGTCGCGTTCGAGTGCGGCGTTCGCCGGATAGCCGGTCGACAGTTTGAGCAGAAAGCGGTCCATCTGAGCTTCAGGAAGTGGATAGGTGCCTTCCTGTTCAATCGGGTTCTGGGTTGCGATGACCATGAAGGGCGGTTCAATGCGCAGCGTCTGTCCGTCAAGTGTGACGTGTCGCTCCTCCATCGCTTCGAGCAACGCCGACTGGGTCTTGGGCGGCGCTCGGTTGATCTCATCAGCCAGCAACACATTGGTGAAGATCGGACCCCGCATCATCTGGAAGGTGGAGTCTCTCTGGTTCCAGATGTTCATCCCCAGGATGTCCGAGGGCAATAGGTCGGGCGTGAACTGAATGCGTGCTCTCTCTCCGCCGATCGCCCGAGAGAATGCCTTCGCCAACAGGGTCTTGCCGAGGCCGGGATAGTCCTCAAACAGCACGTGCCCGTTGGCAAGGGCCGCTGCGAGCAGCCGTTGCAGCAGTCTGCGATCGCCGACGAACACTTCCATGACCCGATCGATGATCTGATTGCAGGAGATTCGGGCTGTTTCCAATTCACTCTCGTTCATCGCTGAGAACCTCCCTGCTGTCGATAACTGTTGATGCTAGAAGCCGATGTGGTTGAGCCGCGACGTGCGGCATAAGCACTGGTCATGGACGGCTCCCGACGGTGTCGCCGGCGAATCGGTCACGCGGAGGAATCCTTCTGTCCTGGGGCGCTTTGTCGGAGAACGACGCGATTGCCTCGTTGACCAGATTCTGACGCTGTGCCGCTGACCTCGGTTTGCCGGCGAGGCGGCCCCATCGCGGCTTGAGCCAATCCAGAACCGGGTGCGAAGTGTCAAGCAGGTAGAACCAGCGCTCTACAGCGTCTTCCGGCCGATCGCCGCGTTGGCACTGTGCGACGATCAGCGCCACTACGAGTGGTACGGGGTCTGCTCCATTTTCGATGTAGGACGCTCCCAGCCCGCGTATGCCGTCTTCGCTGAGTCGTTCTCGTTGTGCTGGTGAGTCCGCTAGTGCCTGACCTGCCGTGTCGAGCGCGAGTTTCAGAACTGTCGACCTGGCACGCCTCTTGCGGCTGTGGCTGAGGGTTACCGATGCGAGCGGCGTACCAGCACCACGTCGGAGCGTTTCGCAGACGGTGACGATGGTCGCCACCGAGGTCTCGCTTCGGTAGAGCAGCGCCAGCAGGTACACCCACAGCGGTCGCCAGTCTCCGTGTTCCAGATATTGTTGTCGCATCGCATCGGGCAGCGCGGCCCGAGTGTCATCCTTGTGTTCGAGCGCCTGTTGGTGGCGCCGCCAACTGTCGCCGCCGCGATCCACCGCTTCGTCCGGGCTGGCGACGACGCGTAGTCGGTTGACGACACTGAACAACACGGCCAGCAGCAGAGCCAAGAGCGCGATGTACTCGTACAATGCGGCGAGTCCCACTTGGGCGTAGACAACGGGTCGCAGCAGCAACACGTAGAACATTGCGGCCGCGCCAAGTATGAACGCCCGGACCCAAGAGGCCGAGAGCCAACCGGCAATGTCTGCCAATGCGGGGCTTGATGATGCAGCGAAGGATGAGGCCAGTCGGCTCAGTGCGAGCGAGAACATGCCCGCCGCTCCAACGGCGCCGACGAAGGTGAACCCATGGCCATTTTCGGCGAGGTCGGTCGCGATGATCCAGATCAGACAGCCCGCCACCAGATAGCTCACGGCCGACATCAGGGCCTCAACGCGCAGGCTGATCTGACCACTCATCGATCGGATGAGCCGCAGCATAGCCGTCGTGATGAACAGCGACCCGGCGATGGCGAGTCGCGCCTCGTACAGTCCTGCGACCAGAGGCAGGAGGCCCTCCCAGAACGATCTCGTTGCCGGTAGCTCGAGCAGTTCGACACCTGCCGCAGGGAGGTAATGCAGCGTCGCCAACACCACGGCGGCTGGCGCAGCAGCGCTCGCGGCTGCGCTCAGTGCTTGTAGGCCATTCAAGGCCAACTTCAGGTACGAGCGTCGGACGCGAAGATTCGCCACGTTGCGAAGTGTCGAGGCCGCGTAGACAAGCGCTGTGGCGCCGACTAGCGCCCTAAGCATCCAAGGGAACTCAACTGCGAACGCTGTCGCGATCACGCCGCTGTCGGCGAACAGGATGTATGCGATCGCAATCAGCGCGAGATGACGGCTCGGCGCGCCAACGACACTGGCGACGGAGGGTCCTCGGGCTCGGACGTAGTTGATCAGCGCGAAAGGGATGAACAAAGCAAGCGACTCTATGAGGGTGTGTGAGTGAAGTACTTCCAGGTAGGACGCATCCACCGAACCCGGACCTGTGAACCGAGTCTGCGTGGATACTCGCTCGGCCTCACTGGCGAGGGCGACCACGGCGCCGAACAGCGCAAGCGGCCATGCTGTTTCGCTGATCGCACGTAGCCAACGCAGACTCCGAGAGCGCCGATCCGGCCAGATCACCAGGGCTCTTCCGATCGCCGATGCGGCCCATGCAAGTGCCGCCATGAGGGCGAATCCCAACAGTGGCAAGGTCCCGTCCAGACCGAAGGCGGCCGCCAGTGCGCCATTGTCAGCGAGCAGCCCGTATGCGATACCGAACCCAGCCAGGGGCATCACTGGCCAGCCGACAATGGTCCCAACTTCCGGGCGGACTGTCGCCACCGCCCGAGCGGTGATGAATGTCGCCAAGAGCAGCGCGCTCCAGGCGACGAACGACTCAAGACCGCCCAGATAGTGCGCGGGTGCGACGCTCTCTGCTGCTGCTTGGTGATTGACTTGCAGGCCTGGCCATTCCGTCACCGATGACAACAGGCCCAGAACCAGCGCCGCCCAGCCCACGTCCGTAAGCAGTCGATGGATGCCAACCAGCACGTCAGCTAAGCGCATCGGGATAGCCGCTGACTCGTGACTTCGTCGCACAGAGACATGCGCAGCGAGCTCCGAATTGCTCAGCCACAGGCAAAGTCGGCCGATTGTCATCAGGCCGACGCATAGCCCCACGGGCCAGGTTACGAAGCCCACTTCGATGCCTACCAAATCGGACAGCTCGTGGTTGGCGTCCCCGAACAGCAGAAACGCTGCCACCGCCGCTCCAGAGAGCAATACCGCCGCCGTCGCCAGCCGATTGGCGATCACTCTGATCCTCATTGGTCAGCACCTACTACGGCGTTCAATGAGCGGTACATCTCTTCGTATTGCCTACGCAGAATTTCGTGTTCGCTGTAGTCGGCTTCTTCGAATCGAGAAACGACGTCATTCAGGTACTGTTCGGGGATCGTGAAACCAAGGGTTGCCAGAAGCATCTCCACCTCGCGTGGCGTCGACTCATCCGAAACGCCTGCATCCTGCTCCTTGGCCCAGTCCTGGAAGACGCCATAGAGGCGAACGATCTCTTCGCGGAACTCCACAATCTGAACGACGCGTGACTCGACGACTGCACCATCGTCGCCCGTGAACTCAGCCGAGACCGTGTACTCGCCAGGCTCCGCGTGGCTCCAGGTGAAGTGGCCGAGTCCGTCCTCGCCGACGGTCAGGTTGAACCTAGCGCTATCGCCAACGGACACAGCGAGGTTCGCTCCGGCCACGGGCCGCCCGTCGTCGCTCACGCGCACGTTGATGTGGACATCCTCGTTCGCGCCCCAGACATCGGGCAGGTCGTCCGCCGACTTGTCGAACCCAATGTGAAGCTGGACAGGAGGCTGAACATTCCCTCCAACATCGGCTTCTGCGTCATCACTTTCTTCGTTGTCCTCGGTGCCTCCGGCATCGGTGTCTCGCACAATCGCATCGACCATCTCGGCCGTTGGCATCGGTTCGTGCAGTACAGGCCTGCGGCGCAGCCTGCCGACGAGCCGCAAAGGCATGAATGCTCTCAGGACGTACCCGGCAGCAAGGAGCAAGACGAACAACACGGCCGCTCCAGCCACGATCTGCCAGTTCAACCCGCCCGGCGTGATCGCCCCCTCCCAGAAATAAGGGGTGCTAAGCGGGGCGTGGGCGTCATCTCCGGCGAACGTGAACTCCACCCGACTGCCGGCCAACGCCTCCGACTCAGGCACCTCAAGCTCCAGCGTCGCAAGTCCAAACTCGTCGGTGGTCGCGTCCATGCCCTGGCTGGAACGCAAGCGAGCTCCCGCGATCCCGACTCCCCGGTCATCCAATAGCGCTGCTTGCAGCATCGCGATCCGACCGGGGCCCACATCGCCCAGCGGAGTCACAATCAGAGTGCTGCGGGACTTGACCGAGAATTGCAGCGTGGTCCTAATGCCGAGGTCGGGAGCCACAATCTCCAACTCACTGCTACCCAAAGGTTCTTCTGTGGACAGAGAAAGCCTGTGCGTGAATGCACCAGCTTCGTTGGTCGTGACGACGATCTCAGGTGAAAGCGTCAGGTCGACGCCTGAGACGGGACGGTTCGTCCCCACAAGGACCGTTCCGCGCACTATCGTCTCCTCGCCGCGAATTGCAGATTCCACATCTTCCACCAGAATTCGCGGAACTCCGACGGCCACAGTCCACGCCGCGCTGCTCGAGGCAAGTTCGGTCGAGTGCTCGTAGACCGCCTCAATCCGGAAGGCGGACTCGTGCGGATCGTACGCGGCGTTCTCGTCGAAAGCGGCCTCGACTTGCCCAGTAAACTGCCCGTTGGCGTCGGTTGTTCGAGTGAGCGGCTGCGCGCCCAAAATTCGCACGATGGCGCCAGCGACCGGGTGGTCGTCCTGCTCACGCAACGTGCCCGTAACGCTGACGGCTCCGCCGTCCTGCACAAAGGTGGGACCGTCGAGCGTCAGCACTGTAGGTCGCAGGACTTGAATGCTGACCTCCGCGACCGATGTTCGAATGAACTGTGCTCCGGTAAATCGCCCCGTCAATGTATGAGGGCCCGTGTGATCAAGAGACGGTACAGAGTGTTTGAACCGCCCGTCGTCGCCGATTTCGACGGTGACAATGTCCACCTCTTCGGCGCTCGACAAGGTCAGCTCCACCTGTCCTTCTTGGAGTGCGGGCCCGCGCACCGCGCGCACTCGTCCAGTGACCATGAGCGCCTCGCCTTGTGCCACGGCATCCGGGGCGTAGACGGCGATCTCGGTTGGCTGCACCACATTGAAGTTCAGACGTGCGCTCTCGTCCAGCAGCAGTTCCTCTCCGTCAAACCCGACTTCGACCCAGTGTTCGCCCAACTGGGAGAAGCTCTTGGAGAAGCTGAACCGGCCTTCTTCATCGGTGACCACAACCAGTCCGGTGCTGCTGGAGAAGGTGACCTCGATCACGCGATCCGCGAGCGCTTCGTCAGTGTCGTCGGTCAGCCTGCCTGCAAACTCGGCTTCCGCGTACAGGTCGGCCTCCGTTGGACCACTCAACTCAAACTGACTGCCCGAGAAGACCTGAATATCAGGATCACTCCAGGACTCATTGAACTGGCTGTTGCCGACAGCACGTGCGAGAAGCTGATAACCGCCCAACTCTAGGTGTGGAGGAAGTTCCGCGAGCGCCTCAAAGCGACCTAAGCGCGAGGTCGTCTCGCCAATCTTCGTGCCTCCGTGCTCCTTGGTCTCGTTGACATAAATCTCCACCGTGATCCCGCTGACGTCTTGCCCACTTGGGGTCTGCACGGTGCCGGCCACCAGGAATGGCGCTTGTCGCCGAATCTGTTCAGGTGCTTCGGTGATGTTCGTAACGGTGTCGGTCGGCCTGCGGTTGCTTCCAGCGGGTCTGGCGCCAGGCTGAGCACCAGGAGCGTCACTGTTTCCGCTCCCTCCTCTGGCGTCCGGTGATTCGCCGGGCACACGCGACGCCGGTCCGCCGGGGGTGGTTGGATCGAAGCGAACCCAGCCGAGCCCGTCCAAGGCGACCTCGGCCCACTGGTGCGCCTGATCGGCGTGCACGGTCTGCTGTTCCGGCGACGGCGAGATCACGAATCCCGAAACGACTCGCGATGGAATACCAATCGAGCGGGCCATGACGACGAACGCACTACTGAACTGTCCGGCAGTCCCCTCTTGAGCGTCAAACAGGAACCAATCCACCGGGTCGCGGCCTGCTGGCACCGCCTCGAGGTCCTGACCGTCAGCCGCGTAGCTATAGTTGGCCCGCAGATACTGCTCCAAGGCCACGGCTTTGGCGTAGGCCGAGCCCTGACCAGCGGTGATTTGTTCGGCCAATTGCTGAACACCGTCGGGCAGGTCGGCGGGCAGCTGGGTATAGCTGTCCGCATCTGTCACCGCAGCCGCGCGATTCAGATCGCTCGTGGAGTAGGAAGGCAATTTTGCACTCCAAGAATACTGGCTGGAGCCACCCTCAGACACAAACATGCCGCTGAACGGATGCAGGGTTCCGTGCAGACCCATTGACTGCAGGTTGAGCGACGTGGGCATCGCGCCCGATGGCAACTGGTCCATACCGTCAGCAGTACTCATCTTGATGAGGACACTGTCCGCTCGCGGAGAGTTCTCCCTCAGGCCGAAGAGTGACGGTGACGACAGCCTGTCAGCGAATGGGGTGTTGGCCTGGGACTTCAACTCCTCGTACAGCGAACGCAACGTTGACTGAACATATGATCCAGCCTTGTATTCGATGCTTACCGGGTCCAACTGGCTCCAGACACCATCCTCGTACTGATCCCCAACGGACACACGTAAGTATCCGACGTTCCGGGCGCCCGACACTTCATAGAGCGCCACGTGAGGCCCCGCGGCCACCGGCTGTGCTGTCGAGCCTGGCATGATGAACGTTCTGCCGTCCTGCTCCACCAGCGCTCCACCACTCTCCAACCGCGTGACCTCTGCGCCCATTCGTTCGTAAGTCTCGATTTCATCTGGGACTCTCGAGGGCGCCCCGTCCGGCGCCGGATCGAATGTGACCCAGCCGAGTCTCTCGAATGGCACCTCGGCCCACTGATGTGCCTGATCCGCAAACACAACCTGACTCCCGCTCTGCTCTGCGACCGCCCATCCTGATACCACCCGGGCGGGGATGCCGAGGCTGCGGGCCAGAATCACGAACGCACTGCTCAGCGCACCAGCAGAACCCTCGCGGGTATCGAAGAGCAACGCTGCAATCGGGTCCCGCTCTTCACTCGCTGCGGCGCTCGATCCGGGAGCCAGGTAGGTGAACTCGCCGATCAGATACTGTTCAATCGCCTTGGCCTTGCCGTACGCCGAGGTCTCGTCGGCGGTGATCGCAACTGCCAGCACTCGTGCCTGTTCGACCCACGCGTCGCTCGGAAGCTGTGTGAGTACAGAGTCGTCGCTAAGAGACCACAGGTTGGCGGAATGGAGCAATTGCTGAGCGTACTCATAGGCGATGGCGTCCCAACTGTATTGAGCGGTGTCGCGGGCAAACACGGTGTGACTGGGCACCTGATAGCGAACCGGGTTCGCGAACGACTGCGCATGTAGCGAGGTTGGCACGGGGCCGGAGAGGATGGACTGCGCAAGTCCGACACCGGAGATATCGATGCTGTTCTGATGACCTACGCCCTCGGACTGCTGCGGGATGATGTCATGTGGTCGGAACTCGATGCCCGTCATCCCTGCGTCCCGGTCTTCTTGTTCAGTGGCAGTCCATCTGCCTTCTCGATAAGTGTCGCCCACGGCGACACGCAACAGACTGGTGTGTGACGAACCGCGAACGCGGAAAACAGGCTCCACGGGAGCGATCTTGCGGCTGTCCGCTGTCACGTCAGGCAAGAATGCGAGATCGCCCTCATACTCCAGCACTCCACCCCCGCTCTCCAACCAGGTGACTTTGCCGATCGCCTCCAGCGCCGCGCGTACCATCTCGCGGACCTTTTGCTCTGAATCGTTCAAGGCCTTGCCAAGGGGAACGATCGCCTCCTCAAGATTGCTCTCTCCCAACACCTGCGCGGCCGCCGCGCGCAGGTTAGGCTCGACTGCACCTTCGAGGATCGCTACGAGATCACCGAACTCCCACTCGCTGATCGCTTCGGCTGCGGCGTCTCTCACTGTGGCTGAACCGTCCTCTCGCCGAGCGTTGAGTAGGACCGGCAACGCGGGATCGTGCTGGATCTCACCTAGCGCCCAGGCCACGGCCGCGCGCACCGCTGCGGACGAATCGGCGTCGAGCACGGGAATCATTCTGGCCGCCGCCGACTCGGTCTGGAGAGTGCCCAGGGTCAGTGCAGAGGCCTCGCGCACCGCAGCAGCTGGATCGGCATCCAGCGCCAGCAACAACGTCTCTTCGGCTCCGTCCTTGCCGAGGAAGGCCAACGCCTCGGCCGCCGACTCTCGAACCCCAGCATGCTCGTCTGCAGCCAACACTTGGATCAATACGTCCTGCGACTCGGGATCGGCGATCACTCCTAGTCCGTAAGCCGCGACCATCCTGAGTTCGGGGCTTCCGTCTTCCACCAGCAGGACCGTGAAGCGATCGAGATTCAGCGCCCCAAGAGCTAACCGCGCGGCCAGCCTGACAGCAGGGTCCTCGACAGCGTCAACGACTTCAAAGAGTTTGAGTAGCGCCCCCGCATTCTCTGCGCCGTCGCGGAGCGCCGGCACCGCGTTGCGCACTGCCGACGACGCGCTGGCCGCCAGGTCCTCCATCGTGATCAGCCAGGCATGGTCAATGTCCGCGTCGGAACGCGCGTCTCTTGGGAAGGGATCGAGGGTTACCCACCCGAGTCCGTCCAATGCGATTTCCGCCCACTGGTGCGCCTGCTGGGCGTAGACCGTCTGAGTCTCTGCTTGTTCCTTGATCAGCCAACCAGACACGGCTCGGGCTGGAACGCCGGCAGCCCGAGCAAGCACCACAAACGCGCTGCTGAAGTTGCCCGCGGTGCCAGACCGGCGCTCGAAGAGAAACCAATCGACCGGGTCACGACCCTCGGCCGCGGACGCTTCCCATTCCGATTCGGCGGTGGCGTATCCGTGTTCCTCTTGGAGGTACGCCTGGAGCAGCCGCGCCTTCAAGTAGGGAGCCGATTCACCGCCAGTGATCTGCTCGGCCAGATTACGCACTCGCCGCGGCAGCGTTGCCGGCAGCTGGAGCCAGGCCTGGTCCGCCACAGGCGACGCGTTAATCCTTTGACTCAGCGCGAATGACTGGAACGTCACCTCCATGGCGTAGCTCGGCAATTCGACATCGGACGCCAACGTGTCGCTGAACGGGAAATAATTCATGGATACGTCTACTCGGCGCAGGTGCTGAGCCAAGGGGAGTACGCCGTCCGGGAGCAGCTCAACCCCTGGAATAGGCGTGATCACGATCTCGTCGGATAGTTCGCGCCGAGGAGCCGCCGTCGGCCAAGGCAAATCCGGAACCAGAGAACCGAGCGCGTCCGCAACTGGAGCGTTCGGCTCCAGACTCACGCTGGGTCCCGATTCTGCACTCCAGATACCGCCCTCGTAGATGTCGCCAGTGGAGGTTCTCAGGTAACGCGTATGGGTCGCACCGCTCACGCGAAAGACGGGAGCGTTTGACGGTGGAGCAGTCTGCAACGCCGTCACCTCCGACCGCATCAAACGTGCTACATCTTCCGCCTCCCCCTGCTGAATGCTCCTCACTTCCTCGCCGAAGCTGCCGGGTAGGCTCTCGATCTCCCTCGCCGGGAACAGTCGCAGCCCGTCAATTGGCTCAGTGTCCAGCAAGCCGAATCCGCCGACCGCGGCGATCCAGACAACCAGAGCCGCCACCAGCAGTCTCCAGTGGACCAAGCCAGCGATCGTGACAGAGAGGAAGATCGCTGCCAGGACGAGCAAGCTCTCGGTCTCTACGTGCGACAGTCTGACCAGATGCTCGTCGTAGGGAACCAGGTCGTCCAACATCCCCGAGAAGACCAGATAGCCTCCGGCCAGCGCCAACGTCGCGGCGACGATGACGCCTGCAAGAAGCGCCCACCATCTCTGAAAGGCAGCTCGGCGCAATGGCCAGCCCAGAGGGGCGACCAGCGCCGCCACCGCCAAAATGATCGATAACGCCAGGATCAGATACTTGAGCAGTTCTGCGCCGCTCGGCACGCCGAGCGTTTCATCTGCGCTGGATGGTCCGGCCATCAATTCACGCGGACCGGTGGAGGTCTGCGAGACGATGAACTCGAGCAGCAAGAGCAGGCCTACCAACGAGGCCGCCAGTAACAGCAAGAGGAGGAGCTGTCGCGCCGTCAAACCGGGCTTTCGTACCCAGCCCAGTCCCATATGCTTCAATCTCCGTCTCGCTGGTCTGCTGGGTCACTGCGGCGCGCCTTGGCTCGTGGTAGGCCACTATATTGGCCCGACAGTCCAGCTATAGCTGTTGCTACCAGTTCACTCGGTTGCGCGCAAGCGACGGCTCAGTGCCTGTCTGCGCCGATCACTGCAGATCGATTTGCGAAAGAGGGCCACACGACCCGGCACCTGGGCTACCGCCGCAGCCCGCGTCGAAGCAAGATCGTCTAAGAGGTGTTCGGCCGGATAAGGACGGTCGAGTCCGCCGCCGCGTAGCTGAAACGGACTCCACCCGCATCAAACGCCGGACCTAGCGCTCAGGACTACACCCTCTCACCTAGAGGACTCTCTCGCCATTTTCGCACCGCCAGCGCCCAACCTTGAATCAGAAATGGATCTGACTCCGCTATCCCTAGTTCAGCAGCCTGCTAGAGGCTCTCGATGACTGCCTCAACGCTGCGAGAGTTCCGTTGGGTCAATCCTTGGCTCACAACCTTCCGTGTGCGAATGGCTGAAATACCTCGATATTCTGTATCTCGAAGTGTCACTCCTCAACCCGGAGAGACGGGTCGAGTGCTGCGCTGCCAGCGTCGATTGAAACTGCTTTTCGGCGGGCAGTTGGTGTTACCGGCCGGCTCAGATGTGCCTCAGGCTGCGCTGGGCGAGTCCCGGATATTGTCGCCTCATCGTTAGTGAACTTGGTCCATGTGATTCCTACGGGCGTGCGTTGACGAGACCTAGATGCAGGTCAGGTATAGTCGCGTTGACTCTGTGAAATCACAAGCACTATTGCACTTTCGCCCTCGGTCGACCTTCATGGCGCCGGGAAAGGCGTCATAGGTCTGAGGGCCGTCGCCCGCGATTCTAGACATGCCGGTCACTAAGCCGACAAACTGAAGGACTTCGTGAGCGGCGACGCTCATGCTGAATGGAAAGACGTTTCTTCGTGAGATGACGGCCTTGTCTTCCTCGCTCAGACCAGCGATGTAATCAGGATCATCGAGCTTTCCGTCACAGTCCAGCGCCACATCGCTCCTCCGCAGAGCCTCAAGGCGGACCATGCAGGCGTGGTCCGGCCCGACGGTTTTGATTCGCCAGGTCACGTGCTGTGGGGTGCCGTCAGGCTTCACCTTGGCCATGATTCCGCCGTCGATGACCGGAATGAGATGGCTGTACGCGATCGTGTTGAGCAGGTGACGCGGCCAGGGACGGTCTACGCAAGAGAAGAGGATGTCGCAGTCGAGTGCCGCGGAGAGCCCTTCGGCGCTGAGCAAGCTGTGCGGCACACGCCGTAGGTCGAGAGCGCTTGCAGTGGCGCTGCTCCTGGCAGTTCGCGCGGCTACGTCAACCTTCAGCGATTCCGCGTGGACATCCTCATGTGAGGCTCCCAATGTTCGGTCTAGGTTCCTTTGTTCGATCTTGTCGAAGTCGATGAACGTCAGTTGATGAACGTCAGTCGACGCAAGCCCAACCTGATCAACGATTCCGAGACGAGGCTGCCCACGCTTCCCAACCCCACAATCCCGACTCGCGTCCTCACGAGTCGCTGTTGGGCTGTTTCGCCCCACACACTGAGCGTCGCGACTTGACTATCCCTGGACCTGACGACCGCCTCCTCTGGATGAAATGTGGTGGAAAGCTCCTTACCGACTACTCGAACGGAGCGAACGTCCTTACGCAAATGGGAACGCGGGCTGTTGCGGAGCCAGATTCGACCACTCCAGGCCCCATCGGTTCCCCGCGTCAGTCCGAGCAACGGAAGTCCCGTTCGGCTAGCAACCTGGCCAGCTAGGCGATCGCGCTCCGCGACGACGTCATCTTTGCTCATTCCTTGCCATCCGGGTTTCGGATGGCCGTGCAAGAAGGCGATTCCACTGCCTTCCTGTACCTCTGTGAGCACGCGCAATAGGTACTGCGGGTAGAACGCCACGTTGCCGTGTAGGACACGGTCCCCATCCTCGGGCATGACCAACTCTGTGATCACGGCTGTGTACCGGTGTTGGCCGACGCTGGGCTTCCAATAGGCGAACGTCAAATCTTCCTGATCGGCGTTCTTGTGGACGTGGTTCGCCAGAAGGGCGTCAACGTCAGCGGTCATGGCGACCGAAGTTTCGTAAGTGCTGAAGTCAGCTAACTGATGGACCATCGATCGTCCCCCAATACGGTGAGGATGTGTGCCCACAACCGCTTCGGCGTGGGCCGGTGGTCGAATCGGCGGCTCCAGTACTGCCAATCAGGACCGATGCCGCATTCTTGAGTCTTGAATGGCTCGTCCATGGACATCGGAACTAAGTGGGGACGGGTGTGAATTGCAGCGGGAGGGACGAAAGGAATGGAGTTGTTGCGTTGGATTGCGATGTCGCACTGCCACCCGCGAAGCAGTCCCGTTGTCAACTCGTAGTCGCGAAGGACCGAGTGGGGCTCTCCATCATCCCGAGCTGTTGCAGATATTTGTCAAAATCGTCAATGGTCATGATTCACGAGGCCGGGGTTGGTCCCTAGAAGGTTGCGGTGAACTGCTCGCCGTTTTCGAGCGTTATCAGGTCTTTGGGGGATACGAACGTGTAGTTGTCTTTGTTGCGGGTGAGCTGCCACTCCTCAACAGGAATGAATCCCGCGCTTTCGAGGATTTCGCCTTCGGTAAGCCTGAAATCCTTGCCGTCTGGATCACTTACGACCTCGTGCTCAGACTGCTCGCCGTTGACGAAGTAGCTGACCTTCTCGTGACCTGCAACCACTACCGATTCAAGATGAGCGCTCGACATAAGAACCTCATTGGTCAAACTGCGCCTCGAACCTCTGTATAGACAACCGTACCCAGACTATGTAGGATTGTCAACCAATTGGTGACGAGCAGCGCTCGGGACAATGTGCTTGCGTTGGATGAGTGCGGAGGAGAAACCATGCTGGGGACCCGACTGCGCCAAGCTCGGCTGGCAGCCGGACTGTCGCTGGAAGGACTAGCGGGAAAGCTGGAGCATCCTGTCTCGAAGCAGGCGCTTTCCAAGTACGAGAAGGGGCTGGCGCAACCGACTCCGACGCGGATCTCGGATATCGCCCAAGCCCTCAGTGTGACGGCGTCGTCGTTGCTCTTCGAGGATGCGATCGAGATCGAGTGGGTGGCCTATCGCAAGCACGCCAGTTTGAGCAAGGCGCGCCAGAATCAACTGACCGCGATCGCACAACAGAGGCTCGAAGTCGAGTTCAAGCTGCGAAGCATCTTTCAACTGGACGACCGGCACGATCTACCTGGGCCGATAGAGGTCCGAGTCGTAGGAGACTGCGAGAATGCAGCCGCTGCGCTGCGTATGCGCTGGAACTTGGGAGATCGGCCGATTGACAGCCTGCTCGGGCTGATTGAGGAACGTGGCGGCTCTGTCGTTGGTTGGCAACAGGAGTGGGGCTTCGATGCCCGGTCCGGTTGGGCTGGCCGGAGTCCCCTCCTACTGTTGAATACGGCGGTTCCTCCCGACCGGCTGCGCTTCAATGCCGCGCATGAGCTTGGTCACCTGGTCATGGAGAGCACCGGAGACGGGAAGACGGATGAGCAGTTTGCGCATCGCTTCGCGGCGGCCCTCCTGGTTCCCGCCGAGGCCGCGCGCCGAGAGCTTGGTACCCACCGACGCGGGCTGGATCTCCACGAGCTTGGATTGTTGAAGCAGCGTTGGGGCCTGAGCATGCAAGCGTGGATTCGTCGCGTGCACGATCTTGGAATCATCGGTGCTGACCTCTATCGATCTCTCAACATCCAGTTCCGTTCTCAGGGTTGGCATCGGTCGGAGCCATATCGTTACGAGTCGAGTGAGACGCCGGCGCTGTTCAGGCGGCTCGTGCTTCGGGCATTGGCGGAGAACATGATCACAAGCGAAGACGCCGAGGGATACCTCCCAGGTATGGGTCAGCAGAAGGACGCTGGACGCGAGTTGCGTGCGTCGTTGAGAGACTTGGCACGTCAATCTCTCGAAGAGAGACACCATGCGCTGCAGCAGGTCGCCATATCGGTGGACCTGTCCGAGACCCAGGCCTGGGATGCAATCACCAGCGACGAGATCGATTAGGCGGCGGAGTTCTCTTTGAGCGACGAGACTCCGACGCGAGGCGAGGTTTGGCTAGTACGGCTCCCGCGTGCCGTCGGAGCTGAGTTACAGCGCGATCGCCCGGCTGTTGTGGTCAGTTCCCCTGCCTTCGACAGGTCGCCGGTGCGTATCATCGTCCCGCTCACAACCTGGCAGGATGGCTTCGCCGACCAATTCAATAGGTTCTTGATTCCTGCGACCAATCGGAACGGCCTCCAGGCAGATTCAGCCGCCGACTTCTTGCAAGTTCGAAGCGTGTCGACGGAGCGGCTGATGAGGCGTGTCGGCGTGCTCAGAGCAGACGAGGTGGAAGAGATTGTGGCGGGAATCGTGATCGCGGTCGACTATCGACCGTGACGACAGCCGCCTCGCAAGTCTTGTTGTATGTGGACGGTTCTCAGCCGAGGGTCTGGCAGCACGCCTGATCGAGTTGACATAAAATAAGTAGGGCATAGGGGATTCGAACCCCTGATCTCCGCCTTGAGAGGGCGGTGTCCTTGGCCGCTAGACGAATGCCCCACGCTGGTTTGGCTGACCGGTTGGCTGGGGATGGAGGATTCGAACCCCCGCTAACTGATCCAGAGTCAGCCGTCCTACCACTAGACCAATCCCCAACGGGAAATCAGTTTACCACCTTTGTGCGATTAGTCATCGGGTCTGGCCAGACGTTCGGCGGCCATATTGAGCCGTTCCACGGTCAGCGACTGGCCAAGTGTTTCCAAGGTTTCAAAGAGCGGCGGTGCGATGCGCTTGCCGGTTGTGGCGACGCGGATTGGGGTGAACACGGCTCCTGGCTTCTCGCCGCGCTCGCTGGCGAGGTCGCGGAGGACGGCTTCGAGCTGCGTGGTCGTCCAGTCCGATTCCTCAAGGCTGCGCAGGGCCTTGAGTGATGCTTCGACCGATTCGAGCGCGGCCCATGGCTTGTTCTTGTAGCCGCGGCCCATGAGCTCTTTGTTGTCGTAGCTGAGCGGTCCGCTAGTGAAGAAGAAATCGGTGTAGTCGGCGAACTCGGGCATCAGTTTGACGCGTTCCTGGATCGCTGGGGCGATGGGCAGCAGCCGATTGAGGTCGTCGTCGCTGATCAAATGTCCGACACAGCTCTCGAGGTGCGGCTTGCCTCGCTGGAGGAAGTCGCTTGGGTCGAGGTCGCGGATGTATCGGGCGTTCATCTCGCGGAGGCGCTCGATGTCGAACATGGCGGAGGCGAGTCCGAGTCCGTCGAGGTCGAACGCTTCGGCGATTTCGTCGCGCGACATAATGCTGGTGGTCTCGTCCTTGGACCATCCGAGCAAGGCGAGGAAGTTGAGCATCGCTTCGGGGAGGAAGCCCTCTTCGGCGTACTGTCGGATTGAGGTGGCGCCGTGTCGCTTGGAGAGTTTGCCCTGGTCGGGGCCGCGGATGATGGGGATGTGGACCCAGGTTGGCGCCTCCCAGCCGAGCGCAGCGTAGGTCTGGACGTGTCGGGGAGCGGAGGAGAGCCATTCCTCGCCTCGAATGACGTGGGTGATTTCCATGTGATGATCGTCCACGACGGAGGCGAGGTGATAGGTCGGGAAGCCGTCGCGTTTGAGGAGGACGTGGTCGTCGAGCAGGGCGTTCTGGAATGAGACGGCGCCTCTGAGGTAGTCGTCGACGATTGTGTCGCCGTCGGTGGGCATGGCGAGTCGGACGACGTGGGGCTGATCGGCAGGGAGGTTGAGGGTGCGGCAGCGACGGTCGTAGCCGGGCGGTTGCTTGGCCTTCTGCTGGGACTTGCGCAGTGCGTCGAGACGCTCCGAGGTGCAGACGCAGCGGTAGGCCTTGCCGTCGACGATCAGTCGATTTGCGGCCTCGACGTAGAGCGGGAGGCGCTCGGACTGTCGGTAGGGGCCGAATGGACCGCCGATATCGGGTCCTTCGTCCCAGTCGAGTCCGAGCCAGGTGAGGGCGTCAAGAATCAGTTGTTCGGTGCCTTCGACGGCGCGCGATTGGTCGGTGTCTTCAATTCGAACGATGAACTGTCCGCCGAAGCGTCGGGCGAGGAGCCAGTCGAAGAGGGCGGTACGAATGTTGCCGACGTGGGGCTCGCCGGTTGGGGAGGGTCCGTAGCGAACGCGGACGCTCATGGGTAGATCTCCGGAGTACTGAGTTTGGTCAGGGGTTAGCGGATGTGTTGTGTGCGACGACGTCGATTGCGCTTGGTCGAGCGAGATTTGCGTTTCACGGTATCAGCCGATCTCCGCTGGGTGTCTGACATCGGTTGATCGCCGAGGAGGAGTCCACCGTCGCGGAGGTGGCTGAGCAACCGGCGGATGTCGGCGGGCTGATCGGCGTTGAGGGTGATCGGTTCGTCCGAGAGTGGATGGCGGATCGTGAGCTGCTCGGCGTGTAATGCCTGTCGATCGATCAGTGGTGTGGGTAGTCCGTAGAGGGTGTCGCCGGCGATCGGATGTCCGATCGCGTTGAGGTGGACGCGAATCTGATGTGTACGACCGGTGATGAGCTGGCACTTGAGCAGGGCGGCGTCCGCGAAGCGCTCGAGCGTTTCGTAGCCGGTCTGAGAGGGTCGTGCGCGGTCGAGGATGGCCATGCGCCGAGGATCGGCGGGATCGCGACCGATCGGTGCGTCGATCAGGCCCTGGGCAGGATCGGGAGCACCAACGACCACGGCGAGGTAGCGCTTGTCGATTGTGCGCTCGCGAAGCTGGTTGCGGAGTGATTGGAGTGCCGCCGCCGTTTTGGCGATCATCAGGAGGCCGGTTGTGTCTCGGTCAAGGCGGTGGACGAGGCCTGGTCGTTGCGGGTCGGACTCGGGGTCGTCGTCGGCGATTGATGTGGTTTCTGGCCAGCGATCGAGGATGGCGCCGATGAGGGTCGGTTGGGTCTCGCCTGGGGCTGGGTGGACGGTGATTCGAGCGGGCTTGTCGATGACGGCGAAGCTGTCGTCTTCATAGACGACGCGGAGCTCGATCTCGGGCGCAGTTTCGGCCGATTGGGTGTCTCGCGGGAGGATGCTGACGAGCTCGCCGAAGCGCAGCTTGTATGCGGGACGTTCGAGGGCGCCGTCGATCCGCACGAGTCCGTCGTCGATCAGGCGTCGGGATTGGGTGCGCGATGCGCCGTCGAGGCGTCGGGCGATGAATTGGTCGAGACGCTCGCCGTCCTGGTCTGCCATGAGCTCGAGTGCTGGGGTGGGATCGTCCGACGTGCTTGGGGTATTGATGGTGTTACTCATAACGGTCTGATTGTGGCGCTCGAGGGTCGCGTTTGAGGAGGTCGTTGAAGAGCAGAGCGATCACAATGGCGGCAACGCCGACGTTGATCGCGGCATCGGCGACGTTGAAGGCGGGGAAGTGGATGAAATCGATGAAGTCGGTCACGTGGCCTTGGTAGATGCGGTCGAGCAGGTTTCCGATCGCGCCACCGAGAATGAGGGCGAGTCCGGAGCGGATGAGCCAATGGTCTAGGGGTGGGAAGAAGTAGTAGATCGCGACGACGCCGATCGCGACAACGGCGGAGACAGCGAGCACGGTGTTCTGTCCGCCGAAGATGCCGAAGGCGCCGCCGTCGTTGGCGATGTGTGAGAAGGCGAAGAACTCGGCCAGCCACTCGCGGTCGCCGAGGGCGAGGGTCTCGCGGAGGATCACTTTGGTGATTTGGTCGAAGGCGACGATCAGCGCGGCGAGGGCGACAAATCGTCGGTGTGAGCGACGTGGTCGGTATGGGGCGGCGCTCGATTCGGTCGATGGTTCGTGTTGGATCTCCGGCATCAGATTGGCCATATGTCGAGATTACACGCGGATTGTCGGGATTCGGATAATCTGAGGAAGTCGCGTGTGGCACCTTGGTGCTGATGGGATGATGCAGGAGCAGCATTGTGAGTGAGATTTTGGCCGGAGTGACGTTTTCGGAATTGCAGCGCAGGCGCAAGGAGACGGGGCACGATCGGTTGCCGCCGGGTCAGCGTCTGGTGCGTGAGTGGCCGGTGCTGACCTACGGCGGCACCCCGAGGATTGCGACACCGGACTGGAATCTGCAGGTCTGGGGTGAGGTGGCGGAAGAGCGGATTCTGTCGTACGAGCAGTTTCTTGAGATTGGCGTATCGAAAAAGCACAACGATATCCATTGTGTGACTCACTGGTCGCGGTACGACAACACGTGGGAGGGGGTGTTGCTTTCGGATCTGTTTGAGGCGTTGGGCGTGAAGGCGTCGGCGACGCACGTGATGTTCCACTGCTACGGCGGATACACGACCAATATTCCGATGGCTGACATCCGCGCCGATGATCATGCGATGCTGGCGGTCGGGCACGACGGCAGACCGTTGGACGCGATGCACGGCGGTCCGGTGCGAGGGGTGATTCCGTCGCTGTACTTCTGGAAGTCGGCGAAGTGGGTGGGTGGTCTGGAGTTCATGAATCGGGACGCGCCAGGATTCTGGGAGATGTATGGCTATCACATGCACGGAGATCCGTGGCGTGAGGAGCGCTACGGGTGACGCACGAGGGTTCTGGGAATTTGATGGTGCGGGGCCCCTTCAAGGTTCTCCCCGCAGGTGATGGCTACCACATGCACGGAGATCCATGGCGTGCGGAGTGTTTTGGCTAGCCTGGTCGGACAGGAGCCTTCCGTGACCCCGACTCGTGAACGTACCGAAATCTGGATGCCAGCGCTGCCGGAGGGCATTGACGGCCAACTGCTGGTGCCCTTGCCCGATGGGTTCGAAGTCACGGACGAGTGGTGGAGTGAACTGCTCGGGCGAAACGATCTCATCCGCATCGAGTTGACTCGCGATCGAAAGCTGCGTTGCTACATGGGAAGCTCGGAGGGAAGTCGAATCAGCTTTTGGGTTGGGTACTTCTTGGCTGCATGGATAGAGGCCGGCGGGGGTGGCGATGGGTTTGAGAGCGCCTCAGAGTTCATCTCTTCGCTCGGCGAGCGTAAGCGGCCTGATGGGGCGTGGATCTCGGATGAGCGTTTGCCTGATCACTCACAGCCGTGGCGACACTCGTTCCGGTTGGCGCCGGATTTCATGTTTGAGGTGAGGTCGCCGAGCCAATCGGTTGAGGATCAACAGGAGAAGATGTTCGAGTGGATTGAGGCTGGGGTGCGATTGGGCTGGCTGATTGATCCCTACGACCGGAAGGTGTGGGTCTATCGCGCGAACGGTGACGTTGAGACACGGGACGATCCGGTGACGCTTTCGGGTGAGGATGTGTGCGAGGGTCTGGTGGTCGATATGTCACGGGTTTGGTGAGGAGCGCGGAAATGGTCACAGCGCGGGAATCTGGAGCGTTGGTCGATTGGTGGCCGGAGATTCCGGCGGAGGTGTCGGGTCAGTTGTTGATTCCGCTGCCTGAGGGGTTCGAGGTGACGGATGACTGGTGGGAGGGCTTGCGGGAGTCGCACCCTGGTCGTCGCATCGAGCTGACGAGGCAGCGAAGGTTAAGGATTGTCATGACGGCTCCGATCGGAGGCAGGATTACGATTAAGCTTGGTCGTCAGATCGATGAATGGGTGGATATCGCGGGTGGAGAGGTGTTTGATAGCTCGGTCGACTATCACATGTGGACCGAGGACTGGAAGTACCCCGATGGTTCGTGGCTGTCGCCAGAGCGAGTATCCGATGACCCGATGTGGTGGGCGAAGACGTTCACGTTGAGCCCAGACCTGATCTGGGAGGTGAGGTCGCCGAGCCAGTCGGTTGAGGATCAGCGGGAGAAGATGGTTGAGTGGATTGAGGCTGGTGTGCGGCTGGGCTGGCTGATTGATCCGTTTGAGCGGAAGGTGTGGGTGTATCGCGCGAATGGTGAGGTTGAAGCGCTGGATGACCCGGCGACGCTCTCGGGTGAGGATGTGTGTGTCGGCCTGAGCGTTGATATGTCGCGGGTTTGGTGAGTGCTGTCCCTGCTGTGATACGCTCGTGAATGATGACGATGCGCATGACTGTCGACGTGATGATGCTGGGCCGCATGGCGATGCCCGAGGTCCTGTCTCGCTAGCACCTCCGTTCAGAGGCGCGGCGAGGGAGGGCCGAAACGTACCCGCTCCACCGCCGATGATGCTCTAGCGAAAGATCCGACCAGCCATGACCTATGCCACCTCTCTCGCCTGTCGTGAGTGCGGGCGCGAGTTCCCTCTCGACCCGCTGCACGTGTGCGACTTCTGCTTTGGCCCGCTCGAGGTCGCTTACGACCACGATGGCATTCAATCGAAGATTTCCCGTGAGCGGATTGAGTCGGGACCACGCTCGATCTGGCGCTACAAAGACCTACTGCCGGTTGACGACGATTTCATCGTCGACCTCAACGTCGGCTGGACACCGCTGTTGCGCGCTGACCGTCTGGCCGAGCGGTTGGGCATGCGCGAGTTGTGGATCAAGAACGACACGTGTAATCCGTCGTGGTCGTTCAAGGATCGAGTGGTGGCAGTGGCGTCGTCGCGAGCGCGACAGTTGGGCTTCCAGACGCTGGCGTGTGCCTCGACGGGCAATTTGGCCAACTCGGTCTCGGCGCATGCAGCGCGCGCGGGGATGGAGGCGATCGTCTTCATCCCGCACGATCTTGAGGCGGGCAAGGTGCTCGGCTCTGCGGTCTACAACCCGACGATCGTGTCGGTCAACGGGTCGTACGACGATGTCAATCGGCTCTGCTCGGAGCTGGCGGACAATCGGCACTGGGCGTTCGTCAACATTAATGTGCGTCCGTACTATGCCGAGGGCTCGCGGACGTTGGCCTATGAGGTGGCTGAGCAGCTTGGCTGGCGAGCGCCGCGACAGGTGGTTGCGCCGATGGCGTCGGGCTCGCTGTTTACCAAGATTCATAAGGGATTTCAGGAGTTCCAGCGATACGGGCTGATTGAGGAGACGCCGGTGCGGATGATCGGCGCACAGGCGGAGGGTTGCTCGCCGATTACGACGGCGTGGCGCAATGAGACCACGAACATTCGGCCGGTCAAGCCGGACACGATCGCGAAGTCGCTGGCGATCGGCAATCCGGCGGACGGCTATTACGCGCTCAAGACGATGAAACGTACAGATGGCGGCGCGACGGCGGTGACCGACCCAGAAGTGGTCGAGGGGATTCAGCTACTCGCGGAGTGCGAGGGCGTCTTTGCGGAGACTGCTGGCGGCGTCACGATCGCGGGGTTGCGGCAGGCGATCGCGAATGAGCAGATCGATCCTGATGAGTCGACCGTGGTGTTCATCACCGGTGGTGGTCTGAAGACGTCAGACGCGGTGGTCGAGCATGTGACCCAGCCGATTCCGGTCGAGGGTACGCTGAAGTCGTTTGAAGATGCCTTTGCCGAGGCCCCGCAAGCAGTCGGTGTGGGAGGCTGATCATGGCGACTCGTCGAGTTCGATTCACGTTTGAGGGTGATTCCGTCACCGAGCCGGTGATCTATCGGGTGGGGCACGAGTTTGCTGTCGTGACCAATATCCGCATGGCTGACGTCGAGCATGACTTCGGCTGGGTCGTGCTGGAGCTGGACGGCAATCACGATGAGATCGATCGGGCGCTGGAGTGGGTGGCGTCGAAGGGTGTGCGCGTCGACCCGGTCGCGGGAGACGTGGTCGAGGGCTGAGCGCTATTGTGGCGGCACGGTTGCGCGTAGCTGAAGCGGAGGCATCGGATGGTGACGCAAACGCCAACCGTCTTGGTGACGGCTGATGACTTGCTGGAGCTGTCTGGCAATGGATTTCATGGCGAGCTGATTCGAGGGGTTCTCTGCGAAACTATGGCACCGGGGATTGATCATGCGCAGATCGTGGCGGAGTTCTCGAGAGAACTTGGCAACTTTGTCAAACCGCGCCGACTGGGGCGGGTTGTGGCTGGTGATCCTGGGGTCAAGGTCGAGCGCGATCCTGACACGGTGCGAGCTCCTGATGTCGCCTTTATCTCGGCCTTGCAGATGCCGCTTGATCAACGTAATCGGAAGTATTCGGAGCAGATTCCTGAGCTTGCGGTCGAGGTGAAGTCGCCGAGTGATAGTCGCCAGCAGGTGAATGACAAGGCGGAGATGTGGCTGCGACATGGTGTGCGGCTGGTATGGGTGGCATTTCCTGATGAGCGGATGGTTGAGGCGCATCACGCTGGGCGTGGCGTTGTTGTTTATCGCGAGGATGACGAGCTTGACGGGATGGATGTCCTGCCCGGCTTCCGATGCGCGGTTGGTCCGTTGTTTGAGGCGTGAGGTGTTGGATGTTCTTTCTCGGACGGCTGATCTGGTGAACGCGCGTTAGCATGTGCGCGTCGATACGACGATGACTGTCAGGCAAGATGCACAGAGCTCATACTCGAGACAGCGGGCGCGTTACTGTGCTCGCACTACTGACTGCACTGGGTGTGGTGGTGTTCGCTTCGGCGGTGGGGATGGGATTGGCGTTGTCGCCTGGGCAGGCGGGGGCGGAAGAGCCAACGGTTAGCACGGCGAGTGAGCCTCCTGAAGCGGCTTTGTTGTGGACTGGCGAGCGGCAACAGTTGGCTCAGGGACGTCAGTTGGGCTACTTCGAGTGGACGGGCGGCTCGTGGGATGAGTTGACGACTCGGCTGTGGTTGCACGATTGCGATTTGCAGGCGATGTGGCTGCCAGACCTTGGCTGGAGCTGGCATGCGGCGGCACCTGCTTTCGTGAATGCTCGGTTCGAGTCGATGGTTGCTGTGGCCGGCGGGCGGATTGACGAGGGAATGCTTGGTGTCATTTGCGCGGAGGCTGGTGGTGAGCATCGTGCGAGGTCGGACTGGCCGACGCTCGACCTGCAGGAAACCGAGGTACGCTGGCTGCTGCGTCCCGAGCATGACCCAGCCAGGACCAAAGAAGGTACAGCCTTGGTCCAATATGGTGGCGGGTCGATGTACCACCTGGTGAGCCGACTGTCTACGCTGGGCTGCAATGTGAACGAGTTGGAAATTGTCGATGAGGAAACGCAGCAGGTCTACGAGTATCACTACGAGAAGCCGAACGCGTTTAATCAGCCGTTCGCTGACAAGTATCAGGAGTTCATTCCTGCGAGGACAACGATCGGTGTGTTGTGCGTCGATAACTGCGACATCGTCTATGGACTGGACCTGGTAGCGGATGAAGGACGCCGAGCCTCTCTGGTGAACATGGAGAAATGTACGGGTTTCGACAGACCGATGGCACTCGAGGCCCATCAGGGAGACAATCTCGTCTTCCAATCGACTTGTGGAGATACGTGGTCGGAGGAGGCACGCAGTTTCTTTGGCTTGGTCCCTGTCTTTCAGAATGTGTGCAAGATAGACGGCACGATCAGAGAGGCCAGAGGTATAGCGGGCACGTTTCTGAGTATCTGGATTGATGGAGGGGCCATGTATCAACGTTTCTTACCGAGGCTGTTCCTGCTTCAGCTCGAAGACCCGGCTCAGCAGATCGGAGAGGTGAATCTGCTCAAGATTGAGCTGCATGAGCTGTGTCACATTCACCAGGATTGGTATACGTTCAAAGAACATATCGATCATGACTACTTGAGAACGAGAGAGTATGGAACTGCGCGGTCAGTCTCCGAGCTGTGGTTACAGACGTCGATGGCTCAAGACTTTGTCGATATAGTAGGTTTTGAGCAGGGAGCGAGTGGGAATTGGCGGATCGCGAATGCGAATAATGTTTACAACAACAGGGAATATATGGTGTCGATGATCCTCAAGAGCTATCAGCAGAACTTTGCGCGTTCTATCTGACTGACAAGATTGTGCCGAACTCGGAGTATGCGACTGTTGCACGACCTCCTTACATCACAGACGAGGTCCGCGAGTGGATTGAGCGGTACATCGTGTTGCCGGTGGTTGGTAGCGATGACGCTGGGTGACGTGGTGTGGGGGTCGTGGCAGCCGAGCATGTGGCTGCGTGAGACGGTCTCTGGGCCGGCGCCCTGAGCAGTCGCGCGCCTATAGGAGACCTCTTTGCATAATCCCTTTCCTCCCCCTTGCATTGGGAGGTGCCGAAGGCGATGGCGGAGGGGGAGGGGCTGTTCGCCACCAGCTATTGGGTACCTGCGCCAGCAGCGGACCCCCTTGTATCTTCGCTGTCGCCCCGGGAACAAGTGTTTCCCGGGGCGAAGCGTGGTGCGGTAGACCGATTCCCCCTGGGCCTGTGAGGCCGTGACTGAGCTTGGGTCGCCGCACCACTACAGCGAGAGAGCCCGAACAGTTGCCCGGGCCCTGGAGCCCTCATCTTGCAAGGACGGGCCTACGCAGGATAGGAGTGGGAGATGACCGAGACGAGTCGCTACGTCGGCATTGACGTATCACAACAGTGGTTGGATCTCGCCATCCGGCCGGCTGACGGACCCGCCCAGCGGGTGGACAACGACACGGCCGGGATCGACGCCCTGGTCAGTCAGTTGGAGGCGCTGGCACCGACACGAATCGTGCTGGAGGCGACCGGCGGTCTGGAGCGGCCGCTGGTCGCGGAGCTGGCCGCGGCGGGGTTGCCGATGGTGGTGGTCAACCCGCGCCAGGTTCGCGACTTCGCCCGCGCCACCGGCCGGCTGGCCAAGACCGACGCGCTCGACGCCGCCGTCCTGGCCCACTTCGCTGAGGCCGTCCCGCTGCAGCTGCGCCCGCTGCCCGATGCCGAGACCCAGCATCTGCGTGAGCTGCTCGCCCGACGTCGACAACTGGTCGCGATGCTGGTCGCCGAGGGCCAACGCTGCCGCGCCACCACCCCCACCCTGCGAGCCGGGATCGAGGCGCACATCGCCTGGCTCACGCAGGAACGCGAGCGAATCGAGGACGAGCTCCAGGCCAGCATCCAGGACAGTCCCCACTTGCGGGCACAGGACCAGCTCTTGCAGAGCGTGCCCGGCGTCGGACCGCAGATCTCGCGCATCCTGCTCGCCCAACTGCCCGAACTGGGCCAAATCGACCGGCGCCAGGTCGCGGCCCTGGTCGGCGTCGCCCCCTTCAACCGCGACAGTGGCCAATGGCGTGGCCGGCGCAGCATCTGGGGCGGTCGCGCCACGGTCCGTGCGGCGCTCTACATGGGCACCCTCGTCGCCACCCGCCACAACCCCGTGATCAGCGATTACTACCAGCGCCTGCTCGACCGGGGCAAACCCAAGAAGGTCGCGCTCACCGCCTGTATGCGCAAACTACTGGTCATCCTCAACGCCATCCTCAAGAGCAACACCCCTTGGCAACCACCTCAACACGCTTGACTTCCAAGACAGTTGCTCAGTCGCTCCGCGACAGCTCCCCCTGCGAGGGGGAGCAAATTAATCGAAGGTCTCCCTGTTGCGGGGGATGGGATCTTGGCGTCTGACGTGCCGTCTCATGCGGTGTCTTTGCCGATCTGTGGGCGAGGCGGAATCACGTGCGATACTGGGGTGGACTGACCGCGATGAGAGGATGTTTCGATGCCTGACCCGTTCAAGATTGATGTGCCCGATACCGAGATTCGTGACCTGAAGCGTCGGTTGGCGCAGACGCGCTGGCCGTCGGAGGTGGCGGACTCGGGTTGGCAGTATGGGTCGAATTTGGCCTACATGCAGGAGCTTTGCGAGTACTGGCGCAGCTCATATGACTGGCGCGTTCAGGAGACCTATCTGAACCGGATGCCGCAGTTCACAACGCAGGTCTCGGCGGATGGCGTCGAGGACTACACGGTCCACTACGTGCACCAGGAGGGCGTCGGCGACGATCCGCTGCCGCTGGTCTTTACGCATGGGTGGCCGGGGACGTTCTATGAGGTGTCGAAGATCATTGGTCTGCTGACCGATCCGGCGGCGCACGGTGGCGATCCGGCGGATGCGTTCACGGTCGTGGCGCCGTCGATTCCGGGCTACGGATTCTCGCAGATTCCGACCTCGGGTGGGTTTGGACAGAAGCGGACGGCGTTGCTCTGGAATCAGCTGATGGCCGATCTGGGCTACGAGCGCTACGGGGCGCAGGGCGGTGACTGGGGTGCGATTGTGACGGCCCAAGTTGCGTATCAGGATCCGGAGCACTGCATCGGTGCGCAGATCAATATGCCGATCGGTCGTCCGCCGGCGACGGATCCCGAGACCTGGACCGAGCGCGAGCGCGCGGTCGCGGCGAAGGCCCAGCATTGGCAGGCGCAGGAGACCGGCTATCAGTGGATCCAGGGCACGCGTCCGCAGACGCTGTCGTATGGGTTGACTGACTCGCCGGCTGGTCTGGCGGCGTGGATCACGGAGAAGTGGCGGGCATGGTCGGACTGCGATGGCGACATCGAGAAGCGTTTCACGAAGGATGAGATCCTGACGAATATCTCGATCTACTGGTTCGGGCAGACGATCAACTCGTCGACTCGGTACTACTACGAGATGCGCCAGAGTCAGGCGGAGAACATGATGCCCGGCCGTCTGGAGACGCCGACGGGGTTCTCGATTTTTCCGGCGGAGATCATCACGGCGCCTCGGAGTTGGTGCGAGCCGTCGTACAACATCACGCAGTGGTCGGAGCATGATCGGGGCGGGCACTTCGCCGCGCTGGAGGAGCCGGAGCTGCTGGTGCAGGACATCCGCGACTTCTTCCGTCCGCTGCGGTAGGGGGAGAGAGGGAGCCCTCACCCTAGCCCTCTCCCAGGTGGAGAGGGGATCAGAGGAGGGAGACCTAATCCTCGTCCTTTCCCAGAGGGAGAGGGGATCAGAGGCGGAGTCGTGCAGCCGTTTGAGATTCTTGTCCCGGAGGCTGAGATTGCCGAGCTTCGGCGTCGGTTGGGGGACGCTCGATGGTTGCCTGAGGTGCCTGGGTCGGGTTGGTTGTATGGCATCGACCTGGCCTTCATGCGGGATTTGGCGGCGTATTGGGCGGACGCGTTTGACTGGCGTTCGATTGAGCGGCTGTTGAATGCGTTTCCGCAGTTTCGAACGTCGCTGACGGCTTGGAATGGTGAGTCGCTGGGGATTCACCTGATCCATCGACGGAGCTCGCGATCCGATGCGCGGCCGCTGTTGATCCAGCATGGCTGGCCGTCGACGGTGTATGACTTCCATAAGATCATTGACGCGTTGGCTGAGCCGCACGACTCGTCGCTCCCGGCGTTTCATGTGATTGCGCCGTCGTTGCCTGGGTATGGCTGGTCGGACATTCCCACGAAGGCGGGACTGGGTCCGCCGGCGATCGCTGATATGTGGGCTGTGCTGATGTCGCGGCTGGGCTATGACGAGTTTTTCTACCACGGTGGCGACTGGGGTGCCCCGATCGGTGCGCAGTTGGCGCTGCGGCATCCTGAGCGGATTGCGAAGCTGCATCTGACGGCCGCCGGATTGGGGCCTGGCGGATCGGCGGCGCGACCGCAGTCGGACGAGGAGCGTCGATTCTTCGCCGAGGAGCAGGAGCCGTACGTCCGCGACGACGCGGCGCATCGGGGGATTCACGGGACGAAGTTTCAGACGCTGGCGTTCCCTCTGGAGGACTCTCCGATCGGTTTGCTGGCGTGGATCGTCGACAAGTGGTGGATGCTGGCTGACGTCATGCGCGAGAGCGAGGCTCCGCGCGGCGGCGACCTGTATCGACGCTTCACGCGTGACGAGCTGCTTGTGACGGTGTCGATCTACTGGTTCACGCGGACGCAGTCCTCGGCGATGCGGATCTATCACGAGGCGATGCGTTCGCCGGAGTCGGTGGCGGCGGATGTGGGCGGTCAGGTGGTACTGCGAGCGGGTGAGCGCGTGTCGGTGCCGACGGGATTTGCCAAGCTCGCGCGGGGGACGCCGCTGCCGCCTCGGTCATGGTGCGAGCGGGCATTTGATGTCGCGCATTGGACGGACTTTCCCGAAGGCGGACATTTCCCGGCGATGGAGGTTCCTCAGCTACTGCTCGATGACCTGCGACGATTTGTCGCGTAATGCCGGTCGTCCGACATCACCTCCGCTGCTTGGACTGTCGGGCTGAGGCGCCGGCGTCGTTGGATTTGTCTTGCGAGCGTTGCGGTGGACTCTTTGAGGTCGATTATCCGCGGTTGCCTGAGGGTGGGATTCGGCTGCCGTTGACGTCCTTGCCGCTGGGTCAAGGCGGGACGCCGACGATCAGTTTCGACTGGCCCGAGGCGCGTCGGTTGCGGTTGGAGTTGAAGCTGGAGTTTCTGTCGCTAACGGGGTCGTTCAAGGATCGCGGTGCGGCGATGTTGGTCTCGGCGGCGCTGTCGGCGCAGTGGAGCGGCGGATCTGCGGGGTTCGTCGAGGATTCGTCGGGCAATGCTGGAGCGGCGCTCGCCGCGTATGGGGCGGCGGCGCAGATGTCGGCTGAGATTTTCGTGCCTGCGTCGGCGCCCGAGGGCAAGTTGTCGCAGATTCGAGCGGTGGGCGGCAATGTGCATCTGGTCGATGGCGACCGCGAGGCGGTCGCGGCTGCTGCGGAGCGATTCTCGCAAGAACGGTCCATCCCGTATCTCTCGCATAACCGCAGCCCGTACTTCTCGGAGGGGATGAAGCTCGCGGCGGAGGAGATTGTTGAGCACGGCATGCCCGACGCGGTCGTGCTTCCTGTTGGCAATGGGTCGCTGTTGATTGGGTTGCATCGAGGGTTCCGTGAGTTGATCCAGCTCGGGCGGATTGATCGGATGCCGCGGCTGTTCGCAATTCAGGCGACGAATGTGAGTCCGTTGGTGTCGGCGTGGCGCGGCGACGAGCCGCAGGCTGCCGAGTCGACCGTCGCGGATGGCATCGCGGTGGGCAAGCCGCCTCGACTGGCGCAGATGCTTGAGGCGCTGCGCGAAAGCGATGGCGGCGTAGGCGCGGTCGGCGAAGCGGAGATTGCGACTGCGCAGCGAACGCTGGCGAGTCGGGGCCTGTACGTCGAGCCGACATCGGCGGTGCCGCTGGCAGCGTTGTCGGAGCTGATGTCGGAGGGACTGGTCGGGGAAGGGGAGCAGGTGCTGGTGCCGCTGACCGGGTCGGGGTTGAAGACGTAGTCGGCTGGTTTGGTCGGGTCCCGCATGAGGGAGGTCCTTGCATCATCCACCAACTCCGTCATTCCTGCGTCCCCACTCCCGTCATTCCTGCGCGCAGCGTGGGAATCTCGATCCGTTTGGCAATGCCGATGTGCATGACATGAACGGGTCAATAGCGTCGATGCTGGTGATGGCCTCAGCGAGATACCCGCGGCGGAGCGCGGAGATCTCCTTCCTCCCCCTGCAGGGGGAGGTGCCGAAGGCGGAGGGGGTCCTGCTCCGTCAAGCCCTATCTGGTACCCGCGCCAGCAGCGGACCCCCTTGTATCTTCGCTGTCGCCCCGGGAACAAGTGTTTCCCGGGGCGAAGCGTGGTGCGGTAGACCGATTCCCCCTGGGCCTGTGAGGCCGTGACTGAGCTTGGGTCGCCGCACCACTACAGCGAGAGAGCCCGAACAGTTGCCCGGGCCCTGGAGCCCTCATCTTGCAAGGACGGGCCTACGCAGGATAGGAGTGGGAGATGACCGAGACGAGTCGCTACGTCGGCATTGACGTATCACAACAGTGGTTGGATCTCGCCATCCGGCCGGCTGACGGACCCGCCCAGCGGGTGGACAACGACACGGCCGGGATCGACGCCCTGGTCAGTCAGTTGGAGGCGCTGGCACCGACACGAATCGTGCTGGAGGCGACCGGCGGTCTGGAGCGGCCGCTGGTCGCGGAGCTGGCCGCGGCGGGGTTGCCGATGGTGGTGGTCAACCCGCGCCAGGTTCGCGACTTCGCCCGCGCCACCGGCCGGCTGGCCAAGACCGACGCGCTCGACGCCGCCGTCCTGGCCCACTTCGCTGAGGCCGTCCCGCTGCAGCTGCGCCCGCTGCCCGATGCCGAGACCCAGCATCTGCGTGAGCTGCTCGCCCGACGTCGACAACTGGTCGCGATGCTGGTCGCCGAGGGCCAACGCTGCCGCGCCACCACCCCCACCCTGCGAGCCGGGATCGAGGCGCACATCGCCTGGCTCACGCAGGAACGCGAGCGAATCGAGGACGAGCTCCAGGCCAGCATCCAGGACAGTCCCCACTTGCGGGCACAGGACCAGCTCTTGCAGAGCGTGCCCGGCGTCGGACCGCAGATCTCGCGCATCCTGCTCGCCCAACTGCCCGAACTGGGCCAAATCGACCGGCGCCAGGTCGCGGCCCTGGTCGGCGTCGCCCCCTTCAACCGCGACAGTGGCCAATGGCGTGGCCGGCGCAGCATCTGGGGCGGTCGCGCCACGGTCCGTGCGGCGCTCTACATGGGCACCCTCGTCGCCACCCGCCACAACCCCGTGATCAGCGATTACTACCAGCGCCTGCTCGACCGGGGCAAACCCAAGAAGGTCGCGCTCACCGCCTGTATGCGCAAACTACTGGTCATCCTCAACGCCATCCTCAAGAGCAACACCCCTTGGCAACCACCTCAACACGCTTGACTTCCAAGACAGTTGCTCAGTCGCTCCGCGACCGCTCCCCCTGCGAGGGGTAGCAAATTAGGGCCTGTTCACTCTATTTCGTCATGAAGTGGATGCAGGCGAGGAGGACTTGGTTGAAGTAGACATGGGAGAGTTTGTGGTAGCGAATGGCGATCCCGCGCAGCCGTTTGATGCGGCCGAAGTAGCGTTCGATCGCGTTGCGGGCGCGATAGGCGACGCGGTTCAGCGCCCAGGGCTGGCGGCGATTCGACTTTGGCGGCGTGACCAACTCCCAGCCGAGTTCGGCGGCCAGCGCGCGCATCGCGTCGCCCTCGTAGGCGCGGTCGGCGAGCAGTTGCGGCTGACCAGATACGGGGCCGAGCCGCTCCAGCAGCCAGCGTCCCCAGGACGCATCGCTCCAGTGGCCCGGCGTCAGGGTCATGATCAACGGGAGGCGGTCTTCCAGCACGATGGCGTGCAGCTTCGTCGTCAGACCTCTCCCCGGTCAAGCCGGGGACAGGCTGCGCGAGCGTCCGATCGCCTGGCGCCCCTTTTGGAGGGTGCCCCGGTCCCGTCCTGATGGACCTTCACGCTCGTGCTGTCGATCGACATTCGCAGCGGTCGGTCTGGCTCAAGTTGCTCAAGCTGCGTCTCCAGTTCGACCCGCTGCAGCTCGGCGAAGACGCGTTCCAGCACGCCTTTGTCGATCCAGCGTCGTCCGCGCAAGTAGACCGTGTGCCAGGGACCGAACCGCTCGGGCAAGGCGCGCCAGCTACAGCCCTCCTTGGTCACGAACAGCCAACCCTCCAGCGCCTGCCGTGTGGGCGCAGCTTGCAGTTTCCGCGCGGTGTCGGCATGAGCGGCGCGATCCGCGCCCACTGTGCATCGGTGAGTTGCATATTCCCATTGGCCCGGCCGCCAGACCGTTCCCCAAACTCTGACACAAGCCCCGATTAGAGTGAACAGGCCCTAATCAAAGGCCTCCGGCGGAGCGCGGGTATGACGACTTATTTTGGGGTCTCCTTGAGGGCGGGGGCGGGAATGTTTGCTGCCCAACCGTGAGTAACTCTTGGGCGGTTCCGCGATTTGCTTGGCGATCTCGCGGATACGCTGACGGGTATGCGGCGTGAAGCTACTTGGTTGCGTGGGAATGATCCTGTTTGGTGGATTTGGCGTCGTCTGACGTCGGTCAAGTGGGCGATCGGTTTGATTTTGGCGGCGGCGCTGTTCTCGGCGGTGGGCGTGGTGATCCCGCAGGTGCCTCCGCAGCTCGCCGACATCCCATCTCAGGTGGAGGAGCACATCGAGGCGCAGCGTCCGACCTGGGGCGGGTTTACCGATGTGCTGGCCGACTTCCCGTGGTTCTACGAGACCAACGGCGGCGTCTTCAATTTGTACAAGCAGCCCTATTGGTATGCCGTGGTGGCGCTGGTGGCGCTTGCGATCTCGGTGTGCACGGTGAGCCGCGCGCCGCCGCTGTGGCGGACGGTGCGTCGACCGCCGAAGCGAGTTAACGCAGCCTACTTCGAGCGCGCGCGGCATCGACACTCGATCATGCTGGCTGAGGGGACTGAGTCTGCGGCGACGGAGGAGGGATTGATCGCGCGGTTGCGAGCGGCGCGGTATCGGGTGGAGCGGGTCAGTGTCGTCGGTGATGAGGTGCTGCTCTTCGCCGATCGATTTGGTTGGGCGCAGTTGGCGACGTTCGTGACTCACCTGGCGCTGCTGTTACTGCTCGGGGCGACGCTGGTGACGAAGTTTGCCGGGGAGGAGTACCAGTTCTGGGTGGCCGAGGGTGAATCGCACATTCTCTTTCCTCCTGGTGACGATCGGGCGCAGGTGCAGATCATCGTCGATGACGCGGTCGCGCGATTCGCTGATGATGGCCAGGCGCTGGACTTTCGCAGTTTTGTCCGCGTGGCTGAGGGCGGTGAGGAGGTCGGCAATGGCGAGGTGACGGTGAACGGACCGGTGCATGCGGCTGGATATCGAGTCCACCAAGCGGCGTATTGGGAGCATGGCGCCGAGTTGCGCGTCTTCGACCATGCGTCGGGGCAGCTGTTGTATGCGGAGACGCACTTTCTCGATCAGCAGATCGTTGGTCCGCGGATTCGCGTGGAGCGCAGCGGGGTTGTGGTGTCGGAGGAGGTGATCTCGCTCGAGCATCAGGTCGCTGACGAAGTGATTGCGGAGGATGCAGAGGATGCGCGTATCTCGGGTTACACACTGATTCCGCTGGACGGTGTGCGCTCGTTGGCGATCACGATGGTGCCGACGTCAGAGGGGTTCGCGTTTTGGTATCGAGCGATGCCGACGCCGGAGCGACCGGCTGGTCTGACGTTCGCTGACTTAGGTGTCGGCGAGGCGGCGCCGCCGGCGCCGAGGTTGGCGATTGCGGTCGACGGAGAGTCGGTCTTTGAGGGTGTGGTGTCGCTGGATCAATCGCAGAACGAGGCTCGTCTGACGGTGTTGCCGATCAGCGAGGATGAGACCCTCTGGGTCGGGTTCCGTGACGGCGCCGCAGGCGAGGGATTCTTCTACTACTCGCCCAATCGTGAGGAAGAGCGGGGCGGACTGGTGGTTGGCGATCGCGTGAATCTGAGCGGCGACGTCGTGCTGAGCTATCTCGGCGCTGAGGCTGACTTGTCGGTGCAGGGATCGCTAGCGGAGGGTGAGGCTCGTGCTGTGGGCTCGATCGATCTGACCTGGTTGGGGGCGGAGTCGGTGTTCTATGAGGTCGCGACCGACATTCCTGGCGCCGAGGGCGATGCGCTGATTGCGCTTGAGCGATTTGGACTCGCGCGGACCGCGGAGCAGTTTGATGCGCTGGGTGGTGAGAGCGTAGAACTCGCTGTTGGCTCGACGGCTGAGTCGGCTGATCCGTCGACCTTGTCGTCGGCTGGTGGTCAGGTTGGTCGGCCGTCGCGGATGATTCTCGGTCTGGGAGGAGCGTCGGGACGGATTCAGTTGGACGAGGGTGAGGAGGTCGTGCAGGGAGGGATGCGCTATCAGTTCAGCGGACCGCGAGAGTTCACGGGGCTGAATGTCCGCCGAGACCCTGGCGGGACCGCGTTTTGGGTCGGAATCGCGCTGGGGCTTGTCGGAATGAGTACGACGTTCTTCATGCCTCGGCGGAGGGTCTGGGCGCGAATCACGTCTGATCGGCTGCAACTGGCGGGTCAGGCGGGACATGGCGTCGATCTGTCGTCGGAGCTGGAGCGTCTCGCGACGGGTCAGGACGGGCAAGCGGACGCGTCGCGCCCGTCTCGGCGCAGGAGCGTGTTGCGACGGGTCTTTGGTGGAGGGACGTTCGGGGACGATTACGCTCAGGGGTACGCTCGGGAAGAGGATGGGAGTCCTAATGATTGAGCAGGTGTTGCCGGTGGTTGCGGGACTCGTCGGTGTGATCAATATCAACATCAATCCGGTGTTGATCGACACGGGCGGCTTCGAGCTCACCTGGCATGGACTGTTCACCGCGCTCGGCATTGCGCTAGGGGTGTGGCTCTCGGTCCGTTTGGCGCGGCGAACGCGGATTTCCGAGGACGACGCGATGTCGATCGCGGTCGTCTCGGTGTTGTCGGGCATCGTCGGAGCACGGCTCTTGTGGGTGCTGGAACACACTGACCAGATTGGTTCGATCGGAGACGCGTTCGCGCTGACCGACGGCGGGATTTCGATCTACGGCGCGATGATCGGTGGTGTGCTTGGCGGATTCATCTACGTGACGCTGTTCAAGCCCGATTTTCCGAAATGGATTGCGCTTGATGTCGCGGCGCCGGGGATGATTTTGGGACAGGCGATCGGGCGCTTGGGCGATTTCGTCAATGGCGAGCATTTCGCGAACGCGTCCGACCTGCCGTGGGCGTTTCGCTATACGCATCCGCTGACCGATGGTCAGTGGTCGTCGCCTGATTTCGATGAGTGGTATCGAGGTTCCCGCGGGCTCGAGGGTGAGGCGCCGGTGGCGGTCCACCCGGTCGCTGGCGGCTATGAGCCGATCCTCGACTTCATGATCCTCGGTGGGTTGTTTCTGATGCGACGGATGGGCATCGGCGCGGGTTGGGGGTTCACCTTCTACGTGTTTGCCTATGCAGTCGTGCGCGGGTCGCTGTCGCTGTTGCGGACGGATGAAGCCGCGATTGCTGGAGCGCTGTCCGTTCCGCAGCTACTTGCGATTGTGACGGCCGCTGCTGCGGTTTGGATGGCGCTGCATTTGCGTCGGCATCGACAGACGCCTGTGCAGGGAGCCAAGCCCGACCGACCGACCCATCGCGCGAGTCGGCGTGGAGGATTGGGTCGTGGCTAGCGGCGATGTCGGTCTGGAGTTGGTGCTCTGGGTGAAGGCCGATTGCGAGCTCTGCGAGCGCGCGCGGGAGCTGATGACGTCGCTCTCGGCGGCGATGTTGTTCGACTGGTCGGCGCGCGAGGGCGAGTATGGCGACGCGGTGCCCGTGGTGTCGACAGCGGACGGTCGAGTGCTGGCGGAGGCGCCGATTGACACGGGCGAACTTGTCGATGCGATTCTCGCGCTTACGGCCTCTGATCATCGAGATTGATGGCGTGCAGGCCGCACTCCTTTTGGGTCGCTTCCTCCCACCACCAGCGACCGGCGCGCTCGTGCTCGCCGGGATGCGTCGCGCGAGTGCAGGGGGCGCAGCCGATCGATTTGAAGCCGTGGTCGTGGAGTGGGTTGTAGGGCACGTTGTAGGCCATGATGTGTTGCCAGACTTGGGCTGAGGTCCAGTTGGCGAGCGGATTGAACTTGATCAGCGGATGGTCCTGTCGACCGAAACCGGAATCGAGCTGGACGACGGGGATGTCGGCCCGGGTGCCTGGCGATTGGTCCTTGCGTTGACCGGTGATGTAGGCGTCGACGTTGGCGAGGGCGCGTCCGAGCGGCTCGACCTTGCGGATGCCGCAGCATTCTTGGTGGCCGTCGGTGCGGAAACTGAAGAGGCCTTTCTCGCGGACGAGGATTTCGACCGCGTCGGCCTGGGGCGAGTATGTGGCGATTGGGACGTCGTAGTGCTCGCGGACGCGTTGGATGAACTCCAGGGTCTCGGGATGGAGGCGACCGGTGTCGAGGCTGAAGACGTCGAAGGTTTTGCCCAGCTTGCTCGCTTCTCGGGCGGCGAGGTCGACGAGTACCACATCCTCGGCGCCGCTGAACGAGATCGTGAGCCGATTGCAGCGCTTGAGGGCCTCGGCGATGATGTCCGCGGGATGGAGATCGGCCAATCGTTGGGCGATCTCGTCGATTTCTGTCATGTTGAATGCACTGACGGACGTGTTCATGCGGTTACTCCCAACCGTGAGGCGCTCGACCAGGCGGTGGGGCTTGGTTGAGCAGCGGGAAATGATACTATTTCAGTCAAGATTATCCGCATCGCGCTGACTGCGGTCCGGAAAGGCCTCGCCGAGATGATGAAACTGTCGTCGACGAGCGATTACGGGATTCGCGCCCTGGTCGATCTTGCTCAGCAAGACGGCGGCGCGCCGATTCCGTCGGCCGAGATCGCTGAGCGTCAGGGTATTCCTCCCTCGCTTGCTGGTCAGGTCTTGGGCAGGTTACGCGCGGCGGGGTTCATTATCTCGGCGCGAGGTGCGCAGGGCGGACATCAGCTCGCCCAGTCGCCAGAGGACATCCGCCTGGATCGCGTGCTCGAGGCGCTTGAGGGTCCGCTGACTTTGGCGGCATGTCTCGAGCGTGGGGCGCAAAATGGTCGAGCCTCCGAGCGCTGTACGGGGGCGGCCGCGCAGGTCCGCTTGTGGGACGATGTGCGCGCCGCCATTCTGAACACACTGGCCGACCGCACGATCGCCGACCTGGCAGCGGAATCGGCACACTACGGATCCAAAGTCGGTGGTCGATATCAGATTTAGTGCAGACCGAATCGACCGCCGACCGTGACGAGACGACGATTACCTTGAGCCTGACTCGACCGCAGTTGGCAAATTCGGTGCTTGACCTGATTGGCGCGACGCCAATGGTGACGCTGCGTCGCGTGGTCCCTGACGGTGGCGCGGAGATCGTGGCGAAGCTGGAGTCGCTCAATCCTGGTGGTTCGGTGAAGGATCGGATCGCGCGAGCGATGATTGAAGACGCGGAGTGCAGCGGCGCGCTGCGGACTGGAGATGTGATCGTCGAGCCGACCTCGGGGAACACGGGCGTGGGACTGGCATTGGTCGCGGCGGTCAAGGGATACCGACTGATCCTGACGATGCCGGAGGACATGTCGCATGAGCGACGTCGATTGCTGGAGCGGTTCGGAGCCGAAGTGATCTTGACACCAGCGATCGAGGGGATGACGGGCGCGGTGTTCGCAGCCGAGGAGTTGGCGTCGGAAGACGGTTACTTCATGCCGCAACAATTTCAGAATCTTTCCAATCCTGAGATCCATCGTCGGACGACGGCGCTGGAGATTTGGGCAGCGCTGGACGGCCACGAGATGGCGGACGGCGGACGGCTCCACGCGTTCGTCACGGGCGTCGGCACGGGCGGCACGATCACTGGTGTCGGCGAGGTGCTGCGCGAGCGGCAGGACGGTCTGCACGTCGCCGCGGTCGAGCCCGAGCGCTCACCGGTGCTGCAGGGCGGACGATTCTCCGTCCACGCGATTCAGGGGATCGGGGCGTCGTTTGTCCCCGGTGTGCTCAATCGCGAGGTGTACGACGAGGTGATCGGTGTGTCGGATCGGGAGGCGGAGCAGATGATGTTGCGTCTCACCCGCGAAGAGGGGATTCTCTGTGGGATTTCATCGGGAGCGAACGTACACGCGGCGAGCATCGTCGCGCGACGTCTCGGTCCTGGTTGTCGCGTGGTTACCACCATTTGCGATACGGGCGAGCGATATCTCTCGATGCCGCTCGCGGACAACTGAAGCAACTGACAAGCAACCTGTCAGCGCGAAGGGCTGACAGACCGACAGGCAGGCTGAGAGGACAAGCAGATGAGCGTCAAGGTCTACATCCCGACTCCGTTCCGCAAGATTACGGGCAATCGCACGTTCGTCAGTGCCGAGGGCATCGACGTCAACGGCGTACTGCGTGATCTCGATCAACGCTTTCCGGGATTCGGAGAGATGGTCTTCGATGCGGAGCGGGAGCTGCTCGAGCACGTCAATGTGTACGTGAACAATCACGAGATCGCCTCGCTCGAGGGTCCAGAGACCCGCGTCGCTGACGGCGACGAGATGGCCGTGATTCCGGCGATTGCTGGTGGTGCCGGCGGGTCAGCGATGACGCCCGAGATGGTCGAGCGCTACTCGCGACACTTGATCATGGACCAGGTCGGCCCGTTGGGACAGCGCAAGCTGATCGATGGCAAGGTGCTGGCGGTCGGTGCTGGGGGGCTTGGCTCGCCGGTGCTGGTCTACCTCGCGGCGGCTGGGATTGGCACGATCGGAATCGCCGACTTCGATGTCGTCGACCGTTCCAACCTGCAGCGTCAGATCATCCACGGCACGTCCGACATCGGACGGCTGAAGGTGGACTCGGCGAAGGACCGGATTCTGGACATGAATCCGAACATCGATGTGATCACACACACGTCTCCGCTGACGTCGGACAACGCGATGGAGATCATTCCTGAGTACGACGTGATCATCAACGGGGCGGACAACTTCGCCACGCGCTATCTGGTCAACGACGCGGCGTTCCTGGCCGAGAAGATTCTCGTCGATGGCTCGATCTTCCTGTTCGAAGGTCAGGTGACGACGTTCTTCCCAGGCGAGGGCTGCTACCGATGTTTGTATCCGTCGCCACCGCCGCCAGGCATGGTGCCGTCATGCTCCGAGGCTGGCGTCTTGGGCGTGCTGCCCGGCACGGTCGGCGCGATCCAGGCGACCGAGGCGATCAAAGTCCTCCTGGAGCAGGGTGAGCCGCTGAAGAATCGGCTGTTGCTCTACGACGCGCTGGCGATGGACTTCCGCACGGTGAAGATTCGGCGAGATCCCGGCTGCCCGCTCTGTGGCGATGCGCCGACGGTGATCGAGCTGATCGACTACGAAGAATTCTGCGGATCGCCGTTCCATGAGGGTCCGGTGGCTGCAGCCGGTGGCTAAGGCGCAGGCGTTGCAAGAGAGGAAGTGACATATGGCTGTCGAAGTTCGAGTCCCGTCGATGCTGCAGAAGTTCACCGACGGCGAGAAACGGGTGCAGATTGAGTCGGCCAATGTGGGCGACCTGCTCTCCACGCTGGAGACGTCGTATCCGGGCATTGGACATCAGTTGCTCGAAGATGGCGAGTTGCGTCGCTTCGTCAACATCTACTTGAACGACGAAGACATTCGCTTCCTCGACGGGATGGACACCTCGCTTTCGGATGGCGACGTGCTGGCGATTCTGCCGGCGCTCGCTGGAGGAGCGTGCTGATGGTCACGGCGACCGCACCTGTCCGCTATCAGTCGCTGCTGGAGACGATCGGCGACACCCCGCTGGTGCGCTTGCAGCGGATGTCGCCCAATCCTGACGTTGCGATCTGGGTGAAGCTCGAGGGTCAGAACCCGACCGGTTCGGTCAAAGACCGGATCGCGAAGGCGATGATCGATGCTGCGCACGCCGATGGATCGCTCGAGCCCGGGCAGACGATTCTCGAGCCGACATCTGGGAACACGGGTCTCGCGATTGCACTGATCGGTCGGCTGACTGGTCATCCGGTGCGATGTGTGATGCCGGAGTCGGTCTCGGTTGAGCGTCGCGATCTGTTGTCGTTCTTCGGTGCGGAAGTGGTGCTGTCGCCGGGCGAGACGGGTTCGAACGGCGCCGTCCGCATGGCGAAGGAGATGTACGAGGCCGATCCATCGGTATTCATGCCGATGCAGTACGAGAACGCTGCCAATCCCGGCGCGCACTATGAGACGACCGGTCCCGAGATCTACCGCGATTGTCCCGAGATCACGCACTTTGTGGCAGGACTCGGGACAGGCGGCACGCTGACTGGCGTCGGTCGATATCTCAAGGAGCAGAATCCCGAGATCAAGATCGTCGCGGCGGCTCCGCATCCTGGCGATTTGGTGCAGGGTCTGCGGTCGCTGGAGGAGGGTTACATTCCGCCGGTGCTGGATGAGTCGGTGCTGGACGCGCGGATCATGGTCGATTCGCGGACATCGTTCGCTGTGGTCAAGCGTCTGCTGGAGGACGAGGGCATCTTTGCGGGGATCTCCTGCGGCGCAGCAATCCGAGCGGCGCAGCGAGCCGCGGAGCGGCTCGACAGCGGCAACATCGTGGTCCTGTTGGCCGACGGCGGCTGGAAGTATCTGTCGACCGGTTTGTGGAATCGTGACTACGAGGACATCGCCGGTGATGAAGAGATTGAGGGGAAGATTTGGTGGTAGACCGCTTTGGGCCTCCTCAGTCGATTGCGACAGCTCCCCCGGAGAGGGGGCTCCTATTGAGTGCGGGCGCTGGAACTTGAGCTCTCAACTGAGTCCACAGAAAGGACACCAACATGGCTGATTTTGCACACCCTGAGAAGCTGATCTCGACTGACTGGGTCGCTGACAACCTTGACAATCCGAATGTTGTCTTGATCGAGGTCGATGTTGACACGTCGGCTTACGACGAGGGGCATCCCGCGGGCGCGGTTGCCTGGAACTGGACCTCGCAGTTGCAGGATCAGGTCTCGCGTGACGTGGCGTCGCGTGAGGTCGTGACTGAACTCTTGCGCAGCGCTGGCGCGAACGATGACTCGCAGATCGTCTTGTTCGGCGACAACAACAACTGGTTCGCGGCCTACGCGCTGTGGATGCTCGAGCTCTACGGGGTGACGAACACCGCGCTGATGGACGGTGGCAGGATCAAGTGGCTGGCGGAGGGTCGTCCGACGACGACCGACGCGCCGTCGCCGGCGGCTGGCAGCATTGCTGTTTCCGAGCGCGACGAGTCGCTTCGCTCGAAGCTGCCTGACGTGCTGGCTCACGTCGAGGCTGGTGGCCAACTCGTCGACGTGCGGTCGCCGGACGAGTTCAACGGTGTGATCATGGCGCCTCCGGGTCTGCCCGAGACCGCTCAGCGCAAGGGTCACGTGCCTGGCGCATCGAACATTCCGTGGGCGACCGCGGTGGCCGAGGACGGCACGTTCAAGTCGGCTGACGAGCTGAGCGAGATCTACCAGTCCAAGGGCATCACGGGCGACCAACCGGTGATTGCGTACTGTCGGATCGGCGAGCGCTCGTCGCATAGCTGGTTTGCGCTGCGTTACCTGCTGGGCATCGAGAACACGTCCAACTACGACGGCTCCTGGACTGAGTACGGCTCGGTCGTGGGCGTTCCGATCGACAATCCCACCGCCTGATGCCTGAGGTGGACCAGGTTTGGAAGCGAACCGTCGCCCGAGCGGTGAGCTCGGGCGATGCGTCGGCGTTGCCTGTGCATTTCTCGGCGACAGTGCTGACGCATTATCTCGACGCCGGCGCGAAGGTGTTGCGGTCGGACACGGTTGGCCGGCTGATGCAGCCCGGTCGGTCGGTGATTGATTTCGGCATCGTCGAGGACGACTCGGTGATCCATTTGCGTTTCGGCGACTTGGTGCAGGTCTTGCCGGAAGGCGAGCGGGCTCATTGGCTGGAGCATTTGGTGGCGCCGGACGCGAGTCGGTCGTTTCTGGCGATGACATTGCAACCGGGCTCGTGTCACGATGACGGTCCGTTGCGGGATTGGGTTCCCGAGCCGCCGGAGGTCCAGGGCTGATAATCTGGGTCACGGGAGCGAACCGATGGCGACTGCGACCGAAGAGCGAATCCGCGCCTGCCTCGTCCGCGAGGGTGTGTGTGAGGATGACGCCGCACAACGCTTAGCGGCCGTGATCGCGGATGAGATCGAGCGTGGGGATTCGACGAAGGTTGAGCAGGTCGACCTGGACGCGCGGATGGCGCAACTCGACGCGACGGTCGCGCAGCTCGGTCGGGAGTTTGCTGAACAGAACGCGCAACTTGCCACTGAGATGCGGGATTTCGTCATTTCCATGCAGGAGCTCGAACGCGCGCGCGACGAACGTGAGCGGGAGCGCGACGAGCGCGAGCGCCAGCGTGACGCGAAGTGGGAAGATCGAATTCAGCGTTTTCAGCTCATTGTGTACGTTGGCTTTGGTATGACTACGACCGCGATCGGCGTGCTGGCCACGGTGCAGGCTCTGTTTGGGTGATGCAGGCACGTCGGCTGATTGCCTGGCGACGGGAAGAAGGGCTGGATGGTCACGGCGACCACTGGGCGATATGTCGATATGAGCGACCGTTATCTCCGCCGTGCGCGCGAGCATCTGGCCGAAGGCGATCTGGTGCAGGCATCAGAGAAGGGCTGGGGCGCGGCCGCCGTGCTGGTCAAAGCCTGCGCCGAGGCGAGGGGATTGGAGCATGACAAGCATCGTCACCTGTGGTGGACGGTGAATCGGCTCTTCGACGAGACCGGCGATCGGGAGATGCGGGTGCTGTTCTCGAACGCGGAAACTCTGCATGGAAACTTCTACGAGGATTACCTCGACGAGAGCACGATCGGGGATTTTCTGATTCAGGTGGACCAACTGGTCGAGAAACTGCTCCCGCTGATCGACTCGGCCCCTGTCGAGTAGCTGGGCAGCGACGTTGTTTCCACCGCTGCCCACTGATCGCTACGCCATCATCTATGCCGACCCTCCGTGGGACTACAAGGGACAGCTTCAGCATGCTGGGCCTGGTAGCGGCGACTCCGGCGGCGCGATTCGCCATTATTCGACGGTGCGATTGAGTGATCTTAAGCAGTTGGATGTCGGGTCGATCGCGGCTGATGACTCATTGCTGTTCATGTGGGCGACCTCGCCGCATTTGGACCAGGCGATCGCCCTCGGTACCAACTGGGGCTTCTCCTGGGCGACCGTGGCGTTTGTCTGGGATAAGCAGCGGGTCAATCCTGGTTTCTACACGATGTCGCAGTGTGAGTTGTGCTTGGTCTTCAAGCGTGGACGGATTCCTACGCCTCGGGGAGCGCGAAACGTTCGGCAACTGGTTTCCGAGCGGCGGGCTGCGCACTCACGCAAACCGGCTGAGGTTCGTCGTAGGATCGAGGAGATGTTTCCGAACCAACAGAAGATTGAGCTGTTCTCGCGCGACGCTGAGATTCCCGGCTGGGACACTTGGGGCGAAGAGATCGCGCATCCACAAACCGAGCGGTCCTTTCACCGTCCTTCAATGTTGCCACTGGAGTAATCGCCACATGTCTCTCCAACTACCGCAGGTGCTGATTGATGAGATGGTCGCGCATTCGCGTGAGGACCTGCCCAATGAGTGTTGCGGAGTGATCGGTCAGTCGGCCGAGGGTGCGCTGACGCTCTGGCGGGCGACGAATGATCAGGCGTCGCCGTGGCGATTCAATATTCCGCCTCAGCAACTGTTGCACCTCTACAACGCGATCGACGATGTCGACGGCGATCTCTTGGTGATTTACCACTCGCACGTTGCCTCGGAGGCGCGACCGTCGCCGACCGATCTGAACATCGCGCGTCTACATCAGGGTGCGACCGAGTGGCCGTATTGGGTGCTGGTGTCGCTGGCGTCGGAGCCGCCCTCGGTGCGCGCTTGGCGTATCGACGATGGCGACAAGCCGGACACGGTCACCGCGGTCGAGATTGAGCTGGCCATTACCGATGATGGTGCCGAACGCAAGCGCTTGGAGATGGTCGAAATCGACGGTCGGCCGCGCGTACAGGAGACGGAGCTGTAGTGGACCTGGATGCGTTTCCGTGGGGTTCGCGGACGCTGGTCGTTGGAATCCTCAACGTCACCCCTGACTCATTCTCGGGCGACGGCGTGCTCGATCTCGACGAGGCTGTCGCGCGGGCTGGACAGATGGTCTGCGACGGCGCAGACATCGTCGACGTGGGAGGAGAGTCAACCCGTCCCGGATTCCGACCTGTGTCAGCCGAGTGCGAACTTGAGCGGGTGATCCCGGTGATTGAGCGCATTGTGAGGGACTTGCCTGGCGTTTCGGTGTCGGTCGACACGACCAAGCCGGCGGTCGCGCGGGCTGCGTTGGATGTCGGGGCGTCGGTGCTCAACGACGTCCACGGCCTGTGCGTGGATCCGTCGCTCGCCGATGTCGCCGCGGCGCGCGACGCCTGGGTGATCGCGATGCACAATCAGCGTCTCCGACCGACCACGTCTGATCCGGTCGTCGCGGTCCAGGATGGGTTCCGCGAATCGCTAGACATCGCGCATCGTCATGGCATTGCGCATGGGCGCATCATCCTCGATCCAGGGTTCGGCTTTGGCTGGAGCCTCGCTGAGAACGCGGAGTTGCTTCGCCGACTTTCCGAGTTGCGCATCGATCGACGGCCGATTCTGGTCGGCATGTCGCGCAAGCGGATGACCGGTGAGCAGTTTGGCTGGGGCGTGGAGCAGCGGCTCGAGGGCTCAGCGGCGGCGACGGCATTGGCGGTCGCGAATGGCGCCGACCTGGTCCGCGTGCACGACGTCGCGGAGATGGTCCGCGTGGTGCGCATGGCCGATAGCATCGTGCGCCGATGACCAACGTGTTTCTCGGTATCGGGGGCAACTTGGGCGAGCGTCGAGTGATGCTCCGTGCCGCGGTCGCCGAGATTCGAGGGGTGGTCGAGGACGTGCGCGTGTCCTCGCTGTATGAGACGGCCGCCTGGGGCGTGACCGATCAGCCCGCATTCCTCAATGCCGTGGTGCGCGGTCGGACATCGTTGCCCCCGCTCGAGTTGTTGGACGCGTTGCAGGCGATCGAGAACGAGCTCGGTCGAGTGCGCGGGCGACGCTGGGGGGCTCGGGTGATCGACATCGACATTCTGCTCTACGGAGCGGAGGTCATCGACGAACCGCGTCTGACCGTGCCGCATCCCCTGATGACGCAGCGGGGGTTTGTGCTGCGTCCGCTCGCCGATTTGGCGGCGGGCCTGACGCTGCCGGACGGATCGCTGGTCGGTGAGTTGCTGACGACGGTCGATCAGAGCGATTTGCGACAGATCGAGGGTCCGAGCTGGGCCGACTAGATGTCGTCGAGTGGTTCGGGGACGAAGTTCAGGCCCTCGAGGTCGTCTTCGAGCTCGTAGGTGGTCCACCCGATCCAGAAGAGCAACGCGGCTGCGGTGAGGGTGATCGCGGCGGCCGGCAGGGCGACGACGGCGTAGCTGCGGCGTTGGACACCGACCAAGAACCAGAGCGCCTGCACCGCGGCAGCGATCATCAGGGTGAGGCCGGTCAGTCGTGTGCGATCCATTGGAGCCATACCGTGAGCATATCGCCGTTGTGGTCTGGAGCGAGAGTTCGCGTCCGTGGAGGCGCCGGGCAGACCCCGCGTTCGCGGGGGAATTGGGGGAACTGGGGCGATGTTGTGATGTTGCCGTTGGTAGTCTGACGGTGTGACGACCGACTCTACTGACTCCACGCAGCTTTCCGACTTGGATGCGGCCCTTGAGCCTGCCGAGGAGCGGCAGCTTGAGCGTCCTGAGGCGGTTGTTGAGCCGCTTGCGCGGCGGACACTGTTTCTGCATCGTCGCGTGGTTACGATTTCGGCGAACCGTATTGAGATTCGTCCGCCGAAGTCAGCGGTCGTGGTGCCGCTGCTTGGTGTGGCCGCGACTGGTGGACTGCTAGCTCTGATGGGGACGTCGGTGGACTCGATGCCCTTCTGGTCGTTGGGAATTTTGCTGCTGATTGCGGTGGTGCTGTTGCCGCTGTCGGGATTGTCGCTGGTCTATGCGCTGATGGGCGCGAATATCGTGGCCGACCATGGTGGTCAGAATGTCTCGATGAAGCAGCGCTTCCTGGGGCTCGGGATCGGTACCAATGAACTGATTCCGTTCTGGAAGATTCGCGAGCTGCTGGTCGAGGATGAGGGACGCGAGATCGCGCGAGCGGGCGGTGCGTTGCCGGCGGAGGAGATCGCGCAGTGGCAGTTGGTGTTGGTCAAGAAGAGCGGGACTCGCCACGTGCTTGGGTCGGTCTCGGCGCCGCGACAGCATGAGGAAGACGGCTTGCAGCAGATTTTTGAAGTCGCGGAGGCGTTCTCCGCCTTGACCGAGGCCCCAATCCGAGGACCGATCTGGTAGGAGGCTCCCATGTCCGAGAACGATGTCGACACGCAAGACGCACAAGACACACAAGCGTGGCAAGACCAGATCGATGCCGCCGTCGCGGACTCGCTGTCGGACATGCGGACGATCGCTGTGATCGGGCTGTCGCCGAAGCCGGCACGAGATTCTCACCGTGTGACCGCGTACATGCAGGATCACGGATATCGGATCATTCCCGTCAATCCGGCTGCCGCTGGCTCCGAGATCCTGGGCGAGCATGTCTACGCCTCGCTCTCGGAGGCTCAGGATGCGTTGCCTGATGTCACGATTGACACCGTCAACGTGTTTCGTCGCTCTGTGGACACGGATGGGCCGATCGCGGACGCGATCGCGGCAGGCTCGTCCGGCGTGCGCAATGTTTGGCTCCAGTTGGGCATTGTCAATCGGGACGGATTGGCACGAGCGCGAGCGGCGGGACTGCGCGCCGTCGAGGATCGGTGTTTGATGGTTGAGCATCGACGTCTGGTATCGACCAGCGGTGTGGAGTAGGCTGCAAGGTACTGCGGAATCGTCTAACGCGAGGCTCACGCGTGGATCAGCCGATTACCGACGCCGAATCTGACCATCCCACTATTCCCATACGCGAAATCGACGACCGTCCCCGAGAGGCGTGCGGTGTCTTTGGCATTTGGGCGCCTGAGGTGGATGTCGCGGTCGAGACGTTCTACGGCATTCACACGCTCCAGCATCGGGGCCAAGAGAGCGCCGGGATTTGCACGACCGACGGTCACAAGCTGAACGTCAAGACGGGCATGGGGCTCGTCGCCCAAGTATTCGATGAGGAGACCGCCGCCGAGCTCGTCGGGATTGCCGCGATTGGGCACACCCGATACTCCACGACCGGCGCGAGTCGCTTCCGCAACGCCCAACCGATTCTGCTCGACGATCCGGTGACCGGCGGGCAGATTGCGATTGGACATAACGGCAATGTGGTCAATGCGGCTCAGGTCCGCGCCGAGCTGACCGAGACCGGCGCGACCTTCGAGACTTCGACGGATACCGAGGTCTTGGCCAAGTACATGCTCCTGTTCGGCGGGAGCGCGTCCGACGCTGACGCCATGTGGGAGGCGCGGATGAGCGCCGTCATGCGACACATCGAGGTGGCGTATTCCCTCGTCCTGCTCACGCCCGACCGTCTGATGGCGGCTCGCGATCCCTATGGGGTGCGACCGCTGTGCATCGGTCAGGTGGGCGGTCGCTATGTGGTTGCGTCGGAGACCTGTGCGCTCGATCAGCTCGGCGCGACGTTGCTTCGCGAGGTTCGTCCCGGTGAGCTGATCACGATTGATGAGCGCGGCATGCGCTCGTACCAAGCGATCGAACCGGCCCAGCCGGCTGGGTGCGTATTCGAGCACATCTACTTCGCTCGGCCCGATTCCATTCTCGACGGTCAAGTGGCGTGGCAATCGCGCTCGCAGCTCGGCGTGGAGCTCGCTCGGGAGCACCCGGTCGACGCTGACGTCGTGATCGGCGTGCCTGATTCCGCGACCGCGCACGCGATCGGCTACTCGTCCGAGACGGGGATTCCGTACTCGGAGGGACTGGTCAAGAACCGCTATGTCGGACGGACATTCATTTCTCCCGACCAACGGCTCCGCGATCTGGGCGCACATCTGAAGTACAACCCGATGCCGGCGATCCTGGAGGGACGCCGAGTCGTGGTCGTCGATGACACGATCGTCCGCGGGACCACGACGCCCCGAATTGTGAGGTTGATCCGTGATGCGGGCGCCGCCGAGGTGCACATGCGCATCGCGGCGCCGCCGATTCAGCATCCGTGCCACTTCGGCGTCGATATGGCGAGTCGCCAAGAGCTGATTGCGGCGCGACAGACGGTTGAGGACATCCGTCAGCACATCGGCGCTGACTCGCTGGGTTATCTCAGTCTCGAGGGCCTGCAGCGAGCGCTCAGTTTGGGTAAAACGACCTGTCTCGCCTGTTTCGATGGCGATTATCCCGTGTCGGTGCAGACAGATTTCGAAATGGACACGTTGGGCGTGCCGCTGATCACAGTGCCGCACGTCCCGACCGTCTCACCTGCCTCGCCAGCGCCGAACGGTCGTGGCAACCGTGGCATGTTTGGGCGGCGTCGGAGCGGTCGCTCAGACGAGACGTTGGTCGCATTGGCTCGAGAGCGTCCCTGATCAATGACCGTGACGTTAGACACCAGTTCGAGCGCGTCCGCGTACGCCAGTGTCGGTGTCGATGTCGACGCCAACGATCGCCTGATTCCGCGCTATCGCGATCTCGCGCAGGCGGCGACGCGACCGGAGCAACTCGGCGACGTCGGCGCGTTCAGCGGGCTGTTCGAGCTGTCGGGCTATCAGCGTCCCGTGTTGGCAGCGTCGACCGATGGCGTCGGCACCAAGGTGATGGTTGCGAGCCTGGCCGGACGCCTCGAGGACGTCGGTCGCGACTTGGTCAATCACTGCATCAACGACATCCTCTGCGCCGGCGCGGCGCCACTCTTTTTCCTGGACTATCTGGCGGCGAACCACTTGACAGAAGACGAGAAAGTGGCCGTTGTGTCAGGAGTCGCGACGGCGTGTCGGGATAGCGGAATGGCGCTGCTCGGCGGCGAGACCGCGGATATGCCCGATCTGTATCCGAGAGGACACTTCGATCTGGCCGGCACAATCGTCGGCGTCTTGGAGCGCGGACGCGAAATCACCGGCGCGAACATCGTGCCGGGCGATGTCGTCCTCGGTCTACCGAGCAACGGTTTACACACAAACGGCTATTCGCTCGCCCGACAGGTCTTCCGATTGCGACCGGAGGACGGCTCCTGGGAGGAGCGTCGGACGCGGCTGACTGCGTTCGAGGAGCGCTTGGACGAGTCGCTGGCGGACGCGCTGTTGCGGCCGCACGTCGCCTATTGGTCAGCGCTGCGTGGCGTCCTGGACAGTCTGAAGGGCATTGCGCACATCACTGGCGGAGGCGTCGCGGGCAACGTCGAGCGCGTGCTCCCCGCAGGAGTTCGTGCAGTCCTGGACGCATCAATGTGGCCGACGCCCCAGATTTTCGACCTGATCGAGGAGCGCGGCGAAGTGGCCCGCGCCGAGATGTACCGCGTCTTCAACATGGGGCTCGGGATGGCGGTGGTGGTGTCGCCGGAGGATGCCGACGTGGTGCTCTCGCTGGTTGGCGAGAGCACGCAAATTGGAGAAGTGTTGGCAGAGGGGTCGTCTGAATCGGCTCGAGTTGCGATAATGGGTGTCGAGGGAGTGGCGGAATGATCGGCCATTTCCTGGTGAAAGTTCGCTGGATCGAGGTCGTGATCTTGACCACAATTCCGAGCGGGCTTACATTTTTTGAGCGCGCCCGAAAGTGGGCGTGGGAAAATCGTGGGAAGAGGTAGCTGGTGGACCTGCTGACAGCCGCCCTTGTGACGATCCCGTTTCGGTCGGAGATCATGGAGCTACCCCTCGTGGGGTTGACGATGCTGTTCTGCTTCGGCGCTCTCGTGATCCTCGGGCGTTGGTGGGAGCGGTAATCGACTATGGCGAATCTCGAACGTGCCCCGCGTAAGTCGTTCAACGACTTGATCTACGACCTGATCTTCAAGAACTACGTCTGGCAGTCGATTTTCCGTACCGGTTACCCGAATACGCCGCGCAACCAGATGTTGGCGGTCGCCACGAACGTATTCCTGCACCTGCATCCGACGCGGATTCACCGCACTCACGTCAAGATCACTCACACCTACTGTCTGGGCGGTCTGTCGTTCTTCATGTTCCTCGGGCTGACCGTGACCGGCGTGTTGCTGATGTTCTATTACGTGCCCTCGGTCGAGCGCGCCTATCAGGACATCCAGGCGCTCGAGGCAAACGTCCGCTTTGGCCAGCTGTTGCGCAATATGCACCGCTGGATGGCGCACGCGATGATCATCCTCGTGCTGCTCCACATGATGCGCGTGTTCTACACGGGTGCCTACAAGCCGCCGCGGGAGTTCAACTGGGTGGTCGGCGTGGTGCTGTTCATTCTCACGCTGTTGCTGTCCTTCACCGGCTACTTGCTGCCGTGGGACCAGCTCGCCTTCTGGGCGATCACTGTGGGCACCACGATGGTCGGCTCAGCCCCCGTCCTGGGCGACGAATCGAAGTTCCTCCTGCTTGGTGGATTCTCGGTCGGCCCGAACGCGTTGATTCGGTTCTACACACTGCATGTCATCGGGTTGCCGCTGGTGATCTCGATCTTCATGGCCGTGCATTTCTGGCGAGTTCGCCGCGACGGCGGTCTCGCGCGGCCGCTGTAGCGGGGAGGACGTTTCGATGGTCAGCCGCGCTGCTGCCGCAATCCGAACACGCCCGCGTCGCGAACGCGAGGCCGAGGTCCTCGTATGGCCGGACCTCGTGTTTATCGAGTTCATCTCGGCGTTGGTCTTCTCGATCTCGCTATTGGTGCTATCGGCGATGGTCAACGCGCCATTGCTCAATCGCGCCGACCCTGACATCACGCCGAACCCATCCAAGGCGCCGTGGTACTTCCTCAACCTGCAAGAGCTGTTGCTCCACATGGAGCCGGCCTGGGCCGGTGTGATCGTGCCGACCATCGCGCTCGTCTTGATCGCGGCGATTCCCTACTGGGACCGCGATCAGGAGGGTCAGGGCGTCTGGTTCGGAACCAAGTTCGCGGGCAGGCTCACTGTCTTCGGGTTCACCGCCGCGACGATGGTCACCAGCTTGCTGATCATCTGGGATGGCTCACTGCACGTCGTCTGGACCGAGAACGTCATTCGCGGGCTCGGACTGAACAGCGACTTCACCTGGCCGGGAGGTCTGGACTGGTTCCGCAACTTGCGAGGATTTGACACCGGCATCCCATGGGACTCGCTAGGCTTCAGCATCGGTGGATTCACGATGTTTGCGGATTGGCGGGCGATCCCGTTGGGCATTCCTGGCACGACGACGGATCCGTGGCTCTTGAACCTCAACTTCCCGTCGTTCCTCTCGCAGCAGCTCATCCCTGTCGCGACGATGGTCGGATTGCCGGTGCTCTTCGTGGTGTTCTGCAAGATGCTCGGCTGGATCCACACGCGTCGCGACATCGCGCTGCTGATCTTCTCGGCATTCATCGGCGTCTACTTGACAACGACGATCGTCGGCACCGCATTCCGAGGCCAGGGTCAGGATCTCAAGCCGCCCTGGGACATCGTGGTGTTGGAGGAGTAACCGGTGGCGAACGGCAACAACCAACCAACAGGAGAAGGCGGGCGACAGCGTCGCGTGCCGCAGCCGGCAGAGCCGTCGGGTGGCTCACGACCGCAACGCGCGCCACATCTCGGCGCGGAGTCGCGCAGTGGTGTCGTGCAAAGCGGCGACGGCGCTCGCGCGATGGTCACGCGCGCTCAGCGGCGCCGTGCTCGGCAGGGTCAAGTATCCCGTCGACAGTTGCTCCGGGTTTCGTTCTGGGGATTCTTCACATTCAGTTTGACTGGCGCGCTCGGCGCGTTTCTCTCCAACTTCTGGCCGCGCGGCGTGACTGGCTTCGGCGGTCGGATCAGTGTCTCGGCGGGCGCGGTGCCTGAGGCCGGGGCGGACCCGTCGCCGGTGCAGATCGGCAAGTTCTACCTAACACACCTGCGTGCCGGCGAAGGTACGCATGCGGGATTCGGTCAGGAAGGGGACGAAGGATTGCTGGCGTTGTGGTGGAAGTGTCCACATTTGGGCTGTACCATTCCCTGGCGTCCTGGATTCCCGTTCGAAGGGGTGACCGGCTGGTTCCGATGCCCCTGTCACGGTTCGACCTACACTCGCAGCGGGATTCGGGTCTTCGGTCCCGCGCCGCGACCAATGGACACCATGGACATCACCGTCAACAGCGACGGTTCGTTGACGGTGAATACAGGCAGCATCAAAAAGGGCGGTGAGGACAATCCTCAGCGCACCACGTCCTACGGCTAACCGACCACCAGTCACTTGCTAAACAGCTGGAGCTGTTGATCCAAGCGGCGCAAATGGGGAAGACGGGGAATACCGGACGATGAGCGGACAGAACACCGAGAAACAGATTCTCGCCATGGTGATCCTGTTGGTGTTGTCGGTGGCGTCGTTGGGCGCTTACACCTGGTACGACAACGGACGACGCACCGAGGCGCGATCAGAAATCCTGACCAAAGACGCCGAGCGCGCGGCCTTCACCTTCTCCCGAAACTGCCGAGAATGTCACGGCAACGACGGACGAGGTTCGGAATCCGATGCCTCGCTGGTTGGCCCGGCGCTCAATACGCCGAACAACACCTACGCTTTCCTGACTGACAACCAAGGACAGTTGGAAGCACTGGAGAACGAGTATCGCTACACAATCACCTGTGGGCGGAACGGCACGCCGATGCCGCCATGGAGCCTCGATCAAGGCGGCTCGCTCGATAGCTTCAAGATTGACAACTTGGTCACGCTGATCACTACGGGTGCAGGCAACGCCTGGGAGAAGGCGGTCGAGCATGCGGTCCACGAGGACGAGGTGTCGATCGAGAATCTGAAGGTCGGGCTGGAAGCGGCTGAAGCGACGCTCGCAGCCTCGGGCTGGTTCGCCGACCTCGAGGCCGCCGAGGGCGCGATCGCACGTAGCGAGGCCCAAGACGCTGAACTCAATGCGCTCCGTGAAGCTGTGGCGGCGGCGGAGGAATCGGGCGAGGGGCTGTCGGAAGCTCAGGACGCGTTGGCCACCTATGAGAAGCACTACTCCGATCTGGTCCTGGCCGTGGTGACGATTCGAACTTCCGACGATGCGGCCGCAGTCGCGGCCGCGCGCGCTGAGGTGGATGCTGCTTCCGGCGTCCAGCAGGAAGTTGCCCTCAATCGGGCATGGCACAAGGTCGCCAGCGACTATCGAACCGCCGAGCAGAACCTTGTCACGGCCGAGGAGCGCTTCGCCGCCGGACTACCCGTCCCGACTCCGGCGACGCAGGTGACTAGCAATACCTGCGGCCAAACATCGGCCGATCTTCCGGGTGGAATTGATGAGCTGGGCGATTGGCTGAGCACGCACAGCTCATCGTCATAAGTCTGGCTGATGGTTGAGTTCACACCCAGACTGAGTCGAGTGTCGTTGATACGCTGACCTGTATTCCAAGTTCGGCGTTGCAAGAAATCTTCGCCTGCAATCGGGTGAGGTCAGGAGAGATCAGGATGGCAGCACAGACGGGAAAGCGTTATTTCTGCCCGAGCTGCGGCGCGGAGTTCATCGTCACGCGCGGCGGAGATGCAGAACTCAAGTGTGGCGACACGCCGCTCGAAGAGAAGAAGTAGCTTCGAACGGTCACCGTTCGATCAAGCAGACACAGCTGGCCATCGGAACGGGCGCGACGCTACGGCGTGGCAGTCGATTAATCCGACGGGTCGGCCAGGAAGCATCACTGAGCGAGTGAGGGAGGAGCCAACATGGCAGTCCAGCTAGGCAAGCGATATCGCGACGAAGAGTCGGGCATTGAAGTGCTCTGTATCAAGCCGGGCGAGTGCGACCTCAAGGTCGACGAACGAGAGATGGAACTGATGCAACCGAAGGTTCTGCCCTCGGCTGACTAATCGTCGAGAAAGCCGCCCACCTGCTCAGACCGCTCCGATGTCTCGTTGACGCAAGGGATGACATAAGACGATGTCTGCTGTCCGAGACCAATTGCGCTCCGACCTGCGCGATGCGATGCGCGCGAAAGATGCGCCGCGCCGGAACACAATCCGAATGCTCGAGGCCGCGATCAAGAACGTGGAGATTGACAAGCGAGGCAGCGAACTCGCCGACGCTGACGTGCTCGCGATCCTCCAGCGGCAGGTGAAGCAGCGGCGAGAGTCGATCGAGCAATTTGTCCAAGGCGGACGCGAGGACTTGGCGGAGATAGAGCGCATCGAGATCGCAATCATCGAGCAATATCTCCCCCGGCAGCTCTCTCGGGAAGAGGTAGAAACAAGGGCACGGGCAGCCATTGAGCAGGTCGGGGCAAGTGGTCCCGGCGATCGCGGCAAGGTGATGGGCATGCTCATGCGAGAACTGCGCGGCGAAGCGGATGGATCGCTAGTCAACGCGGTCGTCGGCGAGTTGCTGGCTGAGGCCGCTGACGCGTAGGGAAGTCGCGACGGTCCGTCAGGCGCATCACCGTTTTCGGAACATTCCACAGGCAATTCCCCCGCGAATGCGGGAGTCTGCTTGGGTGAAGCGAGGTCTGTCTCGGCTCCTCGAGGTGCGTGGCTCGTAGGGCTCCTGGAGCGTGGGGGCAGGAGAACGGTTCCGGGCGACTGCTACACGACGGGCCCTCGTTTTCTGGTTGACGTAACGAGGTCGGCGTTATGGACTGGGACGCGGACTCCGATCCCTCTTCTTGAGCGCCACATGCTAGAGGCAGCGAACTCGCCGACGCTGACGTGTTTGCGATTCTCCAGCGGGAGGTGAAACAGCCGGGCGAGTGGTTCCGGCGATCGCGACAAGGTGATGCGCATCTTCCATGTGAGAGCTGCGCGGCGAAGCGGGTGGATCGTTAGTCAACGGGGTCGTCGGCGAGTTGTTGGCGGAGGCTTCTGACTCGTAGGGAAATCGCGCTCGTATTTGCTCGGATGGTTCGTCATACCCGCGCTCTGCCGCGGGTATCTCGCTGAGTTCGCGATGGGCTGTGGTGCGGTAGGGGTGAGCGCAGCAGCGCGCCGGACGGTCGAGCGGATCGAGATTTCCGCGACGAAGTCGCGGGAATGACGCATGTGTTTGTGCCGGGAATGGCTCCGCGAGACCACTGCACGACCGGCCCGCGTCTTCTGGTTGACGTAACGAGGTCTGGTTGGTCGATTGAGGCGCGGACTACGATCCCTTATCCAGTGTGCAACATGGCCACATGCTTAAGGCTGCGATCAAGAACGTGGAGTTCGACAATCGTGGCAGCGACCTCGCCGACGCTGACGTGTTTGCGATCCTCCAGCGGCAAGTGAAGCATCGGCGCGAGTGGTTCCGGCGATCGCGGTAAGGTGAGGGGCATTCTCATGGGAGAGCTGCGCGGCGAAGCGGGTGGGTCGCTGGTCAACGGGGTCGTCGGCGAATTGTTGGCGGAGGCTTCTGACTCGTAGGGAAATCGCGCTCGTATCTGCTCGGAAGGTTCGTCATACCCGCGCTCTGCCGCGGGTATCTCGCTGAGTTCGCGATGGGCTGTGGTGCGGTAGGGGTGAGCACAGCAGCGCATCGGCCTCGTCGTGCGGATCGAGATTCCCGCGACGTAGTCGCGGGAATGACGGATGGGTGTTTGTGCCGAGAATGACGGATGGGTGTTTGTGCCGAGAATGACGGATGGGTGTTTGTGCCGAGAATGGCGGGTGGGTTTGTGCCGAGAATGGCGGGTGGGTTTGTGCCGAGATTGACGGATGTGTGTGCCGGCGGGCTCCTCGCGGTGTGTGCCTTGAGGGTTCTCTTCTGGGCGTGTGCCTCGGCTGGCTCCTGGCGAGTCAGGGCGGGTAACCGACCCCGCGAGACCATTCACGGACGGCTTTCGTTCTCTGGTTGACGTAACGAGGTCTGTATGATGGATTGGGGCGCGGACTGCGTTCCCTCATCCCGAGTGCCACCGAGCATGCTCCGATGATCCTGCGATGAGCCAGTCAACCTACTTCACTCCCTGGCGTGTCGTTGTGTTTGGGATCGCGCTGGCGGTGGGGATCATCCTGGCGCTGACGCCCTTTCAACCGACCGAGCAGTTTCCGGCGGTCGGCGCGGTTGCGGATCGCGACGTCGTGGCCACGGAAGAGGTCACGTTTATCAGCACGACGCTGACGGAGCAGGCGCGCGAGGTCGCCCGCAGCGAGGTCGAAACGCAGTTCGAGTTCAGCTCGGACATTCGCCCCGCGCAGCTCGAAGTGTTGCGCCTGTATCTCGCGTCCGTGCTGTTGGAGCGGCGAGCGAGAAACTCGCCCGTGGCTCCGGATCAAGACTCCGCGAGCTCGAGTGACCGAACGAACGGCGAGCGATCGGACGGGCGAGCGGCACCGATGCAGCGGGTCGAGGGGTCGAAGCTCGCCGAACGCGACGAGGCGTTCCTGATTTCCGTCTCCGATCCACTGTTTGCCAGCATCGAGCGCGAGTCGCAGTACGTGCTCGGTCGACTCTTGGGCGAGGAGCTGTACGAGGAAGACCTCGACGCGATTCGGCTGAGCTTGCCCGACCAGGTTGACGCGTCGTTATCGCTGACGGAGACGACCTTGGTCGCCTCGCTTGTCGCGGCCTACTTACGTCCCACGATGGTCGAGTCGATCACGGTGACGGAGGAGGCGCGGTCGCGTGCGGCTCGCTCGGTGAGCGGGATCGGGCGAACCGTCGCCGAGGGTGACGTAGTCGTCGAGCGCGGTGCGACCGTGGACGACTTCAATGCGGAGGCGCTCCTCCGACTGACCCCACGCAGTGCCGGCATCGAGTTGGAGTCGCTCGGCGCGATCGTGATCATCAGCGTCCTCGCAGCGGCGGCGCTCTCGCTGTTCCTGATGATTTGGAAGCCCGAAGAGGTATCGAGCGATCGTCGCCTGTTGCTGCTCGCGATTCTGATTCTGTGCTCGGTTGCTGCCGCTCGATTTTGGTTCGAGTTCGCGTTGCCAAACGGCGCCGACGATTCGCTCGACCTGATGTTGCCACTGGCCGCGGTGCCGGTGCTGGTCGCTGCGCTGCTGAGCACCGGGCTCGGCGTGACGACCGGCGTGCTGATCGCAGTGCTAGCGGGACTGGCAGCGATCGTGCTGCCCGACTACGGGTCTGCGCCCTCTGGTGTGCTGGCGCTCCGACCGATGCTGTTCTTCCTGGCGAGTTCGTTGGGTGGTGTCTTCGCGGCGACTCGCGCGCAGGCACTGGCTCAGTATGGTCTGACCGGGATTGCGGCTGGGTTGACTGGATTCCTCGTCGGCGCCGGCGTTTGGTTGCTCGACCCCGGTCGCGTGACAGACGAGCTCGGTTGGTTGGCGCTGGCGTCGCTGGTCACTGCTGCGCTGGTTGCGGTGATTACGATCGGCGCGTTCTCGCTGCTCGGAGCGCTCTTCGGGATTACCACACCAATGCGCTTGCTCGAGCTGGCGCAGCTACAACGACCGTTGCTCCGCCGTCTGCAGGACGAAGCGCCGGGCACGTTTCACCATTCGCTCCTCGTGGCGACACTGTCGGAGCGCGCCGCGGTGCAGATCGGCGCTGACCCGCTCTTGGTCCGAGTCGGCGCGTACTACCACGACATCGGGAAGCTCAATCGCCCGTCGATGTTTATCGAGAATCAGGAAGGGTCCAACCCGCACGACAACCTGGAGCCTGGAGAGAGCGCTCGGTTGATCATCGAGCACGTGACTGGAGGCGATCATCTCGCGCGCCGTGATCGATTGCCTCCGCGGATTCGCGATTTCATCCTGGAGCACCACGGATCGCGGCGGGTCGCCTTTTTCTATCGCAAGGCGGCGCTGACCGACCCTCGCGTCGATCCTCGGGACTACACCTATCCGGGACCGGCCCCGCAGACGCGCGAGACCGCGATCGTGATGTTGGCTGACAGTTGTGAGGCTGTCGTCCGCGCCAGCGGGGAGCAGGACGCCGAGCGGATCGGCATGCTGGTCGACGGTGTCTTCGACGAGCGTCTCCGCGAGCGGCAGCTGGACTATTGTGACCTGACGTTGAGCGAGTTGCGACAGATATCGGCGAGTTTCAAGCAAACGCTCGCCGGGGTGCACCATCAGCGGATCGAGTATCCACCTGCTGCGGAAGCGGAGTTGCGCGCGACTCCTCGCGAGGAGTCAACGGCGAAGCCTGCGGTGTAGTGAGGCATCTGGGGCTGGGAAGAAGTTCGCGGACAACTGGCCATAACGAGAGCGACCGATAGCATCGGCATATGCGATTCGCCGTGCTCGTCTTTCCCGGTACGTGGAGCGACTGGGACTGCGTGCACGCGCTCGAGGATTTGGGTCAGACGACGGAGCGCGTTTGGCACAAGGAATCGTCGTTGGACGATTTCGACGGGGTGATTCTCCCGGGCGGCTTTTCCTATGGTGACCATCTCCGCTGTGGGGCGATCGCACGATTCTCACCGGTGATGTCGGCGCTGGAGTCGTTCGCCGCGACTGGCAAGCCGATCTTCGGCTCGTGCAATGGCTTTCAGATTCTCTGCGAGGCTGGGTTGTTGCCTGGCGTGTTGTTGCGCAACGCGTCGTTGCAGTTTCGCTGTCAACCGCAGTCGCTCAGCGTTACGCAGGCCGAGACGGGATTCACCAACGCGTGCTCGCAGGGACAGATCGTCGAGCTGCCGATCTCGCACGGGGAAGGTCAGTACTTCGCTCCGCCGGACGTGATCGACGAGCTCGAGGATGCAGGGCGCGTGGTGTTTCGCTATGCCGGCGAGAATCCGAACGGTTCCCTCAGGGACATTGCCGGAATCATCAATCCGATGGGGAACGTACTCGGGATGATGCCACATCCCGAGCGCGCGTCCGATGCGCTCCTCGGTGGCACCGATGGCAACTACATCTGGCGATCAATCATTGAACGATGGGGTTGAGCGTGTCGGACAACACGGACCTGACCTCCCCCGCGAATACTGCTCCGGCTGAGGTAGACGACGACGTCCTGGCGCAGATTGCGCTCAGTCGCGAGGAGTACGACCGCGCCTGCGACATGCTCGGTCGGGCGCCATCCGATGTTGAGCTGGGGATGATCGGTGCGCTCTGGAGCGAGCACTGTGGCTACAAACATTCGCGTCCGCTTTTTCATCACTTCCCCACTGAGAGCGAGCGCACGCTGACCAAACTGGGCGACGAGAACGCCGGCGCGATCGATATCGGCGATGGCTGGGTCGCGGTGATGAAGATTGAGTCGCACAACCATCCCTCGGCGATTGAACCGTATGAGGGCGCAGCGACCGGTGTGGGCGGAATTGTGCGTGACATCTTCGCGATGGGCGCCCAGCCGATCGCGCTGCTCGACTCGCTGCGCTTCGGCCCGCTCTCGGAGCCGAACAACCGACGCCTCTGTGTCGGCGTGGTCGAAGGCATCGGCGGATACGGCAACTGTCTCGGCATTCCGACGGTCGGCGGCGAGTTGGTGGTCGGCCCGTCCTATAGCGGAAATCCGCTGGTGAACGCGATGTGTCTGGGGATCGCGCCGAGCGACTCGCTGATCTCAGCGACCGCTGGTCCTCCGGGCACCCAGTTGATGATCGTCGGCGCCGACACCGGTCGCGACGGTCTGCACGGAGCCACGTTTGCCTCGGTCGAGCTGGATGAATCCTCCGCGGAGCGACGTCCGGCGGTACAGGTCGGGAATCCGTTCCTCGAGAAGTCGCTGATGGATGCCTGCGTGGGACTCGTTCGAGATCATCGTGACTGGCTCGAGGGGTTGCAGGACTGCGGCGCTGCGGGAATCACGTCGTCGACCGTCGAGATGGCCGAGCGCGCCGGCGTGGGGATTCGCATCCAAACGCAGCGAGTGCCGCGGCGCGAGTCGGGAATGACCGCGTACGAGGTCATGTTGTCGGAGTCGCAAGAGCGGATGATCGCCGCGGTCAAACCTGCGCATATCGCCGATGTCCAGGCGTGGTTCGATCACTGGGACCTCCACGCGGAGGTGATCGGTGAGGTCACGGATGACGGACTCGCGCGTGTCTTTGACGGAGGTCATGAGGTTGCGGCCGCGCCGGTCTCGGTGCTGACATCGCCGCCGGCGTACACGCCGACCGCGCAGCGGGACATCGATGCCGCCACGAGGTGCGCGTGGGACCCGTCGACGCTCCCAGACTTAGCACCATCGCAAGCGGAAGACGCATTGATTGGCCTGTTGGGATCGCCGAACATCGCTTCGAAGCGGTGGGTGTATCGGCAGTACGACCACATGGTGGGGACGAACACCGTCGTCACGCCAGGGTCGGACGCCTCAGTGCTGCGCCTTCGAGGGCTGCAACAAGGACTCGCCGTGTGCACCGACGGCCCGGGACGGCTCGTCGAGTTGGACCCCTACGCCGGAGCCGCCCGAGCGGTCGCCGAGTCCGCGCGCAATGTCGCCTGCTCCGGTGCGCGTCCGGTCGCGGTGACCGACTGCCTGAACTTCGCCAACCCGGAGCGCGCGACGATTTACTTCCAGCTCCGGGAGTCGATTCGCGGCATGGCCGACGCATGTCGGGCCTTCGAGATTCCCGTCGTTTCGGGCAACGCCAGCCTGTACAACGAGTCGGAGGATGGCCCCGTCACGCCGACGCCAGTGGTCGGCATGCTCGGCATCATCGCGGACGTCCGCCAAGCCGTGCGCATGGCCTTCCGAGACGAGGGCGACGAGGTCTGGCTGCTTGGCGGGACGCTCCAGCAGGAAGCCGCGACGCTGGGCGGAAGCGAGTACGTGAGCATCCGGCACGGGATGTCGGCAGGGCCGATCGACGTTGATCTGGATGCGGAAGTCCGCTTGGTTGAGACGCTCATTCAAGCGTCCGAGGCTGGCCTGTTGAAGTCGGCACACGACTGCTCCGAGGGCGGTCTTGCGGTAGCCCTCGCCGAGTCCGCGATTGTTGGGGAGATCGGGGTCGACATCCGACTGGGACAGGTCGATCGGCTCGACGCAGCGCTCTTCGGCGAGGCCGGCGCGCGCGCAATCGTCAGCGTCGACAGCGAAGACGCGCCCAAGCTCGCGGAGCTTGCCGCGCAGGTCGGAGTGGCCGCGATGATGGTCGGCATGGTCGGGGGCGAGCGCCTCGAAGTCGGCCCGATCAGTCTGCCACTGATCGAGGCAACCGATGCGTGGAAATCGGCGCTGCCGTCGCTCCTCGACTGAGCACAGTCAGCAGCGACGAAACCATGGCCAGTTCACATTGAGTTGAGCATGTCGTGGATCAGGACGAAGTGAATGGCGGCGGTACATCTCACGGTCATAGGAGTGCGGTCGTTGACGGTTTGACCGATGTGGGACGACAGGGATGGCTGCCGAGTTTGAGCGCTCAGCGTCGAGTCGCGTCGTGGAGCTGGCCAAGTGAGCGACCGATGATCAAAGGGATGCGGTCGCCGTCGACCAGCGAGTGCAGCTTCGTCGTCGGGCCGCCTCGAGAGCGGCCGGATCTTTGGCGCCCCCTGTTCGTCGCTCAGCGTCGTCGGGCACGTCACACGCGGCCGACGACGCCATCCGCCACCGGTCTGACACACCTACGTCCCAATGTGGACAGGCCCTGGCTAGTCGCCGGCTGCGGCTGAGCCTTGGCGCTTGACGGCCGTGACTCCGGAGTCGTGTAGACGCTCGATGTCGGCCCAGTCGTAGCCCATGTTGAGCAACTCGAGCTCGGTGTCTTGTCCCAGTTCAGGCGCCGACGAGCGGACGTGCGTCTCGGTCTCGCTGAAGCTCACCGGAATGCCGACGACTTTGTGTTCCTCGAAGTGTGGATGCGGCACCTGCTGCAGGTAGCCATTGAGCCAGAAGTGGTGATCCTCAGCGACTTGTTGGTAGTCGTAGACCGGTCCACAGGGGATGCGCTGCTCAATCATGCGCGGCATGAGCTCATCGCGTGTCCACTTGGCGAACGCTGACTCAAGCTCGGAGCGGAGCCATTCCTCGTTGTCTCGACGGGCGAACGGGTCGATTGTTCGCGCGTCCTCCAGCAGATCAGGGCGATTGAGTGCGTGGCAGAGTCCAGCCCAACTCTTGGGATCGAGAATGCCCAGCGTCAGCCACTCGCCGTCGCCACATTGGTACCAACTGAACGTCGCCGAGAATGAGCGTCCCGGCTTGAGCACCGGCTGGAAGCCGCTGTGCAGGAATGCTTGCAGTGACAGCGCCTGCAAGGTCAGCATGGCTCCGAGTTGCGAGACATCGATCTTCTGTCCCACGCCGTGCTGCGCGCGCGCAAACAACGCGGTCACGATGCCGTAGGCAAAGAGCAGCGATCCGGTTTGATCGGCGAGACCCCACGGCGCGGTGATTGGGCGTTCGCCTGGTCCGCCGCCGAGCGCGATCATCGCGCCCGACATCCCTTGCGCTACCACATCGAACGAACCGCGCGTTGCCCACTCGCCCTCGGGACCGAATCCGGAGTTGGTCGCGTAGATCAGCTGCGGATTGACCTCTTTCAGGTCGTCGTAGCCGAGGCCGATGGAGTCGAGGTAGCCCGGTCGAAAGTTCTCGGCCAGGACATCAGCGTCCGCGATCAGCTTGTGCACCACCTCGATCGCGCCTTCGGCGCGCAGGTCGAGCGTCATCGAGCGCTTGCCTCGGTTGAGGGCCTCGAAGTATGAGCAGAATCCGTCGGCGGCGACTCCGAGCTGTCGGCCGGGATCGCCGTTGCCAGGCATTTCCACCTTGAGCACGTCGGCGCCCATGTCGGCGAGCATCGCGGTCGCGTGGGGGCCGTTTTGGTAGCGGGTGAAATCAACGACGCGGATTCCCTCGAGCGGTGCAGGCATGACGATCTCCTTCGGCAGCGGGCGCAATGTGGGTACGCAGTTAGCCTCAAGATATCGGATGCACGACCGCGTGGCTCTCCCAATCGGAGCGAGATCGCCGGTGAGTAGGATTGGCGAATGAGCGTCGAGATCTTCTCCAGCGCCGACGATGCGGTCGCGGACATCGGCGACGGAGCGACCATTCTGGTCGGCGGGTTTGTCTCGGCGGGGACGCCGTCGAACCTGATTCTCGCCCTGAAACGCTCGGGCCAGACCGAACTGACGGCGGTCGCCAACAATATCGGGCTTGGCGACCTGCTCGACGAGCTCTGCGAACATCGGCAGTTGCGCAAGGTGATCGCGACGTTCGCGATTCGGGCGTCGGGGACGCGTTCGTCGCGCTTCGAGGCTCAGTATCGCGCTGGCGAGGCCGAGCTGGAGCTCGTCCCGCAAGGCACGCTGATCGAGCGATTGCGGGCTGGAGGCGCCGGACTCGGAGGCGTCCTCACGAAGACCGGACTCGGCACCATGATGTCTGAGGGCAAGCAGGTGCTCGAGCTCGACGGCGAGCGCTGGTTGCTTGAGCGGCCGCTACGTGGCGATGTGGCATTGCTCAAGGCGTGGCGCGGTGATCGACACGGCAATCTCCAATATCGGCTGGCTGGTCTCAACTTCAATCCGGTCATGGCGACCGCGGCCGACCTGGTGATCGCGGAGGTTGAGGAGATCGTCGAGCCTGGCGAGATTCCGCCGGAACTGGTCGGCACGCCGTCGGTGTACGTCGATCGATTGGTGCAGTGCGAGCCGGTTCCCGTGCGTTGGGAGGGATGAACGTGACCGACCGCACATCGCACATATCGCAAACACCGCCGAGTGGACTGAGCCGAGAGCTGATCGCGCTTCGGGCCGCGCGCGAGCTCGAGCGGGGTTCCGTCGTCAACCTCGGAATCGGACTGCCGACCCTGGTTGCGGGATTCGTCGAGCCGTCGGATGAGATCACGTTCCAAGCCGAGAACGGGATTCTCGGCTACTCAGGCATCTCCGAGTCTGGCTTCGACGCCGATCTAATCAACGCCGGCGGACAGCCGGTCGACCTCGTCCCCGGCGCGAGCTTCTTCGACACGGCCGACTCGTTCGCCATGATTCGCGGCGGACATATCGATGTGGCCGTCCTCGGTGGGCTTCAAGTGTCGGCGCAAGGCGATCTGGCCAACTGGTACGTCCCCGCGCGCGGCGGCGGCAGTGTCGGCGGAGCGATGGACCTCGCTGTCGGCGCTCGCAAGCTGATCGTGGCGATGGCGCACGTCACCCGCGACGGCGAGCCACGCATCGTCGAGGTCTGTGACTATCCGCTGACCGCGGAGCGCTGCGTCGATGTGATCATCACGGACATGGCCGTGGTTGATGTGACCGATTCCGGGTTGCGATTGCGCGAGACGGCGCCGGGGATATCGCCCGCCGAGGTCGCTCGCTGGACCGGCGCGCCGCTGGCGATCCCGAGCGACGTGCCTGAGATGTCGCTCTGACGACGAAGTCGGCGTGGATGTGCGCTATCCTGATGGTGTAGCGCGATTGCAGAGGAGCTGGCCATGCGCGGTGTGTTCAAGGTCATTGGTCGGGGCGCCCAGGTACTGCGACGCGGGCCCGTCACCGTGCATTACCCATACGAGAAGAAGCAGCTTCCTAAGCGATCTCGCACATTCCCCTACCTGATCTGGAATCACCAAATCGAAGAGCCCAATTGCACCGGTTGCGGCAAGTGCGCCGCAGCGTGTCCGGTCGATTGCATGACGACCTCGCTGCAGAAGAACCCTGCCAGCGCCGCCGGTCGGAGCAATCACAAGTCGGTGATCAAGGACTTCTACATCGACTTCGGACGTTGCATGCGCTGCAACATCTGCGTCGAGGTTTGTCCCTTCGACGCCATCGCGATGCTCCCGATGTGGGAAGGTCACGAGCAGACCAAGTACGACCGTCGAGAGCTTGTGATGGACCTCGACGACTTGCTCGCGCCGAGCCGAGCGGACACAGAGCTGCCGTTCTGGATTCCCGAGACGATTCTCGCCAAGACCGAGAAAGAGCGGACCGGCCGAAGGGCGTTCGCAGCCCAACTCAACGCCGGCGACAGCGAGTAGTTTCGGTTCTTCGTTCGCTGAGAAGCGCCAGTTCCGTTAAGCCTGCGAAGGCTTGTGCATCCTCCGATAGCTCTGTCATTCCTGCGCGCAGCGCGGGAATGACGATGCGGTGCTGTGTGCGCGCCTGCTGTAGCGCCGCTCGTCTCGGGCTCGGCGAGATACCCGCGGCGGAGCGGAGACCATTGCATAATCTCTTTCCTCCCCCTGCAGGGGGAGGTGCCGAAGGCGGAGGGGGTCCTGCTCCGCGAAGCCCTATCTGGCACCCGCGCCAGCAGGACCCCCTTCAGTCGCTCCGCGACAGCTCCCCCTGCGAGGGGGAGCAAATTAATCAAAGGCCTCCAGCGGAGCGCGAGTATGACGACCTGTAGAAGGCGGGAATGACGTTCAGCGGCGACGTACTTGGACGAGGTCGCCGCGAACTTGATTTTGCATCATTGGTCGAAGTCGATATCGACGGGGTGGACTCCCTCGACCACTGCTTCAACACGTCGGAGGAAGTCGTTCGTCTCGATAATCTCGTAGCCCTCGTCGAATGTCGGGTTCGGGCGTAATGTTGACATTCTGGCAACATCGCTACTTGAAGTAGGTCTCGGCCATTTGCAGAGCGAGCGCCTCATCTGTTTGGTCAACAGGATCCTGGCTGAGCCAAGCCGTCTCGTAGGGGATGTCCGCTCGATCTTCCGCAAGCATCCAGCCTGGCTCTCGGTGGGAGATGTCGGATACGTCCCGGGCTGACTTCCCCAGAACGTAGTCGACGATCGATTCCACAATCTGTAGCTCTTCGTCAAGAAACAGATGGCGCTGAGGCCCCAGGCCGGTCACGATGGGCCGCTTCTGCACTCCCTGAAAGTACGGGCGATTCTCTATCGTCAACCGACCTTCTTCAACCAGTTCTCGTCTCGCCGCCAGCAGTTGCCGTGGCGCTGGTCCTTCTTGCAGCTTGAAGTAGGTCGCTCCTGTAATCGGCCTACCCAACTCCCTGTACGCCATGAAGTCGGCGAAGTAGAGGATCTTGTTCAGCTTGATCGATCCGTATGTCGGATCAGTTGCGCAGAGGTCGGAAATGAGGACGATCAGTTCCTTGAAGCGTGATTCGTCGAATTCGAAGGTGACGCGCTCTGTGGTGGTCATGAGGCCTCCGTTCCGTTTAGAACATCACGCTCAGCCACGAGCTGAGGCTGCTTCAACTGTACCTGTCGACGGTGGTGCGGGTAGATCAGCCGTCCTTAGACGAGGTCGCCTCGGGCTCGATTTTGCATCATTTGCTCGAAGTCGATGTCGACGGGGCGGATTCCTTCGAGGATTGCTTCTACTCGTGCTCGGACGGTGTCGTACCAGCCGGGATGCGGGAGGATGTAGAGCTTGTCGTCGACCATTGCCTGCCAGACGAGTTCGGCGACGTCGGATGGGTCCATGCCGCCGCCGAGAAATGCCTGCATGGCTGCTCGCTGTGCCTCGGTGGACGATACCTGGTCGCCGAATTCGGTGGGACGATTGCGCTCCGCCTCGCCGATCTGTGTGTTGACGAAACCAGGACAAAGCACGGATGCCGACACATTCGAGCCGGCATCTCTGAGGTGGTGCCAGAGGCCCTCCGTGAGGGTGAGCACTCCGTGCTTCGAGACGCTGTAGGCCGACGCACCAGGAATCAGCCCGGCGACCGAGGCGGTGTTGACGATGTGCCCCGTCTCGCCATGCTCCAGCATGGACGGGACGAACACCTGAAGTCCGTACAGCACGCCCCAGAAGTTGACGCCCATTACCCAGTCCCAGGTTGAATCTGGAACCTCCCAGACAGGCAACGAACCCGTGCCGGCGCCGAGTCCGCCATCTTGTCGCGAGGTCACGCCTGCGTTGTTGCAGAGCACGTGAATTTTGCCGAAGCGGTCAATCGTTTCGTCGTGCAAACGCTCGAGCGTGTCGCGCTGCATCGTATTGACTTCGACGCCGATAACGTTGCGCTCTTGCTGCTCGAGCTTCAGCACCGCGGCGCTGAGCGCTTCCGACTCGATGTCGGCCAGGACCACATTCATGCCCTCGGCGGCGAAGCGCTCGGCGAAGGCCAATCCCATCCCCGATGCTGCTCCAGTCACGACCGCTGTTTTGCCTGCAAAATCTCGCATGATTCGTCCCTCTCTGCTTCGCTTGGTGCTCAGAGTTGTCTGCGTTAGACCTCTTCGCCGGCTGCTCGCCGAGCCAACATTTCCTCGATGTCGACCGAAAGTGGCGTTTCGCGCGCAAGGATATGTTCGACTCGGCCGCGCACGACATCATCCCAGGCGGGATGCGGAAGAATGTAGCAGCGTTGCTCGACGATGGCGTCGAAGACGATGTCTGCTACCTGATCGGGGTCCATCCCACCGCCGAGCAGGAGGGCGAGAATCTGTTCCCGCTCGTCGGTGCGGTCGGTCGTTCCGCCGAGTTCTGCCGGTCGGTTGCGATCGGCATATCCGATGTTCGTGTTCACAAATCCAGGACATAACACCGACGCGCTCAGATTTGCGCCCATCGTCTCGAACTGCTGATAGAGCCCCTCGGTGAGCGTCAGCACCGCATGTTTGGAGACGCTGTACGCACTGCCGCCGGGCATCAGACCTGCGAGTGAGGCGGTGTTGACGATATGGCCCTCTTCGCCGTGCTCGAGCATGTGCGGGACGAACGCTTGGATGCCATACAGGACGCCCCAGAAGTTGACGCCCATGATCCACTCCCACGTCTCGTCTGGTACCTCCCACGAACCTTGGATTGTGCCGTCTGGGCGAGGCCCAGCGTCGTCGCCACCGGCGACGCCCGCGTTGTTGATCAGAATGTGGACATTGCCAAACTGGTCGATCGTTCGATCGCGCAGCTCCACAATCGCTTCTCGACGCATGGTGTCGGTGACGACACCGAGCACGCTGCGTTCCTCTTGCTCCAGCCGTTGTACTTCGGCCTGGAGCGCGTCGGCTTCGATGTCGGCGAGGACGACGTTCATTCCTTCGCTCGCCAGGCGTCGAGCGAACGCGAGCCCCATCCCGCTCGCCGCGCCCGTGACGACCGCGGTCTTACCTGTGAACTCGCGCATTGATGCCTCCAGACACACACGGACCGCCGGTTGTCGGCGCCGGTCACCGCTTTTGTGGGCAGTCTAAGAGTCGCAGCGAGGTGATCGTTAGAGTGGCTGCTGGCCGATGAAGTCGAACAGTGGCGGGTACTTGTTGATGTCGGCGCCGCCATTCAGTTGGACCGTTTGCCCGGTCATCAGCGAGGACGCGTCCGAAGCGAGCCACATCGCCAGCTCGGCTACCTCTTCGGGATCGCCAATCCGACCGAGCGGTGCCTCGGCCGCGAAAGCGTCCTCGAGTCCAGGCACGACGCGCAACCCTTCGGTCAGCGGTGTGCGGATCAGCCCTGGTCCGATGCTGTTCACGCGAATCTGATGTCGGCCCAGCTCGAGCGCCGAGACCTTGGTCAACATGGCAACGCCAGCCTTTGCCGAGCAGTATGCCGCAAGCCCCTCGGTCGCCTGAATGCTGTTCAACGACGCGGTGTTGATGATCGAACCGCCCGAGCCCTGCTCGATCAGATGCTTGGACTCGTGCTTGATGCAAAGGAACACACCGGTGAGACAGACGTCGATCACACGCTGGAATTCCGAAAGCGGGTACTCCTGAATCGGCGACCAACCGCCGATTCCAGCGTTGTTGAACGCGATGTCCAACCTGCCGAAGCGGTCGACGCAGGACATCACCATGTTGGCGACGTCGTCTTCGTTCGTGACATCGGCGGTGATCGCCATCGCCTGCGAGCCGATCTCGCGCGCTGCTTCGGCTGCGCCGTCGGCGTTGCGATCGGCGAGCGCCACCGATGCACCTTCCTCGGCGAATTTCTTTGCAGCCGCTAGGCCGATACCAGATGCGGCGCCGGTGATCAGCGCTGCTTTGCCGTCTAGCTGTCCCATGGTTTGCTCCAGTCTGTTGAGTTGTAGGTGTTCTCGCTCGATCGCAGTATGACCTCGGTTTGCTAGCGCTCCCCCCTCTGGGGGAGCTGTCGCGGAGCGACTGAGGGGGCCGGCAATTGGCTTGCGACCAGCAGCCGAGGCCCGGCCCTCACCCTAACCCTCTCCCTCAGGGAGAGGGGATCGGAATGAGGTCAAGAGGATCCACTACGCGCTCCTCGGCTGCCGTGGTCGCGCCTCCAACAGATTGAAGCCCGGCGGCAGTTCGTTGACCGTGATCCCTCCGTCGACGTACATGAGCTGTCCCGAGACCCAGGGGCTGGCGTCGCTGGCCAGGAAGAGGGCCATCTGCGCGATATCATTTGGCAGTCCGAGGCGGCCGAGCGGTGTTGCGCCGATCATGGCCTCGTCGAAGCCATCGACATCGCGGGCGCGAGCGGTGAGCGGCGTTTCGGTGTGTCCCGGACCGATCGCGTTGACGCGGATCCCGTGCTCGCCGAGCTCTAGCGCCGACACCTTGGTCAGCATTGCCACGCCAGCCTTGGCTGAGCAGTAGGCGCTCAGTCCTTTGGTCGCCTGAGTCGCGTTGATGCTTGCGGTGTTGATCAGTGAGCCGCCCTCGCCCTGAGCGATCAGCTGCTTGGACTGATGCTTGAGACAGAGGAATACCCCGGTCAGACACACGTCGATCACCTGCTGAAAGTGCTCCAGAGCGTGGTCCTGGATCGGCGCGGTCCGAGCGATACCGGCATTGTTGAAGCCGATGTCGAGCCGTCCAAAGCGGTCGACACAACTTGCGACCATCGCCTCAACGTCGCGCTCATCGGACACATCGCCGCTGATCGCGAGGGCGGCGTCGCCGATTTCTCGCGCGGTCTCGTTCACGAGGTCGGCGTTTCTGTCGAACATTGCGACCTGCGCGCCTTCGCTCGCGAAGAGCTGTGCCGTCGCCAGGCCGATCCCCGAGGCTGCGCCGGTCACCAGCGCGACTTTGCCATCCAGAGCGTTCATTGCGATGTTCCTGTCTGTTCTGATGAATGCTTCCCGAGTCTGTCGCTGCCTGATCCGTACGATAGCCCCGTCGTCCGGGATGCTGTCAGATTCGGTCGGACGGCAGGGTTGGCCGGGCTGGCAAGCCGTGACATGACATCGGGGCGCGTTCGGAACACAATCGTGATATGAAGATCACACTGACACTCGACGACGATCTTGCGACACTACTCGAGGAGCGTGCTGAGGCACTCAATATCTCATTCGAGCAGGTCGTGAACGACACGCTGAGACGCGGCCTCGATCTGGAAGAGCCTCCCAAGAAGCGTCCGGCAGAGTTCCAAACCTTCCCTGGAGGGTTCAGGCCCGAGTTCAAGGATGTCAGTCCGAACAAGCTGAATGCCGACCTCGAGATGGAAGAGATGCTGCGGAAGCTACATTGATGATCGTCCCCGACATCAACATGCTGCTTCTACGAGGCCGAAGTCCACTCGAACGACAGTGACTTTGCCCGATTACCCGGCCTGCGTTGGCGCAATCGGTTGACGGTGGCCCGTTAGTTCCCGCGAGCTCCCGCGGCGACGGCTGCGCGATTTTCGTGGCTCGTGTGCGGCGGAATCGAGCAGCCACCCGTGACGAACACCCTGGAGTTCCCCACGCTGGCCGCCTCAGCCGCTTGACTGCGAACGTGATCCGCTCCGAGTTCGCCCAGCCCGCTCCGACTGACTCCGCCCATGACGGCTTTGTCGGTCTGCGACCACACGTCGGACAGACTGGCATTGGTCGGGTTGCGGTCATCCCAGTTGAAGGCGTGGACCGGATAGTCGAGCACATCCGCGAGCATGTTGTTGGTATGGCAGACGTGGAGGATGTTGAACTCCGCGTCGCGGATCGCGTCCAAGACTTGCAGGTCGTAGGGGCGACCGAACTCGCGGTAGAAGTCGGGGGTGGCGTTGTCGTTGCTGGCCCACTGAAGCGGAGCGTAGAACACTCCGGACGCACCGGCCGACATGTTGGCGCGACTGTACTTGATAGTCGTCTCGGTCACCCGAGCGATGGCCGAATGGACCGCCGCCGGTGCTTCGCGTGTCGCCTGCTTGAACGCTCGCGGATGACCGAACATCAGCCCCACCGTGGCCATCGGCGAGAACACGGTTTGGACCACGTCGACATCGCCACCGGTGCGCTCGACCACGAGTCGGGTTGACTCAATGTGCTCGCCGAGCACGCCGCGCTCCGCGTGCACCGAGACGACCTCGTGCAACTCGTCTAACTCGTCGAGCGCTGCGCTTACCATCGTGGGATTCGACTGATCGCTGGGCGGCGAGTACACGGCGCCCCATGCTTCGGGAAACATCGACCATCGGGGATTGATCTTGATGAAGTCCCAGTCGTAGGCCTCATACTGTTCGCAGGTTGCGCCGACGAGCTCGTCGTTGCTCCATTCCCGCAGGAAGTCGTGGCCCCACAGTGATGCCGGCGCACGATCGACCGGTTCACCGCTGATCGCTGCTCGGACGCGCTCGCGCTTGGTCATCTCAGGCATCGGTCGACTCCGTTTCTCGGGCGGATGGTTTGGAACTGTGCCAATCGATACTGAACAGGCGCACTTCCTCACGGAATCCGCGCAATTGGTGTGATCCGAGGTCATCGAATCGGTAGCGACGTCCCTGCACCAGTCCGTGAACCAGGTCCGACACAATGATCTGCCCACCTTGCGCCTTCGACATGATTCTGGCCGCCTGGTTGACGGTGGCGCCGTAGAGGTCATCGAGCTCGGCGATCGGCTCGCCGGCGCTGATCCCGATGCGCAAGCGAATATCGCGATGCCGCTCGCTGCGGGTCATCTGATGCTGAATGTCGATCGCGGTATCGACCGCCTCTGAGGCTGCGCCGAACCAGGCAAGCACGCCGTCTCCCATGCGCTTGACGAGCACACCGCCGTGCTTACGCACCGCTAGCTGCGTTGCTTGCTCAATCTCTCGAGTGATCTCGCGAGCCTGCGCATCGCCGAGCTGATCGACGAGTGCGGTGGAATCCTCGATGTCGGTGAAGAGCACCGTCCGCGTTGCTGTGCCTGAGGTGTGCTCCGTGAATCTGACATCGATGAATTCTTCCAACGATTCAGCCAGTTCACAGATCGCGCTGGAATTGTTGTCCAGCAATGAGCTGCTGTCGCGACCGACGACGAGTCGGGCGCCGGGAATCGCCCTCGCCCATTCGTGACCAAACAGTGTGTGATTTTCTGGTGATTCCTCAGGTTCGGGCTCTGTGTACACCAGTGTGGGTACTTCGAGCCCGCGGACCTCGCTCCGAAAGTTGAGGCTGCGAATCTCGGGGATCAGGCCGACCAGTCGGCTGAGCGATGGATAGTGATGCATCAGCTCGGCGAGCTTACGGATCGTATCCGCGTCGGTCAATGGTGCGGTCATCATTAGCAAGGCGCGACGCGCGATTTCCTCGTGATGGATCCAACCCAGTTTGAGCAGATTCTCGATCGTCGCTTCCCAAAGCTGGCTCTGTTCAGACGTGGGCGTCGGAGTGATGGCGTGTCCGGACGGAACGCCGACTGATGGCACTGGCGCGTGCAGCACGAAGTGGGTGAACCGCTCCGGCTCGTTGAGCAGCGCAATCACCGCGGCCGGTGTGCCGATGAAGTAGCCCATGAGCGCCACTCGTGGCTCGCCCAGCTCATTGATCACGGCGGCCAAGTCGCTCGCTTCGTCATGAAACGAGCCGAAGACGCCGTCCTTCTGGGAATATCCGCAACCGCGCGGGTCAAATCGAATCACGCGGAACGACTGTGAGAGTCGATCCCAGACACCACCCGGCTCCCAACCGAAACTGAGCGGCAGCATCGGACCGGTCGAGACCACCAACGGTGGACCGTGACCGCGCTCCGCCCACGCGATCGCGATGTCGTCGTCGGTGTGCGTGTACTTGACTGTGGGCGCGTTCATGCTGAAAGAACCAAGAGTCTACGACTAGAGCCCTTGAGTCATGCCTCCATCGATGATGAACTCGACTCCGTTCATGTATTCGGAGTCATCCGAGGCGAGGAACAGCGCCAGATTGGCCACTTCCTCGGCCTCCGCAATTCGGCCGTAGGGAATCCTGCGTACTAGTTGGTCGGTCAAGCCTTGTTCGACCGCTGGGAGTTGATGCAGCATCGGCGTTTCGATCAGGCCTGGGTGGATCGAGTTGACCCGAACCCCCGATGGCGCGAACTCGCTCATCGCGACCTTGGTCATCCCGCGCACGGCCCACTTCGATGCGGAGTACGCCAGCGATCCGGCGCCGCCACGCATCCCGGCGATCGATGAGATGTTGATGATCGAGCCCGATCCGGCCGCGCACATCACAGGACCGACATGTTTCAGGCCGAGGAACACGCCGACCTGATTGATATCGATCACCTGCATGTACTCGTCGACCGAGAGTTCGGCGATCGGCTTCGTGCGGAAGATGCCTGCGTTGTTGATCAGCGCGTCGATCTTGCCGTAATCCTCGAGCACGTCTTGCACGACGGCGATCCATTGATCCTCGTCGGTGACGTCGTGGTGGAGGTAGCGAATTCGGTCGCTGGCGTTTGCGGTCGCCGATCCGTCTGTGTCGAGCACGTCGGTGATCACGACGGTCGCGCCTTCGTTCGCGAAGAGCTGGGCTTCGGCGGCGCCTTGTCCGCGAGCTCCGCCAGTGATCAGTGCGGTCTTGCCATCGAGTCGTCCGGCCATATGCGCATGCCTTTCGGTAGGAGTTTCGAGGGATAGGGTAATGCCTTTGACATTCCCTTTGGCACTCCTCTGCTCACTCCGGGGGCAAGACCACGTAGGTCCCGTTCCCGTGACCAATGTGTCGGTCCTGCTTGTCGTAGAGGTCAACCGCGCAGTGACTGAGGGTGCGTCCGCGGCGGAGCACCTCAGCCCGAGCGCGAATCACATCGCCGTCGAGCCCTCGCAGCCAACGAAACTCAGACTGGGCGGTGATTACGCGTTCGCCCTCTGCTTGGATCGTGCCCAGCGCACCGCCCATCGCGGAGTCGGCGACCAACAGCCAGACGCCACCATGCACGATTCCGTAGAGGTTGTGGGTCTTCGGCGAGGCGGTCAGCGTGATCTCGCACCAGCCGTCACCGGCATCGGTGAAGCGGTAGCCGAGTTCCTGGAAGAGCGCGACGGCCTCCATGTCGCGAAGCGCTGGATACCGCTCCAGGATGTCTGAAGGCATCGTGTTCAACCGCCCACCAGAAAGCCGAGTGGTGCTTCGCTATCTCAGCGCCGATCGGATTTCCGCTTCGTGCTCTTCGAAGTGTTCGGTCATGTGATGGAAGGACTCGGCGGGTGTGGTCAGCTCGCCGAAGATCTTGGCCTGCTGCGACCACTCGGACTCCTGCATCGCGTCGAGCGCGGCGAGCGCCTTCGCGTGACCCTCGTCATAGAGCGCGAGCAACGACTCCTTGGTCGCACCGCGACTGCGACGTCGGATCATCAGCATCGCTACCAAGTTGAGCGGACCCATGAGCGGGCCGGGTGGGCTCATGCCTTTGCCCTGTCGCAGCCGGTTGAGGCCATTGCTCATGAAGGTCATCCCGAGCGCCGTGTGATAGGCCAGCTGGCGGACGTTCCAGCTCTGATTGGGCGGCTTGCGATCCCAGTCATCCTCCGACAGGCTCAATAGCAGGGCGCGATAATTCTCTCGCGTCTGATTGAGTTCAGCGCGGATCGCTTCGGTATCTGGCATAGTCTCGTACCTGTCTCAAACGTCTCGGTCGTGGGGGAATACTACTACCTGGCGCATGAGCTGGTTCGGAGACTGACTGTGTCGGCGACCTATCCGCGGCGCAACTCGGTCGCGTGGTCCTTCACGTGCTCTCCGAGGAAGCGGAACGATTTGCCAACGGTCATCGGTTCGCCCAGGAAGACGGCGCCGTTGCCCCACTCATCGTCGCCGACCGTATCGATCACTCCCTGTGTGATCGCGAAGCCCTCGTCGAAGAGGGCGAGCACTGATTGCGGCGTCGCACCCCGTGATCGGATGCGGACGAGCCAGAGACTGAACAGATTCAAGACACCCATCAGCGGAGCGGGTGGGTTCATGCCCTTGTGCTGGCGGAGCCGCGAGACACGGATGGTGCCGCCCCTCGCTGTGAAGGCGATGTGCCAACAGAGCTGACCGTTGGTCCAGCCGCCGTTGTTGCTCTTGCGGCTCCACTCGTCCTCGGACATGCCCAGGATTAACTCGCGGAACTCCTCTCGCGCCTGTTCCAGCTCGGCGCGTGCCTCTTCAGCGTTGGTGATGTCTGACATCGCAGACGTTCCTGACTAAATCCCCGAGTACCATTCGCGGATCGCTTCGCCGATCTCGTGCGGCGAGTCCTCCTGAACGAAGTGATTGCCGGCCACGGTGACTTCGGTCTGGTTGGGCCAACTGCGACAGAACTCGCGCTGCGCGCCTTGCAGAATCGCGCCCGGCTCGGCGTTGACGAACAGCTTGGCGATGTGGGCCGAGTCATCCGATGCGAGGAAATCGGCATAGCTTTGCGCAAACTCAACCACGTCCGCGGGCTCGCCGCTGATCGGGATTTCGCGCGGCCAGGTCAGGGTCGGTCGGCGCGATTCACCCTCTTCGCGGTACGGCTGTCGGTACACTTCCATCTCTTCCTCGGTCAGGCCACGGAGGACACTGCCGGGAAGGACGCGCTCGACGAAGACGTTCTTCTCGAGCACCATCGACTCGCCCGCCTCTGATCGGAAGCCCTGGAACACGCGAGCCGCCGCTTCAGGCCATTCGTCCCAAGTCACGGGGCGGACAATGGCCTCCATGTAGACGATTCCCTTGACGCGGTCGCGATGCCGATTGGCCCAGTGGAAGCCCAGCGCCGAGCCCCAGTCGTGGATCACGAATGTCAGATTGTCGCCGAGGTCCATGCCCTCAATCCAGGCGTCGAGCCAACCGGCGTGGTCGACGAAGCGATACGAGCCGCTCGGCGATGAGCCTGAGACGCCCATCCCGATCAGGTCGGGGGCCAGGCAGCGCGCCGATTCAAACATGTGCGGCATGATGTTGCGCCACAGATATGACGATGTCGGATTGCCGTGCAGGAAGAGGATCGGGTCGCCATCGGGGTTGCCCTCGTCGACGTAAGCCATGGTGGTTTCGCCAATGGTCAGGCGCTTGCGAGGGAAGGTGTCTTCGGCGGAAATCTCAGGCATCGGGCAACTCCTACAACACGTGAGGCATCAATTGTTCGCAGGCTATCAGCCATCGATCGATGGGACGGAGAGTCACTTGCAGATGTCTGCTGCGAGCTGATTCTTAATCTCGCGATGCCTCGGCACGGGCTGCTCTTCTCTTGTTTGCCGATTCTGCCAAATCGAGTGTGAGCGGCCTTCTCGCTTGATCTCGCAGCCGTGACGCCGGAGATGGCGCAGCAACGCCCCGCGTTTCACTTCACGGTCACCATCAAGACTTCGGCATCAGGTCCCACATCGTCCAGATCGTCGGCGCGACTGTTGAGGAACATCAAGTCAATCGAATCCGCCAAGTTTTCTAGCACTTCTTCGCGAGTGCGCCCCTGACCGTTGGCGCTGGGCACTTCCGGGCAGCGCGCGATTAACCAATCGTCGGCAGGCTCAATGATTGCGGTGAATGTACCTCGAGGAGTCCGCTGGCCAGCCGCTGCGTCGGGCCGCTCGACGGTGACCGCTTGGCAAGCGCGGTCTGATTCGCTTCGCTTCACTGACACCGTTGCCTGCTTTGCGCCCGGCGGAAGGTCTGCGCGTAGGTGGTCGCGATAGTAGTCCAGCCACAGGTCGATGTTGATTGCCAGGTCGTCCAACGCCTCGGCTCGTGTTCGTCCAAATCCACCGGCAGACGGGACTTCCTCGCAGTATGCGCGGTATAGAGGTTCCTCAGGCCACTCCTCGTCACGCATAACCCAAGCGGTGAAGGTTTGATGCATGATCCTCTCCTCGACAGGTGAACATCTGTTGCGATAATCGTGTAGACACGTGCTCGATCCTCACGATTTAGCATAGGCACTGGAAGCAAGCGAGGAGGTCGGCATGGCAGTGGTTGGTATGGATCATGTGGCGATTCCTGCGGGTGATCCTGAGGCGCTGATGGATTTCTATCGGACGCTGGGATTTGCGATCGTTCACGAGGCTGAATGGCGATCGGGTGACTTCCCGATGTTTGCGATTGCCTGCGGCGATCAGAAGATCAACGTGCATGATCCGAAGCTCTGGCAGAATCCCAAATTCGATCTGCGCGGTCCAACTGCGGAGCCTGGCTGTGGCGATTTCTGCTTTGTCTGGGATGGGACGCCGGAGGCGGCCGCGGACGCGATTACGGCCACGGGAGCCGAAGTCATCGAAGGGCCGGCAGGACGCGTCGGTGGGCGCGCCGCTGGGACTGCTGAAGGCGTCAGCGTCTACACGCGCGATCCCGACGGCAATCTCGTGGAACTGATCGCCTACGGCGACTAGCGAATCTGGAGTAGAGATATGGAATTCTTTGAAGTCATCCAATCCGCCCGCGCGATGCGGCGCTACAAACCCGACCCGATCCCCGAAGACGTGCTGCGACAACTGATCGAGGCCGCGCACCTCGGGCCGAGCGGATCAAATCGGCAGTCGAGGCACTGGGTCGTCGTTCGCGATCCTGAGGTCAAGCAGCAGCTCGCCGACCTCAACCGGGCCGGCGTCTCGATCTACCTCGAGAACAATCGAGATGGCGCCAATCCGCACGTTGACCAGGGGCGTCGCGAGCGTTTCCTGGCTGCCGTCGAGTACCAGATGAATCACTTGCACGAGGTTCCCGCGATCGTGATCGCCTGTGCTGACATGGTCCGCGCACCGCAGGGCACGTTTGGCGAAGGTGCAGCGGCTGCGACGGAGGTCTGGGGCTCAGTCCAGAACCTGCTGCTCGCGGCTCGCGCACTCGAGGTTGGCAGCGTCCCGACGACGCTCGCCTTCATCGGCGATGGTCGTGAGCAGGCGCAACAGGTCCTGAACCTGCCCGACCACATCCTGCCGATGGTCCTGATCCCGCTCGGCTGGCCGACAGGCAACTTCGGTCCGATTCGCCGACGCCCGCTGGACGAAGTTCTGCACTGGGATCGCTACGAGCACAAGACAGAGTCAACCGACAGGGCGAAGGTATGACGACCACAACCAGCACGAGCGAACTCCGCATGCCTGCGGACGTGGGCGGATTCACCATCGCCAAGTCCTTTGAGGTCACGGCGCGGAGCATCACCGCCTTCGCCGGAGGTGTCGATGACTTCAATCCCGTCTACTTCGAGGACGACCGTCCGGAGGGGCTCATCGCGCATCCCGGCATGGTCTTCACCTGGCAGTGGAATAGCCGCTTCACGCCCGATCGAGATCTCGACCTCCAACTCGTGCGGCGCGGTGTCCAGTCCTGGTTGGATGTGAGATTCAATCGACCCATTCGCGAGGGCGACATCATCACCAGCCAGGGACAGAGCATCGCCGTGAAGCAGATTCGCCCCGGCGTGCTCAGCACCCAGCGCTTCACATTCCGGGACAGCGGCGGCGAGACGGTCGCGGTCATGGACAGTAGCGGCATCACGCGCGGCGCTGAGCTCGACGGCGAAGCTGCTGAACTCGAATCCGCGCCCCCAGTGCCGCAGCGTTCCTCCGATGCTGACGCGCCCGTCTGGACGACGACCCTGCCGGTCGATCCGCAAGCGCCACACGTCTACACCGAGTGCGCCGATATCTGGAATCCGATCCATACCGAGCGCAAAGTCGCGCTGGCCGCCGGGCTGCCCGACATCATCCTGCACGGCTCGGCCAGCCTCCTCATCGCGCTGCGCGAAGTGATCAACCGCAATCTCGGAGGAGACCCAACCCGGGTTACCAGGTTCGCCGGACAATTCCGAGGCATGGTCATCCCCGGCACCGACGTCACAGTCAACGCCTTAGAGGTGCGAGACGAGGGAGACCGAGAGGTCATCTTCTACGAGATGCTCAACGACCAGGGTGAGCCGGCGATCACGAATGGCATCATCGTTGCGGGCTAGGGCCTGTTCACATGGTTGGTGAGAACCCATACATGGCGCACCCGGATTCCTTACTCCCCATTGCAGACCTGTGTACCCTTCGCCCGCTGTTCCACACTCCATGTGAACAGACCCTAGTCTGAGGCTCCAGTCCCCGCTTCACGGAGACCGTTGCAAAACCCCTCAACCGCCCCCGCCTCCGAGCGGGGGCCTGCTCCTTCCCTGGCTTCCTACCGGCGGCCACATTTGTGGCCGGTATCTGGTCAACCGGGTCCTATCCGAGCAGCATGGGCTTTGCCAAAGCGGGCCCCCGCTCGGGGGCGGGGACGGGAAACTGAGCTACTCAAAGGTCTCCTTCACGCGGGGACCCGCTCGGCAGGCAGAGAGTTTGTCGGCTGGACTCCTTGATACACACCGCAAGGAGCAGGTCCCCGCGTGAAGCGGGGACTGAGATTTACTAGTCGCTGACCGCGTACCGCTCTAGAGCCTCCGGGAGGAACTCAAAGCCCAGACCCGGCGTGTCCGGCAGCACCAACCGACCATCCCTGACCTCGGTCTGCCGATCAATGATGTTGCGGAAGTTGTGTACCTGATCGTCGGGGAAGAACTCGACGTAGGTCGCGTTTGGCGACGACGCCACCAGATGCCGATGGAGGTCGTGGAACCAGTGCGGGCAGATCGAGACGCCGTATGAGGCGGCTGTGTTGGCAATCCGCCGGAACTCAGTCACGCCGCCCAGCACCGCGGCGTCGGGCTGCAGGATCATCGCCGCTTCCTGATCCATTAGATCCTTGAACCGCCAGCGACCGACCTCAATCTCGCCGGTCGCAATCGGGATGCCGGTGCGCTGAGCCAGCCTGGCGTGCAGATTGATTGCGTCGGGCGAGAACGGTTCCTCCATCCAATACGGATTCGACGGCTCATACGCGGCCATGTAACGCAGCGCGTCCTCGAGGTTTGACCAGGCGTTGTTGGCGTCGAGCATGATGTGGACATCCGGCCCGACCGCCTCACGCGCCGCCTGCATCCGTGATGCTTCCTCGCTCACTGACAGACGGCCGACCTTGATCTTGACCGCGTCAAAGCCCATCTCGACGTAACCCAACAGCTCCTGCTGCAGACCCTCATGACCCTTGCCATCGAGGTAGTAGCCGCCCGACGCATACGCCGGCACGGTGTCCTCGTGGTAGCCGCCCAGCAACTTGTACAGCGGCAAACCGGCCGCCTTCGCGTTGTGATCCCAGAGCGCGATGTCGAGCGCTGAGAGCGCGCGCATCGTCGAACCGGAGCGCCCATGCAGCAGCGACTCCTGATACATCGATGCCCACAAGCCTTCCACGCGGAAGGGGTCCTGACCGATTAAGAGCGGCGCGAAGAGGTGGTCGACGGCAGATGTTACGAGCTGACCGTTCGAGTTCCCCGCGTAGCAAAATCCGATGCCCGTGTGTCCGTCATCGCACTCGATCTCGACGACGGGATGGTCCCGGTGATAGACGGTGCGGTTCGAGAACGAGGTGGGGTGGTCGAGAGGGATGCGAAGCATCGTCGAGCGGACAGCGGTGATCCTGGACATCGAAGGAACTCCTAGGCATCAGATCGGTAGCGTCTCGATCCTATCGGAGGCCTGCGCAGAATCCACCGACGTCGTCATTCCTGATGTCCACTGACTACGTCGTTCCCGCGCTCCGCCGCGGGAATCTCGATCCGTTCGGCAGAGTCGCTACGTCGCGGTGGGCTCTACAGGCGCGTCGGCGCTTGTGGTGGAGTCGGCGAGATACCCGCGGCGGGGCGCGGGTATGACGGATATCCCGCGCGGGTATCCCGCAGTGGGTTAGACCGCTTGTGGACCTCGGACGAGTTTGCCGGGGAGGGCTCCGGTGAGTTCGTCGTTTTCGAGGATCACTTCTCCCGCGCAGATGGTTGCGACGTAGCCGGTGGGACGCTGCATGTAGCGCTTTGCTCCCTCGGGCAGGTCGTAGACCATCTGTGGGGCATCGGTGTCGAGCCGGTCTAGATCGATCACGTTCACGTCCGCTCGCTTGCCTGTGGTGAGCTCTCCTCGATCGCGGAGGCTGTAGAGATCGGCGTTTGCGCCCGACTGCTTGTGGACGATCGTCTCCAGGGGCACGCGCTCGCCGCGTGTGCGGTCACGACCCCAATAGGCGAGATTCCACGACACCATGTGTGCGTCCGAGACCGCTGCCACGTGGGCGCCGGCGTCGGAGAGGCCGTTCCGCGTGAGCGGATGCATCATCAGGTCGCGCTGATAGTCGAAGTTGCCCTGCGAGTAGCCCTCGAGGTAGACCAAGAGCAGGGTTCCGCCGTCGCCATGGGTCATGAGGTCGTAGAAGGCCTCGTCGGCGCTCAGGCCATTGCGTTCGGCGTGTGCCGCGACCGACCTATCGTATTCCGGCTCATACACTGGCGGGTCGCCGAGCACGTACACCGTCTCAGGCGAGCTCAGCACCAGCTCGAGCATTCCCGGCATGAGGTTGCCTGGCGTCGTGTCGACGAGGAACGGGTGGTCCTCTGCGTTGCTGACCTTCTTGCGGACGTCGTTGGTGAGGTCCCAGTCGCTGGCGAGGATCTGCGCTTTGATTTCAGGGTCGCGCATCTTCTCGAGACGCTCGGCGAGCGGCAGATGCTCGACCAGGTCGCGGTAGGCATAGTTCAGGCTGTACGGGTGGATTGATCCCTCGATGTTCATCAGCAGCGTCGTGCCGCGACCACGAACCTGCGGGAAAATGCGGACGCCGCGCTCGGTCGCTTCCTCGACGCTCGCAAGGCCTTCCTTCCAGCCTGCGCCGTTCGTGACTGAGCCTTCGCCCGACAAGTAGGTGATCGTCAGGTCGTGCTCGAGGGCCATGGTCTCGACCCACTCGCGCTCGAACGGTCCGACGAGCTGGAAGACGCCGCCGCCACCCTGCTCGATGCCATCTGCGACCGCCTCGAGTTCGGGATATTGGGCCAGCGTGCCGGGGATCAGCTCGCCCTCTTTGGTCCGGTGAGCGAGGAGCCGGTTTGAGGAGAATCCCACGGCGCCCGCCTCGATCCCCTCGCGCACGAGCCGACGCATGTGGGCGAGTTCGTCGTCGGACGGTTGGACATCATCGGCGCCGCGAGGTCCCATCACATAGGTGCGGAGTGCGCAATGCGGGAACTGCGCGGCGATGTCCATTACGCGTGGCTTGTCGTCGATCGCGTCGAGGTACTCGGGGAACGATTCCCACTCCCAAGTGATCCCGGCCGCCATTGCGGTGGCGGGAATGTCCTCGACCGCGTCCATGAGATCCATGAGCCACTCGCGGTCGGACTCGCGCACGGGAGCAAATCCGACGCCGCAGTTGCCCATCACGACGGTCGTGACGCCGTTGTAGCAGGACGGGGTCATGTATGGGTCCCACGAGACCTGCGCGTCCATATGGGTGTGAATGTCGATCCAGCCGGGCGTGACGAGCTTGCCCGTGGCGTCGATCTCACGTCGTCCTGCGGCAATGATGCCTTCGCCCTCGCGGACGACCGCTGAGATGCGGTCACCGTCGATGGCGATGTCGCCGACGAACTCCGCAGCGCCGGTTCCGTCGATGATGCGTCCGTTGCGAATCACGATGTCGTGCATTTGGTGTGCCTCCTAGTGGTTGGTTCTGGTAGAGGCTAGAGTTCTTCGAGCTCAAACGGCAAGTAGAAGCAGGTGTGATTGATGCAGACCGTCGAGTCCCTGAGGTCTTGCCACTCGTCGCCTGAGGCTGTGGTGAGCGATTCGACGATCGTCTCGACGTAGTCTGCGAAGCCATCGGCAAACTCCGACGCTGCCCACGGACTGCTAAGCCACAACGCTATGGCGACAACGTTGTCGCACTGACCGGCTCTCACGGTCGGCAAGATATACGGGAATCCGGTCACTTGGAATCGTACCTCGATGAGGCATCGTTCATCCCGATCAAGTGGCAGATCGTGGTCAGGATCGGGCACGACGACCACAATCATCGTGCATGCGCCGCCTTCGAGCGTGCTGATTTCGTGGAGGTTTCCATCCTCCTTGAAGGATTCCGCGGTCACAGTGATTGTGATCGGTGATAGCTGCTTGCACGTCTGGATCAGTTGCTCACCTTCCAGTGGTCCGTCCTGGGGCTGGAAGGGCCGGACTCGATTGATTGCAGCACGGACATCGGCTTCGCTCTCCACGCCACCCGTTCCCCAGCCCATCCACCTGGTGAGGCCGTGGCAATTGCCTCGCTGAGACATCCCAGAGCGGGTCGCATTGACGGTGCAAGTCTCAGATTCCTCAAACACTCGCGGTTCGGACTCGTACGGATCCGCAGCCACGACGACGTACCAGTAGCAACGTCCCTCCTGGTCGAAGCTCAGGGCATGCAGTCGCTGTGCCTCGTTGAAGGTTGCCGCATCCGCGGTCACGCTGAGTCGGGACTCGACATCACAGTGAGCTGGGAGATCGACATTGGAGAATAGTGCGGTTGACCATTCGGATCGGTCAAGCCATTTGCAGTCTCCCGAGGACTCGTACCGATTGCTGACATCGACTGGGGTGAATTCTGGGTTGAATGAGTAGGCATATTCCGTGCTCCAACATGTACCGCTTGCGCTCAGATTGGCTGTGTCGTTGGGTGTAAAGGTGATCGAAGTGGCGCACATGTTGTTGTGGGCGACGACCGCTCGGACGATCTCATCATCACGGTCGAACGACCACGGCGACAGTCGCACTTCCTGAACCGGGATCCGTTGACATCCACTCCCTTGGTCCCTCGATGGTCGGAGTTCTTCTGGCTGAGCTTCCACTTGAAGTGGTGGTCCGACTTGGAATCCGAGGTTCGGAGTGCAGTCGTCACCCTGACAGTCGGGCATTCGCCAAGGCGCCGCGGCGATGATCCGTATCTCCCCGCTGCCGGCACCGAGCGGATCGAGCGCACTCTCGACCTCGCCCTTTCGGATCAGGGTGACGGGATATCCGATCGCCACGTCCTCGGAACCCACGTGGATGAGGATGGGCGAAGGCACAGGCTCGGCCGCGACGACGACGATGCCGTCAGTCGGAAAGCCATCAGGCGACGAGTCGCGAAGTTCGAGGTTGAGCTCGATGATGTGATCGAACTCATCCGCGACGGGAACCTCATCGACACAGGCGCTCGCGGCGAGACAAAGCACGGAGCACAGCAACAGTATGGCGAGCGTCCGCATCGTTGATGCTCCCTGACTAGGCCGAAGTGTTCGGTATCGCCAACTATGTCACAGTACGGCGATCGTTGGCGGCTAAGTCGCGCGGGAGTTGTCGATGTCGATAGGTCACTGCCAGCGATATGATTGAGGTTAATCGGAATGCGGAGCAGTGAGCGATGTCGGACATAACGGCAACGGACCCGAGGCTCGATCGGATCGACCTCGCCGTGCTCGATCTCGAACTGTTCCCGCCGATCTCGGAGTGGGACGACGATGACTGGGCCGAGGCATACGAGCTTACGATGTCGGCACGGGCAGAAGCGGAAATGGAACATGGCGGGCGCCGATGGACTCCATTGGATGAGTTCGAGGCAGAGCTGGATGCCGATAGCGCCGCCGCTGGCTGACGACCGTGACCTATCGAGTCGTGTTGTCGGATCGCTTTCGTCGCGAATTTCGTAGGCTGGCCTCGCCGATCCAGGCACAAGTGCGACGGCGAATTCGTCAACTGGAAGATGATCCTCGAGGACGAGGTGCGAAGCAGCGTCGAGGTCGACCGGTCAGATGGCAGGTTCGTGTTGGCGACTATCGCGTGGTGTACGCCATTGACGACGAGCTTCGAGAAGCTCGGCTGACGACGGTAGACCATCGATGCGATGTCAACCGACGACGCTAGCCCGCCTAGCGACGATTCGCCGTGAATCCTGGACCCCGACCTTGTTCCCAGACGTGTGCTCGGGCGACATCCTCGTCGAAGTCGATGCCCCAGCCGGGCTTGGTTGGGAGCTCCAAGTGTCCGTCGACGATTTCGATTGGTCCGCCGCCGAGATCGTTCTTCCACGGGACGTCGTCGATGTCGATCTCCATGATTCGCACGTTTGGCACGGTCGCGCAGAGATGTAACGCGTGCATCGTGGCGAGATGCGAATAGTAATTGTGCGGTGCGCAGTTAAGTTCGTAGCTTTCGGCCAGGAGTGCCACGTCGCGCGAGCGGGCGAAGCCCTGCCACGGCACGTCGATCATCACATTATCCATCGACCGATGGTCAAAGTATGGTCGATAGTCACGGATCGTGTACAAGTTCTCGCCCGAGGTGATAGGTACGGTTGTTTGGCGTCGGATGTCTGCGAGCGCCTCCGGTTCGTACATATCGATCTCGACCCACATCATCTCGAGATCCTCGAGCGATTGGCATATCTGTCGTGCGACCAGCGGCGTGCAGTTGAAGTTGAGATCGAGCGCGATCTGCACGTCGGGTCCCGCGCCTGCTTTGAGGGCACCGATGTACTCAGGAATGTGTCGCAGGAGCGACGGGACCGCATTGCGGTCGATGTTGGCGGTGCCTCCCCAGCCTGGTCCATAGACGCCGGTTGGGTCGCCGGGGAAGACGACATTGGTCTTAAGCGCGTGAAAGCCCTTTTCTCGCACCTCTTCGCCGAGCGCGGTGACGTCATCCATTGTGCGCAGCGGCGGCGCCCCAACGACCCACTCTGAGCCGTTGTGCCAGAGGATCTGGTCATAGCTCCGTGCGCGTGACGATCCACAGTGCGACCAATAGATCATCTGCCGGTCACGCGTCGGACCGCCGAACAGCGAGTAGACCGGGACGCCGAGCGCCTTGCCCTTGATGTCCCACAGCGCGAGCTCGACGCCGGCGATCGCTTTGGCTGCGATTCCGCCTGGCGACTGTCGTGCGAGACGATACATGTCCCAATATCGAGCCTCGACCGCGAGCGGATCCTGGCCGATCAGGATCGGTTCCATGTCCGCAATCGTGCCGACGATCCCGAAGGGATTGCGGCCGTCCGACATCTCGCCGTAGCCGGTGATGCCGTCTGAAGTGCGAACGGCGACGAACTGCCAGGGACGCCAGCCCGCGTCGACGACGAAGGTCTCAATCTCGGTAATCTTCATGATCTGCTCCCGCCTTGCTTCCGCGGTTTCTGTAAGCCCTTGCTCGAAAGGCTAGCCTCACATTGGCGACGTTGAGCTCAAGGATGGAATACGACCGTGAACAATCGACAGGAGATGCTCGCTCCGTACCGAGTTCTCGACCTAACCGACGAGCGCGGCCATTTCGCCGGCAAGCTGCTGGCCGACCTCGGCGCCGAGGTGATCAAGGTCGAACCGCCGCAGGGCGACCCGTCGCGGCACATCGGACCGTTTGTCGACGATATTCCTGGGCCGGAACGGAGCCTCCGCTGGCTCGCTTGGAATAGCAACAAGCGGAGCGTCACGCTCGACCTGTCCGACGAATCGGGACGAGATCGCTTTCTGCGTCTGGTGCGTTCGGCGGACTTCGTTCTGGAGTCGTTCGCGCCTGGATATCTGGACGACCTTGGCCTTGGATTTGAGCAGCTCTCGGGAGCCAATCCCGGCTTGGTTTTGGTCTCAATCTCTCCGTTCGGCCAGGACGGACCCTATCGGGACTACCAAGCGACCGACATCGTAGCCTGGGCGATGAGCGGCAACATGTCGATTACGGGAGAGTCGTCTGGACCTCCAGCGCATGTCAGCGACGGCTATCAGTCCTTTGTCCACTCTGGGGGCGACGCGGTGATCGGAGCCTTGATCGCATTGACCCAGCGAAACCAAACGGGACGTGGCCAGCACGTCGATCTCTCAATCCAGGAAGCGACGTCGAGAGGTCTGTATCAGGTCACCGGAAGCTGGGACATGACTGGCCGCAATCTGCCCCGGGAATCGCGACCATCGATCGGCGACGGCAAGTTGCCATGGATGTGGCGATGTCTCGATGGTCATGTGATTTGGGTGTGTCCGGCCCGAGAAGGTGCCAGTCAACGACTGATCGGGTTCTTCTCGTGGCTGGATGAGATTGGCGAGGGACAGGAGCTTCGATCGGTCGATTGGGACAATCTCTCGCTTGAGGAGATGACGACAGACGACTGGGATCACCTGTCTCGTCTGGTTGCTGAGCTGTTCGTCGGTCGGACCAAGCAGGAGCTATACGAAGCCGCGACGCGGCACGACTTCGCGCTGTTTCCATCGGCGACGTCGGCGGACACGCTCGCGAACGAACAACTCGCGGCTCGCGGATTCTGGCGCGACGTCGATCATCCAGCACTCGGTCGGAGCATTCGCTATCCCGGTGCGCTCGCCATCGGCGACCGTGAAGTACCGGCCGAAACGCATCCCGCTCCGAGGCTGGGGCAACATAACGAAGAGATACTGACGAAGCTGGCGAGTGCGCCCGCCCTGACGAACGGGACGCATGCGGTCGGTTCTGATGCAGCGCCGCTCGCTGGAGTGAAGATTGCCGACTTTAGCTGGTTCATGGTGGGACCACAGACGATCAAACCGTTTTCCGATTTTGGCGCCGACGTCGTGCATTTGGAGAGCACCGCTCGTCTCGATGCGATGCGGGTTGTTGGTCCGTTCCATAACGACATCGCGGATTTCGAGCGTTGCGGTGAGTATGCCCAAGTTCGCACTGGCGGTCGGACAATCAACGTGGATCTCAAGACCGAGGAAGGGATGGCGGTCGCGCGGCGCATTGTGCAATGGGCCGACATCGTCTTCAACAACTTCTCTGCTGGAGCGATGGATCGGATGGGTTTCGGTCTGGAAACCCTGCGCGAGCTGAATCCCGACCTGATCGTGCTCACCTGCAGCGGACAGGGTCAACACGGTCCGCACGCTCAAGGCAAGGGTGGAGGCGGACACTATGCCTCCCTCGCCGGGTTCAACGAGCTCACGGGCTGGCCAGAGAGTGAGCCTGGCTACCTCAGCGCCTACACCGACTTCATCGCGCCTCGGTTTAACGTGCCGCTGCTGCTCGCCGCGCTCGACCATCGCCGACGGACCGGTGAGGGTCTGTACTTCGATGTCTCACAGTACGAAGCTGGGGTCCACTGGCTTACGCCGTCGATCCTCGAGTACACCGCCAACGATCGGGTGGTTACGCGAAGCGGCAACCGTCAGCCCGACTCCGCGCCGCACGGTGCCTATCGCTGCGCTGCCGACCGTTGGTGTGTCATCGCCGTCACGAGCGACGATCAGTGGCGATCATTCTGCCAAGGTATTGACCTGCCGTCGCTGGCCGACGATCCTCGGTTTGCCACATTGCAGCGTCGGAAATCGAACGAGGACGAGCTTGACCGAATCGTCGAGGATTGGACAATCCAGCGCGACGCCTACGAAGTGATGCACCTGCTGCAAGGAGTCGGGATTGCGGCTGGAGTTGTGCAGAACGGTGAGGATCTGCTGGAGCATGATCCGCAGCTACGACATCGCAACTTCTACCAACGGCTCGATCATCCGGTGATGGGCTCATATCGAGCACCACAAGCGTCGTTCCGATTGTCTGAGGCGCCGTGTCAGTTGCGACGCGTGCGTCTGCTGGGTGAGGACACGTACGAGGTCCTGAGCGAAACGCTTGGCTACAGCGAGTCTGAGATTGAACAACTCGCCCTCGCCGGTGCATTGAAGTAAGAGGTGCTGTTCTACGGGCCTGACGATTGTCTTGGCCGTAGCTCAATAGCCTTAATGGCCGCGCCCATTAGGAGTCGTCGACGACGAGTTCTCGGGCGTATTCACATGGGGCCATTCAGTCCAGGAGTTCCTGCCATACCCACTGAGATAGCCGTCATACCCGCGCTCCGCCGCGGGTATCTCGCTGTATCCAGCGCCAGTGTCTTTGCACAACTCGGCGAGATTGCCGCGACAAGCGCGGCAATGACGGAATTTAAGCAGTTGGCTGATGTGAACACGCCCTTGCTGGTACACGATTTCCTCGCCCTCGCCAGGAAGTCTCTCGCCGTGTCGGAAGGGTGTGGGAATGATGCCATGCTTTCGGCGTTCACGATGGTTGCTTTGGCAATGTCTCGGCGACGGCTTTGCTGTTGATCAGGTCGTTGATTGCGGCTTCGTCGTAGCCCAGCTCGCTGAGGACTTCTCGCAGGTGCTCGCCGAAGGCTGGTGAATGCTCGGCTGCGCGATAGCGGTCGCGGCTGAACTTGAGTGGCGCCTGTGCCATGGTGACGGGTCCGACCGCGTCGTGGTCGAAACTGTGCACGTAGTCATTCGCGCGTGCGTGCTCGCTCAGTAGTGCTTCCTCGATCGAGCGCAACAGCGCGCAGGGGACGCCGGCGTCCTGCATGCGATCGCGCATCTCCTCGCCATCGCGCTGCAGCGCGACAGCGCGAATTTGATCGCGGATTGCAAGGAAGTGGGCCCGCGGATCGTCGGGCATTTCCCAGTTGGGGTCATCGACGCTGGGGTCTTCAATCTTCAGCACGTTCAGGAGGCGTTCAAATGCGGCCTTGGATGATCCGAGCGTGATCCATTGACCGTCGCGAGTTTCGTAGAACCCGCCGACCATCAGCGCCGTCTGCTCGCGTCGATGCTTTGAGGCGACGCTCGGGTGTGGGCGCTCGTCCTCCATCCATTGGACGAACTCGCGTTTCCAGCCATCGACGGCGTCGAACAGACTGGCCGTCGCATGTTGGAGCGACAGACCCGCTTGGTATAGCGAGGTGCGCACGCGCTGTCCCTTGCCGGTGAACTCTCGCCGATACAGTGCTCCGGCGATCCCGAACGCGAGCAGGGTGCCCGCGTGGAAGTCGCAGAGGTAGGCGTCGAGGATCTCGGGTTCGTCGCCCTTGAAGTTGGCGGTGGAGAGCGCCAGTCCCGAAGCCGCCGCGCCCTGGAAGTCGGCGCCGAGCTGCATTCCTTGCGGGCCGTCCTCGCCCATGGCCGAGATTTCAGCCACGATGATTCGCTCGTTCTCTGCTTTGAGCGAGTCATAGTCGAGCTGCAGGCGTTCGAGCGCGCCGGGTCGCATGTTGGACAGAATCACATCCGAGCGCAAGGCCAACTGTCGGACGATCGCGCGGCCTTGCGGATGGCGAAGATTGATCGGTACGCCGCGCTTGCCTCGCGCCTTGATGATGTAGTGCCGACCTTCGCCGTGCACGATCGTGCTGTTGAATCGTGTGGCGTCGCCAGTGATCGGTTCGATCTTGATCACATCGGCGCCGCCGTGGGCCAACAGCTCGGCAGCGTATGGTCCGGCGGCAAAGAGGCCAAACTCGAGCACGCGTACGCCTGAGAAAATACCGTCTGCTTGTTCATTCATCGCTGGACGCTCCGGGAACGTGGGATTTGAGCGAATGCTAACGAGCAGATCGCATGTGGGCGGGTCGGTGCGCTACGCACAGTGGACCGACGAGTTCAGGAACTCGGTACCATCAATCCTATGACCACGCTGCAGGCACCACCTCAAGTCGACGCCGCGATCGACACTCTGATCGAGACCATCGTGCAGGGCTGGGATCCGCTGCAGATTGTCCTGTTTGGTTCGCGAGCTCGCGGTGATCATCGCGAGGACAGCGATGTGGACCTGCTCGTCGTGGTCGATGACAGTGTGGACTGGTCGGAAACGCGATGGGAGATCCGCAACGGGTTGCCGAGCGGGTTGATCCCGACCGATATCGTCGTGACCACCCCCATCATGTGGCTCAAACGCGCCAATCTGGTCGGTGCGATCGAGCGCAAAGCGCTGATCGACGGTCGCGTACTCTACGTGCGAGGAGGCGGCGATCCGGTGATCGAAACAGCGCTGCACGTGTTGCGACTGTCGTTGGGTGACCTTAACGGCGCTGAGTTTCTTTTGGGTTCGCCCAGCCAGGATCCGAGGCTTTCCTGTTTCCACTCACAACAGGCCGCCGAGAAAGCTCTCAAGGCAGCGTTGGAGCTGGAGCACAACGATTATCCCCGAATCCATGCACTCCACCAGTTGCTTGCTCAGTTGCCGTCGACTTGGCCCGTGCACGAGCTCGATCTGAACCTCAAGCGGCTCAGCGCTTTGGTTGTCGAGGGGAGATATCCTGATGCCGACAGACTCCCCACTCGAGACGAGGCCGTCGAAGCGGTTGCTGATGCTCGGCTGATTGTTGAGTCCGTCGTCGAGGAATTCCAGCGCCGAGGCCACGAACTGCCGTAGCTGCGACGCCTCTGCGCCCGTCGCCTTATCTTGCTCTTGTCCGAACAGCACGCAGGGCAGGAGCTATAGATGACCATGCAAGAGGACTTTGGCGGCGTGATAGGTCGCACCTTCCGCGAGTCCGAACCATGGTGGCCGGAGCTACCAACTGCTCCGCAGGATCGGCCCAACGTGGTTGTCATCCTCTTCGACGACACCGGGTTCTCGCACCTGGGCTGTTACGGCTCGACGATCGCAACACCGAACATCGACAAACTGGCCGCGAACGGTTTACGATTCACCAACTTTCACGTGACTGCGCTCTGCTCGCCGACGCGTGCCTCGTTGCTCACGGGACGCAACCACCACGCTGTCGGGATGCGCTCGATCTCAAGCTATGACCCCGGCTATCCCAACATGCGCGGTGCAGTCAGCCGCAACGCCGCCACGATGGCCGAGATGCTGCGCGACGAGAACTACGCCACGTTTGCCGTTGGCAAATGGCACCTGAACCCTTCCGAGACCTGTTCGCAAGCTGGACCCTTCAATGATTGGCCGCTGCAGCGCGGCTTCGACCGCTACTACGGCTTCCTCTCCGGCGAGACCGACCAGTTCTACCCCGACCTCTGCTACGACAACCACCTGATCGATCCGCCAAGGACGCCCGAGGAGGGCTATCACTTCACAGAGGACATCGTTGATCAGGCCACAGGATTCCTGCGCGACCACCAGTCGGTCTATCCCGGACAACCCTTCTTCCTCTACTTTGCCCTCGGCGCGACACACTCTCCGCATCAGGCGCCGCAGGAGTACATCGAGCGATATCGCGGCCAGTTCGACCAGGGCTGGGATGAGGTGCGCAAGGAGTGGTTCGCCCGACAGCTCGAGCTGGGCGTGATTCCCGAAGGCACCGAGCTGGCGCCGCGAAACCCGGGGGTCAAGCCGTGGGATGACTTCTCGCCCAACATGAAGCGCTTCCTGGCCACGTTCCAGGAGGCATTCGCCGGATTCTTGACTCACACCGACGAACAGATCGGGCGTCTGATCGCCTATCTCGACGATTCAGGTCAGCTTGACAACACCATTCTGATGCTGATGGCCGACAACGGCGCCAGCCAGGAGGGCGGACCGCAAGGTGTCTCGGACACGGCGCGCTATGGTCAGCCGCTGCTCGACGATGTGGACGAGGCGCAGTCTCGACTGCATGAGATCGGCGGCCCGCGCAGCTCGCCCAACTATCCGTGGGGCTGGTCGCAGGCTGGCAATACGCCGCTCAAGTGGTACAAGCAGAACACACACGGCGGCGGCGTCCGTGTCCCGCTGATCGTCCACTGGCCCGACCGGATCAAGGACGGCGGCAGTTTCCGTCGGCAATTCCATCACGTCAGCGACGTGCTGCCGACCGTGCTGGAATCGGTCCAGGCGACTCCGCCCGACGAATACGCCGGACTGACGCAAATGCCTGTCAGTGGGACGAGTTTTGCGTATGCGCTCGACGATCAGAGCGCTGACACGGCGAAGGAAGTCCAGTACTTCGAGATGCTCGGTCACCGCGGCATCTGGGTCGATGGCTGGAAGGCAGTCACGCGGCACCAGAAGAACGACCCCTGGTCGGACGACGAATGGGAGCTCTATCACGTCGCCGAAGATTTCTCCGAGTCCAACAACCTCGCTGCCGCAGAGCCGGAAAAACTTCGAGAGCTGATTGACCGTTGGTGGGTCGAGGCCGGGAAGTACGGCGTGTTGCCACTCGATGACCGCAGCTTCCAGCTCGGCGGTCCGACGCAGCGTCCTGGCGGACCACACAACGGACTGAAGTATCGCTACACACCGCCGATTTCACATATTCCGGGTGAGACCGCGCCAGCGATCGGGCTGGGGTCGTGGGTGCTGGAGGCCGATATCGAACGCGATGGGCTTGGTGATGGTGTGATCTTCGCGCGCGGATCGGTGATGGGTGGGATCAGCTTCTATATCAAGGACAATCGTCTCCGCGTCGACTACAACGCGTTCACGGAGGTCACGCGCATTGTGGCTGATGTCGAACTGCCGGACGGCCGATGTCAGATTGGTATGAACATGGACGGCGAGGCGCCCTCGGCGCCGGGACATGTGACCATCCGACTGAATGGCGATGTGGTCGGCGAGGGCGACGTGCCGTTCATTGTGCGCGGCGGATTTGGTGGTCGCGGCGGCGCCGACGTCGGCTCGGACCGTAAGTCGCCGGTCTCTGACTCTTACGAGCCGCCATTTGAGTTCGACGGCACGATTCATGAGTTGACGGTTGCGGTCACGCCCTATCCGAAGTCGGGTGCTGCTTACGAGGCAGCGCGGAATGCCTTCCGCCTGCTTATGGCACAGCAGTAGCACGGGTTGTCGGGGGCACTTGATGAGCAATTGCTGCGGAGCTTCACGACCCTCGCATCATCATGCCACCTCGCCCTCGATGGGGCAGCGGGTTCCCTTGGACCAGCCTCAATCAGCTCCTCGCTCAGGTGGGATGGTCGAGATTCCGGCGGGCACGTTTGTCATGGGCTCGGTCGACCATCTTTCCTATTCCGGCGACGGAGAGGGGCCGTTGCGGGAGATCGAACTCACCGCGTTTGCGATCGATGCCTGTGCGGTCTCCAATGCTGAATTTGCGACGTTCGTCGACGAGACGGGCTATCAGACCGAGTCTGAGCTGATCGGCTGGTCGTTCGTGTTCGCCGGGCTCTTGCCGGATGACTTTCCGCCGACGCGCGGGGTCTCGGATGCGCCCTGGTGGCGACAGGTGGAGGGCGCTTCCTGGCGCAATCCTGAGGGGCCAGACAGCGACATCGCCACCCGTCTCGACCATCCTGTTGTGCATATCAGTTGGAACGATGCGCGTGCGTACGCTCGCTGGGCGGGGAAGTCGCTACCGACCGAGGCCCAGTGGGAACGTGCGTCACGCGGCGGTCTCGAGTCGCAGCCGTATCCCTGGGGTTCCGAGCTCAACCCCGACGGCGAGCATCGGATGAACGTTTGGCAGGGGGTCTTCCCGTCCGAGAACAGCAACGCAGACGGCTGGTACGCCACCTGCCCGGTGGATGCGTATGAGCCCAACGCCTTCGGCCTGTTCAACACGACCGGCAACGTTTGGGAATGGTGTGCTGACTGGTTCGACATCTTCCACGACGCGTCGGGCGTGCGCAATCCGGTTGGTCCGCCCGATGGCGATCTGAAGGTGTTGAAGGGTGGAAGTTTTCTCTGTCACGAGAGCTATTGTTTGCGTTATCGCACAGCCGCGCGACTCGCGCTCACCCCAGATAGCGCGACCAGTAATTCCGGCTTCCGCTGTGTACGCTCGGCGGAGTAATGGAGGTTGATATGTCGAATCAGGAAGCATTCGCAGGCAAGATCGGTCGCACGTTTCGCGATTCCGAGCCGTGGTGGCCTCCGCTGCCGACCGCTCCACAGGACCGACCCAATGTCTTGATCATCCTCTTTGATGATTTGGGCTTTGCCCATCTCAACTGTTTCGGCTCGACAATTGAGACGCCGAACATCAATCGACTCGCGGCGAACGGCTTGCGGTTCACCAACTTCCACGTCACGCCGCTTTGCTCGCCGACCCGCGCGTCGCTGCTGACCGGTCGCAATCATCACACGGTCGGGATGCGGTCGGTGACGCAGTTTGATCCGGGATATCCCAACATGCGCGGAGCAATCCCACAGAATGCCGCGACGATGGCTGAGCTGCTCTCGGACGAGGACTACGCCACGTTTGCGGTCGGCAAGTGGCATCTCTGTCCGGTTGACGAGATGGGACAGGCCGGGCCATACGACAACTGGCCGCTGCAGCGCGGGTTTAACCGCTACTACGGCTTTCTCTCGGGCGAGACTGACCAGTTCTACCCCGAGTTGGTCTATGACAACCATCTGATTGAGCCGCCTCGACGACCCGAAGAGGGTTATCACCTGACCGAGGACTTGGTCGATCACGCTGTCGGATTCTTGCGCGACCATCAGTCGGTCTATCCGGGACAGCCTTACTTCCTCTACGTCGCGCTCGGCGCGACACACGCACCGCACCAGGCACCGCAGGAGTTTATCGAGCGGTATCGCGGCAAGTTCGATCAGGGTTGGGACGCGGCGCGCGAGGAATGGTTCGCTCGCCAGCAGGAGCTCGGAGTGGTGCCCGAGGGCACGCAGCTCGCGCCGCGCAATCGCGGGGTCGAGGCTTGGGATGACATGTCCGAGAACGCGCGCAACTTTGCGGTCGCGCTGCAGGAGGCGTTTGCTGGATTCCTCGAGCACACCGACGCTCAGCTGGGCCGACTCTTCTCATATCTTGAGTCATCAGGTCAGTTGGACAATACGATCATCCTCTTGCTCGCTGACAATGGCGCGTCGCAGGAGGGCGGGCCTCAGGGCGTCTCGGACGAGCCGCGCCTCTTCGGACCGCGCGATGATCTCGATGAGGTGCAGTCACGACTGCATGAGATCGGAGGTCCGCGATCGGCGTCGAACTATCCGTGGGGTTGGGCGCAAGTTGGGAACACGCCGCTGCGTTGGTACAAGCAGAACACGCACGGCGGCGGGGTGCGCGTACCGCTGATCGCGCACTGGCCGCAGGGGATCGCCGAGCGCGGCGGGATCCGAACGCAGTTTCACCATGTCACCGATGTGCTGCCGACCGTGCTGGAGACGCTCGGCGTCGATCAGCCGAAGCAGCGTCAGGGTTTGGAACAGCTACCGATCGCCGGGACGAGCTTCAGCTACGCGTTCGACGATGCCAGCGCCAGCACGACGAAGGACGCGCAGTACTTCGAGATGTTCGGGCATCGCGGCATCTGGGTGGATGGTTGGAAGGCGGTCACTTGGCATGGGTACGGTACCGAATTCTCCGACGACGAGTGGGAGCTGTACCACGTTGACGAGGACTTCTCCGAGACCAACAACCTCGCCGAGCAGGAGCCAGAACGCCTGCGTGCGTTGATCGATCGGTGGTGGATCGAAGCGGGTAAGCACGGTGTCCTGCCGCTTGATGATCGGACGGTGGAGATCAACCAGCCGTCGCAGCTGCCCGGTGCACCGCATGCGGGACTGCGATATCACTACACCCCACCGATCGCTCACATGCCCGTCGAGACGTCGCCGGCGATTGATCTCGGCAGTTGGACGCTGGAAGCGGCGGTGACAAGGTCGTCGAGCGAGCAGCAGGGCGTGATCTTCAATCGTGGGTCGATCCACACGGGGGTCACTTGCTACATCAAGGACAATCGACTGCACTTCGACTATCACGCCTACGACGACTGGGCGCGGATTGCCTCGGAGACACAGTTACCGGTTGGAGATTTCACCATCGGCGTCGCTCTACAAAGCGAATCGTCGCGTGGTCCGGCAGAGGTCACGCTGTCAATCGACGGCGCGCCCGTAGCCAGTGGTGTGGTGGACGTGCTGCAGCGACGAATCCTCTTCTCTCACGGTGAGTTCGACATCGGCGCCGATCGACGCTCTCCCGTGGGTGACAACTATGATCCACCGTTCGAGTTTGAGGGCGAGATCCACACGGTCGATATCGAGGTCGTCCCGTACGAGGGCGAAGCTGCGTTCCACGCACAGGCCGAACGTCAGCGGCAGGCGATGTCGCGGCAGTAGTCGTTGCTTGCTATCGATGTCGACGGTGTGGGTCGATTGCTTCGACCACGGAGTCGGCGAGGAAATTGAGCGAGAGCAAGATCAGCGACAGACCGAGTGTTGGGAAGAGCACGAACCACCAGTTGCCGGCGAACAGCCAGCGGCGACCATCGTTGAGGATGATGCCCAGCGTCGGCGTCGGCGGTGACGCGCCCAGCCCGAGGAAGCTCAACGTCGCCTCAGCGATGACGGCGAAGGCCATCGCGAGCGCGCCTTGCACGAGGAGCGGCGGGAGCGCGTTCGTGGCGATGTGTCGGCCGACGATCCGCGGCGGCGATGCGCCCAAACATCGAGCGGCGAGCACGTAGTCGCGTTCCTTTTCGGTGAGGAGTTGCGCCCTCGCAATCCTCGCGAAGACGGGAATGTTGGCGATCCCGAGCGCCAACGCGACCTGCGATGTGCCGGTGCCGAGGATCGCCAGCACTGCGATCCCGAGCAAGAGGAATGGAAACGCGAGCAGGGTATCGACGAAGCGCATCAGCACCGCTTCCACCCAACCACCCGCGTAACCGGCCATGAATCCGATGATCGTGCCGATCGAGCCGCCGCCGACCACACCGGCGACCGATACGTAGAGCGAGATCCGAAGGCCGAAGAGGATGCGGCTGAAGATGTCACGAGAGAGGTCGTCGGTCCCGAACCAGTACGTGCCTGAAGGCGCCAAGAGTCGCGAACCGCGAATCTGCTCTGCCTCCCCGTAGGGCGCGAGGAGGTCAGCGAATATGGCGATGAAGATCAGGCCGCCAAACACGACGGTACCGATCAAGCCTTGTGGGTTGGTCACCGTCCGATAGATGGCGTCGGCCGTGAGCGACTGGTCGCGCATGCGACGGACCCAGCCCTGATCGAGCGGCGGTGCGTATTGGGACTCGGTTCGAGCCATCGTTAGCCCGCCAGTCCTGAGACCCGAATGCGCGGGTCGAGATAGCCATAGGTGATGTCGGCGAGCGTGTTGGCGGCGACGAAGAGGAACACGAGGATGGCAAGCATCGCCTGGATGAGCAGGTAGTCGCGACCGTTGATGCCGTCGATGATCAGGCGTCCGAAGCCTGGTCGGGTGAAGACGATCTCCACGACGATCGCCCCGGCGAGCAGGTTGCCAATCTGCAGGGCGGCGATCGTGACGATCGGGATCAGTGCGTTGCGCAGGGCGTGGTTGAGCACGACCTTCCGTGCTTGAAGTCCCTTGGCGTGGGCCGTTCGGACGTAGTCCTGGGCGAGCGCTTCTGCCACCGAGGTGCGCACGAATCTCGCCAAGACGGCGGCGATCACCGATCCTGCGGCGATCGTGGGTAGCACCAGTCGATGCACGCCGGCGACGAAGTCCTCGAAGACACTGACCCGTCCGGAGACGGGGAAGAGGTCGAGCTCCACCGCGAAGATCCAGAGCAGCAGGATGCCGAGCACAAAGTTGGGAATCCCCAATGTGAATAAATTGAACACGCTGGCGCCATAGTCGGGCGCTTTCTTGGCCCAGACCGCCGCCGCGACCCCTAAGGGCACACCGATCCCGAGGGCGAAGATGTAGGACGCCACGGCCAGCTCGAGCGTGGCTGGGAAGGACTGTGAGATCAGGTCTCGGACGGGTACGCGCTTCGTGAACGACTTGCCAAAGTCGAGCTGGACGACGCCACTGATCCAGTTGCCGTATTGAGACAGGATCGGATCGTTCAGGCCGAGCTGTTCGCGGATCTGCTCAATATCTTCGGGCGTGGCGTCTTCTCCGGCGAGCTGCTGAGCTGGGTCACCTGGGATCAAGCGGATGATCAGGAAGATCACGATGCTGGCCATGAAGACGACCAGCACACCCTCGAAGAAACGGCGAACCAGGTATCGTCCCACGTTCAACCGCCTCCTGCTCTCTGGAGGTCTACGTTAGTCGCAGACAGGATGGCTTGCCGCTACGGATTAGGTGTCGAGCCAGAACTTCTCCATTGACGGAGAGAATCCGGAGACCGCCCAGTCCAGGTTCTGTAGTCGCCTGTGTCCTGTCCAGACGCCGCTGGACGTCGCGATTGGCGCCACCCAGGGCTCGCGGTCGAGGATGTCGTTGAACTCGTCGAGCAATGCCTGCCTACTGGATTCGGTGTCGGCTGTGGCAAAGCCGTCGATCATCGCCTGATACTCGGGCGTCTCGTAGGCGCACGAGTTGGGAATTCGCATCTGGTAGTTCATCACGGGCAGAGTCTGTGGATGTAACCAGTGGAAGCCGTACGTGTTGATGTACGACTCGTGGTCGCCAGCGAGGAAGCGCTCTAGCCAGGAAGGACGATCCTGCAGGTTGATCATGAAGTTAAACCCAGCCTGGGAGGCGTCGTTGAGGATGATCTGCGCGATCGCGTTGTCCAGCGCGCCACGCCAGGTCGAGAGCTCAATCTCTGGCGTTCCGTCGGCGTAGCCGGCGTCGACCATGAGTGCCTTGGCCTCTTCGACATTGAAGTAGCTGCGGTCGAACTCTGCGGAATAGCCCGGAGAGTATTCCGGCCAAAGGACATGCTTCGGCTGCTCAAGTCCATTGAAAACATCGATCGCGATGCGTTCCCGGTCGATGCAGCGATACAACGCGCGTCGCACTCGAGGATCGTTGAAGATCTCATGTCCGCCGTCGCGACCAGTACCGACCATGCCAAAGACCCAGAGTCCACGCGCGACGCCCAACACGACGTTGTAGTCGGGATTCTGCTCGAACGCGTCAATCTGCTCGGCTGGGAACGACGGACTGAGATCGATCTCATCGGCGGCCAGCGCCAGCGTCATCGATTCGCGGTCCGGGAACGTCTGATAGGTAATGGCGTCGAGGTAGGCAGGATCGTAGAAGTTCTCATGCCGCACGATCCGTGCGAACTGGTCCACGATGTGGGGGTCAGGATCCCACTTGAACGGTCCCGAGGCTGCCACCGTTTCGTAGCCCTCGAGCGATGCAATCTCGTCCGGGTCGTGGATGTGGCCGAAGTTGAGCACGTCGAAGATCGTTGTGCCGGGCCACAGCAGATGGAAGTTGAGGGTCGTCTTGTCGACCGCCTCGATTCGCTCGACATATTTCGCCAAGGGTCCCTTGACCTGGCTGTTCGGAGTGTCCTCGTGGAGGATCGCCTCGAAACTCGCCTTGACCGATTCAGCGTCAATCGAGCGGGCATTGTGGAACTCGAGGCCGGGACGCAGATTGACCGTGAGCACGGTCTGGTCGCCGTTGAACTCCCACGATTCAGCCAGTCGAGGTTCTGGTTCAAGCGAGTCGAACGGATACCGAATCAGGGTGTCCCAGACCGGGGTGTGGAATGCGCCGTGCTGGGACTGTGCGTAGGGGCCGCGGTAGCCTGAGAGCGCCAAGTCCCATCCGATCCGCAGGGTGCCGCCACGCTTCACCGCATCGCCAGTCTGCTGGGCCTGAGCAGTCGCAGCCTGTTGCTGTTGCTGTTGCTGGTCTGGTTGCGACTGTTGTTGAGGTTGATCCTGCTGGACTTGCGTGGAGTCCTCTTGTTGTTGCTGCTGCGTCGGCTGGACCTGCTGTTGCGCCTGGGCCGCACCTTGTTGCTGCTGATCCTCATCGTCGCCGCAACCGACGAGCGCGATGCCGGCTGCGCCGAGCCCGGCTCGACCGCTCGCTTCCAGCAGTGAGCGTCGCGACAGTTGCTGCTGACGAATTCGGTCCCAGAACGTTCGGTTCGACATCGGTTCGGTCCCTCTCTCGCACCCTGCTGTGCCTCCATCCGAGCTCAGCAAGGAGAGTATGCCGATCTGCAGTCGGCTTGACAACCTGTTGCGACCGGTTCAGCGGCGACCTCAACGGTCGCGACGCCGCTAGACCATGTGGATCTGCTGCATCGATGGGATGCTGAGTACGTCGAACTCGATGCCGGTGAACTTGCTCGACCAGGCCCAGATGTCGCTGCGAGTGACGATTGGCGCAATCCATGGCTCGTCGTCGAGCAGGGTGTTGAACTCTTCCAGCAACTCGCTACGGCGCGCATCAGAGTCGGCCGTGCCAAAGCTGTCGATCAGCGCTTGGTAGTAGTCGGGACCGTACGCGCAGGAGTTGGGAATTCGCATTTGGAAGTTCATCACCGGCAGCGTCTGCGGATGCAGGGCGAAGAACGCGTACGACGACAGATACGCCTCGTTCCCGGCGTTCAAGAATCGATCGCGCCCTACCGCCGCTTCGAGCAATGTGATGTTGATGTTGATCCCCGCCTCGGCGGCGCCAGCCTGGATCACCTGCGCGATCTCATTGGCTTCACCACCGGTGTGGGCCAGTTCGATCGTCAGTTCACCCGGACCGTAGCCGGCCTCTTCCAGCAGTGCCGCGGCCTCTTCGGGGTTGAAGTAGTCGCGGTCACGGGCTTCGTCGTAACCGGGTGAGAACGGTGGCCAGAGGATGTTCTTCGGCTGCGCGAGACCCTCGAAGGTCTCGTTGGCCACGCGATCGCGGTCGATCACGCGGTAGATCGCCTGACGCACCTTGGGATCGGCAAACGCCTCATGTCCGCCATTCTCATTCGGAATGACCATGCCCAGCACCCAGATCGCCAGCGTCGGTGGGGCGACGACCACGGTGAAATCGGGGTCCGAGTTGAAGCGCTCGTAGTCCGGTTTGGGTAGACGGTTGGTGAGGTCGATCTCGCCGGCGCCGAGCGCGAGCGACATCGCCGTGGCGTCCGGGAACTGGTACAGCTCAATCCCGTCGAGCAGCGCTGGCTCGTAGAAGTTCTCGAACCGCTCGCCGGACGCATACTGGTCAACTTGGTATGAGGACGCGTCGAACTTGAACGGTCCCGAGCCGTTGAGCGAGATGTATCCGTCCAGGTTGGGAATGTCGTCGACGTCGTGAATTTGGGCGTAGTTGAGCACGTCGTAGACGAGTGTGCCGCCCCAGGCCATGTGAATCTGCAGCGTGACCTCGTCGACCACGTCGACCGAGGAGACGTACTTGGTCATGATCCCCTTGACCTGGTTGTTGGCGACACCCTCGTCGTCCATCGCCTCCAGGCTGCGCTTGACCTCGGTCGCGTTGAGCGGTTTGCCGTTGTGGAACTCGAGACCGGGACGCAGCTTGATCTGCAACATGGTCTGGTCGTCGTTCATCTCCCAGCTCTCGGCTAGGTGCGGCTGAGGGTCGAGACCATCGGGCGAGTACTTGGTCAAGGTGTCCCAGAAGGGGATGTACAGCGGAATGTGCGCCGAGGATGAGAGATACGGCGCACGATAGGTCGAGAGTCCGATATCCGAGCCGATCCGCAGCACACCACCGCGTCGGGCGTCATCGGCGGTGGTGGTGACCGTCTGCTGCTGATCTTGCTGTTGTTGCGCTGGGGCGTCCTGTTGTTGGGATTGGTCGGCTTGTTGCTCTGACTGCGGCTGGTCCTGCTGCATCTGACCTTGCTGCTGGGCCTGCGGCTGCGACTGATCCTGCTGTTGTTGCTGCTGTGCGACGGTCTGTTGCGGTTCTTCGCCGTCATCACCACAGCCGACCAACGCCAAGCCAGCCGCACCGAGACCTGCTCGTCCTCCCGCGTTGAGCAGACGGCGTCGGCTCATCTGCTGCTGTCGGATTCGTTTCCAGTAGTTCTGCTCGCTCATGTCGCTACTTTCTGGTTGGCTTGGCGGGATGCCGCTGAAGGTTCGTGCAGCCGAAGTATCGCGGTATTGCAAACGCATCGCAACCTGAGTGGGTTTGGGTGATGCTCGGTTAGCCTGCGCTGATAGGAGCGTGCAGCGATCGCGAGTCGCGAGTTGAAGGAGGTTCCCATGCGTGGTGTTGGCGTGATTGAGTTCGGTGGACCTGAAGCATTACAAGTGGTGGAACTGCCCGAGGTCCACGCTGGGCCCGGCGAGGTTCGGCTGCGAGTCCATGCCGCGACGGTGAATCCAACCGATACGTTTATTCGGGGAGGCGCTCGCGCCGACGCGCTTCGCGAGTCCGGCCCGCCTCCGTACATTCCCGGGATGGATGCCGCTGGCGTGATCGACGAAGTGGGCCCCGATACGGAGACCGATCTGCAGGTCGGCGACGCCGTCATGGCGATGGTGATCCCGCGAGGAAGCCACGGCGCCTACCGCGAGAGCATCGTCCTCAAGGCCGATGCCGTGACCCGGTCGCCAGCCGGTGCGAGTCACGCTGAGTCGTCCACACTGCCGATGAACGCGCTTACCGCTCGACAATCGCTTGACCAGATGGCACTACAACCTGGTCAGACACTCGCCGTGACCGGCGCGGCCGGCTGCTACGGCGGCTACATGGTCGAGATGGGCAAGGCCGACGGGCTGACCATCATCGCCGATGCGGCCGAGAAGGACGAGCAGCTTGTCAAGGATCTCGGCGCGGACATCATCGTCCCCCGGGGCGATGACATCTCCGAGCAGATTCGCAATGTCGCGCCCGACGGTGTCGATGGTCTCGCCGATGGCGCGGTCCAGAACGCGCTCGCTGTGGGCGCAATCAGGGACGGCGGCCAATACGCCAGCGTTCGCGGCTGGCGCGGACCGGACGGCGGCGAGCGAGGAATCAGCTTCCACGTCACGATGGTGTTTACATATGATCGTCGAGCGGATCTGCTGGACACGCTCCGTCAGCAGGTCGAGGATGGTCAAGTCACGCTGAGGGTCAACTCAACATACCCAGCGGAGCAGGCCGCGGAGACACATCGACTCTTCAAGCAAGGAGGTCACCGAGGCCGCTTCGTGATCACGTTCGACTAGTCGCAAACCGGCGAGATACCCGCGCTGGATGGACTTCCTGAGCTGGTTTCTTGCGATGGCGCCTTGCCTTTAGCGTTTTGGCTCCGCGATGGTGTTGCGTGCGTTCTCGAGGATGGCGGCGATGGTGCTCATCAGTGGTAGCACCCGCGGCTGTAATACAATCTGAGGAGGTGATCCTCAGCGAGAAGCAGAGTCTCGTTGACTATGACGGCCATCAACCCGTTGTGGGGTTTGCCTTCACCGCTCATGGCGGCGCACTGCATCTGGAACGACTGGTAGCCGAGCAGTTCCCATAGGTACTCCAGATCCCGATGGCACACCTCGTTCGACCGGTTCAGCTTGTCCACCCACCCGGCCGCGCCGCTGCTGTTGAGCCGGTTGATCTCCTGGCAGTTGAGGGACGCGTCGAACTCGCGGGTCAAGTAGTCGCTGTGCTTGCCGGTTGCTGGCGCTGGGCAGACCTGCACCTTGTGCGAGTGGCTGGCCTCGATCTGATGATTGGAAAGCCTGTGTCGTGTCAGCGTGAGCCAGCCGTCTCCGGCGCCGTTGCACGTGAAATTCAGCGGGGCACCTTTGAAATCCTGGGTGATCGCAGTGCCCCAAGGCGAATCGCCGGGAATGTAAATCCGGTAAGCAGTCCTCTGGTGGAAACGAGCGGAGCCAGAAGGTACGACTGTGACGGAGACCAGGCCACTCGCCATGCGCTGGGACACCACGGTGAAGGTGCCTGCCGTATCTGACGTGTAGGCGATGTTCCCAATCGTTGGATAGGTGCGGTCATCCTCTACGTGGATGAAATCCACCGTCGAGCCGCCGCTCCGCCTGTTTTGTCCACGGAATGTCGTCGTCTGCATCAGCACCTCGAATCTGCCCCAGGAGTGACCATCATCCACCACGGAGTCATCGACGGTGTTGAATGTCACCGGAATGTTGCGCGTGTAGTGTCCGCCACCGCGGTGCGTCCACGCTGTTGCCGACGGTGGAACCCACGCGTCAATGGTCCCTCTGCCCACCTCGGCTGCATTCTCCATTAGCAGAGTCATCGCAGAACTCTGGACGTAAAAGTGAACCCCATCAATCGACGCATCCGCTGGCGTCAATTGCACGTGCAACGTCACGTCGTACCTCTTGTACATCCCCTCGGGCACGTAGTAGGTGAAACTCGCCGCGTAGTCTTGGTCAGGCGTCTGCGTGACCCATGCTTCATAGCTCGTCGGCGGCGACGCCTGCTGAGGCTCGGGCTGCCCCTGATCCGGCTGTTGGGTTTCTGGTTGTTGGGTTTCCGGCTGAGCGGTGACCTGAACACCCGGTGTCCAGCCGCAGTCGAGCAGTCGGGACACCTCGTCGCGGAACTGTAACCATCCGCCCCCAGCGCCCGACGCGCGCGTCCATTTCGGCCAGCGTGACTGGCTCTACTGGGTCTTTCGAGTTGTACTCATGGTCGACCCCGAGGAAGAGCAGCACCTGGCGCCAGCTCCTCCCGTATCCCGGTGGCCTGTGGTTCAGCGCCCGGTATCGCTCGGCCTTTGCCACGATCGCCTCGTTGGGGGAGCAGGCAGCCGACGGCTTGTTTTCGTCGGACTCCTTCCTCGCGGCCGGTTGCGAACCGACCGAGCCAAAATTGCCTGCGCCTGGAGTGCCGGAAGTCGGCAACGCCGCTGACTCCATGATCGTCGTCGCGGCAGCCACGCCGGCGACGATCGCCAGAGTCAAGACGATGATGACGCGGAACATGACTATCCCCGCCTGTGGATAAGATTTCCGAATACATATGCGGTCACCACTCGATGGAAGTGGTTAGACCTGTATCAGGTAGCGCCCTAGCTGGTTAAGGCAGCGTTTGCCACGGAGCGGAAGGGGTGGTGTAAGCGCGGTCGTGGGCGGTATCGAGATACCGGCGCGCTTCTGCACCGCCATGCCGGCGCTCGCCTCCACCGAGATACCCGCGCACCCATCCCGCCGAGATACCCGCGCTTGCCGCGGGTATCTCGTTGAGTGCAGCACGGACTTCTGGCGACCGCTCCGCTCCTCGTCTGACGAGGACTGAGGTGACGCCGGTGTAGATCGCTCCTTGTGGGCGGCTGGCGAGAACGTAGTCGGCAGGTTTCGCGCGACAATTGGCTCCTGGTAGTTGGGGTTGGTGCTGACGACGGCGAGATACCCGCGGCGGAGCGCGGGTATGACGGAGAAAAGTGGGCGCGGATATGACGGTGGTAGGGTGCGCGGGTATCTCGGTGATGGCTCGGGTATGGGGTGGCGTTATGCCTTTGCGGCTTTGGCGATCGCTTGGGCTAGGGTTCTTGCGTTGATGACTCCGTGGGTGAGGAAGTCGGACATGACTCTTGCGTAGGCTGACGGTACCTCTCGGGGGACTCCGTGGCCGACTCGGCTGAATACGTGGAGGGTGGCGTTGCCGAGTCTTGCGAAGTCCTTGAGGTTGGGCGTGAGCAGTGAGTCGGCAGCTCCGGCGAGGAGGAGTGTTGGGGTTTGAACTTCGCCGAGTCGGTCGCCCTTGTGGTAGTTGACCATCGCGTCCCAGCAACCGTCATAGTGTCCGAGGGAGACGGAGAGCTGTCGGTCGACCTGAGCGGGGACGTCGGCGTGCGCGGACTCGCGCGGGACTCCTGCGATTCCCGTGCGGATGAGGAGGTCGCGTTCCTTGTTGATCCATCGCTCGCGCATGGTGTCGCGCGCTGATTGGGGCATATCGATGCCGTCGGCAGGCGCCGGCGCGGACAGTGTCAGGCTCAGCAGTCGATCGGCGTGTGAGATTCCGAGCTCGAAGCCGATCAGTCCACCCATGCTCTGGCCTGCGTAGTGGAAACGATCCAGACCGAGATGGTCGGCCATTCCCGCGACGTCTGCGGCTAACTGTTCGATGTTGTAGCCGTCGTCGGGGTGTGAAGAGTCGCCGGCGCCTCGACAGTCCATTGCGATACATCGGTAGTGTTCGCTCATTCGCTCGACGACGCCACCCCAAGCCTCGTGCGAGGCGGTGTATCCGTGTTGGAAGATGATCGGTTCGCCGATGCCGATGTCCTCAAAGTAGAGGTCGGCACCGTTGATGGTTGCTCTGGCCACAGTAGGTTCCTATCGAACTATCGGGCGTCGTAGCCGCCGTCGACTGGGAGTGCGATTCCGTTGACGAAGCTGGCGTCGTCGGAGGCGAGGAATGCGGCTGCGGCGGCGATCTCCTCGGGCTGGCCTAGGCGTCCCATTGGATGGAGGCTGGCGAGGAACTCCTCGGCGCCTTCCATCTCTCGGATTTGCGCGGTCATTGGGGTGTGGATGTATCCCGGACAGACGGCATTGACGCGCACGCCGCGGGGTCCGTAGGTGACGGCGAACTGTCGGGTGATTCCGACCACCCCATGCTTGGCCGCGACGTATGCGCCGGCGCCCTCTTCGACCTCGAGATCGACGTCGCGCGTTGAAGCGCTGCTGAGCAGTCCGTTGAGCCCAGCGATCGATGCGGTGTTGATGATCGAGCCGCCGCCGCGCTCGGCGAGCATCGCCGCGCCGTGAAAGGTGCCATAGTAGACGCCGGACAGGTTGACCGAGATTGTGCGGTCCCAGCCGTACTGGCTGCCGCCGATTCCGGCGTTGTTGAACAGCACATTGAGTCCGCCGAGCACCTGCACAGTCTGGCTGAGGGCGTCCTTGACGGCGTCCTCTGAGGTGACGTCGAGCTCCATCGTGGCCGAGCGACCGCCGTGCTCGGCGATCTGGGCGGCCGTGGTTTGGGCGCCTTCGACATCGATGTCGGCGCACATCACGGCGGCGCCTTCGGAGGCCATCCGCAGCGCGGAAGCGCGTCCAATCCCTGAGCCTGCGCCAGTGATGAGGGCAACGCGGTCGGTCAGTCGGTCAATGGGCATCGGAATCTCCAATCGTTTTGGCCAGTCTAGGGTGAACATTCCGCGGTACGCTGACGGCGATGAATGGGAGCAGAATTGGGGCAGATCATGGTGAGTGAGACGACAGCGATTGTCGACTACGAGGCGCAGGCGCGGCAGTTCCTGGATAAGGCGCAGGAATATCTGCGCGAGGGCGATTTGCATCAGGCCTCGGAGAAGGGCTGGGGCGCGGCTTCGCATATGGCGAAAGCGGTCGCGTTGTCGCAGGGTTGGAGCTACGACACGCACGCCGAGTTCAGCGTGGTCATCAACAACGCCACACTGGTCACTGGAGACGATCGCCTGCGAGGTCTACGCGGCCTGGCCAACGATCTCCATGGCAACTTCTATCGCCGCCGTCGCCACCTCGATGCTGAGATGATTGCGCGAGATCTGTCGAGCATGGCCGAGCTGGTGGAGCTGCTGGCTCCGTTGGTCAAGGTAGGGTCAGAGTGACGCGATATCGAGTCGCGAGAAGGTAGGCACCAAATGGTCACTCAGGAGCCACGGGCTGGCCAGTTTGAGTCCGAATCAGATGCTGCGTTACGCGCTGAGTTTGACCATCTCACCTCCCAATGGAAGGAAGAGACGATGGGTGACTCGCTCGGCTATCAGACCCTCGCGCACCCAGCGCATCTGCGGATCATCTCGATGGGTGAGCGAGCGCTGCCCTGGATTCTTCGCGATATGGACGCTCATGGCGGGCATTGGTTTGCCGCTTTGGAGGCAATCACAGGTGTCGACCCCGTGCCACCTGAGGATCAGGGCTACGGCAAGCGAATGCGGGAGTCATGGCTGGGCCTCGGACGTCAACGGGGCTGGATCGACTAGCGATGCCACAGCGTCGGCGGCTTGAAGACCGACTTCCCGGTCTAGAAGACACCGATTACCAGATCACCAGTCCGCAGACGACGGACTATAACTGTATCGGCTGGGCATTGGGAGATTCCGAGCGTTGGTGGTCGCCGGTTCATGGCTTCGGGTCATATTGGCCTACAGGGCTTCCGAGATCACTGGAGGTCGAAACGTTCATCATGCTGTTCGAGTCGCAAGGGTTCGAACGTTGTGAGACTGAGGACGCGGAGGCAGGCTTCGAGAAAATTGCACTCTTCGCTGAGAGTGGGTACTTCACCCATGTCGCGCGACAGTTACCGAGTGGTCGCTGGACCAGCAAGCTAGGCAACGACGTCGACATTGAGCACGATTTGCGCGATCTGACCCGTCGACGCAGTTTGTTTCCCCTGTATCGTTACGGCGCGGTCGTCGGTGTGATGCGACGACCGCGGCCGTAGCGAACCTCAGGCGACGAGTGGCTTAGTAGTACTGCCCGCAGTAGTCGAGGTTGGGCTGCACCGGCGTTTCGAAGACTCCATCCAAATCAAAGCTGAGCTCAATGTCCTCCTCGAAGTCCGGCCCAAAGATCGTGACGTCAAGTGTCTCTGCATTCCTCAGCCAGTGATACACACGCGTTGAGAATTGAGATATGGCCTTGGACGAATTGGCGTCGTTTGAACTCCAGTCCCTCTGGAGCGTCCATTGCTCTGTCGTCACCTCCCGCGTATCAGCCGGTTTGGGACTGACTCTGTATTCGACAGTGGGGTCACTCGAGTACTCGGAGGTGAATCCTCTCAGGCCAACTTCAATGACGCCAAGTGCGGCACTGCAGGAAATCCCTAGCCCAAGTACCAAATTACTACCAGTCTGTTGTTGTTCTGGCCTGATGAAAAGCTCAGTTTCAATCGAAGCGCCTGTTACCCCATAGGGCTCGAACGGAGCAATACTGGTGGTAATGCGGCCGTCGGCATATGTTGCTTCTCCTTCCTCACGCGCGATCTTGGGCGGCGCATTGGCGTCCTCCAGCGCCTGCTTCGCTGCTTCCAGTTCCGCTTCCGCGGCCGAAAGCTCCGCCCTAACGGTCGTGAGCTCCGCTTCCAGTGAACTGTCGGGAGACGCGGCTTCAGTCTCCACAGTCAGCGGTGACGAGTTGAGCCAGCGGTCGCTGGATGGATTGGCCGGAAAGTAGCGCGAGTTTGGCAAGATCCGTTCTGCCCAATCTCCGTCGGTGCGTTGCTGGAGTGCGAACTCGGTCCGACCATCATCGAGCCGCCGAGCGCTGATCCTGACCTCGGCGTCGCCGCTGAGGACGTGTGCGGTGGCGTAGCTGGCGATGGCGATAATGCCCAGTAATGCGACTGCCGCAATTGCGACCGTTGAGCGAGCCATATGCTTCCTTTCTCACGCGACAACCGCTGCGGTTGCTTCGTACGTGCGGTCGAAGTATCGGTGAGGGGGAGGGGTATGTCAAGGATGCTCTGCGGTACCCTGCAGTGAACGACGAGAAATCGCAATATCAGGAGACCAACATGCCGCCGACTGCTGGAGATTCTTTGCCCGATGCTCGTGGGACCGTTTGGGGTGAGTCGGGTCCGGGACCGACCTCGCTGAAGGATTTGGTGGGCGACAAGAAGACCGTGATCTTTGGTGTCCCCGGCGCCTTCACACCGACCTGCACCAATGACCATCTGCCGACGTTTGCCGCTTCCGCTGACCAGCTTTCCGCTGCCGGGATTGAGCAGACGATCTGCATGTCGACCAACGACATCTTCGTGCTCCAGGCGTGGAACGCGGCGCATGGTGGCGACCACATCACGATGCTCGCCGATGGCTCGGGCGACATCACGCGGGCGCTCGACATTGGCCTGGACCTGTCGGGACTGGGCCTCGGATTCCGCTGCACTCGCTTTGCGATGCTGGTCGAGGGCGGTGCGGTCAAGGCGTTCCAGACTGAGGAGAATCCCGGCACGTGCGCGCTGACCTCAGCAGCGGCGATTCTCGAGCACGCCTAACGAGCGTCTGGTGGTGGGATCCTACGGAGGAGACCGATGGTTGATCCTCCGTCCTCCGATCACTGGGAGCCTCAGGCCTCTCCTTCTGGGGGAGGTGCCCCTCAGGGGCAGAGGGGGCCTCCTGCCCGCTTTGTGGCCTCTGCGGACGAGCCCCCTCAGACGCCTCGCGCCAGCTCCCCCGAAGAGGGAGCTCTTCCCGCTGGTCGCTCCGACGGAACCCCCTCAATCTCTTCGGGACAGTTCCCCCTGCGAGGGGGAGCAAAGTCGAGTGCTGGTCTCTCGGAGGATGGGGGCGCGTGCCCCATTTCGGGCGCGGCAGATCTGCGGAGCAAGGACTCGGAGGCGCTCACTCGGTATCCGGGTGTGCGCAGTGCTCATACGTATCAGGCCTCTTGGTATAACAACGCGACATTTGTGTTTCCGCTGATCGCGGTGATCATCGCCGCGATTGTTTGGTTGGTCACCGGCAGCGCTGAGGCTGGCGGCGCGGCGATCTTCTTCCTCGTTGTCACCGGAGCGATGTTGCCGGTCGTGTTCATCACCTGGCAGCGACAGACGACCGCCGTGATCGTCCACGATGACGGCGTGACAGCGCTTCACGTGGGACTCGAACAGCAGACGATCGCTTGGGACGAGCTGCGCAGCGTGCGGCGTGTGGAGACGATGGGCAACGTGCGGTGGTATCTCGACGGTTCGGGCGAGGAGCACATCGTGATCGAGGGTGAGATCGCCGAGCGGGAGGAGTTGCTGACCGCGGCACGGGCGGAGTTCGAGCGTCGGGGCGAGTAGGACGCGCCGCGCACGCGGCAGCGGTAAACGCTAGCCGCCGGGTGTTGGTGGACCGTCGGGTGTGTTGAGGGTGGGTCGTGACTCCGCGGGGAGCGCTATTGCCGAGACGGCCGTTTCGCCGTCGTCGTCGAGGATGACGGTGACTGCGGCTCCTGAGCCGATGCTCGCTGGATCGACGAGCTCCAGGCGGAGGAGGAAGGTCGTTTCATCGGTGAGGCGGATTTCGGCGCGGCCGGTCGGGGTATCGATCAGGAGTTTGCCGCCCGAGACCGAGATCACGCGTCCGGTCAGGATCTGTCGTCCTTGCAGACCCTCGGCGTTTCCGAATGGGCTCAGCTGGCTCGCGCCGAGCAGCAGTGCGGTGTTGGGGTATTCGGAGTCGTCGATCTCGACTTGTAGGCGTCCGGCGACCACGCTGTCGGCGATGACCACGTCTTCCGCGGACGGCTGCGGCGCGACGATGTCGGAGCCGACGAACCAGCCACCGACTCCAGCCCCTGCGAGGACTGCGAGCGTGGTGAGCCATCCGAGCAGTCGCTGTCTCATGTCGCTATCGCTTCGCTGCTCTATCGCTGTGCGTCGGCGAGGATCGCGTCGGCGACGTCGTCGCCGGTGATCACCTGTCCTGCGGGGATGATCACGATGCCGGTGGTGATGAAGCTGTTGACGTTGTCGTCGGTGCCGCCGATGGCGACATAATCGCCGGGGTGTACCTGATCGGTCCAGATGGGAAGCATCGCTTCGACCACGGAATTGTCGTCGAAGCGGATGGTGTAGGGCGAGTCACCAGCGCGGACGATCCATGCGTCGCCCGAGCGCTCGGTCACGAATCCATTGAGGTCGCCGGCGGGTGCGCCGTCACTGCCGACGCGTCCCTGTTTGTCGAGGTCGTAGACGCGGACGACGTCTTGCTTCTCGGGCGCGCCCCATTGGAAGCCCGCGCCGAGCGCGGCGCCGAACACGATCGCGGCGATCGGAATGATGAGCAAGCGCGTGGCGAATCTGCTGAGTCGACTTCGCATCAGGCTGGTTCCTTCACCCGTTCAAGGGGAGCGGGCATTGGCGTGGAATGTCCTGTGACACAGAGAGGGCGGACCGTGGTCCGCCCTCTCTGGTGTGTGTTCGCCAAGGTCTCTTGGACGTCGTGATGCCGGCTAGACAGCCAGCGCGTCAGCGACGTCGGCGAGGCCGATGGACTCGAGCTTCTCGCGGCTCGGGAGGCAGCTTTCGGTGTCCCAACCGCAGGCGCTGAGGAAGTCGGTCTCGAGCGTTTCGATGTCGAGCACGACGTCGGCCAGCGGGCCGGTCTTCTGGACGGTGCCTTCGCCACCCCAGAGTCGCGGCGGGGCGAAGCGCTGGCGCGGGTTGTCGCCCTCGCGGACCGTGAAGGCCATTCGCAGGTTGGCGATGCGCTCGCCGGAGCGCTGCAGGTCCTCACCGGAGAGGTCCCAACCGGTGACCGCGTTGATCCACTGCGGGAAGCGGTCGGTCGGCGCGGCCATCATGATGAATTGGCACATGCCGGTCGAGTTGGAGATGTGCATGTACTCGGACGCGCCCTTGTGGTGCTCGCCGCGGTTCTCGTAGTCCTTGAAGTCGCGCGGTGCGGCGGGGTACTCGGGGCCGCCGTAGCGGGAGTTGCCCTCGTACTGCGTGTGACGCGCGGGGGTCGGGTCGAGCTTGTAGGTCGTCCAGTACTCGGGCTGGAGCTTGGCGTCGTGCATCGGCAGTTCCTGGCCACCGACGTCGGTGCGGAACTCCTGCGCGCGGCTGTCGCCGTTCTTGGCATCGATCTTCTCGGCTGCGACCTTCATGCCATCGGCGAGGGTGTCGCCGAAGCCTTCGCGCTTGCCGATCATGTGGAGCATTTCCATGATGCCGTCGTCGTTGGACCAGGTCAGCTCGACGCCGCCGGTGTCCTCGAGGTCGACCAGACCGTTCTCGAAGCACTCGATGGCGAAGGAGATCGTGGTGCCGGCGCCGATCGTGTCGAGGCCGTACTCGTTGCACCAGTGGTTGGCGGCCTGCAGCATGTCGATGTTGCAGGACAGGTTCATGGTGCCGAAGGAGGCGACGGTCTCGTACTCGGCGCGGTGAGTGTCGACCGGGTACTTGAAGACGCCCTTCTCGTGCTCGGCCTCGGCGAGACCGGCGGCGGGGGTGCCGTGCGGCGACTCGATCGACTCGGCGCCACAGGCCATCGGGCAGCGCCAGCAGCCGTAGCTCTTGGCAGGCTTGTTGACCAGTTCACCCTGTCGGTTGCGACGCTTCGCTTGGGGACCCATGGGGCCCATTTCGATCTCGTCGTAGTCGTGGGTCATTCGGTAGGCGTTGAAGACCGGGCCGGCCATCTGGTTGACGGTGTCCTGGTCGAGCACCTCGACGCCGACGGCGCCCCAGTTGCGGACCGGCGAGTCGCCGTTGTGGGCGGAGCCGGTGCTGATCCCGGTGGTGCCGAAGGTGGCGAAGAAGTCGCGCAGCGGCGCGATGAACTCGTCACGCGACTGACGGGCGAGCGCGCGGATGTCGGTGTCCTGGGAGAGCATGTTCTCACGCGGGGCACCCTTGACGACGACGGCCTTGACCTTCTTGGAGCCCATCACGGCGCCGACGCCGGAGCGGGCGGCGAGACGGCCGTGCTCGTTGCAGATGCCGGCGAGGTAGGAGAGCTGCTCGCCCGAGGGGCCGATGCAAGCGACCGAGGTCTTCTTGCCGAACTTCTCTTTGAAGGCGTTCTCGACCTCGATGGCGCCCAGTCCCCAGTACTCGGAGGCGTCCTCGATCGAGACGTCGTCGCCGTCGATCAGGATGTAGACGGGGCTGTCGGACTGGCCGTAGAAGAGGATGCCGTCCCAGCCGGCGAACTTCAGGTAGGGACCGAAGTCTCCGCCGCAATTGGCGTCGCCCCAGCCGCCGGTCGAGGGCGACTTGCAGACGGCCTGGAAGCGGTTGCCGAAGATCGGCGTGCCGGTGAGCAGACCGGGGAGCAGGCCGAGGACGTTGTCCGGGCCCATCGGGTCGGCGCCGGCGGGGATGCGGTCGAAGAGCAGTCGCGCACCGATGCCGTAACCACCGAGGTAGTCCTTATACATCTGCTCGGGGATGTCTTCACGCTCGACGTTGCCGTCACCGAGGTGGACGTTGATGATTTTACCGTTGTAGGCGACTTCGTCTGGGCTCCACTCGCGTCCGGCGAACGGGTCGGTCGCTTCTGTTGCTTCGGCGGTCTCTGCGCCCGGAACATTGGCCATGGGGTCACTTCCTCAATCTGACTGAAATCTCTGCTGACGTAGTCCACGCACGATCCGTCGTGGTTCGCGTGAACTTTCACATAGCCTAGCGAATCACCGTTCTGAGCGCTATGCAACACAGCCCGAGGCGGAATGTGGACGAGGATTTATTTCGCGTAGCGCGAACTGTCTTCGACGCGTAGCCTGCACTTGATCGAAGTGAGTCGGAGTGAGGACGCGGTTGATGTCGGATTGCGATCGAGACGACGCACGGTCGCTCGCGCAGCGAATGCAACGGGCATGAGACAACTGCAGGGTACATTTGCGGCGTTCGTGGTCCGCGACTTTCGCTTCATGTGGGGCGGATCGCTGCTGTCGGTGACGGCGTTCATGACGTCGTTCTCGCTGATTCCATCTGTGGCCTACGAGCTCACCGGCAGCTACGCCGCTGCGGGGATCGCGATGCTGGGTTCGGGCGTCTCGCAGACGCTGCTCGGGCCGATCGGCGGCGTGATCGCAGACCGATATCGGAAGAAACCGCTGGTGATGGTCGGTCAGGCGATGCCTGGCATCCTTTTGGGCGCGCTGGGCACGTTGATCGTCACCGATTTGATTTCGGTGCCGCTGCTGGTCGTCGCGACGCTGGTCATGGGCGCGGGATTTTCGCTGATGGGTCCCGCACGTCAGGCGTGGACCGGATTTATCGTCCCGCGTCGGCTGTTGCCCAATGCGGTCGCGTTGCAACAGATGTCGATGAATACCGGGCAAGTGCTCGGTCCGATGCTGATTTCGCTATTCGCGTTGGTCATGGCTCTCGAGGGCAGGAACACGGGAATCTTGTTCCTCGTCGTCGCGTCGTTCTTCGCGATCGTGGTTCCAATGACCGCGTCGATTCGCACCGAGGGTCCGGCCACGCCGGTGGAGAAGCGTCGCGCGCTGCGGGTCGAGCTTGCGGAGGGCTTCAACTACCTCCGTCGCAACCCGCGCCTGCGCATTCTGTGGTTGTACTTCCTACTGATCGTTGCATGTGGCTGGGGATTCCAGACGCTGCTGCCGGGCGTCCTTGACCAAGAGTTCGGACGCGCGCCCACGGACGTGGGTCCGACGTTCATGATCTTTGGGGTGGCCTCGCTGTTGGTCAACGTGCTGTTGGCCGGTGCGGTCTCTGGTCGTTGGGCATGGCATCTGTTGATGATCATGGGCGTGGTGATGGCCATCGGCTTCTGGCTAGTGGCGATCGCGCCCAGTTACGGCGCGTTCCTGATTCTGGGCGCAGTGCTCGGTGCCGGCCGATCGGGCACGATGCTGATCAATCAGTCGTTGATGATGGCCAACACGAAGCCCGATTACTTCGGTCGGGTGATGTCATTCGCGATGATGGCGTTCGGCTTTCAGGCTTTGTTCGGCCCGGTGTGGGGTGCTGTCGCCGACGTGATCGGTGGACCCGAAACGATGGCGATGATCGGCATGATCGCGGCCGGCGCCACGGTGATCATGCTGATCGGTTGGTTACGCACCCGTCACCTGCCGCTTGAAGTTGGAACCGCGGCTGAGAGTATGGGTCCGAGACAGGCACCGACGGTGCAACGACCGGCTCCCGGTATCGCTTCCGCAAACGGCGCGAGTGGAACCACTGGTGTCCTGCCGGAGCCGGTGTTCGTCGCTCAGCTTGCGCCCGTCGTGTTGATGGATCCACAGAAGGCGCAACGATGACTCGCGCGTCGAGCCCTCGCCCCAGCCGATTCGGCGGTACGTTCGAGTCGCTTGGGCACCGTAACTATCGCTTCCTCTGGACCGGGTCGCTGCTCTCGACGACGGCGTTCATGACGACCTTCCTGCTCGTCCCGGTCGTCGCGTATGAGATCACGGGATCGTATGCCGCTTCAGGGATCGCCCAGATGGGCTCAGGCTTCTCGATGTTCTTCCTGGGCCCGTTTGGTGGCGTGATCGCCGATCGGTATCCCAAGAAACCGCTCGTTCTGGTTGGACAGATCTTTCCCACGCTGCTGATCATCATCACGGGGATCTTGATCGTGACCGGCGCGATCACGGTCTGGATGTTGTTCCTCTCGACGTTGCTGATGGGCTTTGGGTTTGCGCTAATGGGTCCCGCGCGTCAGGCGTGGCTGGGCGAGCTCGTGCCGCAGCGGTTGCTCGCTAATGGTGTCGCGCTCCAGCAGATGTCGCAGAATATGGCGCGCGTCTTCGGACCGATGATGGTCGCGGTGTTGCTCGCGGTGTTTGCGTTCAGTACTGGGTATCTCTACCTGATCGTGGCGAGCTTCTTCCTGGTCGTGATTCCGCTCACGACGATGCTGCCGCGTACCCGACCGACTCGGCGAGATGACGAGCCACCGCGGGTGCTCGCCGAGATGAAGCTCGGGTTTGTCTACCTGCTCCAGAATCCGCGCTTGCGAGTGCTCTGGGTGTTCTGGATGGTGATGGTCGTCTGTGGCTTCGCGTTCAACACGCTGATGCCGGGATATGTCGAGCGGGAGTTTGGCCGCGACTCGACCGATGCGTTCAATGTCTATCTGGTGTTCGGGATCGCATCGTTCCTGTTCAACATTCCCTTGGCTGGGTTGGTCGGCGGACGATGGGGGTGGCCGCTCCTCTTGGTGACCGGATTCGGTTCTGCGGTGTCATTCTTCCTGGTCGCGGCCGCGCCAGGGTTCGGCGGCGTGTTGCTGATGAGTGTGCTCAACGGAGCCAGCACCTCGGGCGTGATGTTGGTCACGATGTCGCTGATGATGGCCAACTCGCGGCCCGAGTATTTCGGCCGAGTGATGTCATTCATCACGCTTGGCTACGGCGCGCAATCGATCATGGCTGGCGTGTGGGGCGGCGTCGCGGACGCGTTGGGTGGTCGGCAGACCTTCGTGGTGATCGGTGTGATCGCGCTGGCGATCACGGGGTTCATGGTCGTTGCTTGGCTGCGCACGCGACATCTACCGCTGGAGATCGGGACCGCCGCCGCGGTGACGCAGCCGTCGGCGGCAACGAGCCGGGGTCCGCGGCTTCGTCGCCAGCCGTTGCCTGGGTTCACCGCGCAGCTCGCGCCTGTGGTCCTGATGGAGGGACAGAAGCCGCCTAGGTCGGCGAGTTTCGCCGGGCTCAGCAAGCTCGCTCGAGGAGGCGACTGATGCGTGGACCCTTTGCGGCGTTTGCGGCGCGTAACTTCAAGTTGCTGTGGGGCGGCACGCTGTTCTCGACGACGGCCTTCATGACCAGCTTCTTGCTGGTGCCGATCGTGGCTTACGAAATCACGGATTCCTACACCGCGTCCGGGCTCGCGCTTATGGGCAGCGGATTCTCGATGCTGGTGCTGGGACCGATCGGCGGCGTGATTGCCGATCGGTATGCAAAGAAGCCGCTCGTCCTGCTGGGACAGATCATTCCTGCGCTGCTGATGCTGGGCACCGGCGTGCTCGTCGTGACCGATGTGATCACGCTGTGGATGCTGTTCCTCTCGAGCCTGCTGATGGGTGTCGGCTTTGCGCTCATGGGTCCGGCGCGCCAGGCCTGGATGGGCGAACTGATTCCCCGCCCGCTAATGGGCAGCGGCGTCGGGCTGATGCAGGTGTCGCAGAATCTCGCCCTGGTGCTCGGGCCCATGCTCGGCTCGGTGCTGCTGATCGCCTTCGCGTTTGGCTCGGGACAGATCTATTTCCTCATTGCGGGCTGTCTGCTGGTCGCTCTGCCGCTGACCACGATGTTGCCCAACGCCGCCGCCGTCAGCGCGACAGCGCGTCGCAGCGTGGTTCGGGAGCTGGGGTCCGGATTCCGTTACATGTGGTCGAGTCCACGACTGCGCATGTTGTGGGCCTTCTGGATGGTGATCTCGGTCTGTCGCTTCGCCTCGCAGACGCTGCTGCCTGGATTCATCGAGCGCAACTTCGGCGTGCCCGCCAGCGACACGTTCCTGTTGTACCTGGTCGTGGGCGTGGTCGCGTTGGTCGCCAATGTGCCGCTGGCACGGATGATCTCGGGACGCCTGGCCTGGCAGTTGCTAATCGGCTTCGGCGCGTTGACGGCGGTGGTCTTCGTCCTCGGTGCGTTGACGCCGACGTTCCTGGCGTTGATGTTGGTCGCGATCCTGGTCGGTCTGGCGACGACTGGGGTGATGTTGGTCAACCAGGCGCTGATCATGTCGAATTCGAGGCCTGAGTACTTCGGACGGGTGATGTCGTTCGTGGTGCTCGGGTTTGCCGCGCAGTCGCTGCTCGCGCCGATCTGGGGTGTGTCGGCCGACGCCATCGGCGACCGCGAGACGTTGGTGATCGTTGGTCTGATCGTGCTGAGCGCCACTGCGATGTTGTTGCTGGGCTGGCTGCGCACTCGACGCCTGCCACTCGAACCGGGAACCCCCGCCGCGATCGCGGCGGCAGGATCCCTACCCGAATCCACACCCGCCAACGGCGTCACTGCGGATCGCCCCCAGACCAGTCCCCAATCCAGACCTCAGACCAGACCGCATCCAGTCTTTGTGGCGAGACTCGCTCCGATGGTGCGATCCGGTCGACAGAAGTCGCACGCGACAACCACAGCGAGCGGCACCTAGCCTCGACCCATGAGCAAGCTGAGCACGACCTTCGCCGCTCTCGCTGTTCGCGATTTCCGCCGTCAATGGATCGCATCGACACTGGCGACGACGGCCTTCATGACGACGTTCGTGCTCGTTCCGATCGTCGCCTATCAGCTCACTGGTTCATACGCCGCATCCGGGTTCGCCGCGATGGGCAATGGGGTCGGGATGTTCTTCCTGACCCCGCTCGGAGGCCTGGTCGCCGACCGCTTCCCCAAGAAACCCATCGTCCTGTTTGGGCAGTATTCGACCCTCTTTGTGATCGCCGGCACTGGTGCGCTGATCGCCACGGATCTGATCACCATCCCCCTGTTGTTCGCTTCCACGCTGCTCAGCGGAGCGGCATTCGCATTGACTGGTCCGGCGCGACAGTCCTGGGTCGCCGAGCTGGTGCCCGAACGCCTCGTGCCCAACGCCGTTGCTCTGCAACAAATGGGAATCAATATCGCCCAGGTGCTGGGCCCGACAATGGCGGCCATTGTAATCACCCTGTTGGCCATCGGCCCGGGCGAGGTCTACCTCGGCGTCTCGCTGCTGTTCATCATCGTCGTCCCGATCAACCACATCCTGCCCAAGACCTTGCCCAAGGTCGTCGTGCGCCGCTCGCCGCGTCGCGAGTTAGGCGAGGGCTTTCAGTACCTCAGGAGGAACCCGCGGCTGCGGATTCTCTGGCTGTTCTGGCTGATGGTCGTGATCTGCGGGTTCGCGATCCAGACCCTGATGCCGGGCATCCTCGACCAGGAATTCAACCGTTCCTCGAACGACGCGGTGATCATCAACTCGATCTTTGGCATCGCCGCGTTGGCGATCAACATTCCGCTGGCAGGACTGGTCTCGGGACGATTCGCCTGGCCGCTGCTGCTGGGCACCGCGATCCTGATGGCCGTTGGCCTCTGGATGCTCGCCTGGGCGCCGACCTACGCGCTGATCCTGATCCTCAGCGCCGTCGCCGGCGCGGGACGATCCGGTGTGATGCTGGTCAACCAGTCGATCATGATGTCCAACACCAAACCCGAGTACTTCGGCCGCGTGATGGCATATGTGCTGATGGCATTCGGCTTGCAGTCGATCATCGCTCCCGGTTGGGGCGTGATTGCCGATCTCATCGGTGGCCGCGAGACCTTGCTACTGGTCGGACTGATCGTCGTTGTCGGGACCGGTCTGATGTTCCTGGGCTGGGTCAGAACCCGCAGGCTGCCCCTCGAAGTTGGAACTCCAGCTGCCGCGGTTGCTGAGGCGCCACCTCCGGAGGCTGAGCCGGCCCCTTCCGCGCCGAGCCCTGCCTTCAGTCCGTTGTTTGCTGCTCAAGTCGCGCCGATTGTCCTGATGGAAGGGCAGAAGCCCCGTCCCGCGATCTTCAGCGGCGATTAGCCTGACACTGATGAACCGACTGCGAGTCACCTTCGCTTCCCTGTCCGTGCGGGAGTACCGACTGCTCTGGTCGGGATCGTTGCTGGCGACGACCGCGTTCATGACGACGTTCATCCTGGTGCCGATCGTCGCCTATGAGATCACTGGTTCCTACGCCGCATCGGGCATCGCGCAGGCCGGGATGGTTTCACAGCTCCTCTTCGGCCCGTTCGGCGGTGTGATCGCCGACCGCTATGCGAAGAAGCCGGTGGTACTCGGTAGTCAGATCATTCCCTGCGGAATCATCGTCGTGACCGGCATCCTGATCGTGACCGACATTATCACGATCCCGATGCTGTTCGCGTCCACCTTCCTGATGGGCGCGACGTTCTCGCTCATGGGTCCGTCTCGTCAGTCATGGGTCGTTGAGCTGGTCCCGCCGAGGCTGCTGCCCAACGCGGTCGCGCTGCAAAACATGTCGATCAACGTGGCCGCGCTGCTGGGACCGATGATGGCGTCGGTCCTCGTCCTCTCAATGGGCTTGAACTCTGGTGTTCTGTACTTGTTGGTGGCTGCGCTGTTCGTCGTGGTGCTGCCGTTGACCTTGATGATCCGTGGGTCAGGGGCAGCCACGCCCGTAGACCAACGCAAGGCCGTGTTCACAGAGATGGCCGCCGGACTGCGCTACATCGTCAGCCGGCCGCAGCTACGCAGTCTCTGGCTCTTCTTCATCCTGATCGTCGTCACCGGTTTTGCCCTGCAAACGCTGATTCCCGGACTGCTCAACCAGGAATTTGGACGTTCGGAGCAGGAAGCGACCGTTGTGGCGTTGATCTGGGGCGCAACCTCAATCCCGATCAACCTCGCCCTGGCCGGCCTCGTGGGTGGACGGTTTGCCTGGCCCTTGCTCTTCATCTCGGCAATCGCGTTGGCGGGCGGCATCGGGTTGACCGCCGCGGCGCCCGGTTACGCGATCCTGCTAATCGTCTCAGCCGTCGCGGGGGGCGGACGTTCGGCCGTGATGCTGCTCAATCAGACCATCCTGATGTCGAATGTGCGCGCCGACTATTTCGGTCGGGTGATTAGCTGGGTGTTCATGGCGTTCGGAGTGCAGGGCATTCTGGCGCCGGTCTGGGGCATCGTCGCCGACAGCATCGGCGGCCGTGAGACCTTGTACATCGTTGGCCTGGTCGTCGTGGTTGGCACGGGCCTGATGGCGGTCTCGAGACTCAGAACGCGCCACATCCCGCCCGAGTCGGGCACAGCCGCCGCATCAATCGAGGCATTCGGTGGCGATCAGCCGCACGACGCCGAGTCAGCGGAATCCGCCCAGCCGCAACCTCGAATGGCGCCGAGTCCCGCCATTAGTCCACTCTTCGCAGCCCGCCTCGCACCCGTCGTCCTGATGGAGGGCCAGAAACCGCGGTGAGCGAAACGATAGAACCTGCCGTTTCGTGGTCTGATCCGCCGGCGATTCCATCGAGTGAACCGGGCCCATTCCAGATTCCCGGGTTCTTGATCGCATGGTTTGTCAGTGGGTTTGCTGGGGCGGCGGCAAGCGCACTCTGGTCCGTTCCGACCATCGTGGTACCTGATCTGGACATCGCCAGCGAATCGCTGTCGGCCATCACTCTGAGCGGAGGTCTTGGCTTTCTTGCCGGTAGCGTGCTGAACTTGCGCTTGGGAGACCGATATCCCAAGAGGGGCACTATCAGGTTGTGTTATTTCTCGATGGCGGCGTGTTCAGTTGTTGCCGGGATCGTCGCCTTAACCGGCTTCGCTACAGTCCCGTTGCTGTACGTGACATTCGTTGCTGTGAGTTTCCTGTACGGACTGACGACTCCCCTCGTCTGGAGTCTCGTGGCAGAGCTGATACCTCGCGCTCTGCTCGCCAAGTCGATTGTCATGCTTTCGTGGTCAGGGTTGATTGCCAGTTTGCTAGGCCTCCCGCTCAGTACATTGCTGTTCAGCAAGACACTGTGGGATGCACCGTATGAGATTGCGTTTGTCTACGTAGCATTGTTGTTCGTCATCGCAGGGTTGCTGACTCGGAGATTTCCACGACACGTAGGAACCACGCGATTCCCTGGGGGCCTCCGCGAAGCTCTTGGTCTGCTGAGCCGCGCCAGGCGATTGCGAGCACTCTGGATACATGCGATCGTCGTGGCCGGGTGTCTGGCTGTCTTCTCATCGAGCTTCACGGTGTTCGCTTACTTCGATGTTGCTGACGGTCTGGAACTAGGCTGGTTGATGCTTGCTCGCGGCGCAGCAGGGATCGTTGCCACCATCGGGTTGGCGTTTGTGATCAGCGGGAGACGCGGTTGGCCGGCACTGATGCTATGCAGCGGTGTTGCCGCGATGCTGTGCGTGCCGATCGCGGCCGCCGACACGTTTTGGCCCATGTTTGCGCTCATAGTGCCCTTTGGCGCGGCCATCGCGGCGGCAGGGCTGGGGGCCAGCGCGATCGCCATGAGTCACACACCGTTCGGTTACTTTGGGCGAATCGCTGCCTTACTGGGTGTCGGCGGCACAGTGAGCAGCACCGGGATTGAGTTCCTGAGCATCATCATCGGAAGTTGGGGTCAGGGGCGAAGCCTGATCATCGGCACCGGCGTCGTGCTAATGGTTGCCTCTCTACTGCTGTTCCGGACCTGGTGGGCGACACGAGGTGAAGCTAACCCGATTGATGGGGCCGCTCAGACTCCGTCTCCAGGGCTCATCGCGGATATCACAGCTCCGCAGAAGCCTGCCGAGCCGAGCTAGGCCTGATCACGTCGGGGCGATTCAGTCCGGGAGTTCCCGACATACCCACTGAGATATCCGTCATACCCGCGCTTGCCGGAGACCCTCGAACAACTCAGTTTCCCGTCCCCGCCCCCGAGCGGGGACCCGCTTTGGCAAAGCCCAGGCTGCTCGGATCGGTCCCGCTTTTGGCCAGATACCGGCGACAAACATGGCCGCCGGTAAGAAGCTAGGGAAGGAGCGGGCCCCCGCTCGGAGGCGGAGGCGGTTGAGGGGTCTTGCATCGGTCTCCGTTTGCCGCGGGTATCTCGCTGGATTCAGCGCCACTGTCTGTGCTCAACTGGGCGAGATTGCCCGCGCATCAAGTGCGGGGCAGGCTGCGACAAGCGCGGCTATGACGGAATTCTGACTACGCAGATGGCTGATGTGAACAGGGCTTAGTCCGCCTGAGCTAACTCACCGAGGAATGCGCGCGTTCGGTCGATGTGCGACTCTGCGTCATCGACGAGCACCACGATGGCGGCCAGCATCTCGTCGACTCCGTAGTCGTCGTGCATGGCTCGGACTTTGTCGCCGACCTCGGACTCAGAGCCTGAGATAATCAGTGCGTCGGCCATGCGATCGGTGAAGTCGGTGCCGGAGGCTTCGTCGTAGCCGGCGTCCTGCAGCATCTGCGAGTAGTAGGGCAGTCGCTGATAGAAGCCGAACTGTCGCTTGGCGGCGGCGCGGATGGCTTCCTGGTCTTCGCTGAGGATGATCGGCGTGTGCACGACCATCGCCGGACGGTCGCGGCCTGCGAGGTCGGCGCCAGCTTGCTGGGCCGGCAGCGCGACATCGCGGATGTATGGCAACGGCGACATCCAGGAGATGCCGCCCGCGGTGATTTCGCCACTGAGCGACCATGCCTTCTCGCGGAGGGCGGAGATCATCGTGACCACCTGGGTTGGGCCGCCGGGGAGCTGGCCTCGCGCGTTGATCAGCTCGCCCTGGTGGTTGACCTCACCATTCTCGAGCAGCGCACGGCATATTGTGACGTACTCGCGCAGGTGCGAGAGTGGCTTGCGGAACGGCATCCCCCAAGTGCCCTCGATCGCTGGCTTGTGCGACGGTCCGAGCCCAAGAATCATCCGACCTGGGGCGATCTGGTCGACGCTTGCGGCTCCTTGAACCATCGAGATCGGGTGACGCGGATAGGTCGGCACGATCGAGGTGCCGAAGGTGATCCGCTCGGCTCCCGAGAGCGCCGCGCCGACGAAGACCGCGAATGGATCCGGTGCCAGTCCGCCGACCGTCAGCCAGGCTGTGTCGAGTCCGTCGTGGTCAGCCGCGACGATGCCGTCGATCAGCGTCGGTGCGTTCATCAACTGGATGTTCTGCAGGGCGATGTGGACGCCGATGCGCATGTTCTTCATGTGGGATTCCTCGTTCTCCTCAACGTCTCAAGTATGGTCACAGGTTAGCCGTTGTCGTAACCCTGACTGATTGGATTGTCGCTGCGCTGTCCGGAGTGGCCGTCGGGCGCGAAGTCGTCCACGGTTTGGGCCAGATCGCTGCGATCTCTGAGCGGTGGGATCTCCTGCGCGCCCTCGACCTGGCTGGCCACGTGCAAGGTCTGCGTGGGGAATGCGAACTCGACTTGCAGCTCCTGGGCGAGACGGATGATGTCGAGATTGAAGACGTGTCTGGTGCGCAGTTCCTCGTTCCAGTTCGAGGCGCCGATAAAGGTGTAGACCATGATGTTGAGCGCGAAGTCGCCGAAACTGTGCAACTCGACGATGTAGTAGTCGTGCCGCATTTGGTCGTTGGAGCGGACGATCGCGCGGATGCCCTCGACGAACGCCTGGATGCGGTCTGGGTCGGTGTGATACGCGATGCCGACGGTCGTGAAGTAGCGACGCCAACTGCGTCGGCCCATGTTGTTGACGGAGGTATCGGTCATCCGCGCGTTGGGGACGGTGATCAGGGAGTCGGCGAAGGTGCGGATCCGGGTCGAGCGGAAGCCAACCTGCTCGACCGTGCCCTCGATGTCGCCCACAATCACCCAGTCGCCGACCTGGAACGGTTTGTCGGCGAGGATCGTGGCGCCACCAAGCAGGTTCTTGAGCGTGTCCTGCGCGGCGAGCGCGACGGCCAGTCCGCCGAGTCCGAGTCCGGCGATCAGCGAGGTGATGTTGATATCGAGATTCTGGAGGACAAACACCCCGCCGATCGCCCCGACGAAGATCTTGCCCGAGGTGCGCGCCAGCGGGACGAGCTGGTCGTCGAGCTTCGAATCCGTGAGGGCCGCGACCTCGCGCCAATAGTCGGCGGCGACGTCGACGAGTCGGAACCCGACCAGTACGCCCGCGAACGTGGCGGCGAACTCAGTGAAGATCCCCACGACGGATTCGACGTCGGCGTCGAAATCGAGCACTGGGAATCCGACCGCGAGCGTGACCGCGCCCAGCATGAGCAGAAGCGGTCGGTGGAGGCGACTGAGCTCGCTGTGCCAGAACTCATGCCGTTCCGGCGCGGTGCGACGCCTGATCGTCGTTGCTAAGGTCCAAACGATCAGGAATCGGCCGACGAAGATGATCAGCGCCATCGCGCCGAGGCCGATGAACTGCCAGACCTCGATGCCGATCACCGCTTCGTGCAACCAGCTCAGGGCGAGGTCAGCGGGCATCGTTGCTGCTTCCAATCTCCCGTGCGGGGAGGTCGTTGAACCGAAGGTCACGTCCGCGCTCGCTGCGGGTGTGTCCAGCAGCGGTGACGCGCTTGAAGGGTCTACAGCAGCGTATCGGCCATGTCATGCGGATCGAGAAACCCGCGTCGGAGCGCGGGCATGACGGATACGGCAGGGCGCGGAGAATGGTGTCTTGCCCGCTCGTGCGGGGTAGGTGCCAGTGTTGAACGGTCTGATGGTGGTGTTCCACGCGACCCGGTCACCGGATGGATTCCCGCCTTCGGAGACCTTTGCATAATCTCTTTCCTCCCCCTGCAGGGGGAGGTGCCAGAAGGCGGAGGGGGTACTGCTCCGCCAAGCGCTATCTGGTACCTGGGCCAGGAGGACCCCCTCAGTCGCTCCGCGACAGCTCCCCCTGCGAGGGGGAGCAAATTAATCCAAAGGCCTCCCTTCGCGGGAATGGCGGAAGGGGGCGGGGCGCGGGTATGACTGGTATGAGCGGGTTGGCGGTGGTGTAGCCGGTTCTGGACTCGGCGGGATACCCGCGACGGCGCGCGGGAATGACGGAGAGGTTGCGGGGATCAGGGATTAGCCGCGCAACCCGCGAAGCCATCTCGCGACTGACGAAGGAGTCGCACGTCTGACCTGGCAGGCTCGGACCTGCGGGTGCAGGCGCGCGGATGGCTAGGCCGTGGAGGGGTCGTGTTCGAAGCCGCAGGACTTGTGGGAGCCGTCGCAGAAGGGCTTCATGTCCGACGCTCCGCAGCGACACAGTGCCGCCATGCTGCCCTTGGGCGTGGGAATCGTCGACCCGTCGTTCGCCTTCAGCGACAGCCCTTCGGTTGAGATCAGGATGGGTCCGTTTGTGTTGATGGTGATTTCGGCCATGGTGTGCTCCGCTGTTCTGTTCGCTGGGTCTGGGTGAGTCTTGGTGACTTCACATCAGGGTTAGCATAATCGCCACGTGGCAGCGCAACCAGCCTGTCTCCGTTGAGCGACCGCTAGAGCATCCATTCCTGAGCCATCCGAGCGACCGAGGAGCGACCCACATGAAGCTGACCGTTGAATTCCCATCCGTCATCCACCGCGACGGCCCTGCCGAAATCGCGCGCCTGGCGACCGCGATCGAGCAGATCGGCTACGACGAGATCGACATCTTTGACCACGTCGTCATGGGACACCCACATCCTGACCGCGAGTCGGGGCCGTATCCGGCCAACATGCCGATCCTGGAGGCGCTGGTCACCCTTGGCTTCATCGCTGCGGTGACTGAGCGGGTTGGTCTGGGGACTGAAGTGCTCGTCTTGCCTCAGCGACAGCCGGTGTTGACGGCTAAGCAGTTCAGCACGCTCGACACGCTCTCTGGCGGACGCGTCCGCGTCGGTGTCGGCGTGGGTTGGCAGGAGTCGGAATACGAAGCGTTAGGCATGGACTACCACAGTCGTGGTGCCGCGATGGATGAGGCGATCGACCTGATGAAAGCCTGCTGGACCGACGATTCGATCGATTTTGAAGGCGATCACTTCGTGTCCAAATCGATGGCAATGGAACCCAAGCCGCTACAGACGACTGAAGGCGGAGACATCCCGGTCTGGATCGGCGGAGTCTCGAAGGCCGCCTTGCGACGCGCCGGTCGGATCGGCGACGGCTGGATGGGCTCAGGTGTGCTGGGTGACGCCGCGGTCTCGGCGATCGCCACGATCAAGCAGGAAGCGGAAGCAGCCGGGCGCGATCCGTCGGAGCTTGAGTTCCAATGTCAGCTGGCGACGCCACCGCGTGCGGGCGATCCGTCAACGCGCGAGTACTGGGCCCGCTCGGGCGACGTGGCGGCAACGGCCGCCGCCGCGCAAGAGGCGGGCTTCGGCTGGGCGGCGGTCAATGTGACAGGTGTGTTTGTCGCAGGCGCCAGGTCGATCGACGCCTTGATCGAGCAGCTCGGGTCCCTACATGACGCCATCCGCGCCGAGACCGGCTAGCGAGGCAGACGGCTCAACATGCGCTGGCTCTGGGCTGTCCTGCTGTTGTTTGTTGTCGCGCTCACGCTGCCAAACGACGCACTTGGGCAGCAGGACGAGCCGCCGCTCGTACTGGTGATGGACATTGACGGCGCGATCGAGCCAATCACAGAGCGTTATCTGAAGCGGGTGCTGGACCAGGCCGAATCGCGCGAGGCTGAGGCCGTGGTTATCCGGATTGACACGCCGGGCGGCTACATCTCGTCGATGCGCAACCTGGCCGAACAGTTGCTGAACACGCCAGTGCCAACGATTGCCTACGTCTGGCCGTCGGGCGCGCAGGCTGCGTCGGCGGGCACGATTATCACAGTTGCCACGCATGTCGCCGCGATGGCGCCGGCGACCAACATCGGCGCTGCTGCGCCGGTCACTGGTGATGGAGAGGACCTTCCGCCCACGCTGCGAAAGAAGGTCGACGAGGACATCACCGCGTTGATTCGCAGCATCGCCAGTCTCCGAGGTCGTGACTACGCCGCGATCGAACGGACGGTGCTCGAAGCGAAGGCGTACACCGCTGACGAAGCGCTGAAACTCAATGTGATCGACTTCGTCGCCTCCGACCTCGATTCCCTGTTGAACAAGGTTGACGGGGTCACGGTGTTCACCACCGAGGGGCCCATAGTTCTGGTCACTGCGGGAGCCAGTGTGGATGAAGTAGGGCGCTCCATGCTCGAGCGCTTTCTCGACATCATCACCAATCCCAGCATTACCTATGCGCTGATCCTGATTGGTACCTACGGCGTGATCTACGAGATGCGCGACCCGGGCAATTTTGGGCCTGGTGTGTTGGGCATCCTCGGACTGGTGCTGGGTTTCGCCGGGATCGGTCTGCTGCCGTTCAATTTCACCGGGGTCGTGCTGCTGGTTGCAGGCATGTTCCTGCTCGCGTTGGAGTCGCAACTCGATGGATTCGGTTGGGCCGGGATTGGTGCGGTGATCTGTTGGCTCCTTGCCGGATTCCTGCTATTCGGTGAGATTTTCCCCGAACCGACGGCGCTCGACGATCCGATCGAAATCTCTCGCTGGGTCATTGGACTCCTGGGCGGCGCGACGCTGGCCGTGATCGCCATGTTCTGGATTTTGGGACGGGGTGGCGGCAAGTCGGAGGCGTTCATCCCCGAGCATGAACGCGGGCTGATCGCATCGGAGGGCACTGCCGTCGATATCCTGAACCCCAGCGGCGAAATCGTCGTCAACGGAGAACAATGGACAGCGATTACAGAAGGCGGTGATCTTCCCGCAGGATCATCGGTCGTTGTCACTGGTGTGTACGCAGGCGGAGTACTCAAAGTGGTCGCGCCGGATGCCGCGCCGTCAGGTCGGCGTTCTTGGCGAGATCGCCTCAGTCGTGTTTCGCTGGCACACTTGATTAGACAACGAAGGGCTCACTGACATGGGAGTGATTCAAACTGTCGGACCGAATGAGGCGTTAGTCCGTTCTGGAGGCGGAGATCAGCCGAAAGTGGTTGTTGGCGGGCGGACCGTCGTGATCCCAATATTCCACCGATCACAACGCCTGCCGCTGAGCGTGATGACGCTGCACGTCAAGACCGAGAATGTGTACACCGGCGAAGGGGTCGCGGTCTCCGTCGATGGCGTCGCGCAGGTCAAGGTGGCGCGCTCGGAAGAGGCAATACGGACCGCTGCCCAACAGTTCCTGGGCAAGACCGAGATCGAAGTGATGGACGTCCCGCTGCAGACGCTTGAAGGTCATCAGCGAGCCATTCTGGGCACGCTGACGGTGGAAGAGATCTACAGCGACCGCGAAAAGTTCGCTGCTCAGGTGAGAACCGTGGCGTCGCCGGACCTTGCCGGCATGGGCATGGAGATCGTCTCCTTCACGATTCGCGACATCAAGGATCCCGGCGGCTATCTCGACGCGCTTGGTATCCGTCGTACGGCTGAGGTCCGGCGAGATGCGACGATCGGACAGGCGGAAGCCGAGCGAGACGCGGGCATCCGCTCGGCCGAGGCCAAGCGAGCGCAACAGGCCGCGACGTATGAAGCCGAAACGCGGATTGCCGAATCCGAGCGCAGCTTCAACGTGCAGAAGGCGGCCTATGACCAGGAAGTCAACGCTCGACGGGCTGAGGCGGAGCTCGCAGACGAATTGCAGCGCGCCCGAACGATGCAGGAAATCCGCCGCGAGGAAGTCGAGATCGAGGTCGTCGAGCGCTCCAAGCAAATCGAACTGCAAGAGCAGGAAATCCAGCGGCGAGAACGTGAGCTCGAGGCGACCATTCGCAAGCCGGCGGAGGCCGAACGCTACCGACTGGAGACGATCGCCGAGGGTGACCGCAATGCCGTCGTTGCCCAGGCGACGGCGGAGGCGGAGTCCACGCGTCGGCTGGGTGAAGCGCAGGCAGAGGTGATCCGGCTTACCGGTCAGGCCGAAGCGGAAGCGATTGAAGCGAAGGGCGCCGCTGAAGCAGCAGCAATGCAGCTCAAGGCGGAAGCATGGAAGGAGTACGGCGAGGCGGCAGTGATTCAGCAGGTGCTCGAGACGCTTCCTGCCGTTGCCGAGGCCGTCGCGCAACCGCTGGCACGCACCGAGCGGATCGTCATGTTCGGTGGTGGCGGCGACGGTGGCAGCGGAGCCAGCAAGCTCACCCGCGACATCACTCGCACTGTGGCTCAGGTGCCTGAGGTGATCGAATCACTGACCGGCATCGATATCGTCGGCAGCATCAAGAACATCCCAGGGTTGGAGTCAACGACCCGACGCGAAGATCCGAAGGATGACGAGCCGCAGCAACCTGAACAGCCGCAGGTGTAGGCGCATGACGGGCTCAATGATCACCGAACATGGCGTCCTGCCGATTGCGTTGGGCGATAACTGGGCGTATGCCTTACCGACATCGGAGGGCGTCATTTTGATCGATGCCGGACCCGACTACGACGGCGCGTGGGAAACGCTCGCTGCGCAGTTGGACGCCGCTGGCCTGAGCATGACAGATGTCAAGTTCGTCGCCATTACGCATGCACACATCGATCATTGTGGTCTGGCGCATCGCTGGCAGGCAGAGGGTGTACCGATCGTCGCCTCGGAGCTGGAATCACAGTCATTCCTGCATGGACGCAACATCATCGGTTATCAAACGCAGTTCGTCTTCGACTACATGCGTCGCGTCGGAGTGCCGGAGGAGCGGATTACGGGTTTCATCGAGGCGCGCGAGAAGATGCGCCAGGCGTATCGTTCCGGCGACAACACCGGCGGAGGCGTGCGTCGCGAACGCTGGCCGGGTCTGATTCGAGGCACGCCCTTCCGAGCTGACCAGCCCCTGTCGGACGGCGCAGAGATCCGACTCGGTGATCGCCGAGTCGTGCTGATATCGGCGCCGGGTCACACGCCGGGTAACTGTGTCTTCTATGAGCCAGACACCGGCGCGTTGTTCAGCGGCGATCAGGTGATCCCCGGGCTCAACTCCAATCCCGGTTGGCATTTCGATATATCGGTCGAGCCCCCCGATCGCTTCCGCAGCCTGCCAGCGTTCGCTGACTCGCTCGATCGTATTGAGCAGCTTGATGTCAGCTATCTCTATCCGGGACACCGCGAGCCATCGGACGAAGTGGCATCGGAGATTGAGAACATTCGCCGACATCATCGAAAACGCCAGGGCCAACTCAGGGACATCCTCGCCGACGGCCCAATGACGCCATACCAACTGCTATCGACGATGTTCAAACGGCTGCCCGACCGCCGCATCTGGCAGGCGATGGCCGAAGTCACCGGCCACATCGATGCCCTCGTCGTGCGAGGCGAGGCGCGAGAGGTCGAGTCGGGTGGGCTGACGACGATTCAGTTGGTCTAAATCGGGTAATCTGACCAGAGGAGGCACAGATGAAGGCGTGGCTGAAGAACGCGGTAGAAGTCATCCTCTGGTGGTGGGTCGGCCGGCCGACGAGCAAGATGGAACGTAAGTGGGCGGAGGACTCAGCCAAGCGAGGTCCGCACCCAAAACCGGGCCGAGTCTACTTTTAGAGCGCCCGGTCCCTAAGAGACTGACGTGAGCGCTGCCGCGATGGTGACAATCAGCGCGAGTGGCGTGCTCACTAGCAGCGTTCGCATGGTGCGGATTCGAAACTGCAGCTGAGCATCAGCAACATCAGTTGCATCGCGGATCGATGCGAAGTGTTGCCGGGCCGATTCCTGTGGTCGGTCTCCTACCTCGCGAGCGGTCTTCAGTAGTTGGTCAGGGCTAGGGAACTGCTGCAGATTCGCCGACCACAGTGCCCCAAGACCAAGTGCAACGCAAACACTTGAAACTGCAAACCCCAACCCGACTAGCCAGGCAGTTGGCTCAGCGGCGATCAAGATACCAATCATCGCGCTCATTCCCGCGACGTTGAGAGCCGTGAGAAACATGATTTTGCCGTCGAAACTACCCACCGATGTCAAGAGGATCTGCAGGTGCCATGCGGCAACATCGAGCGGCGGATCGGCCTCGCCAGCAGAATCGGAGTCGGGTTGAGGCATTCTTACAACCTCCGATACACGCCTGACGATCCCGACATGAGCTCTCCGAGCGCCGCTCGACGGATCAGGGTGAGGGCGGAGGTGACCGCCCGCGCTTTGATTGCCGCTCTGGTTTGGGCGAATGTATAGCCCGTGGCGTAGCTCTCGCTGGTGGTCTCGATGCCCAGACAGACCGCGCCGACCGGTTGTCCACCGTGCGGCTCGGGTCCGGCGACGCCAGTGATTCCGACGCCGATATCGGCGTCGAACTGTCGACGCACCGCGCCCGCCATTGCGGTGGCGGTCTCGTTCGAGACGACGCCGTGCTCCGCGATCACCGCGGCTTCGACGCCGTACTGGATTTTGGCCTCGGCGGTGTAGCTCACCAGGCCGCCTCGGAAGTAGCCGCTGGCGCCTGGCACATCGGTGATTGTGCTCGCCAGCAGACCTCCCGTACACGACTCCATCACCGCGATCGACAACCCGCGATCGGTGAGCAAGCCTCCGACCGCTTCTTGGAATGTGTCCTCGTCGGCGCCCCAGATCGCCTCACCGAGCATCGAGCGAATCTGTTGCTCGGCGGGCGCGATGCGCGCTCGGGCGATGTCCTCCGACATTGCCTTGGAGGCGAGCCGCACGTGGACGCCATCGGCTTTGTGGTACACGCCGACGGTGGGGTCCTCCGCGTGGCGTAGGTCGCCGAGCAGCTCGTCGAGCATTGACTCGCCCAGCCCGGTTGTCTTGAGCGTGCGCGAGATCAGGACGCCGCCGTCCGAGCGTTCGCGCAGGCGTGGCGCGACATCGTTCTCCCACATCCCGGTCATCTCGGCCGGCGGACCAGGCATCGCGACGATGATTGCGCCGTCTTTCTCGACCCACCAACCGGGCGCCGTACCGCGCGGATTGGGCAGCGACGTGCCCGACGGGATGATCGTCGCTTGCTTCACGTTCTGCTCGGGCATGCGACCGCCACGCCGCTCGAAGAAGTTGCGCAGGTGCGCCTCAAGCTCGGGCACCACGTACGCTACCTCGCCGACGGATTCCGCGATCGCGTCGCGCGTCACGTCGTCTTCGGTTGGACCCAGACCTCCGGTGAGCAGCACAACATCCGAGCGATCCTTGGCCGTCTTGATCAGATCCACCAGGCGTTCCTTGTTGTCGCCGATTTGGTGCATAAAGAAGAGGTCGATACCCATCGCGGGGAGGCGTTGGGCCATGAATCGGGCGTTGGTGTCGAGGATCTCGCCCATCAGGATTTCGGTGCCGATGCTGATAATTTCCGCGCGCATGAAGAGGCTCCCATTCGGCTAAGGCGTCGCCCAAACAGGCTATCGCTGAAGTGTCCGCGCTTCCGACCGAGGACCTGCTCCCCCATCCCCTGCTCCCCTCACCCATCCCCCGCTTTACGCGGGGGGGGGGGGGGGGGGGGGGCTGCTCCCCTCCCTGTTCTGCGGGGTGCACCTACCGAGCGGGCCCCCTCAGGCGCTTCGCGCCAGCTCCCCCAGAGGGGGAGCTCTTACCGATCCTGAAGCCGGAGGGCATGTCGCGAGATTGACGAATCTCCCAGAGTCCTCTCAGGGCGGGGACCGGGTTGCTAATCGTTCTCGGTCACGGTGACTGTGGCAGAGCCGTGGCCTTCCGCGAGCTTGGCTCCGACTGCGCCTCTCAGGGTGAGCGTGACGGTTCCGTTGCCATTGTTGGTGCTGTCATCTTGGGTTGTTACCGTGACCGTTACCGTCGTACCTGGCGTGTGGAAGACACCGAAATCGTCCCTGGTTCCGCTGCTTGGGGTCCGTGTGGATGTTCCCGATGTGTCGCTCCGCGCCACCCGGACTTGGGTCATGCGGACGTTCGAGCTGGAGAAGTCGTAGATCACGCTGATTGTCTCCGTAATCGCGGGGGTAGCAGTGACTGTGAAGACCACGTTGCCGCCTTCGGTGATGGAGCTGGTGTTCGCCGTTACCGAGAGGTGCGGGGTTCCGCCGGTGATGGTGTCGCCGGGGTCGAACAAGGTGACGGTCGCGGTGTCGGCGTTGCCGAGCGTGTAGGCGGCCATATCCGTCACTGGATTCAAGGTCACAGTGACGGTGCCGCCTCCGGACATGTTGTTGTTCGACGTGTTGGCCGTGTGTGTCACGCTGCCCGAACCGGCGGGAACAGTGACACTGACATTGGTCGTAGTGGTCACGTCGTTTTGCACGGTCGTGACGGTGATCGGCACGGACAGTGCGGTTGACGGTGCTGGTACGGCGGTGATCGTAAAGCTGGCGGGCGTGCCCTCGTGCACGTGTTGGTCCGCTTCGACGTTGATGCTCGGCTTGACCTGGCTCAGCTTGGCGCATGCCTCGATCTCCCGCAGGATCTCGGCGGTCCGTCCCCAATTCAGCCAATCCATGACACCGTGCGAGAGGTTAAGCGGGACCAATGTGAGCGCTGGATACCGACTCTGAATCTCACCCGCTTCTGCTGCAGTCATCGGTGACGCTGACGCATCGCTCAAGGTTAAGTTCGGATCGCCCATAGCAAGGCGGACACGTTTCCAGAGTCCCGGAAGCACGTCGCCCAACGCGCTGTTGTGCCAACCCCTTACCCAGCTCAGCGGGGCTCGTCCAACGTTGCTGCCTTTCAAGGGTATGCTGGCGATCGTGACCTTAACATTGTCGTTTCCAGAGACCACGTAACTATTGTCGCCCATGAGCGAAAACTTGAACGTCGAATGCGGAGTGTTCAATAGGTTGGCCTTGGTGCGGACGTTTAACGTTCCTGTCTTGTCGCCGCCAGGAATTGTGACTTCAAGATCGTACTCAAACTGGTCGGCCGTGGTGTTGAAGCTGCAACTAGCGATCGAGGTATTGTTTGGATTCCAAGAACCGTTCGGAGATGCGATGTGACCGCCCCTTGCCGTCATCCTGACCTTGACCGTCAGGTCGCTTGATGGCGGGGAATCGGCTGTGACCGTCACGGTGAACGCGTTGCCTTCGGGGATGATACGTTTCCCGTTGGCCTCGGCCCTGGCAGGCACGCTGGTGGTAATGGAAATGCTTGGCCCCGAAGCCTGTGTCGGTTGCGCCGACTGCGGGGACTGTAATGCGGCAAAGGTGAAGTCGTTGTCGGCGATCTGGATGTAGCGGTAACTGCCGTTCAGCGAGCGGTCGTAGCCGGCGCCAGTTCCGAGCAAGATCGACAACGAACCGTCACTCTCGGGCGTGTCATCGTCGGTTGTGGAGATCGTGTGCGTGAGGCTGCCGCTCGTGGGGATGGTCACCGTCCGCGACCCGCTCGTGACCCCGAAGTCGCCCGTGGCGAGGACCGACAGCGGCACCGTGAGCGGCGAGGTCGGAGCGGGAGTTGACGTGATCATGAGCGTCACATCGTCGCCTTCGACGATCGACATATGGCCGCTCGAGATGCCCACCTGCGGCAGCGGCGGATCGTCGTCGTCCTGCACGGTCAGCGTCGCTGAGCCGGCCGTCGAGGAGATGGTGTAGCCCGAGCCGGGGTCGATCGTCGCCGTGACGGTGCCATCGGGTTCGTCAATGCTGTCGGCGTAGCTGGAGAGTTTCATCAGCCAAGAGCCGCTGGTTGGGATCGGGGCGGTGTAGGTGGTGGCAGGGACTGCGTAGGAACCCGTCGCCGTGACCGTCACGTCCACGTTGAGCGGGGCGGTGGGCGCTGGAGTTGCGGTCACAGTGAAGGTGAGGATGTCGCCCTCGACCACGTCGGGACCGGCGGTGACGCTGATCTCGGAGGACACGGCGGGCTGTTGTGTCTGCTCTGGTTGCGGCGGCGCTGACTTGGCTTCGATGCAATCGAGCGCCTTGCGCACGGGCTGCCACCCGAACCAGCGAGACTCGCGCGTGCGAGCGTCGGCGGCTGACATCGCGGTGAGTTGCGAGTCTTCGACGTCGCCGAAGGCAATCAGGACGCGCTTCCAGTTGGTCCCGAACCCGGGCGACCGATGTTTGTTGATCTCGTAGTAGTGACGCACTTTCTCCAACAGAGCATCGGAGACGCAGTCTGAGGCGGGCTGGCGTTGGACATGGTCCGGCGGGACCGCGTCATGCGTTGTTGCATGGAGATCTTGCCTGGACCCAAGCAGGACCATCGCCGCGAGTATCGCCACCAGGGCCAACCATCGAATCGGCAGTGTCCGCGCCATCAGATCACCTCCGTGTTTCGTCAACAGATATTAGTGGAATCGTTACGGCTCCGCGACGCTTGGATTGGTGGACTGTTTACGGGATGCTTACGGGATGCTTACGGGAACTGCTCGGTTCCGTTCGGGTGCGGCGGGAGCAAACGCAGGCGGCTGATAGGCTTGCTCAATGACTACTCAAATGGCTCCTTCGTTGGCGGATGTGGCAGAGACGGCGGCGCGTGTGCGCGAGTCCGTGGGACGCGTGATCGTCGGTCGCGAGCAGGTCTTGGACTACACGCTGGCTGCGATTTTGTCGGAGGGTCACATCCTGCTCGACGACGTGCCGGGGCTCGGCAAGACGATGCTGGCGAAGTCGTTTGCGCGCTCGATTGGCTGCTCGTTCCGTCGGATTCAGTTCACGCCGGACCTCCTCCCTTCAGATGTGACCGGGGTCAATATCTACAACCAGAAGTCGGGCGAGTTCGAGTTCCGAGCTGGACCCCTGCTGGCCCAGCTCGTGCTCGCGGATGAAATCAACCGCGCCTCGCCACGGACACAGGCGGCGTTGCTCGAGGCGATGGAGGAGCGCCAGCTCACGGTCGAGGGCGAGACGATGGCGATGCCGCGTCCGTTCCTCGTGATTGCGACGCAGAATCCGGTGGAACTCGAAGGCACGTTTCCGCTGCCCGAGGCACAGCTCGACCGATTCCTCTTGCGTTTGCGCATGGGTTATCCCGACGCTGCCGAGGAGGACGCGATTTTGCTCCGCTTTGAGCGGACGCAGCCGCTTGAGGAATTGGAGCCGGTGGTCGACTCGGAACGTCTGCGTTTGATGGTGAAAACGGTCGAGCAGGTGCGCGTCAGCGACGCGGTGCGCGGATACATCGTCGCGATCGTGCAGGCATCGCGCGAGGAGAGAGCATTCGAGCTCGGCGCATCGCCGAGGGCGTCGTTGGCGCTCATGCGCACGACACGCTCGCTGGCCGCGATTCGCGGTCGCGATTTCGTCCTGCCCGACGACGTGCAAGAGATGGCGCGCGTCGTCCTGCCGCATCGATTGATGCTCTCGGCCGATGCTCGGCTGCGTTCGTCGACGCCGGAGTCGCTGCTCGAGCAGATGTTGAATCGCGTTCCGGTGCCGATCGAGGCAGCCGCAGCGGGCAGTTAGCTCGCGAGGACGATGTCACGTCAGAGTTGGTCACGTGTACTGATGGTCTCGTCGTCGAGTAGCCGAGAGGGTTCGTCATGTCGATGATGGGCGGCGGCGGGATGATGACCGAGCTCGAGGTCGGCGCGCGTCGCGACGAACGCGAGCGCAAGATCGAGGCCGGTCAGTGGGGATTTCGCCACGACAATCGGATTATCCGCGCGATTTGGGCGCCAGCGACGGTGCTCGTGGTCGTGCTCGGCGTGGCCACAGGCGAAATCATCGTCTCGCTCGTCGCGGCGACCGTGCTCGTCGCCGGTTGGGCGGCGTGGACGTGGACTCGGTACGCGCTGCACCAACTCGAAACCGATGTGACGATCTCGCAGACACACGCATTCGTCGGCGAGACGCTGGACCTCACGCTGAAGTTGGAGAATCGGAAGATCATCCCGCTGACCGCGCTCCAGGTGCGAATCAATCTGCCGGAGATTCTCGAGCCGTCGAATGAGCCGTTCAGCAAGCTGCATGAGTCGGCGCCGGAAGAAGGCGTCGTGGTGCGCTCGACCTCGATGCGCTGGTACGAGCGCTTGATTTGGAAGTTCCAGATTCCGCTGATCACGCGCGGACACTTCCAGCTTGCGCGTGTTGATCTCAAGTCGGGCGACCTCTTCGGCGTCTATCGTCGCGAGCGCTCGGACGAGGCGGTGCAGACGCTCTGGGTCTATCCGGAGGTGATCCCGCTGGAGAAGCTGGGGTTGCCGCAGCTTCGACCACAGGGCGAGCGTCGCGGTGGACAACGGTTGTTTGAGGACCCGACTCGATTGCAGACGATCCGCGATTACCGTCCTGGCGACCCGCTCAAGCGTGTGGACTGGAAGGCGACGGCGCGTCGGCAGCAGTTGCAGTCGCGCGTGTATGACCCGTCCAGCGACCTGATCGCGATGGTCGCGCTGAATGTGTCGACGCTGCCGCACGCCTGGCAGGGATACTTCGGCGACATCTTCGAGCGGGCGGTCTCGGTCGCTGCGTCGCTGGCGAATGACTTCTCCCAGGATCGCGTGCCGGTCGGTCTGTTGGCGAACTGCACTTGGCCTGGTCACGACACGGCGATTCGTGTACCTGCGTCGCGCTCGCCGGGTCAGATGACGAAGATCCTCGAGGCGCTCGCGATGGCCGACGTGTTCACGCTCGTACGGATCGAGCGGATGTTGAGCGAGGAGCGGTTGACGTACGGCTCGACGCTCGCCCTGGTGTCAGCGGTACTGACCCCGGCGCTGGAATCGTCGCTGCTGCGGATTAAGCGACATGGCGCCCAGGTGGGGGTGATCTATGTCGGAATTGAGGATCCGCCAGCCACATTCGCTGAGTCGCCGGTGTACGACGTCCGCAGCGCGATTGAAAGTTTGCACTACGAGCGTGTCGGCGAGGCTGGTCCGTGGGCTCGGACCGATCGGTTGTATGCCCAGACAAAACCGCCAGAGCCGACGGGCGATGTCGATCTGCCAACATTCGTCGGCGGCGATGAGGCGGACGGGGAACTTGGTGATGACAACGGAGCTGGCATCGCTGATCGGCCGCCGACCGCTGGAACCGTCGGCGCGGCGACCCCGGTCGCTTCGGCGCCGCCGAGCGCGAGCGCAGCAAATGCTCCGGGCAGTCCTTGGTCGCGACCGTCACGTTCTGATCGGTCGGGCGGTTCATCGTGAGCGTGGTTGGGGCATCGGCCGCGGCTGCGCTCACGTCGTCGCGAGGACGGGTTGATCTCGCCTACACCGCGTCGCTCTTGCTGGGCGAAGTCTTCCTGCTGATCATCCTGGCCAAGCTGATTCCGCGTCTGATTTCCTATGACGCGGGCGAGACGCTCTCGGTCTGGGCCGTCGGCGGGACCGTGATGCTCGGCTTCGTCGTCTCACGATGGCTGGGCAGTCGCGAGCTGTCGATGACGCGTCGCTTCTGGTACGGATTCGGGATCACGCTGATCGCGTTGCAGATCATCGGCTCCGTCGATCTGTCCGAGACGGCCCGAATCTGGGACATGTCATGGGTGTTGGAACTGGGACGGCCGTCGAGTGCGGTGTGGCTCGAAGTGGTGGTGCTCGAGGACGGCTCGACGATGCCCGGCGAGATCGACCAGCTCTTCGCTGCGCTAATGCTGATTCCGCTCTGGTTCCGCGGTGTGGCGCTCGGCTCTGCCGACCTGTCCGAGCGTCCGTTCAGCAACTATGCCGTTAGTGGACTCGTGGTGCTCGCTGTGTCGTTGGCGCTCGCCGACAACGCTGGGGTGGTCGACCACGTCCGCGCGCTGGGCATCGTATGGGTCGTGATTGGCCTGTTGACGGTGGCGCTGAAGACTTCGGCGAACTCCGATCAGGTGCAAGGACTCGGCGCGGCGCAAACCGGCGCTTCCGTGGCCGCGACGCTCGTCGCGATGGTGATCGGCGTCGCACTGTTTCTGCTGATCGTGACCGGTGTCGTGGGATTGATCGCAGGGACGGGCGTGGTCGAGCCGGTGCTCGATGTGCTCGGCGTCGTCCTGCGGGCGATCATCACGGGGATCACATATATCTTCTGGCCGCTGTTCTGGTTGGCGGAGCAGGTGCGCGACTGGATCGGGCAGATGCCTCCCGAGCAGATCGAGCAACTCAGCGAGGGTGTCGGACGACCGCCTGAAGCGGACGGGGACGAGCTCGACGATTCGGATAACACGGCTGGGATCGTGTTGATTCGCGTACTCGGCGGGATCGGCGCGGTTCTGGTCTTCGCGATTCTGGCGTTCTACCTCTTCCGACGCTTCGCCAGTCGTGAGGCGCGCACCGAGGAGTTGCGCGAGTCACTCTGGGCAGAAGCCGATGTCGCCGGGGACCTCATGTCGGTGCTTCGTGGTCTGAGGGATCGGTTCCGTCGCGACAGCGAGGAGCGGGAGCCCGATGCGCCGATTGCGGAGCTCTACTTTGACGTGCTCAAGCACGCCGAGGGCAAGGGCCAAATTCGGGCCATTCATCGCACGCCGCTGCAGTTCTCCGATGCGCTCGAACGCGCGTATCACAGCCCGACGCCGAAGCGGATCTCCAACGCATTCAGTGATTTCCGCTACGGCGGGCGGCAACCGAGCCAGTCGGAGATGCGCTCAATGCAGCAGAGCTGGGACTCGCTCAAGGACGGGCCGTCCTGATTCGTCCCGACGCAACTGGATTGCGGCGTCATCGGCGTCGATGTCAGCGGCATACGAGAAATCGGCCTGGAACCCAAGCTTGCGCAGGTGATCGCCGTGCGGGGAGTCGGCGAATGCGCGCGTTGGCGAGCGTCCGTAGGCGCCGTAGAGCTTGAGCGCTAATCTCGCGCCGCCGCGTAGTCTCGAATCTGGGACGTTGCGCCTCAGTCTGGCGACATAGGCTCCCGCGGCGAAGGCGTCCTCGACCGATGGCGCGGTGCCGCCATGGTCGCCGCTGCAGACGATGACGACGCGCTCCGATCGGGCTGCGAGCAGTTGCTCAACGCTCGCTGACAGATTGCGCAGACAACCGGACAGGACGAGGTCGGCCTTGCGAGCTCCGACCAGGGCGCGAGTGCCGTTGCTCGTCACATGGACGACCGTCCAGCCGTTCACGTCCATCGAGGCGAACTCGGTCGGCGAGTTGCCGAAATCCGCCTCTGGAGGAGGGAGCGCACCGACCTCGCCGATCAATCGACTGTCCGACAAGGCGCTCCGTAAGGAAACGCCGGCCGCGAAGTCGGCGACTGGGTACACGCGGTCAACGCCGCCTGCGAACAGCGCCGCATGGACGGAGGTCGCGCGAAAGATGTCGAGCACGACGGTCACGGAGCCCGACAGCGCCGACGGTGTCGGCGGTTGGAAGTAGACCTCGATCTCAGGAGGCGGTTGGGCCCGCGGAGCGTCCGCATCGTCGGTTTGTGCCACCAGATTTGACATTCCTGCAGCCTACGACCGTAGGCGTTCGGGGATACGCTGTCGGTATGGCTGGAGAGACGTTTTCCGATCGACTGACCGCGGCGATGGTCGCTGCGGACTCGCTGATCTGCGTCGGTCTGGACCCGCAGCCCGCTCGGACGGATCCTGACCAGATCCTCGCCTTCAACACCCGAGTGATCGAGGCGACGGCTGATCTGGTCTGCGCCTACAAGCCGCAGTCGGCGTTCTACGAGGCCGCCGGCGACATCGGCTGGCGAGCGCTCAAGGAGACGATCGCCAACGTCCGACGCCTCGCGCCAGAGGCGACCGTGATTCTCGACGCGAAACGCAACGACATCGGCAATACGGCGCAGGCCTACGCCACGAGTGCGTTCGACTGGTTCGACGCAGACGCAGTCACAATCAATCCCTACCTCGGCGGCGACGCGGTCGGCCCGTTTCTCCAGCGGCCCGACCGGGGCGCGTTCGCACTCTGTCGGACATCCAACGCCGGCGCGGCGGATTTGCAATCGCTGCCGATGGCCAATGGCGATCCGCTCTATCTCACCGTCGCCGACCGAGCGCGTGCGTGGGGCGAGTCGCATCATCGCAATCTCGGCTTGGTCGTCGGCGCGACCTGGCCCGACGAGCTGGCGCAGGTTCGCGAGCGCTGTCCTGAGATGCCGATTCTGCTGCCCGGCATCGGCGCGCAGGGCGGCGATCTGGAGGCTTCCGTCGCTGCGGGAGTGGACTCGTCTGGTCGAGGCCTACTGGTGTCGGCCTCGCGATCGGTGATTTACGCCGGCGAGGCCGAAGCGATCCGGGCCGAAGCGTCTCGGCTGCGATCAGCAGCGAATGCGGCGAATCCTGTCCGCGAGTCGTCGTGACCGCCGCCGCCGATGCTCCACCGGGGACGGACCACGACCCCGCGGTCGGTCCCCTGTATCGCAATCGACCGTTCCTCGCGCTCTGGTCCGCGACCGGAATCCAGCTCACGATCAACTCCGCGATCCAGTTCGTGCTGCTGATCTGGGTGCTCGAGGAGACAGGCTCACCGTTCGCGTCGACGCTGTTGGTCATCTGTCTGGCAGCGCCGCCGGTGCTCACCGGTGCGATCGCCGGCGTGCTGCTCGACCGACTCGACAAGCGACGCGTGCTGATCGTCGCCGTGATTGTCCGCTCGGGCCTGACGGCCCTGCTACTGCTCGCCGACAACATGTCCGTGGGGGCGGTCTACGCCGTCGCCTTTGGGACTGCGCTCGCGGGACAGTTTGCTGTGCCAGCGGGTGCCGCGGCGTTACCTCGATTCGTCGCGCGGCAACAGTTGCTCTCGGCGAACTCGGCATTTCAATTCACCACGACCTCGACCCAACTGATCGGCCTCGTGATGCTCGCGCCGATCATGCTCAAGGTGGCGGGGTTCGACCTCTCCTACATCAGCAGCGCGGCGGCGCTGTTCGCATCGGCGCTATTGCTCGCCTGCCTGCCGCCGATCCTGCCGTATGAGCGACAGCGCCACCGAGTCGCCGAAGACGTCGGTCAAGTTCGAGCCGCATTCGCCCACACGCTGCAGGATCTCCGTGCCGCTGGCGATCTCGTTTGGCGCGACCGACTGACCGCGCTCGCTCTGGTCCAGCTGATCTCAGGCGTGATGATGTTGTTCATGTTCGCGGTGCTCGTTCCGCAGTTCGTCCACGATGTGCTCGGTCGGGCCGAGGAGGACGCGGTCTTCGTCTTCTGGCCGACGGGCTTCGGAGCGCTCTTGGCCCTGATCTTCGTACCGCGCATCGGACGTCGCGTGCCGATGAACTCGATGGCCTCGGTGGGGCTAGCCGCGATCACCGTGGTCGTGACTATGTTCGGCGTGTTGGACTTCTTCAGCACGGCCGAGTCGGAAGGAGCGTCTCAGATCTGGCTGCTCGCGGTCACGTTGTGCCTCGCGTTCCCGCTGGGTCTCGCCTACGCGATGGTCAACGCGCCGGCCCAGACGCTGCTCCAGGAGCGTGCTCCGCCGGAGATGCGCGGTCGCCTGTTCTCCGCGCAGTTGATGGTCGCCAACGCGGTCTCGATGCTCGCGCTTCTGCTCGTCGGAGGGGTCTCCGACGCAGCCGGCGTGCGCGAAGGACTGTTCCTGCTCGGCGGTGGGCTGTTTGCGATCACGCTGGCATCGCTCTGGTTGGGACGCAACGGACCCGCACGCTTAGATCAGCCGTCTGACTGACGTGGAATGTCGAGTTGGGCGGTCTGGATGGCGTGATCGGGGCGTCGCGGGCGACCTACGCTAATCTGAACGAGCAGTCGCCGCCGAGTTCAAATGTGCGCTGTCAGCAGTATCGGCGGAAGGGCACATGAGGGAGGGAAGGGCGAGATGAAGGAAGTCACAATCGAAGCGCTGCGCGTCTCCCTAATGAACTACAACCGCGTCGTTGTGCTCAAGGAGAAGGACGCCGACCGCTACCTGACCATCTACATCGGCGCCGCCGAGGCGGACGCCATCGCGATTCGTCTGCAGAATGTCTCGGTCCAACGTCCGATGACTCATGATCTGATGACGAACGTGATGCAGGAACTCGGCGCGAACGTGACCAAGGTCGTCGTCACCGAGGTCCGCAACGACACCTACTACGCGCGGCTGTTCCTGAACGTGAACAACGAGCAGGTTGAGATCGATTCGCGTCCCTCCGACGCAATCGCGCTCGCGGTCCGCGCGGAGGCACCGATTTTCGTGGAGGACGCGGTGATCGACCAAGCGGGCGTGCTGCTCGACGACGAAGGTCTCATTGCAGACGAAGAAGGTCGGCCCGAGCCGGTCAAGCCTGAAGAGCTCGAGAAGATGTCAGCATTCCGAGACTTCATCGAGTCGCTCGACATGGACGATTTCGAGTAGGGCGAGTCTGGCCGCGTTCGGAGGGATCGGGATACCCGCGCTCCGCGGAGACTTTTGCATAATCTCTTTCCTCCCCCTGCAGGAGGAGGTGCCGAAGGCGGAGGGGTCCTTCTCTACCAAGCCCTATCTTCTACCTGCGCCAGCAGGACCCCCTCAGTCGCTCCGCGACAGCTCCCCCTGCGAGGGGGAGCAAATTGATCAAAGGCCTCCGGTAATCGCGGGTATGACGGTGCAGGAGGGTGAGAGCAGGAGTGGCGATGTTGGTGAGTGGAGCGCCGCGTTTGTTGCGGGTTTTGCATGTCGGTGGACGGGGGCTCGCGCCTTGATTTGGTTGCGGATAGCATTGCGTAATCCACGACACAGATGACGATGTCGGCGAGGAAGTGTGCAGGCTTGCCGCCGGACGTTTGTCGCAAGTGAAGTCTGTGATAATCTTCGCATTGCTCCGGTTTGGGGAGTCCCCATGAGACAGTGGCCACCGGCCATGCAGCTCATGGGCATCGGCTGGTACGTCGCGACATGCATCGTGCTGGGCGTTGTCGGTGGAGTCCTCCTGGATAGCGAGTTGGGCACGGATTTCGCGCTCACGCTCGTTGGACTCGGACTCGGTCTGGCCTCTGCTGGCTGGGGCGGGTACCGAATGTTGCAAGACATGTTCGCCGCCCAGGCGAAGCAAGCGGCTGAACGAAGCACCGAAGATGCGTCTGCCAGCGACGAAGAGGATTGAGGAGGATCGAGCGTGAGCCGAACTCGTCTGATCGTCCTCGCCACATTGATCCTTACGGTCGTCGGTTTCTTCCTGATGCGCGCGCCTTCGCCGGTGATCGCACTCGCCGCCGAGCCCGTCATCTCAATCGGCAGCTACCAGATCACCAACACGATCCTCTCCGCCTGGGTCGTGATCGTCCTGCTCGGCATCGCTGCGTTCGTCGTCTACCGACGCACACGTGACGTCGAGGCAGCGCTCGTCCCCTCTGGCTTCCAGAATCTGGTCGAGGCGATTTACGAGGCCTTCCTCAACATCTCGCAGCAGGTCGGCGGCGAGCGCAACGGCAAGAAGTTCTTCCCCTTCGTCTTCACGATCTTCATCTTCCTGCTCGCTGGCAACTGGTTTGGTCTGTTCCCCTGGAACAACGTGATCGGTCCGGTCGAGAACTATCGCGAGCACTACCTGCACTACATGGAGATCGATGTGCAGGAAGTGGTTTGCGAACTGCAGGGCGAGAAGGCGAAGGTCAAGGAAGTCGACGGCAAGGAGAAGGTCGTTTGCGAAGGCTCGACCGAGCCGCGCGAGCTGACCGAGGCCAACGTCGCCGCGATTAACCACGCCTTCACCCACGCCTACTTCGATCCGATTCCCTTCGCGCCGGTCAAGGATGATCCGAACCTCAGCGGCTTCAGCGATGTCCACACGTATGCCGACGCCGAGATCTGGTTCCGACGAGAGAGCGGCGCACTCAGCGAAACAGAGGTCGCGGTGCGGGCCGAGTTCGCCCATCATCCGCTACCGCTCGATCTCGACGGCGCGGACCTGATTGAAGAGATTGATCATCGACTCGAGGCGGCGGGCATCCACTACGACGACTTGCATGACGCCTGGGCCTTCAACCTGCCGTTGTCGGCCGCCGATGCGGAGCTCGTCCGCGCGACCGGTCCGATCATGAATCGGACCGGCTTCAAAGTGATTCCACCGCGCACGCTGTTCGACGAGCCGCGCGACTTCTCCTACGACGCGTTCGCCGAGCCGATTGTGATCGAGCCGGCAGCGGACGGCACCGCCGCGCAGATCTGTCTGATCGAGTGTGAGCAGCAGATCGGCGACCACGAGCCGATGGTGATGCCGACCACAGTCAACACGGCCCACATCGGTTTCGTCCTGCGCCTCGAAGAAAAGGGTTTCGAGGACGAAACGGTTGGGCACATTTTCCCGATCTTCCGTTCCCTCGCGTCCGACGTGAACCTGCCGCTGGCGCTCGCGCTGTGGTCGTTCCTGGCGGTGCAGTACTTCGGCATCCGCGGCGTCGGCGCCGGTGCCAACTTCGGCAAGTACCTCGGCGTTGGCTCCCACGCGATCGTCAAAGGACCGATGGGACTGTTCGTCGGCATCCTGGAAATCGTCTCGGAGGTCGGACGCGTGATTTCGTTCACCTTCCGTCTCTTCGGCAACATCTTTGCCGGCGAAGTGGTGCTGTTTATCTCGATGTTCCTGGTCGCCTTTGTGGTGCCGACGGTATTCTTTGGACTCGAGATCTTCGTGGGCTTCATCCAGGCGTTTGTCTTCGCCATGCTCACCCTTGTGTTCGCGTCGACTGCGGTCGGCGACCATGACGAGCACCACGATGAGGCGGCGGAGCACTAAGGCAAGTGGATCTCGCGGCGTCGCGCGACAGCGCGGGTCGCATCAACCAAGCGGAAAGCGCGGTCGTGGAAGACCGCTCGGAGAGGACACGGAATGCTCGACCTTGCACTGCAGATCGGCGACGACGGGATGAAGTACATTGGCGCAGCCATAGCGATGGCGCTGGGCGCAATCGGTCCCGCGCTCGGCATCGGTATGCTGGCCGGCCGCGCCTTGGAAGCGCTGGGTCGCAACCCAGACGCGGCGCCCGTCATCCAGACGAACATGATCCTCGGTATCGCGTTCACCGAAGCGATCGCGATTTACGCGCTGGTCGTCGCCGTGATGATTGGCTTCGTCTTCTAACGAACGCGACCGCACACGCTGCGGATGAACGGTTGGCGCCGGAATCACTCCGGCGTCGGACAACCGCAGCGAGCCGGATCGACAGACGGATTGGCAGGACGGTATGGACGCACTGGGCCTGAACTTGGCCGGGCTGATCACACACTTCATCAGTTTCGGCATTCTCCTCGCGTTGCTGATCTTCCTGCTCTATCGACCGCTCGGTCGGGTCTTGGACGAGCGCCGCAAGCGCATCGAAGAAGGCTTGACCGCCTCAGAGCGGGCCCAAGAGGCAGCTGAGGAAGCGCGTGCGGAAGCTCGCGCCGAGATCCAGCAAGGCCGCGACGAGGCGCAGCGAATGGTCGCTCAAGCCCAGGAGCTGGCTCAGCGGATCGAATCGGAAGCACGCGAGAACGCCGTCGTCCAGGCGGAAGAACTGATCGAACGAGCTCGCTCAGAGATTGAGCAAGAACGCGATCGGGCTGTGCAGCAACTGCGTGACGAGTTCGCCGGTATGGCGATCGCCGCAGCCGAGCGCGTGATCGGTCAATCGCTCGACGCGAATGACCACCAGCGTCTGATCGCTGACGTGCTCGCTGAGTCATCGTCCGCGCAGCAGAACTGACATCAGTGACGAGCCAGATTGACGAGACGCATACGGTGAGACCAGCGCTTGACAATCGGTGCGACATGGATGTCCAGATGAGGAGCGAATCGTGGCGTTGAGCGACCCTGCCGCCCGACGATACGCCGATGCCGTGTTCGGTATCGCGCATGACACTGCGTCGCACGATCGCTGGCTGGCCGACCTTGACGACATCGCGGCGCTGTTCGGCGAGCCAGCCGTCTACGGGTTCCTGGTCTCGACCCGGGTCTCGCAGGTGGACAAAGAGCAAGTGCTGGACAACGCATTGCCCGATGTGCAGCGCCAAGCCGCAAACTTCGCCAAACTGCTCGTCAGCAAGCGTCGCGCGAATCTTGCCCCGCAGATTGTGGAAGCGTTCCGTGAGCAGCTCAATCGAGTGCGCGGCATCGCCGAAGCGGACGTGACCACCGCGGTTCCGCTGTCCGAAGAGGCGCGGCTCGCAGTCACTGAAGCGGTGCAACGCTACACGGATGCGGAGACCGTGACGCTCACGGAGACGGTCGATCAAGCAATCATTGGCGGCGCGATCGTCAAGATTGGCGACCGGATCATTGATGGCTCCGTCCGCACACAACTTTCGACCATGCGGCGCTCGCTCGCGCAAGGCTAATCACACCGAAGGAGTCAGCATCATGGCTGTTCGACCAGAAGAAGTCGCCGCCCTGATTCGGCAACAGATTGAAGGCTTCGATAGCCAGGTCGTCTCGGCCGAAGTGGGTACCGTTGTCGAGGCCGGCGACGGAATCGCCCGCATCTATGGCTTGGCCGGAGCGCTATCCGGTGAGTTGCTCGAGTTCCGTCCCAAGGACGGCTCGGACCCGGTTATGGGCATGGCGCTGAACCTCGAAGAGGAAATCGTCGGCTCCGTGATCATGGGCGACTACCGCGTGATCGAAGAGGGCGACGAAGTCCGCTCCACTGGTACGGTCGCCGAGGTCCCCGTCGGGGAACAACTGATCGGCCGTGTGGTCAACGCGCTTGGAGAGCCGATCGACGGCAAAGGCCCGATCGGTGCATCCGAAACTCGAGCGGTCGAGCGCATCGCCCCGAACGTGGTCACCCGAGCCTCCGTAGATACGCCGGTCCAGACCGGGATCCTCGCGATCGACTCACAGATTCCCATCGGTCGTGGGCAGCGCGAGCTGATCATCGGCGACCGCCAGACTGGCAAATCCTCCATCGCGATCGACACGATTATCAACCAGCAGGGCCAGGACCTGATCTGCATCTACGTCGCCATCGGTCAGAAGCAGGCCAAGGTGACAAACGTCGTTGCCACGCTTGAAGAGCACGGCGCGATGGGTCACACCATTGTCGTTAACGCGGCCTCGGCTGAGTCGGCGGCCCAGCAATATCTGGCGCCATACTCCGGTGTCGCAATGGCCGAGTACTTCATGGAGCGCGGTCAGGACGCGCTGATTATCTACGACGACCTCTCCAAGCACGCCTGGGCGTATCGACAGATTTCCCTCTTGCTTCGCCGACCACCTGGCCGCGAGGCTTACCCCGGCGACGTCTTCTACCTCCACTCCCGCTTGCTCGAGCGCGCGGCCAAACTCTCCGACGAAAATGGCGGCGGCTCGATCACCGCACTGCCGATTATCGAGACCCAGGCCGGCGATGTCTCGGCATACATTCCGACCAACGTCATCTCGATCACCGACGGCCAGATCTTCCTCGAGGCCGACCTCTTCAACGCAGGTCAGCGACCCGCCGTGAACGCTGGGATTTCAGTCTCGCGTGTCGGCGGCTCCGCCCAGAAGCGAGCGATGCGCTCGGTCGCGGGACAGCTTCGCATTGATATGGCGCAGTTCCGAGAGCTTCAGGCCTTCGCACAGTTTGGTACGTCCGACCTCGATGCCGCGACGCGTCGCCAGCTCGAGCGAGGCCAGCGGCTGTCAGCGTTGCTCGTCCAGCCCGAGCAGCAGCCGCTTTCGTTGCCCACTCAGGTGGCGTTGCTCTTTGCCGCTAACTCTGGCGTGCTTGACGACGTTCCGGTGAACAAGGTCAACGACTTTGCCAACGGCGTCTCGGATTATCTCAACACCTCGCATCGCGACCTGCTCGAAGGAATCAGTTCGAGCGGACAGCTCAGCGATAATGACGAGTCAGCGCTCGGTAGCGCGCTGCAGACCTTCAAAGACACGGTGCCGTTCTAGCCTCAAGCTAGGAATCTCGGTACGACCAACGAGAGCAGCAACGGTCGATGGCGAACACCCGCGAAATCCGCCGACGCATCCGCTCGGTAGAGAACACGGCCAAGATCACCAACGCGATTCAGTTGGTGGCGGCCTCGAAGATGCGCCGCGCCCAGGATCGCGCCCTCCAGGCTCGACCCTACGCCGAGAAGATGCAGGCCGTTCTGGGCCATCTCTCGAGCGTCGCCGGCGAGCCTGAGACCGCACATCCACTGCTCGAGCGACGAGAAATCAACGAAACCACCGTGATTCTGATCACGCCTGACCGTGGGCTCTGTGGCGGCCTGATCGCAAATCTCGAGCGTCACACAGGCGAGCTCGTGCTCGGCCCTGAAGCGGGTGGTTCGGGCGACATTTCGATGATCCCCGTCGGACGCAAGGGTGGCGACTACTTCCATCGGTTCGGAATCAACTACCGCGCCAGCTTTCAGGAGCTCGGCGACTACCCAGGTCTGGCAGAGACGCAGCCGATCTCGCGAATCGCGATTGACGACTATACCGAGGGTCGCGTCGATCAGGTGCTGCTCGTCTACGCCTCGTTCATCAACACCGTGTCGCAGGTTCCGGTCACCGTGCCGATTCTCCCCGTCGAGGCGCCAGAGACCGAGGACACCGGCGAAATGGGAGAGGCACAGTACATCTTCGAGCCGTCGCCAGAAGAGGTGCTCGCCGACATTTTGCCTCGCTATGTCGACCTGCTGGTCTACCAAGCGGTGCTAGAGGCGGCTGCCTCTGAGCAGTCCGCGCGGATGGTCGCCATGCGCAACGCGACCGACGCAGCGAACGACATGATCGCTGACCTCACACTCGTCTACAACAAGGCCCGCCAAGAGCAGATCACCTCTGAGCTGCTCGACATCACTGGCGGCGTCGAGGCGCTCAAGGGCTAGCTCATGCCGACCACCGCGACGAAGCCGCCTCAGCCGACGGAGCAGGCCGATCCCATAGCCGTGATCTTCGACATGGACGGCGTTCTGCTCGACTCCGAGCCGCTGCATTATGAGGCGGTGCGGCAGATTCTCGCCGAGCAAGGCGTTGATTTTCCCTTGGACGACTATTTCCGCTACCTCGGCACCACACTGACGAGCACGTGGGACGACCTCTGTGCTCGCTATCCGATTACGATGCCATTCCAAGCGTTCGAGTCGCGTTACAACGCCGATGTTCTGGTTCAGTACCAGGCCGGCGCGCCACTGATTGGCGGGGCTCGCGAGCTCGTGGCGACGCTCTACGATTCGGGCATTCCGATCGCGGTTGCGAGTTCCTCGCACCGCGAGTGGGTCGAGGCTGCGCTCACGGGTGCCGGTCTGCGCGAGTACTTCACTCAAACGACCGCCGGCGACGAGGTCTCGATGGGGAAGCCGTCGCCTGAGATTTATCTCAAGGCGGCCGAGAAACTCGGCATCGATCCGTCGCAGTGCATCGCGGTCGAGGACGCGCCGGCCGGCGTGGAGTCGGCGAATGCGGCCGGAATGAAGGTCGTGCTCGTGCGCAGCGAACTGACCAGCGGCATGGATCTGACCTCCGACTGGCAAGTCAATGATCTGACAGAATTCAAACTCACATGGCTGTCAACCCAGTCCGCCACGCTGGCGGGCGCCCGTTAGACAGCGCACAGATGGGAGAGCAACATGGCTGATGGCTCAGTAGTCCAGGTGATCGGCACCGTCGTGGATGTCGAGTTCCCGCCCGACAGTCTGCCGTCCTTGTTTAGCGGCGTGACCGTGACGATGGGCAGCGGCACACAGGTCGTGACCGAGGTCCAGCAGCACCTCGGCAACAATCGCGCCAGGTGTCTCGCCATGGACTCCACCGACGGCATGAGTCGCGGCGACAGCGCGGCCGACCTCGGCCAGCCGATCGCCGTGCCCGTCGGCGAGGTGGCGCTGGGACGACTCTTCAATGTCCTCGGCGAGCCGCTCGACGGCCTGGGCGACATGCCCGCCGACGGTCTGCGCTCGCCGATTCATCGTCTCCCGCCAACCTATGAAGAGCAAGCGTCTGAGACGACGATCCTCGAGACGGGGATCAAGGTGATCGACCTCATCTGCCCATTCACTCGCGGTGGGAAGATCGGCGCCTACGGTGGTGCCGGCGTGGGCAAGACGGTGGTCATTCAGGAGCTGATTCGCAACATCGCCACCGAGCATGGCGGATACTCCGTGTTTGCTGGCGTGGGCGAGCGCTCGCGCGAAGGCAACGACCTCTGGCACGAGATGCGCGAATCCGGCGTGCTCGACAAGACGGTGCTCGTCTTTGGCCAGATGAACGAACCGCCCGGCGTGCGTCTGCGTGTCGCCCTCACCGGCCTGACCTTCGCCGAGCACTTCCGCGACGAGCAGGGCCAGGATGTGCTGCTCTTCATCGACAACATCTACCGCTACACGCTCGCTGGACAGGAAGTCTCTGCGCTGCTTGGCCGCATGCCCTCCGCTGTCGGCTACCAGCCGACGCTGTCGACCGAGATGGGCGAGCTCGAAGAGCGAATCACCTCGACCAACCGCGGCTCGATCACCTCATTCCAGGCGATTTATGTGCCTGCCGATGACTACACCGACCCTGGTGTGGCCACAACATTCGGCCACCTTGACGCCGTCGTCGCGCTCGAACGCGCGATCGCCTCGCAGGGCTTCTACCCGGCGGTCGACCCGCTGACCTCGTTCAGTCGCGCGCTCGACCCGAAGATTGTCGGCCAGGAGCACTACGACGTCGCCCGCGAAGTGCAGCGTGTCCTGCAGCGATTCAAGGACCTCCAGGACATCATCGCCATTCTCGGTGTCGATGAGCTCTCCGAAGAGGACAAGCAGATGGTCGCGCGCGCGCGCCGCATTCAGCGCTACCTGACCCAGCCGTTCTTCGTCGCCGAGCAGTTCACCGGCTTGACCGGCGAGTACGTCTCGGTCCGAGACACCGTGCGCGGCTTCAAAGAGATCCTCGACGGGGCCCACGACGGATTGCCCGAGCAGGCCTTCTTCAACGTTGGCACGATCGAGCAGGCCGTCGAGAAGGGCGCCCGAATCGCCGAAGAGGCTGCCTAGAGTCACCAGCGGGCATCGGAGAAGCGATTATGCCACTCACGCTCGAGATCATCACCGGCGAACGCCGCCTGCTGCGGCAGGAGGATGTCGACGAGGTCGTCTTCAACGTTGGCACGATCGAGCAGGCCGTCGAGAAGGGCGCCCGAATCGCCGAAGAGGCTGCCTAGAGTCACCAGCGGGCATCGGAGAAGCGATTATGCCACTCACGCTCGAGATCATCACCGGCGAACGCCGCCTGCTGCGGCAGGAGGATGTCGACGAAGTCGTCGCCCCAGGCGCGCTCGGTGAGTTGGGCATTCTGCCCAATCACGCTCCGCTGATCACGTCGCTGGTGCCCGGAGAGTTGCGAGTCAAACAGGGCAACGGTGTCGAGGAGTACTTCATCAGCGGTGGATTCCTCGAAGTACACACGGACGAAGTGACCGTGCTCGCCGATGCGGCTGAGCACGGCTCCGAGATCGATGCCGAACGTGCCGAGGAGGCGCGGCAGCGTGCGCTCGAACGACTCGAACAGGCCGGCGACGCCGATCGCGCGCGTGCCCAAGCCGCGCTATCTCGGTCGCTGCAGCGCCTGCGCGTTCTCGAGCATCGCCGCCGACGCGGAGGCGGCGGTCGAGAGATGGGTCGCTAGTCGCGCCCCGATCTCGGTCAGCCTTGGTAGGATCGCCTACCCATCAGTGGCAATGGTGTGGCCGGGCCATGAGGCAGTCGACAGCAGAGTACGTGCAGCAGGGTCGGATCTTCCTCGAGCAGGCTGAGGAAGAAGTGCGGCGCGAGGATTTGCGACAGGCGTCGGAGAAGGGCTGGGGCGCGGCGTCGCAGCTGATCAAGGCAGCTGCCAACGAGTACGGCATGGACCACGATCGCCACGGTCGGCTCTATCAGCTCGCGCGACGCTTGGCGTCGGACAGCGATAACCCCGAGCTACGCAAACAGTTCGGCTTGGCTGGTGAGCTCCACAGCAACTTCTACGAAGGCTTCATGAATCAGAGCGACGCTGAGCTCCACCTGGCAGAGGTGATCCAAATTGTCGATCGGGTTGAGGGTATCCTCCGCAACGGATCGACTACATAATCCCGATGATTCGTGCCTTTCCCTAGTGCAAATGCCTCGGTACCATAAACTGAGAACAATGGAGCGGAGTATGAAGTCGTCGAGAGCAGCGTACGTGCAGCAGGGTCGGATCTTTCTCGAGCAGGCTGAGGAAGAAGTGCGGCGCGAGGATTTGCGACAAGCGTCGGAGAAGGGTTGGGGCGCGGCCTCACAGCTGATCAAGGCAGCCGCCAACGAGTACGGCATTGACCACGATCGCCACTATCAGGTCGCGCGACGCTTGGCGACAACGCATGACGACCAAGACATTCGTGACTGGTTTGGCTTTGCAGGTGAACTGCACAGCAACTTCTACGAAGGCTTCATGAACGAGCGAGATGTCGTGCGACATCTGTCCCAAGTGACCCAACTGGTCGATCGCGTCGAGGGCATCCTGCGCAACGGCTCGAATGGGGTGTCAGCAAGCTGACGCATCGTGTGCACGGTGCAGCTACAGTCTGACTATGGGTGCTGTCCCGGAGTCCTTGCTCAAAATCCATGGCCGACGCCGACTCGTCGGCGAGCTTCGTGTGAACGGAGCCAAGAACGCGGCATTGCCGTGCCTCGCCGCGGCGCTCCTGAGCGACGAGCCCTCAACACTGCGACGCGTGCCCGACATTGAGGACGTGCGTCGGCTCCTGGAAATCCTCTCAGTGCTCGGCGTGGAGTCCGAGTTCCATGGTGACGAAGTCACGGTCCGACCGAGCGGTGTGGGCGGCAGCCCTCCCGACGACCTCGCTGCTGCGCTTCGTGCGTCGTTCTTGGTGATGGGGCCGCTCTTGGTGCGCACCGGCTCCGCGAGCTGCGGTGCGCCGGGTGGCGACGTGATCGGCGCGCGACCGCTCGACGTTCATCTCGCGGGATTTCGCGCGCTCGGAGCACAAGTCGAGTCCGTCGGCGGGCGTACCGTCGCAGAGGCTCCGAGCGGGCTCCGAGGCGCTACGATCGTGCTCGACTACCCGAGCGTGCTTGGCACCGAGAACCTGCTCCTCGCCGCCGTTCTCGCGAGCGGGCGCACGCAGATCGTCAATGCGGCGATGGAGCCGGAGATCGTGTGCCTCGCGGACATGCTGAACCAGATGGGTGCGCGTGTCTCTGGCGCCGGACATCATACGATCATCATCGACGGCGTCGACCGCTTGTCGGGCGCCAATCACGAGCTCATCCCCGACCGCATTGAGACCGGGACTCTGTTGATCACTGCCGCCGCCACGCGCGGCGATGTCTGCGTGCGCGGTGTGTGCCCCGATCATCTCACCGCGCTGATTGGCAAGCTCCGCGAGATTGGTGCGAGCGTGCGGCAGACAGACGACCAGTTGGAGTTATCGGTCGACTCCGACGCCACACTCGTCGCGACAAACCTGCAGGCGCTCCCGTTTCCCGGTTTCGCGACCGACCTCCAGGCGCCGATTTCTGCGCTGTTGACACAGGTCGAGGGCACATCGATCGTCCACGAGCGGGTCTTTGAGAATCGCATGCAACATCTGGACGAGCTGCGGAAGTTCGGCGCCAACATCATCGCTGGAGGCGCGGCGCCAGTGATCATCGGACCGACCCCGCTGACGGCTGCTGTGGTCCGCGGCACCGACATCCGCGCGACCGCCGCGCTGATTGTGGCTGCCCTCGCGGCTGAGGGCGAGAGCCAGATCGCCGGCGTCAATCACCTCGCCCGTGGCTATGCCGATCTCGCTGGTCAGCTCCGCGAGCTCGGTGCAGATATTGAGTCGACCCGTAGCGTCGATACACTGACTACCTAACTGCCCGATCGATTGAGGCAGAAGTCGCTGACCCGATAGGCAAGCACAGGCAACCATGTTCTTCGCGAAACGACTGGGCATCGATCTCGGCACATCCAGACTGCGCATCGCCGTGCCCGGTCGCGGTGGCCGAATCGTGATTGACGAACCGACGGTCGTGACGCTCTCGGCGCACGAGAACGCGGTTCTCGCTGCTGGCACCGATGCCGCAAACATGGTCGGCCGAACGCCAGAGTCAATCAATGTGATCAACCCGATGCGCGAAGGCGTGATCGACGACTATCGCATCGTCGAGGCCTTGTTGCGCTACTACGTGTCGATCGTCACGGGTCGGTTCAACCTCGTGCGTCCCGAGGTGATGATCGCCACACCGGCGGGAGTCACCAACGTCGAGCAGCGTGCGGTCCGTGACGCTGCCGAGCAGGCCGGCGCTCGACGTCCCGCGCATCTGATCGCAAACCCGCTCGCTGCCGCGATCGGAGCCGGCGTGCCCATGGGCGACGCTCGGGGCGCCCTGATCGGCAATCTCGGCGCAGGCCGTTCAGAGGCCGCCGTGCTCTCGATGTATGGGGTCGTCGTTTGGGAATCGGCACGCTCGGGTGGTCAGGTCGTGAGCGAGGCGATCTCGGAACACCTGAAGAGGCGACATAATCTCCTCATCGGCGGTCCGACGGCGGAAGAGCTCAAGTTTGCCTCTGCCTCCGCGGTCCTCGTCGAGGATCCGGTTCGATCGGAAGTGCGAGGCCGCGATCAGGCCACCGGCATGCCGCGAAGCGTGACGGTCACCGCGAACGAGCTCGTCCCCGGAATCCAGCAGGTGCTGCAGACATTCGTCGAGGTCACAAGAAGCACACTCGAGCGCACCCCACCGGAGTTGACCGCCGACATCATCGACCGCGGCATGCTCCTCACCGGCGGCGCCGCGCGTCTGCAGGGGATCGACACCTATCTCTCCGAGCAGATCGGCATTCCCGTGGCGATCGCCGAGAATGCCGAAGACGCCGTCGCGTTGGGCGCAGCGGAGGCACTCGACAACCTCGATCTGGTCGGACCGAATCTGGTTGCTCAGGAGAGCGCGCTCAGCGGAGCCGAATCGCGATAGCGATCCGACGCTCGATTCGAGTTCGGCTTAGTGTCCTGAGTCGGGAATATGGTTGAGATATCCGGCGAGGTTGTTGAGGATTTGGTCGGCGGTCTTGTGCCAGACGAACGGACGCGGATTCTCGTTCCAGTCGTCGACCCAGCGCTCGACGGCAGCGGTCAGGTCGGCCACGCTGCGGTGGGCGCCGCACCGCACCCATTTCGCGGTCAGTTCCGCGAACCAACGCTCGACCAGGTTCATCCAGGAACTGTAGGTGGAGGTGAAGTGGAACGTGAAGCGGGGATGGCGCTGGATCTCGGCGGTGCGGTGCGTGGCCACGGTGTCCAAGACGACATGTACCGCGAGCTCGTCGGGCACTTGCTCGTCGATCAGGTCGAGGAAGCGCCGGAACCCGCGGGCCCGGTGTCGCGGAGTCAGGTCGGCGATCACGTGGCCCGCCCGATGCGACCCCGCATCAAGTGCGGGGCAGGTTGTTGAGCGCAGCGTAGAGGTTGGTGGCGCCGTGTCGCACGTAGCCGTGGGTCTGACGGCACGGCACGTCGGGCAGCATTGGCCGCGTTGGCGCGGTGCGGTCGAGTGCCTTGATCTGGGTCTGGTCGACCACGCAGAGGACGACGGCGCCTCGGCCTTGTCGACCAGTGGGTCGCGTTGCGCGGTTGCGTTTCCAGCGTCTTGACGATCACCGCTTCCGCCTGCTCGACGCTGAGCGTGCGGGGCGCGCCAGGACACGGCTCGTCGCTCAGACCATCGAGCCGCTGTTCAGCGAAGCGCCGCCGCGAGCACGATCCGGCTACGCAGGGCCTGCGCCGTGCTCGGACGTCGCGCCCAGCGCTCCAGGGTTTCGCGTCCCTCCGCAGTCAGCACCATCGTTGCCGCCGGACGGCCCCGTTAGGTACGCATGACACTCCACCGAGAGCCCCAGACGGCCAAACCAACTCCATCAACGCCATACCCGTTTGTTCATCGCTTTAGCGACTCAGGACACTAGGGCGTGTTCACATCAGCCATCTGCTTAGGGCCTGTTCACTCTATTTCGTCATGAAATGGATACAGGCGAGGAGGATTTGGTTGAAGTAGACATGGGCGAGTTTGTGGTAGCGATCGGCGATGCCGCGGAATGCCTTGATGCGGCCGAAGCAACGTTCGATCGCATTGCGGGCGCGATAGGCGATGCGCTTCAGTGGCCAGGGCTTGCGGCGATTCGACTTTGGCGGCGTGACCAACTCCCAGCCGAGTTCGGCGGCCAGCGCACGCATCGCATCGCCCCAATGGCCCGGCGTCAGGGTCATGATCAACGGGAGGCGGTCTTGCAGCACGATGGCGTGCAGCTTCGTCGTCAGACCTCTCCCCGGTCAAGCCGGGGACAGGCTACGCGAGCGCCCGATCGCCTGGCGCCCCTTTCGGTGGGCGCCCCGGTCCCGTCCTGATGGACCTTCACGCTCGTGCTGTCGATCGACATTCGCAGCGGTCGGTCTGGCTCAGCTTGCTCGAGCTGTGCCTCCAGCTCGGCGCGCTGTAGCTCGGCGAAGACAAGTTCCAGGACGCGCTTGTCCATCCAACGCTGTCCGCGCATGTAGACCGTGTGCCAGGGACCGAAGCGCTCGGGCAAGGCGCGCCAGCTACAGCCTTCCTTGGTCACAAACAGCCAACCCTCCAGCACCTGGCCGTTTGGGCAGCTTGCAATTTCCGCGCGGTGTCGGCATAAGCGGCGCGATCCGCGCCCACTGTGCATCGCTGAGTTGCATATTCCCATTGGCCCGGCCGCCAGACCGTTCCCCAAACTCTGACAGAAGCGCCGATTAGTGTGAACAGGGCCTAGTCAGCTGCTTAGTCAGAATGCCGTCATTGCCGCGCTTGTCGTGGCCTGCTCCGCACTTGATGCGAGGGCAATCTCGTCGAGTGCTGCACAGACAGTTGCGCCAAATGCTGCGAGATACCCGCGGCGGAACCCGAGTATGACGATCTCATGTTGCCGCGGGTCTGGCGGATATCTCAGCGGGTATGACGGGAACTGCTGGACTGAACCGCCCCATGTGAATACGCCCTAGCGCGGACGCTCCTCGGTATAACCATCGAGCGGCTCTTTGAGGTAGTAGGCCATGCTCTCGAGCTCCATCACCGGATCAATCAGCCGCAGTCGTACATCGCTCGGGACGCTCATCGAGATCGGTGCATAGCTGAGTATCGCTCGCACGCCGCCGTCGATCAGCGACGTAATCACCGATGGTGCCGCCTCCGCCGGGACTGCCACAATCCCCATTGAGACTTCTGTGGACCTCAAGAACTCCGGTAACGAGGCGACGTCGTCAACGACGTGCTCGTTGATCCGCTGACCGATCTGCGAAGGATCGGAGTCAAACACGCGGACGACCTCGAAGCCGCCGACTCGGAATCCGCCGTAGCCCAAAACCGCGCGACCGAGTTGGCCAACGCCGACCAACACGACCTCTTTGACCTGACCATTCAGTCCGAGGATGCTGCGCAAGCGTTGGCGAAGCCCAACGACCCGATATCCGCGTCCGCGACGACCGAACCGTCCGAAGTACGACAGGTCCTTGCGAATCTGCGCTGGTGTCACGCCTAACCGATATCCCAAATCCTGGGAGGAGATGAACTCCTGACCTTCCGACGCCAACAAACCGAGCTCGCGGGCATACAGCGGCAAGCGACGGACGACGATGTCCGGGATTTCCGTCTCCTTCATACAACCCTCTCCGTGCTCCGATTTCCTCATAGGCTACAACCGAGCCCGCAATCGTTGACTCGGTCTTGAACGATCACATTCGTCTGCCGACCTCGATTTACGCGAACTTCACAACACGCGATCGTCAGGTTGGCGGACGCCAAAGTCGGTTTCGCGCAGCTCCTCGAATTGGCTCAGCTCATCCGACGAGAGCTCCGGCAGGTCCATCGCGGCAATCTGGTCGGCGAGCTCAGCCGCATTCTTGACCCCTGGCACCACGGTCGAAACGGCTGACTGCTCCAGCACGAATCGCGCTGCGCGCTGAGACAGCGGCACGCCCTCAGACTCCAGGAACTCCAGCCGCGAAGCGCGCTGGAAGTCGTGCGCGACCAATGAATCTGCTGGGACCTCGCGATCCACCGCCGCAGACAACGCGCCCGCCGCGAGGTTGCGGATGCCAATCACCCCAAGTCCCAGCTCTGCCGCCAGGGGAAGGAGCTGACCGTGGTCATGCAGCGACGATCCCGCAGGCAGCGGTCTCGCGTTCGAGTCATTGAGCAGACAGTAGTAACACTGCACGGTGTCGAGATCGCCCGTACGCATGACCTCTCGCACCGAGTCGGCGAGTCCCATCCCCGTAACTCCCACGAACCGAGTCAGGCCGTCCTGCTTCAGTCGATGCAGTGTTTCCACCGCGAGCATCGCATCAGCGACGCTGACCGAACGCCGATATCGACCTCGCTCGGGCGTGATGGTGTTGTGCAGTTGGAACACGTCGACCCGCTCACGACGGAGACGCTCCAGCGATTCGTGGATCCCGCGTTCGACCGCGGTTGGGATGTCGGCGAGGTCCTCCTCGCTCAAGGACACCTTGGTCGCGACCAGCATTTGCGCGCCTTGACCCTCAGGAGCTTCGAGCAGCGCCCGACCGAGGTTGCGCTCGGCCGCGCCGTTGCCGTAGCTCGGGGCGACGTCGTAGAAGTTGATCCCCTCCGACATCGCCAGCGTGATCGTTTCGGCGATCGCGTCGTCGGTGGTCTCGCCCCAGACGTGCCCGATTCCGCCGCCACCCAGTCCGATCTCCGACACGACCAATCCCGTTCGACCCAACTTTCGGTATCGCATCATCGGTCACACCTCGCCCACTCAGCTTGCAGCTTGTCAGTGAGGCTAGCTGCGACTCGCCTTAGTGACAGCAACGGCGATAGCGTAGACGGACAATGCCGCCGACCCCAGTGACCACGTGGCCGAGTCTCGCCGAGGTTCCCTCGCTCTACCCCGATGCGCGCAATCGTCCCAATCGGGGTCCGCTGATCTATCGAGCGGGCAACACTTGGCCCATCAGTGCGCCGCCCGACACTCGCGGCCGAGTCGCCGTGCTCGCCGTGGGCAGCAATGGCTATCCAAGACAGTTACACGACAAACTCGCCGGCACCCCCGCCGATCTGCAGGGCATCCCGATTCTGCCCGCGATCGTTAGAGACTTTGATGTCGCTTATTGCCCAGTTCGGTCGCGCAAGGGATACATCCCGGTCACACTGGCGCCACGACCGGGCGCTGTTTGTCTGACCTGGGTCCAATGGCTCACCCCAGAGCAACTCAACCTCATCTCGGCGAGTGAAGGACGGCGCTACGCGCTCGTCGGTGGGACGTCCCTTGCAGCGCAGACGGAGATTTCGCCTCGCGTGCATCGACCGAGGTCGATCTTCGCGTGGTGGTTTGACTCGGTTCTGCGGGATGATGGGGCAACGAGGTGGCTCGACGTGTATCGCCAACAAGGCCAACAACGTATGCAGCGGGCAGATGTCGAACTTGAGCGGCACGCGGGAGCATCAAACCCGGTGCCAAACGGCTGGCGTATTGTCCCGAGAACCCCTGAAACCCTGCAGATTGCATCGGAAACTATGTCCGAATTGTGTTAGACTGATCGCATTGCGGAAGTCGCAATTGTCGTTGGAGTCTACGCTTGGTTACCGAACAGACGATCCCGGAACAACCCGTTCGTACGCTCGTTGAGGAGATGAGTTCGTCATATCTCGATTACGCGATGAGCGTGATCGTGTCTCGTGCGCTGCCCGACGCGCGAGACGGGCTCAAGCCGGTACAACGTCGCATCCTCTACGCAATGGATGACCTCGGCATGCGGGCCAATCAGCCCCACCGAAAGTCCGCCCGAATCGTCGGCGAAGTGCTCGGTAAGTATCATCCGCACTCCGACCAACCCGTATATGACGCCATGGTACGCATGGCGCAGGATTTCTCCCTGCGACACATGTTGATCGATGGGCAGGGGAACTTCGGCTCGATCGATAACGATCCGCCCGCAGCGATGCGTTATACCGAGGCTCGGCTCTCGCGCATCGCGGAAGAAATGCTCACCGACCTCGACAAGAACACGGTCGATTTCGCGCCCAACTTCGATGAATCACTGAACGAGCCGACCGTATTGCCCGGCCGAGCGCCCAACTTGCTACTCAACGGCGCGGCCGGGATCGCCGTGGCGATGGCTTGCGATATCCCGCCGCACAATCTGACCGAGCTCGCTGGCGCGGTCAAGACCATCTTGAGCAATGAGAACGCCACGCTCGACGACATCTTGCAACACATCAAAGGTCCCGACTTCCCAACCTCGGGCAGTATCTTCGCCGGCGAAGATCGAGAGAACCTGCGACGCCTCTACGGAACCGGTCGCGGTGGCTTTACCGTCCGCGCTCAGCAACATCTCGAGGAAACCGCGACCGGTAATCGCGTACAGATCGTCTTTACCGAGATTCCATATCAAGCCAACAAAGTACGGATTATCGAGCAGATCGCCGCGCAGGTCCGCGACAAGAAAATCGAAGGCATTCGCGACCTCCGTGATGAATCCGACCGACATGGCATGAGGCTCGTAGTCGAGCTCACCCGCGACGGTCACGTACAGACAATCCTCGCGCAGCTCTACAAAGCGACTGGGCTGCAAGTCCAATACAGTGGCAACTTCGTTGCTTTGGTCGACAACCGACCTCGCACGCTCACACTGTTTCAGCTACTGCGGGAGTTTATCCGTCATCGACGCACGATCATCACTCGGCGCACGGAGTACGATCTTGAGAAGGCCCGCGACCGACATCACATCGTTGAGGGTCTGCTCAAGGCGATCGATAACATCGACGAAATCATCGCCATGATTCGCGCTGCGGAGTCGGCCGAGGCCGCTCGCGACCGCCTCCAGGAAGATCCATTCGACCTGTCACAGCGTCAAGCGCAGGCTGTGCTTGAGATGCAGCTGCGTCGACTCGCCCAGCTAGAGCGCACCAAGCTCGAAGAGGAATACAAAGAACTGACCGAAACGATCGAATATTTGGAAAGTCTCCTCGCCGACGAAAAGAAGATCGACGGGTTGATCTCTGAAGATATGGACGAGTTGGTCGAGACGTACGGAGAAGAACGCAAGACGCGAATCATTGAGCGCACCGTCGATAACTTCTCGCCGGCCGATTTGGTGCCGCACCAGTCGTCCGTCGTGACGCTCACGCGACACGGATACATCAAGCGACAACCCGTTGAAGCATTTCGGTCACAGCGTCGAGGCGGCAAGGGCGTCAAGGGGATCGAGCGGAAGAACGGTACGACGACCGTTGATGCTCCGCATCGGCTGGTCGCTTGCGACACGCACGACCATCTGCTCATGTTTACATCACGCGGTCGGGTGTACGGACTCCAGGCGCACGAAGTCGATGCACGCTCGCGAGAGTGGCGAGGCCTGCCCGTGCGCAACGTCGTCGACCTCCAACTTGATGAACAGGTGACGACGATCATACCCGTCGAATCGTTCGATGATGATTACATCATCCTCGGAACACGACAGGGATACGTGAAAAAGACCCAATTGAAGCATTTCATGAACGTTCGTCGCAGCGGACTCCAAGCGTTCAATCTGCGGGACGATGATGAGTTGGTCGAAGCGACCTTCGCAAAGGCCGGTGCGGACGTGATCGTCACCGGAGCGGACGGTCGAGCGGTCCGCTTCGCGATTGACTCGCTCCGTGAGGCGTCACGGATCAGCGGCGGTGTGCGTGGGATCACAATTCCATCGACCGGAGAGTTGGTCGGCTTGCAAACCATCGAGTCCGGCAGCGAAGTGCTCACCGTCTCGGCCATCGGTTTCGGGAAGCGAACGCCCGAGGCTGAGTATCCGACCAAAGGTCGAGGTGGCAAGGGCATGATCGGCCACAAGGTGTCGGATGAGACCGGACCGGTGGTAGGAATGGCCGTCGTGCGAGGCGACGAGGAGCTCATCGTGATCTCGGCTGGCGGCAAAATCCTCCGCACCGAGGTCAAGCAACTCCGACAGTGCGGTCGCGCGACCAAGGGGGTCAAGGTCATGTCCTCCGAGGAAGGAATCGCCGCCATCGCCGTCGTCGACACCAGCCGAGAATTCGGCCAGCGGGACTAGACCACCCCAGTCCCCTCTCCTAGAGGGTGAGGGTCCGCCACCGCTCCGCCCAGCTTCACCATCCCTGCGGAGCCCCAACTCCGTCATTCCCGCGCTCCGCCGCGGGACTCTCGATCCGCTTCGCAGGTATGACAGTAGCGCACGTTGACGTTATTCAGCGAGGCGAATTGCGAAGTCTCCAGGGTCTTGGCCGACTTCGTTAGCAACGAATGTCACGACCCCAATACATTGATTCGCGTCCAAGTTCATTTCGACATAGAAGTCTCGGATGAGTGCAGGACTAGCAAACGGAGTGTCATCGCTATGGACTGGCGTATTCGCGATCATGAACCGTTTGTTGTTTCCTCTGCGAATGGGAAGTTGCTGTTTTGTCAGTAAGCCCTTATCTGCAAGCCATTCCACTGATCGCCTAACGACATGGGTCCACTGATGTGTTTCTATCGTGGTTCCGTCAGGTAGCTGAAGCTGAGTTGGCTTCTTTCCTTTGACGTTTCCAACGTTCGAAAGGCTGACCCATCCTGGTACCGGTGGAGGAGCGGGTGCATTGGGTTGCTGAGCCGGCGAAGGCGTTGGTTCTGAGACTACTGGATTCTTGGCTGGCTGCAGTCTTCCATCTAATGTCCCAGGACGCCACAGGGCTAATGCGTCTAAGCAGGTCTTTGCGGATGGTCCTCTGAGATCGAGCGCGATCACTTGCTTGCCAGGGAGCGGACCTGGCCGATTCATTTCGTATAGCTCCCAGATGGCCCCATCGGTCACGGCAAAGTACTCATATCCCTCGTGAATGCAATAGCCGATGACTTGCGGTACAGCGTTGAGGACTGGGGTGCCTAACTTCTTTGCCTCTACGATGATGTTTGGTTGACCCCTGTCATTGAGTAATGCGTAGTCTGCCGATCCGCTGGTAGAACGAAACTCAGGAATGACCTGCGTCGGGTCGCCGGTGTCCCACCCGAGGCCTCGCAACAACGGATCGATCAGCGCGTAGCGCGTGAGCGCCTCACTTTGGCTAAGTGCAGGTCCGTGTTCTGAGATACGAACTTGGAGGGTTTCAATCAGAGTGTGTAAGTCATCGAGCATGCCACGAGGATAGCCGAGCAGGTCCCCGCTCAGAGGCGGGGACGGGGCAAGGCCACAGTCCATGCTTCGAGACGCGAGGACGAGAGTCTTCAGCCCGGTACGAGACCGGCGCGCGCGTCGAGGGTCGGCCGCGCGGGATGATTCTGTCTTGCTCCGTCCGCTACTATCGACTTGAAACAGACTCAGTGAGGAATGCGCCATGAAATTCGGCATCTTCTACGAAATCTCCGTCCCCCGACCTTGGGAGAACGACATCGAGCACACCGTCTACCACCGCTGCCTCGAACAGGTGCGATTGGCCGACGAGCTTGGGTTCCACTCTGTTTGGGCGGTCGAGCATCACTTCCTCGAGGAGTACTCGCACTGCTCTGCGCCCGAGCTCTTCCTCACCGCCTGCGCGATGCAGACGAAGCAGATCCGCGTCGGCCACGGGATCGTCGTTTGCGTTCCGCAGTTCAACCACCCGATCCGCGCGGCCGAGCGTGCTGCGGTGCTCGACATCCTCTCGGACGGGCGGCTCGAGTTTGGCACCGGGCGTTCGGCGACCTGGACTGAGCTCGGCGGGATGGACGCCAATCCCGACGAGACCAAGGAAACCTGGGACGAGTACACCCGCACGATTCCGCAGATGTGGACCAACGAGCGATACGGCTACGAAGGTCGGGCGTTCAAGATGCCGACGCGCGCGGTCCTGCCCAAGCCCTACCAGAAGCCGCACCCGCCGATGTGGGTCGCCGTATCGTCGCCCGGCACCGAGATTGATGCTGCCGAGCGCGGCATGGGCTCGCTCGGCCTCACCTTCGGCGGATTCGCCGAGCAAGAGGAGAAGGTCAACCGCTACCGACGGATTATCAAGGATTGCGAACCGGCTGGCGCCTTCGTCAACGAGCGCGTGGCCACGGTCAACTTCCTCTACTGCCATCCCGACAACGAGACCGGCATCAAGACCGGCAGCCGCTTGACCGGCTCCTTCGGCTACCTCGCCGCGCAGCTTTTACCCGTGCGGGAAGTCCACCCGACGCGCAGTTACCCGAACCCCGGTTTGCTCGCGGCGAGTCGTCAGCAGGCCGAGCAAACCCCCGGCGAGGGCGCCTCGGCGCCCGAGGGCGTCTGCATCGGCAATCCCGACCGCTTGATCGAAGAGATCAAGAAGTGGGAAGCCTGCGGCGTCGACCAGATTAACTTCCTACTCAACGCGCTCGAGACGATCCCGCAGGAGGAAGTGCTCGAGAGTCTGCGCCTCTTCGGCGAAGAGGTCATGCCGCACTTCGCCGACGACAAGCCCTCGACCACTTCGCAATCGCCCGACCTCGCCGCCGCCGCGGCGGCTGGCTCTGGCGGCTGATCGTCTGCGAACCCAATTGATGAATCGACCGGACCAACTGGAAGCCTTCATATGCCAATCAATGGCAATGCCGACCCCAGCACACTGACTCAATACGCGCCTGATATGGCTAGTCTCGACACCGAGGCCGTGACGTTACCGAACGTCAAAGTTCTGCAGGTGATCTATGAGATCGACGACGCCGTCATGGCGGACCTCATCCCACCGGCGCTCCACCCAACGATCCCACCGACGATGCACGTGATCGGTATGCGTGCAGATGATGGTCCGCTGGGCGCGTTCACGCTCGCGATCGTCCGCGTGGGATGTCGGGCCGCCGTTAGACCACGCGGTCTGCCGACTCGGGCCGTCTGCACCGAGGGCGAAGCCGCATCCGCCTTGAGGGAACGCTGGGGCTTCCCGATCACCATCGGCGAGCCGACGCTGCGCGAGCGCTACGACCGGCAGTCGATCGAGGTCAACGACGGCAACGTGACCGTGCTGGCCGCGCAGCTCATCGACCCGGTGCCGATCGGCAACGGCGACCTGCTCTACACGGCGGGGATGCACGTCGCGAATGTGGACCGAGACGGTGAGACCAAGCCGTGGCTCGTGCAGGTCGACCCGGAGTTTGAGGTCAGTCGCGCGGATCGCGGAGTCGCGCAGATCGACGCCTTCGACAGCGACTACTGGGACGCGTCCGAACTGCGACCGGTGTATCCAATTGTGGCGAGCTACACCACGGCGAATGTGACGTTGCCGCAGATTCGCTACATCTGCGATCCGTTGCAGCCGGCGATCACTGGAACGGTTGCCCTGTAACAGGCTGTCTAATACAGACCGCCCCCTATGGGGGATGTGTCAAGACCCCGCCCAAGACCTCCCACTTTGGGGGAGGTGGCACGAAGTGACGGAAGGGGCTCCCATGCCCGAAACCGAGACCCTATTCCCTGGCTTCCGCGAACACAAAACGGGACCGATCTTCGCCCGTGTCGGCGGATCTGGATCGCCGCTGTTGCTGCTGCACGGCTATCCCCAGACGGGAGCGATGTGGCACAAGATCGCGCCGGGCTTGGCGGAACAACACACTGTCGTCGTCGCCGATCTGCTTGGCTACGGCGCGAGCGACTCGCCACCCGGCGACGGCGGTGGCGAGGCCTACTCGAAGCGCACGATGGCGAGTCACATGGTCGACTTGATGTCGGACCTCGGCTTCGACACCTTCCGACTGGCCGGTCACGACCGTGGCGGTCGCGTTTCGTATCGGCTCGCGCTCGACCATCCGGAACGGGTGGAGCGACTCTCGCTGCTTGACATCGTCCCCACAGCGGAACAGTTTGAGCAGATGGGCATCGCTGGTGGACTCGGTGGCTTCCATTGGTACTTCCTCGCGCAACCCTCGCCGTTGCCCGAGACGCTGATCAACGGCGCACCTGAGTTTTTCCTCAAACGGATGCTCGGCAGTTGGGCTGGCGAGGACGACAACACCGTCTTCACCGACTCAGCGATGGCTGAGTACCTCGCCGCGGCCAATGACCAGGAAACAGTCCGCAGTTGGTGTGAGGACTATCGCTCCGGCGCTCGGTTCGACCTCCGACTCGACCGCGCTGACCGTTCGGAGGGCAAGAAGATTACGTGTCCGCTTTTCGTCATCTGGGGCGCTGCCCGACAGCCGAACCGTCGGGGTCGATTCATGGCGACATGGCATCGCTGGGCGACCGATGTGTCGGGTGTCGGACTGCCGTGCGGACACTTCCTGCCGGAAGAACTGCCAAGTGAAACGGAAGCGGCGCTCAAGCAATTCTTCGCCGACTGACGTGATCAGCATCGCCAAGTACGCTGACGACATTGTGTGCTCGTCACTGTCTGTAACTGTCTGAGGAGAAATTCATGGAACCTGTGACCACCGTGGTCGGAACCGGTTTGCCGCTCGATCGCGCCGATGTCGACACCGACCAGATAATCCCGGCGAAGTATCTCAAGCGCATCGAGCGCACGGGCTACGGTCCGTTTGCGTTCGAGGCCTGGGCCAAAGACCCCGACTTTGTCACCAATCAACCGCAGTACGAGGGCGCGAGCGTGCTGCTCGCCGGACCCAACTTTGGCTGTGGCTCTTCCCGGGAACACGCTGTCTGGGCAATCCAAGGGATGGGCGTGCAGGCAGTGATCGCGCCGGGTTTCGCCGACATCTTCCGCAACAACTCGGCCAAAATGGGGCTCTTGACGATTCAGCTCCCCCAACCGGACGTGGAAGAGTTGATGCGGATGGTCGAAGCGGAGTCGAACACGCCGATCACCGTCAGCCTCGAGCATCAGACGGTCACAGCGCCGGGCGGTTGGGTGCGGTCGTTCGAAATCGCACCGTTCGTTAAGCACTGCCTGCTCAACGGTCTCGACGACATCTCGCTCACCCTCCAGCACGATGATCTCATCGCCGAGTACGAGTCCAACCGACCGTCGACCAAGCCCGCCACGATCTAGCTAGGATCGTCGCATGGTCACTGCTCCTGCGAAGCCTGTTCCCACTCCAGTGGTTGATCCTGAGTTCAGCGATCCCTACTGGCAGGGCGATCCGCTGGTGATCGCGTTCCCACCTGGCGTGCTCGACGATGAGCTGTTCCTTGCGATCGCACGTTTGAGTGATTGTTGGCACTTCGAACGCAACTGTGAGGGAGGGCTAGAAGTGTCTCCACCGCCTGGTTCGCATAGCGGACGACGCGGGGGACGCATCTTCGCGCAGATCCTTGAGTGGTCCGACAATGTGGGTGGCGGAGAGAGCTTTCCTGCTGGTTCAGGGTTCTCCCTTGCGACCGGCTCAACGCGAGATCCAGACGCGGCTTGGTTCAGCACGGAACGAATCGCTCAAGCCGATCCCACGTTTGAAGGGCACCTGCCCATCTGTCCGGATCTGGTGGTCGAGGTGCGGTCGTATGGTCAAACGGTGCGGAAGCAACGCGAGAAGATGGAAGAGTGGCTGCGGGCTGGGGCTCGGCTTGGTTGGCTGATCGACCCGTTCACCGACGACGGCGTCGCCTGGGTCTACCGTCCCGATACCGAGCCCGAACGTCTGGCGCGGCCCGCTACGCTCGACGGTGAGGATTTGGCCGAGGGGCTCAGCGTCGACCTCGGCAAGGTCTGGCGACCGCTCGCTGTGGGCGAGTGAGGAGCGTCGCATGGTTACTGCTCCAGAGAAGCCTGTCGATTCCCCTGCAAACGTTGAGCTGGCCATTCCTGCGCCCTCGTGGGAGGGTGATCCGCTGGTGATCGCATTGCCGCCCGGAATGCTCACGGACGACGTGCTGCTTGAAATCGCCGAACTCAACGATCGCTGGCATTTCGAGCGCAACTGCGAGGGAGGGCTGGAAGTGTCACCACCACCGGGCACGAACAGCGGAAAGCGGGGCCTGAACATCGTTGAGCAAATCGGTGCATGGTCCCGACAAGCTGGTGCAGGTGACTACTACGCGTCTGGCGCAGGCTTCTCGCTGCTGATCGGCTCTGCACGTAATCCCGATGCATGCTGGATCAGCGACGAACGACTCACCACGGTCGATCCGCTCGACGAAGGCATTTGGCAGGTGTGTCCCGATCTCGTCGTCGAAGTGCGGTCGGCTGGTCAAACAGTGCGGAACCAACGCGAGAAGATGGAAGAGTGGCTGCGGGCTGGGGCTCGGCTTGGCTGGCTGATCGACCCGTTCACCGACGACGGCGTCGCCTGGGTCTACCGTGCAGGACAGAACGAGCCCGAATGTCTGGCGCGTCCCGCTACGCTCGATGGAGAAGACGTGGCCGAGGGGCTCAGCGTCGACCTCGGCAAGGTCTGGCGACCGCGCGTCTGATCTGGAGCAATACGATGTGTGACAAACCGACTCCATCCTTCGGCGACGTGGTCGCGAACTTGCGTAACGCGGATTCACCGATGGAGGCCGTTCGCGGCATGGCAGCCAATGCCTGGATTAAACTGCGTCGGCGCGACAACTGCTGCGGAAACTATGGTGATCCCGGCTGTTGAGTGAGCGCCGAGCGCGCTCAGTCTGAGCAGCAACCCGATGACAAGGACTAACGACTGATGGCCCACTACAACATTGCCCTCCTGCCTGGCGACGGCATCGGAGTGGAGGTAATCGCTGAAGCGGTGCGCGTCCTCGACGCGGTCGGCGGACGCTTCGATCACTCGTTCGCGTACTCCGAAGACCTCGTTGGCGGCGCCTCGATCGACGCTCACGGCGTTGCGCTCCGCGATGAGACGCTGGACATGTGTTTGTCGCAGGACGCGGTGCTGTTCGGTGCTGTGGGCGGGCCCAAGTGGGACGATCCCAAGGCCTCGGTCCGTCCGGAGCAGGCAATTCTCGGTCTGCGAAAGGGACTCGGCCTGTTTGCCAACATTCGACCGGTGAAGATGCTCCCGATCTTGGCCGACGCGACGCCACTCAAGCGCGAAACCGTCGAGGCGGTCGATATGGTCGTCCTGCGCGAGCTGACCGGCGGCATCTACTTTGGCGAGCCGCAGCGGCGATGGGAAGAGAACGGCGAGCGTCAGGCGGTCGACACGCTCACATATTCCGAGCACGAAGTCGAGCGGATCGTGCGGCTCGGGTTCGAGACTGCGCGTGGTCGGCGCAAGCTGCTGACCTCGGTCGATAAGGCAAACATCCTCGATACCTCACGCATGTGGCGCGAAATCACAGAGGAAATCGGCCGCGATTACACAGATGTCACCTTGGAGCACCGCCTCGTCGACGCCTGTGCGATGGACCTGATCCGTCATCCGTCTTACTTCGATGTGATCGTGACCGAGAACATGTTCGGCGACATCCTGACCGACGAAGCGTCGATGCTGGCGGGGTCAATGGGGATGCTGCCGTCGGCATCGCTGGGCGCGTCTGAGGATGGTTCAACCCTCGGACTCTACGAACCGATTCACGGCACCGCGCCCGACATCGCCGGACAGGGCATCGCCAATCCGATGGCGATGATCCTCAGCGCAGCACTCATGCTGCGCTACTCGCTCGGCCTGGAAGCTGAAGCGGCGATCATCGAAGCAGCCGTCACCGACACCCTGGCCGCCGGCCATCGCTCCGCCGACCTCGCAAGCGACGGAGACAATCCCCTCGGAACCGAGGCGCTGGGCGCACTGATCGCAGATACCGTCGCTGGGTGATCGGCTGCATGACATGAACAGCGTGACATCTCAGCACGGCATTTCGGACCTCACGGTCTCTTTGGGCCTGGTGGGTGATGTCACGATCGAAGCGGTCGCACAGTCGGCCGACACACTGCATCGCCTGTTGGTCGCGCTCGCGGATGAAGTGGGAACGAAGGTCAAGATTGAGTGGGTCCCTGAGGACTTGCGACTCGGGAGTTTGCATTCCACCTACCGTGCGCGACCGATCGGCAACACAACTGTTGCTGAGGCCGAGCAGGTCGTTCAACACTATTGTCAACTCGGCGAGCAGCTCGAGCGAAATGAAACGTTGGTCACAAGCGACGCAGTCGCTGCAGCAGTGTCTCGCCTGTTGAAGCAGGCGCGAACGTATGCTGATGAACTCGTGCTTGGTTCGGCCGAGAGAGACGCGATCATTGACCTGAAGAGCGTTCAGGTGGTGCGCCGCGACGTGAAGCAGCAATCGATAGGATCCGTGACCGGGCGGGTGCAAACGTTAAGTGTTCGCTCGTCGCTACAATTTGTCTTGTATCAAGAATGGACTGATCACGCGATTCGCTGCTACGCCAGCGACGATCACGTCGAAGTGCTGCGCATGGTCTGGGGATGCCGATCTCGCGTGTCCGGAGCGCTCACGCGCTCGGAGGGATCCGGACACATCGTGAGCATCCGAGATATCTCAACGATCGAAGCGCTTCCCGAAGAGCCTGAACAGAGATTCGAAGACGCTCGCGGGTCCATTGAGTGGTTGCCTGAATATCCATCTCCCGAGCGCTTCGTCCGAGAGTTGCGCGATGGCGAGTGAGCCCGTTCCCTCCCAATTGGTCTATTGGGATGCGAACTTGTTCATCCATTACGCTGCCAGGTCGCCCAAATGGGTCCAGATTCTTGATGCCTTAGTGTCTGAGGCACGCAGCGGCAAGATTCAGATCGCAACATCAACACTATCGACCGTCGAAGCAGCGTTTACGCCTGCCGAGAAGGAGTCCGCAACGCTCAGTCTTGAGGTTGAAACTGCATTCCGAGTCATGTTTGAGGACTTTAGTCTGCTCAGAATTGTGGACTTTGACCGTCATATCGCCGACGTTGCGCGAGACCTCATGCGAGCTGTTGTGCCCAGCGGGAGAAGCCTGAAGCCTGGCGATGCCATCCATGTGGCGACGGCACGCGTATTGAAGGCTGATGCCTTCTTCTCGACCGACGAACGCCTCAACCAGCTCTGTAACGACTTTCAATGGTGCGCCGCAAGCACTCCTGTTTCCATGTCTCCAATGCTTCCCGGCTTTAGCGGTGGTAACGACGAGTCGGGACGCTAGCCCTACACTCCCAGCATGACTATCCATCGACTCCTCGTTGCCAATCGTGGTGAGATTGCCATTCGAGTTCTCCGTACTGCCACCGAACTAGGCATATCGACCGCGGCGATTCATTCCCCCGACGATGCCGCGTCGAGCCACATCCAACATGCACAAACGGTGATTCCGCTCGAGGGCATTGGACCAGCGGCCTACCTGGATATCGCGCAGATCATCCAGCATGCGCAAGAGCATGACTGCGACGCCATCCATCCCGGGTACGGCTTCCTGTCCGAGAACGCTGACTTTGCTCGCGCCTGCGAGGAAGCAGGTATCACCTTCGTTGGACCTGCTCCTGCAGCACTCGCACTGTTCGGCGACAAGGCGCGCGCCCGAACCCTCGCCGGAGCACGAAACGTCCCCGTCCTGACCGGCACCGACCACGCTGTCGATCTCGACGGCGCACGAGCCTTCTTCCAGCAGCTCGACGGTCGGCCGATGGTGATCAAGGCCATCGGAGGCGGCGGCGGACGAGGCATGCGGGCGATCAACGACGCCTCAGAAATCGAGGACGCCTTCGAGCGTTGCACTCGCGAAGCTCTGTCCGCCTTCGGCAACGGCGCGCTGTTCGTGGAACGCTTTATTCCTCGCGCCCGACACATCGAGGTGCAGATCGTCGGCGACCAGCAAGGCCACGTTTCACATATCGGTGAGCGCGAATGCAGCATCCAGCGGCGCTATCAGAAGCTGATCGAAATCGCCCCCTCGCCCACGCTGAGCGACGACCTGCGTCAGCGCATCACCGACGCTGCCGTTGAGCTTGCATCCGCCGGCGGCTACTCCAGCCTCGGCACGTTTGAGTTCCTCGTCGATGCCGACACCAACAAAGACTTCGCCTTCATCGAAGCCAACGCCAGACTCCAGGTCGAGCACACCGTTACTGAGGAGGTGGCCGGACTCGATCTGGTTGAATGCCAACTTCGCATCGCTGAAGGCGTCGGTCTCGGTGAGCTGGGCATCGAGGAGCCACCTACTCTGCGCGGTTACGCGATCCAGGCTCGAGTCAATCTCGAGCGCATGCGCGAGGACGGCGACGTCCGCCCATCCGCCGGCGCACTGCGCACCTTCCGCCCACCCGCAGGACCCGGCGTTCGCGTCGACACTTACGGCTATGCCGGATACGCCGCCAATCCCAACTTTGACTCGCTGATCGCCAAGGTCGTCACTCGGCATCCCAGCAGCAACTTTAGCGACGCCGTCCGCCGCGCCCAGCGCGCGCTGGACGAATTCCAGCTTGAAGGCCCGGACTCCAATCTCAGCTTCTTGCAGAACATTCTCGCCCATCCGGAATTCATCGCCGGCGACGTCCACACCAGATGGATCGACGAGCGAATCGGCGAACTCGCAGCCTCGTCGGATAATGGCACCGACGCATCCGGCCAGGCCGCCTGGGCTGGAGCCAAGGTCGAGAATCAGATCAGCGACCCGCTCGCCGCGCTGGACTTCTTCCGCCAGGGCGCAGGCGCGGCATCGCTCGACGTCAATCGCGGCCTTGAGGAAGATCGCGCAGGCTTTCCCGCGCCTGAGATCATCGGCCCACCTGGGACAGACCCGCTGCGAGCGCCAATCCAGGGCACGATCATCGAAATCCTCGTCGACGAGGGCGATTCAGTCGTCGCCGGCCAGGACATGATCATCATGAACGCGATGAAGATGGAGCATGTGCTCCCGTCCGAGATCGGCGGCATCGTCCAGGAGATCACCGTCTCGATCGGCGACATCATCTGGGAGGGACATCCGCTCGTCTTCATCGAGCCGGCAGACGTGGGTCCGGCGGTCGACGACGGATCTGGCGACATTGATCTCGATTACATCCGTCCCGATCTCCAGCACAACATCGACCTGCACGAAGCGCTGCTCGACGAGAACCGGCCCGGCCCGGTCGCCAAGCGTCACGCCAAGGGCAAGCGCACCGCGCGCGAGAACATCGCCCAGCTTGTGGAGGGCGGCACCTGGACCGAGTACATGCCGCTCGCCGTCGCCGCCCAGCGTCGAAACCGCTCCTGGGAAGAACTGAGAGTCGTCTCACCCGCCGACGGACTGCTCTGCGGCATCGGCACGGTCAACGCCGATCTGTTCGATAACTCCACGGCTTCTACCGCGATCATCTCCTACGACGAAACCGTCTGGGCTGGCACCCAGGGCGGACGCGGCCATGAGAAGACCGACCGCATGGTCGAGACCGCGCACCGGCTGCTGACTCCGCTTGTCTTCATCGCCGAAGGCGCGGGCGGACGATCGGGTGACTCCGACTGGGCTTATACCCGCGTCGCAGCACGCGCCGTCCGCACCTTCGAACGCCTGGCCGAACTCTCCGGCAAAGTGCCGATGGTCTCGATCACTGCCGGACGCTGTTTCGCCGGAAATGCCTCAATGCTCGGCATGTGCGACATCATCGTCGCCACCGAGGGCTCTAACATCGCCATGGGCGGACCAGCCGTGATCGAGGGCGGCGGACTCGGACTGTTCCTCCCCGAAGAACTCGGCCCGATGTCCCAGCAGGTGCCAAACGGCGTCGTCGACATCTTCGTCAAGGACGAGGAAGAAGCGATGGCCGCGGTCAAGAAGTACCTCTCCTACTTCCAGGGCCGGCTCAGGGACTGGACCGCTCCCGACCAGCGTCAGCTCCGTCACGTGATTCCCGAAAACCGGCTCCGCACTTACGACATCCGCAAGGTGATCGACCTGCTGGCTGACCACGATTCCGTGCTCGAGCTGCGACCACAATTCGGCATTGGCGTGATCACATCACTGATTCGGGTCGAAGGACGGCCGCTTGGCATCATCGCCAATAACAACATGCACCTCGGCGGCGCCGTCGACAGCGACGGCTCCGACAAGCTGGCTCGTTTCGCCCAAATCTGCGACTCCTGGAATATTCCAATCCTCACGTTGGTCGACACGCCGGGCATGATGGTCGGACCTGAGGTCGAGAAGACAGCGCTGGTCCGTCACTGCCACAGGGTCTTCGTTTCGCTGGCCAACCTGACCACGCCGAAGATGACGCTCACCGTGCGCAAGTGCTATGGACTCGGTGGACTGGCGATGCTCGCCGGCAGCACCGAGGCGGGCCTGTTCAACGTCGGCTGGCCAACCTCCGAGTATGGCGGCATGAACCTCGAGGCCGGCGTCAAGCTCGGCGCCCGAGCACAGCTTGAGAAAATCGAAGACCTCGAAGAGCGAACCCGCGTCTACGAGCAGATGGTCGCCGACGCCTACGAGCGAGGCAACGCCTTCAACGCCGCCACCGTGCTCGAGTCGGACGACGTGATCGATCCGGCCGATACACGCAAGTGGATCATCCGCCTGCTCGACGCCGTGCCCAACTCTGACCCCATCCGCAAAGGCCGCCGACCGTACATCGATAGCTGGTAAGTCGGCGCGCCTGCACGCCACAGTCCACCACATTCCGCGAAGCAAACTGGCTAGACTGCCGCCGACGGCGACTGTTGCGAGTGTCCGCGACATCGTGCGCGTCGGAGTGAGTGATGCAGCTCGTCAACCTGCTCGTGATTCGACTGCTCCAGGCGATCATCGTGATTTGGGTGGTTGTCAGCATCGTCTTTGTGGTCTCGCGCCTGATTGGCAACCCGGAGACGTCACTGCTCCCCTTCGACGCGACGAATGAAGACTACGAGCGGATTCGAGAGAAGCTCGGCCTGAACGAACCGATGATCGTCCAGTACGGGATCTTCCTCGGCGACGCGATCCAGGGCGACCTCGGCTATTCGTACCATCGCACGGGCGCGGCGCTGGACATTGTCTTGGAGAAAGTACCGGCAACGCTGCGTCTGACCATCGCTGGACTGGTCGTCGCTATTGCGATTGGGATTCCGCTCGGAATGTTTGCCGCGCTGCGACGCGGCTCGCCACTCGATTGGCTGGCGCGACTGGTCGCCGTGTTCGGACAGGCCACGCCGAGCTTCTGGCTTGGGCTGGTATTGATCTTTTTCCTCGCGACCAAGGTGTCGTGGTTCCCGACCGCTGGCGCCGAAGGCTTCCGCTCGCTCGTCCTACCGGCGTTCGCGTTGGGACTGCTCTCGGCTGCAGGCTTCATGCGCCTGACCCGCTCGGGCATGATCGACGTGATGAACACCGATTTCATCCGCACGGCTCGTGCGAAAGGACTCACCGAGCGCACCGTGATTTTCCGTCACGGCCTCCGACACGCGCTGATTCCTGTGATGACGATTCTCGGCATCGAGCTTGGACGGCTGATCGCTGGGTCGGTGATCATCGAGGTGGTCTTCTCTTGGCCGGGGATCGGACGATTGATGATCGAGTCGATTCTCCAGTCCGACTATCCAACGGTGCAGGCAGGGCTCGTCGTGATCGCGGCCTCGATCACCTTCGGCAACCTGATCGTTGATATGACTTATCGGGTGATCGACCCACGGATTCGAATGGCAGCGCTCTAATGTCCGTCGAAGCCGCAACGATTGCTGATATCGCTGAGTCAAGACGTCGCTGGCAGCTCTCGTATCGCTGGCGCCGATACCTGTTGGTATTGCCGCCGATGCTGATCATGATCGCGTTCGTTGTGTTTGGCATCTTCGCTGACGTGATCGCGCCCGGAGATCCTGGCGACACCACGCTCACCGCCCGACTCGAACCGCCCGTGTTCTCTGGTGGCACGAGCGAGTTTCCCCTCGGCACCGACCACGTCGGCCGCGATATCTGGACTCGCATTGTGCACGGGGCGCGGGTGTCATTGATCGTCGTGGCGATCGTCGTGCCTGGGGCCGCGATCTTCGGCACGGTGATCGGCCTGCTGGCCGGCTGGCGAGGCGGGATCGTGGGCCAGCTCTTGATGCGGTACGTCGATGTCCAGCTCGCGCTGCCCGCGATTCTCTTCGCGGTGCTGCTCGGCGCGGTGCTCGGAGCGTCGCTGCGAAATGTGATTCTGATCCTGTTGGTTTGGACCTGGACGGTCTATGCGCGTCTGATCCGCGCAGAGGTGCTCTCGCTGAAAGAGCGGGAGTTTGTCACCGCGTCGTTGGCTGCCGGTGGCAGCAACTGGTGGATCATGCGCAAGCAGTTGCTGCCGAACGTGTTCAACACGATCATCGTGATCATGACGCTAGAGATTCCCATCGTGATCGTGGCGGAGGCGTCGCTCAGTTTCCTCGGCGTCGGTGCGCCGGTCGAGCAGGCGACGTGGGGTCGGATGATCACCGAGGCGCGGAACTATCTCACACATGCCTGGTGGGTGATGTGGATGCCTGGGCTCGCGCTAATGTTGGTCGCGCTCAGTGGCAACCTGGTCGGCGACTGGTTGCGCGACCTCCTGGACCCGCGCCTGCGCAATGTCAGGTGAGCGCATCGCTCCGCGACCGCGATCCCTGAGCAGCTGGGACTGACTACTATCGATCCCATGACGACCGAAGTACAGCCAACTCAGAGCGTGGACGCGGCGATTGCGGAGATGGTCAAGATCATCGTGGAGGGCTGGGATCCTCAACAGATCATCCTCTTCGGCTCCCGAGCGCGCGGCGACTACCACCAGTACAGCGATGTCGATCTCGTGGTCGTCTTGGACGAGGCGGAGGAACGCGCCGAGCTGGCGCGGCAGATGAGCGCTGCGCTCGAGTGCACCGGCATCGAACGAGACATCTTCATCAGCACGCCCGCGGATGTCGTGCGCCAGGCCACGGTCGTCGGCACGGTGGAGCGGGCCGCCATGTTCGACGGTCGGACGCTCTACGTGAAGGGGAGAGGTGATCCGGTCATGGAGAGATACGTCGAGCTCATGTATCGCGCAGGCGAGGACATCAGGTTGGCCGAAGCAGGCCTGAACCTTGAGCCACCACCGCTCGCAGGGGTCTGCTACCACACGCAGCAGGCGATTGAGAAGGTCGTCAAGGCAGCCTTGATGGTGGACCGAATTGACTATCCGTTTGTCCACGATCTGGAGCGCTTACTGCCGCTCGTACCGATCATTTGGGACATCGATGACATCGTCACCGACCCCAGAGAGCTCAGCACGTGGGCATCGTATCCGCGTTATTCGTTGGCGAAGGACCCGACACCGGAGTTCGCGAGGCAGTCGTTCGATGAGGCCCGTGCGATTCATGAGCGAGTGTCGGCCGTCATGCCGCGACGAAGTCTCACGCTGGAGTAGCGCTCGGCGGACCCACTTCGGTGGTTGACGTAACGCGATCTTCGTCTCGTTGATGAGCACACTGATCCCGAATTCTCTACTATTCCGATCAACTTGGTTGCGATTGGCCAAGAGCGAGGAGCAGTGGAATGACGACCCGGAACTATTGGACACGCATGTCGCACCGACGGCTATCGCGACGGACACTCCTGAGGGCGTCGGCTCGAGCCGGGGTCGGCGCGACCGGGTTGGCCCTCGTCGGCTGTGGTGACGATGACGACGATCAGCAGGCGGTCATGCAGGCGCAGCCAGAGCAGCAGGATGAGCCGCAGCCCGAAGCGCAGCAGCAACAGCAGGTTATGCAGCAAGAGCAGGACGCCGAGGCGCAGGCTCAGCAGGTCGACCAGCAGGAACAGCAAGCCGAGCAAGGCACGGTCGAGGCGATCGAGCGCGAGGAAGCGGAGCAGGACGTGCAGGCGTCCGAGCCCCAGGTGGACCTCGACGCGACCGTTCGCGTCGCGATCGGTCGCTACACGGCGGGACTCGATCCGCACCGCTCTGGCTCGCAGACCAACTACGTCAACTCGTCAGCAACCTTCGACGCTGGGATGTCCAACCATCCCGAAACCGCAGCGCTCGAGCCGAATCTGGTTCAACATCCGGAGGTCGTCGATGCGACCAACGTGATCTTCCATGTCACGCCTGGAGTCAAGTTCCATACCGGTTCCCCGTACACAGCCCACGACTTGGAGTTCAACTTCGAGCGAGTCTCGGAAGCCGCCGAGTATCACCAGGGCGGTGACACCAGCGACCACCCGAACGAATGGACGTCCGCCCGTACGGCCTTCGGCACCGACAACTTCGCCAGCTACAGCGTCATCGACGACCTCACCTTCGCCGTAGAAACGCCAGTCCCGAACGCGTCCCTTGCTGGCTCGATCATGTCTGGTGCCGTTCGGCACCAGTCCAAGGAATACGTGATCGAGAATGGCGACGCCCATGTCGATGGCGTCTTTGCCGTCGGCACTGGGCCCTTCCGATTTGTCGAGTCCAATCCCGACGTCGGAGCCAAGTGGACTCGATACGAGGATTACCACAAGCCGCGAGATGGTCTGACCAATCCGCGACTGCCCTGGTACAAGGACCTTGATATCCAGCTTCGACCTGAGGCGCTCGCGCAGATCGCCGGCATCGAAGCTGGCGAGATCGACGCGATCTACAACCTGCCCACCGATGTGGTCGAGCCGTATCGTGACAATCCCAACTTCAAGGTGCTCTACCAGCCGTCCGGTCAGCCGACGCACTACATCATGTTCAACACGCATGACTCCGTGGCCGAGGTTGATGGGGTTCCGAACCCATTCCTCGACATCCGCGTCCGCGAGGCTGCCAATCTCGCGATCAATCGACAAGAGATCATCGATGGCTTGCTGACTGGAACGGAAGGGCCGGCGTTCGGTCCGTATCGCGGGACGATCGGCTATCCCGGCGAGGCGCTTGAGTCGCGCTACCACGGCTTCGATCCCGATCGTGCCAAGGCGCTGCTCGCGGAAGCGGGCTACCCGGACGGTCTCGACGTCGATCTACACATCGTCACCGACTTCCAGCCGATCGTGCCGATTATGGCGCTGCCGGTCCAGGAGTATCTCGAGGCTGTCGGCATCCGCACGAAGATCAAGGAGTACCTGAGCTCCGAGTACTTCCGCACGGTGCGCACCTTCGAGCTGCCGGGCATGTTCTGGTTCTTCACGAACACCATCGCCGAGCCGGAGACGGTTCTCGGTTCCGGGGTCACGGAAAGTGGCTTCTACGCTGTCAGCGTCTACCCGGACACCGAGATCGAAGAGCTCTACCAGGCCCAGAACCAGGCACTCGACCCAGGGGAGCGGGCTCGCTTGCTCGAGGAGATGTACATCACCTTCTACGACAACTATTCGTGGCTGTTCCTCACCGAGGTCTCGGCCGCAACGATGACCGCTGCCAACGTCAACTGGCCGGTCGGCTCGGCCGAGCTCCGAGGCGAAGGCACACTCTCGGCGATCCAGAAGCTGAGGACGTAGGGCTGTCCAACATTAGGATGTCCAGTCGCCTGTTGCGAGTGGCCGTTTAGACTCGATGGTGCCAGCACGCCCACCAGTTCACGAGAGCCATCATGCCGACGTTGACCGCTGAACAACTCGACCACTTTGAGACCTTCGGATTCCTCGCCGTTGACGAGGTGTTCGACCCGCAAGAAGTGATCGACCCCGTGATGGATGAGTACGCGGGCGTGCTCGACACCCTCGCGACCGAGCTACACCGTCGGGGCGCGATCTCTGACACTCACGCCGATCTGCCGTTCGCCGAGCGTATATGCCAGGTCTACGTTGAGTCGCAGAAGGTCCACGCGCAGTATTTCGACTTCTCGCTGCCGCAGGCAGGGATCACCGACGACACGCCGTTCTGGGCGGGTCCGGCCGTATTCGACGCACTGACCAATCCGAGCCTGCTGGATACGGTGGAGAGCTTCATCGGCCCGGAGATCTACTCCAATCCCGTCCAGCACGTGCGAGTCAAGGTGCCGGAGTCGATCGCTCCTCGCGACGCGGACGGCAACGTGATCTATGGCGCCACGCCATGGCATCAGGACTCCGGTGTGGTCAACGCGTCGGCTGACGACACCGACATGCTCACTGTCTGGTTCCCGCTGATGGACACCGATGCCGAGAACGGTTGCCTGCAGGTCATCCCGGGTTCGCATCGGGGTGAGGTGCTGACGCACTGCTCTGGCGTGCAGGGGCTGAACATACCCTCGACGATGTTGCCGGGCGAGGACTCGGCGCGGGCGGTCCCGCTGCCTGCCGGCGGATGTCTCTTCCTGCATCGCAAGACCATCCACGCCGCCCTGCCCAATGTCAGCGAACGCATCCGCTGGAGCTTCGACCTGCGCTACCACCCGCCCGGCCAAGCCACCGGCCGAGAAGCCTTCCCCGGCTTCGTCGCGCGGAGTCAGCGCGATCCGGATGCGGTGCTTCACGACGCGTCCGCGTGGCGACAGATGTGGCTCGACGCACGTGCAGCGCTCGCTGAGCAGCCCGACCCGCAGTACAACCGCTGGTCCCTCGACGACGAAGCCTGCGCCTAACAGCGCACGCGACACGACCACGAAATGCAGTCCGAAGCCGAACTTCTACAAGCAGCCCGCCAATTCTCGTTCGGCGGGCGGATGGACAAGTCTGGCAGCGGCCCGGTCTTCGTTCGCGGATTTGGCTCCGAAGTCGAAGATGTCAACGGCAAGAGATACCTCGACTTCAACTCGGGTCAGATGTGCGCCTGGCTGGGACACAACCATCCGGCGATCACTAAAGCAGTAAGCGAAGCTTGCGAGACGCTGGTTCACGCCCACAGCAGTTACTACAACGACAAAGAGATTGAACTCGCCGAACGGCTCGGCAACCTGCTCCCCGATCCACTGCAGAAGAGTATGTTCTTACAGTCGGGCGCCGATGCTAACGAGGCCGCAATCAACATCGCACGAAAGTACACGGGCGGCTTTGAAATCATCAGCCCGCATACATCATTTCACGGCATGTCCGACACCACGCGCGCCTTAACGTATGCAGGCTGGCATCGAGGCTATGGTCCACCGCAGCCAGGACTCCTGGCAATGCTGGCGCCATACTGTTACCGCTGCCCGATCAATCTTGAACCGGAGACTTGCGACATCGCCTGTCTCGACGCGTCGTTCGAGCTGATTGATGCACAAACCACGTCGCGCCCGGCCGCTGTACTGACCGAACCAATCTTCTCGGCCGGCGGCGTCATCGAGCCGCCAATCGGCTGGCTGCCGAGGCTCAAGCAGCTGTGTGAAGAACGCGGCATGCTACTCATCCTCGATGAAGAGCAAACCGGTCTGGGCAAGACCGGCGACACCTTCGCCTTTGAGCAGGAAGGCGTCACCCCCGACATCATCACCCTGGCCAAACACTTCGGCGGGGGAATCTGCGTCTCGTCGGTCACGACCTCGGCTGAGATCGAGGAGCGCGTTGTCGCCGACGATTTTATCGTCACCCACTCGCACTCCAACGACCCACTGGCCTGCGCCGCCGGCACGGCAACACTCGATGTTCTGCAGCAGGAAGACCTTGCTGGCAAAGCGCGTCAGCTTGGCAGCTACTTGAAGTCGAAGCTCACTGACCTTGCAGTGCGATTCGAGATCATTGGCGATGTGCGAGGCCGAGGTCTCTTGCAAGGAATCGAATTGGTTAGAGATCATCAGACGAAGGAACCAGCAACAGCAGAGGGTAAAGAGATCAGCGAACGATGCCTCCAGTCCGGCCTCATCTTCAGCGTCCGACGAGAAGGATCCGTCCTCCGCTTCGTTCCCCCGGCCAGCACGACCGAGGATCAGATTGACCATGCGATGGACATTCTTGAGCGCGTGATCGACCAGGTGGGTGACTAGCCAGTCGGCGCGCAAGCGCGCATGACTGCTCGGACCGACTCCAGGTCTGGCTTCGCAGCCACGACTCGGACGATCGCGGTGTCGAGTCCGTCGGCGAGTGCCTCGAACGCCGCTTTGGCTCCCGAGGCATTGCCGTAGTATCCGACTCTGGTCAGCATCTCTTCAGAGGCAGCCGACGCGACCTCGTCCGCCGACGCTCCGCTGCGGCGCATGTCGTCGAGCGCGGCCAGCTCGTCGGTGAAGCCCATCCGCTCGAAGTGGGCCCGATATGCGAACTTGCGTAATCGATCCGACGGGACCGATTGACCGAGCGCGTATCCGAGCATCGACTTCGCGTATGACAGCCGTGCTGTTTCCACGTCCTCATCGACGCAGATGCGGATGTACTCGACCAACTGAACGTCCTCGGGACGCTTTCCCGCTTTGGCGGCGCCTTCATTCAGCCGGTCTCGGCTCCACTGCACCCGCTCGGGATCGCACCAGTTGAGCACGACGCCGTCGCCGACTTCACTGCCGAGTTGAATCATCTTCGGTCCTAGCGCTCCTACGAGCACGGGCGTTGGCGGTGGGCGAAATCCGAGCTGTACTCCGTCGTACTGCACCGACTCACCCTGGACCGTGACTGACTCGCCGCTCAGCAATCCTTTGATTGCGGCGGTGTACTCGCGCATGACGCCGAGTGTTGATCGTCGCGGTAGGCCGAGCTGTCGGCGCGCGTCCGCTCGATAGATGCCTCCAGAGCCGATTCCCAGCGTGAACTTGCCATCACTCATTGCCGACACGGTGCCTGCCGACATCGCGAAGGCGACCGGCGATCGATAGGCGATGGGGCAGACACCGATGCCGGTCGCAAGCCCACTGGCCTGATTGCGCATGGCGCTGAGGTGGAACGAATCCAAGCCGGCGCCCTCGGGTGTCCAGAGGGAGGTGTAGCCAAGCTCTGCGGCTTCGCGCGCCAACGTTTGCTGGTCGGCGAAGGTCATTCCCAGCGAAAAATCCAGCCCCAAACCGATCTGTCCGATTGCCATTGCGCTGCGCCTTATCATGACTACCAGTCTGTACTTGCAGGCTACCGCGAACGAGCATGTGTCTTGAAAGGATCAGCCAATGCCTCCGATCGTCAGCACGAAATATGGCCAACTGCAGGGACAGACCGAGGACGATCTGCATGTGTTCAGAGGCATCCCCTTCGCCGCTCCGCCGGTCGGCGAGCTGCGCTTCCGCGCGCCGCGTCCGCCCGAGCCGTGGGACGGCGTCAAGGTTGCCAATGAGCCGGGACCAGGCTCAATGCAGACCTTCATGCCTGGGCTCGAATTGCTTGGCGCCTGGGAGATGCCGGTCGACGAGGACTGCCTCAGTCTCAACATCTGGACGCCCGGCATGGACGACGCCAAGCGACCGGTCATGTTCTGGATCCACGGAGGCGGTTTCTCCGGTGGCTCTGGCGCAACGCCGATCTACGACGGCCAGTACCTGTCTCGACGCGGCGATGTCGTGGTGGTCACGATCAACTACCGCCTCGGAGCACTGGGCTATCTCTACAATCAGGCCCTGACCGACGGCGACGATCCGCACAGTGGCAACTACGGCATGCGCGACCAGGTCGCAGCGCTGCAGTGGGTACGTGACCACATCAGCGCCTTCGGCGGCGACCCCGACAACGTCACCATCTTCGGAGAGTCGGCCGGTGGGATGAGCGTCGGCGTCCTGCTTGGTTCCCCCGAGGCTGAAGGACTGTTCCAGCGCGCGATTCCACAGTCGGGCGCGGGCCATCACTCGCTGCCGACCGATATCGCCGAGGAAGTCTGCCGACGCTACTGCGCCGTGCTCGAGGTCAGCCCGGAGGACGCGGGAGCGCTGCGCAGCATCCCAGCGCAGGACATGCTCGACGCCCAGAATGCGCTGATGGCGGATCCGGAAACCAGTGCCTTGACCGGACGCTTCCTGATGGCGTTCTCGCCAGTGGTTGAAGGAGGCTTCCTTGAGACCCTGCCGATCGACGCGGTCCGCAGCGGCCTCAGCAAGGACGTCGACGTGCTTTGTGGCACGATTGAGGATGAGTGGACGCTGCTGGCTGCGTTGCAGGGCGTCAATGAGATGGACGAAACCAGTGCTCGCGGGGCGCTGGCCGTCACTGCAGGCGACGCCGACACCGCCAACCAACTCTATGATCACTACCGCGACGCTCGAGCCGCTCGCGGCGCCGCATCCGATCCGCTGACGGTCTTCGACTCGGTCATGACCGACTACGTGTTCCGCATCCCCTCGGACCGTCTACTCGACGCGCATAGCGAGCTTGACGGCTCAGGCAAGACGTACGCGTACCTGTTCAACCAGCAGTCGCCGGCCATGGATGGTCGACTACGCGCGCCTCACGCGATCGACATTCCCTTCGTCTGGGGCACTGGCGATCAGATGCGCCCATTCATCGGCGAGGACCCGCAGACCGATCAGCTCTCCGGCTTTGCCATGGATGCGTGGATCAGTTTTGCTCGCGACGGTAATCCCAGCACCAATGCGCTGCCGGGCTGGCCTCAGTACCGCGCCGACCAGCGCTACACGATGGTGCTCGGTCCTGACGTGAAGACGCTGCGCGAAGACCGCGAGACCGAACGCGAGATCTGGTCGTCCGACCTGCTCGAATAGGTGCGACTAGTAGGTTCGAACGGCCTCGATGGGGAAGTGACATGACCACGATTCCGACGGTTGAGACTCGTCAAGGTGCGCTCGGAGGGCAGGTCGAGGACGGCATTCACGTCTTTCGCGGCGTCCCGTTTGCGCAGCCTCCTGTTGGCGAGTTGCGTTGGCGTCGGCCACAGCCGGCCGAGCCGTGGGTTGGCGTCAAGGGCGCTTTGGAGTTCGGGCCGATCTCGGTTCAGCCGCCGCGTCCTGCTGCTGGACCCTTCGCCGGGATCATGGGCCACAGTGAGGAGCTCACGTCGGAAGACTGTCTCTATCTCAATATCTGGACGCCAGGACTCGATGACGCCCGACGGCCAGTCATGGTCTGGATTCACGGTGGAGGACTGAGTAGCGGCTCAGGATCCTCGCCTGCCTACAACGGCGCGCCCCTCGCTGGTCGCGGCGATGTGGTAGTCATCACCATCAACTACCGACTCGGTGCGCTGGGTTTTCTGCCCGATCCAGTTCTTGCCGAACAGGACGTCACGGAAGGCAACTTCGGCTTCCATGACATGCTCGCAGCGCTCAGATGGGTGAGAGACGAGGTTGCTGCCTTTGGTGGCGACCCGTCCAATGTGACGATCTTCGGCGAGTCGGCCGGTGGCATCGCCGTCGGCATATTGTTGGCATCGCCGCTCGCTGAAGGCCTGTTCCACCATGCGATCATGCAGAGCGGCGCAGCCGACCGAATCCATACGCGCGACTCGGTGAGCGAGATGCTGCCCTACTTCTACCGTGAGCTTGGACTCGAACAGCCGTCGCCAGACCAGTTGCGTCAGTTGTCGGTTGAGGAAGTACTGCAAGCCCAGAGCGCCCTGGCATCCGCCGATCCGGCGATCAATCCCGCTGCTGGCTTGCATGGCCCCTTCAACGCTGTCATCGAGGACGATTTCATCGATGCGATTCCGATCGATGCAGTGCGGGAGGGTCGCGGAAGCGGCGTTGACGTGCTCGCCGGCACGATGCGCAATGAGTTCACGCTGCTCTCGGCAATGACCGGTCTGACCGAGTTGAATGAGGAGCAAGCCCTGGAGTTGATGGCGCCGTTGGTCGGCGGGAGCGGACGGGCCGGCGAGTGCTACCAGTCCTACAGAACGCTACGAATCCAGCGAGGCGAACCGACCGATCCCCTCGCGATCTACAACGCGGTCATGACCGATCGCCAGTACCGAGGCTCAACTCGCCGCCTGCTCGACGCACGAGCGGGCGCAACTGGCGGCACCTACTCCTACCTGGTCGAACAGCAATCTCCAATGTTCGAGGGTCGTCTGGGAGCGCCGCACGCGCTCGATGTACCGCTGATCTGGGGAACCACTGAGTTGATGCGCGACTTCGTCGGCACCGATCCACAGGTTGATCAGCTCAGCGGCTTCATGATGGACGCCTGGGCAAGCTTCGCCCGAACCGGCAGCCCAAGCACCAACGCGCTCCCCGGCTGGCCTCAATATCGGTCTGACCGCCCATACACCATGGTCTTCGGCCCCGACGTCCGCACAGTCACTGAGGAGCGAGAAGAAGAACTCGCCCTCTGGCGTTAAGCGGCTCGTCCGCTGCAACTTTCCCTCGCGCCCTCTCCCAGATCGTTTTGATTAGTCGTCTCGCTCGATATCGAGGAGAGTGAGTTTACCGCTAGCAGCCGCCTTCACAGTCGCGATGACAGGGGTTGCGAGAAGCGATCCAAGTTTGCTGGCTTCGGATGACTGAATACCTCCAATCGTCGTCACCACGTCCGCAGATTCAACTTTGATCCAGTCGTTGATTAGGTCGACGCCTCCGAGAGTTCCCGTGATGCTTTGGCGCTCCCCTTCTAAGTGGGAGATGATTGAGGTGATGTCGTCAAGAGCTGATTGCAATCTGACTCGCGTCACACTGCTGAGCTTGATGGTGAACTCGCCATTGGGCGGCTGAAGTTCTAAGGACTCGTGAGCCTTTCCCGTAGGAGACAGGTCTCGCACAAAACTGAGAAATGCTCGGCGGTAAAGCAGATCTGGTACAACATCCCGGAGTTCATCTTCCGGGGAATGGACACATGCAGCCAAAATCTGCAGTCCCCGCTGAACGACGTCGTCACGTGGAGGATTGGGTTCTGTCATCAGTTTTGGCTGCGCTGGTCCTGCAAGTGTGACAGCAAACTGGAAACTCCCAGGCGCTGACTGGAGTACCATCGGGTGATACTCCCCTCGAATTCTCTTTGGCACCCTAGCTGTCGTTCTGTATGCGAGGCCAGATTCGAACTCAGCCGCTCGCGAGAGCAGCGAGGCTAAATTTCGCACAGCGCCTTCAACTACCCCCGCCGGGACAGCACCACGAAGAATGCGGTTCCCGCGAATCGAAGCGTGGACGAAGCTTTGCTCAACGTCTACAAATGCTCGGACTCTGGCTTCCTGATCTCGAATCTCCTGAAGCAGGTCATCCATGTCAGCCTTGCCAAATGGCAACATGCGTTCATCTGACCAGCAATCATGTGCCATGCCCTGCGCGATTTCCACCTCCTGTGCCATGAAGTACAGTGATGCCGCGCTCACAGCTGTGATTGTCCAAGTGCGGTGCTTACCAGCATCCACCGCCTGCAGCGCTTGCCGCTCAAGCTCGGCGGCCTGCCGGTAAGAGGCAAGAGCAAGATCACGTTGGCCTTCCCTGGCCAACATGTCGGCCTTTGCCGCATGCTCCTCACTGCTCCGGTGAAGATCGAGCCAACTCATTCGGGCTCCAATGTCGCGAGAAGAATGGATTTTGCCCTAAACCCTACTACGACCGCAATTCCAGGAGAGTTCGTCTCTCCATCGCGTAGTTGTTGCACCTTCCGTTTGAGTCTCCGTTCAATCTCAGTGCGTTCATCTCGGTCAACTCCGGAGATCTCAAGCCGAACCACTCCCTCCAGGTCTTCCACAGCTCCGTCGGGAGGCGCGACATAGTAGTCGGCGCCAGAACCCCTTTGCGCGCGCCGCGTGGCGATCAATCCGCGGGCCGTTCCAAGAAACGCCAACGTCACTCCCACAGCACCCCATTCGACTGTGTCGTTTTGCTGGCCCCAACTGCTCTTGGCGGCGTCAGTTGACGGATTCCATTTGAGTTCGGCCTCGTTTCGATACTCGTCCTCAACAACCGTGAGGAGTATCGGAGGAACATGATGGCGATCAAGACAGACGCTGGCTGCCTGACCAAAGGTGGTCATGAGCTGAGAATCTAAGCGCGGCTGCGCTTCGGCCAGCTCGTCGATGTCGACGATCGGCGTCTGATCAGTCATACCGCTACAAACTGCGTACGTCGACGAAGTGACCGGCGATGGCGGCTGCGGCGGCCATCGCTGGGCTGACCAGGTGGGTTCGACCTCCGGGGCCTTGGCGACCCTCGAAGTTTCGGTTGCTGGTTGAAGCGCAGCGCTCTTGCGGGCTGAGGATGTCGGGGTTCATGCCCAGACACATCGAGCAGCCGGCGTCGCGCCACTCGAAGCCGGCGTCGCGGAAGCGGTCAGCGAGACCTTCCTGCTCGGCCATGACCTTCACCAGGCCCGAGCCCGGCACGACCATCGCGTTGACGCCGTCGGCAACGCGCCCGTCGCCGATTGCGTCGGCGGCGGCTCGCAGGTCTTCGATCCGACCGTTGGTGCAACTGCCGATGAAGACGCGATCGATAGCGATGTCGGAGATCGGTGTACCGGCGGTGAGTCCCTGGTAGGCCAGCGCGCGCTCTGCTGACTCCTGTGCTGAGGCTGTCGCGAGGCTGGCCGGATCGGGAATTGACCCGGTCACGGGAGCGCTCTGGGCTGGGTTGGTCCCCCAGGTCACGAACGGCGCGATTTCGGAGCCGTCGATCACCACTTCCGTGTCGAACACGGCGTCGTCATCGCTGACGAGTTCGCTCCATCGCGCGACAGCCGCATCCCAATCCGCACCGGTCGGTGCGTGTGGGCGACCCTGGACGTAGTCGATGGTCGTCTGATCGGGCGCGACCAGTCCGGCGCGAGCACCGCCCTCAATCGTCATGTTGCAGACCGTCATCCGGCCGTCCATGGACAGGTTGCGGATTACGTCGCCGCGATACTCGATCACGTGTCCCACGCCACCGCCGGTACCGATCGTGTTGAGAATCGTGAGGATCACATCCTTGGCCGAGCAGCCCTCTGGGAGCTCGCCGGTGACCTCGACCGACATCTGCTTGAGCGGCCCCTGCGGAAGTGTCTGCGTGGCGAGCACGTGCTCGACCTCGGACGTGCCAATGCCGAACGCCAGCGCGCCCAGTGCGCCATGGGTCGAGGTGTGGCTGTCGCCGCAGACTATGGTCAGTCCGGGTTGAGTCAGTCCCTGCTCGGGCCCGATAATGTGCACGATGCCCTGCCGTGGGTCGAGCGTGTCGTACAGCGGCACGCCGAACTCCTCGCAGTTGGCGCGCAACGACTCGACCTGCTGCTGCGAGAGCGGGTCAGCGAATGGCTCGACTCGCGTGTCGGTGGGGACGTTGTGGTCCTGCGTCGCCAGGGTGAGGTCTGGGCGCCGAACGGTGCGCCCGGTGAGCCGAAGGCCCTCGAACGCCTGCGGCGAGGTGACTTCGTGTACGAGATGGAGGTCGATGTAGAGCAGATCGGGCTCGCCGTCGGCCTGTCTGATCAAATGCTCGTCCCAGATCTTCTGTGCAATGGTACGTCCGGCCATGGTGGTCTCCCTAATCTGGATGAGGTGTCACAGACAATCTTACGCGCAGGCTGCTCGATGGCCGCGCCATCGATTTACCATGGAGCTCGAACCCGGAGTGCGACATGACAACCCCCGCATCACAAGTCGACGTCAGCCCGATGGTCTTCACCGAGTTCGTCTCGAACGGTCGGCGATACCGCACGAGCAATCCGCTAATCTTCACGATCGAGTATGTGGAGGAAGACGGCGAGGGGCTATTCCTCTTCGAGGGCGAGTACAACATCATCTCTGGTGCCTACTCTCGGGAAGAGGCGTGGGACATGATCGACGAGTCGCTTGCCGTGATGTGGGAATCGTACGCTGAAGGAATTCCTAGCCGCATGACTAGTGGTGCTCAAGAGCTGGGCCAACGGCTCCGTCATCGCTTTGCGCTTGTGTCTGATGCCTCGTAGGCGGCGCGATGTTCTGAGAGGCTTGAGACGCAAGGGGTTCCGGACAAAGAACCCGCGACATCTGACGCTGACGTTCTTTGGGACGGACGGCGGCGAGACGGAGATCGTCACGATGGTTTCGCACGGATCCGATTTCGACATCGGCAACCGACTCCTCGCCGAGATGGCGCGGCAACTGCACCTCACCCGACGCGAGTTCGACGAGCTGATTGACTGTGGGCTCTCGCAGGACGATCACGAAGCGATGATGCGCCGCGACGGGTTCATTCGCTGACCCTGAGATCGATTTACCATGGAGCTCGAACACGGAGTGCGACATGACAACCCCCGCATCACAAGTCGATGTCAGCCCGATGGTCTTCACCGAGTTCGTCTCGAACGGTCGGCGATACCGCACGAGCAGTCCACTGATCTTCACGATCGAGTATGTGGAGGAAGACGGCGAGGGACTGTTCCTCTTCGAAGGGGAGTACAACATCATCTCTGGTGCCTACTCTCGGGAAGAGGCGTGGGACATGATCGACGACGCGCTTGCCGTGATGTGGGAGTCGTACGCCGAAGGAATTCCTAGCCGCATGACTAGTGGTGCTCAAGAGCTGGGCCAACGGCTCCGTCATCGCTTTGCGCATGTGTCTGATGCCTCGTAGGCGGCGCGATGTTCTGAGAGGCTTGAGGCGCAAAGGGTTCACGACGAAGAACCGGCGACATCTGACGCTGACGTTCTTTGGGACGGACGGCGGCGAGACGGAGATCGTCACGATGGTTTCGCACGGATCCGATGGCGACATCGGCAACCGACTCCTCGCCGAGATGGCGCGGCAACTGCACCTCACCCGACGCGAGTTCGACGAGCTGATTGACTGTCGGCTCTCGCAGGACGATTACGAAGCGATGATGCGCCGCGACGGGTTCATTCGCTGACCCTGAGATCGATTTACCATGGAGCTCGAACACGGAGCGCGACATGACAACCCCCGCATCAAACGTCGACGTCAGCCCGATGGTCTTCACTGAGTTCGTCTCGAACGGTCGGCGGTACCGCACGGATCGGCCGCTTGTCTTCAGCGTCGAGCATTTGGATGAGGACGAGATGTACCTGATCGAGGGCGAGTTCGAGATTGCCCTCTGGGCTCCAACTCGTGATGAGGTGTGGTTGATGCTGATTGAAACGATGGACTGGATGTGGCGGCATGTGGCAGAAGCCGCGCCCGAAGTCTTGGGCAGAGTCAGCTTGGAGATGGGCTCGAAGTTGCGAGAGCGATTCACGTTGGTAACAGATGCCGCGTAAGGCACGCCTGGTGGAACGCGGCCTGTTGCGCAAGGGATTCCGCCTAACAGACACGCATCATCGTCGCTTCGTCTACCACACACTCAATGGCGAGGATCCCCCAACCCGTGACGACAATCATGTCGCACGGTGCTGACCGCGACATCAGCGACAGATTGCTTGGGCAGATGGCCCGTCAGCTCCACCTCACCCGACGCGAGTTCGACGAGCTGATTGATTGTGGTCTCTCGCAGAACGATTACGAAGCGATGATGCGCCGCGACGGGTTCTTTCGCTGATACCGCCGCGGCGCTTGAGTTGGACTTACGGTGTTCGCTCTTGCGTTGCGGCGGCCGTGGCACCGGTCTGTCCGCTGACGTGTCGGTTGATCGCGTTGATGTAAGCCCGGGCAGACGCCACGAGGATGTCCTGATCGGCGGCGCGGCCGGTATGCGTCGCGCCATCGACGGCGATCCGAATCGTCACCTCACCTTGCGCATCCAGACCCTCAGTGATGCTGGTCACGCTGTACTCCTCGAGCTCGTCGTCCATGCCAGTGAGATCGCGGATGGTCTGGTAGATCGCATCGACGGGACCGGTGCCCGACTTCGTGCCTGAGCACTCTGCATCGTCGGGCGAACGCAGCGAAACGGTAGCCGATGGCGTCGAGGTGGTACCGGCCGAGATGTCAATCGAGACGAGCTGCCAACCTTCCGTCGGCTGGCCGAGTCTGTCCATCACGATCGCTTCGAGGTCACGGTCGTCAACCACCGTCTTGCGGTCGGCCAGTTGCTGGAAGCGCGCGAATGCGGCGTTGAACTCGTCGTCGTCGATTTCAAAGCCCAGGTCTTCCAGTCGCGAGCGGAATCCCGCGCGTCCGGACAGCTTGGAGAGCACGAACTGCGAGCCTTCGACCCAGCCGACTTCCTTCGGGTCCATGATCTCGTAGGTCTCGCGCATCTTGACGACGCCATCCTGGTGGATACCGGACTGGTGTCGGAACGCGTTCAGTCCCACAATCGCCTTGTTCGGCTGCACGTGCATCCCGGCAAAGTCCTGGACCATGCGCGAAGCGGGCACCAGGTATTGCGGGTCGACGCCGATTTCCACACCCATGTGGTCGGCGCGTGTGCGAATCGCCATGACGGTCTCTTCGAGCGACGTGTTACCAGCGCGCTCGCCCAGACCATTGATCGTGCACTCCACCTGCCGTGCTCCTGCGCTGACTGCGGCCAGCGAGTTGGCCGTCGAGAGGCCCAGGTCGTTGTGACAGTGGACAGAGACGACCACGTTGTCGGCGCCCGGCACATCTTCGAGGATGCCCGTGATGAATCGGGCGAACTCGTCGGGAATCGCGTAGCCGACGGTGTCGGGAATGTTGATCGTGGTGGCGCCGGCTTCGATTACTTCTCGCAGCATGCGGCGGACGAAGTCGACATCGGAGCGCGTGGCGTCCATCGGCGAGAACTCAACGTCGCTGGTGTATTGCTTGGCGCGAGCGACCATCTCGCGGGCCTGCTGCAGCACCGACTCGCGGTCCTTGCGCAGCTGATGGGCGATGTGAATGTCGGAGGATGAGAGGAAGACGTGGATGCGCGGGTTCTCGGCGTCGCGGATCGCCTCCCAGCCCTGGTCGACGTCGTTGGGGACGGCGCGGCAGAGCGTGGCGATTTGGGTGCCGCGCACTTCGCGGGCGATGCGATTGACGGCGTCGAAGTCGGCAGGTGATGCGGCGGCGAAGCCGGCCTCGATGCAGTCGACGCCCATGCGCTCGAGCAGCTTGGCGATCTGCAGCTTCTCCTCGGCGGAGAAGGAGACGCCGGCGGCCTGTTCGCCGTCGCGCAGGGTGGTATCAAAGATTCGGACTCGGTCAGCCATGGTGGGCACTCCAGTGATGGGGGATGGGTTGGGTAGGGATAGTGGACGCGGCCAGCCACGCCGGACTCGGCGGGTGGCGCAACATCAGGCCACGAGCGCCCCGCGGGCGACGGCCCGCGGTTCAGCTCCTCCAAGCACACACAACATCATGCAGCCAGTGTATCGCACTGTCCATGTCGGCGACGATCGGAGGCTGATTGGAAGAGACGTAATCGTCAAACTGATTGCGGGCAGCCTGTTGGCGTCCGGTACATATCCGACAGCGCAAATCGTAGGAGCCCTCTTGGAGATTCGATTCGAGAGCAGCCGTCTCGAGCGGCTGCTGACTCGACGGGAGATTTCCACGCGAGAATACGGTTCCCCGTTCTCCAAAGCGATTGCCAAGACTCTGAACCAATTGTCAGGGGCCGATACCCTCAATGATGTGAGAAAGCTCCAAGGATTACATTTGGAGCTATTGGAACCCAGAGCCTTGGGGGAGTATTCGGTCCGCATCAACCGCCAATGGCGATTGCACTTCCATCTCGAAGAGGAGCAGTCGGTCATCGTGGTGCTGGAAGTGAGCAAGCACTATGAGCGCTAATGCCGGTGCCACGTGGGAACCATACCTGGCGACGCACCCTGGCTACGTGCTCAGTGAGGAGCTGGAAGCGCGCGGATGGTCGTGTGGCGACTTGGCTAGCCAGATCGGGAGTTCTGAGCAATCGGTCCGACAGGTGCTCCGAGGGCGCGCGAAAGTCACCAAGCCGTTCGCCGACAAGTTAGAGACTGCGCTTGGTGTTTCCGCTGCCTTTTGGTTGCGGATGCAGTCGTCCTACGAAAAGACCATTGAGCGGCTTGGCTCGGATCCAACAATGGAAGGGGACATCGCCTTACTTGATCAGCTCCCGTTGAAGGATCTGCATCGACAAGGATGGGCTCAAGAGGTTGCAACCGATGTCGAGCGGGTTATTGATCTGCGAATTCTCTACGGAGTCTCTCGCTTAGTTGATGTTCCCACCGGCAGCATCGAGGCTGCCTTCCGAGTCACTCCTGGGTCGAAAGTCGACCCCTGGGCTCTGGCAGCGTGGGTCCAGCAAGGAGAGTGGCAATCGATCGAGCGCAAATTCTTGCGGCCCGATGATGAAGGGGTCTGCGCCAGGTTCGAACCTGAGATCCTGCAAGCGGCGCTGCCAAAGTTGCGTCGACTGACTTCAGCGCGACCGTTTTGGTCAGAACTTCGGACCATGACCGGGCAAGCTGGCGTGCACCTCGAGTTCGTGCCGCATATCGCGAAATCGGGCGCCAACGGCGTGACGCGATGGCTTGATGACGGTCGCCCGCTGATTCAGGTCAGCATCCAGCGCAGAGGAGCCGACATCTTCTGGTTCACCCTGTTTCACGAGCTCGGTCACGTCCTGCATGGCGACCGCAGCAAGGTCTATATCGACTTGGCTGATGGCTCAGACGCAGCAGATGAGCACGAAACAGCGGCTGACGCGTTCGCTCGAGACACCTTGATTCCCCCGGCGGACCTCGATGCGTTCATCCACACTCAATGCTTCTCGGCACGTTCGGTCCAGCAGTTTGCCACAAACATCGGTGTGCACCCCGGCATCGTTGTGGGACGTTTGCAGGATGATGGATTGATCGGCCCTGACCGACTCAACAGCCTCACAGTCAGCTACGACGAGTCCGACTTCGAAGACTGAGCACGACCGACGACCACAGTTGGATTTCTCTATCCTCCGCGCAACAGCTGATCGCGCGATGGCGCGCTTGCGGGTAGCACGAGGAGTTCCTGATGGCAAAGTTCGATGTACTCATTCGCGGTGGCACCGTGGTCGATGGGACCCGCGTCCCGCGATTTGTCGCCGATGTTGGGATTAAGGATGGCGTTGTCGCCCAGATTGGCGGACGCATGGACCCGGCCGACTCCGACCAGGTGCTCGAAGCCGACGGCAAGATCGTCGCGCCCGGCTTCGTTGATCTGCACACCCACTACGACGCCCAGATTCAGTGGGACCCGTACTGCACGATCTCGGGCTGGCACGGAGTGACGTCGGTCGTGCTGGGCAACTGTGGATTCGGTTTCGCCCCAGTCCGACCCGAAGAGCGCGACCGCGCCATGCTGACCATGTCGCGCACGGAGGCGATCCCCTTCGACTCGATGAAGGAAGGCATGATCTGGGATTGGATCTCGTTCCCCGAGTGGCTCAACACGCTCGAACGCATCCCGAAGGGTGTCAACTGCCTGTCCTACATGCCGATCGCGCCGCTGATGATCTGGGTGATGGGTTTGGAAGCGGCCAAGAGTCGGCGCGCGACCGACGCGGAGATCGCCGAGATGCAGCGCCTGCTCAATGAAGCGATGGACGCTGGTGCGTGCGGTTGGTCAACCCAGCGACTAGGCGAATACTCAGTCCAGGCCGACTACGACGGCACGCCGATGGTGACCGACATCATGTCGGACAATGAGTGTCTGGCGCTGGCCCAAGTCCTCCGCGACCGTGACGAGGGCTTCATCCAGATCACCCAGGCGACCGGCGACATCAAGTCGGACCTTGCATTTGAGGCGGAGCTGGCACGCGTATCCGGTCGGCCGATTTTGCATAACGTGATCGCACCCTCCAACTTCCGACCCGAAGCGCATCGCAAGACCCTGAACTGGCTACACGAGCGCAACGACGAGGGTGAGCGTATCTTCGGCCAGGCCTTCACAATCCGCTCGGCCTTCGCGTACACGCTTGAGGATTGGAACCTCTACGACTCCTCGCCAGCCTGGAACTATGCCACGACCGGCACGATCGAGGAGAAGATGCAGAAGTTCGCCGATCCGGAGGTGCGCGAGCGACTGAAGTCCGAGATGGACGACGCGATCGAGAAGCTCGGGCAGACGCAGGCGATCGGCGGCTCGATCGAGAAGGTGATGATCCAGCACCTTGAGGCGAAGCCTGAGCTGGAAGAATACGTCGGTCTCACCCTGGAAGAGGTCGGCCAGATGATGGGCAAGCATCCGATCGATGCGATGCTCGACCTCGCCCTGGCCACGGACCTCAAGGCCGAGTTCCTGACCGAGGTCTCGACCGAGAACCCCGAGGCGATGGCGGAGATCATGGAGTCGCCATACACGATTCCTGGCGTCTCGGACGGTGGCGCGCACACCAAGTTTCTTACGGCTGGCTCGTACCCGACCGATTTCCTCATGTGGCTGGTGCGAGACACGGGGATGATCAGCCTCGAGGAGGCGCACTATCGGCTGAGCTATCTGCCGGCGCGCGCGGCGGGATTCCACAATCGCGGCTCGCTGGTCGAGGGCGCGCCCGCCGACGTGGTCGTCTACGACCTCGACGAGCTCAAACTGGAGCCTGAGTTCCAGGGTGAGATCGTGCACGACTTCCCCGGTGGCGAGTGGCGACGAATCCAGCGTCCGCACGGCTACCGCTGGATTTTGGTCAACGGCGAGGTGACGATGCAGGACGGAGAAGAAACCGGAGCCACTCCTGGCAAGCTCTTGCGCCACGGTCGAGGGTAGCGCGATCAGGAAGACCGCCTCCTCCGGGTGATCGTTGCGGAACGCCCTGTCCACCCCTGTTGCGGAGCTTGTCTCCGTGGGGTGGGCAGGGTGGTGCCGAAGGGCGTCCTACCGTGCCAGACTCCATCTGCTAGCCGCGCGGGCAGGACTCCCTCAGTTGCTGTATGCGATTGCAAACAGGCGCTGTTCTTGATACAATAGTTCGACTTAACGGATTTGCCTCGGTACGATATGAGGCATGGAGCCAACATCGAGAACACAGATCGACACGTTGGGGCGTCGGCTAGCGGCCGACGGCCTCAACGTGCTCAACGAAGCCCAGTATCAGGCCTTCCGCACGGGATACGCCGACGCGCTCGCCGAAGTGACCGAAGCGTTGATTCGTTGCCAACACTCGGCGTTAGCCGATCGCCGCACGGAGGTAGGATCGCGAATCAAGGCGATCGATTCCGTGGTTGCCAAGTTGCGACGAAAAGAGACATCGCTCGCGAAGATGCAAGACATTGCTGGGTGTCGCCTCACGGTACCGACAATGACGGATTTGCGAGTCGCCGTGGGCTGGTTGCGCGAGCATCTAACGATCGAACGCGAGAAGGACTACACCCGGAAGGGACAGAAGGGTGGATATCGGGCGGTTCATTTGATTGTGCTGACTGAGAGTGGGCGGTTCGCTGAGATTCAGATTCGGACCGAGGTGCAGCACACCTGGGCAAACCTCTCGGAGAAGTTGGCCTACAGTATCGATCGTCTGATCAAGGCAGGCGGCGGCCCGTCCGATGTCCGCCGCAAGCTGGTGCTCCTATCTCACCGCGGTTGGTTGGTCGATTCCTTGCTTGAGCACTTCCGTGTGACCCGGGAGCTGGTTGAGGACCTGAGCGATCCCGCCCAGCAAGACTTCGACGGCCTCCAAGCAAACCCGGAATGGGGTACGTTGAGCGAATCAGTCGCCGACTTCAGCTTATCCTTGGCGGTGACAGAGCGATTGTGCGAGCGAGTGAAAGAGGCGTTTATCACCCTCTTGGCCGCATTGCAGCCTGTGGAAGAACGGGGCGAACGATGAAGTGGATACTACTGCGCTGCGATCACAACAACGGTTCCGGTGTCAAGCTGCGCGAATTCGATGAGTCGGAGCGTGATGCAGCATTCGAAGCGCTCAATCAGGCCGAGCATGACAAGCCGGATTCGGATGAAGTCGTCCTGTTCCTGACGGAATCGGAAGCGATGCTGCGCCGAACGCATTCCCGCTACTTTTACTCTGCACCCGAGATCGCTGAGATGCTGAGCGAGAATCTCGATCAAACGATGACAGAGATTCGGAGCAGCTAGTCCGACTCGCTTGCTTCTGCTGGCGATGGGGCTCGCGGTAGGGTGCCTCTTGGTGTGACCCTCACGTCGAGCACGTGAATTGTGCCTTGGAACTCAAACGGTGCTTCGTAGCTCGCTGTCACGGGCGAGTAGTGATCCGCGCCGACGTCAGCGCCTCCGCGGACCGCGATGCCCGTCACGTCGGGAATCTCGACGTGGCCGATTGTCTCGCCGTTGGCACCGAGTGTCACTATTCCTGACTTGTCCGGCGCCGATTTCAGACTCGCCGTCAGGGTCACGGCCCCTTCTGGCAGCTCAGCATCGGATCGGCCCACTGTGACATCCTCGCGTGAGTTGAAGTCCAGGCAGAGCCGATTGTCCTGCACGTAGAGGGACAGTCCCCCGGCCATGCTGCCGTGCGCGAAGAGCACGCCGCTTTGGGTTGGACTCGACCGCTCAATCTCGGCCGTGATCACCCAGTCGCCGATTTGCAGCATCGGCGATACGCGTCCGTGCACGTGCGCGGTCGGCGGATAGTAGCGATAGTGCAAACCGTCATGCGGACCACCTGGTCGATTACTCGGACCACCAATACCGACCGTGCGGTCGTCCAGAGGTAGCACGTTGTAGCGACCAGCCTCGATCCACCAGCGGTCGATCATTCGTTGCAATCGCTCAGGCTCCTGCTCCGAGAGATCGTGAATCTCCGAGAAGTCCTCCTCGAGGTTGAACAGTTCCCACTGATCGTCGTCATATTCGGTACCGCGGAAGTGTCGCGTGACCGCTTTCCAGCCGTCCATCCAGATCGCGCGATGTCCCCACATCTCGAAGTACTGCACGCCCTTGTTGGATGGAGCGTTGGAGTCGGCGAAGGTGTATGCCATGCTCTGGCCGTGCACCGGCATCTGGGCCAGTCCTTTGTAGGTCTCTGGTGCAGACTCGCCGAGGAGGTCGAGCACGGTCGGCACGACATCGGTGACGTGATGGAATTGGTCGCGGATTTGTCCAGCCGGGACACGTTCCGGCCAACGCATGATCATCGGAACGCGGATGCCTCCGCCGTGGGTATCGCTCTTGTACCAGCGCAGTGGGGTGTTCGCGACCTGGGCCCAGCCCCAAGGGACATCGGTCCAGCTTCTCGGACCGCCGATGTCGCCGAGTCTCGATTGCCATGCTTCCAGGCGCTCCGCTTCCTCGGCCGAGCCTGGTTCGCCCACGCCGCGGACGAGCAGCGATCCTTCATTGGTCGCAATTCCGTTGCCGCCGGCGACAATGCTGAGCATGCCCATCGGACCACCCATGCCCGACGCGCCATTGTCGGACGTGAGAATGACGATCGTGTTGTCCATCTGGCCCGATTGCTCGAGGTGCGCGAACAGCCTCCCGAGCTGCGCGTCAGTGTGGTCCAGGAAACCCGCGAACGCCTCGAACAATCGAGCGGCGAAAATCTTCGCGTTGTCGGACAGGTCCTCCCAGCGCTCGACGCCAGGATTGCGTTCGGCGAGCTCCGTGTCTGGTGGAATGATGCCGCTAGCGAGCTGTCGTTCGTACCATTCTTGGCGCACCGCATCCCAGCCATCATCGAAGCGGCCTCGATACTTCTCCACATATTCAGGAGGCGACTGATGCGGCTCGTGCACTGCTCCGAGCCCGAAGTACATGAAGAATGGCTGATCTGGTCGGTGCGATTGCTTATCACGCAGAAACGAGATCCCGCGTTCAACCAAGTCTTCCGTGACGTGATAGCCCTCGTCGGGGGACTTGGGCGGCAAAATGTGATGGTTGTCGTGTGTGAGTTCTGGGTAGAACTGGTCAGTCGCGCCCGAGAGGAAACCGTAGTACCGCTCGAACCCACGTTGTAGCGGCCAATTGTCGAAGGGGCCGGCGGGACCGTTCTCCTCGGCCGGGCTCAAGTGCCATTTGCCGACCATGTACGTGGCATATCCGCGAGTTTGCAACATTTCAGCCAGCGTCGCTGAGTGTCGCGACACGGTAGCGCGCATGTTTGTGAATCCAGTGTCGTGGAAGTTCGCGATCGTTCGCATTCCGACAGCGTGATGGTTTCGACCGGTGAGTAGCGACGCACGTGTCGGCGAGCAAAGCGGTGTCACATGGAAATTGGAGTATCGCAAGCCCTCGGATGCCAAGCGATCGATGTTTGGTGTGTCGATCGTTGAGCCATAGCAGCCAAGATGAGCGAAGCCCATGTCGTCGAAGAGGATGAGGAGCACATTCGGCCGCGGGCCATGTTCGTGCTCGGGGAGTAACGGCCACCAGGGCTCGGATTCTTCGACGGTGAGTCCGATGCTGCCCTTGAATTCGTCAAACTGGTTTGACATATCAATGATCGTTTCTTGACTGTGAAATCCGTCGTCAAGATACGGGATTTCGCTCACAGATTGCAGCGATACGCAGGGTCCACATCCCCAGGTCCCCGCGTCACGGAGACCTTTGAATCACCCCTCAACCGCCCCCGCCTCCGAGCGGGGGCCTGCTCTTTCCCTGGCTTCTTACCTGTGGCCATGTTTGTCGCCGGTATCTGGTCAACCGGGACCTATCCGAGCAGCCTGGGCTTTGCCAAAGTGGGTCCCCGCTCGGGGGCGGGGACAGGAAACTGAGTTATTCGAAGGTCTCCGTCAAGCGGGGATCAGGCCCTTCACCATCCGTGACTCGGGCACAGGATTAGGGCGTGTTCACATGAGGCCGTTTCGTCGAGGAGTTCCCGTCAAACGTGCTGAAATATTCGTCATACCGGCGTTCCGCTGCGGGTATCTCGCTGCATTCAGCGCCAGTGTCTGTTCACAACTCGGCGAGATTGCCCCCGCATCAAGTGCGGAGCAGGCTGCGACAAGCGCGGCAATGACGGAATTCTGACGAAGGAGTTGGCTGATGTGAACACGCCCGATTCCGCAGAGCCCGAGCAGGTCCCCGCGTGAAGCGGGGACTGGGTGCTGCTCGGAGCGGGACTATGGTCGGATGATCCGCTTTGGGCGTTGGGCGAGACGCTTGAGCATTGGTTGTGCTGCCTCGATGAATCGGAATGCGATTCTTCTTGTGTCTCGCGGGTCGATCAGATCGATCACGTCGAAGTTGTGCGCTGCCTTGAGCGGACTGCGGAGCTTGAGCAGGCGATTCTCAATCATCTCGCGATGCGCCTCGGGGTTCTCGGCCGACTCGATCTCTCGCTTGTAGGCGGCTGCGACACCACCTTCGATGGGGATGCCGCCCCACTCGCCGGCTGGCCAGCCGAAGCGCATGTTGACGCCCATCGGCTCACCCATGCTGTTGGGCGCGTCGGCGGCGACGCCGTAGCTCTTGCGGATGTTGAACTCAACCTTCGGCACGTCTGCCTCATACGCCGCGATCAACGCTCGGGTGCCTCGGCGCATGGTCTGGTTGAGCTCGGCCTGCGAGCCGAGCATGAAGCCAGGCATATCGAGGAAGATCACCATCGGGAGGTTGAAGCCGTCGCAGAGGTCGACAAAGTGGGCGAACTTGTCGGCGGCGTCGCCATTCATCGCGCCGGCCATGACGTACGGGTCACTCGCGACCACGCCGGCCGCGTATCCACCGATGCGTGCGAAACCGGTGATGATCGCGCCGCCCCAGTGAGGCCGCATCTCGAAGAACTCGCCGTTGTCGACGACTAACTTGACCAGCTTGCGAGGGTTGTATCCGCGCTTGCGGTTTTCGGGGATGATCCGCAGCAGTTCTTCGACTTTGCGGTTGGGATCGTCGAAGTTGTGCGTGCGCTCGGTGACGTCATTGGTCGTGTCGGGCAGGTAGGAGAGGAACTGCTTGATCTGGTCGAAGGCGTCCTCTTCTGACTCTGCCTCGTTGTCGACCTGTCCGCTCTGGTAGACGTGGACCTTGGAGCCTCCGAGCTCTTCCTTGTTGAAGGTCTCGCCGATGGCTCGTCGGACGACGGGCGGGCCAGAGGGGAAGATCTGTGATTGTCCCTTGATCATCACGGTGAAGTGCGAGAGCAACGCAAATGCTGCGGGCGCGCCGGCGACGGAACCCATAATCCCCGAGGCGACCGGCACCTTGTTGAGCAGGTTGATGTGTCGCCACCATGTCTGACCGGCAGGGAGGGCCATCCGACCCTCTTCCTCGTCGCGCTTGGCGCTGTGACCGACACCTTCGATGAGCTGGACGTAGGGCAGGCCGTATTGGGCTGCCATCGGCGTAGCGAACTGCGATGCTCCCTTGGACACGTTGTGCGGCGATCCGCCGGAGATGGTGAAGTCATCGCCGCCGATGACGATGTTGCGCCCGTCGATCTGGCCCATCCCCATGACGAAGGCGCCCGGCGTGAAGTCGCGCAGGTTCCCTTCGCTGTCGTACTCGTACGCGCCAACGAGGGGCCCAGCTTCGAAGAACGAGTCGTCGTCAAGGAACTTGTCGATCCGCTCGCGAATGGTGTAGCGACCGCCGCGATGTTGGCGCTCGACGCCGTGCTGGCCGCCCATTTCCTGGGCGATTTCCTTGATGTAGTTGATTTCGTCGATTGCGCCGGTCCAGTCCTGTCCCGGCTTCCACGATTCGCGAGTTTGGTTTACGGGCATGTGCTGGTACTCCGTCGGCTCGGTTGGTCAGTTCGCTTGAGATGTTCAAGAGGCAGTTTACCGCCGACCCATAATCGGCCGTCCCGCACCGAAAAAACGACGGGTGAGAAGGTCCGCTCGGCAGGCAGCTAGGCATCCACCAACACCTGCATTCCAGCGCCGCCAAGCCCGTCATTCCTGCTTCGCGCACACCGTCACTCCTGCCCTACCAGCACCGTCATACCCGCGCGGAGCGTGGGAATCTCGATCCGCGTGGCATGGCCGATGCGACATCAAAGCTGATCTCGGACCCAGCGAAGGGGCGGGTCCCCGCTCGGGGACGGGGCAGTGCTCCAACGGTCCCTCATGACCGATCAGCGAAGGCGGGGATGACCTCGTCGGCGAAGACTTGCAGTGCGGCATTGTCCCATGGTGGACGCAGCGTGATGTTGACCCGATCGACGCCCGCTTCTGCGTACGCGCCGAGCTGGTCGATCACCTCCGACGCCGTGCCGGTCAGCGCTCCTCGCTGGCGGAAGGCGTCGCCCGAGGCTCCGAACACCTCGGCGAAATGCGCCTCCATCTTGGCGCGGTCGGCCTCCGACGCGGCCATGTGGAATGACAGGTTGACGTCGCGCTGGATCTCGGCGGGGTCACGCTCGACTTGTTCGCACCATTGGTGGAGCACGCCAGATAATCGCTGCCAATCCTCAACGTTGAGATACGGCGCGTTCCAACCGTCGGCGTAGCGCGCGACGAGTTGCAGCGTCCGACGCTCGCCAGTTCCGCCGATCCAGATTGGCACACGAGACTGCTGCGGCTTCGGCTCGCAGAGCGCGTCGTGGAGCTGATAGTGCTCTCCCGCGTAGTCGGCGCGTTGGTCCTCCCAGAGCGCCCGCAGGACGTGAATGCCTTCCTCCAACCGATCGAAGCGTCGGCCCAATCGGTCGAACGGGATGCCGTAGGCGGTGTACTCCTGCTCGTTCCAGCCAGCGCCGAGCCCGACATCGAGTCGGCCGTCGGCGAGATGGTCGATCGTGGCTAACGCATTGGCCAGGACCGCTGGATGCCGATAGTCCATCGCCAGGACACAGGTGCCAACGCGCACGCGCTCGGTGTCGGCGGCAAGCGCGGCCAGGCTCGCGAGACACTCGAGATATGGTCCCTGCTTATCGGTCATAGGTGATTCGTAGAAGTGGTCGGAGACGTCGACCCAGGTGAATCCTGCCGTGTCGGCCCACTTCCAGAGTTTCCGACACTCCGCAATCGTGACGTTCTGCTGTACAAGGTGAATGCCAAATTCCATGACTGCTACGTTTCTCCATGCCGAGCGCCGTCAGTTGTCGCTTCCAGATTAGGGTGTGTTCACATCAGCCAACTGCTTCGTCAGAACTCCGTCATTGCCGCGCCATTTGCGGCAATCTCGCCGAGTTGTGCACGGACACTGGTGCTGTAGGCAACGAGATACCCGCGGCGGAGCGCGGGTTTGACGGATTTCTTAGCGGGTATGACGGTAGCTCCTGCACTGAATGGCCCCATGTGAACACGCCCTAGTCTGCAGTTACGTTGGCAACATGGAGAGCGGGGATCGACATGGCAACATCGCGAGATCGGGTGCTGTTGGAAGCAGAGTTCGATCCGGCGGTGAAGGGCTACGGTCGGATGGCGGTGAGCTTGTTTCTGGTCGTCACGGTGGTTGGCATCCCGTTGATTCCGTTCTGGCTGATTTGGAGCATGTCGTATCTGCCTCGAGCGCACGCGCGACTGACGGCGAAGTTGACCCCAACATCGCTCGAACTGACCAGCGGCGTCTACTTCCGTACCGACAGCACGATCCCGCTCGATCGGATTACCGACGTGAAGCTGTACGACAATCCGGTCATGCGGCCATACGGGATTCAAGCGCTCAAGGTCGAGACCGCGGGGCGTTCGGGCACGTCGTCGTCGGAGGGGTACTTGCCCGGAGTGGTCAATGCCGCGGCATTCCGCGACGCGGTGCTGAACCAACGCGAGGCCCTGCAAGAGGGAACCGGCAAGACGGTCGCGGCACCTGCAGTCGCGACATCAAGCGAGCACGAGCTCCTGGTGGAGATACGTGATCTGCTGCGCAGCATCGACTCGAAGTCGTGAGTGTGTCGCGCGTCCGTGTGTTGCCGAGATCCGGCTAGGGCGTGTTCACGTCAGCCAACTGCTTCGTCAGAATTCCGTCGTTGCCGCGCTTGTCGCGGCAATGACGGAATTGTGTACAGACACAGGCGCTGAAGGCAGCGAGATACCCGCGGCGCAGCGCGGGTATGACGTGTTTCTCAGTGGGTATGACGGGCACTCCTGGACTGAATAGCCCCATGTGTGAACACGCCCTAGAAGCGCAGATTGCGACGCATCGATTGCCAGAGCTGCCGCCAGGCGTCTGGCTCGATCAGTTCGTCGAGCCATGAGCGCTGAGCTTTCCGCTCGGTCGCCGGCTGCTCGGATGCTGGCTGCTCGGATGCTGGCTGCTCGGTCGCTGGCTGTGATGCTTGCTGGGCGCTCACTAACAGCCCGAGCGCCTCAGCGATCTGCGAGAGGTGAGTCTCCCTCGCGTTGCGTTCAAGCCTCTGCGCGGATTCCAGCCGGTCCAGTCGCTCCAAAATCTGAGCGGCCTGTTGCTGTCCGCGGGCCGTCGTCTGGATGATGTCACTTAAGGCCTGCGGATTGATCGAAGAGGAGAGCAGCGTTTCGAGTGATTCGCTTGTACGGTCGAGGACGTTGAGCGTGTCTTGCGCGACGACGAACTCCATCTCGCTGGTGCTGAGCGCGGCAACCGCTGCGGCCGACTCCTCATCGAAAACATTGAGCACGGTCTGGATGAGGTTGATCGCGTGGTCGACTTCGGGACGACGAAACCCCTCTACTGGAGGGTGAGCCCACTTGTTTCTGAGGTCGTGGATTTCTGCCATCCGGTTGAACATGTCTTGATCGTCGAGCTTACGAAAGCCTGCATTGTGCTTAATCGCGAACAGGAAGTGGGGGATGTCGAGCTGATTCTCGCCTTGCCACTCGGGCGTGTGGGGTATGGCACGACTGCGCGTTCGGCGTGCATCACTTCGCTGCTGGTCGGATTCGAGACTGGCGATGACTTTGCGCTCGAACCAGTCATAGGATGAGTCACCTGGGGGCGGATCGTCATCGAGCTTGTCGGCGATATGTCGACGCATCGCGTCACGGTAGATCGCGAGCGCGCGATTGAGTCGTTCGTACTCGGTCGCTTGATTGCCGTCAGTGCCGTAGGAGTGGTTGTCCATCAATCTGCCAATCCCAACTTCTCGGCGAGGCCGATTCGCTGGATTTTGCCGGTCGCGCCTTTCGGGATTTCGTCGAGGATCACCACGCGACGCGGGGTCTTGAAGTCGGCCACTCGTTCGCCGACGAAGCGGCGGATCGCTCGTTCGTCCGACTCTTCGCCGTCGCGCAGGACGACGGCCGCGGCGACCTCCTCGCCCAAGCGGTCGTGGGGCATCGCGAACGTCACTGCCTGAGCTACAGCCGGGTGCTGGAGGAGCGCCTCGTCGACCTCGCGTGGCGAAATCTTCTCGCCACCCCGATTGATGATCTCCTTGAGCCGTCCCGTGATCGTCAGGTAGCCGTCGCTGTCGAGGACGCCCTGATCGCCGGTGCGGAACCAGCCTCGCGTGTAGGCGGTGGCGTTGGCCTCAGGATTGTTGCGATATCCATCGGTGACATTGGCTCCGCGGATGACGACCTCGCCCCGCTGACCCATCGCGAGCAATGCGCCATCTTCGTCCATGATCGCGATCTCTGGACCGGCTGGCAGGCCGACGCTGCCTGGCTTGCGCTCGAGCGGCGGTAAGGGATTCGAGCTCATCTGGTGCGCCGCCTCGGTCATGCCGTAGGACTCGATCACGGGCGCTCCGAATGTCTCCTCGAGCTCGGCCATCACGGTCGGCGGCAGCGACGATGAGGATGATCGGATTAGTCGGAGGTCGGTTTCCGCGAGCACGTCTGCATTCCTGGAGGCTCGGGTGAGGATGAGCTGGTGCATCGTCGGGACCGCGGTGTACCAGGTTGGCGTGGACTCGCGGAGCCAGCCGAAGACTTGCATCGCATTGAATCCTGGCGAGCACCAGGTGCAACCACCGGCACCGACGCTCGCCAGGATCCCCGCCATGACGCCGTGGATGTGGAACAGCGGCATGATGTTCAGACAGCGGTCGGCGGACGTCAGATTGAGCGTGTTGCGAATGTTGTGCGCTGTGGCGATCAGATTGCGCTGCCGCAGCGGGACAATCTTGGGTCGAGAGGTCGTGCCCGATGTGTGCAACACGAGCCCCACATCATCGGCCTCGGCCGCGCCGGGACGTTCGGCGGCACCTGTGATGGATGCCGACAGATTGAACGTCCCTGCCGGACTGTCAGTGTCCGGTTGCAGCTCGATCAGGGGAATGTCGAGCCGCTGCGCAACCTCGCGCACGGGCGAGTCGACGCCCTCCTGCACGACCACTGCTCTGGCATCGAGGTCGGTTAGGTAGAACTCGAACTCGTCGGCGCGGTAACCCGGATTGAGCGGTGCCGCGGTCGCCGCGTTGGCGACGCCGAGGAATGCCGATGCCATCTCGGCGCCGTTGGGCAACACGATCGCGATGCCATCCTCGCGACCCAAGCCGAAGCCGTTGAGTTGCTCGCCTGTTTTGCCGATCTGGTCGCGGAGGCCGTCGAAGCTGAGGTCAGCTCGGCCGGGCGAGCCTAGCGCTGAGGCGACCCCATCGTGTGGGGCGAGCAGCTCAGAGATTGTCTGGGCAGAGGCATGGTCGGTAGAGGGGTCGGTACTCACGAAGTCTCCCAATGAACAGCAGGTGGTTCGACGGTCGATTGCGTCACATCATGCACATCGTATTGCCTATGGGCCAACAGCTCGGTCACGATCGCTGCGTATACTCAGAGGTGGAGAGGTGTCCGAGTGGCCGAAGGAGCCGATCTCGAAAATCGGTAGGTGCGGCGACGTGCCTCGTGGGTTCGAATCCCACCCTCTCCGCCAGATGTCAACGATTGGTGAACTCGGTCACGTCCACGGAGAGGTGCTGGAGTGGACGATCAGGCACGCCTGGAAAGCGTGTAGGGCTGCAAGGCCCTCGTGGGTTCGAATCCCACCCTCTCCGCCAGCTTTTGTTTCTGTAGCACGCCTTCATTCGACACATCCCAGTCGCCGCATTACGCGGTGACCCCCTCCCTCCGCGCGCATGTGATTCAAGCAGATAGGCCCTGCCCCGAGCAGGTCCCCGCGTGAAGGAGGCCTTTGAGTAACTCAGTTTCTCGTCCCCGCCCCCGAGCGGGGACCCGCTTTGGCAAAGCCCAGGCTGCTCGGATAGGTCCCGGTTGACCAGATACCGGCGACAAACATGGCCGCCGGTCAGAAGCCAGGGAAGGAGCAGGCCCCCGCTCGGAGGCGGGGGCGGTTGAGTGGTTGTGCATCGGTCTCCGTGAAGCGGGGACTGATGACCTCTACGCAACGCCGGATCCGAGTGTTCGCTTCTGATTCTCAGGTCAATCTGAGGAACTGACTGATCAGCGGCACGATGATCTCGGGTGCGTCCTCTTGGCAGAAGTGTCCCGCGTTGGGCAGAATCGTGACCGGGGCGTCGGGATAGAGCGCCCGGAATCCTGCAATGGCGATCTCAGGGTCGATCGCGTGGTCCTGCATCCCCTCGACCATCATCGCCGACTTCGATGCCAGCTCGGGCACGTTGGCGATTTCTTCGAAAACGAAGTCTCGCGTCCGCCCCAGGTAGGCGTCGAGCGGGAACTCGATCCCGCCGATGCACGACTCCTTGTCGGGGAATGGAGCTGAGTAGGCGCGGATCCAGGCGTCGTCGACGGCTGCCGAGTTCTCGAATCCGATGATTTTCATCACGCTGAGGATGTTGCTGCCGAGATGACCCAGCGTCTCGTGCAGCGTGCCTGCCTCGTGGTGCTTGCCGATCCACTGAAACCATGGGGTCGTGGGGGCGTTGCGAGGCTGGCGCATCGCGCCGGGAATGACCGTGTTCAGGATGCACAATCGCTTCACTCGGTCGAGGTGACGCACGGCATACTGCGAGCCCATCGGACCGCCCCAGTCCTGCATGACGAAGGTGATGTCGCGGAGGTCGAGCTCATCGATCAGCGCGGCAAGGTTCCCGACGTGTGTCCTCAGCGTGTACTCCCGATCCTGCGGGGTCTCGCTCTTGCCGAAGCCCATGTGGTCGGGGACGATCACGCGGTTCGTCTCGGACAGGGCAGGAATGAAGTTGCGATAGAGATAGCCCCAAGTCGGCTCGCCGTGCAGCAAGACAACCGGCTCGCCCGCGCCCTCATCGACATAATGCATGCGGAAACCGGGAGCCTCGGTGAAGTGGGGTTCAAACGGAAACGTGCCGTCAAAGGTCTCGTCGGCTGGAATCATGGTGCAAACCTTGGTGTGTGAAGTGATGGTCGTCGTGTCGGTCACATTCTAGGTGGAGGTTGAACAGAGCGTACATGCGTTCTATCGTGAGGATCAGGAACGAGGCATCCGATGCAACGCTCAACCATCGAGTGGACGGAAGCGACATGGAATCCTGTCACCGGCTGCACGGAGATCAGCCCCGGCTGCGCCCACTGCTACGCCAAGACCTTCGCCGAACGGTTTCGCGGCGTTCCCAACCATCCCTACGAGCAGGGATTCGATTTGCAGCTCCGACCTGAGCGGTTGGTTCAGCCGATCAAGTGGAAGAAACCGCGCTCGATTTTCGTGAACTCGATGAGCGACCTCTTTCATCCCGACGTGCCCGAGGAGTTCATTCGGGAAGTGTTCGACGTGATGCGGATTGCCGATCATCATCGATTCCAAGTCTTGACCAAGCGCTCGGAGCGATTAGCGGAGCTGGCACCATCATTGCCGTGGCCCCAGAACGTGTGGATGGGCGTCTCGGTGGAGAATCAGCGTTTCACTAGCCGTATCGACAGTCTGAGAACCGTGCCAGCGGCGATTCGCTTCCTATCGTGCGAGCCGCTGTTGGGGGAGTTGGAACTCGACCTCACCGACATCGACTGGGTGATCGCCGGAGGCGAAAGCGGTCCCGGAGCACGTCCGATGCGACCGCAGTGGATCCAATCAGTGCGGGATCAGTGCCTGAAGTCGGAGGTGCCGTTCTTCTTCAAACAGTGGGGAGCCCACAACGCCGAAGGTCGGCGAGTGGGCAAGAGGCGAGCCGGGCGGATGCTCGACTTCAGGGTCCACAGTGAAGTGCCAGGAGGTTGCAATGCTTAGCCAGCGGGTACGAGGGCGTGTTCACATGGGGCCATTCAGTCCAGGAGTTTCCGTCATTCCCGCGCTCCGCCGTGGGAATCTCGTTGCATTTGGCGCCAGTGTCTATACAACTCGGCGAGATTGCCGCGACAAGCGCGGCAATGACGGAATTCTGACTCAGCAGGTGGCTGATTTGAACATGCTCTAGCTGTCTTGCTCGGTGCCTTGACGGGTTCGATTGAACTTTTCTCTTTGTTCGGATTCTGTTTTGGCGGCGGCGATGTCTCCGGCGACTTTGGCCTTTTGCCACTGCTCTTCGTTGTCGGGGCCGCTGACGATTCTGCCCACCAGCGCGGCGATGATGCCGAGCACGAACCCCCAGCGCAGACCTCGCCAGAACCCCATCTCAGTCGCCCTTTTCTCGGAAGTTGCCGCTCAGGACGTCGAACATGCGCTGAATCCGTGACGCCGTCGCGTAGGCACGGATTACTGGTTCAGCGGCCGAGTCGCCCAGGTATTCGGCCGTGCCCTTGACGCTCTGCACCGTCTCCTGAGCGCTCTCGAGCAGCGGCGGCACGCCTTCCTGGAGGGTCTTGCGCGCGGCCCGGATTAGGCGGACCGAGAGGAAGCCGACGACAATCGTCGCCACAATCATCACGAACAGCGCGACCACGCTGAGCAGCCCAGCGACGATGATCACGATGTCGCGGATGTCGGTGATCGTGCTGAATGCCATGACCTGAGCGTAACTTAAGCCGCCGACTCGACGGTGCCTCCGCCGAGCACGCGGTCGCCGTCGTAGAACACCGCCGCTTGGCCGGGCGCGACCGCTCGGGCTGGCTCGTCCAGCGTGAGCGTTTCGCCGCGCAGTCTGGCGGACAGCGGCGCCGAGCGGTAACGGAGTTGCACCTCGACCCGCTCGGTGGGCTGGGTCAGCCAGCGCACGTCCGAGAGATCGATGCGGTCGACCAGCAGATCGTCGGGACTGCCGATTGTGACGACGTTGGTTGCGGGATCGATCCCGGTGACGAATCGGCGCTCGCCTCCGCCACCGATTTCCAGCCCTTTGCGCTGTCCGATGGTGAAATGCTGCACCCCGCGGTGACGGCCCAGCTCGCGACCTTCGGTGTCGAGCATCAGACCTGGTCGGTCGGCGACCTTGCTCGCGACGATGGCGCGGTAGTCGCCGCCGGGGACGAAGCAGATGTCGGCGCTCTCTGGTTTCTCGGCGACGGCGAGCTGGTGTCGTGTGGCGACGGCGCGCACATCGGCTTTCTGCAGGTCGCCAACGGGGAATTTCGTCATTGCCAGCGCCTCGGGCGTGAGCGTGTAGAGGAAGTAGGACTGGTCCTTGTCGCGGTCGAGGCCACGCAGCAGCTGCGGACGGTCGTCCTCGCCGACCGTCGTTCTGGCGTAATGTCCGGTCGCGATCCAGTCGGCGCCCAGCGCTCTCGCCCGTTCGAGGAAGGCGTCGAACTTGATGAACGTGTTGCAATTGAGACAGGGATTGGGCGTCCGGCCGTTGGCGTACTCGTCGATGAACTGGTCGACGACGAACTTGCGGAAGGGCCGCTCGAGGTTGAGCGTGTAGTGCGGGATACCCAGCCGCTGGGCAACGCGACGGGCGTCGCCGATGTCTTCGATCGCGCAGCATTGGCTGCGACCGGTGTAGTCCTCGGGCCGCGCCTCGGTCCAGAGACGCATCGTGATCCCGATCACCTCGTAGCCCTGCTCGACGAGGAGCGCGGCCGCGACGGACGAATCCACGCCGCCACTCATTCCGACGACGACCCGTTCAGTCATGGGCGCTACCATATCTGTTGTGAACACCGCCGCCACGGACCTCAACCCATCCGCGCGGCTGACCGTACGCAAATCTCGCGTGCGAACGACGAAAGCCGATTCCGAACGACTGGCCCGCGCGATCGTTGAGCAGCTCGATGATCGACAGGCGGAAGCGATCGTGTTGCTCGACGTGGAACCGCACACCGACCTCGCCGACTACTTCGTGATCGCTTCCGCGATGTCGGGTCGGCAGTTTGGTGCGCTTGAGGACGCGTTGCGACATGTCCCCGATGCCGACTTCCCGCGCCGAGAGGGCGGTCCCGAAGGCGGTTGGCTGCTCTGCGACTACGGCTCGGTGGTGGTGCATATCTTCGACCGCGAAACGCGCGACTACTACGATCTCGATGGTCTCTGGGCGCAGGCCGACACGCTGTTGCGCGTCGAGTAGACCTGCCCGCCGCTGACCACGTTCACGTTACTCGTTAATCCACGGCTCGACGTCGCGATTCCAGGTGACCAGCTCTTCGGGCTCGAAGAACAAGGCGAGTTCGCGCTCGCCCGATTCTGGCGAGTCCGATCCATGAATGACGTTGCGGCCGAGGTCGACGCCGAAATCCGCGCGGATGCTGCCGGGCGTGGCGTCGATCGGATTGGTCGCGCCCATCGTGTTGCGAACCAACTGGACGGCGTTCGCGCCCTCAAACGCAGCGGCGACTAGCGGTCCTGAGGTAATGAATTCGCGCAGACCGGGGAAGAACGGCTTCTCGACGTGCTCGGCGTAATGCCGATTGGCCAGCGCCTCGTCCATCTGCATCATCTTGAGGCCGATCAGCTTGAGTCCGCGTCGCTCCAGCCGAGCCAGGACCTGGCCGATTAGGCCGCGCTGGACGCCATCGGGCTTGACCAGGACGAGTGTGCGTTCGGTTGACATGGATACCTCTCAGTCGTCAGTGAGTCGGGTTGGGTCAGATCACGATTGTTGGGTTGGCTGTGGGCCGATCGCCGGTTCTCGGAGGTAGAGCGGCTCAAGCGCCGCTGGCGGGATGCCGTGTCCGTCTTGGAGACGTCGCCAGCCGAGCTCGGCGAGCACTCCAGCGCGACGAGTGTTCAGCGCAGGCGGCGACAGCGACCAGCCTTCACCGACGAGCGATTGGGACGTTTCGTCGTCCAAGCGCTGTGGTTCTCCGCAGATCACGCCTGGTCGGCCGGCGAAGCGCTTCGCATCGGCGAGGGCGCGCTGGAGCTCGAAGTCGGAGCCGGTTCTGGCAGGTCCGAGCTCGCGCCAGCGATCGAGCGGGCCCCAGAAGATTTGCCAGGCCCAGGTGCTGCGAGAGGCTCGGTGGATCGCTGCGGCGAGCCCGCTCGCGGCGTGCTGATATGCCTCGATCTCCAGTCGTCCGACGCCGACGCACTGTAGGTCCAGCGCCACGGCCAATCCCTCGGCCGCGGCCATGCCTGAGCGAATGCCGCCGTACGCGCCCGGTCCGACATCGACGAAGACTGCCTCGAGCTCTTGCTTCACGATCTCTGTGTTACCCGTTTGGCGGCAGACGAGATCGATCATCGGTGTCAGCGATGGCGTGTGTCGACGCCCAGACTGCCAGGTGATCTCGGTCAGCAAGCGGCCACGGTCGCTGACGGCCACGCTCGACTGCTCGCCCACGGTGTCGATCGACAGTTCCATCAGGCAGAAACCGTCGCCAACCGTTGTGCCGGCTGGGCCGTCATCGCTGACAGGAGGGCGGTCGCCCGTTCGCCGTTTGCGGTCATGACCAACTCACGCGGCGAGGCATCGAGCGCGTCTTCGGAGACGTCATCCTCGAGCGGGGTGATCTGAATGTGGAGATGGTCATCGGGCAGCGCCCCAGAACCGCGCTCAGGCCATTCGACCAGCAGGATTCCTCCTTCGGCCGCTTGATCGAGCCCGAGCTCGGCGATCAGGTCGAGGTCGTCGAGACGATAGAGGTCGGCGTGACGCATGGGTAAGCGTCCTCCGAGATGCTCGTTGACGAGCACAAACGTGGGCGAGTTGACGGTCGTGGGAGCGTCGAGGCCGCGCCCGACGCCTTGCGCCACCACCGTTTTGCCCGCGCCGAGGTCGCCCTGGAGGAGGACGACGGTGCCCGGCTCGGCGAGTTGGCCGATCGTCGCACCGAGGCGACGCGTCGCCTCAGCGTCGTCGCAGATCAGCCTGATGACGGCGGGAGCGGAAGATGGATTCGTAGTCGTCATGGTCGCAGCTTATCGCTGAGCGCCTATTCTGGGCAGATGGACACCTCCAACACTGACGTGCACAGTGCAGTGCACATTGCGAACTTCCTTCCCGTACCCGAGTCCGCGCTCGACGTGATCCGCGCGGTCGATCCGCGGATCGAGATTCACAACGTGTCGCAGAATCTCGTGCGATACATGCGTGAGCCCGATCATCCCGAGATCGATGTCGGCTCAGCGATCGAAGAGCGCGTGGAGATCCAGCAGCGCGACCGTATCTGGTTCACATTCTTCAGCGGCGACCTGGCCGGCGACGCCTCAGCGTTGGAATGGATCGCGCTCGCCTCGGCGGGGGCGAATCAGATTCTCGACCGGCCGATCGGCGATCAGGTGGTGATCACGAAGATGCCTGGTCTCGCTGCGCGCGTGATCGGCGAGTGGGTGCTGACCTTCATGCTGATGGACGCGAAGGGGATGATCGGTCATCTTGAGTCTCAACGAGCAGCTCGCTGGACTCGCGCAGACCCACGAACGCTCGAAGGCGCCACCGTGGGGATCATTGGCTACGGCGCGATCGGATCTGAGATCGCGCGATTCTGCGATGCTTTCGGCGCGCGCGTCGTCGGAATCCGCCGGCGAGCCTCCGGCGATGGCACACCTCCAGCGGACGCGCCGCGGTCGGTCGCCTCGATTTGGCCGCCTGAGCGTCTGCATGACGTGCTCTCGGAGTCCGACTACGTCGTCCTCGCCGTGCCACTCACCGAGGACACGCACGGCCTGATTGGTGAAACGGAGCTCGGCGCGATGAAGCGGGGTGCGGCTCTGATCAATATCGCGCGCGGCGAAGTGGTCGACTGGGACGCGCAGGTGTCGGCGCTCGAGAGCGGCCGCCTGCGGGCGTCCTACACCGACGTCACCTCTCCTGAGCCGTTGCCCGATGGACATCCGCTGTGGAGCGCTCCGAACCTGTTCATCACTCCACATAACAGTGGACTGCAACCCAACTACTTTGGCAAAGCGGCACATCGCTTCGCCGATAATCTCCGCCGATTTCTGAATGACCAGCCCTTGGAGGATGTCGTGGACCGCAATGCCGGCTACTGAAACTGCACCTGTCACTCCTGCTGAAACCGCTCCGCCGCGGCACGGCATCTACATGCCGGCGCGAGGCACCTTCGTCGCCGCTGGCCGCGAGCGCGACATCGCGCGCTTGCCCAGTCCAGATATCCGCTTCGGTATCGCGCTGTGGCCATCGGAGGCGATGGCGTATCTGGAACCCGATGATGCCTTGCGCGACGCGGCCGTGCGACTGCGTCAGCTCGGGCCCAAACTTGTGCTTGCCTTGCAGCAAATGCAGGAGCCGCTGGAGGACCTCAAGAATCGCACCGTCGGCGCGATCGAGGAGGAGCTGACCCGCGAGCTCGTGGAACGCACGCCGCTCGCCATTGACGCGGTCGCACGGATTCTCGCGGAGACGCTCGACCACGTCGCGACCATGATCCCGCTCTGTTACGGCGACGCGGGAGCGCCGCTTCTGGGCGCTCGAGGCAGCCTGCGTGGGATGGCTCGGAGCCCGATGTCGGAGGTCGACCCCGTCCTGGCCGAGATCGTTGCGCCAGGAGGCACGTTGCCAGCATGGGCTGAGACACTGGCCTCAGCGACGATCGGCGAGCACCCTGACTTCTCGTCGCTGCCGCTGGCCAACGACCCCAACATCTTCATCATCCTCAACCATCCCAACTTCGAACGCGCCGACGCTGAACAGAAGCTAGAAGCGCTCAAGGCATCGGCAAAGCAGACGATCGCATCGGCTGAGGCGATCGATGCTGCGTTCATGCCGATGTGTCGCTGGCTCGACGCATTGCTGGAGCACCTGATCGACGTCGTGTGCGAGCGCGTGGACGACGGGGCAGCGCTGCGAGCACGCTGGTCGGGCGACCGCTGGACGACAATTCAGCCGCTTAGTTTCGCCGACCCGGATGCCGCCCTGGCGGTCACTCGCGCGTTCCCGGCGATTTCAGAGGGGCCGTTGCTGCCAGGCACCGAGTCGGAGTGATCGTCGCGCCTACTCGACGCAGGCTGCGGCCATCGTGCCGATCGTCGCGGTGCGCTCGCGGACGTGCTCGTCCTGCTGGAAACCGTTGGTGAGGAAGCTGACCGAGAGCCCAGTCTCTGGGTCAGCCCAGGCGATCTGGCCACCCGCGCCGGCGTGTCCAAATGCGCTCGGTGAGGCTCCGCTGCCAAAGCCCCGCTCGGTGGTCAGACCGTCGTCGCCGGCGAGCACCACCGTGAGGGCGCGATTGACGTGGATCCCGCTGAGCGGATCGGTGTGCCGGTCGGGATTCGTGCCAACCGTGGTACCGAGCTCAATGGCGCTGCGCGTGAGCGGGCCATCGTCCGCAGGATTGATCAGTTGCTGATAGAACATCGCGACATCGGCAGCGTTGGCGAACGCTCCACCACCAGGACAGCCTGCTCGGCGCTGTGACGCGAGATTGAAGTGCAGGATCGTCTGCGGGAAGACCTCACCGCCGTTGACCGGCAGCGGTTCCTCGGTGTAGACGATTGACGCCGCGCGGTCGTGCTCCTCGTTGGGCAGGCCGACGTAGAGGTTGTCGACCCCCATCGGGTCGAGCAGGTTGCCGCGGAGCCAATCGCGGAAGTCCTCGCCGGTCTTCTGCTCGATGATCTCGGCGAGTACCCAGTGCGCCGATGTCGCGTGGTACTCCCATTGGCTATCGGGAGTCCAGTTGAGCCGCCAGCCCATCATCCGACGCAGGCGCGCGTCGCGGTCTTCCCAGAGTCGCGGGTTCATCGGCGCGTGTGGGAATCCTCCCGTGTGGAGCATCACATTGCGGACACTGACCTCGGAGTAGTCGACCTCGCCGTTGCCCTCGGCGCACCAGCCGGGAATGATGTCGACGACGCGCTCGTCCAAGTCGAGCAAGCCCTCATCGAGCAGTTTCCACACGCCGACGCCAACGATCGCCTTCGTCGCCGAGAACATGCAGAAGAGTGTGTCGTCGGCCGCCGGCTGCACCGACGTGCCCTGTTGGGCAACACCGAAGGTGCGCATCCCTGCGAGGTCACCGTCGTGGCCGATCGCGATCTGCGCGGCTGGGACGCTGCCAGCGTCGACGATGCCTTCGACGTAGTCGAACAGCTCGTTCAGTTTGTCCTGGTTGATCGAGGTCATTTTGTACTCCGCCCTCTTGCCATGTGCGACGTTCAGCAAGTCTAGAGGTCGCGTATGCTGCCGCGTATGGCAGCTGCGATTTCGATCAGCGGTGTGACCAAGCGGTACGGCTCACTCACCGCCGTGGATGGTGTCGACCTCGAGATCGAAGCGGGACAGGTCTACGCGCTGCTCGGTCCGAACGGCGCGGGCAAGACGACGTTGATCGAGATCCTCGAGGGGTATCGGCAGCGAGACGCGGGTGAGGTCTCCGTCCTGGGCATGGATCCGCAGCGTCAGCGAGGCGAGCTCAATCGTCGGGTGGGCATCGTGCTTCAACGAAGCACGCCGATGGAGGGGCTGTCGCCCCGAGAACTGCTGAACTTCTCGGCCAAGCTCTACGACAACCCGATGGATACCGATGAAGCGTTAGAACTCGTCGGCCTGACCGAGCATGCCGATCGGCGCGGCTCGAAGCTGTCGGGCGGTCAGAAACGACGCGTCGATATGGCGACGAGCATGATCGGCAATCCTGACCTGATCTTTCTGGACGAACCGACGACCGGTTTCGACCCGTCGGCGCGTCGGCAAGCGTGGGAGGTCGTGCGCGGTCTCACACAGCGCGGCGCGACGATCATTCTCACAACCCACTACCTCGACGAGGCTGAGCACTTAGCCCAGCAGATCGGCCTGATCAAGGACGGCAAGATCGTGTTCGAGGGTGATCTCAACAGCCTGCGTCGGGAGATGCAGTCTGACACACGCGTGTCGTGGCAGCCGACACCTGGCCTGGACCTTGCTGAACTGCCCGAGGAATGGGCCGCAGTCCAGCCGACTGCGGATGGCCGAATGTCGCTGCCGACGCAGCAGCCCACGACCCATCTCGCGCGACTAATCGATTGGGCGCACCGGCAAGGGATTGCGGAACTGCCCGGATTGCAGGTCGAGCGTCCCGATTTGGAGGAGATGTATCTCGAGCTGGTCGACGGTGGCGAAGCAAACGCACCGGAGGCGGACTCGTGAGTCCCGCCGACGCCCTTCGCACTGTTCGTCTTGGGTTTGCCTATCTGGTGCTCAATCTGAAGGTGATCTATCGGCAGCCGGCGGCGCTCTTCTTTGTCGTCGCGTTTCCGATCATGTTTCTGGTCATTTTCTCCTCGCTGCTGACCTTCGACCTTGGCATTCCCGAGGAGGCTGGCGCCAATGTGCCCGTCGTCACGTTCAGTCAGTACTTCGTCGCCGGGATTATGGGCGTAGCAATCTTCGGGACCTCGTTCAATCTGCTTGGCACCTCGCTCGCCGTGCAGCAGTTCGATGGCACGTTGAAGCAGCTCGCCGCGACCCCGTTGCCCAAGGCATCATTCTTCATCGGTCTGGTTGGCACGGCGTTGGTCTACACGATGTTGCAACTGGTCGTGATGATGGTTCTGGGTGTTGCGGCTTACGGGATCGAGCTTCCCGACGCGAACGGTTGGCTCACGCTGATCTGGATCGTCTTGCTCGGCGTGCCTGCTGGCTGTGTCTTGGGGATCGCGATTACCAAGATCATCCCCTCCGCGAATGCGGCCCCGGCGATCATTCAGGCGCCGTTCATTATTCTTCAGTTCGTCTCCGGTGTGTTCTTCACGCTTTCCTCGTTACCGACGTGGTTGCAATGGGTGGCTGGGATGTTCCCGTTGCGATGGGTCGCGCAGGGACTACGCTCGGTGTTCCTGCCCGACGCGTACAAGTTCGCCGAGCCGGGCATGACCTGGCAGCTGGAGCTCGCGGCGATCGTGCTGGCCGTTTGGATCGTGGTCGGGCTCGGTGTCGCAGTGCTGACATTCCAGTGGGATCGGTCGGGCTGAGGCGGTCGCGGTCGGTGCTGACTGGGTAATCTGACGGCATGATTCCCGAGATCATCCAAGAGCATTGGCAGCAGTTGGACGAGCTCTGTCGCGAGCATCATGTCCGCCGCCTAGAGCTGTTCGGCTCAGCAGCGACAGGCAAGTGGGACCCTGATCGCAGCGACATCGACTTTCTGGTCTCGTTCGTCCCTGATGCGACGTGGCGTGTCCGAGAGCAGCTACACCATCAACTGACGAGGTTGTTCGTCCGCGATGTTGACCTGATCAGCGATGTCGAGTTTCCCAATCCCTACTTTCGCCAGTCAGTCGAGGGAAACCGCATACACATATGGGGTGAACCGAGGGTGTCGCACAACTCAAATGGAGCGAATGGAGTCCGCATGAGCGAGCATCGGGCGCTGAAGTACCTGTGGGAGATCAAGCAGGAGATCGAGTACTTGCTCGATCGAGTTGACGGGCTCACACTCGATGATGTTCTGAGCAGTGACGACCTCGTGCGGATCGTTCAGATGTCGCTCATTCGGATCTCCGAGGCGCTCAACCATTTGGCGGACAAATCACGAGACATTGCCGAGCGCATCACGGACTATCGCGGGTACATCTCGCAGAGGAACAGAATCGTTCACGAGTACTACGACATCAACTGGGAAAAGGTCTGGAACACCGTTCAACAGGAGTACCCACTACTGCTTCGCGAAGTCGAAGGCCTCATGGCCGAGCTTGACCCACGTCCCGGACCGCACCACAGCAACGACTAGCGTCGCCGACGGGCGTGCGCTTCCCGACGATCCTGCTCGCGCTGCGAGCGCAGCATCGCTTCCTTGATGTCATCCGAGCGGCCGCCACCGGTCGCGTCGACCTGCCGCTGACCTCGCCTGAGCTCTTTCGATTCTGGATGTTCGCTCTGCGCTAACGCATCGGAGTGCACCGCGCCGGAATCACGTCGGACGCGCTCGACCGTGTCGGACGTGCTCGGCATGACATCGCTTTGATCCGACAATCCGTCCGCCAGGAACGACGAAACGGCGCCGCGCCGATCGATTTCTTGCCGCATCTGTGACTCGACGTTGATCACATGCAGATGATGCAAGATCCAGTTCTCGAAGCGCAGCACCAACCGTCCGATGCTTGTGCGTTTGCCGCCACAGATGAATCGGATCGGACGGATCAGCGCCAGGACCAGAACTTCACCCATCGCGACCAGCATCATGGCGCGGTCCTCTTCACACGCGACGGAAGCGTAGGGCGACCGCCATGGGAATCTCGGGCAGCATGTTCCAGATCAGCTTCGCTTCCTCGGTCGGTTGCGGTGGCGCTGCCAGCTCCGCCATCCCGTCCAGCACGAGACCGGCGGAGAACGCCTCGTTGAGCAGCTCGCTCAACGGTCGGTGGAAATAGAGTTGTGGATCTTCCTGAGCCGTGTTGGTCACCCCGTGCGTGACGTAGCGCGACAGGTAGCGCTCGACCTTGAGACCAGGCGGTTCATCATCGCCCTCTGGTTTGATGAACTTGTAGCCAGCGGTCGCGTAGGCAGGGTGCAGCGTAACCACGACGAAGACTCCTCGGGGCCTGAGCACGCGCCAGGCACCGCCGAACATTGGGCGCAGAATCGGCATCGACATCACGCCCATAATGCAGACCGCGGCGTCAAACGGACCGCCACAGTTGACGATCTCGCGCTCAACCGTCGCATCGACGACTTCGTAGCGGATATCGACCGACTGGTCGGAGATCGTCTCGGTCCGACGTTCGGCGTGCTCGATCAGCGTGGGTGAGAGATCGGTGGCGACGACGCTCATGCCCTTGCGACCCATGCGACGGGCGAAGCCGCCGTTGCCGCAGGCGAACTCGATCAGTCGCCCGCCTTGCTCGAGGCCGAGCATGTGCTCGGCAGCCGGCGCGAAGAGGCCGTGGTGAAACTCGTCGCCTTGGTCGCCCCAGCGCTCGTCGAAGAAATCGGCGCCCCGTTCCCAGCCATCGAGCACCTGCTGGCGCATTTGGGCCATCATCGCTTCGGGGTCGGTGGGTGGTTGAGGAGGTTGCGTCATATCTGCAGGGTAGTCGTCTCGTCTGACCGCTGATTTTGCGAATTTGTTCACTAATCCCTACCCTATCGCCACCGTGATAGGAGATTGACATGACAGAGCGAACCGACGGACGGAACTACTGGCAACGGCTGCGACGGCAGCAGATGAGTCGGCGGTCGCTGTTGCGCGCCTCGGGCCGAGCCGGCGTAGGCGCAGCTGGACTCGCGCTGGTTGGCTGTGGTGACGATGACGACGACTCGCAGCAGTCGGCCGCGCAGTCGCGATCGCAGCAGGACCAACAGGGACAGGGCGCGCAGCAGGGAGGACAGTCGCAGCAACAGGGCGCAATGTCCGATCAGCAGTCGCAGGAAGGCGACGCCGACCAAGCCGCGCAGCAGGCCGATCGGCAAGAGCAATCCGGTGCTGACACGGATCAGCCGGCTGCGGTGTCGAACATCGTGCGTGGCGGCGATCTGCGCTTCTCGACTCCGGCAGCAACACATGACTACTTCGATCCGCATCGAGCGGTGTTCGGCCCCACCCAGTTCTGGATGGGGTTCTACATGAACTACCTGATTCGCTGGCGGAACAAAGAGCAGGGGGTCATGGAGGCGGACGTCGCCTCACTGCCTGAGATTCCGGATTCGGAGACCTACATCTTCCGCGTCGACCAGGGCGCGACCTATTGGGATCAATACCCGACCGAGGGTGGGCGGCTGGTCACGGCAGAGGACATTCGGGTCAACTGGCAGCGTCAGATCGACGCGACCGACGCCGCCGGCGCGGAGGACGGCACCTACCTCGGGGCGTCGTCGTTCCGCAAGACCGCCTCGATGGATGTCCCAGATGAGACGACCTGGGTCGCCAGGACCGATGGTCCCGACGCGACCTGGATGGGTGTGCCGCTGCGACCGTTCAGTTGGATCACCAGCCCGGAAGCGATTCAGGAATACGGCGACCGTTGGCGAGACGAGGCGGCCAACGTGGAACTCTCGTCGGGCACCGGGATGTTCATCCCGCAGTCATTTGACCCCGACATCGGGATCGACATGATCCGCAACGAGAACTACTGGAAGATGGGCGTCGACGGACAGCCACTTCCCTACTACGACACGGTGACCCTGTCGAACCTCACGGACGCGACGACGGTTGAGGCGGCGTATCGAACTCGCGACATCAGTAATGGCCGCTTCCCACTCTCGACCGTGCAGGCAGATGCGATTCTGAATGACTTCCCCGATCACGGACACGGCGAGGTCGCGTTCGGATTCACGATTATCACGGGCGGCGCCAACTTCAATCCGGACTATCCCGGCGAGGACGGTTTGGGCAACCCATGGATCGATCGGCGATTCACGCAGGCGATGCATGTCGCGGTCGACCGCAACCTGATGATCGACGCGGTCTACCTGAGCTCAGGTAAGCCGTCGGGCATGGGCGAGACGCCTTGGTACAACTCCTACTGGGCAATTCCCGAGGAGGAGCTGCTGACGACTCCCGGCTTCCGGCCTGATCGGCAAGCAGATATCGCCGAGGCGCGGGCGCTGTTCGACGCGTCTGGTTACGACCGCTCGCGCGGCTTGAAGCTGATCGCACCCGACATCTGGGAGGGGACGTATCCCGGAATCCTCGAGACGGAGGTCGGGATGTACCGTGAGGCGCTCGACCTCGATGTCGAGTTTGATGTCCAGCCCTACACCGTGATCCTGCAGCGCTGGATCGAAGGGACGTACCCCGGTCAAGGGCCGCAATGGACGAATCCGCCGTCTGACCTCGATCCGACGACGTCGTACAACAACAACTACATCCCGGGCGGCTCGACCAACAACCTGTTCTACGAACATCCTCGGATGACCGAGCTCGCCGAGACGATGCAGGTCACGCTGGATCTCGAGCAGCGCAAAGAGATGGCGCACGAGGCCCAGCGGATTCTGTTGGGCACACACCCGGACTATGGCTTGGACGGGATCGCCAACAGTCCCGGCGTGATGAACGGGATCTCGCCCGTGCTCTGGTGGCCGTTCTTGCACCACAGCGAGGACACGCTCCAGTTCGCCCATGCCTCGCATCGCTACGACGAGTCCTGGATCGACGTCAACCACCCGGATTACCCGGCCTAAGGGACGGGCCATCGCGCGGCGAGGGCACTCGCTGCGCGATGGCGAATAGTTCCTGTTCGCGTACCTTTCCTGGTTGTGTTCGTTGGCATTCTGTGTTTCAACGTTTACACTCGCCAAATCTGCGCGAAATGTATCGGCAAAGGAGCAGCAGATGACAGAGCGAGACAATGGCCGGAACTATTGGCAGCGCATGCGCCGCAATCGAATGAGCAGGCGCGCGCTGTTGCGCGCCTCGGGACGGGCAGGCGTCGGCGCGGCTGGAATCGCGCTGGTCGGCTGTGGCGACGATGACGACGACGACCAGCCGGCGACTGCGCAGTCGCAACCGCAGCAACAGCAGCAGTCGATGTCAGCGCAGCAGCAAGGTCAGACCCAGCAGCAGGACGCGATGGCCGATCAGCAGGCCGACCAAGCGGACCAGCAGGAAGCGGTTGCGGACGCTTCAGGTCAGGATCAAGGCCAGACACAGCAGACGTCGGCGGGACCGCCCGCTGGAGCGCCGCAGTACGGTGGCACGGTGCGTCGTGCGTCCACGATCGAGACTCACGACTACTGGGACCCGCACCGCGGCGTGTTCGGACCGACGCAGTTCATGCACTCGCTGCTCTACAACAACCTGATCCGTTGGAAGAACAAGGAAAAGTCGGAGATGGAGGCGGACATCGCGGCGTTGCCCGAGACGCCAGACCCGACCACCTACATCTTCCAGATCAATCCTGCCGCGCGGTGGCACGATGCCTATCCGACCGAAGGCGGTCGCCACATCACCGCCGAGGACATCGCCGTCAACGTCGATCGCAACACTGCTGGGGTCGACTCAACCGGTGCTGAGGACGGCAGCTTCCTCGGTCTATCGAGTTGGCGCAAGATCGCCTCGGTTGAAGCGGTCGACGAGCACACGTTGCGCACGACCTCGGACGGGATCGACTCGACGTATCTCTCAGCGACATTCCTCCGACCGTTCGGTTGGATGGCCGCGCCTGAGGGAATCCGCGAGTGGGGCACCGAGTCCGATGTCTGGCGCGATGACCCTACTACGCTGCGCGTGGCCGGCTCGGGTCCGTTCATCGCCGAGAGCTTCGAGCCGACCGAGGTCTTCGTCGCCAACCGCAACGCGGATTACTGGAAGGACGATCAGTGGGGCCGGCAGCTCCCATACATCGACCGGTTCGAGTACTACAACCTGTTCGATGAGACCGCGATCGAGACCGCTGTGCGTTCGAAGGAGCTCGACGGCGCGTGGCTGAACATCAGCCGCGTCGAGTCGTTGCTCAACGACTTCCCACAGATGCAGCGCAACTCGGTCGGTGGCGGATTCACGATCATGATCCGCACCAACTACAACCCCGACTGGCCCGGCGAGGACGGCGAGGGTAACCCCTGGCTCGACCGACGCGTCGCGGCCGCTTTCCACCTCGCGACGGACCGGTACCTGATGATCGACACGGTCTATCTGGGCTCGGCCAAGCCGTCGGTGTTGGAAGAGATTCCCTGGTTCTCCGAGTTCTACTCGCCGACCCAGGAAGAGATGGGTGAGATTCCTGGATTCCGCGCCGACCACGAGCAGGACCTCCAGGAGGCGAGCGAGTTGATGGACGCCTCAGGCTTCCGCGACACGGACCGCTCGATCTATCTGTTCGCGCCGGACGTCTGGGAGCAGCGTTACCCGGGCATCGTCGAGACCGCGAAGAACATGTACGAGGCGGCGCTCGGCGTTGGCATCGAGATTTCGATCGACCCGTACACGGTCCTGCTCCAGCGGTTAGTCGATGGGACCTCCACTGGTCAGATTCCTTGCTGGACGAACCCGCCGTCCGACCTCGACCCGACGAGCTACTGGCTCAATGGTCGGCTCCCCGGTGCCTCAGCCAACTTCTACAGCTACGAGAACCCGCGCGTGACCGAGATCGCGGAAGAGATGAAGGTCACGCTGGACATCGAGTCCAAGGGCGTGCTGTCCAAGGAGATGGTCGAACTCCAGCTCGGTATCCACCCGGACTGGGGCTGGGAGTCGCTCTCGCCGGGTCTGGGCGTGATGAACCCGGTCTCGAACGAAGCCTCGTGGCCGTACTACCAGGTGCAGCCTGACGGTTACCAGTTCGCACACAACGGACACAAGATCGTCGAGGACATGTGGCTCGACAGCTCGCACGAGGACTACCCGTCGTAGCCTCCAGACCCGTCTGAGTCCGCCTGCGCCTTCCTTATCAGGAGGCGCGGGCGGAGCGGGTACCCATTTCGATTCCAGGTCGGCCATTACGTTGCGCAGTTGACACTCGCGCAGTCAAATCGCCTACACTTTGCCAATCTAGTCGCGCGGAGACCCTTTCCGCCTGACCGACGTGATCGGGAGCAGCGATGCAGCGATATCTCATCCAACGCCTGATCCTTGTGATCCCGACGCTCTGGTTGGTGCTCTCGCTCCTCTTCCTCGCGCTCCGGGCGCTGCCCGGGGACTTCGTCACGCGCAAGCTCTCCAACCTCGAAAATCAAGGTGCCGAGCAGCGCGAGTCGGAGATCATCGGCTACGTCGAGATTTCCGACACCACGCACCGCGTGATCAGTGGCGACACGCTGGAAGACATCGCCCTCGACAACAACACCACGGTGTCGGTGCTGTTGTCGCAGAATCCCGACCTCGACACCACAGGGGAGCTCCGTGCTGGCACCCAGGTGATCGTGATCCCGGGGACGCTGTTAGAGCAGGTGTCGCGGTCGGAGAAAGTGTCACTGCCTGAAGAAGTCGATATCGGGGTCCAGAACCTGATCGATCGGAATCCCGATATCGATTTTCCCCTCTATCAGGGCCAACCGTACGCCGAAACCGGGACGATCCTCACGATTCGCACCAGCATCACGATCGACGAGTTGGCCCATGTCAATCGGATCGACGCCTATGACATCCTGGCCGTCAACCCGACCGGTAGTCCAGGCAACCCTGACGGCGAATTGACCGCGACGACCCAACTCGTCCCGACTGGGGTGCTGTTTGCCGAGGAGGGCGACACGCTCGAAGGGATCGCGGCCTCATTCGACCGCGACCTCGAGGAGTTGACCGCGATCAACCGAGGGACCGATCCGGCTGAGCCCTTAGCGGCAGGGACGAGAATCGAGCTCCCATCGGATCGAATTGTCACGCCGACGACGAAGATCACCGAGGCCGGGATTCGTAATCGGCTGGGGATCGATAAACCGCTTGGCCAGCAGTACCTCGACTTCCTCTGGGAGACGGTGCGACTCAAATTCCGAGATTCCTTCCAGACCAACGAAGGATCGCTGGACATCTTCCTGCGCGCCCTGCCGAGGACGCTGCACCTGAATGTGTATTCGCTCCTTGTGGCTCTGTTGATCGCCCTGCCGGTCGGGGTGCTCTCCGCCATGCGACAGGACCGACCGCTGGACTACGGACTGCGAGGCTTCGCCATCCTGGCGCTCGCGGCGCCGTCGTTCTGGGTAGCGACGATGCTGATCTTCGTGGTCACACCGGGAGGAATTTCGGATAGCGGGATCTTCTCGATTCCGCTGACGTCCGAGGAGGCGAGGTCGATCTTCACCGACTTCAGCGGCGCCTTAGCGCTCTACACGATTCCCGCTGTCGCTGGCGGTATCGCCGCCGGTGCCGGTCTGATGCGGATCACCCGTTCCGAGCTGCTCGAAGTGCTGCGCCAGGACTACGTGCGCACGGCCTGGTCCAAAGGGTTGCGCGAGCGGACCGTGATTCGTCGACACGCGATGCGCAACGCGATGGTCAACGTGATGAGCATTCTCGGCTTGCAGGTCGCGGCCTTGGTCGGCGGCAACATCGTACTGGAACTGCTCTTCAACATCCCGGGCATCGGACTGCTGTTGATCCAGCGGATCAATCAGGTCGACATCCCCGTGATCCAGACGATGGTCTTCTTCTTCGCGCTGTTCATCACCGTCGTCAACATCTTGATCGATATCTCGTACGCGATCATCGATCCGCGCATTCGGTACACCTAAACACCCAATAGGTGGGTTGAGGAGACTCGCTATGAGCGACGATCAGCAGACTGCCTCGACAGAACTTGAGGACTTCGCGCAGGCGCAAGGGTTGCGTGTCGAGGAACGCACGACCCTCGCGCTGCTCGGGTCAGGCCTGCTCTCGTTCTTCCGCACGAAGCGGTTGGGCGCTGGCGGACTGATGCTGGTGATCGTCTGGTCGACGATCGCCGTCGGCACCGTCGGATCCGGCGGTGGCTGGCTCGGACTAGGTCGCTACGACTCACAGGAAGTGTTCAAAATCGCCAACGCGAGCTTCGCCGACGACAGAATGGCGAACGAGCTCGACGGTAAGGCGGCGGATATCTCCGATAGCGATCTACGCGAACTCCTGCTCAATCCCGATGTCTATGGCGACCTCGCCGCCCAGTCGGGTGTGATCGACGACATGTTGGAGTACGTGGAGGGGCTGATCGCGGATGGCGCCGTGCTGACGCATTTGCAAGGCATCAATCCCGCGCAGATTGAAATCGTCGACGGCACGATCAACGATGTCGACGACCTGCTCGCCACGGGGACCAACACTCCGTTGACGACCGCTTCGCTGCAAGGACCATCAGGTAAGCACTGGTTCGGCACCGATCGAGCCGGTCACGACCTCTACGCTCGTGTGACCGAAGGGGCGCGGTTGTCGCTCTACATCGGGTTCTTCGCCACATTGATCGGCGTCGTCGCAGGAACCTTGATTGGGCTGATCGCGGGCGGGTTGGGAGGCGTGATCGACCTCTCGATCAGCCGACTGGTCGACGCTCTGCTGTCGTTCCCGCCGATTGTGCTGTTGTTGTTGTTGCGCTCGGTGACGGAGCCGTCCGCGCTCTGGGTGACGATCGCGCTCTCGATTCTGGCGGTCGCGCCGGTGCAGCGGATCGTCCGCGGTGCCGTGATCGCCTTGCGAGAAATGCCATTTGTCGAGGCGGCGCGGACCATCGGCGCGACCAACGCGCGGATCATGCTGCTCCACATCCTGCCCAATATCATCGCGCCGTTGATCGTGATCTTCTCGATCACGATTGGCGCCTTCATCCTCGCCGAGGCGACCCTCAGCTTCCTCGGTCTGGGTACGCTCGATGTCTCATGGGGCAAGATGATCGCCGACGGTCGACAGTTCATCGTGCAGTCGCCCTGGACATCGCTCTTCGCCGGCCTCGCGCTGACCAGTCTGGTGTTCGGATTCAACGTGCTCGGCGACGCCCTCCGCGACGTCTTCGACCCCCGACTTCGCGGCAGTCGCTGATTGTGTTCGCCGCGGCCCTAGCAGCCGCTTCCGAGTTTCCGCTAGCATGCAGTGAAATCGACGCCAATGGTCGTGCGTCGAGAAGGAGCAATCCCACATGAGCGAACAGAACTATTGGCAGCGCATGCGTCGCAATCGGATGAGTCGACGTGCGCTGTTACGAGCCTCGGGACGAGCCGGTGTCGGCGCGGCCGGTCTGGCCTTGGTCGGCTGTGGCGATGACGATGACGACTCGCAGCCAGCGACCTCGTCCACTCAGCAGATGCAGCAGCAACAGCAGCAGTCGATGCAGGACCAAGACCAGCAGCAGTCGATGCAGGACGACGCCGATCAGCAGGCTGGTCAGCAAGCAGTCACCGCGACGCAGCAAGAGGACGACGATCAGCCGACCCAGTCGTCTCAGCCGTCTGGCGCGAGCAAGTACGGCGGCACCCTGCGATTCTCGACGCCGGCCGCCACGCACGACTTCTTCGACCCGCACCGCGGCGTCTTCGGCCCCACCCAGTACTGGATGGGGTTCTACATGAACTACATGATTCGCTGGGCCTCGAAAGAGGGCGGCATCATGGAGGAGGACATCACCTCCTTGCCTGAGACGCCGGACGGTGAGACGTACATCTTCAGCGTCGACCGCGGCGCGCGTTACTGGGACCGTTACCCGACCGAGGGTGGTCGCAACGTCACCGCCAGCGACATCGTGCTCAACTTCGACCGTCAAATCGCGGCGCTCGACGCTGAGGGCAACCCGGACGCTCGCTTCCGCGGCCAGGACGCGTTCAAGAAGACTGCCTTCCACGAGGCCGTCGACGAGACGACCTTCCTCGCCCGCACTGACGGTCCTGACGCGACCTACCTCGGTGGCACCATCCTGCGACCGTTCTCATGGATCACCTCGCCCGAGGGCATTCAGGAGTTCGGTACTCGCTGGCGCGATGAGACCGCCAATGTCGAGCTCTCCTCCGGGACCGGTCCGTTCATTCCGCAGACCTACGACCCGGACATCGGCATCTACCTCGAGCGCAGCCCGAACTACTGGAAGAACGACGCCGACGGCAGCCAGCTTCCTTACCCGGACGCAGTTGAGTTTGTCAACCTGACCGATGCCACCGCAGTCGACGCTGCCTATCGTGGGCGCGGTATCGACATCGGCGGGTTCCCGCTGTCGTCGGTGCAGGTGGAAGAGCTCTCCGGCGACTTCCCGAGCCACCCGGTCGAGGAAGGCGCGTTCGGCTTCACGATCGTCACCGTCATGGGGACCTACCAAGAGGGTTGGGAAGGCTCCGACGGTCTTGGTAACCCATACCTCGACCGCCGATTCGCTTACGCGATGCAGGTCGCGGTCGACCGTGACCTCCTGATCGACGCCGTCTACCTGGGCGCTGCCAAGCCGTCGGCGACGCACTTCTGCCCGTGGTTCTCGACCTACTGGACGGTCCCGCCCGAGGAACTGCGTACGGTCCCAGGCTTCCGCCTGAACCGCGACGACGATATCGCGCTCTGCCGCGAACTGATCGCTGCATCAGGCTTCGACACCGACCGCACGGTCACGATCTACATCCCAGACCTCTGGGAGCAGACCTACCCAGGCATCACCGAGACCACCCGCAACATGTACGCGGAAGCGACGGGGATCGACATCGAGCTCGACATCCAGCCGTACACGGTCATGCAGGACCGCTACGACAACGCGACCTTCCCCGGTCGTGCGCCGACCTGGACGAACCCGCCGGCAGACCTCGACCCGACCGCGCAGTTCACGCTGTCGCTGAAGGTCGGTGGCGCCTCGAACCTGACGCAGTACAACTACCCAGCGGTCGAAGAGATCGTCGACAAGATGTCGGTCACGCTCGACACCGAACAGCGCCGCGACATGGCGCTCGAGGTGCAGCGCATCGGCCTCGGTGTGGACGAGGAACATGGCCTCGAGGGCATCTTCGGCTGGTTCGGTGTCATGAACGGTATCGCCCCGACGATCTGGTGGCCGTACGTGAATCGCCCGGATGCCACCTGGCAGTTCGCGCACGACTCCCACAACTTTGACACCGCCTGGATGGACACCTCGCATCCGGACTACTCGGCCTAATCGGCTGAACTCGTCAACCTCTGTCTGCAGAATCTCCGCCTGACCGAGCAAATCGGTCGGGCGGAGAGCAGACGACCGTTGAGTTCTGATACCTAATGTGGGCAGGATCGCTGAGGCGAAATGCAGAAGTACCTGATCCGCCGGTTCCTGTTGGTCATCCCCACGCTGTGGTTGGTGATCACGATCCTGTTCCTCGTGCTCAACGCGTTGCCCGGCGACTACGTCACGATCAAGCTCGCCAATCTGGAAGCATCGGGCGCGACGAAGATTGAGGCCGAGATCATCGGCGATCTCGAAGTGGAGCGCACTCTCCACCGAGTGGTCGGCGGCGACTCGTTCGAGTCCATCGCGCTCCAATATGGCGCGACCTCGGACGATCTGATCGCCGTCAATCCCAATCTTGATGCCGATTCCGAACTGCGACCTGGTTCGACGATCATCGTGATCGAGGGACAGCTACTGTCCACGATCTCCAGGACGACCCGGATGGCCCTGCCCGAAAACACGGACGACGGCATCGCCCTCCTCCAGGAGCGCAATCCTGATGTCGAGTTCGGTACCTTCGCCGGCGAGCTCTACGCGCCTGCTGGAGTCATGCTGACCCTACGCGAGAGCACCACGCTGCGAGAGCTCGCCGAAGTCAATCGCGTCACCCCTGAGGACTACATGAACGTCAACCTCGAAGGCACACCAGCCAACGAGGACGGCGCGCTCACTGTCGACACTCCGTTGCTTCCCGGTCAGATCTTCATCTCGCCGACTCGCGAGATCACCGAGGCGAGCATCAAGAATCAGCTCGGCATCGACAAGCCGCTCGCCCGTCAGTACCTCGAGTACCTCTGGGACACCGTTCGCTTCCAGTTCCGACCGTCGTTCCAGACCAATGAGCCGTCGATGGATATCTTCCTGCGCTCATTGCCTAGAACGCTGCACCTGAACGCCTACGCCCTCGTGGTGGCGGTGGTGGTTGCGCTTCCCGTGGGCATTCTCTCGGCGATGCGGCAGGACCAGCTGCTCGACTACGGTCTGCGCGGCTTCGCGATCATGGCCTTGGCGGCTCCCGCCTTCTGGATCGCGACGATGTTCATCTTCGTAGTGTCGCCGGGAGGTGTCTTTGAAGGAGGGCTCTGGGCGATACCGCTCACCGACGAAAGTGCGAGGAGTATCTTCACCTCGGTCGAAGGGTTCTTTGCGCTCTATACGATTCCCGCGGTGGCGGGCGGCATCGCCGCTGGCGCCGGACTGATGCGGATTACCCGCTCGGAGCTGTTGGAAGTCCTGCGACAAGACTACGTTCGCACTGCCTGGTCGAAGGGCCTGCGCGAGCGCGCTGTCATCCGCCGACACGCCCTGCGCAATGCGCTCGTGCCGGTGCTTAGCGTCTTCGGACTGCAGCTCGCCGCGTTGGTCGGTGGCAACATCATCCTCGAGGTGCTGTTCAACATCCCCGGCTTGGGACTAATGCTGCTCCAGCGCCTCTACCAAGCGGACATCCCGGTCATCCAGACGACCGTCTTCTTCCTCGCTCTGTTCGTGATCATCGTCAACATCGTGATCGACATCAGCTACGCGCTGATCGACCCGCGCATTCGCTACAACTAGTCGGACACCTGGACAACAATGAGTCAACGAACCGATAGCAGCGAAGCACTCGACGATTTCGCCGCCACTCAGGGACTCCGCGTCGATCAGGCCACTGGCCTGCGGCGGGTTTGGGGCTGGTTCCGCGACTTCATGGTGACCAAGCGGCTTGGCGCTGCGGGTGTGATCATCGTTGTCGTCTGGAGCGTGATCGCGATCGGCACTGTCGGCGACGGTGGCGGTTGGCTTGGGATCGGTCGCTACGACTCGCGCACGGTGTTCGAGATCGCATCGGTCAAGTACGCCGACGACAGGATGGCGGACGCCTTAGACGGTCAGAGCGCCGACCTCTCCGACGCCGAGCTCCGCGCGATCGTTGGTGAACCGTCCGTCTATGGTCAGCCCGCGGTGGAAGCTGGAGTCATCAGTGAGATGGTCGACTACGCGTTGGCTGAGATTGCTGAAGGCACGCTGCTGGAAACGCTCGTTGAGGCGGAACAGATTGAAATCGCAGACGGCACGATCACGGATGTCGACAACTTCCTCGCCGCAGGGACAGACAACCCACTGATTACCTCTTCGCTCTTGGGACCGTCGGGCAAGCACTGGTTCGGCACCGACCGAGCGGGGCACGACCTCTTCGCTCGCGTCCTAGAAGGTGCGAGGCTGTCGCTTTACATCGGATTCTTCGCCACGCTCGTCGGTGTTGCCGCTGGCACGGTCACGGGTTTGGTCTCCGGTTCGTTCGGTGGATCGGTCGACCTCGTAATCAACCGAGTCCTCGACGCCGTACAGAGCTTCCCACCGATCGCCTTCCTGATGCTGATCGCGTCGATCACAGATCCGTCCGCACTTTGGGTGACGCTCTCGTTGGCGGTGCTTGGAGTTGCGCCGACCAACCGCATTGTGCGCGGTAGCGTGATCCAAATTCGGGAGATGCCCTTTGTCGAGGCGGCCCGCACGATCGGCGCCAACTCCCCTCGGATTATGGGCTTCCACATTCTGCCGAATATTTTCGCGCCGCTGATCGTGATCTTCTCGATCACTATTGGCGCATTCATCCTCGCCGAGGCGGCGCTCAGCTTCCTCGGACTCGGCACACTTGACGTCTCCTGGGGCAAGATGATCGCCGACGGTCGACAATTCATCATCTACTCACCGTGGACATCGCTCTGGGCAGGACTGGCGCTGTCGTCGCTGGTGTTCGGCTTCAACGTGCTCGGCGACGCGCTCCGCGATGTGCTCGATCCCCGCCTCCGAGGCAGCCGCTAACCTCCGCAGACGCCGCCAGATTCGCTACCTTCTAGGACACACCGCGACACCAGTTCGCGATGTCAACTGAGGAGCTGCTCATGGCTGATCTGACGGGCAAGCGTGCCCTGATCACGGGTGCCGGAAGCGGAATCGGCCGAGGCACGGCCGTCCGACTGGCCCGCGATGGCGCCGACATCTGCATTGCCGACATTGATCTCGACGCGGCTGAAGAAACAGCCTCGATGGTGCGCGAGTTCGGCCGTTCGGCCCCCATCGTCCGCTGCAATGTGGCGTCGAAGTCGCAGGTGCAGGAGGCGGCCGACGCGTGCGTGACCGAGCTCGGCGGACTCGACATCGCGGTCGCCAACGCAGGCATCGGACGCGCTGGCTCCGTGCTCGACATGGAGCTCAAAGACTGGCAAGACCAGGTCGATATCAACCTCACCGGCGTGTTCCTCACGGTTCAGGCCGCTGCCCAGCGGATGGTCGCCTCGGGCAATGGCGGACGGATCGTCTGCATCTCATCGCTCGCCGCGCTCAGCACGAGTCAGTTGATGTGGAGCTACTCGGCGACCAAAGCCGGTGTCGCCATGATGGTCCGAGGCTGGGCCTCAGACCTCGGCCCGCACCGCATCAACATCAACGCCATCGGACCAGGCGTGATCGACACCCCGCTCGCCCACGCGCTCGCGGGCGACGAAGGCGGCCCGATCCGCGCAGCCCTCGAGCAGACGACGCCGGTTGGTCGGGCTGGGAGTCCAGCCGATATCGCCGGGCTGATCGCCTTTCTCGCCGGTCCCGACGCCGACTTCATGACTGGCAGCTATCTCGTCATGGATGGCGGGGTTCGCGACGCCGGTCGAGCTGGCCCACTGATGGAAGACCTGGAGTCGCCGCTCGGACAAGAGCGAGCGCGTCTGATGCAGGACAGCATGGAACGCAACGCTCGCCTGCAGCCACTGATCGACCAGCGATAGGAGATCGGCCATGCCAGCCGCAGAGATGCCGCCCGTGCCCGACGTCGCTCGGGCGATGGTGCTTACCAGCGTTCGCGATCTTCAGATGCAGTCGTTTCCGATCCCCGAGATCGGCCCTGACGACGGCCTATTGCGGATGGAAGTCTGCGGCATCTGCGGTTCGGACTACGAACAGTTCAACGGCCACTTCTCGGCGCGGTTCCCGGTGATTCCCGGACATGAGCCGGTCGGCAGGATTGCCGCCCTGGGAGAGCGCGCGAAGGAGCGCTGGGGCGTCGACGTGGGCGACCTCGTGTCGGTGGAGCCGGGCGTCCGATGTGGGCGCTGTCGGCAATGCCTCGACGGTCGGCAGTGCAGCGACGGCGCAGGGATTGGCTACACGCTGACCGAACGCGCGCCCGCGCTCTGGGGTGGCTACGCGGAGTACCTCTATCTCCATCCGGCGACCGTCATGCACCGAATGCCGTTCAATATGCCGCCGAGGCTCGCCGCGCTGTACAACCCGCTCGGAGCGGGGTTCGCCTGGGCCGTCAACGCGACCAACCTCCAGGTTGGACAAACAGTGGTCGTGCTCGGCGCTGGGCAGCGAGGGATCTGCTCGATCATCGCTGCACGAGCCGCCGGAGCAGGCACGATCATTGCGACGGGGCTCGGTCGCGATGAACATAAGCTCGCGCTGGCCCGAGAGTTCGGCGCCGACCTGACCCTGGTCGCCGACAGTGAGCCGGTCGTCGAACGTGTCCTCGAGGCGACCGATGGTCGCGGCGCCGACGCCGTGATTGATGTCACCCCATACGCCACCGACCCAGTCTCCGACGCGATGAAGATGGCCCGGCGGGGCGGTACGGTCGTCCTCGCTGGACTCAAGGGTGGACGACACGTGCCCGAGTTCAACTCCGATGACATCGTCACTCGACAACTCCACGTGCGAGGTGTGTTCGGCGTCGACCACGAGTCGTTCGTTCAAGCCATCGACACGATAGGTTCGGGACGTTTCCCGTTGGAGCGTCTGCACACGCACGCGTTTCCCCTGGAAGACGCAGCGACCGCAATCGACACGCTCGCCGGCGAAACGGGAGAGCCTGCGGTCAACGTCACCATCGAGCCGTGGATGTAAGCGTGTCGTCCTTACAGTGCATCCTCTGCGAAGATGCTGGCGCGATGGTCAGCTAGCATGGCGTTATGACTACCAACCATGGCGAGGCGCTCACATGACCAGTGCCGCGACGCGAAGGGGATCTTGATGCCAGAACTCTCGATCAGCGACCAGATCGTTCTGTTGGGGCTCGGCGAGGATGGTGTCCTCGATCGACCCTATGACGGCCGCCTCGACTACGCCATCGCCGGTGCCTCATTGCTCGACCTGTCGTTCCTCAATCGGATCGACACCGACCCAAACCGACTGTTCATCATCTCGGCAGAGGCGACCGGCAATCCGCTGCTCGACAGCGTGCTGCACCAGATCAACTCCGGCGCGCCGAATCAGCCGATTGCCTACTGGATCTCCGAGATCGCGCGATACTCGTTGGTCCTCCGTCAGCAGATGATTGAGGATCTGATCGATCGCGGAATCATCCAGCGAGAAGCCGGGCGCCGACTGATCGTGCTGCGGTCCGAAAAGTTCCCACCCGTCGATCCGCAGGTCGTCCGCGACGTTCAACGCAAGATGATCGACACCTTGCTCTCAGACGAAATTCCCGACCCTGAGATGGCGGCGATGGTCGGGCTCGCGAGAGCGAGTCGGCTGCTGGAGCTGCTCCTGCCGCGCGAGTACCTCGAGCGAGTCGAGGCACGAATTGATCAGCTCGCCCGCATGGACCTGATCGGGATGAGCGTCAATCGCACGCTCGACGAAATTCAGGCAGCCGTCGCGCTGGCGGTACCGGGACTGTAGAGCAGGCCGACTGGGCCCTGCTATTTGGCCATGCTCGGCAAGGTACGAGTTCTCAAGAGGACGCGCACATGGACTGGAATGACACCCCCGAACAGGCCGCGTTTCGCAGCGAGGTCTCCACGCTGATCGCTGACCGTCTGCCGCAGCGATATCGCGAGCTCGCCGCTCGTGGCGCCATGCCCGAACGCGCTTGGGAGAACGACCGCAAATCGGACGATCCCACCGCTCTACAGGCCGCCGTCGACTGGCACGCCGCGCTCGCCGAGCGTCACTGGGTCGCGCCGCACTGGCCGTCCGAGTACGGCGGCGGCGGTCTCTCGCCAATGGAACAGTTCATCTTCAACCAGGAACTGGCCGAGTCTGGCGCTCCAGGCGTCGGTGGCTCGGGTGTGAACATGCTCGGACCGACCCTGATCGTCCACGGCTCCGACGAGCAGAAGGAACAGTACCTGCCGCCGATTCTCAACGGCGAGGTCACCTGGGCGCAGGGCTACAGCGAGCCGGGCTCCGGCTCCGACCTCGCCTCGCTCACCACCCGCGCCGTGCGCGATGGCGACGACTTCATCATCAATGGGCAGAAGATCTGGACTTCGGCCGCCCACACCGCCGACGCCATGTTCGCGCTGGTTCGTACCGATCCCGATGCGCCCAAGCATCGTGGGATCTCCTTCGTCATGATCGACAGCATCAAAACGCCGGGCATCACCGTGCGTCCGCTGATCAACATCAACGGAGACCACTACTTCAACGAGGTCTTTTTCGAGGATGTGCGAATCCCGGCCAGCAATCTCGTCGGTGAGCTGAATCGCGGCTGGTACGTCGGCATGACGCTGCTCGACTTCGAGCGCTCGAATATCGGTGGCGCGGTCGCTGCGCGACGACAACTCCGACAGTTGATCACTCACATCCAGAACAACGAGCAAGGCGCGCGGGAGCGTCTGACGCCAGAGTTGCGCCAGGAGATCGTCGACCGCTACGTCGAAACGGAGACGCTCTACCAGTTCAGCTTCCGTATCATCTCAATGCAGTCGTCGGGCTTGGTGCCGAACTACGAAGCGTCGACCGCGAAATTGTTCGCCTCGGAGCTGAGTCAGCGACTCGCGCTGACCGCGACCAAGGTATTCGGTCTACACGCACAGCACTGGAGCGCCTCACCGCCGGCCAGCACGTTCACCAGGAACTACGTCGGCATGGTCCCCGCAACGATCCGAGGCGGGACGTCCGAGGTGCAGCGAAACGTCATCGCCACCAGGGGTCTGGGCCTGCCTCGGGCGTAGATCGAAGCGCCACCACAGTTGGAGCGGGCCAATGAACACTCTTAAGATCGCAACGCCAAAGTACATTCGCATGAAGTGTGACCCGCGGACTGATGAAGCATGGTTGCAGGATGTCCTAGCTGAGCAACCCGAGCTGCTTGGCCTAGGGGAGCTTGAAGTTCGCGAAAGGGAGCGGGTGCAGCCGGGTGCTGGGAGACTAGATCTCCTGTTGTCCGATCCTGAGACGCTGACCCGCTACGAAGTTGAGGTGCAACTAGGTCCGCTAGACGAATCTCACATTGTTAGGACGATCGAGTACTGGGATCTAGAGCGCCAGAGGTTTCCCCACTACGACCACATCGCAGTCATCGCGGCGGAGGACATAACCAGCCGGTTTCATAACGTCATCTCGCTCATAGGTGGGTCGGTTCCGCTGATAGCAATTGAGCTGCAGTGCATTGAGTTGAATGGTGCAGTTACTCTCATCGCAACCCAAGTAGTCAAGCTAAAGCAGCGTGGAACAGAGGAAGAGGATGCTGGAGAAACGATCGATAGGTCTTCTTGGGAAACGAAGGCGTCCAAGGCAACCCTTAAGATTGCAGATGGACTCGTCTCATTTCTCAACGAACTTCAGCTGGGTGGGACTTCTGACTATCAAATGCGATACAACAAGCACTACATTGCAGTAGAGTTTGACGGCAAAAGTCGCGGCTTTCTGACAATGAAGCCTCGGAAGTCCGAGTTTGCAATAGCGGAGTTCAAGTTGCCGCTAGACGACGAGTTCACCGTTCAACTCGAAAGCGGAGGCATGGATATGATGTCATACGATAAGACGTGGAAACAGTATCGAGTCCGGATCCGAAAGGACGATCTGAGCGACAAGCGAGAAGCACTCGAAATGCTAATGAAAAGATCTCACGAACACTACTTCGGGTGATTTGCGGCGAAAGAGTGCAAAGGAACGAGCTATGATTACGACCAACAGCGAACACCTCCTCTCCGATCTGCGCGTCGTCGAAATTGGCGACGAGGTCTCCGCTTACGCTGGCAAGCTGCTGGCTGGACTCGGCGCCGATGTGATTAAGGTTGAGCCACCCGAGGGTTGCTCGACGCGGAATATCGGTCCCTTCTACGAGGACGAACCGGGCCCTGAGCGGTCGCTCTATTGGTGGCACTACAACATTGGCAAGCGCTCGGTCACGCTGGACCTCAAGTCGGGAGATGGTCGTTCGTCGCTGCTTGTGTTGCTCAAGACAGCCGACCTCTTCCTCGATGCGCGACCCAAGACGGACATCGACGCTCACGGTCCTGACGAAGCCGCAGTGCGCGACGCCAATCCGGACATTGTGATTGCGCGGATGTCACCCTTCGGCGACTCGGGCCCGTGGGCCGATTTTCGTGGCTCAGACCTCGTGCACCTGGCACTCGGTGGTCCGATGATGAACTGCGGCTACGACCCGCAGCCCGATGGCACCTATGACACTCCGCCGATTGCGCCGCAGATGTGGCAGGCGTACCACATCGCTGGCGAGCTGACCTGTATGAATGCCATCGCGGCACTGATTGATCGTCATCGTTCGGGACGGGCGCAAACGCTGCACACCGCCGTCCACGACGCGGTGGCCAAGAATACCGAGCTCGACCTGATGAGCTGGGTCTACCGACGCGCCCGCTACTTCCGCCAGACTTGCCGACATGCGGCCGAGGTCGTCACGCCGCTGCCCTCGATCGGTCCGACCAAGGACGGTCGCTGGGTGATGGCGCTGCCGCGTGGACGCTCGCAGTCGCTGATCGACTTCCTCGACGAGTACGACATGTCTGCCGACCTCAATGAGACGCCGCCGGAAACGGGCGGAGCCAGCACCAGGTCGAGAGGCGAAACAGCGGCGCATCTGCAGGAGGTCTCGCAACGGCTAATCCGCAAGTTCCGTTTCGAGGACGTCCCCTGGCGAGATGCGCAGGACCTCGGGCACCTCTGGGCGCCGCTGCGCAAACCACACGAGAACGCACTCGATCCACACTGGTGGGAGCGAGGCAGTTTCGCCAACGTTGAGCATCCCGAGCACGAAATCGACGGTGAGCCTGCCGAGTTTGTCTACACCTCAAGCAAGTGGGTGTCGTCCGAGACCTCATGGAAGGTCGGCCCGCGCGCCCCATTGCTCGGCGAGCACAACGACGAGATTCTCTCCGAGCTTGGACTTCCCCCAAAGGGGGAGGTGTCACGAAGTGACGGAGGGGGCTCACTCAGCCCCTCAGCGGCAGGCAGCCGAGAGGGGAACTCCCTCTCCCGCTGGGGCACCCCGTTCCCCCTCGACGGCGTGCGCATCCTCGACTTCACCTGGTGGCTCGCCTCAGGCGGCGCACCCCGATTCCTCTCCGCTCTCGGGGCGGAGGACATCAAGGTCGAGTGGCACCAGAACATGGACCTGCGTGTCGGCATGGCGCAGTTTCCGCAGGGCGGCATGGCGGCCCGACAGGCGCTCGGAATCAACGAGGGTCCGCTGCCCGCTGACAACTCCACGATTAACCGCTCCGGGCAGTTCAACGACTTCCATGCCGGACACCGCGGACTCTCGCTCAACCTGCGCGACCCGCGCGGCCTCGAGATTGCTAAGCAACTCGTCGCCGTGAGCGACATTGTGGCCGAGGGTTTCTCGCCCGGCGTGATGGAGCGCTGGGGCCTTGGCTATGAGGTGATGAAAGAGATCAAGCCCGACATCATCTACCTCTCGCAGTCTGGCATGGGACAGGTCGGCGTCTACGGTCGCTACCGCACCGTCGGACCGATTGCCGCCTCGTTCGCCGGGATTTCGGAGCTGTCCGGCCTGCCCGAGCCCTACGCGCCTGCCGGCTGGGGCTACAGCTATCTCGACTGGTTCGGCGCCTACAATCTCGCCAACGCGATGATGGCCGCGCTGTACTACCGCGACCGAACCGGCAAGGGCCAGTGGATCGACTCCTCGCAGGTCGACGCGGGCATCTACCTGAACGGCACGTCGGTCCTCGAGTGGTCGGCCAACGGTAAGGTCTGGCAGCGCTACGGCAACCGTTCGCCCTACAAGCCGGCCGCTCCCCATGGCGCTTACAAGTGCCGAGACGACATCGAGTCCAACGATCGCTGGATCGCCTTCGCCTGCTTCGACGAGTCCGAGTGGCAGTCGCTCCGTCGCGTCATGGGAGATCCCGAGTGGGCATCGTCCGATCGCTTCGCATCGCTCGCCGACCGTCTCGCCAACCAGGATGAACTGGACCAGAAAATCAGCGAGTGGACCCGCCAGCACGACCGCTGGGACCTGATGCAGCGCCTGCAGGAGGTCGGAGTCGCCGCCGGAGTCTGCCAGGACGCCCAGGATCGAGTCGAGGCCGACCCCCAACTCAGCCACCTCAACTGGCTCACCGAGGTCGAGCACTCAGAAATGGGTCCCTGGCCAACCAAAGAAGTCCCCGTCAAATGGAGCGAAACCCCACCATTCATGGGAGGCCCCATCGACCGAGGAGCACCACTCTACGGAGAGGACAATCACTACGTCCTCGGAGAGCTGTTGGGAATGAGCACCGCGCAGATATCAAAGCTGGCAGACGACGGCGTGATCGCGGAAGGTCTCACGTCAGTCTGAGACGGCGGGCAGCGACAGCTCCAGCTGCTCAGGAAGTGCATCCGCCTCCCGAGGCTCAAGCGCATTGTTCACTGCAGCCAACAGGTCAAGTTCGGACTCGACGATCCTGGCGCCGTCCTGTTCGAGTTTGTCGAGATGCTGACGGCTCATCGTGTGATTCGACCAGGCGATGACGACCGGCATGTCCATTTTCAGGGCTTTCTTAACCGCATCGAGAGTGCCCCCCTTCTCACCGGGGTCGATGGCAACCAGCACTCGACCGAGCTCGCAGATCGTAGCGTTGCGCGCCATCGCCCGCCCCACGGCCCAGCGGTCATTCGACGCAAACTGTGAGACCACGGTCAGATGAGACTCGACTTCACTCCAGGAATCAAAAGCCGCCCTCAGTTCGCGGCGAAGACGGAATCGGCTCAGACCTTCCGCTAGGACAGCGATGGTGTGTCCGCCTGCCTCAACACATGCCACATGGCCAGCCAAATCGACTCCCTTTGCGTATCCGCTGACGAGGGGCAGCTCAAGTTCGGCAGCCAAACGTCCCACAGCACGCGCCATGGCGAGGCCATCGTCACCAGCTGCACGTGAACCACAGAGTGAGACTCCCTTTGCTTCAAGCGGCTCCTCAAGTCCGAGTCCGGTCAGAGTCGGAAACGGATCTCGGGGGTGTCTGGTCCAACGTTCATAGTGCCCCATGGTGAATCTCCTCAGCCGAACGGAAGATCATCGCGACTCCCAAATGCTTCCGATGGAATCCAGTCAGGCCAGTTTTCGCTTTCGGGAGAAAGACCATTGCATCTCGTTGCTGTTTTGCTGCCGGCGAGAGCGAAAACACGTCGGGCTCCTGCCAAGCGCAGGACACGAACGGCTTCATTAGTCGTGCAGCCAGCGCCATACAGGTCATCCACAACAAGTATGGTCTCTCCCTGAATCCGTTCGCTAACCCAGAACGTGCCATGCACATCCGAGCAATCGTCCAGATGCTCAGTTTGTTTACGAGGTCGGCGAGTGGGCCCCTCGATGGCCACTTTGGGAAGATTGAGCTTCCTGCTGACGTGGTCAGCCAAGAAACCCGTGAGTCCGGCCCACCTATTGCCAGAGCTAGATGGAGGACACGAGACTCGCGAGACCCCACTAAACCCTGGATGTGCGTCGATGAACCCTAGCATCGCGTCGGCGAGCTCCAATTGGTCCTCAGATGCCTGGAGCCAATACTTGCCCTTATGAACTAGGTCGCCAACATAAGAGCGACTGTGGATATCCATGTAGCGATGGATCGCCAACGCATACGAAAGGTCCGCGTGGTCATCGATCGTCACGGTCTGCGAAAGGACGTTCAGGAGTTTGTTGACCTTGTCTCGCAATTCTCGGTTCTGCGTTACGAGGACGACTTCGTTTCGTTTTTCGCCTTCGTCGACAGATAAGCCGAGGGAAGGCGGACTCAAAGATCAAACCAAATTGGCCCCGAAGTCCAATCGGTGCAACTGAAACCCTGAACTTCCAGTCCCAGGTTGTTGACTCTTCACGGAATTGCTCAACGCGCCCACAGATTGGCATCGGTGCCTCTCCCTGTAAAGGAATATAGCACTGATGGGCAGTGTTGTCCAGGGAGAGGCATCTAGGGCCCCTACAACGACGAGTAGACCGCGTCGATCAGGCCGTTGACGCGTGGGTCTCCGCTGAGGTTGTTTTGCATCTGGTTCATTGTGTAGCCGAAGCCGATGTTTGCGTCGATGTCTCCGTAGGCGAGGGATCCTCCGGCGCCGGGGTGACCGAAGGCACGTGGATTTGGACCCAGCGGCAGGAACTCTCCGGTCAGCATGAAGCCCAGACCGAACCTTGTAGGAATCATCAGACACGCATCGGGACCGTTGGACTGCTCGATGAGCGCGTTCTCCAACGTCTCAGGATTGATCACGTGGATGCCGTCGATCTCGCCGCCGTTGGCCGCTGCTCCGTAGACGCGGGCTAGCGACCTCGCAGTCGCGTGACCGTTGGCGGCGGGAATCTCCGCACCACGCCAGCCGCGACTCGCCGTAATGTTCTGGTCGTCCGGGCCGCCAAGCGGCGGATTCGAGAAGGCAGCCGCGCCAACGCTGTCCTCGCCAAGCATTTCCATCAGGTTGGGCGCGTTCGGATCGACCGGGGCGTCCATCAGGGTCGAGATCCGACCGTCGAACTCAGCTCCTGTGCCGATATGCGCGTCGAGTCCCAGAGGTGCGGCGAACTCCTCGCGCCAGTACGTGCCGAGCGAGCGTCCATCGATGCGGCGCACCACCTCGCCCACGAGCCAGCCGTAGGTGACCGCGTGATAGCCATGCTGTTCACCCGGCGTCCACCAGGGCTCCTGCTCGGCCAGAGCTTCGCACATGGTGTCCCAGTTGAACATGTCCTCCATCACCAGCGGACGGCGCACGGCGGCCATGCCGGCGCGGTGGGACATCAGCCAACGGACCGGAATGTCGCCCTTGCCAGCCTGAGCGAATTCGGGCCAGTACTCAGCGACCGGCGCATCGAAGTCCAGGCGTCCTTGCTCTGCCAATCGGTGTGCGCAGAAGGCGGCCAGACCCTTGGTCGTCGAGAAGACGTTGACCAGCGTGTTGCGGTCCCATTCGCGCTCGTGTTCCATCGAGTACCAGCCGCCCCAGAGGTCGACGACTGGCTCGCCGTTCAGATACACGGCGACCGCGGCACCGACCTCGCCGTGTTCGGCGAAGTTCTTCGCAAAGGCTTCCTTGACCCCGGCAAACTGTGGTTCCGTCCAACCGCCAATTGGTGCATCACTCATTGCTGTTCCCTCTTCTACTGGGCAGGTGCTTCCGTTGGCAACGCTACCAGGTCATCCGCACGGTCGGCGAGGCCAGACGAGTAATCTATGCGCGTCAACCTGAACGACCTGGAGAGGAACCACCAATGACGTCCGACCGAACCGTACCGACCGAAGCAGAAGTCATGGCGATGATGGACTCGCTGTCAAATTGGGGACGCTGGGGCGATGATGATCAGCTCGGCACCTTGAATCACGTTACGCCCGAGGTCCGTCGGGCGGCCGCGGCGTTGGTCACCGAAGGCGTCTCCGTCTCGTGTGCGTGGGACATCGAGAACACGCATCAGCCCGACCACGCGATGGGCACGCCGCAGCGCTTCATGGTCGCGACCGGCGAGTCGGCAGCCGCCGTCGCCGACGCTGGTGTGTCGCGCATGGCCGGCGCGATGGAGTTCTTCGGACTGGTCTATCACGGATACGCGATCACCCACCTCGACGGGCTCTGCCACATTTTCTGGGACGGCAAGATGTACAACGGAAAGCCGGCCCACCTGGTTAACTCCGGAGCCGGCGCGACCAACCTGCCCATCACCGAGTTGCGCGACGGCATCGTCACCCGGGGCGTGCTTCTCGATGTGGCGGCGGCCAAAGGTGTCGATTGGATGGAACCCGGCGAAGGCGTCTTTCCAGAAGACCTCGAGGCGGCCGAGGAGCGACAGGGCGTCCGCGTGCGCGAGGGCGATGCGGTGCTGCTCCGCACCGGCTACGGAAAGCGCAAGCGCGAGGTGGGCCGCGAGCCGCTGCTCGAGACCGGATTTCCCGGCTGGCACGTCGCAAGTCTGCCATGGCTGCACGAGCGCGGTGCGGCCGTGATCGGCGCCGATACCGCGACCGATGTCAATCCCTCGGGATACGAAACGCTGCGGATCCCCGTGCACGCGGTCGGGATCGTCCACATGGGGCTGTGGTTGATGGACAACATGCAGCTCGAGGATGTGGCGGAGGCGGCCAATCGCTACGGTCGGCACGAGTTCCAGTTCGTCCTCAGTCCGCTGCGGATCATCGGTGGGACCGGCAGTCCGGCGAATCCTCTGGCGATTTTCTGACGCGACACCGTCGCCACCGCCAAGATCTCGATACGCTTGAGGACAGGATGACCATCCACGGAGAGCGCAAGTGAGCACGGAACGTCGAACGGTCACTGTAGAGCTCGAGGCCGAGATCGAGGGGCGAGCACAGATCGCTGCGGCGCGTCGAGGTATGAGCCTGAGTCGCTACTGTGAAGCAGCAATCGCGGGGGAGGTCGACCGCGATGAAACTGAGATGCTAAAACCTCATCTCACAGGCGCCGAGATCATTGCCCGCAGGAAGAAGCGCGGCAACCGGGAGGCGATTGAACGTTTGCGAGATTCTCGCAACAACATCTTCAAGGGCAGACCACTGGAAAGCGATTCCGTGGATATCGTTCGAGAGATGCGGGAAGAGCGTGACGCCCAGTTGGACGAGTGGAGATGACTGAGAAGGTCGTCGTCGATTCGAATCTCGTGGTGAAGTGGTTAGTTCTCGTGAGAGACTCGGCATTGGCGGACGAGCTGCAGACGCAGTGGGACAGTCAAGGGATAGAGCTGCTGGCACCGTCTCTATTGTTTTTCGAGCTGACGAACGTTCACCATAAGTATGTTCGACGAGGGGTGCTGTCCGATCTCTCCGCTATCGAGTTGCTCGATCGAATGAGAGCATTTGATATCACGCTGGTTCACGACCTCTCGCTCTATCGCAGAGCACTGCAGCTCGCAAGCGAACTCGGGCAGGGCGCCGCGTACGACTCCCACTACCTCGCTTTAGCCGAAAATGTCGACTGTGAGTTCTGGACCGCCGACCGTCGATTTTACCGAGCAGCATTACCGCATTTCGACCGTGTTCGTTGGCTGGGTGAGGTCGCCCTCAGCTAAAGAAGGCCGACTCCGTCACGCGTTCGGTTTGATGTGCACCTTGATTGACTTCGATGACTTGTCCAGCGCCGTATCGAAGGCTTTGTTGACGTCGTCGAGACCGTAGCGGTGCGTGATTAGTGACCTCGCCTCCTCGGTGCATCCCGAGAGCACGTCGAGCGCCTGCTGATAGTCAGCGGTGCGACCTCCCAGCTTGCCGTAGGTCACCGCTCCGACCATCGTGATCTCCTTGCCGAGCAAGGTCAGCGGATTGAAGCCGGCATTGTCGATCGCAAAGACTCCGAGCACGATCACTCGTCCCAACCGACGCACCACATCAACCGACTGTCGAATCGTGTCGGCGTGACCGCCGACGCATTCGGCCACCACATCGATCGCGTCGTCGTCGGTGAGTTCTTTCAGACGCTGCTGGCCTGCCTCGTCCTCACCGATCACTTCTGCGGCGCCGAGATTGCGCGCCGCCTCTTGCTGGTGTGGGTGTCGGGCGAGGACAATCACATTTGCGCCTGCTGCCTGCGCGGCGAGTTGGGCGGTGAGCCCAATCGTCCCAGCGCCGACCACCAGTACGGTCTCGCCCTGTCCGAGTGTCGCCATGTTGTAGCCGTGGACGCCGCAAGCGAGCGGCTCGGCCATGGCCGCGACTTCGCCATCGACGTTTGGCGGCGCTTTGAACACGGCGACGCCAGGGGCGAACACGTCCTGCGCCATGCCGCCATCGACCGCGATGCCGATCAGTCCACCCGCGACCTGACACTGGTTGTAATGCCCCGAATTGCAGTATCCGCAATTGCCACAGCGCAGGAGTGGTTCGACGCCGACCACATCGCCCTCTTGGACGTGATCGACACCGGCGCCGACGGATGCCACGATCCCACCGATCTCGTGACCTGGAGTGCGTAGCGATTGCGGCTGAAAGTCGCCCCGATACCAGTGCAGATCCGATCCGCAGATGCCGGCGTTGACCACCTGCACCCGAACCTCGCCCTCGGCGGGCGGTCGTTGCGGATCATTGTGAACGCTCAGTGTGCGGTCGGAGTTCCAGGCGGCGCGTCGCATCGGTCGACTCCCTTCGGCTCACCAAGCCGTGGTGTGGCTCGCGGAGCCATGCTGACTGGGGCAAGGCTAACAGTCAGCGACCGCCCTTGATCGATCTTTTCCAACTTGCCGATACGCTGTTCACCATGCTTCGCACAATCGCTCTCGCTGTCTTCTTCGGGCTGTTCATCGCGCTCGCGACCTTCGTCGTCGGATGCAGCGATGACAGCGCCACAGAGCCGTCAGACCAGCAGAGCGAGCAACGCCAGCAGCAGCAGTCGGACACGGACAGTCCTGAGCCGCAGGCGCAGGAAGCCGTCGCTCAATCTCCGTCCCAGGACGCCGCGCAGCAGGAGTCAGACCAGCCGGCTGAGGTCACGGACGATCAACCGAGCGACCAGCAGGAACAGTCGGCGGAGCAGTCCCAAGCGGTATCCGATGCGCAGTCGCAAGCCCAAGAGACACAACAAGGCCAAGCGGAGCAGGCGGCTCAGCCCGATCAGGAACAGCAAGCAGATTCGGCCGCTGAGGTCAAAACCAAACTCACAATCGGTGGTGACCGACCAGCGACGCTGCTCATTCCACAGACCGCTGACACAACCGCGGCAGGCTCGTTGATTGTGTTGCTGCACGGCTATGGCAGTAACTCGCGAGAAGTCGACCTGTACTTCCTCTTCTCACAATGGGTCGACAAGGGCAACTTCGCGCTACTCCTGCCCGACGGAACGACGAACGAGATTGACGATCAGTTCTGGAACGGAACTCCCGAGTGTTGCGACCTGTTCGGCGCTGAGCCGGACGACGTCGGCTACATCACGTCGCTCGTTGAGGAAGCGCGTGAGCATGTTGAGTTCGAGCACGTCTTCGCCGTTGGGCACTCCAACGGTGGATTCATGTCCTATCGACTCGCGTGTGAGGATCTGACCGGGCTGATTGGCATCGTGACGCTTGCCGGCGGCGCACATTCAACTGCCGAAGAGTGTCGCGTGCCCGACCCACTGTCGGTACTCCAGATTCATGGCACGGAAGATCGTCTCGTCCTCTACGAGACCGGGCGCTTGCCCACTCATCCCGATTCAGAACGACGACCTGTGCCGGGCGCCTGGGACTCGGTGTCACGTTGGGCCGAGCGCGCACAGTGTGACCTCGACGACGTGAAGGAGCTGCCCGCGATCAACACCGACTCCGTCGTCGCGGGTAACGAGACCACCGTCAAGCAGCTGGCTTCAGGCTGCGCTGACGGCACGGTGATGGAGCTCTGGACGATTGAAGGCGGCGGACACGTCCCGTTGGTATGGGGCACCGATTTCACACCGAAGATCCTCGGGTGGATTGCCGAGCGGGAAAAGAGCGCGGCTGTGGCCACGGCGTCACCGCCCGCGTCGAATGAGGTACTGGAAATCGGCGGAGATCGACCGGCTCAACTCCAACTTCCCGCAAACCGCGGTGACGAGGCGATGCCGCTGGTCCTCTCATTGCATGGATACGGCGCCGACGCCAAAGGACAGGATCAGTACTTCGCTCTCGCCGAGCGGGTTACTGACTACGGCTTCGCGCTGATCACGCCGCAAGGCACAACTGACGATCGTGGCAATCGATTCTGGAACGCTACCGACGGCTGCTGCAACTTCCATAACAGCGATGTCGACGACCATGCTTGGCTCAGTTCGCTGGTCGCCGAGGCGCGGGATCTGGTCGATGTCTCAGGTGTGTACGTCGTCGGCTTCTCCAACGGCGGATTCATGGCCTATCGGCTCGCTTGCGATGGCTTGGACGGGCTCGTCGCCATCGCAAGCCTTGCGGGTTCGTCCTTCGGCGATCCCGAGCGCTGCGCAGACGCCAGTCCGATTTCGGTCCTCCAAGTCCACGGCGATGCCGATCAGAACATCCCGTATGAAGGAACGCTCGAGTACGACGGCGGCTACCCAGGTGCTGAGGAGCTTGTCAATCGCTGGGCCCAGCGCGCCGGCTGCGACATCGAAGCGGTTGCTGAGCTGCCAAGCATCGACCTCGAAGCAGACATCGATGGCGATGAGACGACGGTCCAACGAACTCGCGAGGGCTGCGATTCAGGCATCACGATCGAGCTGTGGACGATCCAAGGCGCGGATCACGTCCCGTGGTTTCAGAATGACTGGCCCGATCGGCTGTTGGACTGGCTGTTCAGCGAGTCGCGGACGAGCTGACGGCCGATGCTGCGCAAGCTGGGCATTCTTGGACTAGCGTTGCCGCTGATTGCGATTGTCGGGGTGTTGGCCTACCTCTTCCTCTTTGGCACGTCGGAACCGACCTTCGAAGCCGCCACGAGCGACCTCGCGCGCGACCACACCGTCGTGCACATCGACGATCAGCCTGATGCCGCCATGATCGCGCCTCAGGAGCCGCCGGATTCTGTCGTGCTTGTGTTCGTGCTCCCCGACGACGAACGACATGTCTGGTCGGCGACTCGAGATCTGGGCGTGCTTGACTTCGTCGAGAGTCACAAGCTTGGCGTGATTCCGGTCACTGGGGCCGAGGAGTACGGTCGTTTGATTGACCTCACGCGTGCCGCGACCGAGTTTGTCCCCGTCAGCAGCATCTACATCGCTGCCTTCGATGGTTCTTCGATTGCTGCCATTTGCAACGGCCCGATCGGAGCGGATTGGACAGGAGTCGTCGTGGTGGAATCAGCCGCGCTGGACATAACGGAAGAGTGCGCCCACCTGCCACTGTTACGGATCGAGGATGGCAACTCGCCCGGCGCCGAGATTGTGCAATGGATAGCAGAGCCGCAATGACCTGGACCGATTCCCTTCAATCGCTCGCTATTGGCAGCACCGACGACGTGGTGGTTGCCGTCTCGGATGCGCTGGATGTTGTCACCGCTGCGGAGGTGTCGGAGCGAATCACCGAGCGGCTCGACGCTGCCGGAGTCCCATCGGAGCAGCGCGTGTGGATCGTCGCCAACCGAGGCGATGACGAGGCAGCGGCACGCGTCGCCGCTGCGGTCTCGGACGCCATCGGTAGTGCCCGAGTGATCGTCCACGATCCGCAAGAGCCGGATGGCCTGATATTCCAACGACGCATCCCTGGACAGCGTCGGGGCGGAATCTATCTCAACGCGACGTGGCAGTCGGCGAGCGTTCGCATCGCTTGCGGTGACGCGCTCGAACTAGTGCAAGGTTTGAGCGCCTGGTTCAACGCCGATGAACAACTGGAAGCAGGCGACCTGTCAGCGACGGTCGTGGTCGGCTAGGAGAGATAACGACGGAGCAGTGGCGTAAAGCCGGCGCGCGTGAACTCTTGATCGGCGGTGAGGATGGAGGTGATGCCATACTCGCGCATAATCACGATCGACACACAGTCCTGCAGGGAGAGTGTCGAGTCAGCGAATTCCCCGCCGTAAAGCTCGAGTGCACTCTCCATGAGTGGCAAGTCATGTGTCACGACGGTGAACTGGGGATCGTGGCCTAGGTTCTGAAACTGTGTTCCCAGGCGAGAACGGACTTCTGAACTGGCCCGCGAAAAGTGAGCCAGTGTTTCACTGAGGACCCCGTGCGACGTGACCAAGTGTTGTTGGGGATGCAGTTCGTCAGCCGCTGCTTGTGCGGCGTCTTTCCAGTTGTCCCTGGTCGAGTTCAGTGCGATGAAGAACACACTGTCGACGAAGAACGATTCAATCGGAACCATGCCGCCCAACCGGAGTTCCAAACTGATCGAGGTACGTCTTGATGTCCGCCCGGACATCGTTCGGCAAGTCCCCGGGCTCAACGAGGACTTGCAACCTCTTTAGTAGCTCCTGCGCCGTTGGACCGTCTTCGTCGATAGGCGGAATTGGCACGTACCACGAAGGGCGAGCTCTCTCGCCGTCGTAGTCGGTGCCGTTCCTTGCTGATTTCCTGGACATTGGTCTCTCCAGGCTCAACGATATCCGGTTCGTCTATCCGCGGGGCAAGCCGAGACCGCGCGTGGCGATGATGTTTCGCTGGATCTCCGATGTGCCGCCCTCGATCGTGTTGGCGATGCTGCGCACGAAGGCATACGAGTGTCGCCCGCGCCGAGGCGCGTTCTTGCCCTGCAGTTGACCGTGCAGACCGAGCACCTTGATTGCGGTGCTCTGAATGCGCTGGTTGAGCTCCATCGCGAACAGTTTTGCCATCGATGCTTCGTGGTTGGGGATTAGACCTTGATTCTGCATCGAGACGATCCGGTACGAGATCATCCGCGCGGTCTGAGTCTCGATGTAGCGGTCGGTGAGGGCGAGCTGCGTCTCGCGCTTGTCGACCGTCGAGATGCCGCTGCCGCGGTTTTCTTTGGCGTATCGAATGATGTCCTCGACCGACTGCTGCATCCCCACCGCTGAGCCGATGCTCGAGCGCTCGAAGTCCAGCGTCGTGACCGCGCCGTACCAGCCCCGATTGACCTCGCCGAGCACGTTTCGCTGAGGAATGCGGACGTCCTCGAAGAACACCTCGTTGAACTCGTGGGTGCCGGCCATGTTGACCAGCGGTCGCACGGAGACGCCTGGTGAATGCATGTCGAGCACGAAGTAGGTGATCCCCTTGTGCTTGGGCGCGTCAGGGTCGGTGCGAGCGAGCAGGATCATCCAATCGGCTCGGTGCGCGCCCGAGGTCCAGATTTTCTGCCCATTGACGACGAAGTCGTCACCATCCTTGACCGCGCGAGTCTGCAACGACGCCAGGTCAGAGCCAGAGCCGGGCTCGGAGTAGCCCTGACACCAGATCGCCTCGCCGCTGAGAATCGGTGGCAGGTGCTCTTCTTGTTGATCCTCGGTCCCGATCGTGATGATCGTGGGACCAGCCATGCCGATCGCGATCCCGCCCGGACGCGGTGCTCGGGCTTCAGCCATCTCCTCGTTGAAGATGAACTGCTGCATCACCGAGAGTCCTGCGCCGCCGTACTGCTCGGGCCATGCCGGAGCAATCCAGCCGCGGTCAGCGAGCTCCTTCTCCCATGCCCGCTGGGTCGGTGGTCGGTCGAACGGCTGCGCCGCTCGCGCCTCATCGCGCATCTGATTCCGTCTCGGCTGGAACTCGTTCTCAATGAACGACTTCACCTCGGTGCGGAAGGTCGCTTCTTCGCTGTTGTCGTGAAAGTCCACCATGGTCCATCTCCATCTCAAGACATCTCTCGCAGCCTACCCCACCTGACCGCGATCGAGGACTAGACTGAACCCTATGGTACGCAAACGAATGCTCGAAGACGACGCCCGACGGCTGCTTGGCGGATCGCCGGTAGCCATTGTCAGCACGAACTGGCGAGGTGTCGGCAACGCCGCGCCGATCGCGTGGTCGATGCCGGTCTCTGTCAATCCACCGCTGATCGCGATCGCCGTGCATCCGTCTCGGCGCACACACGACATGATCAAGTTTGGCGAAGAGTTCGCAATCAACGTTCCCTCCAAGGTGCTGCTCAATCACACGCAGTGGTTAGGCATGGTCTCGAACACGATCGGCGACAAGATTGAAGCCTCGCGAGTGCCCACGTTTAAGGGCAAGGAGATTGATTCGCCACTTCTAGAAGGCTGCATCGGCTGGATCGAATGCACGTTGCACGACTTCTACACCATGGGCGATCACACGCTGTTCATTGGCAAGGTCGTATCCGCGCAAGCTGACACCGAGGGTTTCGACTTCAACACCGGCACGTGGACCCTCGACGACGACGAATACAAGCCGCTCATGTATCTCGGCGGACGGAGCTACAGCATCCTGGACGACGGATTTGATGCATCGGTCGAACAACGACCGGTCGAGCAGATGCTAGAAGAGGGCATCGGCCAGGAGCTTGAAGCTGCCGAGTCGGAGCGCCGGATCAAGCGAGAAGAAGCCGCAGAACGTCGGGAAGAGGCAGAACGACGCGGCGCGGCCGAACCTGACGACTCCAGCCTCCCGCGAGAGCTCCCCGAAGCCTGATGTCGGAGTCCTCGGGCAGGATCGTCGAAGGGGACAACCTGCCGATCCTCCAGTCGTTACCCAACGACAGCGTGCAGCTCGTCTACACCGATCCGCCGTTCAACACTGGCAATGTGCGGACCTACCAGCGCGTTCGCACCTCGCAGGACGCCGATGGCGATCGCACCGGCTTCGGCGGCCGACGATATCGCAGCGAGCCGACGTCGAGCCAGTCCTATGGCGATGCATTTGAGGCATACATCGATTTCCTCGCTCCCAGACTGCGAGAGGTCTGGCGTGTGCTGCGCTCGGACGGCACGCTGTATCTGCACCTCGACGCTCGCGAGGTTCACTACGTCAAAGTGCTGCTCGACAGTATCTTCGGTCGCGACTGCTTTCTGAATGAAATCATCTGGGCGTACGATTTCGGTGGCCGACCCAAGCGTCGCTGGCCCGCGAAGCACGACAACATCCTCGTCTATGTCAAAGACCGCGATCAGTACGTGTTTAACCGCGACGAGATCGACCGCATCCCGTATCTCGCACCGGGACTTGTTGGTCCCGAGAAGGCGGAGCGCGGGAAGCTCCCCACCGACGTGTGGTGGCACACGATCGTGGGGACGAACGCTAAGGAACGCACGGGCTACCCAACTCAGAAGCCGATTGCGCTTGCTGAGCGGATCATTCGCGCCTCCAGCGACCGTGGCGAACTCGTGCTCGATCCCTTTGCGGGCAGCGGGACGGTTGGCGCGGCGGCCGCGCGACTGGGACGTCGGTACCTATTGATCGATGAGAACCCAGCCGCGATCGATGTGATGCAGCAACGGCTGCCCGAGGCCGAGGTCGTGAGAGCGGCTACACAGCCTGAACTGTGATGTTGGGCGCGCATTCCTTCATGAACAGGCTCATCGACTTGGTGACCTGCTCATGCGGGACGATTCCGCCTGCGTTGCACCAGGTGAGGAAG